>NZ_OCTN01000021.1 GCF_900231835.1 Pontivivens marinum | reverse complement strand
AGTGGCGGAGGCGGTGAAAGCGCGAGATCGGCTTCGTCTGCCCCCAACTGCCGTCAGCCGAATCCTTTTAACCATAGGAATTCATATAATTTATTCGCCGTGCACCCTCTGCCGCCCCGTGGTGGCACTGATACAGGCCAATGCGGTTTTGTACCCTCGATTTGCACACCGCACCGGGGGACCACGCCATGTTGACAGTCAAGCAGATCGAAGCCGCACGCTACGGTGTTTCCCCGGTGCGCCTGTCCGATGGCAATGGCCTTTATATCCGGCTGAACAAGGGCGGCGGCAAGACATTTCAGTTGCGCCTGACCGAAGGCACCCGGACCCGGTGGATCACCCTGGGGCGTTATCCTGATGTGTCGCTCAGGGATGCGCGGGTTCAGGCCGTCCTCAAGAAAGCAGGACACGACAGCCCGGACCAGACCGCGCCTCTCAACACGCCCACCCAGCTACCGGACTTTCCGGAACCCTCGGGCGATGTGCCCAGATTTCAGGACTTTGCGAAGGTCTGGTTCGACCGGAAGAAACAGGGCCTGTCAAATGGCAAACACATCGAGCAGAACTGGTCGACGCTCAAGACCTATGCCTTTCCACATTTCGGAAAGCTGCCGCTCAACGAGATCCGTCAACGTCACATCATCGCGGCCTTCGACCCGATCTGGCGGGTCAAGCACGAGACGGCAAAGCGAACCTTGGGCCGGGTGAAGGAGGTCTTCGAGCTCGCGAAGGTTCTGGAACATGCCGAGGTGAACCCCGCAGATTTCAGCCCTCAGATCGCGTTCGGTCGGGTGCGCAAAGAGACGAAGCACCATGCAGCCCTCTATTGGGGGCGGGTCCCCGAGCTGTGGCAATGGCTGGTGAGCGACGCGCGCGAGGAGGAGGACGTCCGGCAGATGATGATGGTCATGCTTTTGTCTGCGAAGCGGACGAAGGAAGTCCGGTTCATGGCGTGGGATGACCTCGATCTGGAGGCTCGCATCTGGACCAGTCGAGCGGAGCACATGAAGATGCGTCGCGAACACCGGGTTCCGGTCTCAGCGCAACTGGCGCAGGTCTTCGAGAATATGCATCTGCTGAACGGGAATAAGGACCAGACCTTTGCACGCCCGCGCAACAAGTCCGGCGTCATCTGCGAGAACCGGGCACGCCTCGGGTTCCAGACCTTCGATGCGTCCATCACCGGCCATGGCATGCGGACGAGTTTCCGGACCTGGGCGCGCAAGCAAGGGTGCTACGCCCATGACGTCATGGAAACCGCGCTGTCGCACGAGAAGGATCAGCTTGTGCAGGCCTATATGCGGGATGACCTGCTGGAAGAACGTCGTGCCCTGATGCAGGATTGGGCGGATTACGTGACAGGCGGGACGATGCCACCGCGCCTTGCGGATCACCTGTAGATAACCTTGCTCCGCCGTGTTGCAGCGGCGGGGCAGAGTCAGGTGCCGTCGCCAAAGTAGTCGACGACTTCGAGGCTGCGGATAAAGCTCTCGACCTCGTGTTTTAGCCAGCGCACCGTGCGGGTGCCAAGACGGCGGGGGAGTGGGAAATGCTCGTCGCGCACAAGCATCCGTTCCAGTGTCGACTCGCTGATCCCGAGCATGCGGATCACCTCCCACCGGTCGATGAGTTGAAGGTCAGGCTGTGGCTTGGTCATATGGGGCTCCTTGGCTCGTGTTTCCGAAGACATATGTCGGAAATTCCAGGCCACACCCGGTTATCCACAGGTATCGACAGCATCTGGGAACGTCCCGGCCAGCGGCCCAGGGGGGTCAGGCAGCCCTTGGCTTGGTGTTTCCAAAGAGGGCGGAGCATCCTCTTTGGTGGGGTTTTGAAAGGGGCGAAGCCTCTTCACCGGATCGGGATAACGCAAGTTATGCCGAGTAGGTTATGCGACCAGGTTGTCCTTCATTAAGCATATGACAAACATACCATATTCAGAACGGCTTTTGAACTTTCATTGAGGCAGCGGATGCTTGCCCCATGACAGATACAAAAACCCATACCCTCCGGGATGCGACAGCGTCCAATCCCAATGCTGTTTCCGTTCGCATCGAGCCCAAGACGATGTCGCGCGCGAAGTTCCAGCGGCGGCATGACTTCCGGATCGGTGCGCAACCGGTTTACGTGGACGGGGACCGTACGGAACTGAACCGGCCCCTCATGCCGCTGCGTCCGCTGCCCGATATCCAGCAGGAGAACGAAGCGTTGCGGCTGCGCGCAGGCCGGACCCGCAAGATGAAATCCAACGCGGCCGTGGTGACTGTTGGCATCATCACCTTCGGGCATCGCGCCCAGGAGGCATTCAATCGGTTGCCTGATGAGAGGCAGGATCGCGCGTTCAAAGAACTGGCGCATGAGATCGCGGTTCAGCTGAAGACATCGCTGGAAGCGCTGGTCGTCCATCTCGATGAGACCGCGATCCATGCGCATTTTACCCTGCGCGCGTACAACGACGACGGAGAGCCGATCAGCAACGCCACCCGCCTCGGCGATATGTCCGCGTTGCAATATCTGGCGGCTGAGGTGATGCAACGCTTCGCGCCCGAGATCGAACGCGGCAACAGAAAGAAGGCGCGGCTGAAAGCCGGGGCTGACTACCCGGACACGCTTCACCGGACTGTGAAACAGCTGCGCGCGGATCTGCCGCAGGAGAAGGCGACGCTGGAGGCCGAGATCGAGGCGATCTCGCTAGAGCTCAGTGACCAAAAGGCGTCAGTGGAGAAGACCCATAGACACCTGAGGAAATTAGAGGCGAAGGCCGAATTGACGGAAAAAGAGATCAAACGAAAAGAGACCTACAGCCAACGGCTGGAAAAGAAACAGGCGGCCATGGCCGAGGATATGAAGAGGCTGGAGACGCGGCAGGCCAGTCTGGAAACAGCAATGGCGCAGGAAGCGGAGGCCATTGAGAAAGAAAAGCAGGCTGT
>NZ_OCTN01000019.1 GCF_900231835.1 Pontivivens marinum | reverse complement strand
CTCTCGATCCTCTCCATTGCGGCGAGGGAGCTGAACCAGGATCGGGACATCACGATAGAAAAAGGCCCCGCAGCGATGCGGGGCCTTTTCAATTTCTGCAGTGGTGGGCACGGAGAGGCGGCCAGGAAACGCGTCTTACGAATGCCCTGACAGATGTGCCTTTCGCCTTGAGGACGTCCAGTGGGAGCGGACAATTCACTTCGAACGTGGCGCGGCCTGCACGCCACCCTCATTACCAGCTTACACTGTCCCGCAAGGGTCGCACGGCGACTGGTTCTCGCATACGATGGGTTTGCCGGAGTGTCTCGATGTAGTGCTGGTGATAGCTCAGCTGGGGATAGACCTCTCGAGCCGCGTCGAAACTTCCGTCGTCGTCGAAGTCGAAGTAGTCCGCAGCTGGCGGCAACTCAGAGGTGTCGTAGAAATAAACACCCTCGGCATCACGCCAGTGGCGCATCGCCTCGCGGCGTGCCGCGGCGATATTGCGGGCCGGATCCGCGGTCGCAACCAGTTCCTGCCAGATATCGGAATAGTCTTCGGGCAGGATGTCCTTACCCGATTGCGTCTCGCGAAGGCGGCCCAGAATATCGATGTCGCGAATTGCGAATGCCGTTGTGATCGCATCTCGCCCGGCGAGAATCCCGGTCTGGGTGCTGCGATGGACGTAGTGCCCGATATAGGGCTCGATGAGCTTGAAGGCCCACGCACCATTGGGAATGTCGGGAACCCAGTCCATAGCCCCGGGGGTAACAACGATGTTGTCGAGGAAATCGATTTCATAGCCGGCGAGCTTGAAGCCGGGAGAGAACTGGCGTGTGGCGAAGATCAGCCCGGCCCCATGCAATATGTCCCAGTCCTCGAAGCGGATCGAATCGTTGATGAGGAATTCGAACATGGCGCGGTTCAGGTCACTTTCGACGATGTCGAGAAACACGCGGCGTTCGTCTGGATCCTCGAATTCTGCTTCGAGCATGGTCTCGGCTTCCTTTGAGCCGCGTGCCGCATCCCAGCGAACGAGAAAGTCCGATTTGTCGTTCATCAGCGTGTGCTCCATCCGCTTCATCATGTTTTAGATCACCCCCATTTTGGGGGTAAACCTGTAATGGGGGTAGCTGCCCGTGTCCAGAGCGAAAGGCGCGCAGGTGGCGGGAACGGTACAGACACAGGCCTATCGCGACATGATCGCGGCCTTGGCGGCGGCGCGGCAGGCTGCAGGCCTTTCACAGGCGGCCTTGGCGGTGCGGCTGGGAAAGCCTGCGTCCTTCGTGGGGAAGTACGAGCTTGGGGAACGTCGGCTGGACGTGGTGGAGTTGCTGGTGGTGCTGGGCCATCTCGAGCTGAGCTTCGAGGCGTTCTGGAATGCGGCGAAGATCACGTTGCCGGAGATGCTATAGAGGCCACCCCCGTTATCCGATAGGCTGGCCAATGCGGTGATATCGCTCAGGGAGGTGGCGTCGTCATCAGCGATTTTCAGCGTATCAAGGACGAAGCCCGCCGTGCTGGCCGTATTTGACAGGGCAGCCAGTTCTTGGCGGGCCAAAAGCCATGAGGTTTAGGTTTGTCGAAGAACACATTGCCAGCTTTCCAGCCAACCGACTGTGCCGTGGGCGTCAGCGCACGTGGCCTGCGTGCTTTCCGCAGCCGCCCAGATCAACCACATCCTGATATGATAGCGGGTAACGGATGTTGATCAGCAGCAGACGAAGAGCAGTCCAGCCTTTAGATATCCTGAATTTTTGACTAACGAAGCATGATGGTCAAAATTTAACCACGGTTAAGTCGTTTCTGAAACGACCTCAACAGGTTCGCTTTCACAACTCATGTTTCAGTCTTTTGATCTCATCAAGAGCCAAAGCGAGGTGCTGCTCGACCTGTGTCAGGGCAACCTCGGCTTCTGCGGCATCGTCTCGCAATGCCTGTATCTGAGCGTCACGGTCCCGAAGCTTTTCAGTCATCGCATCCATGTGTGCAGACACCTGAGCGAGGAGCTGATCAAAATTAGATTTATCGGCCTTCAAGCTTGGCTTATCCGCACTTAACGAACTGCCTTCGCTCTTTGCATTACGACGCATCTTCCAGGCGGCCTGCAACGGATTTTGGGCATCAGGATGTTTGTGAATATACTCGTCGTACAGCTCCTGAATTTGCCACAGCGCAGCCGGCTTTTCGTTATCCAAGCAGGCTGCCAAGGCATCCATCCCGGCTTCGGTATCGTGCTGATACAGCCTCTCCGCAAGTTCGACAGATGAAATTTTCGCAAGCTGCTTTCTGTCTGCTGGCAGTTCGAGAAAATCAATGCCCCTTACCAGAAATGCATAGGCCCGACGCACTTTATGCAGATGCCCTTTCGAGACAGGTGCCCCTATCTCCTTCATGTGGTGGTGAACGACGTCGACCCATGTCCGACCGTCGGAGGCGACCTGTGACATCGCATCCAGCTGCGACAGAACCAGCCCTAACGTCCGCCAATCCACTGTCGTGCCCGCAGCAGCAGCGGCATCTGCGGGCAGCGCTGACATAATTTCTCCCACGGTATTCGCCTGTTTCTTGTGGATCATCTCGTTCCCCTGAGCACGCAGCTTGGACACAGATGTCTGATTTTTCATCGACCTGCAAGCAGGATACTTGTTATGATACTATATCCTATTATGTATCTCCCCAAGAGAACTGCATTTAGATGCCTATCGAGGAGAGTGCGAGTGCACGGATACGCGAACACGACCGACCTGACTCGCCGCTGGCAAGTCGACCGCAAGACAGCGCGGACTGCGCTCGATCAGGCGGGCGTGCTGCCATCTACGGTACATGCATCACCGCGATATGCGTGGGCAGATATCCTGCGAAAAATCGAAGGTTGGCCGGATCAGGCGATCGCGCTCATGGACCTGTCTGTACCGCTGCGGCGTACGGCCGAGATTGCCGAAGCCTTGTCGGTGAGCTGCCCTACGGTTCGCAATTATGGATCGCTGGGTCGCTTGCATGAGGTCAGGCTCACGGAACGGACCGTGCGTTATGCGATGCCTCATGTCTGCGAAAATCAAAGTGAGGAAAAAACTGAGGGTTCAGGATAAAAGTGAGGAGCGAGCTAAAAGTGAGGTATACACTACAGTAAGATGTTTTTCGAATTGTACTGCAGTGTACGCCTCACATTGAAAATAATACATATATTATATTGACTTAAGTGAGGTAACTATGAGTAGCATCGATAGCATGAAAACAATGGCAGATGTGGTCCAACGGATCGAGAAAGAAACCCCGTTCAGCGAGGCGTTTCAACGGAAAGTTTTGGGGTCCGTACGCCGCATGCGACGTCTCCCCCAATATAATGTTCCACTGGAGCAGATCCCCGCCGATCTCAACTTGTTCGATCGCGTGTGGGGGCGTGGCGCAATCCGCTCGATCCCGATGGGGTTCAAGTCAAAATCATCTTATGCAACGTGGCGGTCACAGGTCAGGTCGGCGCTGTTCGCAGTTGTAGATTCAACGATTGTGAAATCGAAGCAAGGCTCGGACGATGAGTGGTCACAGCTCATTTCTGACTTTGAGGCCAACACGACGCTCGGCAAGAAAGTGATCTCAATCTCTGTTCTGGCTGAAGTGGCCCGTAAAGACGGTGTGGCACCGGCAGACGTTTCAGAAGATTGGCTGCAGTGTGTCGTCGACGCCGCTGATACCACCGGACGATACCGGTCGGTGCAGGCGGCGGCTCAACTGATCCACAAACACGGTGACCTATCGTCTGTGGCCGTGTCGTCCGATTTCGATGGGACATCAATCCGAAAGTCGCAACGCAAGTGCGTACGCGCCCAATTGCCCGAGCCATTGGCGACAGAGGTCCGCGAATGGGAACAGGAGCGCGTGCGGGGAGAGCGCGTAGGGCATCGCCGCAAGCGCATGCGCGGCTGCAGCCAGGCGAGAGCCAAGCAAGCACTTAGCGGTATTACGTACGTCTACAGGGCTCTGTTGGAATGTGGACACATCAAACCAGAGGAACGATGCTCTATCAGTCTTTTGAAAAACGCAGACTGGCTCGAAGACGTTATCGAACGCGAACTTGAGGGTGAGTTCCCATGGGAACAACTCAAAAGAACAACCCTTTTTGAGTATGTAAACAATTGGAAATTGCTTGTAAAAGGCTGCGGTCACGATCCGCTGCCGTTGACCGATGTCATCAGGGATTTCGCAGATTTCCAAAACGTTAAATCAATGTCCGATGATCGTCGGCAATGGTGCGAGATTTTTTTGAATGATCCTACTAAGCAAGCAATTTTGTTGGGCCTGCCCAACCGGCTGTTCAAAGATGCCAAGAAGGCGATGCTCGGCTACGAGGATGGCTCGTCGCATCATAGAAACGCGGCGATTGCTCTTGGAATCGCTGCTGGCGCCGCAGCGATCTGGACTTCTCTGCCGTTGCGGATATCTACCCTGACCAGACTCAGCTATGGTGGTCCAGAGGCAGACGTGCAGCTACATGATGCCCGGAAGGGGCTCATTCTGACGACGCCGCCCGATATTGTCAAAAATGGCTATTCTCACAGCCGCATTCATTTGAGCCCTAAGCGGGGCGGTAGCCCGCACGAAATCATCTCGTGGTACGTTCAAAATGTACGGCCGCATTTGCTGGAGGGCCATATCCAGAGCAGACTGAGACAGCCGAACCTGTTGTTCGCAGGGGTATCGAGCAGCCGTCTGGGCTCGATTTGGCGCGAAGTGACGTTGGACGCGGGCATTCCCATGACCCCGCATCAGATCAGGCACGCTCTGGCGACGTTGCTGGCCAATGAACAGAACGCTGATTACGCAAATATTGCCGCTTTGCTTGGCGACACCGAGATGACGGTCCGCAAGAATTACGTGTTTGTCGATCGCGCCAAGAAGCATGTGGACGGTCAGAATGCATTGGCCCGCATCCAAGGCAATATTCTCATGCGGGGGGGCGTCTGATGCGCACCAGAAAGTCGCTACCTTTCGATGAGTTTCCAAGAAAATTCAAACGCGCGATCAGGGGATTGCAAAGCCCAAGTCGCGGCCGGCGTCGGTACGCCTCAGCAACGTTGACAAGTACAGTGGCTGCTTTCAGCCTATATCTCGGGGTGATGAAAAGGGAAGGTATGCCGCTGGAAATCACTCACGAGGGGTTGGAGGTATACATCGACCATCTTGATGCAGCTCTGCTGCGCAACCGCACCCGAATTGGCTATCTGGCCGCTATTCAAGCTATCGCAAAAGAGACCGGTTACCCCGCTGCGCAGCGCAGGATCATTCTAGGCGACATCGCCTTTTACCGCGAAGCCTTGAAGGGCGACGTACCTGTAAAAGTCCGTAAGCTGGCAGCAAATCCAATTAATCTACGTGATATTGCTCAATGGGCGGTCGAATGGCGCGAGACTGCACATCAGACCGTTTCTCCGGGAAAACGCCGCACCTATTATCAGCGATCCGGGGTCCTGGCGCTTCTCTGTCTGACTCCCGTCAGGATCAGTGATGCCACATCGCTTATCATCGGTGAGCACCTCATTCGCAGTGAGACAGAATGGACGCTCATTTTGACATCCGGGAAATCAGGGTATCGCCATAACGCCCCGCTCCACCACAGTTTGACGAAATATCTTGATGACCAGTTGCTGTATGGTGACGGGTCGTCGGTACAGTTGCGTTATGCCCAGCGACTTGGAACTCCTCTGTTCTGCACGGAAATGGGGGAGATCCTGTCATCACGGACGCTAGCGTATAGTTTCAAGAAAGCGACCGGCCACGGGCCACATATTGTTCGGACTCTGGTCCATGATGCACTTGCCAAGCACGGGTCCCGTGGAAGCGAGTTGGCGCGTGTTTTATGCGGTCAGACCAGCGCGGATATCGGAAACCACTATGAAATCCACGCAAGACGGTCTCGGGCGGAGGAGGCCCAGAAATCTCTGGCGCTCATCCAGATGGATGTCCTAGCCCCAAAAGCTGGCCCTAAGGAGGTTCTGCGTGCACCCTGATCGTAACGCCCGTCAACATGGAACCACCCATTTACCCCGCCGCGCGCGTCGCCTGTCCGTGTTTGGGACAGGCGACGGCGTCACCGGCTACCACCATTTGCGGTTCGCATTTTTTAATCTCGATCCGACCCCTCGGAGCGAGCTGCGATCC
>NZ_OCTN01000017.1 GCF_900231835.1 Pontivivens marinum | reverse complement strand
GCCTAACACCAGCCGAATATGTTAACCGGTCAAAGGAAGACCAAAACCTGAACAGAGCTAACCTAAATTAGCGGACTCAATGGGGAGCAGGTCACCGTCCATGTGGACCAATATACCGGTCGTATTCTGGCAGATGTGCGTTTCGCCGATTACTCGATCTATGGGCAAGGAATGGCGGTCGGCATCGCTTTTCACGAGGGCGACATGGGCTGGTGGAACGTGATCCTGAACACGGTGTTCTGCCTGTCCGTGATCTTTATCAGTGTCAGCGGTGCCGTCATGTGGTGGAAGCGCCGCCCGTCCAAGGCTGGTCGTTTGGCCGCCCCCCCGATGCCCCGTGATATGCCATTGTGGCAGGGTGCTGCGCTGGTAGGACTGGCCGTATCGCTGGCCTTCCCGCTGGCCGGTTTGACTCTGCTGGCGGTGATGGCGCTGGACGTGCTGATCCTGTCACGCATCCCTGCAATGCGACGCATTCTGACCTAACGCAAAGGGGCGCCGGTCGTTGTGACCGGCGCCCCCACACATCAAATTTTCCGGCCGTTAAACCAGCGTTGTCAGCACCGGATCATGGTCCGATAGCGGTGTGCCGGAGATACCGATGGAGGACAGGATCGCGTTGTCCGCCCCCTCGAACCCGCGCAGGGCGAACCAATCCAGCTTCATCTGTCGTGTGATATGCGGGGTGATCAGGCTGGCACGGGTCGTGATCCCGTCGGGATTTGCGTGCCAGTGATAGCCACGTCCCCGCGCATAATCGAACAGGGTTTCACGCCGCCAGTCGAAGTCCGGCTCCAGATGATTACCGGTGTTCAGATCGCCGCCCAGAACGACCGGCAGATCGCCTGCAAAGCTGTCAACTCCATCCAGCAGGCGTTCCATCTGACCTTGACGATGGGCCTCATCCGCGTTGCTTTCCAGATGGGTGGAAACGGCACAAACGGGGCCTGCCTCGGTCTCGATTATCGCAGCAATTGCCATGCGACCACCAACCCGGGGTTGCTCGGGATCGCTCGCGCCGATGTCGGAACAGAACCAATGGCCGTGATCGTCCAGCCGGATCATGGTCGCATCCCGCATTGGTGCAGCGGACAGGATCGCGTTGCCGTGCCAACCGGCCTCGTTGAAGTCATCCTTGCAGAACTGACGCTCCGTGGGGCCGCCCAGCCCCAGCTCGTGAAACTCCACCCCATAGGCGAAGCACATTCCCAACGCATCCGCCATTGCCGCAGTGGTGTTGCGCTGCCCCGTGCGGGACATACCGGAATCCATTTCGGATAGCAGTATCAAGGTCGGGCTATGCGGGACCAGATGTTCGGCGCTTTGCTCCGGGAACAGGCACCGTTCCAGATTCCACGCGATGACATTCGGGGCCTTTGGCAAAACCTCACGAGTGGCCGTGCCGCCGCGCTGCAGTTCCGTCATCGCCGGAATATCCGCCATCAACGCACGATGCGCCTCGGGCGTGCGCGGGTCTGTCAGGATGCGGTTCCGTTCAGCATCCGTGACTAGGGTTAGCTGCTCAACCACACGGATCATAGCCGCACCCCGCTCTCACCATGAAACAGGTGCAAGGTATCGTTGGGTAAGCTAAGCGTCAGGTCCGTGGCAAGCGGCTGATCATCATTCGGCGCATTAACCGTAAAGGCATTGCCGTCAATCGTGCCGTGCAGCAAACGATTTGCGCCCAGTTCCTCAATCAAGTCCAGCTTGAACGGCGTCGTGCCGCCAATGGTTGCGTCCTCGGGGCGGATACCCAGAACCACCTCGCCCTTATGATCCGCAGGGCGGGCAATGGGCAGGCTCAGCGACCCAACCGCAACAGTGCCATTGCCGTTATAGTGCGCAGGGATCAGGTTCATCGGCGGCGCGCCCATAAAGCTGGCAACAAAGGTCGATGCAGGCGCGCGATAGATTTCCGACGGCGTGCCGATCTGCTCCACCTGCCCGCCATTCAACACAACGATGCGGTCCGCCATGGTCATCGCCTCAACCTGATCGTGGGTCACATACATCGCCGTCGTGTTCAGGCGACGTTGCAGGGCACGGATTTCGATCCGCATCTGGTTGCGCAGCTTTGCATCCAGATTGGACAGCGGCTCATCAAACAGGAACAGCGCCGGATCGCGCACAATCGCACGCCCCATGGCGACACGCTGGCGCTGCCCGCCCGAGAGTTGCGAGGGGCGACGATCCAGATATTCCGTCAGGTTCAGCATCTGCGCGGCGGTGTCCACCTTGGCCGCGATGGTTGCCTTGTCGATGCCGCGGTTTTTCAGGCCATAGGCCATGTTTTTACCGACAGTCATATGCGGGTACAGGGCGTAGTTCTGGAAAACCATCGCGATGTCACGCTCGGCCGGGTCCAGAGTATTCACAATCCGCTCACCGATGCTCAGCTCACCGGTGGTGATGTCCTCCAGCCCCGCAACCATGCGCAGCAGCGTGGATTTGCCACAACCGGACGGGCCAACCAGCACGATCAACTCACCATCCGCAATGTCGAACGAGGTCGGATGAACGGCCTTTGCGCCGTTTGGATAGGTCTTGGAGATATTGGAAAGGCGTACAGTAGCCATTGTTATTGTCCTTATTTATCCGACTCGACGAGGCCCTTGATGAACCAATTCTGTAGAAATACGACGATCAGCACAGGCGGGAGGATCGCGATAATAGACAGCGCCATGGCCTGTCCGTAGGCGGGGATCTGGTTGCTCTCGGCCAGCGATTGGCGGATCTGCTTGATACCGCGCACCAGGGTATACAGCCCTTCATCCGTCGTGATCAGCGTGGGCCACAGGTACTGGTTCCACCCGTAGACAAACATCACGATAAAGATCGCAGCGATCATTGTCCGGCTCAACGGAACCAGGATGTCGATGAAGAATTTCACCGGCCCTGCCCCGTCAATGCGCGCCGCCTCGACCAGTTCCTCGGGGATCGACAAGAAGTACTGGCGGAAGAAAAACGTCCCCGTGGCCGATGCCAGCAGCGGCACGATCAATCCGGTATAGGTGTTTGCCAGCCCCAATCCGGTGATGACCTCATAGGAGGGCACGATGCGGACCTCTAGCGGCAGCAGCAGCGTGGTAAAGATCACCCAGAACGCAAAGGTAGCAAACCGCAGCCGGAAATACACAATCGCATAGGCCGCCATCATCGACAGCACGATCTTACCCAGCGCAAATCCCATGCCCAGGATCAGGGAGTTCTTGAGCATACTCATGCCGGTAATCTCGCCGGAAAAACCGCCCTGCCCGAACATGGCCGCGTCAAAGTTGTTCAGCAGCTCACCCCCGAACAGGAATTGCAGGCCCTCGCGGTGGATGGTCAGGTTTTCATGGCTGGCCGTGGTCAGCGTCATGTAGATCGGCGCCATCATGAACAGCGCGCCAAGGATCAGAACGAAGTGATCCCCGATAACGGATAGCCGAATGCGACGCCCCCGTGGGGCCACCTGCACTGGCATGGAGAGGGTTGTATCGGTCATGTCTTTGTTCCCTCAGGTATAATGAATGCGGCGTTCGAGCATGCGGAACTGGAAGATCGTCAGACCCAGCACCAGCAGCATCAGAACGACCGATTGCGCGGACGAACCGCCAATATCGTTGCCACGGAATCCATCGACAAAAACCTTATAAACCAGTGTCATAGGGTTCGAGGCTGGATTGCCGTACACAATGGTATCGATCACACCGAACGTGTCGAACAGCGCGTAGGTGATGTTGATGATCAGCAGGAAAAACGCGGTTGGCGCCAGCAGCGGAAATGTCGTCTCCCAGAACCGGCGGGTGGGCGACGCATTGTCGATCATCGCCGCTTCCTTCACCGATTGCGGGATCGATTGCAGACCCGACAAGAAGAAGATGAAGTTCACCGGGATCTGGATCCAGATCGACGTGATCGTCATCGCAAAGGCCGTGTCCATATAGTTCAGGCCCAGACGGTAATCATGACCAAGCCAGTTAAACAGGTCTGTCATCGGGCCGATATTCTGGTCAAACAGCATAACGCCGATAAAGCCGGCAACCGGTGGCGCGATCGCATAAACCCACATCAGCAGGGTGCGATAGGTCCGTGCGCCGCGCAAAACCTTGTCAGCCTTTACCGCCAGCAGCAGCGCGGCACCCAACGCAAACACTGTGATGATGACGGTGAACAGGATCGTAAACTGAGCAACCTTCAGATACTCGGATGATGCGAATAACCGCGTGTAATTGTCTGTTCCCACAAAGGTCGAGCCGAAGCCGAACGGATCTTCGAGGTAGAACGACGACTGGATCGCGGTCCATGCCGGCCAGTAAAAGAATATTGCGATAATCGCGATCTGCGGCACCAGCAGGGCCACGGGTAATAGCCGGTGATTAAAGGCTGCTCGTTTCATAAGATTTCATCGTCCTGAAAGCGGAAAATGGCAGCCGCCCGAAAGCGACTGCCTGTTTTACTTAAGTCGGCAAGAAAGGCTTAGCCGCCCTGAGTTTGTGCGAAACGTGCCAGCAGCTCGTCTGCCTCGGTCTTGATGGTCGCGAATGCGTCCTCCAGCTCGACATCACCTTGCAGGAAGCGTGTGTATTCACGGTTCATCACGTCACGGATCTGAACGTAGAAGCCCATGCGATAACCGCGTGTCCACTCACCCGCTGGCAACTGAAGCTGCTGGATGCCAATCTCGGCTGCGGGGAATTCTTCGTAGTGGCCTTCGGACTTTGCCAGCTCGTAAGCTGCCTCGGTCACAGGAACGTAACCGGTCTGCTGGTGCCACATGAACTGAACCTCGGGCGAGGTCAGGTACTCGAAGAATGCTGCGGTTGCCGCATTTTCTTCATCCGAATGACCAGACATCGCGAACAGAGCAGCACCACCGATGAAGGTCTGTGTAGGCTCGGACGTGACGCCCTCCCAGTAAGGCAGGTAAGTCGCGGAGAATTCGAAGTCAGCTGTCTGCTGCAAGCCGCCGAAGGAGCCGGAGGAACCCAGCCACATTGCAACTTCACCCTGCTCGAACGGGGTTGCGTTGTCGCCCCATGCCGCGCCGTAGAAGCCTGCATAGCCCTGATCGACCCAGGATTTGAACGCAGCCCAGTGCGCCATCAATTCTGGCGAGTCCATGTTGATGGTCACGTCCGTGCCGTCATAGCCGTTATTCGCAGTCGCGAATTGCAGGTTGTGACGCGAGAAGAAGTTCTCGGTAAATATCCACGGCATGTGGGACTGGGTCATCGGGATGTAGCCGGCTTCGGCCAGCGCAGGCGCTGTTACGGTCTGGAATTCTTCCCAAGTTACAGGCGCAGTTACGCCAGCAGTCTCCAACGCCTCAACGTTGTAATACATGACAGGAGTGGAGGAGTTGAACGGCATGCCGATCATGGTGCCATCTGCATCGGCGTAGAAGTAACGCACGCCAGCGATGTAATCCTCAATATCGAAATCAGCGCCGGCATCGGTCAGCAGTGTTTCAACAGGAACAACAGCGCCACGTGCGCCGATGACGGTGGCGGCGCCAGCATCAAAAACCTGAAGGATGTTTGGCTGCTCACCCGCGCGGAAGGCCGCGATACCGGATGTCAGAGCTTCCTCATAGGTGCCCTTGAAAACAGGCGTGATCTGAACTTCGTCCTGCGACGCGTTAAAATCAGTCGCGATCTGGTTTACCGTATCACCAAGGCTGCCGCCCATGGCGTGCCAGAATTCGATCTCGGTCTGGGCAAAGGCAGGAACAGCCAGCGCACTGGTCAGCGCTGTAGCGGCAAGAAGGGTCTTCATCGACATGGGGGACTCCACTAGCAAGGGAACACGTTATGCGCTCCGTTTCTGGCGGCACTCATGAAGTTGTTTTTGCGACTTTCAGTGACAGCTATTTGAAGGTTTTATGTCAGCCCCTGCCCGCAGATCGGCCCGCCGCACCCCAATAAAACAAGCATTTTGGTGAATTGTGACACAATTCCGCATGAACTTGAGCAACGTAACCATATGCTCTCTGACAGGTCTAAGCACCCGATAGAAAAGAAGAATAGACCAATTCGTTAAAACCAATCGAACTACCGGCTTCCCCAGCATGCGAAATCGTAACTTGGAGGCGTATGGCGTAGGTCATCACCGACATTCACATGCAATTTTCGACTATGCAGGCATCAAATTGCGTGGGCGACTGGCAGCTATTTTGCAGCTGCCCGCGCATGCGTTGCCAGGATTTCGATAATATCTGCCTTCCGAACGGGCTTCGACAGGTAGCCGTTCATACCTGCGTCCAAGCACCGGTCCTTATCCTCAGCCATCGCGTTTGCAGTTAGAGCGATAATCGGAACTTCGGCTTTGCCGTCCTCAAACTCACGTTGGCGAATGGCGCGTGTCGCTCCCAACCCGTCCAGAACCGGCATGGAAACGTCCATAAACACCAGATCAGGTGCCCATTGATCTATTTGCGCAACCGCGATTTCGCCATTTTCCCAAAAGACCAGTTCAGCAACCATCGACCCGATCATCTTCTGCATCAAGACGCGGTTGATCGTGTTATCCTCGGCAATGGCGACGCGTAGATCGCAGCTAAAGGCGTGCCCACCGGTTACCACCTTCAGCGGCACGGGTTCCGGTTTAACGACAGGTGCCGCTTGCGCAGCCGCGTTGATAGTCGCCTTTAGATCAATGGTTTTGAATGGCTTGTTCAGGAAGCCCGATATTCCCAAACGCTCCGTCCGGCTCTTGAGCGTTTCCAGATTGCCAGATGACAGGAAGATGATGGGCAAATCCGCAGTCCGTGGATTGGCACGAATTGCCTCGGCCAGATCGGCGCCAGAACGCCTTGGCATGTGGTGATCCAGAATTGCGATGTCGAACACCCCGTCACCCTCTTCGCTTGCCAGCAATTCCAGCGCTGCATCGCATGAGTCCACGGCAACCGAGGTCATGCCAAAGCTTTGCAATCTGTCGGTTTGGATACGGCGGTTCACCTTCAGATCGTCAACAATCAGGGCATGTATCCCGGCCAAGTCGATTGGCTCAACAGGTACGTCTTCTTCAGGGACAGGAGCAGCGGGAAATGGCAGCGTAAACGAAAACTCAGTACCGACGCCCATCTTGCTGGTGAAGTTGATTTCGCCGCCCATCAGCTTGATCAGCTTGCGAGTGATGGCCAAGCCTAGACCGGTTCCCTCAATCTCCCGTGTTTCACTGCTTTCGACTTGCTCAAAGTCAGCAAAAATCTTGTCCTTCTTATCCTCGGGAATACCGATGCCCGTATCCCTGATCGCAAATGCTAATCTGTCCTGATCGGCCGCACGGACACTGATTTCAATGTGACCGGTCTTGGTGAACTTCACCGCGTTGCCGATCAGGTTCAGCATACACTGACGCAGGCGGGCATCGTCGCCACTGACCCAGACGGGAATATTGTCATCAATATCAATACAGAGTTCCAGATCCTTCCCCTCAGCCGCAGGGGCCAGCAAAATTGCGGCGTCCTGGATGCAGGAATGGATGTTAAAGGGATGGTTGTTAATCGAGATGTGGCCGGATTCGATTTTAGAGAAATCGAGCACGTCATTGATAATGACCAGCAGCGCATTTGCAGATTGCATGATCGTTGCGGTGAAGGATTTTTGTTCAGGGTTCAGATCGGTTTCGTTCAACAATTCGGCCATGCCAATCACGCCGTTCATGGGCGTTCTGATTTCATGGCTCATATTGGCCAAGAACCGGCTCTTAGCCTTGGCCGCGGCGCCCGCCGCCTTACGCGCCTCGGATAGGTATCTGTTATAACTCCGCAAATTCCGCACGAAATAGATCAGGATGCCGAGCGGCACCAAAGCGGCGATGATCAGAATATAGGAAATGGCCTGCGATAACTCACGAAATCCGCCGAAAATAGTCTCACGCGCTTCGGATACATCTACATAGATTTCCACGACGCCGATAATCTGACCGTCCTCGGTCAGAGGCAGGTAGTTTTCCGCATACCAATCCGGTCGGTTGTCGCGCAAACGCCCATCATTAATGACGGAAACCGGCGCGCCCGTGCTCAGAACATCTAGCGCCCTCGTATTTGTTTCGTCATCGATCAGGAATTCGGCATCATTTACATCAACATCGTCGGATAGCAGGATCAGCTGTCCATCAGTGTTGAAAATCTTGAACCTGAACACATCGACGAAGCTGCGCGCCTCGTTCAGGGTCTGCAATTGCTGCGTATCAACCGCACCCTGCTCAATAACCTGCGAAAACCCACCGATTTGCGCCGAAAAATGGGTCGCCCATGTATTCGCACTGGCCTCGGACCGTGCGATCAGAGTTTTATTTGCCAGTATATTGGTCTGCTTATTGATCCCGATAACAGTGCAGATCACGGTGAGCCCAATGGCGACGGTGAGTACCAAGTTCCGTTTCAACTGATCACTCCCTCGGTCCACTAAGAACCGATATCTTGCAGGTCAAACTCATACCTGACCATGACCAGCTTTGATCACGCCCCGACATTTCAATAAATCACATGCACCACACGCGCTCATCAATTAGATTCGAGTGAATTGGACACCGAATACCTACCGCAACTTTCGCAACACACGTAAATTCTCGTAGTTGTAAAAAATATGCGCGCATATGTGGAATTTGTCGACTCTCTAACCGGATAGGACAACGAGGCAAACGCATAGCATGGTAACAAACAGCAATGTTTTTAGCGCAAGCCTTTCAGATATAAAAACGTGCTGACATTGGCGATTTCGCATCACCGATACGCTGCGCGTGACCTGCCCCCTGAAACTTCCCTCACTTTAATGCAGAGCTTGCTCAACCTTTTGAAGGAGCAAACAGATGCGAAAGAGCCGTTTTAGCGAAGCCCAGATTATTGGGATGATCAAAGAGCAAGAAGCTGGGGTGTCGACTGCGGATGTGTGCCGCAAGCACGGCCTCAGCCAAGGAACGTTTTACAAGTTCAAGTCTCAGTATGGCGGCATGGAGGTGTCAGATGCAGCAAAGCTGCGTGCGGTCACGGACGAGAATGCCAAATTGAAACGTCTTCTGGCGGATACCATGCTGGACAACGTCGTCCTGAAATATCTGCTGGGAAAGAACTAACGACATCAAGTGAACGACGGGAAGCTGCACTTCGGGCGATGCGAGATCATGATATCTCGCAACGTCGGGCGTGCAGGCTCGTTGGTGTCGATCCCAAAACTGTCAGACGCGACCGTCCGCCTGACAATCCTGAGATACG
>NZ_OCTN01000016.1 GCF_900231835.1 Pontivivens marinum | reverse complement strand
AGGGACTTGTCCGGAACCCGGACAAGTCGAAAACCGGGGCGGACGGCTCAGTTCAGGCGGCGGTGCACTGCCATCAGGTCGAGGTTCCCGCGGTATGCCTCGGTCAACGCATATGCCTCGTACAGGAGTTCTGCGTGTCCGGGATTGCTCTGCTTGTTCTTGCGATGGAGCTCGAGGATCGTGGATCCGCATTCCAGCAAATGAGTAGTGTCCGGAAAGAACTCGTTGGTGACGTTCAGAAAGGCCTGCGCAGCCGATTTCAGATCGGCATTTGCGCCATCAATGTCCAGCACAGCAGACAGCGCATTCATGCACTCGCACCAAGCTGTCGCGGAGTCGTGAATCCGGTTCTGGCCCACATCCGTATCAAGGATTTTGCGGGCCTCATGCATAAGCCAATCGGCGCGCAATGCCCTGAAAATCGCATCGAGCGCGTTGCGAAACGCAAGGCGATCTTCGGCGAGCAGGGCAATGAGCGGTTCAGTCCCTACAGTGGACATGGTATTCGGCGTATCAGCCATGATGATCTCCATATGATCGTTGCGGTCAGCGTGGGCGTTGGAGTTGCTGCTCCGGCGCCCATGTGTTTATATATGATATCAGGAAATCGAAAGTCAATAAGTAATATCATGAAATCACGCGGTCGCCCAAAAGTAGACACCCATCCTGTGATGGTTCGCATGTCGGCATCGTTGATCGAGCGTCTCGATGACGCGCGTCGGAATGAGGCTGACCTACCCAGTCGGCCTGAAATGATACGTCGTGTTGTTGAAGAGTGGTTTGAGACAAAAGATGATGATGCGTAACGGGACTGTGCAATTTGCGACGTCCTCAGATAGATTTGGCTGCTGACCGCCTTGAGGTCGTCAGGCTCATAACCTGAAGGTCACAGGTTCAAATCCTACTCCCGCAACCAACTTCAGCGAACTCTCGCTAATATCCAAGCCCGCCCCTAAGGCGGGCTTTGTTACG
Organism: Pontivivens marinum; assembly: GCF_900231835.1. GTDB lineage: Bacteria > Pseudomonadota > Alphaproteobacteria > Rhodobacterales > Rhodobacteraceae > Pontivivens > Pontivivens marinum. Next base: position 10,557 of record NZ_OCTN01000016.1, on the reverse strand, counting down.
TTTAGCATCTCCAATAGCTTCTGACCTGCCCCCCGGAAGTTCCCTGAGTCTAATGTAGAGTCTGCCCAAGCTGAAGGAGCAGACGACATGAGGAAAAGCCGTTTCACCGAAGCGCAGATTATCGGGATGATCAAAGAGCAGGAGGCTGGTTTGCCGACGGCGGAGCTGTGCCGGAAGCACGGCCTGAGCCCTGCGACGTTCTACAAGCTCAAGGCCAAATATGGCGGGATGGATGTGTCCGACGTCAAACGCCTCAAGCAGCTCGAGGATGAGAACGCGAAGCTAAAGCGCTTGGTGGCAGATGTCATGCTGGACAATGTTGTGCTGAAGGATCTTCTGGGAAAGCCCTGACGACGCCGATGCAACGGCGGGACGCGGTGCTGCGGGCAATGGAGGGTCATCCGATCTCTCAACGCCGGGCCTGCGTCCTGATCGGTGTCGATCCGAAGACGGTGCGGCGTGAAAGACCGCCCGATAACCCGGAGATCCGTCTGGAAATGAACAAGATTGCTGAGAAGCGGCGGCGGTTTGGTTGCCGGCGCATTGGCGTCCTGCTGGAGCGCGTGGGCATGACTATGAACGAAAAGAAGCTTCATCGGATTTACCGGGAAGAGGGCCTGTCAGTGCGCCGCCGTAGGGGCCGGAAACGGGCGCGAGGCAGCCGCACACCAATGCCAGTGCCATTGTGCCCGAACCAGCGCTGGTCCTTGGACTTCCTGTCCGACACTTTCGGGGCCTGTCGCAAATTCCGCATCCTGGCGGTCAATGACGATTGCTGCCGCGAAAACCTATGCCTGGTCCCCGACACCAGCATCTCCGGGGCCAGGGTCGCACGGGAGTTGGATGCGCTGGTCCGGATCTATGGGAAACCCGCTTGTATAGTTTCCGACAACGGAACGGAGTTCACCAGCAAAGCGATCCTGAAATGGGCAAACGACAACAAGGTCGAGTGGCATTACATCGATCCCGGTAAGCCGCAGCAGAACGGCTACATCGAGTCCTTCAACGGCAGCTTGCGCGACGAATGCCTCAACGAGGAAATCTTCGACAGCCTGGCCGACGCTCGCCGAACGCTGGCCCTCTGGCGCTACGATTACAACAACGTCAGGCCGCATTCATCGCTTGGCAACAAGACCCCCGCAGAAGCGCGCCGAGCGCTTGAGCTACTTGATGGCACCGCGCCCGGCGCGCTTGCCACACCCGAAACCGACGACTATCAAAACCAAGGACTCTCGCTATGACTGAGGGACGACCGGGGGGCAGGTCACGCCCTCCTGGGTGGCCCGCTTGGCGGCGACTTCGGCAATCAGGTCGATCAGATTTGTGAGGGTCATTCGCTTCTCCTTCGGTTGTGGACACACAAGAACCAACAACACGATGAGACCGGTGGCCTGCTACGGTTGGTCGTTTGCGCCCGCACAGAGAGGATCTGTGCGGGCGTCTCTGTATGGGCGGCGTGCTGACATCTGTAGCAGCAGAAGGGTCGCCAGCGCGCCTGACGCGGGGTGTCTAAGCCCGCGTGTCTCTTGTTGGTGTCAGAGCGTCTGACGCAGCTCTTCCAGTGCCTCCTGAGCGTGCATCAGATCGTGCACGGCTTGCAGCGTCTCGTAGAGCTCGAAGAACATGATCATCGCCCGCCCCAGCTCATCCGCGCGCACCGTTGTGCGCGTCTCCTGCCAGCAGGCAGGTGCGGAAACGTTGCACTCATCATAGTCGCGGTGCTGATGCACGGTCGTGCCCTTGTCGATCTCCCGGGTGAGGAAATCCATCTGCACGTCCAGTTCCTCCAGGATCTCTGGCTTGAAGATCTGGCGGGCCTCAATGATCTTGATCAGCCGCTCAAAGCCGACGCGCTCCAGCGGTTGGATGTTGTGCAGCACGTCCACGCGGATCGCCGTGATGCAGTCACGGGATTTGGCGAAACCTGCCGCGGCGATGGCTTCGATATTGTCATATGTAATGGGCAGAAGTTGGTGGGTCATACGAGACCTCCTTTGGATTTGAGGGTGATGGCTGCGCGAGATGCGCGGTTCCGCTCCAGGAAACCGCGCTCTTCGCGTAGCCTTCGCGCCTGTTCCTCCCAACGCTCCCGCCGGGCCTCGGCCTAGATGTCGGCCTCGGCCTGCAGGCGGGCCCACACGGCATTCATCCGGTCCAACAGGGGCGGATCAAGGCGACCAATCAGGGTGCCACGCTCTTCGCTGCCCTCAAAGCCAGGATGATTGATGCTGACGATCACGCGGCGCGCGCAGACAAAGCGGGAGGGCCGGTCCAGCCCCGCCGCGTGGCAGGAGGCGGTTTGTCCGACGCGGACCTCATAGCCAGTGTTGGCCTTGGTGCGGGCAGAGGTGCCGTAGGCGAGTTCGACAAACTTGGTGCCGTTCAGCTCAAAGACATCCAGCACCAGGCAGGGGCGCCGTTTGGGCTGCTCTGTCGGGCCGTCGGTGTTCTCATTGATCGGAAAGGCGAACAAAACAACGTCACCGCGCTCGACAAGGTCTTTCCAGTCGAAGTCCGGCACGAAGGATTGGGGGGAGTAATACATCTGGGGTCTCCATTGATGTGATTGAAAATCGACACCAGCTTTGGAAACCTAAAAGGCTTCCCGTTTTGCTGCGCGTCACAAAGACCGCGCAGCAAAACGGGAGGCAAAAAACGGCAGAGCGGCGAGAGGGAAACCCTCTCGTCAAAATTGGGGAAAGCGAAGGGGAGGGGCGGATTCCGGTCGCTCGCTGCGGTGTCGACGGACGGCCGCTTTGGCGCTGAGAGGATACTGGCAACCACCATTGCCCAATCGACAAAAGCGGACTTAGTCACCCGACTCTCACTCGGTGTCAGCACGCTGCTTTGCGCCCAAACCGATCCTGGAAGAGATGGACAGGCTCCCTGAGGCGAGCACGACGATCTTGTCCTACCCCTGATGCGGGGTGTGCCCCACCCCAAGCCTCAGCCAGGCTTGCCATGGACGGGCGCGACCGCTTGGGCTTCGGCCGCCGCTGTGACGCGCCGCTCCAGATCATGCGCCTCGGCGACACCAACCACCACCAATCGGCCCAGCGCCCAATCGATCCGCGCGCGCGCCGGGTGCGCTGGCTCGAGCAATCCCGAGTCTTCGACAATGCACGTTTCAAACCATTGCACAACCTGTCGGCCGACACCCGCCGCGATCCACAGCTCCGGTGACATCGTGCGGCCGAACCAAGCCTCGACCGCGTCCAGCAGGAAACCGATATGGCGCGAGCGCGGCGCGACCAGCAGCAGGTTCATCGTGCAGCGCGCCACGAACACCGTTTGACCCCCGGGCAACATCGGGCGGAGCACCGGCAGAAACGGATCGACCCGGTCGAACAAAGCTGGCGGAAGATAGCTGTGCGTCCCATTGATCATTCCATAGGTGTTGAACAGCATCTTCGCGATGACGCCAGCGCTCTTATGATCGATGTGAGCTTCGGCCGGGTCGCGGGCGCTCTTCCAGCGGCTAAGCGTCATCAGGCGCGCGACAAGCTTTTTGCGCAGCAACACCGGTCGTGCCAGCGCGTAATTGGTGTTGTTGAAGTAGAGCACGTCAGCGGTATGCTGCACTGTTTGCGCGACTTTGCCGAACGGCGCGTCCGGAAGGTCGGTCACGAACGGCAGATCGGCGGCGAACGCCGCATCGTCTCCATCGAGCAGCCGCTCGGCATACAACGCGTAATATTGCCAATTCCAGTCGGTAGGCTCGAGGCTGATTTCGGCATCGGCCGCATGGCCCAGCCCATTCATGCGGCCTGTCCATTCAGCATAAGCCGAGACGATCTCCTGCCGCCAGCCGATCGCGTTCGCAGGCGCCGACTGGATGATTGCCAGCCAGTGGGCCCCCGCCTGGTGATCGGTGTGAAGGAATTCTGCCGAAGGGTCGATCGCCGTCTCCAGCCCGCCATCGGCCTCGAACTCTTCGGGCGTGACTGGTCCCGGCAACCGAATTCGTCTGGCCCTGCGCAGGCTCGGTCGCTCCTCGGGCCAAGTGGGCCAATCCGGTTCCACGCCGCCATCAAGCCAAGCAAGCTCGCTCGTAACCGCTGCGTCGGACCGGGTGGCACGCTCCGCTTCGAACGCAGCCTGCGGCGCCTCGTCTTCCGGTTCGTAGCTCTTCCGACGATATGTCATGCTGGAAAAGGCCGCCCGCATCATCGCTTTGAAGAGACGCGGCTCGACCTTCAGGATGCGTGGGACAGCCGCCGCTACCGCGGTGGCTGCCACCCGATCCTGGCGTGTCGCGAGCGCGACCAGCGCATCGCGATCCGCGGTTTGTCTCAGCCGGGTCCAGAGATGGATCAGTGCGAGAACCACGATCGCTGGGCGGTTGTAGCGCAAAGTATCGCGCGACCCGCTGCCTCGATCGGATTTCTCCTCAAGCGTGATCCCGATAACTTCCCGCACCCAGGCTTCATGTGCTGCCAGCAGCGCATCGTCGCCGTCACGCGCGACGAGCAGCGCCGTCGTGATCAGCCGCGTTGCGCGCGACTTGAGCACGTCAGTATCGCTGCCATCGGGCACGCCGCCTTCGGCATAGGCGACTGCGTCGCGTGCGGTTTCGTCCGTCGCATACGTCCCACCGTCGACCGCCATCGAAATGCGCGCTTCCATTTCGCGCGCCTGAACCGACACATCCCGCTTGGCTTCGAGCGCCACGAAATGCGCGGCCTCGTCCGGCGGCGACCGATATTCGAGATTGCCGTCCTCCCGCTCGAACCAGTTCGCCAGGGTGAGGACGTTAAGCGCATAGCGGCCGGCGAACTCAGGTTCGCTCAACGTCGCGTGCGCGGCATAAGGATCGAGCGTCTCGACCGCCGCCGCGAGCGCTGCCCGCAACGCATTGCCGACTGGCTCGTCGGCCAGAAAATTCTGCAAGGTGTCGATCAGAGAATAGCCGCGCGAGGGTCTTGCCTTCAGATCGGCCATACGCACCGGACCCTTCGGCTCGTCCTTCAGTCCCAGCGTATCCCGCCCCGACCCCATCTGGTCATGAATCTGCCGGGTGCGATCTTCGGCAAGGAGCTGCGGGCTCGCGAGAAACGGCGCGAGCGCTACAAGTGCGACACTGCCGTGCGACAACAGCACGTCGATCGCGATGAGGAGATAGGCAGCCGCGCTGCCCTCTGGGCCCAATATGTCGCCGAGCACGGCCTCGACCGGATCACCATCATCGAGCCGCTTCTGGCTCCACGCCTCGAGCGCGAGCAGCCCGGAAGCGGCGGCATATTCGTCACCGTTGCCCCGCGACCAGCCATAGGTCCAGCCCCAGGGGAAGAAGCGCGGCCCCTCGCCAAAGTCGACGGTGATGCCGTCTTCGCCTGGCTCGCGCCCGTCGGTGTGAAAAACGATCGCCTCCTCGACCAGCCCCCTGATAAGCGCCAGTCCTTCGGCCGGCGCCGCGTTCAGCAGGTCGAGAAACGGCGGCTGCGCGGGCGATGGTGGCAGATAGTCATTATCGCCAAAACTGAAGGCGTCCTCCATCACGCGGTCCCGCCGACGCCGCCCTTGTTTTTTCTTGATCAGGCTCGCTTGGACCATTGCCGCCAGTTCAGCTGGCGCGACGGGAGCGATCGCGCTCGAGTATTGGCGCAGGTCATTCATCTTGTGCTCGTCGCCGTCGTTCGCAATCGCGGTGACATAGGCCTTGAGCGCATCGGGCGCGAAGGACCCGAGCAGCATCGCCATCAGCCGGAGCTTGGCTACCGTCCGCCGCCGCGCGTCGCCCCCCCAGCGCGCGCGTCCCTCCATCCCCGGTATCGTGACGGGCATGTCGCGCAGATCGAGCTGGCACAGCCAGTCGAACAGCAGCCGGGCCGTTCGCTCGGCAAGCGAGGGGAGCATCTTGAGGAAGAAGGCCTGTATCTCGACCAACTCGACCACGGCGTCGATCGCCGACATTGGCACCTCGGCGGCGTGATCAAGTATCCAGCGCAGCATCAGGACCGACGATCCCGTCACGTCGGTCCGATACGAGCGCGGCAGGTCGACCTTCGATCCATCAGGCAAGGTGATGATGTCAGCAGCCGCCTGCGTCTCGACCGCGACGAAAGTCGTCGACAGCTCGGTCAAGAGTGCCCCGCCCTCGGCGAGGAGCGAGGCGCTCGACTTTTCGAGCAGATCGGTCGCGACTTCTGACCTGACCAGCGCGAGGATCGCTTGTCGGCGCCAAGAACCGTGCGCGCTCGGAGGCGACAGGTGCGCGAGCAGATCGTTCCAGGCGCTCGCATCCTTGCCCGTCTCGAGCACGAGCCGTGCGGCGATCTCAATACCGCGGGCGACGCGCGGCGACACGGGTCCCCCCAGGTCGAACCCTCCCAGGCGGGACGGGTCTTCGGCGAGGTAATTCCCGATCGCCCAGTCGCGCAGCACGTCGTGACTGAAATCGAGCCGGTCGGGCCGGACCTCGCGGAGCGACTGAGCACCGAGCAGATGGTTTCGCGCGAACGAATCCTCGTCGAGATCGATACCGGCGTCGCCCTCGAGCGCGGCGGTCGCCAGTGCTCTGAGGATTCGCTGCGCTGCCCGCACTTCTGCCGTCGGCGCGCCATCGGCGCCGATCCACCAAAGCTGCGCGAGCCCGGCCTCAGTTCGGACCGACGCGGCGCTCGGTTCGCGGAGCAGTCGCGACAAACGGTAGAGGTTGCGCGCGAGTTGCGCTGCGGGATGGCCGGCATCGAGCAGCATCCGCAGTTCGGGCGCCTGATCGGTCAGGATCGCGACTTCTTGGTCCGACAGCGCTCCAACCGTGACCGCGTGCATACCCCCCAGTGCGGTCGAGATCCGGTCGTCGAGCCATGGGATGGCGTCGCTGGCGCCGGTCTGCCGCGCCGTCGCGATCACAGTGAAGCCGGGTATGGCGCCGGCGGCCCGCAGCAGCTCGCTGATCGTGCGCTGGCGCCCGGCATCGTCGACCATGTCGATGCCGTCAATGAAGAGGTAAGCGCCGCCGCTCGCTGCCAGATCGGTCAGGAAGGAATCCGCCGATCCGGGAATGCCGAGCGCGTTCGCGAAATACAACCAGCCGTTCGGGGGCGTCGCCTCACGGTCGAGAACGATGATCGGGGCATTTGCGGCAACGCGCTCGGCATAGTGGCGTAGCACCCAGGATTTGCCGACGCCGGTATCGCCGCGCACGACGATGAAGCGCTGCGTCTCTACCGCACCGTCGAGCGCTGCGACCGCGGCCAGCCGCGGCAGCGTGACGCCTGCGACGTTCGTCCCGATAGGCGAGAGCGTGTTTTGCGCGAGCTCGGCGAGTCGCGCGCGGGCCGGGCCGTATTCGCGTTCGCCGGCAAGCTTGAAATCGGCCTCTGCGAGGTTGGCTTTGAGTGCAGCGGTATCGATCTCGCCGCCCCGAGTGCCGGTCTGGATCGAGAGATCGACGAGGCGGCTCCACAATGCCTCGGCGCGCGCGACCTGCTCGTCCGCCAGCGCCATCCGCGCGAGCGCCAAGCCGTAGGTGCGAGCGATCGGCGCGCTCGCCTCGAAATCGAATTCGAGGATCAGTATCCGGCGCAGCAGCCGCCAGATCGTCTCATTTTCGTCGGCGACGCCGCCTGCGGCAAGATGCTCGCGCGTTGTCTCGACGAACTTGCGCATGTCATCGTTCGCCACGCCCGTGGCCTTCAGACGGGTGAAAAACTCGTCCGCTGTTGCCGCGCTGCGTGCCCAGCCCAGCACGTCTTGATATGCACCCGATATCTTGCGGCTGGTCCGCTGCGTGGCAATCCCGAACAGATGGCGCTCCGCCGGGATGTCCCCGATGGTGCTCCTGGCAATCTGTAGTGCGACATCCTTGTAGACCGGGTCCTTCGGTGAGAACTGGATATCCCGCTTCGACTGGATTTCGAGTAACGTATCACCGCTGGCGCCGACGCCCATGATGATGAGGTCGTCGAGCTTAAACCCTTGCTCAACGCCTTGGAAGCGCACGCTCGTGACGCGCGCGGACGGCAGCCCCGGCGCACGGTTGCCGGTCAGAAGCGCGAGCAGATATAACGCCCCGAGCTCGCCCTCAATGTAGGCGCCTGCCGCGCCGCGCGATGCCGGGCTTGAGCCATGTTCAGTGTCGGAGCTATTTTCTGCTTTTGCCATCCCACTGATGTGCAAGCGATCGTCCGCGTGGTCAAGCGAAACGGGCGTTCGCGGGTACTTGGTTGAACTGACGCGGACCGATTGTTAACTGGCCGATCTTCTATCTCAATTCATGTCGGCGCGACCAAACGTCGTCAACTTTGATGTTTTCGCACCAAAAGCCGCGCTTCCAATAGCAGTCGGTTCAGTGCGTTCGAACGAATTGCGGCTTTTGGAATCGGCTGTGGCGCCCTGGAATGACCTGCTTGGGGTGCGAAGCGGACGCTGCCTTTGACGATGTCGTGTGCCCGCTTCGGGCCGGGAGCGCTTACGATGACGGGTTCGCCGTCGAAGACGCCAGACAGGGTGCAGGGATAGACGGCGAGTGGTCCCTGCCGTGGCGTGTCCAGAGAGGGGAAGGCCCCCTCTTTGGTCTCAGCTGGATAAGCTGCCAGGGGGTGCAGGGGGGCTCGGCGAGTGCCCATCTGCGAGTGGGGATGAAAGGGGTGGGCGAAACCCCCTTTCTCGGGCTGAAAGCCCCGTGAGGGTTTGGGAGAGTTGGACGTCTCCCAAGGTCGCCGCAGGCGGCCAGGGTCCAGGGGCGCGCCCCTGGCGAACGCGCAGCTCGAACGCAGAACCGAAGGGCCGGAGTGCGAGCTGCTTAGTGAGTAAATGACTCGCGCTCTAAGTTGCTAAACAAGTCGCTTTCGGTCCAAACTTGCCGTTCATGCCACCGTCTTGATGCTGCGGTCGTAGCCCGCTTTGCAGTCATTCGCTGCAAGCGCAAAATTTAGTTGGGACCGAATTCACAGCCTGCGGACGAAGCAGCCGTTTGCGCATGCAGCATTTACGATGGCTTCTGCTGCAGTTGAATCGCCCAGCGGGGCCGGGTTAAAGTCACTGGCACCGTTCCGCCAGCATCGACCAAACTCACGTCCTGCAGATCGGCGCGCCGCTTGCCGGCGATGGTCCGCACCCGAGCGCCAAAACACGGACGGCGGAGTTGGGTCACGGCAAGCCCGAAACTACCGCGTTTACCGATCAGCTTGTAACTTTGATCGAAAAAATGTCTCCCGCGTGCTCTTGATGGAATACTGAATTCTGAAGTGGCGGGCGCCCTTATCACTCCGCCTGGAGCGCATCGCGGAGATTGATCGATTCATTACTACCCATTTTAAAATGGTATTGAAGCGTTCTGCCCGCCAAATCATCCATGAGGCTTACAGCCAAAGAGGCAACTTCGTGAAACTTGACCGGTCGATCAATGACACGAGGTAAGACAGACGCGTCGGTATTCACGTGGGATATGTATTGGTTTCTGTGTTCTACCTTCAACTTGTTGACCGCGCCTCGGTATTTTTTTACCTTCTCGTTGAGCGCCTTAGAGCGCTTTTGTTCGAGTAAGTTTTCACGGTTTAAGGCCCTGAGCAGCGTTTGGAATGACCGATTATTTTTCGAGTCATCGTCCAGCGCGGTCAGTCGCATCACGATATCGCGGACAGCGCTATCCAGCAGCATGAACTCGATCGACATATGCTCTCGCGACCATTGCCCAAGTCCTTCCAGCCTGGCCCTCACCTTGAAGCTGTAGATCAATATCAAAAGCCAAAGAATGTCGTCTTCCAGGCCAGATAGGATGTCGGAAGAGCTATCAAATCTACTTGCCATCTTTCGAAATCGTTTCCTAAACAGTTAGCATCGAGTTCAGTTTTTATGCGCCGGCTCTGAGTTGATGGTAACGAACGGCCCATTGCCGACTTTCGGGAAGCACCTGTGATGCTGCGACGCAGCTCGTCAAAGCCGACGTTCGTTTTCTGCTCAATCTAGTTTCGTGAAACATCAAGAACGAACACATCTACAAAAGCCGCCAACTCAGTCGGCATTTGCTCCTTAATACTTTTCTTGAGTGCTAGAGCGGTTGTAATAGTGGTGTTGACCTGTGACCTGCCCCCCGAGGCTCCCTCATTTATAATGAGAGTTTGCGGGTGTGGTTTTCATATTGTTCGTCGTCGGTTTGGGCAAGCGCGTCGTGCGCGGAGGCCTCAAATTGCTGAAGCGCCCGACGCGCTTCAGCGGGTGTTTGGTTCTCCAGTGATGAGTGCGGTCTGACGTTGTTGTAATCGTATCGCCAGAGCGCCAGCTTACGGCGGGCGTCGTCCAGGCTGTCGAACCATTCTTCGTTCAGCAGTTCATCTCGCAGGCTCCCGTTGAAGGACTCGATGAAGCCGTTCTGTTGCGGCTTTCCAGGATCGATGTAGTGCCACTCGACATCGTTCTCGTTCGCCCATTTCAGGATCGCACGACTGGTGAACTCGGTACCATTATCGCTGACAATGCAGGCGGGCTTGCCATAGATCCGCACAAGCGCGTCCAACTCACGTGCCACCCGCGCGCCAGAGATGCTGGTGTCCGCCATGAGGCACAGATTCTCGCGGCAGCAATCATCATTCACTGCCAAGATGCGGAACT
>NZ_OCTN01000015.1 GCF_900231835.1 Pontivivens marinum | reverse complement strand
CGTATCTCAGGATTGTCAGGCGGACGGTCGCGTCTGACAGTTTTGGGATCGACACCAACGAGCCTGCACGCCCGACGTTGCGAGATATCATGATCACGCATCGCCCGAAGTGCAGCTTCCCGTCGTTCACTTGATGTCGTTAGTTCTTTCCCAGCAGATCTTTCAGGACGACGTTGTCAGCATGGTATCCGCCAGAAGACGTTTCAATTTGGCATTCTCGTCCGTGACCGCACGCAGCTTTGCTGCATCCGACACCTCCATGCCGCCACACTGCGACTTGAACTTGTAAAACGTTCCTTGGCTGAGGCCGTGCTTGCGGCACACATCCGCAGTCGACATCCCAGCTTCTTGCTCTTTGATCATCCCAATAATTTGGGCTTCGCTAAAACGGCTCTTTCGCATCTGTTTGCTCCTTCAAAAGGTTGAGCAAGCTCTGCATTAAAGTGAGGGAAGTTTCAGGGGGCAGGTCAGAAGGTCCGCATAATCCCTGGCGGCCAACACGGCACGGGCCGATGCGCGAGGTGATCTTGACGGCCAACAAAAAGTGGTTCGATGCTGACCCCACAGCTGTCTTCAGCGAAGGTGTCGAGCAGCATCAACGGATCTCGGATTTTGAAGAGCGGTCCATCGCCTGGCTGAAGGATGCATTTGGCGATGATGTCATCCACGCTCGTGCGGACCTTGATGAAGAGGCTTACCACATTCACGCTGTGATCATGCCGCGCGTGCAGGTTGAGATGACACGAACGGACAAAAAGACCGGCGAGAAAAAAGTCATTGCCACCCGGCAGATGCTGCAGCCTTCCAAGTTTGACGTGATCAAAGAATATGAGCACGCCCAAGATAGCGTTGGCGACTGGTTCTCGGAGATCGGCCTTGATCGTGGGGAGCGGCGCAAGGAGGCATACCGTGAGGCAGTCGCCAAAGGTGAGACACCGCCAGCAAAGCGGATACACAGCAAAACGCGCGACTGGCGACGCAAGAAGGACCTTAAGCTGACCAAGCGTGAGCGCGATCTTGAGACCCGCTTGGCCGCCGTCGAAGAGAAAGCGGCGGAGGCAGAGGCAATCATTGAAATCACCGAGGCGGTGTCGCAGGGCGCGGTCGACCCTGTTGCGCAAAACGCTGAGGGGGCGTTGGCTCCGGTCAAAGGACGCGAGCAGGACGAGGTGTTTTTACGGGCACAGCGACATGCCCAACGTTCACCCAAAGGGGCATCTCGCATTGCAAAGGCGTTCCGTCGCGGATGGGGCGCGATGTTTGAGAGGGCGCGCAAAGAAGCGCTTGCGCGGGTCAATGCAGACTTCCGCGCTGCAAATAAAACGCTTGAAGAGGTGAGGGGGCTGTTGGCCAAAATTGGCGGGACTTTGGGAGCCGATCTGTCGGGCAATATCAGCAAACTTCCAGACCTGGCTCGACGTCTTAAAATGACGATTTCGGCGGGAAATATTTCATATGAAAGATCCACAGAGAGCCGGAAAAATAAAAACAACGATAATACAGATGGTTGAGTGGTTCTCGCGCCATTTTCTCCGAGAAAAAACGATTGCCCGCAGAAAAACGTTTTTATCTAATTTTTATGCCGCGGGGCAATCCCGCCTCAAGCGGTAAAACACCAAACCAAAGGACTCTAAAATGAGCAAACGTATGTTCCGCAAGCCCGTCAAATCCACCCCTAAGAACCTTGCTGCGGCTTCGATGAGCCCGGCGATGCAAGTCGCTATGCTAAAGGTCGCGAATGTCGCGGCGAATATGTCCAGAAAGGACGAGGCCACATAACAGGCCGCCCGAAAGGCGATCGCCGATACGATCGAAGAATGGATCGGATTTTTGGCCGAAAACGAGCCCGAAGCCGTTGAGGATTTTTACTACGAGGTCTGCATGCTGGCGACCGCCGGCAATCGCCGCCGGATCGCAAAACACAGCCCTATGCCAGAGGGCGTCTTCGAGCGGGTTGAAAATGATCTGCGCGAGCAGAAGGAAGAGGCCAAACGCGAGGCGGAAAAGCAGCAAAGCACCCAAGGCGATACCAAAGAGCTGGTCTCGGAATAAGCCTCAGCTGCCGACGTTGAAGAAAGTTCGCCAAAGTCCAACTCCTCCTCCCGTAACCAAAATTACCGAACAATACCAAGGCATTAGGCCTCGTATCTCACGGGGCTTTTTGCTTCTGTGCATTCCACCTCAACGCCACCTCAACGTTTGGCGAGTCCTCCAGCGAATCGACGGCTTCGTGCATTTTGGATCGTGGTAAGCAGCGTTAGGAACGGTGGCCGATCACGGTTGCAGTCAATGGTAGGAGGAGCCCAAGCTCTAGTGGAAAGACCACGAGGTACATATCATTGATTCGATTACAACAACGTCCCTTGCTCGGACTCCTCGTGAACCCCTTTGGCAAAACGGCCAAAGCACTGGAGCTCAATGGGGACCTTCTTCAGATCACCAAGGGTCGTCACACGCGGTCCCTGTTGCTTGAAACCGTGACTGCTGCGCCAGTGGTTCGGAAGGGCACGTTTGGTGCCATGCTGACGATCGCCTATGACTCCGGCGGCGATGTGGTTCTCAAGGGCGCGGCAAAAGCTGATGCCGCGGCGTTTTCCGAAACCTTCAGGAACGCGTGGATCTGCTTCAATCGCACTGCCTTCGACAAGGACGCGAGCCGGTTTGATCGCATTCATGCAGGTGTCCGGGCGCTGGCGCACCCAGCCCGCTATCCGGCGGCGTGCCAGATTGCGCCCCTTTTGAATGATGCGCGCGCTCTTGATGCGTCGTTGCTGTCCAAGCTCCAACCTGAGGCCATCGGCGCCGATGCGCCCAGGCGTATTGCAATCGTTCAGCAATTTGCTTCGGACGCGCAGACGGAACGGTCTAAAAGCATCGCTGCCTTCGTCGATGCTGAACTCGACCGCTGGAGGGACTTCTTCGACACGGTAGAGAGCCAGCCTCTGACGCCAGAACAGCGACTTTCCGTCGTCGTGGATGAAGACGCGACGCTTGTCCTTGCCGGGGCAGGATCTGGCAAGACCAGCGTGATCACCGCCAAGGCGGCGTATCTGCTCAAGGCTGGCATCCGTGAGCCCGAGGAAATTCTGCTGTTGGCATTCGCAAAGAACGCAGCGGAGGAGATGTCGGAACGGGTCGAGGCTCGGTCAGGTGTGCCAATCGTCGCGCGGACGTTCCACGCGCTTGCCTATGACATCATCGGTATTGTTGAAGGCTCAAAGCCTGCTCTGGCTGACCACGCCACTGATGACATGGCCTTCAGCAATCTGATCAAGCAGATCCTGAAGGACCTGGTCCACAGGCTGTCAGACGTGTCGCAGGCAATCATCCAGTTTTTCGCGCATTTCCTGGTGGAGCCGAAAACTGAATGGGATTTCAAAACCAAGCATGATTTCTACACCCATATGGAAAGTCAGGACCTGCGCACGCTGCAGGGTGAAAAGGTCAAAAGCTACGAAGAGCTCCAGATCGCCAACTGGCTTTACGAAAATGGTGTCGAATACGAGTACGAACCTATCTACGAGCACAAGATCCCGGAGACCGGAAGACGCGATTACCAGCCTGATTTTCATCTGACCGAAAGCGGTATCTACATCGAGCACTTCGGTGTGCGTCGTCAGAAAGTGGCGGATGGCAGCGAGCGGCTGGTTACGGCACCGTTCGTGGAGCGCGAGCCATATTTGGCTGGCATGGAATGGAAGCGTCAGGTCCACGCCGATCATGAGACAATTCTGATCGAGACCTACAGCTACGAGCGGCAGGAAGGTCGCCTGCTGACAGGATTGGCGGAAAAGCTGGCCCCGCATGTGACCCTGAAGCCCCGCCCGGCCGACACGATCTACGACCAGATCGTCGAGCTCAACCAGGTGGATGATTTCTCAAAGCTGCTGGGAACTTTCCTGCGCAAATACAAGAGCGGTGGTTACAGCCTGGACGACTGCGAAGCCAAATCCGACCGGATGAAGCTCGGTAAACGTGCCAAGGCGTTCCTCGATGTTTTTGCGCCGGTTTTCGAGGAATACGAGAAGCGCCTTGAGGGGCGGATCGACTTTGAGGACATGATCCTTCGCGCCGCACACTACGCCGAGACGGGGCGCTACGTCAGCCCGTTCCGTCACATACTGATTGATGAATTCCAGGACATTTCGCAAAGCCGTGCGCGGCTGGTGAAGGCACTGAAGGCCCAGCAACCGGACGCACGCATCTTTGCTGTCGGCGACGACTGGCAGTCGATCTTTCGCTTTGCCGGGTCCGACATTCATCTTATGCGCCAATTCGGAGCCGAATTCGGCGGCACGTTCGACAACGCCTCGGGCGTGCACCGGACAGTCGACCTTGGTCGGACCTTCCGGTCGGTCGACCAGATCGCATTCGCGGCCAGAACCTTCGTGCTTCGCAATCCCGCCCAGATCGAAAAGCAAGTCATTCCGGCAGGGACAGCAACGGAACCGGCTATCAATATCGTGGCGGTGCCACGCGCCGAGGATGAGCGAAAGCTGTCTGACGTCCTTGCCGCATTATCGACAGGGTCAAACACAGACGCCAAGCCAGCTAGTGTGCTGCTGCTTGGGCGATACCGTTTCAATGAGCCTCGCATGCATGAGTTGCGGCGCCGGTTTCCACAGCTGCAAATCAGCTTCAAGACCATCCATGCCTCAAAGGGCCTGCAAGCCGACCACGTGATCCTCCTGAATGCCGATAGCGGTCGGATCGGGTTTCCATCGGGGATCGTTGACGACCCTCTTCTTTCCCTGGTCTCCCCGGAAGAAGAGGCGTTTGAGAACGCTGAAGAACGGCGCGTCATGTATGTCGCCATGACACGGGCAAAGTATACCCTGACACTTCTCGCCTCGCATTCGCGCCCGTCGTCCTTTGTTACTGAACTCCGGAAAGACCCCGCTTACGACATAGCAGCGGCGCCTGACGCGGAACCGGACGTTCATGTTTGCGGAGAATGTGGTGGGCGGTTGCTGGGGGTGACAGGGAAGGACGGCCGTATCTGGTATCGTTGTGAGCATGTCCAGCATTGCGGAAACCTGCTGCTTGCATGCCCGTCCTGCGGCACCGCTTTGCCACGCAAGGCGGAGGGAATGACCGAGGTTCGATGTGGTTGCGGTGCCAGTTATCCAAGCTGTCCGGACTGCACAGATGGCTGGCTGGTTGAGCGCAAGGGGAGATACGGCGGGTTCCTCGGCTGCGTCCGCTATCCAACCTGTGTCGGAAAAGCAAAGATCGCGACGTCAAAACGGCCCACCACCGCTAAGCCGAGGCGCCGGAAACGGCCCTGACCTCTGGTGCGCAGTTGTGCCCATTTCCATGCGACAGCGGAATAGATGCAATACCACCACGTCCGCGCAGCAACCCGCTGCCATTCTTTGAAGCTGTGAAATGGGCCTCGCGTGTCGTTGCGGCCAAGTGCCAGGCGTATCTTGCTGGCAACTGCTCAGCGCTTTCTCACCGGCACGCTCGCAATTGGTCGCGCAGCACGGCGACTTCATTGACCAACAACTTACCGGTTCCGCGGCAGGCGATTTCGTCGGGGCTGAAATTCGGCCAGCGCCAGGCTTTCTCCGGTGCGTCGCGCCAATGGTCGTAGAGTGTCGTGGTCATGATATCCTCCAAGAACGAAAAAACCCGCCTAAGGGGCGGGTCGGGTGAATGTTGGAAAGTGCGTACTTCTGCGCTTAGACACCGATAGGGCAGTCCATTGCGGACCTCGGCGAAAGGACCAAACGCTGTAGAGGTGGTCGTGGGAATTCGGATCAGTTGCTAAGATGGATCGCCTGATGGAAGAGACGATCCGAAATGAAGAAACGAAAGAACCATTCGCCTGAGTTCAAAGCCAAGGTCGCGCTTGAAGCGATCCGCGAGGAGATGACGCTGTCGGAACTGTCCAAGAAGTACGGAGTGCATCCCACGCAAATCGGAACTTGGAAACGCGCAGCGATAGAGAACATGGCGACGGCATTTACGCGCCGTGGTGCGGCTTCAGAACAGGTGAGCGCCGCTGATGTCGACAAGCTGCACTCGAAGATCGGCCAGCTAGTGGTGGAACGGGATTTTTTAGCCGAAGCCTCGCATCAACTGCTCGGGACGCGAGGCAAAAAATGGTGAGCCGGGATCATAGGTTAAGTTTTCGTAAATAGTGCGAATTGTTGCAGATGTCGCGGTCGCGTCTTTACTATCAGCCGGTCGGAGAAAGCGCTGAGAACCTGCGGGTCATGGAGATCATAGACAAGCAGTTTTTGGAAACGCCGTGGTACGGTTCGCGCCAAATGGCCCGTTATATGAAACGCAACAACCACCAATGTGGTCGCCATCGTGTGCGCCGTCTGATGCGTCTCATGAGGCTGGTGCCGATCTACCAAGAGCCCAATACCAGCAAGAAGCATCCGCAGCACAAGATTTGGCCATATCTGTTGCGCAACGCGGTGATCGACCGGCCAAACCAGGTCCTCCTCTCGGGCATGTAAACATGCCCTGCCGGGCAAAGGGTGCGCCGATATCACCTACATCCCAATGCGGCGCGGCTTCCTGTACCTCGTGGCCATCAGGGATTGGCACAGCCGTAAGGTTTTGAGCTGGCGGCTGTCCAGCAGCATGGACGCGGACTTCTGCATTGAGGCTCTGAAAGAGGCCTTGGCCAAACATGGCGTGCCGGAGATATTCAATACCGACCAAGGCAGTCAGTTCACCAGCGGCGCTTGGATCGACGTGCTGACCGACGCAAAAATCAAGATCAGCATGCCTCTCGGTGATTTTGCAAATCACCTGCTGGTAACAGATGGCAAAGGTGCGTGGCACGACAACCGGATGATCGAACGCCTGTGGCGGTCGCTGAAGTATGAATGCGTGTACCTGAACGCCTTTGAGACGGGCTCAGAAATGCGGGCCGGGATCAGCAAATGGCTGACTTACTACAACTCCGACCGTCCACATTCGACGCACGGCATATTGACCCCCGATGAGGCCTATGCCAGCAAAACTGAACCAGTGAGACTGGCAGCCTAAATGAAACCCTGATCCATCTTAGCAGGGCTGCAAAATGGTCGAAAAAGCAGGACCACCTCTCTTGTGTCCGTTGCTGTCTCAAAGGTGTACAACTCAGACAGCTCATTCGCGTTCTTAACGACCTAAGATGTCCCGTCGGAAGAGAACAACGGGTGTCTGAACACCCGCTGTTCTTGTCCAATTATTCAGAGATCGTAACGTCGCGGAAATACGGGACGTTCAGCGACGAGCGCCAGAAACCCTCTACGTCAGGTGACATCATCATGTAGTTGTACCGGTGATACATCGGCAGGATGACGTGGTCGTTCATCAAGATGCCTTCTGCGTCCCGCATAGCGGCAAGACTTTCGGCCTCGTCCGCTGTCGATTTGGCTACGTCCAGTGTTGCGGCAAACTCTTCGCTCTGCCACGCGGCCAGATTGTTCGGGCTATCGGGCAGGAACACATCAAGGAAGGTCATAGGGTGCGGGTAGTCCGCGCCCCAGCCCATCTGTGCGATCTGGTATTCGACCTGTTGCACTTCGGGGTAATAGACCTGCCATTCCGTCGCGCGGATTTGCACGTCGATATTCAGGTTCTGCTTCCACATCTGCTGGATCGCTTCGAGCAGCTTTTCGATGGGGGGAGATGTGTAGGTCACGAAGACCGTCTCGGGGAAGCCTTCGCCGTTAGGATAGCCCGCCTCGGCCAGCAGGGCTGCTGCCGCTTCGGGCTGGGCTTGCGCATCAAGACCGTAGGCATCAACGCCATCGCGGAAATCTTCGCCGTTCAGGGTCAGGCCAAATGGCACCACCCCGATCGCGGGACGGTCGGCAGATTGCAGGACGAAATCGACGATATCCTGACGGTCAATCGCCATCGACAACGCCTGACGTACACGCACGTCATCCAGCGGCGACTGCGCGGGGTTAAAGAACGCATAGGTCGTGCCGAGGGCCGGAACGATCATGAAGGCATCGCTTTCCGCCATAAGACGCGGAATTTCCGGTGCGGGTACGGCCTCAACCCCGTCAACCTGACCGGATTCCATCGCCGTCAGAGCCGTCGCTTGATCGGGGATCAGACGGAACGTCAGCGTATCAAGGGACACATCATCGGCCCCATAGTATTCATCGTTCTTCACAAAGATGACGGATTCACCGAAATTGAATTCCGAGACCTTGAATGGCCCATTGCTGATGAAGGTCTCGGGGGTGCGGGTCCAGCCTTCGGGATCGGCTTCAACCACGTCCTGACGCACAGGGAACCAGTTGGTGTAGGTTAGCAGTTGCATCATGTAAGGGATGCGGTTTTTCAGCGTGAAGGTCAGCGTTTTGTCATCGGGTGCCGAGATCGCAACATCGCCGGTGCCGCCATTGGCGTAATGCTCTTCCGCGCCTTCGATCAGGTAGAACATCGCTGGGTTTTTGGCCCCAGCCGCCGGATCAAGAACGCGCATCCACGCATAGACAAAATCCTGCGCTGTGACAGCCTGGCCGTCGGACCAGTTGGCATCGCGCAGGGTGAACGTGTAGGTCAGCCCGTCATCCGAAACGGACCAATCGTCGGCCATCGCGCCTTCGATTTCGCCCGCTTCGGTGAACCGCACAAGGCCCTCGAAGGTGTTACCGATGATCGGCGCGGCAAAGGTTTC
Source organism: Pontivivens marinum (assembly GCF_900231835.1). Taxonomy (GTDB): domain Bacteria; phylum Pseudomonadota; class Alphaproteobacteria; order Rhodobacterales; family Rhodobacteraceae; genus Pontivivens; species Pontivivens marinum. The sequence goes on along the minus strand of NZ_OCTN01000015.1, from coordinate 9,079 downwards.
AGAGGTCAGGCCGGGGTCATAGGTCGCGGATTCATTGTTGACGACATAGGTCAGGTCGCCGTCCGCAAATGCGGGTCCGGCCATAAGCGCGGCGGCGGCTGCCGAGATCAGTAAATTACGCATGTTCAATCTCCTGTTGGGCGGTCGAGGGGCTGCTGGGCAGCGGGTGATGACAGGCGACGCCGTGGCCGTCCGCACCGGTTTTTAATGGCGGTTCCGTCGCCTTGCACAGCGGCGATGCGTAGGGGCAGCGCGTATGAAAACGACAGCCCGTGGGGATATCCAGCGGGCTTGGCACCTCGCCTGTTTCAAACGCGTCGTCGCGCCGCGCTGCGGGGTCCGGCACAGGGATGGCTGACCACAAAAGCTCGGTGTAGGGATGGCGCGGGGCGACGTGCAATGCCTCGGACGGGGCAATTTCTACCAGCTTTCCCAGATACATAACGCCGATGCGGTCGGCGATATGGCGCAGCATCGACAAATCGTGGGTGATGAACAGATAGGCCAGCCCCGTGTCGCGTTTCAGGTCGGACAGCATGTTCACGATTTGCGCCTGAATGGACACGTCCAGCGCGCTGATAGGTTCGTCGCAAACCACCAGTTCAGGTTCAAGCGCAATGGCGCGGGCGATGCCCACACGCTGACGTTGACCGCCCGAAAAGGAATGCGGAAACCGGTTGGCGGCATCCGCACCAAGCCCGACCTTATCAAGCAGGTCTTTCACCCGCTTCCGACGTGTGGCAGGCGTGCCTATATTCATAATCTCAAGCGGTTCGGCGATCAATTCGCCCACCGTCATCCGGCCGTTCAAGGCCGCGACAGGGTCTTGGAAAATCATCTGCATACGGCGACGATAGGGTTTCAGCGCGCTATCGCTGAGCGTCGTGATGTCCTGACCGTCCAGCAGAACCCGCCCCCCCGTAGGGCGATGGAGCCGGATCAGCGCGCGGGCCAAGGTGGATTTGCCGCAGCCGCTTTCGCCCACAAGGCCCAGCGTTTCACCCGCCTGAATGCTCAGACTGATACCATCGACGGCCTTGAGCGGCCCCTGCCGCGTGGGAAAGTGCATCTGAAGATTATCAAGTTCCAACAAAGGGGCGTTCATCAGGTGGCCTCCATCAGTTCAGCGGGGACCGCAGGATCGGCCAGCCAGCACCGTGTGCGTTGGGCGGGTCGCAGGTGCAGGGCGTCGCCCGCGCCGTATAGGTCGGGGGGCGTTAGGCAGATCGCCATCGCCTTGGGGCAGCGCGGCGCGAAGGGGCAACCGCTAGGCGGGTTGCGCATGTCAGGCGGGCTGCCGGGCACTGGCGTCAGGGCACCGCCGGACTGGCGCGGATCGGGAATCGCCGCTAGCAACCCGCGCGTATAGGGGTGCTGCGGGGCCTCGAACAGGTCGGCAACGCGCGCTTCTTCCATGATCTGCCCGCCATACAGAACCATCACACGGTCGGCGGTTTCCGCGATCACGCCAAGGTCGTGGGTCACCAGAATGATCGCCATACCCAAACGGTCGCGCAGCTCTTTCAACAGCGCCAGAATCTGCCGTTGTATCGTGACATCGAGCGCCGTAGTGGGTTCATCCGCGATTAACAGATCGGGATCACAGGCCAGCGCGATTGCGATCATCACCCGTTGGCGCATTCCGCCGGAAAATTCATGTGGGTAGTTGTCGATGCGGGTCTCGGCGGAGGGGATGCGCACCAGCTTGAACAGCTCAATCGCGCGCGCGCGGGCGTCTTTCTTGCTGATCTTGCGGTGTTGCAGCAGCACCTCTTCGACCTGGCGTCCGACGGTCATCGTCGGGTTCAAGGCCGACATCGGATCCTGGAACACCACTCCGATCTTGTCACCGCGTACGCGCGACAACTGCCCCTCGGACAATCTTAACAGGTCGGTGCCGTCATAGTCGGCGCTGCCCGAAGTGATGTGCCCGCCTCGCTTGAGCAGTTTGAGTATACTCATGCAGGTCACGGATTTCCCCGACCCGCTTTCGCCCACCAGCCCCAGAATCTCGCCGCGATAAAGCGTCAGATCGACGCCGCGAACAGCCTGCACGGTACCGCGATCTGTGCGGTACTCTGTGCGCAGATCGCGCAAGGACAACAGCGGCGCGGTCATGATGACAACCTCGGATCAAGGGCATCACGCAGCCCGTCGCCCAGAAAGTTGAACGCCAGCATGGTCAGGCTGATCGCCACGGCTGGGAACAATAGCTGATAGGGATAGGCGCGCAGGGTTTCGACGGCTTCGGACGTCAGCGTGCCCCAACTGGCCTGCGGCGGGGTCACGCCAAGACCGATGAAGCTCATGAAGCTTTCGATGAAGATTGCCGAGGGGATCAGCATTGTCAGCGTCACAAGGATCGGGCCAAAGGCGTTTGGCAGCAGATGTTTAAACAAAATGCGCGAGGTCGAGGCCCCCATCGTGCGCGCAGCGGCCACGTAATCCTGCCCCTTGAGCGTCAGGATTTGTCCCCGCACGACCCGCGCCATATCAACCCAATAGACCGTCCCGATCGCCAGAACGACCGACAGCAAACCCGATTGCAGCACCACCATCATCAAGATCACATAAAGCGTTAGCGGAATGGTCGCGACGATTTCAACAAACCGCATCATCACCGCATCAACGCGCCCGCCCAGCAGGCCGGAAATGCCGCCATAGATCACGCCGATCACAAAATTCGTCAGTACAGCCGCCGCCGCCACCAGCAGCGAAATGCGCGCGCCATACATCTGGCGCACCAGCACATCGCGGCCCAACTGATCGGTACCGAAGGGATTTCGAGCGTTTATCGACAGGCCGCCTGATTGCGCTACCTCTCCATTGATCGTCAGAACTGGCGGCCGCTGCCCGTAATCAAGCACGACGGCTTTGTCGCCGATCTGCCAGGTGCTTTGGCGGTTGATCATGTCGCGGCTGTCAGGGCGCAAAAGTGCGGACAGCCCACCTTGGTCATCGACACGGTAAAGGCTTAGATTGCTGCGATTCACGAAGACTTCGGTGTCCGCATCGACGGTATAGGCGCGATAAGCAGGCGGCAGGTTCGACAGTTCAAGGTTCTGCTCAAAATAGCTGTAAGGCGATACCATCGGGCCGAATATGGCGGCCAGCACAAGGAAGATAATGAACACCAGCCCCGCCATTGCAGAGCGGTGCCGGAACAAGCGAGACCGCACGCCAGCCCAGAATCCGCGGGTCGCTTGCGGGCTTGAGCCCTCTGCAAGCGCTGTTGGATTGGCGGCAAGTGGTTGCCACATTTCAGGGGTGAGTGCTGCGCGGGTCATTTGCGATCCCCGTATGAAATACGTGGATCAAGCCACAGATACAGAAGGTCGACGATAAGGATCATCAGCATCAGAAAGGCTGCGTAAAAAATCGTGATGCCCATGATCGCCGTATAATCGCGGTTGGTAATCGACAGCACGAAGTGCCGCCCGATGCCCGGTAGCGCGAAAATCTGTTCAATCACAAAACTCCCCGTCAGCAGGTTCGCCACCACTGGCCCCAGCACCGTGACAACGGGGATCATTGAATTGCGCAACCCGTGGCGCAACATCACCGTGTGGGCGGGCAAACCTTTGGCGCGGGCTGTCATGATGTAGTCCTGTCCCATCGTTTCCAGCAGGCTGGAACGGGTCAATCGGGCGACAAAAGACATCCAGAAGCCGGAGAGGGCAAAGACTGGCAGGATATAGCCGCGCCAATCGTCCAACCCGAAGGCAGGCGTCCAGCCCAGACGCAGGGCAAAAACGTAGAGCGATACAGTCGCAATGACATAGGACGGCACCGCAATGCCAAGGCTGGCCACGAACATCGCCAGTGTATCTGGCCAACGGCCACGGTTCAGCGCAGCGACGATTCCCATCGGTACGCCCAATGCGACGACGCAGATGATCGCCAACAGGCCGGTCTGCGCGGTCACAGCCAACCCTTCGGCTATCATGCTGTTCACACTTACACCGGGATATTTGAACGATGGCCCCAGATCAAACTGCACAACGCCCCAAAGGTAGCTTAAATACTGGCGCCAAACGGGTTGATCCAAACCGAACTTAGCATTCAGCGCGGCCTCGATTTCGGGCGCGAGCATCTTTTCGGATACGAAGGGCCCGCCCGGCACGGCATGCATCAGCGCAAAGGTAAGCGTAATAACCGCCAACAAAGTCACTAGCATCATCAAGACGCGCTGCGCCAGCCACGCCAGCGGCATACGACTGGCGCTATTCATCGGTTGCCACGGCGGCTATTTCGGCGCGCTGCTGGAACGTCGGCCCATTCCCCAGCCAGAACACGACCGCGTCGAAATTCTCGGGATTACGGGCTTGATGGCGTAGGTCAGAGCGGAAATGCAGGGTGTCGCCTGCCTCCAGATCATAGGTCTGACCGTCGATCTCAAATATCACCCGACCCGAGCGAACCTCGATAAACTCTTCGCCGAAGTGCTGATCGGTTTCTGTGGTAAATCCTGCGGGCAGCGTAATCAGGAACGCCGAGAAGGACGCGCCGACAAATTCGCCGTGTAATTGCTGATAGGTCATCCCCCCTTCGCGCACGCGGATCGTCTCGCGGTCTTTTGCACTGGTCGTCAGGCCGCGCGTGTTGGGGATCGATATGAAATGTCCGAGTTCCAACTCCAACGCCGCCGCCAACCTGCTTAGCGAGCCAAGAGACGGCGTGGCGATATCCCGCTCGACCTGGCTCAAATAGCCGACAGAAAGGTCCGCCAAAGAGCTTAATTCTTGCAACGTTAGGTCGCGATTGCGGCGCGCAGTTCGCAACAAAGCGCCAACGACAGGTCGTGGCGTTTCTGATGTCTTGTTCGAAAGGGTGGTCATTCGCCGCGGCTCCAATTGGTCTCATTCGCAATCTATCTAAAAATTTTAGATTTAAGCAATAAATTTTTTATGGAGCGAGGTTCATGCGTCCGGATAAATAACGGACAACGCGATAGCCGGTCGAGTGGCGCGGCAACCGCGGCCAAATTAGCATGTCCAAAAGCCCAACCCTATTACGAAGAAAATCACAGCAAAGTTCACTGCGGATACCTCATAACCTGAAGGTCACAGGTTCAAATCCTATCCCCGCAACTAAAATACACCAAAGTTTACAACACGCTAGCAGCCACCTTCGGGTGGTCGCTCGCGTTGGAACTTCGCCCGGTGCTACACTGGTGCTACAAATTCGAACCCTTGCTAAGAGACGCGTGGCGGTTCCATTTGAAATCAGATGCAGAGGGCTGATCGTAAACAGCCCTAACATGCCGCCTACGCACGCTGTCGATGTGTTGCTGTTACAGCTCGAATAACGGACCTTCGCTGCGTATGCAGGGTTTTGGGCAGGCCCAATTCACGATCAGTGAAGCAAAGGCGAACACTCTACGCCGCGAACCGTGCGGTGTTGGGTCATGACCTGCCCCCCGAGGCTCCCTCACGCTGCTGGAGGAGCGGGCCATCGCGCGGGTTGCGGCTGTGCCGCTTGCCGACATGATGGTCGGGCAGGCGGCCATCGACCGCGCCCCGCTCGAGCCCATCGCGATGCCGCTCAACGGCAGGGACTATACCCTCACCGTCCGCGATGCCGAAGGCCTCGTCGATCTCAACACCGCGGCACCGCAGAAGCTGAGCACCTCGATTAACCCTCGCGCGTTGCGGCTAATTCCGATTCACTGACGCTGATCGTGGCGATGGACGGGAGCACGGGGATGGCGGGGTTTTTCGATGTCGAGGAGCGACTGCACCGGCTGAGGGATCTGGGCGATCAACTTGAGCTCTACGCGCAGGCGGTCGATTTAGAAGTGTTCCGGCCGGTTCTGGAGAAGGCTCTGGCGTGGCGCAGCGGCGCGCATGGTGGTTGGCTTGGTCGATGGGTTCCAGATTCCACGTTAAGCTTTGAACGGCGGCCTATCGCTGCGTTCGTTTCAGGAGCTTCTCGCCGTCGGGTCTGATTTGGCCGTCGGGAGCCACATAGCGGTAGAGGGTCTGGCTGGAGACACCCAGCTCCCTGCACAGCGGCCTTATGCGGGTTTCTGAGTTGCCCATTGCGGCCATTGCGAGGCGCAGTTTGGCGGGCGTCATCTTGTAGGGAGCGCCACCGTGGCGCCCCCGTGCGCGTGCGGCTGCGAGACCTGCCATGACGCGCTCATGGATGAGGTCACGCTCAAACTCGGCCAAGGCGGCGAAGATCCCGAATATTAGTCGGCCGCCGGGCGTAGAGGTGTCGATCTCGGCGCCTTGCCCGGCAAGGACCCTGAAGCCTATGCCGCGCTTTTCGAGATCCCGCACCGTTGCCACGAGATGGGCGAGATCGCGGCCAAGCCGGTCGAGCTTCCAGGGGTCTGTTCCGGCTGGGGGCAGAATGACACCGTAAGGCCGCCTTGCTAGGGCTGGGCTGTTTCCTTGATCAATCTGTAGGCTGTTGATCTTGCGATGCCGAGTTGTTTTGCGGCCTGTCCGGCGGTTATTCCGGCTTTGACGAGGTTTTGCAGTGCCAGGACGGTTTCGGCTTCGAGGGACGGTCTCCCGGGTTTTCGGCCCTGCGCTCTGGCGGCTTCGATGCCGTCTTTGGTGCGTTCGGAAATGAGGCGACGTTCAAAATGCGCTATGGCCCCGAAAACATGGAAGATCAGTTCACCGGCGGCGGATGTCGTGTCGATCCGCTCTTCGAGACTGATCAATCCGATACCTTGGGTTTTCAGGTTTTCGACGGTTTCTAGGAGCTCTTTGAGTGAACGTCCGAGCCGGTCCAACCGGATGATGGCGAGGCTATCGCCAGGGCGGGCGTGGTCTATCAAGGCGGATAAACCGGCGCGGTCGAACTGCTTGCCTGAGACGACATCCTCGAACAGGTGCCGTGAGCATCTGCGGTGCTGCGGTGTTGAGATCGACGAGGCCGGCGGCATCGCGGACGGTGAGGGTATAGTCCCTGTCGTTGAGCGGCATCGCGATGGGCACAAGCGAAGCGCGGACGATGGCCACCTGCCCGACCATCATGTCGGCAAGCGGCACAGCCGCATCCCGCGCGATGGCCCGCTCCTCCAGCAGAGTAAGGATGCCGAACGCAAAGGCATTGCTATGGCCGGTCGTGGTTGCAAGCGTTGCTACAGTCGCGAGGATCGCCAAGCCGATTAAGGTGGTGAGGAGGGAAAAGCCCAGTGATACTAATCAAAAACACTAAGACGTTGACTTGCCGAATGAATAACCCTTCGTGACTTTTAAGTCTCCGATAATTTTATTCAAAAAGAAAAAAATAGCATCTACCTCGCAAATAAATCGCTCGTCGTATGAAGTTAACCCCTTTTCCGAAAAAGTAACTCGATAAAACTCGCCAACCTCATATATTGAATGCATATTATCGCCAAAACTACCTAAGCAATACCAATTTTCAGGTGTATTTAAGGAATTCAAAAATGCTCGCAAGCAATTATAATTCATCTTTCTATCTCTCCCAAAATATCGTTTTTAATTAAATATTGTAAGCGGTCGGGCAAAACAATCTGCACACCGCCTCCACGCTGACCGTGTGCAGGAGCGACAATCGATCCCTGCGCGCCAGGAATTGGTTTAAATACCACATACTCAGTTAGAGTGTCGCCGATTCGACTGGGTGGGAGTGAGCGTTGTTCGGAGGGAACGCCTAGAGGACTTACATAACGCCCTGTTGGAGGGCCATATCTATCGATTCTATCACCCCTTTGGGTTCGTCCCAACAAAGGTACGTAAAGTCCCATAGGCTTTCTTGGAGTGCTTTGATCTTTCAGGCTTTATGTTGCCGTCACATCTCCCGTTTTTGCCCTTCGGCTATGCTGCCTTTTTCGGGGGTAGAATCCTGAGGGTATCGCGGAGTTTTTCTTCCGAGAAATCGTATTCCCCAAGCATATTGATGTGGGCCCATGACATGGGCGAATGGGTTGCGATCTGTCGCAGCAGGTTTTCTCTGGCATCAACGTCTTGAGCCTTTTCGACCTGTCTGGCGGGGACTGTTGCGTTAATTCTGTTACCGCGGATCTAATCTGGGGCGCGCGTTGGGTTATGCAGCGTTCTCGAACAGACTGCGGATGAATTCGATCTCACCTTTGACGCCAGATATTTTGTGATGGACTTAACCTCGCTTGATGGTTCGGATTGTCTCGATGCCACTGAGGGTCGCCTTGGCCGATCGCAAGGATCGGAAGCTCTGCCGATATCCGAGTAGCCGTTTCATGGCTGCGTGATCGCTCTCGATGCGGTTGTTCCGCCATTTCTGATCGATGTGCCGGATGCTGTCAAAATGTGGATCGTAACGGTGATTGATCTCGCGGATGACACGTCGATAGCTTTGCGCTTTGTCTGTGACGATAGTCACCGGCCGATGTAGCCTTACGCGTTCAATCGCTTTATTCAAAAAGGCTTTTGCCGCCTTTGCATCTCGCTTGGTAGTCAGGCGATAATCGATCATCTGGCCATTGGCATTGACCTGAGCCCCTAAAACTCCTCCAAATTTGTGTAGAGTCCGCCCAACAAAAGGACGGACAAATGAAGGCACGATTTACGGACGAACAGATCATCGCGATGATCAAGGAGCAGGAGGCTGGCGAGAAGACTGCCGATGTATGTCGGCGGCACGGGATCAGCTCAGCGACGTTCTACAAATACAAATCGAAGTACGGCGGGATGGAGCCTTACGACGCAAAGCGATTGCGTGCTTTGGAGGACGAGAACGGCAAGCTGAAGAAGTTGTTGGCCGAACAGATGCTCGACAACGCCATGCTCCGAGACATCAATTCAAAAAAATGGTGACGCCCGTTGGGAAGCGGAAAGCGGTGGCGCATTTGATGGAGGTCCATCAGGTCAGCCAGCGACGGGCGTGCGATGTGCTACAAGTTGATCGATCTTCGGTGCGGTATTTGTCGCGTCGCGGTAATGACGCTGAGCTGCGAGATGCCATAAAGCGAGTTTCGAGAGAACGGCGGCGGTTTGGTTGCCGTCGTGTCCACGTTATGATCACGCGAGAAGGTTTTGCGGTGAACTGTCACCTGACAGTGCATGTTTACATGCATGAGAAGGCACAAGAAGGTGAGGCGTATTTACACCGAAGAGAA
>NZ_OCTN01000025.1 GCF_900231835.1 Pontivivens marinum | reverse complement strand
CGTATCTCAGGATTGTCAGGCGGACGGTCGCGTCTGACAGTTTTGGGATCGACACCAACGAGCCTGCACGCCCGACGTTGCGAGATATCATGATCTCGCATCGCCCGAAGTGCAGCTTCCCGTCGTTCACTTGATGTCGTTAGTTCTTTCCCAGCAGATATTTCAGGACGACGTTGTCCAGCATGGTATCCGCCAGAAGACGTTTCAATTTGGCATTCTCGTCCGTGACCGCACGCAGCTTTGCTGCATCTGACACCTCCATGCCGCCATACTGAGACTTGAACTTGTAAAACGTTCCTTGGCTGAGGCCGTGCTTGCGGCACACATCCGCAGTCGACACCCCAGCTTCTTGCTCTTTGATCATCCCAATAATCTGGGCTTCGCTAAAACGGCTCTTTCGCATCTGTTTGCTCCTTCAAAAGGTTGAGCAAGCTCTGCATTAAAGTGAGGGAAGTTTCAGGGGGCAGGTCACCATGCTTCGCGTCCAGATTGAGCGCCGCTTACGGCAAATATCTGAGGGCGTGATGCTTGCTCCTGATCCACGCGGGTGACCGAGAACACTTAGGTCATTGACTGATGAACTAGCGAGATTGGGTGCTATTCCGGATGAAGCCACGGTTCTTCTAAGAGGTTTAATGCCGGTGATGAATGAAGCGGTTCACGGAGTAGAACTACAGTCAAATGCATCCGAATTCGCGCAGAGTTATGGACCCAAAATCCTTTTAATGTTGAAGAAAGGCAATCAGTAATTGGTGCGGCATTTGGCTCGAAACCGACTTCCTGCAGCACGGCGACCACCCCACTCAGGCGAGGCGGTCATCTGGCGTTGACGGCCCATACACGACATTCACCGGCTCGTCTCTCGTCGGGGTTCGGCCTTCTCATTCCTATCATTCGCGCATTTTTCGTAAGCGGCCGGCCTCGCTGCTCTGACGCGCCATAGAGTGCGTTGATAGTGTCCACCAACGATAGTGGACATCTTGAGGGCAGGTATGGCGGGCAAGAAGGGTCAGAAGAAGCGGTTCTAGTCGGATGAGGAGAAGGTTTCGCTTTGGACCTGACCCGTTTTTGTGCCGCCCCCGGTGCTCGTTTAGGCCACCTTCCGCTCGAAAGCGACTGGGCTTTTCCAGCCCAATGCTGAATGGCG
>NZ_OCTN01000020.1 GCF_900231835.1 Pontivivens marinum | reverse complement strand
ATCATCATTGTTTAGAGAGAATTGAGATATTGACAGGTTTGGCGGTGACCTACTCTCCCACGACTTAAGTCGCAGTACCATCGGCGCGGCGGCGCTTAACGGCCGAGTTCGGGATGGGATCGGGTGTATCGCTCGCGCTATGTCCACCAAACCAGTCAATATCTCACTGGATATTTGCGCTGCAAACATCCAGGTGCGGCAGGGTATTTTGTGATTACAAAATGTCCCGAGAGCACGTCCTCTCAGATTTTTCTGAGATTAGTGATCTGCGTTACCGCATCAATAATACACGAGACTGTCTTTAGTCATGATTTTCACTTGGTATGTATGTGACTTCGATCTTTCGGGTAGAAGTTATCTTCTACTGGTTTGGATCAAGCCAATCGGGCGATTAGTACTGGTCAACTGAGCACATTGCTGCGCTTACATCTCCAGCCTATCGACGTGGTGGTCTTCCACGGCCCTAATAGGGAGACCTTGTTTTGAGGGGGGCTTCCCGCTTAGATGCTTTCAGCGGTTATCCTGTCCGTTCATAGCTACCCAGCACTGCCGTTGGCACGACAACTGGTCCACCAGTGGAACGTTCACCCCGGTCCTCTCGTACTAGGGGCAACTCCTCTCAAGTCTCCTACACCCACGGCAGATAGGGACCGAACTGTCTCACGACGTTCTAAACCCAGCTCACGTACCACTTTAATCGGCGAACAGCCGAACCCTTGGGACCTGCTCCAGCCCCAGGATGTGATGAGCCGACATCGAGGTGCCAAACACTGCCGTCGATATGGACTCTTGGGCAGTATCAGCCTGTTATCCCCGGCGTACCTTTTATCCGTTGAGCGATGGCCCTTCCACTCGGGACCACCGGATCACTATGGCCGTCTTTCGACTCTGCTCGACTTGTCAGTCTTGCAGTCAGGCGGGCTTCTGCCATTGCACTCGACGATTGATTTCCGACCAATCTGAGCCCACCATCGCGCGCCTCCGTTACTCTTTAGGAGGCGACCGCCCCAGTCAAACTACCCGCCACACAGGGTCCCGGATCCGGATAACGGACCGCGGTTAGACATCAAGCGAGCGAAGGGTGGTATCTCAAGGGAAGCTCCACCGAGACTGGCGTCCCGGTTTCAAAGCCTACCACCTATCCTGCACATCGCTGACCTAATGCCAGTGTGAAGCTGTAGTAAAGGTGCACGGGGTCTTTCCGTCTGACCGCGGGAACCCCGCATCTTCACGGGGAATTCAATTTCGCTGAGTCTGCATTGGAGACAGCGGGGAAGTCGTTACGCCATTCGTGCAGGTCGGAACTTACCCGACAAGGAATTTCGCTACCTTAGGACCGTTATAGTTACGGCCGCCGTTTACCGGGGCTTCAATTCAGAGCTCTCACTCCTCCTTTTAACCTTCCGGCACCGGGCAGGCGTCAGACCCTATACGTCGTCTTGCGACTTCGCAGAGCCCTGTGTTTTTAGTAAACAGTCGCCACCCCCTAGTTTGTGCCCCCCGCCCATAGTTGCCTACGAACGGGGCCTCCTTCTCGCGAACTTACGGAGGCATTTTGCCGAGTTCCTTCAATGCAGTTCTCTCAAGCGCCTTGGTATGCTCTACCAGTCCACCTGTGTCGGTTTAGGGTACGATCTCATGGAGGGCTATTTCCAGGAACCCCTGAGCAGCCTCCTCAATCCGATAAGAGGAAACTACCTTTGGGATCCGTCACCATCTCCTGGCCCAGGAATATTAACCTGGTTCCCATCGACTACGCCTTTCGGCCTCGCCTTAGGGGTCGGCTCACCCTGCTCAGATTAGCTTTAAGCAGGAACCCTTGGACTTTCGGCGACAGAGTCTCTCACTCTGTTTATCGCTACTCATGTCAACATTCTCACTTCTGATCGCTCCACCGCCCCTCGCAGGTACGGCTTCACAGCTCGACCTTGCCGATCTCAACTGTCCGCAAGGACAGTTAACATCGGAAAGTCTTTGTCACAGAACGCTCCGCTACCACGCACTTACGTGCATCCTAAGCTTCGGCTCATGGCTTGAGCCCCGTTACATCTTCGCCGCAAGACAACTTATCTAGACCAGTGAGCTGTTACGCTTTCTTTAAAGGATGGCTGCTTCTAAGCCAACCTCCTGGTTGTTTTGGTCGTCTCACATGCTTTCCCACTTAGCCATGAATTAGGGGCCTTAGCTGTAGGTCAGGGCTGTTTCCCTTTCCACTACGGGCCTTAGCACCCGCAGTGTGTCTGCCAGATATTACTCCTCGGTATTCGGAGTTTGGTTAGGATCAGTAAGTCTGTGGGACCCCATTACCCATCCAGTGCTCTACCCCCGAGGGTATTCGTCTGACGCTCTACCTAAATAGATTTCGCGGAGAACCAGCTATCTCCGAGTTTGATTGGCCTTTCACCCCTAGGCACACCTCATCCCGACCTTTTTCAACAGGTGTGGGTTCGGACCTCCAGTGCATGTTACTGCACCTTCATCCTGGACATGCCTAGATCACTCGGTTTCGGGTCTGATCCTACTAACTCATTCGCCCTATTAAGACTCGCTTTCGCTGCGCCTACACCTATCGGCTTAAGCTTGCTAGTAAGACCAAGTCGTTGACCCATTATACAAAAGGTACGCCGTCACACTTGCGTGCTCCGACTGTTTGTAGGCGTTCGGTTTCAGGTACTGTTTCACTCCCCTCGTCGGGGTGCTTTTCACCTTTCCCTCACGGTACTGGTTCGCTATCGGTCAGTAAGGAGTACTTAGCCTTCGAGGGTGGTCCCCCGATCTTCAGACAGGATTTCACGTGTCCCGCCCTACTTAATACGTCCAATCATGCTTCGTATACGGGGCTGTCACCCATATTGCCCAGCTTTCCAACTGGTTCTACTCACATTCATGGCTCGGCTGGTCCGCGTTCGCTCGCCGCTACTAACGGAGTCTCAATTGATGTCCTTTCCTCCGGGTACTTAGATGTTTCAGTTCCCCGGGTTTGCTCTTAAAACCCTATGTATTCAGGTAATAAGTACCTGGTTCAGCACGCTGATGATTACCAGAAGGTAACAACAGCAAACTGTCAGGTGGGTTGCCCCATTCGGAGATCTCTGGATCAAAGCCTATTCCCGGCTCCCCAAAGCTTATCGCAGGGTATCGCGTCCTTCATCGCCTCTTACTGCCAAGGCATCCACCAAACGCCCTTCTCGCGCTTGATCCAATCCAGAAGAAGATTACTCATCCTCCAGATCAGAAGTCACATATTCAACCTGATGATCCAGAACTCGATTGGATCACCAAGCTTCCCAATGGATGATACGAACGATCTAGGATCAGACATATCACCCGGTCAGTGTATTTTTGACTTGGAAAGACTGTAACGTATCATTTGATCAGCCCCCTACACGCACTGGCGGGTAACTGGCGACATACGCGGGCAGCCTTGGCAGGCTCGTCACCGCGCAACTCTTCTCACGAAGATAATCGCTCTCTGGGAACCGGAGCTCCCAGACAATACAAAGACCGTTACGTCTCGTGTATTATTCTCTCTATACAATGTGAATTCCGTCTTACTGGAAGCACGTGATCCGAAGATCCGTGATCGGCCAGACGTTCAGTAACATTCGCAAATGTTCCTGAAGATCGTGCCGAAGGTGATGATTGATGTCAGCCCGGATATCCGTACTGCGCCCCGCTCTCGGGACATTCGCAAGAGCGAATACCCTGCCGCTTTACGCTGCTTGGATGCTGTGGTTCCTGACATTTTGCTACGCAAAATGCAGGTTGGTGGAGCCTAGGAGGATCGAACTCCTGACCTCCTGAATGCAAATCAGGCGCTCTCCCAGCTGAGCTAAGGCCCCAAACTGTTTGGTGGGTCGAGGAGGATTTGAACCTCCGACCTCACGCTTATCAGGCGTGCGCTCTAACCAACTGAGCTACCGACCCATGAGCAATCAGTAAACTGATTGGCTCAAGTGCGGCAGCGGTTTGGAACAAACCGCGAGAGCACACCTCTCAGTGACACTCAGGGTCTGCAACCACACTTTATCATCATGAAGGGATATGGGGGCGGCCTGGCCGCATATGCGCTCTATGTCACTTTCGTGTACATCTCCCGTGAGGAAGAGGCGCTGCTAAGTGATCTCATAGTCGATAATGCGAACATTATCTTCTGGCGAGATCATCCTTAGAAAGGAGGTGATCCAGCCGCAGGTTCCCCTACGGCTACCTTGTTACGACTTCACCCCAGTCGCTGAGCTTACCGTGGTTGGCTGCCTCCTGCGAACAGGTTGGCGCACCACCTTCGGGTAAACCCAACTCCCATGGTGTGACGGGCGGTGTGTACAAGGCCCGGGAACGTATTCACCGCGTCATGCTGTTACGCGATTACTAGCGATTCCAACTTCATGGGGTCGAGTTGCAGACCCCAATCCGAACTGAGACAGCTTTTGGGGATTAACCCATTGTCACTGCCATTGTAGCACGTGTGTAGCCCATCCTGTAAGGGCCATGAGGACTTGACGTCATCCCCACCTTCCTCCGGCTTATCACCGGCGGTTCCACTAGAGTGCCCAACTAAATGCTGGCAACTAATGGCGAGGGTTGCGCTCGTTGCGGGACTTAACCCAACATCTCACGACACGAGCTGACGACAGCCATGCAGCACCTGTATCCTATCCAGCCGAACTGAAGGAACCATCTCTGGTTCTGCGATAGGTATGTCAAAGGATGGTAAGGTTCTGCGCGTTGCTTCGAATTAAACCACATGCTCCACCGCTTGTGCGGGCCCCCGTCAATTCCTTTGAGTTTTAATCTTGCGACCGTACTCCCCAGGCGGAATGCTTAAAGCGTTAACTGCGTCACCAAAGAGCAAGCTCCCTGACGACTGGCATTCATCGTTTACGGTGTGGACTACCAGGGTATCTAATCCTGTTTGCTCCCCACACTTTCGCACCTCAGCGTCAGTATCGAGCCAGTGAGCCGCCTTCGCCACTGGTGTTCCTCCGAATATCTACGAATTTCACCTCTACACTCGGAATTCCACTCACCTCTCTCGACCTCTAGACCAACAGTTTTGGAGGCAGTTCCGGGGTTGAGCCCCGGGATTTCACCCCCAACTTTTTGGTCCGCCTACGTGCGCTTTACGCCCAGTAATTCCGAACAACGCTAACCCCCTCCGTATTACCGCGGCTGCTGGCACGGAGTTAGCCGGGGTTTCTTTACCTGCTACAGTCATTATCTTCACAGGCGAAAGAGCTTTACGACCCTAAGGCCTTCTTCACTCACGCGGCATGGCTAGATCAGGCTTGCGCCCATTGTCTAAGATTCCCCACTGCTGCCTCCCGTAGGAGTCTGGGCCGTGTCTCAGTCCCAGTGTTGCTGATCATCCTCTCAAACCAGCTAAAGATCGTAGACTTGGTAGGCCGTTACCCCACCAACTATCTAATCTTACGCGGGCCGATCTCTCTCCGATAAATCTTTCCCCCGAAGGGCGTATACGGTATTAAACCCAGTTTCCCGGGACTATTCCGTAGAGAGAGGCACGTTCCCACGCGTTACTAACCCGTCCGCCGCTAGATCCGAAGATCTCGCTCGACTTGCATGTGTTAGGCCTGCCGCCAGCGTTCGTTCTGAGCCAGGATCAAACTCTCAAGTTGAAACGTTGTTTGACCAACGTTCTTGACTTCGTCCTCTGCACATCAATTTTAACCAATCTTTCGATCAGTCAGAATTACTTTTACCGTTCAAATGAATCCGAAAATCCACCCAAACAGTGAAGCTGACACCAACATCATCGGAACCGAAATCCCTAGTTGGCCGATATACAAATGAACTCAGTCGAAACCGACCAAACCACCCGCATATCCCTTCATATACGTTCAATTTTTAAAGAGCGGAGAGACAAAAAATCCAGTCGCCGACTTCAGCGTCCGATCATTCCTTGTCTCCAGTAGTACCCGGCGCCGCGTTCGTTGTCGTTCCCGCCGCCGGTGAAAGGGGTTCTAGGCAAACTCAC
>NZ_OCTN01000008.1 GCF_900231835.1 Pontivivens marinum | reverse complement strand
TTGCGGAATTCGTCCGTCCGTTTCAGTCCCATAGTCCGTCTCCTTTGTTGCAGTAAATGCTATCAAAGGAGCGGCATCAAACCGCGACAGGTCCAAAAGCAGAATACGCCTCACGTGCGAGTGAAATGCTCGATACCAAAGGGTGGGGAAGGTCGGCGCGCAGCATCGATTCCTATTTCTACACAAAGGTGGTCGAAGAAGGCATGTCAGTTGACGACGCGCGTGGATTGTACGTGGACATGTGCATGAAAGCGTATCAACACCACGTCGACCCAATTGATCTTGCCAATCCTCATGATCCGTTGAGGCGGTTGAGTGGCGCGCATGACGAGATGTATCAGCGGGACTTTTTGAAGGCTTTCGACGACATGCAAGAGGCGGGGTATCCCAATGCGTTACCGAGTATCGCGCCTGAATTTGATGCCAAGCCATGGATCGAGGTCAGACGCTGGGGCGGTGAAGAGAACGAAGAATGCCCTAAGAATTTGAACGAGAGGCTCTATGGTCTGTGGTATCGTGTCAAGCTGAATCGCTTTTGGAATGCCAAGATGCGTAGGGTCGACCTCAGCCATGAGATTGTCGAGGTTTTAGAAAATGGTGAGGATTGGCGCACAGCGAGCGAATGTGAGGCGCGCGGTTGGGACGCCGGAACAGAATTGTTCCTTCGAGGCCTGCATGAAAATGGCGATGGGCGCAGCCAGTATGAACGTGAAGTCGACGAGTTGCGGTCGAAGATTAAACGGCTGCGGCACACGAGTCAGAGTGCGCGGTTGAGTGAAAACCGTGCGGTGGCTCAGGCGGAGTTGACAGCGGCAGAAAAGCGGCTTGGCGAACTTCGTTAAGCCGCGCAGGCGACACGATGCGGGAGTGCAGCGAGAATTTCGTCGCGCTCCTGTCTCGTTGTCCGCGAGAACAGCCAGCGGCGGATGATGTCGAGGTCAATGCCTTCGGAGTAGAGGCGTAGGGCGTGGGATTTAGCCATTGGTTCAGGTCCTTTGGGTTGATCATGTGCGGGGGCGGTCGCTATTGCTTTGGATAGAATTGTATCGCCCATGGCAGCGCTGCTGCGACCATAGATCAAGGTAGCAATAACTGAGTTGTAGATGCTGGGTCAGGGACCCCATTGCCTATATTGTGCGCGTACGCGCGTGCATGCGTTGTGAATGGCGCAGGGCGGTTGTCTCTGGGCGTGCTGATCTCCCCTCGACATCTCCGCCTCCTTGTTGCGAGCTAGTCGCAACTGAACCTTGCAAAACAGACCGATTGATCCTTAATCAAATGTCCGCGCACGATTGACACTTTGAAACCAATCGGTTGATGTGCTGCGCCGCAGTTTTTGCAACGCTTCTTGCAACACAGGCGAATAACCGACCAAAACAGTCACTGGAATATAGGCATATCGGGCGCGCTACCGCGCTTGCCATCGACGCATACTCCCGACACCGCGCAAGAGACACGATCTGCTGCGGCGCACGCGGTCGTCTTGGTCAATTCCGACACATTATGCCCGACGATGGGGCAACGCCCGTCTCTGACGCGCTGCTCCGGCACACCCAACTGATACGGGGGCGTACATCACGAACCGCCTCGGCCAGATCAACATTCCGTGGCGCTGGATCATGCCCGTGGCAAACCAGTTGCGCCAATGACTGAGTGGCGACCCCTCCCACTAACCCAGCGTTCGCTTGCGGACGCCGACCTGCCCCCCGCATCGTCTATGTCGTCTGGGTTCGTGAGCCTAAGAAGTGGCAGCAGTTGGCCGCCGAACAGATCTCCTACGCCGACCATGTGCACCACGTCCCGCTCGGTACAACCTATCCAGGTTGCCCTTGGGCCTGATCACGAAAGACGCGCATCAGACGCCCGAAGCGACCCTCGCGACCGCGATCATATTGCAGGCCTACCGCGACCTCTTTGTCACGGTCCGCCAAGAGAGAATCGCACCCTTCACGACACAATCGGATCAAGATCAGGCAATGATCCCAAACCTGCCGCCCGCGCACTGCACGAAGCTGCCGTCGAACCTCTGCGGTGTCGTTGGCAAGACCTTAAATCGCAACCCCAAAGACCCACTTCTCCGGTCGGTAATCTGATCGCTGTCGAATAAATTCAACTCATGAGCGCAACGGTGCGTCGCTCCTGATCTGTCCATCACAGGTTGAGCGTGGCATCCCGATGCTGCGCTCAACTCTGGACACAAAGGAGTATTCCATGCCCGACGATACGGCAGCTGCCCTGCAAGCACTCATGCAGCAGGTTCAAACCCTCACCATCACTGTCACTGATCAGGCGAAACGCCTCGACGACCTACGTGAGTTCAACACCCGTGTGCTGGACGAGAAGAAGGATGTGCAACGCCAACTCGACGCGCAGGCCCCAAAGAAGAAAACCCTCTTGGACATCATCGACGAGGAAACCCAACAGCGCAAAATGCAGGCGGCAGGCCTTGAACAAGATGCCAACGGCAATTGGTATCCCAAGGGCGTGCGACCAGCGCACAGTCTGACGCGGGAGGAAGCTCGTGATCCTGCCAAATATCGCGCGGCCAAAGAGGCAGCAGAACAGGCAGGGACGACCCTGACCGTGATTAGCGGCGAAGGCGACGTGACAACCCGCAACACGGGTCGCCCAATTGTCACCCCGTCAAAAACGTTCACCTTCGACGACACCCACGAGCGCGTTCGGTATGTCCGCGCGGACATGCAAACGGGCAATGGCATCGTGAACCGCAGGATGCAGGCAGAGAAAGAAGGTTACACGATCAAAACCTTCCACTCGCCTGACGAATTGCCTGCACATGCGCGCACCAAATTCGACCTGATGGAGCGCGCGGCAAACGCTGAGTCCTCCTAATGGCACAGGGCGGCAATAAACACTCTGGTCGTCGTGCGATCATCGACATGCGTGCGGACAAGAACGAGATCATCAAAGACATTGTTCTCGAACGCCGCTCACTTGCTGAGATCGCTCGCCGCCTTGGCGTCGACTACACGACGGTGCAGCGGTATCGGGACGACAAGATCACCGAAGAAATGCGCCGCTCGGTCCTTGCCGAAACCCGCGTCGCCTCAATTGAGGCAGATACGGAGGTGATCAATCAGGACCGCATGGACATTGCCATGACCTATGAGTCGTTGGCAAAGCGGGTCGAACGTCTGATCACCAAGGCGGAGCAATCCGAAGATGACTCCTTTGCATTGGCCGCAATGGAAGGCCTGCGGAAAGTGTTGCGGGACATTGCAACCATGCAAGGCAAACTCGCGACCAACCTGACGGTCAATGTGTCACTGGCCGAAAGCAAGGAATGGGTGACGCTTCGCAATATCCTGAATGAGGTTTGCGACGAGGTGCCTTCCGCTCGCGAACCGCTCTTGCGGCGTATGCGTCACCACGTCCTGTCCGTCGCCAAGGAGGACACGATCCTATGACCCATCGCAAGTTCGAGGATTGGGACGCCTACGCACAGCGCGTCTGTGCGGCGACAAATGCAGGCAATCTAGATTGGCCGCAATTGCCTCACGCGAAGCGCATCATGATCGACGAAGGTGGCAAACCGTTCTTCACAGGCAAGGCGTGTAAACGCGGACATGTCTCGCCGCGCAACGAGCATGGCGACTGCACCCAATGCCATCTAATGCGCCTCGCGGAGCGTCGCGATGCCGTTTGATGGTCTCCACGACTTTTGCTCACTGATCGAACGCGATCTCGACCCCGGCGCGGAGATGCTTCACTTTCTGCAACAGGAGGTGCCAACGGCCACCCATGTTGACCCTTGGCAAGTTGAGGCGATCATGTCTGACGCACAGACAGTCGCGCTGCTCGTGTGCCGTCAGGCAGGCAAGTCCTGCATCCTCGCGACGCGCGGTGTGCGTGAGTTGAAGCGCGGCGGCACGATAATCTGCGTTGCGCCTGCGGAACGTCAGACACGCGAGATCACCCGCAAGGTGCAAGCATACCTGCGCGCGACTGATCTGGTCGTTGAACGTGCGACACAGACGGAAATCGAATGTAGCAATGGCGGACGCTTCATCGCTGTGCCTGCATCGGGCGCAACGATCCGTGGTTACACCGCTGATTTATTGCTCGTGGACGAGATGGCCTATTTGCTCGGTACGAATGGCGGCGAGGATGTCGTCGTGTCGATCCTGCCAATGCTGCGTGACAACGGGCAAACGTTCTACGCCTCAACACCCGCCGGAAAAAACAACCTGTTCGCCAGCCTGTTCCTCGAACCCAAGGACAACGTGCATCGGATCAAAGTCCCCGGCACGTCCATCCCGCGCCTTGCATCCCGCGTCGAACGTCTGCGGTCGCAGCTGTCGGCAACACGGTTTCGGCAGGAAGTCATGTGTGAATTTCTTTCGGACGGGCTGTCTTACTTTGATCTGTCAGCGATTGAGAACGCGACCAGCATGGAGAACGCAATATGTCCTCGGTTTTAAACCTCAACTACATGCCCGATGGTCGCGTGATCAACGAGACCGGACATGACCCTGCAATCGAGAGAGTGACCGGATTTGTCAGACACTTCGTCGGTGCTGACTTGGGGCAGGCAAACGACTTCTCGTCTGCGGTGGATATTAAGGATCAGCAATTGCCTTTCCATGATGGCACCCGCGTCAAACTCGGCCAGCGCGAGCGCACAGTCGTCTTTGCCGACAAATTTCGCGGCGTGTCCTACGTCGATGTGGTTGACTACCTGATCCGCTTGCGTAACGCGCCGCCGTTCGGTGGTAAATCGCAACTCGTGATCGACGGCACGTCAATCGGGCGGGTCGTGTCGGACATGATGCACGAGCAGTCGGTGGATCACACGGCGGTGCAAATGACTGGCGGTCAAGAGTGGCGTCGTTCGGGGCGATACGTCAACGCGTCCAAGACACTAATGATTGAAAACCTCGCCGTCCTGTTCGCGTCAGGCGATCTCAAATTCGCCCACGATCTGCCTTTGCGCTCCGAGATCGAAGAAGACCTTGCCTCATTCACCACGCAGACAACAGCGGCGGGCAATCAGATCATCACGCAATCGCGCAATGCCTCCGGTCACGGTGACACTGGCATAGCCTTGATCGTCGCCGCCTTCGCATCGCAATACCTCACGCCGCAAAGCATCCGCGCCAGCAAACTGGTCGGAATGTTTTAGGTTGCCATTCTCACTCGTCGCGGCAATTATTCCCGTATGGCGATTAAAAATATACCCAGCAACAACCCAGAGTATCGGCGCCGCAAGAAGGTGCAAAAGGAGTTCGAGCAGTTGCTGCTCGACGATGGGCATGGAACGCTGTTCCATACGCCACCGGTCAAACCTAAAGCACGGCAGAGTCTTGCGCGGGATAAATTGATACTGGATGCGATCAAGTATAACTTGTCGGTTCCGCAAAGTATGCGCGACGAAGTCAACAGACCACCGGACGAAAACCCGAAGGTGCCTGACGAAGACGACGGAAAAGCTCCGTGGTAACCCGCGCTCTCGCCTCGCTCGTGCCTTTCGTGCCTGCCATCACCCACCGAGTTCAACGAGACGCACGCAGCGACCCTCGGAAAATCGCGCGCTGACGGGCGTCCCTACGTTTTGGGCATCATTGCGCCTGCTGATGAATACCGCGCGTTAGACGCGCGCTCACGCATTTTGAGTTGTCGCCAATATCGTGTGACGTTGCCATGCCTTGGCACAACTCCTAGTATGGTGGTGGGTTTAGGAGTCGCGTAAAATGAAATTGACAAAGTTTCGGGTAACGAATTTTCGTTCAGTAGCTGATAGTGGTTGGGTCGATGCCGACGACGTGACCGCGTTGATTGGTGTTAACGAGTCAGGCAAAACAAATCTTCTCCTCCCATTGTGGAAGTTGAAACCCGCCCAAGATGGTGAAATCCAGCCAACGTCGGATTACCCAAAAACTATGTTTGGCGAAATTCGGAATGCACCGGGCGATTACCATTTCGTCGAAGCTGAGTTTGAAACGGGGGACACAGGCGCAGCGGTTGCGCGGATTGCGGGAGTGACGCCGGAAGAAGCCGAAACTGTTCGCGTCTCTCGTTTCTTCGATGGCCACTATTCCGTGGAGTTTCCGAAGCATTCGCGCCCAACAACCGTCGCGCGTGTGTGGTTGGCCGGAAAACTCACGACCTGCGCCGATGCAGTCGAAGCCGCACAAACCTTAAAGAAAGAAGGTGAATTGCAGCCACAGATCGTAACAGGGCTTAAATCCACAGCTAACGAATTGTCTGACACGGTCGATCTGAATGCGATGCAATTGCGAAGCGCTATCCAAGCTGTTGACGCGTTAATCCCAGAGGAACCCGCTGACACGAGTGTTATTGTTCCGATGGTCAGGCAGTTATCGGCTGAACTAAGCGAGCAACACACCTTGACCACCACGCCGCCGCCCGGTCGTGTCGAAGGTGTCGTGGATGCTGTTGTCGCGGCGCTACCACCTTTCGTCTATTATTCGAACTATGGGAATCTGGATTCCGAAATTTACCTTCCGCATGTCGTTCAAAACCTCGCCCGTGAAGACCTTGGAGCGAAGGAATCTGCTAAGGCACGCACGCTGCGCGTTCTGTTCAGCTTTGTGCAGTTAGAGGCGCAAGAAATTCTGGAATTGGGCCGCGACTTCAAAGAGGCTAACGGTCAAAACCGTGAACCCACAGCGGACGAAATTGCCCAGATTGCCGAACAGAAGCGAACTCGTTCAATCCTGCTTCAGTCAGCAGGCGCGACGCTGACGACGAGATTTCGTGACTGGTGGAAACAAGGCGACTACCGTTTTCGGTTTGAAGCAGACGGCAATCACTTTCGCATCTGGGTAGCAGATGATCGTCGCCCAACTGAGGTTGAATTGGAAAACCGCAGCACTGGTTTGCAATGGTTTCTAAGCTTCTATCTCGTGTTCCTTGTCGAAAGCCGAGGTGATCATAGCAAAGCCATTCTGTTGCTCGACGAGCCGGGTGTTTCGTTGCACCCGTTGGCGCAGCGAGATTTGTCTGCTTTCTTCGAAAGCCTGTCTGATACCAACCAGATCATATACACATCGCATTCGCCATTTTTAGTTGACGCTGATCGTTTAGAACAAGCGCGTAAAGTTTATGTTGCGGCTGATGGTACGACAAAGGCAACGCCCAACCTTCGACACAACGAAGGACGGGACGAGCAAGCGGGCGCAGCATATGCGGTGCATTCGGCCCTCAACCTTAGTGTTGCGGAAAGTCTTCTTGTCGGGTGTCGCCCTGTATTGGTCGAAGGACCGTCTGATCAACATTATCTGACCGCGATGAAGGCACTGCTTGTTTCAGGGGGCAAGATCACTCCGAAGCGTGAACTTGTGTTTCCTCCCTCGGGCGGCACGAAAACAGCGCGGGTCGTCGCAAGCATCCTGACAGGTCGGGACGAGGTGCTGCCGATGATGCTTCTCGACGACGACGGCCCCGGTCGTCAGATGCGAGCGAATTTGGCGCAGGGATTATATGCGGAAGCGCCTGACAAGGTCTTAAGCGTAGGGATGTTTGTAGATTATGACCGCGCCGAAATCGAAGACCTGATGCCGTTCGACATATTGGCAGATGAAATCGACCGCATGGAGCGGGAGCCTGAGCTTCGTTTCGCAGATGTGGTTCAAGCAGGGCAACCATTTGTCGGGCAGCTTGAAGCGTGGGCCGACGCACAAGGCGTGACGCTCGATGAACACTGGAAGGTCACGTTGTCGATCAAGGTCAAGCAACGTGTGCTGACGCGTGGTGTCGGTGCAATACCTGTTGATGTAGTGGAGCGTTGGGTTAGGTTGTTCGAGGCGTTTTCTCCCAATGATGTCGATTGAGCTGATTGTTCTCGACTGAATTGACGCGCACGGAATCGACTCCTGAAAGGTTGCGCAGTAGATTACCCCAAAAAAGATTGTTGAGGGGTTACAGGCAGATGGCACTACTACACAACAAGGTTGCGCAACTTCGAGTGAAACGCGGGCCTATGCCTGACGCTTTGCAAGGCGTGACAAAGGACAGGATTCGAGCCGTTCTCCAATACCTCGATCTTGGCTCGAACGCCGACCTCGTCGATTGCACCTTTGCAATGCTCGACGCCGAAACTGACAGTTGGTTCTCGAAAGCACCTGCCGGAGCGAAGATCGCTGATGGTGCATCGACGGCACACCTCGCCTGTCACATCGGCATCCTACAGAGAGATAGCGGCAAGCTTGACCGTGAGGGGCGCGACTATTGGATCAAGCCGCTGCGTGAAGTGGGCGGGTTCGAAGCAATCACGCTTGAGAAGGGCGAGTTCATTCTCGGTCACGTCAAGGCGAAGTCGCCCAATTCCTGCTACAGGCTGGAGGAGGCTCTGAAGGCGGTACTGAAGGCCCCTGACGATGCGTGGCGGGATATGCTGGCCGAGTGGGCGCGGGACGACGTGTCGCGCGAACGTCGCGCATTCCAAGCCGAGATGGCCGAAGCATCGCGCAAACTAGTCGATTCCGGACATGCGCACCTGATCAAGGCGAGCGTCGAGAATTACGCTCCGCGCTTCTTGCCCGGTTATCAACTGCTCTACGTCGATGATGCAGACGGCGACCGTGTGTCAGACGCCGAACACGCTAAGATGGCTGCTGCTGGTGTTGCGTTGACCTTGGAAGACGCGATGCCCGACGCGTTGCTCTGGAACCCCGATACCGACCATCTGTGGGTTATCGAGGCGGTGACGAGCGACGGTGAGGTTGACGCGCACAAAGTTGCGCAGATGAACCGAATGGCTGAACGCTGTGGCAAGTCGGGCGTCGGGTTCACGACGACCTACCGGACATGGAAAGAGGCGGCGGCGCGACAAGGCAAGCACCAGAATATCGCCTACGACTCATTCATCTGGATTCAAGGCGACCCGGCCAAGCAGTTCAAAGTGTCAGGTTAGAACAGGTCGGCAATCGACGTTTCACCTCTACCAAAAGCCTCAAGTTGATCACGGCTAGGGTAATGGAGGTTGCGGAGGTCGGTCGCATTGACCTGCGTGTGTCCAGAGAAGATTCGGAAATACTGATCGACGCCTTCTGAGTTTAGGAAGGCAGCGAGGCCTTTTGCGAGGTCGAGCGGCAACCCTTCGCCGTTCTCGTGGAAATAGTTAAGATGGTTCTCGAACCCAGCGCGCCCACCGTCATAAATTGAGGCGACGAGGCGGCGCTTCTCTTCCTTGGCAGTGAAACGCTTAGTCAGCACATAAATGCCTGCTGGGATGATCAGCTTCACCGTGTCCTCGTTGTCTGCCAGCGCATTGTGCTTGCGGAAGTCAGGTAGCGGCCAGCGTATGCCGCCTTCATGAAAGTGTTGCGGGTAGATCAGTGGCACCGTGTCGTCGCCCGACTCCTTGAGCAGGTTGTCCCGCGTGCGGAAATCGACGACGCGCCCGGTCGAAACTTTGATGCCCAGATCAGCCAGCACGCAGGGGAGCGCCTGAACGCTGTCCGCGAGATCGTTGCCCGAGACAGGCAGGCGTATGAATGCGTGGCGGTCAGACGGGCGCACAATGTCCGAGAACGACACGGCGCGCGCCTCTGACTCGTCGGTTGAGAGTGTCACGTCTTCTTGGGTGACACCCTTGCGCACTCGGAAGATCATATTCTCTTGCAGCACGTCGTCGTCCTTGAAGGAGGATCGGCGGGACTCAAATACATGCAGGTTAGAGATTGCCGACCCATCCAGAAGCAGGCGACGGAACGGCTCATAATAGGAACCATTACAGAACGAGCGCGGCGTGATGGCGACGATCTCGCCATCGACCTCGATCTGTTGTAGCGCGACGGCGACGAACGCGGTGTAGAGGTTGACCGTTTCGATTCCGAGGGAGCGCAGCCCAAGCCGCCACTCCGACGTCTGAT
The DNA here is from genome assembly GCF_900231835.1 of Pontivivens marinum. Classification (GTDB taxonomy): domain Bacteria; phylum Pseudomonadota; class Alphaproteobacteria; order Rhodobacterales; family Rhodobacteraceae; genus Pontivivens; species Pontivivens marinum. Next base: position 129,431 of record NZ_OCTN01000008.1, on the reverse strand, counting down.
TGATCTTGCCATAGGGCGGATTGAGGATGGCATAGTTATAGGTTCGCTGATCACGCAGTAACGGTTCCAACGATTGCAGGATGTAGTCGTCTCGAACCACACGGCTCGTGAAGGCGACCCCAGCGCCTGCGCATTGGTCCGCACAAACTGCAAGTGTGCCGTCGAGAATTGAGGCAAGCTGATCGTCCACCTCGTAGCAAGTCACGTCTATCGACGTGGGGCACGTCTCGCGCCCAAGCGACTCCGCAACGAAGGCCGCGGTCAGCGCCCCCATGCCTGCGCCCGCGTCGAGCAAGCGAATATGGGCAGGCAGGTCGCCGAACATTCCCGCCATGAAAGACGCAATGCGCGCAGGCGTCATGAATTGCCCTAGCTTAGATCGACGCTTGGGGTCGAGGGTGGGCGACACTTCGAGGCGGGTTTGGTCGATGAATTCGAGAAGCAATTGTTCTTCCTTTGTTTTCGCCCATCATCGCATCATTGCGCGAACCTGCCAACCGAGTGTTTCATGCCGCCTGACCCGAGCTTACCTTTAAGTCACTGGGACGGCAGTAAATTCAGTATGCCCTGAAGCTGCGCCCGCGTTGCAAAATCGTTGCAAAAACGAAAACAGGCGAACCCGAAGGTTCGCCCATTTTTCTTAACTATCAAGAAGTTATTTGGCTCCGGCGGTAGGGATCGAAGCCACTTTCAACGCTTTTGTAAGTCATTGAAAAATATGGATATGACCGCAACGTAACCGTGGGTGATGCCGCAGTATGATGTAGCACTTTATAGCGGGTTCTTGGTGATCACGCAACGTAGATAGGTAAGGTCTTAATGCGCTTTTGGGGGCTCCTGAAAGCAGTATGGCCTGTTCTGCATTTGGCACAGTAAAGCAGCTGGGGCGTCTCCACCCAGACGCGCTGATCGATACGTGATTGGGTGATGACATAGCACGGTAGAGGGGCTTTCAGCCATCAAGCTTGACTTGCAGCTGCAAACTGCTCCATGGCAGCCTCAAGGTTCTCCATGATTTCCGACATCAACATTTCAGGTTCGGGCAGGTTTTCGAGGTCTGTCATGGTCGCATCCTTGAGCCAGAACAGATCGAGGCTGGCTTTGTCGCGGCCAAGAAGCTCCTCTCTAGAGAACGCGCGCCATCTTCCATCTGGTGTCTCCTCGCTCCAGGTAGCTGTCCGCTTGTGCCGGTTTTCTGGGTTGTAGCAGCGAACAAAATCCTCCAGATGCGCGTGTGTCAACGGTTTTTGTTTCAGGGTATGATGCACATTCGTGCGATAATCATAGAACCAGATCTGCGAGGTTTGCGGATCGGGGCTCGCGGGACGATTATCGAAAAAGATTACGTTTGCCTTGACGCCTTGCGCGTAGAAGATCCCCGTTGGCAACCGCAGGATCGTATGCAGGTCGGTATTCTGCAAAAGCTTGCGGCGGATCACTTCGCCGGCCCCACCTTCAAATAACACATTATCTGGAACCACCACAGCCGCGCGGCCCGTGGTTTTCAACATCGCCCTTATATGCTGCACAAAGTTCAATTGTTTGTTCGAGGTCGTCGCCCAGAAATCCTGTCGGTTGTAAGTCAGATCTTCAGTCTCTTGCTCCCCTTCGGCATTTGTGAAGCTCATCGAGCTTTTCTTGCCAAACGGAGGGTTTGCCAGCACGATGTCTACGCCCTCAGAGGGGGCTGAGATCAGTGCATCAGCTGGCGATACAAGGCTCTCGCCTGTCATCTCGCCGATACCGTGCAGATACATGTTCATCAGGCACAGACGTCGCGTCCCCGCCACGATCTCGTTTCCCGAAAACGTGCCGTGCTTCAGAAATGCCTTCTGGTCTTTATCCAGAGAATAATTATCTGTGGAAGTCAGAAAATCACTGGCCGCCAGAAAAAAGCCACCCGTGCCACAGGCTGGATCTGCGATGGTCTGGCCGGGGGCGGGGCGCATGCATTGCACCATTGCGCTGATTAAGGCACGCGGGGTGAAATACTGACCTGCCCCTGATTTCGTGTCCTCGGCGTTGCGCTCGAGCAGACCTTCGTAAATGTCACCCTTCACATCAGAGCCAAGTTGCACCCATTTCGTGCCGTCCACCATATCGATCAGCCGGAATAGCTTCGCCGGATCTGTGATTTTGTTTTGGGATTTGGTAAAGATCTGCCCGAGCATCCCGCGCTGTTCGCCCAGCTTGCGCAGCAAGGCCACGTAATGCGCCTCAAGGTCCGCACCGCGCTTGGTGGTGAGGGAGGTCCAGTCAAAACCCGACGGAATGCCGATATCGCGGCTATAAGGCGGCTTGCCGTATTCATCTGCCATCTTGAGAAAGATTAGATAGGTCAGCTGCTCCAGATAGTCGCCATAGCCCACGCCGTCATCACGCAGGGTGGTGCAGAAACTCCAGACTTTTGAAACAATGGGCGCGGTGCTCATGCTTCCACCTCGGTTTTATAGGCCACGCCAGACTGGTCGAGCTGTGCCGACTTGCCCATTACACTTTCAACAATCTGGATCAGCTTGTTTTTACGGCCACTGTAGAATTGTTCAAAATCGTTCGCCCGCAGTTCGGCTTCCGGAATGTAATGGCTGGTGAGGATTTCGTTCATCTCCTCGTCTGATAGGTTGACCTGTTTGTGCTTTTGCAGGTCGGCGAGATAGACAGACGGTGCCTTCCGCCCGATCATCCTGTTGGCCTTGTAAGCGATGGGTGTCTTGTTCACGATGGAGTTGTAAACGCTTTCCTTAATCCCCTGATCCTCACACCACGCTCGCGGGAAAATGTGATGGATGTCGAGGCCCAGCTCTTCTTTGTCGAGTTCTTGGATCGTGGCCTTCCAAAAGAAATCGCGCGCACCTTGCCGTATCACCAGGACATTCAGACCTTTGTAAGCGGCGCTGTTTCGGGAGCGCAGCGTGTCCAGACGGCTTTCCTGAAAAGCGGCCTCAGAAATGGTGCGGGGGAACTGATAGGTAAATTCGAAATTTTCGTCATCAAGGTCGCTGGTGAGCCATGGCATTAACTCTTCATAATCGTTTGCAATACGGGTCTCCACTGCGCCGCCGTAAAGTTCGCCAAGGACACCACACCAAAACCAACGGGACAGGCGGTCATAAATGCGTGGCTCCAACCAGCGTTCTTTGATTTGCGATAGAACTGCGGCCAATGGGATCAATTGAGTGCGGTAAGGTAGTTCGCGTGCGTTAAAGAAGCACTGTTTTCGCATGAACTTTGCGACCAGCATTAAGCCTTCTTCAACCTCAGGCGCCCACTTCTGATAGTCTTCCAAGGTCAATGAGAGCACGGTTGCACGCTTTGCGCTGACGGCAGAAACGGCCTTGCCCTTTTTTCCAGCCGCGATATCGGCTTTCCGCATGCCCGAGCTTTTCAAAATCGAGATCACTTGCAGGAAATCCGCCGCCGCAAACCCTTTCAGCATCGGTTCCTTACTAAGACGCGTCGCACGGCCCTCAAAGCCTCGCAACTTGCTTCCATACCAATCATCGCGCAGATTGAAGCCGTCGGCGGCAAAAGTAGCGGTCACCAATTCGAACACGGATAGCGGCACACCGCCTGTATTTACTTTTTCAAATACCAGGCAGACTGCCTCTTTAGACGTGGCCTTGCCAAGGGTGATTGCGGGCAGTTGATAGCTACGAAACGCGGTAAGGACCTTCTTTCGGAATGCCATAAAGTCGCTGAATTTCTCAGGGGCGTGTTCGTGCAATGCTTCCTCCCAAGTATCCGAACTGAGAATTTCCGAGCATGGGAAATGAAAGTTTGTCACCTCCAACTCGGTGGATGATAGGTCCAGCACAATATCGCGGTCAAAATTGGTCTTCAGTTTCTTGTCGGCAGGCACCGATATAAACGCATCTTCAAGCCCGCCGTTCTCCAATGCCGTGGCAATGTCGATATAGTAGTATCGGTCGATCTTCTTGCCCTTGGCATCAAAGGTCTGCACGGGTTTATCCAGTGCCAGCACCTGAGTGAGCGAAGTCAAGCGTTGCTGGCCGTCGAGAATCAGCCGCTCGGGTTCGGGCACCTTATCTTTGAATGTTACATTCTCGATCGGGCGCACCTGAAACCGGACCTCACCACCTGTGTCGAGCATCATAGCGGCACCCACGGGGAACGACCGCGCGATGCTGATCAAGAGGGATTTCACATGCTCATCATCCCAAACCCAACCGCGCTGAAAATCGGGCAGTTGGATAATCCCTTTGGTAATGTCGGTCAAAACCTGCGGCAGGGGGAGTTTGGTGCTGTCAAAAGTGCTCATATCTGGTCCTCAGGTCTAACAAGGGAGTCGCTGTCGCGATCAAGTTCCCAGAACTCCACGTCATGCGGAATCATATGAGCTTGCGTGCGGCGAAAATAGCTTAATAGGCTTTCCTCATAGCCCATGCGGTAGCTGCGCTCGGCAAAGAAAATCTTGCGGTAATCGAGCGGTGCCATGTGAAAATAGAACATAGCTTCGGCCCAGTTTTTCATCTTTGCACTGGGGATATTGCCGCCTGATGTCCATGTCTGTGTTTTACATTCGACAATGATGCGCGGGCTGTCTGACCCAAGGTCAAAGGCATGGTTCTTTTTGAGGTTTCCCAACCCACAATGGACCTTATGGTTGAGGCCCAGCTCCAGCCCGTGTCCCGCCAATATTTTTTGTGCCCGCAATTCAAAGTCACGGCCGACTTGCGTGTTGCTAATTGCGCCTTCACGCTGGAAATTATTCATGCCGCGCCTCGCTTTTTTCGTTTCGCCTTTGGTGCGGCCTCACGTTCGACCTTGATACGGGCAAGTAGGGCGGCGGCGGGTTCGTCGTCGGGGTCTTGCGGGACCAGCTTGCCGCTGAAGGCTTGTTTGAGGATGGATTGGCGCAGGACCTCGGCGCGTTTGAGGGCGTCGTCGATTTCGGCTTTCATTGTGTCGGCAGCAGAGAGGCGTTCGTCGAGGATGCGGGTGATTTCGGTTTGTTCGGCGGGGGAACAGATGGGAATATTCACGTCCTGTAATTCCTTCGCGCTGATGTTATTCACCCCGCTTGTAGATTTTGCCTTTGCTTCGATCTGTCCGCGAATGTGCGGCTCAGTCATTATGTGGGCGAGGTATTGCGGACGAAGCGAGTCAGAATTTGCCCTAATCCGGATTAGGTATCCCGCAAATAGGTTTCCGGTATCCTGCGCAGTGACTAAGGCTGGTTTGCCAACGATTGACAGGCTCCCGTTGGAACGAACCGTGAGGATATCACCTTCAATGAGGGAGTATTGCTCCGCCTCGTTGTCGTCAAAGTCAGCTTTCTTAAGGTCAGTTGCATCTATTCGGCCTGCGCCAATGTTTGGAATCCTGAGCACACCATATGCGCCGCCATCGTAGTCGCACTTCTTTGAAGTTCCATAGCTTGGAGTGTCAATCATCAGGCCAAGTGGGATTTTCGCCCAGCCGTTCAATCCCAAGTCGATGCTTGTTACGGGGATGTCGCGTGGCCGCTTCGGCTTCGCAGGTTTCTTGCCTTCTTCTCCGCCGCTGCGCCAGTCCTCAAGGGCGGTTTGCCAATCGTGCAGGGCGGTGGCGTAGCGGGCTTCGCGCTCGGTCTGGATGCGGGCCAAGAGGGCTTTGGGGTCTTCCAGCTTGTCCGCGTTGGCCGCGCGCCAATCGGCGGTCAAGCGGCCTTCAAATGCGGAATTGAGCAGGGATTGGCGGTAAAGCCCAAGTGCAGCCCGCGCCGCCTGCAAATTCTCGACCCCTTTGTCGACCCTCTCAAACATCGCCTCGATCTTGTCCACGATGCGGCGTTGTTCGTTGAGGGGAGGGACAAGAACTGGAAGCAGTGCAAATCTACCATGTGTCAGGTTCAAGCCGCTGTCACTTATCCCCGTCTTCATTTCGTTGATACGAAGCTGTGTTTCGTGCTCCCCAATAAAATAAGAAAGAAATTGAGGGTTGAGTGCTTCGGCGTTCGGGCGAAAGCGATACATTTTGCCCGACATCATCAGTTTGTTGCGTGTTGTTTTGACAAGACATGCTACGCCACAGCGGTTTCGAGGGCCCGCGCATGTCATCAATACATCGCCAGATTTGATCTCTATCAGTGGCTTTGGATCAAGATTCGTTGGAAGTGCCTTGTTTTCGTGGGCCCAAAATTCTCCGTGTTGGATTGCCGTAGTTTTGACCACGCCCCATTCATCGTCTTCGGCTGGTCTGCTCTCACACTGAGGGCTCCAGCCTTGCTGGAACGGCTTACCGTTTTCTTGTAGTTCGACCAATTCTGAAATCTGTGTTTCGACCCACCCGGTCGGCAATTCCGTCATGCAGACAGCGCCGCATTCATCTCATCCATCACGGGCTCCATGCCTTCGCCAAACAGCGCATACATCTGCCCCATCCCGCCCTTGCCGTCAAAGGGGGCCATGTCCAGATCGTCACGCTCGATGATAAACGATGTCGCCAGATGGTCGCGGATCATGCGCAGCCAGTCCATTTGTTCCTCTGAAAACTTCTCGCCCGCGCCGGCGTGGTGTTTCAAAATCCAGTTCTGGAAGTTTTTGCGCACGCGGTCTGAATGGCGGATCAGGGTGCTATCCAGCCCCGTCACCCGCCGCACCAGCGCCACCAGCGCAGTCAGATTGCCCGCCGGATTGTCGCCCTTGTATCCCTCCAGATGCGCATAGGCGCGCCAGACGGTCAGCGGCGCAAGGCGGGGGCGATCAGCGGTCAGTTTTTCCAGCAGCTCCTTGACCATGGCAAAGCTCACCTCGGCACGTCGTGCGGGTGTATTGAAATAGATCGTCAAGGCGGCGATCTGGTCGCGATTGTCTTTCAGGTATTCCTCAAACTCCAATGTCATTGCCTCAGCGTTTTCGGTAACGTCTCCCGCAAAGTCGGCATTCAGCAGCGTGTCTTTGCTTTCATGGTCAATCGTCTGGTCATAATCACGGCGGATCGTGTCGATTATGTTGATCAGCGTGCCAGTGAATAGGGTTGAGACCTGTTTGATCCGCGCCTCTTGCGCCTCGTTCATTGCGGCATCGTCCGGCTCCGGGTGGCCAGCGGCCTTTGCGTCTGCCTCGACCTTATCGGGATCAATGGCGTCAAACAGATCCCGCACGAGGTTGGACAGGGGCTGGCCCGCCTCCGCCGCGATCTTGTCTTTATCTGCGGCGTCCAGTTTCGTATCTAGCCGCGATAGGCGGGAGGCAAGCGAGCTAACGGTATCGGCGCTGCGATCACCCATTAACAGCCCCATTGCGAGGTCCTTAAACGGGATCGACGGCTTGGTGTCCAAAGGCTGGCTGGCGGTCTTGACGGATTTCGTGACGCCCACGGCATCAACGATAACGTAATGGGTTTTTGCCTGTGCAGAAGGCGTAACCTTTTGCAGTGCATCGGCGGTGACGACACGGGTGCCGCGCCCTTTCATCTGCTCGAAATAGTTTTTCGATTTCACATCGCGCATGAAGATTAGACATTCCAATGCTTTGACGTCCGTTCCGGTTGCGATCATGTCCACCGTTACGGCGATCCGCGGGTAGTATTCGTTGCGGAACGCCGCGAGGGTCGATTTCGGGTTCTTCGCGCCGCCGGTGATCTTGCGGCAGAATTCATTGCCCTCACCAAATTCGGTGCGCACCATCTGGATGATGTCATCTGCGTGGCTGTCTGTTTTGGCAAAGATCAGCGTTTTAGGGACTTCCTTGCGCCCCGGGAAGATCGTGGGCCAGGCATCGCGGTAGGTCGTGATGACGGTGCGGATCTGATCGGGGGCGACGACGGAACGATCAAGTTGGCTGGCCTTGTAATTCAGTTCGTCGTCTTGCGTTTCCCAACGGCGAGCGCGGGTTTGGCGTTCGCGCTTTTCCACCACCTGTTGAGCCTTGACGCTTCCGCCGCCTTTGGACATCTCGGTCTCGATCAAGAATACCTCATTGCCAACGTTGACCTTGTCAGCGACGGCGTTCTCGTGTGTGTATTCGCTGACCACGTTTTGTTGGAAGAACCCGTAGGTGCGGGCATCTGGCGTGGCGGTAAGGCCGATCAGGAAAGCATCGAAGTATTCGATCACCTGCCGCCAGAGGTTGTAGATCGAGCGATGACATTCGTCGATCACGACGACATCGAAGGTTTCGGGGGCAAGTTTCGGGTTGTAAACAACCGGCAGCGGCTCCTTGCGGCGCCACTTCTGTTCTTCGGGATGATCTTCTTCTGCAGCTTCGTCCAGCGGTTCACCCTTGAGGGTCGCATACATGCGCTGGATAGTGGAAATCACCACCTGCGTGTCGCCCGCCATTGAGGAAGAGGTGAGGCGCTGGACATTGTAGAGTTCGGTGAATTTGCGGTTATCGTCGTTGGGCAGATAGGCCATGAATTCGCCCTCAGCCTGCTCGCCAAGGTTTTTTGTATCTACCAGAAACAAGATGCGCCGCGCGCCTGCGTGTTTCAGCAAGCGGTAAATTTCAGTGATCGCGGTGAAAGTTTTGCCGGATCCGGTTGCCATCTGCACCAATGCACGGGCTTTGCCCATCTGAAGCGAGTTCTCCAGCTTGGTGATGGCAGTGGTTTGGCATACCCGAAGACCGTCCGTATTCAGGTCAGGCAGTTTTTGCAGGCCAGCGCGCAAGGACTGCGGTGCGTTCTCCCAGGCTTTGAGCGTTTCGGGTTGGTGGAACGTAAACACCTCTCGCGATCGCGGCGCGGGATCGCGCCCGTCAGTGAACCGTGTCACGATGGCCGTGGCTTCGTAAACAAAGGGCAAAGGCTCATTGTTCTTTACCCATTTCAGCTTGGCCGCAGCGTAGCCCGAGGATTGCTCTTCAACGGTTGTCAGGCGCTCGCCCCAGCTGTCCGGCTTGGCCTCAACCACGCCAACGGCGTGCCCGTCAACGAATAAGACATAATCGGCAGGTCCAATGTCAGTCTGGTATTCCCGCACCGCGACACCGAGCGAAGCGTTGGGATTTAGCGAAGCCTTATCCTGCACCTGCCATCCAGCGGCGATCAACCGTTTATCAATCTGATCGCGTGCTATCTGTTCTGGGGTCTGGTTGGAGGATATGGACATTATGGCAATCAGGTTATTTTCGTTAGCCTTATCATGTAGGTAATTGGCAAAAGTCGCAATCTTATTTGCTTGGGGCGAAGTGCGGAGCCTGTGTCGCAAGCACGGAATGTCGGAAGACACTTTCCATAACTGGAAGGCCCAATTCGGCGGCAGGACTCTTCATCCGATCATTGAAGAGAAATTAAAGACCTTTAGCGCGCGTATGCAGTAGATTTACGTTGGGCTGGCATTTGGGATGTGTGCTATCTGCAAGTCAACGCATCTTCGGAATGGTCGCTAAACAGGAAGCGTCACCGCTTTGTCCATGTTATATTAACATCGGGCCGCTCAGACCTTCGACCACAGTCTCAACCATCCGCTCGACCTGCCGCAGCGAAACGCGAACCTGCTTTTTCCCAAGCTTGTGTAGCGCCTCACAGAGTAGAGTGTTTCCGAGTTCGCGTTGATCTTCTGGCAAGCTGTCACGCAGTAGCTGACGTCCGGCGGCAGCCAGATGGTCAAAGCTGGGGGACTCCAGACGGATGATCTTGCAGCGATCCAAAAAAGCAGCCGGCATCCGGTCGACCGAATTCGTGGCCATGATCCAGCTAACTCGCGTCAGGTCGAAAGGGAGTTGATAGAACGGGCAGGACCATGCGCGGGCCGTGATCGGCTCAATCATACTTTTGAGCACTTCATATGCGCCGGGCAGTTTGCCACCGCCGCTGGTCGTCACCTGTTCCGGGATTTTGTCGATCTCATCCAAAATCACCAGCGGGTTCGCCAGACGCTCGCGCAGCATGGTCCGCACTACGCGACCCGGCGTGGCGGAGCCCCAACCGCGCTCAACACCTGACACCGAAAAGGTCGCGCCATTACTTGCACCCACGTCGATATCAACCGATGGCACATTGAACAACTGAGCAAGATCGCGCGCCCAGCTTGATTTTGCGATGCCGGGCGGTCCAAGGAGGATCATTGGCGGCGTATGCAAAGGCGCGGGTCCGGTAAAGGTGCGCAGCCGCATATGCTTCATGACCGCCGTGGAGGCCGAAGCCAGCCATGGATAGATCGCGTGGAGCTCTGCAATCCGCTCTTCCATCCGGTCACGGTCGACCACGCCAACGGCACGGGCACCGTAGGCGGCTGCGAGCAGTGAATCGCGGTCGTCGGGTTTGAGGTGGCTCAACCGCTCAAGACTCGCCGTGCGGCGGCGCATGTAGCGCCGGCTCAAAGTGATCGCGCGGCTGGATGTCCCAGCAGAAGATGGACGGGCCGTAGAGGTATTGATTGATGGCGTATCGAGCAGATCATCGAGAAGAGCGTCCAAACAATCCGGCGTTGTTTTGACTGCGGGCGTAGCGGGCCGCCGCACTGCGCGGGCTTGCTGGCTGCGCATCAGACGATCACGGACCTTATCGACGGAATCCTCCGGCGAGGTGGGCAGATCAAACCCGAGGAAACGAGCGGGAACGGTAGAGGTGGTCATGGGGGAGGGCCTTTCATTCGCCCCGGAAGGGGCAGCATTCGATTAGAGAGCAGCAGGCGTGATGGACCCGAAAAGGGTCTTATGAGCCTATGCGACTAATTCGAATGGAAAGGTGCTTCATAATGGCGATAAGCATAGTGGGCTGACAACGATGGTTGCAAGCGGGAAAAACACGCGTGATATTGTGATATGACAAGCTGCTCTTAACACGTTGTAAGAAAAACAATTTCGCACAACGTTACGGGTCCAGCAGGCTGCTGGTCGTAGGAAGATCAGGAAGGGCTTGGCCCGAACGGATCTGACGAGAAGGGGTCTCGGGGGTATCCCCTGAGTGAGCGTCATGTTGTGGGGAGGGCTTGCCCGGACCGCAACATGTCTAGTGAGTAGCGTAGCGGCAATTCTCACAGGTTCGTGATGCGCAATCCACAGAAAACCGCCGCGACCTGTGCCGGGATTTTCAGGGCTATCGGGTATTCTTGGGGAAAGCAGATAACCCGAGGTCCACCATGTCCGTTCATGCCAGATTTGACAATCCCCAACCCATCAACGCCCCAAAGCCGCCGATTGTTCTGCGGTTCCAAGGGCTGCATCCGGACAACCTTGGCCGCTTTGATATGCATGATCATCGCACGGGTGGCGATCTCTCTCATGTTGATCTGGATGCGTCAGAGCTGAATGAGGTTCTGCATTGCGAACCCAAATGGCAGGAAACGATCAAGGCAGAAGTCGCTGCAGCAAAGCGCAACAACTTCCGTGAGCGGATGAAGGCCTTGCGTAAGAAGGGTCGTAAAGCTGAACGCGAGGCGCTGATCATAGAAGGGGAAAGCGATCCGTGGCGGCGGTGTTCCGGCGGTCCTTTGCGTGAGGGCATCCTGACGGTCAACAAAGAATGGTTCGGCGGGACCGGTCAAGCCGAATGGGACGCCGAGAAGGTCGCGGCGTTCAAGAAAACGGCGATGGACTTTCTGCGGAAGCACTTCCCTGACGGTCAGTTGCGCTATGCCAATGCGCATCACGACGAGGAGGCATTTCACATCCATTTCGTTGCAGTGGTCTGGACAGAGAAAGTCACTGCAAATCGCGGGCGGCAGAAGGTGTTGCAGGCCTCGGTGAACCCACTTTTGAAAAACTATGAGTATGCGCAGGATTTGGCGGGTGAGGCTTTTGCTCCTCTTGGCATAGCGCGGGGAGAGCGTAGGGCCGAGGCGCGTCGGGTTGCGAAAGAGGCTGGCGAAGACGTTCCGAAAAAGCGCCGCCATGTCCCGCCTTCGGAATGGCGGGCCGATCAGCAGGCTGCGGGTCATGAGAAATCCAGCGAGATTATGGATGCGGCACAGAGTAAGGCCAAAGAGATGATCGAAGAGGGGCGGAGCGTCGGCAATGCCACGATCCGGAAATCGCGCAAACGCGCGGTAAAGGAGGCGCGCCGTAGGAACGCGGCAGCGACGCGCGAAGTGGCGGCGGCAGAGCGCCACCGCAAAGAAGAGGAACGGGCAGCGGATGCCGCCCGCAAAAAGAGGGCTCATGCCGAGGCTGCGCTCGTCACCATAGAAGAAAAGTCAGCAAATAGTGTTGAGGTAGCGGAGGAGGCAACGGCAACACTTCAGGAGGTGAGGGCAGAGACGGCTGCTGAGGCCGAGAAATTGCAGGGGGTGAAAACGGAAATAATAAATGCAGAAAAGGGGCTGACGGATGTGCAGGCAGAGGTTGAGAAGGCTTCAGCAAAAAGGGATCAGGTTACATCTGAGGTCGTGACACAAGGCGAGAATCTTGATCGGCTGAAGTCGTTGGCGAAAAAGGAAACGAAGGATTTGGCCCTGACTTCGGGGCAAGTTCAATCGCTGAAATCAGAAAAGCAGGCTGAAACGCAGGCTTTGGACGGGGTGAAAAAGAAGCGGGAGACGGCAGAAGCAGAGTTGGCTCGTGTGGAGGCAAAGGTCGTGACCGCTGAGGCAAAACTTTCAAAGGCAAAGGCGTTGATGAAAACGTTGGCTGAAGGCGTCGATATGCTTGGCGGTGCCGTCCTGCGCTGGATGACCGGGCCAAAACCGAGTGAGGACAAGTTGGTCTGGGGACCAAATGCGCCGAAGACCAAAGAGGACCGCAGGCGGATTGCAAAACGCCTTCAACCTGTGATGCGGAAACTGGTGCCTCTCGCGCAATCCATCCGCCGCACGATTGAAGAAACCGTAAGCCGTGAGCGCGCAGAGATTGCCGCAGATGCGGCCTATGTTCTCGAACAGCGCGAGAATATGGAAGCGGAGCAGCGGGCCGAGTTGACCCGCATCCTGAACGCAAACTCAGAGACCAACCCGACGTCTGACGGGCCGGGGGTCTGATCAGATCACGGCTGGCAACCTCTCAATGGCCGCTTGCAACACAGCGGGCGGCGCAGGCTTGCTATAGGTGCGCTCATGGGTGTCTTTGCCCTCATGGCCGACGATGTCGCGCAGCACCTTGTCGGTGACATCGGGAACGTGTTCCAACGTGCCCTGAACATAGTGCCGCAGGCTGTGGAACGACAAGCCAGCGCCTTCGGCCCCAAAGGTCTTATCGACGATCTGGCGCATCCGGCGGCCCAGTTTGCGGCCATGCTTGCCCGTTGCAGGTTCACGCAGATCGGGGAACAGCTCGGCTTGCCCCTTGGCGCGTGCTGTTTCCACGAAATCGAAGAAACCCAGCTCGATCAAACGGCTGTGGATCGGCACGATCCGTTTTGACGAGATGTTCTTGATCCGCCGCAACTCGGAATCCTCGATGCTAAGGCAAGGGATGCCGTCGCGCTCAACAATATCGGACGGGGCCAGCCCTGCGATCTCTTCGCGCCGCGCCCCTGTAAACGCGCCGATCACAGGCGACCAATAGATGCCGTTGCGGTAAACTTCCGTGCCCGGTTTGGTCTGGTGGTATTCAGACTTCGACCCGGTCCAAACCGAGGATTTGAAGAGGTGGCGCAGCTCTGCCTCGCTAAACGCCTGCTTCTTGTCACAGTCGCGCACGGTATCTTTGCGGCGCAATTTGCCGGGTTTGAGCTTGGGGTTAACCGCAATCCCTTCATCCGAGGCCCACTCAACGATCTGGCCCAGATGCTCAAGGTGGCGGTTGATCGTGCCGATGGACAGCCCGACCTTTTCCGTTGGCAGTTTGGCTGCGCGGGCCATAATTTCTTCACGGGTGGCATTGCGGTCAGCGGGGCTTTTGCCCCAGCTTTTCGGCAGCTTGTAAAGCGCCGCGCGAAACCCCGTGGCATCCGTTTGGCGGATCAGGCGCACGTCGCTGATGCCTGTCAGCGTAGTAAACAGGCCAACAAAGCTATCGTATTGGCGCAGGGTTTTTTCCTCAATGCCTTCGCTCCTCTTCATCTCGTTCATGCGTGACACAACCGCCTGCATGTCGGGATCAAGGGTGTCAGCGGCCACCTCAGGACACGGTAGCGGGGGAACGGTTGGCGACTCTGGCTCTGGCGCAAGCAATTGAGAGGCGCTGTCCCAAGTATCATCTGCCGCCGTGTCGATTTCTGCCAAGGCCTCCCCATGCCGGTTCCATGCTGCGGATTTTCCAGCGATCAGCAAGGAGATCAGCTTCGCACGGTCAAAGGCCGAAAGCTGAGGATGACCAGTTAACGCCTTGAAATCGCGTTGAATGATGTTCTGGCAAGCTTCGCTGGTGAGGTCAGCGCGGATGATGTCCAGATTCAAAGATACCAATGGCTGACCAGACGTCGTGCCGTGCAGGCCCTCCGCCATCACCTTTGCCCAAGCATCCGCCGTTGCCTGATCGTGGCGATTGTCATCTGCCGGATCGCGGGAATCAAAACGATGCAGCAGTTTGAGCTTCTCAATCTTCTCACGCTCTTTGGCGATGACACTGGCAAGCCAGCGCCGCGCCATATCCGGCGTGATCTGTTGGTGGGTGAGTTGTTCCATGACGATATCGCTTTCCGCACTGATCCTGCGGGATAAGATATGTGCGCAGCGCAGGTCTGTCGTCCCCAGCGAGAGCTTGATATCGACGATTCCTGTGGATTGTCGGCGCAAACGACGCCGCCACTGATAGGTATTGCCGCGTTTTGAGAGATGGGGTTGGTTCAACATTCGTTTCAGATCCGGTTGGGACGGATACGAAACAGTCATGCCATGTGGCTGCAGGGGGATGTAACACCCTGATGCCGCACCTATGGAGCCACGCCGTGACTTCGATAGGTATTTCAACAACTTACGAAAGGTTTGGCTCCGGCGGTAGGGATCGAACCTACGGCCAATTGATTAACAGTCAACTGCTCTACCGCTGAGCTACGCCGGACCATCGCCTCTCGACTGAGCGGGGTTTAGCAAAGGCATTCGGGGGCAGCAAGCGCAATTTGTGAGTTTTTTGCGAAAAGTTACGGAGCGCGTCCGCCGTACTCATTTGTGATCTCCAAAGCGATCTTGCGAACGTATTGTCCCAGCTCGGACATGCGCCCCTCAACCAGCCGTGATTGAGGGCCAGAAACGGAAACAGCGGCAATCGGATCGCCTGTTTCGCCAAAGATTACGGCGGCGGCACAGCCGAGGCCGTCGAAATGCTCGCCGTAATCTGTGGCATATCCCAAATGCCGCGCATCTGTCAGAGCCTGATCCAACGTGGCACGATCCGTTATTGTTGCGGCGGTCAGTGCGGGCAGGTCGAGCGTATCCAGCAAACCCTCACGCCGTTCGCGTGACATCATGGATAGCAGCGCCTTGCCTGAGCCGGATGCATGCATTGGCAATCGCGCGCCAACCTGTGTCATGGCCCGCATTGCGTGGCGGCTTTCCATCTGATCCAGACAAACCACCTGCCCTCCGCTCTCAACAAAGATATTTGCTGTCTCGCCCGTGGAATCGACCAAACGGCGTAGAAAGGGTCGCGCCAGTCCCGTCAGGTTCCGTGTGCGAACAAATGCTGCGCCAGTGACAAATGCATTCACGCCGATTTGCCACATGCCCGCATTCATATCGTAACGAACGAACCGCTCCCCCTCCATCGTGGTGAGCAGCCTATGGGTGGTGGATGCAGGCAATCCTGCCTTTGCCGCAGCGCTGGTCAGGGTCAGGCCGCCATCAGAGGCAGCGATTTCGCGCAACAATGTCATCGCCCGCAAAACGGCACGCACTTGCCCGGTGCGTTCATTTGAAGGTGTCTCATTGCTGTGATTGGTCATGCAGGGTACTTGCTATTCAGGGCGGCACTGGTCCGCACGGTTACGCTTAAAACTCGGCGAGAAAACGCCTAAGGGT
Organism: Pontivivens marinum; assembly: GCF_900231835.1. Lineage (GTDB taxonomy): Bacteria > Pseudomonadota > Alphaproteobacteria > Rhodobacterales > Rhodobacteraceae > Pontivivens > Pontivivens marinum. Next base: position 113,650 of record NZ_OCTN01000008.1, on the reverse strand, counting down.
AAATTTTACGTCTCTACGACCCAGTGGAAAGGGATTTTCTACGTTGTTTCACCTACCCGGCCGCAACACTCTGAACCTTACAGAAATTCGCAGCGACCATGGGCCTGCGGTTCTTCTATTGCATGATTACGGCCTAAATCGGGAGATTTGGAGCGAAACTACACAGCATTTGAACAAAGGTGTCCGGATCGTGATGCCGGACCTGCGCGGACACGGGGGCAGCGATGCCCCTGATGGGGACTGGTCCATGCGCGATATTGTCTACGATGTTGCAGATATGCTGTTCGCACTGGGGTTAAAGGACACGCTGGTTGTTGGCATGGGGATCGGCGGGTTGATCGCGCAGGCCCTCGCTGCCGAGTTTCCGCAATCCGTGCGCGCAATGGTTCTGATCGGCACTGCTGCCAAGCTGGAGACGGAGGAGCGCTGGCTGACCCGCGCCCACGCCCTATCCACCTTGCCCGATGCGGAACGTGCACAAGCGTTACTGCATTCCGCGACACGTAAATCCGCCGATACCCACCTGCGCGACATCGCCCAAAGCACACCCGCGCAGACCGTGCGCCGCATGTGTCAGGCCGTGGCACATACCGACCTGCGCATCTCAACCGACGCGCTGCGCCTGCCCACGATGGGCCTTGTCGGGCGCGACGACCGCATTACCCCGCCTGATCTAATGCGTGAGATGACCGAGGGCATTCCCGGCGCCCAACTGCAATTAATACCGCGATGCGGGCACCTAACCCCTTATGATGCGCCGGAAATGACAGCGCAGGCCATAAACCGCTTTATTGAACAAACCGGACACTTGCTGCCCGATCCTGATTGCGAGAACCCAACGATATGAGCTTCACCCCCTTTGATAGCCCGCTATACCGCGAACTGACCTCGGATGCGGAACTGGCCGTGTTGTTCAGCGACACAGCAGAAATCCGCGCCATGTTGTTATTCGAGGGCGCACTGGCCGATGCGCAGGGAAAGTTGGGGATCATCCCGCTGGAAAGCGCCCTGTTCATCGCCCGCAGCGCCCGCGAGGTACAACTAGACCCATCCGCAATGGCGCGGGGCGTGGCAAGCGCCGGCGTTGCTGGCCCTGCATTGGTTGCCGCATTTCGCAAGGAGATGAAGGCACCGGACCATGCGCGATGGGCGCATCACGGCGCATCCTCGCAGGATTTGGTCGATACGGGCCTGATCATTCGCCTGCGCCGCACTGCCGATATTCTGGGCGCACGGGTTGAGGCATTGGCCAGCACCCTCGCCACACTTGCCGATAAACACGCGCAGGTCGTCATGGCCGCACGCACACGGCATCAGATCGCAACTCCGACAACATTTGGGGCACGGGTTGCAACATGGCATGCCGCCCTGCCCCGCCATCTGGACCGCTTGGCCGAACTGCGACCACGCCTGCAACGGGTCAGCCTGTCCGGCGCGTCGGGAACCTCCGCCGCGTTGGGCTCTGATACGGTAAAGCTGGAGGAAATGCTGGCCGAGGCTCTTGGCCTATCCACTCCCGATCATTCATGGAACGCCACGCGGGACGGCGTTGCTGAATTCGCATGCTGGCTGGCGCTGGTCGCGGGCACGCTGGGCAAAATCGCAACTGATGTCCTTCAACTGGTCCAAACCCATCCGGCAGAGGTGACGTTATCCACCGCTGGCGGATCGTCCACCATGCCGCATAAGGCAAATCCGGTGGCGGCTGAAACCACGGTCGCCCTGTGCCGCCATGTGGCCACGCTGACCTCATCAATGCTGCACAGCCAAATGACCGAGGGCGACCGCGATGGCGCTGCATGGGCGCAGGAATGGCTGGCCCTGCCCCAATTGGCCTGCGCAACCGGTGCCGCCCTGCGCCACGTGCAAAATATCGCCGACGGCATTGCGCCAAACCCCGATGCGATGCGCGCCGCCATCGATGCGACCAACGGCACGATGTTCGCGGAACCTGTGACCTTCGCCCTCAGCGCACATATGCCACGCCCAGACGCCGCCGCCATGGTCAAGGATGCGTGCACCCGTACCAACGCCACCACATCACTGCGCGCGATATTACAGGCGGAAAGCCCTGTGCAGCTGGACTGGGACAACCTATTCGACCCAACACAGCAGCTTGGCCGTGCAGTGGAACTGGCCTGCGCACCGCTACAGGCCGCAAAATGACCGCTGATGAGATCATCAAGACGCTCGACCTGTCACCCCACCCCGAGGGCGGCTGGTATCGTGAGACATGGCGCGCAGATGCGGCACCGGGCGAACGCGCCGCCGGAACCGCGATCTATTTCCTGCTAACCGCAGATCAATTCTCACACTGGCACCGCGTTGATGCGGCCGAGATTTGGCACTGGTATGCCGGCGCGCCGCTGGTTCTATCCCTGACCGAAAACGGCCACGACGCGCAGGCGGTGATCCTAGGGGCGGAGCTGACCGCAGGCCAGCGCCCGCAGCGCATTGTACCGGCGGGATGCTGGCAATCGGCAACCTCACTGGGCGCGTGGACTTTGGTCGGATGCACCGTCAGCCCGGGCTTTGAATTTTCACAGTTCGAACTTGCCGCCCCCGACTGGCATCCATCTGCACGCAATGCAGGGGATTGAGAACGTCACGCCGACCGTCTAAATGTGCCGCAACTATTAGGAGCGCCCCATGGCCGAGATTATTGCTGAAGAACCACAGATCTACCTGATCACCCCAGCCAAGTTCGACTTGGCCACCTTCGGCGAAACCCTGCAACGGGTTCTGGACGCGCGTGAGATCGGATGCGTGCGCCTAGACATGCCCGGCGCCGAGGCAGAGGACATCGCCCAAGCCGCCGATCAACTGCGCGATATTTGCCACCAGCGCGACGTCGCATTGGTTATCGCGGATCACTACCGCATGGTTGGCGTGCATGGGCTGGACGGTGTTCACCTTAGCGATCCACGGGCCGTGCGCGATGTGCGCCGCGATCTGGGTGCGGATGCGATCATCGGCACGTTCTGCGGCAGCTCGCGCCATGTTGGCATGAATGCTGGTGAGGGCGGCGCAGATTACATCACCTTCGGCCCGACCAGCCCCGACCCCCTGCTGGGCGACGGGTCCGTGGTGGAACTGGACCTGTTCGATTGGTGGTCCAAGGTGGTTGAGGTTCCAGTCGTGGCCGAGGGTGGCCTGACACCGGAACTAATCACCACGCTGACACCGCTGGTTGATTTCCTCGCCGTCGGGCGTGAAATCTGGTCGCATGAGGACCCCCTCGCCGCGATGCAGGCACTGGGCCTGCCCCGCGGCTAAGGATCAATCGTAGCTGCGCTGATCGTCAATAACCTTGCCATCATTTGGCAGGGTTCCCTTGGCCACCACCTCGACCTGACCGCCCAGCTTTAGAACGGCGCGCACGCTGTCCGAAACGGCATCGGCGTTCACGCCATCGGATTCGACCTGCACCAGCATCGCATCCTGTTCACCCTGACGGGTTGCGGTAACACGGGCGCGGGCAATTTCGGGGTGCCGCTCAACCAGGGCGGCAACCTGTTCAGGGCGCACAAACATCCCCTTGATCTTGGCCGTTTGATCGGCACGGCCCATCCAGCCCTTGATCCGCATATTCGTACGGCCACAGGGGCTTTCGCCGGTTAACACCGCGCTGAGGTCACCGGTCGCAAAGCGGATCAGCGGGTAATCGCGGTTCAGGCTGGTCACAACAACCTCGCCGACCTCGCCCTCCGCCACAGGATCACCGGTGCCGGGGCGCACGATCTCAACGATCACGCCCTCATCCACGATCATTCCCTCCATCGCCGCACTCTCATAGGCGATATTGCCCAGATCAGCGGTGGCATAGCACTGCAAGCACGCAATACCGCGATCCGCATATTCAGCCCGCAGCGACGGGAACAGCGCACCGCCACCAACAACGGCCCGTTTGATGCCCAGCGACAGGCCCAGCTCCTGCGCCTTATCGAGGATAACCTTCAGGTAATCCGGCGTGCCGGCATAGGCGGTCACACCCAGATGCGCCGCGGCCTGAGCCTGCAACTCGGTCTGGCCGGTGCCTGCGGGGAAGACCCGAGCGCCGACTGCCTTTGCCCCACTTTCAAACATCATGCCCGCCGGCGTGAAATGATAGGAGAAACAGTTCTGAACCAGATCATCGGCACCCAGCCCGGCAGCATGCGCAAACCGGCCCATGCGATACCAGTCATCACCGGTTCCGCCTGGCTCATAAATCGGGCCCGGCGATTGGAATGCATGATGTGAACGCCCCGCCGCAAATCCACCAAAGGGCGGCGACGCCTTTTGCGCGGCACCCAGATCGGATTTACGCAACACGGGCAAGGTCGCCAATTGCTCCAGCGATGAGACCCGCCCCACTGCCCCCAAATGCGCCGCCATACCGGGCGCATGGGTAACAGCATGTTCGATCAGCGCGGCAAGAGCGCTGCCCTGATCGGCGTTGCGTTGATCGCGGGACCGGATTTCAAGGGCATCAAAATGGGTCATGTCTGCTCCATGTCATATCAATAAATCTGTCCGAGCACCGCGATCACAGCTGCCCCCTCAGTTTGAGGGGCAACCGGTCGCAGTGATCTCATTCGCCAGCGCAAATGCTGCCGATGCTTCACGGATTTGGGGTTCGATCAGCGCATCATCCGGCGGGTAGTAATCCGTGATCTGTACCCAGCGGCGCTGCTGCGAATTCCACTCAGCAACGGCAACCATGCCGCCACCGCCATGATCCTCACACGTGATCTGCATCGGTGGGGTGAACCCCTCCATTCCCAATGCTTCGAATGCTGCATCGTCCAAGGTCAACTGCTCGTATCCGTCGCGCACCATGGGCGGGGTTACATCGCCAACACCATGAATTTCCTGTGCAATACGGATCGCCTCGGCCGCGTAAATCGCAGCAGCAACACCGCGATTATACAGCGCCTCACCGATATTGTTCATCCGGCCACGCGCCAAATCGCGCTGATAAACCAGATTGTTCAGGTCGTTGAAAATCGCGAAATTATCGCCAACCGCGTGGAACGTGACCGAGCGATATCCCTCAACAGCGTCGCCAAGTGGTTTCAGATCGGATTCAGCAGCAGACCACCAAATGCCCATCATCTGATCGACGGGATAACCGACCTCGACCGCGCCCTCTAACGCTACACGGTTCATCACGCCCCATCCCCAAAGCAGGATGTGATCCGGGCTTTCCTCAGCCACGACGGGCCAGATTGCGGATTGATCCTCACCCGGATGATCGACGGGCATCATGATCAGCTCAAATCCCTCAATCTCTGCCAAAGCCTCCAATGTCGGGATCGGCTCACGCCCGTAGCCGGAATTATGGTGCATATGCATGATCCGCTTACCCTCAAGCGAACCACCATACAGTTCCTTGAGATATGCAATCTGCGCAACCGCACCGTCCCAATAATGTGCCGGAAAGTTGAAAACATAGGGATAGGTCGCGCCGTCCGACGCCGCCGTCAGCCCGTAACCCATCGTGTGCAGAACGACCTCATCCTCCTGCACGCGGCGGATCAGCTCAACCGTTACGCCCGTGGACAGCGGCTGATAGACCAGCGCGCCCTGCGTGACGGTTTCCTCGTAACATGCAACACCACGGTCCGTGGCATAGCCAAACTCACATTCCAGCAATTCGATCGGAACACCGCCAATGCCGCCGTCGCGTTCATTTAGCATTGTGAAATAGTCTGCATAACCGTCCGAAAACGGAATACCGCCTGCGGCATAGGGGCCGGTGCGATAGGTTAGACTTACCATTGTGAGGTCGGCCATGGCCGGTGTGGCGGTTGCGGCACAGACCGCAATCGCCGCTATAGTGGCTCGCATATTCATTCCCCTCCCCGGGATGTAGCGCGTGCAAGCGGCGTTCCGTTCAGGCCACCGCTTGGCAATTATTTTAACTCAACCAACGCTTACGCCGACGATAGGATCGAACATCACGAAAGCTCTTACGGCCCTCGTCACCAACCCCTAGATAGAACTCTTTTACGTCCGGGTTCTCACGCAGTTCGGATGCAACACCATCCATCACCACACGGCCCGACTCCAGAATGTAGCCATAATGCGCATATCGCAACGCTACATTGGTATTTTGCTCGGCCAATAGGAAGGAAACTCCCTCCTGCTCGTTCAAACTTTTCACAATACCAAAGATTTCCTCAACCAATTGGGGTGCTAGCCCCATTGATGGCTCGTCTAGGAGGACTGTTTCAGGCTTGGACATCAATGCACGGCCAATCGCGCACATCTGTTGTTCCCCACCGGAGGTATATCCGGCCTGCGATTTGCGACGTTCGCGCAGACGGGGGAAGTAGTTATAGACCATCTCCAGACCCTGCTTCGCCTCAGCGGCGGAGCGGGTATAGGCGCCGGTCATCAGGTTTTCCTCGACCGTCAAATGCTCGAAGCAATGACGCCCCTCCATCACCTGAATGACGCCACCGCGTACCAGATCATTGGGGGATCGGTCCTGCGTGGTCGCGCCACGATACAGGATAGACCCCTTTGTCACCTCGCCACGTTCCGAGGCGAGCAAGCCCGAAATCGCCTTCAAGGTTGTGCTTTTCCCGGCACCGTTACCGCCCAGCAATGCGGTGATGCCGCCTCTTGGCACCTTCAGGCTGACGCCCTTCAATACGAGGATCACGTGATTATAGATCACCTCGATATTGTTCACTTCGAGCAGTGTCTCATCAGTTTGCGCAGTGTCCAGCATCGGGCTCCCCTATTCTGAATTGCTCCCGGCGCGATACGCCAGGAGCGGTGATTGGATTACTCGCAACGTGTCTCTGGGATGTTGTTCTCAGCCGCATAGGCCAGAGAATCTTCCATCACCAGACGACCAATCACGTCCTTGTCGGGATCCGCGAAATCCGAAATCAGCGACCAGGTCTGCGTGTCCGCATCCCATTCCGCCATGGCGGAGCTGCCCGGACCACCGTGATCCGCACAGGATACGGAGAATTCAGGACCGAAGCCCGGCAGGCCCAGTGCTTCCATCTTCGCCTCGTCGATCACCAATGCCTCCATGCCGTCGCGCATCATTGCTGGAGTGATGTCGGCCACGCCATGGATTTCCTGCGCGGTCTTCACAGCCTCGGCTGCCAGCATCGCCGCGTACATTCCGCGGTTATACAGCACCGTTCCGATCTGATCGCCGGCACCAGCGGCAAGGCCCGCATCAACAACATGTGCCTGAATGTCGTCATAGACAGGGTAGTCATCGCCCACACCGTGGAACGTCACAGAGCGATAGCCATCAGCACCCGCACCAGCCGGGATCACGTCATTCTCGGAACCCGACCACCAAACGCCGTAGAAGTTGTTCATCGGGAAGCGGATGTTCGCAGCTTCCTGAATCGCAACGGAGTTCTGTACACCCCAGCCCCACATGATGACGTAGTCGGGACGCTCACGACGTACTTCCAGCCAAGTCGAACGCTGCTCGTTACCCGGAGGGCTAACGGCCTTGAGCGAAACGGTAAAGCCGTGCTCCTCACCCAGTGCCTGCAATGTGCGGATGGGCTCCGCGCCGAACGAACTGTCGTGATAGACCAACGCGATGGTCTTGCCCTCCAGATCGCCGCCGGTTTCCTCCAGCAGGTAGTTCACGATGCCCGATGCTGCGTCCCAGTAGTTCGCAGGATAGTTGAACACGTGGCTGAACACTTCGCCATTCGACGCCGAAGTCCGGCCATACCCCATGGTGTGCATCGGAATGTCGTCTGCCGTCACCTTCGGGATCAACTGATAGGTAATGCCGGTGGACAGTGGTTGATAAACCAGCGCGCCTTCGCCCTTGGTCGATTCATAGCATTCCACGCCACGCTCGGTGTTATAGCCGGTTTCGCACGGGATCTGACGGATCGGCTCACCACCGATGCCACCATCACGCTCCTGCAACAGGGTCAGATAGTCGGCATAGCCATCAGCGAACGGAATACCGCCCGATGCATATGGGCCAGTCCGGTAATCGAGCAGCGGAAACACCAGATCGGCAGATGCCGAGCCAGCAACGATTGCGGTTGTGCATGCCGCGAGTACAAGGGTCTTGAGCTTCATTCTAGATTTCCTCCGGTTGAGATTAACGCCCCGGTTTGTCCGGGGTCGTATAATTGAAAGCTTAGTGCGGGAACGGCCACAGACGCAGTTTTTCCTTCACCGTACGCCACAGTGCGGCAAGGCCGTGTGGTTCTACAATCAGGAAAAATACGATCAGACCGCCAGCGATGAGAAAGTTGATATGCGCGGCAATATCCGTCGGCCAACCCAGCGTATCCACAAAGAAAATCTTCAGGAACACAGGCAGCAGAACCATGAACGCCGCACCGGCAAAGGCACCAAAGATCGAGCCAAGTCCGCCAATGATGACCATAAACAGCACCAGGAACGATTTCTGGATACCGAACGCTTCACCAACCTCAGCCGCACCCAGATAGACCGCGAAAAACAGCGAGCCGGAAATCCCGATAAAGAACGACGAGACAGCAAACGCGCTCAGCTTGGTCCGCAATGGATTCACGCCGATGATTTCCGCCGCAATATCCATATCCCGAATGGCCATCCACGACCGCCCGATCCGGCCCCGTGTCAAGTTCCGCGTCAGCCATGCCAACGTGAAAACAAAGATGAGACAGAACAGATAGGCCACCCATGGCTCCGCATTCGGGCCTGTTACCGCTTGGCCAAAAATGGTCCGCTCGGGTGCGGAAATCTGGCCGGATGCCGAATTGTTGTAGAACCACGGCACCTTGTTGAACAACCAGACAAGGAAGAACTGCGCCGCCAGTGTCGCCACCGCCAGATAGAACCCCTTGATCCGCAGCGATGGCAGACCGAACAAAACCCCCACAATCGCCGTGATAAGCCCCGACAGGATCACGATGAAAAAGATGTTCAGGTCAGGAAAGGCCGTCATCAACTTATAGGTCGCATAGGCGCCCACGGCCATGAAACCACCGGTTCCCAGTGACACCTGACCGCAATATCCGGTCAGGATGTTCAGCCCCAATGCCGCAATGGCAAAGATCAGGAACGGCAGCATAATCGCGTTCACCGTGTAATCCGTCAGGACGAATGGCACGATACAGAATGCGACGAACACCACCGCATAATACCACCAGCGATCCAGTTTGATCGGGAAGGTTTGCGCGTCATCCGTGTAGGATGTCTTATAGTCGCCTGCCTCACGATAGAGCATCGCGCCCTCCTACTACTGTATTGTTTTCAGGGTTGCTGTTCATCACACACGCTCGATGATCTTGTCGCCAAACAGACCCTGGGGCCGGAACACGAGGAACAGCAGGGCCAGCACATAGGCGAACCAGTTTTCAGTCGCGCCACCCAGGAACGGCGCACCGATTGCGAATTCGAACAGCTTCTCACCCATTCCGATAATCAGGCCGCCAACAATGGCACCGGGGATCGAGGTAAAGCCGCCCAGCATCAGCACCGGCAGCGCCTTTAGCGCGATCAGGCTGAGTGAGAATTGCACGCCCGATTTAGCGCCCCACATGATACCCGCGACCAGTGCAACGAAACCCGCAATCGACCAAACCATGATCCAGATCCGGTTCAGCGAGATACCAACCGACAGCGCCGCCTGATGGTCATCTGCCACCGCACGCATCGCGGTTCCGGCCTTGGTGTACTGGGCAAAAATCGTCAGACCAGCCACCAGGAACACCGCAATCACGGTTGCCCAGATATCCAGTGTATCGACATACATACCCCAATAGGTTTCCCCCTCACGCGCCCATTGTGCGGTCACATCCTCGATCCAGAACGACCCGCCCGAGGGCAACCCGACATCCAGCGACTTCAGCTCAGCGCCCCACATCAGGTCGCCAAAACCCTCCATGAAATAGGCCAGTCCGATGGTCGCCATGAACAGAATGATCGGCTCCTGATTGACCAGTCGCACCATGATGACCCGCACCACGACCCATGCAAACACCACCATGACCAGAGTGGTCAGGATGATCGCCAGAATGGACGGCACATCGAACCCGAAACGCGACACATGCAGACCGGTGATCGCGTTGATCAGATGCGCAAACGGCACCTGTCCGGTTTGAATGCCGACTAGCGATTGTGCGGCAAACAGGGCCATAACCCCTTGGGCGTAATTGAAAACACCCGAGGATTTGAAAATCAAAACGAAGCCCAACGCGACGAGGGAATATAGTACTCCCGTCATCAGTCCGTTGATCGAGACTTCCAGCGTATTAAGCAGCCAGATCGGCATCAGTTCTCTCCCAGAACGGTGTTGGACCAATCGCCTGCGGGCAGGCTCATGGCGTTAAGTGCGGCGACATCCGGTCCCGGGACCGCCATCACGACCAGCAGGGTAACTTCCCCGTCTTCACGTTGTTTTAGAAACTGGGTCCGCCCCTGTCCGGCCGGCCCCTCAATCATTCCTGCATCGGTGGCAAAGGATGTTGCGGCGGTTACAAACTCATCCGCATTCACCCCCAAACCGAACACGCCACACGATTGCACATCGTCATAATCGAACAGCGCCAGTGCAGGGTTTTCAGCAACCCATGCGCGCCCTGCCGCACCGTCAATCAGGCTAGCGACAACGGCATCCGATGCGGGCTCCAGCTCAGGCGAAATCGCGGCACCTGCCTCGATATGCGGCAGGCAATGCGCGCTGAACAGGTCGAGCATTTGCCCGCTTTCCTGTGCAGCAAGCGGCCCGGAGGCCAGCATTAATGCGAGAACCTTAATCATGGGACACACCCAGATAGGCGTCGATCACCTCGGGATTGGCGATAACCTCTGCCGGTGTGCCGTCGCCGATCTTACGTCCGTAATCCAGCACAACCACGCGGTCGGAAATGTCCATGACCACGCCCATATCGTGCTCGATCAGGGCAATCGTGGTGCCGAACTCATCGTTCACGTCCAGGATAAAGCGGGACATGTCCTCCTTCTCCTCAACGTTCATGCCGGCCATCGGCTCATCCAGCAGCAGCAACTTGGGTTCCGCGGCCAAGGCGCGGCCCAGCTCGACCCGCTTTTGCAGACCGTATGGCAAACGGCCAACCGGCGTCTTGCGGATCGCCTGAATTTCGAGGAAGTCGATAATCTTCTCGACCACTTCGCGGTTCTCGATCTCCTCGCGCTCTGCCTCACCATGCCACAATGCCTGCTTCCAGACCGGTGCCTTCATATGGGTGAAACGGCCCGTCATGATGTTGTCCAGCGTGCTCATCCCCTTGAACAACGCGATGTTCTGGAATGTGCGGGCGATGCCCTGCTGCGCAATCTGATAGGGTTTCATCGGCCCGCGCTTTTCCCCGCGGAAGTAGATGCCCCCCTCCTGCGGGTGGTAAAAGCCGTTGATGACGTTCAGCATCGAGGATTTCCCCGCGCCGTTCGGGCCGATAATTGCGCGGATTTCACCCTCTCGGATATCGAAGGAGATATCCTTGATCGCGACCACACCGCCAAAGCGCAGCGTGATGTTTTGTACCTCCATCATCACCGGACCAATGGTGCGGCCATCTGGTGTGACGTAGCTATCGTGGTTCATATCATTCATCGCTTCACCTCAAACGGGATCGCTGGGCACAGGCTGTCGCCCGGGGCGGGGATATTACGGGGGCGGAACGCCGATTTGGGTATCATTCCGCGGCGACCGAATGCGCCTTTACGGCAACGGTTGCTGCATCGCGGATTTCAAGCTGACCGCTGACGCGACCCTTACGGCCATCCTCATAGGTCACTTCGGTATCGGCAAAGACACCATCGGAACCGTCATAAAGCGCGGTGATCAGATCAGCGTAGCGTTCCTCAACAATCCGGCGACGCACCTTTTGTGTGCGTGTCAGTTCGCCATCATCGGCGTCCAACTGCTTGTGCAGGATAAGGAAGCGATGGATTTGGCAGCCGGACAGCATCTCGTCCTGCGCGACGGAGCGGTTGACCTCCTCAACATGCGCCTGAAGCGTGGCAAGCACCTGCGGGTGCTGCGCCAGTTCCTGATAGGAACCATAGGCGATGTTGTTGCGCTCGGCCCAGTTGCCGACGGAGCCCAGATCGATATTCAGGAATGCAGTGCAATTGTCGCGATCGTTGCCGAAAACCACGGCCTCCAGAATGTTGGGAAAGAACTTCAGCTTGTTCTCGACATATTTCGGCGCGAACAGCGAACCATCGGCCATTTTGCCAACATCCTTGGCCCGGTCGATAATGCGCAGATGGCCGCTTTCCTTCTCGATGAAGCCCGCATCGCCGGTTGCGACCCAGCCCTCGGGATCCTTGGTCGAAGCGGTGCTCTCGGGATTCTTATAATATTCAACGAACGTACCGGGAGAGCGATAGAACACCTCGCCACTGTCACCGATGCGGATTTCAACGTCAGGCGACGGAACGCCGACCGTATCCGCACGCACCTGCCCGTCAGGCTGTTGCGTGATGTAAACCGACGCCTCTGTCTGACCATAGAGCTGCTTGAGGTTGATGCCCAGCGAGCGATAGAAATCAAAGATTTCCGGTCCGATAGCCTCACCGGCGGTATAGCCGATCCGCACCTTGGACATGCCCAGCGTATTTTTCAGCGGGCCGTAAACCAGCGCGTTGCCGATGGCGTACTGAATTTTCTCGCCCAGGCTAACCGGCTTACCGTCCAGCATTTTCGGACCGACCGTCTTGGCCAAGGCCATGTATTTGTGGAACAACTTCTGCTTGATCTTGGAGGCATCCTCCATCCGGATCATCACATTGGTCAGCAGGCCCTCGAAAAAGCGGGGCGGCGCGAAGAAGTAGCTCGGCCCAACCTCACGCAGATCGGTCTGCATGGTGTGCTCGCTCTCGGGACAACAAACGCAGAAACCGGTCCATTGCGATTGCCCCATCGAGAAGATGAAATCGCCGACCCATGCCATAGGCAGATAGGCAATAACGCTATCCGTTTGACGCAACCCATCGAATTCACAGCTGTTTTTCGCCGTAACCAGAATATTGCGGTTGGACAGAACCACGCCCTTGGGGCGGCCTGTCGTGCCGGATGTGTACAGCATGACGCAGGTATCATCGATACCGCGTGTCGCAATATCGGCGTCCATTGCGGCACCCAGCGATGCCTCCAATGCCTTACCGCGCGTGATCAGCGCCTCAAGCCCGTGCAGCGTTTCGTGATCATATTTGCGCAGCCCGCGCGGATCACGGTAAACGATCTGCCGCAGATCAGGCAGCTTTTCGCGGACTTCCAAAACCTTATCGACCTGCTCCTGATCGTCACACACAACCAGCTTGGCCGAGCAATGATCCAGAACGTATGCGATCTCCTCCGCCACACCGTCCTGATAGATCGGAACCGGAACACCACCGGCGGCGGAAATCGCGGTCATCGCGATATATAGCTCGGGCCGGTTTGTGCCGATGATGGCGACATGGTCACCCTTCTCCAGCCCCAGTTCCAGCAGCCCCAGCGCGGTTGCGCGCATGTCTGCATAGGCCTCGGCCCAGGTCCAGCTTTGCCAGATCCCGAATTCTTTCACCCTGTACGCAGGCGCGTCAGCGAACCGTTGCGCGTTATGCGCCAACAGCTTCGGGAACGTATCGAGATCGCCGAGTACGGACTTATTCATTCTTCTTCTCCCCCCTGTGAAGCCAGATTTTGCGCACTCGCTCTTATTGGCGATGGATAATTGCGCAAGTTGCTTCGTTGGAGTTTGAAACGTACCAGCAGATTTTCAGCCACGTAAAGGGGGTAAAATGAACTAGCGTTCAATTTCTGCATTTGAGCTGCGAAATTCAGGGGCATCCCGCCCTCGAGAATGCAGCGGAATTACGTGTAATTTTTTGTGATCACATCCGAAACGCGCACAACATTAGACTGCAAATGCAACGCCTTGCGCGTTCACGTTATCGATCACGCATAAAAAAAGCCGCCCCGTAGGGCGGCTTCAACTCAGCGCAAAACCTTAGTTTCAGGCACTGACGGTTTGGGCGGACAATGCCTTGGCCGATTGGATTTCAACGCGCCGTGGCTTCAATGCTTCGGGCACTTCACGCACCAATTCGATGTGCAACAGCCCGTTTTCGGTGCGCGCACCCAATGCGCGAACATGATCGGCCAGCTGGAACCGCTTCTCAAATGCACGGGTCGCAATGCCGCGATGCAGATAGCTTGGCTCACGCTCGGTCGCCGACTTCTTGCCGGAAACGACCAACTGGCCATCGCGTGCCTCAATTGACAGCTCATCCTCAGCAAATCCAGCAACAGCCACCGTAATCAGATAAGCATCGTCACCGGTTTTTTCGATATTATAGGGGGGATATCCCGTCTGACCATTATCAGCGACAGTGTCCAGCAGGTTGAACAACCGGTCATAACCAACAGTGGAGCGGTAGAACGGGGAAAAATCAGTATTACGCATGATGCATCCTTCCAAAAGCGATACGTTTGCTTAGGGCCTCCATCTATGGACCGCCCCAGAACTTCGCGAAGCCCGATATCGGCGCCTCACATCAAACTATTTGGGAAGGCGCGTCACGCCATTCAAGGGGGCCATTCACTCGCGCCCCAACTGTTCCGCAATGCTTGCGCCGGGGCGGCGAATGCCGCGATCCGCATCCCCATGCACAATATCGGTCAGCACCGAATCGAGCGCCCCCTCATCAATCGCCGCGCCATATGCCACCTGCTGATCTCCACCCCGCCGTCCGATGGCGGACACGACAGATGAAATCCGCGCACGCCCGTTGCGCACGGTAAAAACCGGACTGCCCGACGCACCAAAGGTCACATCGCAATCCATCACCACAAACCGATCCTGCACGGCGATCGTCTCACACGGCTCCTGAATCGAGGGGGCCTCAGGCCGATCACGGGCATAGGAAACGACGACGATGGGATCACCCGCGCGGGGGCGCAGCTCACGCTCGAACGGGCGCACATCATTGATCGGCTCGGATAGTTCCAGCACGGCGATATCAGACACGATCTGCTGCTCGCTCAATTCACGCAGGGGGTCATAGCCGCGATGCACCATCACGCGCCGCACACGCCGATGCGCGACGTAATCGCCAATGTAATAGCCCGCAACGAAGTGCAGCGCGTCTGGCCGTACCAGCCGCCGCGTTCGTTCGGAAAACACGCAATGCGCCGCTGTCAGCACCAGATCGGGCGCGATCAGCGCACCGGTGCAGAACCCCCGCCCGTCGATGTTCAGACGACCCACGGCCTGCCAATCCTCGGCCTCCTCGACCGATAACAGGCGGCGGCCCTCGGCGTTGGCACCACTTGCCAGCAACGCCAGCATCAAAATCAAAAATCGCATCGGACCCTCCGCCCCGCGTGACTTTTACAGTCTGCGGGGCTGGGATCAATCGCCTACAGTCAAGGCGCGCGGCTTCGGCCCGCCTGTGGCCCAGTCGAGCAGCTCAACCGTATGCACCACCGGCACGCCGATTGCGGATCCGATTTGCATCATGCAGCCGATATTACCGGCGGCGATCAGGTCGGGTTTTGTGGCCTGCAATGTCTCGACCTTACGTGCCTTTAGCTGCCCCGAAATCTCGGGCTGCATCAGGTTATAGGTGCCTGCCGACCCACAACATAGATGCGGGTCACGCGGCTCTACCACTGTAAATCCGGCCTTTTTCAACAGCTTCTTAGGCGTATCCTTGATCTGCTGGCCGTGTTGCAATGAACAGGCGGAATGATAGGCCACGCGCAGCGATTGCGGCTGCGCGTTCAGGTCCAGCGTTTCGAGCAGCTCAGAAATATCACGCGCAATCCCCGACACCCGCGCCGCATCCGCCGCCAGCGGGTCGTTGCGGAACATATGTCCGTAATCCTTGACCGTGGTTCCACAGCCAGAGGTATTGATCACGATCGCGTCAAGCCCCTCTCCATCCATCTCCGTCACCCAAGCACGCACATTGGCGGCGGCGGAGGCATGGCTCTTATCCTCGCGCCCCATATGATGGGTCAGCGCACCACAACAGCCAGCGCCCTGCGCAACCACAACCTCGACACCATGCCGTCGCAAAATGCGGATGGTGGCATCGTTAATGTCGGTGTTCAGCGCCTTTTGCGCACAGCCTGTCATCAGGGCCACACGCTTGATCCGTTGCCCCTGCGCAGGAAAGCTTTGCGGGCGATCATTGGGCGATGGTGAGGGAATATCGCGGGGCGCCATGTCCAGCATTGCCCGCAGCCGAGGATCAGGCATGAACCGGCGAAAGGGCCGCCCCAGCTTCGCCAAGCCCAGGGCCGCACGGAACCGCCCCGGATAGGGCAGGATTTGCGACAGCGTCCAGCGCAGCGCCTTATCCATAAAGGGCCGGTCGTAATTCTTCTCGATGTAGGCGCGGGCGTGGTCCACCAGATGCATGTAGTGCACGCCGGATGGGCAGGTGGACATGCAGGCCAGACAGCTCAGGCAACGGTCCACATGCTTCACCGTTTTTGCATCCGGCTTACGCTCGTTTTCCAGCATATCCTTGATCAGGTAAATCCGGCCACGCGGGCTGTCCAGCTCATCCCCCAGCACCTGATAGGTGGGGCAAGTCGCCGTGCAAAACCCGCAATGAACGCAACTGCGCAAGATTTCGTTGGAACGTGCAATCGCCGGATCGGTCAGTTGCTCGGGGGTAAAGGTCGTCTGCATATCGCCGTCCTAAATCATCTTGCCGGAATTGAGGATATCACGCGGGTCAAACCGCGCGCGCAGCCCCTGCGACAGCCGAGCAATCGGCATCGGCATCGGCTGAAACACACGCTGGCCCGTGCCGCGGATCAGGGTCGCATGACCTGCGATGCCATCAATCCGTTCACGCAAGGCGGCGCCCTGCGGCATCCGCAACCAAACCAAACCGCCCTGCCAATCGTAAAACGCGGCCTCGGCGCCGGCGGCGGCAACCACCGCAGGACCGTCAGAGGGCTTAACCGAAACGCGCCAAATATCACCCTGCTCTGCGCGCAATGGTTCCGCATCGCGCAAACCGGCCCAGATGGCAGTGATTTGCGCAGCGTCCGCAATAATTTCAGCCGCTCCATGGGATGCCAGATCGCGGGCCAATGCCTGCGCACGATAGGAAACCGACTGGTCCAATCCCTCGATCCGCACATAAGTCCGCCCGCCATCCGCCGGATCATGGGCCGCACCGGACACGTCATAGGGCGACCGCATCGCAGCAGCCAAGATCGCCACCGCATCAACATCCGACAGACCCTGCCAGACCAAGGTCGCAGTGGCCTGCGGGCGGGGCAACACCTTGAACGACACCTCAGTCAACACGCCCAAAGTGCCATAACTGCCGGCCAGCAGCTTGACCAAATCATAGCCGGTGACGTTCTTCATCACACGGCCACCATTTTTGATGATCTCGCCCTCTCCGGTCACGAAACGCACGCCGATCAGGCTATCCCGGCAGGCGCCAGCCTTTAACCGGCGCGGGCCGGAGGCGTTCACCGCCACAGCACCACCAATGGTCGGCGTGCCGGTTGTGCCCAAAATGCCGCGATGGTCCATCGGCTCAAACGGCAGCATTTGCCCCTCAGCCGCCAAGGCAGCCTCGATATCCGCCAAGGGTGTTCCCGCCCGAGCGACCAAGGTTAGCGCCCCTGGATCGTACAGTGTAATTCCGCTCAGCCCGCCGGTTTGCAGCACCGCATCAGTGCGAACCTCATTCCCGAAGTCCCGCGTCCCACCGCCGCGAATTTGCAACGCCGTGCGGTTATCATGAGCGGAACGAACCACTTTCGCCAACTCATCCTCGGTTTCGGGGGTCAGCACGGTGCCTGTCAAATCAGTCATCAGTATCTCCACGCCGCATATAAATCGGCCAACGTCTCAAGCAGCAGTTTGGCGGATGATGCGACGTCCCTCGGTCACATCCAGCGGGAACACCTTTGCAGGGTTCAACAGCCAGCCGGGGTCGAACACATCCTTGACCCGCAACTGCATTTCCAGATCGACGCGGTTGAACTGCACATGCATCAGATCGCGTTTTTCAATGCCAACGCCGTGCTCACCCGTCAGGCAACCGCCCACTTCAACGCAGAGCTTCAGGATCTCCGCGCCAAAGGCCTCGCAAATTTCCAGATCGCCGGGCTTGTTCGCATCGAACAGGATCAGTGGGTGCATATTGCCGTCGCCCGCGTGGAAAACATTGGCGACATCCAGCCCGAATTGCGCGCTCATCTCACGCATCCGGCGCAGGACCAGCGGCAGCTCACTGACCGGAATGGTGCCATCCAAACACATGTAATCGTTGATCTGGCCCATCGCGCCAAAGGCCGCCTTGCGCCCCGCCCAGATCGCCTTTGATTCCGCCTCGGACTTGCTCTCTCGCATCTCAACAGGGTTATGCGTGGCGGCGATAGCGGTGATTTTCGACAATTGCTCGTCGATTTCCGCGTCAGAGCCCTCAACCTCAACGATCAGCAGGGCCTCACATTCGGGATAACCTGCCTTGGCAAAACGCTCACAGGCCTGAATGCAGGGCCGATCCATGAATTCGATCGCAACGGGCAAAACACCGGCGCGGATAATGTCCGAGACACAGGCCCCCGCCACCTCGTTACTGTCAAAGGCCAGCATGATCGGGCGCGCGCCCTCGGGCTGAGCGATGATGCGCAACGTCGCCTCCGTCACGACGCCCAGCTGCCCCTCGGACCCGCAGATCACGCCCAGCAGATCATAGCCCGCCGCGTCCAGATGGGCACCGCCAACCTCGATGACCTCACCCTCCATCGTGACCATCGTGACGCCCAGCAGGTTATTCGTGGTCACGCCGTATTTCAGGCAATGCGCCCCGCCGGAATTCATCGCGATATTGCCCGCAATCGCACAGGCCAGCTGGCTGGACGGATCGGGAGCGTAGAAAAAGCCGTCCTGCTCTACCGCGCCGGTCACGCTCAAATTCGTGCGGCCGGTTTGAACGCGGATGAAGCGGTTGTCATAATCGGTTTCCAGAACGTCGCTCAGCTTGGCCACGCCCAGAATAACCGCATCCGCCGTTGGCAGCGCGCCGCCCGATAGCGACGTGCCCGACCCGCGCGGCACAACGGGCACGCCCTCCTCATGGCAAATGCGCAAAACAGCCGCGACCTCCGCCGTGTTTGCGGGTAGAACAGCGGCAAGCGGCGGGCATTTATAGGCGGTCAGCGCGTCGCATTCATAGGCGCGAACCTCATTATCGGAATGGATCACAGCATCCTCGGGCAATACCTGCTGCAATCGCGCGACCAGATGCGCCTTACGTGCGATAATCATCGCGTTTGGGTCTGGCATCTGCATGAGCGGCTCCTCAATCCGGTAAATTGGTTTGTTTATATTACCAATGACAAAAAACAGCCAGAGAATTCACAGATGCGCGACATTTTCCCTATGCTATGTAAGCTGCTGCACCTGCACCGTAATGTGCATGCCGATCAGTTAGGGACGATAGAATGCATTTGGACTTCGCAGGCTTGATAGACAAATTCGGGCCATTGGACCTTGCCGCGCTGATCACATTCTGGACCGCATGGCTGGTGATGACCGTCTGGATTGAGCGTGAGAGCAACAAGCGCCCCTCGGTTCATATCCTGATGATGCGCCATCGTTACAGCTGGATGCAGGAAATGGCCGCGCGCGACGTGCGTATTTTCGACAGCGCCATCCTGAACGGCATCCAGCAAAGCACGGCCTTTTTCGGCTCAACCACCCTGCTGGCCATTGGTGGTATTTTCGCGATCATTGGTAAGCCTGAGCTGATCCTGTCCGCAGGCGGCGGCATATTGCCCGACAACACCGTGCAGGCGATCCAGATCGAGATGTTGATGGTGCTGGGCATCACCAGCTTTACCTTCCTGAAATTCGCGTGGTCCAACCGCCTGTTCAGCTATTGCGCCATCGTAATGGCAGCTGTGCCAAATGACGGCAAAACGGAGGAAGGGCGCCGCATCGCCACCCGTGCCGCCCGCCTGAATTGTTATGCCGCGCGCAGCTTTAACCGTGGTTTGCGGGGCATCTATTACTCTCTCACCGCAATGGCATGGGTGATCGGGCCAGAGGCACTGATCGTCGCCACTATCATGACCACCACCACATTGGCACGGCGCGAATTCTTCTCACGCTCCCGTCAGGCGCTGCTCGACGATTAACGGCTTTCCAACCGCCACGCGCCGATAATCAACAGCCCGACCAGCAGCAGCACCAGCCACGCAGGGGCCAGCGGGGTCAGGCTGACATTTTCAACGGTGTAGGCCTGCCGATCGGCCAGCCCCAGCCAACCGCGCCCCGCAGCGTTACGCCCCTCACGCACGCGGCGCAGATCAGGCACGCCGTCAGAGATACGGATCACGCCACCATTCGAGGCATCTATCTGCGGCTCCAACAGGTCGGGCGTGGACAGCGCGTTCTCGAACTCCTTCGGCGCGGCTGGGCCAACGGCAGCAACGCCGGTGACATCCCCATCCGCCAGTCGCCACAGGCCCTGCTCCGCATCTGCGATCCGCGCCTCCCAGCGCCCCGGCTGCGTTTCCACCATTTGCGGCGTCAGAACCGTGCCGTCAGGGCCGGTCAATTCCAATGCAGGTGGCTCCGTGCTCAGGCTACGACGGCTTACGACCAAGTCGCCGCGATCATCATCGCCCAGCAGAACCTCCTCCTCCAACTCCGGCTCCTGCATCAGCCAATGGGCCAGTCGGCGCAGCAATTCCACCTGCGGGCCGCCACCCTCAAACCCGCGCGACCACAGCCACGCATGATCCGAGGCAAGCATCGCAATCCGCCCCCGCCCCGGCCGGTCAAGGATCAACAGCGGCCGCCCATCTGGCCCCTCCATCACCGCATCGCCCGAGGTTTGTTCCAGATCGATCAACCGGAACCAGCGCCCCCAACCGGGCAATCCATCGACCGAGGGGCTGGGCGCGAACGCCTCCAAACCAGCCGTCACCGGATGGCGTGCGCCCAGCTCCGAGATCAGCGGCAGATAGCCCTCCTCGATCACCCGCGCAGTCGGATCGGCGGGCAAAACGCGAGCCAAGGGGGTGCGCCACAGGCTTTCCACCCCGGCAAATGCAGGGCCGGAGGCAACCAGAACCGCGCCGCCTTCCTCAACATAGCGGGCAATATTATCCAGATAGCTGGGCGGCAAAACGCCCCGTCGACGATAACGGTCAAAGATGATCAGATCGAATTCGTCGATCTTTTCCATGAACAGCTCATGCGTGGGGAACGCGATCAGGCTCATCTCGTAAACCGGCACGCCATCTTGCTTGGACGGGGGGCGCAGAATGGTGAAGTGCACCAAATCCACCGCCGCATCCGATTTCAGCAGGTTACGCCACGTGCGCCCACCCGCATGCGGCTCACCCGAAACCAGTAGCACCCGCAGCCGGTCGCGAATGCCGTTAATCTCCAATAATGCCGAGTTATTGCGCGGCGTCAGCTCACCCGCCCCCTCCGCCACGGAGAGCTGGATGATGTTCATCCCGCCCCGCGTGATCGGCAGATCAAAGGTGATATCCTCACCCAGCGGCACCTCGATCCGAATATCGTCACCGCCATCGAAACTGACCAGCAAGGTCTCGCTCAACGATGGCTGCGGAACCGCACCCAGCTCATCCACGCGCAGGGTTAGCTGCACGTTTTCGCCTACGATGCCAAATGCTGGGGCCGCGACCAGCGTTAGCTTGCGATCCCATTCGCGTGGCTCACCGGTCAGGACCAGATGCAGCGGCGCGTTCAGTTCGGGCGTCAATTCCCGATCATGCACCTGCCCGTCGCTGATCATAATGGCACCCGCAATCCGGTCCGGCGCAACACCGGCCATCGCATCGGACAGCGCGCGCATCGCCAGGGTGCCACGCCCCTCCTGCGCGCCGGTGGCGTTGCCAACCTCAACCCGCCGCCATTCCAAGGGCGCATCGGGATCACCCGCCAAGAGGTCCAGCGAGGCTGACAGCTCCGCCTCCGCCTGCTCGATCTGAGTAGGCCGGACGCCGATATCCTGACTGTCGGACCGATCCACCAGCAGAAACGCAACATCGACCAGCGGGCTACGATCCTCATCCTTCAGGCTGGGACCAGCAAGTGCCGCCAGAAAAACCAGCCCGCCCAGCCCGCGCAGCGCCCAACCGGGCAACCGCATCCACGCCGCATATAGGCACAGCACCACCAGCGCCGCCGCCAATCCAGCGATCAGAACCAATGGCACCAAGGGTGCAAAGACGACCCCGCTCATTGCCCCAACCTTTCAAGCAGAGCAGGCACATGCACCTGATCCGACTTATAATTTCCGGTCATTACATACATGACCAAATTCACGCCGAACCGGAACGCCATCTCTCGCTGTCGTTCACCACTGACGCCGCGCCCGACGGGGCGGATAAAGCTGCCCTGATCGTCCATCGCCCATGCGCCGGCCCAATCATTGCCACCGATAATCACCGGACTAACCCCGTCATTCAGGTTGCGAAACGGCACCCCGTCCAGATCAACCGGCGCCAATGAAGCTTCGGCCCAGACCGGCGCACCGACATAGCGCCCGGGATAATCGTCGAGCAGATAGAACGCCCGCGTCATCACGTGATCCGCCGGAATCCGCTCCAGCGATGGCAGGTCAAGCTGCCCGGCCAAGCGGCGCAATTGCGCATTTCCGGGTCCCTCACTGCCGCCCGCCAGATGGGTATCGCGGGTATCAAACAGGATCATGCCGCCCGATCGCAGATAGGTATTGATCCGCACCACAGCCTCAGGTCCGGGGGGGGCCTGCGCATCGGTTATCGGCCAGTATAACAGCGGATAGAATGCCAGCTCGTCCCGCTCAATATCCACCGCCACAGGGGGCGCAGGCTCAATCGCTGTGCGCTGCGTTAGAACCGTGGACAGTCCGGTCAGGCCCGCACGGCTGATCCGGTCCACCTCCACATCGCCGGTACGGATATAGGCCAACACGGTTTCGGAGGTGGCATAGATCGCACCGGGATCATCACGCACGCTCTGCGCCTTTACGTCCTGCGCGCCCATGAACAGCATCAGCGCCAGCCCTGTCATTCCCGCCCGCGCCGCAGGCCGCAATCGCCCGCCAAGGGCAAGCGTGGCGAGGATATCCACCAACAGCAAAATCAACGCGCCAGCCAGCACAGGACCAGTCAAATCCTGCTCGGCCCGCACGGCATATCCGCGCGATGCGATCCCTGCGGGTAGCTCCAGCGCTTGCAAGCTCGTCGCGTCGTCGGTCACGTTATAGGCATGGCCCCGCACACCGGCGCGGTACAATCCGGGCGGTGCGTCGGGCGCGGGCGCCGCATCAGCCAGCCGTTCCCCTGAAACACCGGCAAGCCGCTGCACGTCCATGATATCCCCCATTCCGTTCAGCACACGCTCGGGCGTCCAGATGGCACCGGTTAGGGCCTGCGCTCCCTGCTCACCCGATTGCGCAACCCGTGCGATCCGGTCCAGCATCTCTAGGAACAGACCCGATAGCGGCAGGCTGGACCAACGCGGCGTGGCTGTGACGTGGAACAGGATCACCCGCCCGCGCCCCTCATCCCGCGCCGTGACGAGGGGCGTGCCATCCTCCAGCGCGACCAAGGTCCGTTCCGCCAGATCAGGATCAGGCTGCGCCATCACCTGCGAGACAACATCCACATCCTCCGGCAGGGCCAAACCATCGAACAAAGTACCCTGAGGAAATGGCCGTAACCTCTTGGGATCGCCCCAAGACATCGCGCCGCCCAGGTTCCGCCCTCCCTCACGTAGGCGCACGGGCAACAGCGGATCACGCTCCATCTGGCCAACCGTGCTGGCCGCCATGCGGGGTCCGGCAAAACGCACCAGCATGCCGCCATCACGCACCCAATCCTGTAGCGCATTGCGTTCATCATCCGAGAAATTCGCAACATCCGCCAGCATGACAATATCGGGTGCTGCATCCAGAACTTCGGAGAGCAGCGGCTCCACCACCTCCGCCACGGGCGTCAATGCGGTGCGCAGGTAATGTAGCGGCTCGGTCAGGGATTGCCCCTCACCACTGCGGGCGCTGGATACCAAGGCGATGCGGCGGCGTTGCAGGGCATCATCGGTCAAAACCGTGGCACCGGCGGACCGATACGGCGCGGCCAGCACCAGTCGTGTAACCCGATTGCGCAGTTCCAGCGGCAAATCAATCGCCACGCGGTTGCGGACCTCATCAGCGCCTAATGTAACCTCAACCTGATCCAGCACACGCTCCACCCCCGCCGCATCAGTGCCAATCACCTGCAATGGCACAACCTGCGGCGCGGCATTCGGGGCGCGTAAAACATGAGTGACAAGCTGCCCGTCCTCGAACCGCGCGGGCGCTAGGGCCAGTGCGGTTTGCGTCGGCATCACCACCTCAACCCGCCCCAACGCGGCCAAGGCATCAGGCAAGCCGCCATCATCGCCCAAACCATCCGTGATCCAAATGCTGGCTCCGATATCATCCAACGCATCCAGTTGCTCGGCAAAACCTGCGCGGTCCGGCGCCCATGCCATCGGCTGCATATCGTCCAGCACGCCCAGCCAATCGGCGGCGGCACGCGGGGCCAAATCCGGCTCCGCATCGGCCAGAGAGACCAGATGCACCGCCCGTCCGCTGCGCCCTGCCCGCTGCAAAATCTGGCGAGCTTCCTGCCGGCGCGCGCTCCAATTCGACGCGCTGGCCCAGCCACCATCCATAACGATCAGCAACGCGCCGTCCCCCTGCTCCACATCCGAGGCAGGATTAAGCAGCGGACCGGACAGCCCCAAAATCGCCATCGCCAACATCGCGATCCGCAGCGCCAGCAACCACCACGGCGTGCGCGCGGGCATCCGCTCCGCATCTTGCAGCCCTAGCAGCAGTGAAATTCCGGGAAACATCCGCCGCACGGGGGCTGGCGGCGTTGCCCGCAGCAACCACCACAATGCCGGCAACGCGACCAAGGCGGCCAGCAGCAGCGGCGTTACAAATCCAATCGCTCCAAGGCTCAGCATGTTAGCGCCGCTCCCCCTCAATTACGCGGTGCAACCATAGCAACGCAGTGCCCGCCGGATCCTGAACGCGGTGCACGTTGAACGACCAACCGGACAGGCGTGCGCGTGTCCGCAGCATGTCGCGCCGTGCCGCCAACCGCGCCTGATACCCGTCACGCAGGGAGCGCGCCCGCTGCGCCTCAAACGAAATCGCGCCGGACATCGAGCGGAATTCCGTGCGCCCATCAAATGGAAACGCCTCCTCGCTCTGATCCATGACCTGCAACATCACGACCCGCTGACCCTGAGTGGCCAGCCTGTCCAAAGCGGGAACCAGCACCTCATCCGGCGCCAGAAAATCGGAAAGAACGACCAGCAAGCCACTGTGATCATTCGGCATAACAGGAACGGAATATTCGTCGCGCCCCTGCGAGATACTCAACATCTCCGCAATGCGATCCACCTGCATACGGCCACCACCGGCGGGCAAGGCAGGGTGCGCCAGCGCCACCCGCTCCCCCCCGCGCACCAATAGCAGTGACAAGGCGCATCCCAGAACCGCCGCCCGAGCCCGCTTGGTTTCGCCCTGCTGCGGATAATCCATCGACAAGGCAGGATCGACGCTCAGCGTGACCGTCTGCGCGGCAGACCATTCGGTTTGGCGTACAAAGGCCGCATCGGATCGCGCCGATCGACGCCAATCAATCGTGCTGGCCGCATCACCGGCGATCGCCTGACGATATTGCCAGAATTCCTCGCCCATGCCCGCACGCCTGCGGCCATGATCGCCCAATACGACGGTGGCGGCCAACCGCTCCGCCTGCGCCAAGAGCGGGGGCAATCCCCCCGTGGCGCGGCGCGCGGTGGCCTGTAATGCTTCGGAGGATGAGGACATGCTCACGCAGCGGCAGCTAGGCCGAGGTGCCGCTCAACCAATTGCGCAATCAGATCGTTCAACTGTACCCCCTCGGCCCGCGCGGCATAATTCAGCGCCATGCGGTGCGTCAGAACCGGAACGGCCAACGCGGCAACATCGGCCAGATCAGGGGCCAAGCGGTTGTCGAGCAAGGCCCGCGCCCGCACACCCAACATCAACGCCTGCGCCGCACGCGGCCCCGGCCCCCACGCAATCGCATCGGTCGCAGCATTCCCCGCAACAGGTCGCGCCGCGCGCACCAGATCGAGGATCGCCTCGACCACCGCCTCACCCACCGGCATCCGGCGCAGCATGGCTTGCATGGCAATCAGCTCATGTGCGCTCAGCACAGGTTGCAGGGTACTATCATCGGCACCGGTCGTGGCCAGCAGGATTGCACGCTCATCATCACGATCCGGGTAATCCACGTCAATCTGGAACAGGAACCGGTCCAACTGCGCCTCGGGCAGCGGATAGGTGCCCTCCTGCTCAATCGGGTTTTGCGTGGCTAATACGTGGAACGGCGCGGGCAAATCACGGCGCTGCCCCGCGACGCTGACATGATGTTCCTGCATCGCCTGTAGCAACGCGGACTGCGTGCGGGGGCCCGCGCGATTAATCTCATCCGCCATCAGCAATTGGCAGAAAATCGGCCCCTCGATAAAGCGGAACGCGCGGGTGCCATCAGGGGCGGTTTCCAGAACCTCCGCGCCCAGAATATCCGAGGGCATCAGGTCCGGCGTGAACTGCACGCGATTTGCGTTCAGCCCCAACACCGTGCCCAGCGTTTCGACCAGCAGCGTTTTGGCCAGACCGGGCGCACCAACCAGCAGGCCATGCCCGCCGGACAGGATCGCGGCCAGCGCCAGATCCACCACTTTTTCCTGACCGATCACCCGCCGCGCGACCATTTCACGCACCGATATAAGGCGCTGCCCAGCCTGCTCGATTTCGATCAGAAGTGAATCACTCATCCCGCATCCCCTGTTTTGCACCGCATTTGCACTACTGTTACTATTGAACACATAATCTCTCTGCACCGAAAGGCACGCCCCCGTGAACAGTGAAAACACCGGATCACCAAATCTCAGCGCCGACGGCATCGCAAGTGCGGTTCGACGCGCCGCGCCGCGCGGACTTCCGCCGGTGGAAAAGTGGAACCCGCCCTTTTGCGGCGATCTGGACATGCGGATCGCGCGGGACGGCACGTGGTACTACCTTGGCACGCCAATCGGGCGCAAACCGCTGGTCAAGCTGTTCTCCTCGATCATCAAGAAGGAGGGCGACGATTATTTCCTCGTCACTCCGGTCGAGAAAATCGGCATCACGGTTGAGGACGCCCCCTTTGTCGCCGTTGACTTCACCGTGCAGGGCGACGGGCAGGACGCGAATATCACCTTCACCACGCAGGTTGGCGATCAGGCGACAGCCGGTGCCGATCACATGATCCGCATTGTACGTGACCCCGAAACCGGTGAGCCCTCGCCCTATGTGAACATCCGTCGCAATCTGGATGCGCTGATTGACCGCAAGAGTTTCTATCGTCTGGTCGATATCGGGGTTGCGCATCCCGTCGAAGGAGAAGACTGGTTCGGCATCTGGTCCGGCGGCGTGTTCTTCCCGTTTATTCCGGTCGCGGAGTTAAGCTAACCCTTTCATTTAAGTCAGGATATTTCATGCGTTTTATCGCACTTGCCGTCGCCGCCACGGCGTTAACCGCGTGCACCGTGCCCGCCGCCATGCCCGTAGCCGACGCGCCGCAGGAACCCGCGCCCAGCGTCCTGCTGGCCCGTTCCGGCATTATCGCATTGGATGAGCATGACAGCCTGCTGGCCTTCGGATCGCCGATGCAGGATGTGCAGCCGCGTCTGGAACCCATCCTCGGCCCTGTGGCGATCCAACTGGTGAACGAGGATTGCGGTGCGGGCTCTGTCACCTTCGATGAATACGAGGATGTAACGCTGCTATCGCAAAACGGCATTCTGGTCGGATGGTCTACGCACAGCGCCTCGCTGCGCACCGATGCGGGTATCGGATTGGGCAGTTCGGAAATCGAGCTTAGCGCGGCCTACACGACCGAGATTGAGGTCAGCAGCCTAGGGCGAGAATTTTCATCCGAGGGGTTCTATGGCCTGATCGAGAATGGCCAGATCGTCGATCTATGGGCCGGTACGTCCTGCGTCTTCCGCTAGGATAGGATCAGGCCCCTGCATCCGCCGGGGCCTGCTTCACTCACGCTAGAACAGGCGCAAATTCGTCCAGAACGGCGCGATAGATTGGCCGCTTAAACGGCACAATCACCTCAACCATCTGGTCCGGCGTCATCCAGCGCCAGTCCGAAAACTCGGCATGGTCAACATCAACATTGATCGCCGTATCGCCCGCATCCAGCCGGATTAAAAACCAGACCTGCTTTTGCCCGCGAAACCGCCCGCCCCACCGTTTCGGCACGACATCATGCGGCAGATCATAATGATGCCATTCCGCCGATTGCGCCAGAACAGTGACCTGATCGGGCGCAACGCCGGTTTCTTCCTCCAGCTCACGCAGGGCGGCGGCTTCAGGCGTTTCGCCCTCATCAATGCCGCCCTGTGGGGCCTGCCACGCACCAAC
This sequence comes from Pontivivens marinum, assembly GCF_900231835.1. GTDB lineage: Bacteria > Pseudomonadota > Alphaproteobacteria > Rhodobacterales > Rhodobacteraceae > Pontivivens > Pontivivens marinum. The sequence goes on along the minus strand of NZ_OCTN01000008.1, from coordinate 85,186 downwards.
AGCGCCGTGAACGCGAGCACCGGCAAATAACCGCCCCGCCCCGTCCGTCAGCATAACGCCAACGCAGGGGCGATAGGGCAGCGCCGCGATTTCAGCCGCGCTCAACATTAGCGATCCGAATAGACAGACAACCCCTTGAGGATGTCGAGCGCATAGGAAAGCTGGAAATCGTCATCACGCAGCAGCGCATCCGCCTCAAGCCGCGCACGCTCTTCTTCAAGCTGCTCACGCTCATCATCGGTCAGGCTGTCGTTGCTGAGCGAGCCACGCAGATCGGCCTCGGACCGACGCGGGATCACGCCCTCCTCAGCAACTTCACTGGCCAAACGCTGGCTGACGATCACATCCGGCTCAATGCCAAGCGCCTGAATCGACCGCCCCGATGGCGTGTAATAACGCGCCGTGGTCAGGCGCATCGCACCGTTGCCCTGCAATGGCATGATCGTCTGAACCGACCCCTTACCAAAGCTCTTCTCGCCCACGATGATCGCACGACGATGATCCTGCAACGCACCGGCCACAATCTCGGATGCCGATGCGGACCCGCCATTGATCAGCACGACCATTGGCAGCCCCTCGGCCAAATCGCCCAGCGTCGCGTTATAGCGATCGCTATCCGATGCCGCACGACCGCGGGTGGACACAATCTCACCCTGATCGAGGAATGCATCCGAAACATAGATCGCCTGATCCAGTAAGCCACCGGGATTGTTGCGCAAATCCAGAACAACGCCGCGGGCATTCTCGATACCACCCAACGCCTCGACCTGCGCTGCCATCTCTGTTTCAAGGTTGGCATAGGTTTGCTGGTTAAAGGTCGTGACCCGCAGAACGACGGCCTCTGCCTCGGTCCGGCCACGCACAGCACGGATCTGGATTGTATCGCGGATGATGCTGACCTCGAATGGCTCAACGCCCTCACGCACGACGGTGATGATGATCTCGGACCCGACCGGCCCGCGCATCAGGTCAACCGCTTCGTTCAGATTCAGGCCCAGAACGCTCTCGCCATCGACATGGGTGATGAAATCGCCCGCCTCGATACCGGCCTCGGCGGCGGGGGTGTCGTCGATGGGGGATACCACCTTGACGAAGCCATCCTCCTGCGTGACCTCAATGCCCAGACCGCCAAACTCACCACGGGTCTGTTCGCGCATATCGGTGAAATCGGCAGGCGGCAGATAGCTGGAATGCGGGTCGAGCGATGTCAGCATGCCGTTGATCGCGCTTTCGATCAGCTCACGCTCGTCTACTTCCTCAACGTAGTCGGCACGGACCCGCTCGAAAATATTCCCGAACAGATCAAGGTATTCGTAAGTCGTCCGCGACCTGTCATCACTTTGCGCAAACAGTGGTGCCACAAATTGAGTCGTTACGAGAACACCGGCCAGCGTTCCTGCAAGTCCCGCCACGAGTATCTTGCTCATCGAATATTCCTTACTCTGTCTCTAACGTATCTCAATTAAGTTCAAACCACAGCGTCGGATCGACTGGAACGCCATCATGACGCAGTTCGATGTAAATTACCTGTTGTTGATTTGGGCCGTTTTCCGCCTGAGGTTCAACCCCAAAGCCAGCAACACCACTACCCGATTGCGTGAGCGTCCCGATAGGTTCCCCCGCCAAAACAACCTCACCGGCCTGCCGCTGCACCTCACCCAAACCGGCGAGGATCATCAACCACCCCTCCGCCGGTTCCAGCACAGCGATTTGCCCATATTCCAGAAACGGGCCGGTATAGCGCAGAGTGGCCGTCCAAGGCGCGGTCACCTGATGGATGCCGTCCTGTACGCTCAACACAATGCCGGGTCGCACGGTGCCATCGGCATCACGCGCACCATAGGTCCGCAGGATGCTCCCCGGAACCGGTGGCGTTAAGGTGCCGCGTGCCTGTTCGAAAGTCTCCGCCGCGCGGGTCTCACCCGTCAGGCTTTGCCGCGCTAAAACACGGGCGAAGGCTTGCAAATTCTGGCTATCCGCACGCAATCGCTGAACCAGCGCCGGATCTGGGTTCGGCGGAACTGTGCGTTCATCCAATGCCGTCTTCAACGCCATCCGCGCCTGCTGCACACCGGACAGGCCATCGCGCATCACGCCCTCGGCACGGGATTGTTCGGCGGCGATAATATCCAGCTCGATCATCATGGCGCGCAGGGCATCAGCCTCGGCCTGTAACTGCGGAACAATCGCGGCCATCATCTGCGCCGCGCGCGCAGCACCCTCCGGCCCTGAGGGATGCAACATCAGCAACGGCGCTGGCGCACGGCTGACACGGTGCAATCCGCCCAGCAACCGTGCGAGGCGATCCCGCTCCCGCGCCATTTCCGCGCCCATCACACTGGCGCGCAGGGCCAGATCACGATCCGCCTCACGTCGCGCCGCCAGACCCAGCTCGTATCCCTGCACAACCTGCGCCAGAACCGAGAGCCGACGCTCGCCGCGCGGCGCGGATGCCAACCCCTCAGCCGCGTCGCCGATCAGACGCGCCGCTCGCTCCGTCTGACGCACCACATCGGATTGCGCGAACGCCCCCGTGGCTATCACCGTCGCGATCAAAAGGCAGGCAATGCCCCTCATACCGAAATCAAGCTCCGCCCCGTCATCTCCTTGGGTGGCTCGATCTGCATCAGGTCCAGCAGGCTGGGCGCCAAATCGGCCAGCCGCCCGCTCATCATCCGCGCGCCCTTTGGTCCACCGACCAAAATGACCGGCACAGGGTTCAACGTATGCGCCGTGTGCGGCCCGCCCGTGGCAGGGTCCACCATAACCTCGCAATTGCCGTGATCCGCCGTGACAATCATCGCGCCGCCGGCAGCCCCGACCGCATCAACCACACGGCCAAGGCCAGTATCCACCGCAGCACAGGCCGCCATTGCCGCCTCCAGATCACCGGTATGCCCAACCATATCAGGGTTGGCATAGTTCACGACGATCAGGTCATAGGTGCCGCTTTCAATCGCCGCGACCAATTGATCCGTCACTTCGACCGAACTCATCTCGGGCTGCATATCATAGGTGCGCACATTGGGGGATTTCGGCATGGTGCGATCCTCCCCTTCATTCGGAACCTCGATCCCACCGTTGAGGAAGAACGTCACATGCGGATATTTCTCTGTCTCCGCGATGCGGAACTGATGCTTGCCCTGCGCCGCGACCCACTGACCCAACGTGTTGGGAATATCGACGGAGGGAAACATCACATCCAGCCGCGCATTCAACGCATCCGAATATTCAACCATACCGCAGGCCGCGGCCAAGTCGATCTGCTTACGCTCGAACCCGTCAAAGTCCGGCTCAACAAAGGCCGCCAAAATCTCACGCGCGCGGTCTGCGCGGAAATTCAAGAACAGCAAACCATCGCCGTCCTGCATCCCGTCATAATCGCCAATGACCGATGCCTCGATAAACTCATCCGTTTCACCGCGATCATAGGCCGCCGCAATCGCGGTATCGCAATTGGGCATTTCCACGCCCTTTGCGTTCGCAATCAGCTCATAGGCCGCCTGAACCCGCTCCCACCGGTTATCACGATCCAGCGCATAAAAACGTCCGATCATGGTGGCAATAACCACCCCCTCGGGCAATTCCTGCTCTAAGGCATAAGCCTGATCGCGGGCCGATTTCGGAGCCACATCACGCCCGTCGGTGAACAAGTGCAGTTTAACCGGCACACCCGCCGCCGCAACAACACGCGCGGCCTGCGCGATATGGCGCTGATGCGCATGCACCCCACCGGGTGAGGCAAGCCCCATCAGATGCGCCGTACCACCGCTTTCCTTGAGCGCGGCGATATATTTGACCAGCGCCGGATTGATGTCGAATGACCCATCCTCAATCGCGTTATCAATCTTGGGCAAATCCATCCAGACAACGCGACCAGCCCCGATATTGGTGTGGCCAACCTCGGAATTGCCCATCTGCCCCTCAGGCAAACCAACATCCGGCCCATGCGCGGCCAGCGTTGAATTGGGGCATTCCGCCATCAACCGATCGAATACCGGCGTGTCGGCCAGCGCAACCGCGTTCGCTTCGGTTTCGTCACTCAATCCCCAACCATCGAGGATACACAGGATAACAGGGCGCGGTGTCGTCATGGGGAACTCCTATCAGCTTGCCCATGACATAGGGCGCACCCAACGCTTACGGCAAGCCCACGGATCGCATTCTTCAAATATCCACTCTAAATCCCACCTAAATCCCATCTAAACCACCGCGATGACCGGCAAACCTTGCGCAAAGCGTCGCCCTTGTCCTAGATGCGCGAAACCGGACACAGGGGCGCATACATGAACATCCTCATCCTCGGCGGCGGCGGGCGTGAACACGCGCTGGCATGGGCCATTTCTCAAAACCCCAAATGCGACCGGCTGTTTTGTGCACCCGGAAATGCCGGCATAGCCGAGATCGCCGAATGCGTGCGCATCAACCCCGAGGACGCAGCCGCCGTTATCGCCTTTGCTGGCGAACACGCGATTGATTTCGTCGTCATCGGGCCAGAGGCACCACTGGCCGCCGGCGTTGCGGATGAGCTGCGCAATGCAGGCTACCTGACCTTTGGCCCGTCCAAGGCAGCAGCACAGGTTGAGGCATCCAAGGCGTTTACCAAGGAACTTTGCGACGCCGCAAACGCCCCCACCGCCGCCTATGCCCGCTTTACCGACGCCGCCCCGGCCAAGGAATACATCACCGAACAGGGCGCCCCCATCGTGATCAAGGCGGACGGGCTGGCTGCGGGTAAAGGTGTGACGGTCGCCATGGACGTGGACACGGCTCTCGCCGCGATCGACGATTGCTTCTCCGGCGCATTCGGTGCGGCAGGGGCAGAGGTCGTGATCGAGGAATTCATGGACGGTGAGGAAGTCTCCCTCTTCGTGCTGACTGACGGCACCGCGATGCTCTCGCTTGCCTCGGCGCAGGATCACAAACGCGCCTATGATGGCGATGAGGGGCCAAATACCGGCGGCATGGGCGCCTATTCCCCCGCGCCGGTCCTGACACCGGAATTGCTGGATCAGGCGATGTCGCAAATCGTGGCCCCCTGCCTGGCCGAGCTGCGCGACCGCGGCATGCCCTTTGCAGGCGTGCTGTATGCAGGCCTGATGATCCAGAACGGACAGGCGCGACTGGTCGAATATAATGCCCGCTTTGGCGACCCTGAATGTCAGCTTTTGATGGCCCGCATGGGCGCACAGGCGCTGGACCTGCTGCTGGCCGTGGCCGAGGGCACGCTGGCCGATGCGCAGGTTGCATGGGCCGACGATCACGCCGTCACCGTCGTTCTGGCGGCCAAGGGATATCCCGGCGATTATGCCAAGGGCGAGGCAATCCACCTGCCCGACCTGACCGGACAGCCGCTTGTGCAAATATTCCACGCAGGCACGGCGGATCAGGATGGGCAACTCGTCTCGAATGGCGGGCGCGTATTGGGCGTAACCGCACGCGGCGCAACGCTACAGGACGCACGCGATCTGGCCTATTCGGTGGTGGATCAGGTCAAATGGGATGGCGGCTTTCACCGCACCGATATCGGCTGGCGCGCACTGTAACGCCGCCAGCGACCAACGGCGCTGCCTAAGGGCACGCCGTTGGCAAAACGCCGTTCGGAATTGGAAATGGCTCCGACCGTAACTGCTGATCGTCGGTCAGCATGGTCAACCGCCCTAGGCGCCAACGCGCATCCGCCGTGATAATCGCGGGCCCCTCAGGGCACTCAACAATCCCGCCAGCGATAAAATTCTGCCCGATCTGATGATTTGAGTGACCGGCGGACGATGCGATCTCAATCAAATACCCGTCCAAGCGCCAAATCCGCAGCGTGCCACCGATATGCGGCGTTTCGACATAGGCAATTTCCAACTGCCCATCGCCATCCAGATCCGCGATGCCAATCGGGGCCAGCCAGCGGTTGCGCCGCCCGAACCAATGGGTCCGCGCCTCCAACCGCAATTGCCCTTCAGCATATTCGTACACCGCCAGCGCAGCACCGGCGTTGAAGCGGGTTTCGACCACGACGATCTCAATCCCCGCATCATCATCCAGCTGCACCACACGCGGCGCAATATCCTCGAAAATATGATCGGGCGGCAAAACCAGCTCTGCCACCTGCCCGTCTGTGTCCGTAACGCGCAGGCCGTGCCATTCGGGAATATCGCCCAAAACGCCATGCCCATAGGATGCGCGCCCGTCGATTTGGGTGAACGCAACCTCCTGCGCATTGCCAGCCACAGCGCAGCCGCAAAGCAGCCAGCAATTTTAGGCGCATCAGATCTGCTTTTCAGGCATCCGAACAACCAAGCCGTCCAGATCATCGGTGACCTTGATCTGGCAGGTCAGGCGCGAGGTCGCTGGATTGGGCTGCCATGCGAAATCCAGCATGTCCTCCTCCATCGGGTCCTTTGCGGGGACTTTGTCTGCCCATGCCTCGGCCACGTAAACGTGGCAGGTGGAGCACGCACATGCGCCGCCGCAATCCGCCTCGATGCCCGGAATATTGTTGTCGCGCGCACCCTCCATGACTGTCAGCCCGTTGGCGACATCCACGACATGCTCTGTGCCGTTATGCTCGATATATGTAATTTTAGCCATGAGATGTGCCCCTCGTTCGCAATCCGTCTTAGATCGGTTCTAACTGCAAGAACGAAGCGGCTACAACGCAAATTTTCGCTATCTCACCCTCTTCGCGTTAACCAATTTATAAGCTATTGCTTGGATTTTAAATAAATCCGGCTGATATGTGTGCGGCGAGTTTAGTAAAATTGGAGCGATGTGATGGCCAAGGATTTCAACTTCACCGAAAATGGCACCGTCCAATCCGTTGAGCCGGCTCGTACTGTACTGACCACTGATATCCTTGTCGGGCATGTTGTCTCCACCCCGCTGCAACCACTGGCGCAGATCGGCCTGGGCGTGGAAATCACCTCTGCGATCGACAGTGACAGCTTTGATTTCATCGCCGACACCCCGTTTGAATTCGTGCCGACGATCCCTGACGATAACGGCACCGTCGGACCAATCACACCAGTTGAGGTGGTTGAGGATACGCCCCCCGCACCACAGGGAAGCGATTGGGATATTGAGGTTTTTGAGGACGGACGTCAGGTTCTAACGCCTGAGAACGACATCCTTCAGGCGCGTCTGGGCAACCGGGTTGACGGCGAACAGCACATCGGAACCCGCGCCGCCGATGCACTGACAGGAACTGATGGCGACGACGTTCTGATCGGGGCAAAGGGTGACGACATTATGACCGGCGGGCAGGGCGCAGATGTGTTTGTCTTTAGCCAAAGCAGCACCGGAACCGACCGCATCACCGACTTCACCGTGGGTCAGGATCACCTGTATTTCGCTGCTGATACTGTGTTTGATTTGGATGAGATTTCGATCACCCAACAGGGCGATGATACACTGCTAAGCTGGCATCGCGGCCATTCCGAAGTGTTGCTTGAGGACGTTAACGCCATCGATTTGGACGCGGACAGCTTCATCCTCGCCGCATTGTAATCACCGCCCCGCACCTGCGGGACGGCGATAGTGTTAACCTTACTCGTCCAGATCGAGCGCGACGAAACGCGGGCTTCCACCCTCACGCACCAGCATCAGAACCGATTTGCGGCCAGCTTCACGAACCTCGGCGATGATATCCACCACATCAGCGGGCGCATCGACGGAACGCTGACCTACCTCGGAAATGACCTGCCCGACACGCACGCCGCGTGTATAGGCGTCGCTCAATTCGTCCACACCGATGACCACAACGCCACGCACCGTTTCGGGGATACCGTATTGGTCGCGCAGCCCCTCAGTCATGCCCAGCAATGTCATGCCAGCAACCTCGGCCTGCTCAGGCTCCGTGACCTTGCCGTCAGGCTCATCGCCTTCGACCTCAGCGGTGGAGGTATCTTCCAACCGACCCAACGTGATCGACAGCGTGCGCGTGCGGCCATCGCGGAACACGATTACCCGAACGGCCTTACCAACCTGCGTCGCGGCAACAACTCGCGGCAGCTCGCGCATCTCGTTGATTTCACGGCCATCAAAGGTCAGGATAACGTCGCCTGCCTCAACACCACCATCGGCGGCGGGACCGGGGGGAACATCGGCAACCAGCGCGCCGCGTGCTTCCTCTAGCCCGATTGCCTCGGCCACACCCTCATCAACAGGCTGGATACGAACGCCCAGCCAACCGCGGCGGGTTTCGCCGAATTCGCGCAACTGATCCACAACACCCGATACAACAGCCGAGGACATGGAGAAGCCAATCCCGATCGAGCCACCATTTGGCGACAGGATCGCAGTGTTCACGCCAATCACCTCACCGTTCATGTTGAACAACGGACCGCCGGAGTTTCCACGGTTGATCGCAGCATCGGTCTGAATGAAATCATCGAACGAGCCGGACAGTTCGCGGTTACGCGCCGACACAATACCAGCCGAGACGGAGAAGCCCTGCCCCAGCGGATTACCGATCGCCAGAACCCAATCCCCCACACGCGCCAGATCGCTATTACCAAATGCGACGAAGGGCAGCGGCTGAACCGGCTCAACCTTTAGCACCGCAATATCGGTGCGCGGATCGGTTCCGACCAGTTCCGCCGGCAGTTCAGTACCGTTGAAAAACTCGACGAGGATCTCATCCGCCTGTTCGATCACGTGGTTATTGGTCACGATATAACCGTCGGCGGAAATGACAAAGCCCGACCCCAACGCCTGTGCGCGACGCTGCTGTGGCTCACCATCCTGACGGTCGAGGAAATCGCGGAAGAAATCCTCAAACGGCGATCCCTCGGGGATTTGCGGTGCGATCCCGGGGTTTTGCGCGGTAATGGTCTGGCTGGTGGTGATGTTGACGACGGACGGGCTTAACCCCTCTGCCAGATCGGCGAAGCTTGCAGGACGGCTTTGCGCCTGTGCGGCCCCGATATCGGCGCCAATCACGGCCAGGCCGAGGCAGGCCGCGAACGCCATATGGCAGCTCATACCAATCACAGTTCTAATTCGTGTCAATTTTGGTCCTCCTGAACGCACTTCCGAGGGTCATCGCCAGCGTCCCCCGCCCCTAAACATTGCTGCGTCACTGTGGCAGAGACAACGCAGCTTTCATCGCGTTGCTTCACAGCTTCGTGAGTCTAGCCCGATCATCCAGCCAGTGCAGCTACCAAAGCCTCGAACATCTCGCCACGCGCCTCAAAGCTCGGGAATTGGTCAAAGCTAGCACAGGCCGGTGCCAATAGAACAGTATCCCCCGGTTGCGCGGCGGAATGGGCACTGGCCACGGCCTGCTGCATTGTGCCGCTGATTTCATGGGGAAAATCGGTTAAATCCTGCGCAAAGGCAGGCGCCGCCTCACCGATCAAATAGCTGGACGTGACGTGATCCATCAACGGGATCAGTGAGCTGATACCACCCGCCTTAGGCACTCCACCAGCGATCCAGTGGATGTTTTTAAAGGCGCGTAAGGCCTGCTCCGCCGCATCCGCATTCGTGGCTTTGGAGTCGTTTACATACCGCACGCCGTTGATCGTCGCGATAACCTGACAGCGGTGGCGTAAGCCGGGATAGCTCCGCATCCCCGTCTCAATCTGCCGCGGGCCAAGGCCAAGGCTGCGCCCAACGGCATAGGCCGCGCAGGCGTTTTGGTGGTTATGTGCACCGGGCAATCCCGCCATTTCTCGCAGGTCAAAGGACGCAACCTGCCGCCCCTTGCGCCATTCGGCCAGATGCCCCTTACGCGCGAAAACAGACCAGCCATCGCCGGACAGTTTTTGGCCGGATGAAACACGGATCACCGGATCGCCGGTCGCGGTTTCCTCACGCAATTGCTGGGCCAGATAGCGGCCCTCAACCTCATCCACACCGATGATGGACCGCTCGGGGCCACCCTCCGCAAATAGACGGCGTTTGGCGGCGAAATAGCCCCCCATCCCGCCGTGACGGTCCAGATGATCCGGCGTCAGATTGGTGAACACGGCGATATCGGGCGACAGCGCACGGGCCAGCTCGGTCTGATAGCTGGACAGTTCCAGCACAACCACGCCGCCATCCGTGGCCGGGTCCATATCCAATACGCCCCGTCCGATATTTCCGCCCATTTGCACGGACATACCGGCGGCGCGCAGGACATGCGCAACCAGAGCGGTGGTGGTTGATTTTCCGTTCGATCCGGTGATGCAAATCACACGGGGCGCCCGCTCAAACTCGTCCCATTCCTGCGTTGCGAAGCTGCGGAAGAACAGCCCGATATCATTGTCCACAACCGCGCCGTTCTGCCATGCCTTGGCGATAGCGGGATGTGGTGCGGGGTATAGATGCGGAATACCGGGTGAGGTGATCAGCGCGTCGATACCGTCCCAAGCCGCATCACGGCTGAGGTCGGCAACGGTAAAGCCCTCATCATGGGCGACGGTGCGCGCGGCCTCACCATCATCCCAGCAGATCGGGATCGCATCCCCCGCAGCCAAAGCGCGCGCTGTGGCCAGACCTGACCGGCCCAGCCCCAGAACGGCGACCTTGCGCCCCGCATATCCACGTACAGGTATCATCGCATGGCCCCGCTATGCTCTCAAAATATCCGCGTTCCAGCTGACTTAGCGCAGCTTTAGCGTGGCAAGTCCAATCAATGCGAGGATCAGTGCAATAATCCAGAAGCGGATGACGATTGTGCTTTCGGCCCAGCCCTTTTGCTCAAAATGGTGGTGGATCGGCGCCATCAGGAACACCCGTTTTCCGGTGCGCTTATAAACCGCGACCTGAATGATGACGCTCAGCGCCTCAACCACGAACAGGCCGCCGATGATGCTCAGCACGATTTCATGCTTTGTCGCCACCGCAATGGCACCCAACGCACCGCCCAAAGCCAGCGAACCCGTATCGCCCATAAACACCGCAGCGGGCGGCGCATTATACCACAGGAATCCCAATCCGGCTCCGATCACCGCCGCGCAGAACACGGTAATCTCACCGGTTCCGGCCACATAGTGCACGTCCAGATATTCGGTAAAGTCGGTCCGGCCCACGAAATAGGCGATCACCCCGAAAGAGGCCGCTGCGATCATCACCGGCATAATCGCCAACCCGTCCAGACCATCGGTCAGGTTCACAGCATTGGCAGCACCCACGATAACGATCATCGCAAAGGGGATGAAAACAAAGGACAAGTTCAGCAATACATCCTTGAACACCGGAAAGGCCAGATGGCCGGACAGCTCAGGCGAATGCAGATACATCGCCCAGATCGCGGCAGTTCCCGCAAGCGCGAAACCAATGGCCAGACGCACCTTGCCCGACACGCCCTTGACGTTGCCCGCGCTGACCTTGGCATAATCATCGGCGAAACCGATGGCACCAAAACCGAACGTGACCATCAGGACCATCCAGACCCAGCCGCTGTCCAGTCGTGCCCATAACAGGGTCGAGATCAACAGCGCCAGCAGGATCAGAACTCCGCCCATTGTCGGCGTGCCCTGCTTCTCCAGCAAGTGCCGCTCCGGCCCGTCCTCGCGGATCGGCTGGCCCTTTTTCTGGCGACGGCGCAGCTCATCAATCAGCGGACGGCCAAAGGCGAATCCGATGATCAGCGCGGTGAAAAACGCGCCACCGGACCGAAAGGTCAGATAGCGGAACAGGTTGAAGACATCCCCCCCATCGGAAAGACTTGTCAGGAAATACAGCATTCAGGCGTCCTCATCCTCGGCGCTACTCTGGGCTGGCACCGCGTGCCCCAGTTTTAATATGGCGTCAACGATCCGCGCCGCGCGCGAACCCTTCGATCCCTTGACGAGCGCAACGTCACCAGCGTCGAGCAATCTGCCCGCCCGCTTGGCCAGTGCCTCGGCATCCTCGTACCACTCACCGCGTTTGGAATGCGGCAGGGCCTCGTGCAGCGCGCGCATCAGCGGGCCGGCACAGTGAATTCGGTCAATTTTCTGGATCATCGGCAGATCGGCCAACGCCGCGTGATGCGCCTCGGCCTCCGGCCCTAGCTCCAGCATATCAGTCAGAAAGGCAACGCGCCGCCCCTTGGCCACACGGCCAATGCCGTTTTTCGGAGTTGCTGCCTCCAGCACCTCCAACGCCGCCGCCATCGAGGTCGGGTTGGCATTGTAAGCATCATCAATCAGCAGCACCGATCCGTCGATCGACGCATGCCCCCGACCGATCCGCCAACGCGCCCCACGCCCATCCGGCGCACGCCACTGACCCAGCGCCATCGCCGCCTGTGCAACATCGGCGCCCACTGCCTCAACCGCAGCCAAAACAGCCATGGCATTCATCGCCAAATGGCGGCCCGGTGTGCCTAGTTTAAACAGCAACCGATCACCATGCACCCGCGCCACAGCGCAAGTCGTCGCCCCACGCAAACGGGTCGATAGCAGTAAAAACGGCGGCCGCCCTGCCCCGCCAAAGGGCACAACCCGCGCCCCAGCGCGCAACGCCTTACGCCGCAAAATCCGATAGGTGGCATCATCGCGGTTCAACACAACAGCGCCGTCCAGCTCCAAACCGGCAACGATATCGGCCTTTTCCCGCGCAATCCCGCGCACATCGGTAAAGGCAGCGGCATGAACCGCCGCAACCGTCGTCAGCACGCCAACATGCGGGCGGGTGATACGCGATAGCGGGCCGATTTCACCCGGTGCGTTCATGCCGATTTCGATCACTGCAAAATCCGCCTCACGCGGCATACGCGCGAGGGTCAGCGGTACACCCCAATGGTTGTTAAAGCTGCGCTCCGCAGCATGCACATGACCGACCGCGCCCAAAACGGCGCGCAACATATCCTTGGTGCCAGTTTTTCCGACGGAACCTGTGACCGCAATCACCTTGCCATGCATCCGTGCGCGGGCTGCACGGCCCAAGGCCTCCAACCCGCTCAGAACATCCTCAACAATCAGCAGCGGCGCATCCTCTGCCACGCCCTTTGGCCGATGCGTGACCAAGGCCGCAGCAGCCCCCGCCGCCAAAGCCTGCGCCACGAAATCATGGCCATCGCGCACGTCCTTCAGCGCGACAAACAGATCGCCCTGCTGCAATTCGCGAGTGTCGATGGAAACGCCGGTCGCGCTCCAATCTGTGGGGCCAGTGCCACCGGTTGCGTCCTGCGCCTCCTGTGCGGTCCATAGCGGCGTCATAGTGGGCCTCCGGTTTTGCTTGCGGCCAGACGGGCAACCTCAACATCGTTAAAGGGCAGAACCTGATCGCCGATGGTCTGGCCTGTCTCATGCCCCTTGCCCGCAATCAACAGCGTGTCATCCGGCCCCAGCATCGCAATACCGGCCGCAATCGCCGCAGCACGGTCGCCAATTTCCTGCGCATCGGGCGCACCGGCCAGAACTGCGGCACGGATCGTGGCGGGATCCTCGCTGCGCGGGTTATCATCGGTTACGATCACAGCATCCGCATTTTGCGCTGCCGCCTGCCCCATCAACGGGCGCTTACCCGGATCACGATCACCGCCCGCACCAACGATGCAGACCAACCGCCCGGCAACATGGGGGCGCAGCGCGGCTAGAGCGATCGCCACACTGTCGGGCGTATGCGAATAGTCCACATAGATCGCGCCACCTGTTTGGGAATGCGCCGCAAATTGCATGCGCCCGGCCACGGGTTTCAGGGATTCCAGCGCCGCAAATACATCCGTCGCAACCGCACCACTTGCCACGGCCAAGCCCGCCGCCAGCAACGCATTTTCCGCCTGAAACGATCCGATCAATTCCAGCGAGGCCGCATATTCCGCGTCCTGATAGGCAAAGGAAACCCGCTGGCCTGATGCCTCGAACGTGGTGGAGAGCAACCGCAAATCCGCCACCGGATCACGCCCGACGGTCAGCACCTGCCGCCCTGCCGACTTCGCGCGGGCAATCATCCGCTGCCCCGCATCGGTGTCCAGATTGATCACCGCAGTGCCATCAGAGGCCAGAACGCGATCGAATAGCAGCCCCTTGGCCGCCTCATATTCCGGGACAGTCGCATGGTAATCCAGATGGTCACGGCTGAGATGGGTGAACCCCGCCGCACGTAATTTCACACCGTCCAATCGGCGCTGCGCCAACCCATGGCTGGATGCCTCCATCGCGCCATGGGTCACACCCTGCGCCGCTAAATCCGCCAGCAAGCCGTGTAGGATGACCGGTTCGGGTGTCGTATGGCTCAACGCAGCGTTAACCGCACCCTCCACCCCTGTGGTTCCGAAATTGACTGCGCGCAAACCCATCGCCGCCCATAGCTGGCGGGTAAAGCTAGCGACGGAGGTTTTCCCGTTCGTGCCCGTCACCGCCACCATCACATCGGGCTGCGCACCAAACCAACGGGCCGCAACCTGCGACAGGGCCGCCCGTGCATCATCGGCCACCAGCCACACCGCACCATCATCGGGCCGCGCCTGCGCAAAACCTTCCTCATCCGTCAGGATCGCCACAGCCCCCGCCGCAATTGCCGCCGCAGCGAAACGAGCACCGTGGGCATTCACACCGGGTAAGGCGGCAAACAAAACACCTGCGCGCACCTGTCGGCTGTCCACAACCACCCCCGTCAATTCGGGCGTGCCAGCGGTACGGCGCAGAGGCTCCAACCCCAATGAATCGAGTGTTCGGGGCGCATTTGTGATTTGTGCGTCGGTCACGGTCTTATCCAGTTCACTGCCAATAATCAGGGCATTACTCCGACAAGCGCACGGCGTCACCAGTCTGTTTCAAGGGATCGCTCACTGTCCTGCGCTTGCCAATGTTGTGGCAGGCACGTTTTCAACCAGAACCTCAGGCTGCGGACGCATGCCCAAAATCGGCGCAATGCGCGTCACCAACATGCCCATCGTGGGCGCAGCCGTCCAACCAGCCGTGCGACGAATGGCACCGGCGGCAAATGTTTCCGGTTCATCCAGCGACACAACAACGACATAACGCGGGTTCGAGGATGGGAACATGCCGGCAAAGGTCGCAATCACGCTATCCTCGGCATATCCCCCGACATTGGGTTTATCCGCAGTGCCGGTTTTGCCGCCAACCTCATAACCCTCAATATTCGCGAAGCTGGCCGTGCCGCGCGACACAACTGCCCGCAGCATCTGGTTCAATGCCTGAGAGGTTTCACGGCTGACCACGCGGTCCTCCTCCGTCGGAGGGGTCGCACCGGCCAGCAGCGTCGGATGCACCCGCAGTCCACCATTCACAACAGATGCATAGGCCGTGGCCAGATGCAGCGGGGTGGCCGCCAATCCGTGACCATAACTGATCGTAATCGTGCTCAACTCGGACCAGCGTGGCGGCAGCAGAGGATCAGCGTTGCGCGCCTCGGGCAGCTCAACCGGCGATGCGTCAAAGAAGCCAAGTTCACGCAGGAAATCCTGTTGCGCTGGCGTTCCCGTCTGCAATGCAACCCGCGCCGACCCGATATTGGACGACTTGACCATGACCTCGGTCAGCGTCAGCTCAGGTCCGTAATTGTGGTAATCACGGATACGAAACCGACCCCAAGTCAGCGGTCCGCGCGTGTCGATGATGGTGTTCGGCCCTGCGACCCCACGCTCCATCGCATTGGCGGCGGCAAATGCCTTGAACGTCGAGCCAAGCTCGTAAACGCCCTGCGAAGCGCGTGAGAACAGCAAGTCCCCGTCCGGCCCCTGTGGCGCAGGGCGGTCATTCGGATCAAAATCGGGCAGCGAGACCATGGAGACCACTTCACCATTGGTCGCATCCATCACAATCGCCGCAGCACCAATCGCACCATAGGCATCCATCTGCGATTGCAACACGTCGCGGGTGGCGTTTTGCACCTGCATGTCGATGCTCAACCGCAGCGGGGTATCAATCTGCTCCGGATCACCAAGACGGTCGTCGAACTGATATTCGATACCGGCCACGCCCTCCAGCTCCGCCGCGCGGGCGGCCTGAACCTCATAGCGCGATCCGCCGAGGATATGGCCAATACGCTGTCCTTGCGGGTAAATCCGGGTTTCTCGCGGGCCGAAATATACGCCGGGCTGGCCCAGTTCATGCACGGCCTGCTGCTGCTCGGGGCTGATCTCGGACCGGATCCAGTGGAAATTGCCCGGACGCTCGAATTTCTCAAGCAGGGTTTCCGCGTCCAGATCAGGGAAGATCGAGGCAAGCCCCTCCGCCACGCCAACGAAATCCACCATCTGCCGTGTTTCGACATAGATGGCCGATGTCACCATGTTCGTGGCCAGCAAAACCCCGTTGCGATCCACAATATCGGCACGATGCGCGCGGATCGGCTCACCCGCTACAGCGCGCCGTGTTTCGGTCGGCGCACTGGCCGAAATCACAGCCATTTTTCCGCCAACCGCTGAAAAGGCCAGCAGAAACACGCCAGACAGCAACCAAAGCCGCCATTCGGCACGGCGACGCTCCTCGGACCGGCGATTGCGCAAAACGGCTGCGCGGCGCTCAGCCTCGACAATATCGGGGTTCAGCCCCTGCGAACGGGCCGCAATAACCTGTGCCAGCGGGCGAAGTGGAACGCGGATCATTGCACGACCCCCGTTTCAATTCCGGCCTCGATCAGCGTCATCGGCAATCGCGCCTGCCCTGCCGCAGCGGGCAGAACGGGCGGCGCGACAAAGATGTCCTGCACCGGATAGGCCACCATGCGCAGTTCCCCAAAGTGGTCAGGGTGCAACGGCATCAGGCCCAGCGTCGCCAAATGCAACTCAACCAAGGCCTCCAGCCGCTCAGGCCGGTTCAACCACGCCCATTCCACCTGCAAAACAGAGATTTGCTCACGCTCCTCCGCGATGGAACGCTGCAATTGTGCGACCTGCTCCAGCGCGGCGCGGGTGCGGTAATTCACCTGATAGGCCCAGAATGCGACCCCGACGACCATTGCAATCGCCAGCACATATATTGGCGACTTCATCTCAGGTCCCCTCGGAGGATAGCAATGTCCGGTCCAGACCGGGCAGGCCCAAACCGGCCACATCCGCCGGAAATGGTGCAGCGTCGGTGCGCCGCGCGGCACGCAACTTGGCCGAACGGGCGCGCGGATTGCGCTCTAATTCCTCGGGCTGCGAGGTCACTGCCTTGCGCGTGATCATCTCGAAACTCGGGGGTGTGACATGCTGCATCGGGGCGTAACGGCTACCGCCACCGCCCTTGCCAGCACGATCCGCGAGGAACCGCTTTACGATCCGATCCTCCAGCGAATGGAAGGTCACAACGATCAGCGTGCCACCGGGGGCCAGAATACGTTCCGCCGCCAGCAAACCACGCACCAGCTCCGCCAGTTCCTCATTCACCGCAATCCGCAGCGCCTGAAAGGTCCGCGTCGCGGGGTGGGGTAAACCGGGTTTGCCGCGCGGCACCTCCTTGGAGATGATATCAGCCAAGGCCAGCGTGGAATCCGGCAATGGGCGCGCCGCGATAATCGCCTTGGCAATCCGACGCGAGGCCCGCTCCTCACCATACTGGAAGATAATATCGGCCAGATGCGCCTCGGATGCCTCGTTCACCAGATCCAGCGCACGCGGGCCATCCTGCCCCATGCGCATGTCTAGCGGACCGTCCTTTTGAAACGAGAACCCCCGCTCCGCCTCATCGATCTGCATCGAGGACACGCCGATATCCAGCACAACGCCGTCCAGCGTCTGAACGCCCGCATCGCGCGCCAATTCGTCCAAGCGCCCAAACGTGCCCGCCAAGAAGGTAAACCGCTCCGCATAGGGCTCGGTCCAAACGGCCAGCTCCGCCTCGGCCCGTGGGTCGCGATCGACGCCCAGAACACGGTCTGCACCGGCATTTAACAGCGCCCGCGTATATCCGCCCGCGCCTAATGTTCCGTCCAGCCAAACGCCACCAACCGGCGTTGCGGCAGCAATCACTTCATCAAGCAGAACCGGAATGTGCGGCGCATCGGTCATGTCTGATACTTCTCTTTTGCGGCGTTCATCAGCACGAACAGATCGTCGGGCGCAGGTTCGGCCTGCAACCACTCCAACATATTCGCCTTATAAGCGGCGTATCCTTCGGGGGACCAAATCTGGAAACTGTCGATCATGCCGACAAAAACGGCTTGGGTCGTGATCCCTGCCTTGGCACGCATATCGGCGGATAAGCCAAACCGGCCATTATCATCCAGCGACGTGTTATCAGACCCCGCCGCCAGCAGGCTGGAAAGGGCGTCACGCTCTTTGGAAAAACGGGGCAAGGCGGCGACATCGTCGTCGATCAGGGCCATCTCGTCGGTGGTGTAAACGTTCAGACAGGCGCGGCGATCCTGGTTCTTGACCACGACCAGCGGCACGGGCGCGCCCTCGGACCAATCCTCGACACCCTCAAGCACCCGGCGAAACGGCGCAGGAACGGAGACGCGACCCTTCGCGTCAACCTTATGCGTCCATTCACCGCGAAATCTTAACGCCACCGACTTTGCCCCACTTACGCGTGCACAGTACTGGCCTAGAATAGAAACGGCGGATGCGCCGCTCTACTGCACACCCGCCGCCTGTCCCTCGAAGATCTACCGACGCACTGGCTGCATTGGTTCGGTCCGCGCCTTATTATACTGTGCTCGTGTCTTCTCATTCTATTTCAGACAGAAGCTTGCCTGTATGAGTTCTGCCAACTCCCGGCTCGATTCTTTAAGCGATCAAATCCGGTTCTGCCTCTGTCTGAATAAAGGCTTAGCATGGGAAGTTATGGGAAACAAACAAATTTGATGGGAATTGAGTGAACCTGAACCCGCAACGCATGGTCACAACAGGTCAAAACACCGACCACAACACCACAGATTGCCACATTTCGGCCACATACCACTATATCTTGCGCCAGAAGGGGCGTCATCGCGGTGGGATAAAAATCCATGCGATCCCATCGCGGACCGTTTTTTTGTGCGGAGGGCCTGTAAGCCGGATTCTGTCCGGGTCGCCCTGGGGCTTCCCTGAATGATCATTCCTCTGTGTACACGCTTACACGTGACATCAAGCAGCCAACCCGAATCGTCGGGGCGAAAGCAGCCCTGGGCCGAAACCCGCGCGATCCCTATTCGGCTTTGCTCCCGGCGGGGCTTGCCATGCCCGGTCTGTTGCCAGCCCGGCGGTGGTCTCTTACTCCACCGTTTCACCCTTCCCCGATCGCGACCGGGGGGTCTGTTCTCTGTGGCGCTATCCCTCGGGTTACCCCGGCCGGGCGTTACCCGGCGCCGTTTCTTTCTGGAGTCCGGACTTTCCTCGACGTTGCCGCCGCGATCATCCAGCCCACCGCACGAATCACTGATAGCGCCGTCACAGCCCTGACGCAAACCCAGAATCGCATTTTGCAATATTGCTTGCGCGCGCGGCTTCAGCCGTGCAGCGCACAGTCGCGGATAATCCGCCCGATCTGCCGGCAATCATCGACGCTGAATGTCAGCGGCAACCGCATATCAAACAGCCCCGCCAGAACCGCATCCGTCTGCGGCAATTCCTGCTGCGGCACGGATCGCCAGTCATGGTGGCTGGACGTAAAGCCAACCGCCTGCGATGCCCCGAACCATTTAAGCTCAACCCCACGCGCGGCACAGGCCCGCAGGAAGTCCTGCGCCGAACCCTCGGGCCGCAAGAACTGGATCGAGCTGCCGACAAAAACCTCATCCACTGGACGCTCAATCACCGTTAAGCCAGCCACATCGCGCAGTTCCGCCTCAACCGCCGCATAGCGTTTGGCCCACCGCGCTACGTTTGCATCCAACCGCCGCAATTGCGGGCGCAGGATCGCCGCGCGCAGGTTGTCCATGCGACTGGAGCAGTTCGGCATATCCAACCGTGCCTGCGAATAGGCATCGGCCGACGGCCCCGCCACATGCCGGTCATATAACATGTACGAGCCGGACAGGATCGTCGCCCGCGCCATAAACTCCGCATCATCCGAGGTCAGCAAACCGCCCTCACCCGAATTCAGATGCTTGTAGGTCTGGGTCGAAAAACACCCTGCAACACCAAAGCTGCCGGACCGTTTTCCGCGCCACGTCGCCCCCATCGAATGCGCGCAATCCTCGATCACCGCGATACCCAGACGATCCGTGATCTCCATCAGCGCATCCATATCCGGCAGATGCCCGCGCATCAGGGATAGCAGCATGACCTTTGCGCCGCTTTCAACGGCGATCCGCTCCAGATGATCTAGGTTTGGGACCAAGCCCTCAGTCGTTTCAACCAGCACAGGTATGCCGCCCGCCGCCACAATTGCACCCGGTACGGGGGACAGAGTGAATGCATTGGTCAGCACAAAATCGCCAAATTCGACACCCACGGCACGTAACGCCATCTGCATCGCCGCCCCGCCTGACGCGCAGGCCAGACAATAGGCCGCGCCCTGCCATGCCGCATATTCCTGCTCCAGCGCGGCAACCTCACCGATTTCACCCTCGGCAATGTTGTAGCGATGCAATCGGCCAGAGCGCATGACATCCAGTGCAGCCGCCATTTCCTCTTCACCCAGCGCTTCCTGCTGGGTGAAGTTTCCGGTGAATTGCTCAGCCATGATCAGCTGCGCCCCTTCCAGGGAACCAGCGCCCCCTCGGCCAAGCGCATCAGAATATCGATGCCATAGCCGATGATGCCGATCAGGATGATGCCCATGATAACAATGTCGGTCAGCTGGAATTTAGAGGCTGCGATAATCATCATGCCTGCCCCCTTTTCCGCCGCGACCAGTTCCGCCGCAACAACCGTGCCCCAGCAGACCCCCATCGCAACCCGTGCACCGGTAAAGATTTCGGGCAGCGAGTTTGGGACAATCACATGTTGCAGGATTTGACGCTTGGACGCGCCCAGCGAATAGGCCGCGTGAACCTTGGTGATATTCACGCCAGACACACCAGCCCGCGCCGCAATCGTCATGATCCATAGCGAGGCGAGGAACAGCAGGATAATCTTGCCCTGCTCACCAATGCCGAACCAGATGATAACCAGCGGGATCAGCGCCAGCGGCGGAATAGGCCGCATGAACTCGACGATCGGATCGAACCAACCACGGAACCAATTGCTCAACCCCATCGCATATCCCAGTGGCACGCCCAACACCGCACCAGCGGCAAAGCCTGCGACAACGCGGATCAGGGACCAGCCCAGATGCTCCCACAGGGTCGAGTTCTGGTAACCGGTCGATGAAATCTCCATCAGGCGGGCCAGAACTGCCTCGGGTGAGGGCAGCCAGATCGGCTCCATCTGCCAACCGGAATAGGGTGCAAAATTCAGGGTGCCACGGTTTGTCATCGACATGACGCCGTTATCAACCTTGACCTCCACACCGGGCGAGATTTCCTGACCGTTTACCGCGATGATGTCATAGGGGTCAGCGTCGCCGCCGATATCATTGCGGTCCACACGGATCAGGCCGCTGCGCCACGCATTGATCTTGGCCGTGTCGTTCAGGGCAAAACCGTCGCCCTCCTCGATCACGGCATCATCGACCTGCTCACCGGTGCGGGCAACGCGGACAACCACTGTGGCATCATCGGTTTCACCCGCCGCATTGCGCGCCGTATAGGTAAATGTCGTATCTCCCATAAAGGGACCGGGCGCATGGATCGGCGTGATTGACGATCCGGTGAACGCCCCCCAAATCAGAAAGATCGTCAGGATCGAGATAACCGACGCCGCCCGATTGGGCCGCACCGCGCTTTCATCACCAAAGGTAACAGTCTTGAGCGAGGTGAAATCCTTGGTCGCCGCGCGCCGGTCGCTGATCAATTTGACGATGAAATAGGCGCCAACAAACAGCGCGATATAGATCAGAAGGATAATCATGCCGCGCTCTCCGTGCTGCCCATAATTTCCTCTTCCATGTCCCAGATCATGCTGAGAATTTCCTCACGACGCTCGCCAAAGGCGGGGTCCTTTTTAACTTCGCGCAGGTCCTGCCCAACGCCCATCTCGGCAAAGGGCAAACGGTATTCACGGTGAATCCGGCCCGGACGCGGTGCCATAACCAGCAGACGCTCGCCCAGCAGCAATGCCTCCTCAACCGAGTGGGTGATCAGGATGATCGTCTTGCCGGTTTCCTTCCACAGCTTCAGAACCAGACCCTGCATCTTTTCCCGCGTCAGCGCATCTAGCGCGCCCAGCGGTTCATCCATCAGGATAACATCGGGGTCATTAGCCAGACAGCGGGCCAGCGCCACACGCTGCTGCATACCGCCGGACAATTCGTAAACTGCCTTTTCCTTGAAGTCCTGCAGGCCGACCACTTCGAGCAGGTGATCCACGATCTCCGCGCTTTCCGCCTTGGGCATACCCTTCATATTGGGGCCAAAGGCGACGTTTTCGCGCACGTTCATCCACTCAAACAATGCGCCCTGCTGAAACACCATCCCGCGTTCAGGACCGGGGCCGCGCACGACCTGTTCGTGCAGCACAATATTGCCTGAGGTCGGGGCCAGAAATCCGGCCACAATGTTGAGTAATGTTGTTTTACCGCATCCGGACGGGCCGAGCACGGACATCAGCTCACCCTCCGCGATATCCAGCGATACGTTCTTCAATGCCTGAACCGAGCTGCCATTGGGCAGGTCAAAGCGCATTGAGATATCGTCGATCCTAAGTCCGGTCATCGTGTGTACGCCTCCGGCGAGGTGGGGATTTACAGCGAGGGGGGGATCCGGCCCGCCAATGGGTGGCAGGCCGGATCGGGTATCGCTTACTCAGCAGCTTCGGACAGAGGTGCCGTGTCTACTGCGTCCTCATAGGTGTCACGCGCCGACGGGATGTTGCCCTGCTCAACAAAGAAGTCTGCGACCTCCTTGAGGAAGGTTTGCGTGGCGCCACCGAACCATTCTTCGCCCAGCTGCTCCTCAACCGACGGGAATGCGAATGTGGCAAGGCTCGCCGCCGCTGCATCCACATCCATACCTGCATCCTGTGCGATCACGGCCAGCATCTCATCCGTGTGCTCACCGGAATTCCACATCGCGTTCATGCGCGCCGTCACGGCAAGGAACTCCGCCAGCATCTCTGGCTGCTCCGCCGCGAAATCTGCGGGAACCGAGGTCACGTCGAACACCTGAATGCCCAGCGCCTGCTTTTCCGCACCGGTCAGCAGGATGTTGCCATGCTCCAGCATACGGCGCAGACCGCCGCCCCAACCGCACGACATGTCCACATCGCCCTGCGACAGCGCAACAGCGCCCTCAGCCGGAGCCATATCAACGATATTCATTGTCGAGACATCAACGCCGAAATGCTCCATCTGCTTGAGGAAGCCGTAATGCGCCGCCGTACCGATTGGAACAGCAGCCGTCAGGCCCGCCAGATCGGATGCGGTGGAGGCATCGATTTCCAGCGCCTCGGCCACAACGCAGTTATCGTTGTCAGCATAGGCAACAGCCACATCAACCGCGACCAGATCCTGACCGGCAGATGCCGCGATCACGAAGGGCGGAACCCCCTGCGAGACGGAAATATGCACATCACCCGATGCCATAGCAGCCGACATTGCTGTGCCCGCATCGAATGAACGCCAGTTGATGGTAACGCCCATCTCTTCCTCGTAGATGCCGTTTGCCTTGGCAAACTGGAACGGCATTGGCCATTCGAGGAAGTAGCCAACAGTGATTTCCTGCGCGGTTGCGGCATGTGCGCTGGCGATCAGGGCGATGGCGGTCATGCCGCCGGCGAATTTCTTGGTGATAGACATAGTATCTCCTTCGTTGGGTTGGTCATGTGACCCCGTGGCGTCGGATTCCTTTGCGGATCGACTTTTTTATGCGCCGCCATTTTTGACGGTCGTTATGCGATCACTGCGGTGCAGCAAAACACATGTTTACCCAAAGACGAAATCATTCTGTCCCGCCTATGGGAATTCGTTCAGATCACAACTTACCGTGGCAACGCATCCAGCGTGGCCCGGAATTTCGTAATCATCTCATCAATATGCGCACGTTCCGCGATATACATTGGCGCTAGAATGCCGTTATCGCCGGTGAACTTAACGTGCATTCCTTTCCAGAACATCTCCGTCTGGGCCAATACGCCGCGCGCGCCGGGTTTGGGGTGCGGGTACAGCTCTACCCCGGCCATCATGCCGATGGTGCGGATATCCTTGACCAGTTCATGATCGCTCAGGCTCATCACGGCTTGCTCGAAATAGGGGGCCATATCCTTGGCCCGATCGAACAACCCCTCCTCCTGATAAATCGCCAGCGAGGCAAGCCCCGCCGCGCAGGCCGCTGGGTGGCCGGAATAGGTATAGCCGTGGAACAGCTCGATCCCGCCCATCGCGGCCTTGTCGGTCACAACGTCGTAAATCTCATCGCGCACAACGACAGCGCCCATGGGGATTGCACCGTTGGTCAGCGCCTTTGCCATGGTCATGATGTCAGGAACCACCCCGAACGCATCAGCCGAGAATTTCCCGCCCACACGGCCAAAGCCGCAGATCACGTCATCGAATACCAGCAGGATATCGTTGGCGTCGCAAATCTCGCGAATACGCTGCAAATACCCGATGGGCGGTGGTAATGTACCGGTGGAACCTGCAACCGGCTCGATAAACACAGCACCGATGGTTTCCGCGCCGAAATTGTCGATGGCGCGCTGCAAATCCTCGGCACGATCCGCACCGCCCGCACGCTGTCCGGGGGTAAACAGGTCATCCTCGGTCCATGTGTGGCGCATGAACACCACATTCGGCATGACCGACGGGAAAGCACGACGGTTATTCACCAGACCGGACAGGCTAACCCCGCCGATATTCACACCGTGATAGGCCCGTTCGCGGCTGATAAAGCGGTGGCGGTTCTCACCCTTGGCTGTGTGATAGGCCATCGCGATTTTCAGCGCGGTATCAATCGCCTCGGAACCGGAATTGACAAAGAACACCTTGTTCATGCTGTCCGGCGTCAGGCGGCTAACCTGTTCCGCCAATGCAAAGGACAGCCCGTGACCCGTGCCGAATGGCGATACATAGGTCAGTTGCTGCATGGACTGGTGGACAGCCTCGATAATCTTGGGGTGGCAATGACCGGCGGGCGAACAGAACAGACCGGATGAACCGTCGATGATCTGCCCCCCCCTGTGATCCGTCATATACAGGCCCTCGGCCTTTACGACCAAACGGGGGTCTTTCTTGAAACCGCGATTGTCCGTGAAGGGGATCCAAAATTCCTCTAGCGAATTGCTTTTAACGTCCAGCCCCATCTCGTCCTCCACATCTACCACCGGTCTGAATTGCGCCGGAATGGGTTGACGTTAGGAACGTCCGCCTGTTTTTCTTACATCCAGTTCAAACTGTCACATAAGGCCAGTATGCAGGAGCGTCGCGCAGCCACTATGGGCATTTCCGAGGAAACCTTCTTCTTTGACCCCCGCTCGCAGGGGACATTGCAACAGCAAATTCAGGAGATGGTGGCGCAGGGCATTTTATCCGGCAGATTTAGGGTGGGTGAGAAGCTGCCCTCCTCACGCAAACTGGCCGCGCATCTGGGCGTCAGCCGCATCACGGTGACGCTGGCCTATACGGAGCTGATGGCAGATGCCTATATCTTTACCCGTGGCAAATCGGGTTATTTCGTATCGCCCGACGCGCCCCAATCCCCGAAATTTCTGGCGTCCCATGTGCCTGCGGGCAATGGCGTGGATTGGAGCCGCGCCATGGGACGCCGGTTTTCAAACGTACCGCGACCGGACAAGCCAGCGGATTGGCGCACCTATCATGCCCCGTTCATCTACGGTCAGGCGGATAATACCCTGTTCGACCACCAAAACTGGCGCAACTGCGCGCTGCGTGCCCTAGGCCAGCGTGAATTCGACAGTCTGGCCACCGATGCGTTTCAACAGGACGATCCTATTCTGGTGGAATATATCGCCCGCCACTCCCTGCCCCGCCGTGGCATCATCGCCCGACCGGAGGAGATTATCGTCACTCTTGGCGCGCAGAACGCATTGTGGATCGCCGCGCAAATCCTGCTGACCCAACGCCGCACCGCGACTGTTGAAAACCCCAGCTATTACGGCTTGCGAGAGGTCCTTACCCCCACACGGTGCAAGGAAATCCGCGTTGATATCGACGCGGACGGCCTGCCACCGGATGCGATCCCCACGGAAACCGATGTGCTGTTCACCACGCCCAGTCATCAATGCCCGTCCACCGTGACCATGCCGCTGGCCCGCCGACAGGCCCTGATGGCTCGCGCGGCCAAGGATGACTTCCTGATCGTCGAGGATGATTACGAATACGAGATGTCGTTTCTAAAGGCGGCGACCCCCGCCCTGAAATCCATGGATCACGACGGGCGGGTTATCTATATCGGCTCGTTCTCCAAATCCTTGTTCCCCGGCCTGCGCCTTGGCTACATGGTCGGGTCCGAGGAATTCATCCGCGAGGCCCGCGAACTGCGCTCCGCGATGTTGCGCCACCCGCCGGGGCATATGCAGCGCACGACTGCCTATTTCCTGTCATTGGGTCATTACGATGCCCTATTGCGCAGGCAAGGCCGCGCCTTTCACCGTCGGCGCAATGTCATGACCGCCGCGATCGAGGAATACGGCCTGCGCATCGCCGGTTCGGGCAGTTTTGGTGGCTCATCCTTGTGGATGCGGGCGCCGGACGGTACAGATACGGATGCGCTGGCCCATGACCTGCGCGCGCACGGGGTGCTGATCGAACCGGGCGGCGTGTATTTCGATGACGGGTTAAAGCCGACAAATTACTATCGGTTGGCCTATTCCTCCGTGTCCGAGGATCGCATTCCAGCAGGCATCGCACGCATTGCGACGGCCCTAAAAAACGCCCCGAAAGCGTAATATCTGGACATAAGCTACCCAGGCATCTGGCCCTAACCTCGCCTATACTGGCTGACCTATCGTCGCCGCAGATAACATCATTTGCACGGAGCCATCGCAATGAAAATGACTACCGAAGAAGCCTTCGTCAAAACCTTGCAGATGCATGGCATCCGGCACGCATTCGGGATCATCGGCTCGGCCATGATGCCAATCTCCGATCTATTCCCGCAGGCCGGTATCAACTTCTGGGACTGCGCGCATGAGGGGTCCGCCGGCATGATGGCCGATGGCTACACCCGCGCGACTGGTGAAATGTCGATGATGATCGCGCAAAACGGTCCGGGCATCACCAACTTCGTGACGGCTGTGAAAACCGCGTACTGGAACCACACGCCACTGCTGCTGGTCACACCTCAGGCGGCGAACAAAACCATCGGTCAGGGCGGCTTTCAGGAAGTCGAGCAGATGAAGCTGTTCGAGGATATGGTCGCCTATCAGGAGGAGGTCCGCGATCCCTCCCGCATTGCCGAAGTCCTCGCCCGTGTGATCGCCAAGGCAAAGCGCGCCTGCGCCCCTGCCCAGATCAACATCCCCCGCGATTACTGGACGCAAGTGATCGACGTCCCCCTGCCCACAACTCCTGATTTCGAGCTGCCCGCAGGCGGCATCAGCTCCATCGCGCAAGCGGCGGAGTTACTGTCCACCGCGAAATTCCCCGTCATCCTGAACGGTGCGGGCGTTGTCCTGTCCGCAGGCGGCATCGACGCCTCGCGCCTGTTGGCGGAGCGTTTGGACGCACCGGTTTGCGTAGGTTACCAGCACAACGATGCCTTCCCCGGCGGCCACCCCCTGTTCGCTGGCCCACTGGGCTATAACGGATCAAAAGCAGGGATGGAGCTGATCGCAAAGGCAGATGTTGTCCTCGCCCTCGGCACGCGCCTCAACCCGTTCTCGACCCTGCCCGGTTACGGCATGGATTACTGGCCAACAGATGCGAAGATCATTCAGGTTGACCTTAACCCCGATCGCATCGGCCTGACCAAAACCGTGACCGTCGGCATTGTCGGCGATGCGGCAAAGGTGGCGACCGGCATCGCCGAGCACCTCAGCGACGGCGCAGGCGATACCGACCGTCAGGCCCGCCGCGATATGATTGCACAAACCAAATCGACATGGGCACAACAGCTTTCATCGATGGATCACGAGGATGACGATCCGGGCACCACATGGAACGAGCGTGCCCGCGCCGACAAACCCGACTGGATGTCGCCCCGCATGGCATGGCGCGCGATCCAGTCTGCCTTGCCCAAGGAGGCGATCATCTCCTCCGATATCGGCAATAACTGCGCCATCGGCAACGCCTATCCGTCCTTTGATGAGGGCCGCAAATACCTCGCCCCCGGCCTGTTCGGCCCCTGTGGTTATGGCCTGCCCGCAATCATGGGCGCGAAAATCGGCCAGCCTGACGTGCCTGTTGTGGGCTTTGCCGGCGACGGCGCATTCGGCATCGCAGTGAACGAGCTAACGGCGATTGGCCGCAATGAATGGCCACCTGTCACGATGATCGTTTTCCGCAACTATCAGTGGGGCGCGGAAAAGCGGAACTCGACCCTGTGGTTCGACGATAACTTCGTCGGGACCGAACTGGATACCAGCGTATCCTATGCAGGCATCGCACAGGCCTGTGGATTGCAGGGCGTGGTCGCGCGCACGATGGATGAGTTGACCGAGGCGCTGAACAACGCGATCCGCGACCAGATGCAGAACGGTAAAACCACCCTGATCGAGGCGATGATCAATCAGGAACTGGGCGAACCCTTCCGCCGCGATGCAATGAAAAAGCCGGTTTCCGTCGCTGGCATCAATGCCGCTGATATGGCTGCACCTGCACGCTAAACGACACTGAACTACCTTCGTCGGATGACCCTCCGGCCACCTAACCCGCCGGGACAATGGCTCGGCGGGGCTTTCATGACCCCGCCACAAATGTGGCCTGTTTCCGTACCCCCTGAGTACCCCCGCCAAAGGCCCCAATTCCCAATGCTTGACTATTTATCCGCCCTGACGGCACTGCCCGCCGACGACCTCATATTGCTCAGCTGCATCGCATACGGCGCCGGCCTTGTTCGCGGATTTTCAGGATTTGCCCTCTCCGCACTGGTCATGGCCAGCGCCACAGCAATCCTGCCCCCTGTCGCGCTGATCCCGATCCTGTGGTTTATGGAGATGACCGCAGGCATGCTGATGGTGCGCGGCGGCATGACCGAGGCTGATCGCGGCGTAGTGGCCGGTTTGGTCTTTGGCTCCTTTGTCGGCACCCCAATCGGGCTGGCAATCACAACCACCGTTTCACCCACAACATCCGCGCTGATCGCGCTGATCATCATCATCGTGCTGGCCCTGACACAACTGGCCCGCATCCGCCTTGCCTTTCTGTCCACCCGTCCGGGCTTGCTGATCTCGGGCCTCGTTTCGGGCATTGCGACGGGCCTGGCATCGGTGGGCGGCATGGTTGTCGCGCTCTACGTCCTGGCACGCGAGGCACCTGCACGGCAGATGCGCGCCTCACTGGTGATGTTCCTGTTCTTCTCCTCCATCGGGTCGGGGATCTATATGGCACTATACGGCCTGCTGGATCGTGAGACAGTGATGCGCGGCCTATTGCTGAGCATTCCGGCGGCAGTGGGCGTTGCGATGGGCCAGCGGATCTTCATCCCCGTGCTGGAACGATATTACCGCCCATTTTGCCTGAGCCTGTTGATTATTCTTGCCGTGGCAGGTTTGGTAAGAAAAATTGCCTACGCATGACGATAAACTAAGAAAATTCCTCTCAGCCGAAAGCCAGCAGATGACACAGCACCAGCCGATCGTGGATACGCAGCCCAAGGTTTCGGACGAGGTGCGAAAAACGACCTGCTACATGTGTGCCTGCCGCTGCGGTATCAACGTGCATCTGAAAAACGGCACCGTCGCGTATATCGAGGGGAACAAGGATCATCCGGTGAACAAGGGCGTGCTGTGCGCCAAGGGCTCCGCCGGCATCATGCAAATCAACTCCCCCGCCCGCCTGCGCGCCCCGTTGAAGCGTGTGGGCCCGCGCGGCTCCGGCGCGTTCGAGGAAATCTCGTGGGAGGAGGCACTGACCATCGCCACCACCCGCCTCAACAAAATCCGTGAGACGGCACCTGAGAAGCTGGCCTTCTTTACCGGCCGCGACCAATCGCAGAGCTTTACCAGCCTGTGGGCGCAAAGCTTCGGCACGCCTAACTACGCGGCGCATGGCGGCTTTTGCTCGGTCAATATGGCGGCGGCGGGCATCTACACGATGGGCGGCGCGTTTTGGGAGTTCGGTCAGCCTGACTGGGACCATACCAAACTGTTCATGCTGTTCGGCGTGGCCGAGGATCACGACTCCAACCCCATCAAAATGGGCTTGGGCAAGCTGAAATCGCGCGGGGCCAAGGTGATCGGCGTGAACCCCATCCGCTCCGGCTATAACGCCATTGCGGATGAATGGGTCGGGATTACTCCGGGCACGGACGGGCTGTTCATCCTCGCGCTGGTGCATGAATTGCTAAAGGCGGGTAAGATCGACCTGACCTATCTGCGCCAATATACCAACGCGCCGGTTCTGCTGAACGGGGATGAGGCATCCCCCGAATTCGGCCTGTTCCTGCGCGATGCGGATGGCAAACCGCTGGTGATCGACCGCATGACGGGGCAACTGGCCCCGTTTGACCAAACGGGCGTGCGCCCCGACCTTGCCGCGACACACACCGTCGATGGCATCACCCACCGGCCCGTTTTCCAGCATCTGGCCGAACGCTATCTATCGGATGACTATGCCCCCGACGCCGTGGCACAGCGATGCGGCATCACCGCGTCAAAAATCCGCCACATCGCCGCCGAACTGGCCCGCGTCGCCTTTGACGAGAGTTTCGAGCTGCCCCAACCATGGACCGATTTTCGGGGTGAGCATCACGAGACCATGGTTGGCCGTCCTGTCAGCTTTCACGCCATGCGCGGGATTTCGGCGCATTCCAACGGCTTCCAAACCTGCCGCGCGCTGCATGTGCTGCAAATCCTGCTGGGCACGGTCGAGGTGCCGGGCGGCTTCCGCTTTAAACCGCCCTACCCCAAACCGGCGGAGGCACATCCGAAGCCACATTGCGAAGTAAAGGCAGGTAAGCCGCTGGACGGCCCGCATCTGGGCTTTGTCCACGGTCCCGATGACCTGATGCTGTGCAAGGATGACAAACCCACCCGCATAGATAAGGCGTTCACATGGGAAAACCCGATGTCCGCCCATGGCCTGATGCATATGGTCATATCGAACGCCCATGCCGGTGATCCGTACAAGATCGATACGCTGTTCATGTATATGGCCAACATGTCATGGAACTCGTCGATGAACACCAAGGGCGTCATGCAGATGCTGACGGATAAGGATGAGAACGGCGAGTATGTGATCCCCAACATCATCTATTCCGACGCCTATTCGTCCGAGATGGTGGCCTATGCCGACCTCGTTCTGCCCGACACGACGTACCTAGAACGCCACGACTGCATCAGCCTGCTGGACCGCCCGATCTGCGAGGCGGACGCCGCCGCCGATGCGATCCGCTGGCCGGTGATTGAACCGGACAGGGACGTGCGCGGCTTCCAATCAGTGCTGGTGGATATGGCCAACCGCATGGGATTGCCCGGTTGGGTGAACGAGGATGGATCGGGCAAATGGACCGACTATGCCGACTACATCACCAACCACGAACGCCGCCCGGGCGTCGGCCCGCTCGCCGGATTTCGGGGTGACGGAACGCAGGGCGGGCGCGGTGCGCCCAACCCCGACCAGATCGCGAAATACATCGAAAACGGCGCGTTCTGGTCCACCCATATCCCCGAAGAGGCGCAATATTACAAACCGTGGAATGCCGCCTATCAGGACTGGGCCGTAAAAATCGGCCTGTTTGATAAGGCACAACCTTACCTTTTCCAGCTTTATGTCGAACCGATGCGGAGATTCCAGCTCGCGGCGGAGGGGCACGGAAAGCGGCAACCCCCTGAACACCTGCGCGAACAGGTCAAATGCAGCATGGACCCGCTGCCAATCTGGTACGAACCGTTCGAACAGACCCAGACCGACGACGCACAATATCCCGTCCACGCCCTGACCCAGCGGCCCATGGCGATGTATCACTCATGGGGCAGTCAGAATGCATGGCTGCGCCAGATCCACGGGCACAATCCGCTCTACGTGCCAACAAAAATCTGGGAAGCGAACGGCTTTGCTGAGGGGGACTGGGCCAAGGTTACATCCCCCAATGGTCAGATTACCGTTCCCGTCGCCCACATGGCCGCGTTGAACGAAAACACCGTCTGGACATGGAATGCGATTGGCAAGCGTAAGGGCGCATGGGCGCTGGACAAGGACGCCCCCGAAACCACCAAGGGCTTCCTGCTGAACCACCTGATCCACGAGTTACTACCGCCCAAGGGCGACGGCCTGCGCTGGTCCAATTCCGACCCGATCACCGGACAGGCCGCATGGTTCGACCTGCGCGTGCGGATCGAGAAAACGGCGGCGCCAGCCCTTGATCAATCGCAACCGGACATTGCCGCGCAATCCTCACCCGTGCCCGATGCACCGGAGCATGTCAGCCAGCAGGTCGGATCATGATCCGCCGCCCCCTGCTCCCGTTAGGCCGGGCGCGCCTACGGCGCGAGAGCATCCCGAATTTGCCGCCCAAATCTGCCAGCCACAGCGCAGCTACAAAGCAGCCGGAAAGCAGCCAGCAAAAATGACCAGTTTACCGACCCAGACTGACCGCAAACTCGGCCTCGTTATTGACCTCGATATCTGCGTTGGCTGCCATGCCTGCGTGACCTCGTGCAAAGGCTGGAACACCGAAAATTACGGCGCGCCCCTATCGGATATGGACGCCTATGGTGCAAAACCGCAGGGCACATTCCTGAACCGCATCCACTCGTTCGAGGTGCAACCCCAACAGGCTGATAAACCGGCACAAACCGTGCATTTCCCCAAATCATGCCTGCATTGCGACGACGCCCCCTGCGTCACCGTTTGTCCCACCGGTGCCAGCTATAAGCGGCAGGAGGATGGCATCGTTTTGGTCAATGAATCCAGTTGCATAGGCTGTGGACTCTGCGCATGGGCCTGCCCCTATGGCGCGCGTGAGATGGACGCAGATGCCGGTGTAATGAAGAAATGCACCCTCTGCGTGGATCGTATCTATAACGAGAACCTGCCCGAGGAGGACCGCCAACCCGCTTGTGTCCGCACTTGCCCGTCCAATGCAAGGCACTTCGGTGACTTCGCCGATCCGGAAAGCCATGTTTCCCAGATGGTTACGGATCGCGGCGGCTTTGACCTGATGCCAGAGCTCGGCACCTCGCCGGTCAACAAATACCTGCCCCCCCGCCCCAAGGACGCGATGGAGGATGTTCCCGACATCCTAGGTCCGATGATGGCGCGGGTGGATGATACGCCCACCGGCTTCCTCGGTTGGCTTGACCGCACATTGGAGAAAATCTGATGCATCCCGCCCCCTCAGTTATCATATTCTCCGTCTTGTCCGGCCTAGGCTTCGGGTTGTTGGCATGGCTGACATTGGGCCTGCCGGATGTTTCGGGATGGGTTCTTTTTACATTCTTTGCAATTGGTTACGCACTGGCCGTCGGCGGCTTGATTTCCTCGACATTCCACCTTGGCAACCCGCAACGCGCGCTATTGGCATTCACGCAATGGCGGTCGAGCTGGTTAAGTCGCGAGGCATGGTTATCCGTCCTGTCGCTGGTCACGACGGGGCTATACGCGCTGGCGGCGATCTTTTTTGACACGTATTTCGTACCACTGGGCTGGATCGCCAGCTTGCTCAGCCTTGCCACTGTTTTCTCAACCTCAATGATTTACGCGCAGATGAAAACCGTACCCCGTTGGAAACATTGGACAACCAACGCGCTGTTCCTGCTGCTCAGCGCGGGGGGCGGTGCCCTATTGGCCGCGCAAACCACCGCAGCGTGGATATTGCTGGCGGCCGCATTGGCTGTGCAAATCCTGAATTGGAGCAAAGGCGACACCGCCTTTGCTCGCAGCGGATCGACAACGGAAACAGCGACGGGCCTAGGCGCCATCGGCAAGGTGCGCCTGTTCGAGGCCCCGCATTCCGGTGGAAATTATCTATTGGATGAAATGGTTTACCGTATTGGCCGCAAGCATCGAAACCGGCTGCGCGCCATTACAGTGATCTGCATGGCTGCGCCGATTGTACTGCTGATCGTGTCTCCGCTGGGCCACCTCGCAGCGTTGGTTGCGGTGGTCGTGCATCTGACGGGCGTGTTTGCGTCACGGTGGTTGTTCTTTGCCGAGGCGGAGCATGTTGTCGGGCTGTATTACGGCAAAGCTCCGTGAAATTATTGTTGACTTTTTCACGGGCTCGTCGTGAAATTTCAGCAGATAATTTCACGAGGATGCTATGCCATACGAACCATCCCCTGCCTCAACCCTAGGAGCAGACCTGCGCGCGCTGCGGCGTACGCGGGGCCTGACGCTGGGCACTGTTGCGCAAAAAATGGATCGATCTATCGGCTGGATTTCACAGGTGGAGCGCGACCTGTCCACCCCGACCCATGACGATTTACGCGCCTTTGCAGATACTTACGAGGTTCCACTCTCACTGTTTTTTGGAGAGAGCGACGCCCCCGATAATGAACGCGGTCTGGTCGTGCGCGCGGGCAGCCGTCGCGCGATTGGTGATAGCGAAACGGGCCTACGAGAGCAGCTAGTCTCCCCCGATCTGACCGATAGCTTCGAGGTGATCCGGTCCGTCTTTGCGCCCGGTGCGCGGATGGACACCCCCAAAACGCGTGAAACGCAGGAGGTCGCCTATATCCTCAGCGGTAGCCTGACGATCTGGCTGGATGATGTCGAATTCATCATCAGCGCTGGCGACAGTTTTCGTGTGCGCGGGCAGTCCCTGCGCTGGCACAACCCCAACGACCTGCCCGCCATTGCGGTCTGGGTCATCTCCCCACCTGTTTACTGAAAGGTCTCGATATGTCCGATTTCCCTACCACTGCACGGGTTGTGATCATTGGCGGCGGGGCCGTCGGGTGTTCGTCGCTATACCATCTGGCCCGTGCTGGTTGGACCGATTGCGTGCTGCTGGAACGTAACGAGCTAACCGCGGGATCCACATGGCACGCGGCTGGCAATATCCCGAATTTCTCGGCCAATTGGGCCGTTATGAACATGCAGCGCTATTCGACAGAGCTGTATCGCGGCTTGGCCGAAGCCGTAGATTATCCGATGAATTACCACGTTACCGGATCGGTGCGGCTGGCGCATAGCAGAGAACGGATGCAGGAATTCGAGCGCGCCCGCGCGATGGCCCGTCATCAGGGCCTCGACATGGAAATGATGTCCCTAGACGATCTCAAGAACGCCTACCCCTTCATGGAAACCCATGATCTGGAGGGCGGTTTATACGATGCGCTGGACGGTGATATGGACCCCGCGCAGCTGACCCAAGCC
Organism: Pontivivens marinum; assembly: GCF_900231835.1. Taxonomy (GTDB): domain Bacteria; phylum Pseudomonadota; class Alphaproteobacteria; order Rhodobacterales; family Rhodobacteraceae; genus Pontivivens; species Pontivivens marinum. The sequence continues at coordinate 49,925 of NZ_OCTN01000008.1, read as the reverse complement.
TATGCCAAGGGCGCCCGCGATCTGGGCGCGCGCATCCTGCGCTTCACCCCCGCAACCGGTGTGCGGCGTGAGGGCGGCGAGTGGGTTGTTGAAACGGAGAAGGGCGAAATCCGCTGTGAATATGTAGTGAACGCCGCCGGTTACTACGCCCAACGTGTCTCGGAATGGTTCCGCCCCTATGGCGGCCGTCGCCTGCCGATGATGGTGATGAGCCACCAATACCTGCTGACCGATGAAATCCCTGAAATCGAGGCATTTTCGCAGGAAACCGGCAACAAACTGCCCCTGCTTCGCGATGTGGACAGCTCCTATTACCTGCGGCAGGAAAAGCACGGCCTGAACCTCGGTCCATATGAGCGGAACTGCAAGGGCCACTGGATGACGCCCGAGGATCCCATGCCCGAGGATTTCAGCTTCCAGCTATACCCCGATGATCTGGACCGGCTGGAATGGTATATCGAGGATGCAATGGCCCGCGTGCCGCTGCTGGGTCAGACGGGTATTAACAAGGTCATCAATGGCCCGATCCCATACACCCCCGACGGTAACCCGCTGATCGGCCCGATGCCCGGCGTGCCCAATGCGTTCGAGGCTGCGTGCTTCACCTTTGGCATCGCCCAATCCGGCGGCGCGGGTAAGGTGCTGGCCGAATGGATGGTCGAGGGCGGAACCGAGTGGGATATGTGGTCCGTAGACCCCCGCCGCTTTACCGATCACGCGGACCAGGCCTATGCCGATGCCAAGGGGATGGAGGTTTACGGCCACGAATATGCCATCCACTTCCCCCGTCATGAATGGCCCGCAGGGCGCGATAAAAAGCTATCCCCTGTTGATGCCCGCATCCGCGCCGATGGTGGTGTGATGGGTGCATATAACGGCTGGGAGCGCGCGAACTGGTTCGCCAAGGACGGCGACGACACCTCCGAGGCATCAACCGAAACGTGGAACCGCCATGGCCCGTGGGAGGCGCGGATCGCCGAGGAGGTTCACGCCGTCACAAATGGCTGCAGCGTTCTGGACCTGCCCGGATTTTCACGGTTTGAGCTGTCCGGCGACGGTGCCGCGGATTGGCTGCTGACGCGCATGGCCGGTGGTTTGCCCAAGGTTGGCCGCGTTGGTTTGGCCTATTTTGCCGATGATCGCGGGCGGCTTGTGACGGAAATGTCGGTGCTGCGCAGTGGTGAGGATAGCTTCACCCTGATCACCGCCGCCCCTGCGCAATGGCATGATTTCGAACTGTTGGATCACGCCCTGCCCGAGGGGGTGGAGCTGACTGATCGCACGGCAGAGGTGTCCACGCTGATTATCTGCGGCCCGCACACACGGCAGGTTCTGGCCACCCTGACCGATGGCGACCTGACCCAACCGTGGTTGAGCCACCAGCAGGCCAATGTCTGCGGAAAACCCGTCCTGTTGGCCCGTGTCTGCTTCGCGGGTGAGCTGGGCTGGGAGGTGCATTGCCCGATGCAGGATGCGGCGGAAATCTATGACGCGGTGCGCGATGCGGGGGCAAAACCCTTTGGCATGTACGCCCTGAACTCGATGCGGATCGAGAAGGGATACCGCGCATGGAAGGGCGATTTGTCCACGGATTACACCTTGCTTGAGGCCGGAATGGACCGGTTCGTAAAGCTGGACAAGGAACAGGACTTCCCCGGTAAGGCAGCCCTGCTGGCACAGGTTCCGACCAAACGCTTCGCCACGCTGAAAATTGAAGTTGAGGAATTTGACGCCCCCTACATGTCCAGCGTCCTGCTGGGTGATGAGATTGTGGGTGAAGTAACCTCGGGCGGATATGGCTACCGCGTGGATGCGGCCCTTGGCCTAGCCATTGTGCGCTCGGATATTGCGGCGGGCGCGACGGTTGGCGTCAATATCTTTGGCAACATCTATCCTGCCACAGTCCTGCCCGACGGCCCCGCATTTGATCCCAAGAACGAAAGGCTACGCGCATGACCGTCCCCGCAAAGGCCCGCGTTGTTATCATCGGGGGCGGCGTAATCGGCTGCTCCGTCGCGTATCACCTCAGCAAACTGGGTTGGACCGATATTGTGCTGCTGGAGCGTAAGCGCCTGACCTCCGGCACGACATGGCACGCGGCAGGGCTGATCGCGCAGTTGCGCGCCACACAAAACATGACCCGACTCGCGAGATACTCGCAGGAGCTATATGGCGAGCTGGAGGCGGAAACCGGCGTTTCCACAGGGTTCCGGCGTTGCGGGTCCATCACCGTTGCCTTGACCGAGGCACGGCAGGAGGAGCTGTTGCGGCAGGCGGGAATGGCCCGTGCCTTTGGCGTGGATATCGAATCCATCAGCCCGACTGAAATCGCAGCCCGCTATCCCCACCTGAACATCGACGACGTTTTGTCCGGCGTTTATCTGGAAAAGGACGGTCAGGGCGATCCGGCAAATATCGCGCTGGCCTTGGCCAAGGGTGCGCGGCAACGTGGTGCGCGCGTGCTGGAAAACACGCTTGTGACCGGAGTGCGGCGTGAGGGGCGGCGGATCACAGGCGTTGATTGGCAACAGGGCGAGGATCGCGGCCATATCGAGGCGGAGATGGTGGTAAACTGCGCAGGCATGTGGGGCCGCGAGGTTGGCCAGATGCTGGGCGCGAATGTGCCGCTACAGGCCTGTGAACATTTCTACATCGTGACCGAAGCGATCCCCGGTCTGACGCAACTGCCCGTGCTACGTGTCCCCGATGAATGCGCCTACTACAAGGAGGACGCGGGCAAGATCCTGTTGGGCGCATTTGAGCCTGTCGCAAAGCCATGGGGCCCCATTCCCCATGATTTCGAATTCGACCAATTGCCCGAGGATTTCGACCATTTCGAACCGATCCTGGAGCAAGCCGTCAACCGCTTCCCCGCCTTGGCCGAGGCGGGCATCCATACCTTCTTTAACGGACCGGAAAGCTTTACCCCCGATGATGCCTATCACCTTGGCCTTGCGCCGGAGATGGACAATGTCTGGGTGGCTGCGGGCTTTAACTCCATCGGCATACAATCTGCGGGCGGGGCTGGGATGGCGCTGGCCCAGTGGATGGATACGGGGGAAAAGCCGTTCGATCTGGGCGATGTGGATATTGCGCGGATGCAGCCCTTTCAGGGGAACAAACACTATCTGGTGGAGCGGTCAAAGGAGACGCTGGGCCTGCTCTATGCCGATCACTACCCCTACCGGCAAAAGGCAACGGCGCGGGGCATTCGACGCTCGCCCCTGCATAACCTGCTGCTGGATCAGGGCGCCGTCATGGGTGAGCTGGCAGGGTGGGAGCGTGCGAACTGGTTCGCAAGCCCCGATCAAACGCCCGAATACCAATATAGCTGGGGCCGTCAGAACTGGTTTGAAAACCAAGCAGCCGAACATCACGCCGTGCGCAATGGCGTTGGAATGTACGACATGACATCCTTTGGTAAAATACGGGTTGAGGGGCCGGATGCGTGCGCCTTCCTCAACCGCGTATGCGGCGGGCAGATGGACGTGGCGGCGGGTAAGATTGTCTATACCCAGTTCCTCAATTCCCGTGGCGGGATCGAGGCGGATGTGACCGTCACCCGCCTGTCCGAAACCGCCTATCTGATCGTGACACCTGCCGCGACGCGACTGACTGATGAGACGTGGCTGCGCCGGTCCCTACGCGATGAATTCGCAATCATCACCGATGTCACAAGCGGCGAGGCGGTTTTGGCCATCATGGGACCGCGCGCGCGCGATCTGCTGACGCTTGTCTCGCCCGATAATGTCTCGAACGAGGCGCATCCCTTTGGCATGGCGCGCACGATCGAGATCGGGATGTGCCACGCCCGCGCCCACCGCGTGACCTATGTGGGTGAGCTGGGGTGGGAGCTATACGTCCCCACCGAATTCGCCGCCCATGTCTTTGAGGTATTACTGAAAGCAGGCGAGCAGGTCGGGCTGAAGCTGTGCGGATTGCACATGATGGATTCCTGCCGGATCGAGAAGGCCTTCCGCCATTTCGGTCATGATATCACCTGCGAGGATCACGTGATTGATGCGGGGCTAGGCTTTGCCGTAAAAACCGATAAGCCCGCCTTTACCGGCCGTGATGCGGTTTTGCGGCGCAAGGAAACCGGCCCGCAGGCGCGCATGGTGCAATTCCTGCTGAACGATCCGCAGCCGCTATTGTTCCATGCCGAACCGATCCTGCGCGACGGGGATGTTGTCGGTTATCTGGCCAGCGGCAATTACGGCCATACTTTGGGTGGGGCTGTCGGACTGGGCTATGTGCCCTGTGCAGGACAAAGCGCGGCGGAGGTTCTGGCATCAAGCTATGAGATTGAGGTCGCAGGCCAGCGCATACCGGCAACCGCATCGCTGCGCCCGCTATACGATCCGAAATCCGAGCGGGTGAAGTGCTAGGCAAAGGTTTCAAATTTGTGAACAATCAGTTGCTGGGGCGCCCTATATGCGCGTGCCAGCAACAATGCTAGATGATGGCCATCACAGTTAAACTGAGCGGAGCATCACCATGTTGAACCAGATCAAGGGCCTGCACCACGTCACCTCCATCGCGGCGGATGCGGCGCAAAACAACCGGTTCTTCACCAATACGCTGGGCCTGCGGCGGGTGAAAAAGACGGTCAATTTCGATGCGCCTGACGTGTACCACCTGTATTACGGGGATGAGACAGGCGCCCCCGGTTCGGTCATGACCTATTTCCCGTTCCCAAATGCGGCGCGCGGTACGGCGGGCGTGGGTGAGGTTGGCACCACCACATTTTCCATCCCCGAGGGGGCGCTGCCCTATTGGCGGGACCGGCTGGCGGGCAACGTGGCCGAGGATACCCGCTTTGGCCAGCAACGCCTGCTGTTTACGGCCCCTGACGGCGACCAATTTGCGCTGGTAGAACAGTTGGGCGACGCCCGTGCCCCATGGGCCGGAAACGGGGTCAGCGCGGATGAGGGGATACGCGGGTTCCACTCCGCCACCATGCGTCTACAGGATGGCGGTGCCATGGCAGAGCTGTTGGGCTTCATGGGCTATGAGACGCTGGAAACCGAGGGCAATGTCACCCGGTTTGCAGTGGCCGACGGCACCGGCGCGAATATTATCGACGTTGAAACCCTGCCCGACGCCCAGCGCGCGCAGCAGGGCGCAGGATCGGTGCATCACATCGCCTTTGCCGTGGAGAACCGGCAGGCGCAGCTAGAAATACGCCAAGCGTTGCTGGACACCGGATATCAGGTCACGCCTGTAATTGATCGCGACTATTTCTGGGCGATCTATTTCCGCACCCCCGGTGGTGTGCTGTTCGAGGTGGCAACCAACGAGCCCGGATTTGATCGGGATGAGGCCCCTGCCCATCTGGGTGAGGCGCTGAAACTGCCCACGCGGCACGAACATTTGCGGCCTGTGCTTGAGCAGAAATTGCAGAAAATCTAGGCAGTTGGGGCGTGCATATCCGCGCACGCCCCGTTCCATTTATTGCGACGCGGCCAGCAGGGCGGCGTTGCCACCTGCAGCGGTGGTGTCGATGCAGACGTGACGCTCCATTATGCAACGCTCCGCCAATTGCGCCGATCCGACCAAGGGCAGGATCGCGCCTGTCCGTTGGGCCAAGGCACGGCGCAGGGCGCGACGTGGTTCTGTCGCAGCATCCGAGGCGACAACAGCGAACCCCAGCAATTGGGTCAGGGCCTCCGCCGATAGAACGCCGTCCACCCCCTCCACCGCAGTGGCACCCGGTGCGACGATCACTGTGGGGCAACCGGATTTGGCGGCCTGAAGGGCCTGCAAACGAGCCGTGACCAAGCTTGGCCCCAGACACAGAACAACCCCGCGACCCATCGTGGACAGGCGGTTAGATTCCCCCGTTGGGCCATGCATTGCAGTCTGCGACAGCTCTACACCGGGCAAGGCAGCAGCGACGTTCAGCGCCTGTTGCACGTCCGTGACAGCCGCTGCTCGCCCCTCAACCGATGCCTCGGACCCGCGAGATGCAGCAGCAAAGCGCGGCAGATAGTTCGGCCCGCCTGCCTTTGGACCCGTCCCCGACAGCCCCTCACCGCCAAACGGTTGCGAGCCGACAATCGCGCCAATCTGGTTACGGTTGATGTAGATATTGCCGGCATGCAGGCGGGCGCAAACCTGCTCCACCCGATCATCAATCCGGCTGTGCATGCCAAAGGTCAGGCCGTATCCCTGCGCGTTGATCGCATCGACCACACGGTCCAGATCGCGCGCGCGGAAGGTCGCGACATGCAGCACGGGGCCAAAGATTTCCTCGCTCAATGCCTCGATCCCCGACACCTCGATCAGGGCTGCACCGGTGAAGTTTCCAATCTGTGGCGTGGACAGGCGTTTACGCAGGCGTCCCTCGCTTTCGGCCACGGCAACATGCGCCTCGATCTTATCCCGTGCAGGGCCATCGATGACCGGCCCGATATCGGTGGAAAGGTGCCATGGATTGCCTGTGACCAGCTCATCCATCGCGCCCTCCAGCATACGCAGCAGGGATGGTGCCACATCCTGTTGTACATATAGCACCCGCAGCGCCGAGCATCGCTGACCCGCCGATTGGAATGCCGACACCACGATATCGCGCACCGCCTGTTCGGGCAGCGCCGTGGAATCCACGATCATTGCGTTCAGGCCTCCGGTTTCCGCGATCAATGGCACGCTAGGTGACATGCCGTTAGCCATCGCGGTGTTAATCCGCATCGCGGTGCCGGTGGAGCCGGTAAAGCACACGCCACCGATCCGCGCATCAGAACTGAGCGCGGCACCAACCACGGCCCCCTGCCCGGGCAGATATTGCAGCACGCTGCGCGGAACGCCCGCCTGATGCAGAATCTCAACCGCGCGTGCGCCGACCAGCGGGCTTTGCTCTGCCGGTTTGGCCAGAACACCGTTGCCCATGGCCAAGGCGGCGGAGATTTGCCCGCAGAAAATCGCGAGCGGAAAGTTCCATGGCGAAATGCAGGTGAAAATACCACAGGGCTGCGTGCCCTCAACCGCTTGGCCTGCATAGTATCGCAGGAAATCCACGGCCTCGCGCAGTTCACCAACGGCGTCGGCCAAGGTTTTACCCGCCTCACGCGCCAACAGGGCGAACAACTCGCCATGGGCGTCCTCCATCAAATCAGCGGCGCGCAGCAGGGTTGCGGCACGCTCCGCTACCGGAGCATCCCAGATTGTCGCCCCCGCGATGGCTGTTTCCACATCGGCAAAGCTGGCATCGCGCACCGTTCCGACAAGATCATCGGGGCATGCCGGATTGAACCGGTGCATGGCCTGTGTCGGCGCAGTTTGCACGGCGAGCATCGGCCCTGCGGACCATTCATGCCGCTCAAACGGATCACGGGCCGCTGCAATTTTCTGCAACGTAGTCACATCGCACAAATCAAAGCCCTGCGAATTCGTGCGCCCGGGGAAAATCGCCTCGGGCTTCAGCACGGCTGACTTGCCCCGCACAACCTGCCATGCCGCGAAGGGATCAGCGGCGACGACCTCCGCCGGAACATCCTCGTCCACGATCTGGTTCACAAAGGACGAGTTCGCGCCGTTTTCCAGCAAGCGCCGCACCAGATAGGCCAGCAGATCGCTATGCGCGCCAACGGGGGCATAGATACGGCAGCGCGCCTTAGGTAAGCGCAGCACGATATCGTATAGCGAGGCGCCCATTCCGTGCAGCCGCTGGAATTCATATTCCTGATGGGGCTGTGCCATTTCCAGCACCGCCGCGACGGTATGCGCGTTATGCGTGGCGAATTGCGGGTAAATGCGGTCAGACAGGTTCAGCAGCTTTTGCGCGACGCAGATATAGCTGACATCGGTTGCCGCCTTACGCGTAAAGACGGGGAAGTCTGGCAGACCCTCGACCTGCGCACGCTTGATTTCGGTATCCCAATAGGCGCCCTTGACCAAGCGAACCATGATTTTGCGGTCCAGATGCGTGGCCAAGGTGTGCAGCCAGTCGATCACGTGACCAGCGCGTTTGCCGTAAGCCTGCACGACCACGCCGAACCCGTCCCAGTTGGCCAGTTCGGGATCAGCCAGAACCGCCTGAATCACGTCGAGGGACAGGTCCAGCCGGTCGGCTTCCTCCGCATCGATGTTCAGGCCCATACCGGCGGCGCAGGCCTGACGCGCCAGATCTCGGGTACGCTCGACCAGTTCGGACATCACGCGGTCACGTTGGGCCACCTCGTAGCGGGGATGCAGAGCCGAGAGTTTGATAGAGATGCCGGGATTGTCGCGGATATCTGCCGCAGTGCAAAACGGAGCCAGCTTTGCGATGGCATCGCGATATGCCTTCAGGAAATGCTGCGCGTCGTGTTCGGTCAACGCCGCCTCGCCCAGCATGTCGTAGGAATAGGTATAGCCCTCGGCCTGCCGTGCTTTGCCGCGCTTTACCGCCTCCTCAATATTGCGGCCCAGAACGAAGTTATGGCCCAGTTCCTTCATCGCGCGGGCAACGGCGGTGCGGATGACCGGCTCCCCCAAGCGTTTCACTGCGCCGTGCAGGGTGGCGGCAACGCCCTTACGTTTGTCTTCCTTCAGAACCTTACCGGTCAGCATCAACGCCCAAGTGGAGGCGTTAACCAGTGACGACGAGGATTTCCCCAGATGCTCACCCCATGCGGAGGGTGCGATTTTATCCTCGATCAACGCATCGATCGTGTCGGAATCAGGCACGCGCAGCAGTGCCTCGGCCAGACACATCAGGGCGACGCCCTCATCCGTGGATAGGCCGTATTCAGCCAGGAATACCTCCATCACACCGGGTTTCGCGTCGCTGCGAATGGACCGCACTAGACCAGCGGCGCGATTTACGATTTGCTCACGCTGTTCAGGTGCAGGGGCCTGTTCGCGTATCAACGTTTCCAGCACGTCGCCCTCTGGGGCTACATGCATGGTGCGTATTGTGGCGCGCAGCGTCTCCAGACGGGTCAGAGTCTCGGTCGTCATTCGGAAAAATCCTTGATAGGGTTGCGACGTCAGTTTACTGGATGAAGAACAGGCTTTTCTCCCGCGATTTGACTTCACAACAGCAATTCGCCCGAAGTTATTGCCTGATTGCAGGACAATCGCAGGAAATCCGATGGCTGACAGTCAACTAGACAACTTTGACCGCAAGATTCTCGCAATCCTTGCAGAGGATGGCCGGATCGCGGTCACCGACCTTGCCCGCCATGTCGGCCTGTCTAAAAGCCCCTGTCAGGTGCGCATGAAGCGTTTGCAGGCCGAGGGGTACATTCAGGGGTTCCGTGCACGGCTAGACCCCGCGAAGATGGGCATGCGGCATGTGGCCTTTGTCGAGGTACGCCTGACCGACACGACCGAGGCAGCCCTGCGTGCATTCGGTGCCGCCGTGTTAAAGATACCCGAAATCGAACAGTGCCACATGATCGCCGGTGCGTTTGATTTCCTGCTAAAGGTCCGCACCAGCGATATCGTGACCTATCGGCAGGTTCTGGGTGAGCGCGTTTCCGCCCTGCCCTATGTTGGCAGCACCTCGACCCATGTGTCGATGGAATCCATCAAGGATGACGGATTCTAATCGTTTCAATCGGCGCGCAGGGTTTGCATCCAGCCTAGGCCGACTCCCGTTTCGCGGCTGGGGCGATATTCAGCGCCCAGCGGCTGATCCCAGCCCAGCCTATCGAGCAGCGCGAATATCTCCGCATAATCCAGATCGCCACCATCCGGCTGCGCCCGTTCAGGGACCGAGGCGAACTGGATATGCCCGATCATCGGCAGATATTCCTGCAAGTGGCTCGCCACATCGCCCTCAGTCCGCGCAACATGGTAGCAATCGAACATCAGTTTGAGGTTATCACGCTCAACCTCGGCTATGATATTCGCCGCCTGTGCCAGCGTATTCAGGAAATAGCCGGGGGCGTCGTGCGCGTTCAGCGGCTCAATCAGGATCGTAATACCGTGCGCCACGGCGGCACCACAGGCATAGCGCAGGTTCGCAACAAAGGTGTCATGCGCCTTTGCCCCCTGTGCGATGCCCGCCATCACGTGGATTTTGGACACTCCAATCCGGCGCGCATATCCGATGGCCTGATCGATTGCGTGTTGCGCCTGCTCCTGCCGGTCAGGCAGCGCGCTCAGCCCGTTTTGCCCTGCATCACCGCGCACTGTATTCAGCGCCAGCATTGGTAGGCCGGTTTCGTGCAGAGCCATGCGCACATCCTCCGCCGGTGTTTCATAGGGCCAGTGGCATTCGACAGCCTCGAACCCCGCCGCTGCCGCTGCACGAATTGCGTCGGGCAATGGCAGTTCCGTCCACAAAAAGCCCAGATTTGCTGAAAACTGCGTCATGTATGCGCCACCCCTAGCAGTGCATCCGCCGTGCGTTCATTCACCGCCAGCGCCGTATCATACAGGATCGCCAAGCGTAGCAGCGATTTCACGTCAACATCATGGGGCAAGGCCGATAGCGGATCGATAAAGAAGACCAGCCCGTCCAGCCGCCCCTCAGCGATCATCGCGCCAAGCTGTGCATCCCCGCCCAATGGGCCGCTTTGCAATCGTGTGATTGGCAGGCCGACCTCTGCCTCGATCCGGCCGCCGGTGGTGCCGGTGCCGAACAGCGTCAATTCGCCCAGCGCCAGTTTGTGCAGCTTGGCCCACGCGACCAACTGATCCTTTTTCCCGTCATGCGCCACAAGTGCCAGAGTTTTGATTGCGCTCATTTTCAGCGATCCCCGTCCGAATTCAACCTTAGCTTGTCATTTATATAGCGCAGCGAAGGCAAAGCCCCAACGCCCCTTGACCTTCCAGCGACTGGAAGCCCTATGTGACGAGTGAACAGGAGAAACGTCATGGCCAGTTACACGCTACAGATTGAAAATATGACCTGCGGCGGATGTGTCAGTCGGGTTGAGGCCGCGTTGGACAAGGCGCCCACGACCACCGATGCCCACGTCAATTTCGCCAATAAAACGGCCCGCATCGAAACGGGCGATTTGCCGCAGGTTCTAACCACGCTTGAGGCAGCAGGCTATCCCGCGCACCAGACGGTCACAGACCTGACCATTGACGGCATGCATTGCGGGTCGTGTGTTGGCAAAATCGAACGCGCATTGCTGGCCTCGCCGCAAGTTGTTGCCGCGCAGGTGAACCTTGCCACGGAAACAGCGCGGGTAACGCATGTGGAGGGCGTGGACTTGGCCGCGATCATCCGCGAGGCCGGATATCAGGCGCAGCCCGCCACGGCAGAGGTCGCTGATAAAACAGATGAGGTTGAGGCCGCGCGCAAGCGGATGATCCTTGCCGTCGCGCTGACCGCACCGGTTTTCGTGCTGGAAATGGGGGCGCATATCTTTCCCCCCGTTCACATGGCGATTGAGCAAACCATCGGCATGCAGGCCAGTTGGGTCATCCAGTTCATCCTTACAACGCTGGTTCTAATCTGGCCCGGACGCGAGTTCGCCCGCCTCGGCTGGCCCGCCCTGCTGCGTTTTGCGCCGGACATGAACACTTTGGTTGCGCTGGGGACTTTGGCGGCGTGGGGATATTCCAGCGTGACGACCTTTGCGCCGACGCTGCTGCCCGCCGATAGCCGCGCCGTGTATTTCGACGCCGCCGCCGTCATCGTGACCCTGATCCTGCTGGGTCGCTGGATGGAGGCACGGGCAAAGGGCAAGGCGGGTGCCGCCATCACCGCACTGGCGGGTCTGCAACCGCGCACTGCTCGGGTTGAGGTTGATGGCACCGTGCAGGAGCGTGACATCAGCACCATTCGCGTCGATGACCTGATTCATATCCGCCCGGGTGAGAGGATTGCCGTGGATGGCATCGTCACCAGCGGCTCCTCTCATGTGGATGAGAGCATGATCTCTGGCGAGCCTATGCCCGTGGATAAGGTTAGCGGCGATACTGTGACCGGCGGCACCGTCAATGGCACCGGTACGTTGGTCGTGCGCGCAAACCGTGTTGGCAGCGATACCGTTCTGGCAGGCATCATGCGGATGGTCGCGGATGCGCAGGCCGCTCGATTGCCGATTGAGGCTTTGGTAAACCGTATCACCCTGTGGTTCGTGCCGGTTGTGATGGTGATTGCCGCGGCAACGGTGGCGCTGTGGTTGATCTTCGGCCCGTCCATTGCGCATGCGTTGGTTGCAGGCGTTGCTGTGCTGATCATTGCCTGCCCCTGTGCAATGGGTCTGGCAACGCCCGTTTCGATCATGGTTGGCACGGGCCGCGCGGCGGAGCTGGGCGTGCTGTTCCGGCAAGGGGATGCTCTGCAAAGCCTGCAATCGGTTGAGATTGTAGCCTTTGACAAAACCGGAACCCTAACGCAGGGCCGCCCCGAACTGACCGATTTCGAGAGTGCCGCAGGCTGGAACCGCGATGATGTCCTGCCCCTGATTGCCAGCGTGGAGGCCGGATCGGAACATCCACTGGCCCGTGCAATCCTGCGCGCCGCTGAACCGGCAGGCCCTGCCACCGACTTCCGCGCATTAAAAGGCTTGGGCGCGGAGGCGCAGGTCGATGGCAAACAGGTTCTGGTTGGTGCAGATCGCCTGATGCGTGATCGCGGCATTCCGCTCGATTGGGCGCAAGAGGTCGGCACACGTATTGCGCAGGCTGGGCGCACACCGATCTATGCCGCCATAGACGGCACCTTGGTCGCGGCCCTCGGCATTGCCGACCCAATCAAGGACACGGCGCGTGAAACGGTCAAAAACCTGCGCACCGATGGATTGCGCGTGGCCCTGCTAACCGGTGACAATCCGCTAACCGCCAGTGCCGTCGCGCAGGAATTGGGTATTGAGGAACTGCACGCGGGCCTGATGCCGGATGATAAGGTTGAGGCACTCCGCGCCATGGACGCCCCTGTTGCCTTTGTCGGGGATGGGATCAACGACGCCCCTGCCCTTGCCGCTGCGACTGTGGGCATAGCGCTGGGGTCCGGCACCGACATTGCGATGGAAAGCGCAGATGTGGTCCTGATGTCCGGTGATCCGCTCGGCGTGCGTGATGCCCTGCGGTTGAGCAAGGCGACGCTGCGTAACATTCACCAGAACCTTGGCTGGGCATTTGGCTATAACGCCCTGCTGATCCCCGTTGCGGCGGGGGCGCTATATCCGCTGACGGGCACATTGCTGTCACCCGCGCTGGCGGCGGGGGCGATGGCCCTGTCCAGTGTGTTTGTCGTCAGCAACGCATTGCGTCTGCGCCGCATTGGAGGTGCCCAATGAATATCGGACATGCCGCCAAGCGGACCGGATTACCCACCAAGACCCTGCGCTATTACGAGGAGATCGGATTGGTCAAACCAGCCCGTGATACCAACGGATACCGTGCATTTAGTGAGGTAGACATCCATAACCTGACCTTTGTGGCCCGTTCGCGGGCGCTTGGTTTTTCGGTCGAGGAATGCCGGACCCTGCTGACATTATGGCAGGATACCGACCGCGCCAGCGCCGATGTGCGCAAAATGGCGGCGCTGCATCTGGCGCGGATCGAGGAGAAGATCGCCGATCTGGCGGCGATGCGTGATACCTTATCCGAACTGGTGCAGGGCTGCGCGGGCGATGACAGACCCGACTGTCCGATCCTGAACGGGCTGGCCGGTGAATAGCCGGCTCCGTGCTGCATCTGCGAAGAAACCTGCATGCAGCCCTCGACAAGTGGACGTGAACCGCATAGAGCAGCGCCTTTGGTGCGTTTTACCTGTTCCAAACTGCTCTTAGGGGTGCGGTGTCCGGGTGGAAGCGTGAGGAGCGTTGGCTCCACCCTTGTCCCCGACGATACCGTCGAACTATTGAGAGATTTGCTCGTGAAACAAGCCCTTGCCGATGCGCTGCAACAGCGCGGCTATACCGACCTGACACCCGTTCAGGAAGCAGTCACCAAGCCAGAGCTGGAGGGCGCAGATCTGCTGGTCTCCGCGCAAACCGGATCTGGTAAAACCGTTGGCTTCGCGCTGGCCCTTGCACCTACCCTGCTGGGCGATGCCGAGGTATTCGGTCAGGCCGAGGCCCCGCTGGCGCTGATCATCGCGCCAACCCGCGAATTGGCCCTACAGGTTAAGCGTGAGCTGGCTTGGGTCTATGAAAAGGCCAATGTTGTTATGGCGTCCTGTGTGGGCGGCATGGATATGCGCGACGAGCGTCGCACGCTGGCACGCGGTGCGCATATCGTCGTCGCAACACCCGGTCGTTTGCGCGATCACATTCAGCGCGGCTCCATCGACCTTAGCGGTGCGCGCGCCGTTGTGATGGATGAGGCGGACGAGATGCTCGACCTCGGCTTCCGCGACGATCTGGAGTTCATTCTGGAGCACGCCCCTGAGGAACGCCGCACGCTGATGTTCTCCGCCACGGTGCCACGGGCGATTGGTGAGCTGGCCAAGCGTTACCAAAAGGACGCCGTGCGCGTCACCACATTGGCCGAGCGTTCGCAGCACGCCGACATCACCTATCAGGCGATGTCCGTTGGCGCACGCGATGCGGAAAATGCGGTTATCAACGTATTGCGGTTCTACGAGGCGCCCAGTGCCATCGTATTCGCCAACACCCGTGTTGTTGTGAACCGCCTGACCACGCGCTTGTCGAACCGTGGTTTTTCGGTCGTTTCGCTGTCGGGTGAGCTGTCGCAGAACGAGCGTAGCCACGCCTTGCAGGCGATGCGCGACGGTCGGGCCAAGGTTTGTGTGGCAACCGATGTTGCGGCACGCGGTATCGATTTGCCCAATCTGGAGCTGGTGGTTCACGCCGAACTGCCCTCCAACCACGAGACATTGCTGCACCGGTCGGGCCGGACAGGTCGCGCGGGGCGCAAAGGCGTCAGCTCGCTGATCGTCACGCCTAAGGATCGCAAAAAGGCTGAGCGTATTCTGAAATTCGCGCGCCTGAACGCAGAATGGGGCGAGGCCCCCTCAGCCGAGGCTGTCGTGGCCAAGGATGAGGAGCGTATGCTCGCCTCTGACGGATGGCGCGATCCGATTCAGGAAAACGAAGCAGCGATGGTCGCTACTCTGACCTCCAGCTACGATCCGGATCAAATCGCTGCCGCCTATCTGCGCCTGTATCGTGAGCGTCAATCCGCGCCTGAGGAACTGGCCGCAGCGGGTCCAGATGCCCCGCGTCAGCCGCGTGAGGCCTTTGGCCCCAGCACTTGGTTCGCCGTCGATGGTGGCCGTGCCGCCGGTGCTGAGCCGCGCCGTCTGTTGCCAATGCTGTGCAAGGCTGGTGATCTAACCAAGAACGATATTGGCGCGATCCGCATTCAGCAGGATCAATCCTTTGTCGAGGTGCGTCAGTCCAGCGTTGCGAAATTCATGAACGCACTCGGGTCGTCAATGACGGTTGAGGGCGGCGCGAAGGTTTCGCAATTGAACGAGGCCCCTGTCCTGCAACCCCGCCCGCAGCGGGCAAAGCCGTCGCGCTCCAAATACGGCCCTGACGCGCCGCGCGCCCCCCGCCCGGATCGTGCCCCGCGTGAGGAACCGCGTGCAGTTGTGCATGACACAAAGCCGACCGAGTGGAACGACGATCCTGCCCCACGTCAGCGTAAACCAAAGCCCGAGGAGCGTCGCCGCGCCGAGGAAGCTCGCGGTGATCGTGCAGGCAAACCACAAGGCGGTAAGCCCGGTAAAACACCGGTAGGCAAGCCGAACTCCAAGAAGAACAAGGCGCGCGCAGCTGCCGCCGCGGCCGAGGGGAAACCCGCCGGTCGTCCGGGTGCGAAATTCCGCGCTGGTGGACCGGGCTTCAAAAAACGCGGCGCAGACAAGCGCTAAGCACTATGCCTGATGCCTCGCCCCAGCCATAAAGCAGGGGTGAGGCAGCGGGAGGCCAGAAATGGTACGAGTACTGACGGAATTCGGAATGGGCACATCGCTGCGGCGGCGTGACTACACACAGGCGGCCACGCGCGGCGTGCAGGATGCCCTGTGGCACAACTCAATCAACATCGCGGAACTGTTCGGCTTTCCCAAGGAGGCCATGCAAATCCTGCTTGAGGTCGGCGTACAGCAACCTGATGCCGTGGATGTAGACGCCCTGACGCAGGTGTTCCCCTATGGGCAGGTCGAGGTCGTAGTGAAAAAGGGCGGGCTGGACGTGCCGCGCCCTGATGGCGAACCGACGGTGATCGCCAATGTCGCCATATCCGTTAGCTTCGCGATGGAGAAAGCCTGATGGAACAGCGTATTATCATCGAAATGGGTATGGGCAACGACCTGTACGGGCAGGACTGGACCAAGGCTGCCTCCCGCGCGATCGAGGACGCAATCCGCCATTCCTCACTGCCGATATTCGAGGCGATCAACCTGCCACATTCGCAAATGCGCGTGCAGGTAACGGTCGGCGTTGGTGGCCCCGTTGATCTTGAAAAACTCGCACAGGGATTGCCCCGTGGCCGCGCCGAGGTGAAGGCCGTCGAGGGTGGGATGCAGGTTGAAAACCCCGATAATGGCAACGTCATCGTCATCGCCAGCGCCGCGGTTGAGGCATTTGTACCGCCCCAAACCGGATGGGTTTTGCGCGATCAGGAATAGGCAGTTCAGGACCACACCCCGAACCACCCAATATTCAGATCGTCAGTGATGCAATCAGAACCGCAAAGGACGCACCGTGCATGTCCCGATCAGCGCGCGTGCCCTGAATAGCAGGGCGCGGCGCGCTGAATTTAACCACGTTCAGGTCCGACAGATCGAAACGCTTTAGCTGATCGGGCCTGACATTCAGCGCCTGCGCAACGATGCCACTGTCCAGCCCTGCGCTGATTTTATCAAACGCCCCCGCAGAGCCGCAGAAAATATCCACGGTCAGCCAGAATGGCCCAGCATTTTTGGAGCGCACCTTTAGCGCTGTTTCACCTACCGTGCTCATGGCGCCACCTCGATCACGTCCAGGCGGAACGCATCCATCGGATCATCTAGTCTGAGGATATGGTTCAGGCAAAATTCATGGATCGCGCCCCGTTGCATTTCCGGTGGAGAGAACGGGAATGCAAAGGTCGGCATCTCCTCCTCCTCGGTCAGGGGATGGTGCAGCAGGTAGGGGTTGAGCATCTTGGCAACCTCCATCGACAGGGCCTGCGTTTGTGCCGTGATGATGCCCATGACGCCAACCTCCGTACCTGATTGCGCGGTTGTATCCAGCGCGCCTAGCGTCGCGTCCAAACCGATAATCCGCAGCTCGATACTGAACTCACCACTGACACGCGATTGCGCCTTTGCCGTGCATTTTGTCTGGATATCATCACACCATGCGCGGATATTTTGCACATAACGCGGATCACGGACCAGCGCGATGCTGACGGTTTGGAAACCGGTGCGACGTG
Organism: Pontivivens marinum; assembly: GCF_900231835.1. Classification (GTDB taxonomy): domain Bacteria; phylum Pseudomonadota; class Alphaproteobacteria; order Rhodobacterales; family Rhodobacteraceae; genus Pontivivens; species Pontivivens marinum. The sequence goes on along the minus strand of NZ_OCTN01000008.1, from coordinate 32,645 downwards.
CGCCCTCCAGCTTGACCGTATAGGGTGCGGGCACCCACTGACTGCCCTCAACCCGAACGGATCGCGCATCCGGTGCCGTATAAACCGCGTTGCTGACATCCAGATAGCCACCCGGTTCAAACAACCGGATCGGGTCACTGTTTTCATACAACATATGCGCCGAGACAGTATGCGGCGTTGCCCGCACGCCCTGCCCCATCGGCTGCATGGTAAAGCCGGTTTCATCGAAATCGATCAGGATGGTGCCGGAATTGGGATGCGTGGTGGCCAGCGCCCCGCATTCGCCAATCTTGGCCCCATGCCACGCGCCGCCAGCATGGCAGCCGTGTTTCAGGGGCAGCGCTGCAATAATCGCCGTATCGGTGGTGCGGCCCGCAATCACAATATCCGCCCCAGTATCCAGCGCTGCGGTGATCTGCTCCGCCCCAGCCAATGCTACGATATTCGTGCATTCGTCCAGCAATGCAGGATCAAGTGGTTCGGACGGGGCCAGCGGAGTTACCCGCCCCGCGCCAAGCGCAGACTTTAGCGCAGCCGCGTCCTGCCCGCTTTTGAGCACCGCGATCTTCAGGTTTTCACCTGTTTCGGCGGCAATCTCTCGCGTGATGTCCACCAGCCAGTCCACGGCATCATCCGCGCCGCAAGTACCCGCTGTGCCAATAACCAACGGAACACCCGCCTGCGCCCGTGCGGCCATCAGCTCACGCCACTCAGCCTTGGTCGAGTTGCGCGAATATTTCGACGTGCCCGTACCCAGATAATGCGGCCCGCTATCGGTGGAGCCGCCATCAATCGCGATCACGTCCGGCCGCATTGCGATGCCGGCAGCCAGGGCCGCGCGATCATATCCCAGACCCAGCGCCCCCGAGGGGATCAATACTCTAATCATCAATCTGTCACCGCCTGAGGTTTCGTAAGCACCGAGCGTAGGAACATTGGCGCGATAAAGCCGACAACCGCCGCAATCCACAATCCAATCGCGATGGGTGAGGAAAACAGGAATGTCGCATCTCCGTCAGACAGCACCATCGCACGCCGCAGCGCGTTTTCCATATTCCCGCCCAGCAAAATGCCAAGGATCACCGGAACCGTCGGGATATCCAGCTTGCGTAGTACGTATCCCAGCGCGCCAAAGCCGATCATCAGCAGCAGGTCGAAATAGCTGCCCGATAGCGAGTAGATGCCAACGAACGACACCATCGTCACTCCCGGCAACAGGATCCATGCAGGCACCGACAGGATGCGTACAAAGATCTTAACCATCGGTACGTTCATCAGCAGCAGAACCACGTTGGCAATCAGCAGCGATGCGATCAGGCCCCAAACGACCTCTGGCCGGTCGGTGAACAATGTCGGCCCGGGTGTGATATTCAGCGTCATCAGCAGCGCCAGCAGCACCGCAGTCGTTCCGGATCCGGGCACACCAAGCGTCAGCATCGGCACCAGCGCACCACCCGCAGCGGAGTTATTGCCCGCCTCAGGCGCGGCAATACCCCGTGCCACACCGGTTCCGAAACCACCCTTTGGCCCTGCAATGGATTTTTCCGTCATATAGGCGAGGAAAGATCCCAGCGACGCACCCGCTCCCGGCAGGATACCGGCGACAAAGCCAACACCAGACGCACGGATCATCGTCGGAGTGGTTTCGCGGATATCGCGCCATGGAATGCGAACCTTTTCCAGCTTCACCCCGATGGACGAGCCCTTGCCATGGCTTTCGATGAAAAAGAACACCTCGGCAATTGCGAACAGGCCAACAATCGCCACGAGGAAATCGATGCCATCCATCAGGTGCAGATGGCCGCCGGTCATGCGCGGCAGGCCGGAATTGTTATCCACGCCGATCATGGCAATGCCCAGACCAATGCACGAGGCCAGCGCCGCCTTGGCTTGGTTATTGGATGCCATCCCGCCCAACGTACAAAACGCCAGCAGGTACAGCGCGAAATATTCAGCGGGGCCAAACAGATAGGCAACACGCGCCAGCATCGGTGCCAGCAACATCAGACCGATCGTTGCCAGCAATGCACCGACAAAGGACGCAACGCCCGACAGCACCAGCGCATCGCCTGCCCTCCCTGCCTTGGCCATTGGATAGCCATCCAGCGTGGTCATCAGCGCCGGTTCATCCCCCGGTATGTTCAGTAGGATCGAGCTGATCCGCCCGCCATACATCGCGCCATAATAAACGGCGGTCATCAGGACCAACGCTTGGGTCGCGTCGAGGCCCAGTGTGAACGTAATCGGGATCAGGATCGCCACGCCGTTCGACGGGCCTAACCCCGGCAGCGCACCGATAATCGTGCCCAGAAAACAACCGGCCACGGCCAGCATCAGCGTGTAGGGCGACAGCGCCACGGAAAACCCGAGCGCCAGATTTGCAAAAATATCCATGTCAGAACCACCCCTTAGGGAACGCGAACAGGCTTAGGCCCAGTGCGAACCTGAACAGCACAAACAGCCCGACGCTAAGCCCGACACCTGTCAGTGCAGCGGCCCGTGGCTGGGGTGACAGCTGATAGCTCAACACACCTGCGGCGATGGCCGTTGGGACCAGAAAACCAAGCGGTTTCAGTGAATAAGCATAGGCGATCAGCACAACAACCGCGATCAACAGCGACACCCATGTGCGGCCAATAGGCCAGCTTGGGTCGGGATCGGGGCGCAGGATCAGCACCAGAGAGCTAAGAGCAGCAACCGCACCCACCAGCATGGGAAAGGCCTTGGGACCGACAGGATCGGCCAGAAAACTTGTCTGGATCTGTGTGGCGCTCGCAATATATGCGAGCGCCACGAAGAGAGAGACCAGACCGAAAATCCGGTCGGATGCCATTACTGGATCACCCCGATCTCACGGCTGAGCGTGTTGATCTCAACAACCAGATTATCCACATAGGACTGGAACTGATCGCCAACCATGGTGAAGGGCGCCAGACCGTTTGCGGCCATGGATTCAGCCCAATCGTCGGAATCTGCAACCTGCTGCAACTTGTCAGCCCAGCCGTTGAAATCCTCGTCCGAGATACCGCGCGGTACGTACAGACCGCGCCAGTTCACGGCGACAACGTCAAAGCCCTGCTCACGCGCCGTTGGGATATCGTCAAAGCCGGGCACACGCTCCTCGGTCAAAACAGCCAATACGCGGATTTCGCCAGCGTTAAGGAAGCCTACAACCTCAGACATGTCGCCGGTCATCGCTTGGGTAAAGCCACCAACGGTCTGCGTGATCGCATCCGCGCCACCGTCAACACCGATATAGCGAACCGAACGGATATCGTCGAAGCCTGCCCGTTGCAGAACCATCAGCGGCTTCAGGTGATCAAAACCACCCACAGCGGACCCACCGGCAAATGCGACGGAGCCCGGGTCAGCCTGAATCGCGGAAACCAGATCTCCCAGCGTGTGATAATCGCTATCCGCCGCAACAACGATAACGCCCGGATCAGCACCGATTGCACCAACGAAGCGAACCTGATCCGCCGTCGCACCCGCATATGCGTTTTGTGCAAGGCGAGTAGTAGTGGCCGAGGACGCCGCAATGATCACATCATTGTCGTCATTCCGTTCGTTCACGATGTGGCTATACGCCAAACCACCGCCCGCGCCGGACATGTTGGTCACCTGAACAGGCTGGTCCACCGCGCCAATATCAAACATGATTTTACCGATTTGACGGCAGGTGAAATCCCAGCCGCCACCGGGGTTTGCCGGTGCGATGCATTCCGCCGCGCTAACCGCAACAGGCGCGGAAAAGCCCAGCACTGCGGTCGCAAAGACCGCCTTAAACAGACGTTTTGTCATTGTAGTCCTCCCATTTGACTTGGCTTATTAGTTTGCCAATGCTGCACCGAAACCCTTCAACCTGACACCAACCTGTCACGGCATCGAAAAAGTGACCCATGCGATTTTTGCTTATCGAGGATAATCCGAAGCTGGCCAGCGCCATTGTCGAACGGCTGCGGCTGGACGGGCATGCCGTGGATCATGCCGATACTTTGGACGCTGCGCATTCCTGTTTGGCGGTTGCGCGATACGATCTGATGCTGCTCGACATCATGCTGCCCGATGGCGACGGGCGCGCCCTGTTGGAGAGCCAGCGGCAGGATACCAACCGTTGTCCGGTCATCGTGATTACGGCCCGTTCAGCGGTGTCGGATCGGGTCAGCCTGCTGGATTTGGGGGCCGATGATTACATCACCAAGCCCTTTGATTTTTCGGAGCTGGAGGCCCGCTGCCGCGCCGTTTTACGCCGTCAGGGGCGGGCAACGGATAACCGGATCAGCATCGCGGGAACCACGCTGGATTCAACGGCGGGGGAACTTCTTTTCGACGGTCAGGTGATCGCATTACGCAACCGCGAATTGCGTCTTCTGGAGGTATTTTTCAAGGCACCCGGGCAGGTGTTTTCCAAATCTCACCTGATCGACCGCATGTTCTCACTCTCCGACGAAGCCTCTGAAAACGCTATCGAAGTTTACGTTGCCCGCTTGCGTAAACGGCTGGATGGGTCGGGGACGAAAATCGAAACAGTGCGCGGGTTAGGTTACCGCATGGTTGCGGTATGACGGCTACGAAAATGCACCCCACAGCGTCGATCCGGCAGAACCTGTTTTACCAGCTTGCCGGGGTTGCCGCGATCCTGTCATTTGCCTTTTTCCTGATCGTTCGCGGCGTGGCGGAACAGGCGGCGGAAATGACGCAGGATGGCATCCTGTCCGCCTCCGCCACCGCGATTGCAGATGCCCTGCGCAGTGAGGGTGGCGCGGTGGTTTTGGACTTGCCTTACTCCGCCCTATCCATGCTGGGCACATTGAACGAGGATCGGGTTTTCTACCGCATCTATACCGATCAACAAACCCTAACCGGCTATCCCGATTTGCCCCTGCCTGATGAGCGTCCGCGACGGGGTGAGCCGGTTTTTGAAACCCACGAATTTCGCGGGGACGAGGTCCGCGCCGTATCCGTCATGCGCCCTGTCGGGGCATCAGGTGCCGCGCGAAATGTCATCGTTACCGTCGCCCAAACACGGTTGGGGTTGGAGGCAACGTCGCGTACCATCACCACAACCGCGACAGGGGTAGCGGCGGGATTCTTTCTGGCGGCGACGGGGCTCAGCCTGTGGGCAGCCTCTGCCGCACTGGCCCCGATTGAGCGTTTGACCAGCGCCGTCGCCCGCCGTGGCCCCTATGACCTGCGCCCTGTTACGGCGGACACCCCGACCGAACTGGTGCCGCTGGTCGATGCGCTGAACTCCTTCATGACACGCCTGCGCGCATCCCTCTCCCGCACCGAGGATTTCATAGCCGAGGCCGCGCACAGGGTCCGCACGCCGCTCGCCACTGTCCGCACGCAGGCCGAAGTCACGCATCGCAAGTTGAACAAGCCTGAACACCGTCTGGCCATCCGCGAGATGATCCGCGCAATTGATGAAAGCTCACGCTCCGCCGGACAGATGCTGGATCACGCGATGGTCAAGTTTCGGACCGACACGCTGGCCAGCGATCAACTGGATATGCGCGCCCTGATTGACGAGGTTTGCGACCGCCTAGGTGCCACCGCTGATCTGAAGGATATCGACATCATCCGCGATCTGCCCGACGATCCGATCCCCATCCACGGCGACGGTATTCTGTTGCAAGCAACTCTGCAAAACCTGTTGGATAACGCCATCAAATACTCGCCCGAGGATAGCCGCATCACCGTTTCCGTCACGCCGAACGATGCGCTATGGGTGTCTATCACTGATGAGGGGCGCGGCTTTGGCGATGCCGACCTGACCCGCCTGAAAACTCGCTACACGCGCGGTGCGAATGTTGGGGATATTGTCGGTTCCGGTTTGGGGCTGACCATCGCGGATGAGGTGGCCAGCGCCCATGGCGGGCGGATTGATATTAAACCGAACGAGAATGGAGCCGGAGCATGCGTTTCCCTCGTCTTGCCGCGCGAATAATCGCCGCCCTGACCCTGCTGACCACCGCCAGCCATGGCTATGAGGTTGAGCAGCAAATGCACTATCCCTCCACACAGGACGGGACCGTGTTGCGCATCATTTCCACTGCGGATTTGAATGTGTTCGAGCCGATCTTGCTGGCCTTTCAGGACATGCATCCCAGCGTTGCAGTCGACTATGTTGTCGTTGAAACCGCCGATTTGATGCATGCGATTTATGCCGAGGGCGCTAGTTTTGATCTGGCCATTTCCTCCGCTATGGACCTGCAAACCAAGCTGGCCAATGACGGGTTTGCGCAGGACTATACCTCACCCGCGACGCAGGCCCTGCCGGATTGGGCGCGATGGCGGAACCAGGTTTTCGCGTTTACACAGGAACCTGCTGTGCTGGTGGTCTCCGATGATTTCTTTGGCACGGAACACCCGCCCACCAATCGTGATGAGCTGATTGCATTGCTACGTGAAAGCCCCGAACGGTTCCGCGGCAGGATCGGCACATATGATGTCAGGCGTTCCGGCTTTGGTTATCTGATGGCCACGCAGGACAGCCGCAACAGCGAGGCCTATTGGCGCCTGATGGAGGTGATGGGTCGGTTGGAGGCGGAGCTATATTGCTGCTCGGGCGAAATGATCCGTGACGTGGCCAGCGGTAATTTGGCATTGGCGTACAACGTGTTGGGCAGCTACGCGACATCGCAATTGGCCATAACGGACGGGTTTCGGATTATCGAGCTGAGCGACTATGTAAACGTCATGCTGCGCACCGCATTGATCCCTGTCACGGCTGAAAATGTAGCGGATGCTCAGGCGATGATCGATTTTCTGACTATGCTTGAAACGCGCCCTGACTTGATTGCCGCATCCAACCTGCCCTCCATTGCGCAGGAAACGTTTCGCGCTAATACAGCCCTGCGCCCGATCCGGTTCGGGCCGGGCTTGCTGGTGTTTCTGGATCAGTTGAAACGTGCGGCCTTCCTGCGAAATTGGGAAGATTCACTGCTGCAAAACTAAGGATATGCCACGTGTGCATTGCTGACCTCACCACCCAAATCAATGCCGTGCTACCCAAAGGGCGCAGGCGCCTCATCGCGCTGGCCGGTGCGCCTGCAAGTGGCAAATCAACCTTGGCCGATGATTTGGCCAATGCATTGGGCGGGCAAGTGGTTCCGATGGACGGCTTTCATCTGGATAACTCGATTCTCAGCGTCCGTAACCTGCTACACCGCAAGGGCGCGCCTGAGACATTCGACGCCAGCGGCATTTTGCATCTGGTGCAACGTTTGGCGCAGGGGGCTGAGGTCGTGCACCCTACATTCGACCGCCACCGCGACATCGCGATTGCAGGCAGCGGCGTGGTTGGGGTGGACTGTACGACCGTGGTGATCGAGGGGAATTACCTACTGCACGACGCCCCGATCTGGCGGGAGCTGAGCGCGCTGTGGGATTTCTCGATCCGGCTGGATGTGCCAATGGCTGAGCTGCGCAATCGGCTGGTTCAACGGTGGCTGGATCATGGGCTGACCGAACGGCAGGCCATCGCACGGGCCGAGGAAAACGACCTGCCCAATGCGCGCCTGATGGCAGCGGCGGAATTGCCCGCCGATGCGACAATCACGTCAGCCTAGCGGTCAGGCCGCCATTCGCCGCGCCGTGGCAAAGGATACCAAGCGGCGGCTCTTTTCATCCCACAGGTCGAGGCTGGCGCATTTGAAGCTCTGCCCCAAGGTCATGCGGCTGACCTCAATCAACTCACGATGGTCACGCAGAACCTCTGGCAAGCGATAGAACGGGATGCGGCTATACAGGTGATGCACATGGTGAATGCCGATATTCGCCGTAAACCAGCGCAGCACTGGCGGCAAATCGAAATGCGAGCTGCCATGCAGAGCCGCCTCGTGAATTTGCCAATCAGGTGCGCGATCCCAATGCGTGTCCTCGAACTGATGCTGGATGTAGAACAACCACATACCGGCAGAGGCCGCGACCAGAGTGGATGGCAGAAAGATCAAGAACAGCGCCTGAAATCCGCCGAAATAGGTAATCGCAGCCAATAGCGCGAGGATACCGACATTCGTGCCCATAGCGCTGATCCAGTATTTACGCCCCTGATTCATAAACCCGACCGGCAGGCGGTTTTGCAGGATAAACAAATAGGTCGGGCCAAGGCCAAACAGAACCAGCGGGTGGCGATAGGCGCGATACATCAAACGCCCCAGCGGGGTGCGCTGGTGATATTCCTCAATCGTTAGCGTCATCACATCACCGATGCCACGATGATCCAGATCCCCCGCATGGCTGTGATGGATCGAGTGGGACCGCCGCCAAACATCGTAAGGCGTCAGGGTCAAAACGCCCAATGCGCGACCGATCCAGTCGCTAACATCGCGGTTGCCGAAAAACGATCCATGGCCGCAATCGTGTTGAATACAAAACAGCCGTAACAGGAATGCGCCGTTAAAGGCCGAAATCACAAATGCGCCCAGATAACTGAACTGAACGACCCAGCACGCAGCAACCCATAGCGCGACAAACGGGATCAGGCTGATCACCAGTTCATAGCTGCTGCGGACGTTGCTAGGCTCACGATAACCCGCAAGAACCTTGATCCAATCGCGGGGTTGCCTTGCCGGCGCAGTGCTAGTGTTTTCTGGCATGATCTTCTTCACATTGCATTAGGCGTCTCGGATAACGGAATGACGCCACGTAGCAAGCAAAATTAGCCCTCCGCGCCCATTCATCGCGGTTTGTTGTATTATTTGGTACGCTTGCAGGACACGACATATACGGATGTTAACCGCGCTGCGGATCACGATGTGCGCGCGACCCTTTTGGATTTAACGTGATATGTCAGTGCATTAGAAATTAGCGCCGCAATCGTATCCGGCATAATGTCCTGTCCGGTCGTGAATGTGACCGCCCGATTTCCCTCATACGTATAGGCATCGGGAAACAGGTGACGAAAATCCGTCAATAGCGTCGTCTGGCAATGCACATACAGCGCGAACCCGCCGGATTTCGGCACGCCCAACCGTAATGTTGACCCTGATTTTGTGTCAGGCGTCAGATAGGATGGCTGACCCCATTTCAGGGTTTCATGCACGCGGCCAATTCCGGGATCAGCCGCGGCGCATTCGAAAATCAGGCCGCGTAGCGCCATTAGCCCATCCCGCACATCAGGTGCGAATTTGGCAAACGCCTGCGCAACCTGCGGATCGTCAAAGGCAGGATGTTTCTGTTGCACGTAAAATACTCCGTTTCACCAAATTCATAGCAATCTTTGCGATCTGGCACAGACCCAACATTTAGACCTTGCCCTAGCTGCCTGCCTTTGTGAGTACGACTCTAAACGCGTTCCTTACCCCCGCTGGAGAAATTTTATGTCCATTAGCCATCTTGTCACCCATTCTGGCGGTTTTCATGCGGACGAATTACTGTCCTCGGTGATCCTGACGCGGTTGTTTCCGCAGGCAGAATTGCGCCGCACGCGGGACAAGGGCTGGCTGACCCCTGCCGATGACAAGATTATCTATGATGTGGGTGGCGCCTATGATGCCGATGCGCAAATCTTTGACCACCACCAGCGCCCCGGCCCCCTGCGTGAGGATGAGCAGCCCTACAGCTCGTTCGGCCTGATCTGGGCCCATTACGGCCGCGATTACCTAACCGCGATGGGCGTGCCCGAGGGTGACGCGGAGGCGATCCACACCAAGTTCGACGCGAAATTCGTGCTGCCTATCGATCTGCTGGACAATGGCGCGATGGAACCATCGGTAGCGGGGCCGCTTTCGATTCTGACCCTGCCCTCACTGCTGGGCAGCCTGAAGCCGGTATTCGACGATACCTCGCCCACCGCTGATGATGATGCATTCATGTCGGCACTGCCCATCGCCCGCGCCTTTGTTGAGGCGCAAATCCGCAACCTGACGGCAAAGGCCCGTGCGCAGAGCACCGTTCTGGAGGCGATTGAGAAGGCAGGCACCTCACCGATTCTGGAGCTGCCAATGGGCATGCCCTACCGTTCCGCGCTGGATCAGGCCGAGGCTGATCACATCCTGTTCGTGGTCAACCCACGCGGTGGTGACTGGACGCTGGGTGGGATCAAAATCTCGAACGAGACATTCGAGCAGCGCGCCGACCTGCCTGCTGCGTGGGCTGGTTTGACCGATGCCGCACTTGAGGAAGCCAGCGGTGTCGAGGGCGCGAAATTCTGTCACAAGGCACGCTTCATCGCTGTTGCCAGCACCCGTGATGCCATCCTGAAAATGGCGGAAATCGCAGTGCGTGAGGCACAGGCCTGACGCGAAAATCACAGGGCGGTGGAAACCCCACCGCCCTGCCTGATTTTACTCGGCCGGAATGCCATCGGCCTCCATCCGCAACCGCTTGGCCGATGCACCGGGCGCACCGCCCCAGACAGCCACCCAGCGATAGAAGATCGGCGTCAGGAACAACGTGAACACCGTCGCGAAACCTAGACCGCCGACAATTACCCAGCCCACAGCGACCCGCGCCTCGGCCCCTGCGCCCGATGTCATGATCAGCGGCAGGCCACCAAACACGGTCGAAACCATGGTCATCATCACCGGACGAATTCGCAGGCGCAGCGCATTACGAATAGCGGTATCGATATCCTCGCCTGCCTCTCGCAGCTGGTTTGCGAACTCGACAATCAAGATCCCGTTCTTGGCCATCACGCCGATCAACATCACCAGACCGATCTGACTGTAATAGTTCAGCGATCCGCCCGAGAGCGAGATAGCCAACAGCGCCGCCGCCAGACCGAATGGCACCGTCATCATGATGACCACCGCACTGGCGAAGCTCTCGAATTGCGCGGCGAGCACCAGCAGCACGACGACCAGCGCCACGCCGAACACCATGTACATTCCCGTCGCAGTATCATCCAGCGTTGCTGCCTCACCGGTGAAGATGATGCCCATGCCGTCGGGCAATTGATCATCTGCGATGGCCAGCAGTTGATCCATCGCCGTGGACAGGTCCACCCCGTCGCCCAGGTTCGCCTGTAGCGACACAGCCAAGGCACCGCCATAACGCTCGATCTGCGCCTCACTCACCACCGTTTCCAGTGAGGCAACTGCGGATAAGGGCACATAGGCGCCGCTATCCAGCCGGATCGACATAGAGGCGATGTCCGATGGGTCATCGATTGGCGGCCCACCGGGCACGACGTTCACGTCGATCTCCGTGTCATCATCAAACACGCTAACCGCAACGTCGCCCTGCACCAATGCGCGGACAAGCTGCGTCACATCCGATGTAGACAGCCCCATATCGCCCGCCGCAGCATCGTCCACCGTGACCTCTAGCTGCGCATCCACACTGTCATTGGACAGCTGCGGGTTCAGGAAGGTCGCATCCTGCGCCATCGTCGCAACCAGCGCATCCGCAGCCGCCGTCATATCGGCAAGGTTGGTGCCCGTCACCGCAAAGCCCAAGCCGCTGCCACCGCCGCGAATGTTCAGGCTGTTTGTAGACCGCGCACTAACCTGCACGCCGGGAACCGCAGAAAGCTGTCCGCTGATCTGTGCGATCAGCTCCTGCTGGGTAAAGTCACGCTCCGCCCAATCCGGCAGGCGCACAATGATAAACGCACTGGTGCCACCGCCGACGCCAATGATGCTTTGCACCGCTTCGATTTGACCGTTTTCCTCGTAAGGTGCGAGGATATCCTCGACCAAGGCGACCTGCGTATCGAGGTAATCAACCGTCGTATCCGACGCACCGCGCGCCTGAACGAGGAAGAAGCCGCGATCCTCGGTCGGGGTAACGGTGGAGGGCAAGGTCGTCGCCGCCCCCATCGCGATGATAACGAACCCGAATGCAACGGCGATCACCAGAACCGGCGTGCGGATCGCGTAATCCATCACGGCATCAAAACCACGAGAAAGAAAGTTGGGCTTTTCCGGTTCATCGCTCTGCTTGGCAACCGATTTACCGGGGTCCAGCAAGGCCGCCAAAACAGGAGCCAGTGTCAGTGCCGTGATCGACGACAGCGTCACAGCAAAGGCCAGCACAAAGCCGAATTCAGAGAATACGCCCCCCGCCTGCCCCGGCAGGAACGAAATCGGGATAAACACCGCCGCCAAGGTTGCCGTGGTTGAGATAACGGCAAAGAACACCTCGTTCGTGCCAGCCGCCGCCGCTGCGAATGCGCCTAGGCCCGCCTTGCGTTTGCGCACGATATTCTCGATCACCACGATGGCGTCATCAACAACCATACCCGTGGCCAGAACCAGCGCCAGCAGGCTGATTGTGTTGACAGAAAAGCCGGTCAGCCAGATCGCCGCCAATGTTCCGATCAATGCAACAGGGATTGTAACCGCAGGGATCAGCGTGGCCCGTGGCGAGCGTAGGAACAGGAAGATCACCGCCACAACGATGATGGTTGCCAGCAGGATGGATTTCACCACCTCCTCGATAGAACCCTCGATAAAGATACCATCATCCGAGGCCACGATCAGTTCGATATTATCGGGTAGTTGTGCGCGCAGCTCCTCAACCGCGATGCCAACAGCGCGTGAGATTTCCAGCGTGTTGCCAACGGATTGACGGGTGATGTCCAAACCGACCGAGGTTTCGCCATTCACGCGGGCATAGACGCTGGTATCCTCGGGCAGCAATTGCACCAAGGCGACATCAGCAACCTGTGTCCGCTCGTTAATCGGCAATTCGCCAATTGTGGCGACGGTCACTGCCTCGTTCCCGACGCGCAGGGCCAGCGTTTGCGACTCGGTTTCCAATTCACCCAGCGCAGTATCGTCGCGCAATTGCTCCAACGCAGTGGACACGTCAAAGATCGTCAGGCCACGGCTGAGCAAGGATGGCATGTTCAGCGTCACCCGAAACTCGTTCGCGCGGTTGCCCTGCACCGTAACTTCGGCAATGCCGTCGATCAGAGATAAACGTTCATAGACCAGCCCCTCGGCCACTTGGGTTAGCTCGTCAAAGCTAGCATCGCCCAGCAAAGCCAGACGGATAATCGCGTCGGAGTTACTGTCGCTCTTGGTCACGGTGGGATCGTCAACGTCATCCGGCAGGGACCGCAGCGTGTCTGAAACAATCTCGCGCGCCTCATTCGCGGCGACATCCACATCGGTGCCGTCGGACAGATCAATGGTGATGCGGCTGGAACCGGTGCTGGAGGTGGACTCGATGTAGGACATCCCCTCAAGCGCGCTCAACGCATCCTCAAGCACTTGGGTGATTTCGGTATCAACTGTGCTGGGAACAGCGCCATCATAGGAGGTGCGCACCGACAAAACCGGTTGATCCACATCGGGCATTTCGCGGATATCAACACTGGTCAATGCGGCCAAGCCCGCGATGATAATCAGCAGGTTCAGCACTATGCCTAAAATCGGGCGTGCAACAAATGTATCTGCAAAGCCTGCCTTGTGCGCGATTTTTTCGATCTTCATGATCTCGACCCTTCACCTGCTCGGGCACTGACCACTGTTGTGCCTTCGCGCAGTTTCGATGCACCCTCGGTCACGATTTGCGATCCCAGCGGGGCGTCTGTCTCAATCCATATCCGATCGCCATCACGATAACGGATCGCGATCGGCATGCGCGTGGTGCGGCCGTCATTCGACACCCAGATACCTGCGCCCGACCGGTCCCACGTCACCGCGGTTGAGGGGACAACCGGCAGCGGGTCCGTTTCCTCGGACATGCGCGCGGTAAAGGTCATGCCGGACAGCAACAGCCCCTCGGCATTGTCGATTTCCGCCTGCACGGTCGCGCTGCGGGTTACACTATCAAGGCGGCTGTCAAAGGCGATGATGCTGCCCTCGAAACTGCGACCGGCGAAGGTTGGAGTTGTCACGAACACCTGCTTGCCCTCTTCCAACAATCCGATGGAGCGTTCGGGCACCTCGAATTCAGCAATCAGGCGGGTTGAATCGTCGATGGTCACGATGGTTTGCCCCGATGTCAGGCGATCCCCGACATGAACATCACTCAGCCCAAGCCGGCCCGCGATTGGTGCAACAATCGTGCGATCATCCAGCGCCACCTGTGCCAAGCCGACATTCGCCTCAGCCAAGCGTAACGCGACCTGCGCCTCGAACAATGCAACGTCGGTTACGACAGAACTGCCGGTTTCGTGCAGCCCCTCATATCGCTGCAAGGTAGACTCCGCCTGATCCCGCTCTGCTTCTGCAATTTCCAGCGAAAGACGTTCGGTCCGGTCATCAAGGCGCAGAATAACATCGCCCTGCTCGACCAAGGCATTGGCGCGTAGGGCGCTCTCAACCACTTCCCCTGCCTCACTGGCCATGATATCCGCCTTACGCAGGGAAACCGCACTGCCCACGGTGCGCAAAACCAGCGTGTAGCTGCGCTCCTCCAGCGGGGCCATGACAACGATGGTTGAACGTGATCCGCCGCGTGCGCCCGGCCTGCCGCCAGCCTGAGCAGGGGCTTCTTCCTGCACAGCAGGTTCACCCCATAGCTGCGCAATCTGATCGGGTACGCCGAAGGTATAGGAATACGCACCAAACAAAACGCCGACTGAGACAATTATAACAATCAGATTTTTCAAAGTCTTATTCGCCTTTATGATGGTGACGCCACTGGGGCACACTCCGTTAGAATTCTACAGCGGCACGACGGCACTGCCGCTGTGGTCGCGATTGCATGCCTGAAATATTGCAGTGCAATAAATACGCCCAAACCAGCGCCTCATGGAAAAAATCGGACCTAGCACACCGAAAGTTGATGAGAGGTGCTGACTATTCCACGGTTGGCCGGTTCCTAGCTCATACGAGCGCCCGCGCGATTTCCGTCGGAAAATTCGTGCGCGATTTGAAAAAGTTGAACAGTAAGGGGTCGCTGCCAGAATTCCGGCAGCGATAGGCTCATTCAGGCAGGACAACGCGCACAGTTGATGAAATAGCGGTGCCGTCCTGCGCCCACTCGCTATGATCATTTGCATTCAACGTGATGCTGACCAAATTCACCCCCGGTTGCAGCAGCGAAGACGGCAAATGGAACCAGTTGGAATAGACGCGCTGGATCTTCACCCCGTTAATATAAAGGTGCGCGTGTCCCTGATTGTCCTGTACCGCACGATTGATCGCAGCGGGCGTAAACTCGAAGTTTCGCGGCAGGATCTGCACGTTGTACCCATCCATCGCATCCGGAAAAACCAGATGCGTGACGGCTGGTACAGGCAAACCGGATGTGACCTCACGCATGGGATGATCGTGCATGGAATGATCATGCGTGTCGCCCATAGACATCTCAGATGCCATGTCGTGCATAGACGACATCCCCAAAGCTGGAATGTAGGGCAGCGCGACCCCAATCAGGACCCCCGCTGCCGCGCCTTTCAAAGCGTAGACAACACCCCGCATCAACGCACACCGGGTGCTGGCATGGCATTGCGCAATTCATCGGCGCTGATCCCCAGCTCCTGCGCCGCTGCGTCGAAATCTGGCGGCATGGAACCGCCCAGCGCGGCGATCAACGCGGCCTCACTAACGCCAAGTGCCGTTGCCGCCGTTGAGAAATCTGGCGCGCCGCCATCGGGGCCACCCTGCATCGCGGTGACCTCAACCTCTCCATGATAGCAATCGATGGTATAGGGGGCCTCATCCGCGGTTAGGTGGTAGTGATAAATCCCGTCCGGAAATTCAGGTGTCGCGCCAACATGGCCGCTACACTCATCCAGATCGGCATTTGTGACTGTTGCGCCGCTTTCGCCCTGATTGCCGTAAACCGGAAATCCATCCTCAAGCACGCCAATCATCAACGAATGCTCACCCGTCTGATCCAGCGTTTCGGTGATGCACAATGGCACGCCATGATAGTGATAGCTGGTGCCATCCACCAATGTATGCCCGTTGCATTCATCGACAAAGGAGACGTGGTCATGGGTCACCTGATCGTTCAGGGCGACGTTCGTCCGCTCGAAATTCTCATAATCGTTGAATAGCTGCGCGCCGCTGATCACAACGCCGATCCGGCCCAGCGTCGTATCGGTGACCGTATCAACATAGGTTGGCAGGGTGGTGATATCCGTCTCAACCGTGGATTCAGTGAAATAGTCGGCTGAATTTGCAACGGTAAAGTCGCTGGCCGGTTTGTCGCTGAACGGCTGATCGTTCGGGTTGTTAGGGATCAAGTACTGCTCGGCGAACCCGTGGCTGGGGATACCGTTGGATTCAAAGCGGAAGGTGTTCGCCTCATCATCCACGGTGATCGTGACGCCTTCGCTCCAATTCGCGGATTCAACGGCCGCTGTCGTGTCCACGATGTCATAGGCGGATCGATCGGCATCCTGCGCGGTTGCGGAATCAAGGTTCACGCCAACCACCGCTACTGCGATGAGAGCAGCGACGGTTCCGGATAGGGAGCGGCGATTGAATTGACGAGGGGTGCGTTTCATCTGAAGGCCTTTGACTAATTCGGGTCATGCGGGCGCAGCGCCCAATTTCGCATAAATCATCAATTAGCATGCTAACTGTTAATGTCCAACACAAAAGCATGACCTGAACAGCACCCTCCAACCTAGGGTTGTAGACGGGATTACATGTTGATTGCGAATCTGGTATACTAGACGCCCAAGCGATGAGGCTGAAAAATTGGCCCAATTAAATCAACCGACTGGGAGGTCCATGTGAAAAATCTACCCCTGCAATCCGTCTGTTTCTGCCTTGCCTCTGTCGCGGGCACGGCGGCAATTGCGTCCAATAGCTGCGAGGTTAGCCGCACCTTAACCATCATCTCGGCCACGGATGATGGCCTGTACGAGGAAACACATGGCCCCGAAAACACCATCGACGGGGATTTCGATCCTGACTCCCGATGGTCCAATCAATCGCAGGGTGCGCCGAAAACCCTGCTGCTGGATCTGGGCGCGCAGCAAACGCTGACCTCGCTGGATATCGCATGGTACAAGGGGGATGAGCGTTGGTCCGCATTCGCCATTGAGGCATCAACCGACGGTGTTGAATACCAGACCATCGTGCCAATGCACCAATCCAGTGGCGGCACGCTGGAACTGGAGCAAAACCCGCTCGACAATATCTCCGCCCAATTCATCCGCCTTGTCAGCAACGGCAATGAAAGCAACGAATGGAACAGTATTGTTGAGATTGCCGCCATCGGATGTGGTGAGGATATCGCCGCCCCCGATCAGCCTGTCCTGACGGAGCGCGCCGGTCAGGGCATGTTCGGCCTGCGCACCGATTTACCCCCTGGTCAGAATTTCGACCTGCTCGGCTGGTACATCACCACGCCTGCCGATGATGATGGCGATGGTCGTGCCGATAGCGTTTATGAAAACGAGCTGTCCGCCGGCTGGACCGACCCGCGCTATTTCTACACCGACCCTGCAACGGGTGGCATGGTGTTCCGGTCTACACCGGCGGGGGCGCGGACCTCGGCCAATACGAATTACACGCGCACCGAATTGCGCGGCATGTTGCGGCGGGGGGATGAGAGTATCGAAACCCGCATTGATGGCGGATATCCGAATGCAAACAACTGGGTCTTTTCCTCGGCCCCAGAATCGGCACAGGCCGCTGCCGGTGGTGTGGACGGTGTTCTAACTGCCACTCTAGCGGTCAATCAGGTGACCCGTCAGGGCCGTGATTATCAGGTCGGGCGTGTCATCATCGGGCAAATCCACGCCAAGGATGACGAGCCGATCCGCCTGTATTATCGCAAGCTGCCGGATAACAAATACGGCTCGATCTACTTCGCGCATGAACCCGCAACCGGTCGTGAACAATGGGTTGAGCTGATCGGCAGCCGTGGTGATCGCGCCGAAAACCCCGAGGACGGCATCGCGCTGGATGAGGTCTTCAGCTACGAGATCGAAGTGGTTGGTGTGCAGGAGGGTGACGAGATCATCCCGATGCTGCACGTAAAAATCATCCGCGACGATGGCAGTGAGGTTATCGCAGAACCGTTCGACATGCGCGATAGCGGCTTCAACATCGAGGACGAATTCATGTTCTTTAAGGCGGGCGCGTACTCGCAAAACAACTCCAGCCCTGATCCGGAGATGGATTTCGATCGGGTGATTTTCTACGAGCTGGACTACTCCCACTCCCCCGCGCCAGAGGGGACAGAGCAAGCCACAGCACCTGTAACGCCCCCCGCCCCCGCGCAGGCTGGCATCGTCTTTGATGACAGCTTTACCGATGGGGACCGCGCCGACAGTGCCGATGCCACCGATACGAATTGGTGGACGACCACGAATAGCAGCGCACTGGAGTTTAGCGCAGGTACGCTTGGCCTCGTAACTGGCGGGTCCGGACGCGGACTGCGGACAACCTTTGCCCCGCAAATGCTGGCTGAGGGGCAGTCATTGCAGGCGTCCTTTACCTTTACCACGCCAGAAACCATCGGCGAGGATCGCGATTCAGCGCTGCGGATCGGGTTATATGACATGCTGGGCCGTGCGGAATTGCTGGGCGATCTGTCTGCATCCTCCAGCAATCCGAACACGTCCTATGACGGGTTGCCCGGCTATATGATCGACTTCGACGTTAACCTTGCGAATTCAGCAGATGCCAATATCGACATCCGGCGACACGGGCAGGACACGCAGGGCCGTCTGCTGGGAACAACCCGGGGCTATCAGCACCTTGGCGGTGGAGGTGATCCGTATCAGTTCGAGGCGTCGCAAACCTATACCGGCACGATGACCACCACAAAGGTTAGCAATGGCCTGCAAATCGCAGGGTCGCTCAGCCATGAGGGCACGATCATCAGCCAGTTCAGCCTGTTGGATGAGGGCAGCGACGTGAACAATTTCGGGATGCTGGCCTTTCACGCGAACAGCAACACATTCGGTTCCTCCAAGGAGCGCGAGACACCCGATAACGGCATCGACTTCACCAATGTGACGGTTGAGGTTCTGCCCTAACCCCTGACCGAAATGCGTTGCCCGTATACTCAAACCGTGCGGGCAGCGCGACATTCAACCCGCGTCGATGATCCCGCGCAATGGATCATAAACGCATGGCGCGGCGGCCAGAACACGCCCGCCTGACGCAAGCATCTGGTCCATGTCTACGCCCTCGATCCAGCCACCGGCCTCCTGCACCATCAGCAATCCGCCCAGACAGTCCCACGCATACATGTGCGGTTCGTAATACCCCGCCAACCGGCCCATCGCGACATCGGCCAGCATCAATGCGCCCGAACCGCTGCGGTAAAAGGCACCTCCCGCCCCGATCAAGCGTCCGATAACGCCAGCAACATGCGCAGCGGGTGAGCGGTGGCTAGCACCAATCGCGGTCATCGCACCTGTCAGGTCAAGGCTGTCCGATACCATCACCGGCGCCCCATCACAGCGGAACCCACCGCCCAGCCGTGCGTCGAACAATTGGTCCTGCATCGGCACGAATGTCGCCGCAGCCACCGTTTGTGCTCCCTGCAACAGTGCGATTGCAATGCACCAACTGGGCAAACCCGATAGGAACGGCATGGTGCCATCAATCGGATCGATCACCCAGGTAAAGCCGGACGTGCCCGATTTCGCGTCATGCTCCTCACCCACAATGCCATCATCGGGAAAGGATGCGGCGATGCGATCACGGA
This sequence comes from Pontivivens marinum, assembly GCF_900231835.1. GTDB lineage: Bacteria > Pseudomonadota > Alphaproteobacteria > Rhodobacterales > Rhodobacteraceae > Pontivivens > Pontivivens marinum. Next base: position 13,118 of record NZ_OCTN01000008.1, on the reverse strand, counting down.
CCAGCGCCTCCACCTCGCGATCTGCGCGGCTGACGACATCCTGCGGCGTTTCCTTTGCCTCAACACGCAGGATGTCGCGGTTCTCAAACAGGGTGCGGGCAACGGCGCCCGCCTCTCGCGCGATCTGGCAGGCAAATAGGTGACGTGCCGCAATAGGGTCGGTCAAAACGGGTCTCCAACTGGGTCGAGCGCCCCATGCGCCATCGGGCGCGGGCCGCATCCATGCTATTTCAGCGAAGCCCTACTATAGATTCCGCCCGACTGCCCAGACGGATTGCTGCCTGATACGGTTCGTACCTGATATTGCCCGTTGTGCATGATCGGAAACCGCTGATCCGATCACGTCCCGCGCGTCACAGCAAAGTTGACACAACGCCGCCCTGATCCCTTGACGGCGCAAGTCGCGCACTCAACATGGTTCCACCGGCAACACGATGCCGCGCCTCTTTCTGACAGGACCACCGATATGAGCAAATACGCCCTGACCGTGACGTGCCACTCGACCCGAGGGATCGTAGCAGCAATCGCCAATTACCTTGCCGAGAATGGCTGCAATATCAGCGATAGTGCGCAATTTGATGACAAGGAAACGGGCAATTTCTTCATGCGGATCAGCTTTGACAGTGATGAGGCCATTGATATCGAAAAGGTCCGATCAGGCTTTTCCAAAACGGCTGATACATTCGGCATGGAATATGAATTCCATGATGAAAATCAAAAGATGAAGGTCGTCATCATGGTTTCGCGTTTCGGGCATTGCCTGAACGATATCATGTATCGCTGCCGCATCGGCGCATTGCCGATTGATATCGTCGCCGTGATCTCAAACCACATGGATTATCAAAAGGTTGTCGTGAATAACGACATCCCGTTCCATTGCATCAAGGTGACCCCCGAAAACAAACCCGATGCAGAGGCGCGTATCATGGCGGTGGTTGAGGAAACCGGCGCAGAGCTGATCGTACTGGCCCGCTATATGCAGATCCTGTCGGATGAGATGTGCCAGAAAATGTCGGGCCGCATCATCAATATCCACCACTCGTTCCTGCCCAGCTTTAAGGGTGCAAACCCCTACAAACAGGCCTATCAGCGCGGTGTAAAACTGATCGGCGCGACCTCGCATTACGTCACTACGGATCTGGATGAGGGGCCGATTATCGAGCAGGACACCGTGCGCGTCACCCACGCCCAGTCCCCTAACGATTACGTGTCGCTGGGCCGCGATGTGGAAAGTCAGGTTCTGGCCCGTGCGATCCACGCGCATATCCACCGCCGTGTATTCCTGAACGGAAACAAGACCATCGTCTTCCCTGCCTCGCCCGGTTCCTATGCATCCGAACGGATGGGCTAAACCAAACCACCAGCAACAAAAAAAGGGCCGGCGATGTTTCGCCGGCCCTTTCGATTCCAGATTACAATCGCTGCGAAATTATTCGCAGGCCCAGCGCATATCGCCGAAATTGTAATCCCACGACATCATCGGAATGAACTCGTATCCCGTCAGGCACGAATGGATCGCGTGACGCTTTTGCTGCGTTCCGATAAAGACATCAGCTGCCATATCGACCAAAGTTGCCTGCAATTCCTGATAGATCGCATTCTGCTCAGCCACATCAGTGGTCGCGCGCGATTCATCGATCAATGCGTCAACAGCAGGTGTTTCCAGCCACTCCATTGATGCCCATGTCCCTGCGGATTTCGAGTGGTACTGCACATAGAAAACCGAGTCAGGCGATGGATAGGATGGGCCGTTAAAAATCTCGGTCGCATTCGGCGTTGTCGCAGGGTCAGCGGCCAGTTCGGTGATGCGGTTCCATGGCTCGGGCTGGATATCCAGAGTAACTCCGATCGCCTCCAGATTGGCCTGTAGCAACAGCGCGATATCTTCCTCAAAGGACAGACCGGCAACATAGGCCAGGCTGATCGTAATATCCTGACCGGCATAGCTAGACATCGCCAGTTCCTCGGCCGCCTTCTCCAGATTATATTCCGGCATTGGCAGATCGGTGTTCAGCGCGTCGGCAAAGGCATGCGCCATTGGTCCGTTCAACTCACCGTTGGGAAAGATTTCCTCGCGGATCAGGGTGTAATCCGTTGCATATTGCAGGGCACGGCGAACGTGGATGTCGTCGGTCGGTGCCAGCTGCGTGTTCAGCTTCAGATACAGGTTGGTCACGGTCGGGATCACAGCGACGGAATAGTTATCCAACCCGTCCAGCGCGGCATATGTCTCGTTCGTGTGGGTCGAGGCGGAAAAGCCCAGCTGCCCCGAGGTAGCAAGCGCACGCACCGTTGCCTCATCATTGGTGATGACGAACCGCACGGTATCGATTGGCGCGCCGTCGCCGCCCTCAAAACCCGCATAGTAGTTGGTGTTCCGCGACAGGATGAATTCCGCGCCACGGTTCCAACTGGCCACCGAATATGGACCCGCACCGTAGGTTTGCTCGGCGATCACATCCTCGCCCCACTCGGTTTCGGATGCCTCAGCCACTGCGCCCTCGTTCAGCACGAGGATCAACGGTGTCGTGGCGAGGAAGGGTGCGAAAACTTCGGTCAAGCCAATGGACACTGTGCTCGCATCAACAGCGATGACTGCCTCTGGATCGACCAGATCGCTGAACAGATAGCTGGGGCCCTCGTTCAACGCCAGCAGACGCTTGATGGAATAAACCACGTCCGATGCCTCAACAGGCGATCCGTCGGTAAAGGTCGCACCGGGGGTCAGGTGGAATGTGTAGGTCAGGTTGTCCTCGGACACCTCCCAGCTTTCCGCCAATTGGCCGACGACGCTGCCTGCATTATCCACGGTGGTCAGGCCGTCATACAGGTTAACTGCGGCCATATACTCAGTGTAGTCGTTGATTTTTGCAGGATCGATTGTGCCAAAAACCTGCGTCGCGTTGACCGTAATTGCAGTATCGGCCAGCGCGGGCGCGGCAAAGGCGCAAGCGGCCATCAGCGCAGTGGAGGAGAGAAGCTTTTTCATGATTTACCCTGTTGGTTGCAGTATGTTGGACGCGCATCAGTCAGGCCGCGTCAGGCCCTTTCCCCCGTGGTGAAGGGGCGAAATTCGTGGTCGTAACCAAAGTACTTCGGCCCTGCGAGCTCCAGCCCCGCAGGTGTGTGCCATTGCGGATCAGCCGGAATGGCGGAGAATTCGACCGTCATGCCGTAGCGCATCTGCTCCGTCGTGACTGGCAGGCCCATATCGGCATCCAGCGCGCAGATCAGGTCAGGCGTCATGCAGATCGGCGCACCGGTGGCGGTTTCGGCCAGCAGGAATTCGTTCTGGAAATGGACGAGGAATTCCTGTCCGGCAAAATCGTCAATGCCGCGCAGCGTTAGCTTGCCTCGCGCAAAACCGCCCTCAGTCGCGCGTTGCACATCCACAACACGCCCCGTGAACAGATGCGCGCCGCCCGTCATCGCCCGCAGCGCCGCACCGGGATGGCGCGAGGCTTTACGCTCGGACAGGATGGTGTTTCCAATATCGCGGATCGTGGTCATCGTGCCGTGCAGCAACGCCTTTTTCATGTCAGCGCCGTTCATCGGAAACGCCGCGACCAGTGCCGCGCCACCCATTTGAACCGCAACCACACGGGCCAAGCGTTCTGTCCATAGGTTCGAGATCGTGGACATCAGGGCGGAGTTCCCCTTGTCATCCGCAACCACCATCGGGCTGGACGCGATGCCGTGCATGGTGAATGTCACCATCTGCAATTCGGGAAAGGCACGCCCCATCCCGTCACCATCGATCAGCGGCAGCCCCGTCGCCGCGGCAACCATAAACGGAATAGTGGAATTCAGCCCGCCTGCCTCAACACAGATCAACGCACCTGCCTTTTTACCGAGGAAGGTTTCCAGCTCGGCCAATGCCTTTAGGATTTCATCGCCCGAGGGCAATTTTTCCAGCATCACCGTCGGCGCCCCCATCATAAAGACGGGGACGCATAATGTGTCATCGGCAACCTCATCCGCCGCGATAACAGTAACGGGGCCATGTTCGGCAATGGCCTGACGGGCCATCAGCTTTCCGATATACGGATCGCCACCGCCGCCCGTGCCCAGGAATGCGCCGCCCAGGGCGATTGCCTCCAGATCGGATTGAGTTACCTGATAGGCCATGATCAGACCTCCTGAAGCGGAACATAGGTGATGTCGTCAAAGCCGAATGCCTTTGGCCCAACAACATCCAGTGCCTGCGGGGATCGCAGCAATTCATGGCATGGCAACGCAACAATCGCGACGCGCTGACCGTAACGCAGCAGCTCGGTCGTGATTGCCTCGCCAGTATCCACATCCAGCACGAGGATCAGGTCCGGCACACAGCAGGCCATCTGCTCGTTGTGATAGAACACCAGGTTTTCGTTCTGGATCAGGACTTGGCCTGTCTCACCATGCTGTGCGTCGATGCCGGACAGCTGCACCTCACCCCGAACGAAGCCGCCCTGTAGGTGGCGTTTCAGATCGGTGATCTTGCCGGTGAACAGGCGCTTGCCACGCTCATGCTTGCAAATAGCGTCGATGGGGTCTTCATGCGCCTTTTGCGCCGCACGGACGGTACGGCCCAGCCCGATTGCCTGTGTGTAGGAATTGGGGATTCCGTATTTCTTAACGAACTGCCCGCGCATCGGGGCCGAGGCAAGGTCAGACCCTGCCCCCTGACTAACCACCGTGGCCCGCGCCATACGCTCATGCCACAGCTCGGACGCGGCATGCTGGAAAATAACAACGTTTCCATGGACATCACACATTGCCGACGGGGTCGAGCGGTGGCCGTAGATGGAATATGTGGTCATCTGCATTTCGGGAAAGGCACGCCCCATCCCGTCGCAATCCACGACAGGCATACCGGCATAGGCCCCGACCAACAGCGGTTCGATCGCGTTGGAACCACCGATCTCCTCGCATGCGATGGCATCGACCTGACAGTTCAGATGCGCCTCTAACGCGCGAATACAGCGCAGGCCCTCGCGCCCCTCGCGAATGCGTTCCACGCCCACAACCGGTGCACCGATGCCGCCCACGGACACGACCAGCGCGTCGTCGTGGATTTTCTGATGCGGCAGGATGGACAGTTGCAGCCCTTCGTTCAGGGCCTGACGCGCGCGCAGCTTACCCACATAGGGATTGCCGCCGCCGCCAGTGCCCAGAATACCCGCGCCGATTTCCAGCGCGTCGATATCCTCATGGTCCAATATCCACAGATCGGCGGGGTCATAGGCGGGGAATTGGCGTGCTGAATCACTCATTGCTGCCACCCATTTCGCCGACGACCTTTACGTGAATGCGGGTCGCGTTGCCGGGCAGATAGGCCAGCGGTACGTCCTCGCGCTCGATAACCTGAATGGTTTCGGCAACGGCCCCTGCGGCCAGCGCGTTCTGGGTTGCCTCCTGCTCCGCCAGAACCAAACATTCCTCACGCGTGGTTTTTTCCAGCGAAAAGACCCGATCAACCTCACCCGAGATTTGTGCAATTGCGGCCCCAACAGCATTCGCAACGGCGAAGTTATCGGGACGGATCACGGTCAGATCACCCAAGCTGTCAGGCATCAGGATCGACCCGCCGCCAACAGCAATCACAGGGATCAGCTCGGGCGATACCCGCGCACGCTCAACCGCGTTTTCCAGCATCGAGGTAATGGTATCCATCGCCGTTTTGGCCAGCGCGGGATCAACATCAGCAACCTTGGCCGGGTCACCGACCTGCGCCTTACCACTGGCAACGGCGATATCGGTCGTGGTCAGGGTTTGGCCACCAAAGACCTTAGCCTCCTGAATGATCTTATAGCCAACCGATTGCGGACCAACGGCAACCGCGCCGTTTTGCTCACGCACCAGCGATCCACCGCCAAGGCCGATGGAGAACACATCGGGCATGCGGAAGTTGGTGCGCACACCGCCCACATCCACAACCGTCGCCGCCTGACGCGGGAACCCCTGCTGCAACGCGCCAACATCGGTGGTCGTGCCGCCAATATCGACGACGATCGCTTCCTTCACACCGGTCAGAAACGCCGCGCCGCGCATCGAGTTTGTAGGGCCGGATGCAAAGGTCAGAACGGGGAAGTTCTTAACCGTTTCAGCCGCCATCAGCGTGCCGTCATTTTGCGTGATGTAGAACGGGCAGTTGATGCCGGCATCGCGCAGCGCATCACCGAAAGCATCCACGGTCTTTGCCGCAAGCCTCAGCAGCGAGGCATTCATGATGGTCGCGCTTTCACGCTCCAACAAACCGATCCGGCCAATATCGGTGGACAGCACGACGGGCAAACCAGGGCAATGTTCCTGGATGATCGCCTTGGCCCGCTGCTCCATCTCGGCATTGATCGGGCCGAAAACGCAGGTGATGGCAGCGGCCTTCAGGTCCTTGCTCTGAATATCCTTGGCAATGCGGATCAGTTCCGCTTCATCCAGGGGCGAGATCTCGCGGCCATCAAATTCGTAACCACCACGCACCAGATAGCCGTGATCGCCAACGACCGTTTTCAAATCCTGTGGCCAATCCACCGCAGGCGGCAGGCAGGCCGTTGCCGGCAGGCCAAGGCGGATCGCGGCGACCTGTGTCAGGTGCTTACGCTCAATCACCGCATTGGTGAAATGTGTCGTGCCGATCATGACATTCGAGACATTGGCACGGTCAATTCCGGCCTGCGCAATGGCGCCGTTCATGGCGGCAACAACGCCTGTTGTCACATCCTCGGATGTTGGTGCCTTGATGCCGGCAAGAACGTCCTTGCCCTTCATTACAACGGCATCGGTATTCGTGCCGCCTACGTCGATTCCCAAACGATACACTTTTGTGTCCTTTCTTATGTCCTCAGCTGCCGGTGTTCGCGACCAGAAACTGGGACCTTTCTTCGTCTGTAACTGTTGGTTTTTGCGCTTCCTCAGCGTCCGAAATCACTGGGATCGCGGAGATAAGGGCGCGGGTGTAGGGATGCTTGGCCGTGCGGAACACCTCCTCGGGTGTGCCTGCCTCGACGATGCGTGACTTGAACATGATCGCGATGCGCGAACAGAAATTCCGCATCAGCGACAGATCATGCGAGATGATCACATAGGTCAGGCCCAGACTGTCGCGCAGCTCCAGCAGCAAATCCATGACGGTCCGCTGCACCGACACATCCAGCGCGGAGGTCGGCTCATCCAGCACGATAATCTTCGGCTCCGCGGCCAAGGCACGGGCGATGGCCACGCGTTGTTTCTGCCCGCCTGACAGTTCGTGCGGGTATTTCGACAGGAAATTCACCGGCAACCGCACGAGGGTCAGCAGCTCCTCCATCCGCGCGCGCCGTTTGGGTTTGTCGTAGCCCATATGCTTTAACGGCACGTCGAGGATTTGCTGAACCGACCGTTTGGGGTTCAGCGAGGTGCCCGGGTTTTGGTAGACGATTTGCGACAGACGCAGAGCATTTTCGCTGGGCGTGCCAGACACCGTAACCGTACCGCTGGTGGGTTCCAGCAAGTCCATAATCATCCGCGCAACGGTGGTTTTACCTGAGCCGGATTCCCCAGCTAACCCGAAAATCTCGCCCTCATTCACGGTGATGTTGATGCCATCAACCGCCAGATGCCCCTCACCCTGTGTGAACAGGCCGCGCTTTTTGTAGATTTTCTGCACATCGGTCAGCGTGATGATCGGCGCCTTATCCGACACCGGCTGATTGGTGACATTCGGGCCGTATAGCGGTGGAACGGCGGCCATCAGGCTTTTGGTATAATCAGATTCAGGGGCGGAGAAGACGCGCTGCAACGGTCCCTGCTCAACCATATGGCCGTGCTGCATGACCAGCACACGATCAGCAGTTTGACGAACCACGCCCAGATTGTGGGTGATCATCAGCAGCGATAGACCATCCTCAACCACGAGGCTTTTAATCAGCCGCAGAATTTCGTACTGCGTGGTTACGTCCAACGCGGTTCCCGGTTCATCCGCGATCAGCAATTGCGGCTGGTGCAATAGCGCCAATGCGATCAACACACGCTGGCGCATACCGCCGGACAGCTCGAACGGCCACGCGTTGAAAATACGCTCGGGATCGGACAATTGCACCTTGCGCAATGTCTCGAAAATCCGCGACTTGCGGCCCTTTGCGCTGTCCGGAATGCCCTGCCGCCGGTCGGCATGGCGCATCACATCATCCAGATGCGTGCCAATGCGAAATACCGGATTAAACGAGGATAGCGGGTCCTGCATGATGATGGAAAAGGCCGTACCCTTCAGCCGTTCCCGATCCGGCTTGGACAGGTTGAACAGGTCCATCCCCTCAAACCCGATCGAGCCGCTGTCGATGGTGGCATTGGCGGGCAAGGTGCCCAAAATCGCCTTGGCCGTCACGGATTTACCCGAACCGGTTTCCCCGATCAGCGACACCTGCTCCCCCTCATTCACGCAAAAGCTGATGTCGTGCAGCACCTGTTGCGTGCGGCCATAGCCGGAAAAGGAGATGTTTAGGTTTTGAACGTCGAGAAGCCGTTTCATCTCAATCCTCCACGTCGAACATATCGCGCAGCCCGTCGCCCAGCAGGTTGAACCCCAGCGTGGCGTAGAAAATCGCGAAACCCGGGGCGAGCACTTCCCACCACTTTTCGGGCAGGAACTGACGCCCATCCGCAACCATTGATCCAAGGTCGGGCGTCGGCGGTTTCACACCGAACCCCAGAAAGGACAGCGTCGCGCCAAACAGGATGACAAAGGCCGCGTCCAGCGTGGTTTTGACCGAAATCACCGCAACGCAATTGGGCAGGATTTCCCGAAACAGGATGTGCATATGTGATGCACCGGCCAGACGTGCGGCTTCGATATAGTCCTCGCTCGCGATGGAAACCGTGATCCGGTAGACCAGCCGCGCATGCCACGTCCACCATAGCAGCGTGATGGCGATCATCGCGTTGGTCAGGTTCGGCTCCAGCACATTGCCAATGGCCAGCGCCATAACCAGCGGTGGGATCGCCAGCATCACATTGGTCAGGCCAGTGATAATCCGCTCGGTCCAGCCGCCGAAATATCCGGCAGACATGCCCAGCACAGCGCCGACAGGAACCGAGATACCCAGCACCCCGACCACCAGCATCAATGAAACGCGGAACCCGAAAATCGTGCGGGTAAAGACATCCCTGCCCGCCTTATCCGTACCGAACCAGTTCTGCGCATCCGGTGCGGCATGACGATTGCGGAAATCCACGACCGACCCGATATGGTCAGGGAATGGCGTGATCCATGGCGCCAACGCAGTCATCACCAGAACCGAGATGACGATCACAGCGCCGATAACAGCCGCATGATTACGTGAGAACCGATACCATGACATATAGGCGGCGGTTAGCTCTTTGGGGGTGCTCTGGCTCATGCCGTGCCTCCGCGCAGACGTAGGCGCGGGTCAATCAGGCCCACAACAATATCGATTACTAGATTGGCAAAGATGAAGAACAAGCCGGAGATCAACACCACCGCCATCAGCGCGTTGAGGTCCTTTTGCAGGATCGCGGTCAGCCCGTAGGACGCAAATCCACCCCAGCCAAACACCATCTCGACCACAAAGGCGTTCCCGATCATCGAGGCGAATTCCAGCCCCATAATTGTCAGCGGCGCGACCGAGGAAAGCTTGAGCAAATATTTGAACGTGACCACCTTCTCCGGCACGCCAAAGCTGCGCAGCGTCAGCGCGTGATCGCGTCGTTGGTTTTCAATCATCGCGGAGCGGGTGATCCGTGTGATCTGCCCGATACCCGACATGGCCAATGCCAGTGCGGGGAACAGAATATGCTGGCTGGCATCGGCAAAAACATCCATCCGCCCCGACATCAAGCTGTCGATCAGCAGCAGCCCTGTTGGACCATCCGGCGCGTTAAGCTGGTAATCCACGCGGCCCAGAATTGGCCAGCTTGGGAAAAAATTCGCTGCCACTAACTGCAAACCGACCGCGAACAGAAAGGACGGTATCGTCACCCCGACCAGCGAGAAGAAGCGCCCGACATTGTCGATCCATGTATTGCGATGGCGCGCCGTTAACACGCCCAGCGGCACCGCGATCAGCAGCACGATGATGATCGTGACCAGCACCAGTTCCAGCGTCGCAGGCAGGAATTCGGCAATGTCGCGCGATACGGGTCGGTTGGTTACAATCGACTGCCCTAAATCGCCATGCACAGCCTTACCAACATAGGTGACGTATTGGGTGAGGATGGGTTGGTCTAACCCCATCTCCGTGCGCAGTTCGGCCACTTGTTCCTGCGTTGCGGATGGGCCCAGAACCATACGCGCCGGATCACCCGGTACGATCCGCGCCAAGGTGAAGATCATCAGCGATAACACAAACAGCACCAGCAGCACTGAGAGCAATCGCCTCAAAATCGTTTCGAGCAGTCGTAACGCCATATGAGCCCATCCCTGATTACCGGTTCAGGCTGAGGCAGATCGGACATGCAGACAAGACATGCAAGGGATAGGTTTATGCGAAATAAGGATGGGCTTTAGGCCCTCACCCGACCCAGCCCAGCCCCCGCGCGGTGGCAACAGCCTCGGCCCGTCGGCTTACGGCCAGTTTTCGGTATAGGTTGCGCAGGTGGAATTTCACCGTTGGCTCGCTCAACCCTAACCGGCGGGCGATGCCCTTGTTCGACGCGCCCTCAGTCAACATGACCAGCACTTTCAGCTCCTGCCGTGTCAGTGTTGCGCGGGCTGTCGCGGATGTTTTCGCGTGGCGACTTTCCTCCAACCGGCGCTGCACGGCGCGGGCAGTTCCCGATGCGTCCAGAAAGGTTGCCATGCGCTGATCCGCCCATAGCTCGGATAGGAATATCTGCTCCTCGCTCAACACGGATAGGGAATGTCTGCGCGCGGCCAGCTCGAACACGCGCAGCAGCAGCCCCCGTGCACGCCCATGATCGCGGTTATGACGGGCAACATAAGCGGACCAAACATCGATCGACAGCAATTGCCGTTCAGTCAGGCGGGGGTTCTGCCGCATCGCCTGAAGCTTACGGTCCAGATAAACGAAACGGGGGCGTTCATAGGCGATCTGGCGCAGCCATGACATCGCCAGCAGAATATCATCGCGGGCATCCAGACGGGTAAATCCGGTTTCGGCGCTCTCAACCCAAACCCGATCCAGACCGGCCTGAATTGGGGACAGGATCAACGCAGCCTCACCCCAGCGGCCCTTATTTTGCAGGATTTGCGCCTTGCGCACCTCGATCAAATGCCGAAATTGCCGGTTCAGCGCCATGTATAACTGCCACTGATCCAGAAAGGCCAAGGCCGACCGCGTGGACGCCTGCTCACACAAAACCTGTGAGCCATAGACAACCGCCAGCTCCACCAGTGATGGCCAAATCTCACCGTGGGAAAATTCGTCCAGGTCATGCTCCAGAAAATCGAGCAGCGCCTGCGGATCACCATCCTCGAATTGCAGGATCGTCTCGACCAATTTTAGCAGACGCCAATCGCCAGGGGATTCAAATGCGATCTCTGACAGGCGCGCCCGTGCAGCCTCCACATCATGACGGGCCGCGCTCGCCTCACCCCGCATCAGACGCATTACGGCGCGGTGTACGGAGATATAAAAGGCCAGCAGCGGCACGTTTCCCTGCTCATACGCCTTTAGCGCCCGACCGGCCGCGTCCTCCGCCTCATCATACCGACGCAGACGCAACAGGAATTCCAGCATCGCGTTATAATAGGTTCCGCGTAGTACCGTATCGTTCAGCCGGATCTGCGTCGCGAATGCAAACAAGGCCTCCAACAACGCATCCGTTAGCGCCAAATCCTGATACATCAGCAGCAATATGCGGAAAATCCTGACCTTTAGCGGGAACTTCGCAATGCCCCTGACGACTGAAAGCGTATCTGCAATTTCGTGGCCAAACCGATGAACCAATACTGTCTGGGCGTATTGAACCTCGCCCTCCTTTAATGCCAGCAAGGCACGCGACAAAACCACGTCAATCTCGTCGGAATCCTCAGGGAACAGCGCGATCAGATCAGCGAATGCCCGCTTCCCGAAACGGTAGAACAGTGTCCAGCCGCCCGCGCGATCAAAGACCACCAGTGCTCCGGCAACCTTACCGTTCTGGATCATCCGCGCCATCACCCGGCACAGCACCATTGGGTCGCGGACCACCTCATTATCCAGCCACGAGGTATCGGGCCCAATTGAGGATAGATGCTGGCTTAGCTCACCCTCCGCCGCGTGCCGCACGATACGTGCTAAGCGCAGGCCTACTGGATCAGCTGTGTTGGCAAGAGGCGGAACAGCATGGCGACACCAGTCTGGAAGCTCGGATTGCGCCAAGACCGCCCACAAATCCTGCGCAGCGGTTCCGTCAAAAACATCTGTCGCGATATAGTCCTGCAACAGCGCGTCATCCTGTGCCGCGGGTGATAGCAATAGCGGCCACCCAAGCGACCGCTGCCATTGTTCCGCTGAGCACATATCCTCAGGCACCAGCAAGTCATCGCCATCCAACTCAAGCAACGCGCCATATAACCGCCCCCGCGCAAGGGCAGCCGGTACGCTTTGCGGGCGGCTGGCGATGATTAACCGCTGTCCTGTTGCCAACGCGGGCAATTCAGCCCCCAGCGTAGGATCATCCCAGAATATCCATGCGGCGTTCGTTATTGGCGTGCCCCCCGCCACGACGTGATGGCCCATGCGGTCTGCCATAGCACGCAAGAAATGCGACTTTCCCGCGCCTGCCGGTGCGCAAATCAATGTCACGGCACGATCATCCGCTAGAATGCGATCTTCAAGATCGTGACGAGCAATATTATCAGCGGGTGAATGTGCCAAGCTGATCCTCATCTCTGCCTTGCCAAACCATTGAGGGGAATTTGCCTGTTCTGCAAGCGCCCTTCGCACTTTCACAGCACTGGCGAAAGAGGTTCAAGACCAGCGCTTTTGCAACGAGCGCAAAGCGAACTTTCGATGCTACGATCATTCGGGTTTGCTGTGCGAAATCTGGCAGGCGTTCGCCCATCCGTATCGGCCAGTGTCCTTCATCTCTGCCCAAGTCAGCTGGACCTGTCGCGGTTTGATGCCGCTCCTTTGATAGCATTTACTGCAACAAAGGAGACGGACTATGGGACTGAAACGGACGGACGAATTCCGCAA
>NZ_OCTN01000018.1 GCF_900231835.1 Pontivivens marinum | reverse complement strand
TTCTCTTCGGTGTAAATACGCCTAACCTTCTTGTGCCTTCTCATGCATGTAAACATGCACTGTCAGGTGACAGTTCACCGCAAAACCTTCTCGCGCGATCATAACGTGGACACGACGGCAACCAAACCGCCGCCGTTCTCTCGAAACTCGCTTTATGGCATCTCGCAGTTCAGCGTCATTACCGCGACGCGACAAATACATCCTCGAGCTGCTTGAGGCGTTTGGCGTCGGACACATCCATCCCGCCATATTTGGCCTTGAGCTTGTAGAGCGTCGCAGGGCTCAGGCCGTGCTTCCGGCACGGCTCCGCCGTCGGCAAACCAGCCTCCTGCTCTTTGATCATCCCGATAATCTGCGCTTCGGTGAAACGGCTTTTCCTCATCTCGTCTGCTCCTTCAGGTTGGGCAGACTCTACATTAGACTTAGGGAACTTCTGGGGGGCAGGTCACTCAACCTGCGCCTATCGGCGTAAACAGCAACCGGGCTCCGGTCGCGGCTGGATGAAAGTTCAGTGGCAGGTCAATGGGATGAAATCAACACAGATGGCGCCGAATGTGTGGTGCATCCAACGCACGTAGGTGAAGAACTGCAAGGGAACAAGCGGCCCAGAGCCGACACTGACTGGTCGCTGGGCATAACGGGATGCGGCTGTTAGAATGGGCTTTCGCAGCGCCTGCAGGGTGACGTGACCAGTGAAGCGCTTAAAACACACACTATTTGTCGATGATCCCTTGCCTTTCGAGCTCATCCACAACTTTTGATATTTGCGCTCTATTTGGAGACTTCAATCCAATATCTCTGCGAATTCTAATCTCAGCGATAGTTTTTTTTAAATAATCGCCTTCAATCAGCGTATTTACCTCACTCTTAAACTGTTTCATCGAGACGGACAGCATATGATATAGATAAATGTCATCCCGAGGCATCTGTCTAATAATGCGAGATGCCTCTCTTTCCCAACCCTCCGGTTTACTCCGCAGTAGAAGCGTGAAAATCAACAATGATGAAAATGGCGATCGGTTATCGGTATTGTTACTTATTTCACGAAAAACTTCACCAAGTTTTCTGCTGCCAAGATAGTCCGCCGAAGATGTAGCGATTGAGTAGGGTAGGAGCGCCAACACTCTGCGTACCATTTTCTCGTTTCGCGTCTTTTCGTCAGTGCTCTCACCCGATTCTTGCTCAATCAAGTTTACGTATGAAAAACCGTTCCAACTCATGTACTTTCTACTTGCAATCATTGGCGCAAAAATCGTTGCAACTTCATAGGCAATTTGATGACTTGCGATGACTTGCTCCGTTGCATTTAGTTTAGCTTCGGCACTTGCATTGGTCGCATTCTCAAGGGCTTTCCGAAGAATACCCCCTAAGAAGGATACGTTTTTCTCTCGTGCCGCCAACTTGACGATTTCAACCTTTTGATCAATCGTCCGAGACTCTGCACTAATTGAGGTTTTTATGCGATCTAGATCGGGCCCCTGTTTTGGTCCTTCTTCGACATTGTTGGTCACGGTGTCCCATAATTCCTCCTCACCACCTCCTCGCTCCCATTTCACTCCTTTGTGAGCGTCGATATCTCGCAGAGGAAATTCATCATAAAACCGAGAAGATGCCAGTTTAAGTTTTTGAGTTAAGTGCTCAATTATTGGGCTACTGTCGGATGCCAAACCACAAATAACCTCCACCAGCCCGTCAATTGATGTATAAGCTTCTCTTTCTACATATGCCTCCAACATCTCGGGGCGAACAGCGACATATCGCCCAACAAAATAACTGTAAAACATTTTGTACCGGAATATGAATATTTCACCATTCTTCCACAGTATTCGACCTTCTATCAAATCGCTCAAAACAGCTCTTGCATTGAAACCTACAAGAGTCTTTTTTCTGTAAGCCTTGCAGTACTGAAGCCACTCGCTTGTTGAAAATGATGTTTTTCCACCCTCAAATAATTCAATGCAAAAACTACTAATCAAATTCATTTTATTGTTGATATTGAAAGAATCTGCATAAGCATCACTAGCTCTTTGCAAAGCTTCAGTTATGAATCGGTCAACAATGTGAAGTCTTGAAACAGGGGTGAAATCCCCATCCTTACATAGAACACTTGTATACATAACCGCGTTCGCAGGAGTTAGCGGAATGCAAAGTTGAGTAAGATCACTGTAGACCTTTTCTACGACAAGAGATATATGATCTTCTTGCTCAACTGGAAGAAAGGCCTTCACGACTTCCCGTATATTCTCGCGACGAAGGCCATGCAGCTTCAATACTCTGAAGCCGCGCTCAATGTAGTCCTCAACAAGCTCAGATTCCGTCAAGCTTGATCGCTGCAACAAAACAATTCTCACTTTAGGGAATGTACTATTTACTTCATCGAGTAAGCGTTCATGATCAGATGAAGAGAAATTGTCTAAAACTAAAGAAAACGGATCATTTCTAATAAACTTAAGTTCAGCAACCTCGATTAGTTTTTTCTTATATTTTGGTAATGAATTGGAATCAAAGATAATACATTTCTGCCCCTCCCCCCTAAGGGATGTTGCAATTCTTTTCCCTAAGGTGGTCAGCCCATATTCATGAGGCGCTTGTATTAAGAAGTTGTCATTACTGAATATCAGATCTTCTAATTTAAGCTCCATTGGCTCCATTGAGTTGTTACCCGCAGACCAAATGTTCGGCTCAAAGTAGATATGCTTGCCGCCGACAGAAAATAAATTCATAATTTCCGTATGAATACTTAAGTCCCGACTGGAAGAAATCTTTTCTTCACCTGTATTCACCTTAATCTTAGGATACTTCTTGCTAATTTCTTCTAATATATGTTGAAGGCCAGAATGATTCCTCCCCCCATCCTGATCAATTTTGACGGGGTAAAACATTGCTTCAATCTTATATTTTGTCGCGAATTTCTTTCTCTCTAGTGATACATTAAAGCCCTTATCATCCGGAACTCCTAAGAGAGCGAAGTGTCGAGTGTCAGTATGCAAGAGTCGCATTACCCCTTCTAAGGGTCGGGTAATGAAGGGATCATTAAAACCAAAACCGATCATAAATACGCGCTGGCTGGTAAACAAACGGCTTAGGAATTTTGAGTTTTCGGGATTCTGATCATAAAACCTAGAATAATCATCTCCTGTAAGGATAACGTCTTCTGCGTGCGTTGTGATACCATGCCAATGCAGTAACGCATCCTGCTGCCCAGCAACTGAGCTAGATTCCCATCTCTGAAGTTCATTTTGTTGGTTTGCCGTAATGCTTGATAAATGCTCTTGATTTACCTCCGAGCTAGCTAGTTCTAGACCTAGATCGTAGTTCAGAGTCATCAATCGCCGAAACGAAGTTTTAGCAATAAGCCTATGCGCTGCTGTCGGGTTAGATAGCTCTTGAAAAATCGCGCATACCTTGCTCTTGAGCTGCCCGCTCCCAAAGTCGATACTTAACCGGTCCGCAATAAACAAGGGATCGCTCAACCCTTCATTATAAGCCTCGCCATCTTCTTTGGAAGTCAGTCCAGCCTTTACTGCATCTCCAATTAGTTTTTCCAAAAGCATCGTCCACGAAGGCAATTCTGGCATACTCGTACCCGCGCCGGTGAAGGCAACTACCCCATCGCGTTCCATGGCATCACATAAGTTTTTAAATACATTAGAGTTTCCCGGGAATTCGCACTCAAAAAAATCCAATTTGTTCTCCGCCCTAAGTCCGATTTAGTGGTGATTTTCTCTTATCGTTATAATCATCTCAAGCCTAATACCGGCTGTTGGCATGCTTCATGTAAGTCCACCCGATAAATTCAAATTGGGATGTTAGTATAAGAAGGTTTGATGTTCACATATCTGTATCTGATGATAAATATCAATATTTTCGCCATATAGAATCGGTGTTTGTGTGAGATTCAAAGGTACTCGCTTGGGGCTCTCTGCCAGCGCTAACCCGATTGCAGAAATATGGGGTGCGCTAGCTCATTAGGTGACGGCTTTCAGGAGACGGTGACTTAATCAACGCATCTGCAGCGAACGACCGCTTTCCGCCGATTCTGTGGAAAAACACCACGTTGCTGGCGCAGAAAGTGGCGATCTAGACAGAGCGTGATCGGCTTTCTTATCAGGCTTTGCGCGTTTGCTGCGGTGCAGGAAAGATCTTGGCTAGTTTGCGGAGGTTTTGGGCGGTGGCGGCGAGTAGAAATTCATCGTTTGCGCCGCATGGTCCTCGTAATCGCAGCCGTCCCAGCCCAAGGATGCGTTTGAGGTGGGCGAAGAGCATCTCTACCTTTTTCCGAAGCCGCATCGAGGTTTTGTATTGCTTGGTCTTGGCAATATCTCGGGCGAACTGACGGGCGTCTTCATGTTCTTCGCGCGTGATCTTGCGCACTTCTGCTTTCGGGCAGCACTTCATCTTTGATGGGCAGGCCTGACAGGTGTGTTTCAGCGCCTGATATTTGGCGACGCCTTTGCCTGTGGGTTTACGGTTCGGATCAGAGTAATTGCGCCGGAATTGCTTGAGTGGCTCACCTTCGGGGCAGATGTACTGGTTGTTTTCAGGGTCCCATTCAAAGTCGGTGCGAGACCAGGTGCCGTCAGTCCGCCCAGCCTTATCCAGCACAGGAATATGGGGTTTGATGTTGCGATTAACCAGCCATCCTAGCATTGGGCCTGATCCATAAGCACTGTCTGCAATCAATCGCTCCGGATCAATGTCATGTTGTTCTTTGATCCGGTCCAGCATTGTACGCACAGAACCGACTTCGGCCTGCCGGATTGATCTTGTGCCTTCCACATCGACAATGACACTGTGGTCGGTGTCGATCAGATAATTGGTGGAATAGCTGAAGAAAGCAGGGCCCTTACGGGCTGCGGTCCATTGGCTGGCAGGGTCGGAATGAGAAATGAACTTAGGCTCAACCTCAGATGCTGCGCCAAAAGCGGCGTCGTCCAAGACATCCAGATATTCCTTCACAGCACGCGGCGCATCGTTCAGATCAATGGCGCTGCGATCCCAGTCCTCCTTTGGCGTGGAGTTCTGTTTGTTGGCATCAGCCTCGATAAAACTGGCATCTGCCGCAAGGCGCTGGCCACTCACCAAGCCATCCGCGATGCACCATGCAACGGTCTTCTCGAACAGATGTCGCAACAATGCACTCTCGCGGAAGCGCCCATGTCGGTTCTTTGAGAACGTCGAATGGTTTGGGATAGGATCAGACAGGTCGAGGCGACAAAACCAGCGATACGCCAGGTTCAAATGCACCTCTTCACAAAGCCGACGTTCAGACCGGATACCAAAGCAGTACCCCACCAACAGCATGCGGATGAGTAGCTCGGGGTCGATGGATGGTCGGCCAGTGTGGCTGTAAAACTCAGCCAAATATCGGCGAATGTCATTCAGATCGACGAACCGGTCAATCGAACGCAACAGGTGATCTTGCGGTACATGATCTTCAAGCGAGAACTCGTAAAACAGTGCAGCCTGCGCTTCTTGCTTCGGTCCCATCATCGCTCAATCTCCCAATCAATAAAGAAATTGAATCAGCGAATGGGCATCCGATCAAGTAAGAGTTTTTCAACAGAATTCGCCCAGAACCCCTATTCCGCGCCGTAGACCGCATTGTTGCTCCATGCGTCCAGTATTCTGCGGATCATTTCAGGCCTTGTGGGTATGTCACCCTCACGTCGCCGAGCCTCGTCTATCAGGCCTATAAGGTCGCGTTCCAGACGGACCGTGAGCGCTTCGGTATTCTTTTTAGGTGGAGCCATAACTTTTCCGCATTATAATGTTGACATCATAATGCTATGATACCACATATAACGAGCGGAAACAAGAGATCCTACCCTCTTGCTCCGCTCTGACCGCAACGATCATATGGAGATCATCATGGCTGATACGCCGAATACCATGTCCACTGCAGGGACTGAACCGCTCATTGCCCTGCTCGCCACAGACAGCCTTGCGTTTCGCAACGCGCTCGACCTGATTTTCGGGGCATTGCGCGCGGATTGGCTTATGCATGAGGCCCGCAAAATCCTTGATACGGATGTGGGCCAGAACCGCATCCATGAATCCGCGACAGCTTGGTGCGAGTGTGTGAATGCGCTGTCTGCTGTGCTGGACATCGATGGCGCAAATGCCGATCTGAAATCGGCTGCGCAGGCCTTTCTGAAGGTCACCAACGAGTTCTTTCCGGACACTACTCATTTGCTGGAATGCGGATCCACGATCCTCGAGCTCCATCGCAAGAACAGGCAGAGCAATCCCGGACACGCAGAACTCCTGTACGAGGCATATGCGTTGACCGAGGCTTACCGCGGGAACCTCGACCTGATGGCAGTGCACCGCCGCCTGAACTGAGCCGTCCGCCCCGGTTTTCGACTTGTCCGGGTTCCGGACAAGTCCCT
>NZ_OCTN01000013.1 GCF_900231835.1 Pontivivens marinum | reverse complement strand
GCTTCATTGAAAGCTTCAATGGCAAGCTGCGAGATGAATGCCTTAACGAAACGCTGTTTGGTAGGTTAGGCGATGCACGGAAAATCCTGGAAGAATGGCAAGAGGATTACAATTGGCGCAGACCACATTCAGCCTTGGGCAACCTGACTCCCACGGAATTCTTGCAGAGAAAGGCAATGGACAAAATGGCCGCCTGAGGTCACAGATTTAACCCCAAGGACTCCGCGCAAGCTGGGGGGAACTTGGGGCACAGGTCAAATCCCGAATGACCACAGATCTCGCTTTGCAAGCACTGTTAGCTGCTGTTTGGCGGCGCAAACCAAAGCAGAAAGTACTGATCCATTCTGATCAAGGCTCCCAGTTCACCAGCGCAGAGTGGCAATCGTTCCTTGATAAGCACAATCTGGATGCCAGCATGAGCAGGCGTGGGAACTGCCATGACAATGCAGCCGCAGAAAGCTTCTTCCACCTATTGAAGCGCGAACGGATCAGGCGGCAGACCTACCTCACACGCGACGCAGCAAGGCAGGACGTGTTCGATTACATCGAGATGTTCTACAACCCAACACGCAAGCATACGAACAACGGTATGCTGTCACCGGTTGACTATGAAATGAAACAGCAAAAAATGAACGAGGCAGGCGTCTGGTAAACTAGGGGCACCTCAACACCCCTTTCATACATTCGGCGGCTTGGAGCATAAGTTCGCGGAACACGTCGTCTGGTTTGTTACCCTTAGCAAAGTTTACCCACTTACAGACGATTTGAACTTTGCCGTCTGCGTATTCGCGATCATCGCTATCGAGCCGATCAGGTGATGGCGCGTTCCACCCACTTGGCTCGAACGGAATGTTTGTGATTTTGCACCGGTGACTTTGTTCATGTGCGAGCCGCTTGATTAAGGTTCCAATATCGCAACCCGCCTTCAACGCGACTGCCTTAACGGTCTTTTGAACTTGAACCTCGCGGTCGCTATCGTGCTTGGTACGATACTTTACACCTGCGGCGATTTTCTCGTACGCGTCGGACAACAAGTCATCCTGCGTTGTGTGCTTTGCAATCCGCTTCTGGTTCATATTGCACCACTGCGACCACGCGCGCGCACCGGTACCCCATTCCACCTCTACGCGACCGACAAACTCCTCGAATTCAGGCAAGCGCTCCAAGTCAAACCGAGAGTGCGGATGATCGTCGTTCTCGCCGAACTCCGCGCGATAGAGAATGTGTTGACGTTGATCTTCAGGGAACTTCCATTGTTCTAGCACCCGATATGCACCAACGAATAAGGCAGTCGCAGAGTTTTCGCTTGGGATGAATTGAAACACGACTTCCGCGTTATGATACGGGTTGGCATTGTCGTCACGCTGATACCCAAAATAATGTTCAAGGTTGGCCCGTGACTTTTTCCAAAGACCGACCGATTTTGGGGAGTGACGAACAAAACGACAGGTGGAGAGAGCATAGCCGGAAGTTTCTTCGATCAGTGCGTTGAAAGTACCGGATTCTGCTTTCTGTATTGGCTCAAGGACCGTGTTGGGATCATCTTGCAGGACCAACCACATCAGGTGATCGAGTTCCCATTGGGTGACGTTCAGTTGCTCCCCTAAATCGCGCAGAATGTCGCTCACGACCTGGTAGCGACCACCAATGGTTAGACCCCGTTCGAAGCTCGGCCAAAGCCCGATTTTTTTCAATGCAGCTTCCGTTGTGCCGTTCCATACTCCCCAACGGCCGTCCATCGTGCAGAGCAGCGCGGACGCGGTCCCAATGCCCACACCCGGAACCTCAGTTGCTTCGTCAATGCGGGCGACAACATCTACTTCGTCGGTAGTAAGCGCGGCCAGAGCGAGACGAAAGTTATCGTTGTCCAGTGAAAGTGCGACCTGCCGATACAACGTGGTCCAATGCTGGTTCACGTCGAAATCCAAGAACCTGCGGTACTGCTGTGGCGTGATCCTTTCGTAATCACGCAGAATAGGTCCCCACGTTTCCTGGACATGTCCAGAATTCTGGCACGCAACCCGATAGGGTTGAGTTCCGGTCAAGTCTTTAAGTATCTCTGTTGCATTCTGCACGTGAGGTTCCTTGTGCCGGATTGGAAAACCGCATTGTTTACTTTCAGAGCTATATTTGCAGAAATTTGCCCCCTAATACAGGCGTTGACCCACTTGGAAACGGCCCACAGCCACCGTTCGCGCCAAGATTGATGCCGCATCGCAGCTTCCCTAGAGCCGCTGTTGACTCGCCAAAAGGAATGCTATACGCAGGCTCGGTCCGTTGATGTTGTCTGGTGATAAAATAGCTCCATCAGCCCAAGTGTGTCCTCGATACTCCTTAAGAACGTTCACATTTTACTAACCTCTCTTGTCTAACGTAAGCTCCGTGTGCATGTATTGTTCACACAAAGGAACCGAAGCAGTGACTTACAATCCACGAAAAGCGGCGCAAACGATTGCATATTTTGCTCTTCAGTCGGGTGGATCAGCTGTATCGGTCTTGAAGGCAGTGAAGTTAGTTTATCTCGCTGATCGTGAAAGTGTGAAGCGCAGGGGGCACCCGATTCAAGATGAAGCCCGGGTATCCATGCCGCATGGTCCAGTAAACTCTATCACCTATGACTACCTTAGCGGCGCATATGATCCCGAGGGCGTGGGATGGGCTGATTTTCTCAAGGACCGCGAAGATCACAACGTGGGCTTGGCCAACACCAACATATCTGTTGATGACCTTGATGAACTCAGCCAAGCGGAGCTGGCTATCCTTGCGGACATCTGGATCCAGTTTGGCAGCATGAACAAGTGGGCTTTGCGTGACTGGACGCATGTGGCCAAGAATGTGCCGGAATGGAAAGATCCTAAAGGATCATCCCGCAAAATCAGTCTGCAAGAGATCATGAAGGCAGTGGGTGTGAACGAATCTGAAAAACGCGCTCGTGAATATCAGAGCCTTCAGAATGCCCAAGATATCCTGGCGTCGCTTTAGAGTTGGTTTATCGGAGAGGAACCCTGCTGGTCCCCTCTGGGCCAGACAAACATCTGTTCATTGTGTGCAATGACACATGTCAGCACGGCCTGAACCTTCTTGTAAATATCAGTTCATTCTATGATGGCTGCGATCGGACGTGTCTCTTGGACGTTGGTGATCATCCGTTTGTGAAGCACTTATCTTATGTCTTTTATGCCCAAGCCAAGATCAGCAAAGCGGACCGAATTCAACGCGGATTTAATAATAATGTCTTAATTCCACAGCCGGACATGGCTATTCAAGTGTTTAACCGCGTTGAGGCTGGCATCACGGTTTCTCCAGACACTCCTGGAAACGTTTTGAAGTATTTCCGGCAACTGTGAACGTTGCGCCTTTTTGTGCGTGTTCCCTTTTACTTCGGCCTCCACCGAATTGCGCAACGGCAGTGAATGGCCGCTCGCCGCCCTACCTGTAGGTGGCCTAGGGTTTCGCGGCGCGATTCTGGCCGAGTGTCCGCTTCCTTCATCTGGCCGAGCTCGGTTCGCACGCGCGGAGAAGGTCCGGAATCCGCCCTTGGTGTCGTCCGACGCGAACGGCCCGAAGCTGGCGTTTAGTCGTGACTAGAGATGTTGCAGCGCGTCTCGCCGAACCGGACATTCGCCGCATGTGTTAATTTAATGCGTTGCTTGAGGTCGGCTCTGCGGACCAAGCCGCCATTTCGCTGCGGCTACCCCTGTAATCCCTCCATTTTCAATGGGGTGCAGAGGTAGAACTTACGTAGATCAGCATCCCTCCGTCTACTTGAGAAGCGCTGGTCACGGCGCAACTGTGGATGAATAACGGCCGATCGATGGAGATATGGGGCTTGCAGCCGGCATCAATTCCTTGGCTAGGGTCAAGGCGTGATCGACAAGCGTGCTACGCTTTGATCGTGGGCGGGCCGCGAGGAGGGGGAGGTCCATCGGCTTGGTTTCCACCTCCACGATGACCAGCGCGCCACTTGCCAGTTCGTTTGCGATTGCGGCGTGGGGTAACAGGGCCAAGCCAGCGCCATCTATGACGAGCCGGATCATCATAAACAGGCTGTCAGTGTGCAGAAAACGGCGATGCCGGGCGACGCTAAATGCAGGCGCATGCGTGTGATCGTGGATCGGCGATTGCCATCCATAGCTGATGATTGGGCTGGCCATCAGTTCGGCATCGGACAGATGGCTGCTTGATAGGCCCGGTTTCGCAACCCAAACCATTTTATAAACGCCGATACGTTCGACACGCAGGCGCGGATCGTGCGGGTCTTCGGACAGAAATCCGAGGTCGAGCTGATCTGTCGCGAGGTGTTGCAGCAATGTGGCCGATTGGTTGACTTCGATTTCAAGGCGCAGGCCCGGTTGGGTTTCCTCCAAGCGAGTGGTCAGCGGCATCAGCCATGTCGCAGTAACTGGTCCGTTCGCGCCGATCCTCAGCCGTGCCTCAGCCGGTTGCGTTCCTTTGTGAAAGGATAGGTCCTCGGTCAGGCGTAAAACCTTGCGAGCATAGTCGAGTAGTTCGTGCCCCTGTTCGGTTAATGTCAGGCTTTGATCCCTGTGCAGCAAGGTCACGCCCAGTTCCTTTTCCAACCCCTGAATGCGTGCAGATACGGTTGGCTGTGAGATGTTGAGCTGTTCAGCCGCGCGTCGAAAACTGGACAAGCGCGAGACCCAGAAGAATGTCTCAAGGCTGTGTGTTTGCATATGTGCGTCCTGCAATCAATATTTTCTATCGCAATGATCAAGTAAATCATGTGGACGGGCAAGCCTATACGGTTGCGTAATAGAGAAAATAAAACTGGATGACGATATGACCTATGCCCTCGACCCGATGCCTGCTGCTATCTCTGCCTCGCTATTGTCGCGGCTTGGCGCGTTTGAAACTGTGCTGTTTGGGCATTTTCTGGATCGTGGAGTGCTTGATCCAAGTGTGGCGCCGGTATTCCCTGTGGGCACCGTCGTGGGAACGGCTGTCACGTTGAGCCTGCCAGCGCTGGATTCAACATTACTGCACCACGCTGCCGGATTATTGCGCCCCAGGGATGTTCTGATGATCGACCGGCGCGGGGACCGCACGGCGGCCTGTCTTGGCGGCGGTGTGGCACGCGCGCTCCTGAATGCGGGTGCCGCCGCTGTAGTCATTGATGGCCGTCACACTGATACGGGTGAGCTTTCTGCAATAGGGTTGCCTGTGTTTAGCCGTGGTCCCTCGATTTTGACCACGCGTTTGCAGGGGCAAGGGGGTGCACTCAATCGCCCCGTATCGGTTGGCGGTGTTCCAATCCTTGCCGGTGATGCGATTCTAGCCGATGCGCTGGGAGTTGTGGCAATCCACGCGGCGGAACTGGAGAGCACATTGACGCGGGCGGATGCCTTATTGGCACTGACCGAGCGTACGATAGTTGGTGTTGAGGCGGGTCAACGCATTGGTGATCTGTCTGGGGCCAGCGCAATTGTGGCCAGCAACATGTCCGCAGAGGGGTAATCGATGGCGCCAGTCTCACAGCTTGTCGATGCGGCTTTTGCTGCCTGCCCCGAGGGCGCATTGGGCCTGATCTATGATTACTCGACGACGCCATTTTCCTCTGATCCTGAGAGATTCACCCTGCCTGATGTGATTGAGGCACGGGGCGCGGCAGAACGATTGGTTGCGGATTGGTGCGGGCGGGCACTGTATCGCACGGATCCGGTTCAAAGCATGGCTGCGGGTATAACGTGTCCTTTTTCATGGAGCTATCACCCGCAGGAACCATCGGTCATTGCAGATGATTTGCAGCGGGGGGAGGTCGGGGACGTAGCCGAACGTCTGCTGGGCTGGGCCCTTGCGCGCGGGATCACGGTGCCGCTGCATTTGCCGGCGCAGGGGTTTGCCACAGTCACCGTCTTTCTGCCCGATAATATGTGTGCGCAAACGATCCTTGCCGATTTTGCCCTTGCGGCGCATCGGTTGCAGGATCAACTTTCTCCCGCTTTGCCACATTTGCGAAATCCGTTGAGCCCGCGTGAGGCACAGTGCCTGTCTCTGACCGCGAACGGTCTCTCAGCCAAGCAGATCGCCTATGCGCTGGATCGGTCCGAGAGCATGGTGGTCAAGCACTTACAGGCAGCAGGTGCGAAGTTGGAGGCGCGGAACCGCAGTCACGCGGTCGCCATCGCCACACGTCGGCGTTGGATTTCCTGATAGGCCTGCGCGGCTGCGTCCCGCATCAACCCCACATCCGAGGTCGCGCTGACCAACGCATAACCACGCGCAAACAGGTCTGCCGGATCCTGATCTGGCAATGCTGCGCCGCCTAACAATTTGTCCGTTGCGAGAATGGCTTGCTCTGCGGTTTGCAACGCTTCTGACAGTTCCGGCGCGCCTAGCTCGCCAAAGGTGCCATAATCAGTTGTGAGATCGAGTGGCCCCAGAAACAGCATGTCGATGCCGGGCGTTGCGGCAATATCGGTGATGGCCTCTAGTCCTGCACGGCTTTCAATCATGACCGCCACTAGCAGGCTGTTATTTGCATGTTCCGAGTGATTTTTATCCGCACCATAACGTGCCGCCCGTGATACGGTGAATTGCGCACCACGCCGACCGATTGGCGCATAGCGTGCGGCCTGTGCAATGGCGCGCGCCTCGTCAGCGGAGCGGACATCCGGCACCATGATCCCGTCAAAACCCGCATCGAGTAGCGGTTTGATTGCAGCAGGCGTGCCGTCCTGCGCACGGGCCATCACAAAAGCATTCGATGTGCTGCGGATCGCGCGCAAACTGTGCAGCGCATTGCCAAGGTCGGTGGCGGCATGTTCACGATCAACAATCATCAAGGGAAAGCCGGCCAACCCGATGATTTCGGCTATGTCGGGCTGATCTAGGAAAAGGAAAGCGGCGGGCAGCGTTTCCCCGGAAAAAAGAGTTTGGCGCAGAGGTTTCATGTGCAGGCTCCATTTTGCAGCCAGCTTAAAACGGCTTCGTATGATCGGCAGGGTGTAAAATGTTGCATCTTATGTGGAGCCTGACCTTGCGGCAAAGTGAAGTGATACTGACGACCGAGGACGCCCAATATGCTCGCTGCCCCCGACATCCAGAATAGGCCTGCTCAACAGGGCTTTTGCCCCTTTGGGGATCACGTGACCTGGTATCGGGTAGTGGGAGACCTGCGCGGCGGACTTGCACCTCTGGTGGTGGCACATGGCGGTCCGGGATGTACGCATGACTATGTAGATGCCTATAAATCAATTGCGAAAACCGGGCGCGCAGTAGTGTTTTACGATCAAATCGGGAATGGGCGATCAACGCATTTGCCGGACGCAGCCGCTGATTTCTGGACTGTTGATCTGTTTCTGGAGGAGCTGGATGGTCTTTTGCGTCATCTGGAGATTCAGGACGACTATTGCCTGCTAGGGCAAAGCTGGGGCGGAATGCTTGCCGCAGAACATGCTGTTTTACGCCCCAACGGGTTAAAGGCGCTGATCATTGCCAATTCGCCCAGCTGCTTTCGCACATGGGTTGAGGAGGCCCTGCGCCTGCGTCGCGATTTGCCGGACGGTTTGCATGAAACGCTGCTGACCTATGAAGAGAAAAGCGCGTTTGAGCATCCTGACTACCTTGCCGCGACGGACGTGTTCTATCGCAATCACGTTTGCCGAATGGACCCGTGGCCAGCGGAGGTGGTGGCGACATTTGATGCAATTGCGGCCTATCCGACAGTTTATCATACGATGAACGGGCCGACAGAATTCCATGTTATCGGCACGCTAAAGGATTGGACCATCGAGGCACGGTTGCACCTTATTGAGGCCCCGACCTTGGTTTTGACAGGGCGCTTTGATGAGGCGACCCCGCGCGCGGCCGAGGCTTATGCCAACAACATCCCCTGTGCGCAGTGGGTGATCCTGGGGAAATCAAGCCATATGCCGCATGTCGAAGAGCACGATTTATGCATGTCTGTCGTCGCTGACTTCCTGAAACGGAGTGCCAAGTGACTGTTTTTGCTGCACTCCAATTATGTACAGCCGACGATGTGGCGCAGAATAACGCTATGATTGAGGCGCTTGTGCGTGATGCGGCCCGGCAGGGCGCGCAGGTCGTCAGCTTACCCGAGGCCGCCAATATTTTGTTGAAAGATCAGATGGCCTATCCGCACCTGTGCCTGCCTGAGGCCGAAGATACGACGTTGGCGTTATGTATCGCGCTGGCTGCGGAATTGGGTATTTGGCTGCACACAGGTTCCTTGCTGGTGCGCACTAAGGATGGAGCGCGGGTTTGGAACCGGGCACATGTAATCTCACCCGAGGGTCGTGTCATTGCTTGCTATGACAAGTTGCACACCTTCGATGTGGCGCTTGGCGGAGCGGGCGATTTTATTGAGAGCCGCGCCGTATCCCCCGGTGAAAGGGGCGCTGTGATTTGTGACGCGGCGGGTCATACGCTGGGCCTGTCGATTTGTTATGATTTGCGGTTTGCCTATCTTTTCCATGCATTGGCGACGGCGGGTGCCGATGTTCTGATGATCCCCGCCTCCTTCTCGCCAATTACAGGCCCCTTGCATTGGGAGGTGCTGCTTAAGGCACGTGCGATTGAAACGGGAAGCTATGTTGTGGCTGCCGCGCAGTGCGGCACGCGCGATGGTGTGGCGACTTACGGGCAGTCGCGGATTATTTCACCGATGGGTGAGGTTCTGGCTACCGCTGAGGATGATCCCTGCGTGATCCTTGCCGATATTGATGTACAGACCGTTGCCAACACGCGCTGCCGTCTGCCCGTATTGTCGCAAACACGTCAGATCGGGCAGGTTACTCATGCTCGCTAAGTGGCCGGTGACGGGAGCAGGAATGCCGCAAAATACTCCATGCCTAAAATTGGCGCCAATTTTAGCGCCGATTGTGGTGCAACTTGCAACCACGAGCTATGGTTCGCAAAAACCGAAGGATTCGCGATGACCTCCGATACATGCGCGCGCGGCAAAAACAGCCCTGAACCTTCGATAGATCCATTGGATGGTCTGCCCACATTTACCTTGTCAAAAACCGATTGGCGCTACGCGTTGCAGCCCGCTACGGCAGAGGAGTCACCATTGCTTATCGCGGTCCATGGCAGCGACAGGCATGTGCGTGGCTTGCTGTCAGGCTTGAATCTGGACGGGGGTGTGTCGCTACTTGCACCGCTATTTCCGGCAAAGATTGGCGACCACGACGCGAGCGATGATTACAAGTTCTTGAACGGCGGCGGCACCGATTACCTGCGCCTGATGGATTGTATCCTTGCCGAGGCATTGGAACATCTGGGTCACAGGCCGCGCCGTATTTGGCTGTTCGGCTTTTCCGGCGGGGCACAATTTGCCCAGCGTTACGCCCTGTTTCGCGCCGCCCAATTGGATGGTCTGGTCCTTGCCGCACCGGGTGGTGTGACCCTGTTGCGTGACGATGTTACGTGGTGGCCGGGTCTAAGCGGTGCAGAGGCGGCAACCGGTGCAACGCTTGACAGGCACGCTATCACCACACTGCGCACCGCGATTTTAGTCGGTAGCGAGGATCGCGCAAAGGGCGTCGTCAATCGTGGTCCCGGAACCCGCTTTGGTTCTGCGCAGGCAGACCTCGCGGGAGAGACGCGCATCGATAAGGTTCATGCACTGCACGATAGCCTGACGGCACTGGGTGCAGACGTGACGCTAACCCTAATTCCAGGTGCGGGACATACGCTTGCTCCCTGCACCAAAGCAGCTTCGCATGTCTTGCGAGGTTGGCTTGATCAAAAACAAGCAAGCACCGTTAAAACACTCAACAGGAGTTCCCAATGAAAAATCTATGGATTGCCAGCGCCTGTGCGTTGCTGATGACCCAGACCGCAAATGCGCAAGCTGTGCCCGAGGGCTATCCCGCCGATTACAGTGATCTGATCGCACAAGCACAGACAGAGGGTTCGCTGCTGATATACACCAATCTGTCCAGCTCCAACCTTGGTCCGGTCATTGAGGCCTTTAACGTGGCTTTCCCTGATATTGAGGTCGAGACGATCGAGATGGGCCCTTCCGAGGCATTTTCACGCTATGATGCGGAAACCGGCACCGGTGTTCAAAGCGCCGACCTTATCATCGCGAATTCCATCCCCGATTGGGTGCGTGCGGTCGATGCGGGCACGCTGGATGACTACATTTCGCCCGAGCAGGCCAATCTGCCGGAATGGTCC
The DNA here is from genome assembly GCF_900231835.1 of Pontivivens marinum. GTDB lineage: Bacteria > Pseudomonadota > Alphaproteobacteria > Rhodobacterales > Rhodobacteraceae > Pontivivens > Pontivivens marinum. The sequence continues at coordinate 30,922 of NZ_OCTN01000013.1, read as the reverse complement.
TATCCAGAGGCAGGCCTGTATACATTTTCGACCGACCCTATGGTCACGATATACAACAAGCTGACGGTGCCAGAGGACCTGCAAGTATCCTCGATGGAGGAGTATTTTGCCAATATCGTTGCTCATCCTGAGGTGTTTGAGGGCAAAGTTGGTACCTATGATGGGCGCTACGCATTTGGCGGATCGATCGGGTATGCGTTCGCTGGTTATCATGGTGATGCGGCATGGGATTGGTTTGCCTCTGCCGGCCCGATGGTTCGCCCAGGTGGCGGCGCCGGAGGCATGATCGAGCGTACGTTAACAGGTGAGCTGGCCTCGTCGTTCTTTGTTTCCGCGCCGGTTGTGCTGAACCGTATGGACCCAGCGCTGGAACAGGTTTTGGGCTGGACGTTCCCGTCCGACGGCACGCCTGTTTTCCTGCGTGGTATGGGCATCACCAAAGATGCGCCCCACCAGGCCGCTGCCCGCGTATTCCTTGATTATGTCCTCTCGGAGCCGGGGCAATATGCGGTCGCGAACGGCAATCTGACGGCTTATCGTCCTGGCGTCACACCTGCGGATGAGAATGCCTATTCGTTGGACGAGGTTATCGCGGCCATCGGGTCCGAGGAAAAGCTGATCCTGATCGATTACGATGCCGATATGGTTGAGAATTTCGATGCGTTCAACGCTCGCTGGGGCGACGCATTCAAGATGTAAGCCGGACAGGACCGGTTTGCACAAAAGGGTGCAGGCCGGTCAGCGCCGAAAGGGATATTCCATGACATATGCGACCCAACGGGACCGTGCCTATCGCGGTGGCGGTGTGCAACGATCCTTTGACCGGGCGCGTCTGGCGCAATGGTTGATTTTTATCGTAACCGCCGCGCTGATGCTGGCACCGGCCCTGCCGATCTTGCTTCAGGTCTTTGTCGATCGTCCGCTTTATGCCGATGACTGGCAGTTCACCCTGTCTAATATCGGTGACATTTTGCAGTCTGAACGCATCGGGCGGATCGCGCTTACAACCGGTATCTTTGCCGTGTTTAGTGTGATCATCGCCGAAGTGCTGGGGATCGGTGCTGCGCTTCTTATTGGTCGAACCGATTTGCCGGGCCGCCAGATCATGGGCGATGTCTTGATGTGGCCGCTATACCTTTCCCATCTGATTTTCGCACTGGGCTGGGTGGTCATGTATGGCCCGTCAGGGTTTATCACGCAGTCTATCGCGCAGCATGTCGGCGGGACGCCGTGGAACCTGTATTCCATCGCAGGCATGGCCGTTGTTGCGGGGATTTCGCAGGCGCCGCTGGCCTATCTCTATTGCCTTTACGGCGCTGTCCGCTCGGTTGATTCCACATTGGAAAGTGCTGCGCGTACGGTGGGCTGCGGGCCGTTACAGGTGCTGCGTCGGGTTACATTGCCGCTTATGGTGCCGTCGATCATCACCTCGTCAGCGCTGAATCTGGTTATTGCGGTTGAGACCCTGTCTATCCCGCTATTTCTGGCGCGGCCTGCACGGATCGATACTCTGTCTACCTTTCTATACGCCGAAGGGATCGCCGCCTCGAACCCGAACCATGGGCTTGTCGCCGCCTCGTCGCTGCTTTTGATGTTGCTCGTGGGGTCCGCGCTTATGGTACAGCGCATTCTGTTACGCCAAGGGCATCGCTATGAGACCGTCAAGGGTAAGGGGACGCGTCCAATGGTTCTGAGCCTAGGTAAGTTGCGGTGGCCATTGGCGGCTCTCACTGGTCTTATCCTTCTGGTCGCTGTGGTCGTGCCTATTGCGGGTATCCTGTTACGGGCCTTCACCTCGTTCCTGTCGCCCCTTGTGCCGGTTACCAAAGTTCTGACCTTCGCCAATTTCGAGCAACTCCTCGGCAATCCGGCCAACCTGCGGGCGATTAGCAATACGTTCCAGATTTCGTTCGTTTCCGCCGCCCTTGGGACAGTGTTGGCTGTCGCTGTGGCGTTGGTTATCCAGCGCTCCTCGTTCAAATTTACGGGTACGCTTGAGGCGCTGGCCTATTCGCCGCGTGTCATTCCGGGCATGATTACGGGATTGGGGATATTTTATGCAGCGATCATTTTGCCACCGATGGGATGGCTGCGCGGTAATATCGGGATCATGGTTGTGGCCTATGTCATGGCGACGCTGCCACTGGCCCTGGGGGTGATCCAACCGGCGATTATCCAGATCGGTCGAGACCTGGACAAGGCTGCGCGTACGGTGGGCGCGGATTGGGTCAGCTCTATGCGTTTGGTTATGATGCCCCTGCTCAAACCCGCCCTGCTGGGCAGTTTCATCCTGCTCTTTGTGTTCCATCTAAAGTCCTACATTATCGCGATTTTCCTGATCGCGCCCGGTCTGGAAATCATGGGTGTGACGATGCTGTCGCTGTGGACTAACGGCGATGTTGGTGAGCTGGCCGCCTTTGCAACGCTTCAGATTTTGATGGTCGCAGTTCTGCTGATCCTCTCACGTCTGCTTTTCAAGGTTAAGATCTATGACTGAACTCGTTCTCAAAGACGTTTCGCGCCGGTATGGCGATGCCCTTGCCATCGACGGTATCAATCTGAGTGTTACAAATGGTGAGTTCCTGACTCTTTTGGGGCCGTCGGGTTGCGGCAAATCCACGACGCTGTCGGCGATTGCCGGTTTGGATCAGCCCACAGGCGGGCGCATTTCCTTTGGCGATCAGTTGTTGGTGGATGCGACTTCGGGCACCTTCCTGCCACCTGAGGCGCGCGGCTTTGGCGTCGTGTTCCAAAGCTATGCCTTGTGGCCGCATCTATCGGTCGAAGATAACGTCGGCATGGCATTGAAACTGCGTAAAGTGCCCGCGGCAGAGCGGCGAGCCCGCATCGCGCAGGCATTGGAACTGGTTGAGCTAGGGCCATTGGCCGATCGTTACCCCGGTGAACTGTCCGGTGGTCAGCAACAGCGTGTGGCATTGGCGCGCGCAATTGTGTTCCGCCCGCCGCTATTGTTGCTGGACGAACCGCTATCCAACCTTGATGCGCAATTGCGTCAGCAGGCGCGGGTGTGGCTGAAGGATATCCAGCAGGAGCTGGGGCTGACAACGATCTACGTGACCCACGATCAGGATGAGGCATTGGCCATGTCCGACCGCATCGTGGTGATGCGTGGTGGCAAGGTTGTGCAACTGGGCACGCCGCAGGAAATCTACCGCGACCCGATCCACCCGTTCCCGGCTAGCTTTATCGGCAATGCCAATCTGTTGGCAGTGACGGGCGGTGCGGTTTCGGGGGGAGGATCATGTGTGGTCACTTTGGGAGACGGCCAGATTGTTCGGGCACGCACGCCGCTTGCCGATTTACGTGCCGGGGCACAGCTGCTGGCGATCCGTCCGCATCTGATCCGTTGTGTCCCAACCCAAGATGCGTCAGAAATCAATGTTGAGTTCGGTCCCGAAAGCTATCTCGGGGATCATTTCGAACAGGAGGCCCGTGTGGCAGGCTGCACGATCCGGCTGAGGCTCGACGCACCACAGCCGCGCGGCGCAGGCCGGATTTGGGTTCGTGCGCAAGATGCAGTTGTGTTCGGGGTGGATGAATGAGGGCACAGAGATGACCGTGGCGACCTCTGCCTTGATTGACCATATGCATGATGACGTGACTGAACGGTTGCGCAGTGACATTGTTCTGGGCGCGCTGCGCCCGGGCGAATGGCTCCGCCAGATTGATTTGCAGGACCGGTATAACTGTACGCGCAGCGCGGCGCGCACCGCGCTGGCAACGCTGGCCAGTGCGCATATTGTGGAACACACGCCAAATCGCGGGTTCCGCGTGGTGCAGCCGTCGGTTGAGGCGCGCTCAGAAATCACTGACGTGCGTTTAATGCTGGAATTGCCCGCTGCAGTAGAGATCGTGACCAATGCTAGCGCTGCCGATATTGCTGACATCCGTGTGGCGGCTGATGCATTTGACGCGGGTGTAGATGTGCTGTCAGTTCAAAAGATGCGCAGCCTGAATCATAGGTTTCATCGTGCGTTGATTGCCCCGCTGCAAAACACAACGCTTGCTAGTTTGATCCATGAATTACGCGAGCGCGACCTGCCGGGCGATTGGTCGAATTGGACCACCACGTCCAAGGTTCGCCAATCCAGCCGTGATCACCTGGATATGGCAGATGCAATAGAGGCGGGCGATGCGCATGCTTTGCAAGTTATCATCAAGGCACATTTGACACGGTGGCAAACGACCGAGGTAGATTAGGGTCGGAGATCGGGAGGGACCTGATCAAAAGAGAGTGTCGCACTAATTGTTGGATGCTCATGGGATTTTAATTTTGATGCGCTGGATCGTACGGCAGCGAAGGGTTTGTTGATGAACGGAATCGCGCCCGTAGTGCCGGGTTTCTTGTGACGGATTTGGCCATGCCTGATTGTCTGGCTTATTTCGATCCCGCTTAGGGTTGCTTTGGCTGATCGAGTGACCGGAAGCTCTATCGATACGCTTGTGCCTTGCCGGTTACGATTGTTTCTGGAGGATGCTGGCGTACCCGCTCAATTGCCTTGTTCAAAAAGGCTTTGGCGTTTTTTGCATCCCGTCGCGCGGTGAGGCGAAAGCCAACCATTTGACCGTTTGCATCGATTGCGCGCCACAAATAGCGATATTTGCCGCTGCCACTGATGTAGGTCTCATCGACATGCCAATCGACACTGGCGCGACGAAGATGTTTCTCTACTCGCTTGGTCAGCTCCGGGCCAAACTTCTGAACCCAGCGATACACGGTTGATCGATCAATGGTGATCCTGCGCGGAAAGTGATGGAGCTTAAACGGGGATCTGCGCGGCATGGAAGACTTCAAAAATATAAACTTATCATATGGCTGTCATAATGCAGCACTCCCTGATTGCTAGGTCAGCCGGGTTGGCAATCTCTTGCCGTGAAAAAAACGTCTTCGTGGGGCGTCAGATCGGAAGTTTGTCCCGATCCGCACTGTTGAACCTGCATTTAGTACCCGGTATTTTCACATGTGAGACATTCACGCCGTGAAGAGTCTCAGGGTGTTGCTATGTTCTTGCTGGATTGAGGTTGTGGGAGGTCGTGCGAATCCAGCCACCTCAGCCAGAATCTTTCCGATATATGTGAGTGGTGCGCTTGGCTGCCTTCGCAGACTTACGCCGTGTTCTGCGATCTGTGGGTGTCGGGCGATAGCCTTAGCGCTTAGTTCGCGTGATCGGATTGCCTAACTCACGGTTTGCCCAAATGTTGCTTGCGCACGTTTCCTGATGCTGCGGCGATCGCTTACGTTGTTGAGTTTGCTGCGCTGTGGCAACTGGTCGTAACGACCCTGTTCTCACACAATTGTTGGGGTTGGCATGGGGCAGCGGGCATAGGTCGTTAAGTCCTTGTCTATGCTAGCAATTCATCGATTGGGTGGGTAATGCTATCCTACCGTTAACATCCATGACTGCACGCTAAGCGTCGCAGTTTATATGAGTGATGCGCGCCGTCGTTTTGTGCATCGCTCTCGCGGCGTAGCCGCTCAAATTTCCAGCTATTATCAAGTGCGTTGCAATAGCGTACTTTTGTTCGCATGATGAATATCATTGGACAGGGCAAACTTTTCGCGATTAAAATAATTTTACTGAGAGTAAATTTATGCGAATCGTGGTTGCGGCACCCAAGAGCAGAAAAGTGATCTGCCATGCTCCTTCGTTTCACGTTTAGGCGGTCTTCGATCTCTTTCATCCAACACGGAGGACAAACTAGATGAACTTTCTAAAGCCTAGCCTTTTTGTCGCGTCGCTGATGCTGGCCCTGCCAGTGGCCGCGCAAGAGGTGCTAACGATTGGCGTTCGATCCGAAGCCAGTTCACTGGATCCCCACTGGACGCAGCTTTCGGCTGACGTTCAGGTGCATGAGCACATCTTTGAGAAGCTGGTTGCGCTGGATCCTACATCGCAACCTATTCCCGGACTTGCCGTATCCTGGGGTCCGATTGACGATCTGACATGGGAATTCAAGCTGCGCGAAGGCGTGATGTGGCATGATGGCGAGGCATTCACTGCTGACGATGTCATCTTCTCGTTTGATCGTCTGCGGGCCGGAATTTCCGGTGCGCCTGCTTCGCCTGCATTCCAGTTGGAGAAGGGCCTGAAGCAATGGACGCGGATCGATGATTACACGATCCAGATCTCGACATCGGAACCCTATCCTACGGTTGCCGAAGATCTGGCCATGTTGCCTATCATTGCTGAACATGCGGCACAGGGCGTAACGGAATCCGTCGATTTCAACAGTGGTTTGGCGACCATCGGCACCGGCCCCTATATGTTCGAGGAATATAGCCCGGGCAGCCGTGTCACTGTCGTTCAAAACCCGAATTGGTGGGGTGGTGATGTCGAGTGGGATCAGGTGGTGTTCCGTCCGATCACTCAGGATGCATCCCGGCTGGCGGCTTTGCTGAATGGCGATGTCGATATGATCGACTATCCGCCGACCATTGATTTGCCACAACTTCTGGACGATCCCGACTTTACCGTGTCCACGATTGCTGCGGATCGGTTGATCTACCTGATGCCGGGCTACAAGCATATTGAGCGGTTTATCACGGATAATGATGGCAACGTCATGGTGCCGAACCCGATGCGCGACTGGCGTGTGCGTCGCGCGCTGAGTCTGGCGATTGACCGAAATGCGATCCGGGATCGTGTGATGGGGGGCGCGTCGCTGCCAACCCGCAATATCGTTCCGCCGGGCTTCTTTGGCTATGTCGATGCACTGGAAGCTGATCCCTATGATCCTGACGCAGCGCGAGCGTTGTTGGAGCAGGCGGGTTATGGTGACGGGTTCAATATTGTCCTGCACGGGCCGAATGACCGCTACGTAAACGATGCGCGTATCCTTGAGGTTGTCGCCCAGATGTGGAGCCGCGTTGGCATCACGACTGAAGTTGATGCGATGCCGCGCAACATCTTCTTTTCGCGCCTGATCCGTGGTGATGAATTGACGATGCCCGGCTTCGACGTGCCTGAATTTTCCATGTCTCTGACTGGCTGGGGCACTGTGGCGGGTGAGGCGACCTATACGGTTTCCGGTACGCTTGAAACCTATAACGCAGCAACCGGCGGCGGGAACGGCAACTTTGGCCGGTATTCCAACCCTGAAATCGATGCGCGATCCGTGTTGGCCAAGCAGACCGTGGATGGCGAAGAGCGTCTGCGCCTGCTGCAAGAGGCGATCACCATCGGCATGGATGACTACGCTTATATCCCGCTGCATTTCCAGGTGAACAACTGGGCCATGCGTGCCGGTCTGGAGCATCAGCCACGGACCAATGAGCGGACCATGGCGATGGATGTTTCGGCAACCGAGTAAGAAATGATAACGGGTGAGGCAAATTAAAGATGGCTGAATTTATCATCAAACGCGTGTTACAGGCGATGGTTGTCCTGTTGATCATGACGGTACTGGTGTTCTTTGGCGTTAATGTGATCGGTAATCCGGTTTACATATTTGCCTCATCCGAATGCGACCAGGCGTGCCTGACAAAAACCATTGCGGAACTGGGGCTGGACCGCCCGCTTTGGGAGCAATATTTCGTTTTCCTTTCAAATCTGTTGCAGGGTGATCTGGGTAATTCCTTCACGCACGGCATTCCTGCATTATCGCTGATTTTCGAGCGACTGCCTGCAACGCTGGAGTTGGCCATCTGCGCGCTGGCAATGGCGCTGGGGTTCGGTTTGCCACTGGGGATCTGGGCGGGGTTGCATCCAGATACGATCATCAGCCGCTGCATCATGGCCTTTTCGATGATTGCGTTTTCGCTGCCGGTGTTTTGGATCGGGTTGATTATGATCCTGACATTCTCGGTCCAGCTGGGCTGGATGCCTGCTGTCGGGCGTGGTGATACGGTTGATGTGTTTGGAACCGAGCTAAGCGCTCTAACCTTGGACGGTTTGCATCACCTTGTGATGCCCGCATTCACGCTGTCCCTTATCATGATGGCGATTGTTATCCGCCTGACCCGCGCGGGTATGCGCGAGGTGATATTCGCGGATTATATCAAGTTTGCACGCGCCAATGGAATTCGTGAGCGTCGTATTCTGACCACGCATGTCATGAAAAACCTGCTGATCCCGATCGTAACGGTGCTGGGGATGGAGTTCGGCGGGGTGATCGCCTTTGCGGTCGTGGTGGAGTCGATCTTTAGCTGGCCGGGGGTGGGCAAGATGCTGATCGATGCGATTGGCGTGCTCGACCGGCCATTGATCGTGGCCTACCTGATTTTCGTCGTGTTCATGTTCGTGGTTCTGAACCTGCTTGTGGATATCCTGTATTCGCTGCTCGACCCGCGCGTTCGCCTAGGGGGTAACCAGACATGAGCAGTGTCTCTCAAACTCCTACGGCAGGATCACCGCGCGAATTGGCCCGTCGCTTTGTGTCCGTGCCAAGTGCGGTAATTGCCTTGGTTGTGTTCATCCTGTTTTGCATCATTGGTTTTGGCGCGCCGCTGATTGCACCGCAAAACCCATACGATCTGCGGCAGGTTGATATCTTGGACAGTCTGATGCCGCCCGGTAGCCAGAGCTACACGGGGCTGACCTATTGGCTGGGCACGGACGGTCAGGGGCGCGATATGTTGAGCGCGATGCTGTACGGCATCCGCATTTCCCTGATCGTGGGTCTGCTATCTGGATTCCTCGCCTTGGTTGTTGGTACGTTTGTGGGGTTGATCGCTGCCTATCGCCGGGGTTGGGTCGATACCCTGCTGATGCGGATCGTCGATTTGCAGTTGTCCTTTCCGACCATACTCGTCGCGCTGATCCTGCTGGTGATCCTTGGTCGCGGGGTGGACAAGATCATCTTTGCCTTGGTCGTTGTGCAATGGGCCTATTTTGCGCGCACCGTGCGCGGGGTCGCGCTGGTCGAGGGGGCGCGGGAATATGTCGATGCCGCGCGGGGGCTGCGGCTTGGCGGTATGCGGATTTTGTTCCGCCATATCCTGCCCAATTGCCTGCCCACAATTCTGGTCGTTGCAACGGTGCAAATGGCGATGGCCATCTCGCTGGAGGCAACGCTTTCCTTTCTCGGGCTGGGGCTGCCACCGACCCGACCCTCGCTTGGTCTGCTGATCGCCAACGGGTTCGATTACCTGCAATCGGGCCGCTACTGGATCAGTGTTCTGCCGGGGATCGTACTGCTGGGCATCATTATCAGCGCCAATGTGCTGGGCGATCGCCTGCGCGACATTTTGAATCCGCGACTGTGAGGGGCGCATTATGACAAGTGTATTAAACGTCAAAGACTTGCATACCTCGTTTGTCATGCCTGACCTGACCATTGCGGCTTTGCAGGGGGTCTCTCTGTCAGTGGATAAGGGGGAAATCCTCGGGCTGGTGGGTGAGAGCGGGTCGGGCAAGACGCTGACCGGGTTCTCCATCAACCGCTTGCTCAGCGCCCCCGGTCGGGTTGTTCAGGGTGAGGTGCTGCTGCACGGGCAGGACGTCCTCTCATTAGGTGAGGAGGACATGCGCCATCTGCGCGGTCGTCGCATTGCGATGATTTTTCAGGACCCGATGATGACGCTAAATCCCGTTTTGCGGATCGAAACGCAGATGCGCGATGCGTTACGCGCCCATGAGAAGATGAGCAAAGCGATGGCTCGTACGCGCGCAATTGCCGCATTGGACGAGGTCGGTATTCCTGCGCCTGAGAGCCGTCTGCGCAGCTATCCGCATGAATTGTCCGGCGGTATGCGCCAGCGTGTCGCCATCGCCATTGCTCTGTTGCATCAGCCCGACGTTATCATCGCGGATGAGCCTACGACGGCGCTGGATGTGACCATTCAGGGGCAAATCCTGTCATTGGTGCAGAACCTTTGCCGCGATCGTGGCACGGCGCTGATCTGGATTACCCATGACCTTGCCGTGGTGGCGGGTATCGCGGACCGTTTGGCGGTTATGTATGCGGGGCGGGTGGTTGAGATCGGGCCGGTTGATGATCTGCTTGATGCGCCTGCACATCCCTATACGCGAGGTTTGATCGATTCCGTTCCAGCGCGTGGGCAACGGGGGCAGCGGCTAAAGCAAATCCCGGGGCGTATGCCTGCGCTTACGGAATTGCCGGTCGGGTGTTCCTTCGCACCGCGCTGCGAACATGCGAAGGCCGCATGTGCCGCACTGCCTGACATGACAGCACTGGATGCGGAACGCTCCGTGCGCTGCTTTTATCCATTGGCGGAGGGTTCGGCATGACGTCTGATGCTATTCTATCCGTTCGCAATGTGACGAAACGCTTTGGCGGACGCGGCGATTTCATCGCGCGGGGATTGAGCCGGATCGGTTTGGCAGAACCCAATGCCGTGGTGCATGCGGTTGAGGATGTCTCGTTCGACCTGCGCAAGGGCGAGGTCCTTGGTGTCGTTGGGGAATCCGGTTGCGGAAAGTCTACGCTGGGGCGGATGGTGGCGGGTCTGCTTGATCCGTCCGAAGGAGAAATCGTCGCGCAGGCGAGTGGTGCGACCACTGGCGCCCTGCCAATGCAGATGATTTTTCAGGACCCGTTTTCATCTCTGAACCCGCGCAAAAGGGTGTCCGAGCTGATTGGTGAGGCGCCTCGCGTTCACGGGATCGTGCCGCCGGATGCCCTCGACGCCTATGTCGCGGATATGATGGATCGTTGCGGCGTTGACGGGAACTATCGTGATCGTTTCGCGCATCAGTTTTCGGGCGGGCAACGCCAGCGGATTGGCATTGCGCGCGCGCTGGCGGTGCGACCTGAAATACTGGTCTGTGATGAGGCCGTTTCGGCGCTGGATGTCTCGATTCAGGCGCAGATCGTCAATTTATTCATGGACCTGCGCGATGAGCTGGGGCTGACCTATATCTTCATCAGTCATGATCTGGGCGTGGTCGAGCATATCTCGGATCGCATTCTGGTGATGTATCTGGGGCGCATTGTCGAAAGCGGCCCTGCTGAACAGATTTTTGCCGATCCACAACATCCCTATACCCGCGCATTGATCGAGGGTGTGCCGCGGCTGGAACGCCGTCGCACTGTTTACGCGCCGATCAAGGGGGACATTCCATCCCCGATCGACCCGCCAAAGGGGTGTCATTTTCACCCCCGCTGCCCGTTGGCGCAGCCACAGTGCAAGGTGGAACGACCTGCCTTGCGCGACATTGCAGGGGGTCGACAGGCCGCCTGCCATCTTATCGAGAGACCCGCCAAAAAGGAGATTTCAATTGGCTAGTTATGCAGAACGTATGAAAAAATTTCTCGGAATGATCGAGGGAAAGGCTGACCTGATCTTTTTCCCGATGGGTACCGATCTGGATTATCTAACCGGTATTCATCGTGAAATTCCGACCTATGGACGTAACCTGCATCCTGGCATGTGGCTGGAGGGCATGTGGATCGCGCCCGGTCGTGACCCCATCCTGACGCTGCCCCGCATGACCGCTGAATTTGGCCAGATCGGCGGCACTGATGGCATGGATGTGCGTGTTCTGGGCGACTGGGATGATCCACAGGAAATGGTGCGGCGGATTATCAAGGATCTGAGCGTCAAGGATGGTGCCACAGTTGCCGTCAGTGACGATGCGGAGGCGGAATCCCTGATCGAGCTTCAAGGTCTGATTTCCGGCGTACGTTTTGCATCGGGCACGGACCTGTTGCGCCCCATGCGCGTTGTGAAGGATGCGGATGAGATCGAAAAGCTGCGGGCGGCTGGTGTGATTACCGAGAAGGCATTTGCAGCGACCGTAGCGCAGATGAAGATCGGGATGACCGAGTTGGATGCGGTGTCGGAGATCGATTACCAGATGAAAAAGCACGGTTCGCTTGGGCCGTCATTCACAACTTCGCTTTACAATACGGGGCCAAATCACCCGCTGAAATTCGGTGATAAGCTGGCCAGCTGGCCGCGTGTTCTGACGCCGCCAGTATCGGTGCTGTTTGACTTTGGCGCGATCCTGGACGGCATGTGCTACGATTTCGGCCGCACAGTCTGCTTTGGTCAGCCGAGTGACGAGCAGGTTCTGGTGCACAAGCTGATTATGGACAGCCAGCGTGCCGGGATCGAGGCCCTGAAGTCCGGCTCCGTTACCTGTGAAGCGGTCGATAAAGCTGCTCGTGATGTTATTGATGATGCGGGTTACGGCGCGGCCTTCCGTCACCGTCTTGGCCACGGCATCGGTTGGGATGTGCATGAGCCACCCTTCCTGACTCGTGACGACAAGACGATGGTCGAGGAAGGTATGATCTTCACGATCGAGCCGTCCATCTTCCAGGATGGATCGGTCAGCGCACGTGTCGAGGATTGTATCGTTGCACGCCCGAATGGTGGTGAGGCCCTGACATCCGGCTTTCAGGATCTGATCATTATCGAATGATCTAGGGTCGCGCAGCCGCACGAACCGCAACTGACCGTGCGCACCTTTCACAGCATGAAAGGTGCGCACGGTTTTTCAATTTTTACCGAGAGGACATTCTATGATCAGTTTCTATTTCAATGCAGCGCCAAATCCGATGAAGGTTGCTCTGTTCCTTGAGGAAAGCGGATTGGAATATCGCCCTGTGCCGTTGGATACCAAGCTGGGTCAGCAGCACACGCCGGAATTTCTGTCGATCAATCCGAATGCAAAGGTGCCTGCACTGGTTGATGACGGGGTTTCGCTGTTCGATAGCAACGCAATTTTGCTGTATCTGGCCGAAAAGACAGGCGCGTTCCTGCCGCAGGATCCCGCATTACGCGGACCTCTATTGTCGTGGTTGTTCTTCGTGGCGTCAGGTGTCGGTCCCTATTCAGGGCAGGCGGTGCATTTCCAGCATTTTGCCGCCGATAAAAGCCCCTATGCGGTAAAACGTTACCGTTTTGAGGCGCGGCGTCATTGGCAGATCATCGACGATCAGCTCGCCAAGGGCCGCTATATGATGGGCGATGACTACTCGGTTGTCGATATGGCGGTTTGGGGATGGGCACCGCGTATCCCGTTCATGCTGGATGATGAAACCGCAGCGGGTTTCACGAATATCAACCGTCTGATGGAGGAGTTGAACGCGCGTCCTGCGGCGCAGCGCGCCCTTGCTTTGCCTAGCCAGCATGCGTTCAAGATGGAAATGGACGATGCCGCAATCCGGTACATGTACCCGCATATCTACAGCGATGAATAATCGCAGCGATGCGGTTGGTCACAAAGCAAAACAGCCGCCGGTGATCCGGCGGCTGTTTCGGTTTTCAGGGAGTTGGGATCAGTCCTTTTCGACCAAGCGGTAGAACACCAGATCAGAACTGGCACCGTGCACGTAGCCCTCTACATTATCGGCCATGCCGATCTGCAACGTACCCTGGAACATGATAAAGAACGGTGCCGTCTGCTGAACATCGCGCTGAAGGTCCAGATACATTTCGTTGCGTACCTCTGGATCGGCTTCTGTAAGGGCAGCCATAGTGCGCTCGTTCATCTCCTCCGGAACTTCCCATGCATTGCGCCATGTTGTGGTGGAGATATAGGCCTCGTCCGAGTTGTCAGCGTTATATGCAAACGCCTTTGCGTTGGAGTGGGGATCGTTAAAGTCCGGCCCCCAATACAGCATGATCGCCTCATGTTCGCGCGCGCGGTACTTCGTGATGATGCCGGCAGTGGTGCCGGGGGTGATCTCAAAGTTGATGCCGGCTTCGGCAAAGCTGGCCTGAATCGACTGTGCCACATCGGTGAACGGGGCGAAGTTGAACACATCCAGCTCAACCGTAATTGGCAGTTCGACATCTGCATCTTCCAGAATCTGGATGGCCCGCTCTGGATCATAGCTGAAAGGCGTTTCCTCCAGCGCACCGGGGAAGCCGGCCGGCCAGAACGCCTGATGCTTCTCCATTTGGCCCAGCAGCAGCGTGTCGGCCAGACCGTCATAATCGATGAGGTAACGGGATGCCTCCCATAGGGCAGGGTTGTTCAGCTCTGGCACTTTGAGGTTATAGGAGATGAAGTGAACGGTGGCCTGTTTGTACGTTCCAACCTCAAAGCCCTCATCCGGCAGGCTGGCGATTTGTTCCGGCGTCATGTTGCGCGCAATATCTACGTCGCCTTGCTGCAACAGCAACTGCTGTGTCGCTGCCTCTGCTACGTGGCGCACAATGATGGAATCCATCGCCGGGGCGCCGCGGTAATAGTCGGCATTCGCGGCAAAGCGCAGCAATTCTGATGGGCGATATGCGTCGAGAGTGAATGCGCCTGATCCAGCAGTGTTCTGGTTCAGCCAAGCATTGCCGAGATCGCCATCGGTCTCATTCTCCATGACCAGTTCGCGGTCAACGATGGATGCAGGGCGGGCCGCCAATACATTGAGCACGAAGTTGGGGGAGTAATCGCCCGCATAGCGGATGGTAATGGTGTTGCCGTCAGCGGTGATCATCTCGCCGATATTTTCAGGGGTCCAGCCCAGCTGCGTCAGGATAAATGCAGGGTTTTTGGCCAACGTCACAACGCGGCTAAAGGAAAAGATCACGTCCTCCGCGCGCACAGGATTGCCGGAGTGGAACGACACGCCGTCTCGCAACGTGAAGGTGATCGTCTTGTTTTCCGGGTCTGTTTCCCAGCTTTCAGCAAGGCCGCCAACCAGTAGCGTGGTGTCTTCGGCCTCGTACTGGACCAGTCGGTCATAGACATTGGCCATGATTTCGCTGGACGTAAATTCATAGGCCTGTGCCGGATCAATCGCGACGATATCGTCGATATTCTGCGCCACGACCAACACGTTGGGAGGTGTATCCGCCAGCGCGCTGCTTGCAAGCAACGGCACCGCGAGTAGGGCTGCTACGACGTTGCGGGTGAATTGGTTCATACCTGAATCTCCTGTTGGTTTTTTGCGCATTTGAACCTTTTGATTCATGCGAATTTTACTGTCGCGCTGGACGTAGGCAGTAAAACTTCTTTAACGTTAGCAAAGGCGGCTTTACATTCAAAGAACTTTTGTTCGTAATGCGTACATCGAAGTTTTGCAGGAGATCTGCCAAATATGATTGCCCCCACCCTAGACAGCATTTTGCGGCGCGGATCCCTGCTGGTTGCAGGTTCGCGAACGGCCTTACGGTTCGGTTTTGTAACGGCAATGACTTTTCTGGGGCTGCTGGCGATCACGTTTTTCATTGGCCGTGTCGTGCCGATTGATCCGGTCGTGGCGGTTGTCGGCGACCGTGCCTCGCAGGCGGTTTATGATGCGACGTTCATTGAAATGGGTCTGGATCGTCCGCTGGTCGAACAGTTTGCCCTATATGTCAGGGACGTGGTGACCGGTGATTTTGGCATCTCCCTGTCCACGGGGCGTCCTGTCATGGATGACCTGATCCGCTTTTTCCCCGCCACGTTTGAAATGGCGACCTTCGGAATTTTGATCGGCGTATTACTCGGCGTGCCGATGGGCGTCGTGGCCGCGGCAAATGCCGGAAGTTGGCTGGATCAGATGATCCGCGTGCTTGGGCTGTTGGGCTATGCGGTGCCTGCATTCTGGATGGGTTTGGTGGCGCTGGCTGTGTTCTACGCGGGGCTGGGTTGGACGGCGGGGCCGGGCAGGATCGACATCTTTTATGACGGGCTGGTGCCCACAATAACCGGCTTGCTGACGGTGGATGCAATCATTGCAGGAGATTGGGTGGTGCTGAAAAGCGCGCTGTCACATCTGGTGCTGCCATCGGCAATCCTCGGGTTTTTCAGCTTGGCCTATATTGCGCGCATGACCCGATCCTTCATGTTGGATCAATTGCAGCAGGAATTTGTCACCACTGCGCGTGTTAAGGGGGCCAGTGAATGGGCGGTCATCTGGAAGCACGCATTTTACCCGATCCGCGTGCACCTGATCACAGTCATCGGGTTGTCCTATGCGGTGCTGTTGGAGGGGTCTGTCATGGTGGAGATCGTGTTCTCATGGCCGGGGATTGGTAACTATCTGACAACGGCGCTGTTATCGGCAGATATGAACGCCGTCCTGGGGGCGACCATTTTGATCGGCACCGTCTTTATCGTGATCAACCGAACGTCGGATGTTCTTTATCACATATTTGACCCAAGGAGCCGCTGAAATGACGTCTCTGAAGCTATGGCTAACTGCGGATGCACCGGATTCCCTATGGCAGGCACAGGCAGGACAAGCCTATGCGATTTCAAGAAATTTTGCCCGAAACCCCTTGGCGATGTTGGGAGCTGTCATTGTCGGTGTGCTGGTGTTGGTTGCTATATTTGCGCCATGGCTGGCACCGTATTCACCGACCGGTCAAAACCTGTCTATGCGCTTGATGCCTCCAAGTGCTGAAAACTGGTTGGGCACGGATGAGTTGGGGCGCGATATTCTAAGCCGTATCATTCATGGATCTCGTATCACATTGCTGATCGTGGTGATGGTCGCTGTTATCTCCGCGCCATTGGGGCTGATTATCGGGGCCGTTGCGGGCTATTTCGGTGGCTGGACCGACCGTATTCTGATGGCGGTGACGGATGTGTTTCTGTCATTGCCCAAGCTGATCATGGCGTTGGCCTTTGTGGCTGCGCTGGGTGCAGGACTGCAAAACGCGATTATTGCAATTGCCGTAACGGCGTGGCCTGCCTATGCGCGCATTGCGCGGGCGGAGACGCTGACATTTCGTAATTCGGAATTTATCGCAGCGGTTCAATTGCAGGGCGCATCCCATATGCGAGTGATCGGGCTGCATGTGCTGCCGCTTTGTATTTCTTCAACAATTATTCGCGTTACGCTGGATATGGCCGGGATCATTCTGACGGCTGCCGGGCTCGGTTTTTTGGGGCTGGGCGCGCAACCGCCGCTGCCGGAATGGGGTGCCATGATTTCACGCGGGCGGTCATTCATTCTGGATCAATGGTGGGTCGCAACTATGCCCGGGCTTGCAATTATCATCATCAGCCTTGGTTTTTGTTTTCTAGGGGACGGGTTGCGCGATGTGCTTGATCCTCGACAGAGGGATGGACGATGAGCACGCCTTTGCTTCAACTGCGTAATCTACGCGTTACATTTCCCAGCCCCCGTGGACCGGTGGAGGTCGTCAAAGGCGTTTCCTTCGATCTTGGCCGTGAGCGATTGGGGATCGTCGGGGAAAGCGGGTCTGGCAAATCGCTGACGGGACGCTCGTTGTTGAGGCTGTTAAAGCCACCCGCGCATGTCACGATGGACAAGCTGATTTTCGACGGCATGGATATTCCAAGCCTGAGTGAACGCCAAATGCGGGCTGTTCGGGGCGCGCGGATTTCCTTGGTCATGCAGGACCCAAAATACTCTCTGAATCCGGTCATGACGATTGGTGTCCAGATTGCCGAGGCGCTGCGCTTGCATGAAAATCTGCCTCGCCGTGAAATCCATGCCCGTGTATGTGACATGCTGCAACAGGTGCGGATTGATGATCCGGAGCATGTGATGAAGCTGTATCCGCATCAGGTTTCTGGTGGGATGGGGCAACGTGTGATGATCGCGATGATGTTGATCCCGCAGCCTGATATCCTGATCGCAGACGAACCCACATCGGCATTGGATGTCAGTGTGCAGGCGCAGGTACTGCATCTGATCGAGCAGATGATCCTGAAAAACGGCATGGGGTTAATCCTGATCAGCCATGATCTGGAGCTGGTGGCGCGTTATTGCGACCGTGTTCTGGTGATGCGCCAAGGTGAGGTGGTGGAGGAGCTGGCCGCAGATCAACTGCACGCCGCGCAGCACCCCTATACCAAGGGTCTACTGGCCGCGGTGCCACGCATGGATGAGACTCGTGAAGTGCTTCCCGTTATGGATCGCGCAGAGGTATATGAGACATGAGCGCAGCACTGAATATCGAAAACCTGTTCGTGCGGTATGGCCGGATCGACGTGGTCAAGGACGTCTCATTCTCGGTCGCGAAGGGCGAGAGCTATGCCTTGGTCGGGGAGAGTGGATCAGGCAAATCAACGATCCTGCGGGCGATTGTGGGCATGGCACCGGATGTGCGTGGAACTGTCGAGATTGATGGGGCTGAGCGGGCCACATATCGCGATCTGGAATTCGCTCGCCATTGCCAGATGGTGTTTCAGGACCCTTACGCATCCCTGCATCCGCGCCGGATTGTGGATGCGACCCTGCAAGAGCCATTGAAAATTCACGGCATTTCCGGCGGCTCTGCCAAAGTCGCCGAGATGATGGATGCGGTCGGGCTGGACCAGCGGTTCCGCTACCGGTTTCCGCATCAGCTGTCAGGTGGACAGCGCCAACGCGTTGCCATCGCGCGGGCATTGATGCTGGAGCCCCAGCTACTCTTGCTGGATGAGCCGACATCAGCGCTGGATGTCAGCGTACAGGCCGAGATTTTGAACCTGCTGGTCCGTTTGCGAAAGGATCGCGGCTTGACCTACCTGCTGGTGACGCATTCGCTGCCAGTGGTTAGCTTCCTATGTGATCGCTTGGGCGTTTTGCGTCAGGGTGGCATGGTGGAGCAGGTGGATGTTGATGTCTTGCGCCGTGGCACATTTGCCAAACCCTATGCCCAGGAGCTATACGCATCCAGTCTGGGGGCGGGGGACCGTGAGCGCCAGTCGGGGCCATCTGCGGCCGTCTGACGGAGAATGTTGGGTGACCGAAGCCTCTGAAATAACCGGTTTGAAGATGGGCCAGACGATCCGTGCCCGTCGTAAAAAGCTGAAGCTGACGTTGAATGACGTGGCCGATGCAGCCGGTATTTCGATCGGGTATGTCAGCCTGATTGAGCGGGACAAGGCCATTCCCACGCTGATTACATTGTCCAGCATCGCCAAGGCGCTGGGTGTTGGGATCGAGTTTTTTGTGTCGCGCCCGACGCCAAATGAATGCGTTAGCCACAGTGCTGGCCGCCAGCAATTCCTGATGGGAAAGTCGCAGTTACGATATGAGCGGTTGGGCGCAAATTTCGCCGGGCATGAGCTATCTTCATTCATCATGATCCTCGAACCGGGCTACACCTCGGAGATTGTGACGCATAGCGGCGAGGAAGTGGTCTTTGTTCTGAGTGGCCAGCTGGAGCTAACGATTGATGGTGACAAAATGATGCTGGGTGAGGGCGATAGCGCGCATTATGATGCCGCCCGCCCTCATGGTTGGTCCAACCCGTCTGATCAGGCAAACCGGCTGTTATGGACCGGAACGATCGACCTTTTCGAGGATCGCTCCAGGTCCGATTAATGCTGTAAGCTCAGCCCTGCAATTCCGCTGCGCGTTGTATTGTCCGTGCTGCCGGATCTGACAATTCTGTTTCACAAAATGCGACGCGCTCTGGTGTGTAGTGATGTTCAGCGTCTGAAATATTCACCGTGGCAATCAGCGTTCCGTTTTCGCGGACGGGAATATTGACCACGGATCCAAGCCCCATACTGCCAACCAGATTTGCATCCGGAAACACCTTGGCAATGTCTTCTAGGGTATTTGCCACAAAGGTTTTTTCTTCAGTCACAACGTGATTGTACCAGCTATCCTTGGTTATCTCCTTGGTGCCGGTTACAGGATATTTTTCCTCATCCGAGGTGAATATGCGGCGGGCCTGCATCGCATGTAAATCCATCGTCATGATGGTGAACAGGTTCACGCCCACCGTATCACGAACGAGTTTATCCATTGCGCCATAGGCCTCGTCTGGCGTCTGCGCGGCAGCAAGGTCGTGATCAAAACGTGCGAAATTCTCTTGAGTCATAGGGTTATCCATTTTCCTTTGCATGGGCGGCAATCGCTGCGTGGCTGCCAATAAATACGTCACCTCGCGCGCGGGCATGGCGTAACAGTTCATCCAGTATCCAGATGCGCGATCGATAGCCGATTACGAACGGGTGCATGACCAGTTGGCACACACCGCCTTCGTCATAGGCGGCATCAAACTCACGCAGAAATATCTGAAGCACATCATCCGCTGTGAGGGTCGGTCGCGTGGGGGGTGTTCGGTTGAACAGCAGATAAACGGCATCATCGCGGACCCAATCGACCGGAACTTCGACAAGGCCAGTCGGCGTGCCGTCGCAGATCAGTTCGTAGCAACTATCATCCGCCATCATGGAGGAATCATATTCAAAACCGGCTTCAGCAACCAATCGGATCGTATTATCGCTAAGATCCCAATGCGCCGCGCGATGCCCGACAGGGCGCTGACCTGACAGGCGCTGCAATGTATCGCGAGAGCGATTCAACAGGTCGCGCTCCTCCGTTTCACTTAGGGTTGCGTTAGGCTCATGTATCCATCCGTGAACGCCGATTTCGTGACCTGCATCCGCTATGCGACGGGGTTCATCAGGGTCGATCAGCGCGGAGACGGCAGGGATAAAAAAGGAGGCCTGCGCATCATATTTATGCAATGTGTCCAATATGCGTGGTACACCGACGCGCCGTCCGAATTCGCCCCAGCCTAACCGTCCGACTGCGTGTTTGCCGCCGCCCATTTCAAACGTTTCATGATCGCAGTCAAAGGACAGGGCGAGGGCGGCTTTGCCCCCGTTTGGCCAAGTGCCCGGTGTCAGTCGGTCGCCCGCGCGGACGCGGTTTACGTAGCCCCGCCAGACGTTTTCGGGCCAGTTTTGTGGTGCGGTGTCATGCATGTGTAAAGCTCGGATTGCCGCTGCTGCGTGGTGCGATGACGATGCGCGCAGGGCGTCTATGCTGCGCCGGATTGTAGTAATCGGGCCTATATGCAGGTGGCCCAACGGGGGCGCGGTGCAGGTGGTTTTCGGTAACTGGACTGAAGTTCATCACTGTTTGCCTTTCAGTCAGGTATATTCGTCAATTCATTTTGCGGACAAAAGTTCGCAATTTGATATTGGCACGTTAATGCGATCCGAGAAAGCAGATATTTACGGAAATTTTCTTCTGCTGATCGCAGCAACGGAGAGCGCCATCCAACTAAACAGCTGATTTCGCCATCCGGCCGCATAGCAATCAAATGGCGGCAGCATTTTTTTCGGAGCGTTGTGTCTCAATATCATGCCGCCACCGGATGACACGGTTCAGTAAAACCGTATCAATCAGCTGGCTAGGTTAACCACTTCGCGAACGGCAACAGCGACTTGCGCGACGAGATCCGGCGTCATGTTGTAGCCGGAGGGCAGGTTCACGCCATAGGTCGCAGGCACGGTCCCTGACGGGGTTTCCGGCAAGAAGCGGCGCAGCCTTGGCTGGTCCGAATAAGCATCCAACGTTGAGAGTTGTGAGAAAAACGGGCGGCTGTCTACGTTACGCGCGCGCAGTTCCGCCTGAACGCGGTATTTATCCATGCCTAATGCAGGGTCGAGCACGATCGTGTTCATCCAGAATGAGTTCTGCACGTTTGGGGGTTCCGCGTTGAGTGTAATACCCTTGAGGCCCTTGAGTTCTGCAGCGTACCACGAGAATATTTCGCGCTTATGCGCGATCATCGGGCCCAGACGTTCGCATTGCGCGATGCCCAGGGCGGCCTGTACCGCGCTCATCTTATACTTGAAGGCGACCTCTGTGTTGCGAAAGAAGCGGTCCCCGGGCGGGCGGCCGTGATCGCGCAATTGTTGAACACGTGCGAGCAAAGCCTCGTCATCGGTTACCAGCATGCCACCTTCGCCGGTCACCATGGTTTTGGAGCCATGGAAGGAGAATACCGCCAAATCCCCGAATGTGCCCGCCTGATATCCGTTGAGCGTTGAGCCAAGGGCTTCGGCTGCATCTTCGATCAGGACAAGGTTGTGGGCATCGGCGATTGCACGCAATGCTGGCCAGTCGCACATCGACCCATACAGATCGACGCCAATTATCGCCCGCGCCCGTGGTGTGATCGCGGCACGAACTGCCTCGGGATCAATGCACCATGTGTCCGGCAGGATATCCACGAAAACAGGCTCCGCACCAACATAGTTTACCGGTGCGACGCTGGCGATCCATGTAACATCCGGAACAATAACCTCATCGCCGGGGCCGACGCCCGCTGCGGCCAGTGCGAGGTGAAGTGCGGATGTCGCATGGGGCAGTGAGACGGCGTGGGAAACGCCGACATATTGCGCGAACATCTCCTCAAACTGCCGGTTAAAGGCATAGTGGTCCGGGCCCCATGCTGTAAGCGCGGCCTGTTGCGCCAGTTCACCCTCTCGCGGTGTAATCGAGGGGGCTGCAACCGGGATCATTTCGCTTGGCAGTTGTGGCATCGCGCTTTCCTCGTTTCGTTGGATAGTATAGGCAGCAATAAAAGCGATAGAGAAGGGCTCTTCACATGGCAACACGCGACGATCGCGCCGAATTCGCGCAACACCAGAAGACACAGAGCCGAGAGCTTGGGAAAGATGACCAAGCGTTCGCAAAATCGCTGGATACGGTTCTTGATCTGGATCGTTATGACTACTCCTATCTATGGAATTGGATGGGCGTACCTATCATTCAGATGCCCGCTGATATTATGGCCACGCAAGAGGTGGTTTGGGACACGAAACCAACCGTTATCATCGAAACCGGTGTTGCCCGGGGCGGTTCCGTCCTGTTCATGGCGGGCCTGTTGAAAATGATGGGGATCGAGGGGAAGGTGATCGGTGTCGATATCGACATCCGCGCGCATAACCGTGAGACGATTGAGAGCCACCCCCTGTCAGATAACGTGGTGCTGATCGAGGGTGGTTCGGTGGATGAGGATACGCTGGCACGTGTTCGTGCCGAAATCCCCGAAGGTGCCCGCGTGATGGCTGTGCTCGACAGTGATCATAGCCGCGCACATGTATTGGCAGAATGCCGGGCCTATGGCGCGTTGGTGACCGAGGGGTGCTTCTTGGTCGTCGCGGATACGTTAGCGGGCCATGTGACGGAGGAAAACGCCCCTAAAAGGCGCTCCAAGCTGTGGTTCGCGGGTGATGAGCCGCTCTCCGCGCGCGATGACTACCTCGCCGAAACGGATCGGTTCGAGGTGGATGAGGTGTTGAACGGAAAGCTGGTGATTTCATCCTCGCCCGGGGGCTATCTGCGTTGCGTGAAGGCGTGATCGCACT
Organism: Pontivivens marinum; assembly: GCF_900231835.1. Lineage (GTDB taxonomy): Bacteria > Pseudomonadota > Alphaproteobacteria > Rhodobacterales > Rhodobacteraceae > Pontivivens > Pontivivens marinum. Next base: position 7,985 of record NZ_OCTN01000013.1, on the reverse strand, counting down.
TCGCAAAAGAAGACCTGATGATTTTCCTGTGCTCGCGCAGATGCGTGCTGATCGCGCCCTTCAGCATATGCTGCTTGCCTATCCGGAAGATCAACCTGATGAGGTGGAGGTTGAACGGTGGCTAACTAGGCGTGAGCAGCACGGCGAGCTGCGCGTACTGACTGATGCGCGGGATGTTTGCGTCGGCTTTGCGCAACTTCACAACATTCATATGCGGGGGGGGCATGCAATGATGGCGATCGCGTTGACCCCCGCCATGCGCGGACAGGGCTTGGGCCATAAGGCGATGCGTCTGATCCATGATTTAGCGTCTGCCATGGAGTTGCGTAAGCTGATGTTGGAGGTGCGAGCCGATAATGCTCCTGCTATCGCGCTATATCTTTCGACGGGATATCGGGCGGTCGGGACGTTGGTTGCGCATTACGACGATGGCGACATGTTACACGATGTGATCGTGATGGAGCGGATGCTGCCATGACGCGGGTCGTGATCTCACAGCCGATGTACTTTCCCTGGCCGGGGTTCCTTGCGCAAATGGCACTGGCGGACGTGTATATCTGGCTGGATGATGCGCAATTTTCGAAGGGTTCATTCACCAATCGTGTGCAGGTTAAAGTCGGCGCAGAGCGTAAATGGATGAGTGTTCCGCTTGCAGGTAAGGGTTCGGGGCAGTTCATCGGTTCACTCAGTGCAAATGGTAACACGTGGGAGCAAGGGCATCGCGCGCTGCTGACCCAAAGCTTGCGCGGGAAGCCGTATGTGGCGGATGCGCTGGCACTTTTTGATAGCGTGATGGCTGGGACTACGTTGTGCGATCGTATGATCGAGAGCGCACAGGCAATGGCGAAACCCCTCGGTATTTTGCCGAAACGTATCCTGCGCAGTTCGAATATGGGTGTAGAGGGCACAGGCTGGTCGCGAGTTCTGGATATGGTGCGTGCCGTCGATGGCACAACCTATATTACGGGGCATGGTGCGGCATCCTATTTGGATCACGCAGCATTTGAGGCGGCTGATATCGCGGTCGAATATATGTCCTATGATGTGGCGCCATGGCCGCAAACCGGTGAGTTTACGCCATATGTAACGGCGTTGGACTTGCTTGCCTCTTGTACACCGACGGTGGCCCGTACGGGGCTGAATCCTGCCACTGTATCGTGGCGAAGCTTTTTGAAAGAACGGAGCGGTTCATGAATATTACTTCGGTTCAGCGCGATGCCTTCGCACGGGACGGGTTCCTCGTTCTGCGTGGTTTCTATGATGTCGATCAGGAGGTTGCCCCAATCCGTGAGGGCGCCCGCCAGATCGTGGAGGCACTGGCAGCCGAGCATGGCGTTGATGCTCCATGCGCCACGGCTGAGGAGGCGATGGGGCCGGGCCTGATGGCCTTGGCGCAGGCGGATCGTGCCTTTGCGGGTGAGGTTTATGATGCCGTCAAACAAATACCGGCCTTTATGCAATTGGTCAGTGATCGCCGCAATTCCACAGTTTTCGAGGCGCTGCGCGAGGGATCAACAGCCGGACTTGCCGCCGGTGGATATGGCGTTCGCATTGATCTACCCGCCGAGAACAAGTTCCGTGCATTGTGGCATCAGGAATTTCCGGCACAGCTGCGCAGCCCCGATGGTATTGTGTTCTGGTCGCCATTGCTGGAAATCACACAGGAGCTGGGGCCGGTACAAATCGGCAAGGGGTCACATCAAGGTGGCATTGCGCCCGTTTACGAAGATGATGGCGGTGTCGGCAAGAGTGGCGCCTATGCATTGCGCCTAGCAAACGAAGAGGCGTTGCTGGCGAAATATGAGCACGTTGCACCGCTTAGCCAGCCGGGCGATCTGATCCTCATGGATTTCCTGACCTTGCATCAGTCCGGGGTAAACCGATCCGCAGGGCCGAGGTGGTCGATGCAATTTCGATATTTCAACTTTGCGCATCCTGTCGGTCGTAGGATCGCATGGAAGGGCTCATTCGCCGCTGGCGTCGATTTCGCGACAGTAATGCCGGAGCTGGCCGCAACGAAAGACCCAGAATGAAAAGCTGCCGTATCTGTTTGTCTGCGTTGGGGGAGCCGTTGCTGTCGGTGTCGGCGCCGGCACTAAGTTCGCTTTCAACACTCCTTGATCTGCCGACTACGATTTTTGCGTGCACCACGTGCGGACATGCGCAATCGCCTGACCTGCCTGATTTGCAGGCCTTTTACGATACTGACTATAAGATATCGCTACAGTCCGATGGTCACGATCAACTGTACGAACTGACCGATGATGGCCCTGTTTTCCGGACGCAACATCAGGCGCGCTTGGTGCTGGATGGTGATGTGCCGCAAGGCGGGCGCGTTCTGGATTTCGGGTCGGGTAAGGCTGCAACCCTACAGGCAATCATGGCGCAGCGTCCCGATCTGTCGCCGCATGTCTTTGATGTGTCCCGCGATTATGTCGAACATTGGCGAGGGTGGATTTCGGAGAAGTCACAGGCCAGTTACGATCTGCCCGCATCGTGGGATGGGACAATGGACCTCGTCACGGCGCATTTCGTGCTGGAACATGTTGCTGATCCTGTCGCTGTTCTGCGCGACATGGCAAGGATGTTGAAGCTGGGGGGGGAGGCATTCTTCCTCGTGCCGGACCCCGAGGCAAATTCGGGTGACTTGCTCGTCGTGGATCATATCAACCATTTCACGCGCCCTGCGCTGGAACGGTTGGTTTCGCTGTCCGGGCTTGAGGTTCGGTCGATCGAGAGTGGCGGATTCCGCGGTGCGTGGACTGTGCGTGCGGTGCGTAGCGCTCCGGCGGATTTGGCCAATGCGAGTGGAGCGCAAGCAGCGGCAAGCATTGGTGCATTGACGGATCTGTGGGCGGGTATTCTGGATGCGATGACGGCAGCTGCCCCGGATTTGGCGGGGCAACGCTATGCCATTTATGGCGCGGGCTTTTACGGAACCCTCGCGCTGAGCCGGATGCAGGAGCAACCCGTTTGCTTCATAGATTCCAATCCGCATCTGGCCGGAGGAACACATTTGGGCATTCCTGTGGTCATGCCTGGGTCACAGCCGAGCGATCTGACCCAGATTGTTGTTGCGCTGAATCCCGCAATCGCCAAGGAGGCGATGAAGGGGGCCGCCGATTGGGCTGCCGACGTTCCGCTGCGCTTTTTCACCGCAGATTAAGTCGCCTTTTGAGTATGCGGAACCGTGAGTGAATCCGTTTGTCCAGCCAGCGTTGCGCGATGGCGCTGGCCGCTGCGCGATCTGTGGGGGATATGTTTGCCTCTGCGATCTGCCGTGCCAGCAGCGCACCTGTGGTTTGACGACGTTGCCGCATCTGCTGCCAGCTCTCGTTTGAGGGGCCTTGGGTCTGTCCAATGCGCTGAATAAACCGTGTCTCCGGCGCGCCGCGAACGCTATCCTCAAGCAGTGGCGGCACCAGAGTAAGATGATCTGAACCCCATCCTTCAGGATAGGCGGCCCAAACATCCCCGAAGGTGAAGGACAGTGTTTCGCGGTGCCACATGCCGTAAAACCAGCTTTGATGTGCGCCCATCAGCCGTGCCTGCATGGCGCTGGCCGTTCCTTCACCATTCAACCCTGCGGGTAGGTCGTGTTGTCGTATTTTCACCTCGCCATTCTCACGAATGCGGCGCGTTTCTACGGGAGAGACGGCCAAACGGCAGGCGGGATCAGCGAATAGCGCCATCAGCTTTTCTATTTGGTCGTTCGAGCCAAGATCGTCATGCGCACGCCACATGAACAGATCATCCTCGCAGCGATTTAAAAGCCACAGGAAGTTCGTTGTCGCATCCGATGTTTGTTCGTGGCGGTAATGTTCAACATTCGGGTGATTTCGGGCGAATTCCGCGCAAATTTCCGAAGTTCCGTCAGTCGATGCGTTGTCGGATATAACAATGCGAAATGCATCCGTTGTTTGCCTTACTATGCAGGACAGGCATTCCTCAATATCCCCCACGCCATTATAGACGGGGACGCCGACAGTTAGACGCATAGATTTGCTCCTTCAAGCTGTTCGATGGCCTATCATTTCGGCGACTGACCTCTATAAGGTTAAGGTTAAAAAGTATAGGTACGGCATCGTATCTTGAAAAGGGAGAATGCTATTGAAGGTCGTCATCCTCGCTGGTGGACTCGGGACGCGAATCTCGGAGGAAAGCCATCTACGGCCTAAACCGATGATCGAGATCGGCGGGAAGCCTATCTTGTGGCATATCATGAAATCCTACTCCCATCATGGCCTATGGGAGTTCATCATTTGCCTTGGCTATCGTGGGTATATGATCAAGGAATATTTTGCCAATTATGTGCTGCATTCCTCTGATGTAACGCTGGATGCCACCACGGGTGAGATCACCTATCATCAATCCGCAGCGGAGCCGTGGAAGGTGACGTTGATCGATACGGGCCCGGAAACCATGACGGGCGGCAGGCTGAAGCGTGTGGCACCCTATTTGGATGATGCGTTCTGCATGACCTATGGCGACGGTGTGTCCGACGTGGATATCAAGTCACAGATAGCGTTCCATGAAAATCATGGCCGTGAAGCGACTGTGACCAGCGTCGTGCCACCGGGCCGATATGGTGCGTTGGATATCAATTCTGACGGAGAGGTGGAGCGTTTCACCGAAAAACCACCCGGTGATCTGGGGATGATCAATGGCGGCTATTTCGTGCTCAATCGCAGCGTGATCGACCGCATTGACGGCGATGGAACGTCGTTCGAGGGTGATCCTTTGCTGGGGTTAGCGGCAGATCGGCAGTTGATGAGCTGGCCGCATAAGGGATTCTGGCACCCGATGGACACGTTGCGTGACCGCAACCATCTTGAGGATATATGGGCCAGCGGTAAGGCTCCGTGGGCGGTCTGGACATGACACCTGAAATTTGGGCCGGTCGGCGTGTTTTGCTTACGGGGCATACAGGGTTCAAGGGCGTTTGGGCCGGTCTAATGCTGCGTCGTATGGGGGCAGAGGTCACGGGGTTTTCCCTAGCCCCCGATACAGATCCTGCTCTGCACAATATGGTGGGTACGGGGCATTTGGCGGGGTCGGTTATCGCTGACCTCGGTGATCGGGACGCCTTGCGTGATTGTATCTCTGCCGCGCGCCCGCAGGCGGTTTTGCATATGGCGGCCCAGCCGTTGGTCCGGCGCTCCTACCGTGCGCCGGTTGAGACTTTTGCGACAAATGTGATGGGGACAGTGCATTTGCTCGACGCCTTGCGCGAAGCGGTGGACCTGCAAGCGGCCTTGGTTGTCACGACGGATAAGGTCTATGCCAATGCCGAAGATGGCCGCGCCTTTGTCGAGAGTGACCCCTTGGGTGGGCACGATCCCTATGCGGCGTCAAAGGCCGCATGCGAGATTGCTGTACGCTCCTTCGCGTTAAGCTATTTTGATTTAAGATCGGTGCCTGTCATGACTGCGCGCGGCGGCAACGTCATCGGTGGGGGGGACTTTTCCGAGGATCGTTTGATCCCTGATATTGTGCGCGCCCAAGGCGCAGAAGCCGCGCCGATGCTGCGCAACCCTGATGCGACACGCCCTTGGCAACATGTACTGGATTGCCTGTCTGGGTACTTTGCCTATCTGGAGCGCGCATTGCGAGGGGATCAGGTTCCTCACGCCCTGAATTTCGGCCCACATGATCCGACGGATGTAATGACAGTGGCGCAGGTGCAGGCTGCCTTTACTGACGGTGCGAGCTGGCAACTGGATGGCTCTGCCGCCGAACATGAGATGGCTACGCTTGCGATAGATGCCGGTCTGGCTGATCGTGTGCTTGGATGGCGAGGCGTTATGCGTTCGGGTCAGGCGGTGGGCCTGACTGCGCAATGGTATCGCGCGTGGCGTGCCGGTCAGGACCCGCTTGCGCTGACCCAAGGCCAGATCGCTGACTACTTTGATAAGAAAGTCCTTAAAAAATGACCAAGTGTAGGTTTTGCGATGCCCCGTTGGCGCGCGAATTTGTTGATCTAGGCGCCACGCCTTTGGCGAACTCTTACCTGCCCGACACGCCGGAGGCGAAGCAGGCAGAGTGCGCTTTCCCGTTGCGGGTCATGGTTTGCGAAGACTGCTGGCTGGTGCAAACGACGGAAACCGTTCCGGCAGATGCTATCTTTGATCACGACTACGCCTATCTATCGTCATTCTCGTCGGGCTGGGTGGAGCATGCGCGAAAATATGCGGATGCGATGATCGCGCGGTTCGATCTTGGCGCTCAATCGCGGGTGGTAGAGATAGCGTCCAATGATGGCTATCTGCTGCAATGGTTCGTCAAGGCGGGTATCCCCGTTTTGGGAATTGAGCCTGCCGGTCACGCCGCCGAACTGGCCGAACAAAAGGGCGTCACGACGCGAGTTGCCTTTTTTGGAACGCAGACAGCGCGTGAGGTTTTAGGCGAGCATGGCCCCGTTAACCTGATCGCGGCCAATAACGTGTTGGCGCATGTTCCTGATATCCGCGATTTTGCCAAAGGCTTTGCCACATTGTTGGCAAAGCGCGGTGTCGTGACCTTCGAGTTTCCACATTTGGCGAACCTGATCCGGTTGGGGCAATTCGACACGATTTATCACGAGCACTACTCGTATCTGTCGCTGTTATTTGTGGAGCGGCTTTTGGGTGAGGTTGGCTTACAGCTCTTTGACGTTGAAGCCCTGCCAACCCATGGTGGCAGTCTGCGTGTGTTTGCAGGCTTCCCAAATGTGCATGACCGGACGGGTGCTCTCGACACTATGCGCACGCAGGAAGCCGCGATGGGCCTTGCCAGTGCCGCTCCTTATAAGGCGTTTCAGTCCACGGTTGCCGGCCTGACCGCAGATCTGCGCAGCTTTCTGGATCGGGCGCATGCGGAGGGAAAGGTTGTCGCTGCCTATGGTGCTCCGGCAAAGGGCAACACGTTCCTGAACGTCGCGGGGATTACGGCTGAGGACATCGCCTTTACGGTTGATCGCAATCCAGAAAAACAGGGAACGTTACTGCCGGGCAGCCACATACCTGTGCGTGCTCCAGATCACATCGCCCAGGTCCGGCCAGATTATGTGCTGATCCTGCCATGGAACTTATCGGACGAGATCGCAGAGCAGCAGGCCGGCATTCGCGACTGGGGTGGGCAGTTTGTCACTGCCGTGCCGGAGCTGCGGGTTTTTTGATGCAGTTACGTGGGACGCCCCTTGCAGGCTTGTACGAGATAGATGCAACGCCACAGAGTGATGCGCGGGGTTCATTTGCCAGACTGCATTGCCCTGATGCATTCGCTGAAGCGGGCATTGCCGGTTTCGATCCACTTCAAACAAGTCTGTCGCGCAATGTACGGGCAGGAACGTTGCGCGGGTTACACTGGCAGAATCCCCCCTATGCGGAGTCTAAGCTGGTCCGATGTGTGCGTGGTGCGATTTGGGATGTCGCTGTGGATCTGCGGCATGGTTCACCGACCTATCTGCATTGGCATGGTGTTGTGCTGGACGCGACCGCACTGAATGCCTTCTTTGTGCCTGAGGGGTTTGCACATGGATTTATCACGCTGACCGATGATGCGGATGTCATGTACCAGATCGGGCGGATGTTTACCCCGGGCAAAGGGCAGGGCGCGCGTTGGAACGACCCCGCCTTTGGTATCAAGTGGCCGATCACACCAAAGGTTCTGTCAGAGCGTGACGCGACCTATCCTGATTTCGCTGATTGATCTGCCACTGTGAGTGCGATCGTTCCGCTTTCTGACTACTCCGTTGCGATTCTCCGTTTGATTCTGATTTTTGGTTGTGTCTGAGCGAGGCTGAACGATCGTGTGTGGTGTTTCGTGCGATAATATGTGTGCGATATCATGGTCTTACATTGAATTTTGAGATTTTTGTGAATTTGATGTCGAATTGGGTTGCGGGAGTTTGTGAGTTTGCCTAGAACCCCTTTCACCGGCGGCGGGAACGACAACGAACGCGGCGCCGGGTACTACTGGAGACAAGGAATGATCGGACGCTGAAG
>NZ_OCTN01000012.1 GCF_900231835.1 Pontivivens marinum | reverse complement strand
AATAAATTATATGAATTCCTATGGTTAAAAGGATTCGGCTGACGGCAGTTGGGGGCAGACGAAGCCGATCTCGCGCTTTCACCGCCTCCGCCACTTTGGCATATTAATCTGACATGATGACGTGGATGAGACACCGCTCTCACCAGTAGGTTTATCGTGACCGCGAACACGCTGTTCCAAAACCACAAAGGCCCGCTACAGTTTCGCTGTAGCGGGCCTTTGTGGTTTTACCGTGTATAGCGGTCAATCGTCCGCGTTCGCCTCTGCGCGGCTCTTACCGGTTGCGCCTTGGGCAAGGGTCGCAGCCATAAACGCATCAAGGTTGCCGTCCAGAACACCCTGACTGTCAGAAGTCTCAACACTGGTCCGCAGATCCTTTACCATCTGGTAGGGCTGCAAAACGTAGGAGCGGATCTGGTTGCCCCAACCCGCATCGCCTTTTGCCTCATGTGCCTCGTTGATGGCGGCATTCCGGCGGTCCAGCTCCATCTGGTACAGGCGCGATTTCAACGCCTTCATCGCAATGTCGCGGTTCTGGTGCTGGGACTTCTCAGACGAGGTCACAACGATATTGGTGGGCAAGTGGGTGATCCGCACCGCGGAATCGGTGGTGTTGACGTGCTGACCACCTGCACCGGATGACCGGTAGGTATCGATGCGGATTTCAGAGGGGTTCACCTCAATCTCGATCGCGTCGTCCACCACAGGATAGACCCAGACGGAGCTGAACGAGGTATGGCGCCGCGCCGCAGAATCGTATGGAGAAATCCGGACCAGACGGTGCACGCCGCTTTCCCCCTTTAGCCAGCCATAGGCGTTTTGGCCGCTGATTTTATAGGATGCAGACTTGATGCCCGCTTCCTCGCCCGCGCTTTCGGATTGCAGCTCAACCTTGTAGCCACGCTTTTCCGCCCAGCGGACATACATGCGCGCCAACATCGAGGCCCAGTCGCAGCTTTCCGTACCGCCAGCGCCGGAGTTGATCTCGATAAAGGTGTCGTTGCCGTCGGCCTCACCGTCCAGCAATGCCTCCAGCTCTTTCTTACCCGCGACATCGCGCAGGTTCTTGATCGCGGTTTCAGCCTCGGCCACGACGTCTGCGTCGTCCTCCGCCTCACCCATTTCGATCAGTTCGAGGTTGTCGGCAAGCTCCTGCGCCAATCCATCACGGGTATCGATGGAATCGGATAGCAATTGCCGCTCACGCATCAGCTTTTGCGCCTTTGCGGGATCGCTCCACAGATCGGGATCCTCGGACATAGCGTTCAGTTCTTCGAGGCGATAGGCGGCGGTTTCCCCCAAACGCTGGCTGAGCAGTGCGACGCTCTTCTCAATTTCGGCAGCGAGGGTTGCGATTTCGGCGCGCATGGGTCCGGTCCTATCATTCGGGGCACGGATTGGTCCCGTGCTGCATTCGTGGTGGCGGATAGATAACGATGCTGCGGGGCAAGGTCAAAGGGGTGCGACCCTGCCCCCCACATCAGTAGAGGCCGCCGCCCCCTAGATCATCAAGGTCAGCAGGTGGCGGCGGCGGTGGAGCAACGCCACCACCCTCACCGTTTGTGCCATCCGTAACCGGTGCGGGCGCAACCGTGTCGGGCAAGTCGGATAGGTCGTAATTTGCGGCACCGATTGTCTCAGGCGCTGCTCCGATTGCAGGCACATTATCGGCGTCAAACAGCTCCAACACCGAATTGGCTGAACCCGCAGCAACCCGTTGTCCGGTTGAGCGATCGACTGACGCAAAGACCGTACCCTCAGGCGGCTGGAAGTCCCCCGGTGCTGCGGGACGCAGACGCAGGTATTCCTCCATGAACTGACCAAAGACCGGCGCACATAGTCCACCACCGGTACCACCACGCCCCAAGGAGCGCGGATTGTCGAACCCGATATAGCACCCCGCAACGATGTTCGGGGTAAAGCCCACGAACCATGCATCCTTACTATCATTGGTCGTGCCGGTCTTACCTGCCAATGGAACGGGCAGCCCTGCCAGCGATGCACCTGTACCGCGATCAACCACGCCCTCTAGCATGGTAATCAGACGGAAAGCCGTCACGCGGCTCATCGTGCGTTCTGCGGTGGAATAGATGAACGGCTCAGGTTGATCGGTAAATGCAGCATCCTCACACCCCACGCATCCGCGCTGATCATGGCGATAGATTGTGTTGCCGCGACGGTCCTGAATACGGTCAACCAGCGTCGGCTCCACACGCTGTCCGCCATTCGCAAACATCGCATAGGCGGAGATCAGCCGGAACAGGGTGGTTTCCTGCGCGCCCAGACTGATCGGCAGAAACTCCTGCATATCATCATAGATACCGAAGCTTTCGGCATAATCCGCGACCACATCCATACCAATCGTATCCGCGATTCGTACTGTCATCAGGTTCAAGGATCGCTCCAAGCCCACCCGCATCAATGTCGGGCCGTTGAAACTGTTCACACCGGAATAGTTTTTCGGCGTCCACGGTGGCTGTCCCGGCTGGTTCAGCACGAATGGCGCGTCCAGAATGATAGAGTTCGGGGTGTAGCCCTGATCCAACGCGGCCGCGTAGACGAATGGCTTGAACGCTGATCCGGGCTGGCGCGTGGCCTGCGTTGCGCGGTTAAAGCTGGATGCGTCATAGGAGAACCCACCCTGTAGGGCCAAGGTCCGGCCCGTGCGGTGATCCATGACCATAAAGCCACCCTGCACCTCGGGCACTTGGCGCAGGTTCCAGTTGGTGAAGGTCCCCTCATCATTACGCCCAGCAGTCACGAGGATAACGTCGCCCACCTCAAACAAATCCGATGGCGAGGATGGTGCGGACCCAACGCTGGTCCCCTCCAGCCGTGGACGCGCCCATTGGAAATCGCGCACGAACAGGGTGTTACCCTGCTCATCATCGGCGATATCCTCGGGCTTATCCTCGATCCCGATACGCGCGCCATTGCCGCTCATCTCAAGAACAACGGCCATGTGCCAATCGGGAACGTCACGCACACCGCGCGTGCGACGCAATGCGGAACGCCATGCGTCCTCATCCGTCAAATCGACTTCTTCGGTATCCAGATTGCCTAGCGGGCCACGATAGCCGCCACGATCCATATCGTAGCGAACCAATGCTGTGCGCAGGGCAGTGGCGGCGGCGAGCTGCAATTCAGGCTCAATCGTTGCGCGAATGGTCAAGCCACCCGTCAGCACCCGATCCGCGCCAAGCTGTTGGGAAACACGACGGCGGATTTCCTCGGTGAAGTAATCACGACCGGGTAGTTGCTGCGAAAGTGGTTCGTAATCACCACCCTGAACCGAGAGGATCGGCGCGTTTTGCGCCTCCGTCACTTGCTCAGCCGTCAGATAGCCGTTCTCACCCATTTCGCGCAGCGTGTTGTTCCGCCAGAAGGTTGCGACCTCCACGTCATCGACCGGATGGCGATCCGATGGCGCCTTGGGCAAGGATGCGAGGTAGGCTGCCTCCTGCGGGGTCAACTCCTCCAGCGTTTTGCCGAAATAGTTATTCGCCGCCGCGACAATGCCGTAGCTGTTTTGACCGAGGAAAATTTCGTTCAGGTAAAGCTCAAGGATTTGATCCTTGCTCAGCACCCGTTCCAACCGTGTGGCGAGGATGATTTCGCGGATTTTACGCTCAATCTCACGATCACCGTCCAGCAGGAAGTTTTTTACCACCTGCTGTGTGATTGTGGACGCACCGCGCAGGCGCCCGCCCTGTGCTGCATCGATTACAGCCGACAGAATACCGCGCGCATCAAATCCGGGATGAGAATAAAAGGTTTTATCTTCGGCGGAGATAAAGGCCTGAATGACCAGATCGGGCACCTCGTCAATCGGCACAAAGACCCGACGTTCCCGCAGGAATTCGTCAATCAGCGCGCCCTCTTGGCTGTACACCCGTGTCAGGGTTGTCGGCTCATAGCTGGCAAGTTCATCAATATCAGGCAGGTCCGCCGAATAGGACCAGACCACTGCGCCCACGGTGATAACACCGAAAAACAGGCCGATAACCAATGCGCTGAAAATCCAGCCCAAAAAACGCATAATATAGATCATTCGTGGACCTTTGCCCTTACCTCACAACGCAATCCCATGCGGGCGCGTTCGCCTCTACGCCGTCACATAGCACTCGATTTGCATAAAGTCAGGTGCGACGCGCCTATTCCCCGGCAGCAATTGCCGTCGGGCCTGCCACAACCGGACTGCGCGCAGAGAGCACCCGATCACGTTCCACCCAGTCATCCAGGGCGGCCAGAATACCCTGCGCCGCATGGGCCCGCCAGCGGGGCGACATCATGTTTATGCGATCCGTTGCGTCAGATAGAAATCCCAGCTCGATCAACATCGAGGGGATGTCAGGTGCCTTGAGCACACGAAATCCGGCAGAGCGGTGCGGGTTTGTGCGAATGACGCCGACCGCATGGCGCATCGCCTCAACCGTGGCGCGGGCCAGCATGGTGGATCGGGCATTGGTTTCACGCTGCGCCATATCGGTCAGCAATAGCGCCAGATCGTCATCCTCAACCCCCAGATCAACCCCACCCAGCGTGTCGGCACGGTTCTCCAACTCGGCCAAGGCTGCTGCCTCCGCCGAGCTTGCCCCATCGGACAGGGTGTAGATCGCTGTGCCGGATGCATTGCCCCGCGTCACAGTATTTGCATGCAGCGAAACAAAGACCGCCGCATCCGCATCGCGCGCGAACCGAACGCGGTCGCGCAGAGTGATAAACTCGTCGGTGCTGCGCGTCATTTGCACATCGTACCGCCCGCTTCCGATCAGGGCATCGCGCAGTTCCAACCCGAAGGCCAGCGCGATGTCTTTCTCGGAAATATCCTCACGCACGGCACCGGGGTCGATGCCACCATGACCGGGGTCCAGAACCACCAGCGGTAAGGCAAGATGCCCCTCCTCAACCACGTTGAGCGCAGGCTGCGAAACCCGCGCACCGGCCGCAAGGGACAGCACCAATTGCGCGGCCCCATTGGGTAACTGAGTGATTGCAGCGCTTTGTAATTCCAACTCACGCAGGCCACGCAGGGTCAGAGTGCCGCCCTCAACCGTGTCGGTTAGCTCAAACCGTGAAATAACCGTTCCGGCCTGAAAACTGGGGCGAATGCTGCCATCCACGCCGGTCAGCGCGATGGCAATCTGCCCATCCTCAGGCGTGGAGATGCTAAATGGCACCCTGTCGTCCAGATCAATCGTGACGGTGGTCGTGCGGCCCAGCCATCCGCGTGTCTCACTGTGGATCGAGCGCAGCGCGACATCAGCCATCGCGCCCTGCCCCCACGCGCATAGCAACGCCGCCACGCCAAGCAGGCGTAGAAACCGGAATAGCAACTGCATCATACTGCCCCTAAATCCCGCGTGAACCGCGGTTGTCATGACGCCAGACTACCACCCGCTATCAGCTTGACGCAAAAACAAATTGTAATTCCCGCGCAACTGCTCCTATATCAATATATGCGATTGCGAGATTAGCGCCTTCGCCGAGTTTGAATTCGTCGCCGAACGACACCCGCCGACAGAGATCGCTTTGCACTAATAGCCAAGGATTTCAGGCCCGTGGAACGCCCGCGACTGGCGCTTGCGCCGCCCCGAAGATGCCGGAAATCCCGGCCACAACAGGGCCACATCGCGATTTCGCAGATGGCTCAGGACGAAAAACCGCGATGAAACGCGTACAGGCAACGGCAATTTACAGATCGCACGGTGAAACCCCGCGCATCCCCGCATGCCTGCACCGCATCGCCCTTCACACAGAAAGTGCGCCACCGCACCACCCGGACCAGATCCGGGGCGGCCTGTGGCGTGTTGCAGATACCCAATGCCCAAGAAAATGCTTATCGATGCCACCCACTCCGAGGAGACACGGGTTGTCGTCGTCGATGGGAACAAGGTCGAAGAATTCGATTTTGAGAGCCTAAACAAGCGCCAGCTCTCTGGTAATATCTACCTCGCGAAGATCACGCGTGTTGAACCATCGCTACAGGCGGCCTTTGTCGATTACGGCGGGAACCGTCATGGTTTCCTTGCCTTCTCGGAAATCCACCCCGACTATTACCAAATCCCCGTTGCTGACCGTGAGGCCCTGATCGCAGAGCAGGAAGCCGAGGAGGAAGCACGTCGCGCCGAGGAAGAAGAAGAAGCGCAGCCAAAACCACGTCGTGGCCGTTCGCGCAGCCGCTCCCGCTCTGCTGCGGCCAAGGATGGCGCACCCACGGATGAGACGGTGACAGCACCGGTTGAGGCTGACGCACAGCCCGAAGCCACTGATGCTGCGCAGGCTGTTGAGCCAACACCTGAAGCACAGCCCGCTGCCGAGGAAACCCCGCCTGTTGAAGCTGTTGCCGAAGGTGAAGCCACCGTTGAAGCCTCAGCCGAGCCAGCCGTTGAAGCACCCGCACAGCCTGAGTCAGAAGCGGCCCCCACTGAAGAAGTCGCCGTTGCCGCGACCGAGGAAGCCGTTGTTGACGAAACGTCCGGCTTAGATGAAAGCGCCGATCTGGTAGAAACACCAGAGGGTAAGCCCGCCGCAGACGAAGCCGACAGCCCCGCACCGGAGGCCGCGACCGAAGCAGGCGCATCCGATGATGCTGAGGAAGTGCGCGCCGAACAGCGCCGCCGCCGCCCCAAGGCACGCCGCTACAAAATCCAAGAGGTCGTAAAAGTCCGCCAGATCATGCTGATTCAGGTTGTGAAGGAGGAGCGCGGCAACAAGGGCGCAGCCCTGACCACCTACCTGTCGCTGGCTGGCCGTTACTGCGTTCTGATGCCAAACACCGCGCGCGGTGGCGGCATCTCGCGCAAGATCACAAACGCTGTGGACCGCAAAAAGCTCAAGGATATCGCGAGCGAGATTGAGGTGCCCAAAGGCGCTGGCCTGATCATCCGCACCGCAGGCGCCAAGCGCACGCGCACGGAAATCAAGCGCGACTACGAATATCTGATCCGTCAGTGGCAGCAAATCCGCGACCTGACGATGAAGTCCATTGCCCCGCAGCCGATCTATGAGGAAGGCTCGCTGATCAAACGGTCCATCCGCGATCTGTATTCCCGCGACATCGACGAGATTTTCGTTGAGGGCGCCGATGGCTACCGCGAGGCCAAGGAATACATGCGGATGCTGATGCCAAGCCACGCCAAAAACGTGAAGCTGTATCAGGACCCAGTCAGCCTGTTTGGCCGCTTTCAGGTCGAAAGCTATCTGGGCCAGATGTTCAACCCGACAGTACAGCTGAAATCCGGCGGCTATCTGGTTATCGGCATCACCGAGGCATTGGTGGCGGTTGACGTAAACTCCGGACGTTCCACCAAGGAAGGCTCAATCGAGGATACTGCGCTCAAGACGAACCTTGAGGCAGCGGACGAGGTTGCACGCCAGTTACGCCTGCGCGACCTTGCAGGCCTGATCGTCATCGACTTCATCGACATGGATGAGCGTCGCAACAATGCCGCCGTTGAAAAGCGGATGAAGGATGCGTTGAAGCCTGATCGGGCACGCATTCAGGTTGGCCGCATCTCCTCCTTTGGCCTGATGGAAATGTCGCGTCAGCGTCTGCGCCCCGGTATGCTTGAGGCTTCCACGCAGGCATGCCCACATTGCCACGGCACTGGTTTGGTCCGCTCGAATGACAGCCTCGGCCTGTCGATCATCCGCGAGTTGGAGGAGGAAGGCGTTCGCCAGCGCTGCAAGGAAATCGTCCTGACGGCCCCTGTGGACGTGGCGAACTACCTGCTGAACTCCAAGCGCGAGCACATTGCACTGATCGAAACCCGCTACGGCATCGCGATCCAGATCAATGGCGATCCGCACCTGATCAGCCCTGAATTCAAGGTTGAACGTTTCAAAACCTCCAGCCGTGTTGTGACCGCGGATCCGATGGCCGGTGTTATCCAGATGGATGGCCTCGATCTGGAGGAGGATTACATCGAGGAAGCCGAGGAGATCGAGGAGGAAACCCCTCGTCCCGAGGTTGAGGCCGATGATCAGCCCAAGAAGAAAAAGCGCCGGCGGCGGCGGCGTGGCGGTCGCGGTCGCGACGGTGAGAGCGATGGCGAAAACGGTGAGAGCACAGAAACCACCGAAGCGGCTTCCGGTGACGCAGCAACCGCCGAGGAACCTGCGGCGGATGATGCTGCTCCAAAGAAAACGCGATCCCGCTCTCGCACGCGCACCCGTAAGCCAGCAAAACCCGCCACGGATGAGGCGGATGCAGTAGAAGCACCGGTTGAGGAAGCGACTACTGAAACCGTAGAGGCTCCGGTTGCTGAGGAAGCCCCTGCGGAAAAGCCCGCGCCAAAACCTCGCCGTTCGCGCGCACGCAAGAAGCCGGTTGAGGCTGAAGTAGTAGTTGAGGCCCCTACACCCGAAGCAGTAGCCGAACCTGTGGCCGAGGAGCCCGCCGCGCCAGTGACGGAACCCACTGCGGTTGAGGCAGAAGTTACGGCAGCTGCTGCGGCAGAAGCACCAGCCGAAGTGGCCCCTGCTGAAAGCACTGCTCCGGTTGAGCCTGAGCCCGTAAAATCTGAGGTCGTGGAAACCCCTGTAGCCTCGGAGCCAGCAGCAGAGGAACTCGCAGCAGAGGAAACGGCGGAAACGAAATCTGACGATGATCGTCCAAAGCGGCGTGGCTGGTGGGCTCGCACGATCGGCAGCTGATCCCACGCTAGAAAAACAAAAGCCCCCGACACCTCGTCGGGGGCTTTTGCATTAAGCGGTTAAGATATTCGGGCCTATGCTTCGACCGGGAAATATTCTGCGCGCGGGATGAACTTCACCAATTGCGCCGCATCTGCCCAACCGGTTTCACGCGCACTGTTTCCAATCATAACGACTGTCTGCGCGGCCAGCCCCTCGGACCGTAGCAGGTTGTGAACCGCGTCACGCGATGCACGCCACCCTGCGGATTGCTCTGGCTCGGCCCCAGCGGCGGTAAAGCGAACGCCTGAAACTTCGCTGACCTCTTGCCGGAATTGCTCGGGAACCTCGCCCGAGGGTGCGAAGGCCATTAACCCGCAATTAGACACCTCAGCCAGTTTCGAGCGCACAGGATCGGGCATCGACAGCTCGCGTTGCAGGCGCAAATGCAGCCCCTCAACCGTGAACAGGAAGGCCGTGACATCGCGCCCGCCACCCAACAGGATCGAGCGATATTGCGGGAAGCTAAGCCCCAATTGACGCGCGCGTGCCATGCGGACACGCAGCATATCGATGGGCAAACGCTCGCCTACCAAATCCGCGCGTGCACGGGTCCAGCAATGGCGCGTCCAGCCGGTTGCGCTTTCGGGGGGCTTATTGTGGCCAATACCTGGTTTCATAGGCCGAGGTTTGCGCGAAACCCCGGCCCATGCAAGCCCCAACGAATTCAGCTGTCGAATTGCTTCATGAAACGGGTGATGCGTACTGCGCCCTCGGCAATTGCCTCACGCGGGCCGGCATAGGAAAAGCGGACGGTTTCGTGCCCCCGCACCGGATCAAAATCGAGCCCCGGGGTTGCGGCCACGCCCTCCTCCGCCAGCAGCTTCGCTGTGAAGGTGCGGCTGTCCACGCCGGTATGCGCAATATTCGCGTAAATATAGAATGCGCCATCCGGTGGCGCGATATCACGCAAGCCTGCGGCGGGCAGTGCGTCGAGCAAAACCTGACGGTTGATCTGATAAACCTCAGCATTTGCGCTCAGCTCCTGCCCTGCATCCATAGCATGTAAAGCCGTGATCTGGCTGGCATGAGATGGACAAATGAACAGGTTTTGCGCGAGGCGCTCCAACACGCGCACATGGCTTTCCGGCACAACCATCCAGCCGATACGCCAACCAGTCATCGAGAAGTATTTCGAGAAGGAGTTGATGACGAATACCTCATCCGTCAGTTCCAACGCGGTGATCGCCCGCCCTTCATATTCAATGCCGTGGTAAATCTCGTCCGAGATCAAGGCCACATCTGAGGCCACGCAAGCATCCACCAGTGCGCCAAGCGCATCACGATCCAGCATCGAACCGGTCGGATTAGCAGGGCTGGCGATTAGTAAGCCGTCCAACCCGCTGTTTATGTTAGCAACGGTGGGTTGAAACCTGTTTGCGACGGTGCCCTCGATCCGCTCCACCTGCAAATCCAATGCCCCCAGGATGTTGCGATAGCTGGGATAGCCCGGATCGGCGATGCCCACACGATCACCAGCATCGAACAATGTCAGAAAGCTCAGGATAAAACCGGCAGAGGAACCAGACGTGACCACAATGCGTGAGGGCGCAACATCGACGCCGTAAACCTCTCCGTAATGGCGGGCGATCCGTTCGCGCAATGCGGGCAGGCCCAATGCGACGGTATAACCCATCGGGCCTTCCTCCATCGCACGGGCCAAACCATCGCGGGCCAGCTTTGGCGCGGGGGTTCCGGGTTGGCCGACCTCCATGTGAATAACGTCCTGACCGGCGACCTCCGCTGCCCGAGCGGCCTCCATCACGTCCATCACAATGAAACTATCGACAGCGCTGCGCCTTGATGTCCGCATCTGTGGCCCCTACCCTTTTTAAAACTGCCTGCAGGTTGTCGCGGGCGCGGTGGTGAGGGTCAAGCCTTGCCGCGGCAATTGTAGGAGAATGGGGTGAGCTTCAAGCATACAATCCTAGCGACCGTGGCCGTGGTTATCTGCGCACTTCCCGTAAGTGCCCAAAACCTGATCCGCGACGCAGAGATAGAGCAGACGCTGGACCGCATGGTCGCACCGCTGGTTGCCGCTGCTGGCTTGCCGCGCGACAGCGTTGATATCTACATCGTGAATAACCGCGAGATGAACGCCTTTGTCATTTCCGGCGGGCGGATGTTTATCCATTCGGGCCTGATCCAACGATTGGATCGCCCCGATATGTTGCAGGCCGTCATGGCCCATGAGATCGGCCACATTGTATCGGGACATATTGCGCAACGGTCGGTTGAGGCGGAGTTGAATTCGCGCGCTTCCGTTGCGGGTGTGTTATTAGGGCTGCTAACCGCCGCCGCTGGCGCGCCGGAGGCAGGCGTTTTTATCGCGCGCGGGGCATCGGGGGCGGCACAGGCCAGCTTGCTCGCCTATTCACGAGATCAGGAATCGAGCGCGGATCAAAGCTCGGTTCGAATTTTGCAGCGGGCGGGCATTGATCCCGTGGCCGCGATTGACACTCTGGACCTGTTTCGCGGGCAGGAATTGCTGTCCACTGCCCAGATTGATCCATATGCGCTGACCCATCCGCTCAGCTCGGCCCGCTTGGATTTATTGGAGCGACAGGCAGAGAATTCCTCGCTGCGCGGTACGCCTGTGGACCCTGATTTGCAGGATGCGTATGAGCGGATGCAGGCCAAATTTGAGGGGTTCAGCCGCTCACCACAATCCGCATTGAACCGCGTACAGGGGCGCACCGATATGCCTGCGCGAATTCAACGGGCCATTGCGCTGCACCGCTTACCTGCGCCCAGCGATGCAATTGCGGAGATTGACGCCGCCATCGCGTTGGAGCCACGCAACCCATGGCTCTATGAGCTAAAGGGGCAGTTCCTGTTTGAGAATGGTCAGGCGGTTGAGGCGGTTGCCCCCTATCGGCAAGCGCTTAGCCTTGCCCCGAATGCCGCACTGGTACGTGCGGGTCTGGGTCAGGCGCTGCTATCGGTCAATACGCCCGATGCGAACCGCGAGGCATTGCAGCACCTGTCCCAAGCGCGCGATTCGATTGTTGGCACGCCTGTATCGCTGCGCGCCTTGGCTGAAGCACATGCCCGCGCAGGAAATGACGCCTTGGCCGCATTATTTACCGCCGAGCGATATGCCCTAGGCGGATCAGTATCTGACGCAACCCGCTTTGCAGTGATTGCGCGTGACGGGTTGCCGAATGGCTCGCCCAATTGGATAAGGGCAAATGAATTGTTGAGTACATTGGAACAAATTGAGGAGCGTCGCCGCGGATGACCCGAACGAACCTGATGATCGGTGCTATTGGCGCTGTGGCCGTGACCGCCCTTGGCCTGAATATAGCGACGCTGTCCGCCTCGATCGAGGAACCGGTTGTTGCCGCTGATCTGCCCGCGCCACCCGTTGACGGCGCGCTAGGCGACATTGACCGCGAGACCCTACAGGCGGAAATGCGGCGTTATCTGCTGGAGAACCCGGACATCATCGTCGAAGTTATCGACGTGCTTGAGGCGCAGCGCACCGCAAACGCCCAATTAGCAGAGCAGCAAATGCTGCGCGAAACAAATGATGTCCTGCTGAACGACGGATACTCGTTTGTTGGTGGTAATCCTGATGGCGACGTAACCTTGGTCGAGTTCCTCGACTATCAGTGCACATTCTGTAAGCGCGCCCATGATGAAGTTGCCGCCCTATTGTCCAGCGACGGCAATATTCGCCTGATCGTTAAGGAACTGCCAATTCTTGGCCCCGTCAGCGAAACGGCGACCCGCGCGGCGCTGTCCGTGCTGGCGGAGCAGGGTGAGGAGATTTACGAGGTCTTCAACGACCAGATGATGAGCTTCCCCGGTCAGCTGAATGACGAGATGATTGATCGTCTGGCTGAACGCTCCGGCGCTGATGTTGCCGCGATGCGCGCCAACATGGATAGTCGCGAAATTGACGCACAGATCGCCCAAAATCGGGCCCTAGCTGAACAATTGCAGATTACCGGAACGCCGACCTTTGTTCTGGGCGACACATTCATACGGGGTTACCTACCTGCCGATCAGATGGCCGAGGCTGTTCGACTTACACGCAGCACAATGCGCTGAACGCTCTTTCACGCTGCGTCACTTAGCCGTATAGATAATTGTAGAACAAGCACGGTCCACGAAGGACCCCCGCCAATTGGCCGGGCACAAAAATGCGAGGATTCATGGGTACGACACATGATGCAGACACCGCCTTCATCAAGGCGCTGGCAGACCTACTTAAAGACAGCGATCTGACAGAGATCGAGGTTTCACGCCGTTTGGGTGGCGACGATAAACTGGAGGTGCGCGTTTCACGTCAGACCATCCAGCAGGTCGTTGCAGCCCCTACTGCGGCACCAGCCGCTGCACCAATGGCAGCACCCGCTGCGGCACCAGCAGCCCCCGGCGCGGCGGCCGAGGTTTCCAGCGATCCGGCACAGCACCCGGGCGCAGTAACATCGCCAATGGTTGGCACCGTCTATCTGCAAGCAGAGCCGGGCTCCCCCGCCTTTGTTTCCGTTGGTGATACGGTCAGTGAGGGGCAAACACTGCTGATCATTGAGGCCATGAAAACCATGAACCAGATCCCCTCGCCGCGCGCGGGTAAGGTGACACGCATCGTCGTGGGCGATTCGGAACCAGTGGAATTCGGCGCCCCCCTCGTCGTGATCGAGTGAGGTCGTAATGTTCAAGAAGGTCCTGATCGCCAATAGGGGCGAAATTGCGCTGCGCATTCATCGCGCGTGCAAGGAAATGGGCATCCAGACGGTTGCCGTACACTCCACCGCTGACAGCGATGCGATGCATGTGCGCATGGCAGATGAGAGCGTCTGTATCGGCCCTCCTCCGGGCACGCAGAGCTATCTGTCGATCCCCAACATCATAAGCGCGTGCGAAATCACGGGCGCGGATGCTGTGCACCCCGGTTACGGATTCTTGAGCGAGAACGCGAATTTCTCGCAGATCATCCATGACCATGGCATCACCTTCATTGGGCCATCTGCGGACCATATCAACGTGATGGGCGACAAAATCGCGGCAAAGGAAACGATGCGACGCCTTGGCGTTCCATGCGTTCCTGGCTCCGAAGGTGGTGTAAACACCGTTGAGGAAGCACGCGAAATCGCGGGCGGCATGGGTTATCCCGTCATCGTCAAGGCGGCCGCCGGCGGCGGTGGACGCGGTATGAAGGTTGCAGCCTCGGCTGACGAAATCGATATCGCATTCCAATCCGCACGGACCGAGGCGAAGGCTGCATTCGGTGACGATGTTGTCTATATCGAGAAATACCTGCAATTGCCCCGCCATATCGAAGTGCAGGTCTTTGGCGATGGTAAGGGCAACGCCGTCCATCTGGGCGAGCGCGATTGCTCGCTACAGCGGCGCCACCAAAAGGTATTCGAGGAAGCACCCTCGCCCGTTATCACTGCGGAACAGCGTGCGCGCATCGGTAAAACCTGTGCGGATGCGGTTGCAAAGATCGATTATATCGGCGCCGGCACCATCGAATTTCTGTATGAAAACGGTGAGTTCTATTTCATCGAGATGAACACCCGCTTGCAGGTGGAACATCCCGTGACAGAGGCCGTTTACGGCGTTGATCTGGTGCAGGAACAAATCCGCGTCGCTGCGGGCCTGCCGATGAGCTTTACTCAGGAGGACCTCGTCCCCTCGGGTCATGCAATTGAGTGCCGTATAAACGCGGAAAAACTGCCCAGCTTCCGCCCCTCACCGGGCACTATCAGTGCGTTCCATGCGCCGGGTGGCTTGGGAGTACGGGTCGATAGCGCAATTTATGCCGGCTATCGCATTCCACCCTATTACGACAGCCTGATTGGAAAGCTGATCGTGCAGGGCCGCACCCGTGAGGAGGCTCTGGCTCGCCTCAGCCGTGCCTTGAGCGAGTTTGTTGTTGAGGGGATCGATACCACGCTACCCCTGTTCGACCATCTGCTGGCCGCGAGGGACGTGCAGACGGGCGATTACGACATCCACTGGTTGGAAAAGTGGCTGGAAGCCGAATTTGAGGCCTAATGCCTAGAGATGAGACGGAAATCACGCCCGAGCTTTTGCTCAACGCATATGCTGCGGGCGTGTTTCCTATGGCTGAACACCGCGGGGGTCATACCCAATGGATTGACCCCCGTCGGCGTGGAATTATCCCCCTAGACCGTCTGCATGTCTCCAAATCCCTAAAGAAACGCATCCGCCGTGGTGAATTTGAAGTGCGCGTAGACACTGCCTTTGAGCAGGTCATGCAAAATTGCGCAAACCGTGACGAGACATGGATAAACGATGAAATATTCAATCTTTACGTAGAGTTGCACCATCTACAGCAGGCGCATTCGATTGAATACTGGAAGGATGGGCAGCTACAGGGCGGGCTGTACGGTATCCGCCTAGGCTCCGCATTTTTTGGCGAAAGCATGTTTAGCACATCGCCAGATGCTTCAAAAATCGCGCTGGTATGGCTAACGGCCAGATTGCGCGCGGGGCAGTTCACACTGCTCGATACGCAGTTTATAACCGATCATCTGGCAACAATGGGCGGGATTGAGATTGGCCGCAGTGCCTATCACAGGCGCCTGAACTACGCGATGCAGCAGCTTGCCGATTGGAACGCGCTGCCCCTGAATGCGACCGCTGATGAGGTGCTAGCCCTCACCGCCGCGTTACCCGTTGTCAGGTAACGCACCATCCGCATTCAGATCATCCTGTGACGCGATGCATTCCTTAACCCAGACATCATAACGCGGGTGGTCCATCGCATGTAGCGCGGGGCTGGACGCAATCATCCAGCCAGAAAACCGCAGTTCATCCTCACGCGAATCCTGAATCTGGAGAAAAGCAAAGGCATCGGCCGTCTCACCCGCAGCGGGGGAGCGGCAAGCGTCCAGCTCGATCGACAAACGCTCGTAAGTCACGGTATCGCCGACCATCACAGTGATATCCTGCGCGCGGCCCGTCATTTTATCCAAGCCCCGCAAAACGGCGCCTGCCTCCGGTTCGGACGTGATCTCACCCCGTTCAGGAACGCCGTCATTGCCGCCAAAGTCGCGCTGTAGATCCTCAAGTATCCCCTGTTCAATCTGCGCATTTGCGGCGGTTGTGCAGAGCAGAGCTGCAATCAGGATTTTACGCATGAGAACCGTATCCTAACATAATCAGCCGTCCAATTACCGTGACCATCGCGCAATGCGGGTTCCAGCAGTGCCGTCACACGGTCCAGAAACGCCGCGCGATCACCCTTAACCTTACCCAATACAGGCACAGCCAATGTCTCGATCCATGCGCGCATACCGGCCGGTACAGGCGTTGGGCGTGGAATCAGCTCACAAGTTTCGACCGTAAAGCCGCCCTGCCGCAGCAGTTCCGAATATTCCGCCACTGACGGGAAAAACCAGATGTCGTGCAGGTCAGCATCAATGCCATCCGCCGCAAGTGTTGCGATCAACGCGGTGCGAATCGCGGCCACATTTCCCATGCCACCGAATTCACCAACAAAGCGTCCACCGGATTTCAGCGCACGGGCCACACCGCCAATCACATCAGCAGGTCTCGTCATCCAATGCAGCGCAGCGTTTGAAAAAACAGCGTCGAACTCAGCGTCAAAGCCAAGCGTATGGCCATCCACAACCTGTGCCTCAAGCCCCAACGCAACAGCACCGGCCACCATATCGGGTGAACCGTCAACGCCCAGCACATCGGCCCCTGCATCGCGCAGCTTAACCGTCAGCGCACCATCGCCGCAGCCCAGGTCGAGAATGCGCTCACCTGGCATCGGCGCAAGCAATTGCACGACCGGCATGCCCAGATCGGAAACAAAACGGGCATTCGCCTCATAATCGCTGGCGGACCAGTCCTCACTCACGTGCGCCGGTCCCAAAGCTGATCAAGAGGTCCAACAGGCTAACCGAACCCTGCGTATTCAAAATCTCATCGCCCGCTTCGAGCATGAATTCCGAACCGCCCGGCGTGATGGACACGTAGTTTCCGCCCAGCAACCCATCAGCGGAGATTTTCGCATCCGAATCCTCGGGCACGAGGATATTGCTGCTCAGCGCCAAGGTTGTGACGGCCTGATAGGTCTGCGGGTCCAATTCCATATGCGAAACTGTGCCGATTTTGACGCCAGACATCCGTACGTCAGTTCCCGCCGCGATGCCGGACGCCGATCTGAACGCCGCGTCTAGGGTATATGTATCCCCACCACCGCCTAGGTCCGTTGTTTGCGCTGCATAGGCAATGAAACCGCCCGCAGCGACAAGCACCACAGCACCGATGATCGTTTCAGTTACATTGCTGGCCATATTATTCTGGGCTCCATGCCTCATAGTCGCCGCGCGCACGTGGTGCGTGTCCTGGCGACAGAATCGAACCTGGTGGGCGATAGGCGAGCGCAGAGCCGGTCAGGTTTTCCTGATGCGGCTTTTCCCACGCCTTGCGGGGCAATGGTGCCTCGGTCGGGGGCTTCTGCCATGTGTGATGCAGCCAGCCATGCCATTCAGGGGAAACGCGGGACGCCTCCATATCACCGTTATAGATCACCCAGCGCCGTTTGCCGCCATCCTTTTGGTAAAAGACGTTGCCCTGAGCATCCTCTCCCACTTTTTCCCCATGACGGGCGGTGAAGATTTGGGTGCCGATGGTGGATGTGTCCCACCAGGTCAGAAGGCGCAGGATGAAGTTCATGGTGTCGCTCCGCTGGGTCGTTGTCAGCATATGTACGCATTTGCGCGCAGAGGTCCAGTGGTGAGGCATCTGAAACCGATCACAACCTGCCCTACTGATGGGAAATTTGCGCCTATCCCCGTACAACTGATAACGGCCCTGATTTTCATCAGGGCCGTTAGGAATAGATCGCAAGGCGTGGTTTATCCTGCGGTTGCAGGTTCCGCCGCTTCCTTGTCCGAATAGACGTAGATCGGCTTGCCCACACCCTCAATCGCGTCCGGCTTCACGACGACTTCCTCGACACCCTCAAGTGCGGGAAGGTCGAACATCGTGTCCAGCAGGACCGCCTCAAGGATCGAACGCAGGCCACGTGCGCCGGTCTTACGCTCAATCGCCTTTTGGGCGATGGATTTCAGGGCCTCATCCGTGAAGGTCAGCTTCGCGCTCTCCATCTCGAACAGGCGCTGGTATTGCTTGACCAGTGCATTCTTCGGCTCGGACAGGATCGTGACCAGAGCGTCCTCGTCCAGATCGCGCAAGGTTGCGATAACTGGCAGACGGCCAACAAATTCGGGAATCAGCCCGAATTTCAGCAGGTCCTCAGGCTCCAGCTCCATAAACAGGTCGCCGATGCCCTTCTCGTCCTTGTCACGCACATCCGCACCGAAGCCCATGGCAGAGCCACGACCGCGTTGCGCGATGATCTTGTCGAGGCCCGCAAAGGCGCCGCCACAGATGAACAGGATGTTTGTCGTGTCCACTTGCAGGAATTCCTGCTGAGGATGCTTGCGCCCGCCCTGTGGCGGTACGGAGGCCACGGTGCCCTCCATAATCTTCAACAGCGCCTGCTGCACGCCCTCACCCGATACATCGCGCGTGATGGATGGATTGTCGGACTTACGACTGATCTTATCAACCTCATCGATATAGACGATGCCGCGCTGCGCACGCTCAACATTGTACTCGGCGGATTGCAGCAGCTTGAGGATGATGTTCTCAACATCCTCACCCACATATCCTGCCTCGGTCAACGTAGTCGCATCGGCCATCGTGAACGGCACGTCCAGAATGCGGGCAAGCGTCTGCGCAAGCAGCGTTTTACCGCAACCGGTCGGACCGATCAGCATGATGTTGGATTTCGCCAGTTCAACGTCGGAGTTTTTCGACGCGTGATCCAGTCGTTTGTAATGGTTGTGAACCGCAACGGAGAGCACGCGCTTGGCCTGCTCCTGCCCGATAACGTAATCATCCAGAACCTGACAAATTTCCTGCGGCGTGGGTACGCCATCCGAGGATTTGACCAATCCGGATTTTGTTTCTTCACGAATAATGTCCGTGCACAAGCCGACGCATTCATCACAGATGAAAACCGTTGGCCCCGCGATCAGTTTGCGGACCTCATGCTGGCTCTTTCCGCAGAAGGAGCAATAGAGGGTGTTCTTCGATTCGCCGCTTGATTTGCTCATCGCATTCTCCTCTCACCGGACTGACCCTGACGAAAGGGGCCGGTGGTCCGTACATTGGAACCCTACAGTTCCGAAATGACAAGGCGCGCGGGACTGATTCCCGCAACGCCTGTCACATTTAGGTGCCGCACTGTGACGACGGATTACTCCGCATCGTGTCCGCGTGGCTTAAGAACCTTATCGATCAGGCCCCACTCTTTTGCATCCTCGGGCATCATGAAGTTGTCACGCTCCAGCGCCTGCTCAACCACATCGTAATCCTGTCCGGTATGTTCGACATAGATTTCGTTGAGGCGCTTTTTCAGCTTCTCGGTGTTGCGGGCGTGGATCATGATGTCCGTCGCCTGCCCCTGATAACCGCCGGATGGCTGGTGAACCATGATTTGGCTGTTAGGCAGCGAGAAGCGCATGTCCTTGGCCCCTGCGGTCAGCAGCAGTGACCCCATGGACGCAGCCTGACCAACACATAGGGTCGATACCTTAGGCTTGATATACTGCATCGTGTCATAGATCGAGAGGCCGGATGTCACCACGCCACCGGGCGAGTTGATATACATCTGGATCTCGGTTTTAGGGTTTTCCGCCTCAAGCCAGAGCAGCTGCGCCACCACTAGCGATGCCATGCCATCATGGACCGGACCGTTTACGAAAACGATCCGTTCCTTGAGCAGTCGGGAAAAGATGTCGAACGCACGTTCGCCGCGCGCCGACTGCTCCACGACCATAGGCACGAGGTTCATGTAGGTTTCGATCGGATCATTCATGGCCTGTGCCTCTTCCTTCGACTGCGCGGATCGCAGCCCTGTATTGGGGAAAGTTCTGTAAGGTGTAATGTCGGGCCGAAGGGTCTGCAAGGGCAGCTCGGACACGATGATCAACACGACGCGTCCTTAATGCTATCTATAAGCCACTATTTCAGCCAATGAGCAGCGCGCTATCCGTTATAGCTCTGGGCATTTGCTCAATTTGCGCCATCTTATAACGCAGTGCCGCACGACGCGGCGGAAAGGAACATTATGCGTATCGCCCTTATGCAGGCCCCCCCTACAATCACGCCATGGCGTGCGCTGAACCGCCTATCCGACGCCGCGGCCGAGGCTGTCGCCTGCGGTGCAACATTGCTAATAGCGCCAGAAATGTATCTCAGCGGCTATGCTGTTGGGCGTGAGGCAATACGTGAGCGTGAATGCGCATTAGATGACGGGCTATGGGCAAAGGCCGCCGAAATCGCGGTAAAGCACGGGATATCGATTCTGGTCGGCGGGCCGGAACTGGGCGGCTACAACACCGTCGCGTTTTTTGACGCGACCGGCAGCCTCGTCTCCTCCTATCGCAAAACGCATCTTTATGGCGACATGGATCGCGACCTGTTCACAGCGGGTGACGCATTATCCAACGTGTTCGAATTTGGCGGATTACAGTGCGCGCTGGCGATCTGTTTCGACATCGAGTTCCCCGAAACAGCCCGCACATTGGCGCGACGCGGCGCGGAACTGTTGCTGGTCCCCACGGCAAACATGGTTCCCTATACCGGCGTTGCGACGCGACTGGTCCCTGCCCGCGCGCAGGAAAACGGCGTGGCGATTGCCTATGCAAACTTCACCGGCCCTGACGGGACATTCGACTATTGCGGTTTAAGCTGTATCGTAGGCCCCGATGGTGAGGATCTGGCCCGCGCAGGTGACGCGACGGGATTGGTGCTCGCCGATATCGAGCGAGACGACGTGACGCGGGTCCGCGCCGATCTCGACTATCTCTCCCAGACCCGAACGGAGCTCTATGGATGAGCCCTACGACCCAAGACGTTACCGCCTTTGGACCTGACTTCCCCTTTTCATACGATAAATGGCTGGGCCACCCTGCGGGGTTAGGCTCAGTCCCACCGCAGATGCACGGCGCGAAGGTTGCCGTGATCGGCGGCGGCATGGCGGGAATCACCGCGGCCTATGAATTGATGCGCATGGGGCTGCACCCCGTGATCTACGAGCCGGGACAAATCGGCGGGCGACTACGCTCGCAACCCTTTACCGGACAGACCGATATCGTCGCTGAACTTGGCGGGATGCGGTTTCCCAAATCGTCGCGCGGGTTTTACCACTACATCAACAAGCTGGGCCTGAGCACGCGCCCCTTCCCTAACCCCCTGACACCCGCAGCAGGCTCCACCGTGATCGAGATTGAGGGCAGACGGCATTACGCCGAAACCCTCGACGATCTGCCCGATCTGTACCGTGAGGTCGCGGAGGCATATGATTCTGCGCTTGAGGAGGGCGCGAAATTCTCTGACCTCAAGGCAGCAATCGCCGCGCGCGATGTCACGCGGATCAAGGAAATCTGGGATCCCCTCGTCGCCGCATGGGACGAACGCACATTCTACGATTTCATCGTATCCTCTGATGCCTTCCAGAAACTCAGCTTTCACCACCGCGAGGTTTTCGGCCAAGTCGGATTCGGCACCGGTGGCTGGGACAGCGACTTTCCGAACTCCATGCTGGAAATCCTGCGGGTCAATCTGACAGAGCTGGACGAGGATCAACACATGATCGCAGGCGGCGCCGCACAGGTGCCGCAGGGGTTGTTCGATCACGCTCCCGTCAATCCGGTCCACTGGCCGCACGGCACCACGCTGAAATCGCTGCACAATGGCGCACCGCGTGCGGGGGCTGCACGTATCTTCCGCGATGATTTGGGCAACCTATCGGTTACGGACATTTGGGGCAGCACCCAAACGTTCGAGGCGATGATCGTCACCTGTCAAAGCTGGCTCATGACCACATCCATCGACACTCAGGAGGAGCTGTTTTCCCCTAAGCTGTGGATGGCCCTGGATCGCACCCGTTATATGCAAAGCTCCAAAACCTTTGTCATGACCGACCGTGCCTTCTGGCGGGATCGCGACGCGGATGGGCGCGAGGTCATGTCGATGACCCTGACCGATCGCCTGACGCGCGGAACCTATCTGCTGGATCAGGGTGAGGGCCGCCCCGGCGTTATGTGCCTTAGCTATGCGTGGATGACCGATGCGCTAAAAATGCTGCCCCTTTCGCCAGAAAAACGAGTGGAGCTTGCTCTAGGTGCATTGGAAAAAATCTATCCCGATGTCGATATTCGCAGCCACATTCTCGGCGACCCAATCACGGTAAGCTGGGAGGCCGACCCCAATTTCCTTGGCGCGTTCAAGGGCGCTCTGCCGGGGCATTACCGCTACAACCACCGTATGTACGCACATTTCATGCAGCAGAATCACTCACCGACGGAAAGGGGCATCTTCCTCGCCGGTGATGATGTGAGCTGGACCCCCGGTTGGGTTGAGGGGGCCGTGTCCACCGCCCTGAACGCTGTTTGGGGAGTGATGCATCACCTCGGCGGAACGACCGCGCCAACCAATCCGGGGCCCGGTGATTGCTGGGCGCAGCTTGGACCGGTTGAATTGGGCGAATAGCTATCTAAATCCCCTAAATTAGAGTAGGATAACAGCTAAAGACCCCATTAACCCCTGTGTGAAAACATGCGAATACGCAGTTTTCGCCTGCGGGCAACTCGGATAAAGGGCAACCGCTCACCCATCGGTGGGCGGCGCGGACATGGATATGGCAGGTGAACAGTTTCTCCTCTCAGGGGATCAGCTTGCTACATATAGCAACTTCGGTTTTTTCCAATCCGCCACCCACCTACACCAACACCCTAACCGTGAACGGCATCAACCCGCTTGGCACCACAACCGACAGGTTCTTTCTGGTACGTACTGTCGGCAACGACGCGCAGGTTCAAAACGGTGATCAGTTCGACATCTACACCGCAGTCGATAATGGCAGCGGTACGCTGGTACTAGGCACCAAGATAAACGGCAGCTCAACCTTCGCAACGCCTAACGCCTACTCAAACACCGCTGCTGGCGACAGTTACATCGTATTGGGGATGTATAACGGCCCCAACTACATCATGTCCCTGACGGGCTTCAGCAGTGAAAACACCGAGGCGGAGGAGGATGGCGGCTCCGGCACCTTTGTCGTGGAACAGGGCGGCGATTTGGCCGATGGCGGTGATGGGGAGCTGGACCTCACCGAGATTCAGGCATCCGATCCGGATGCTGGCGTTATCTGCTTCGTCGCGGGAACGCCGATCCTGACGCCCACAGGCTCCATAAATGTCGAATCTCTGGCCCCCGGTGATCTGGTTATTACGCGGGATAATGGACCGGTTTGTGTGCGATGGGTTGGACGGCAACACATTCGCGCAGGCATTACGTCACAGCACCTCATGCCCGTTCGACTGGCCGCTGGCTGCCTTGGACCCAACCGGCCGTCACAAAGGATCGAGGTATCACCCGCGCATCGGTTACTCTTTGATGATCCCTGTTGCCAAACAATCCTTGGATGCGATGCTGTACTGATCCCTGCGCGCCAGTTGGTCGGGCAATCCGGGATTAGCACGCGCCCCATCGGGCGCGATGGGATCGTCTATGTACACATCATGTTTGATCAACACGAAATTATTTGGAGCGCAGGCCTGCCGAGTGAGAGTTTTCGTCCAGCCGCCCATAGTCAGCGTATACTAGACCACAACATTCTGAGCGAGCTCGACGAGCTATTCCCCAACGCCCCACATGGTGACGCGCTGTTACAGCCCTTCCCCGCCTATCGGCCCACGACGCGCAGTCACGAGGCTATTGCCCTAATGCGTGGCCGTCAGGGCAATGGTGGCTCAGCCCACAGGGCCGCCTAGCCATAAATGAAAAAGGGCGCCCCGCAGGACGCCCCATTCTGAACCGATATGGTTGAGGATCACTCCTCGTCCATTTCCTCGATCGCCTTTTGCAGATCTTCCTTGGAGACAGTCTTCTCCTCGATCTTAGCCAACTCAAGGATGTAATCGACAACCTTGTCCTCAAACAGAGGTGCGCGGATTTGCTGCAACGCCTGCTGGTTGGACTGGATGAAGTCGAAGAATGCCTTCTCCTGACCCGGATACTGCTGCGCCTGACGGAAGACCGCCTGCTGCAATTCCTGGTCAGTAACCTGGATTTCCTGCTTCTGGCCTACTTCGGCAAGCAACAGGCCGAGGCGAACGCGGCGGGTTGCCAATGCGTTGTGCTCGTCAGTTGGCTCGATCTTCTCGTGATCGTGGCCCTGAACATCAGGGTTTTCCTCGTGCCACAGCTGATGTGCGATCTGGCTTGCTTCAGCCTCAACCATGCTTGGCGGCAGGTCGAAGGAAACAGCGCCGTCCAGCGCGTCCAGCAGGTTCCGCTTGGTCACGGTGCGGGCAGCATTGGCATATTCAGCGGCCAGACGCTCACGCAATTGACCCTTGAGTGCTTCGAGGTCTTCTGCGCCGTACTTAACGGCCAGTTCGTCGTTCACTTCAGCGGGCTTCGGCTCGGAAACAGCCTTGACGGTTACGTCGAACACAGCAGCCTTACCAGCGAGGTTTGCGGCCTGATATTCCTCAGGGAACGTAACCTCAACAGCGACTTCTTCGCCTTCCTTCACACCAACCAGCTGCTCTTCGAAGCCGGGGATGAACTGGCCGGAGCCGAGCGTCAGGGGGAAGTCCTCAGCAGCGCCGCCCTCAAAGGCTTCGCCGTCAACTTTTCCGAGGAAGTCGATGGTCAGCTGATCGCCGTCCTTCGCCTTGGAACCCTTGCGGCGCTTCTCAAAGTTTTGAGCAGTCGCTGCAAGGTTATCGAGCGCCTCGGTAACCGCTTCGTCCTCAACCTCGGTTGTCAGTTTTTCAACTGTCAGGGTCGCGAAATCCAGCTCGGGGATCTCAGGCAGTTTCTCGTAGGAAACGTCGACGACAACATCGTCGCCCTCTTTCCAGTCATCATTCTTCATGGTGACGTTTGGCTGCATGGCCGGACGGTCGCCAGTGGTTTCGAAATGCGCCTTCAGCGAATCATCGATACCTTCCTGCATTGCCTCACCCAGGACAGACTTACCGAACTGCTTTTTCAGCAGAGCCTTAGGCACCTTGCCCTTGCGGAAGCCCTTCATCTGGACCTCAGGACGTGCTGCGTCGAGCTTCTCGTCCACCTTGGCAGCCAGTTCACTGGCGGTCATTGTGATCTCGTAGCCCCGCTTCAGGCCTTCGTTCAGGGTCTCGTTGACCTGCATTCGTCTCACCTCAGTCTATGCCCTAAAGGGCGTCAATCTCGTTACGTCGGCCTGAATGGTGCGGGCGAAGGGACTCGAACCCCCACGCCTTGCGGCACCAGAACCTAAATCTGGCGTGTCTACCAATTCCACCACGCCCGCATCAGGCCGTCGTAATCCGCTGGGTGACTTTGCCCCGCGAAATCCGGCATCGGATAGCAGAGCGTTCGGGGGGACGCTAGGGGCAATTGCCTGAAAGCGCGTTTATCACCAAGGAAATTACGCTGAGGACCCACAAACATCCTGATTTCGCCCCCTACCGCTGACCACACCCCTAGTACGGGGCGACAGATCGCGTGTAGCAGCGCCTATTATATAGCGGGTCGGTCGCGCAGCGCCGCCAATTGCCGCCTAACACCGATCAAGCAGCCAATTGATTCTACGCAGCGCCTGTCGGCCGGCACGATAATGACTGTTTTACGAAGGAATGATTGCCATGGTTTGTAAAAGCGCATCCTCACCCGACGCTAGTGGCAATTTCCGCTGGCGCGCGCTTCTCAAATCGCACGGATAAAGTGCACATTGCACAAATTTTGTGCATAATACGCGGATTCGACAGATGGACCATCCGCATCAAATGGCACAGGATTGAAAAGCCGAACGCCTGATGTTTGGTAAGCTACCAATGAACCGTCGCAGAGGAACTCCGGCCATGAAGAAGATTGAGGCGATCATTAAGCCCTTCAAACTCGATGAGGTGAAGGAAGCGCTTCAGGAGGTTGGCATTCAGGGCCTCTCCGTGATTGAGGCCAAAGGTTTCGGTCGCCAGAAGGGCCACACCGAGCTTTACCGCGGCGCCGAATATGTCGTGGATTTCCTGCCCAAGGTTAAAATCGAGGTCGTGATTGACGACGCTCTGGTTGAACCCGCGATCGAGGCAATCGTATCCGCCGCAAAAACCGGTAAAATCGGTGACGGCAAGATTTTTGTGATGGACGTATCCCACGCCATTCGCATTCGGACAGGTGAAGAAGGCGCGGACGCGTTGTAAATCCTGCCCCAACTTACTCCCCAAGACGATACCCAGAGAGGAAAACAGATGAGTGCAAACTCCGATCTCGTAAAGATGATCAAGGATGAAGACGTTGCTTATGTAGACGTCCGCTTCACCGACCCC
This sequence comes from Pontivivens marinum, assembly GCF_900231835.1. Taxonomy (GTDB): domain Bacteria; phylum Pseudomonadota; class Alphaproteobacteria; order Rhodobacterales; family Rhodobacteraceae; genus Pontivivens; species Pontivivens marinum. The sequence goes on along the minus strand of NZ_OCTN01000012.1, from coordinate 62,481 downwards.
CGCGGCAAGTTGCAGCACGTTACCGTGGTAAGCGATCTGGTTGACGAGGACTTCCTTGAGGAAGGCTTCATGTTCGACGGCTCCTCCATTGCAGGCTGGAAGGCGATCAACAACTCCGACATGAAACTGATGGTCGATGCGAACTCCGCATATCTCGACCCGTTCTATGCCGAGAAAACGATCTGCGTTCACTGTACCGTTGTTGAGCCTGACACAGGCGAAATCTACGACCGTGACCCACGCGGCACAGCCGAGCGTGCAGAGGCATATCTGAAATCCTCCGGCATGGGCGACGTGTTCTATTGCGGCCCCGAGGCTGAGTTCTTCATCTTTGACGATGTGCGTTACTCCACCGCGATGAACAAGGTGTCCTTCGAAGTCGACGCAGTTGACGGCGCATGGAACACAGACACCGCGTACGAGATGGGCAATACAGGCCACCGTCCGGGCATCAAGGGCGGCTACTTCCCTGTGAACCCGGTTGATCCTGCTCAGGATCTGCGCTCGGAAATGCTGTCCACCATGAAGCGTATGGGCATCAAGGTCGACAAGCACCACCACGAGGTTGCATCGAACCAGCACGAGCTGGGCATGATCTTCGACTCGCTGACCAAGCAGGCCGACAACCTTCAGAAATACAAGTACGTCATCCACAACGTGGCTGACGCCTACGGCAAGTCGGCAACATTCATGCCGAAGCCAATGGCCGGCGACAACGGCACCGGCATGCACGTAAACATGTCGATCTGGAAAGATGGCAAGCCACTATTTGCCGGCGACCAGTATGCTGACCTGTCGATGGAAGCCATCTACTTCATCGGTGGTATCCTGAAGCACGCCAAGGCACTGAACGCGTTCACGAACCCGTCCACAAACTCCTACAAGCGTTTGATCCCCGGATTCGAGGCACCCGTTCTGCGCGCCTATTCCGCATCCAACCGGTCGGGTTGTGTACGTATCCCTTGGACAGAAAGCCCCAAGGCAAAGCGCGTCGAGGCACGTTTCCCCGATCCATCCGCCAACCCGTACCTGTGCTTCGCAGCACTGTTGATGGCTGGCCTCGACGGTATCGCGAACAAGATTCACCCCGGCGAAGCAAACGACAAGGATCTTTACGACCTGCCCCCAGAGGAGCTGGCCGAGATCCCAACAGTTTGCGCAAGCTTGCGTGAGGCACTGGACGAATTGCAGGCCGATTACGAGTTCCTGACTGCTGGCGGCGTGTTCAGCAAGGATCAGATCGACGCATATTGTGATCTGAAGTGGGAAGAGGTTTACGCCTACGAGCACACTCCACACCCAGTCGAGTACAAGATGTACTACTCCTGCTAATCGGTTCAAAACTGATTTGGAGAGGGCGTCCCACGGGGCGCCCTTTTCCGTTAGAGGCTGGCGTGAATACGCGCCCGAACGATGTCACCACCCTTATAATCACGCTCCACCCGCGGCAGGGCATCAAGGGCGTCCAGCAAACCGGAGCGTTGCTGTGTGTTCAGGCTGAGCAGCGGGCAAATATCCGCTTTGATACTGAACACCACAGCACCTGTTTCAGGTAGCTTCAGCAGGCTTTGCCGCTCAACCCGCACGAACAGATCGCCGGTCCAGTCCACATGCTTCACCTCATATTCACGGCGAGGGTAATGCAGCGTGGCATCGGGATAGATCAGCCAATTTGCGCGCCATAGGGGCTGCTCAACACGGATTGCATCGAATAGGCGATGCACGCGACGTTCCAGATCACCAGCATAGAATGGCACGGGGCCATGAATATCGATCAGAGAGCGTCCCAGTTTCTCAGATAAGGTCCAATGCGACGGAAAGCACAACACGCCATCCGTCAGCACCCACGCCTCGCCCCGCCGCTGGAGGATCAGCAAATCCTCCTGCACCAAGCGGCCAGCGGTGATAAGCGGATGATCCACGATGGCAACGCGCACATTATCCGCGCGCTGGATATGGTCATTCTCACCCACCGCATTCGTTGAGTGGCACACCATGGCAAGCACCTCACGCGCGGCACGGTCATCGTCCCCTGCCCCGAAAACAGCATCACGCCGGGTTGCGATCAGATCATCACGCAGCGCCATTTGATCCGCGAAACAGGCATCACGTTGCAACCAATCTGTAGGGTTTAGCGGCTGAACACCGGGATTGCGGCGCGTGTGCGGGCGCATCCATGGCGTTAAGGCTGGTTTGTCGAGGATCAATGCCATGGCGCGAACCGTATCTCAGATGCGAATGGCGACAGGATTACTGATCCTCTGCGTCCACCTCAACGCCGAACATCTCAACCGCCAGGCCCAGTGCCTGCGCTGTTGCTGGACAGCCGAATCGCACTGCGCGCCGTTGCAATTCCACAATATCTGCACGCAGCTTATCTTCTGCAGGCAAGTGGGTTGGAACAATTGGTGTCGTCGGGCGCGAAATCCTGTCCAAAATCAATCCTATACTGCGTTACCGTCCTTCAGCGTACCGCATTCCGACTATCTGACAACGAATATTTAACGATCACCGGATACCTACCGGTTCTGGTAGGGGACCGATCGTCGCAAAGGTTCCACGATGGTCCGAGCCTGCGCGACCGGTCAGGTGAGCCGCACCAACCCAACCCCGTGGCATATGGATATGGTCGATGGGGAGACCGGGCCAAAATCGTGGATCGGCAAATGTTAAGCGCAGCCCCGGCACTGAAACGACATCCGCGACGCTCGCCAACTGGGATACCGCGTTGCTCCACGGGGCGGCGTTGTAATCCCCGCCTAATACGACAGGCTGCGGCAATGCGCTGAGCACGGGGATCAACCGATCAACGGCCAATGCTTGCGAGGCGGGCCACGGCCACGGCAGATGCAACGATACAAATGTTACAGGCCCAACGGGTGTGGAAATCTGCGCCCAGCTTGCGCGGTTGTGACAGCCGACCTGCAAGGCGGGCCATTTGCTGAGGATTACATTGTTCATCACGGCATATCGATCACAGTGCTGAATGGTTGAGTAGGTTTCGATCTGCTCTAGATGCACCCGATGTTCGGGCAGAACCTCCTGCAACAGGACGACATCTGCGTTTAGCTGCGCCACCTGCGCGACAACGGCATCAATGGTTTCATTTCTAAACAACATGTTATGCTGAAAAACAGTGATGCCATCTTGCGGTTCCTGTGCGCGCGGCCAGATTGCCACCCATAGGATTGAGCCTAGTGCGACGCATGCCGTCACGCCACCAACCCTCTCCGCCCAGAGGCGCCCGCTAAACGCGGCCCATGCCCAGAACAGCACAGCGGCAGCACCAAAATGCAGGCGAAACGCCGCAAAGCTATCGCCGATAGGGTGAAACTGGCCCGCGAAACCAACGAAAACAGCGGCTGAAATCGTGAGGGTACAGAGCCAAAAAAGTACGCCTCTGATCCGCATATTTCACCTTCGCGTGACATGGCCTGTCATTCAGACCACCCCCGTGACTAGATACTATCCAACGAAACGGCAATGTACGAGAGCGCGATGAAATCCGAGAAACTCACCTTTGAAGGCCACTCTGGCGAGATTCTGGCCGCACGACTTGATCTACCCGAGGGGCCGCATCTGGCGACTGCGATTTTTGCGCACTGCTTTACCTGCTCAAAGGATATTCCGGCGGCACGACGCATTGCGGGCCGGTTGTCGCAGGCTGGCATCGCGGTGCTGCGTTTTGACTTTACCGGCCTTGGCCATTCGGGTGGTGAGTTTGAGAACACGCATTTCAGCTCGAATGTAGAAGATTTGCGTCTGGCCGCCGCGCATTTGGCCGGTATGGGCATGGCACCGGAATTGATGATCGGCCACTCGCTGGGCGGTGCTGCGGTTCTGGCTGCCTCCCCCGATATTGACAGCGTAAAGGCCGTTGCCACGATTGGCGCGCCCGCCGATCCGCATCACGTCACCGCCAATTTCGGCGCAAGCATCGCGGAGATTGAGGAGCGTGGCCATGCCAAGGTTGACCTTGGCGGTCGGCCCTTCACGATTAAGCGGGCCTTCCTGGAGGACGTAAAGGCCGCACGCCTGTCCGATGCTGTAGGCCGCCTGAAGCGCGCCCTGCTGATCCTGCATGCCCCCGGTGATACCGTGGTTGGTATCGACAATGCATCGGACCTGTGGGTTGCGGCGAAACACCCTAAAAGCTTCGTAACGCTGGATAAGGCGGACCACCTGCTGACCCGCGCCAAGGATGCCGAATATGCAGCCGAGGTTATCGCCAGTTGGGTCGGTCGCTATATTGACCTGACCCCACCCGCGAAACCAATCGGCGCGCCCGAGGGGATCGTGCGCGTGTCGGAGGCCAACCCGCAGGGGTTCTTGCAGGATGTCAGCGCCGGTCCGCGCCACCATATTCTGGCCGATGAACCGCTCAGCTATGGCGGATCTGATCTGGGTATGACGCCCTATCAACTGCTCAGCGCAGGTTTGGGCGCGTGTACCGCGATGACCGTGCGGATGTATGCCCGACGCAAGGGGCTGGCGCTGGACCATGTCTCCGTTGATGTGACCCATGACAAGGTTCACGCCTCGGATTGCGAAACCTGCACCCAGACTGATGGCCGCATCGACCATTTGCGCCGGATCGTGCGTCTGGATGGTGATCTAACGGCGGAACAACGGGCAAAACTGCTGGAGATCGCGGATAAATGCCCCGTCCATCGCACGTTGGAGGCCGGCGCCTACGTCACGACCGAATTGGCGACGTAGGCCTTAGGCCACGCGGGGCTGTGCGCGCAGGGTATCAGGCAGGATATCCTCGCTGGGCCACCAACCACTGCGCAGAGTGTTGTGATAGCCCTGCACCAGCCCCGCCGCGACCATCATGGCGCGGGCACCCTCATGATCATAGCTCAACCGCTCAATTGTGATCTGCTGGCCGTCCAAGCGCGCATAGCTGGTATCGGGACGACCATCATGTGCGGGCATCCCGATCGCTCCGGTATTCACCCAGATGTGCCGCCCGTATTCGCGCACGAACGGAATTCCGGAATGGCCCGCGAGGATGCCATCAACCGGACCGACCTGCGCCTCGGCCACCGCGATTTCACCCTGTAAATCGGTCATGCTCCAGATAAATCGATTCTGGGCAGAGGGCGCGCCGTGAACCAACAACCAGCGCCGCCCAGCATGTGTTAAAACCGCCCAGTCGGGCAAAGTTCCCATCCAGCCGCGTTGCTCCGCATTCAACACCGCATTTGCGTGGGCGTACCACCGCGCGGACATCAGATCACATGCGGTTCCATCCTCGAACCCGCACCCGCAATCCAGCGCATTTTCGGCCAACTGGCTTTCGCAATTACCTGCAATGGTTGGAATATTTTCGGATCGCATCAGATCGACACAGGCGGCTGGCTGCGCGCAATAGGCGACGATATCGCCTGTGCAAACCTTGGCTTCGGGCAATGCCACCAACGCGTCCAGCGCGTGGCGATTGGAATGCACGCCGCCGAAAACAATTAACGGGCCTGCAAACTCGCCCCAATCAACAACCCGCATCTGCCGCTCCCGCTTGTCGTGCACCTCGGGACGCAGCATAAGAAGATGGCACGCACAGGCCAGTCACGTTTGGGAGATTTCGCAATGCAAGAAGTCACGGATTTGAGCATCACTGATACCGCCATCTGGCTGCCCGCCTTGGCGATTTTGTTGCTATTGGTGTTCTCGGCCTTCTTCTCCGGTTCCGAAACTGCGCTGACCGCCGCCAATCGCGCGAAGTTGCACGGCATGGATGGTGAGGGGTCAAACCGCGCCTTGCAGCTAAAGGAAGACCCCGAGCGTTTGATCGGCGGTATTCTGCTGGGCAATAACCTCGCCAATATTCTGGCGACCTCGCTGGCGACGGCGCTGTTCACTACGCTGCTGGGCGATAATGGCGTTGCGGCGGCAACCTTGGTGATGACCGGACTGGTCCTGATCTTTGCCGAGGTGCTGCCAAAGACCTATGCGATTATCAATCCCGAGCGGATGGCCGCTGTGGTGGCCCTGCCCATCGCGATGATCGTTAAGGTACTGGCGCCTGTCGTCTATTTCGTGCGCTTCATCGTGCGCGTCACCCTGCGCATGTTTGGCGTGCCGACTGATCCGGAGGCCCTGATCATGGCGCATGAGGAGATCGCCGAGGCGATTACCCTGCATGCCTCCGAGGGGTCCGTGGAAAAGGATGATCGTGATCGCCTGCTCGCCGCGCTGGACCTGAAGCTGCGCACGGTTGAGGAGGTGATGATCCATCGCCGCAATATCGAAATGCTGGACGCCGATATGCCGCCCGAGGAAATCCTGACCACCTGCCTGCGCTCCCCACACACCCGTATTCCGGTCTTCAAGGACGAGCCCGAGAACATCGTCGGCGTCATCCATGCCAAGGACCTGCTGCGCGCCGTGGACAAATTGATCCGCGGCACCACTGGCGGCCTGTCCGAGCTGTCCACCTTTAACGTCATGGATGTCGTGATGGAGCCGTGGTTCGTGCCCGACGCCACCACGCTGGACGATCAGATGCGCGCCTTCTTGCATCGTCACAGCCACTTCGCGCTGGTGGTGGACGAATATGGCGCGTTGCAGGGATTGGTCACGCTAGAGGACATCCTAGAGGAAATCGTCGGCGATATTACTGACGAGACGGATGTAGAGGTTGAGGGAATCGAACGGTTCGCCGACGGCTCCGTTCTGGTTGAGGGCACGATGACCATCCGCGACCTGAATCGCGCAACCGACTGGTCACTGGCCGATGATGAGGCAAACACGATTGCCGGCCTCGTCATTCATGAGGCACAGACGATTCCAACGACCGGACAGGTCTTCTCCTTTGACGGCTTCCGGATCGAGGTGGTGGAGCGGGAGCGTAATCGCCTGCACAAATTGCGCATCCGTCCGTTGGAATGATCGCGAGGGGGCTTAACGCCCCCTGAACAGCCCACCCATAATACCACGTGTAATTTGCCGCCCCATCTGTGTCCCAAGCTGGCGCGCCAGTGATTTGCCGAATGTCGTGGCCACGGAATCAGAGCGGGACCGTGTCGTGCGAACCTTTGCATTTCCCGGACTGTAGCGCCGCCCACTATTATATTCACGACTGGTGGGCGCGCTGTTGCTGCCCCGATAGCTGCGATCACGAATGGGGGCTTCCTCCGGCTCCTCCTCAACCGCTGCGGTTTCTGCACGCTTGCGTAGGATCTCAAAGGCGCTCTCACGATCCAGCGGCGTATCGTATTTCGCACCAAGCGTTGATCCGGCCATAGTCGCCGCCCGCTCCGCATCCGTAATCGTGCCCATGCGCGATGCAGGCGGGCGGATCAGGGTACGTTCGGCAATTCCGGGCACGCCCTTCTTTTGCAGGTAGCTAGTTACGGCCTCGCCAATTCCGACATCTCGGATTGCGTCCTCGGTATCAAAGCGGGGGTTCGGGCGGAATGTCTCGGCCGCCGCGCGCAGGCCCTTTTGATCCCGTGGCGTATAGGCGCGCAAGGCATGTTGAACGCGGTTGCCCAACTGCCCCAGAATATCCGCAGGTATATCGTCAGGGTTTTGCGTTACGAACCAAACGCCGACCCCCTTGGACCGGATCAGGCGGGCGACCTGCTCCACCTTATCAATCAGCGCATCAGGTGCGTCGTCGAATAGCAGGTGTGCCTCATCAAAGAAGAACACGAAGCGGGGCTTTTCGGGATCGCCCACCTCGGGCAATTGCTCGAACAGCTCGCTCAGCAGCCATAGCAGGAATGTCGCGTATAGGCCCGGCGACTGCATCAAGCGGTCGGCGGCCAGCACGTTGATCCGCCCCCGCCCATCCGTATCCAGCGCGATCATATCCTCTAGCGCCAGCGCAGGTTCACCGAACAAATTTGCGCCGCCCTGATTTTCCAGAACCAACAATCGACGCTGAATGGCCCCGACCGAAGCGCGCGAAACGTTGCCGTAGCGCAGGCTAAGTTCGGAGCCGTTTTCACCGACCCAAACCAGCAGAGCCTGCAAATCCTTGAGATCCAGCAGCGCCAATCCCTGTTCGTCCGCGACGCGAAAGGCGATGTTTAAAACGCCCTCCTGTGCCTCACTCAACTCCAGCAAGCGAGCCAAGAGTAGCGGCCCCATCTCGGCCACGGTTGTGCGAACGGGATGCCCCTTTTCACCGAACATGTCCCAGAATGTGACGGGAAAGGCGGTGTAGCTATAGGATTCGAGCCCGATTTTCGCCGCCCGCTCCACCAGTTTGGGATGTAGTGGCGCCGTTTCAGAACCGGGTTGGGATAGCCCCGCCAGATCACCCTTCACATCGGACAGGAACACAGGAACGCCAGCGGCGGAAAAGCCCTCTGCCAGAATTTGCAAAGTAACCGTCTTACCTGTTCCGGTGGCACCCGCAATCAAGCCATGGCGGTTGGCATATTTCAGCTTGAGTTCTTGCGCCTCATCCTGTGCCACGCCCCCGCCGCCGGTAAAGATACTGTCGGTCATCACGTCTCCTGCGTTATGCTTTGGATGCAGATTACAGATGTCCCCCCGTCGTGCCACTGTGAAAGTGTTCCATGCCATGCTGTCACATTCTTGTTACGTGGCTATTGACGGAGCGAATTTCATTACGTAGCGTTCGTTCAAGACAATGGTTCGTCCGGGTCTGACAGGGATAATTCCGCAAAAAGCGGGACGGAGAGAGGCGCTCATCGGGGCGCCTCTTTTCAGTTTAATACCCCATTTGGACGGCATCCGCGCTGATATACCGGCATCACGTTGACAGTGAAGGCCGGACCTGACACCTCTTTGCTGCACGATATGCCCGCACACATCTGGGTATTTGTCTTTACTATTGGTCTGAACGAATAACGGGGTCTGACATGACATTCCGCGCCATCGCAATTACCGCTCTGCTATGTTCACTGGGCACAGGCCTATACGCGCAAAGCGGCCCAACCACTGGCTTTTCCGCACCTGCTCCAGCGGCCCCCGCCCCTGCACCCGAGCCTGAGCCAACAGTGTCCCCGACTGCATCAGTTGAACGGACCGGTGCCGTACCTGACACCGTGACGAACCAGTTCAATGATTGGGAGCTGCGCTGCGTCGGCGAGACCGAGGAGTGCATCCTGTTTCAGGTCGCCAATAACGATCTGGGCCGCCCCGCTGCGGAATTCACAATCATCAAGCTGGCCAGCGGCTCGAACGCAGTTGCAGGTGTGACTGCCGTGTTCCCACTGGGTGTGATTCTGCCAGAGGGCGTGGTGTTCCGCGTCGATAATGGCCGCGCGCAGCAGTTCCAGTACAGCTTTTGTGTGGAAAGTGGCTGCGTATCGCGCTTCGGTCTGAATCAGGGTCAAATCGACTCGATGAAGGCAGGTAACAACCTGACCCTGACCGTGGCGGCGATCAACGTGCAGGAAAATCCGATCACGCTGACGATCAGCCTCGCCGGATTTACGGCAGCCTATAACGCACTACAGTAAAATGTAGATCAGGGGCGCCGCGTGCGCCCCTTTTCCTTTCTAGATGCGCCGCAAGGCAAGCACAGCGTTCAACCCTCCAAAGGCAAACGCATTGGTCATCACCAGCGAGACATCCGCGTCGCGTGCCTCGTTCGGAACAACATCCAGATCGCAATCGGGATCCGGATCCTCATAACCGATGGTTGGTGCAATCACGCCCTCACGCAGGGCCATGATGCAAGCCAGCAGTTCAACCGCGCCGGTCCCGCCAATCAGGTGGCCATGCATCGATTTCGTCGCGGAGATCATCAGGTTATCCGCATGATCGCCAAATACCTCACGCACGGCCGCACATTCCGAACGGTCATTCGCCGCCGTCCCCGTGCCATGCGCGTTTATATAGCCAACTTCGTCTGCATTCGCGCTGGCGGAACGTAGCGCACCCTGCATAGCGCGCGCCGCGCCCTCACGACTGGGCATAACGATATCGGACGCATCGGAGGTCATGGCAAAACCGACAACCTCGGCCAAAATCTCGGCACCACGGGCGCGGGCATGCTCGTATTCCTCGAAGACAAAAACCGCTGCCCCCTCCCCCTGTACCATACCGTTGCGGTTTTTCGAGAACGGTCGGCAGGCATCCTTGGACATCACACGCAGACCTTCCCACGCCTTGATCCCGCCAAAGACCAGCATGGACTCGGAGCCTCCGGTCAGCATCACATCGGCATTGCCAAGCAGGATCGTCTCAAACGCCTGCCCCATCGCGTGGTTGGATGATGCGCAGGCCGTAGAAACCGTAAAGGTCGGTCCCTTTAGCCCATAGGTCATCGAAATATGCGAGGCAGCTGCACTGTTCATCAGGCGCGGAATAACGAAGGGGTGGACCCTGTTTTTCCCCTCCTCATAAACCGTCCGGTAATTTTCATCGATGGTCTGTAGGCCACCACCGGAATTGCCCATGATAACGCCGGCACGCGGTGCCAGTTCGTCGCTAACCTGTAGGCCCGATTGCTGCATCGCCTCAGCCGCCGCGATCAGAGCGAACTGGGTGTTCGGATCGTAGAGCGACAATTGCTGGCGGCTAAACAGGCTTGAGGCATCATGCCCCCGCACCTGCCCGCCGATCTGGATCGACAGGCGGGATACGTCGCGGAATTCCAGCTGGCCGATGCCCTGCCGTCCCTCACGCATTGCGGTGCAGGTTTCTGTTGCGGTGTGCCCCAGCGCGTTAATCGCGCCCTGCCCTGTGATTACGACGCGTCGCATCTCAGTCCGGCTTCGCCGCGACGAGCTGCTTCACCGCATTGACCATGCTTTGCACATTGGAAATATCGAACTGGGAATCCGCGGGATCATTCGCGTTAAACGGGACCTGCACGTCGAATTCTTCTTCGATCGCGAAAACCGCCTCAACCAGACCCAGGCTATCAATGCCCAGATCGTCCAGCGTTGCGTCCATGCTAACCTCGGACGGGTCTAGCACGGCCTGCTCTGCGATAATCGCGCGCATCTTTTCAGTAACATCATCCGACATCGGTAGGCCCTCATTCGTCGCTTCGGCTCTTAGCTCTTGTCATCGGGGTTTGTAACCCGTTTGTGAAGCATGTTTAACTTCTCTGCCATCATTGGCAGTCGACGCATAGCTTTATACATTTTTATGAACGTCTCCTGCTTTACTGCAGGATAGCCTATAACCACCGTCCGGTCAGGTACTCGACTAGTAACACCGGACATACCCAGTGCAATAGCGTCATCGCCTATAGTGACGTGATCTGCCACGCCGACCTGACCGCCCAGAACAACTCTTTTTCCAATTTGTGACGATCCGGCAATACCCACCTGTGCACATAGTAGAGTCGTATCGTCAATCTGCACGTTATGTCCGATCATGACCTGCGCATCGACCTTCACACCGTTTCCGATACGGGTGTCCGAAACCGTGCCCTTATCAATGACCGAGCTTGCGCCAACCTCAACATCATCGCCCAGCAAGACTGAGCCGAGAGAGTTGATCCGCTCATGCCGGTCCGGCTTCATCGAGGCGCTGATCGTGCCAGCGGCCATATAATCCTCAACCGCGCTGGGGCGCGCCGTGACGAACGAGAAACCGTCCCCGCCAATCACCGCATTCATTTGCCCGATAAACCGGTCGCCGATACGAACACCGGTTCCGATGCGACACCCCGGCATCAGCAGCGCATCCGCACCGATCACTGCATCGTCGCCCACAAATACTTGCGCCTGAATATTCGACCCTGCGCCGATTTTCGCACGGGCCCCAATGACAGCCATTGGCCCGACACTGACATCGGGCCCCAGCTCTGCCGTGGGATCGATAGATGCAGATGGGTGAATGCCCGCACCCGCTGTGCGCGTATCGAACAGGCGTGAAATGCCCGCCATTGCATAACGTGGGCGGGCCACCAGAATTGCGGCCTTCAGCCCCAATGCCTGCCAATCAGCCCCGTCGCTCAGCACAGCCATCCGAACGGAGCTATCTGCCAGTTGCGCTGCAAAAGCGCTCTCCATAGCCAACGCCAAATCATCCGCGCCTGCCTCATCCGGCTGCCGGGGGCGCACGGGCTGTAGCGATATATCGCCCACTGCCTGTGCACCAATTTGCGTCGCAATCTCACCAATAGTCAGGGCCATAATCTGCACTCCGTTTCAGGAAGATATAGAGCGCCCGCCAACCTGATGGAAGGGTCCGGCTACGCAACGCAGCCGGACTTTGCGTCAGCCCTGTGGCTGACCTGTCTGCACGCCCAGATCCTGCATAGCGTTCAGAACCAGCGCATCGCGACCATATACGTCATCGCGATATTGAACCTGGCCGCTCTCATCAATCCAGACGGTGCGGTAGTCGATGTGAACCGCCGGACGCTCCTGCAAGTTCACAGTCGTTTCCCGACCCGTTGCGCGATGACGCTGGAACAGGCCCAGTGGATCACTGCTTTGTGGCTGCAACAGCACCTCGGCTAGACCGGTTGGGTCAGCAACACGAACGCAGCCGTGGCTAAAGGCGCGAGCGTCGCGGGCGAACAGGCTGCGCGATGGCGTGTCGTGCAGGTAGATCGCGAACTGGTTCGGGAACATGAATTTCACATTGCCCAGCGAGTTGCCCGGCCCCGGCCCCTGACGGATCCACCACGGGAAGAAGCTCTCGGAAAAATTCGCCCAGTTGATCAGCGACGTATCCGAAGGCGTCCAAACGCCTGTACCGTCGTCGATCAGCGTCATGTTCCGTTCATTGAGGTAGTTCGGATTGTCACGCAGTGCGGGCAGGATTTCCTCGGTCGCGATCGAGCGTGGAACAGTCCACGTCGGATTCACAACCAGATGGGTCATGGTATCGGAGAACTCGACCGTCTGATGGCGACTGGACCCGATCACGGTGCGAGTGGTGAACAGCTCCTCACCATTTTCACGCAACCACATCCGGTAATCCGCGAGGTTGACGTAGATATGCTTTTCATTGCGATCCCAATCGGTCCAGCGCACCCGCTCCAGATTCACCAGAACCTGCCGCAAACGCTCATCCGCAGTTGTGTTGAGCGCGGCCAACGTCTTCGGCCCGATAACACCGTCATCGTTCAGCCCGTGGCGGGTCTGAAACGCCATCAATGCAGCAACCGTCGCATCATCCATATAGGTGGGATCGGGTTGCACGGCATTTGATACCGATGTGGCATCTAGCGGCGTATCATCCAGCGGTTGCGTTGTGGCTACTGGCGTAACAACAGGCATCACACGCTGCGCGCGCGGCCCCTCAATATCGCCAAGGGCGAGCAAGCGCGCACGGATAGCCGGAACGCGCTCGTCCCGCTCACCCGCACGAATCGATGCGCCCGACGGAACATCCGCAGCGCCCCATCCGCCATTGGCGACAACTTGCTCAAGCTCCGCCCGCAGGGCCAATAGCGGCGCGTAATCAGGATGATCTGGCGCTAGATCCATCAGATAACGCACAGGGGCCGCCTGCTCAGCCAAGGCATCCAGCGCCGTTGCTGCGCTGATTTCTGGCGGAAAGACATACATGTCATCGCTCAACCGTGTCGGAACAACAACACCCGTCAGCCGTGCCTGTGCCAGGGCGATATATGCCTCAGCAAAGGCTACTTCCCCCTCAGCCGTTGGATATCCATCAACGGCGGCCGCAACATGGCGGCTCAGTGGCTCTAAGCGATCACCCCATTCAGGCAATGCGTGCAGGTGCTGCGAGGCGAGTGCGTCGATAACGGCCCGCGCGACCTCAGCGTCATTTGCCATAAACAATGGCGCATAGTTGCGATCAGCGTAGAAGGACGCGACCTCCATGGATGCGTCGATCTGCACAATATCCGCCAGTTCGGACCAGATCGGCATCGCAACCGCGATAGGTGTCTCCACGTTCGAATCTACGCTGACCTGTGCAATCGCACCGCTGCCCGCAGTCAGTGCGAGCAGGGAAACAGCTCCGAAAATTGCTGAGTTGCTAAATTGATACACTGCTTACGCCCTTTGACACAGTTTTAGACCGCCACGATTACGGCGAAACTTCGCCGATCCACATGAGGTGCCCCCAGAATACCGGCGATTTCTCGCCGAAACGTCAACCGAATTGACCTTACGCGTTAGGAAAGTAGAACAAACGCGAACACAAAACGGCTTTGCACCTCTTATATAGCGCACAACTTCGGAAAAGGTTGCTGCACAACTGCCACTTGGATGAAAAAATCGTGTGTGCAATAAATTTACCAAGCGATCACGGTTACCACCGAAGGTTGCAGCCAATGGGACAGACTTAAGGATTATTTCATGACCGACGTGAGTGTCGTTTCCCGGCGTAGTTTGCTGGGCGGTCTAGTGGGCCTAAGCGCAATTGCAGCAGCCCCGAGTTTTGCCGATACCCCTGCCGTTCTGACCGGTGCAGGTGATATCCGCAGCCTCAAGCTCTACAACCCCCGCACGGGTGAGCGTCTGGACAGTGTTTACTGGGTTGAGGGTGAGTACATCCCCCAGGTTCTGGACGAAGTTAACTTCATCTTCCGCGACTGGCGCCGCAACGAATTACGCGCCGTTGACGTTCGCACCATCGACATCATGGCCGCCGCATCGCGCATGATGGAAACGACGGAGCCCTACCAGTTGATGTCCGGCTATCGCAGCCCTGAGACGAACAACGCCCTGCGCGCCAGCAACCGTGGCGTGGCCCGCAATTCCTACCACATGCGTGCGATGGCTGCCGATCTGCGGCTCTCGACCCGTTCGGTTCAGAATATGTATGATGCAGGCGTATCCTGCAATGCAGGTGGCGTCGGTCGCTACCCGCGCTCGAACTTCGTACACTTCGATTGCGGACCAGTGCGTACCTGGCGCGGCTGATCCCACAAACCTAATGCACCACGTAAAAGGAGCCTCGCCAGATCGGCGGGGCTCCTTTTGCATCTGGATCAGGTGCGGATCGTGCCGTCACCGGTGACGAGATATTTGAAGCTGGTCAACTGCTCGGCCCCGACGGGTCCGCGCGCATGCAGCTTGCCAGTGGCGATGCCGATCTCCGCCCCCATGCCGAACTCACCACCATCCGCGAATTGCGTTGAGGCATTCCGCATCAGGATTGCACTGTCCAGCCGCTGGAAAAACCGATCAGCAACCGCATCATCCTCGGCGATCACAGCGTCGGTGTGGTTCGAGCCATAGGTGCGGATATGCGAAATCGCGCCATCCACGCCGTCCACCACCTTCGCTGCGATAATCATGTCGAGGAATTCAGTCCCGAAATCATCATCCTGCGCGGCGCTAACACCTGCAATCTTGGCAATCTCTGCGTCGCCACGCACATCAACGCCGGCAGTCAACAGATCACGAATGATAACCTCGTACCGGTCAAGGAAAGCACGATCCACCAGCAGCGTTTCAGCCGATCCGCAAATCCCGGTGCGCCGTGTCTTTGCGTTCAGCACAATCGCACGGGCTTTTTCCAGATCAGCCGAGCTATCAACATAAACGTGGCAAATCCCTTCAAGATGCGCAAAGACCGGAACGCGCGCATCGGCCTGCACGCGACCGACCAGCCCCTTGCCACCGCGGGGAACGATCACGTCGATATAATCGGTCATTGTCAGCATCTCACCCACCGCAGCGCGATCACGGGTGGGAACCAGTTGCACCGCCGCCTCGGGCAGTCCGGCGGTGCGCAATCCAGTCACCAAGCATTCGTGAATGGCAGTCGAGGAGTGGAAGCTTTCAGACCCACCACGCAAAATCACCGCATTGCCGGCCTTTAGGCACAGTGCGCCTGCATCCGCAGTTACGTTCGGACGACTTTCATAAATCACGCCGATCACCCCAATCGGGGTGCGCACACGGCGAATGTTCAGGCCCGATGGCATATCCCATTCCGCAATAACGGCGCCAACGGGGTCATCCTGCGCCGCAACAGTGCGCAATCCGGCAGAGATCCCCGCGATCCGCTCCTCGTTCAACTCCAACCGGTCCAGCATTGCAGGCGACAGGCCCTTATCCCGACCGAATGCCATATCCTTTACATTGGCGGCAATAATCTGCGCGGTTGATGCATCTACTGCATCCGCTGCCGCGTTCAATGCATGCCGCTTGGCATCAGCCGGAGCAAAGGCAAGCTCCGCCGAAGCTGCTCGTGCTGCCTTACCCATCGCGGCCATTACGCCGCGCACATCCATGTCAGTCATAGCTATATCCGCGTGTTAGTTCCGGCGTGCCGTGAAATACGGCTCGTATACCGTACCTTCTATGAGGCCCGCAAAATCATAGCGCAAGACCCGCACCGCACGCTCTGCCGCAGGATTTACCACCAGTTGATCGGGCACAAAGGCGACCCAGACCTGCGCTGAATCCGGCGCTCCGTGTAATCCACCACCATATAGCGCGACCAGATCGGCGCTGATATCAACGCCCCGTGCCTCACACTGACGGATTTCAACCATTTGTGGGGAGCGCGTCAGCAGCACAATATCGGGCCGACTATCGCTCGATTGGCAAAGGTCCTGCATCGCAGCCCCCTCACCCCGCGTTTGCGCGACCACAGTGGATAGGCCCACATGATCAGCAAGGATCGTCGGCATTGCCTCATCAAACGCGAATAGGGAGTTTTCCAGCGGCACCAGTAAATTCGCACCAGCAACAGTTAGCTGCCCCTGTGCAACAGGCGCTGGGGTCACCATGGTGTCCCATGCGTTGCATCCTGACAGAACAAACCCAAGCATCAAACACAAGCTACGCAAGACAGGACCCGATCAGTAAGAACTGTCGAAACATCTAGCATAGTAAAAATATGATGCGGCTATTTCTTGTAATAATATGAGTGGTATCAGTTCGCAATAAAACCTATAGGCGAACAGGTCGCGCGTGGCGCACGCTTTAAATGCACCACGCCATCCTATTAGAGCGCCATATCATCACGATGAACCACATAGGCACGGCCGGGATGGCCAAGGATCGATTCGATCTCGCTGCTTTGCCGACCCACGATCTGCGTCAGCTCACCACTGTCATAACCGGCAATCGCACGCGCAACCGTTTCACCACGAGGGCCAAGGATATCAACAGGATCACCGCGCTGGAAACTGCCCTCAACCGCAACAACACCAGCGGGCAATAGTGAACGCCCCTCGGGCAACGCATTTGCGGCCCCCTCATCCACGCGCAACGTGCCCCGCGGGCGCATTGCCGCGATCCACAATTTACGCGCACGCGACGGGTCCTCGGTTGGAACAAACCAGCTCGCCCGCGCACCTGCCAGCAAGCCTGAGATTGGCCGCATCTGATCGCCCCGACATACAGCCAGCGCGCATCCCGCCTGCATGGCCGTTTCCGCAGCCAGCACCTTGGTCCGCATGCCGCCCTTGGCCCCGTCCGTACCTGCACCGCCTGCCATCGCCAAAATCTCGGGCGTGATACGCTCGATCACGGGTATATGCTGCGCAGACGGGTCCTGACGCGGGTTTGCAGTATAGATACCATCCACATCGGACAGCAGAACCAGCGCGTCAGCACCGGTTAGCGATGCGACCTGCGCCGCCAAACGATCATTATCGCCATAGCGGATTTCATCCGTCGCAACCGTGTCGTTCTCATTCACAATCGGCACAACGCCAAGGCTGAGCAAAGTCCGCAAGGTTGCCCGCGTGTTCAGATACCGACGGCGCGCCTCACTATCCTCAAGCGTCATAAGGACCTGAGCAGTGGTCACACCATGCGGGCGCAACCCCTCCTCATAGGCACGTGCCAGCCGGATTTGCCCGACTGCCGCGGCGGCCTGCGATTGCTCCAACGGCAACGCGCCCGAGGCAAGCCCCAGCACCCGCCGCCCCAGCGCGATGGAGCCTGATGACACCAGCAGCACGGATTTCCCGCGCGCGCGCAGCATCGCCACATCCGCCAGCAATCCGTTCAGCCACTCCTGCTGCAACGCTCCGCTTGCCGCATCGACCAGCAATGCAGAGCCGATTTTGATAACAACAACATGCGTAGCGTCGAACCGCTCCGCCGCGCTTAGGCTGGACGCCACGGGGTATCCTCCTCGTCGGCATCGGCCTCCGCCTTGGCGCGGGCAACAATCTGTGCACGCAGGGCGCGCAACACATCGGTCGTGCCGGTTTGCGCGGCGCCGGACATGACCAGCACCTCACCGCCGCTCGCCTCACGCAATTCTGCCAACTGCATCTCGATCAGCTCATCATCCAGCGCGTCAGTCTTGTTCAGCACGGTAACGCGCGGCTTTTCCGCCAAGCCGCCGCCATATTGCTCCAGCTCGTTGATAATCGTGTGATAGGCCAGCGCAACATCGTCCTGCGTGCCGTCAACCAAGTGTAACAGCACCGCGCAACGCTCCACATGGCCAAGGAACCGGTCGCCGATGCCCTTACCCTCATGCGCGCCAGCGATCAGGCCGGGAATATCGGCAATCACAAATTCCGCGCCATCAACAGCTACAACACCTAGGTTAGGGTGCAAAGTGGTGAACGGATAGTCCGCAATTTTCGGCCGTGCATTCGACGTCGCGGCAAGGAACGTGGACTTACCCGCATTGGGCAAACCCAGCAGGCCAACATCCGCGATCAGTTTCAGGCGCAGCCACAGCTCACGCTCCACCTCATCCTGCCCCGGATTGGCGCGACGCGGCGCCTGATTGGTCGAGGATTTGAAGTGCAGGTTACCAAAGCCACCATTGCCGCCCTTGGCCAGCAATACGCGCTGCCCGACCTCGGTCAGATCGGCGATTACCGTTTCCTGATCTGTGTCGAGGATTTCGGTCCCTACTGGCACCTTCAGCACGATATCTTCGCCATCTGCGCCGGTTTTCTGCCGTCCCTCACCGGGGCGACCGTTTTTGGCAAAGAAGTGCTGCTGATACCGATAATCGATCAGCGTGTTCAGGCCGACAACCGCCTCGGCAATCACATCGCCGCCACGTCCGCCATTGCCGCCATCAGGGCCACCATATTCGACGTATTTCTCACGCCGGAACGAGATGCACCCCCGCCCGCCTGCGCCGGAGCGAATAGTAACTTTGGAAAAATCGAGAAATTTCATGGGCGAACCCTCCGGTCGGACAAGCCGTGCTGATACGCCAAACCGCGCGCCGCCTCAAGCGGGTAGCGGCATCGCAATTCGGTTAGCATATCGACACGTGTCCGCATTTCATTTCGCATCCAGCGTATAGGACCAAACAGCCTGAATTCCGCCACGCGCAACGGAGTAGCTATCGCCCTCGCCCACATAGCCAAATCCCGCACTGGTCAAAACCGCTGCCGATGCATCGTTATCCTGAAAGACCTGCGCCTTTAGCTGCCCGCCGCCCTGCGCAAAATGCCACGAGATGACACCAGCTAGTGCTTCGCTAGCATAACCTGTGCGCCAGAATGGTGGACCAATCCAGTATCCGACATCGCCGGTATCCCGCAGCGCAATCGTACCGAGGATTTCCTCGCCATCAATCTTGGTCGCATCCAGCGCCCAGATCTGCTCGCCCGAATCCTCACGCAATGCGCGCCCGATAAAGCTTTCGGCGGCACCGGGCGGAAACGGGTGCGGGATGCGCGTCGTCATCCGCGCAACACGGGCATCACCGGCATATAGCGTGATCAAGCCAGCATCCGATGCGCGCAAGGGGCGCAGGGTCAGGCGTTCGGTTTCAATCACGGGTACGGTCATCTCATCTCTCCATCTATCCACGAGGATAGTGAGGGGCACCGGCAGATACCAGCACCCCCAGTTGCCTCACGCATTTTCAGCGGCATATTTTGCACGTGCTTGCACCTTCCACGGCGCATCATACTCCCAGTCGCCAGCCATGATCGCGCCATAGGGCATGATCTGATCTACAACCTCCGCCAAACGCTCCGATTCCATCTGCCGACGAACCTGCGCCGCGTTTTTATAGGCCGAGGGCAATTCACTGACATCGATCCGCCCGCAAAAGAAGCGCGCATCAATGCCTGCCGTTTCCGTGGCAAACACCTCCGCGTCGCTGCGCCCGACCAACCCATGTTTATGCGCCGTGCGAGAGCGGTTGCGCCCTGCCCCGTGTGGAGCAAACCCGTGCTCCGGCCCGTCCGCACATTGCCGTACCAGCAGAACCGGCTCCGCCATATTTAACGACACAATCTGCACGTCTGCCGTGTCAGGCATCAGCCCTGCCGCAACGGGTGTTGCGCCCTTGGCATGGAAATACAGATCATCCTGACGGAACACGAAATTATGCACGTTCCAGATACGCCGCTCAATCGCCTTGCCAAATCGCTCCGCCACGGCGGCATGCAGTCCGTTATGGCTTGCCTTTGTCCACTGACGGATCAGTTGCAACGCCTGCCAATAGGCGATGCCATCTGGGCTATCGGCCTCCAGCCACGCATTCACCTTCGCCGTTTCTGGCGATAGGCGGCGACGTGTTTTTTCCGCCAGTCTCATCCCCAGCTTATACAGCCCCGCCCCCGGCCCACGTGAGCCATGATGCGTGACAAGACAAGTTCGCCCAGTTTGCGCCGAAACACCCACAAATGCGAAGTGGTTGCCGTCGCCCTGCGTACCCATATGCTCCTGCGCGGCCCGCATAATCTTGGCATCGCTAAGGAATTTGTTCGCACGGAAAGCATCAAGCAGGTTCAGGCTCATCGTGAACCGCTCCCCATTCCGCCGCCCACCAGGCCCGAAATGCGTCACCGTGTGGATGGCATTCAACACATCCGCAGGCTTTGCATCCGTGAACTCGGTCATCATCAGCGAACAACAGATATCGGCCGAATGCATCCCGGGGTGGATTGCATTACGCGCAACGACCACACCGCCGACAGGAATCGTGCCCATGGGACCGGCTGGACAGGCATCTGGCATGACTGCACCACTGACCACCGTCGGCGTGCGCATAACCTCGCTCATCGTTGCGGTTACAGCCTCGACATTTGCGATCTCCTCCGCTGTTTCGGCGGATAGATGCATCGAAAATGGCATGGGTTCAGGGTGCAAGGGCACCTTAGGTTTCGGCGCCACTTGTCGCAGATAGGACGTGACCTCTTTCGCGCTCAGATCATTTGCGTTGACGTAGTCCACAGCCTGCGGAATCCACGCCCCATGGTCATATCCCATTGCAACGATATCTTTTGCGGTCAGGGTCATTTGCCCTCTCCCTCTCATATGCCGCAGGTCGTCTTCCGATCGGGGCGGCGGTGTAGGGGATGGCAGAAACGAGATCGGGGACCGGCGTTTCCGCCGATCCCCGAAACTGTTAGTTCACAGTATGACCGGCTTATTCAGCGGCCTCCTGTGCAGGAAGCACGCTGATGAACGTGCGACCCTTGAGGCCCTTGTGGAAGGTAACGTTACCCTCTTGTTTCGCGAACAGAGTGTGATCGCGGCCCATGCCAACGTTCTCACCCGGCCACACCTTAGTACCGCGCTGACGCACGAGGATGTTGCCCGGGATGACCTGCTCGCCACCAAATTTCTTCACGCCAAGGCGGCGACCTGCGGAGTCGCGACCATTACGGGAGGAACCGCCTGCTTTTTTATGTGCCATGCTATAGTCTCCTCAACTCTGAATTATTCGGCTTCGGCGACGAAAGTTTTCGCCTGACCGATCCAGTCTTCACGATCGATGCGGCCCTTGAAGGACAGCTTCTCATCCATGTACGCGACATCGTCTGCAGTCCACTCAGCGATCTGAGCGAAGGTGTAGACGCCGATCTCGTGCAGCGTGCCTTCCAGCTTAGGACCAACGCCCGACAGCTTCTTCAGGTCATCAGCATCAGCAGGTGCCTCGGACATCAGGTTCGAAGGTGCGGTAACATTCGCAGCAGGAGCAGCAGCCTTCGTCGCAGGTGCCACGGAGGCGCCGTCGGCGAGGATGTCTGTGATCCGTACTTTTGTCAGTTGCTGGCGGTGGCCGCGACGACGCTGGGAGGAGTGCTTCCGACGACGCTTAACGAAGGAGATAACCTTCGGGCCGCGCATCTGCTCAACAACCTCGGCAACGACAGCCGCGCCGTCGATCATAGGTGCGCCGATGGTGACGGTCTCGCCGCCCATCATGAGCACTTCAGCGAAGCGGATCTCGTCGCCAGATTCACCGTCGAGCTTCTCAACCGTGAAAACATCGTCCTTGGCAACGCGATACTGCTTGCCACCCGTTTTGATGACCGCAAACATGCTGGTCTTCCTTTTCATCTTTCGCACCCTGTGGTCCCCTGTTGAGGGAGTTGCGCGGTTCCCCGCACCTCGGGCAGCGGCCCCTAATGGAGCTATCTACAAAATTCGCGCAGGCGCACTTCGCCCACGAACGGCTCGTATGGTGCGTAGCCCCCTAGCTGTCAAGCGTGAATGATCAATAGAGCCCGTACGCCCTATAAAACAGCCATTCTGCTGCGCTCGATAAAAAATATTCTAGCTCAGACCGCGAACCACTTGCAGCCCCGACATCAAACGGGTAGAGCCTCGCCTCACGGAGAGGTGCCAGAGTGGTCGAATGGGGCGGTCTCGAAAACCGTTGAGCCTTCACGGGTTCCCAGGGTTCGAATCCCTGTCTCTCCGCCATAGACCTATCGCTCAATCAAGAATCTGTGTAAGAACAGCACCGCAGCAAGAGCGCCCCCTCCCCACACCTTCACCTCAAAATCCTTTTCCTTGGCTCACCAGGACTAAACGCAGCAAAGAGGTTTCCCGCTGGTATAATCCATAGGGGCCCCACCTTTCTAAGCGCTCTCTTGCTTGGCTATGATCCAGTATAGAGAAGCTCTGCTAATACCCAGACCCGAGATGGGCGTGACCGATAAGGCGCAGACCTATCGACGTGTCATTCGTGAAATCAATCATCGGTATGTTCAACATTCGATAGCATCCGGCACATCGACAGAAAGTAGCGTAACAATCGGATGGTGTGCTCAACTGGTGAACGCAACACTTTAGTCTTTAGGAAAAGATGGAGTGTTTTGAATGAAGTATCGTCGCAGGATTTACTATTCAGCTGAACAGCGTGCCGAGATTTGGGATCGATGGCAGCGTGGGGAATCGATGAGATCGATTGGGCGTGTCTTTGATCGTCAATCGTCGTCAGTCTTTTCAGTCATCTCACCAACGGGCGGAATACGTCCACCAGATCGCAGACGGGGTAAGTCTGCATTGAGCCTGTCTGAGCGCGAAGAGATATCTCGTGGGCTCAGCACCAAACACTCGCTTCGGTCGATTGCGCGTCAATTGCGACGTGCGCCTTCGACGATCAGCCGAGAGGTGCGGCGCAATGGCGGCCAGACAGGCTATCGCGCGACCACATCGGATCAAGCTGCGTGGGATCGGGCATTGCGGCCCAAGATGTGCAAGCTAGCTTGTCACCCAAAGTTGGCCGACGCAGTATCTGCAAAGCTACGGCGCAAGTGGTCGCCTGAACAGGTTGCGGGTTGGCTCAAACGTGCTTTCCCAGGGGAGGCGCACAAACAGGTGTCACACGAAACGATTTACAGAAGCCTTTATATACAGGCACGTGGGGTTCTGAAGAAGGAGCTTCTGGAGCACCTGCGCGCCAAACGGACAGTCAGGCGTTCCAAGCACGCAAGCCAGAAGCGCAAGGGCAATGGTCAGATTAAGGATGCTGTGTCCATCAGTGAAAGGCCTGCATCCGTCGAGGATCGTGCCGTTCCGGGCCACTGGGAAGGCGACTTGGTCGGCGGTTCGAAGAACAGCTATATTGCGACCCTTGTTGAGCGGCATTCTCGGTATGTGATGCTGGTTAAAGTCGCGAACAAGGACACCGAGAGCGTCGTTACGGCCTTGATCAAATCGGCTCAGAAGTTGCCGCGCGAGCTCTACTGAAGTGGTCCGGCAAATTCGGACAGCGTGCTAAGATGTATCCAACCTTGAAGACAGGATACAGAAATGACGAAGAGACGCAGTTTTTCAGATAATTTTAAGGCCACGGTAGCGCTTGAGGCGCTTCGCGGAGACAAGACGGCGCAAGAGATTGCAGCTAAGCACAATATCCACCCGACGCAGGTGACGACATGGAAACGGCAGGCAATTGATGGTCTGACGGGTGTGTTCTCTGACAAGGTCAGGAAGGCTGAAGATAACGAAGCCGAAGTCAAAGAGCTTCATGCGAAGATTGGCAAACTGGCGGTTGAAACTGATTTTTTTGTCATAAGGGCTGAAGCGATGAGCCCGAACGAACGCAAAGCGATGATCAATCGGGATCATACGGATTTGAGCCTGACCAGCCAATGCAAACTGCTGAAGATCAGCCGATCGTCGCTGTATTACGTGCCCGTTGGTGTGAATGCCGAGACGCTGGAATTGATGAACGAGATCGATCGTGTGTTCACGAAGTATCCGTTTTTCGGCAGCCGCCAGATCGCGGCCTAGTTGCCGAGAAATGGTTTTCATGCCGGTCGTCACCGTGTGCGCAGATTGATGGGTTTGATGGGACTCCAGGCCATCTACAAAGGCCCAAACACCAGCAAGAAGCACCCACAGCACCGGATTTACCCATACCTGCTTCGGAAGCTACCAATCACGCGGCCGAACCACGTTTGGTGCAGTGACATCACCTACATCCCTGTGCGGCGCGGGTTCTTGTATCTGGTCGCCATCATGGATTGGGCGACCCGCAAGGTCTTGGCGTGGCGGTTATCGAACACGCTGGATGCCAGTTTTTGTGTTGAAGCCTTGAGCGAGGCAATCGCTAAATACGGCAAGCCCGAGATCATGAATACGGACCAAGGATCGCAGTTCACGGGTGCAGCCTGGATCACCACCTTGACCGAGGCAGATGTCGAAATCTCAATGGATGGTCGAGGTCGTTATCTCGATAACATCTTCATCGAACGGTTGTGGCGGTCACTCAAACAGGAGGCCGTTTATCTGCAAGAATTACAGGACGGGTTCCAAGCCAAACGGATCATCGATAACTGGATCGGGTTCGACAACTCCGAGCGCCCTCACTCCGCCCTTGATAAGCGCACGCCGGACACAGCATACTTTACCCAAGCGGAAATACGAAAAGCGGCATGACACCAACCCGATTACATCTTAGCTCAGCCGCAAAACTGTCCAAATAAGTGGGACCACTTCAGAATGTCGTGACTTATGCTGACGCACCATTTATCTTCGTTTACGTCGAGCGCCTTGCTGCGATGCAGCCAGCTTTGCCAAACAGGTAAACTACATCTGCCGAGAATGTTCAGCCTGCTTTGCCCAAACGCTACATTCTGCTTGAAATTCCAGTAAATTCGGCGAAGCTATTAATCTATTCCACCATTTTTTAACATTTATCTGCAACGGAATGAAACTAGATTTTCACTGAATAGATTGTGCATTATTGGGTTTCATTTCAATCAATCAGCCGATGTCTTTTCAGTGCCCAGCAGAGCGGCCGCGCGGCTATCGTTCTAGTGCCACCATGACGCCTCTAAGTTCTGCCAGTCCACGCATTCGTCCGATCAAGGGGTAGCCGGGCATCATCGAGCGATCCAGATCACTCAGTAGCGCCTGACCGTGGTCGGGCCGCATCGGGATTTGTGCGTCTGCGCGGCCCTCGGCACGCCGCAGTGCCTCCTGCGCAAGAAGCGCGTCTAGTGTCGCCACCATATCCGTGTCACCTTCGAGATGCTCGGATTCATGGAAACTGACGCGAGTGCCATCAACGGGCCCCGCACGCAGCGTGTTGCGTAGATGGACGAAATGGATGCGCGCGCCCAGGCGGGTGATGAAATCGACCGGGGCGAACCCTTCCGCCACGCCCAGCGAGCCTGTGCAAAACGTGGCTCCGCTCGCAGGCAGGTCCACCGCACCAAGCATCACGGCATAGTCGTCCGTCGTTGACATTACGCGCGGCAAACCGAGCAGCGGAAATGGTGGGTCGTCAGGGTGGCAACACAAGCGCATTCCAAGCTCTTCGGCCAATGGAGCGACTTCGGACAAAAAATCGATCAGGTTTTGCCGCAACATAGTCGGCGAAATCGCGGAATAGGTGCCAAGGTTGGCGCGAACGTCGTCCAACGTCCAACGATCGTTCGATCCCGGCAACCCCGCAACGATGTTAGACGCTAAGGCCGCCTTCGCACCATCACTCATCTGCGATAACCGCTCTAAAGCCGCGTCCTGGATCGCAGCAGAATGCTCCTCCTCCGCTTCTTTGCGCTGCAAGATATGTAGATCGAAAATAGCGAAATCGATCAGGTCAAAAGCCATCGCTGTGCCACCACCGGGCAACCGCGCGGCCAGATTAGTCCTCGTCCAGTCAAGGACCGGCATGAAGTTGTAGCAGACCACCTTCTGTCCAGCCGCCGCGAGATGGCGAAGGCTCGTTCGCCACGCTTCGATATGCGCGGCACAATCGTGGCTTTGGGTTTTGATCGCCTCGGAAACTGGCAAGCTTTCCACTACGTCCCACGTTAGCCCGCTTGGCGTGTCGGGTGGTCCCTCAATCTCACGCTGGCGCTTGGCAATCTCATCTGGCGTCCATACAGCGCCTGTCGGCACATGGTGCAGCGCTGATACGATTCCAGCGGCGCCGGTTTGGCGGATATCACCAATCGTTATCTCGTCCTCGGGGCCGAACCAGCGCCATGTTTGCCTCATGATTGATCCCGTAGGGTCAAAGTGGATTCAGTGTCGAAAAGATGTACGGCGTCCGTGGCAAAACTGAGCGGCACCTTTTCGCCCTCACGGACTACCGTTTGGCCGGAATTGTGGACAGTCAGACGTGTCCCATCGCTAAGGGCGCCGTACAGATAGCTGTCGGAGCCGAGTTGTTCGACCGCGCGAACTTCGAGATGAAGTGCGCCGTCCGTTGCCGGTTGCAGTTCATTGGGGCGGATGCCAAGCGTTACGGATTGCCCCGCCTGCTGCGCGAAACCAGTGCCGGGAAGGCGTACCTGCTCTCCGGTTTCCAGCGTCAATAACGTGCGGTCGCTTGCATCCACCTTGCCCTTGAGGAAGTTCATCTTGGGCGAGCCGATGAAACCCGCCACGAACAGGTTGTGCGGGTTGTTGAACAATTCGAGCGGCGCACCGAATTGCTCCAACTCACCCAGACGCAGCACGGCGATCTTGTCGGCCATTGTCATGGCCTCCACCTGGTCGTGGGTCACGTAAATCATCGTGTTCCCGAGCCGTTTGTGCAGCGCCGAGATCTCGCCGCGCATATCGACGCGAAGTTCCGCATCGAGGTTCGAGAGCGGCTCATCAAACAGAAACACTCGGGGTTCGCGTACAACTGCGCGGCCAATGGCGACGCGCTGGCGTTGACCGCCTGACAGATCCTTGGGACGCCGATCCAGCAGTTGATCGATCTGAAGCATCGCAGAGACGGCGTTGATCTTATCCTTGATTTCGGCGCGGGGCGTGTTGATGTTCTCCAACCCGAAGCTCAGATTTTGCTCCACGGTCATATGCGGATAGAGGGCATAAGACTGAAACACCATCGCCAGGCCACGGTCAGCGGCGGGGATGTCGTTCACGACCTCATCCCCGATCACGATATCCCCGCCCGAAATCGGCTCCAACCCGGAAATCATCCGCAACAGCGTAGATTTTCCGCACCCTGACGGCCCGACAAACACGCAGAACTCGCCGTGACTGATATCAAGGTCTATGCCCTTGATGACCTCGACATTGCCATAAGATTTGCGCGCGTTTTTGAGCTGCACGCCCACGCTTGGTAAGTTCAGGTCCATTATTTGCCCCCCGTCGAAGCGATGCCCGTGGCGATGTATTTTTGCAGGAACATGAAGACGGCCGCGATCGGCAACAATGTCAGAACCGTCATGGCCAGAAGCGAGGCCCAGTCGGTCTGCAACTCCCCCTGGAACGAATTCAATGCCAGTTGCAGTGTGAAGTTTTCTGTGCGCGTCAGAACAATCAGCGGCCATAGGAAATCATTCCAGCGCCACATGATCGCGAGGATCGCAAGCACGGCGATGGCGGGCGCAGACAATGGCACGATGATGCGCCAGAAGATTTTCCACTCGGATGCCTTGTCCATCCGCGCGGCATCCAGAATTTCATCCGGTATCGTAATCATGTATTGGCGCAACAGGAACACGCCTGTCGGTGTCGCGGCCCCCGGAATGATCACTCCCCAAAGCGAGTTGAACATGCCCAGTTCGGTCACGATCAGAAACAGCGGCACCAAGACCACCGTTTGCGGGATCATCAATGTGCCGATGACCAGCAGAAGCACCGTTGTCCGGCCCCGGAATTCGTATTTGGACAAGGCGAAAGCGGCCATCGAATTGACCAGCAGCATCAACAGCGTCGCGACCACGGTGATAAAGGTCGAATTCCACAGGAACCGCAGGAAATTGAACCTCTCAAACAGTTGTGTGTAATTTTCGGTTGCGAATGCCACGGACTCGATCGCCTGCAAATCAACTGCTGGCAGCCGGATACGCGTTTCAGGATCATCCAGCCGCACAACCTCTGCGCGGCCTGCACCGCGACGGGTTTGTGCAACGGTCTCACCCGCCACTTCGGACTCAGACGTCCGCGATACCGTGAAGAGGATCAACGGGTCTTCAAACCCATCCAGTTCCACAGTTTCCTGCGCATAAGGCAGGAAGCGTGGCGGGAACCGATCCAGTTCGTTTTGCGTCTTGAAGCTGGACAGAACCAGCCAGATCACAGGACCGAACATCAGAAAGATGCCAATCGCCAGATAGGCGTAGGATACCCAGTCGGTCCAATGCAGGCGGCCCTTGCCGCGCGTCGCCGTCAGAAAGGAGATGACTTTAGCCATTTGCGTTCTTCCTGTTCGCCCAGAGTTGCACAAGCGTCAAAAGGATCAGCACCAGGGCCACCAGAAGCGACGCAGCAGCGGCCAGACCGAACAGGCGCGGAGCACCCGCAAAGCCTTCTTCGTAAATGTATTGAATGATGAAGGTCGTCGCCGTGCCGGGGCCACCGCCCGTAAAGGCATAGATTTCATCGAACGTCTGTACGCCCTTGATCAACGCCAACACCAGCACCACCAGCATGGTCGGTGCCAATAGCGGCAATGTGATGCGGCGAAACGTGCGCCAAGGCGATGCGCGGTCCATCGTCGCTGCGTCATACACGTCGCGCGGGATTGCCTGCAAACCGGCCAGCAGGATCAAGGTGTAGAACCCCATATGAGCCCAGACGGAGATGAAGACGGACCAGCCGAACGCCCATTGCGCATCCACCAGCCAGTTGAAGCCGCCGATACCCGTCCAATCCAGAAACGCGTTCAGCACGCCTTCGCGTTGCAATATCCATTTCCAGATCAGGGCAACGACAACAGGAGACAGCAAGACAGGAAAGAAAAAGACCGAGCGGAAAAAACCGCGGGCGCGTATTTCGCCGTTAAGGATAACCGCCGTCAGCAGTGAAAAGCAGACCATCATGCCGACCTGCAAGGTCACGAACCAGCTGGTGTTCCACACGGCGCGCCAGAATTTGTCCTCGCGGCACGAATTCGGATCAAGGTAATTCGAGCAATCCATCAAGGTGCCAAAGTTGCGCGGGCCCACATAGGGGCGATCCGCCAACAACACGTTGTCGCCGCCTGTCGTCGCATAGACCACGTTCAGGATGACCGGAAGGAATGCGAACAGGCCGAAAAGCAGCAAGTTGGGGAAGAGAAAGACCCATGCGAGTTTGTTGATCCCCAGCACGCGCTGAAGCGCCAGCATCGGGATCTCGATCACGCGCATGATCGGGGAAATGACATGAAGCATAGAGCCCTCCACAGGTGGTGCCCCCCGCGCCTCAGCAGCGCGGGGGGATCTTGTGGTTTACTGGGTTTCGGCCAATGCCGATTCCAGATCGGATGCCGCACGGTCCATAGCGTCGCTGACGCTGAGTTCACCGACGATAGCCTGGCTCAACCGTTCGACCGTGATGCCGAACATTGCGCGGTTGCCGGAATAACCCTGATAGGCAAAGGCAACCGGAGACACGTCAGGCAGAGCGCCGGCAAAGCCATTCAACGCAGCCTGCGCTGCCGGAGACGCGTTCTCGAACTCGACGCCCGCGGCTGCAACACCAAGGTGTGCCGGCAGGTTTCTGGTGCGTGCCGCCGCTTCTGCGTAGTTCTCTTCAGCAGCAAGGAAATCGATGATGGATGCAACGATTTCAGGATGCTCGGTTCCCTCGAAGCCAACGATCCCCGCACCGCCCGGCATGCCGGAACATGCACCAGCCGGACCACAGGGGGAGCCGACGACCTGCCAGTCGAAGAAATCACCAACTTGCTCGTCCATGCGGCCAACCTGCCAGGAACCCGAATAGTAGAATGCGACTTCGCCGTTGATGAATTCCTGTGCGGCGTCCGCATAGGTTGACCCACCTTGGCTGGCCCAAACGTCGCGCGCCATGGTGCCATCTTCGTTCCAGCCAACGAAGGCCTCCGCGAAGGTCTCAAAGCCATCGAAGGACCCTACACCGTCCGCGTCGAAATACTTCGCACCGTAGGAAATCGCCGGACCTGCCACGCGGTGACCGGAACGGTCCATCGCCATGGGGAAGTCAGCGTCAGTCGCTTCGATAACCGCCCTTGACGCAGCGGCCCAGTCGTCCCAAGTCGCGCCCTCGCCCGGCATTTCCACGCCCGCTTGCTCAAACAATGTGGCATTGACGAACGGGCCGGTGATGGTCAGCTGAGAGTGCAGGCCGTAGATGCCCTGACGGTCGCCGACGCGGTACCAATTCAGCGTTTCGCCAAACGATTCTTCCCAGTAGGACGCGTCAACGTGAGGCGTCAGATCGAGGTAGTACTCGTTCAAACCACCCAGATCGGTGACCTTCGCCAGATCAGGGCCAGTGCTTGCAGCCAGCTGCACCGGCAGGTTTTCCAGAATTGCCTGATACGGCACAACGTCTACGATGACATCCACGCCCTCGTTCTGCGCCTCGAAGCGGCTCAGCAAATCTTCGTAGACTTCGCATTCATTGCCATCCGAATAGCATTGAAAGCGGATTTCCTGGGCGGCAACGGCCGAGGCCGTCATGCTCAGACCTGCCAGAATGGCGGTGGTTCTCATGAGTTTCTTATTCACTTGATTAACTCCTCCAAGTTGAAGCGATATTATTTTTATTATTCGGGTGTCGCACAGTGTCTGCGCCAACCAGTATTTGCAAAGATTCCAGGTCCGGTTCTGCACTTCACCG
Organism: Pontivivens marinum; assembly: GCF_900231835.1. Classification (GTDB taxonomy): domain Bacteria; phylum Pseudomonadota; class Alphaproteobacteria; order Rhodobacterales; family Rhodobacteraceae; genus Pontivivens; species Pontivivens marinum. The sequence continues at coordinate 31,420 of NZ_OCTN01000012.1, read as the reverse complement.
CCACAAAAATGGTCGATTGCCACGATTGCGTTCGGCCAGGCTCCCCCCTTTCCGTAGATCCCAGATTTAGAGTGCATACCGGTATACCGGTTGTCAACTGACCGGTATACCGGTATCCAGTTTTGGACAAGATCACTTGCAAGCCCATGGAGCGACGGAAAAGCCGTGAACCGATCATCTGATGACACTCGATCAGCTGGCGTAGATGTTCCGCCGATGGACACGTCGCGACCGGCCAATGATCAAATCGCCGCTGCTGTGAAAGCTGCCATCCTCTCTATGCGATTGACTCCGGGACAGATGATTTCCGAAAAGGAGGTCGGCCAACTGTTCGGAGCCAGCAGGACGCCTGTGCGCGAAGCTTTCGCAATGCTGAGAGAAGAAAACCTGATCGTAACGCGGCCCAGTCGCGGCACTTTCGTCACGAAACTTTCAGTGCATCAGATCACAAGTGCGCAGTTCCTGCGCGAGGCGATAGAGGTGGCCGTCGTCGAACGTCTTTGTCAGACAGGGGTTTGCGAAACCGCGGACACAGCACTTCATGCCAACCTCGAAGAGCAGCGTCGCGCAGTTGGGACCGGAGACAAATCCGCATTTCAAACTCTCGACGATCAGTTTCACCTTGCGCTCGCCGGGGCGACAGGACTTGGCAGGATACAGCGCGCATTGACCCGCGAAAAGATGGTGCTTGATCGTCTGAGGGTCTTCTCCCTCGACAGGGCGGACAACATGAGCCGCCTTTATGAAGAGCACGATCGGATTTTCAAAGCGATCCGCACAGGCGATTTACGAAATGCCACACGGCAGCTGAGAGATCACCTGCGGCTTGTGCTTGGCACGCTGTCTGAATCTATCGCAGCAAATCGCGCGTTTTTCGATCTCAATGAGACATGAGAGAGCACCATGAACAAGGCACCTACGTCTGAACTACCACCTGTGGCGATGTCTCTTTACGAGGGTATACGTGACCTTCCAATCGTTTCACCCCACGGCCATTGCGACCCTGTGTGGTGGGCGAAAGATGCCAGATTCTCCGATCCAGCGGCGCTTTTGATCCAACCCGATCACTACGTGTTCCGGATGCTGTATTCACAGGGCGTCCCGCTCGGCGATCTCGGGATCGGCCCCGAGGGTCGCGACCGCGACCCGCGTGCTGTATTTCGCCTGTTCGCACGACACTGGGATCTGTTCCTCGGAACCCCCAGCCGACAGTGGCTCGAGCATACGCTTTATCACACCTTGGGGGTTGAAGCCCCCCTTGCCCCCGAAACCGCCGACGCAGTCTATGACCAGATCGAGGCAAAGCTGGCCAGCCCCGTTTTCCGGCCACGCGCGCTGTTCGATCGGTTCGGCATCTCGCTGCTGGCAACGACGGATCCGGCCACATCGCCCCTGTCGGACCACACAAAAATTGCGGCGTCCGGTTTGTCGGGTCGGGTCGTGCCGACCTTTCGCCCCGATGACCTGCTGAACCCACAAAAAGCAGGCCATCGCGCAGCGCTTTCCAGCTTGGCAACGATGACGGACCGCGACACGGACAATTACGACGAATTCATTGCGGCACTGCGTGATCGCCGCGCGGCATTCCGTTCTGCGGGGGCCACAGCGACGGATCACGACGTGCCCGACTTGCAGACTTGCTGGCTCGACCGCGACCAGATCACCGCGCTGCATGCGCGCGCCGTTGCGGGCACCCTGAACCACGTGGAAGCGCGCGCCTATTACGGGCACATGCTTGTTGAGATGGCGCAAATGTCGGCGGAAGATGGTCTGGTCATGCAGATCCACGCGGGCAGCCGCCGCAATACGAACAAAGCGCTGAGTGACGCCGTCGGCCCTGATATGGGGGCGGATATACCCGGTGCGCTCGATTGGGTGGGCGGTTTGGGCGCCCTGTTGAACAGGGTTGGCAACGATCCACGATTGCGCGTTCTCGTCTTCACATTGGATGAAAGCACATATGCTCGGGAACTTGCGCCTATGGCGGGACATTGGCCGTGTCTGCGCATTGGTCCACCATGGTGGTTTCACGACAGCTTGAACGGCATCCGGCGATATTTCGATAATGTCGTCGAAACGGCGGGCTACTACAACCTTGCGGGTTTCAACGATGATACACGTGCTTTCCTGTCTATCCCCGCGCGTCACAACATGTGGCGGCGCGGAGTGGCGCTTCACCTTGCCGACCAGATCGCGCGCGGCGTCCTGAACAAAAGCGAGGCGGCCAGGCTGGGCGATTGGCTGGCCCATGATGCCGCGATCGACGCCTACAGAATAGAGGGCGCCTGAATTATGCAACGTCTGCTCCATATCGGTCTTGGCAATTTTCATAGGGCGCATCAGGCCTGGTATACAGCCCGGGCCGAAGGCGACTGGCGGATCACCGGTGTCGTGATGCGCAACGAGGCGCTATTTGACACGCTGAAAAACGGAACGGGATATAGCCTCGGCATCCGGGGGGCCAACGGGCTGCAAGTCGAACACATCACGGTTCACGACAGGGTTCTGCTCGCAAGCCGGGATGCTGCGGCGGTTGTGGATGCCTTTGTCGATCCAGAGCTGCATGTCGTGACCCTTACGATCACCGAAAAAGGGTATTGTCTCGCTCCCGCAACTGGGCGTCTGGACTTGACGCACCCCGATATCGCCGCCGATCTCGCAGGGCGGCCAAGTGGCGCCATTGGCCTGCTTGCACACGGACTTGCAAGACGGATGGATGCGGGGCTCAATCCGTTGACAGTGCTGAGTTGCGACAACCTCTCGGGCAATGGCTCAAAGCTCGCCGCCGCAGTTGAGGATTTCGCCAAAAGCGCGAACATCGCCTTCGATCCCGGCAATCGGTTTCCCGACACCATGGTCGACCGGATCACACCCGCAACGACCGAAGGCCTAATTGACGAAATCACCGCATCTGCGGGCCGACCCGCAGTGGCACCTGTCATGACCGAGGCCTTCACCGAATGGGTCATCGAGGACGATTTCGCCGGGCCACGACCGGATTGGGAGAACGTCGGCGCCGAACTGGTGCCCGATGTTGCGCCGTTCGAGAAACGCAAACTCAGGTTGCTCAATGCTGCGCATTCTTGGCTGGCCTATGCTGGTCTGCTCGCAGGGCATAGATATGTGCATGAAGCGATGGCTGATCCGGCCCTGCGCAGGGGTGTTGAACGGCTGTGGGATATGGCAGCCGCCACATTGCCGCCCGTTGTGATCGACACCCTGCCCGCCTACCGCGACGCACTGATCGATCGGTTTGCCGTAGCCGAAATGCGCCACGAATTGATCCAGATCGCAGCGGACGGAAGCCTGAAAATGCGTGAACGTATCGTGCCGCTGATGGGCAATACTGCCGAAGGGTCTCAGGCATTGGACGCGGTTGCGGCCTGGATCGCATTCGCACTGCGGGCACATCGCGATGGCACGGTTTTTGCAGACCCAAACGCCAAACAAATTGCCAGGCTGTTTGATGATGCAAGGGATATTCGCGATGCCGCTGCCCAAATGGCCGATCTCATCGGCGTGCCGGATGCCTCGCCGGTGTTGCTGGATACGCTCGCCACGCGCGTCACGTCATATGCTGTATAGCTTAAGCTTAAAGAACCCCCGCACGGGTACCAGCGCCCACCCGTCGAAAACCAACCCCCTGTTTGATACGCCGCCATTGTCATTTCTGTCGATGGCTGTGGTCTTGTGGCCAAATACAGGCACACTCCACAAAGGCGACGCGACCTTGAGAGGATACGCCGCATGAAAACTCTGAAGTCATGGACGCTGGAGCGTCAACGGCCCGACGGTGTGGAGTTGCGGGTCGAAGACCGCCACATCCTGCGGGTGGTGGCGCTTGAAAACCAGCTGTTTCGCGTGTCTTTGAAGAAGGACGGTGCGTGGCGATTGCCCCGTACGTGGAGCATCGCACCCAAAACCGATGTGGCGAAAACCGATGTCCCGTGGGAAGGCCGCAACCGCGACGACATGTCAGGGTTCGACAGCCCGCGAGTCACGATCGAGGACGGCGACGCGCTGACCCTGAGCACGGACACGATCAGACTCACGATTTCGCACCCCTTGCACCTGTCGTGGGCAGTCAAGGTCGATGGCGTGTGGCAGACCTTTGTCGAAGAACGCCCCACGGGAGGAATGCTGCTTGGCCTGCGGGACCATCGGCACAACCATTTCCTGCGCCGATATCCGGACGAACCCGTACACGGTCTGGGCGAGAAAACCGGCCCGCTCGACAGGCGCGGTCGTCATTACGAGATGCGCAACCTCGACGCCATGGGATACGACGCGGAAACCACTGATCCGCTTTACAAACACATGCCGCTAACCATGACGCAAACTGTCAGGTCCGGGGCGTGGTCGATTTTCTACGATAACCTTGCAAGCTGCCATTTCGATTTGGGCAAGGAGTTGGACAACTACCATCTGCCCTATCGCGCCTATCGCAGCGACGACGGCGACCTTGATTATTACCTGCGATGGGCACCCGATATGCTGGACCTCGTAAAGGGCCACGTCCGCCTGACCGGAGGCACCTGTTTCCCCCCGCGTTGGTCGCTGGGCTACTCAGGTTCAACCATGTCCTACACGGATGCCGAGAATGCGCAGGAGCAGCTTGAAGGTTTCGTCGAAAAGATCGCGGAACACGAGATCCCCTGCGACAGTTTCCAGCTCTCGTCTGGATACTCGTCGATCAACGGAAAACGCTACGTGTTCAACTGGAACCGCGAGAAGGTACCGGACGTCAAAGCCATGACCGGCAAGTTCCGCGATGCAGGGGTACATCTGATTGGCAACATCAAACCGTGCCTGCTGAACGACCACCCGCTCTACGCTGAGGTTGCAGCGGCTGGTCTGTTTGTCAAAGACAGCGAAACCGGAGCACCCGAGCAATCCACCTTTTGGGATGATGAGGGCTCTCACCTGGATTTCACCAATCCCGACACGATCAAATGGTGGAAAGACGGCGTGACTGCTCAGTTGCTCGAAAATGGCATCGGGTCCACCTGGAACGACAATAACGAGTACGAGGTCTGGGATCGCGAAGCCCAATGCGCAGGTTTCGGTGAGCCGATCGATATCGCATTGATCCGGCCGCTACAGTCCGTGTTGATGACCCGCGCATCCCAAGAGGCCCAACGCGCCCATGCGCCGGACAAGCGACCCTATCTGATCTGTCGGTCCGGGGCACCCGGCATCCAGCGCTATGCGCAGACCTGGTCGGGCGACAATCGAACCGAGTGGAAAACGCTCCGTTACAATATCCGTACCGGCCTTGGGATGAGCCTGTCCGGCATGTTCAATGTCGGGCATGATGTTGGCGGCTTTTCCGGCCCACGGCCCGACCCGGAACTATTCGTGCGTTGGGTCCAGAACGGCATCTTCCATCCGCGCTTCACGATCCATTCGTGGAACGACGATCAAAGCGCGAACGAAGCCTGGATGCATCCCGAAGTCACCGGTCACATCCGCGATGCCATCAACCTACGCTATCGGTTGATGCCCTATCTCTACACGCTGCTGTGGCAGGCTGTACAAGACGATGAGCCGATGTTGCGGCCGATCTTCATTGACCATCCGAACGATCCACATGCCTGGGAGGAGACCGACGATTTCATGTTGGGCCGCGATCTCTTGGTGGCCAATGTCACCGAGCAGGGGGCGACGTCGCGCAAGGTGCGGTTGCCGCTCAATGCCACCGGCTGGTGGGATTTCGACAGCGGGCAGTGGCACGCACCGGGCGCAGTCGTCGAAAAGGTCGTCGACCTCGCGACGATTCCGCTATTTGTCCGGGCTGGCGCAGTACTGCCAATGTCCATCGACGCGGAACGGGCTGATCCGATGGCCGATATGGGGCGGGTCCTGGCGCTTTTCCCGTTGCAGGGCGACGGAAGCGGTGCTGGCTATCTCTTCGAGGATGACGGCGTGAGCGTAGATGCGCCATACTCGCTTCTGAATTTCTCGTTGGTCAGTCGTGGTGACACCCTTGAACTCGACTGGCAACAGGCAGGAACGGCAAATCCGGTTCTGGACAAGGCAATCGTGTCCTTACCCAAAGGCGAAACTCGTTCATTGACCGTTCGGGGCACTGCCGTTGCGCCGGGAAACCAGTTTGAGCTCTGATCATTCAGGGCCAAGGGTGGAGTACGCGACCCGAAGCGGCACTGTGCAAGTTGCACCGTGCGTCGCTGTCAGTCTGCCGTGAAGCTTCCCATCTGGCCCTTGTAGAAGGCGAGCGGGTCGCCGTCTTCGCGCATCTGTGCCCGGTTCACCTGCCCAAGCATTATGACGTGATCGCCGCCCTCATAGGCGGCGGTTTTCGTGCACTCGAAACGTGCCAGGCAATTCTCGAGAACCGGTACGCCTTCTGCATTAAGTTGCAAATTGCGGTTGTTCAGAGCATTCACATCTTTTGCCACAGCCCAACACAGTTCATCTTGGTCAGCAGATAAAACGTGGACCGCATAATGTGTTGCGCACTCGAAATGCGAAAACCTGCGGGATTTTTTGTCAGGTGACCAAAGAACCAATGGTGGTGATAGGGAGACCGACGCGAAGCTGCTCGCCGTAATTGCAGACACGCCGCTCTCCGTTGCAGTTGTCACGATCGTCACGCCAGTCGCAAACCGCCCGAATGCATCACGCAATAGGCGTGTATTTGTCTCGTCCGGCACAAAGGCCCTTGAGGAGGCATTGGCGTGAATCGACACTAGGCGACCTCCCGTCCCAAGGCTGCTTCGTACAGAGAAAACCACGTCGGACGATCAAGTTCGACCTTCAACGCGTCGGATATTTTCGCGATGCGGTCCAGATTGTTGGTGCCAAGCACGGGTAGAATGTTCGACGGATGGCGCAGCAAGAAGGCCACGGCCACCGCCGCGCGGTCCACACCCTGATCTGCCGCGATTACGTCCAGACGGTCAGCGACTTCGCCTTTGCCTGTCATCAACGCGCCACCACCCAGCGGCGACCAAGCCATCATGGCATGTCCCTGCCGTTGGTGAAACGCCATGTCCCCGTTGGTGAATGGCGCGACTTCAGCCAATGAAATCTCGATCTGGTTTGTCGACAGTTTGGTTTTCATGCCCGACTGCAACAAATCCCAGTCGTAGGGGCGGAAGTTCGACACACCCACCGCGCGAACCTTGCCGCTTTGCACCAGGTCATCCAGTGCCGCGCCGGTCTCGTTGTGGTCCATCAAAGGGTCGGGGCGATGGATCAGAAGCATGTCGATATGGTCCAACCCCATATCACGCAGGGAGCATTCGACCGAATATTCGATATGCTTGCGCGAGGTGTCGTAGTGCTTCACTGGCGTATCCGCGTAGCGGCCAGCCGGCACAACGATATCGCACTTCGTCACGATCTCCATTCGATTGCGCAGCTTCGGGTTCGCCTTCAACGCATCACCCAGCACGGCTTCGGCGACATAGCCGCCATAGATATCCGCCTGATCGAAGGTCGTGATGCCCTGATCCAGACACGCCTGAATTTTGGCCTCCACAAAGGCGGGTGAGGTATCGGTATCGTCAGCGACGCGCCACATGCCATAGACAAGGCGGCTGAACGACAGATCGGAATCTATTGAGATGCGGTCCATTAGCGGCGAACTCCTGAGGCAAGGGGGGTTGCAGGGGGCTGCGCCGGAACGCGGCCATATTCCTGGGGCAAGGAGCAGGTTTTCATCTGCGTCAGCACACGGGCGCCAAAATGCTCGGCCTCATCAATATGTGGGTAGCCGGACAGGATAAAGGAGCGGATGCCCATTTTCTGGTAGGCCTCCAGCTTGCTGAGCACCTGATCCGTCGACCCGACGATTGCAGCACCGCAGCCCGAACGCGCCCGTCCCACGCCCGTCCACATATGCGGCTCGATGTAACCGTCATTATCGGCCAGGTCGCGGTTCTTGGCCTGATGGCTGACGCCGAGCGATTTCGCGTCCAGCGCACGGTTGCGGATCGCGTTGCCTTGTTCATCATCCAGCTTGGAGACGATATATTCAGCGTATTCTTTCGCCTCGGCCTCCGTGTCGCGAACGATGACATGAGTGCGCAGCCCGTAATCCAACGTCCGGCCATAGCGTTCCGCAACGGCATTGACGGCCTTCATGCGCCCCTCAAGCTCTTCGATCTTTTCGGGCCACATCAGATAGACGTCGCAATACTCGCCGCATAGTTCAAGCGCATCGGGGGAATAGCCACCGAAATAGAGCAACGGGCCGCCCGTTTGATAAGGCCGCACCGGGTCTGTCGTCAGGCCCTTGAAATCATAGATATCGCCAGTGTGGTTGATCTCGTCCCGGGTCCACGCCTGTTTGAGGATTTGAACAACCTCGCGGGACCGCTGATAACGGTAGGGACTGGGCTCTTGCTGTCCGGGGAAGTCGGACGAAATGATGTTGACCGTCAAACGCCCTTCCAGCATGTGATCGAGCGTGGCAAGGGTGCGTGCAAGCATGATCGGCTGCATCTCTCCGCAGCGCACGGCGGCAAGCAGGTTGATCTTTGACGTGATCGGAGCGCATCCCGCAACGAAGCTGAGCGTGTCCTGACCAACTTGATAAGATGAAGGACACAGGATGTTGCGAAAGCCCTGATCCTCGGCGGTTTTCACAATATCGGAACAATGTGCCCACGACGAACGCAGATCGCCGTCCGGCACCCCCAGGAACTGATAATCGTCAGAGCAGAGCGCCGAGAACCATGAGACCTCTGCCGCGTCCAGATCTGGTGATGTCACCGGAACAATTGTCATTTGATTCCCCAATGCTGTTGCGCGGATTTGTCTTGCGTAACCTTGTCTTTGATGTAAATCAATGGGGCATCAATTTTCAAGCAGGGAAGGAGCCGCACTTGTATGAACGCCGCGTCGGCCCCGCTGCCCTGCCAATCTATGTGCAAGTGAGCGAAGTCCTGATCCGTGAAATTGCATCCGGTCGCCTGACTGACGGGCAACGCCTGCCGCCTGAGCGCCAGCTTGCGGCAACGCACCAGGTCACCGTTCGCACGCTGCGGAAATCATTGACGATCCTTGAACAAAAGGGACTTCTGGAACGTGTGCAGGGATCAGGAAATTACGTAAGATCCAACCCTGAAGCGCAAAGCACCTACTCTATGTTTCGCATTGAGTTGCTTTCCGGCGGCGGCCTGCCAACCGCGCGCTTCCTCGACATTTCCGAGCGCGAAAAGCCCGGCGATCTGCCCGAATTCGGAAGCTCGACCCATGGCACACGAATGAGACGATTACGGTGTCTCAACAAAGTACCGGTTGCCGTGGAAGAAATCTGGCTGGACGGCGATAGCGGTACGGTTCTGCCCGCGCTGGCCTCGGATTCCCTCTACCGCTATTATCAGGTGAAGCTGGGTTTTTGGATCACACGCGCCGAAGATTACGTAAGCATCTCAAGAACGCCTGACTGGGCCCCGGTTGAATTCGGCAAAGCCCCCGGCGCGATGACAGGCTACATCGAACGCCTCGGTTGGGAGCAAAAACCGCATCCCGTTGAATACTCTCGAACATGGTTTGACACGGATATCGCACGATATGTGCAGCGGCTGAAATAGGAGCATCGACATGGCAAAACAGGTCAACTACGGCATTATCGGATGCGGCATGATGGGCCAGGAGCACCTCCGCAATATCGCCCTTCTGCCGAACACACGCGTTTCCGCGATCTTTGAGCCGGATGCGGATATGGCAAACCAAGCCAGACATCTGGCACCCGACGCTACCTTTGTTGGCAGTGTCGATGCCCTGTTGGAGGTCGAGAGCCTGGATTGCATCCTGATCGCAAGCCCCAACTTTCGACATGTGGAGCAGCTTGATGCCTTGGCTGCAAAACGCCCCTTGCCGGTTCTCGTCGAGAAGCCGCTATTTACCAATCCCAATGATATCAATCGAATAGAGGTGTTTCGCCAGAATTATCCGGCACCTGTCTGGGTCGCGATGGAATACCGCTACATGCCACCTATCGCAACATTTCTGAAAGATGTCGAAGCGGCGACAGGTGGCGTCAAGATGTTGACGATCCGAGAGCATCGTTTCCCGTTTCTCAGCAAGGTCGAGGACTGGAACAGGTTCAACGCAAAGACCGGCGGAACCTTTGTCGAGAAATGTTGTCATTTCTTCGATTTGATGCGGCTTGTGATACAATCAGAGCCAATCCGCGTGATGGCTTCCGGGGGACAGGATGTAAACCATCTGGACGAAACATACGATGGCGAGACCCCGGACATTTACGATAACGGCTACGTTATCGTCGACTTTGCCTCAGGTGCGCGGGCGGTTCTTGAACTGTGCATGTTCGCCGACGGCGCCCGCTACCAGGAAGAAGTGTCCGCCGTGGGGCCCAACGGCAAGATTGAAGCACTCGTTCCGGGCCCGGGGCGCTTTTGGCCAGAGCACCTTGGCGAACCGCCCGTGCCACAGGTTATTGTAAGCCCACGCTCACCCAAGGGACCATTGGTGCGCAATATACCCGTCGATCCAACGCTACTGGACGCGGGCGATCACAATGGGTCGACCTTCTACCAACATCGACACTTCGTTGATCTGGTGTGCGGAAATCGCGAAACGGCGGACGTGAATCTCTACGATGGGATGATTTCAGTCATCATGGGTATGGCAGCGCAGCTATCAATGAAGGAACATCGCGCTGTTGCCATCGATGAATTAGCTGACACGCTCATTAGACCGCACTGAATTAACTCTCGTATCGTGTCAGACTAACCTCTGGTCCAAGAAAACTGGGCGGTGAGCTAGGTATATCCCGATGATGAAGGGATGTCGGATGGCTCGGACGCAACGAGAGTTTAGGGATAACTTCAAGGCACAGAGGCGCTGGAGGAGTTGCGTGACGACCCGACGGTACGGGGGTGGCGGCGCGGTACGGCTTGCTGCCGACACAGGTGAGCGCTTGTAAGAAGCTGGTGATGGTTTAGAGGCCGGACGGGTCAACCTCTACAGCCCCTATTTGGCGCTCCGCTTTCAAGCACCATCTAAAGCGGTGCCACCCCTCACCTACCCTGCGTCGGCGCTATCAAAATCCGTGCCTTACATGATTGCAGAAGCGATGTGCTGCGCGGGCCGATTCCAAAGCAGTTGGGAATGCCCCGCAGCTATGCGAGCGACACATCTCGCGACACCAACACCGAAAATCTTCGATTAGATCGACGGAAATTCGATTTTGGCACGTATACCCTATCAGAACCTGAAGGGACCAAAGCCATGAAACTGCACCTCGCCACCCTCCTCGTGTGTTCAACGATTGCCACCTCCGCCATGGCAGAGACTTTTTCCGCCGATGTCTGGGCCGATAATTGGTTCGAGATGCGCATCGATGGCATTCAGGTTGCCGAGGACAGCGTATCCATCACTACCGAACGCTCGTTCAACGCCGAGAGTTTCGACTTTGACGCCCAGCGCCCCTTTACGGTCGGCATTGTCGCCAAGGATTTCAAGGAGAACGATACCGGTCTGGAATATATCGGCACCAACCGCCAGCAGATGGGCGATGGCGGTATTATCTTGCAAATCCACGATGCAGCCGGTGAACCGGTTGTCGTCAGCTCTGGCGATTGGGTTTGCGAGGTCATCCACACCGCACCGCTGGATAAATCCTGCGAAGATGAGAGCAACCCCGTCGCGGGTGAGGGCGTTTGCAGCTTCGATATCTCGGATGAACCAACAGGCTGGGATAGCGCAGATTTCGATGCCACCGACTGGCCCGCCGCCTCTGTCTATTCCGCCCAGCAGGTCAGCCCCAAGGGGGGATATGACGAAATCACATGGGATGACACGGCAGAGCTGATCTGGGGGCCGGACCTTGAACAAAGCAACACGGTCCTGTGCCGCCTGACCGTCAACTGAGCAGGCACAGCATGAAACACCTGACTTATTGCGCTGTAGCGCCTGTTTTGCTGGCTGTGGCAGGTCCTGCCGCCGCACATGAGGATCATTGCGACGCGGTGATCGCATCGGTTGCAGAGGCAGGCTTTGCTGACAGCGTGACCGTGACCTGCACCGATAGCCACGCCGTGCTGACATCCGACACCTTTCCCGATCATGAGTTGATGACCGGTATTGTCGGAACGAACGAGCAAATCCCGGTGCCTGCTGAATACAGCGCACCGATCATCCTGACGTCAGAGTTCACCGGCACGCCCCTAACGCGGGATGCTGCGCTGGGCGTGGCCGTCAACGGAGTGCCGATCTATGACTATACAGGTGGGGGTGAGGTGACTGAGGCCGATCTGGCCCATCATCAAGCGCACCACGACACCGTGCAAACAGGCCAATTGGATGTTTGCGGTGGCCATGCCGGGCGTGGCGACGACTACCACTATCACACCGCCCCAACTTGCATGATCGACGCCATGGATAATACCGGCGAGGACGACGCGATCATTGGCTGGGCCTTTGATGGATACCCGATTTACGGCGATAATAACCCCGATGGCAGCGCGATTGCGCAAGGGGTGCTTGATGTCTGTAACGGGCAGGCCGACGCGGATTTCGGCTATCGCTACCACACATCCCCAGAGGCGCCGTATATCGTGCAGTGCCTGATGGGCGCAGTGGCTGACTTTGATCAATTACCCCGTGTGCGCCCCATGACTGCAACCACCGGTGATGGGGCAGAGCCGGGCCGCCCACCGCAAGGAGGTGTCGGAAATCTGGTGATGACCCAAAATTCCGATGGCTCCAACAGCATGGATTACAGCTATCAGGGGCAAGACTACTATATCCGCTACGCCCCCGCCGATACGGAAAATTGCTATGATTACACAACCAGCACCGTCACCAATGGTGGCGAAATCATGCAGGGCGAGTTCTGTCGATGATTTGACCACCCATTGCGACGGGTGGCCAATACCGGCTTCGGATCAGGACGCATCAGTCCTATGTCGGTGATCCACTAACCATTCCGGCGCTCATGGCCCCCAGAGCCACGAGGTGGACCAGCATCAGCGCTTTGTCGTTCCACATCGCGCCAACTGCAAACCAGCCCAGCACACCAATTAGGAACAGATACAGGTTCCATGGCGTCCAGCCAAAGCCGGTCGCGGTGTAGCCCATGATCTGGATGATTGACGCGCCCCATTTGACCACGAAAACCATGCGCTCAAATCGCGGGCGTGCGACGATAGCGTCAGACGGCACGGGTCAGTCCCCCATCAATGCGCAGGTTCTGCCCTGTCATATAGCCACCTCCATCGGATGCGAGCAGTGAGATCACCGAGGAAACCTCATGCGTTTGCCCGTAGCGCGCCATGGGAATGCGGTCCTTACGGTCCTGCGTTTCAGGCAGGCTGTCGATAAATCCGGGCAAGATGTTATTCATCCGAATGTTATCCGCCGCGTATTTATCGGAATAAAGCTTGGTAAAAGCGGCTAAGCCGGCGCGGAAAACGCCCGAGGTCGGGAATAGCGGGTCGGGCTCAAAGGCAGCGAAGGTTGAGATGTTGATAATCGTACCGCCGCCCTGCGCCTGCATGATCGGAGTGACCAAGCGCGTCGGGCGGATGACGTTCATCAGGTAAACCTCCATCCCTGTGTGCCAATCCTCGTCCGATATTTCCAGCACCGGCCCCTTGGGGCCATGCCCCGCGGAATTCACCAAGGCATCGACGCGGCCCCAGCGCTGCATCGCGCCCTGCACCAGCGCCGACAGATCGTCCGGATTGGTGTTGGAGCCGGTGATGCCGAACCCGTTCAGCTCAACGCCCAGCGCCTCCCCCTTGCCCGACGACGACAGAACCCCGACCCGAAACCCATCAGCGGCCAGTTGACGTGCGGCATCTGCGCCCATTCCGCTTCCACCCGCTGTAATCAGCGCGACTTTTTCTACTGACATTATTCACTCCATGCCTCACTTGATCTACATATAACGCATCCTCATCGTGACTTCGCTTGAGAATTCCTGCCTCATGCCAATAGAAATCTTAGTGTCAAAATGTCCCAACTGCCCCCCTTGAATGGATTGCGCGCATTTGAAACCGCCGGTCGGTGTTTGAATTTTCGGGCTGCCGCCGATGAGCTGGGCGTCACTCAGGGTGCCGTGGCCCAACAGGTGCGTCAGCTTGAGGCGCATTTAGGTCTGCCCCTCTTTGAACGCCTGCCCAAGGGGCTGGCATTTACCGCCTCAGGGCGCAGTTATCATGTCAGTGTCACCGCTGCGTTCGAGGCATTACGCAGCGCCACCGATCAGCTGAAACCGGAACCAGGCAAGGTTCTGGTCAGTGTGACGCCAACATTCGCGGCAAAGTGGCTGATCCCCAATCTGCCCGACTTTTCAGCCAAGCACCCGGATATCGACCTGCGCATTTTGGCAACGGAAAGGGTCTCCAGCTTTCAAAGCGATGGAATTGATCTTGCCGTTCGGCAGGGAAAGCCACCCTTTGGTGCGTCGCTGGATGCCCACATGCTGTTCCGGCAGGATGTCATTGCAGTGGCCGCACCCAGCCTGTTGGACGGCCAAGGTGTCACCGCAGGGAAAGAGGCGATTTCATCCCTGCCCAAGCTGCACGACACCCACGACCTGTGGCCGGATTTTCTAAGATTGCTGAATGTGCAGGATAAGGGCGGTCGCGGATTGCGCCTTAGCCAAACCTCGCTCGCCGTTGATGCAGCCCTGTTTGGTCAAGGGGTTGCCTTGGTCAGCCGCTTTCTGGTGGCGCGGGATCTCGCGGCCAAACGGCTGATACAGATCACACCGGAAACAATGTCCGGCAAACAGGATTTCTATTTGCTCGCCGCCCGAAAACCCAAACAGAACAAATCTATCGATACGGTGGTGGCGTGGTTAATAGAGTCGGCGCAAACTGTCGCTAGCTAAGCTAGCGAAGCAAGACTTACGCAACCTCATCAAGCAAAAAGCGTGTCCTTGGGGGCCGCTTGCCCACCCGATAGTTTGGCGATCGCACGATCAACGGCAGGTGAAGACATCCCTAACGTACATGTGGATCGCACTTTTGAAGCACCGGCCCTCAACGAAAAAACTTAATCTCGCCAGGAGCTTCTTACCTTATATCTATGCTCTTGGCGTCGATTCGCTTGCTGACCAACAGAGGTCAGATTTCGACGCTCTGCCATGACTATATCGAATAGAGATTTGGAATTACTCCGACCATTAGGTCGCCACTTAAAGACATCGCACTATGTGTGGAGGTTTCGTAAAAACTGAGGTGCCCCTAGATTTGTAGACGGTTTGCTTGGTAATTTTGGAACCAAGGAGAGACGGATATGAACAAGGGAATACGGTTTACGGACGAGTTCAAACAGGACGCCGTGGCGCAGGTTGTTGAGCGTGGTTATGCGGTCAGCGAGGTGGCGGAGCGGCTGGGGATCAGTACCAAGTCGCTTTACACGTGGAAGTCGCAGTTTGCGAAGTCGCCTGGTGTCAGATCAGAGGCTGCGGATCAGGCCGCTGAGATCCGGCGGTTGAAGCGAGAACTGGCGCGCGTCACCGAGGAACGTACGATCTTAAAAAAGGCGACCGCGTACTTCGCGCGCGAGTCTCAGTAAAGTACGCGTTCATTGAGGCTCACCGTGCAGAGTTTTCTGTTCGGTCGATGTGTCGTGTGCTGATGGTCCATTTCAGCGGGTTCTATGCATGGCTTAAAGAACCGTTAAGCCAGCGTGCGCTTGAGGATGCACGTCAGACTGAGCTGATCCAGCAGGCATGGACCGATAGCGGTAAAGTCTATGGATATCGCAAATTGGCAGACGACCTGCGCGATGCTGGCGAGACCTGTTCAGAGAACAGTGTGGCACGTTTGGCCAGCTTGGCAGGCATTGCAGCGCAGATCGGATACAAACGTCGACCTGGGCGGTATGGTGGCAAGCCATCGGTTGTCGCGGACAACACGCTGGATCGACAGTTTGAAGTTGATGCCCCTGACCGTGCCTGGGTGACCGACATTACCTACATCAGGACCCATGAAGGCTGGTCGTACCTCGCTGTGGTCATCGACCTGTTCTCACGGCGTGTCGTGGGCTGGTCGATGCAGTCTCGCATGCCAACCGACCTAGCCCTACAAGCATTGCTGAGCGCCGTTTGGCGGCGCAAACCAAAGCATAGGGTCTTGATCCATTCTGGACCTGTCACGCTTTCGTGCCGCCCCAAGTGCTCGTTTAAGCCACTTTTCTTTCGAATGCGACTGGGCTTTTCCAGCCCAGTGCTGAGTGGCGTCGCCGTGGATTGTAGAAGCCGTTGATGTATTCGAAGATCGCCATCTCGGCCTGCCGCCGTGTTTTCCATGACTGACGCCAGATCAGTTCAGCTTTGATGGTCTTGAAGAAGGTTTCGACAGCTGCGTTATCATAGCAGTTGCCTTTACCTGACATCGACGCCTTGAAGTCATGCTGTCGCAGGATCTTCTGGTAATCGTGAGAGCAGTATTGGCTGCCACGATCGGTGTGATGGATACAGCCTTTGTTTGGTGCGCGGAAAGCTATGGCCATCTTCAATGCCCGGATCGCCAGGTCGCGCTTCATCCGATTACTAACAGCCCAGCCGATGACGCGCCGGGAATGCAAGTCCAAGATCACGGCCAGATACAACCAGCCCTCACGCGTCCAGACATAGCTGATGTCACCCGCCCATTTCTGGTTCGGTTGGTCCGCAGTGAAGTCTCGGTCCAGCAAGTTGGGTGCGATGTTGAACTTGTGATTACTGTCCGTCGTCACCTTGTGTTTGCGTGTCCTGACGACTGATATGCCGTTCTGGCGCATCAAACGCCCAACGCGACGGTGCCCTACGTTCAGACCGATCTCCTTCAACTCTTCGGTCATGCGTGGTCTGCCATAGCTACCCAAGCTGAGACGCGATTGTTCTTTGATGTGCGCCAGCGTCACAAGATCAGACCGCTGTCGGTGACTGGCAGGGCGGCTGCGGAACGCACGTAGTCCGCGTGCGCTTACACCAACGACATCGCACAGGCGGTTGGCCGAGAAGCTGGCGCTGTGTTCTTCAACAAACCTAAATCTCATTGCTTTAGGCCCGCAAAGAACTGGGTGGCCCTTTTTAGAATTTCCCTCTCCTCATTGAGGAGCCTGATCTCACGCCGAAGCCGGTCATTCTCTTTGGCGAGCTCTAAATCCTCTTTCGACACCACATCCGTATCTCGATGCGCAGTGATCCATTTGTTCAGCGGCGACATCCCCACGCCCAGATCATCAGCCACTTGCCTGCGCGTCAGCCCGCTGGTCAGTGCAATCCGAACCGCATCTTGGCGGAATTCGTCCGTCCGTTTCAGTCCCATAATTCATCTCCTTTGTTGCAGTAAATGCTATCAAAGGAGCGGCATCAAACCGCGACAGGTCCAATTTGCTTTAAAATTTCCCTTTTACTTGACGAAATCGCTAGGGAATTTGACATCCGGATTTAACGGGGTTTGATTTCACCTTAAGTGTTTGGTTGATTTCGTTGCTCCAGAGCACCTCGTTGAAAAGGTTAATTTAGCGCATATTGCGAGCACGCTTGTTGCAAGTACCCAAGTTTCAGGACAGGTATGTTGTCGTAGTAAACACTTAATGGATACCTCTCTATGGATATTTCAGCGTCACAGGAAATTGATCTTCCACCACACGCTGCAAGCCTTATCGAAGGCCTTAGGGATTTTGGTTATAGCCTTGAAACGTCGCTGGCAGATATTGTAGATAACTCGATCACTGCTTCTGCTAAGCGAATTGATATCTTTGTCGATACAGTCACAGATGATCCTTGGATAGCGATTGCTGACAATGGTCACGGCATGTCGAGAGCAGAGCTGCTTGAGGCTCTAAGGCCCGGCACAAGAAATCCTCGGGATGAACGCGACGCAAAAGATCTGGGGCGTTTTGGCCTTGGCCTAAAAAGTGCGAGCTTTTCCCAATGTCGGCAACTTACGGTTCTAACGCGAAAGGACGGAGAAACGACAGCTGCGGCTTGGGACCTGGATCGGGTTGGTGAAACAAATCGTTGGTCAGCTATGATCCTTGATGACCCAAGCACAGTTCCCTCTGCGCAGCACCTCGGAGACTCCGGCACAATCGTAGTATGGAAAAAACTTGATCGCCTCGATGGCGGTTACAAGAATGATGGCATCAAAAGAACCCAAACGCTCAACGCAGCCCTTAGCAGTGCGGAACGCCATCTCAGGTTGGTCTTCCATCGCTACCTGAGTGGTTCACCTGCAAGAATTTCCCTCTACCTCAACCATGTGAAACTCGCCCCGATCGACCCTTTCGCCGAGGGGCACCCTGCACGCCAACTGGATTCCGAAGAGTTCCTGAAGCTTTCGAAAGGTATCGTGAGATTCAAATGTGTTACCCTCCCTCACCACAAGAAGATGTCCCAACAGGAATGGGACGACATTGGCGGGCCGGAAGGGCACCAAAGATCGCAAGGGCTTTATATCTATCGGGCCGACCGTTTGATTATTGCGGGCGGCTGGCTAGGCTTGGCCAGGCAGGCTGAATCGACAAAATTGTGCCGCATCGCTGTAGACATCCCCAACTCCATGGATGCTGAGTGGAAAATCGACGTCAAAAAGGCGTCGGCGCAGCTCCCACCAACTGTACGAAACAAGCTCAAAAGCATCGTTGAGCGTTTTGTTTCCACGTCGAAAAGAACCTACACTCGCCGCGGACGAAAACTGATTGCAGAAGATCAGCTTCCGGTTTGGAACAGGGTTTTGCGAGATGACAAAATCATTTTTAAACCGGATATTTCACACCCCGTCTTCCGGGAATTTCGTGATCGACTCGGAGGTGATCTGAAGAGCGATTTCGATACCTGCATCCGCCTGATCGGATCGTCCCTTCCGGTGGAGACCATTCATGCTGATATTATCGGCGGAGCGGAGAACGTTACTAGCGATTATCTCGATGACGAAGCTCTTGATCTACAAGTTGGGGCCCTGATCACGAGCCTACTCGAAGGCGGCATCTCCACCGATATCATTCCGGACCTTTTAAAAAACTATGTTGTCCTCCGCTCCAACTGGGGCCGAACGCAAAAAATGATAAAAAAACACCTAGAGGAAGACGCCTGAAATGAGTAGTTACGAGTTTCTGGATGCCCAAGTTTCGCAAGCCATTGTCGGTTCTGACAAAAAAACAGCTGATGAACTTCGCGCATTGATTAAAACGCTGAACTCAGTAATGCCTGCAATGGGATACGAGCCGGTGTCGTCCGATCAGGAGGAATTTCTGGCGCGGGAATTCGAGGAACGCAATGGCATCAGCATGGGCCTCGGCGCAGTTGTGACCAGTGATGATTTCGAACCCTGGCTGGACGAAGCTAAACAAAACATCGATCCGTTCTACTGGAAACGTTACCGCGAGCACCTGATCCGGACCGGGTTGCCGAAGGATGTCGTAATCAAACTAGACGATATCACGGACAAAACGCTCGGCAGGATGGGTAATCCGCAACAAGGTAGACCCTTTGACTCAAAAGGGATGGTCGTCGGTCATGTTCAAAGTGGGAAAACTGCCAACTACACAGGTTTGATCTGTAAAGCTGCAGACGCCGGATACAGACTGATCATCGTAATCGCTGGCATCCACAACAACCTTCGCAACCAGACGCAGCAGCGAATTGACGAAGGGTTCATCGGGCGCGACACCGGAAGGATGTCGAGAGCGGGCAGAAGTAACAGGCGTATCGGCGTCGGTTTGTCCGATGATCGTAATGTGCCTGTCAGCCTGACCACGACGATCGACGACTTCAAAAAGGCCGTCGCGACAACCAACAAAAGCCAGATTGACTCCTACAAAGTTCCAGTCGTCCTTGTGATCAAAAAGAATTACAGCACTCTGGGGAACCTGATCGACTGGCTGAAGGAAAACAGCTCGCACGGCGATGAGGAGATGATCAGTCAGCCGATGCTTCTCATTGACGATGAAGCAGACAACGCATCCATCAATACAAAATATGGAAAGAAAGAAGTCACGAGGATTAACGGGCAGATCCGGGAATTGCTCGGCCTGTTCCACCGGAGTTGCTACGTGGGCTACACGGCCACCCCATTCGCAAACATTTTCATCGATCCCGATCAGGAAAACGATATGTGGGGCGAAGATCTCTTCCCTCGTGATTTCATTATCGGACTGGACGCACCGTCGAACTACTTCGGAGGCAAGCGTGTCTTTATCGAGGGCATACCGGATGATGACTCCGAACCCGAGTTCATCCGTTACATCGACGATAACGAAGACATCCTGCCACTAAAGCACAAGATCGACCACGAGCTCAACGAACTGCCAACATCCTTGACCGATGCACTCCGTGTGTTTCTCGTCGCCAGAACAATCCGTAACTTGCGAGGCCAAGCCGATAAGCACGCCTCCATGCTCGTCAATGCGAGCCGATTTACGCGCATGCAGGGCATTCTTCGTACTCGGCTGCATGAAGTTCTCGACGATATGAAGAATGCGTTGCGCGTCAATGGAGCCAAGGGGGCAGCAGCTGACCTTGATCCTGAAATTGCCGAACTGAAAAGAGTTTGGGGTGGCGAGTTTTCAGCAAGTGAATTTGATTGGCCCGAAGTGCGTGCAGCGCTCTACAACGCAGTCGCATCGGCGAAGATTGTCGAAGTCAACAGCGCACGAAACGACCTCGACTATTCCTCGGCAGGTAAGCAGGGCGTCACTGTGATTGCGGTTGGTGGCTTTTCGCTTTCCCGAGGCCTCACTCTTGAAGGGCTGACAACCACTTGGTTCCTCCGCAACACCATGATGTATGATACGCTTATGCAAATGGGGCGCTGGTTTGGTTACCGCATGGGCTATGATGATTTGTGTCGTATCTGGATGCCCCGCGAAGCTGTGTCATGGTACGCCCACATCGCGGACGCAACCGAGGAGTTGCATCAGGAACTGCGCCTTATGGAGAGTGCGAAGGCGACACCGAAGCAGTTCGGCTTAGCTGTTAAAAGTCACCCGTCCGCACTAATGGTCACAGCGCGGAACAAGCTTGGCTCCGGAAAGAAGACGGTGGCCGTAGGCCTGTCCTCGAGCTTTGTGGAAACCGCGAGACTGGTATCTAATAGCGAGGATATCCAAAAGAACAGGAGCGCTGCACGCGCATTCATCTCTCGGCTTCGAGAGGAAGGTTATTCTCCAGAAAAAGCCGAAACCGTTGCAGGCGGGTTCCTGCTAAAGACTGTCCCCGTTGGGCTCATCGACGACTTCCTGCTCGCATGGGTAAATGCGGACGAGAGCATCACAACCCAGATCGATCCGTTACGGGAATACATCCGTAAACGCGAGCATGATGAACTCGCCGATTGGGACGTTCATATCGCTACTCTGAAAACGGGCGGTTTGGACACTTCACTCGGTTGGCCCATTGTCCCGATAACACGGAAAATCGGTGCATTTGACCTGGAGCGTGGATTTATGTCGATCGGCGGCTCCAAAATGCGCGTTTCGTCTCGAGGCGTTGAAAGATTGGGAATTCCGGAAAAACTGGCGCTCGAAGTGGAAGCTGCTGACCGCGAGGCACGTTCGCTTCCAGCGGATACCAAGGCAAACCATCCAGGCAGGATATACCGCGAAGTCCGTGAGCGGCCGCTGATCGCACTTTACCTCGTCGAGATCAAGGAACCGAAGGACAAGCACATAGCTGATCACAAGGATTTCCCGAACAAACCCGTTATTGCTTGGGCCATCAGCTTTCCCAGATCCGCAAGCGCGAACGAGAAGGTCGAGTACATCATCAACACTACCAAACAGCGTGAACTCTTTGGCGATCCTGACACCGATGAGGACGAGGAAAACGTAGATGAGTAATGATCCCTGGAAAGGCCTTGCTGAAGGCAACATGCGGCGTGTTGATGCGCAGGGGAAGCATGATTTCTTTTGGGCAACGGTCGAGAATAAGGCCCCGGCACTGCTGATGGGTCTCGGGCCCGAAGCAGAGATGGTCGCCGATCTTCCTGCGCTCAAGAACATCGTTGTACAGTTCAGGACGGTCAATGGTAGAGCGCTCGTCATATCACTTCTCGACAACGCGCACCGAGAGATTTTTGAAACCCTCTGCCGCGATATTGTAACGGCAGCTGAATGTGCGCCTGATCAATCGGCCGCGCTTGACCGTGTCATCAGGCGAACGCGTCGGTGGCATTTTCTGCTTAAAGGCGGCTCCTCTGAAGGCCTCAGCAAAGAGGAACAGCGCGGGCTGGTTGGCGAGCTGGCGTTCCTTCGTGAAATCTCAACTCACGTATCGCCCGAGACCGCGATAGAAGGCTGGACTGGACCGGAAGGCGCTGCAAAGGACTTCGAGTTCCCCGCAGCCTGCATCGAGGTGAAAGCGCGACGAGGCGCAGCCAAGCCGTATGTCAGGATTTCGTCGGAGGACCAGCTCTCCGATGTAACCGGACAACTACTATTTCTCCGCGTGTATGACGTGGATAGCGCCGTCATTCCGGAGGGTGACAATCTCCACGGCCATGTAGAAAACACCGTCGTGCTGTTCGAGGATTATCCCGACTGCCTCAATGTTCTCGAGGAGCGCCTTGAAGCTGTCGGGTATGAACGCGGTCACGATTACGAGAAGCGCCGCTGGATTGTTGGCACCTGCCGGACTTTCGCAGTTGCCGACGGCTTCCCACGCATCACGCCACCTCTCACCAGTGGCGTCCACCATGTCACCTACGCAATCGATTTGACCGAATGCACAGATTTTATCACCGAATTTGAACCGGGAATTTTAGCTGGGGAGGTCTGATATGGATGGACTTGAGGAATTTCACCAACAGTTCCAGAGCGATATTATGGGAACTGCCACATCGGAAGGGGCACTTCAGGAGGAGAGCTTTTTCGAACTGGTTGGCGACATGCTGAACGAGGCCGGTGAAATCGACACACCATCCTGGAGCAGGCACGAGGGGGAGTGGAAACGCCGCCGTAAAGAGGATGCTAAAACTCTAACAAAACCGATTGCCGTGACCGGCTACAGCATCGGGACCGATAACGAAGATAGCACCCTGAGCCTTATACTGACAGATTTCCGGTACAGCGAAACTATCCGTCAAATGGGTTCGCCTGAAATTAAAAGCCTATTTGGCAAACTTGTAGAATTTCTGCGCGCAGCGAGAAGCGAAGAGTTCCGGGATGCGATCGAGGAAACGAGTGACGGTGCAATCCTTTGTGATCTCATTGTGCGCAAATGGTCACAACTGGATAGCATCAAACTGATCATCGCCACGACCGCATCCACCTCTGCAAGAGTTGATTCCTATTCCGCCGGAAAGATCGACGGCAAGAGCGTCACCTACAACGTCTGGGACCTGAAACGTCTTCAAAAATATGTGGAACAGGGCCAAGCTCGCGAGGACCTGGTTATCGACCTCGAAAAGGACTTTGGCGGCAGTATCCCCATCCTCAAGGCGTTCGGTGGAGATGCCGCACTGGAAAGCTATCTTGCCGTAATAAACGGCGATCAGCTGGCAAGCATCTATAACAAATGGGGTGCTCGCCTGCTGGAATCTAACGTGCGCTCTTTCCTTCAGGCGCGTGGTAATGTGAACCGAGGCATTCGGGACACGATTGTCAAGGAACCGCACATGTTCCTGCCATACAATAACGGGATCACCGCGACAGCCGATGCAGTGACCATTTCCAACACAGGTGAAGGCCTTGTCCTGTCCAGCGTTGAGAACCTACAGATCGTAAACGGGGGCCAGACGACGGCTTCACTACATGCCGCAATGAAAACTGCGCCCGAGCAGCTAAAAAATGTCTACGTCCAGATGAAACTCAATATCGTCCCAAAGGAGCAGTCCGAGGACGTTATCCCCAAGATTTCAGAATACGCCAACACCCAGAACAAGGTGAATGCCGCCGATTTCTTTTCTAACCATCCGTTCCATATTCGGATGGAGGAGTTTTCTCGCAAAATCTATGCGCCAGCCGGGGAAAACGGGTTTCAGGATACAAAGTGGTTCTATGAGCGGGCCCGTGGGCAATACGCGGATGCGCGAGGAAACAAAACACCTGCCGAACGGAAGAAGTTTGACGGGACCTACCCGCGCTCAGGGTTCTTCACCAAAACCGATCTCGCAAAATACGAAAACTCGTTCCGGTGCGAGCCCGATATTGTCAGCCTCGGCGCACAAAAGAACTTTGCGAACTTCGCCAAGAGCATTGGCACGAGATGGGGAAAGGACGGGATTTCATTTGACGAGACCTGGTACAAAAGGCTGATTTCAAAGGCAATTATTTTCCGCGCCACCGAAAGGCTTGTCTCTGCCGCCGTCGAAACTTGGTACGAGGGCGGCTACCGCGCGAACATTGTCACATACGGCATCGCGAAAGTGGTGTCAGATGTTACCGAGATGAACAAGGCAATCGATCTCGATCGCGTCTGGAGGCTGCAGCGAAATCTGACAAGCGTCGAAGCAGCACTTGATATCGCGTGTTCCGAGGCTCAGGAGGTGATCCTGAATCCTGTCGCAGGCATGCGGCACATCGGCGAATGGGCAAAGAAAGAGGCCTGCTGGAAAACACTCAGACAGCGTGAACTAGAGTATCCTGAAGAATTTCTGGACGCGCTTGTGGATCCTGAAGATGTCCGTTCGGTCGCGCAGGAGGCGCGGGCGGACAGTGACTTGACGAAGAATCTGATCGGCGAGAGCTGGATTATCGAAGTTGGTGCCGACTTCTGGAAGGACGTTCTGAACTGGGGAACCGAAAAAAAGGCGCTTTCGCCCATGGATAACAGGGTCCTTTCGATCTGCGCCGCAATACCTGAGAAAATTCCATCCGCACACCAGGCAAAAACGGTCCTGAGGTGCCTCGTAAAACTCAAGGGGTTGGGCTACACGCACGCTGCTCTTGAGGCCGATGAATAGGCTCTAGTCGCGTTCTAGCATGGCAATAGCCTGCCGCACTGCATTCGGCTCCAGATTGATCGTCTTGTACGATCTGGGGCCTGATCCGTTCGAGTAGTGGATCACTTTCGCCAGAATTTCGAAGAGCGGCAGCGTTTGCACGGCTCCCATGGTTCGCGCGACATCCTCGGTCAGGTGGGTCTTGAACAACTCCCTCCACAACTTTTCCTCATAAACAGACGGAAAAGCGTCCAAGCCCTCAAGCATGTCTTCAAGGCAGCCCTTTAGTTGATCTATTGTCATGGCAAACCAGTTCCGTTTGCCGCCTCTTCCACTGTTACTGAAGGTGATAACCTGGGCCTCTGCCGGAACGGTCACAAGAATCCGGTCGTTGTCCACCAGCATGTCCTCGAAAACGTTCCCCATCTATTTTTCCTCTACTGGTACGTTCCACGCAGTTCGTAAAACGGAATATCTCCGCGTATAAATTCTTCAAGACGTCTCAGAATGCAATCATGCCCCAATGCCGTTTTGCCTTTCAATGTGCACTCCCAGACGACACCAACCCGCCAGCCAAGTTCAAAGAGTTCTGTCTGTTTTCGGAGATCCCGTGCCTGATTGCCGGAAATCTTCGCTTTCCAGAACTCCTGGCGCGATTTCGGGAGGCGAAAAAGATGGCAGTCCTCATGCCCATGCCAGTAACAGCCATTCACGAATAGCGCAGCGTTGTAGCGTGAAAGAACAATATCTGGTCGACCGGGAAGATCTTTCCGATGAAGCCTGAATCTGTAGCCAGCACGATGCAGTAATTGTCTTACCAGGATTTCCGGCTTCGTGTCCTTGCCTTTGATGCCTGACATCATTCGACTACGAACTTCCGAGGACACGATGTCGGCCATCAGCTTTCCCTTGTCCGGATATTGGCCTCTTTCAGCATCTCGCTTGCTATCGCCCGGATTACAGGGACTGCAACAGAATTCCCGAACTGCTTATAAAGTTGGGATTTGCCGACACGATCGATCACGAATTCTTCGGGAAATCCTTGCAAGGCGCGTGCCTCTTCAGGAAGGAGCTTACGCGGATTTCGCCCCAAATCTGACTGATCAATGAGGATCTCGCTGCCATCCTTGTAGTAGCGCGCACTCATTGTGCTGCAATATTCGGATGTCCGATCAAAAAGACTGTACCCAAACCCCTTGCCATTCGCACGGTTCCGTTTTTTGCGTTCCTTGTGCCCGGTCCAGAGCTTATCCGATATGGTGAAATCCTGAGTACGCTCAGGATCATCAATGAGAATATCTTTGAGAGGTACTTTCAACCGATAGTTTTCAATGATCCTGCCGAACATCTCCTTGATCCGCTCGTGATTGGCCGACACGTCCTTGTCGCGACGGATACCCACGATATAAACACGCTCACGGATCTGTGGCACGCCAAAATCCCGCGCACGGAGGACTTCGAAATTGACGTCGTAGTCGAGTTTTGTACCCAGGCTTGCGCGAATCTCTTCAGACAATTGAATGTCATCCGGGATTTCGACAGAAGCCTCGCCCCGAAGGATCGCCATTATCGTTTTCAGGGTACGCTGTTTGTCATGCCCCTTCAGTTGTTTAACGTTTTCCAGCAAAAACGCTTTCGGGTGATGCGTAGCCAAAATGCGTTGAATCTCGAAAAACATCGTGCCACGAGTGTCAAGAAACCCCTGCTTTTTCCCCGCCTGTGAAAAAGCCTGACAGGGAAAGCCCGCGAGAAGCACATCGTGCCTTGGGATTTCCGAGGAGGTGAACTTGGTTATGTCACCATCCTTTTCGGGCACTTCCCCGAAATTAGCTGCGTACGTGACCTTGCTATGCTTGTCGATTTCGGCTGTGAATACACACTTTCCGCCAGATTCCTGAAACGGGAGACGCATCCCTCCTATCCCGGCAAAGAGATCAATAAACTTGAACGCAGGTTCCTTACGGGTATCCTGGTAGGGTATTTCGATAGGTAAGGCGTAAATCGCTTTTTCCTTGGCGGGGGTTATCTTCCCCCCTTTGCCGTTTTCCCACAGCTTCACCGTTTCCGCCCCTTTGGGCCCTAGGCCCAAAAGTGTCGCCATTACGTAATGGTCTAAACCAAGCCTTTCACGCGCCTCAGCGAGTTTACGGTTTATTTCGGGAATGACTTTCAATACCTAGCTCGATCGTTTTTTGGCTTTTGATTGAGTGTATAGAGGAAGCGCTGCAGAACTCCCAATCTTAATGCGACCCTGTGTAATCCGAACTGTCCTGAGCGCAATCGCTAACAGACCCACAAGGACCATCGACCCCAAATTTGGACGCACTGAACAGCCCCGCCTGATTTGCGATTTGCCACGTTGCAAGACAGACAAACATCATCAGCGCCCCATTATCTTTTCAGAATGAACGGCAGGGTGACCGCATCGCCATGACCCGTGTGGCGTGGATCGGGAACAAAGCGCGCGCATGCCCACCCGCCTCTTCGCCAAACAGCAGCATGTCCTGTAGTCCGCCGAGACTAAAATGCCATCAAGTCCAGATGACGGCAATGGCAGTAAAGTCCGCATAGCTGGCCTCGGTGGGTAATCCCCCCTAAAACTAGTGGTGTTCAAAAGTAGAATTTTCTCGGCAAGATATCTGAGGAGATTTATGATGAAGAACGGACGATTTAGCGACGCACAGATCATGGCCGTGTTGAAGCAGGCAGAGGGTGGCGTTCCGGTCTCTGAGCTGTGCCGCGAGCACGGAATGAGCAGCGCGAGTTTTTACAAATGGCGGGCCAAGTTTGACGGCATGCCCTCTCGGCAGATTACTTTGAAATCGCCTGCCGGGTAATAGACGCGTCCTTGATTTCCGAGATGAGCATGCAAAACGATCTTCTGAAGGAAGCGCTTGGAAAAAAGCGTTAAGGCCGTCTTATCGGCGAGAGATGGCCATTGACCTGCCACGGGATTTTTCCTCCACCGTCGATTAGAGTCCGGCCCAACCTGAGGACGGACAATGAAGCGAACGAGATTCAGCGACGAACAGATCATCGGCATCCTGGCCGAACACGAGGCAGGCGCAAAGTGCGCGGACCTGTGCCGCAAGCACGGCATGTCGGAAGGCACTTTCTACAATTGGAAGGCCAAGTTCGGCGGCATGACGGTGTCTGAGGCCAAGCGGCTGAAGGCGCTTGAGGATGAGAACGCCAAGCTGAAGAAGCTCTTGGCGGAACAGATGCTAGACTTGGCGGCGATGAAAGAACTCGTCGCAAAAAAAATGGTGACGCCTGCCGCGAAGCGCGAGGCGGTCGCGCATCTGAAGGCCCTATTGGGGCTGTCAGAACGGCCGGCGTGCCAGATTGTCGGGGCGGATCGCAAGATGATCCGATACCAGGCGCAGCGCGCGCCAGACACGGAGCTGCGCGGGCGGCTGCGGGAGCTGGCCAATGAGCGCCGGCGGTTCGGTTATCGGCGCCTGTATGTCCTGCTACGCCGCGAGGGCGAGCCATCTGGCATCAACCGGATCTATCGGCTTTACCGCGAGGAGGGCCTGATGGTGCGCAAGCGAAAGGCCCGACGCAAGGCTGTCGGGACACGGGCGCCAATCTTGGTCGAGGCACGGCCCAATGCACGCCCCTCTCGCGGTTTGCACGCAAACCGCTGCCGGGCGGCGGGATCATTGGGTTTCGTCCACGACCAGTTCGCGGGCGGCCAGCGCTTTCGGGTGCTCAACGTGGTCGACGACGTCACCCGCGAATGCCTGGCTGCGATCCCGGATACTTCGATCTCGGGGCGGCGTGTGGCACGGGAACTCATGGCTCTGATCGAGCGGCGCGGAAAGCCCGGCATGATTGTCAGCGACAACGGGACCGAACTGACCAGTAACGCGATCCTGCGGTGGTGTTCCGAGCAGCGGATCGAATGGCACTACATTGCGTCCCGCTGCCCGACAGGGTCATGCGCAGCATGATCCCGAGAGGGGGCAAACCCATGCAAAACGGCTTCGTGGAGAGTTTCAACGGTCGGATGCGCCCCTCTCGGCAGATTGCTTCGCAATCGCCTGCCGGGCAATGGACGAACTGCTCAACGAGACCATGTTCCGCAACCTGGCCCACGCGCGGGTCGTCATCGCCGCCTGGACCGCCGACTACAACAACGAACGCCCGCATTCGGCCTTGGATTACCAGACCCCGGCTGACTACGCACGGACCCTGACCGCCGCAATCGCCCGACCCGCTGCGCGAGATGAAAGCTCCGCGCGTCGGGCGATTGCTCAACCTGCGCCTATCGGCGTAAACAGCAACCGGGCTCCGGTCGCGGCTGGATGAAAGTTCAGTGGCAGGTCAAGACCGAAACGGACGTTCAGGATTATTGCGGTATATGGTGAATTTGAACTCATTTGTTGAAAGGCTCTTATACATAGCATTGGATTACAGCTCGGTAGGGCATTATGCGACTTCCTCAAATTCCAGCGGTGGCATAGGACTCCATCAGTTCTTCTGAGGAGAAGCTTTCGGAACTTTCCGATACAGCAAGAGTTTTCCAAAAATTACTCTTGTTGATGGCCTGGGGGCTACGCGACCACCCCACATCTGCGGTTTGCAAAAGTCAGCAGTTAGCAGCAGGACTTTCATCTTTTTACACTGCATGATCAGCAACGAGTGTTTGGTTGCAATAGCCCATGTCACTAGTAAGCTGCTCACATCCCGAGAGCACGAAAACAAAATGAGAGGCAAACATGCGCCCAGTCATCATCAGCCTCTTGGTAAAAACGGTCTACCTTTGCTGCTTTCCAGTCAGCTTGGCCGCGGATAGTCACAGCGATGAATCAGAGGTATTGTTCCAATGTTCCCTAAACAATGCAGCGAACACTGTCAGCGTGATATTGTTTTCGGACAACGTGCAGTATTTCTATTCCAATGCGGAAGGTCGTGTTGAGCTATCCATCAAAAGCCCTTTATCAGACGTCGATTATACGCCCTTCGCATGGGATAGCCCGGATGTTGCAGAACGCATAACATTTCACAACGGCGAGACATCCTATGAGGTGTTTCACATCATGAACCGATCTGGAATCAATTTCACTGACGGGTCAAACGGAGGTGTGGTGGTTATCGCGCCATCGGGACAAAGGACAGAAATCCTATGCGACGAAAACAGTATTATGCCGGTCAATGTGTTCCACGGGATTGGGCGCATGGCCAGCCTCAGGAGCGAAGACTATGATGCGTTTCAGCAATGTTTGTCGAGTGAGCTGAGTGCCACCGCTTGCCTAAACGTGGAGGCATCGTCATGCAGTTTGGATATCTACGACCAGACCGAGTGCCTGACCGTAGAATATGACCGTTGGCGGGCTGTGCTTGCTGAGAAACTTAGCGCAGCGACTGAGCTTGACCATGCGCAACACCTCTGGGAAGCAAGCCGTGATGCTGACTGCGGGCTTAGTGCTTGGGTTGTTTACAACCCATTTGAAGAAGATGTTGGCATGTTAAGTTGCTTATCTGACTACACTGCCCGGCGTGTGGATTTTGTGAATAACTACATTGTTGGAATTGAATTTGATGGCTAAGCTGGTGAGCTGGAAGCTATTTTTAACATGCAGTGTGCTTTGTCTTTGTATCGTCACTTTCTTAATGTGCGAACGTTGGATGAAGAGCATACCATTCGCAGACTCATGGGGATATTATCGCAACCTTCACCCCGTTCGGCATGCTGCTCTCGTCGTCGCTGGATGGATGTCTTTCGGGATAAGCCTATCAACCGGCTTGCTACTTCTTTTGAAAAGAGCAGATCATCAGCAATAGGTTATGATTTGTCCAAAACAAGAGCGCAGCCATCCTGACATTATCAAAAGCCCTTAGTGAGGTTTGAGTGACAGCTCTTGCGCTAACTAATCGTTTCTTCGCGTCTGCAGCGAACGATTGCTTCCCGCCCATGGTGTCGACCGACACGAACGGCCCAAAGCCGACATTGGCCATCACGATCGTCGCTGCGCTGCAGTTTAGCTGAAGTGGACTGACCTGCCCCCCGAGGCTCCGTCATTTATAATGAGAGTTTGCGGGTGTGATTTTCATATTGTTCGTCGTCGGTTTGGGCAAGCGCGTCGTGCGCGGAGGCCTCAAATTGCTGAAGCGCCCGACGCGCTTCAGCGGGTGTTTGGTTCTCCAGTGATGAGTGCGGTCTGACGTTGTTGTAATCGTATCGCCAGAGCGCCAGCTTACGGCGGGCGTCGTCCAGGCTGTCGAACCATTCTTCGTTCAGCAGTTCATCTCGCAGGCTCCCGTTGAAGGACTCGATGAAGCCGTTCTGTTGCGGCTTTCCAGGATCGATGTAGTGCCACTCGACATCGTTCTCGTTCGCCCATTTCAGGATCGCACGACTGGTGAACTCGGTCCCATTATCGCTGACAATGCAGGCGGGCTTGCCATATATCCGCACAAGCGCGTCCAACTCACGTGCCACCCGCGCGCCAGAGATGCTGGGGTTGGCGTGTCCATCGACGCACGGGGCAACCGCGCCTCACGTGCCACCCGCGCGCCAGAGATGCTGGTGTCCGCCATGAGGCACAGATTCTCGCGGCAGCAATCATCATTCACTGCCAAGATGCGGAACT
>NZ_OCTN01000011.1 GCF_900231835.1 Pontivivens marinum | reverse complement strand
CACCCACATTGAGTAAACAATCGAGTTGGCGATAGGATCCGGTGGTTCCGGCCCATATTTAGGAAAATGTGTAGGTTAACGGTGGGTTAGCTGTATTTGAGGGAATCTCACTATCCCTCAAGCCCACTCTCATTCGCGTGATATGCGGTAATTGTATCCACATTGGAAACGCTCAGACGCCTCAATCGGCTCTACTCCAATCGCTGGACGTCCCCATCTGTCTATCATCGAAACGCGGAACAGTCCGGCAGTTTCAAGACACAGATTTTAAGGGACCAAGACCATGACCAATGTTGCAAAAACACTTCTCGCTACTGTCGCTCTGACTGCTGCTCTGGCATCGCCTGTTCTGGCGAACTCGCAGTTGGCTGCCTCCATCGGCATCCCTGCCGACGTTGCCCAGACGCTGACCCAGGGCGAGATCGCCACAATCGGCGCGATCATCAACGACGACGAGAACCACATCAACTCCTACGCCGACTTCGCACGCTAAGAGCCGGTTTCCCTGTCGAGGCGCGGATGACCGCTTGCCTCCGGACCCCAAGATTTAAGGATTAAGACCATGACCAATGTTGCAAAAACACTTCTCGCTACCGTTGCTCTGACTGCTGCTCTGGCATCGCCTGTTCTGGCGAACAACTCGCAGCTGGCTGCTTCCATCGGCATCCCTGCCGACGTTGCCCAGACGCTGACCCAGGGCGAGATCGCCACAATCGGCGCGATCATCAACGACGACGAGAACCACATCAACTCCTACGCCGACTTCGCACGCTAAGGCGGTCGGTAGTAGGTTTGTAGAGAGACCCGGCGCAACGTCCCGTGCGTTGGGTCTCTCGATCCTCTCCATTGCGGCGAGGGAGCTGAACCAGGATCGGGACATCACGATAGAAAAAGGCCCCGCAGCGATGCGGGGCCTTTTCAATTTGTGCAGTGGGGATCGGACCGCGATTAAGCGGCGATCAGGCCCATCGCCTCCAGCTTGAGCAGGATCTGGTGCGCGCAGTAATCCACGTCCAGCCCCTCGGTATCCACGACCAGTTCAGCATTTTCCGGCGCCTCGTAAGGGTCGGAGATGCCTGTGAATTCCTTGATCTTGCCTTCGCGAGCCAGCTTGTACAGGCCCTTGCGATCGCGGCGCTCGCATTCCTCAAGCGAGGTTGCCACGTGAACCTCAACGAAAGCGCCGAAGCTTTCGATGTCTTCACGCACGGCGCGGCGGGTTGTGGTGTAGGGTGCGATTGGCGCGCAGATCGCGATGCCACCGTTTTTGGTGATCTCGGATGCGACATAGCCGATGCGACGGATGTTGAGATCGCGGTGCTCCTTGGAGAAGCCCAGCTCGCTCGACAGGTTTTTGCGGACCAGATCGCCGTCCAGCAATGTCACAGGGCGGCCGCCCATTTCCATCAGCTTGACCAGCAACGCATTTGCGATGGTGGATTTGCCCGAACCGGACAGGCCGGTCAGGAATACGGTGAAGCCTTGCTTGGAACGAGCAGGTTTCGTGCGGCGCAGTTCCTCAACTACCTCGGGGAAGGAGAACCATTCGGGGATCTCCAGTCCTTCCTGAAGGCGGCGGCGCAGTTCGGTGCCGGAGATGTTCAGGACCGATGCGCCCTCGGGGACCTCGTTCACTGGCATATATTCGGCGCGATCCTCAACCCAGACCATATGTTTGAAATCGACCATTTCGATGCCGATTTCTTCCTGATGCTCAGTGAACAGGGTTTGTGCGTCATAAG
This sequence comes from Pontivivens marinum, assembly GCF_900231835.1. Lineage (GTDB taxonomy): Bacteria > Pseudomonadota > Alphaproteobacteria > Rhodobacterales > Rhodobacteraceae > Pontivivens > Pontivivens marinum. Next base: position 92,158 of record NZ_OCTN01000011.1, on the reverse strand, counting down.
GGCCGTAGAAGTCCTCACCGGCGGAGTTTTTGCCTGGTCCGGCATGGTCGCGACCAACGATGAAGTGGGTGCAGCCGTGGTTTTTACGGATCAGGCCGTGCCAGACAGCCTCACGCGGGCCGGCCATACGCATGGCAAGGTTCAGCAAGCTGAGTGAGGTTGTGGCCTGTGGATACTTGTCCAGAACAGCCTCGTAGCAGCGCACGCGGGTGAAGTGGTCGATATCGCCTGGCTTGGTCAAACCAACGATCGGGTGGATCAGCAGGTTGGCCTGTGCTTCCTTTGCCGCGCGAAACGTCAGTTCCTGATGGGCTCGGTGCAGGGGGTTGCGGGTTTGGAACGCAACGATACGGCGCCAGCCCATTTTGCGGAAATAGGCCCGCAGCTCGTTCGGCGTATCGCGGCGTGCGCGGTAATCGTAATGGACCGGCTGCTGGATACCCGTGATCGGGCCACCCAGATAGACGGGGCCAGCATGGTTGTGCAGGTAGTTTACAGCAGGGTGGGCCGTGTCATCCGCGCCAAAGACCTTCTCGGCCTCAAGGGATTTGTTCGGAGTCCACTTGTCGGTGACGGACAGGATCGCGAGGATAACGCCCTCGGCGTCGCGCAATGCGATGTCCTGGCCTTCCTCGACTTTGCCCGCGAAGGCTTCGGAAATGTCGAGAGTGATCGGCATTGGCCACAGCGAGCCATCTGCAAGGCGCATGTTTTCAACAACGCCGTCATAGTCTTCCTCGGTCAGGAAGCCCTTGAGCGGGTTGAACCCGCCATTCATCAGCAATTCCAGATCGCAGACTTGGCGTGGTGTCAGATCCCAGGAGAGGAGCTCCCCGGCCTCGACACGCAATTTTGCGGCGCTTTCGTTGGAAACATAGAGCTCTGGAATCGGAGCGTGTGGTTGCGGCTGCATCGTGGCCTCGCAATGTGATTATACGGTAAAACTCGCGGCTATTTGCAGCTAATTGCCACAAAACGCAATAGTGTTGCGGTACAAGCTGCTATGCGCAGTAGTTCTAAGGGACGGCTTTCTGGGTTGTGACGCCAGATAGAAAAAATCGCCCACGCGATAACCGTAGGGCAGATTACTTGCCTGAATAATTCTTGGATATGATGCTAACAATCACTCGATCCGTGCTCTCTTTTAAGGTCTAACGGGGCAAAATATCCTAAGCCATTTGTCCGGAGCCGCTCGAATGACCCTTCCTTACCCGCTGACCTGTTTCAAGGCCTATGATGTGCGTGGTCGCCTAGGCGACACATTGGATGCGGATATTGCCCGTGCCATCGGGCGTGGTTTTGCAGCGGCCCGTATGCCGAAATCCGTGGTGATCGGGCGCGATGCGCGTGAAAGCTCGGCTGATCTGGCGCAAGCCTTGGCCGAAGGGCTGATCGCGGGCGGTGTGGAGGTGCTGGATATCGGGCTGTGCGGCACCGAGGAGGTTTATTTCGCCACCGATCATTTGGAGGCGGATGGCGGGCTGTGCGTGACGGCCTCGCACAACCCTATCGATTATAACGGGATCAAGCTGGTGCAAGCGGGCGCGCGCCCGTTAACCCCTGCGGAATTGGGTGCGGTGCGTGAGGCATCTGAAACCACGCATTCCGATGCGCAAACACCAGGCACGCTGCGCACCGCCGATCCGCGTGCCGCATATGTGGAGCGTGTGTTGAGCTTTGTTCAGCCAAAGGCGCTGTCCCCGCTGAAGGTGTTGGTCAATGCGGGTAATGGCGCGGCGGGTCCGACGCTGGACGCGATTATTGCGGCGCTGACCACGGCCGGCGCGCCGATTGAATGGGTGCGGATGCACCACGAGCCGGATCATACCTTTCCCAACGGTATCCCCAATCCATTGCTGGAGAAAAACCAACCTGTGACCAGCGAGGCGGTTTTGGCCAATGGCTGCGATCTGGGGCTGGCATGGGATGGTGATTTCGACCGCTGCTTCTTCTTTGACGGCGATGGCCGCTTTGTGCCGGGTGAATACATGGTTGGCCTGCTGGGCGCGGCCTTTCTGGAGCGGAACCCCGGCTCAAAAATCGTGCATGATCCGCGGGTGACGTGGAACACTATCGATCTGGTTACGGCATCGGGCGGGCAGCCGGTGCAAGCGCAGACGGGGCATGCTTTCGTCAAGGCGGTGATGCGCGAACATGATGCGGTTTATGGTGGTGAGATGTCGGCCCACCATTATTTCCGCGACTTCATGTATTGCGACAGCGGCATGATACCTGCGCTGTTGGTAATTGCGCATATGTCGGCCACGGGGCGCAGCCTGTCCGATCTGGTTGCGGCACGGCGCGCGGCGTTCCCATCCTCGGGCGAGATCAATTTCGAGGTGGATAATGCCGATGCCGCCACTGCGCGGGTGATGGCGGTTTTTGCGGGAGCCGAGGAACGGCGGGACGATACAGACGGGATCAGCCTCGAATTTCCGCAATGGCGCTTTAACCTGCGCCGGTCCAACACCGAACCATTGTTGCGGCTGAATGTGGAAACGCGCGGCGATGCTGATTTGCTGGCCGCGCGCGTTGCTGAGTTGGAGGTGCTGATCCGAGGGTAACCCAGATCAGGGCCGCCTATATTAGTCTAGGACTGAAATGCCGATGAACGAGATATCCAGCACCTGACCCGTATTCAGCGGGTCGGGCAGGAAGCCGAGATAGTCATCCTTACCGTTCACGATTTCTGAAACCCTGTAGCGCAATTCCAGACGCTCGTAGCTGGTGCCCAGATCAAATCGCCGCCAGCCACTATTTCCAACGTCGTTTGTCGAATATGCTAAGTCGATCTGGCCTGGTGCGTTGAGGCGGGCCAGAACTTCGACGACAATTATATTGTCGCTTGCAGCCAACTCGATTTCGGTTGGTAGCTTCAGGGAGATACCCTCTGTCAGGCCGAAGGAGGCTGCGCCCTCAACATTGCCGGATAGCTGGGCAGAGCCGTCGGACAGCTGATGCTCAACCGTGAAGCCGTCAGGCGCAGTGAAGATCTCTGCATCAACTGTGCTGAAATCATAGGTGACGTCCTGCAATGTTGTTTCAGCAGGTGCAGGTTCAACGGCAGGCTCGACGGTTTCCTCGGGTGCCGGTTCCGTCTCGACCACGGGTGCTGGCTCAACTTCTACTACGGGGGCGGGCTCTGCCTCGATTTCGGGCTGGCCGGGCAGGCTCAGGACCATGCCCACACTCAGGCGGTTGCAATCCCCGTTGAGCAGTTCGCTGTTTGCGGCACACAGTTCGGACCATGCTGTTCCATTACCCAAATGTGTTTGCGCAATTGAGTAGAGCGAGTCGCCCGACTGTACAGTAACAGTTTGGCCAATTGCGGCCTGTGCCATCAACACAGAACCTGCAAGGCAGGTCGACATAAGGTGAAAACGCATGCTGGGATCCTCTCATACTATTCGCATTCTATCTATCGGCTGTTCACCGCACTGCAAGCGGATTGGCACCACGCGGTGTTCCTGCCTAGAAAGCCAAGGCGATGCGTGCATGTGCAATGCAACATTTCGGCGGAAAACAGCCGATGTAAAGCGCGGTTTCGGGAGGATATCCGGCGCGCGCCCTATGGTCCCGCGTGTGGAGCGTCTGATACGCTATTTAGTCATTTTCATGCAGAATGCCCCTGCCGCAAACGGTATACCCTGATAAAAGCGCTATATGTCGTCTTGTTCCATTACCCTTCATACGCCTGATATTCATGCGGCCCCCGCAGGTTGGGCGGATTTGTACCCGCCTACGGTGCCTGACCAACGACGTTTGGCCAGCCTGGGGCTGATTGATCTGGGGGATCGGGTACGCCTATTTGCACCGCGCTATCTGTCTGCGGATAACTTCCTTGCCAAATTGCGGATCGAGCGGGGTGGCGCACAGGTGGCGGCGCTGGCCTTGGGGCGATTGCCTGGTGGGTTCACTCTTGATCTGCCTGCCGGTGAGGCCGCGGTTCGACTGATCTGGGGTGAGGCTGACCTGACATTGACACCGCGCGTGCCCGTCACCGCGTTAAAGGGGCAGCGCACCCTGATGGCGTTTGTGGATATTGCGACTCCTGGGCAGATTGCGGACTGGGCGCGCTATCACCACCGCACGCAGGGGGCGCAGGCCGCATGCCTGATTCTACGCAATCATCCAGATATGTCACGTGACATGGGCGCAATCGGCGCAGCATTGCAGGATACCGGTCTGTCAAATGCGCTACTGGTGCAGATCAACGCGGCTATCGGTGCGTTGTCGTCGCCACCGCGCTATTCCCAGTTCTATGCGCCGGATGGACCCGGTAAAGCGATGCGTGAATATGAAGAAGACCTTTATCATGCGCCTTTGGATGAGATCGGCTTGTTTGAAGTCCTGCGGCAGAGCGTATTGGCGGGGGTTCGCAGTCTACTATCATGTGAAATCGCGGACCTGATGACTCCTCCTGCGGTCGGTTCACCTAGCATATTTGAGCATGCTGAGCATTCGGAGACCTATCTGCGGTTCAGGGGCACGCCGATCTACCCGTGGCAACGGCGCAGGCCTGAGGAACCCGCAAGTCACGCTGACCATGGGTGTAAGAGTTTTGACGGTGGCGGGGCTTCGTCTGTTTGGTCTGTGGCGCCGGATGGCTCGTTGCGCGACACGGCATTCCGGCCATTTCGCATTGGAACCGCTGATCCCGATCCGATCAGTGCTACTGTCGGGTTTCAGCGTTGCATGGCCGTGATGTACCCCAACGAGTCGGCCGCGGCGTTGGCGCCTAAATCCAGCTTGGTGCCGGATAGTGATCTAGCGCAATTTATGGATGACCATTTCGGTCAGCCACCGACATTGCCGGATCTGGTGGAGCCGGATCCGGTTCCCGCCGTTGATCCCACCACACGGCGGGTGATGATCGTGACTACGATGAAGAATGAAGGCCCGTTTATTCTGGAGTGGCTCGCCTATCATCGGGCCATAGGTGTTACAGATTTTCTGATCTACACGAATGACTGCACTGATGGCACGGACACGATGTTCGAGCTATTGCAGGCGCGGGGGCTGGTTGAGCATCGCGAAAACCCTTTCCGTAATACGGATCTGAAGCCACAACATGCAGCCCTGCAAGATGCTGAAACGACGGATATGGCGGCGCGGGCTGATTGGATGATCTGCATGGATGTGGATGAGTTTATGCATATCCATGTGGGGGATGGCACCTTAGACGCGCTATTCGGGGCGGTGCCCGATGCGACCCTGATCTCTCTAACATGGCGGTTGTTTGGCAATGCTGGCGTTGATGGCTACGAGGACCGCTTTATCACCGAGCAATTCACACGCTGTGCCCCAGAATTCATTCGCAAACCGCATCAGGCATGGGGCATCAAGACGCTGTTTCGCCGCTTGGGCCATTACAAAAAATTCGGCGTGCATCGTCCAAAGGGACTAAAGCCTGAGTATATCGATGTGATCAACTGGGTGAATGGGTCTGGCCAGCAGATGCCGAAATCGATGTTACGCACGGGTTGGCGCTCCACCACGGAGAGTTATGGCTATGATCTAGTGACGCTTAACCATTACTCGCTGCGATCAGCCGAAAGTTATCTGGTGAAGCGTGACAGGGGCCGTGTGAACCATGTCGATCGGGATCAGGGGCTGAACTACTGGTTTCGTATGAACAACAACGCCGAGGAAGATCGGCGGATGTTAGATCGAATTCCGATGATTCAAGCGGAGTTTGACAAGCTGATATCCTACCCCGAAATCGCGGCGCAGCATAACGCCAGCGTAGAGGCCCATCGCACGCGCATAGCCGAGCTGCGCCTGAGGCCGGATTACGAGGCGCTGCACGCCGAAATCACCGGCTCGCGGCTCAACAAACTATCGCGGTTGCACGTGCTGTTTGGAAAGCAGGTTTTCATGGATGGACCTGATAGCGTGCCTAACGGATTTGAGGATCGGGTACCTAATATCAAAAAAACCTGAGAGGGTGCTTGGTAATTCAGGGTATCATTTGAAATACTGAGAGGCATACTGGGCCTCTAACTTATGTAAGGTTTCCCCCCGCTTTGATCCGATTGCTTACACCCGAATTACCACCGCAAGAAGATTGGCTTGGTTATCTCAAGGCAAATTACGATTCCGGAGTTTTTGCCAATTTTGGGCCAAATGTACGCGCACTGGCTGATGAAATGTCAGAGGTATTGGGGGGCGCGCGACAGGTTTGCATGACCTCGTCCGCAACGTCAGGATTGAGTGCTGTTCTGATGGCGCTTGGCATACGAGGGACGGTGGCAGTCCCTTCTTTTACCTTTCCTGCGACAGCCAGCGCGGTGTTTCAGGCCGGCGCCATGCCCGTTGGGATTGAGGCAAATCCGCAAAGCTGGGAAATGGATCCGACTGCATTGCGTGCACGATTAGGCGCGGGTGATATCGAGGCCGTGGTTCATGTGCGCTCGTTTGGCTATTGTCGTAACCTTGATGTGATTGAGGATATTTGCGCCGAACATAATATACCGCTGATCGTGGATGCTGCTGCTGCCTTTGGCGGGGCGGAACCAGATGGGCAGCTTGTAGGGCATCGCGGGGTTGCTGAAGTGGTTTCGCTACATGCAACGAAACCATTCGCTGCGGGCGAAGGTGGTGCCGTCTTGGCGTCACCGGAATTGATTTCCGAAGTCAAAAACGCAATCAACTTCGCCTTACAGGGCGGCCTTGCGGGGGATCGCTGGGGCCTGAACGGCAAGATGAGTGAGTTTTCGGCTGCCGTCGGCCGCGCCGCGCTGGTTCGGTTACCTGACGTGATTGAGTTTCGTAGAGCGCAGGCGGATTACTGGCTAACCTTGCTGCAGGACCTTGACGGTGTGGCGGTGCCTCAGGGGCATGGGGCACCACCTTGGCAACTATTCGCATGTCGTATGCTTGGGCGTGATGCCAGCGCCATCCGTGCGACATTGGCCGACAATGGTGTGGAGAGCCGCGTCTATTACAGTCCTACTGTGGCGTCCCGTTGGTCCGAAACGCCACCCCGCATGGCTGAGGTAATGTCGCGCGATATGCTCTCTTTACCTATGGGGCGGCATTTGTCACGTGACGATCAGCGATATGTGGCCGAGTTGTTGAGCCAGATTTTGGCGAAAACTCCGAGCGTAGTTAATGAGTAATAAGAACCCGTTCAACGCAGGATATTTTGAAACCGATGAGCTACGTGAAATGGGCTTCGCACAGGTCGGGGATCACGTTCGCATTGCGCGTGGGTGCAACATTGTCGGGTTGGAGCATATTTCGCTAGGTGCGCATGTTCGCATCGATTTTGCGACCACGATTGTTGCCAGTGCAGCAGGGGTTCGCATCGGGAGTTATGTTCACATAGGCGCCTATTGCTATCTATCGGCCGGCGCTGGCCTGATAATCGGTAATTTCGTCAATTTATCGCAGCGTGTGTCTATATATACAGCCAGCGACACTTATCAGGGCGGGTGTTTTACGAACCCCACTGTTCCCGCCGAATATACGCGGGTGACTCGTGCGCCAGTACATCTGAAGGATCACGTGTTGCTAGGCAGTAGTACAGTTGTTCTGCCAGGTGTTACGATTGGTATCGGCGTTTCTGTGGGGGCACTGTCGCTGATCCGCGAGGATCTGGAGCCGTGGACGATCCATGCTGGGATACCCGCCCAATTTCGAGGTGAACGGATGCAGATTGATCCCGATAACAGCATTGCCAACACCCTGCTGGGTGAGGGAGGGGCTTGATGAACTTCGAATCATTGAGTGGTTTCACTTGCCCGGAAACAGCCCGTGGCGTTGCAGTTTGTCATATGGGTATGCCCAAGACGGGGTCGAGCGCGCTACAGACACATTTCAAAGCCAATTCTGAATATTTGATCGGGCAGGGGCTGGCATTTCCCTTTCGCGAGGCTGATGCTGTACGAATGCAACGCGGGATTATGTTGGGTAATGCGCCTTTGCTTGCTGATTATCCGCGGCCGCGGCGGTTTCGTCGGGGGTATCGTGCTGTTCTGGATGGTTTGCTCGGCGCAGCCTGCCCGCATGTTTTGCTGAGCAGTGAAATGCTCTGGTATAGTTCGCAGGATGCTCTGACGAAGGTGGCCGTGTATATTCGCAGCTATGGCCTGCATCCTGTTGCTGTGATTTATCTACGCCCGCAAACGGCCTATTTGCCTGCTATCTGGTTCACAGACTTACTGTATGCGGGTGAGAGCCGCAGTCTTGATGATTATGTTGCTGAACAGATCAAAAATGAATCTATCTACTACTCTACACAGCTAAAGAAAATCTCAAAAGCCTTCGGTCGAGATTCTGTCCACGTACGGCTTTACGATTCCGGCGCCCTGTACGGCGCGCGCACGGAGACAGATTTCGCGGCATATCTGAACGTCGTATTGGACTCAAAACAGGCTGTGCCATCCGGTCAGGGCGCAAACTCGACACCTGATCACGATACAATCGAGGCATTACGAGCGCTGCCAACACATAAACGGCTGCGCAAATACGCGCAGCTAACCAGCCAATCGGCCAAGTTCAAAAAGGGTCGTGGCCCGCGATTATCAGGTGAATTGCACCACGCAGTAGCGCAGATCGTTGCACAGGATAATGCCGCGCTTAGCCGTGAATATCTGCCGGATACGCCGCTGTTTTGCCCTGTGGTGTGATCCGAATAATGTATATTCCTCACTTGCCATGATCCAAATCAGATATAAAGACAGTCCGATCACGCTATACAGGGACGCGCCATGACAAACCCCAAGCTTACTTTACCAAGTCAGACGGATTTTGAGCTTCTGCGTGAGGGATATGCCGATCATATGGCTAAATGCGCAGAGCTTCTGGAGGCATTGCCCCCACGAAAACGTATGCGTCGGACGAATGCCGGTTTCCATCATGACGCCTCTGCTGTTGCTGGGTTTCTAGCTACCGCTGATACGAAAGCGCCGCGTCTTCTGGAAGTCGGTGTTTGGAAGGGAGCGACGCTGAGTTACTCGCTTCAAACCGCTGGTGAGCAAGCGCAAGCAACGGGCCTCGATATTTTCCAGTTCCGGCATCAGGATACCGAGGCACTGCACGTTATTGCCTCGCAGGGGATGAGGGATCGTGTGAAGCTGCATAAAAGTCCTTCTCAAGACATTCCGCGCGCGATCTTAAAGCAAGGGCCGGTTTTTGATGTCGTGCATATTGATGGGTCGCATCAATATGACGATGCCGTGCGTGATATCCTGATTTACTCCAATTTTTGTAAGCCAGGTGGCTGGGTGATTATTGATGATTACCTCGACGAAGAATTCTCACCTGAAGTCCGGCCTGCCGTCGATTTTTTGTGCGAACTTGGTTTTATCACTAGCGTCAATCGCGGTGTCATTGATGGATTTTCTAATTTTTGCATTCAAAAAACCCAAAGTGGTCGGTTGTGACACACCCTGTCGTTGATGTTGTTATCGCCAGCTATAATCACGCACCCTATGTGCAGGAAGCAATCGACAGTGTTTTAGCGAACACGGTTCCACTGCATCTATGGGTGGTTGATGATGGGTCTATCGACGGTAGTAGGGATTTGTTGGCTGGCCTTAATGATCCGCGCGTGACCGTTGCCATGAACTCTGAAAATATCGGGGCAGGGGAAACGTTCAATCGTGGGGCGCGCATGGGAGGTGCACCGTTTATAGCAATTTGCAACTCCGACGATATTTGGCATCCCGAAAAGCTGTCTCGCCAGCTCAAGGTGATTGGAGGGTCGAAAGCGCAGGATAAAATCGCCTATACATTAGCCGAATATGTCGGCCCTGATGGTGGCCCAGTGCCCAAGGATTTGCCCGTGTATCGCAGCGGCACCTTTTTAGACGTCGATTGGGACCGATATCGGTGGCTAAACCAACTAATGATGCGAGGGAATAGGTTGTGCACCCCTTCGGCGCTTATCCCGCGTGTAGTTTGGGAGCGGGTCGGCGGGTACAATAATTCCTTCCGGCACCTTCCCGATATGGATCTGTGGACGCGTCTTTTCCAATATGCTGATCCCGTGATCCTGTCAGAGCAGTTGATCAAGTTTCGATTTCATGGCGGGAATACTAGCTCACTCAGTGGGCAGACACGGTTTCAGCGGCGGTGCAAAAAACGGGCGATGGAGTGGGAGAAACACTACATTTTGCGTCGTTTCGTGGCTGAGGCAAGTGATGACATATTCGCACGGGTTTTCTTGGGCGATACCTACCAGCCGGATGTCGGTATGTTACTGCAGAAATTCGAGTTTTTGATTGGCCTAGAAAGTCCATCTGCGGCCCAGATCGCAATGGATCACGTCATGGATGTGCTGACCAAACACGGTGATCAGCCTGATTTTACGGCATTAGATTTTCAGAAAATTTGCAATTTGCGATCTTTGAATTCTTGATAAAAAGTTACCTTCAAAATGCTAATCGCATACCGAGGGTGATCTGCTCCCCATTGAAGTGGTCCCAGAAAATCGGACAGTTGGCTAAGGTGTATCCCAAACCTTTGAAGGGATACGAACATGGCGAAGCGCCGGAACTTTACAGATCAGTTTAAGGCCAAGGTGGCGTTGGAAGCGCTGCGCGGCGACAAGACCGTGCAAGAGATCGCAGCGAAGCACCAGCTGCACCCCAAAGTGAATCGTCCTGGGTTTGTCGGAGACCATCAACTTAAGTAAGGATGATGGTTATGATGAAAAGCAAAATGGCAAATCGCTACTCGCCTGAGGTCCGCGCACGTGCGGTCCGAATGGTGTTTGAGCATCAAGGTTCATACGAAACGCAGGCGGGCGCGATTGCGGCCACCGCCACTTTCGCCTTGAATACCGGGCTGTGATTCCGGCGTGGTCGTCTTGCCATGGTCTTCTCCTCGCTCGCAGCATCATGCTGCTGTTGCGCGGAAAATCCACTTATCCCGGCTGTTCAGATTTCCGGAACCACTTCTATCTGTGCTGATGAAAAGTTAATTTTTTCTATCAAGATTTTTTATAGATGCCAACAATTGACCTAACCTCCGAGGCTCCCTCATTAATAAGGAGAGTCTGCGGGTCTGGTTTCATATTCTTCGGCGCGCTTGTTGCTGACCTGCTCCTCTGAAAGGTCAGCAATTTTGGGTTAGTCTGCTCCTATGGGTAATCCCCCCATTTTACTTAAGTTGAGGGTTTCCGACAAACTCGGGGCGATTCAATTGGAAAATCCCTGTCGCTTTCGAACGCAAGGTGGCCTAAACGAGTACTTGGGGCGGCACGAAAGCGTGACAGCTCCGCACCGACCTAGACTAAAAAGCCTCACCGACTCCAAATTTAGAATGGCATAAGCTGACAACGAAAGCCGCAACTAATCCAAGAGGCTGTCCCCCAGACACTTAGCGAGCCAGATATGAGCGAAAATATATACACCGTCGTTTCCACTATGAAAAACGAAGGTCCATACATTATCGATTGGGTCGCTCACTATAAAACTCTTGGCTTTGATAACATTCTGGTTTGCACGAACGATTGCACGGATACGACCGTAGGCATTCTGCTGAGACTGCAAGAGATGGGTCTTGTAGTACACCACCCAACAATTATTCGCGGTGGTGGCATTCATAGATCAGCACTGCGGCAGGCCTCGCGCCGCTATGACATAGTAATGGGCGCCAAGTGGGTGTTCGTTTGTGATGTGGACGAATACCTAAACATCCACATGGGGGACGGGTCTGTTCAGGCACTGGTCGATGGCTCTGGCGCTGATGCAGACGTTATTTCTGTACCGTGGCGTGTCTTTGGGCCGAATGGGACGGAAACATTTAAGGATACGCCCGTCACCGCTCAATTCGACCGCGGGGAGCTGCCTTGGGATCAAATCGAGCGTCCAGACACAGGCAAATTTGTTAAATCCATGTACACCAATCAGTACAAGTTCCAGAGGATGGGCCTGCACGCCCCCGTATCCTTGGACGAGCACGTGCCAACCACCAAGCGGGTTTTGGCTGGGGGCGCAGATTACATTGTGAACGGCGATCGCACCGAGAACCCGCCGCTTTTCACACATGCCCAAGTGAACCACTACGCCTTGCGATCAATGGACAGCTTCCTGATCAAACGGGCACGCGGCCGCGCGAACCATTCGCACCACGTTCTGGGGCAGGAATATTGGGATCGGTTCAACCTCAACGACGAGGTAGACACGTCGATTTCACAGTATTCCCAGCGATCGCACGCCCTAGCCGCAGAGCTAAAGACGGATCCTGCTCTGGCAAATCTGCACGCCCGCGCAGTCGATTGGCATCAGCGCAAGGCAGCGTCGATCAAATTGGATCCTGACATGAGCGAACTGGTAGACGCCCTAAAGGCTGACGTGAACAGCACGAGTCCCCCCTAAGAGCCTGCCTCGAAAGTCTGTTATACCTCGCAGTACTGGACCTGTCGCGTTTTAGTGCCGCCCCAAGTGCTCGCTTAGGCCACCTTGCGTTCGAAGGCGACAGGGCTTTTCCAGCCCAATGCTGAGTGGCGTCGTCGTGGATTATAGAACCCGTTGATGTATTCAAAGACCGCCATCTCAGCCTGTCTGCGGGTGTTCCAGCTGTCTCGCCATATCAGCTCTGCCTTGATGGTTTTGAAGAACGTTTCAACAGCGGCGTTGAAGCTCCTATATTCGTCAAGCGGCGATTTGAGCTGATTTGGGGACGCAAAGCTGGCTGTAGATTTCGCGAACGATGTAGCGCTTTAAGCAACGAATAATCTCGCTTTTACTCTTTCCATCTTGTGTGCGTTTTCTGACGTAGGCGAGGGTCAGTTCGTGGCTTCGCATTCTGACAATGGCGACGCGATATAAGGCGGCGTTGGCCTGTCGATTGCCGCCTCGGTTCAGCCGGAAGCGATGTGTTTTGCCACTGGATGCAGGAATCGGGCAAACTCCGCAGAGCTTGGCGAAGGCCGCCTCTGAACGGATGCGTGTTGGGTCGTCGCCAACGAGGATCAGCATCTCCGCGATCGTCAGTGTCGCAATGCCATGAGACACCATCAGCTCTGGTGCGCGCTCGGTGACAAGCCGTTCCAGTTCCTTATCGTGTGCGGTGATCTCTTCATGCAGCCATAGCCAACGGCGTGCTAATGCCCGCATGGCCGCTTTTGCGGACGCTAATGTATTGTCGATGTCACCGGGCCTGAAGGCCGCAATATGCCGGATCAGTGCGACTTTTCCTCGGATCTGATCCAATACGTCACGCAGATCGGCTGGCGCATTTATGATCAGCGTCTTCAGGGTGACCATCGCCTGCGAGCGTGATTTGACAGCTGTATCGCGTGCGATCTTCAAATGCCGGATCATCTCTGACGATCCTGTCTGTAATTTTGGGACCGCTGTTGCTAGACCTGACAGGACGGATCGTGCGGCCCCCTCCGCATCCAGGCTATCCGTCTTGCCTTGCGTGTATCGCAGGTGCCGATTTGGCCGTGTGACCTCGACGACAGTGTGACCTTGAGCCAACAAAGACCGCGAAAGGCCTGCGCCGTATGATCCCGTCCCTTCGATCCCAAATGCAAGAACCGTCCCTAGAGATCGTGACCAGCGCTCCAGTTCCGAATACCCTTTCGGATTGGTCGGAATGGACAACGCCGCCAAACGGATGCCTTTCGTATCGATCGCAACAGCGACGTGGCTGTCCTTGTGTGTGTCGATGCCAATTATGATTGGATGTGTGGTCTTCATGGGGCCCTCATTGCTCGAGACATGCCCAGGCACCGATCCGAGCGGACAGGACTGTGAAGGTACGCTGACCGTCACGCTCCTATGAGGTCACATCTCGCCCGTTGCCGGGGCGACTTGACGGTCGACACGTCAACGCAATGACACGAGGTCAATCGTAACATGGGTCAGGCCATCAAGCCGCAATACCATACTCACAGTCGTAACAATTGCCCTTGCCGCTCATTGAGACCTTGAACCCATGTTGGCGCAGGATTTTCTGATAGTCGTGCGAACAATACTGGCTGCCACGATCAGTATGATGGATGCAGCCCTTGGGTGGTGTCCTGAAGGCTATGGCCATCGTTAGCACCCGGATCGCAAGATCACGCTTCATCCGATTACTGACTGCCCAGCCGATCACTCGCCGAGAATGTAAATCCAAGATCACAGCCAGATAAAGCCAGCCCTCACGCGTCCAGATATACGTGATATCACCAGCCCATTTCTGGTTTGGCTGATCTGCTGAGAAGTTACGATCCAGCAGGTTCGGGGAGATGTTGAATTTGTGATTACTGTCCGTCGTGGCCTTGTGTTTGCGGGTCCTGACAACGGATATACCGTTCTGCCGCATCAATCTTCCCACACGCCGGTGCCCGACATTTAGACCAATCTCCTTCAACTCTTCGGTCATTCTTGGTCTGCCATAGCTCCCCAAACCGAGACGCGACTGTTCCTTGATGTGGGCCAATGTCACCAGATCAGATCGCTGTCTGCGACTGGCAGGGCGGCTGCGGAATGCACGTAAACCACGCGCACTCACGTCCATAACCTTACACAGGCGTTCTGTTGGAAATTGATTTCGGTGTTCTTCAATGAACTTAAACCTCACGGCTTTTGGCTCGCAAAGAACACCGTGGCCTTTTTTAAGATTTCCCTTTCCTCCTTCAGAATGCGGTTCTCACGTCGAAGCCGGTCATTTTCTTGAGCGAGGCTCATATCCTCTTTTGACACCACATCGGTGTCTCGATGCGTTGTGATCCATTTGTTCAGCGTCGACATGCCAACGCCAAGATCATCAGCCACCTGTTTGCGTGTAAGCCCGCTGGTCAGCGCAATACGTACCGCATCCTGGCGGAATTCGTATGTCCGTTTCAGTCCCATAATAAGTCTCCTTTGGTGCAGTAAATGCTATCAAAGGAGCGGCATCAAAACGCGACAGGTCCATTTCGAAGCGGGCTCTAACAACACGGCCCTAGGGTGGCTGGCGCAATTTGCGTTCCGCAGCCGCCTCAGCCGCGCTGCCATACATCCGCTCTCCAGCAGACAACCCGTCATGGATGGAGGCTGTAACCGCGCTTGCCGTGGGCGATTGCCATTCGGCCTGCGCATTCAACACATCGGCCGCGATCAGTTGCGTGCGCAATTGATCAAAATCCAATTCGCAAATGCCGCGGTTATCTGCCCGCTCCAAGCGCCAGTGCAGCTTAGTGATCGCATTGATATAGGTCACCGGCTCATCGTTGATGGCTGTGATCTGATTCTTGATCAGCATAGGAACCTCTGGCCGCCGCTGGATCACGACAACGCGCTGCCCCGCCCGTTTGACCAAGCCGTAAAAATGCTGCGCCGATCCCTCTGAAAAAACCAAAACCTCGGCTTGGCGATAGGTTTCTGCCTGCTGCGCTAGGCTATGCGCTTCGGGTGCAAATATCTCAAACCCGTCTCGGCGCAGGAACTCCTCCAGCTGCTGCTCGCAGGCCATACGTCCATAGTGCGGGCCAAGGTTGGTGCGCGTGATGTATAGCTTACGACCTACCACCACGTCTGGGGCTGGCGGCAGGCGGGCGGCCAACCATTCCCGAAATGCAGGTGCGGCGTGGCCCTCATAGCTTTCACCAAACAGGCTGGGGCAGGTATACGCTTGGGCCAAATGCATGTTACCCTGCACAACGACCGGCATGTTTTCGATACCAAGCCAGCCCAACAACGTCCGCAATGCGGGCAACACCTTGCGAGGTCGAAACTTGCTAACATACAGCAAGCGGGTTTCTTTCGGCAGCTTATCGCAAGCCCAAAGCCTCCCCAGTGATTGCAGAATAGCAAAGCCAAACTGGTCATGGGCCAAACCAGCATAAAGTGCGGGCTCCTCAAGCACAGCGCCGCCCTCGCCCCGCATTTCCGGTCTTAAACCGTCTATATGCGGCGCCATTGGCAGCGTTGTCACAGATCCGGAACGATCCCGGCAAAACCGCGCAGCCCGCCCCTGCTGATCATAGATATCGAAGTACCGCTGCATGCGTTTGGGCTTTGGTCCGAATACAAGTTCAGCAGGCCCAAGATCATCAATGATAGGGTCTGGAAATAGCATTGAAACCTCAAAAGCATGTTGGGAAGGTAATCCCCCCTTTTTAATGGGATTGACCTGACTGTGAATCGCCCCAGTTTCATCGGAGACCTGTAGCTTCATTTCACGCGACCATATCGAACACGTCGCGCTGTGCATAGAAGTTCTCTTCTGCCTCGGCTGGCGGGATATTCCCAATGGGCCCAAGCAGGCGGCGATTGTTGAACCAGTCGACCCAGCCGAGAGTGGCCATTTCCAGATCCTGCATGTTGCGCCACGGGCCCTGACGATGAACCAGCTCGGTTTTGTAGAGACCGTTTATAGTTTCAGCGAGGGCGTTGTCGTAGGAATTTCCGACACTGCCGCCCGATGGTTCAATGCCTGCTTCGGCCAAACGTTCAGTATAGCGAATGGACAAATATTGCCCGCCGCGGTCGGAATGGTGGATCAATCCGCTTTCCTGAACAGGTCGGCGATCATGCAGGGCCTGCTCCAAAGCATCGAGAACGAAGTCAGTTTTGGCAGACCGTGAGACCCGCCAGCCCACGATACGGTCGGCGAATGTGTCGATGACGAAAGCCACACAAACAAAGCCCTGCCATGTCGACACGTAGGTAAAGTCGCTGACCCACAGCAGGTTCGGTTCAGGGGCCCGGAATGTGCGGTTCACCTTGTCGCGCGGACAGGGTGCTGACGTGTCAGGGATCGTTGTTTTGACTACCTTGCCCCGCACAGACCCACGGATGCCGATCTGTTTCATCAGCCGCTCAACCGTGCAACGCGCCAGATCAAAGCCCTCCCGCTTCAGCTGATGCCATGCCTTACGGACCCCGTAGACCTGGTAATTCCCAGCCCAGACCCGTTTGATTTCTGGACGCAGCTCCGTGTCGCGCTGATGCCGCGTCGAAGCTCTGGATGGATCCGCACGACACGCGAGGCGGTGATAGAATGCTGACGGCGCGATCGGCAGCACACTGCAGATCGACCCGACACCGTAAACGCTGCGCTGATCTTCCCCTCTCGGGACATTGCTGCGCAATGCCCTGCCGGGCAGTGAATGAAGGCGATCATCGCTTCAGTGGGCGGTCGCGTTCCGCCTGCGCAAAATATGCTGACGCCTTGCGGAGAATTTCATTCGCTTGGCGTAGCTCACGGTTTTCCCGTTCCAGCGTCTTGATCCGGTCCCGTTCATCAGTGGTCACGCCATCCCGCATGCCGCTGTCCTTCTCGGCCTGTTTGACCCATCCGCTCAAGGTCTGGAGAATACAACCGATCTTCCCCTCTCATGGTTTGCAGGCAAACCACTGCGGGGCAACGGGGTGCAATGGCCGCGATCGCGCCCGCCTGCGTTTCGTATTAGCCTTGATGCTCAAACACCATTCGGACCGCACGCGCGCGGACCTCAGGCGAGTAGCGATTTGCCATTTTGCTTTTCGTCATAACCATCATCCTTACTTAAGTTGATAGTCTCCGACAAACCCGGGACGATTCAGAGCCGGCAAAACCGCGACGGCGCGATTGTGGGCTTATGGCCGTGATGAACGTCCTTGGGGCAGCGACGTCCCACCCGCCAGCTGGTATCAGTTCTAGCCGGATCGCAAAGGGCAGCACCCCAAGCATCATCTCGCAAAATATCGGGGCTGGATGCACGCGGACGGCTATGCCAGGTTCGAAGATCTCTATCGTTCCGGTGACATCCGCGAGGTCGCCTGCATGGCCCACGTCAGGCGCAAGTTCGTCGATATCCATCGCGCTCAAGGTTCCGCCATCGCTGACGAGGCCATCGGGCGCATCGCGCAACTGTATGCGGTCGAGAAAGAAGCCCGTGGATCGCCACCAAAGCTCCGTGTTGAACTCCGGCAGACGAAGGCAAAACAGATCTTCGACGATCTTGAACTCTGGCTGCACACCCAACTGCCTAGTATCTCGGGCAAATCGCCGCTGGCTGGTACAATCCGCTATGCCCTGACGCGCATGGCACGGCTGCGTCCCTACCTCGATCACGGCATTCTGGAACTGGACAACAACACCGCAGAACGGGCCATGCGCTCAGTCGCCATCGGGCGCAAAAATTATCTGTTCGTTGGATCACAAACCGGCGGCAAAGCTGCCGCTATCGCCTACACCCTGATCGAAACCGCCAAGCTGAACGGCGTTGACCCACAAGCATGGCTCGCAGATACGCTCGCCCGCATTCCAGACTACAAGATCAATCGTGTCGATGATCTGCTGCCATGGAAAACCACACCGTAGGGCAGTCAGACCGGACGCTTACGATCTAGGGGCGTTGCAGGCAAAAGCTGATTGGGTCGAGGTTTCGAAAATCGTATGGAGAAGGTGCGTTCGCGATTTGAAGATTGCTACGCTGAGGCTAATGAATGCGTTCACAAGGGCATTCGCGGCAATTCAAAGCCAATTTTGGAACTTGAGAGTACAAAAAAGGTGACCCATTAGGCCCGAACATGGAGTCGGGCTGATCGTGGATGTCACTCTATATCCTTAGCTAATTTAACCGTGCGCGCAGTTGCCGGAAAAACCGGTCGTCGCGCGTCGATAGCACATGGTCGGCTACGCGTAGAGCCAAGGCCTCGTGGTTTCGTTCCAGTGCCAGATTGGCCAGCTCACGCTGATAGCGTGGAAACTCACGTCGGGCCCGCAACAATTCGCGGAAGGTGGCAGGCGTGAGGTTGCCCTCTACGGCTTGATAGACCACATCCTTTAGCACCCCCATTTGATTGAGCGAGGAGCCGAGGCGGTGGCCCAAGAGGGGACAACGCCATCGGGTAACGTTCTGCCCCTCAAACCGTGCCGCATGGGCCGCATCAGCCTTTACATAGGGATCGTAGAGCAAATTGACCGAAGCCGCCGACTGACTGGAAAAAGCCGCGTCGCCATATGGGCCGCTGAAATCCTGACCCCAAGCGACCTTGTAGCGGGCCTCCCAGGGTACAATGGTTTTATCTAATGTGGATTGGGGGCTGATCGCGACGACATGCGCGCCGGGGCAGGCGGCGGAGAATGCGGCTGCCCCGTACCCGCCCATTGAGGCGCCGTAAAAGACAACTCTCGAAAACGCCCTGAAAAAACCGCTCTCGCGCAATTCAGAAAAGGTATCACTGACGAATGGATCGCGGAACCATGTCCACCCACCGGCCATAACGCCAAGCGCAGACCAGCCTTGCTGTTCGATGAAAGACCATCCCCAGGGCCTGCGGTCGTCCCGCTTTTCCATGGCGATATCGAGGTTATCAAAGGTCACGACCAGCGTGTCACCTCGGGGTACATGCAAGAAGGAATGGTTTTCACCCTCACGAAACCACCCCTTAGGCCCGGCCAGATCAGTGGCAATGCTGGCCCAGCTATTCTTGTTGGAGGTATCCTGTTTTGGAACGGTTCGCGCCACTGTGCTGGACGGTTCGGCGGACAGGACGACGCGGAACTGCTGGCGCCCGTCAACTTGCCCCTCGGACACGGTATTGGCGTTGCCACGCGCCCGCAGGAAGGGGAACGCGCCTGAGCCTTTGCGGATGTCGAGGATCAGGCGGCTGCCGACCAGTAGTGCTTTGTTGAGCATGGGGTCTAGTGCCGCAATTTTGTGGTGTACCCCGAACCCGTTCAATGTGGCGATAACATCTTGAGGTGTTACATCGGCCAAATCTTGCACAATGCGCAATCGAGCGGCCGGAACACCTGCCGCGCGCAAGCTATCATACCATGCCTTTGCAGATGGTGAGATTCGGTCGGGGAATGTCCCGCCAGCCACCATATCAAAGCAGTTCAAATCGCAGTCGAACCTATGGAATAGTGCTAAGCATAAGCTCGGCGCAGTGCCCCCCACATCTGCCATTTGTGTGACATCATCCAAATCCAGCGCGGCGATTACGGTGCTGAAATCTTCGGCCTGATTTATGGATGCTGAGGCTGCCGTGATTGCGGTGCCCTGTACTTGGTTCGCATCATATCGCAGGCGCCCCCGTTCAACGATGGGGGACGCTGCTGGGTCGATGCCCTCGGCACGGCACAGCATGTCAAGGAAGGAATGTACCGGAGCCAGCCCGTTATGCTGTCCGCCAAGTGCGCGTTTGTTCGAGGCCCACAGGTGCAGTGCGGTGGTACGCTTTGTCAGTTTGCGCCACACTGTTTCGGGGGGCTTTAGGAAGTCGCTCTTGTCGCGGAAATGTACGGGGTAGAATGCATCCTGCGGATGGGCCTGATCCGTGACACCATGCTGCTTGGCAAAATGCGTGATCGCCATTGGGCCCCACACGCCCCAAGGCATCTTGGACACGTGTACAGGTGTTCCCTGTGTGCGGGCCTCGCGGTATTCCTCGCGCAGGCGGCGTGGTAGAAAATCAGGGATCGGTTCGCGATCTGACATGAACTTCAGCAGCGAACGTTGCAGATCTGATCCGGGGGCCAGACCTAGCACGGCATTATTGATCCGCGAGGGGCTTTCTAGGCCGAAAACATGCCCTGCGGGATAATCAGGCGGGGCCACGCAATACACATCTGTATCCACCCAAAGGACGTTTGGGCGGCGATCGGTTAACACGATCCGAAAATAATCTGCGAACAGCGCAAAGCTGTCCTTCTTTTCGTATTTGATGAAATCGTCTGTATCGATGATCTCGCGACCGTCGCGCAGCTCGACCCCCTCGGGAACACCCTGAACGTCCTGATAGGCGTATAGGGTGATGCCGTGCCCGCGAGTTACAAAGGAGCGCAGGCAAAGCTGTTCCAGCCAACTAAGCTGCCCGCCGATCCAAAGGGTCGCAATCTGGCGTGGGGCTATCATTCGTTGTCCTGGTCCCGTTTGTTTTGTCGTTCATGCGTGTGGTGTAACAGCCGTACACACGCATGAACCACTGGCAAGGTATATCTAGCTGGCCATGCGACGGGCGGGGTCGGATGCCTCAACCGGAACCAGTGCGCGTACCAGATCGCGCATATGCAGCAGGCCGACTTGCTGGCCGTTCTCCATCACGCGGTAGTTCAGGTTTGTGTCGCCCTCGGACATGGCGATAACCCGCTCCAGGTTCGAATTGGCATCGACATCACCGGCGATATTGGTTCCCGGATCGGTCGTGACTTCCATCACCGAACGCACGCGCAGAACGCGGGCGCGGTTAATATCGGCGATAAAGTCCATGATGTAGGGGTCATTTGGCTGTAGCAGGATTTCCTGCGGCTCACCCTGCTGTACGATCGCGCCATCCTTGAGGATAACAAGGTGATCGGCCAGCTTCAGCGCCTCGTCCAGGTCATGGGTGATGAACACGATGGTCTTGTGCAATTCGCGCTGCAATTCCAACAGCAGGTCTTGCATATCGGTGCGGATCAGCGGATCGAGCGCGGAAAACGCCTCGTCCATCAGCATGATCTCACTGTCCGAGGCCAGCGCGCGGGCAATGCCCACACGTTGCTGCATACCGCCCGATAGCTGGTTGGGGTAATGCTCTTCGTAGCCAGCCAAGCCGACCCGTTCGAGCCATTTCTGGCCCTCTTTATCCGCCGCCTTGCCGCTTTCGCCGCGCACACGGCGCGCCATGCCGGCGTTTTCCAGAACGGTGCGGTGCGGGAACAGCGCGAATTTCTGGAACACCATCGACATGGTGTTCTGGCGCAAAGCATCCAGCTTGGTCGCGTCATAGGCCAGAACGTCCTCACCATTGACGATAATCTCGCCTGCGGTGGGTTCGATCAGGCGGTTCAGGTGGCGGATCAGCGTGGATTTACCCGAACCGGACAGACCCATGATGACCGTAATCTCACCGGCCTGCATATCGACATTGATGTTTTGCAGGCCCAGCACGTGGCCGTGCTGTTCCAGCAATTCAGGCTTGCCCAATCCGGCCCGAACATGTGTCAGCGCAGCGGCTGGATCGGTTCCGAAAATCTTGAACAGGTTCCGGATCGAGACCTTGATGTTGTTTTGATCTGTCATGGTTTTACTGCTCGCTCGAATTGATACGGCCTAGCGCCGCCTTGGTGGCGCGGTCCAGCAGAACTGCCAGCAGCACGATGCAGAAACCGGCAACCAGACCAACGCCCAGTTCCAGATTGTTAATGCCACGCAGAACCAATCGGCCCAGACCCGGTGCAGAAACCAGCGAGGCGATCACAACCATGGCGAGGCTCATCATAATGGTCTGGTTGATACCGGCCATAATGTTGGGCAGCGCCAGCGGGATTTGCACGCCGGTCAGCTTTTGCCAATTGGACATGCCGAATGCGTCTGCCGCCTCGATCACGTCCTTATCGACCAGACGAATGCCCAGATCGGTCAGGCGGATCACCGGCACAATCGCGTAGAGGATGATCGCAATGCCATAGAGCTTGCTCTCCGTGACCGAGAACAGAAAGATCAGCGGGATCAGGTAAACAAAGGTCGGCAGCGTTTGCAGCATGTCCAGAATCGGAATGCTGATGCGTTGCAGCGTATTACTTTTCGACATGGCGATACCTATCGGCACGCCCAGAACGACACAGAAGATCGTACAGACGAAGATGATCGACAGCGTCTGGATCGCCTCGTCGTAGTGATTGATCATGGCCATAAACAGGAACGAGAACGTCACCAGCGCCAATACGCTGACCGAACGTGCTGCAAACCATGTCAGCGCCATCAGCAGCGGGATCATGATGAACCACGGCGTTGCCTCGAACCCGCTGAGCGAGGCATCCAGCAGCCAGCCCAGTGGCTCTGTCAACGGATCGAGCACCAGACGCAGGCCGTCCTTGATGCCCAGAAACCCTTGCTCGACCATTTCGGTCACGTCGCGTGTGCGCGGGATCGCCTCGCAGGACTGATGCAACGTGTCCAGCGACGGAAACGGGGTGTCCATTAGCGGGGTTGCGGGATCTTCGCCATCAGCACCGCCACCATTCGCGCGGGCCAGTAATTCGGCCATGGTCAGGGGGCCACCGCCACCGGCATCTGCTTCTCCGCACCAGTCTGTGAGACCGAGTGTCTCTATCAATCCGTCGTAGAAGGCCATGTTCCGTCCGTTCTGTCCGCTGCGTACTGGGTATGCAAAAGGCCCCGTCGGTACCGGGCCCCTTTACGATTTTTCAAAAAAGGCCCCTGCGATGCAGAGGCCCTGGATATTTATTGGATGAACGCCGCCAGATTGGCGCGCGCATCATCATTCAGCCAACCAGCCCACGAATCGGAATGTGTCGTGATGAAGTAAACTGCGGCTTCTTCAGCGGAGGCGTTGTTCTCCTCCTGCCATGCCAGCACGCTGCCCATCTGGGCGTTGGTGAACGAAACCTGTGCCATCAGCTCAGCGATCTCAGGGTTTTCTTCCTGGAACGTGGTGGTGACGATGGTTTTCACCGGACCAACGGGGAAGGAGCTGAGTGCAGCAGGGCCACAATCCGGATCCGCGTTACACAGGTGGATTTCTTCGTCGTACGGGCCCAGATCGACCGAGGTCATGTCGTACTTGCCCAGAACGCTGGTTGGCGCCCAGTAATAACCGATCCATGGGGCTTCGTCCTCATAGGCCGCGGCGATGGATGCTGCCATCGTTTCGCCCGAACCGTGCGAGAACACTTCGAAGCCAGCGCCTTCAAGGTCGGTAACCTCGGCCAGTGCGGCGTTTACGTTCTTACAGCCCCAACCATCGGGACACTGGTGGAAGCGATTGCCCAGAATGTCGGCATTGGCCAGAACGCCCTCAAGCGTGGCCAGCTCGGGGTGCTCGTCAACCAGATAGGTCGGAACCCACCAGCCCTCAACGCCGCCATCGGACAGAACGTCGCCCAGCGTGACGATGCGGCCTTCCTCGGACAGCGTCTGGTAGGCAGGGGTGCCGTTGATCCACAGCTCGGTGATGATGTCAGGCTTGCCGGTTTCAGCAACCGATGCCAGCGAGGTTACGGTTGCCGAAGGCACAGTGGTGACGTCGCAGCCATAGCCCTGTTCCATCAGGAATTTGGAAACCTGGGTAACAACGGCGGAGGACGCCCAGTTCATCTCGGTGATCGAGACCTCGCCACAATCGGCAAGGGCGACAGTCGGCATGGCGGCACCGAACGCGGCGGCCAGAATGATCTTTTTCATACAAGTATCCCTGTTTGTCGTCTCGGGGGTCTATTCCCGACGTCGTTTTTGGTCTGTGCCTGAATGAGAGGACAATAGAGAAGGGTTTGCAACCCTTTTTCCAAAGGCCTTTAACCATCTGACACACGGGGATAAAAAAATTGCAAGTGGTAGTTTCGGGGGTGTTTTGGCGGGTTTTGATTGACGCATCAGTTGAAAAAAACCATCCCTAAAGATGTATCCAGACCCAAGGAGTCCCCCTGATGCCCAAGATTGGAATGCAACCTGTGCGCCGCGCCGCATTGGTACAGGCCGCCATAGCGGAGATCGGACGACAGGGTTCATTGGACGTTACCGTCACCCAAATCGCGGGCCGCGCAGGGGTTTCCAGCGCGCTGGCACATCATTATTTCGGCTCCAAGGAACGTATTCTAACCGCCGCCATGCGCCATATCCTGACGGTGTTGGGACAGGAATTGCGCGCGGAACTGGCCGTGGTCCGCACCCCCCGCGCGCGGGTCAGCGCCATCGTCACGGCCAGTTTTTCAGCGCAAAGTTTCCAGCATGATGTCATCGCGGCATGGCTGGCATTCTATGTTTCCGCGCAAACCTCGACCGAGGCGAACCGGCTGCTCAACGTCTATCAACGGCGCCTGCGCACCAACCTGATGCACGACCTACGCCCGCTGGTTTCGGGCGACCCCTATACGCTGGCCGAAACCATCGCCTCGTTGATCGACGGGTTCTATATCCGGCAGGCCTTGCAGGGCGCGCAGGGCGGGCGGTTGGAGGCGATTGCCGCCATTGAACAGGTTATCGACATGGCGCTGAGCAGTGCCTCATTCCGGCTATAGGCCCCCATTCGTCTGCATGTAGGAGCGCGTATTATGGCAAAGCCAAATATCCTGATTTTCATGGTCGATCAGCTGAACGGCACGCTGTTCCCTGACGGCCCTGCGGACTGGCTGCACGCGCCCAACCTGAAACGGTTGGCGGCGCGATCGGTACGCTATGCCAACTGCTATACCGCATCACCGCTCTGTGCGCCGGGGCGGGGCGGCTTTATGTCGGGGCAATTGCCGTCGGTCACGGGCGTCTATGATAATGCGGCGGAGTTCCCGTCCGACCTGCCCACCTATGCGCACCATCTGCGCCGGGCGGGCTATCAAACCTGCCTGAACGGCAAGATGCATTTCGTCGGTCCCGACCAGATGCACGGGTTCGAGGAGCGCACCACCACCGATATCTATCCCGCCGATTTCGGCTGGACCCCCGATTACCGCAAACCGGGGGAGCGGATTGACTGGTGGTATCACAATATGGGCTCCGTCACGGGGGCAGGGGTGGCTGAAACCAGCAACCAGATGGAATATGATGACGAAGTTGCCTATCACGCCGTGCGCAAGGTTCGCGAATATGCCCGCGGTCTGGATGAGCGCCCGTGGTGCATGACCGTCAGCTTTACCCACCCCCACGATCCCTATGTGGCTCGGCAGAAATATTGGGATCTCTACGAGGATTGCGAGCATCTGGACCCGCCGGTTCCCGCGATGGATTACGCGGATCACGACCCGCATTCCCAGCGCATTTTCGACGCGAACAACTGGCGTGATTTCAACATCACGGACGAGGATATCCGCCGCTCACGCCGCGCCTATTTCGCCAATATCTCGTATCTGGACGATAAAATTGGTGAGGTAATGGACGCGCTGGAGGCAACACGGCAGGAGGCTGTGATCCTGTTCGTGTCCGACCATGGCGACATGCTGGGCGAACGGGGCCTGTGGTTCAAGATGAGCTTTTTCGAGGGGTCATCCCGCGTGCCCATGATGATCAGCGCGCCGAACCTGACGCCTGCCTTGGTCACAACGGCCGTGTCCAATATCGATGTCTGCCCGACGCTGTGCGATCTGGCCGGCCTGTCGATGGAGGAGGTCGCGCCGTGGACCCAAGGCGAAAGCGTGGTGCCCCTGGCCCAAGGTTTCGCGCGCGAAACCCCCGTGGCCATCGAATACGCGGCGGAGGCATCCTACGCCCCCATGGTCGCGCTGGTTCAGGATGGCTGGAAATATACCCGCTGCGATCTGGACCCGGAACAACTGTTCGACCTGCGCAATGATCCGCACGAACTGACCAACCGCGCCGATGATCCGGCCGCCGCAGAAATGCTGGTCAAATTCCGTGCCGATGCGGATGCACGCTGGGATTTGCAGCGGTTCGACGCCGATGTCCGCAAATCCCAAGCCCGCCGCTGGGTCGTCTACGAGGCCCTGCGGCAGGGCGGTTATTATCCGTGGGATTATCAGCCCCTACAAAAAGCGTCCGAGCGTTTTATGCGCAATCACATGGACCTCAACACTGTTGAAGAGCGGGCCCGTTTCCCGCGTGGAGAATGAACATGACCACCCAACCCACCGCCAGCCACTTCATCGACGGTCAATATGTTGAGGATACAGCAGGTGATATCATCGAGGTGATTTACCCCGCCACCGGTGAAATTATCGCCCGCGTGCATGAGGCAACACCCGCTATTGTGGAGCAGGCGTTGACCTCCGCCGCGCGGGCGCAGGCCGAATGGGCCGCACTGGACGGTACATCGCGGGGCCGCATCCTGCGCCGTGCTGCCCATCTGATTATGCAGCGCAATCACGAATTGTCGGTGCTGGAAACCTATGACACGGGCAAGCCATTGCAGGAAACGCTGATGGCGGATGCCACATCCGGCGCGGAGGCTTTGGAGTATTTCGGCGGTCTGGCCGCTGATGTACCGGGGCAGGCGATGCAGTTTGGCGGTGACTGGGCCTATACGATCCGCCGCCCGTTGGGGGTTTGTGTGGGTATCGGCGCGTGGAACTATCCCACCCAAATCGCGTGTTGGAAGGCCGCGCCCGCGTTGGCCACCGGCAATGCGATGGTGTTCAAGCCCTCGGAAACCACGCCGCTTTGCGCGCTGAAGGTTGCTGAAATCATGATCGAGGCTGGCCTGCCCGCCGGTCTGTTCAACGTCGTTCAGGGGCGTGGTGCCGTCGGTGCGGCGCTGACCGGTGATGCCCGCGTGGCCAAGGTGTCGCTGACCGGATCGGTCCCCACAGGGCGCAAGGTTTACGCCAGCGCCGCCGCGCAGATGAAGCAGGTGACGATGGAGCTGGGCGGCAAATCGCCCTTTATCGTGTTTGCCGATGCCAATCTGGATGATGCGGTTTCCGGTGCGATCAACGCGAATTTCTACTCTTCGGGGCAGGTTTGCTCGAACGGAACGCGGGTTTTTGTGCATGCTGATGTGCAGCAGGAGTTTCTGGAAAAACTTAAGAAGCGCGTTGAAACCGCCATTATCGGTGATCCGCTAGATGAGGCGACGAATTTCGGCCCCATGACCACGCAGGCCCAGTTGGACATTACCCTGCGCCATCTGGAAACCGCACGGGCCGAGGGGGCACGTGTGATCACAGGTGGGCAACAGCTGGACGGTCCGGGCTATTGGATCACGCCTGCCGTGTTGGCCGATGTGACCGATGACATGACCGTCGCACGGCAGGAAGTGTTCGGGCCGGTTATGTCCGTGCTGTCCTTCACCGGTGAGGATGATGTGATCACACGGGCGAATGACACCGAATTCGGCCTGTCCGCAGGCCTGTTCACGCAGGATCTGACCCGCGCCCACCGTGTTGTGGCGCAATTGCAGGCGGGCACCTGCTGGATCAACCAGTACAACCTGACCCCGCTGGGCATGCCCTTTGGCGGGTCCAAGCAATCGGGCATCGGGCGTGAAAATGCGCGCATGGCCATGGACCACTTCACCGAGGTGCAGACGGTCTATGTGGGCATGGGCCCGGTTGAGGCCGCGTTCTGATGAACCCCGCGCCGCTACTGACTGCGACCCAGCCGGTTCCGCTGCATGCCTTTGCTGCGATGGCGGCGATGACCCTTGGCGCGGTGCAACTTGCCCTGCCCAAGGGCACGCCGTTGCATCGGAGCACCGGTTATATCTGGGTGGCGCTGATGGCACTGGTCGCGATCAGCAGCTTCGCGATTTACGAGTTGCAAATTATCGGGCCGTTTTCCCCCATCCACGCGCTGTCGGTGCTGGTGCTGGGAACGCTGTGGATCGCCGTCCGGTCCGCACGACGCGATGATATTGCACGACATAAGCGGGTGATGATCCTGCTCTACGGGCTTGCCCTGATGCTGACGGGGGCGTTCACGTTAATGCCCGGTCGGATCATGCATGCCGTTCTGTTCGGAGGAACACCATGAACCCCGATTTTATCATTGTTGGTGCCGGTTCTGCCGGATGCGCCATGGCGGATCGTTTGTCGGCGGATGGTCAGCATCAGGTGCTGGTGATTGAGTTTGGCGGCACCGATGCCGGCCCGCTGATCCAGATGCCCGGTGCGCTGTCCTATCCGATGGGCATGAAGCGCTACGATTGGGGCTATCAGTCCGAACCAGAACCGCATCTGGGCGGGCGTCGCTTGGCCACCCCTAGAGGGAAAGTGATCGGGGGATCATCCTCGATCAATGGTATGGTTTATGTGCGCGGCCACGCCAAGGATTTCGACCATTGGCAGGAAAGCGGCGCGACCGGTTGGTCCTATGCCGATGTGCTGCCCTATTTCAAACGCATGGAAAATTGGGAGCCACGCGGCCATGGCGGCGATCCTGATTGGCGCGGCGCTGATGGCCCGCTGCACGTCACACGCGGCACCCGCGAAAACCCGCTGGTCACTGCTTTTGTCGAGGCGGGCAAACAGGCCGGTTATCAAACCACCGATGATTATAATGGCGAGCAGCAGGAAGGCTTCGGCCCGATGGAGCAGACGACCTATAAGGGTCAGCGCTGGTCCGCCGCGAATGCTTACCTGAAGCCTGCATTGAAACGCCCGAACTGCGAAATGATCCGCGCCTTTGCCCGCCGTGTGGTGATCGAGGAGGGACGCGCCGTCGGCGTCGAAATCGAACGCGGCGGCAAGGTCGAGGTGATCCGCGCCGCGCGTGAGGTGATCCTGGCCGCGTCGTCCATCAACTCGCCCAAGATCCTGATGCTGTCGGGCATCGGTCCCGCCGCGCATCTAGCCGAACATGGCATCGAGGTGGTCGCGGATCGCGCCGGTGTGGGCCAGAACCTACAGGACCATCTGGAGCTATACCTGCAAATGGCCGCGACGCAGCCGGTCAGCCTGTTCAAATACTGGAACCTGTTGGGCAAGGCCTATGTCGGCGCGCGCTGGCTGTTCACCCGCACAGGACCGGGGGCGTCGAACCAGTTTGAAAGCGCGGCGTTCATCCGTTCCGCCGCCGGCGTGGATTACCCCGATATCCAATATCACTTCCTGCCCATCGCCGTGCGCTATGACGGTCAGGTTGCGGCGGAGGGGCATGGTTTTCAGGCCCATACCGGCCCCATGCGCAGCCCGTCGCGCGGGCGGGTGCAATTGGCATCGGCTGATCCGGCGGCCGCGCCCTCCATCCTGTTCAACTATATGTCGCAGGAAAAGGACTGGGCCGATTTCCGCACCTGTATCCGCCTAACACGTGAGATTTTCGGGCAAGAGGCCTTCGCGCCCTATGCCGGTCATGAAATTCAGCCCGGCGCGGATGTGCAGACGGATGAGGAGCTGAACGCCTTTATCGCGGAACATGTCGAAAGTGCCTATCACCCCTGCGGCACGGCCAAGATGGGGGCGGTGGATGATCCCATGGCCGTTGTCGATCCCGAATGCCGCGTGATCGGGGTTGAGGGGCTGCGGGTTGCTGACAGCTCGATTTTCCCGCGTATTCCCAATGGTAACCTGAACGGGCCCAGCATCATGGTGGGGGAGAAGGCGTCGGATCATATTCTGGGCCGCACGCCGCTGCCCCGCTCCAATGCCGAACCGTGGATGCATCCCGACTGGCAGGGATCGCAGCGCTAAAACCCCGCGTGCCCGTGGTAACGCGGGTACGCGGTTTGCAGATCAGGCGCTATATTCGTCGCGCAGGACGTTTTTCTGCACCTTGCCCATCGTGTTGCGGGGCAGGGCATCCACCACGATATAGCGGCGGGGATGTTTGAAACGGGCCAGATCCGGTTCCACCTGCGCAGCGATTTCGGCACCGGTCAGCGCGGTGTTTTGCAGGACGATGGCGGCCAGCACGCTTTCGCCGAAATCGGGGTGGGGCACGCCAAAGACCGCGCTTTCCACCACGCCGTCCACGTCATTGATGACGTCCTCGATTTCCTTGGGGTAGATGTTGTATCCGCCCGAAATAATCAGATCCTTTTGGCGGCCAACGATGCTGATGCGCCCGTCAGATGACTTCACGCCCAAATCGCCAGTGATGAAAAACCCGCTTTCGCGCAGTTCCTCGGCGGTTTTCTCGGGCATGTTCCAGTACCCCTGAAACACGTTATCGCCGCGCACCTCGATCATGCCAATCTCACCCGCGGCGACGGGGGTGCCATTCTCGGTGATCTCAACCTCGGTTCCGGGCAGGGGATAGCCGACAGTGCCGGCCACACGCTCACCATCGAACGGGTTCGAGGTGATCATATTGGTTTCCGTCATCCCGTAGCGTTCCAGAATGCGATGATCAGTACGGTCCTGAAACGCGGTATGGGTTTCGGCCAGCAGCGGCGCGGAGCCGGATACGAACAGCCGCATATTGGCCACCACATCGCGGGTCAGCCGTTCGTCACCCAGCAGTCGCGTATAGAAGGTCGGAACCCCCATCAGCATGGTTGAGGCGGGCAGTTCCGCAATGATCGTATCCACGTTGAACGCAGCCATGAAGCGGACCTGCGCCCCCGCCAGCAGGCTGGTATTCATCGCCACGAACAGCCCGTGCGTGTGGAAAATCGGCAGCGCGTGGATCAATCGGTCCTGATCCGTGATTTGCCACAGATCGGTCAGAGATTGCGCGTTGGATAGCAGGTTTTTATGGGACAGCATCGCCCCCTTGGATCGACCTGTCGTGCCCGAAGTATAGAGCAGCGCGGCCAGATCATCCGGCCCGCGATCCACGGTGGTGAATGTTGTCGGCGCGGCATCGGCGGCTGTGCTTAGGCTGCCACTGCCATCACTGGCCAATGTCAGAACCGGCGTGTCGCCACAGGTCCTGGTCATCTCGTCCAGCGTGCCGGCATCACAAATCACCAGGGACGGGGCCGCGTCGCCGACGAAATAGCTGACCTCGCTTTGCGTATAGGCAGTGTTCAGCGGCAGATAGATTGCGCCGGTCTGGATCGTTGCACCGTATAGCGCGATCGCATCGGCCAGCTTGGGCGCCTGTACGACGACCCTGTCACCGGCCTCTACGCCATGATCGTGCAGCACATGCGCCAATTGCGCCACCCGCGCGACAAAGCCCGCATAGGTCAGGGTGGAGCCGTCATCCAGCATCAGAAAGGGCGCGTCGGATTGCGCATGGGGTGCGATCAGCGTGTCGTAGAGAGTATTGCTCAAGGGGTCATTTCCTTGCTTTTGGTCGTGAAAGGGGCCGTCGATAGGGCGAGGGTGGACCGCGACGCGGCGACGACCGATCTCAGCGCGAAATTCTCGTGATGGTGTTCCGTCTTGGACAGATCGTAAAGGTAGTTCACCATCGCACCGCCCGATTGCGCGCGGCCATTAGGCGAGCTGTCTGCATTGGCATGCACGGCGTGAACCTCCGCCCCGTTGCCTAGGTGGAACCGTGCGACCGGATCAACAGGTTTGCCATCGGGACGTTTCGCGGTGATCAGATAGCGCGCGGCCATGGCGCGGGTTTGCTCGGCCGTTGCTGTGCCCTCCAGCATGGTCTGCGCGGCGGGGCCGATTGCCTCATCATTCGTCTGCGTGGCCAGCCATTTGTTGAGGCCCGGAATGGGCGACAGCGTCACGAAATGGGTCAGGTTGGGGTATTCCAGTGATAGCTCTGCCACCACCTGCTTGATCAACAGATTGCCAAAGCTGATGCCCTTTAACCCGCGCTGACAGTTCGAGATCGAGTAGAAAACCGCCGTTTTCGCCTGCTGCGCGGTCAGGGGTTCGCGGGCATCCGATAGCAGATCATCAACGGAGCTGGCGATCGCCTCGGTCAGGGCGACCTCGACAAAAATCAGCGGCTCATCGGGCATTGCGGGGTGGAAAAAGGCAAAACACCGGCGGTCCGGCGGGTATAGTCGGCGGCGCAGGTCGTCCCAGTCGTCAATCTCGTGCACAGCCTCATAGGCGACGATCTTGTCCAGCAGGCGGGCGGGCGTGTCCCAGTTGATTTGCTTGAGCACCAAGAACCCGCGATTGAACCAACTGCGCAGCAGATGGACGAAATCCAGATCGGTGCGGGCCAGTTCGGGATTGTCACGCACCAGTTCCAGCAGATCGACGCGCATCGAGACCAGCTCCTCCGTCGCGCCAACGGGTTGGTTCAGGCGGCGCAGCAGCTCCTGCCGTTTTGGTTCCGCCGCGTGGGACAGCCGCTTAAACCCCGCGACCGAGGGTTTTGCGGCATATTCCGTGGTCAGCGGGGCCAATGCGGCGGCATCTATGTCCAGCTCATCATTCAGAAACTGGAAAAAGGCCAGTTTATGCGCGTCAGACAAGCCGCGATAGCGGGCCAGCACGGTGGCGGCCAGCTTTTGGCCTGATACCTCTCCCTCCTCGGATAGTAGCGCACGGCACAGCGCGTAGATGTCACGGGCATCCTGCGTTTTGGGCAGATTGCTGCTGCGATCAAATAGGGTGGATAGAATGTCGGACAGGAATCGATTGCGTTGCATGACAGCCTCCAGCACTTTCGCAAAGGCTCACATAAAATCGATATTATTGCAATTGATTTGGTTAAATCGCTAAAGTTTGCTCAGCGGGTCCGTCAGATATTCGCCGGTGGACCGGTAATGCCGGATCAACGTGGCTGATGCCTCATCCGCGTCACCACGCAGGGTCGCGTCGAGGATTTCCTCGTGCTCCGCCGCGATATCGCGTTTGCGGTAATTCGTCTGACCCGCCGCCAGATAGCGATACCGGATGTTCAGATCATATAGCTGGCTGCAATAGCGCAGCAGAATCGGTGAGTTGGCGTTGTCGAGCAGCGCCATGTGGAACGATTTATGTGCGTCCTCGAATTTAGGAATGGACCCTTCCTCCACCGCGCGCTTCATGCGGTGATGGGTCAGGACCAGACGTTCCTCCCAGTCCGCTGTGGTGCGGGCGATGGATTGGCGCAGGGCCATATCCTCCATCACGCAGCGCAGGGACAGGATTTCGTTGAAATTGACAAGGCTGGCCGGCGCGGCCCGAAACCCGCGCTGGTCCAGCCGTTCGACCAACAGGTCCGAGGTTAGCAGGCTCAACGCCTCACGCACGGGCGAGGCGCCGGTATCCAGCGTACTGCGCAATTGCTCGATCTTGAGCTTTTGCCCCGGCGGCAGCTCACCGGTCAGGATCATCTGGCGCAGGGATAGATATGCGCTATGGGTCGCGGAGGTTTCCTTGCCTTCGCTCGGCTTCATGACGCTCATCCCGACAGTCCCCTCGGTGAATTAGCTTAGATCGACGCTATTGGTTGATAACCCGACCGAAATAGTGACCGATCCTTCGTTAATCATCCAGCGCCGCATGGTGAATGTGCGCGCACCACTGCTGTGCATCGGGTCCGCCGCGGCCAGTGCGCGGGCCGCATCCAGACTATCGGCGCGATAGATGATCAACCCCATACCCTGCATCAGATCGCCGGTTTCATCCGACATGGGGCCGGCAAAGGCAAGCGCGCCCTGTGCCTCCAACTGTGCCTGATAGGCGAGGTGGTCGGGCAGGGCGGCCTTCACATCCTCGGGTGCCATCGCGGGGGTACTTTGCGCGACGTAAAGCTCCAGCGCCAACGCACCGCGTGACTTGGCCTGCTGTTTATAATCTGCCCATTGCATTGCGATTTCTCCCGCGTCATAAAATATCGATATTATTTGACATCGAGCCTAATTGTAGGCAAAAATTAGTCAACTTACAAGGATGGCGAAGATGAAATATCTGGTTGGCAAGGCGTCGGGCGAAACTGCGGTATATGCGGTAATGGGCAGCGATGCCGTTGATTTAACAGCATTAGATGCAGCGGTTGGCACCGACCTGATGGCACTGGTCGCCGACCCCGCACTGGCGGAATCGGTCGCAGGCAAGGTTGCGGGCGCACCCACGATCCCTGTCGCGGATATCACGCCCGCCCTGCCGGTAAAGGCACCCGGGTCGATCATCTGCCTCGGCCTGAACTACACCGATCACATCAAGGAGGGCGGCTATGACATCCCCGATTATCCCGCCCTGTTCATGCGCGGCAAAAACTCGATCATGGCTGCTGGTGCGCCTCTAGTTCGCCCGACATGCTCGGAAAAGCTGGATTATGAGGCGGAGCTGATGCTGATCATCGGCAAGGGCGGTCGCCACATTTCGCAGGATGACGCGCTGGATCATGTGTTCGGCTATACCGTGTTCAATGACGGTTCTGTTCGCGATTATCAGCGCAAAACGCATCAGTGGACCCCCGGTAAGAATTTCGACCAGACCGGCGCTATCGGTCCCTATGTTGTCACGCCCGAGGACCTGCCCGCCGGCGCAAGCGGCCTGAAGATCGAGAGCCGCGTCGGGGACGAAATCCTGCAATCCTCGAATACCGGCAATATGATCTGGTCGGTCGCCCATGCCATCGCCATCATCTCGGAATATACCACACTGGAGCCGGGCGACATGATCGCCATGGGCACGCCCCCCGGTGTTGGTCACGCGAAAAAGCCCAACCCGCGCTGGTTGGTTCCGGGTGAGGTTGTGGACATCGAGATCGAGCAGATCGGCATCTGTTCCAGCCCGATCGTCGATGAAAAGGATCTGGCGGCCGGAGGTGCGCAATGAGCGCCCCGACCGGTGCCGAACTGGACGCCCTGCGCGCCACGGCGCAGCAGGATCACCGCGATCTGCGCAAACGGATCGACCGGCTGTCCGGTGATGCAATCGACCTGATCCTGCGCGAGGCACGGTCCCATTACGCATGGACCGACAAACCCATTCCCGATGGCGTGCTTGAGGAAATCTACGAGATTACCATCAACGGCGCGACCTCTATGAACACGCTGCCCGCGCGGTTTGTCTTCGTCAAAACGCCTGAGGGTAAGGCGCGGCTGGCAAAATCGCTCAAGCCGCAAAATGTCGGCAAAATGATGGGCGCGCCGGTCACGGCGATTATCGCGCATGACATGGATTTCTGGCACGAGCTGCCCTTCCTGTTCCCGCATGAGGATCGCCGCCATCTGTTCGACGGCAACGAGGCCTATACCGCAGATACTGCCTATCGCAACGGCACCTTGCAGGGCGCCTATTTCATGATCGCGGCGCGCGCGCTGGGGTTGGATGTGGGGGCAATGTCCGGTTTTTCGAACGCCATCGTGGACGAGGAATTCTTTGCCGGCACCAGCCTGAAATCGAACTTCCTGTGCAATATCGGCTATGCGGATGAAACGGCCCTGTTTCAAAAGCTGCCGCGCTTTGCCTTCGATAAAGTTTGCAGCTTCGCCTGAGGAGGACCAGC
Organism: Pontivivens marinum; assembly: GCF_900231835.1. Classification (GTDB taxonomy): domain Bacteria; phylum Pseudomonadota; class Alphaproteobacteria; order Rhodobacterales; family Rhodobacteraceae; genus Pontivivens; species Pontivivens marinum. The sequence continues at coordinate 56,601 of NZ_OCTN01000011.1, read as the reverse complement.
ATGGCCGTCAAAATGAAGACCGTCGTGACATATCGGACAACCGCGCAATGCCCGACACATGGCCGCACGGAAATTCCGATCCGCGACCTGAACGTCATCATTGATGAACCGACGGAACGGGGCGGCACCAATCTGGGCCCCACCCCGACCGAAAGCGTGATGGCCGCGCTGATCGCCTGTACCAATGTGATCGGCCATAAAAATGCGGCCCGTCTGGGCGTTGATCTGGGTCAGGTGACCATCGACGCTGATACGAAATTCGACCGCCGTGGCGTTTTGATGGAGGAGGAGGTTAACCTACCCTTTCCCGCCATCACGCTGACGGTCAACTGCACCACATCTGCCAGCCAAGAAGAGCTGGATGAGGTGGGCCGCGAGACCGCAAAATACTGCGCAATCGCCAAATTGTTCGAGGCGGCAGGCACTGACCTGACGGTGAATTGGGCGAAAACGACCTGACGGACATGGACGATAACGAAGCCAAAGGCTTCATTTTTTCTGGGAGGAAAAAGACATGAAGACAGTGACCAAAAACCTGCTGGCCTCGGCGGCTCTCGCCACGATGACAGCGTTACCCGTTATGGCACAGGAAACCGTTTCCGCCGTCGTGATCGATGGCTACCCCGAGCGTTCGCTGTGGGTACAGGAATTCTCCGATTTCTTCATCCCCGAGGTGGATCGCCGTCTGGCTGAAACCGGCAATTACGTCATGAACTGGCAGGAAAACTATGGCGGCTCCATCGTGCGGCCCCGTGGTGTGCTGGAGGGGGTTGAACTGGGCCTGGGCGATATCGGGATCGTCACCACCATCTTCCATTCGTCCAAGTTGCCCTCGCAGGGGATCGCGGCTGTGACACCGTTCGTTTCCTCGGATGCCCGTGTTGTCGCGCAGGCCGTGGATGAGATCGCCCGCGAATTCCCCGCGATGCAAAACGAGTTCGGCGCACAAAATCAGGTCTATCTGGCGACCGGCGTTGTGCTGGATACCTATCAGGTATTCTGCGCGAACGAAGTGAGCAGCATTGCCGATCTGGAGGGCGCCAAGGTTGCAGGCGCCGGTCTGAACCTGCGCTATCTGGAGGGGATCGACGGGGCCGCCGGCGTGCGTGGTGGTCTGACCGATTTCTACAACATGATGCAAACCGGTCTGGCCGATTGCGGCATGTTGTGGCCGGAGGCCGCCGCGACGTTCAACATCTCCGAGGTGGGGCCCTATATGCTGCGCGTGGATTTCGGCGCGGTGAATTCCAAGACGGTGACCGTAAACGCGGATTACTGGGCCTCGCTGCCGGATGAGGTGAAAGAGGTATTGCAGGCGGTGGCGATTGATTACCGCGATCATCTGGCCGGCATTGCAATGGATCGCGCCGCAGCCTCGGCCGAGGCATATGTCGCCGCAGGCGGCACAATTGTAGAGGTCCCGCAGGAGGATCGCGCGGCATGGGCCGCTGCGATGCCCAACATTGCACAGGAATGGGTCACCACCCTGAACGATGCGGGTGAGCCGGGCGCAGAGATGCTGTCCGCCTATCTGGGTAAGCTGGAGGCAGCAGGCTTCGTCGGTGTTCGTGACTGGGCAGCTGAATAAGCTGACCGCGACCCGGGGAGGGCTATCGATGCTAAAATCTGCTTTCAACGTCCTGTCCCGGGTCGCAAGTATTCTTGCGATCGGGGCCAATGCCATCGGAACTCTGGTGGTGTTGGCCCTGGTGGCAGTTCTGAATTTCGACGTCATAGCGCGGGGGCTGTTCAATGCCCCCCTCAAGGGAACGTATGAAATCGTTCAGTTTTCCGTCGTGATGATCGTGTTTTTACAGCTGCCCGACGTGGTGCGCGTGGACCGGTTAACCCGATCCGACGGTTTCCTGTCCGTTATCGGGGACAGTCGGCCAAATATCGCGGCGACCATGCGGCGGATTATCAATGCCGTTTCGGCCATTTTCATGGGCCTGATCGCCTACATCACCTTTCCCGAATTCCTGCATATGTGGGACACGCAGGACTATTTCGGCGTTCCGGGCCTGTTCACGCTGCCATGGTGGCCGGTCAAGCTGATCATCGCATTGGCGACGGCCCTGTCCTGCCTGATTTTCGTTTTAAAAGTCATCTCGGCGCAGGACCGTCCGCAACTGGTGCGCGCCCCCGAACATGACGGGACCGACACATGAGCCCCATTGAGATCGGCCTAATCTCGGTCGTTGCAATTGTTTTTCTGATCTATGCGGGCGTTTATATCCCCGTTGCCCTGGGCACTGTGTCCTTTGTCTCGATCTGGCTGATGCGCGATAATTTCACGCTAGCGCTGAACCTGCTGAAGGTCGCGGTGGGCGATTCCGCGATGGAATACAGCTTCGCCACGATACCGCTCTTCACCTTTATGGGGCTGATCGTGTCCAAAGCCGGATTGGGCAGGGACATTTACGAGGTCATGACCATGCGCTTTCGCAAGGTCAAAGGCGGTATCGGCATGGCCACTGTCGGGGCGAACGCTGTTTTTGCCGCCGTCACAGGGTCGTCCATCGCATCGGCCTCCGTCTTTACCAAGGTATCGGTGCCACAAATGATCGCACAGGATTACAACCCGCGCTTTGCTGTGGGTGTAGTGGCCGGATCATCGGTTCTGGGCATGATTATCCCGCCCTCCGCGATGCTGATCATCTATTCCTTTGTGTCCGAACAATCGGTGGGCGACATGTTTCTGGCCGGCATTATTCCGGGCATCATGCTGGCCATCGCCTATGTCGGGTCGATCTGGCTGATGGGGCGCTTTACCCCCGATTTCGTTGGTGGGCGTGTTGTCGCAGATACCGAATGGATGACCCCGCGTGAGATTGCATCCAAAACGCTGCCCACAGTTGGCCTGATCACGATTGTTCTGGGCGGCATTTATACAGGCTGGCTGACCGCAGTGGAGGCAGGTGCCGCAGGGGCGCTGGTCGCGCTGATCATCGCGGTAACGCGGCGGTCGATGTCGCTGAAATCCTTTTGGGAGGCGCTGCTGGAAACCGGCCATATCACGGCGGCCATTCTATTCCTGATTACCGCCGCCTCGATCTACAGCCGCATGCTGGGCCTGGCCGGTTTGCCGAACCAGTTGCAGGATCTGCTTACCGGCAGCAGTGGCTCGTTCTGGATGATTATGCTGCTTTACGTGCTGTTGATGCTGTTTCTGGGCACATTGCTGGACACCGCGTCGATCATTCTGATCGTGGTACCGCTGTTCCTGCCAATGGTTGAATCCATGGATATGTCATTGGTCTGGTTCGGCATTATCACCGTCGTCGGCGCGGAGATCGGGCTGTTAACGCCCCCCTTGGGCATATCGTGTTTCGTCATCAAATCGACGATCAACGATGACCGGATCAGCCTGATGGATGTGTTCATGGGCGCGCTTCCCTTCGCCTTTGTGATGCTGGTCGTTCTGATGATCCTCATCCAGTTTCCAATATTGAGCCTTGCCCTGATTTAAGGAAATCGCAGATGCGTAACGTCACCAAAGACAACATCACCGACGTGTTTCTGGGATACATGTCGAACGAAACCAATCCGCGCATGCGCGAGGTCATGTCCTCGCTGGTGCGCCACCTGCACGATTTCGCGCGGGAAACGCAGCTAACGCATGAGGAATGGCGAACCGGCATTGCCTTTCTCGAAGGTTGCGCCGCGATCGAGACCGAGGACAGGCATGAATTCGTGCTGGCCTCGGATGTGCTGGGCCTGTCCTCGTTGGTGGATATGCTGCATTCCAGCCCTGAATCCACGTCCTCATCCGTGCTGGGACCGTTCCACGTATCCGGCGCGCCGCCCTTGGCCGTTGGGGGCGATATGAAGCGGCACTATGGCGGGCCGGTCCTGCTGGCTGAGGGGGTCGTGCGCGACACGGACGGCAATCCGATTTCAGGGGCGACCATCGATATCTGGCAGACCGCGCCAAACGGCCTGTATGCCAGTCAGGATCAGGAGCAGGACACCTATTCCTTCCACGGGCTGCAAACACTGGGCGCGGATGGGCGCTATGCCTTCACCACGGTCAAGCCGGTGGAGTATACCGTGCCCTCGGACGGGCCCGTCGGGGACATTCTGCGTGCCTGTGGGCGTCACCCGTGGCGGCCCTCGCATCTGCATTACATCGTCGAGGCCGAAGGATTCCGCCCCCTCGTGACCGAGATTTTCCCTGACGATGATCCCTATCTGGATCAGGACACCGTTTTCGGAGTCCGCAGCGATCTGGTTATGACCTATGTGGAAAAACCGGCCAGCGAATTTCCTGAGGGGATGGAACTGTCGGGCAAGGTCGAGGGCACCTTCCTGCACGTCTCCTTCGACGTGACGCTATCGGCGAAATAAACGCTACGGGCTCGTCGCGGCTGAAAATATATCGCCGCGACGAGCCCGATGATTTCAGAGTGTCAGCAGAACGCATTTGCACGGCATTAGGGGGAATGAGATTAATTCAATGATAATTATGATTACGTTAATTTAAGCCTAAATCGTGCCTTTTTTACCTATTTAAAAGACAAAATTCTTATGATAGGTAAAAATTAAGATACTTGTGGTTAGGACGGTAAATGCCCCATTTTCTACGTGGCCTGAAGCTTATCACAATGTTTTTTTGTTCGTTTCCTCTGGATCTTTCGCACAGGAAGAAGAAACAAACGCTCTGTATGGGGCGCCCCCCCCAGCAGATGCTGTATTCATACGAATTATTAATATTAGCGGGGAGCTCGAAATATTCGGCCACTCATTTAATGAGATAGAAAGCGAATCTGCGGATTATATGGTGCTCTCAGCGTCGAACCTCTCGAATGTAGATGCGGGCCTTCACTACACTGTTATTCCCGGACCTGACGGTGCAGTTGTTATTGCCGAACCTGTTAGGGATCCGTCCAAGGTTCTGGTATCTTTGTATAACCTAGGCTCGGATCCGGTCTCCCTTCAAATGGGTGATGGCTCTGTAGAAATCATTCCACCAGTTGCTGCGGGCGCAGCCGGATATCGTGAAGTTAACCCGCTGCGCGTTCCCTTGGCTGTTTTTACTGATTCCCAGATACTTGCCCCAGCCCGAGAAATATCACTGCGCCGTGGCGAAGATGTTAGCTTTATCGCGCAGGCTAATGGTAACGTTCAAATATTAAGCTCTGGATATGCAGAGTACGATCCTAAATGATATTCTCTACGAATATATTCGTATTCGCATTCCTACCTGCTTTCATATTGATATACTATTCGTGCGGGTGGAGGTATAAATCCTTTATCATCCTGATGGCGAGTTATGCCTTTTATGGATGGTGGCGGTTCGAATACCTTTTGCTGATTTTCTGTATGTCTTTGATCAGCTATTATACGGCGCAAATTACCGTTTGCTCCCAAGATGAACGCGTTCGATTATGGGCGCTGCGGTTCGGGGTTATCTTTGACCTTACGATCTTAGGCTGGTTCAAATATGCGATGTTCATACAGGACAACGTGAATGGGATTTTGACATTCGCCAATACGGAACCCTATTCCACGCTGGACATTATTCTGCCCATCGGGATTTCGTTCCACACGTTCCAGTCCATCAGCTATATTATTGATATCTATCGCCGGGACGCCCCACCTGCCCCGAGATTGGTGGATTTTCTGGCCTTTGGCGCGCTGTTTCCACAACTGATTGCGGGACCTGTGCTGCGCTACAAGGATTTGGCCGAACAGTTCATGCACCGAACGCACTCTCTGGAGCTGTTCACGCAGGGTATGTATCGGTTTATCCTAGGGCTCGCGATGAAAGTGCTCGTCGCTGACAGTGTTGCGCCGCTTGCTGATCGTATGTTCTCCCTCCCGAATCCTAGCATGCCTGAAAGCTGGCTGGGCGCATTGGCGTATACAATCCAGCTTTTCTTTGATTTTGCAGGTTATTCTGCAATGGCGATTGGCCTTGGTTTGATGATTGGCTTTCGCTTTATCGAGAATTTTAATGCCCCCTATATTTCCAGATCCATCACCGAGTTTTGGCAGCGTTGGCACATATCGCTAAGCACTTGGCTGCGGGATTATTTGTATATTCCCCTAGGCGGCAACCGGCATGGGCCGCGGCGGACTTACATCAATCTGATTTTGACAATGGTGCTGGGTGGGTTCTGGCACGGTGCCAATTGGACGTTTATTTTGTGGGGCATCTGGCACGGCGGAATTATGGCTGTTGAGCGCGCAATGGGCGCGAAACATGCAGGTAGCGTTTGGCCGCGTGCCATCGCATGGCCGCTCACAATGATATTTGTTATCCTGGGTTGGGTCCTGTTTCGTGCGCCGGATGTTGCTGTCGCATTTGACATGTATCAGGGCATGTTTGGCGCGCAGGGGTTTTCTATCCGTCCTGATATTGCGTGGGCCATCCGCCCATCCGAATTGGCAATGTTGGGCGTGGGTATCGCGATTTGCATGGTGCCGTTCTTACCGAATGCGCTGCGTCGGCCCCTTTCACCCCAGCTGATGGCACTGGTTATGAGCGTGTTAATGCTTGGTGCGCTGACGCGAATGGCCTCGCAATCCTATTCCCCGTTTCTTTATTTCCAGTTTTGAGGTGAGCATGTGGTGTAACCTCCCTGGTCCAATTATGTTTGTCGCTGTCGCGTTGATCGGCACGATAACCCTACTGCGCAGTGATTTCGACGGGGTAGGCCCCTTTGAGGATGGCCCGACGCAGGCCGCTCTTGAGGCACGTTTCGATGACGCGCTTATTCTGCGCGAGGTGTCGATCGGGTTCTGGGGGGGCGTTCGCTGGAACCTGTTTCACGAGGCAGGAAGCGGCGCGGTCGCTGGCGACAATGACTGGCTGTTCACGGATGAAGAATATGAGGCGTTGCCCGGTTTCGAGGAGCGCCTTTCCGACAGTCTCGACACGATCGCCATGGTGGTGTCCCGCTTTACCGCGGACGGCGTAACCGTCATTCCATTACTTCTGCCAGACAAGGCGCGCATAATGCGCGAACAAGTCATGGCACCACGACCACCACGGGTCGAGGCGCGATACGACACCTTGCTGGCTGGGCTGGCGGAGCGGGAAGTGCAGGTTATTGACTTGCGGCCCGTACTCTCCGCCGTTCCCCAAGCCTATCTGCGCACGGACACACATTGGACCCCCGAGGGGGCGCGCGCCGTGGCGGGGGCGATTGCACGTCCGGATGTACAGGTAACGGCATTCGCAACCAGCAAAAGTACGCCGGTCCTGCATGAGGGTGACCTTCTGGCTTTTGTGCCGACCGCGCCCTTTCCCGGGCCGGGGGCTGAAGCGCTTAACACATATGATACAATCCAACGCGATAGCGGCTTGGGTGCTGATCTGTTTGGGGATATCAGCATTCCCGGCGTTCTGATCGGCACCAGCTATAGTGCGGATTCCCGTTGGCATTTCGAAGGTTTCCTCAAAGACGCGCTTGAGATGGACATCCTTAACCTCGCAGAGGAGGGCGCAGGCCCCTTTGCCCCCATTCAAGCGTATCTCGAATCCGAAATCTATCGAGACACCCCGCCGGAAGTCGTGATTTGGGACATCCCAGAACGCTACACCACCCTGAGACAGACCACCGGAGATACCCCATGATCTATCCTATATTCCGATCAAGCCTTCTCGCAGGGATCGCTCTATTTGGCCTGAGCACTGCAAGCGCCGCGCAACATGCTGTTGATTGCCCCGAATTGCGGGATGCGGATCAGTATCCTGACCGATTTCGAAGTCGTGCGCCTTTCTTCGGTGACACGGTTAGTGGCTGGGCCTTTCGCAATGCTGATCTGGAATATGCGCCACCAATATCAGAGAATGTACATAATCTGATGACCCAGTTAGTTGACGAGTTCACACGCCGTGACGTCACGCTGGCGGTGATAGTTCCTCCCTCTCGAGCTCTCACCGCAGGATCAGATGTAATTGGTCGTGTAGCACCTGATTTTTCTCAGGATAACGCCAGCGCAGCCTATCATCTGCGCATCGATCAGCTGCGAAATACGGGTGCATATGCCCCCGATATTCTTGATCATCTAGAACGACACCTTGATGATCGCGAGGTATTCTATTTCAAACAAGATCATCACTGGACACCATCAGGTGCTCAGGTATCTGCCCTTGCCTTAAGAGAAGTGCTTGAAGAGCAACGCCCAGCCGTGCTGGGGCCCGAGCTAGGAACAGCGTTCGTTTATGATGACTGGTCGCAGCGCGATCAAATCGGTAGCTACGGAGCAGCTATTCAGGAAGTTTGTGGTGTAGAGCTGGAGAGAGAGCCAGCCGCTGCCCAATCAGTTAAGCCTATCACGGGTGCTTCGGTTGATATGGCTGCTGCTCTATTCGGGAATGCGGCAGACGTCGATTCGGATGTAGTTCTTGTTGGTACTAGCTTTAGTAATCACGGTGGAATTGATAATTACCGATCACGAGATGCTTTTACATACGCAATGCAGAGAGATGTTTTGAATAGAGCAGTTGTTGGTGGGGGAGCGACTGAGCCTATGCTATCATACCTACGCTCCCAGTTGTTTTTAAATATAGCGCCCGAACTATTGATCTGGGAGTTTCCATCAACCGGCCGTATTAATGATCTCAACGCGTTTCGGCAGCTAATCGGCTCAGCTGCTCTACGGTGCGTAGATCGGGCAGACACGGCTGGTGCTCACCCTATATCTATTTCAAATAATGATTGGATTGAAATAACAGATTTCAATGTAATGCCGTTCGACATTGTTAACGCAACCGCCTCCATCCTCTTTCAAGGGAATGTTGAGGTTGAGTTTAGTTACTCAGGCGGCGGAACAGGAATTAGCTTAATGGAATCGGGTGATCGTACCCCCCGAGATCTGCGCAGCAACTTTATGGCCACCTATTTGGATCGGCAGCAAGGCGCTGAACTGGAGCAATTACGAGTTCGCTATGTTGGTGACATTTCCGAGCCTTTCGACATCACTCTTGAATTGTGCGCGGGTTGAGTCGTAGACCTTTCTTGTCTGACGAGAGAGGTTCCAAGCCAGATGTCGCGTATGCAATCTCTTCTTCGGAAACTGCAAGGTAGCCATAATACGCCGCAGGCGCTGTGTGCTATGGGCAGTCAAGTGCTGACCAGCGCGGCCAATTTCGCAACGACTGTCATTCTTGCCCGGACGTTGGGGCTCGAGGATTTCGGGCAGTTCAGTGTTTGTTTTTTGCTAGTAATGATCGCCCGCAATTTTTTGAACGGGTTAATACTTGTCCCGATGTCAACGATCGGGCCGAAGTTACATGACGGGTCAATTCGCGGATATCGCGCCTTTCTATTGCTGAATGCAGTATCGTTTTGCGCTATATCCAGCGTTCTCTTGGGTGTAATTATTGTACCACTCTCATTCGCCATAGGTGCGCCTTGGCTTCCCGGGCTGACGCTAGGCTTGATTGGCGTGAATATATTGGCCAACGGGGCTGATTTTATTCGCCGTTACCACTTTGTTTATGCCGCACCGCTGCGCGCGCTTTTGGTGGATGTCGTGCGATTTGGTGTGCAGATTTCATGCCTTGCTGCGCTAGCGACCATCTTCCGTGACAGCTTCACCGTCACCACCGCGCTTGGAGCTATGATGGTGGGCAGTTTCGCAGGTATCGCGTTCGGATTCCTGTTCTATGGGCCCATGCGCTGGTCGAAACGATTATCCCGAGCTGTTTGGCCACGTCATCGGGCATTTATCCGCTGGATGAGCGCATCTGTCGCACTTGATGCAATCCAAGGCAACGCTCCGCTATTCATCGCTACAGCATTGTTAGGAGAGAGCGCCCTAGGTCTGGTGCGGGCGGTGCAATCGCTTGCGAATATACTCAATCTACCTTTTAATGCATTGCAGCAAATTGCGCCCGCCCTATCTGCACGAATACTGGCAAAACAAGGACGTCATGCAATGAGAAGATTTTTAGTCGCCAGTACATTTTGCGCCCTTATTGTCTTATTGGTAGTTTTATCTTCCATTTTTTCCGTTTGGGATGTTTTTGTGAGCTTCGCTTTCGCTATAGACGCTGGAATTGCACTTCCAATATTTCTTATATACTGCTTAAGAAACGTTGCTATGGTTCTACGACTCCCTGTAATTTTAGAGCTACAATCTTTAGAGGTGCCAAAATCATTAGCACTGGGTGGTTTTATTGGTGCATGCACCTCTATATTTCTTAGCTTCAACTTTACGGAACACCTAGGTGCGATGATTGTGCCAACTGTTAACGTAAGCATAATTTTGATAACCATGGTAATATACAGCGCATCTATCATCCGACACTCAAGAATGAACAAAATCCGATGAGCGATAACATTCAAATCATCCTAATTGGCGGATATGGTCGATCGGGCAGTACGCTGTTGGAAATGCTGCTTTTGGACCGCTTAAAAGCAGCCTCTGTAGGAGAGCTGAAATATCTGTGGCAACGCGGATTCATACGTGGCGAATTGTGCGCCTGCGGTACGCCGGTAAATACTTGTCCATTCTGGGGCGATGTTGGTGGGCGCGTCCGCTCGGGTGCAGATACAGATTTTACTGAGGTGGAAGCCCTGCGTCTAAGCGTTGAACGGCACCGGATGCACTTTATCCACCGGGATCTGAAGATACCAAGCACCACCTATACGCAAAACCGCGCTGCATATATCGAGATTTTGCGTGGGACCATCCAAGCGATAGCGGAAAGTTCAGGCTGTAATATCATCATCGATAGCAGTAAGGACCCCGCGCATATTGACCTCATGGCCGAAGCATTCCCTGGGCAGGTCCGTCTTGTGCACCTCGTGCGTGACAGCCGGGCGGTCGCCTATTCCTTCCAAACACCCAAGGTCCGTAGGGAGGTACATTGGAAGACCGAAATGATGGGTACTAACAGCCTGCTGCGCGCCGCGGTTACATGGAATTACATCAATGGCGCGCTTGAACGCATCGCGGGCAAGGCGGGATTGCATCGCATACGGTACGAAGATCTGGCCACGGACCCTACCCGCATGCTGGATGATCTCATCACCTATATTGATCCTGCAACACAGGACACTGCAGACGGGACAGTTTCCAGCCATTCCGTTTCGGGAAATCCAATGCGCTTTAGCGTGAGCAAGCGCGAGGTGCGCTTGGACGAGCGGTGGAAACAGAAATTCGCAGGTTGGAGAAGAGCCGTTGTGACGGCCCTGACCCTACACCGTTTGCTAAAATATCGCTTCATCACGTTTGGCTCCAGCAGCCATGAGGGGAAGTAAGCAGGAATGATCGTCAAAAACCTATATGCCGAGCTACGTTCAATCATTGCAGGATATGATGTACCCTACCGCGTGATGGAGGGCGTCGCATCCCGTATCAAAGGTAAACGTCGCGATTTGATGGCGTTCAAAGATACAGATATCGTTATTGACGGCTTCCCACGCTCGGCGAACACCTATGCAACGGCCTTTTTCGCTATCGCACAGGGTAAACCGGTCCGTATTGCGCATCACTTGCACGAATCTTATCAAATTCGGTTTGCGGAGAAGCATCGCATACCATGCGTGATATTGGTCCGCGATCCACTAGATGCGGTTATTTCAGCAATGTTGCGCAACCCGAATTTGCGGGCGGCGGTGCTATTGCGCAGCTATATTCGGCTTTATGCTGAAGTGCTACGCGTGCACCAAAATAGTGTGATCGCGCCATTTGATCTGGTTGTAAGCGATTCAAATACGATGATCGCGCGCGTGAACGAGGTGTATGGCACCGATTTTCAGTTACTCGCAGACGAAGATCATGAAAAAGTTGTGGAGGAGATAAAGCGTCGTGACAGGCGCGCCTTTGGAACTACGGAATTGGATCCTCGACGTATTGCCGCACCATCTGCTGAGAAATTTCAGGCGAAGTTTGACCTATCCACGAAAATCAGAACTGATCACAGCGCGTTGATTGAGAAAGCCACGAATCTATATGATGCCGTGTTGGCGCTTGATGCAAAGAGGACAGCCCAGTGACATCAAAGTTGAACCGCCTGATATGGGACCTTGATCGATTTGGTTTCTCGCCACGCAAACTGTCACTACGTTTGAATTTAGAAAAATCGGCGCAAGTGCAGCCGTTATTTCTGATCTCTCCGCCCAAGAGTGGCACACATCTTCTGGAGCGTGCGCTGTGCTTGAGTGCACAAATTTACCGGCCCGTGACGCGTACGCTTAACCCGCGCAATATCGCTTCATTAGGCGGATGGGGACGGCATATCTCGCGCTTGCGTTCAGGGCAGCTTTTGGTCAGCCATGCCCATTATGAGCCTGAAATTGCTCAATTGTTACAGCAGACAGGTGCGAAGAAATTCTTGATGGTACGCGATCCTAGGGCAATGGTTTTGTCTGACGCACATTACCTGCTTAAGGATACCAAACACCCGATGCATGCCCATATTGCAGATAAAACGCTTGAGGAGCGGATCGACTTTTGTATCGAAGCGCCTGAATTCTGGCAGGGGCATACTTTCGTTGAATTGATGTTGGCTTTCATCGCTTGGGCTGACGAGCCTGACACATTGGTTGTGCGGTTTGAGGATTTGACCCATCCCGATGCGGACCGACGCACAAATGAGGTTGCGCGTATTCTCGCCCATGCCGGACTTGAGCCTGATCGCGCGGCTGCGGCACAAATCGCGACAGAAGCCGTTTCACCAGTCAGCCCCACTTATCGCAGCGGGCGCACGGATGAGTGGCGCACGGTTTTGTCTTCGGACCAAATTACCCTCATTGAAAACAGTGCAAGCAGCTTCATATCGAAATTCGGATATTAATATGCCGATATTTCAAAAAAATATCGAATATACACCCGCCATATTGCTGTCGGTAATTTTTTACGCATCCTTTATGCCTATATACCTAAATATTGGGCAAAATTCTCCAATAAGATACATATTATACATAATACCCCTGCTTGTGCTATCAGAGGTAATATTGATATCCAATTTACGGGTGAACCGCGTGTTTATTGGTGTTCTTATCGTATTTTTTATGGCAAACGTATTGAGGCTTGGAAACGGATTCATCGCGATCAAAGAGTTCATCTTTATTTCAGCGTCACTCCTAATGTTCACTATCCACTTCAAAACACACAAGATTACGGCAATATTACTTGTGATTTCTACTGGTATCGTCGCATTACCTGGCCTGTCGTCTTTAGCTGCTCTGGACACATCTGCAGTGTTTCGTTCTGGTAGTATTGTATCGGAATCTTCGTTTGGGCTGGTAGCACCATTGGTTGGCATTCTGTTTTATACACAGCGACGCTATGCATTATTCGCTGTAACATTGCTAATTTCGTTGTTGCTGTTCAAACGCATCGCTATTGGCGCTGTAATTGTGGTTATACTTTTCGACATGGCATTCCATATGGGTGGGCGGAATTTAATCGCTAAAAGTGGAATTTATCGATTGTGTACCGGGTTACTGCTGGGCGGTGCTTTGGTCTTTTGCCTTAATAGTGTGGTCGCATACGAAATGGTATCGATTATATTGCAAAAATATCTCGATGTATTCGTGCCGCCAAACGAAATATCATCTGGAAGGTATTTCGCAACGCTATATTTCTCGGATACTATATCACAACAATCCAGCATTATTACATTTCTCATGGGGCATGGCCCGGGAAAGAGTACATTCACTCTAGCGACATTACCTGAGCTTGCTGAAACCAACTTTCCACTGCTGCATAACGATTTTCTACGTATTTCTGTGGACTATGGGGCCGTTGGCGTGCTGCTGGTTGTCTATGCCTTGTGGCGATCCCTGCAAGGTGGACGGCTTGTCGCCCTCACTGCGCTCTATACTGTATTCATGTTCATGACAGACAATGTTGCAACATATCTACTCTACTGGCTTGCCCTTGCATTCGTGTTGCGGTGCGAAAGCGTCGCACAACCACAAACTGCGGTGCAGCCTATGGTGAACTCGGATGCCTCGACACAGGCCTATGCCCAATGAAAATCCTCATCCTGCATAACGCTTACCAGCAGCGTGGTGGGGAGGATGCAGTCGTCGCAGCAGAGGAAACCCTGCTGCGCGCTGCGGGACACGACGTGGATGTTGAGGTGGTGAGCAATACAGATATTCACGGGCTCAGCGCCAAGGTGCGCACCTTTTTACGCACGGCATACGACCCGCAGCGAGAGGCATGGATGCGTGACTTACTGGCGCGCACAGGTGCGGAGGTTGTGCATATCCACAACTTTTTCCCACGCCTCACACCGGCCGTGCATACCGCCGCCGCACAGGCCGGCGTGGGTGTGGTGCAAACTCTGCACAACTACCGCTTGCTGTGTGCCGGGGCGCAATTTTTACGTGAAGGGCGCGTGTGCGAGGATTGCCTGACGGGCAGTATCCTCAACGGAATACGCCACCGCTGCTATCGTGGCTCCCTGCCCGGTTCGCTCGCCGTGGTGAATATGCAGCATCAGGCGCGGCAGCGTGAAACTTTTGACAAGCATGTGCATCGCTTCATCGCGTTGACAGATTTCGCACGGGACAAGTTCATTGAGGGCGGGTTGCCTGCTGAGCGGATCGTCGTGAAGCCGAACTTCATCCATGCCCCCGAACAGCCCGAGGGACAGGGCCGCGCAGGGGCGCTTTTCGTGGGCCGGTTATCCGCTGAGAAAGGCGTACAGGTGCTGGTGGATGCATGGCGCGCCCTACCTGACATTCCTCTAACAATCTTGGGCGATGGCCCTGAAGCTGATGCCCTTCGCGCCTCGTCACCCAGCAACGTGCATTTTGCCGGGTCCGTAACGCCCGCAGAAGTCCGCGCGCATATGCTCAAGGCCCGCGCCCTTATGATGCCTTCGCTATGGTATGAGGGGTTCCCCATGACGATCGCAGAGGCATTCGGCGCCGGCTTACCAGTAATCGCCTCACGCCTCGGTTCAATGGCTGAAATTGTTACGCCCGGGCGCACGGGTGCGCTGTTCGAACCCGGAAATGTGCAGGATTTAACGGATACAGTGCGCGCAACCTTTGCAGATCCCGATACACTCACACAACTGGGTAGGGCCGCACGCGATCAGTTCCAGCATGATTTTTCACCCGCAGCCAATCTTGGTCAGCTCGAAAAAATCTATGATGAGGCTAAGAAACAGGCCTTGCGGGGCTAATTATCGCTGAACTTCCGCGCGCAATACCCGCCAGGCAAAGCGGGGGACCAGTATCAGATAGCGCCGCCACAGTCGCCGCGGCTCGCTCGACAAACGGTGCAACCATTCTAGACCGGATTTTTGCATCCAGACCGGCGCCCGTTGAACGGCACCTGAATGGAAGTCAAACGCAGCGCCCACGCCAATCAATGTCTGTGGCAGAGCATCCACATGATCGCGCATCCATACATCCTGCTTGGGCGAGGAGATGCCAACCCAAACCACATCTGCACCGCTCGCGCTGATCCGCTCAACAACTGCGGCATCTTCTTGCTGTGTCAGGGCGCGGAATGGCGGGCATTCTGTCCCTACAATCTGCACGCCGGGATATCGGCTCTCAAAAACGGCTCGTAACGTATCCGCCACACCCTCTTTGCCGCCATACAGATAATGTTTTAGCCTGCTTTGCGCAGATGTCGCCATCATATGATCAATCAGGTCGGGCCCGCAGGTACGTTGAACAGGAAGGCCTCTTAATTTGCCAATCCAAACCAACGGCATGCCATCTGGGACATTCATCGCCGCGCCCTGTGCGATGGCCAACAGATCCGGATCGTCACTCATCGCCATACTGCTTGCCGCCTCGCGCACACCAACGTAGCGCCCCGTTTGATCGGCAGCCCACCCCTCAATCCGCGCCTGCGCATCAGGCAGCGAGGTGACTGCAATCGGGATACCTAAGACGTCGAAAGTGTCGGGCTTAACGCTCATGCCTGATCTTTTTGCCAATATGCGTAGGTTTGCGAAATCCCATCATGCAGACCCCGCGCACGGTTCCAGCCTAGCGAATGCAGCAATCCCGAGTCCATCAGCTTGCGCGGCGTCCCGTCAGGTTTTGTTGAATCGAAGACCAGCTCGGCCTCGTATCCAACAACATCCGCAATAGTTTCTGCCAACGCGCGGATTGTGACTTCAACCCCGGATCCCACATTGACCGGAACCTCGTCAGAATATGTCTTGAGCAGATGCACCAACCCATCCGCCAGATCGTCCACATGCAGGAATTCACGCAGCGGCGTGCCTGATCCCCACAATGTCACAGAGGGCGCGCCTGCCTGCTTTGCCTCATGAAACTTACGCAACAGCGCGGGTAAAACATGCGAGGTGCTCAGATCATAATTATCGCCTGGCCCGTACAGGTTGGTGGGCTGTGCGGAGATGTAGTCGCAACCATATTGCCGACGGTACGCCTGACACATCTTGATGCCCGCAATCTTGGCAATCGCATACCATTCATTTGTAGGCTCCAATGCTCCGGTCAGCAGAGCATCCTCACGAATTGGCTGGGGCGCGAATTTGGGGTAGATGCATGAGGAACCCAGAAAGAGCAGCTTCTCCACGCCGATCTGATAGGCCGCGTGAATAACGTTGGTTTGCAGGACCAAATTGTCGCGCAAAAACTCCGCAGGTTGCGAGTTATTTGCATGAATACCGCCAACCTTGGCCGCGGCCAGAACAATCGCGTCTGGTCGCTCTTTTTGCATCCAATCTGTCACGGCCACCTGATCTGTCAGATCGACCGTTTCGCGGCCCGCCGTGATGACCTCGCAAGGTTCCTGCTCCAACCGGCGCACCAATGCCGATCCGACCATACCACGATGGCCGGCCACCCAGATGCGCTTGGCGTTCAGATCGTATTCCATGAGCTTACTGCCTTGCTTTCTCATAGTCATGTTATAAGCACGTCAAATCATACGGTTACCCGTGGCGATCTTTACGCGCACGCTCCTGCTGAACAACCTTCAAATCGCTTTGCACCATCTCTGTAACCATTTCGGCCAGCGACGTTGTGTGTGACCAACCCAGCTTTTCACGTGCTTTGCTTGGGTCGCCGATCAGCAACTCCACCTCGGTTGGGCGGAAATAGCGTGGATCCACCTCAATCAGCAGACGGCCATTCGCATCATAGCCTTTTTCATCAACGCCCTGCCCTTTCCAATGGATCGTAATATCCACGGCAGCAAAGGCCGCCTCTACGAATGAACGAACAGTTTGTGTTACGCCGGTTGCCAATACGAAATCATCGGCCTCATCGGCCTGCACAATACGCCACATACCTTCGACATAATCGCGGGCATGTCCCCAATCACGCTTGGCGTCCATATTGCCCAGATACAGCCGGTCCTGCAGCCCCAAGGAGATCGCAGCCGCCGCCCGTGTAATTTTGCGCGTAACGAAAGTTTCGCCGCGCAGCGGGCTTTCATGGTTGAACAGAATGCCATTTGACGCGTGCATGCCATATGCTTCGCGGTAATTCACTGTAATCCAGTAAGCATACATCTTGGCGGCAGCATAGGGTGAGCGTGGGTAAAACGGAGTTGTCTCACGCTGCGGGACTTCTTGAACCAGACCGTACAGCTCCGAAGTAGACGCTTGATAAAACCGGCAGGTTTTCTCCATACCCAGAATCCGGATCGCCTCAAGAATACGCAATGTCCCGATACCGTCTGCATTCGCCGTGTACTCTGGCGTCTCAAAGCTGACCGCAACATGTGACTGAGCCGCGAGGTTATAGATCTCATCAGGCTTCACTTCTTGCACCAGCCGAATCAGGTTGGTGCTGTCGGTCATGTCACCGTAATGCAGGTGGAACCGAACATCACTTTCATGCGGATCCTGATATAGATGGTCGATGCGCGCAGAATTAAAGGAGGACGCGCGCCGCTTGAGGCCGTGGACCTCGTAACCTTTCGAAAGCAGCAATTCACTCAGATAGGCACCATCCTGCCCAGTTACGCCGGTAATAAGGGCTCGTTTCAAGTGAATTCTCCTTCTGGGAAGCCGATTACATCTTAATAATGCAAAAATTTCGATACGGAAGTCGTGAATCGCACTCTCAAACATAAATCTACTAATCGGAATGTTCAGTTACACGCCGGATCGAATGGCACTGTGGAAAATTCAGCGCACCCGAGCGTTCCGGGAGCGCTGGTTTTCAATGGTACTGGCGCTCAGGTTCAGCCAATCACTACGGCATGCAGGCCAGTTGCCGTCGTACCTGTTTCAAAAACACGAGAGACACCGCATAGCAGCCAGCTATTATCACCAACCGCAACAGTCCTTTGCGTTCCGCGTATAGAGTGGAATGTTACATCGCCACCGTTCTCAACATAAAGGGACACCGCAATGTCAGACAGGTCATTAGTATCGCTTGGCGTCACGGGCAGATAATCGGTCCCCGGGCCAGAAATAGTCGAACTTCTTGAAGTAAATGGATTATGCATTATTTTTTCCTGTATATTTGAATTGAAAACAATCGACTATGGGGCTTTGCCGCGATGCGGATGGTCCACCGGAAGTAACGATTGCAAATTCCAGCGGTGTGCCAGATAGCCCTCGATGCGTTGTGTGGTTTGCGCATCCGTACGCACTGATAACACCAGAAACTCGCCCCACGCGCATGTGCCTGAAGATGATCCGATCCCACCCATTCCGCTGGATGGATCAAGCCCGGGAGATTGGGTTTTGGTATTGGGAGCCTCACCATTTACTCCAGCAGCATATCCATGCGTCAGATCGCTTCTGACCATGCCCAAATGCGGGCTATCGGGGTCAAAGCTCACAGTATGCCCGACAGTACCAACCCATAACGTGCAGCGGCCGGGCTGATCGCGCAATCCGTTCATCATTGGTTTGCGCGCATCCGATCGCAATCCTGACCCGTCAACATAGAAGTAGCTCGGATAAGGTACGCTTGAGGTTTGCGGCTGCGGAAATGCCACCCAAAATGCAGAAAGCGGCAAGTCATTGCCCAGATTTGGCACCGTCATTTCAGTGCCATCAAAGAGCAGTGCATCGTGGCCTTGAAGCAGTTTGGACCCAACGACGGGTGCGACCGCCCCCTGTGGACTGGACACATCCCGCCCGTGCCCCGAACGATCAGGCCAAACAGAAACAGGTGCACCGGGGGAGGAGGTAACACTGCGTGCGTCTAGCCATAGGGCAACATCGGATTCGAGCGCAGCCGGCGTCCAAGATGCGCGCCCTGTGATCGCGACGGCTGAGGGGTAAGGCTGCATTGAGAAGTTTGGCATATTGAAGCATTTCCTACTGCAGGGGCTTCAACATGATTCTCCATAAGAATTTTGATGGCGTGAGGGCCCCTTAAACTCATGATGGATATCCATTGACTCACACAATCGTTAAGCCAGCAGGTAGACAATACCCCCCAAAGGTTAATAAGCCGTTTCGATAGCATATCCACACACGCCGCAGGTTGGCATAGCAGACTAACTCTTGGCTTCCGCTGACTGAGTGGCGATACTCAAATCGACTTACGGCACAGGGAAAACGTAACATGCGCATCGCAATGATCGGAACGGGTTACGTGGGTTTGGTCTCGGGAATATGCTTCTCTGATTTCGGCCATGATGTGACCTGTGTGGATCGTGATACGACCAAGATTGATCGCCTAAAGGCTGGCGATGTGCCGATATATGAACCCGGTCTTGAGGACCTGATGGCGCGCAATGTGGCGGCCGGTCGCCTGGACTTCACTTCAGATCTCGCGGCAGCCGTTGCAGCAGCCGATGCAGTCTTTATCGCAGTGGGGACACCAACCCGGCGGGGTGACGGCCATGCCGACCTAACCTTTGTGATGGCTGCGACACGTGAAATCGCCGCCGCGCTGACAGGTTATACAGTCGTTGTGACAAAATCGACGGTGCCCGTTGGGACGAATGCAGCCGTCGCCGCCCTACTGCGCGAAACCGCGCCGGATGCTGATTTCGACGTCGCCTCTAATCCTGAATTCTTGCGTGAAGGGGCTGCGATCGAGGACTTTATGCGCCCCGACCGCGTCGTTGTAGGGATTGAGAGCGCCCGCGCCCGCGATGTCATGCAAACCATCTACCGGCCACTCAGCCTGCGCGATGCGCCTATCATGTTTACCGACTTGGCCTCAGCCGAGATGATCAAATATGCCGCCAACGCGTTCTTGGCGACCAAGATCAGCTTCATCAACGAAATCGCCGCCCTGTGTGAACGTGTGGGCGCGGACGTTAAGCAGGTTTCAAAGGGCATGGGGATGGATGGCCGCATTGGCCCGAAATTTCTACATGCAGGCCCCGGTTATGGCGGATCATGCTTTCCGAAAGATACCCGTGCACTGGCCCGTATCGGTCAGGAACATGCTGTGCCACAACGCATCGTAGAAACCGTGATTGAGGTAAACGAAGCGGTAAAGCGGCGTATGGTCGACAAGATATTCAATATGCTGGGTACACCGTCCGGAAAACGGGTGGCCATATTGGGTGTGACCTTCAAACCTGATACCGATGACATGCGTGAGGCACCTTCCCTGACCATCGTTCCCGCCCTTGTCGGCGCTGGGGCTGAGGTCCGCGTCACCGATCCTCAGGGCCGAAGCGAGGGGGAGCACATGCTGCCAGGGGTCAGTTGGCACGATGATGCATATGCCGCCGCAGAGGGCGCCGACGCCGTTGTCCTACTAACCGAATGGAACGAATTTCGCGCGCTAGACCTCACACGCCTGCGCCACGTCATGCGTGGTACTAAAATTGCTGATCTCCGAAATATATATCGACCAGATGAGCTGCAAAATTCAGGATTTACCTACACTTCAGTAGGATGATCCCTATTCGAAAATTATAAATGCAAGGAATCAACATGAAAATCCTTAATATTGCAAAGACATTTTTGGTGTTAGCTGCGCTGAGCGCCTGCGCCACGCCCGATATCACTCTCGAGTCCAGCCTGACCTTCCCTAAGGCTCGGAAGATATTAATCGATAGTGCCAACCCCGCCAGGCGAGCTTATGCCGTACGGCAGCTTGAACGCCTGTCTCTCACGGGCGATGACCGCGCAACCAGCAATCTGGCTTTTGGATACTTAAATGGTCTCAACGGGATCGAGGTCGATCCGCAGCAGGCGATCCCGTATCTGGATATTCTGCGTGTGAACGGGAATGAACAGGCGCAGCGCATTCTGTTGCGCCTCTATACGACTGAAGAGAGTGCGACATACAGCCCCGATGCCGCGATTGCTGTACTCACAGAGGCGCTTGAGGCTGGTGATTTAGCTGCGGGCCGCAGGCTCGCCAATATTCTCGACAGCCAAGACCGCCCGGACGAGGCCGCACAAACGCGGAGCCGCCTGATCGCACAGGGTAGTACCGCAGCGCAACTCGACCTTGCAGCTGCCGCTCTTACGCCGACCAACCCATCCTATGATCCGCAGCGCGCGATTTCGCTCTATGAGGAATTGGCCGTCGGGAACGACCCGCTCGCATATAGGGCGCTGGGTCTCGTCTATCTGCGTGGAACAGATGTAGAGCGGGATGTGGAACGCGCTTACACCTATTTCACACAGGGCTATTCTGCGGGGGACGATTTCTCAGGTATGCAGGTTGGCCTGTCTCTTCTCGTGGGGCGCGGCGTTGATGCAGATCCCGATCAGGGTCTGGCATTGCTAAACGAACTGGCGCTCAACGGAGTGACGGGCGCATGGTTCCAGTTGGCACAGCGCAATCCAGAACAATATGCACTCGCCCTACAGCATGTTCTCCGCGACGAGGGGGTTTATCAGGGCCCGCCAACTGGTGAAATCGACAACTTAACGCTTCAGGCTCTGGCCCAGTGGTGCCCTGACAACAATGTTCCGGGTGATTGCACGTTAGAGCCATTGGGTCGCGACCTTTCCATCGCACTTGCGCGGGCGGCACGTCAAACATGAAGGATCGCCGTCATGCGTTGATCACAGGGACCGCCGGCTTTATCGGCTTCCACCTCGCGCAGCACCTGCTCGACGCGGGGTGGGTGGTCCATGGCTATGACGGCATGACGGATTATTATGATGTCAGCCTGAAACGCGATCGCCATGCCTTACTGGGGCAGCACCCCAACTTCACGGCGCATGAGGCGATGCTGGAGGATATGCCCGCGCTGGAGGCGGCAGCCAACGCCGCGCGCCCTGATCTGATTGTGCACCTCGCCGCGCAGGCGGGCGTGCGCTACAGCCTTGAGGCCCCCCGCGCCTATGTGGAAGCAAATCTGGTCGGTGGTTTCAACGTGCTGGAAATCGCGCGGATGCATGAACCCGCGCATCTGATGATGGCCTCGACCTCCTCTGCCTATGGTGCGAATACCGAAATGCCTTTCGCCGAGATCCACGCAGCCGACCACCCGCTAACCTTATATGCCGCCACGAAAAAGGCGAATGAGGCGATGTCCCATTCCTATGCGCATCTGTGGCGCATTCCCACGACGCTGTTCCGATTCTTTACCGTATATGGCCCATGGGGTCGGCCGGATATGGCACTGTATAAATTCGTCAATGCAATGCAGGCCGGTCAACCGATCGAGCTGTATAATGGCGGAGATATGGCACGCGACTTCACCTATGTCGGAGATCTGGTCGCGGGAATCACCGCGCTGATCGACGTGCAGCCGCCACAGGCCGATGAACGTGATGGCTTCACCTCCGATCCCGCCGACAGCCTCAGCCCAGCCGCACCATGGCGTGTGGTCAATATAGGCAATGGCGCGCCCAGTCGACTGGGTGATTTCGTTGAGGCGATTGAGGCTGCGATGGGCCAAAAGGCCGGGCGCAAATTAATGCCGATGCAAAAGGGTGATGTGCCTGCAACTTGGGCTAGCACCGATTTGTATCAGGCACTAACCGACGCACCGCTGCCCCAGACAGATCTGCGCACGGGCGTAGCTAATTTTGTGGACTGGTACCGCGAACGCCACGGCTGAAACGCTGCTTTTCGAGGACCCACATCTAATTCTATATATTGCGCACGAAAAAAGGGGGCAAAAACCCCCTTTAAATATCGTATCGATGTAAGCTGTCGCTTATGCAGCGCTGCCTTCATCTTCATCATCGTCGTCATCATCACCAGCAGTCGAACCGGTGTTGCCGGTCGTGGTACCTGCACCACCACCAGCTGTGGTCGTGGTCGACGATGTCGGTGTGGTAACGGATTGTGCAATAGCTGTGGTTACAGCGACGGATGTGCGACCCTGTACAGTGGCAACAGTTTGAACACGCTGGGCCTGTGCTGGGGACAGCTTGGTTGCCGAAGCGACCTGCGCAACTTCTGCATCGGACATCCCGCTGGAAACAGCAGCAGTCATAGCCTGCTCATGCAGCGGGCTGTTTGCAGGAACTTGCGCGAGGATCGCGGCACATGCCCCGGCGTCCGAGCCACATGCTGCACTAATCTGATCAGCGATTTGCTCGTCAAATGCACGTCCATCATCCTGAGCGGAGGCTGACAAAGGCGCAAGCACGAGCGCGATAGCTGCAAGTGCAGCGCGGAAAGTGAGGGTCATGATAGCCTCCAAACAAAAGAAATGGCTTTGATATGTGATGTTATACATGGGTTTACGTCGCACTGCACCAAAAATTCAACCGATATCTCGAACCTTACGTGCAGTGACTCAAAAAAATACGATTTCTGACGTCACTCTGAAACTAATGGATTGATAATAACGTAACTTCCCCTCGTTTTTCAGATAGGGTAGCTATGCTCCGGGGGTACGTGCAGCGATGAAATCTATTTATCCAGCTATAGCGGGCGTTTTGCTCGTTGTAGCTGCAATTCCGGTTTTGACGAGTGAACTTGGCGCGGTACTGGGTGCGGGTCATTCACAGTCCACGCGCATGCAGGCGATGGAATCAGGCAGGCCGCGAGTCGGGCTCTCAACCGATTCGCACAAACGCGCACTCGACCTGTGCATCGATACGATCAGCGATGTCGGTATTTTGCAGGCGGATGAAGCGCAGCGGCAGGCGATTCTTACACATTGCGAAACACAGGCAGACCATGCGCTTGCCCACGCCCCAAGCGACAGCTTTATATGGTGGGTTAAGGCGGTTCTGGAAATCGAACGTGGAAATATCCCGGATGCCTTCACCGCGCTTGAATATTCACGCCAAACAGCACCATACGAACTGTGGATCGCATTGCGCAGGGCGCGACTGGATGAGCGGATCGAAGTTTTACAAACAGAGACACAACAGGCCCTAGGACAGGACGCAGATCTATTGGTTCTGGCGCAAAGCCGCCGCGGCGTCGGCCGCCTGGCGCAGCGCTACCTGTCAGACGAGCAGTTTCGCAACCGGATCGTAGGACTCATTGAAACCCTGACGCCCGCGGAGCAGAGAAGGTTCCTTAGAAATGTCAGAAATATCGGGCAGGGCCTACAGGGATGAATACAATGGCGACATCTACGCTCGGATCACGTCCTCGCACTAAAAACAGTCCACAAACGTTTCTGATGGTGGCGATTCTGATCGCACTGGCACTCTCTCCGCTGCCATTGGGCTCAAACCGCCCCGTGTTCTGGGCCTTTGGCGCGCTGATCGCAGGGCTGGGCGGCGCGATCTATTTCGGCTCCTTTGCGCTACGCGGTGAACGCATTCGCATATCGACACCTTGGATGAAGCCCGCGATTATATTGGGCGGGCTCTATCTGGGATGGTTGATCGTCCAAATATTGCCGCTGGGCCTGATGCTGGGCGGGTTCGAAACCGCGCTGCCCTCGGGGCTGGTGATCACGACGAATACGCTCAGCCTGACCCCTGGCGCCACCACTGTGGCCGCCCTGCGCGTCGCTGGCTACGGCATGGTGTTCATGTTGGTTCTACAAATCGCAGGTAATCGGGATCGCGCGAAATACATCGCACAGATGCTCGTCTTTATCGTGGTCGGCTGGGCGCTCTACGGATTGCTGGCACTGATCCAGTTTGACGATACGATCCTGCTCTTCGAAAAATGGGCCTATCTGGGATCAGCAACCGGACCGTTCGTAAACCGCAATTCATTCGCGACTTTCCTTGCGATGGGCATGATTACATGTCTGGGGCTGGCCGCTGACCGCGCGACACGTCGCAATAGCATGCACAGCAGCAGCGTCACCACGCGTTTGACCGATGCGAGCACAATGCATATCTACCTGATGATCCTGATCGGTCTGGTTTTGCTGGCAACAATACTCCAAACGAATTCACGGATGGGCGTGTTTGCTGGTCTTATCGGTACTGGCCTTACCACAACCCTGATTTTGGCTCGGCGCTTGGGGTTGGGCCGGGGAACACTTTTGCTAGTCCCAGTGATCCTAATAATAGTTGGAAGCTTGTCAGCGTGGCTCTATGGCGGCACTCTGGTTGATCGCCTCGGCGGTGTTGAACAGGATGCAAATGTCCGGCTGGCCGTCTATCGTCAGGTTTTGGATATGATTGCACAGCGCCCTGTCGTCGGCTGGGGTGCCGATAGCTTCGAAGTTGTTTATCGCGCATTCCGTGCCCCCCCAGTCTCACCGGAATTTAGTTGGGCACGCGCGCACTCTACTTATCTGGCCCACTGGTCGGAAACCGGTATATTATTCGGCTCAATTCCATTGCTACTAGTGGGAGCAGCCTTCTTCGCGTGCTTAATTGCAGCGCTGCGGCGTGATAGCGACATCGTTCTACCGGCTATCGGCGCCGGGGTGATCGCGACAGGTGCCACTCACTCCTTGGTCGATTTCAGCCTCGAGATGCAGGCAAATGTCTGGCTGTTTTTGGCCTTGGTCGCGCTGGCCCTTGGCGGTCATAAGGCCAGCTCCCCGGTCGCGCACAAAGCAGCCGAGAAATCAGCAGCGGCAGGCGATCCCGCTATACCAGCCGCGCAAACACATTCGCGACGACGAAAACGTCGGCGCAGATCATGAGCACGCTCGCGCGCTTATTCGGACGGCGCCCCAAACAGGCACGCATATATGCCCCCGTGATGCCCCTTCCTGAGGGGCCTCTTTATGCGGTGGGTGATATTCACGGCAATCTCGACCAGTTTTGCCGGTTAGAAGACGCAATTCTCGCCGATGCCCACGCGCGGGGCGAGGATAGCGCTCGCATTGTCACGCTGGGTGATTACGTCAATCGCGGGCCTGACAGCGCGGGCGTGTTGGACCGGCTTATCGCCCCGCCACCTGATGGCATCATGCGCCATAACCTCAAGGGTAATCACGAGGTTATGTTCGAAGATTTCCTGAATGCGCCTGATCTACAGGCACCGTGGCTGGATGTGGGCGGGCGCGAAACACTGGCCTCCTACGGATTATATACAGATCAGATGCAGGCAGCCCCGCGGCATGCCGCGCAAATGGTGCAGGCCATGATCCCTGACGAGCACCTTGATTTTATAACCAACCTGCCGCTAGCCTTTACCACACAGACCCATTTCCTATGTCACGCAGGCGTCGATCCGACCCGCGCGCTGGACATGCAGGAGGAACGCGCGCTGTTGTGGATACGAGACCCCTTTCTGCACCATGACGCCCCGCTTGATCGGGTGATCGTGCATGGGCACACGCCCTGCCAGGAGCCCGAATTGTTAGGCTGGCGTATTAATGCGGATACCGGCGCCTATTCCGGCGGTCCATTGACGGCCATACGGCTGCACCGCATTGAACTTCCTTGTGTCATACAAACCGTTTAGGGCTAGTTTACGCTTGGCTGTTTTGCTACTCGACTTTCCGAATAGCACACCGAATTGAAGTTATTTAAAGGTTTCGGCAATCCACATGGAACAAAACGACATCGACATCCGCGGATTGCTGGGCGTGCTACGCCGACAGCTGCACGTCATTCTTTACACAGTTGTGCTGATACTCGGCCTGACAACATTGTGGCTGTTCTCGCTAACACCACTCTATACAGCCTCGACGCTGATCTTGATTGATCCGTCTTCCGCGAATCTACTAGACACGGCCGAGCGACAGACATCGGCCTCCTCGGATAATGCGCGCGTTTCCTCCGAGGTTGAGATCATGCGGTCCGAGGCGATTGCCTTGGCCGTGGTGCAAAATGCCGATCTGGTCTCCTCGCCGGAATTCGGCGTACAGCTCAGCCTGCGGGACCGGGTCGAGGCGATCCTCGGATTCGAGGAAACAACAGATGTCTCCCCCGAGGTTCTGCTCAAGGGCGTGGTGAACAAGTTCAGCGATGCTATCAGCGTCAGCCGCCGTGGCCTGACCTATCTGGTTGAACTGCGGGTCACATCAGAAAGCCCGCAAACCGCGGCTGATCTGGCAAATATTACAGCCCAAACCTATATCGATCAGCAAATTCAGGCGAAAATCGGCAGTGCGCTGGCGGCCCGCGATATCATTCAGGCCCGTATCACACAGGCCGATTCCGAGCTGGTCGCCTCCGAACGCGCCTTTGACGACTTCATCGACCTGAACTTCTCCCGCATCGAGCAGGAAACCGGCCGCAGCGATCTGACTGCCCTGCGTGAGGCATTGGAGGAAATCCGCGACACCTCAACGCAGAGCCGCGTTATCGCGAACGAAGTCAGCCGCAATATCCAACTGGGTAACTGGGCGGAAATTGCAGCCTCGCTACAGGATGACACGTTGATGGCACTGCAAAGCCAGCGCGACGCACTGACCGCAGAAATTGCCAATGCCGCCTCGGATGAGGCAATCAACCTGCGCGCCGAACTGGATGCATTGGAGGCACGGCTAGCAGATGAGGCCGGCGTCGCGTTGAGCGATCTGCGCGCCGAACTAGCCGATATGGAATCCGAAGCCTCGAATTTCCAATCCGAACTGCGCTCCTCCGTGCTTGGCGCTGACTTGCCACCCGAATTGCTGACACAAATCTTCTCGATCCAGCAGCGTGGAACCTTGGCGCGGAACCAGTATCAAACTCTGCTCAGCCGTCTGCGCGACTTTGAAACACAGGCCGATCTGCAAATCGCGGATGCCCGCGTTGTGTCGCCTGCCTTTGCGCCCTCCAATCCTTCCTTTCCGGATAAGAAGCTGACACTGGCGCTCGCGCTGATGGCATCGTTGGGTCTGGGTGTTGGTCTGGGCTTCTTGCGTGAATTCTACGTGGGCGGCTTCGTGTCGGATACGCAGGCCGCAGATGTGCTGAACCTGCCGGTTTCTGCCACTGTGCCACGGATCGAGGAAACGGGCGAAACGCCTGTGGATCAGGTGGTTAAGGCGCCGCTATCTTTCTACGCTGAAGCATTGCGCCGTTTGCGCGCCTCCATCGACCAAACCTTGCTGCGCAATGGCGGCGGTACGGACGATGTGACCGTAGTCATGGTTGCCTCCACCGTTCCGGCCGAGGGTAAGACGACCACCTCGCTCAGCCTTGCACGGACCTATGCGATTTCGGGTAAACGCACGTTGCTGATCGATTGTGATCTGCGCAAGCCGTCCATCTCCAAAACACTGAGCCTAACAGGTAAAACCGGATTGCTGGACTATCTGATTGCACCGGCGGACGAACCTGTCGCCTTGGCCGACATCATGGCCCTGGATCCGCTGACCGATCTGGAAATCATCCCATCAATGGGCCGCTCCAACCGGCCAACCGATCAGTTGCTAACCTCCAAGGCGTTTACAGAGTTGATGAAGGCGGTCCGCGATCATTACGAGGTAATCATTCTGGATACACCGCCCATGCTGCCGGTGGTGGACGGACGCTATCTGGCGCATCACGCCGATGCTATAGCGCTGGTCATCAAATGGGCTGAAACACGTCAGCAGGATGTGCGTCAAACCATGAACCTGTTGAACGAGACCAAGAACGAGGGTGCTCCCATCTTCGGCGTGCTCAACCAGCAAAACGCGCGGAACCGGAAGTATTACTATCAGGGCTACTACACCTATGGCGGCGGCTACGCCCAAGAATAAACCCCGAGCGTAGCGCGTAAAACCGCTACGCCTTATAAACTGTACCCTTTTGATGCCATGCAAAGGCAGAGCCGATCATCGCATCCAGCGTTGAACGCTCTGCCTGCCAGCCCAACACTTCCCCCGCAAGGGTGGAGCCGGAGACCAATGCAACCGCGTCCCCCTCACGTCGGGCACCCTCGATCATGGGAACCTGCAAGCCGGTGACGCGCGCGACGGCACTGACCACCTCACGCACAGAAAATCCACGGCCGGTGCCAAGGTTGAACGCCGTTTCAACCCCGCCCCGCGCCAGATGGTCGAGGCCGAGGATATGCGCAGCAACCAGATCCTCAACATGCACATAATCGCGAATACAGGTGCCATCGGGGGTCGGATAATCGGTGCCGAACAGGGTCAACGCCCCGCGCCGACCGGTTGCCGCCTGCAATGCTAGCGGGATCAGGTGGGTCTCGGGATCATGAGCCTCACCAATCTCGCCGTCCACATCTGCACCCGCTACGTTGAAATAGCGAAAGGACACATGCGCAATGTCATAGGCGCGGCCATAATCGGCCAACATCGCTTCAACCGCAGCCTTTGATGCGCCATAGGCGTTGAGCGGCGCAAAGCCCGCTTGCTCATCCAATACCACGCCGTCCCGATCACCATATGTCGCACAGGTTGAGGAAAACACGATCCGTCGACATCCCGCCTTGGCCATCGCATCCAACAGCCCCATCGAGCCACCAACATTGTTGCGCCAATACAAACCCGGTTCACGGCTCGCCTCGCCAACATTGCTCAGCGCGGCGAAATGCATCACGGCCTCGGGCTGCCATTTAGCGAAGACCTCGTCTAGCCTGTCGCCACTATGCAGATCGCCCCGCTCAAACGGACCGAAACGAACGGCCTCCTCCCAACCTGTCACAAGGTTATCATACGCAATCGGCACATGACCTGCCTTCGCCAGCGCCTTACATGCGTGACTACCAATGTAGCCAGCGCCCCCTGTAACGAGAATATTTGCCATCAGCCTGCCTCTTCCACGTTAAATCGGATAATCAACTATCATGCGCAACAGCGCTGATCGACATCAATATCAACGCAATATACCGGCAAAAAATCAACGGCACTCGAAAGTATGTATTTTCTGAAATCATTCAGTTCGCACTCAATTACGCTTATAGAAGATGATGGAAATCAACGATATATCGTCCTTAACTCCGTGAAACTTCCAGTGCAAAGCGTGATAAATATTCCAGAACAACACATCTTGCTGTCATAGTAGGTGTATAGAAACCCCTACGCTTCCCCAGCCTTCCAAGGACTGCCACCATGACCGCTTCAACTGCCACCATCCATCCTCTAATCCTCGCTGGTGGTTCCGGCACGCGGCTATGGCCATTGTCACGCAAGAGCTATCCAAAACAATTCGCCCCTCTGATCGGTGAAACCAGCCTGTTTCAGCAAAGCCTGGCACGGCTTTCAGGGTCAGGATATGGCGCGCCAGTTGTGGTCACGGGGTCTGATTTCCGCTTCATCGTGACAGAGCAAATGATGGCAGCAGGGTTCGAGCCTGAGGCTGTTCTGATTGAGCCTGAGGGCCGCAACACCGCCCCCGCTATACTGGCCGCTGCATTGCATCTGAGCGCGACCGATCCGGATGCACTGATGTTGGTGGCCCCCTCGGATCACGTCATTCCTGATGCAGATGAGTTTCGCGCGGCGGTGTCGCTAGGCGCGCACGCAGCCCAGAACGGCCAAATAGTCACCTTTGGCATTCGCCCAACGACCCCCGAAACCGGCTATGGCTGGCTGGAGTTGGAGCAGGGCGCAGCCACAGGCGCGCAACCGCTGGTTCGATTTGTCGAAAAGCCGGACCCCGCAACCGCAACTACAATGCTGAATGCGGGCCATTACCTATGGAATGCCGGCCTGTTCCTGTTTTCCGCGCGCACAATCCTGGATGCGTTCGCGACCCACGCGCCTGATTTGCTGCCCCCCGTGCAGGCCGCCATCAGCAAGGCAAAACCCGATCTCGGCTTTCTACGGTTGGACCCGCAGGCATGGGCCGGCGCGCCTGATATCTCCATCGACTATGCCGTGATGGAAAAAGCCAACAACCTCACCGTTGTTCCGTTTGAGGAGCGCTGGTCCGATCTCGGCTCATGGAAGGCAGTTGCCGCGGAAATGGACGTCGACGAAAATGGTAACGCCCTCAGCGGGCCAGCCACAGCTGTTGACTGCAAAAACACGCTGCTAAGGGCAGAGGATTCCTCACAGGAGCTCGTCGGCCTGAACCTCGACAATATCGCAGTCGTGGCCATGCGCGATGCGGTGCTGGTTGCGAATATGGACAGCGCACAGGATGTGAAACTGGCGGTCAACGCGCTCAAGGAAAAGGGCGCCCCGCAGGCGACCACCTTCCCACGCTGCCACCGCCCGTGGGGTTGGTACGAAACGCTCAGCCTCGGCCCGCGTTTTCAGGTGAAACGGATCATGGTGCACCCCGGCGCCGCGCTCAGCTTGCAAAGCCACGTGCACCGCTCCGAGCATTGGACCGTGGTTGAGGGCGCCGCCATGGTCACCGTCGGTGAGGAGCGTAAACTGATGGGCGAAAACCAATCCGTCTACATCCCGCTGGGTGCTGTTCACCGTCTGGAAAACCCCGGCAAGGTCGACCTGCACCTGATCGAAGTACAGTCCGGCCCCTATCTGGGAGAGGACGACATCATCCGTTATGAGGATGTCTACGCCCGCACATAGCCGCACAACCCTTACCGATACCGGCATCCCCCGCGCCGGTATCGGTAGGCGCCGCAAATTACCGGAATCTTTACCTGCACGATGCATCACGCACAGGGTGATGCCGGAACCGGACATGCCGCGCTTTTGCTGCGCCCGCATTCGGGCATTAATCGCGCAAGGGGGACATAGCAGTGCATAAACACAATCCATACCGGGATTTCCGGGCGGATAACCGCGCGCGAACAGCATCCAGCCGCCGACCGGATCCGCAGCACCGCCACCACGGGGCGGCAATCCACGTAAACCGCTGCAAAAATAGCGAAAACCCGTGCTAGGCGTCTGGAAAGCCGGCCGCAGCTCGGGTAGCCATAACAGATACGGATCGGATACGGGTTCGCCGGAACCTAGCGGCGGGTACAGGGCACGCTGGCCCGGTTTTCGATCGGCAACCCGACCGACCTCCGCGGATGGCACCAGACAGCCGACAACGCGGCGATTTTTTTTATCAAGTATGGCCCCGCTGCGCATTGCCGGGGCTTCGCGTTTACAGGCGTCCGCGCGCGCAAACGGGGTAAACAAGAATTCAATGAAAATACTGCACGTCTGCGAAACAGCGATCGGCGGTGTTTCCACCTATTTACAGAATTTCGACAGTCATACCCCTGACCGTGTGCACAATGTCTTTCTGTTTCCGGAGGGGCACGCACAGGACCTGCCCGACACGATGCACCACTCCACCTTTGCATCCGAAAAACGCGGGCTGAAATCCATCTGGAACATGCTGGTACAATCGCGCCGCATGTTGCGCGAAACCGAACCGGATATCGTCTTTTTCCACTCCACATTCTCGCTGGCGGCGCTGGTCTTTCTGCGTCTGGCCGGATGGCGGGGCAAGGGGGTCTATATCGCGCATAGCTGGGCGATATCGCGTTATGAAAACAAGACGGGGGTTCAGGCGCGCTGTGTCCGTCTGATCGAGGGGCACCTGTGCGCGCTGGCCGATCTTGTGCTGAATATCGGGCGGGCGGATGAACGGCTGGCCAGAACTCTTGGCTATCGGGGTGTTCACAAAACCCTGGAAAATGCGGTGGCACCCACACAGGAACTGGCCCGATCCACAAACAGGCCCAGCATTGATCCCGATAGACTGAACCTGCTTTTCGTCGGGCGCTTTGACCGGCAAAAGGGGCTGGATATCCTGCTTGGCGCCTTTCGCCGCACAACCGAACACCGCACGGATCTGGCGCTGCATGTTGTGGGGGCAAAGGTCCGCAACGATGGTGGCGATATCGATCTGCCCAGGGGGGTTACCCTGTCTGGATGGGCGGAAAAGGGCAGCATGGATTCGTGGTATGCCCATGCGGATGCGCTGGTCGTGCCCTCCCGCTGGGAGGGGCTGCCGCTGGTCATCCCTGAAGCCCTGCGAAACGGCACCCCTGTTATCTGTTCACGGCGCAGCGCGATGGACGAGCTGATCGAAGAGGGGATCTCGGGCTACAGCTTCGACCTGACGGAGGATGACCTGTTCGAAATGCTGCTCTCGCTGCGCAAAAGCACCTTGCAGACGATGCGCGGCAATGCGCTGGAATCATATCAGCGCGATTTCACGATCGAGGTCTGGCAGGAACGGCTGACCGGCATATTGGATGAGCTCGTCAATGCATGAGCCACCCACCCCCGCACAACTGGAATGGATCCCGAACCTCTTCATCGCAGGGGCGCCAAAGGCAGGCACCAGTTCCGTGCATCAATGGATCGCCGCCCATCCTGACGCCACCGGATCGCGGGAAAAGGAAACTTATTTCCTCGTCGATCCGGGCACACATATGCACCGCCCCCAAGCACATATCCGTCAAGGATATGAAAGCTGGCGCGACCAGTTCGCCGCAACCGCCCGCAGCAGCGCAAAGGTTATCGTCGAATCCACCCCCGGCTATATGTACAGCGCGACAGCAAAATCGGTTATTCCCGCGCTGGCCAATGATGCCAAATGCCTGTTCATCCTGCGCGAACCGTCACAGCAGATCTATTCGCTGTACAATTACTTCCACAATAACTGGAACTGGATCCCGGACCATATGGATTTCGCCACATTTGTGGATGCGGCTCGCGCGAAAACCTGTGATTTCAATGGGAACGAGCTGGCGCAGAACGCGCTGGAAAATGCCGCCTATATCCACCACCTGCGCGAATGGAGGCAGCATCTCGGCCCGAACCGCATGATGGTGCGCAATTTCGACGAGGTCCGGCAGGATCAGGGCACCTTTATCAAGGATGTCGCGCAGTGGGTCGGCCTGTCGCCGGATTTCTATGAAAGCTATGATTTCCCGCACGAGAACGAGACCTACATGCCCGCCAGCCGCAAACTGCAGAAACTGAATGTCGCGGTACGCCACCTGCTGCCACAGGGCGCGGCCTATAATCGCCTGCGCAGCCTGTATCGTACGCTAAACACCAGTAACAAGACCCTGACACAATCCGCCACGGATACCGCCGTTCTGGCCGAATTGCGCGCCGAATTCAGGAATGTGAACGAACAGCTCTCCGCAGAATTCGGAATTCATTTCGAATAAGGACAAATTTAAAATGCCTCCGATTGCCATCTATTCAAATAATAGCGAAAGCGATAGGTCGTGAAAATTATGCGCCAGATCGGCGGCCTTGGCGCCGCCAATGTGGTTTACCTTATCAGTCAGCTTGGCGTTCTTTCACTTCTTACGAACCTTACAAATATACATACTGTTGCGGAATTCGGGTATATTATGGCAGTGGTTCAGCCACTATATATGCTGTTCCTGATGGGTTTGCGACCCAATTTATCCACGGATATCAACAGAGAATTCAGATATAGTACATTCCTGTCGGTACAGTCGATATCATCTATTCTGCTTGTTTTTATCAGCCTTATCATAATTTCATTTCTGAACGCGGATTTTATAGCGCTGGCCGTGCCCATTTGCGTGATGAAAGCTGTCGAGATGCATTCCGAGCTTTGCTACGGCGTGCTGCAACGTGCCGGACGGATCGGCCTCGTGGCACGCTCCTTGCTGATCCGCGGCCCTGTCCTGCTGCTATGCTTTGGCCTCGTTCTATACATCACGCGGGATGCGCAAACGGCGTTCTGGGTGCAAACGATCATATTGGTTCTGGTGCAAATAATGCACGACTTTCCCGCCGTTCGTAAAAGCGGCGAGTATATCAGAATTGACCCGAGCATAAGGCGAATATGTTCGCTAACACAGAACACATTTCACTTGGGCATCGGCCACTTTTTCGCATCGCTACAAACCAATATACCCAGATTCATTGTATATTCCCTGATCGGTACGGTTGCCCTGTCCTATTACACCACGATCTCGCTCATACAGCGCGCCAGCGTGGGGCTGTTCGTCACCATCGAGCAGGCAATCGGATCGCATCTCAGCAAGCTGTGGATCGAGGGCAACCGGCGGGATTTCTTCGCGCGGATCCGCACGGCCCTATATGCGGCGGCGCTGGTTTCGGCGGTGGGCATGGGACTGGCCTATCTAATCGGGAAACCATTTCTGAACATCGCCTTCGGTCCCGAATATGTACAGGCATATGGATTGCTGATGTGGATTTCGGCCGCGATTGCCCTGCGCCTGATTTCAGCGGTGATACAGGCCGCGCTGATCGCACAGCGGAATTTCCGGATTTTCAGGGTGGTTCAAACCGCCTCCCTGCTGACGACCATCCCCTTTACCGTGATCGGCATCCACTATTTCGGGCTGAACGGGGCGGGGATGGCGATGGTGGCTACCACCCTGTTTCGCACCGCCTATTTCAGTGCGGTTCTGTACCGGGCATAGATGTCAGGATCGGCCCCTCGATATCGCCGGTGATCGTGTGAATTCTGGCCAGATCATCCGCCGTCAGGATCTCGCGCCAATAGGTATTCACCGCCGCGACCGAGCGCCCCCAATCATGGGTTGTCCCGCGTGAGGGCCGGTTGCCCGCATCGCTTCTGGGGGCCTGCAACATTGCGCGGGTTCTGGCGCTTTGCTCCAGACCCAGCTTGCCGAACAGCTCCGCATAACAGGCGCGCTCGTCCTGCATCAATGCATCGGGCGTGACCAGATGCACATGATCCAGCACCCCCTGCTGCAAAAAGGGCAGATAGCACATGCGCCACAATAACGCGGCAGAAGTCACAGCCTCCCCCGCATCGGGCAGGAACCGTTCAATGATATCACAGCGACCAAAACGATCGCGCCAGCGCGGGTAAAGCTCACCCGCTCTAGAAACCCAGCCAAGCCGGAGATAGCTGGCAGCATGCGCCCGGGCCTGCCGAATGGTCAGAACCACCGGCACACCCTGTTTTGCAATATCCGCCGCCAGAAAGATCGCATGCGGATCCTTCCAGATCAGGTGCTCCGCCCCGATCCGCAACCGCGCCACCCGATAGGAATGCAGCGTGCGGCTGCCCAGAAATGCACGTTTGACAGAAAAGACCCCGCCGCGCTGCTGCGATTTCAGCCCACGCATCCGCAAGTCGCGCAAATCCTCGACCAGCGTGCCAAGCTGCTGCGCGCCCGGATCGCCGGCCATGGGAAACCATGTTTGAAACCGCCTCATCCCCGTGGGGCCCAGCGGTTCATAAAGCGATACTGTTTTTCTGGCACTGGCCAGCATATTGCCAACCGGCGTTGTCGCGGTGCGCGGCGCACCTGTTACCAGGATCAGCGAGCGGCCCATCACTTCCCCCCCGATCGCGGCGGCGCGGGCCGGTTCATGAGGCGGATCCAGAATGACGCCCATGAAAGCGGCAGGATCAGCAAGAAGACCTTTTGCGGAAATCCGGTATTCACCCCGCCCTCGAACATGAAAATCGCCAGACTGATCCCGATCACCGCCTTCCACGGATCCTCTCTCAGCCCCTTGAACGCCATATCGAACACCCGCAGCACACATCCCGAAAGCGCGGCCCCCAGAAAGATGCCCCAATATCCAAAATTCACATACCACGCGCCCATCGTGGTCACCGGCCAGCCATTGATGATCTGCGGCTGGTACACACGGCGGAACCACGGGCCGATATTGAAGGTCTCCTTTTCAGGATAGATGCTGCGCGGAATCCAGCTGAGCAGACCATTGATAAAATCCTGCCCGTGCCTGAAATCGAATAGATGACCGGTATCGCGCAACGCCAGCATCAGCGCGTCGAACTCGACAAAATGCAGGGCCGTGGACAGGCTGAGCCACGGGTTGGAATAGGTCGAGAATGTCCGCCCCGTCGCGGATGAAACCAGCTCCCCGCGCAAATTGCGCAGTGCCTCCAGCGCGGCCATGGCAAGCAGGGCATAGACCACCACCTTCACAATATTCAGCCGCGCGACCCAGTAATGCCAGACGATCCCCGATGAAACCACCATCAGCGCGATATTGTAGCGGTTTCCCCAAATATAATTCACGGCCATCGACGCGATTATGATGAATATATATCCTGCGGAACCACGGCTTATCCTGCGTATACCTGTCTTTTCCTTATTCAGACATATGATAAATCCGTATAGCGCCAGTATAGAGGCCAGCGTCGTCGCCTCCTGAAAGACGAACAAACCGCGCAGACCCTTGGCCACCTTTGAATCATACAGAAACTGCGCAACGCCGCCCGATTGCAGCACAAGGTAGAGCGTGCCCAAAATCGCAAAACATGCCGGAGCCAGCACCATCACCCGGACACCGCGCGGCTTTTCAACGCTCAAATTCGGGCCGGAGGGCAGCAGGGATGTGAACAGATGCGCCGCGGGGGTAAAGGCGAGATAACTGGAAAACAAAATCACGATCCACGCGATACAAACCAGATTGGCCCGCAGGATCAGGTTCCATTCGGTATAATTGAAAAACCCCTGCGGATAGGGCTGATCCAGCCCTAAATAATATATGAACTGCCTGAAGATCGTCAGAACGGCAAGTATAAGTGCGGTCGATATCAATGCAGGTCGAGCACGCTGAACGCCCAGAAACCCAATACCTGCCAGAAGTATTGCGTATAGGGCAAAGCTTATAACCGCAAAAATCATAAGTGACCTTTAATGGACGCTTCGTAAACTTTCATCAAGTTATTGAAATATCGCGTCCTGGAATACTTCTCGATATGATCGGATATATCGAACGGGGATAATCTGCCTGTGCCCGATATCGCCCGGGCCAACGCATCAACAGTCGGGTGATGGTACACGATACCAGTCACCCCATCCTCTACCCCCTCCTGCGCGGCATTCCAATCGCCACAAATCACCGGAACCCCACGGCCGATCGCCTCATATGCAACCAGACCGAATGTCTCGGACCACAGGCTGGGAAAAACCAGCGCATGGGCGCGGCCGATCCAGTCCTGCACCTGCGCGGGTGTTTGCCATCCTGTGATATGCGCATCGGGATTGGCGGCACGAATGGCCTGCGCCTCGGGACCGTCACCGACGAAAACCGCCTTCACCCCGGCGGCCCGTGCGGCACGGGCAAAAACCAGACCGCCCTTTTCGGGATTCAGCCGCCCGATAAACAGGAACAGATCGTTGCCGGTAAAATCCACTGGCGGCAGGTCGGGCGGCGCAACCGGATTGGGCACATAATGCAGGCGCGTGCTGTCCGCCAGATAGGGTGCCATGATCCGGCGCTGCGTTTGCGAGATATAGATCACGTCCTTAAGCCGCCGCGGAATACGCCCCGGCCCGATGGTCGCGCCCTGCCGCAAAACGCGCCAGATCTTATGCGCGGGGTGGCGCACATCACAATGCGTGGTCAGACAGCCAACGCCAAGCGCACGGCGATGGCAAATCGCGCCCTTCTGGTAATCATAAAAGCCGCCATTCGGGCAGGCCAGAAAATATTCATGCATTGTGTACACACAGGGCAACGGCCCATCCGTCATCAAGGGCCCGATCGCGGGGGACAGGGCCTTGGCATAGCCGTGGCAATGCATAACCGTATTTGATGGATCAAACCTTAACAGACACGCGCGCAATGCCGCCGCTGCCGCCCGGTTCCAGATACCGGTATAGGTGGCCTTTATCCGGTTTGGCTCGGCCAGAATGTCGTGCTGCCCCAAAACCTCGACCGCGATCCGTGGATGGGACAATGCGGCATCCGGCATGCCCACCGCGGCAAAGAAATGGACGTTGATGCCCGCATCAGCCAACAGAACGGCGGTGTCGATCGCGACCTTGGCCTGCCCGCCGTTAATATTCGCAAAATCGCTGACCAGAACAACGTTTTCAGGCCCTGTTCGTACGGTTCCCTGCGACATAGATCCAACGCCCCTGTTTGCCTCGCCCGCTGATATCATGCCGGGGTGGCGCCTGCCTGAAACAGGCGCATCTCTTTGCTAGCAAACTGTGCGCCATAGCTGAACGGGCGATTTGAGCCGCGCGCCAAGGCCGCCATCACATTCGGATCACCCCAAACGAAAACGTCCGGCAGCAGGATAGCTTTCCTGATACCGGACGATCTAATTTAAACATTGCTTGGCCGGCGTTAGTGGCCCGTTCCGCGCAGAACCACGCGCACTGTGGCCAAACAGATGCGAATGTCGTTCATCAGACTGAGATCTGCCGCATAGCGTGAATCGTAAACAACACGCGTTGCGAAGCTGGCATCGTTACGGCATGAAACCTGCCACAAGCCAGTGATGCCCGGACGCGTTGCATAATACCCGTCAGTGTCGCCGGAATACAGCTCCTGCTGGCAGGGCATAAAAGGACGGGGCCCAACAAAGCTCATATCACCACGCAGAACATTCCAGATCTGGGGTAGCTCATCGATGGAATATTTACGGATGACCCGGCCGATAGAGGTGATGCGCGGATCATTTTTGAGCTTTTGCGAAACAGCCCACTCAGTCGCGGCCACAGGATCGCTGGCGATATGCTCGGCCAAGCGCTGCTCAGCATTTACGCACATCGAGCGCAGCTTCCAGCAGGTGAATATTTTTCCGTGGCGGCCAACACGTTGCTGTGAATACAAGCCTGGCCCACCATCTCGGCGAATTGCCAGCCAAAAGAACAGAAAGACAGGAGATAGTATAATCAAAAGCACTGCCGAACCCAACAGGTCAATCATACGTTTGAGGCCATAATCATTATAGTATGAAACTGGTTTTAATGGGGTGGCGTGCAATCTGCGCGCCTCGTGGGATTCCATTATCTCGAGATCTTTCACTGCACTCTCAACTTTCTACCTAGCGACGCAATAGCCCGAAAAGCATCTAGTTCGGATAGCATCACTTCGCGCCCGCACAAAAGTATCGTCTGATGCAGACAATAGTAATTAATTAAATTTCAAAACTCAACGTAAAGCCTGATTTTTCCAATATTCACAGTCAGTACGTGTATTTTTCCACATTCAGGCTTTACCCGCAGACGTCGTTTTCGCGGTCAGTTTTTCGGTCAAGAACTCTGTTTTTTGCAGCGCAACATATCGATCCACGCCCTCTAACCAGCCCTCTCATGTGGTCTGGGGAAATGGGTGTTTTGCCATGATCGCACCCGCCACTCCTTGTAAGGATTTGGCAAATTAGCTCAAACCCTCAACGGCTTGGCTCATCATCCCTAGACAGGACATATGCTATGCCACCCGCACAAGCTCCTCTGTATTACTACAGTTATGGTCCGCTTACATGACGCATAGTCACCTATAGGAAGCATTCAAAATTGCTGTTTTTTTGCTGGCCATGATCACGACGTAGCGTTCAGTCATCCTGAAAACATCGCGGCGTGTAATTTCTGGGCACCGTGCCGTCGATGGCTCATTTTCAGGCAAAACATCGAATCCATGCGGCGATATTTCGGGAAAAGCCTGCGTGATTCGCAAATCGGCGCATTAGCCACGTTCAGTTAACATAAACTTATCGGCGCTTGGGGCGCCCCTCAATATGTCCTGCGCGGGCCCGAACAAAGCCAAGGAATGCAGCGTCCGGGTCACTAACGCGCACCTGCCCATTCGTAGCCCAATACCTGCGCCAGTCTCCTGCCAATGCATGCACATCCGCGCCCGGCATAATCGCACGCGCGGCGTCCAAGGTGGATGGGGCCAAGAACAACCCACCCTGCCCCGGTTTCGCGTGCGAAACCGGGGCAGCATCCCGGGTCACAACTTGGATCGCTGCACGCGGGTGCACGGTCAGCACATCGTTGTCAAAGCTCAGCGTGTAATCAGGCAAGTGGTTCGAGGCGACCAGATCGCGGATCATCTTGCGAAACACCCGTAGCGCCGAGGCAGAGCCGGATTTACGCGCCAGCACCTCCAGCCCGATGCGCCACTCCTCCTGTCGGCCGCAATGTTTGCGGGCGATCTCATAGACCCGCCGCTCCAGCGGTTTGCGCAGGGCAAAATAATCACGGCTCAATGTCAGAACAGATCGCGAGGTCACACCCCGAAACAACCACTCGCTCAACGTGATGGAGACGGAAATCATCCGCCCCGATTTATTCGCCCGCACGATGCGCCAGCTTTCGATCAGACCGAACCCCTCGGTCACGCTGCGCGCCTTATCCCCGGTTCCCGTCACGAGGTTGGTGGTAATCCGCGTACCTGCCAAACGCTCCAATGCAGCAACCAACCGGCGATACCCATCGCCCGAAGTTTCACGCCGTGTGGCGACCAACAGATCATGCGCCCGCAATGTCAGCTTGCGCGACACCGGACGTTCAGCGTTCAGCGCCCCGATGAGCTGACTGATGCAATAGATCAGGATGTCCTTGTCATGGATCGTGGCCAGCCCTTTGACGCTGGGCGTAATCTCGATCTGCACATCATTATGCGTGTAACTCAGCACCCGCCGGTCGGGACGGGTGCTGAGCGAGAAAACCGGGTGCTCCATGCTCGCCATATCGTCTTTGGGGATCGCGCCCAAAATATCGCACAGAAAAAAGTCCTGCCCGCTGCTCTGCACGGCGGAGATCGCCGGATCAATTGCTGCCATCGTCTACCTCACTTTCAGGCTGCTCGGCCTGACCCGTCTGCGCGGGAACACGGGGTCAACTTAAGTCGCCTCCGCCTATCGTGGTTTCATATCACCTTGCTGAGATTTTCCACAGAGCCCAGCACCCCTCACCTTTCGTGGGGTTGGAATCGCCCAAACGTGGTTCCAGAGTCGTTCAATCGTGGTTCTGGAATCGCGTAGCAGAAGAAAGGTATTTTATTACAGATACTTGCAAATGATTTTTGCATCCGTAACACAATAAATAACACATATATAACTAGGTTCTTGCACAAGGAGCTCCCAACAGACACTCTGAACTCATCAGATAAGGCTTTGAAAAAGCTTACCAATCCAAATTACATCACCTAAATTGTTGTATGTAATACGTTTTGTGGTATCTTTATGGAATGTCGATACATGTATGGGGTTTCATGCTTAGAAAGCCCTCGCACCCATCCCTGACTGCACGAAACATCTCCGCGCAGCAGGGCCAGCAGACAGGCTTTGCCCGATGTCAGATCACCCCCTGCCCCCCTATTTCAACATAGATCCGGATCAAGCTGCTGATGCCCTGACAGACGGGGTCGGCGTTACCGACTTCGCAGAGGTGGCCGCTCGCGTTGCCCAGGGCCGTGATGATCTGGCCAGGCGTGGCCATTCCCCCGATGGCAAAAAGGAGTTACGCCGATTCTCCACCTGGGAAATCACCCGTTATCTGATCCCTATCGCGCCCGCCCATTTCCGGCGGGTTTTGCGTGCGAACCCTGATCTGCCCCAAGGCGTTTCCGAAACAGAGGCCGGCGCCAAATGGTTCACCTTGCAGGAGGTCCTAACCCTACGCGAACACTTCGCCACCGAGGGATCGCGTAACAAAGAATACCAACCCTATCGGCCTAAGGATCTACCCGCAAAAATCGTCGCTGTGGCCAATTTCAAGGGCGGCGTCGCCAAGACGGCTACCGCAACCCACCTCGCCATGAGCGCAGCATTGGACGGCTACCGCGTGCTGGTGATTGATCTAGATAGTCAGGGGTCAATGTCGTCTATCTTCGGCGCTACGATCGAGGATGAATGGCAAACCGTTTTCC
Source organism: Pontivivens marinum (assembly GCF_900231835.1). Taxonomy (GTDB): domain Bacteria; phylum Pseudomonadota; class Alphaproteobacteria; order Rhodobacterales; family Rhodobacteraceae; genus Pontivivens; species Pontivivens marinum. The sequence goes on along the minus strand of NZ_OCTN01000011.1, from coordinate 14,037 downwards.
CCCTGATCGCCCGCGATTACGCGCAAAGCCTACAGGCCGAAAACCGCTCCCGCATGGCCCGTGGCGACAGCCCCCTGCCCTTTGACGAGATGTTGGCCGAAGCGCTGAAGATCACCTCGCAGGACATCATTTCCAAAACCCACTGGCCCAATATCGACCTGATCGGCGCGCAGCTGAACCTGTACTGGGCCGAATTTCAAATCCCCGTCTGGCGCACCACCGCGCGTGGATGGAAGTTGTGGGAGGCGCTGAACAACCGGCTGGAGGCGGATGGCGTGCTGGATGAATACGATATCGTCATCCTCGATACGCCGCCTGCGCTGGGATATCTGACGATCAACGGTTTGGCCGCTGCCGATATCCTGATGGTGCCGTTGGGCGCCAGCTTTCTGGAATTTGACAGCACGGGCCGGTTTTTCGACATGCTGCATGCCACCTTCTCCTCCATCGAGCGGGGAGAAAATGCGGCGGCGCGCGCCCTTGGCCAACCGGAATTGAAGTTTGAATGGGATGCCGTCGCCGCGATCCTGACCCGCTATGACGCTGCCCAGCAGGCGGAGATGGCTACGCTGATACAGGGCTGGATGGGCGGCATGATGACCCCCTACCGACAGGATTTCACCGCCCTGATCGGTCAGGCGGGTGAGCAGGTGAACGGTATTTACGAGGCCGATTACCGCGACTTTAACCGCGATACCTATGTGCGCGGGCGCGAAACCTTTGACCAAACCTATGCGATGTTCAAAAAAATGCTGATCGGTGCGTGGAGGCGTGACGAGCGCGCACAAACCGAAACGGAGGCGAGCTAAAATGGCACGACGCAAGAGACTGGACCCGACCGAGCTGGCCGCCAACCGCCCTGCCCCTGAGGCGAAATCCATGGGTATGCCCGATGCCGCAGCCCCCCCCATTGCGCGTGTCGCAGGCGAAAGCGCCGGCGGCGGTGCGCGTGCGCTGGCCATGGCGGATGAAGCCGGACGGCTGCTGCACGCCATCCCGCTGAGCAGCATCAATATCGCCCATCTGACCCGTGACCGCATCAGCGCCACGGATGATGGCATGCAGGCCCTGCGTGCCTCAATCCTGGAGCATGGCCAGCGGATGCCGGTGGAAGTGATGCAGAGCGACGCACAGCCGCCCTACCACTTCGGTTTGATCTCTGGCTACCGACGAATGCAGGCGGTTGTGGAGTTGGCTGCACAACATCCCGAGGATACACGCTTTACCACGATCAAGGCGTTTATCCGCCAGCCGGACGACCTGCGGGGGGCCTATGTCGCCATGGTCGAGGAAAACGAGATACGCGAGGATGTCAGCCATTTCGAGCGCGCCCGCGTCGCCCTAATGGCCGCACAGGCCGAGGTGTTCGAGAGTGTCGAGGAGGCGGTAAATGCCCTCTACGCGGCGGGGTCCAAGGCGCGGCGCTCCAAAATCCGTAGCTTCGTTTTGGTGGTGCAGGAACTGGGCAATGCGCTGACATATCCGCAATCGGTGAACGAACGGCTGGGCTTGCGCTTGGCCGAGGCGATCCGCGCGGGGCAGGGCGCACGCTTGGCTCAAGTCTTGAGCGAGGGCAGTTTTGAGGATGCGGCCGGGCAAAATGCGGTGCTGGACGCGGCGCTGAATGCCAAGGTTTCGCATGCGAAACCCTCCAGAAACACGGGCAAGGTTTCGTATGCGAAACCGTTATTCGAACATCGATTGCCCAATGGTGCCACCGTGGCGCTGCACCGCACGGGGGGCATTAGTCGGCTCGAGTTTGCGGGACATGAGTTAACGCCGCATCAGGCGCAAATGCTGGCCGGGGCGTTAGAGGTGATTTTGGAATCCGATAGCCCGAAATAGGGCAGAGTTGAATTTGGGCCTGCAATGGTTTCGCGTGCGAAACCGGAGCCGAATATACGGTCGTTAGGAATGTCGGCGTCGGTATAACCCACGCCGACATTTTGAATAAGAGGTTAGATCGCCCAGAAAGATTGCGTCTCAATATCCGCCTCGGTCGCGCTCTGAATGATCAGCTCATCACTGCCAAAATCGATATGAACATCAGTGCCGTTCTGGGTGATCGCATCCAAAAATTCGGTGTTGGTGGTAAAGCCGAGCTCCGTCAGGTCGAACAAGTCTACGCCGGCCTCGAAATCGGTGACCGTGTCCTGTCCATTCCCCGCGACAAAGATGAACGTATCGGCCCCAGCACCGCCGGACAGTATGTCATTTCCTGTGCCGCCATCGATGGTATCGTCGCCGTCACCGCCGGATACGTCATCGTTACCATTGCCGCCGAACAGCTGATCATTACCCAGGCCACCGGTAATAGCATCATCGTCATTATGGCCATATACGATGTCATCGCCATCGCCGCCATCCAGCGTGTCGTTGCCGCTATTCCCGAACAGTTCATCATTGTCATCGCCGCCAACTATAGTGTCATCGCCGCTGCCGCCGGAAAGGGTGTCCGCGCCTGTTCCACCGCGGATCAGATCATCACCGTCCTGCCCGTTCTGTTCGTCATCACCATCGCCGCCATCTAGTGTGTCATTGCCGGTTCCGCCCAGCAGCAAGTCGTTGCCCAACCCGCCACTGATCACATCATTATCGCCAAAGCCGTAGATGGTATCGTTGCCGTCATCGCCATCGATCGTATCGTCACCATTATTTCCGAAGAGGGTATCGGCACCCGTGCCACCGGAAATATCGTCATCGCCGTCATCGCCAGTGATATAGTCGTTGCCATTGCCGCCCAGCAGCATGTCATTGCCTAGGCCGCCGCTGATCAGATCGTCGTCATTAAAGCCGTAGATCGTGTCATTGCCAGCATCTCCGTTCAGTGTATCGTTGCCAAGGTTACCATACATCAAGTCATTATCTGCGCCGCCATGCATGGTGTCGTTTCCGTCCCCACCGTGCAATGTGTCAACGCCGTCGCCACCCTCGATCAAGTCGTTTCCGTCCTGACCGTTCAACAGGTCATTACCGCCATCACCCTGCAGGGTATCGCCGCTGGACCCGCCGTAGATTTCGTCGTTGCCCAGCCCGCCGCGCATCACGTCTGCCTGATCATAACCGTAGATGGTGTCGTTACCGTCACCGCCATCGATCGTATCATCGCCACGGTTGCCCGAGAGCAGGTCGTTATCCGCGCCGCCAAAGATTTCATCGTTGCCGTTACCGCCGGCAATCTCGTCGTCTCCATTGCTGCCCAACAGCAGGTCGTTCTCGTCAAAACCGTAAATGGTATCGTTGCCGTCACCACCATCCATGCTGTCATCGCCGCGATGGCCGTACATTAGATCGTTATCGGCACCGCCCAGCATCGTGTCCTCACCGTCGCCACCATACATGGTGTCCGCGCCGGTGCCGCCTTCGATCAAGTCGTCGCCGTCCTGACCGTTCAGGGTGTCGTTATTGTCGTCACCCTGTAGCGTATCGTTGCCCGCGCCGCCCAGGATCAGGTCATTGCCCAGCCCGCCGCGTGCCAGATCATCGTCGTTATAGCCATAGATGCTATCCGCGCCGGCATCGCCGTCCAGCGTATCATTCCCGCCATGGCCTACGACCAGATCGTTGCCATTGCCACCGGACACAACATCGTTGCCATCACCACCGAGCAGGGTATCCGTACCCTCCGCGCCGGAGAGGGTGTCATCGCCGGCCACGCCGCGAATGTCGTTATCCAGCGCGTTGCCGATAATTTCATTACCCTCGGCATTGCCGAAACCAGCAGTGGCTGATCCGGTCAAGATCAGATTTTCAACATGTGCGGTGAGTTCGTAATTGATCTGTGTGGACACGGTGTCGATGCCATCAGCCGCAATTTCGGTCACGACATCACCTGAGTTATCGACTATATACAGGTCATCGCCACCCATCCCTGTCAGATTGTCAGCACCCGCGTTTCCATTCAGGGTATCATCACCCGCACCGCCCTCGATTTGGTTCGCAGCGAAATTGCCTGCTAGGTTTGCATTACCCGTTCCGACAAAAATCAGATTTTCCAAATTATCAGCAAGTGTCGTGCTGGACAGCGTGGTGGCGACTGTATCCGTTCCTTCATCCGTGCCCTCAACGATGATATCGCCAACATCGTCGATCACGTAAGTATCGTCCCCCAAGCCGCCGGTCAGGATATCGGCGCCGGTGCCGCCATCCAGGCTGTCATTGCCATCACCGCCGGTCAGGGTGTCATTGCCGCCCTGTCCCTCAAGCGTGTCATTGCCTGCATTACCGCGCAGCTCGTCGGCCTGTGCAGCGCCGTAAAAGCGGTCATCGCCGATTGAGCCGGTATAGTTGATCGCATGATCATCGAGCAGCAATTGCAAGGAGGCCGGGCTGCCGATTGCCGCAGCGGCCAGCGCGGGGATCAGGTCACTGCGCGGGATGTACAGGCCGCCAAAGCTGAGCACAGGAATATCTGCGGGCTGGCCGTTCAACAGGCCCGCAACGCTGAAGGTCAGGCCGGTGACAATACCTGAGGATCCATCAAGGGCGGTGCCTGTGAAGGTTGCCTTGAGCCCCTGTGCATTGCTGGAATTCGCGAAGGAAAACGCGGTCGCGCCTTCCTCGGTCAATTCGCCGGTATAGATTGCATCGATGAACAGGTCGTCCACATCTGCCGCGACTTCCTGACGGGCGGTCACGTCATAGGGCACGGTGGGGGCGGTGACGCTGTTATTGGTATATGTGATCGGATCGGTCAGTCGCGCTGCATTGCCGGCATAGGCGCTTTCGCCGAACTCATAGCTTTCAACGATGATATTATCGGGATCAACTACGTAATAAACGTAGTAGCTGCCCTGTGGAATATCGGTCCGCGCATCCAGACGCACCGCGACATCGGCGTTTGTGGCGCCGGTCAGGCTGGCCAGTGGGCTGCGCCCAATCTCGTAATCGCCAACGTCGAAAAACTCATCCGTGGACAGATAGACCGCAACATCGGTCGCGTCGGCGGTGACATTACTGGTGTTTCTGATGGTGACGCTGATATCGATCGGAATGCCGGCGGTCATTGAGGAGAATCCCAAGCCGCCAATAACCCCCAGATTGGGTAGTGAGAGCGTCAGAAGATCATCATGGGTCATCAGCGCGCCATTGAAATCGAACGTGTCGATTTGGGCTGCTGTCACCACACCCTCCACCGTGGTGCCGCCTGTGCTGGTCAGAATGACCGAGCGGCGGTTCGAGGAAATGGTGATGTCGTAATCGTCCAGCGCGCCGGACAGGGACAGCGTATCGTCGCCCGTACCGCCATCAACTGTCGCATCGCCCGCACCGGGGGTGAAGTTATCATTGCCGTCGCGGCCATATAGCTGGTCATCGCCATCGTCGCCGATCAGAGTGCTGTTGGTATCCGTGGCGATTAGAACGTCATCGCCCGTGGTGCCGGTCAGGGTGAAGGTATCGCTGAAATCGTCCCAGTTGGCGGTCAGGTCATCGGCATTGGCGGCCGGACCATAGATTTCCTGCACGGCCAGTACATCGAGCGCCTGTAGGGTCGATACGATGGCCCCGCCGGAATTATAGCTCATCACGGTGGTGGAGGTATTGAACTCGGGATCGATGGCATTGTCATTTGGATGCTCTAACCCGACGGCGTGTCCCAGTTCGTGCAGTATGGTTTGGAAATTCTGGGTGCCGGGGCTGTAATCCTCATCTCCTGAAATGCCGACGGTCATCGCCAGAACGCCATTGCTGGACATATCGCCGAAGTCCTGCGTTGTCTGGTCCGCGATGCGGGGCAGGTTGGAGACACCCAACAACCCTGCCTGTGTCGAGGTGGTGTTCATGATCGTGATTGATGCATCCGCCGGGTCATCAACCTCGATAAAACGAATGCCTGCCACTGCCTCATATTCCGCGAGGGCCAGCCGGAAATTGGCCTGTTGATCGGTAGAGAAGGCGCCGAATTCGGTGATGCCGGATGCTGCACTATCGGGAAACAGAGCCGCAAAACCAGCCGTGGCGAAGCTGTATGTCACGAAGGTCGGAGCGCCGTTGCCCACCATCGCATTCCATCGCTCATCCGTTCCAGCGAGAATCGCGGTGTAATCGGTGCTAGTGGCAACGGTCATGGATGACCCTCTCTATCGTGGTTTCCTGTACAAACTTACATCAGCAGTGCCTCTCACAAAAGAGATAAAGCAAATGGGGTAGATTCATCGATCTATACAAGTGTCGATAGTGGGGTGGTATCCTTGGATTATCCTGAGTTGTGTAAAAAAAATATACTAAATTTGGTATCTTTCAAAGCAACGCAGGTGCAGCATTAAGAAAACATGCGATCAAAGACCCGCCGATCTGTTGCGGTGACGACCCGAATTCGGATCGCCGAAATACTGTATCTCACCCTATGGCGCGGATCGCGGCTGATTATGGGCGGTAAACCAGATCAGTTGGTCCGCCAACAGTTTGGCTGGTGATCAAGGTATCAATCCAGTCGGTTGTGGCGGCGGGCAGGCAACTCTCGGGAGTATGCGTTTGTGCGCTTGCGAACGTGGTGACCATTACAAGCAGCGCAGTGGTGAGGGTAAGCAATGTGAATGTATGGGTCATAGCGCTTCTTTCGGACGGATATTTCAAATGCTCAATGGCTCCGTGTTCCTTGCGGTACACGAAGCCATTGAAACGTGTGGTCAACACACGCCGGTATTCGTGTGCGCCTTAGCGTGCGAAGTCAGCGTAGGAGTTGATGTGGTTCTCATCGTCATTGATGATTGCACCGATTGTAGCGATCTCGCCCTGGGTCAGGGTCTGGGCAACGTCGGCAGGGATGCCGATGGAGGCAGCCAACTGCGAGGTGTTCGCCAGAACGGGCGATGCCAGAGCGGCAGTCAGAGCGACAGTAGCGAGAAGTGTTTTTGCAACATTGGTCATGGTCTAGGTCCCTTAAAATCTGTGTCTTGAAACTGCCGGACTGTTCCGCGTTTCGATGATAGACAGATGGGGACGTTTAGCGGTTGGAGTAGAGCAATTCGCGGCGTCTGAGCGTTTCCAATACGGATACAATTACCGCATATCACGCGAATGAGAGTATACGTGAGACGGTTGGTCTCTTAACGTCAAGTCGATGTTTCTGCCTGTAAGAGCAGCTTTGTAGGGTCTCAACTAAAACTGTTGGCACATTGGTTTTAATCCTGTGATCCCGTCTAATCGGGATCGATAGATGGTTTTGCATCTAGGCCGCTATCCTGTAGCTAGGACCTAATTGTTTATCAAAGGTCCGCTCATGATCTCTCCTCTGTCGCTGTCCGGTTTGTTTACACTCGATCCTGTTCGTCATGGTGATGATCGGGGTTGGTTTTCGGAGGTTTTCCGCACGGATAAATTCCGTGAGCAGGTTGCTGATGTGACCTTCGTACAGGAAAACCGATCACTCTCGCAGCAAGCAGGCACGATGCGGGGGCTGCATTTCCAAACGCCGCCCCATGCGCAGGGTAAATTGGTTAGCTGTATCGCAGGTAGTTTGTGGGATGTTGCGGTGGATCTGCGCCCCGGGCCCAGTTTTGGCAAATGGCATGCGGAGGAGTTGTCCGCACAAAACGGTCGCCAGTTCTGGATACCGGCGGGCTTTGCCCACGGGTTTTGCACGCGGGAGCCGAACACCGTTATCTCATATAAAGTGACGGCGTTTTATGCGCCGGATCATGATGCGGGGCTTGCGTGGGATTTCGGGCATGCGGATGGTGCGGGCGTTACTTGGCCCGAGATTGCGAACCCTGACACCCTGTCTGCCAAGGACCGCAATCAACCTGAAATCGAGACAGTGCGCGGGGTCTTCGCATGAGCCGTATTCTGGTCACGGGGGCTGCCGGGTTTATCGGCTCGGCTGTGGTGCGGCATCTGATCGGGCAGGGGCATCAGGTGCTCAGCTATGATGCGCTGACCTATGCGGGCAGCTTGACCAATCTGCGTGAGGTTTCGGACAATCCCGCGCATCAATTTGTGCAGGGGGATATTCGCGATCCGGCGGCGTTGTCGCAGGTCTTTACGGAATTTCGGCCCGAGCGTGTGATGCATCTGGCGGCGGAAAGCCATGTGGACCGTTCTATTGACGGGCCGGCGGATTTCATCTCGACCAATATCGAGGGCACCTTTCGTGTGTTGGAGGCCGTGCGCTCCCTGCGTGATGCAGGTGGGGATGTGCGCCTGCTGCATGTTTCCACGGATGAGGTGTTCGGCGAGCTGCCCGATGATGACAGCCTGTTTGATGAGGCGACGCCCTATGATCCGTCCTCGCCCTATTCAGCGTCCAAGGCGGCATCGGACCATTTGGTGCGTGCATGGGGGCGGACATATAGTTTGGAGGTCTTGATCTCCAATTGCTCGAATAATTACGGGCCGTATCATTTTCCGGAAAAGCTGATCCCGCTGACGATCCTCAACGCGCTGGATGGGCGCCCGCTGCCGGTTTACGGGCAGGGCGAAAATGTGCGCGATTGGCTGCATGTGGACGATCACGCCGCGGCGCTGGACCTGATCGCTGCAAGCGGAACAGCGGGTGAGACCTATACCGTCGGAGGCCGGAACGAGCGGCGCAACATTGATGTGGTCACCGCGATCTGTGCGCAGATGGATGCGCTGCGCCCTGATGGTGGCCCACATGACCGGTTGATTGAGTTTGTGACGGATCGTCCCGGCCATGATGTGCGCTACGCCATTGATGCCACGAAGCTGGAGCGCGAACTGGGCTGGCGTGCCCGTTATGATTTCGACAGTGGGCTGGCGGCCACGGTGCGCTGGTATCTGGACAATCAGGACTGGTGGGAGCCCCTGCGTGAGGAAGCCCGCGCGCGGCGTGGATTGTCCACATGACGCGTGGCCAGATGAGACTGGCAGTGACTGGGCAGACGGGACAAGTGGCCCGCGCATTGGTTGAACTTGGTATGCGTGAGGGCATGGAGGTGGTGCCGCTGGCTCGTCCCGTATTCGATTTGGCGCAGCCGGATACTGTGCTGCCAGCGCTGCGCGCGGCAGGTGTCGATGCGGTGGTTAATGCCGCGGCCTATACGGCGGTGGATGCTGCGCAGGATGATGCGGCGAACGCATTCGCGGTGAATGAGGGGGGCGCCGCTGCCGTGGCCCAGGCGGCACAGGTGTTGGGCATTCCGGTCGTTCATCTGTCCACGGATTACGTATTTGACGGGTCTGGTACAATGCCGTGGCGTGAGGGAGACCGGACGGGACCACTAGGCGTTTATGGCGCGTCCAAGCTTGCCGGTGAGAGTGCCATCGCGCGCGCCTGTGCAAACCATGCGATCCTGCGCACGGCATGGGTCTATTCGCCCTTTGGCGCGAACTTTGTGAAAACCATGTTGCGGTTGGGGGCAGATCGGGATGTGCTGCGTGTTGTGCAGGACCAGATCGGCAATCCAACGTCGGCCCATGATATCGCGCAGGGGGTGATCGGCGTTGCGCGCAATCTGCTGAGCTCGGCTGACCCTACGCTGCGCGGAACGTTTCATATGGCGGGAACAGGAGCGGTAAGCTGGGCCGGTTTCGCACGCGAAACCTTTCGGTTGGCCGCGCTGCATGGACAGACAGCGCCGCAGGTTATTGGTATTCCGGCGGCGGATTATCCTACACCCGCTGCGCGGCCTGCGAATTCACAACTGGATTGTGCGGCCTTGGCGGACGTGCATGGCATTACCTTGCCCAATTGGCGCGATGGCCTCGCCATTGTTGTTGGCCGTTTGATGGAGAGTCGCACATGAAGGGTATTATCCTCGCCGGTGGCACGGGTTCGCGCCTGTGGCCAATCACGCAGGCCGTTAGCAAGCAGTTGATGCCGGTCTATGACAAACCGATGATCTATTACCCGCTGAGCGTGTTGATGCTGGCCGGTATCCGTGAAGTCTTGATCATCACAACACCCCAGGACCGCGCCGCATTTGAACGCCTGTTGGGCGACGGGTCGCAATGGGGGGTGGCGCTGAGCTATGCCGAGCAGCCCGAGCCGGGCGGGTTGGCGCAGGCCTATACGATTGGGGCTGCATTTGTGGATGGGCAGCCGTCCTGTCTGGTGCTGGGCGACAACTTGTTCTTTGGTCACGGCTTGCCCGAACTGCTGTCCGCCGCACGTATGCGGGTTGAGCAGGAGGGCGGCGCGACCGTCTTTGCCTACCGTGTCGCGGACGCGCACCGTTACGGCGTTGTGGATTTCGACGATCAGAATCGCGTGACCTCGATCGAGGAAAAGCCCGCGCAGCCGCGGTCGCCCTTTGCGGTGACGGGGCTGTATTTCTATGACGGGAATGCAGCGCAGAAGGTTTCGACGTTGAAGCCTTCTGCACGGGATGAGTTGGAAATCACCGATCTGAACCGTGCGTATCTGGCCGAAGATGCGTTGAGCGTTGAACGTATGGGGCGTGGTTATGCGTGGCTGGACACCGGTACGCCCGATAGCTTGCTGGAGGCTGCGGAATTCGTTGGTACGCTGGAACGTCGGCAGGGTGTGAAAATCGCCTGCCCCGAGGAAATCGCCTATCGCGCCGGTTGGATCAGTGCCGATGCGTTGGCGGTCTTGGCCACGCGCATGGGGCAGGGCAATTATGCGCGCTACCTCTCTGTGTTGTCAGAGGATCGTTGAATTCCAGCTGGTGATGACGGGCTGAGGCAAATACCCCAAGCCAGCCCAGTCAACACGACAGGCACGCCGTAGTAATATGTACCTGAGACAAGAGAGTAGAGCGCCATCGTGTTGAGCAAACATAGCGAGGTGAGCGTTGTTGGGCCACCCCGCGCCGCGCATCGGTTCGCCCTAACCCACAGCGTAAGAACTATTACGATGACGATGGTGCCCATGGGGATCCCTAATCCTAGTAATAGCTCCAGTGGAAAATTGTGCACTTGTGGCAATGGATATTGGTTCTGAATCAGAATGAACTGGCCCCAACCGTATCCCGTTAATGGGGCATCCTTTATCAGTCCTATTGTATTGGTCCAAATTTGCAAACGGCCTGTCGAAAAGGCGTTCGGGTCATCCAGATGCGAGGCTGAACTGCGCAGCTCGTCCAGAAAGCCTAGGTTCGGGCCGGGTGAGGGCAGGAGCATTGCTAGAATGATTGCCGCGATCAGGGCTATTACCAACCTAAAGGAACGTCGTGGCTGTAAGGCTAGCTGTGCGATGAACAGGGTAAGCCCGCCTCCAGCCAGTAATGCCAGCCACGCGCCTCGGGCACCGCTCCATATCATGAACGCAATCGCCAAGGTGCCAAGCACCGTTAGCGCAATATCGCCCTTGGGGCTGCGATTTGGGTTTGGAATGCAGATGGTAATCAGCCCAACCGCAGCAGAGGCCGTCAGCAGGTGGCCCATTTTGCGCACGTGGTTAAAGCCGGGCATGTCGCGGCTCCAATCAATCGATCTGCTCTCACTATATATAATGTCCATCAGCGGAAGCAGTAAGACGTAGAGAGGGCCCGCCATCAGGATTGCCAGCAATGCGGCATCGCCCAACTGCACGCCGTGCGCTCGAATGACCAGTTGCACTGCCCGCCCTGCGATCAACGCGCCGATCCAGAACTGAAGTGCCAGAAGTGAAAACCCCGTATGGGGCGCACGGGTAAAGGCGAGCAGAGCTGCAAGCCCGAACACCAGCCCGCATATCTTTGCCAGCGATCCGTGTGGGAATAGGCCACTGCGGACCTCTGGCCACAGGGCCAGCATGGCAAGCGGTAGGATCATGATAGCAAAGCCGGTCAGCCCCAATAGCATCGCACGATCAGGGTCCAGCATGATTGCACCGGCTCCGACTGGCAGCAGGGCAATTAGCAACAATACTAAACTATAGCGGGCTGGCAGGAGAGGGGCTGTTTCCATGCTGTCGGGTGTTCTCACTTTGTGATGGAAGTATCAGTCGCATCGGGGTGGTGAAGGTCAAGGTCTTGGTGACATAAAGGATAGGCAGGGACTGTTGCAGCGGATAGCAAGGGCACGCGCTATAATCGGGATATAACATGATCCGCATCAGCCTATTGGTTTTCACTGCGATGTGCCTGATCGTCACCGGCGATACGGCGGGTAAGGTGATGACGCAGGGCGGTGTTGCGCCCAGCTTCATCGCCTGGTCACGCTTTGCCATTGCCGCGGCGGTCCTGCTGCCGTTTAGCGGTTTGCGGTGGGCTGAGCTGCGATCCTTGCTCGATTGGCGGGTTTTGCTGCGGGCGGGTCTGATTGCGGCAGGGATTAGCTGCATCCTGACGGCCCTGCGGACGGAGCCGATTGCCAATGTGTTCGGCGCCTTTTTCATCGGGCCGGTCGTGGCCTATATCCTGTCCGTTCTGTTGCTGGGGGAGCAGGTCAGCAAGGTGCGCAGCATTCTGTTGGCACTGGGGTTTGCCGGTGTGATGTTGGTGGTCCGCCCGGGATTTGGCGCGGGGCCGGGCATGGCGATGGCCCTGTTGGCGGGATGTTTCTATGGCGGATATCTGGTGGCAACACGGTGGCTGGCGGGGGAGTTCCGCCCGCGGTTTCTGCTGATCTCGCAATTGATCGTCGGTGCAGTGGTGCTGATGCCAATGGGGGTGGTGGCGCTGCCGGTTGAGGTGGACCCACGGCTGGTTGGCCTGATCGGGCTAAGCGCGCTTGCCTCGGCCGCCGGTAATTACCTGCTGGTCACGGTCAGTCGCACCACGCCTGCAACGGCGATTGTTCCTTTGGTCTATACGCAACTGATCGCGGCGACGCTGGCGGGGGTTATGGTGTTTGGCATCTGGCCTGATCCGCTCGCCCTGATCGGGTTGGGGGTGATCCTGCTGTCCGGTTTGGCATCGCTATGGTTGAGCAGATAGGGGATTAGAAAATTAGCAGATCCTCGATCAGATGCAGGTCGATCCAGCTTTCTGTGGCTTCTGGCTCCTGTGGCGCGGGGCTTGGCTGATGGCCGGACAGGCGGGGCGTTTGCTCGAAATGGATTATCTGGACCTGCGGATCGAGGAAAAGCGGGGCGGGTTCCTCGAATTCAAATTCCAGCTCGAAAACGGTGAAGCCGCTTTCCTTTTCCGAGGATGCGACCAGCAGCAGCCTGTCATCCTGCGCGATCAGATCCAGGCCGGAAATGTCGGCCAGCGTGCTCTGATCTGTATCAAGGATATCATATAGGTGTACCAGATCGCCGTCCTGCGTCAGCTCGAACAGGCTGAGGCCCGCATCACTGCCGCCAGCGGCCACCACGGTCATGCCGTTGATTTGGGCGGTTGCCAGTTCGGACACACCGGAAAAGCGGGTCATCATATTGTCCCACTCATGATCGGTCAGGACCAGCTCATCCTCCAATACCTCAAACACGCTGAGAGAGGAGGAGCCGGAGGCCGCAACAATCGCGAACTCCTTGCCATCCATCGTGACCGTTTCAATGGCGGAGACGCCATTATGCCAAAACCCGTCCTCGGCCAAAGCAACATCCGTGACCGTTCCCGCCGCATCCAACAACGCCACGCCGGTATCAAAGGCGGAACCCGCAATCACGCGCCCGTCCGACAGGCTGGCCAATGCGGTGATATCGCCCAGGGGGGTGGCGTCGTCATCAGCGATTTTCAGGGTATCAAGGACCAAGCCCGCCGTGCTGCGTGCCGCGCTGGCCGTATTTGACAGGGCAACCAGATTTGCAGCGCCATTGGCGGTAAAGCTGTTCGCATCAATCGTAACCGCGTTATCCCATCGGGCCAGTGCGCTAAGTCCGGTATCGGTCGTCACCAGATCGTGCAGGCCCGCATGGGCCGACAGGCGGAATGTCTCTATTTCCAGCAGGCCGTCATTATACTCAAACCGTGTTAGCGCATTTTCCCCTGCCGAGGCGGTGATGATCTGCAATCCGCTGGCTGTTTCAAGGAATGCGACCCCGCTCAAGGCCGCAAGATATCTGTCCTGCGCATCGACTGCGCAAGAGGCGAGCGTAACGCCCGTCAACATGGAACCACCCATTTACCCCGCCGTGCGCGTCGCCTGCCCGTGTTTGGGACAGGCGACGGCGTCACCGGCTACCACCATTTGCGGTTCGCATTTTTTAATCTCGATCCGACCCCTCGGAGCGAGCTGCGATCC
>NZ_OCTN01000022.1 GCF_900231835.1 Pontivivens marinum | reverse complement strand
TGTCGTATCGCCGGTGATCCCGTCGCCCGTCGTGCCGGTATCGTCGGTGAAGCCGGTGATGGTCGGGGCGGTTGGAGCTGCCGTGTCAATCGTGACGTTCAGCACTGTCGAGGCCGCCGAGCTATTGCCCGCCGCATCGGTGGCGACCGCTGTCAGTGCCTTCGCGCCGTCGGTCAACGTGCCAGCCGTGAAGCTCCAGTCGCCCGACCCATCTGCCGTCACCGTGCCCAGAGACGTCGCCCCATCGAAGATCTCGACGCTCGCATTCGCCTCGGCCGTGCCGCTCAGGCTCGGCGTTGCGTCATTCGTCACGTTATCCGTATTGCTCGACCCGCTATCGGATGCTGCGTCCAGATCGATGGTTGGCGCTGTTGGGGCGCTCGTATCAATCGTGACGTTCAGTGCAGCCGAGGCCGCCGAGCTATTGCCCGCCGCATCGGTGGCCACGGCTGTCAGTGCCTTCGCGTCATCGGTCAGCGGGCCAGCCGTGAAGCTCCAGTTGCCCGAGCCATCTGCCGTGACAGTCCCCAGAGAGGTGCTGCCGTCGAAGATCTCGACGCTGGCATTCGCCTCGGCCGTGCCGCTCAGGCTCGGCGTTGCGTCATTCGTCACGTTATCCGTATTGCTCGACCCGCTATCGGATGCTGCGTCCAGATCGATGGTTGGCGCTGTTGGGGCGCTCGTATCAATCGTGACGTTCAGTGCAGCCGAGGCCGCCGAGCTATTGCCCGCCGCATCGGTGGCCACGGCTGTCAGTGCCTTCGCGTCATCGGTCAGCGGGCCAGCCGTGAAGCTCCAGTTGCCCGAGCCATCTGCCGTGACAGTCCCCAGAGAGGTGCTGCCGTCGAAGATCTCGACGCTGGCATTCGCCTCGGCCGTGCCGCTCAGGCTCGGCGTTGCGTCGCCCGTCACGTTATCCGTATCGCTCGAACCGCTATCGGATGCAGCATCCAGATCAATTGTTGGAGTTGCTGGCGCGCTCGTATCAATCGTGACGTTCAGTGCTGCCGAGGCCGCCGAGCTATTGCCCGCCGCATCGGTGGCGACCGCTGTCAGTGCCTTCGCGCCGTCGGTCAGCGTGCCAGCCGTGAAGCTCCAGTTGCCAGATCCATCTGCTGTGACAGTCCCCAGAGAGGACGCCCCATCGAATATCTCGACGCTGGCATTCGCCTCGGCCGTGCCGCTCAGGCTCGGCGTTGCGTCGCCCGTCACGTTATCCGTATCGCTCGAACCGCTATCGGATGCAGCATCCAGATCAATTGTTGGAGTTGCTGGCGCGCTCGTATCGATCGTGACGTTCAGCGCGGATGACGCCATCGAGACATTCGCACCCGGTGCAATCGCCGTGGCGGTGAAGGCGTAATCGCCCTCGGCCAAGGTCGTTCCCGTATAGTCGAAGCTCCAATCGCCCGCCCCGTCCGCCGT
>NZ_OCTN01000002.1 GCF_900231835.1 Pontivivens marinum | reverse complement strand
CTGTTCTTCGCTGAAACGGCTTCTCTTCATCGTCTGTCTCCTTCTTGGAGAACAGGCTAACTCAAAACACCGGACTTTTCAGGGGAGCAGGTCAACGGTACGATCATCGGTTGGGCTGGAACTGTCATTGCTCATAGAGTCGCGTGAGATTGTCCACACACCCTCATCCCCACGGGGCAGGTTCAGCTGGAACCGGTTCTCGAACCCGATCTGGCGTGCGAATGCGACTACACTGTCCAAAGTGATCGCCGTGCCGGATTCCATACCCGTCGCGCCAAGGTCGGAGCCGGAGGCGGGCATCGGTGTTTGCTCCAACGCCCATGGCACCTCATGCGTGGCACCGTGGTTCATACTGGCATGGGTGTCGTCCGATGCGGGGGCGTCCCATTTTGCGGCGGGAAAGGTGCTCCATGCTTGCACGAACTTCTCGCCCCAGATGCCGGACCATGACAGGCCGGAAATCAGGAACAGCACCAACAGGACCGAAATCCACGCTCCGATTGTGGCATGCAGTGTTTTCCAAAGCGCACGGCCCCGCGCCGCCAGATTTGGCACTAGAACCGACAGGCCCTGTCCATTGCGTGGCCACCACAGGTACATGCCCGTCGCGATCAGAACCATGGTGAGCGAGGCCGCAATCTCGATCATCCGGTCGCCTGTGACGCCCAGCATGAACGTGCCGTGGATATTGCTGATGAAATCATACCACCCGCCACGGCGCGACATTTCGGACAGGACTTCACCGGTATAGGGGTTCACCGCGACGAGGATCGCATCGCCCGCTGCATCGACGCGGAAAATCGCGGCCAGATCAGCGGCACGCGGGGCGATATATTGCACCAAGGTGCCATCCGGCACCGCACCCACAGCCGACTGTGAAAGGGTTGAAACCGCCAAAGGCTCACCATTCGGAGTGACGGAAATCCATTCGCCGTCACGTCCGCTCAACGTGCTGATCCACAGCATCGTCAGGCCGGTTAAGGCCAGCATTATCAGGAAGGGGATGACATAGAGGCCGGCATAAAAATGCCAGCGCCATGCGGCGAAATAGAACTTGTTTGTGCCGGCTGCCGTGCTGGCAGGTGCGGACACATGTGTAGGATCGGTAGAAACCACTTTGGTTCTCCTCTTGGGGCGCCTCTGTCACAGAGGGCCATCGTTTGATCATTTGGGTGAGGTCAGATCAGACGAGAGGAGGGCCACGCGGTTTGCGTGACTGATATGGATATGAGGGGCGCTGTACCTGCGCATCAGTAAAGGACAGTTGCGCAGCAGGGCGGCCCTGACAGGAAACCGCTTCATCTGCTGCGATGGGCAGCAGGGCGGCACCAACCAGATGGCAGGTGTCGCATTGCTGAAAGCTCTGCCCGGAATGCCCGCCAACATCGCCGCAAATGCTGTCCAGTGACCCGCCAGCGTCAACATAGGCCTGCAAGGCCGGGTCCAGATCGCTGCTGATAAAGCGGTGCGCATAGCCGGTGCTGGCCATTGCGCAGATCAGCGCAAAGACAACCAGAAGTTTGGAAAATGAAACTTTAAGCCGGACCATGGTGCGATTTCTATAATCGCCACGACGCGTTGTAACCATAGCTGTTGTCACTGCCTGCGTAAAAATGACGCGCTATGGGGCAGGGTGCGCGGTGGGCCATGTCAGGATCAGCTCGGTGCCATTGCCGCAACTGCGAATGTCCAACTGTGCACCGATAGATTTCGCACGGCGCTGCATGCCCGGCAGGCCAAAGCCGCCCGCCTGTCCGGCGCGGGCCAGTGCCGCGTGCACATCAAATCCGACACCATCATCCGAGATCATCAGGGATGTTCTGTCCGTCGCGACGGTGATGGAGGTGGCATTGGCGTGCTTGACCACATTGGTTATCGCCTCCTGCGCGATCCTCATCAGCCGCAGGTTTTGCGAGGGGCCGGGATCGGGCATCACCGGATCATCCTCGATCTGCCAGTTAAAGACCAAGCCGTGCTGTGCCAACAGTGGCTCCAACCGCCCGCGTAACATTCCCAGCAGAACGGAAACATCGCCGCTGGGTGTCATGCTGTCGATCATCAGGGACAGGTCCCGTAGGGCTTCCTCCAGCGCGTCGCGCAGGGTCAGGTCGGTTGTTTGCGTGGATTCCATATAGGCCAGCGCATTTACCAGCTGACCGCCAACGCCGTCATGCAGGTCCAGCATGATCCGCTGCCGCTCATCCGCGACGGCGCGATCACGGGTGAAACGCTCCATCTGGCGATAGCTTTTGGCCAGCTCTGCGGTCTTTTCCGCAACCTGTACCGATAGCGCCCGCGTCATCGCGTCGGAGCGTCGTTGTGCATAGGCCAGCTCGGCCAACAGCACGCCGATAATGGTAAAGGTCATCAACATCGGGCTGATCTGGGCAAATCCGTACAGTGCCATGGTGGGGTCGATCAGCCGCGCGTATCCGCTAATCGTCAGCACAGCCAACAGCACCACGGACACGAGCCAGAACGCGCGGGTCCACAGGCCGCCAATCGTCACCAACTTACCCAGTGCTATGATCGAAATCAGCAGCGTCACTGCATATACCAGCAACGTTACATTCCAGTCCTGCGAGGTCAGCGCGAAAAACACGGTCGCAACAGCAGTAGCTTCGATGGCACGCAGCAGCACGGGCAGGCGCATCGACAGGGACATGTCAGCATATCGTAGGATGAAATAGATTTGCCCCAGCACAGCCAGATCGCGGGCTGTCGTCGTGTCGGGCAAGTCGAAAATCTGGTCCAGTCTGGTCCATTGCAGACTGTACACCGTCGCGCAGGCCGCCGCCGCCGCCATCAGCAGGAATTGCGGTTTGCGTTGCCGGAACAGCCAGAAAATCGCCAGTGATATTGCTGTCGCAATGGTTAAGCCTAGGGCAAACCGGCTGAAACCAACGCGGTATAGGTGCATTAGCTCTGATCGAAGCAGCAGCGCATCCGCCTCACCGATGTGTATTGCAACCAGCGCAAGGTTCCGCTCCTGCGTTGCGCTCAGCTCGATATTCAACGTGTTGTTGTAGTCCTGCAAAACGCTATCAGGAATGATCGCATAAAAGGGCCGGTTCCATAGGCTGCGATAATAGGGGGCCGTATCGTGGATGCGTGAGGTAAAGGATGTGCCGTTAATCGTCAGGGACATATTATCCGATAGGCGCGGCAGATAGACCGCAGTCAGGTCCGAGGGCAGATCAGTGCGATCAAAGCTAAAGGTCAGCGTCGCCTTTTTGCTGTTCTCGTTGTCGATAACAAAATAGGGCAGTGTTACGGGCGCGCAGGGTTGCGCGGTGTCTGGCCTGCATACAATCCCCTGCGACAGGGAGATCGTGTCGGCATCGCTGCTGGGCAGGTCCGCTTGGGTTAGTTGCAGCAACAGCGCGATCAGCCCAGCCGTAAGTGCAGTCAGGATCGACCCTGTTATCCAGTTCACAAAAGGCCCATCCGCGTTGCCTGTATCACTGCCTCGATATTGGAGCTGACCTCCAGCTTTCGGTAAATGGCGTTCACATGGTTGCCGACCGTGCCGACGGAGATTGAAAGGCGGTCTGCGATTTCCTGTCGCCTATACCCGCGCGCGACGGCTTGCAGAACTTCCTGCTCACGCTGGGTCAGGCCGATATCGGCGTTTTCCATCCCATCGGGGCGTTCCGGTCCGACAAGGTTTAACAGAAAACGTGCGATTTGCGGGCTCATCGGGGACCCACCCTCAATGATGGATTGCATGCTTTCGCCAATATCCATCGAGGGCGCTGATTTCAGGATATAACCCCGCGCACCGGCCCGAATGGCCGAAATAACGCGATGTTCGTCCCCGAATACGCTAACGACCAAGCTGTCACAGTCCCAGTCAGCGGCACTGGCTGCACGGATCAAATCCACACCAGACCCGTCCGGCAGACCCAAATCAGTCAGCAACAAACGGGGGCGGAGTTGTTGTAATAGCTCCAATCCACGCTCGACCAAGTGGGCCTCACCAATAACGGTCAGCTTTGGATGTGCGTTTACGGCGGCGCACAGGCGATCTGCGGTGTGAATTCTGTCCTCAACAATAAGCACTGAGGAGATGTCGCTATCGCTCATTAACTGCGGTCCAAGTTGCTGATGTTACACAAAGGTTAACCGATCAAACGGAGGCTGACCATCTATGTTTCCATAGAGCAGGTGCGGGATTTACAGAATTAAGACGGTTAAAATTTGTAAAAAATCTACCGCCTGTATGATTCCATGGATACCATGCGCGCAAATCGGGGCTCATACCTATTGATGACCGAATGCCAGCTTCGGAAATGCGTTTTTGCAGCGGCTTCATTTTGGATTTTGATTGCACTTTGGCGAACCGCCAACCTGTGATCCGCGCTGAAGGACTGCATAAATGGCAACGCCCCTTACCCCGACCGTTACAGGCTACACCACTGATACAGGCACCCCAGGCGATAATATTACCGCGGATCGCACGCTGACATTTACGGGCACGGGAACGCCGGGTGCCTCGGTTGAAATGATCGATCTTGTTTCAGGCCGGACGCTTGCATTTCTATCTGCAATACCTGCTAGCGGCAACTGGACCATAACGGTGGGGGATGGCGGAAACTATCCCAGTGGTTCAGATGGTATTTTGGTGGATGGAACTTACGACATTCGCTTTGGATCACGTGATGGTGGTGATGCCTCGGCGTTGAGTTCCTCTTTTGTCGTTACAGTAGACGGTGCCGATCTGTCGGCGATTGACCTGACCGCTGGTTCAGATACCGGTTCATCCAGTTCTGATAATTATACGGCAGACAGAACGCCAACGGTTGAGTTTACCGCAGGTGCAGGTGACACGCTTGAGATTGACTGGGATGACGGCAATGGCTTTCAGGCCGTTGGTACCGGCACAGGCGGGTCGCAAACCTTTACCAATCCAAATGCATATCCGACTGGCTTCGCGCCTGAGGATAAAACCATTCAGGTACGCTCGACCAAGGAGGGGGTCTCTACGGTTGAGGAAATCACCTTTACCTTTGACCATCAGGCAATTGCCCCGACTGGTGGCGTTGTAGAAACTGGCAGCGGCGCCGATTTCACAAACGACTCGACGCCGACTATCGCGGGCGTTGGCGAAGTCGGCGCCACGATCGAAATTAAGCTGGGTAGTGGCGCCAGCCCTACCGTTGCCTCGACCACCGTGGATGGCGCTGGAAACTGGACGGTAAACTTACCGTCGCTGAGTGACGGGACCTATCAGCTTACCATTCGAAGCGAGGATCAGGCCGGCAATTCTTTCCAGCTTAGTGGCTCTTCCTTTACTGTGGATACCAGCGCCCCTGCGACCCCTACGCTGGATGCCACCGTATCGCACGATACCGGTAGTTCGAATACCGATGGGATTACGTCCGATACCAACTTGAGTTTGAGCGGGACGACCGAAGCAAATACGATTGTAAACGTATATATTGATGGCTCGCTGCTGACTAGCGATACGTCAACTTCTACAGGGGCTTGGGGCAGATCCACTGGCGTTCTGGCTGAGGGCGCCCACACCATTCAAATAGAAGCGGTCGATCGCGCGGGCAACACCTCCTCCATGTCGGCTGTTCGAAACATCACGATTGACACGGCAGCTCCAACCGCCCCGACCATCACCGGCTTCACCGACGATACCGGCACGACGGGCGACGGGATCACCGGCGATACGACACCAACGCTGACCGGCACCGCTGATGCGAATGCGAGTGTCGAGATCCTGCGCGGCGGCTCCGTTGTGGATACGGTCACGGCGGACGGATCGGGGAACTGGAGCTTCACCAGCGCGGCTCTTGGCGCAGGCGATTACGATTTTATCGCGCGTTCTACGGATGTTGCGGGCAATAGTTCCAGCAGCGCGACCCTGAGCATCGAGGTGATCACAGCGGTCACCGCCACGCCGCAGATCACTGGGATCAGCACGGATAGCGGCTCCAGCGGCACGGACCTGCTGACCAATGACACGACGCTGCTGGTCAACGGCACGGCAACGGCAGATGCGGTTATCGAGGTCTATCTGGGCGGGTCGAGCATCGGCACGGCAACGGCGGACGGGGCGGGCGATTGGAGCTTCGACTATACGGGAACGACCTTGGCCGAGGGCGATTACGCCTTCACCGCCACGGCGATTGCACCGGGTGCGAATGTCTCGATGGCGTCATCCGCGCTGAACGTCACGATCGATACGAGCGCGCCAGCAACTCCAACAATTGATCTGGATGCTGCATCCGATAGCGGTTCGAGCGATACGGATAACGTGACGGGCGACGCAACGCCGAGCCTGAGCGGCACGGCCGAGGCGAATGCCAGCGTCGAGATATTCGATGGGGCGTCCTCTCTGGGGACTGTCACAGCAGATGGATCTGGCAACTGGAGCTTCACGGCCGGCACGCTGACCGACGGCGCGAAGGCACTGACAGCGGTCGCCACCGATGCGGCGGGCAATAGCTCGGCGGCCTCGGCAGCACTGAACGTCACGATTGATACGAGCGCGCCAGCAACTCCAACAATTGATCTGGATGCTGCATCCGATAGCGGTTCGAGCGATACGGATAACGTGACGGGCGACGCAACGCCGAGCCTGAGCGGCACGGCCGAGGCGAATGCCAGCGTCGAGATCTTCGACGGCAGCACCTCTCTGGGGACTGTCACGGCAGATGGCTCGGGCAACTGGAGCTTCACGGCTGGCCCGCTGACCGATGACGCGAAGGCACTGACAGCCGTGGCCACCGATGCGGCGGGCAATAGCTCGACGGCCTCGGCAGCACTGAACGTCACGATTGACACCAGCGCTCCAACCGCGCCAACCATCACCGGCTTCACCGACGATACCGGCACGACGGGCGACGGGATCACCGGCGATACGACGCCAACGCTGACCGGAACCGCCGATGCGAATGCGAGTGTGACCGTTCTGGCCAATGGAGCAACCATCGGCGTTGCCATGGCCAGCGCAAGTGGCGCGTGGAGTTTTACTGCCCCAGCGTTGAGCGATGGTAGTTACAGCTTTACCGCGACTTCTGCTGATGCCGCCGGCAACACCTCGGCAGCTTCGGTGGCGGTGGATATAACGATGGATGCTACGAAACCCGACGATTTGACGCTCGACACGGATACGGTTGTCGAGAATTCGGCGGGCGGCACCTTCGTCGGGACAGTTCAGCTTAGCGAGGCGGCGACACTTGTCCTAACGGATGATGCGGATGGTCGGTTTGTGCTGGATGGTGCCGAGCTGAAAGTCGCCAGCGGTGCCGTGCTTGACTACGAGGACCAAACATCGCGGGATGTCACTGTGCAGGCCACGGACGCTGCCGGCAATGTCACCACGACGGTTCTGACCGTTCAGCTATCGGATGTCATCGAAACCTTCGGTGGGGGTGCCGAGGCTGATATGATTTACGGCGATGCTGGTGACAACAACATCATGGCAGGCGGCGGGGATGACTTTATCTTTGGTGGTGCGGGTGATGACAGCATTGATGGGGGTACGGGCAATGACTCGATGGAGGGTGGCACCGGTAATGACGTGATGGTTGACGCACAGGGCGATGACACGATGGACGGCGGTGAGGGCGATGATACGCTCTACATGCTCAACGGGTCGAATGTCGGTCGCGGTGGTGCCGGTGACGATATCATGATCGGTGGGTTCGGCGCAGATACGTTGGAGGGCGGCGAGGGTAATGACATTATCCGCGCTGACGTGTCCACATCAAATGGCGGAAATGACGTGCTGCGCGGTGGTGCTGGTGATGACTTGTTGGAGGGTGGCCTTGGGGCCGATGATTTCATCTTTGCCACCAATGACGGCAATGATGAAATCGGCACGCTGAACATCGATGTCGCTAATCGTGGGGCTAGCAGCACAACGGGGTCTGATTTCAGGTCCGGTGTTGATCAGATTTTCCTCGAAGGGTTCGGTTATCTGGATGCAGCGGAGGCATTTACGCATGTCTCTGATGTAGGCGGGATTGCGACCTTTGACGATCAGGGAACAACCATAACATTTGCCGGATTGACGGCCGCCGACCTGAGCGTCGACGATTTCTTCCTCATCTAAGGATTTGAATATGAACATTCGCATCGCATTGGGCCTTACCGCAGCGGCAGTCACGATGACTGCATGTGGCGACGGTCTGGAATATGTGTCGTTCGCAGATGGCACTTCAACCGCGGTTAGCGCGCTGACCGGGCAGAGCTTGGACAGTAGTGCGCATACAACTAGCCAGCTATCGGGTGAGCTGGATCGGGCGGCGAATACGTTTGAGCTAGGGTCGCTTGACGGTTCCATCGATCTGGCGCGCACGACGGTTACGCTGACTGGTGGTGGTGTGGTTGATTTGACCGGCACGGCTGATTTTGCGCGATTCTATGTGGCGCAGCCGACTGTGGGCAACCAAACGCGTGGTGTGGTTGGTGTTTCAACAGTGACGTATAATGTGCCGGTTACTGGCACGGCCAGCTATACGGGCGCCTCGCAGGTGCGGATTCAGGACGGTCTGAATTTCTATGAATTGCAGGGCACGGTTGCCGCAACGGCTGATTTCGCGGCTGGTACACTGGATGTAACGCTGGATGATCTAGACGGAACACAAACGTTCATTGGCGTAACCAATGTCACCGATGTTGCGACGATCACGATTGCTGATGCGGTCATCAGCGGCAACACTGCCTCGGGTGGTACATCGACGCTGGTTAGCGCCACGATCAATGGTGGCGCAGGGTTTAGCGGTACTCAGACCACCCTGCACGAGGCTGGTTTCTACGGACCATACGCTGATGAAGTTGGCGGCGTGCTCGACATTGTAGATACCGCAACATTCACCGTGTCCGGCGAATATATCGGCGATTGATACAAGACACTGTGATCGTAATGGGTAGGGGGTCAGCAATATGCTGGCCCCTTTCGTTTGGGGTTTGATTATAAGTTTCTGCGACGGAATGTGGCGAAAATTACGTATAAGGCTATGATATTGATAATGGGTTAGCCCATTTAATCCGTATATTCCGGAAACCAACGCAATTGGAAATCACATGCGAAACCTTCTGCTACTGCCCCTCACCTTGGTTATTGCAACGCCGGTTTGGGCAGATGAAACGACGGACAGGTTAGCGGAAATCGCGCATTTCTTTCAGGATGCGACGGTGCTCAACGGCCCACTGGTCGTGGATTGCACGTTGTCCGGCGGAACGCAGACCACGTGCTTTTCCATCACGGTGAAGGCAGAGCCGCAAGCATATCAGCCGGGTCCATGGTGCCCGACCTCAATCACCGACACGGCGGATGCGGGCGGTATCTGGTTGCAGGACGGCGTGGCGCATGACGTTGATGGCGACTTCATTGCAAACCTGTCCACGTTTTATAGCGACGACGGATGGCAGCTATATGATCCGGAAACAGGCGAGGTTCGGGTCACGGATACCCAAACCTCATGCGAGGCTGCTGCCCGCCCGGATGTTGACCCGGAATACAATAATTACTGCGTTCAATGTCTGCCGGAATACATGGATGACGATGCCAGCATGACCTACGTAATCCCGCTGTATCCGCAGGAGGCCGACGAACCCAATCCACCGAATTTCTCCGGTGCGGGAATTGCCTTTAACGGCGTGCGTCTGGATGGACCCGCGCCAGTTGCGGATATTCTGGCCGCACACACGGTTGCTCCCTTTGATGATTGCGGTGGGCATGTGAACACTCATGTCGGATATCACTATCACGCGGTGACGGATTGTCTGGATGATAGTCCTGTCAGCGCCGCCGATGCCCCACAGATTGGCATCGCGATGGATGGTCATGCGATTTACACCGCGCTGTTAGTGGACGGTACGGCGCCAGTTGGTTTGGATCAGTGTAATGGCCATTTCGATGAAACTCTTGGCTATCACTACCATGCGGGTGAGGCAGGCTCGAACGCGATCTTGCCGTGCTTGACCGCGCAAGCCGGTTGCGCATCCGAGGAGGCGGGTCAAACCTGCGATGCATCTGCACGCCCCCCTCGGCCCTGAACCTGATTACAGCGCGGCGAGGGCAGAGGTGATTACCGCCTGAACTCGCCGTGCGCGCGCGGGCAGGATGCGTGCCTTGCGTTGGATCAACCATAACTCATGCCGAACTAGATTGGTTAGCGTGGCGACCTGCAACTTGTCACGGGCAGGGTGGGCGTCAACCCCGCTGCGGGGCAGGATTGTGTAGCCTAGGCCACGCGCCACGGGTTCAGGTATCTGACCAATTTGATTGACAAAACTGCGCTGCCACAACCGGTCCGCGCCGGAATATTCTGTTGGAAAATTCGTGGCCAGCAATGCATCCGCATAGGCGTAGCCGTCTGGATGGGCGATAAATCCCAGTGCTTGTAATTCCGCAAGGCTATCAGGGTGCGCGACGCCCATGGGCAGGATCAGGCATAGATCCTCATACCCGATCCGGTCCCCCTGCAATCGGGCATGGGCGGGCATGTGATCGGCAATGCCCAGATCAACGGAACCGCTGGTCACGCCCTCGATAATGCGTGTTTGGGGCATCGCCTCCAACCGGATGCACAGGGCGGGGGCCGCGGCCATCATGTCCAATAGCAACGGGTAAAGCAGCAATGCCAGTGAGCCGGAGCACGCAACAACCACCTGACCGGTGTCGGGGTCGTCATCCAGCAATGTGTTGCGCAACTGCTGTTCCTCGGCCCGCCGCCTGTGTCCGATGGACAACACGGCCTGACCGGCGGGGGTGGGGGTGAAGCTCTTGCCATCGCGTGACAGCAATGCTTGCCCAACCTGCTGTTCCAGCTTCTTCACATGCTGGCTGACACCCGGTTGCGTCATGTTTAGCGTCGCCGCGGCACGGGTGAAGTGCCCGACCTCACACAGCGTGACAAAGGTTTCCAGCCAGATTGCGTTCAGCATTGTGTGTGCCATTTTCTTATCATTTTCAGGATATATGATAATTTGAAGCGTGGCGCAGTCCAGCTCATATATGGCTCAACTTAACAAATTGAGGCTATGATGACCCAACCAACCCCTAGAACATTCTCGCATATCGGCCTGTCAGTCCCTGATCTGGACGCCGCTGTTGCGTTTTACCGCGATGTAATGGGCTTTTACGTGATTATGGAGCCGACCCAGATCGAGGAGGACGAGACCGATATCGGCGTGATGTGTAACGATGTGTTCGGCGCCGGCTGGAACAAATTCCGCATCGCCCATCTGGCCACCGCTGACCGGATCGGGTTCGAGCTGTTCGAGTTTCCGGACCATCATAAGCCTGCTGATAACCTACCGCATCGTCAGGTCGGCTTGTTCCACTTCGCCATTCAAGACCCGAACCTAGAGGATCTGCTGGAGAAAATCGTGGCCGCTGGTGGTAAGCAACGGATGCCCGTCCGCGAATATTTCCCCGGCGAAAAGCCCTATCGGATGGTCTATGTCGAGGACCCGTTCGGCATCGTGTTTGAGCTGTATTCGCACAGCTATGAGCTGACCTATTCCGCCGGTGCCTATAACTGATTTGGTACGGGTTCCGGTCGTGCCGGAACCCGCAATCCCTTAGCCCCTGTTCAGGGCAACCGGACGCATCACGCCATTGGCGATATGTGCACCGCGCAGGGTTGTTCCAGCCAGCGCGTAGATCGCCTGACTGCCATCGGGCAGCGTAAGTTCTAAGCGACCGGTTTCATCAACTGTCCCGGTCACGCGGCGTGCCGTTGGCGGGGAAACGGAGCTGGCCCCCGTCGCAAAGGTCGCAACCACACTGCCATCCGGTGAGATATGCTCAACCGTCAGGGCATGGCAGGCGCGCGTATCGTCCCACATTCCGTTGACCCACCGTCCCAGCAGGGCTGCTTGGGCTGCGGGAATGCCCTCAAACCCGACGCCGCTTTCGCCACCGGCCAGCGTTGGTACGGTGCAGCCGTCCTGTGGCAGCGCGGTTCCGGCCAGTTGCAGTGGATCTTGACGAGGCTCGACCGGTGGCACACATGCGGCCAACAGAGGCAGGGCGAGGAGTGTAAGGGCGATACGCATGGCTAGTCCTTAATGATAGTCAGGCGCGATCTGCTGACCGCGCCCCGTTTGTCTGTATAACTTGCGCGGTCGCTTTTAGCGATTGCCCAATGCGAGCGTGGTTTTGCGCGCGATATCCTCGATTGCGGCCCAGTCGCCTGCGATCATGTGGGGTACGGGGGCGACCCAGCTGCCACCAACCGTAACAACATTCGACAGGGCAAGGTATTCCTTGGCGTTTTCAAGGCTGACACCACCGGTCGGGCAGAACTTCACATCGGGCAGAGGGCTGGTCAATGCCTTGAGCATCGGTGTGCCGCCTGCGGCAGATGCGGGGAAGAACTTCAGCACTTCGTGACCCTGATCGGCCAGCGTCATAGCCTCCGTCGGGGTGTTGCAACCGGGCAGGAACGGGAACTTGTTTGCTGCGACGGCCTCCATCAACGGGGCAGGTGCGCCGGGGGACACGCCAAAGGCACATCCGGCGGCAAGGCACGCATCCACATCCGCCGCATTGCGCAACGTGCCCGCGCCGACGATGGCGTCGGGAACATTTGCGATAATCTCACGAATAGCATCCAGCGCGACGGGGGTGCGCAATGTCACCTCCAGCACCTTGATCCCGCCCGCGACCAGCGCTTGGGCCAATGGAACGGCGTGGGCGATGTCCTCGATCACGATCACAGGGATCATCGGGGCAGAGGAAGCGAGTTCATAGGTAGACAGGGTCATCTAGGTATCCTTGTAGCTATCGGGTTTCCCCAAATGCTCGTGCATGGCGCGAGCGGATATTTCTTAGGCAAGCACCGTCGGGTGTATTGCGCTGGCGCCACCGGCCGCAGGGCCAACATTCTGACGGAACACTTCGAACAATTCGCGCCCGATGCCAAAGGAGTTCGCGCTGAGATCTGCGGTGATCACCTCACGCGAGTCAAGATCGACGTTCAGAACCTCCAGCGTTCCGGCCTCACCATCTACGCGCAACATGTCGCCGTCACGCAGGCGGGCGATCGCGCCGCCATCTGCTGCCTCAGGGCTGAGGTGGATTGCTGCGGGCACCTTACCCGACGCGCCGGACATGCGGCCATCGGTGACCAGCGCCACCTTGAACCCCTTATCCTGCAACACGCCCAGTGGCGGGGTGAGCGAGTGAAGCTCGGGCATGCCGTTCGCCTTTGGCCCCTGAAAGCGGACAACGACGATCACGTCCTTGTTCAGCTCACCCGCCTGAAACGCTGCTTTCACTGCCTCCTGCGAATGGAAAATCATGGCGGGTGCCTCAATAATCCGACGCTCAGGTTTGACGGCAGAGGTCTTGATAACCGCCGTGCCCAGATTGCCGCGCAACAGGGTCAGGCCACCGGTTTTCTGGAAGGGGGCCGAGGCGGGACGCACGATCATGTCGTTGCCGGATTCCTTGGGCGCTTCCTCCCACGCGATCTGACCGTCGCGCAGGGTTGGCTCCTTGGTATAGTGGTGCAGGCCATGGCCCGCGATGGTCAGCACGTCATCGTGGACCAGCCCCTCGGCCAGCAACTCACGGATCATGTACTGCAAACCGCCCGCCGCGTGGAACTGGTTCACATCGGCCAGACCGTTTGGATAAACCTTGGCCATGGAAGGGGTTACGGCGCTGAGGTCGCTCATATCCTCCCATGTGATCGCGATGCCGGCGGCACGGGCCATGGCAACCATGTGCAGGATCAGGTTGGTGGAACCGCCGGTGGCGTTCAGGCCGACCATGCCGTTCACGAATGCCTTCTCGTTCAGCACCTCGCCAGTGGGCGTAAACTCGTTGCCAGCAGCGGTGATTTGCAAGGCACGCTTGGTCGCGGCGGAGGTCAGCGCATCGCGCAAATCGGTGCCTGGATTGACGAAGGAGGAACCGGGCAGGTGCAGCCCCATGAACTCCATCAACATCTGGTTGGTGTTCGCAGTGCCGTAGAACGTACAGGTGCCTGGCGAGTGGTAGGAGGCCATTTCGGCCTTCATCAGTTCATCACGACCAACTTCGCCCTTGGCGAACTGTTGACGCACAGCGGCCTTTTGATCGTTGGGTAGGCCCGATGGCATTGGTCCCGCAGGCACGAACACAGCGGGGATATGGCCGAAGGTGGCGGCGGCAATCACCAGACCGGGCACGATCTTGTCACAAATGCCAAGGAACATCGCCGCGTCATAGGCATTGTGGCTCAACCCGACACCGGCAGCCAAAGCGATTACATCGCGGGAAAACAGGCTCAGCTCCATCCCCGGCTGGCCCTGCGTAACACCGTCACACATCGCGGGCACGCCGCCAGCCACCTGTGCGGCACCGCCGGCGGCGCGGGCGGTTTGGCGGATCAGGCTGGGATATGTCTCATACGGTTTATGCGCTGATAACATGTCGTTATAGGCGGTGATGATGCCGATATTGGCAGCGGGTGAAAAGCTGAGCGCATCCTTGTCATCCGGCCCACAGCCCGCAGTGACGTGCGCCATGTTTCCGCAGGACAGTGCGGTGCGGTTTGGCCCCTGTTCCACCGCACGGCGCATCCGGTCCAGATAGGGTTCCCGAAGCGGTTTGGAGCGTTCAACGATGCGGTCTGTAACGGCCTGAATTTCGGCGCGGACGGTCATGGGGATCTCCTGCGGTCTAGGCTGTCGGCATGTGCCGATGCGATTTTGATTATGGTATAGTGCGCAATCAGATTTGCCACAAGCGGTTGGGCGATTGCCCTGAAATTGAGCGAATGCTCAGGCGCGTCGCCGCAGATGCGTCCCTATTACCAGAATATAACGACATGCATATGACTCCGTTTGACGCTGCACGTCGAAATCGTTCCCTAACGTCAGGTTCCATATCTCTTGCAAACTCATATAGCTGCGCCATGCTGATCCGACGGAGGTCACGGCGATTAACGACCGGACCCCAACAGGGGAGGATTGCGCAATATGGATGCGCTGCAACTGCTTATCGGCGGTGTTGCGAACGGCTGTATTTACGGTCTCGTGGCCCTCGGTTTCGTGCTGATTTACAAGGCGTCTGAGGCGGTCAATTTCGCGCAGGGCGATATGTTGATGCTCGGCGCATTTCTAGGCATTGCCTTTATTAACGGGGACCGCGCGGATCTGCCGTTTCTACTTGGGCTGATAGCGGCGTCGCTATGCCTTGGAGCGCTGGCCTATGCTCTGGACCGGTTTGTGCTGCGCGCCATTTTCGGACAGCCGCAATTCGCTATGGTGATCCTGACCATCGCGCTGGGGTTCATCCTGCGTTTCGCGGCGGGGACATTCTGGGGCTATGATCCGGTCAGCCTGGAAACACCGTTCGCCGGGGAGATCCTGCGGTTGGGCAGCCTGACCTTGGCTGTGGCGGACCTGATTATCATTCTGGCAACCGGCGCACTGACCTTTACGCTATGGCTGTTTTTCGGGCGCACGCGGTTGGGCGTGGCGATGCAGGCATCCTCGCAAAACCAGATGGCGGCATATTATATGGGCATACCGGTCAAGCGGGTGAACTCCATCGTTTGGGGCCTGTCGGGCGTGGTGTCCGCAATTGCCGGCGTTCTGTTCGCGGCCAAGGGGGCGGTAGAACCATCCGTCGGATTGCTGTTCGGGATCAAGGCATTTGCGGCCGCGGTTATCGGCGGTTTCGGCAGCCTACCCGGTGCCCTGCTGGGCGGATTGCTGATCGGCGTGATCGAGCAGGTCGCGGCACGCTATGCGCCATCCGGTTACTCACAAATCGCGCCATATGCCCTGATGCTGCTGGTTCTGATCCTGCGCCCCGGCGGGCTGTTCGCGCAAATCGCGCAGAAGAAGGTGTAGGCCATGCGTATCCACTTCAAACGCAGCTATGACGAAGATATCCGCCTGTTCGAGGATTGGCGGCGCATGGCGAAATACGCGGTTCTGCTGGCTGTGATGATCGCGTTACCTGCTCTGGTTAGCGCCTATTTTCTGGGCGAGGTCACGCTGGTGCTGATCTATTGCATCGCGGGTATGGGCCTGATGATCCTTGCCGGACATACGGGTCAGATCAGCCTGGGCCACGCGGCGTTTATGGCGATCGGCGCATTCTCGAACCTGTGGTTTATGGAGCAGGGCATGTCGTTCCTGCTGGCCCTGCCATTGTCGGCCGTGTTTACGGGGCTGGTGGGGGCGATTATCGCGCTGCCGATCCTGCGGCTGTCGGGCATCTATCTGGCCATCGCTACCCTAGCGTTGAGCATCATCATTGAGGATATCGCGATCATAGCCGAGCCGTTTACCGGCGGCGTTGGTGGCGTGTTTGCACCGCCGGTTGATGTGCTGGGAACATCGGTTGATCGCTACGGCTCGCCCAACCTGTTCTACTGGATGTGTCTGAGCGTGGTTGTGATCGTACTGCTGGGCTATGCGAACCTGTTGCGCTCGGCCACGGGACGGTCCTTTCTGGCGGTGCGCGATAGTGAGGTTTCGGCCCGTGCGCTTGGCGTGAATGTCACGCGGACCAAAGCGCTGGCCTTTGGCCTGTCCTGCGCCGTAACCGGAATTGCAGGGGCGTTATACGCCCATTTCGTGCAGGTCGTGAATTACGAAAGCTTCCTCGTACTGCTGTCGATCAACCTTGTCCTGTTGGTGGTGATTGGTGGTCTCGGATCGATCCACGGCGCGTTTTTCGGGGCGGTTGTCGTTGGACTGATGCCGCAATTTATCGCCATCGCGAGGGACTTTCTGCAAGGGTCAGTGGGGATCGATATCTCTGCCTATCCGGGGCTGGATACCACAGTATTTGCGGTGATCATCATCGCCATGGTGATCTATGAGCCGTTGGGGATTTACGGTTTCTACATGAAGATCAAAACGCAGTGGCAACTATTCCCACTGGCGCGGCGCGACATGTTCCGCCGCTCGAAATCCTACCTCAAAACGGAGCGGATGCGATGAGCTTGCTAAGCGTCGAGAACCTCGCCATCCATTTCGGTGGGGTAAAGGCAGTGGACGGCATTTCCTTTGACGTGCAGGCGGGTGAGGTGTTCACTATCGTCGGACCAAACGGTGCGGGAAAATCCACGATCTTTAACCTTATCAGCCGGTTCTATCAGCCGACCCACGGCAAAATCGTGTTTGACGGACAGGATATTACCCGAACACCCGCCCACAATATTGCGGAGTTGGGCATCGCCCGGACCTTCCAGAATATCGAGCTGTTTGACCATTCCACCGTGCTGCAAAACCTGTTGGTGGGTGGTCATACAAAGCGGCGCGCCAGTTGGATCGAGGATGTTTTGCATCTGCCACGGTCCCGCGCGAATGAACGTGAGGCCCGTCACGCGGTGGAGGAGATTATCGACTTCCTCGACCTTGCCGCCTATCGCGACAAGATGATCGCGGGTCTGCCCTATGGCGTGCGCAAGGTGGTGGAGATTGCCCGTGCACTGGCCAGCGATCCACGCCTGATCCTGCTGGACGAACCCGCCTCTGGCCTATCGGTTGAGGAAACGGCGGATATGGCGTTCTGGATCGAGGATATGAAAAAGGACCTCGGCCTGACCGTGCTGATGGTCGAGCATGACATGAGCCTGGTTTCCGCTGTATCCGACCGCGTTCTGGCCGTGGTGGAGGGCAAACCGCTGGCACTGGGAACCTCGGCCGAGGTGCAGTCCGACCCCCGCGTGATCGAAGCCTATTTGGGGACAGCCGCATGACCGCTCAAACACCTCCGAATGTGATGGAAGTCCGCAACGTCGAGACGTTTTACGGCCCGATCATGGCCCTGCGCGGCGTGTCCATTGACGTGCCGCAGGGCAAGATCGTCACGATCCTTGGCGCGAATGGCGCTGGCAAAACAACGCTGATGAAAACCGTGTCAGGCGCATTGGACCCTGAAAAGGGCACCGTCACCTTCTTGGGTGAGCGGGTTGAGGGATCAGAGCCCGACCAAATGGTGCGCCGCGGCCTTGCCCATGTGCCCGAGGGGCGCGAGGTCTTTCCGTTTCTAAGCGTTGAGGAGAACCTCAAACTAGGCGCCTATACCCGCCGCGACCGCGAAATCGGCGATGATATCGAGATGTGCTACCAGTATTTCCCGATCCTTAAGGAACGCCGCGCCCAACAGGCGGGCACGCTATCGGGTGGACAACAGCAGATGTTGGCGATTGGGCGCGGCCTGATGGCTCGCCCTAAGCTGATGCTGCTGGATGAACCCAGCCTAGGCCTGTCACCGCTGCTGGTGCAGGAGATCTTCGGCATCATACGGCGCTTGAACGAGGAGCAGGGCGTCACGATGCTGCTGGTCGAGCAGAACGCCCAGATCGCGCTGAACACTGCGGATTACGGCTATGTTCTGGAGATTGGCCGCATCGTAATGGCCAATGACGCGGATAAATTGCTCGCCTCCCAGGATATTCAGGAATTCTACCTCGGTGGGGGTCACGGCGCGAACCAGCGCGATCAGAAGCGTTGGAAAAGGAAGAAAACATGGCGGTGACAGTTCCGGACCCATTGCTGATTGATGGGCATGATACGGTTGTAAAACTGTGGGCGGCCAAATGCGCGGAGCGTGGTACCAGCACCGCCCACCGTGAAAAGGACCTTGGCATATGGCAATCCTATAGCTGGTCCGACTGGTATGACCGCTCGCAGGCTATCGGCATGGGCCTTGTCGAGCTGGGTCTGACGCGCGGCACTCCGGTCAGTATCCTCAGTGAGGATAACAAGGAGTGGCTGTATTGCGATCTGGCCATTGCGGCGGCCGGGGGTATTCCCAGCGGGGTTTATACGACGGATTCCGCCTCGCAATTGGAGTATCTGATCAACGATAGCGGCTCTGCGTTCCTGTTTGTTGAGAATGACGAGCAGCTGGATAAATACCTTGAGGTACAGGACCGCGTCCCCACCATCATCAAGGTGATTGTGTTCGACCCCAAGGGCTTGCGCGATTTTTCTCACCCCAAGGTGATGTTCCTGTCGGACCTGTATCAGATCGGTGAAAATGCGCCTGATGCGACCAATCGGTTCCGCGTGGCCATTGATGCCTCGCAGGCCGAGGATACACGGATGCTGATCTACACGTCCGGCACGACAGGCCCGCCCAAGGGGGCGATGATCTCTCATAAAAACATGCTGTTTCAGATGTGGGCAGGCCAGCAAGTGCTGGAGGTCAATACCAATGATGAGCAGCTTTGCTTCCTGCCGCTATGCCATGTGTTGGAGCGGATCGTCAGCGTGGAATACCCGATCTGCATCGGCTCGACCGTTAATTTTGCGGAGAGCCCCGACACGGTGTTCGACAATCTGCGTGAGGTGTCGCCCCACATTTTCACTGCTGTTCCGCGTTTGTGGGAGAAGATCTATTCCCGCGTTTTGATCCTGCGATCTGAGGCAACACCATTTGGTCGGTGGGCCTTTGACAAGGCCATGGCCAGCGGTGCGGCGGCCTTGCAGGGTAAGGCTGGATTGCTGCATCCGCTGTGGGATTTCTTCGTGTTGCGCAATATTCGCCAGATGATCGGCATGGACCGCAACCGACGCTCCACCACGGGCGCGGCACCGATTTCGCCCGATCTGATCCGCTGGTACGGCGCGCTTGGCGTGACGCTGCTTGAGGGGTACGGCATGACCGAAACCGCCGGTGTGGCCAGTGTGAATGTGATCGGGGACAATCGTATCGGCACCGTCGGATGCGCCTTGCCGGGTACAGAATTGCGCATCGCGGATAGTGGTGAAATCTGTCTGCGCGGTCCCAATGTGTTCAAGGGCTACTGGAGAAAACCTGAAAAAACCGCCGAGGATATCCGCGACGGTTGGCTGCATACCGGTGATGTTGGCCGTATCGGCAATGATGGTGCGATGACCATAACGGGGCGGGTCAAGGATATCATCATCACCGCCGGCGGTAAAAATATCACTCCGGCGGAGATTGAGAGCCGCCTGAAATTCAGCCCCTATATCTCCGACGCTGTGGTGATCGGGGATCGCCGTAAATACCTGACCGTGCTGATTATGATCGACCAGGAAAACGTCGAGAAATTTGCGCAGGACCATCAGGTGCCGTTCTCAGATTTCGCCTCACTCACCCGTGCGGATGAGGTGGTTGACCTGATCAATGATGTCGTGCGCGAGGTGAACAAGGATTTCGCACAGGTCGAACAGATCAAATATTTCCGGTTGATCGATATCCTTCTGACAGCAGAGGATGATGAGCTGACCCCGACGATGAAGCTGAAACGAGGCTTTGTCGAGAAGAAGCATGCGGCCTTGATCGATCAAATGTACTGAAAATCATAATGACGGGAAAACCCGCATTTCCATGGGAGGAAACTACAATGAAGACAACTTTTGCGGCCCTCGCGGCGACAGCTTTAATTGCCTCTGGCGCAAATGCGCAAACCCGCGGTGTTACTGATGATGAGATCATTATCGGCGCCTATCAGGATTTGTCAGGCGGATTTGCTGCGTTTTCGGTGCCGGCAGTTGAGGCGGTCAATCAATTGTTTGAGGAGGTGAATGCAGCAGGCGGCATCCACGGACGTCAGTTGCGCTATATCGTTGAGGATCACGGCTATCAGGTGCCCCGCGCCGCGCAGGCCGCGAACAAATTGGTCAATCGTGACAATGTGTTCGCAATGTTGTTGAGCCTTGGCACGCCGCATAACCTCGCCGCGTTTCGTGTGATGGACCCGAACGGTGTGCCGTCGGTCTTTCCGCTGACAGCCGCACGTCAGATGATCGAGGGGCCGGAGGAGTTGCGCTACACCGCGACCGCTTCGTATTATGATGGCGTGCGCGCCGCCGCCGGATTTCTGATCGAGGGGCAGGGGATCGAGACGGTGTGCTCCATGTATATCCCCTCCGATTTCGGTGAGGAAATCCATGAGGCGACCGTTGATGAGGCCGAAGCCCGTGGCGTGAACTACGCCGCCGAAACCACCCACCGCCCTGACGAGAGTGATTTCACCGGCGCGCTTGCCCGTCTGCGTGAGGCTGGGTGTGAGTTGATCACCGTCGCGCTGACCATCCGCCCGACAATTACGGTTGTCGCAACGGCCAAGCAAATGGGCTGGGACGACGCCCGGTTCCTCGTGTCCTCCGCCGGTTTCCACACTGCAATTGCAAAGGTGCCCGGCGGCATTACTGAGGGACTATATGCCGGTGCAGGTTGGCAGGATCTAGAGGCCCGCATGGAGACGCCAGAGGTTGCCGAATGGGTCGCCACGATGATGGACCGCACCGGAGAATTCCCGGGAACAGGTGCTTTGCTGGGGCAATCTGCGGCGCATGCTCTTGTTAACGCGCTCGAAATTGCGGGCCCTGATCTGACATTGGAGAGCTTTACCGCCGCGATGGAAACCTTGGATTATGATGATCCGATCGCTGGAAACCATATGCAGATGGGGCCGGGCGATCATGAGGGTGCGACTGAGATTTTCATCTCGCAGATTCAGGATGGCGGCTGGGTTCTGGTCGATACTGTCGAAACAGATTGATCCCGGGACAAGGCATTGCAGCGGCCCGTCTTGATGGCGGGCCGTTTCTACGCTTGCTGTGCGGGCGGTGGCTCCATAATGTCAGCCTATGAAAAAGGACGTTTCATATACTTTGCTAGGGGGCCGCGCTGCCGGTTCCCCCTATGGCAAAACGCAGGAGTGGTGGCCGCCGCCCCACCGTTGATTGACTGCAATCAACGTTCCAAACATATGAAACGATTAGGTTTTTAAATGACTGTTCAATCCTTGACGGTCCGCTCCACCACGCTTGACGTGATGTGGGCGGATGGTGCTATCTCGCAATTTCCCACGATATGGCTGCGCGACAATTGCCCCTCGGGCCTGCATCCGGAAACGCAAGAACGCATGCTGGATTTGCTGGCACTAGAAGATGAGCCAGAATTAATTTCAGCTGAGATCAATGAAAATATTGTCGATCTAAAATATGATGATGGTCACATCAGCTATATGCCGGTTGCGTTGCTTAGTACACATCGGCCTGGGCAGCGTGAATTTGATGCTGGTGATGTTCCTGCCAACCTTTGGCGTGGTGATTTAGGGAAGGTGGGCGTTCCCCGTCATACCGCGGCACCAGTTTTATCTGAAGATAGCGCCTTAAACGCATGGATGATGGATACTGCGAGTTTGGGCTTAGCTATTGTTGAGAATCTAGATGATAGAGTTGAGGCAGGTGTTGAGATAGCTCAGCGAATTGGCTTTCTGCGTCAGACTAACTTTGGAACGACATTTGAGGTCATAAACAAGCCTGATCCGAATAACTTGGCGTATACATCCGTTGCATTGCCGTTGCACACTGATTTGCCCAATCAAGAGGTTCCTCCGGGGTATCAGTTCTTGCACTGCCTCGCGAATGAGGCGACGGGTGGTGGATCGCTATTTGCGGATGGATTTGCGATGGCGGAGGATCTGCGGTTGGAGGATCCGGAGGCGTTCCGATTACTGTGTGAGGTGTCTATTCCGTTCCGGTTCCATGACGGTGATGCGGACATTCGGGTGCATAGGCCGGTCATCACTCTTGGTGCTGGCGGCGAGGTCATTGAAATCCGCTATAATGCTCATTTGGCTGGCATTTTTGATATGCCGACCGAGATTATGCCTGCATATTACCGCGCCTATCGGGCCTATATGGCGAAGACACGGGACGCGAAATATCGGGTCGAGCTAAAGCTGAAAGCGGGCGAGATGGTGGTGTTTGATAACCGCCGCGTGCTGCACGGACGGGACTCTTTTGACCCATCGACGGGCTTCCGCCATCTGCATGGATGCTACGTGGATCGCGGCGAATTTTTCTCCCGTCTACGGTTGCTGGCAAGTAATGGTTAGGGCTGCTTAGGTTCGAATACTTGATGCAAAAACAGGCTGGAAAGCGGCTGCTATGTGGCTGCTTTCTGGCTGGCAGATTTGGCGTTGGTGTCGGTACAGCCATACACCTTAAGTCGGTGAAAACCGATCAATCCCTTTTTGTAATGTGTGAATAAAAAAATGTAGAGCGTGCATATTTTTGCTCACTGCCTGCTAGCACCCTCCATAGTTTCGGTTTCCGCTGGCAGTTATTGTATAACGACCACCCCTTGGACCGGTGTAACATCTTGAGCTTGAGGACCTTGGTCGAACTGGCGTTATTTCTGGCGGACGATAAGTGGATAATTGTCTGGCTTGCGTACCCCATTCACATGCTAAGCCGTCACCGTCGCTATCCAAATTGTTGGGGTCTCTTGTGGGTCCACCATTGGCCAAAAAGAAACTTTGTGCCTGCGCGCCGCTGGAAAAATCATCACAGTTTCGAAGATCACTGGGTGAAGTCGGATATGATGCGTTGGGTCGGGGATAAAGTGCTAACCCAATATTCGCAGCGCTGTAAGTACCGTAGTTTGCTCCCAAACACTGTCTTTGGTTGCGTGCAGCAAGCTCAGTTTCAATCATCAATTTTGTTCGATTTGGAACAGCTTCGCTCCGATAGGCACTACATAGGGTCGAAGATGATTGCGTTGTGATGTCAGGCCAACTGGCTGTTGGTGTGTGAGATTCTAAAATCGCACTACATGACGTCAATAATATAAGTGCCGGATAAATTGACTTCATCATATATAATCCAATAATGTTTCGGTATTATTGGAGTATATAAAAATGAAATCAATGGGCGTATGCGGTTTCATTGGGCTCTAACCCCGCCGACGTCTGCGCCGACCGCCTTCCTCGCCATTTGTGTTGAAGCTTACATCAGGCAGTGGCGCAATCGCGCGTAGTTTTGCGTAGGCGTCTGTTGCGTGGGGGATGTTGCTGGCGGCTACGAAGTGTTCCTGGAATCTTGGCTCGACGGCTGTTTCAACCTTTACGATTTGGCGGACGGTGCTTTCGACCTCGCGGCGGGCGGCGGCGTTGAGTAGGGCGATGCGGGCGCCGGTTCCGGCGGCGTTTCCGGCGCTGGTTACTTTCTCGACATCACAATCGGGGATCATGCCCAGTACCATGGCGTGTTTGGGCGAGATATGCGCGCCGAAGGCACCGGCCAGCACGACGCGGTCTACTTCATCTACGCCCATCTGGTCCATCAGCAGGCGGGCACCGGCATAGAGGGCTGCCTTGGCCAACTGAATTGCGCGCACGTCGCCATTGGTGACGGTGATGCGGGGTGAGGTTCCGTCGCCCTCAAATAGTACATATTCATGGGTGCGGCCATTGGGCATACAGCGTTCTGTGCCGGTTTGCGCGGCAGAGCCGATCAAGCCGCTAGGATCGACGAGGCCCGCCATCCGCATTTCTGCAATCGCCTCGATAATGCCGGAACCGCAGATGCCGGTGATGGTTCCGGCTTCCTCGGTGAAGCCGTCCTCATCCGACCATTTTTCGGAGCCGATCACGCGGAAGCGGGGTTCCTTGGTCACGGGGT
This sequence comes from Pontivivens marinum, assembly GCF_900231835.1. GTDB lineage: Bacteria > Pseudomonadota > Alphaproteobacteria > Rhodobacterales > Rhodobacteraceae > Pontivivens > Pontivivens marinum. Next base: position 680,003 of record NZ_OCTN01000002.1, on the reverse strand, counting down.
TAATCTCCACTCGCTCGATTGCACCGGGGGCGGCGCGTTGGCCGGATGAGATTTGTGCGCCCTCAAATGCGGGACCGGTGGGGGACGAGCAGGCGAGAACCTTATGCTTGTTCCCCAGCAGGATTTCCGCGTTGGTGCCGACATCCACGATCAGGACGAGGTCCTCGGACCGGTTCGGAGCTTCGGATAATGCAACGGCGGCGGCGTCTGCGCCCACATGGCCCGCGATGCAGGGCAGGATGTAAATGCTGGCCGAGGGATGCATGGTCAGGTCGAGCTCGGACGCCCACAGGGTCATACTGTCGGAAGTGGCCAGCGCGAAGGGAGCTTGCCCCAGCTCAACCGGATCAATGCCCAGCAGCAGGTGGTGCATGACGGGGTTGGCGACGAAGACAGCCTCAACAATCAGGGCAGGGTCAATGATCGCCTCTGCGGCGACGGTGTTAACCAAAGCTTGCAGCGCGGTGCGCACGGCGGTTGTCATCTCGGCCGCGCCGCCGGGATTCATCATGGAATAGCTGACGCGGCTCATCAAATCCTCACCAAAGCGGATTTGCGGGTTCATGATGCCCGAGGAGGTCAGCACTTTGCCGGTTTGCAGATCGCATAGATGCGCCGCGATAGTGGTTGAGCCGAGGTCGATGGCGAGGCCGTAAATCGTGCCCTCGTAATAGCCCGGCCAGACGTGAATGATGCGCGCCTCGCCCAGGCCCTTGCCCTGATAAACGGCGACTGTGACCTTCCATTTACCCTGCCGCAGCGCAGGTTGCAGGTGTTGCATGATCCGCAGGTCGGAGGTGGTGTTGGGCAGGTTCCATTGTTCGGCCAATGCCTTGCTCAACCGCTCCAGATCGCCGGAGGGTTCGTGCATATCCGGCTCCTCAACCTCAACGTAGTAAAGGCGGGTGGCAGGGTCGAGCACGATCTCACGCGTATCGGCGGATTTACGGACGACCTGTTTGTGCACTTGGCTTTCAGGGGGGACGTCGATGACAACATCGCCATTGACCTGCGCCTGACAGCCCAGACGGCGACCGTCGATCAGGCCGCGAATGGATTTGTACCGCTCCTCAACCGCGTTCCAATCGCTGAGCGCGTCGGGCTGCGAGGTAATCCCGTGCTTGGAGAAATCCCCAAAGGACGGCTGCACCTGACATTTCGAGCAGATGCCCCGTCCGCCGCACACAGAGTCGAGGTCAACGCCAAGCTGGCGCGCCGCGTCCAGCACCTTCGTTCCATTGGGGAAATGCCCCCGCTTACCAGAGGGCGTGAAGATTACGAGTGGATCATTCTGGGACATATCAGGGGCGCCTTTGCTGCACGTAATGCCTTGATATGCCAGCAGCGAGGGCTGTGAAAGGTGCAAGCCGTCGCAGGGCGGGGGAATTGCGACATTGGAGGCCGCAAGGGTGCAGCCTAAGCTTTATACCAAGGAATGAGATTATTTCTTCATCGAATATAGTTTGATGAAATAGGTGGTGTATATTGTGTCCCAATTTGGAGGTGGGTAAATGGCCGATAATTATCCAAAAATTGATAGCGTAGTCGGAGATTTAAGGATTTGCGCCGAAGCTGTTGCCAAATTGGGCGATAATATTGAATTTGAGAAATTATTTATCTTAGCTGCCATACGCAGAACGTTATCGTTAATAGAGGCGTTTCAGCATTCTGTTGAAGTTAGTAATGAGCAGATTTTAACGACGATATTGAGGCTGAATCTAGATACTTTGGCGAGATTTTACGCACTTTTTTGGGCTGAAGATACCGATGGAATGGATGCAGAAATTTTTGCCAAAAAGGTTTTTGATGGTGAGCGGATTAATCAAATGAAGCTTCGCAATCAAAACGAGAAGGCTACTGATGCATGGTTGATGAAACAGATCAAACCACTTGGGTCATGGATTGATCATGTTTACAAAAATTCTTCAGGAGCGGTGCACCTTTCAGATTTCCACATGAAGAGAGTCTACGCACAGATTTATGATAGAGAGACTGTGGAGGGTGTAGGGCTAAAAGTCAAAATGGCGTTCGGTGGGACGGAAAAAAACAGTAGTCCTGATGATTATCGAGACGCCGTATTGGGCTTTACGCATATATGCTTGCTGTTAGTTGATGCTATCAAGGATCGATGTGGATTGCTCGATCGCAGTGCAGAGTGAATAGCCCATAGATGGCGCAGCCCCGCAGGGCCGCGCCTAATGTATCTTACGCTGGCCGACGGCGGCGGCCACCTGCGCGGCGGCCGCGGGCGCCTGCTTCGGCTTCGCCCTCGGCTAGGACCGGTTTGTTGGCGCGGATCCATTCGGAGCCGTGCGCGTCGTTGTTCATCAGGAAGTTGGCGGCGCGGATCGCCTCCATTTCCTGCGGGCGCACGGGGTTCATAATGGCGGAGGTCATGCCCGACGCGATGGCCATGGGCAGGAACGCCGCGTTGATCCCGTGGCGGTTGGGCAGGCCGAACGAGACGTTGGACGCGCCGCAAGTGGTGTTGACGCCCAGCTCCTCACGCAAACGGCGAACCAGCGCGAAAACTTGCAGGCCAGCCGTGCCCATTGCACCGATTGGCATGACCAGCGGGTCAACCACGATGTCATGGGCGGGGATGCCGAAATCGGCTGCACGCTCGACGATTTTCTTGGCCACGGCGAAGCGGACATCGGGGTCCTCGGAGATGCCGGTATCGTCGTTGGAAATCGCCACGACAGGGACGTTATATTTCTTAACCAATGGCAGAACCAGTTCCAGCCGCTCCTCCTCGCCGGTGACGGAGTTCAGCAGGGGGCGACCCTCGCAGGCCTCCAACCCAGCCTCAAGCGCGCCGGGGACCGAGCTGTCGATGCACAGTGGCACATCGACCAGCGCCTGCACGCGGCGGATCAGTTCTGGCATCAGCATCGGCTCAACAAAGTTGTTGTCGGCGTAGCGTGCATCCTCGGCCATTTTGTTGGTGAAAACCGCGCCGGAATTCACGTCCAGCATGGTTGCGCCACAGGCCACTTGCTCCAGCGCGTCACGCTCAACGGTGGTGAAATCGCCAGCCTCCAATTCGGCAGCCAGTTTTTTGCGGCCTGTGGGGTTGATCCGCTCACCGATCACACAGAACGGCTGGTCGAAGCCGATGATCGTTGTCTTCGTCTTGGATTCGACAATGGTTCTGGTCATTTGGAGGAATTCCTTAAAGTTATGCGTTTGCGACGTGCGCAGCCGGTTGGCCGTGCAGGTCGGTATACTCGGCGGTCTTTTTGATGCCGCCAAGCGGGAATAGGTGGACGCTTTCAACGCCGAAGCCCGGATGCGTCGCCTTGTGCCGCGCCAGATCGGCGAGAAACTCATCCGGTGTAAAGGGCAGAACCAGTTTTGTCAGGTCCGCCGCGCGGCGTTGCAGCACGCGCAGCGACGCGCCAACGCCACAGGCCAGCGAGAATTTGATGAGGGTTTGCAGCTTGGCCGGACCCGCGACGCCGATATGGATCGGCAGGTCGATGCCCTCCGCTTGCAAGCGGTCGGCCCATTCGATGACGGGCTGGGCCTCGAAACAGAACTGGGTTGCGACGGCCATTTTAGCGTCGGTACGGTCCGAGAATTTCTGCTTCCACCGCAGGGCATCCATCACGTTGCGGTCGGAGCCGTCGGGGTCGATATCCTTGTTGCCCTCGGGATGACCACCGACATGCAGGCGATCAAAGCCGGCTGCATCGAACAGGCCGGTTTCCAGCAGATCCATCGAGCAGTGGAAATCGCCGCGCGGCTCGGTCACGCCGCCGGCAATCAACAATCCCTGATTAACGCCGATATCTGCATAGCGGCTGATCCATTCGGCCAGCGTTGCCTTGTCCGCGATGATGCGCGCCGGGAAGTGCGGCATGGCGGTAAAGCCCTGATCGGTTAGGCGCGCGGCGGTGGCGACCATGTCCTCGATCGGGGTGCCGTCAATATGGGCGATATAGACGCGGGTGGATTGGGGCAAAATGGCGCGGAAATCTTCGATCTTTTCCGCTGTACGGGGCATTACCTCGATCGAGAAGCCGTTCAGAAACGACGCGATTGAGGGGTCACCGGCGGTACTGGCCGGTTTGCGCCGCATGAACGAGAGGATGTTGCTCATTGTCTTCTCCACCAAAGCAGGGCGTCAGGCCCGCATCACCATGGCGGGCTGTCAGGCCCGACCTCCATTTGCGATCAGGGTCAGGATGCGGTCCTTGTCGTATTCAGCGTCGAGGCGCGCTGCCTCGGCCGCTGCGATTTCGGCCTGCTCACCGTCAACCACGTAGGGGTCCGCCTTGCGCCAATCGGCAAGGTAGTCATCCGTGGAGGCGGCGCCCGTTTTCATCGCGGCGCGGTCGATTGCCTGCTCGAAACGTTCGGGCAGTTGTACCTTGGCGGCGCGACGCCCTTTGCCAACGATGACCTGCGCAGGAATGTCGCGCCAGTAAACTATGGTCACATCGGGCATTGGGGGGCGTCCTTGTTTCTGATCCGTATAACCGTGATAGCGTGCACGGCACCGGTGGTGTGCATTGGCGCGACCTAGAATGCGTCATTCCCGACATAGATATGCATCGGAAGCTGTCGGAAAACAGCGCTGGTCGCTTTTTCATCTTGTTGCGTCGCATATAGTGCCTTAGTTCAGAGGGCAACTGGTGTGTTCACGAGGAAATTGAAAATGCGTCCGACACTGTCCTTCGAGTTTTTTCCGCCCATGTCGCCTGCGGCAAACCTGCGGCTGTGGACTTCGGTTGAGCGGCTGGCACCCTTGGCGCCCAATTTCGTCTCCGTGACTTATGGTGCGGGCGGTACAACCCGTGCGCGGACGCTGGCGGCGATTTCCACCATTCGTGAGCGTGCGCGGCTGAACGTTGCGGGCCACCTGACCTGTGTTGGCGCCACGCGTGACGAAACGCTGGAGGTTGCTCGCGGTTTCGCCAAGCAAGGCGTGCGCCGTATTGTTGCGCTGCGCGGTGATGCCCCAAAGGGCGCGGATAAGTTCGAGCCACATCCCGATGGTTTCGTCAGCGCGGCTGAACTGGTCGGGGCGCTGCGCGAGGAAGGGTTCCGCGATATCTCCGTTGCGGCCTATCCCGAGAAGCATCCAGAGGCGACGACGCTGGAAACCGACATCGATAACCTGAAGCGTAAGCTGGACGCTGGCGCGACCGATGCGATCACGCAGTTCTGCTTCGACACGGACACGTTCTTTCGCTTCCGCGATGCGGCGGCAAAGGCGGGCATTACCGCGCCAATCGTCCCCGGCATCCTGCCCGTTGAGAATTTCGCCAAGATGAAGAATTTCGCGGGCCGTTGCGCCGCAGCCGTTCCGGCGTGGATGGATCAGGCATTCGGCAACGTAGAAACCGACGCCGAGGCGCATTTGTTGAGCGTTTCAATCGCGGCGGAGCAATGTTCCGAGATGATGGCGCAGGGCGTGGATCACTTGCACTTCTACACGCTAAACAACCCCGATCTGACCTTTGACATCTGCACGGCCATCGGGATTGAGCCGATTGCGATGCAGGGTGTTGTTGGCGGAACTGCCTGACATAAGGGTTTTCGCGGTGTATGGGTGACGCCTGTTAACCGAAGGTGATCCCATGCCCACGCTTGCCATTGTCCTGATCGCGATCATCGCGGTGCTGCATTTGTATATCTGCTGGTTTGAAATGTTTGCGTGGGAATCGCGAGGGCCAAAGGTATTTCGCAGCTTTCCCAAGGGCCTATTCGCGCAGACCAAACCGATGGCGGCAAATCAGGGGCTGTATAATGCGTTCCTCGCAGCGGGTTTGATTTGGTCGCTGCTGATTGGTGATGCGGATTGGGCGGGTAATGTTGCGCTGTTCTTTCTTGGTTGCGTTACCATTGCGGGCGTTTATGGCGCGGCGACTGTGTCACGCTCCATCGCTTATGTGCAAACTGTGCCAGCTGTTTTAGCTATTGCCGCTGTTCTGTTTGGTTGAGTGATAATGCAGCGCGGTCACAAAAACGTTTGATTGCCAGATTCGCGGCAAAGTTCCGGTTTTAGGCGCTGCTTGCCGGAAAATGATGTGCAGGGCGGTGCATTGCGCACTGCCTAGCCTAGAATTTGTGCATTTAGCGGCAGATGCCGTGACGCAACGGCTGGGCGTGGCTTGCAGGTGGACCGGTGAAGGGATAAATCAGGTCAATGTCCGGCGTTTCTGTGCGTGGCATCAGAAATGGAGCACCTCTTCAAATGCGCGCCCAAGGCCACACTCACAACCGCAAAGGCGCGCGCGGCAAGGGCTTCGGCAAGGGTCGCGCTGCGCATGGCAGTGACCGGCCATTATATGCCGCGCTGGATCTGGGCACAAATTCCTGCCGAATGCTGATCGCCGCCCCGCATGAGGCAAGCTTTCGCATTGTTGATGCGTTTTCAAAATCCGTAAAGCTGGGCAAAGAGTTAGAGCGCACAGGATCGCTTTCCCAAGCGGCAATTGCGCGGACCTTGGGTGCATTACAGGTTTGCGCGACAAAATTGCGCCGCCACGGTGTAAAGCGGTTCCGGCTGGTCGCGACGGAGGCCTGTCGGCGGGCTGAAAATGGCGATGCGTTTCTAAAACAAGTCACGCGGCAGACCGGTTTGAAGCTGGAGCTGATCGATCCGGCGGAGGAAGCACGACTGGCTGTCGTTTCCTGCGCGCCGCTGGTCGATCCATCCGCGTCGCAGGTTTTGGTGATCGATATCGGCGGCGGCTCGACCGAACTGGTCTGGCTGGACATTGGCGATGTGCCGCCAGCCGAGCGGCGTGCCGCCATTATGAAGCTGCAATTGGCGCGTAAGCGCGGGGCGGATATCGCCCTAGCTGCCGGTCATTTGCGCGTTGTGGATTGGATCAGCGTACCGCTGGGCGTGGCCACATTGCATGAGCGGTTTTCGGATGTTGAGGATCGCCGATCCCGCTTTGCATTGATGAGTTGGTATTTCGAGGAGCAGATGGCGGAGTTCACGCCCTATATTGATGCGGAACTTCCTGACTACCTCGTGGGTTTCCAGATGATAGGAACATCCGGCACCGTCACAACCGTTGGCGCGGCGCATCTGGGGTTAACCCGTTATGATCGCACCGCCGTTGATGGGATGAGCCTGACGGGTGATGAGATTAACACCGTGATTGACGGTTTTCTGGGACAGGGGTTCCAGACCCGCATTGGTAAGCTGGGAATTGGATTGGATCGTGCGGATCTGGTCATTTCCGGCTCTGCCATATTACAAACTTTGTTGCGCATTTGGCCGACTGATCGGTTGAGCGTGGCGGACCGAGGACTGCGCGAGGGGATGCTCTACGCGATGATGAGCGCCGATGGTGTGCTCACCCAGGAGGATGGCTAACATGCCAGCGAAAAAACCAGGCGGAAACACCTCAGGGCGCGGAACGCGCGACCTGCATGTGAAGGTGAAAACCGCAAAGGGCCGTAAGATCAGCTCGAAACTATGGCTGGAACGCCAGTTGAACGACCCCTATGTCGTGGCGGCGCGCCGTGACGGGTATCGTGGGCGTGCGGCATATAAGATTCTGGAGCTGGACGATAAGTTCCGCTTCCTCGTCCCCGGTGCACGGGTTGTCGATCTGGGCAGTGCGCCCGGCGGCTGGGCACAGGTTGCGGTACGGCGGGTCAATGCGCTGGCCGACCGGAAGTCCAAATTGCAGGGCACCGTTCTGGGCATCGATTTGCAAATGATCGACCCTATCCCCGGTGCGGAACTGCATGTCCTTGATTTCCTCGAGGATGATGCAGATGAGAAGGTGAAGGGCTGGCTGGGCGGTCAGGCCGATGTTGTCATGTCCGACATGGCGGCCAGTGCGTCGGGACATAAGCAGACCGACCACCTGCGCATCATGTCATTGTGCGAGGCCGCGGCCTATTTCGCCATCGACGTTTTGGACGAGGGTGGCACATTCGTGGCCAAGGTTCTGGCCGGTGGTGCCGAAAACGACCTGCTGAATATGCTCAAGAAAAACTTCACCAAGACGATGCACGTTAAGCCGCCATCCTCGCGGTCGGATAGCTCTGAGAAGTTCGTGATTGCCACCGGCTTTAAGGGCCGCCCGGATCAGGGCGAGGGTTAAGCCTCGGGCTCCAACCAAACGTTATTCAGGTGCATCTCCAGCAGGGGGTGCACCGTATAATTGTGCACGTTTTGCGCGCTATGGGCAAAAACCGACCGCCAATAGGGCTGGATGATAACGCCAGAATCCTGCAACTTACGCTCCACCCCGGCCATAATAACCCGCCGCTGATCCGCATCGGGCAGGGCGAGAGCGGCGTTGAGCAGCGCGTCAAATTCCTCATCAGCATAGCCGGTTTCGTTCCACGCCTCACCACTGCGATAGGCCAGCGCGAGGTTTTGCACGCCCAGTGGACGGTGGTTCCAGTCCGTCGTGGAAAACGGGTAATTCGCCCAGTTTTGCGCATAGGCATTGCCCGAAATGATCGTCCGTTTCACCCGAATACCTGCGTCCATCAACTGGGCGGCAATCGCGTCAGAGGTCATGGTGCGCCAATCCCCATCGGTTGAGATCAGCTCGAATTCGGTGTTCAGATGACCCGCTTGCACCAACATAGCGCGGGCGCGGTCGGGATTTGGGGCAATTCGGGGCAGCGCGGCATATTCAGGGTGCATCGGCCCAACGTGGTGGTTCTCCGCCGGAGTACCGTAATTTCCGTGTCCCAACTCCAGCACGATTGCATTATTGACGGCCAGTTGCAGGGCGTTGCGCACGATCTTGTTGTCATAGGGCGGGTGCGTGACATTCATGCGGGCGACAATTGTCGCGGCGGTGTCGATATGGGTGCGGGCGAAACCGGCCTGATCCAGACGCTCAACAAATTCGTGCTGAGTCTGATCGTTTACGTCAACCTCACCGGCGAGGAAGCCCTCAAGCTGCGCAGTTTTGTCGGCGCCGTAATCGCGCATCTCGATCCGGTCTAGGTATACTTCCTGCCCCCAATAGGTGGCGGGATCGCGTTTTTCAAAGGTCGCGTGATGGCCCACCGCCAGCTCGATCAGGCGGAAGGGGCCGGTGCCTATCGCGCCCTCGCTCAACGGGACGGACCCGTCAAAGGACCGGTGCACGATCAGCGCGGGATAGTCGGACATGCCCGGGATCAGCGTGATATCAGGGCGGGGCAGGGTCAGCGTGATGGTATAGGCGTCCTCAACCCGCATCACTCCATCGGCCAGCTGGTTGGTGTCGGGATCAATCAGCGTGCCCATGCGCGCCGCCATTGAATTGCCTGCTGCGTTGCGGTCGCACCAGCGGCGGATATTGTGGGCGACATCCTGCGCGTCAAAGGTGGAGCCGTCAGACCACAGCACCCCCTCGCGAATATGCAGGACGTAGCGGGTTGCGTCCTCGTTCGCCTGCCAACTGTCCAGCAGCATGGGTTGGAAGGTCATGTCGTTGCTGTAACGGACAAGGGTTTCCAGCACTTGCCGACCTAGATTGCCCATATCAGGCCAGTCAAACAAGCGCGGATCGTCCATTTTCATGACGTTCATCGCGGCGCGCAATGTGCCGCCCATCCGGCCAGTGCGGGGCTGTGCCGCCATTGGTGTGGCACCGATCAGGCCATAGGCCGCTGCGCCGCTGACACCCAATGCGGTTGCTGTTGCCAGAAATTCCCGCCGCGATAACGTGCCCAGTCTCTCCTCACGCGCCAATTGTTTGGCACGGGGGTGAAGCGACGGCTGGGCGGTGCGGGGCGCTGGCATGTCGTGTCCTTCCTGACGGCTGGTGAGCAGGGTAGCATGCCCACCAGCCGCGATTGCTATCAAATGCCCGTCATTGCGGGTTTTTTAGTGGTGAATGTTGCGATCAACCGGTGCAGCCCGTGGAAGTGCCAGCGATCAGTAAATGTGGGTTCCTCGGTCAATGTCAGGTCCGGCAGACGTGCGATCAGGATTGGCAGCGCGATGGAGATTTCCAACCGTGCCAGCGGCCCGCCCACACAGAAATGCAGACCCGCGCCAAGCGCCAGTTGCGGACCCGGTTCGCGGGTCGCGTCAAAGCGGGTGGGATCGGTCCAGACGGCGGGATCACAATTTGCAGCGGCCAGCAGCAGGCCGACCTGTTCCCCCTTGGCAAAGTGATGGCCGAACACCTCCACGTCCTGCATCGCATAGCGCGAGAACAGGTGTAGGGGCGGGTCGTGGCGCAGGATTTCCTCGGTCAGTTTGGCGGGATCGTGGGCGTGCCATTGGCCGGTTTCGGTTAGCGTCTTGATCCCGTTGCCAAGCGCGTGGACTGTCGCCTCATGCCCCGCATTCAGCAGCAGGATGCAGGTCGCGATCAGTTCATCAGCGGAGAGCTTTTCGCCGCCTTCCTCCGCCGCGATCAGGGCGCTGATCAGGTCGTCACGTGGTGCCGCACGGCGTTCGGCCAGATAGGTTTCCAGAAACGCGCGGAACGCATTGGTGGCGGCAACGGCTGCATCCTCAATCGCGCGATCACGGCGGATTTGATACATCGCAACCATGTCATGCGACCACCGCAGCAGGTCGTCGGCGCGATCCTCTGGCACGCCCAATAGGCGGCAGATGACGATGACGGGCAAACGTTCGCAAAACTTGGCGAGCAGGTCGTCTCCCGGTTGAAGATCGTCGATTAGTTGATTGGTAAGGCTGAAGATATCAGGAGACATTCCCTCGACCGTGCGCGGGGTAAAGGCGCGGGTAATCAGGCGGCGCAGGCGCGTATGCTCGGGCGGTTCACGGTCCAGCAGGGACAACCGGTCGATGTCGTAGAACGGTGCGACATGGGGTGGAACCTCAACCGGAAACGGGTTTTCGCGGCCAAAGCGTCGGTCGCGCAGCAGGGCGTTTACCTGCTCGTGACCGGCGGCGACGGGCATCGAAAGCTCGTCCCACATGACCAGCGGACCGGCGGCGCGCAGGGTGTCATATGCTGGATACGGGTTCTGAACAAAGGCCGGATCAAGCGGGGATTGGGAGAAGGTCGGCAGGCTCATGGTGCGTTCTCCAGCGCTTGCTCCAGATCCGCGATCAGGTCGGAAACGGACTCGATGCCGATGGACAGGCGCAGCAGCTCGGGCGCGACGACGCTATGCGGCCCTTCAACCGCGATGCGGTGCTCGATCAGGCTCTCGACTCCCCCCAGCGAGGTGGCAGGAATAAAGACCTGTGTGTGGGTCGCGACGTGGTGCGCTGCCTCACGGCTGAGGGCGACCAGCGACAGCATTCCGCCAAAGCCGTTGGTCATTTGCCGCGCCGCAATTGCGTGGCCAGGATGCGAGGGCAGGCCGGGGAACAGCACGGCGGACAGTTTGGGGTGGTTTTCGAAATGCTTGGCAATTGCCATCGCGCTCTCGCTCGCACGCTCAAACCGCAGATGCAGGGTGCGCAGGCCACGGATTAGCAACCACGCCTCGAACGCGGCCATAACGGTGCCCTGCAAGGTGCGGATCATCCGCAGCTCATCCGCAAAGGGACCTGTTTCGGACAGGGACAGCACGCCACCAGTAATGTCGGAGTGGCCGTTCATATATTTGGTGGCTGAGTGAAAGGCGATATCCGCGCCCAGTTCTAGCGCCTGTGTGGTACAGGGCGAGGCAACGGTGCAATCCACGGCCAGTTTTGCTCCGGCGGCGTGGGCTAGCTCCGCTGCCTCTGCAATGTCGGTGATGTCCCAATTGGGGTTGGTCGGCGTTTCGATCCACACGATTTTCGTATCGGGGGTGATTGCCGCCGCCAGCGCGCCGTCTTGCGTCGCGTCGTAGAAGGTCGCCTTGACCCCCCGCTTTTCAACCAAGCGGTGCAGCCAGCCAATGGTGCCGTGGTAGCCGACGATGGGGCAGGTGACGTGATCGCCCGCCTCCAGCGTTTCGAACAGGGCGACGGCTGCGCTCATCCCCGAGGTGAACAGCAGTGAGGACGCAGCCCCGTCCAGATCAGCGAGGATCGCCTCCGCATGTTCAACGGTCGGGCCGCCATCGCGGGCGTAAACCGCGTTGCCGATGGGCATGTAGTCGCCATCGCGGGCAAAGGTCGAGGCCGGCTCAATCCCCGGCACAACGGCGCCATGCACCGGATTGATGAAGTGCAGGGCCTGAGCGGTGCGTGTGGCCGGTGAAAGGCTGAGTTGGCTGGGCTTCTTCATTGGGCACTCCTAAATATGTCACCCGTGTTATTACGTAGGGCGCAAAGGGGTGCAATCACCTGAGTGTTACGGAATACCCAAAACCGTCCGTTCTGAAATAACTCTCACGGGTTTCGGCCAAACGGCCCGACAGATCGAACGCATCGCGGCGCACCAACAGGACCGGACCACCGACCGGAATGCCAATCGCCTCAGCCACGTGATCGGGGGCTGCGACGGCACTGATGAAATCCTCGGCCCGCACGATAGAGACGGAATAACTGCGCTGGTAATGGGTGTAGAGCGCGTTGGGCAATGGTTGCCCGTCCGCAGGCAGGGGCAGGTGTTTCGGGTCCAGCCAAACGTCCTCCAACGTGGAGGTCACACCGTTCAGCGCGCGCACCCGCCGGATTCGCACAGCAGGTGCCGAGGTCGAAATTTCAAGGCGCTGTGCAATACGTTTCGGTGCAGGACGACGTGAAATTTCCTCGCTTACCGGCTCGGGTATCAGGCTTTCCCCATTGGTGCCGGTTAGGCGGAAAAACTGGAATAGGGCGCGTTCGGTTGTTGTTTCGGGAACAAAGGTGCCAAGCCCCTGACGACGCATAACCAAATTATCATTTGCAAGCGTGTCCAGTGCCTTACGAACTGTTCCCTGGCTAACGTCCAGCTCCTTTGCCAGTGCAAATTCCGAGGGTAGCGGCTGCCCGGGGCGGAATGTTCCGTCGGCCATGCGGGCCAGCAATGTCTCACGAATTTGAAGGTAGAGTGGTTTTGGCATCTGAAAATCTCTTGCAACTCTTCTATAAGACATCTTATATAAGACTTAATGAAAACACAAACCTGAATGTGAGGAACATCCATGTCTCATCCACATCTTCTGGTCCATGACCGGGCTGACAATGTCGGTGTTGTAGTTGTTGAGGGTCTGACGGCGGGCACCGAGATGCTGTGCGTTGTCACCCATGACAATTCCGACTTCACGCTGACTGTTAAGGCGGACATTCCGATCGGCCATAAGGTCGCTCTGAAGGATCTGGTCGAGGGCGATACCGTCATGAAATACGGCGAAGATATCGGCAAGATGGTTGGCCCTGCCGAAATCGGCGGCCACGTTCATACCCAAAACTGCAAAACCAAGCGTTGGTAAGGAGACCGATCATGCTCGATTCAGCAAATCAGACTGTAATGGCGTGGCGTCGTGAAAACGGCCGCGTCGGTGTTCGTAACAACGTGGTGATCCTGCCGGTTGACGATATCTCGAATGCGGCATGTGAGGCCGTCTCGAATAACGTCAAAGGCACGCTGGCCCTGCCGCACGCCTATGGCCGCCTGCAATTCGGCGCGGATCTTGACCTGCACTTCCGCACGATGATCGGCACAGGTTCCAACCCCAACGTGGCCGCTGTGGTCGTGATCGGGATTGAGCCGGAGTGGACCAAGGTTATCGCCGACGGCATCCGCAAAACCGGTAAGCCTGTTGCCGAATTCTCCATCGAGCAGAAGGGTGATTTCGAGACGATCCGCGCCGCGTCGTGGAAAGCCAAGGAATTCGTCCACTGGGCGTCCGAGCTGCAAAAGGAAGAATGCCCGATCACCGATCTGTGGGTTTCGACCAAATGCGGTGAATCCGACACGACAACCGGCCTGTCCTCATGCCCGACCGTCGGCAACATGTACGACAAGCTGATCCCCCACGGCCTGTACGGCGTGTTCGGTGAGACATCCGAAATCACCGGCGCCGAGCATATCTGTGAAAAGCGTGCCGCAACGCCAGAAGCAGCCGAGAAGTTCATGAAGATCTTCAAGGCCTATTCCGACGACGTGATCTTCGCACACCAGACCGACGATCTGTCCGACAGCCAGCCGACCAAGGGCAACATCCTGGGTGGTCTGACCACGATCGAGGAAAAAGCGCTCGGCAATCTGGAGAAGATCGGCCGCGAATGTACCTATATCGACGCGCTGGATGCAGCCGAAGCACCTGAAAAGGGCAACGGCCTGTACTTCATGGACACGTCCTCGGCTGCTGCGGAATGCATCACACTGATGGCGGCTGCGGGCTACGTCATCCACACCTTCCCAACTGGGCAAGGCAACGTGGTCGGCAACCCGATCGTTCCGGTCATCAAAATCTCGGGCAACCCGCGCACCCTGCGCACCATGTCCGAGCATATCGATCTGGACGTCACAGGCGTACTGACCCGCGAGCAGACCATCGACCAGGCCGGCGACGCCCTGATCGACATGATCCGCCGCACCGCAAACGGACGCGCAACAGCCGCAGAAGCCCTCGGCCACCGCGAATTCGTTATGACCAAGCTATACCGCTCAGCTTAAATTTATTGCATTAAGGCGGCGCGCATATTTTGCGCGCCGCCTTTCCATTTAAAAATACATTCCCCCATCATCAAGGATTAGCCATGACTGCGCTGGCCACTCGTATAACCGCCGGATTTGCACTGGGACGCGCCGTTGCACCGGGCCTTGTTCTGGCAAGCACGGTAGCGCTCGCAAGCCTATTTATCTCCGAGCATTACGGCGCACCGTCCATGTTGTTGGCATTGCTGCTGGGCATTGCATTGAATTTTCTGTCCGATGATGTGCGCTGCGCACCAGGCATCGCCTTTGGCGCGCGTACGGTTTTACGCATTGGCGTGGCCTTGCTGGGCCTGCGCATCAGCTTTGACATGGCGTTGGATCTGGGCTGGCCCGTTGTGATTATGGTCGTAGGCGGCGTTTTCGCAACAATTGCATTTGGTATGTTTATCGCGCGTTTCTTTGGCTTTGGCCCGCGCTTTGCTGTGTTGTCCTCAGGCTCAGTGGCGATTTGTGGGGCGTCTGCGGCGCTGGCCATTGCGGCGGTGCTGCCGCAGGATAAAAACTCGCAGGATCAACTGGTATTTACCGTGGTTGGCGTGACTATCCTGTCCACGCTTGCCATGATCATCTACCCGATCCTCGGCTCCTTTGTTGCGCCGACCGATACCACCATTGGCATCTATCTGGGGGCAACGATCCACGATGTGGCACAGGTTGTGGGTGCCGGCTTTTCCGTATCCGAAACGGCGGGTGAAACGGCGACCCTCGTCAAGCTGATCCGTGTTGCCATGCTGGCCCCCGTTGTGGTTGTGATCGCGTTGGTTGTACGCAGCAAGATGGGCGCAGGCGCTGAAACCATGGGGGCCAGCCAGCCGATCGTGCCGTTCTTTCTGATCGGTTTTATCGTGCTGGCCACGCTGAATTCACTGGTCACCTTGCCCGAGGCAGTCACCACACTGGCCGCCGATGCATCGCGCACATTGTTGCTCGTGGCGATTGCGGCTGTTGGCCTGAAAACCATACCCAAAGATTTGTTGAAGGTTGGTAAAGTCGCCGCGCTGCTGCTGGTGGTGGAAACGGTGTTTCTGGCGACCTTCACATGGGTTGGTCTGATGATGATCGGCGCTATCTAAGGGTTTGGGCCGCCACATTATGCGGCGGCCCAAACTTTTAAACCGTGCGGTCCGCCCAACCTGCAAAGGTTTTTTCCAGCGCGACCACGAGGTAGTATAAAACGATCCCCAAAAACGCGAGCGCGATGAGAACCGCAAACATCAGCGGGTAATCCGAGTTCGTCTTGCCACTATCAAACAACGCACCCAGACCACGCCCGTGGGGGGATACGATCTCCATCAGATTGGTGCCGATAAAGGCCAGCGTGACCGATACCTTTAGCGCGCCAAAGAATTCCGGCAGGGTTTTGGGCAGGGCAATTTTCCAGAAAATCGTGGCTTGCGATGCGCCTAGCGACCGCAAGATATCCCGATACTCCGGCTCCAACGTGCTGAGGCCAATCGAGACAGACACCGCAATCGGGAAAAAGCTGATGATGAACGCAATCAGCACCGTATTGAAATCGTGCCAGCCCACAAACATTAGCGCCACAATCGGCACCACTGTCGCCTTTGGCACCGCATTGAACCCGACCAGTAGCGGATAGAGCGCATCACGCATCGTGCGCGAAAAGCCCATGACCATTCCCAGCGCAGTGCCAAAGATCACGGCCAGAACCAGCCCGACAACTGTGCGCCATAGGGTTTGCCAGCCCATGGTCAGGAACAGGCCCCAATACCGCTCATATGCCGGCAACAAATCACTAGGCGAGGCCATTTTGTAATTGGGCCAGCCCATGCTCCAGACCAAAGCCTCCCACGCGATCAGGAACACAATTACCGCGACCAAGGGGACGAGGATTTGACGCAGCTTCATGTAACAGCCTCCGCGGGGATGCGCCCTTGGGCGACCTCGATCTGATGGCGCAGGATGTTCAATCTCTCCGCCGCGATGGGCGTGTATAGATCATCCAGGGTGCGCAGGCCGGTATCGGGAATATCCAACACGAATTGCGTTTTTGCAGGACGACCGGACAGCACAACCACCTGATCGGCGAGGAAGATCGACTCGCGCAAATCATGGGTGATCAGGATACCGGTAAAGGGTTCCTCCGCCTTGACCCGATGCATGATCTGCCACAAATCCTCGCGGGTGAAGGCATCCAGCGCGCCGAATGGCTCATCAAGGATCAGCACCTCGGGCGAATGGATCAGTGCACGGCACAGCGAGGCGCGTTGCTTCATACCACCGGATAGCTCGGAGGGGCGTTTGTTCTCGAAGCCCTCCAACCCGACAAGAGCCAGCAGCTTGCGCGCGCGCGCCTCACCTTCGGCCTTGGTCAATTTGGTCGGTACGATTTCCAGCGGCAACAGCACGTTTTGCAGGATCGTGCGCCATTCCAGCAAAACCGGATTTTGAAACGCCATGCCCACATTGGAACGCGGCGCGGTGATGCGGCTGCCATGCACCCGCACCTCGCCCTCATCCGGGATCAGCAACCCGGCCACCAGCCGGGTTAGCGTAGATTTCCCGCAGCCGGACGGCCCGACGACGGCGACGAAGCCGCCCTCGGGTACGCTCAGCTCCAACCCGTCCAAGACAGGCAACGGGCCGGAGGCGGTGCGGTAGGAATGCCGCACCGCCTGAATGTCAATCAAAGCGTCTGACATCATTCGCCCAGATCGAACCCGCCCTCGGGCAGATAGGCATCGGTGAAATACAGCGATGCATCAGGCGTGGTCGCAAATTCGTAAGTCGTTGCGATTTGCTCCAACGCGCCGGCCATGCGGGCGTCGTCAATGATGCCAAAGCCGTTTTCCAGAACCCATTCTGTCGCCACGTTATCGGTGATGGACAGTTCCAGACGGCGCTGCTCCAGCTCCGGATCGGCGGCAGGGTTACGCTCGATCAGCATCGGGATCACGGCGGCAGGATCAGCGATCGCAGCGGTCCAACCCTCAGCCACACCGGCTAGGAAGTTGCTGATAACCTCGGGATTCTCAGCCGCATATTCAGTGTTCACAATGATGACGTTGCCGTACAGATCAACGCCATAATCAGCCATCAGAATGGTTACCAGATCGTCCTCTGGCACGCCCAGACGGGCCGCGTTCAGATAGGATGTGAACGAGAAGCCGGTGATCGCGTCAACCACGCCCTCGGCCAGCATCGGCTCACGTGTCGGGAAGCCAACAGGCTCAACCGTGATCAGGCCCATATCCAGACCGTTTTCTGCGGCAAAGATCGGGAACTGCGCCCATGCGCCATCGGGCGGAGGCGCGCCGAGGATGTGACCCTGCAAGCTGGCCGGATCGGAGATACCCTGCGAAGCGCGGCCGATGACAGCAAAGGGCGGCTTGTCATAGATCATCATCGCGCCGATGACGGGGGCACCGGGGTTCTGGTCGAGGAATTTGATCAGGCTGTTAATATCCGCCATGCCGACAGGATAGGCGCCCGTCGCAACCTTTGGAATCGCGTCGAGCGAGCCGTTGCCCGCCTCTACCGTTACCGACAGGTCATATGCGCCGAAGTAACCGTTATCCACGGCGGCGAAATAGGGGGCTGCGGGGCCTTCGAATTTCCAATCCAGCGCGAATGGCAGTTCGGTTTGTGCGTGTACGGCGCTGGCCCCCAACAGGGTCATCGCGATCAGGCTGCGAGTGAACATCGGTTATCCTTCCTTAAAATTTTAGTTCACATCATTGTGTGAGGTGCGCGCCCCATCGCGCCACTCAAAACGTCAGCTATCACCGTAGACGAAGTCGATTCCAAAGCGAGTGCTTAATTTTCGTACAATTTGCACAATGCAGCAGCACGGCAGAACTTCGCCAAGTCAGGAGCCATCCACGACTCCGCCCAGTTGCTGTGCCACACGCCGGAATTGCGCCATTAGCGGGGCATCCAGTTCAGGCGTCTCAGCCTGCGTGCGCCGGAACAATCCCCACTCATAGGGAATGCGCACATCCACCGGCAGCGCCTTAACCCCCTGCAAACCGATCCCCATAGCTGAAACAGGGTCCACCAGTGCGACGCCCAGATCGGCAGCGGCAGCCGCCATCGCATTCAGCGAGTTATTCGTCACCAGCTCGGCCAGTGGCTCGATGCCCGCCTGTGTTAGCGCCGCATCAATCTTGTGCCGGATGCGATAGCTGTTGCCCAATGTCAGCAATCGCGTTGACCGAAATGTTGACAGGGAAACGCGGTCCTCGGGGTAGGAGTCCGGCACGACTGCGAACAACTCTCCCCGTGCCATTTCCAGACAGTCCAGCCCAGCATGCGATAGTGGCAGCGCGGATAACCCGTATTCCGCCTCACCCGATTGCAATGCCTGCGCCAGATGCTCTGCGTCCATCGTTGTGACTGTCACCAGCTCGGGCAAGTCAGCCGCAAGCTGCTGCATCATCTTGGGCAACATTCCTGCCGCCATGGTCGGCGTTGCAGCCAAGGTGATGGATTTGGCCCGCGCCCCGCGCAGCGTCGCCGCACGCTGCGCCACATGGGCATAGCTGGTCAGCAGCCGCTTGGCGTCCTCGTGAAACAGTACGCCCTTTTGCGTCGGGGAAATGCGAGGGCCGTTACGCTCAAACACGGTGAAGCCCAGCACTCCCTCCAGATCGCGCACCAGCCGCGTGATGGCCGGCTGTCCGATGCCCAACCGTTTCGCCGCCGCCGTCATGGAGCCTGATGCCATGACAGCAACAAAGGCTTCGATCCCGCGCATGTCCGGCCTGTCAGTATTCTTAATTGACATATTCGAGCCCTCATGATTTTTGTTTAGCATCAAGCATTGCTAATTATGCATTTTCTGAATGTAGGCATAGCCGCTTACTGCGGTGCAGAGCAAAGAGGTTATTTTGACACACAGACCCGATGCCATCAGTTTGGCCGCAGGGCTGGCAAATGACAGCCCCCTACATACCGTCCGTTCCTTTCGTCCCGAATTTGTTGAGGGCGCGCAGGCCTGTCGTGCGGCTGTTTTGACACCCGAGGACGATCTGGGCCTGAATCCCGAGCTGCGCAACGCAATTGCACGTCGTGTTGCATTGGGCGCGGATAATCCCGAATTGCTCAGCGGCTATCCCATGCCGAAAACAGCCGAGCTGGCCGCGTTGGCACAGGGGCGTATCGTCACCACGCCCGCCTTGATCGCGCTGGCCCATCATACTGATATGATCGCCGCAAATCCGGGTAAGGCCACCGCCGCCGATCTGAACACTTTGCAACAGGTCGGGTATAGCACTGCGCAAATCGTCGCGCTGTCGGAATTGCTGGCCTATGTCTGCTTTCAAATCCGCGTTGCCCATGGCTTGAAGCTGCTGGAGCGCACAAAATGACGGCTATTCCGCAAATCACGCTCAAGCCTTTGAAATGGACGCCCCACCTGCCACCGGTTGAGATGGCTGATGCTACACCACGTCAACTGGCCGCGATGCAGGTCACACCCTCGGCCAAGAAGGTGTCGGCCTATGTGCGCACCCTCGCCCATGATCCGGACAGTTATGTCGCCCGCACTACATTGTTCAACGCGATCATGTACGCGCAGGACGGTCTGCCGCGTGAGGATCGGGAGCTGGGTGCACTAGGCGCGTCCCTTATCAATGGCTGTCGCTATTGCGCCAATGTCCATGCCCGTCAGCACGCGCGGTTGTCAGGCTCTACGGCTGTTATCTCGGCGCTCTATGCCGGTCGTCGTGATGGGCTGTCGGAACGTGATGCTGCAATCCTGACCTTTGCCGAGGCATTGACCGCCACGCCCCCTACCGCCGATGCCAGCCATATCGCCGCCCTGCGCGATGCAGGCATGGATGATGTGCAAATCACCGACCTGATCCACGCCATCGCGATTTTCGGCTGGGCGAACCGGCTAATGCACCCGCTAGGCCATTCCGACTAAACATAACAGTCGCGCATAAAAAACGCCGGAGTTTGCATCGCAGGCTCCGGCGTTTTTGGTTTAGCGTGGACCCATTACCAGATCCGGTAGCCACAGTGTAATTTCCGGTATGCTGGCAATCAGGATCAGCACAATGATCGGCGGGATCAGCAACGGCAGGATCGCCACCGCCAGCTTTTCAAATCGAACGCCAGACACGGCGGACATCAGGTACAGCCCAACCCCCAGCGGTGGTGTGGCAATACCCAGCAGCAGTGCCAGCGTGATAACCATACCGAACTGCACCCGATCAATCCCGAACGCATCAGCGGCGGGCAGCAGCAGGGGCAGCAGGATGATCTTGGCCGGTGATGCCTCCATAAAGCAGCCGATCAGCACCAGCAGCACGATGGTGAAGGCCATGAAGACCCAGCGCTGATTGATCGTCTCCAGAATACCCGAGGCAAAGGCCTGCGGAACCTGCTCGAACGCGAACAGCCAGCCCATAATCTGCGAAAACCCGATAATCATCATGATCAGCGCCGACAGGATTGCGCTTTCCTCCAGCGCCTTCCACGTGCCTGACCATGACACCGTGCGGTAAAACAGCCCGATCAGGATCGAGTATCCGCAAGCAATCACCCCTGCCTCTGTCGCAGTGGCAAAGCCGAAGATGATCGCGCCTAGAATGATACCGGGGGCAACAATCGCGGGCAGCCCCTCGATCACCGCTTGGCGAAATTCCTTGAGCGTCGCGCGTGGCTCACGCGGCATGGGCGTCCATGTGGACACAACGCGGATATATAGAATGAACGACAACGCCACCAAAATACCCGGTACGATGCCCGCTAAAAAAAGTCGCGCCACGGATTCGTTGGCCAGCCACGCATAGACAATCAAACTGATCGAGGGCGGCACGATTGGTCCCACCAGCGATGTCGCCACCGTCAGCGCCGCCGAGAATTCCGGGGAATAGCCACGCGCGCGCATGGCCTTGACCTCCAACTGCCCCAACCCAGCAATATCCGCCGTCGCAGCGCCGGAAACACCTGCGAATAGCAGCGAGGCGATGACATTCACATAGGCCAGACCTGCCCGAAAATGCCCCACAAAGGCCAGGCACAGATTGAAAATCCGATCCGTCAAACCGACCGAGTTCATCAGATTGCCCGCAAGGATAAAGAACGGGATCGCCAGCAGCGCAGGCTTGGCCGCGCCGTCCAGAATTTGCTGGGGCACCACAATCACCAGATCGCCAAAGCCCGCAAAGTAGAGCCCGCCAATCGCACTGGCCGCAATGGCCATGGTGACAGGCACGCCCAGCAGCATCAGCAGGACGAAACCACCGATCACGATGAAACCAAGGATCATTCGATTGCTCCCTTTTCAACGGCATCGTCTTGGCGTGGAAATGCCTCGACCCAACCACAGGCGATACAGATGAAATCAAGCGTGAAGTGCAGCAGGATCAGCGCCGCCGCGATGAACAGCGGCAGCGAGCGCACATAAATCGGCAGGTCGATTGTATCCATCATCGCGGTTTGCAACTGCAACAGTGCAGGTGCCCCGCGCAGGATAGCCAGCATGACCGCTATCCCGACTACACAGGTAAACAGCCCCGCCACCCGCCGCAGCATCGCAGGCAGTCGCGCCATAAAGATGTCCACGACCACATCGCGCCTATGCCGGATAAAGACGTACAAACCCAGCAGCAGCATCCACGCAAAAATCAGCATGGTCCAACTAAATATCCAGCCATAGGCCACGCCGAAAACCGAGCGTGAGATCACATTATACAGGTTCAGCACGACCATCACGGCAAGGCAGGCAGAAATCGCCACCTTGAACACAAATGCAATACCGTCGAGCCAACGGTTCAGCGCCCTGACCAAACGGGGTAATTCGGTTAGGGCTGAGGAGGTGGAGGGCTGCTGCACGCCGGACCCTATTCGGCGCGTGCGGCGTCAACCGCGCTCATCAAGCCTTCAGGCAATTCACCCTCTGCGTCCCGCTCCATATAAAACGTCTGCATTTTGGTGACGAGGGATGAGGCGTCGAAGTCAAAATTCACGGTCACGCCGTCTTTGCTCTCCAAATCAGTCTGCAACGTGGCCGAAGCCTCGGCCAGCAATTCGCGCGCATAGGCTGCGGCATCCTGATGGGCGCGGGTCATCGCGTCCTGCAATTCCGGCGTCAGCGCATTCCATGCCGCATCATTCATCATCCACGCAACAGCCTGCGGGTATTCGTCGGTGCGCACGATATAGGGCGCAACCTCGTAAAAACGCATCGATTCAATGGATTCCGCAGGGGCCGTTACGGCATCAACGATACCGCGATTGATGCCGTCATAGACCTCACCCCACGGCAGAACGCGAACCTCAGCACCCAGATGGGTCCATGCATCAATTACCAGATCATTCTGGAATTGACGGATTTTCAGGCCCTCAATATCGGCGGCGCTTTCAATCGGAGTGTCGGTCAGCAGCGTGCGGAACGAGCCGCGCGGCATGTCCGGAATCTCGCCCAGGATCGAGATATTCGATTCAGCCGTGACTGTTTCCATCCACGATGAGAAGAGCGGGCCGTTGATAAAGCTGGACCAGTGGTCATAGCCGTCGAACAGGAACGGCGCGCCGGCATAGGTGATGCTAGGCTCCCACCGCGACATGAACGACACGGCAGATGGGGCGAGCTGGATCACGCCTTGGCTCAATTGCTCGACCACGGAATCCATCGAGCCGATTTGCTCGTTCGGATAAATGCGAACGTCGATCTCGCCCTCTGTATATTCCTCAACCAGATCAGCGAATTTCTGATAGGCCATCCCCTCGAAACTATCGGGTGTCATCATCGAGCTAAGGCGCCACGTATCGGCATGGGCGGGGAACGCGGCAGCAACCAAGAATGTTGCACCAGTTAGGCGGGCAATGAGGGACATAGCGGAACTCCTGTTGTCGGGACGCGCCTGTTTGGACGCTGCGGCTGGAAGGCGTTTAGCGATTTCTACAATCCCATATTCTGGGGTTGCTACCACACGTAATTTGGATAATAGTTGCATCATAATGTCAACAACGAATAATAAAACTTCTACGCAAGGGGTTTGCATACTAATACATAGCCCCAAAACTCGCCTAGCAGGCAACATGGTGCGCGCAATGTGCCCCTCACTGCAAAACTGCTGGCACCGAGCGAATTTATGCTGAGGACCCGATCATGACATCACCCACCGGCCTTGCCTCGCTTGAGGTGGATCTCAAGCGTCAATTCGAGCTGCTCAATCTGCCGCCAAAGCCATGGTTGCCGCAGGTTCGCGGCCCGCAGGACGCTCCGGTACTGGATGTTGCGATTATCGGCGCGGGCCTATGCGGGTTGGCCGCAAACACCGCCCTATGGATGGAGGGCATCAGCAATGTGCGCCTGTTCGACCGCGCCCCGCAGGGACGTGAGGGACCGTGGATCACCTATGCGCGGATGGAAACCCTGCGCACATCCAAGGAGACAGCAGGCCCCGCCATGGGCGTACCGGCGCTAACCTTCCGCGCGTGGTTCGAGGCGCAATGGGGCACGCAAGCATGGCAGGATATGGGGCTGGCCCCCCGTCCGATGTGGATGGACTATATGCTGTGGTACCGGCAGGTCACCAATGCCGATATCGTCAATGATTGCGACGTGACGGCGATCACTCCCATCGCAACACCGAACGGCATGTTGATGCGCCTGACCACAACCACCGGCAGCTATTATGCCCGCCGCGTTGTGATCGCCACAGGTCTGGACGCCATCGGCGCACCCCGCCTGCCCGCTGCGGCGCAGGGCATTGCCAAGGGGTTGGTCTATCATTCCGCCGATGAGTTCGATGAGGCGACGCTGACCGGAAAACGGGTTGTGGTGGTGGGGGCTGGTGCCTCCGCCATGGATAATGCCGCCGCCGCGCTAGAGGCTGGTTGCGCGCGGATGGACCTGATGGTGCGTCGCCCCAAAATCCCCACTGTTGATAAATTCAGCGGCACATCGTCCCGCGGCATGGCCGCAGGCTTTGTCGCACTGCCGGATTCCACGAAATGGGCCATTATGGATGCAGGCGATCACGCCCCCGTGCCGCCGCCCAAACATTCGGTAAAGCGGGTGATCCGTCACCAAAACGCCCACCTGCATGTGAACGCATCCGTCGATAAGGTTGAGGAGATCAACGGCGCCCTGCGCATCACCACCCCCCACCGCGTGATAGAGGCGGATGTCGCGATTTTCGCCACCGGTTTTGGCGTCGCGATGGAGGAACGGCCAGAGCTTGCCACCTTTGCCCCGCATATTCGCACATGGGGCGATGTAATGGGACCGCAGACCGCCGCCACCAACCCGTCGCTGGCCTCCTATCCCTATCTGGACGTGGACTTCACCTTTACCGAGAAGGTCGCCGGCACCTGCCCTGCATTGGCGCATGTCACCTGCTTTGCCTTTGCCGCGACGCCCACCCACGGCAAGGTCACGTCGGGCATTCCATCCTCAACCGAGGGTGCGCGCCGTCTGGCCACGGGGCTGACCCGCTCACTGTTTGCCGAAGATGCCGAAATCCATCTGGCGCGGTTCAACGATTACGAGACTCCCGACATGCCCGACAACATCTGGCTGCCCGACAGCCCCGCCTGCTGAACTGATCCCGAAGGATTCGCCATGACCGATCTGCACACAAATTCCATCATTATCGACGCGCTGCAAAGCTCCGATTTCAACCGCGAGATTTTGCTGGAGGCACAAAGCGGCGGCGTCACCGCGATCTCCGCGTCCTCCGTTTTATGGGAGAATTTCGAGGGCGGCATGGAGTACATCACCATGTGGCGCGAGAAACTGGCGGAAAACGCCGATATCGCCATGCTGATCCGCACCACCGCCGATATTGAGCGGGCCAAGGCCGAGGGCAAGGTGGGCATCATGCTGGCATGGCAAAACACTTCGCCGATCGAGGATCGCCTGGACTATTTCGCGATTTTCAAGGATCTGGGCGTCAACATCATGCAGTTGACCTACAATACCCAGAACTTCTTTGGCGCGGGCTATCTGGAGCAAAACGATAGCGGCCTGACAGGTTTCGGGCGTGAGGCAGTGGACGCCATGGCGCAGGCGGGCATCCTGATCGATCTCAGCCATGTTGGCATCAAAACCTCTCTGGACACCATCGCCTATTCCAGCAAGCCGGTTGCCATCACGCATTGCCTGCCCAGTGCGCTAAAGGATGTGCCTCGCAACAAACCCGATGAGGTGTTCAAGGCCTGCGCCGAAAAGGGTGGCGTGATCGGCACCTCGCTATTCGCCCCCGGTCTGGCCGCAGGAAACGATGCCACCGTGGCCGACGTTATCGACGCGATGCAGCACACGCTGGATTTGGTGGGTGAAGATCACGTCGCAATCGGCACCGACTTCAACCACAACCGCGCCCGCCCCGGCCCATGGTTGCTATGGGCGAACAAGGATAAGGGCACTGGCCGCACCCTGACCGAATTTGGCTCGTCCAAGATCAGTAAGCCTGAGGGCATCCGCCACAACAACGAATTCCCCGCCCTGACCGCCGAAATGCAGCGCCGTGGCTGGAGTGATGCGCGGATTGCCAAGATCCTCGGCAGGAACTGGATGCGCCTGTTCGGGCAAACTTGGGGCGCGTAACCCCCACTGGCGGGCCGCATCAGGCCCGCCGCCACGACCAGCTTCACAAAACTGATACAGGCCCCGCATAGGCCTACGCCCAGACGCATCACACGCTGGGATCGACTATGCACATGACAGCCCCTTCCCACATGGCTGCACCCATCTATGGCGACGTGAATGTGTTTGTCCTTGGTTCCACGCGGAACCGGTTATCCCTCAAAGGAAACGAACATGAAAATCGCTAATCTTGGCTTGACCTCGGCGCTGGCGCTGTTTGCGGCAACGGCTGTAACGGCACAGGAAATGTCGTTTAACCGCATCGCGTCCTTCCCTGTTGCGTCGAATTCCGATGGCGCAGCGGAAACCTCGTCCGAGATCATTACCGCGTCGGGCGACGGCATGACGCTGATCTATTCCGACAGCCCGCTGGGTGTGATCGGCTTTATCGACATTACCGACGCGGCCAACCCTGCACCGCTGGGCACAATCACCATGGACGGTGAGCCGACTGCCGTGTCCGCCGTGGGCAACAGCGTAATCGCAGGCGTGAATACGTCCGAGAGCTATTCCGCCCCGTCCGGCTTCGCCGCCTCCTTCGCCATCGACACGATGGGCGAGACAGCGCGCTGCGATCTGGCCGGTCAGCCCGACAGCACCGCAGTCGCCAAGGACGGCTCGTTCATCGCCATCGCGATTGAAAACGAGCGGGACGAGGATGCAGGCGACGGCCGTATCGGCCAGATGCCCGGTGGCACCGTCGCCCTGATCGATCTGGATGCAGATGGCGTGCTGGTCTGCGACACCATCCGCTTTGCCGAAGTAACCGGTCTGGCTGAAATCGGCGCAGATGATCCAGAGCCTGAATTTGTTGACATCAACGATTTAGGCGAAGTTGTTGTTACCATGCAGGAAAACAACCACATCGTTGTTCTGGATCGTGACGCGGCTGTCATCAGCCATTTCTCCGCAGGCACCGTTGATCTGACCGGCATTGACGCCACGGATGAGCGCGCAGCGATGATCTTCACCGAATCCCGTTCCGACATCGCGCGTGAGCCGGACGGCGTGCAATGGATCGATGACACCTATCTCGCCATGGCCAACGAGGGCGATATGGACGGCGGTACCCGCGGCTGGTCCGTGTTCCATAAGGATGGCACGCTGGTTTGGGACAGCGGCACCTCGTTCGAATATGCAGTGATCGAAGCAGGCCACTACCCCGACAAACGCTCCGACGCCAAGGGTGGTGAGCCCGAGGGCATGGAATTCGCCACCATCAACGGCACCCCAATGGTGTTCATCCTGTCCGAGCGTGGTTCGCTGGTTGGCGTTTACGACGTGACTGACCCGACCAACCCAGTTCTGACCCAGCTGCTGCCATCGGGCGTTGCACCCGAGGGCGCTGTTGCGATCCCGTCGCGCAACCTGCTGGTCACCGCGAACGAGGCCGATTTAGCCGAGGATGGCGGCGCACGCAGCCATGTTATGCTGTTTGAATTTGCTGAGGGCGCGGCGAGCTATCCGCACCTGACCTCTGCCGGTGCGGATGAGCTGATCGGCTGGTCCGCGCTGTCCGGTTTGGCGGCTGATCCTGAGCAGAACGGTACGTTCTACGCCGTGAACGATAGCTTCTATGGCTATCAGCCCACGATCTTTACCATCGACGCGACGCAGACACCGGCCCGCATCACCGATGCCCTGCCCGTCACCCGTGGCGGTCATCCTGCGCAAAAGCTGGATATGGAAGGCATCACCACCGATGGTGAGGGCGGATTCTGGATCGCCTCCGAGGGACGCACCGACCGTATGATCCCGCACGGCATCTACCACGTTGATGCCGAGGGTGAGATCACGACCGAAATCCCCTTCCCCGCTGAATTGCTGGCGGTCGAGGCGCGCTTCGGCTCCGAAGGCATCACCATGATCGGGTCGCAGCTGTGGATCGCGATCCAGCGCAACTGGGCTGATGATGCGGATAATATGGTCAAGCTGGTCTCCTACGATCTGGAGACCGAGGAGTGGGGCGCGGTGTTGTACGAGCGTACGGTCCCCGAAACCGGCTGGGTTGGCCTGTCGGAAATTGTTGCCCATGGTGATTACGTTTACCTGATCGAACGTGACAACCAGATCGGCGATAATGCCGTGACCAAGCTGATTACCCGCGTGCCAATGTCCGAAATGGTCGCCGCCCCGTTGGGTAGCGAACTGCCGGTCGTCAGCCACGAAGTTGTTCTGGACCTGATCCCCGCCCTGTCCGCCACCGGCGGTTATGTCGTGGATAAGATCGAGGGCATGGCCTTTGACGCCGATGGCAATGCATGGATCGTCACCGATAATGACGGTGTTGATGACAGCTCAGGCGAGACATTGTTCCTGAACCTTGGTGAAATGTAATCACCCTGCTCCCTAGCGGGGGCGAATAGATTGCCAAAAGCACCCCTCATCGCAGGGGTGCTTTTTCGTTTCTGACCGCCGCGTCAGCGCATTGACAATCCCGACCAGAATTTTACAAAATATTACAAATGCTGGCATGTGCATCACAACACCTCCCGCAGCTAATAAGCATCAAAGGCAGACCCATGCGCGACAATCCCGCCAGCACTTTTGAAAACGATGTTGGCGGTCGTGACCGGACCCTTGCCGATCAGGCCTATGAGCGGATTTTGTCAATGATCGTCGATGGCACGATCCCCGTCGGTGGCAAGTTGCCCACTGAACACAAGCTGAGCCAGCAATTCCAGATGTCGCGCCCCGTACTACGCCAAGCGTTAAAGCAACTGCGCGAGGATGAGGTGATCGTCTCACGTCAGGGCTCCGGCTCCTATGTGATGCGTCGCCCTGATGGCGCGGTGCTGGACTTTGCCCCTATCGGATCAATTGCCGATATCCAGCGCACCTTTGAGTTTCGCGCCGCAGTTGAGGGTGAGGCCGCCTTTCTGGCCGCGAAACGACGCTCGGATGCCGATATAACGCGCATGCGCGACGCGTTACAGGAACTGGATCGCTGCATAGCAGCGGGGGAATTGGGCGTTGATGCGGATGAGGCATTCCACGCCGTAATCTGCGGGGCGTCAGATAATCAGTATTTCGTAACCGCCCGCACCTCCATGACGCAAAACATCACCACCGGCATGAACCTGACGCGCAGCCTGTCCCTGACCAAGACGCATGACCGCCTCGCATTGGTACAGGCGGAGCATTACGCGATCTTCGAAGCGTTGCGAAATCAGGATCAAAATGCAGCCCGAACCGCGATGCGGGCGCATATCGAGAATGCGCGCAAACGGATTTTTGACGGCACGCTCTAAGCCCCCTCCAAATTAAAACGCCCACCCACAGAAAACCTGTGAGCGGGCGTTTCGTTTAGGTCAGATCGCGCGGGCAATGGTGGCCCAAACATCCCGCGCTGCTCTTACCTGAACGAGTCCGGCATGATCGCCTTGGGCAACCACAGCACCATTTCGGGGAACAGAATGATCAGGATCAGGATCACCAGCATCGGAATCAGGATAATCACCACATCCCGCAGCACTTGCACCACATTCACCCCACCAATCGCCGCTGATATCAACAAACACAGCCCATAGGGCGGCGTGACCAGTCCAAAGGCCAGCGAGACGATACCGATAATCGCAAACACCACCGGATGAATATCCGCCGCCGCCGCAACCGGCATTAGCACCGTGCCTAGGATGATAATCGTCGGGATCGCATCAATGAACAGGCCGAAAAACAGGAACAGGAAGGCAATAATCAGCGCCGTGCCAAATGGCCCCAGATGTGCACTGGTCATCACATCCACAATCAGGCGCGGCACGTTGAAAAACGCCAACATCCAGCCGAAGGCAGACGCCGTTCCAATGGCGAACAGAGAGATTGAGGCAAAGCGCCCCGTCTCGTACAAAATGCCACCCAGATCACGCACACTGACCGTGCGATAGACAAACATGCCTAGGAACAATGCATAGGCCGCCGCGATAATCGCGCTTTCCGTTGGGGTAACGATACCGCCAACGATACCGCCAATCACCAACATTGGTGTTAACATGGCCAGTGCAGCGCCCTTGAACGCGCGCCAAAATTCGCCCAGATCAGGACGGCCCGCCGTGGGATAGCCATAAACCTTGGCATAACCATACACCGTGCCCATCAGCGCCAGACCGATCAGCAGCCCAGGCAATGCACCCGCCAAAAACAGCGCCCCGACGGAGATTTGCATAACCCCGCCCCAGACAACCATCAGGATCGAGGGCGGGATAATCACCCCCATCACGGACGAACAGGCCGTAATCGCCACGGCAAAGCGGGTGTCATATCCCTCCTTAACCATTGCGGGGATCAGGATTTTACCACACCCCGCCGCATCAGCGGTGGAGGAGCCGGAGATACCTGCAAACAGCATCGACACAGCCACGTTCACATGACCCAAACCGCCCGGCATCCAGCCGGTTAGGACACGGGCCAGCTCAATCAATCTGTCGGTAATCTTACCCGAATTCATCAGGTTTGCCGCCAGCAGGAAAAACGGAACCGCCAGCAAAATAAACGAGTTATAGGACTGGAACATCCGGTCCATCACGATAAACGGCGTCAGCCGGACATCCAGAACCACGATCGGCAGGGTCGCAATACCCAGCGCGAATGCTACCGGCACGCGGATCAAAACCAGCGCGATAAACCCGCCAACCAGAATTGCGCAGGCCATAACGGTAGAGATAATCATGCCTCCGCTCCCTTTGTATTACGATAAATAGCGATCAGCTCATATAGGCGGTACAGCGCGAAAACGGTCCACACGACGCCTGCGATTGGTACGGAAATATAGGTCACCATCAGATTGGCGCGCATCATCACGGATCGTTGGATGCCGCCAAATTCGGCGTAATCAATGCCGTACCATGCGAACAGCAATGCAAAGATCGCAATCAGCACCAGCACAACACCCTTTTGGATCAGCAGCATCAGGGGATTACGGGCATCCGGTATGACCTGCACATCGAAATGGGTGCCGTCCCAAACCGCCACCATGGACCCGATCATCACCACCCAGACGAAGATGAAAGTCGAGAGTTCCTCGGTCCACAAGTAGACAGGGATCAGATCCGTGTAGCGGGAAATAACCTGCATCGCGACGGGAATGGCCAGCGAGCCGACCAACACACCCAGCAGAACGCGCAGCGCCTTGCAAAAGGTCTCGAGTATATAGCCCACGGCCATACCACCTGAATTGAAATGGGCCGCAGCCCGCAACAGAAATACGGTCCCTACCCGCTGGCAGGGACCGCACACTCATCGGCGATTACATGCCACGGATGGATTCGAGCAGCTCGGTCGCGCCCAGTTCGGCCGCATAGGCGTCCTGTACCGGAACAACCATTTCGAGCAGTGCTTCACGTCCCTCGAACTCGTTAACGAAGACCTGACCCGCATCGATCATTTCCTGCAACTTCTCACCATCTTCGCCGGATTCCAGCGCGCGGCCAAAGGCACCTGCCTCGCTACCAGCAGCCATAACCGCTTCCTGCAAGTCGGCTGGCAGGTCGCGATATGTCTTACCGCTCATCACGATTGGGCGCACGGTGATGGTGTGACGTGTCAGGGTCACGTAGGGGGCAACTTCATAGAACTTCAGGTTCTGGATCGAGGCTGCTTCGTTCTCGAAACCAGCAATAACGCCGGTCTGGATCGCGTTGTAAACTTCGCTGTACGAAATCGCGGATGGGGCCGCCGTCAACGCTGCAAAGATTTGCGCCTGAATTGGGGCACCCATAACCCGCATGCGGTGGCCGTTCAACTCGTCCAGATTCGCAATCGGCTCGGACGAAACCAGGTTGCGCACGCCGCCACCTGTATAGCCGAGGATTACGATATCAGCGGTTTCAAGCAGCTCAGCCTCCAGCGGGGCAAGCGCGTCGCTGGACAGAACCGCATTCCAGTGATCCAGATCGCGGAACAGGAACGGCATGTCCATCAGCGGGATCGAGGGCGAGAAGCGCGCCATGTTGGACGGTGCCATGATAGTGTAGTCGATGGCCACGCCCTGGTTCAGGTAAGTGACGTAATCGGACTCTACGCCCAGCTCACCATTCAGGCGCAGGTCGAACTCAACCTCACCGTCATAATTTTCCTCAACCAGTTCTGCGAAACGCACCATCGTTTTGGTGAATGCGTGGTCATTGTCGAACATACTGGCGCCGCGCAGGGTAGTTTGTGCGCTGGCTGCACCGGTCAAAAGAGCTGCAAGGGTCGCGCCCTTAAGCAGAGTCGTGGTGGTCTTCATAAATGTCATTTTCGTCTCCCTAGATATGTGCCGCAGCGGTTCAATCCGCCGTCAATCGTGATGCCGTACTCAAGTGTTATTATTTGTTTGAGGTCAACATAAATATGTAAAATGTTGTTATTCTGAG
Organism: Pontivivens marinum; assembly: GCF_900231835.1. Classification (GTDB taxonomy): domain Bacteria; phylum Pseudomonadota; class Alphaproteobacteria; order Rhodobacterales; family Rhodobacteraceae; genus Pontivivens; species Pontivivens marinum. The sequence goes on along the minus strand of NZ_OCTN01000002.1, from coordinate 647,592 downwards.
TGCCATTTTGGCGAAAATTAGTGAGCCTCAACAAGGGTCTAGGCCGTTTGGTTACGGCGTGATCCCAGCGGCATTTCTCCCTATTTTGCCCCTGGATTTTGGGCGAATTTTTGCAACTAAATACTAGTATACACAATTGCTTACCGCATCCAAGTTCAGCGACAATTCCGACCATTCGAGGCAGTAATTTTGCACGACTTGGCACCAGCATTCTGTCGTGAGAAATGGCGGAGAAAAAAATTACGGCAATCCGCATGCACCAGCCGCAATTTCGCTGTTATCCCGAGCGCAACCTCCACAACCCTGGGGTGAGCAAAGAGATTCTCACCATCAATGCGCCGGAAAACATTCGGCCGACCGTACCAATACATGATCGTCAATCGCTGGAAATGCGACGCACCCATGCACTGAATTGAGAGACCTAGATGAAGAACTTTCTCACCCTGCTGGTGCTGGCCCTACCTGCCGCGACGCCAATTCAGGCTGCGCCAAATGTGTTGATTATCATTGCCGATGATATGGGATTGGACGCCTCCCGCTGTTACGCCGTCGGGCAACAGCAGGCCACCATGCCCAATATCGAGGCGCTGTGCGATACCGGTGTCGTCTTCGAAAATGCCTACGCTGCGCCGGTATGCTCCCCCACTCGGGCGACGATAATGACCGGCCAATACGGGTTTCGCACCGGTGTTGGTGCGACAGTTTCACGGAATGGCGAAAACGGTCTGTCCTCGGATATGACCAGTCTGTTTGATGTGGTTTCCGGCGCTGGCTATAGCAGCAATCTGATCGGGAAATGGCACCTTGCCGGCGCAGAGGCTGGGCTGGATCATCCCAGCGAATTTGGCGTGTCCGACTATTGGGGCCTGTTTTCAGGAACTGCGCGGAATTATTCGCGCTGGACCAGCGTGGCGAATGAGGCGGAGGTGCGGGTAAATGAATATTCGACCACCGCCTTTACCAACCGCGCGATAGATTGGATCGGCGCACAGGATGGCCCGTGGTTCCTGTGGTTGGCCTATAATGCGCCCCATGCGCCATTCCACTTGCCCCCAGCGGAATTGCACACAGCCCATGATTTGCTCGATAGCCGTGATGCCATCGCGGCGAACCCATTGCCCTATTACAACGCCATGTTGCAGGCGCTGGATACCGAGATTGGACGGCTTTTTGCCTCAATGGACCCTGAAACCCGAGAGAATACGATAGTGATTTTTCTGGGCGACAACGGCTCTCCTAACCAAGTGACGCGGGGATTTTATGGAGATCATCGCGCAAAGGGCTCGATTTACGAGGGCGGCACCCATGTTCCCCTGATCGTCGCGGGCCCAGATGTGCAGGCGGGCCGTAGCGATGATTTTGTCACTACCACTGATCTGTTCGCGACGATTGCGGGCCTGACAGGGGCGCAGGTGTCGATGCCGGACTCCTATGATTTCGGCCCTGTCCTGACCGGCGGGCAGAGTGCACGTGACTACATCTATGTTGAGCACTTTGCACAGGACGGCCCCTCACGCGGGGATATGTTTGGCCATGCGCTGCGTCAAAACGATTACAAACTGGTGCTGGAACAAGGCGCGCAGCCGGAGCTGTATAACCTGGCCATCGATCCCCGCGAAGCAACCGATCTGTTGGCCGATGGCGTTTCTGCTGATGAGGCCGCCATCGTTGCGCGACTAACCGCTCGGATTGATGTGATCCGCGGTGAATAGTCACCTAACGCATTCGTGTATCTGACATCGAGTGATTTGGTTGCACATAATTGATAGCATGCTAACTATATTGAAACAAATGCTGAGGAGCATCCGATGAGCACCCTTACCGACACACCGCAACGCTATGGCCGCATCAGTCGCATCCTGCATTGGGGAATGGCCGCGCTATTCGCCGCACAATTTCTGTCAGCCATTCTACACTGGGCATTGCCACGTGGAAATGAGCTGCGCGAACTGCTCTGGAGCTATCACACCAATCTAGGCGCGACACTGTTTTTGCTGGTGATGCTGCGCGGAATTTGGGGCCTGATGAATATCCCCCGCCGCCCCCATCATACGGGCCTAGCCGGACGACTAATAGTTACAGGTCATGTCGCGCTATACGCGCTGATGGTCGCTGTTCCAGCCGTTCGTCTGCTGGCCGCAGCAACAGATACGCGCGGGTTCAGCTATTTCGGCGTTCAAATCTTCTCGGGCCGTGAAACGGCACTCGCATGGGCGCAGGCTCCTGCCGAATGGCATGGTGAGATGGGGTGGATACTGGCGCTGTTGGTTGTTGGACACATCGCACTTGCAACACTTTGGCATGGTATGATCAAACGTGACGGCACATTAAAACGTATGGTTGGCTGAACGTTCGGCCCCCAATGTACACCTAGTAAATTCAGTAAATGCAGCGCGTTTCGGCTGCGCGACAGGACCACCGCAGATGAAAGTTGAACAACCCTCACTTGGCAAACGGGGCACCTTGTTGCTGCTGGTTGCGCTTGGTGCATTTCCTCCGCTGACGATGGACCTTTACCTGCCTGCGCTGCCGCACATGACCGACACGTTTGCCACCAGCCGGGCAATGGTGAATATGACCTTGGGCGCATACATGGCCGCCTTTGCCATCGGCATGTTGTTCTGGGGGCCGCTCAGCGAACGTACAGGTCGCAAGCCGATCCTGTTCACCACGCTTGCGATATATATCACTGCCAGCATTTTATGTGCGCTGTCATTCAACGTTGAGGCGCTGATTGGCGCACGGATATTGCAGGGCCTAGCAGGCGGTGGCGTAACAGTTGTTGGCACCACAATCGTCAAGGATCTGTTCGACGGGCGCGAGCGGGAGCGCGTTATGGCGCTGGTCATGTCACTGGTCATCATTGCACCAATGGTCGCGCCGGTTCTGGGGGCATTCCTGCTTAAAATCGCCTCATGGCACATGATGTTTGTCGCATTGGCTATCTTCGCCAGTCTGGCCGTCATTCTGGTGTGCTTTTACCGCGAAACCCTCGCTGAAAAATCCACGGGGTCGCTGGTGAAATCATGGGGTCGGCTGGGCGTGGTGTTGATGAACCCGCGCTTTGCCTACCTGCTGTTGATCTTTTCAGCGGCGCCAATGTGCCTGATGGCATTTTTGGGCATCGCCGCATATGTCTATGTCGATGGCTTTGGCATGTCCGAGCAAGCCTTCAGCTTTATCTTTGCAATGAACGCCGCTTGCGCCACGTTAGGCCCTGTGCTGTACCTACGGCTATCGCGGGTTCTGCCGGTGCAAAGCATCATACTGGGCTGCTTTTGCGTTATGGTGTTGGGCGGTGCTGTCATGCTGCTCTATGGTGCACAATCGCCGTGGCTGTTTGCTGCTGTTGCTGCGGCGAGCACAATTTCCGTGATTACCGTGCGTGTCCCAGGAACGAACCTGTTGCTGGATCAACAAACCCGCGACACAGGCTCCGCCGCTGCGTTGATCCAATGCAGCGTGACAGCCATGGGCGCGGTTGGCATCCACCTCGTATCCCTGAACGAGAATGACCTGATCCGTAATTATGGCATATTGCTGATGAGTATCGGTGCGACCTGCGCCGTTCTATGGCTGCTGGTGCTGCGGCGTCCCTTTGTCGCCGAAAACATCTCTCAACCGCAGTAGTAAATTACCCCTGCAATGTATCGATGGCGCGATGCAGATTTTCAGCCTCTGCGCCGAGCTTTGCCTCTAGCATAGATTGAAACGCAATCGCCTTTGGCAGTAGTTGCGCCATCAACTCGCGGCCCGCATCAGTCAAGCGCAGGGCGACCAAGCGACCATCTGAACGGTCCACACCCTTGCCCACCAAGCCACGCTGCTGCAAATGCGCAGCCGCGCGACTTACCTTGGATTTTTCCAGTGATACCTGCTGTTCGATATCGCGAACAGAGACGCTTTCGGATTGGCTCAAATGAACCATAACCCGCCATTGTGCGGTGGTTAGGCCAGCATCCTCATAGCTCGCCTGCAACTCACAACTCAACTGATTGGCAACCTGAGACAGACGATAAGGCAGGAAATGAGCCAGATCGAACCGGGGTAAATCGGTGGATCGTGCCATTGGATCACCCCTTACTACGGTGCAGCTCGACAGAGATTTTGTTGCATTTGCAACGAAAATACGGAATATCATTGCAAATGCAACGATATAATGCGCCCGCTCAACCGGCATCGGCAGGAGGAACACTATGACCCGAACCACAGCGATGACTCACGCGCCTAGTCCAGACGGGCCAAATAAAGGTTATATGCCCGGTTTCGGAAATGATTTTGAAACTGAGGCCCTGCCAAATGCGCTGCCACAGGGGCAGAACAGCCCGCAAAAATGTGCTTATGGTTTGTATGCAGAGCAGCTATCCGGAACAGCCTTTACTGCGCCACGCGGACAAAATGAGCGGACATGGTGCTATCGCATACGACCCTCGGTTAAGCATGTCAGTAAGTTCACCAAAATTGACGTTCCCTATTGGAAAAGCGCGCCGGAAATTGATCCCGATGTCATATCGCTGGGCCAATATCGCTGGGATCCGGTTCCACATTCGACCGAACCGCTGACATGGCTCACCGGTATGCGCACGATTACCACCGCCGGTGACGTAAATACACAGGTCGGCATGGCGACCCATGTGTATCTGGTGAATGCCTCGATGCAGGATGAGTATTTCTATTCTGCGGATAGTGAGATGCTGGTCGTCCCTCAGGATGGACGCCTGCGGTTCAGCACCGAACTGGGTGTGATCGATGTCGAGCCGCGCGAAATTGCGATCCTCCCTCGTGGCTTGGTATACCGCGTTGAGGTGCTAGAGGGCCCCGCCCGTGGTTTCGTATGTGAGAACTACGGACAGAAATTCGATCTGCCGGATCGCGGCCCAATCGGGGCAAACTGCCTTGCCAATCCCCGTGACTTCAAATGCCCTGTCGCCGCCTTTGAGGATCGGGATGCCCACAGCCGCGTGGTGATCAAGTGGTGCGGCCAATTTCATGAGACTTTCATCGACCACTCACCGCTGGATGTGGTTGCCTGGCACGGGAATTATTGCGCCTATAAATATGATCTACGCACGTATTCGCCGGTTGGCGCGGTGTTGTTTGACCACCCCGATCCCTCGATCTTTACCGTGCTAACCGCCCCCTCCGGTCAGGAAGGCACAGCAAATATCGATTTCGTGCTGTTCCGAGAACGCTGGATGGTCGCCGAAAACACCTTCCGCCCGCCATGGTATCACAAGAACATCATGTCAGAGATGATGGGCAACATTTACGGAATATATGATGCCAAGCCCAAAGGGTTCGTGCCCGGAGGCATCAGCCTGCACAATATGATGCTGCCGCACGGCCCGGACCGTGCGGCCTTCGAGCATGGCTCAACAGAACCGATGGAACCTGTTTTGCAAAAGAACACCATGCAGTTCATGTTCGAAACCCGCTTCCCCCAACATCTAACCCCCTTCGCTGCCAATGAGGCCCCGTTGCAGGATGATTACGTGGATTGCTGGACCAGCATCGAAAAGAAATTCGACGGAACGCCAGAGTGTAAGTAACCCGGAAATCGGGCGGAATGGGTCAGGGTCAGCCCGTTGTGTTAACCGTTGCGGTAGGTGTAGCTGTAGCCGTTCAATGCGGGCTGACCGCCCAGATGCGCATAAAGCACCTTCGAACCCGCGGGGAAGAAGCCCTTTTTCACCAGATCGATCATGCCCTGCATCGACTTACCCTCATAAACGGGATCGGTGATCATCGCCTCGGTTTTAGCGGCCAGGCGAATAGCATCATTGGTTTCCGCACTCGGAACACCATAGGCGGGATAGGCGTAGTCGGGGTTGATGTGGATGTCCTCATCCTCGATCGAGTATCCGCACTCGATCAAATTGCAGGTTTTGTTCGCGATATCCTTAACCTGTGCGCGGGTCTGATCCACGGTACCTGATGCATCAATACCGATGACACGATTTGCGCGACCGTCCTTTTTAAACCCGACAATCATGCCGCCCTGTGTGGAGCCAGTGACGACACAAACGACGATGTAGTCGAATTGGAAACCCAGTTCGGCCTCCTGCTCACGCACTTCCTCAGCAAAGCCGACATAGCCCAGACAACCATGCGGGTGGACCGAGGCACCGGCGGGAATGCCGTATGGCTTGCCGCCGTCGCGTTTCACATCCTCGATAGCTTCCTCATAACTGGTGCGAATGCCGATATCGAAACCTTCCTCGACAAGGCGGCTATCCGCGCCCATCAGGCGGGTCATCAGGATGTTGCCGACACGATCATAAACAGCGTCATCATGTGGCACCCATGCCTCCTGAACCAAGCGGCACTTCATCCCGATCTTGGCCGCCGTTGCAGCAACCATACGGGTGTGGTTGGATTGAACACCCCCGATAGATACCAGCGTATCCGCACCGGATTTGATCGCGTCTGGCACGATATATTCCAGCTTTCTCAGCTTGTTACCGCCCTGCGCTAGACCGGAATTACAGTCCTCACGCTTCGCATATACCTCTACCTCACCACCTAGGGCTTCAGTCAGGCGCGGTAGGTGCTCGATCGGGGTTTTACCAAAGGTCAGCGGATAGCGTTCAAATTTATCTAACATAGAGGCTCCTGCGGTTTGAGGTGAACACAGGGTAGCGACCTAGGGTTGAGGGGTGCTCTCTAATTGACCTCAAATATCTTTCGATAATTTGGTAAACATTACAAAAATTGCTGACTAATATGAACTGAACTCACCAATACGGAAGATTCTCTCACCTTGGCCCTAGATCGAATCGACAAACGAATGTTGCGCCTGCTGCAAAATGACGGGCGACTGACCAATGCCGATCTGGCCGCAAAGGTGAATGTCAGCCCTGCCACATGCCATAGGCGCACCCAACGCTTGTTCAATGAGGGGTACATCCAGACCGTGCGGGCCATCGTAAACCCCGAGGCTGTCGGACTAGGTGCGATTGCGATGGTTGGCGTGGTTCTGGACCGCTCCACACCAGAGAGTTTCGCGAATTTTGAAAACGCGATCCGTGACTTACCAATGGTTCTGGATTGCCATCTGGTTGCGGGAGATTTCGATTACCTGCTGAAAATCCGCATGGCAGATATGGCCGATTTCAACCGCCTGCACGGCGAAGTGCTGATCGCATTGCCCGAGGTCCGACAGGCCCGCACGTTCTTCGTCATGAAGGAGGTTAAGGACGGGGCTCCGCTAAACTTTTAAATCAGCGTAGTCGCATCAGAGGTTTCGCGTTCCGTTGATGCCGAACGATCAAGTTCCGGCCCTGCCGAACAGAGGCCAAATGGCGTGCGGGTTTAACATGGCTGTTTCGTATTTGCTCACGCGTTAAGCCCAGTACATCCAGCGCATCCTGTAGCAATTCATCCGGAATCGTGTTCAGCGCCTGCGGCCCCAGATACAGGCTTTCGCTCCACAGGCCCTCAGCCGAAAGGACCTGATGGGCATCAAGCATGATGTGGTAATAGGATACCGGCTGCCGGGGCTGCTCAACATAGATGCCGGGCAAAGCCAGCAATGCCTTTGCAGGGACCAAAACTTGCGCCGCACCGAACATGCGTTGAGAAATTGGTCCCTCAACCAGAATGCGATGGTGTTGCGATAGACGTAGGTCACGCTGCGGAACTCCATTACCGAACGCGCCCTGAGAGATGCAGATCGGCGCCAAATTCGGGGATGTGCACATCTGCTCTACAGACCAGCACTTAACGAAAATCCAACTAACTGGCACGGCGTCACCATCCAGGGTGGTGACCCGATCCCCGACGCGCAAATCCTCGACCGCGCGCAATCCGCCGGGCGTGGCTAACTGCGTACCATTCGCAAAGCAGATATTGGTCGCGCCCGGCGTCGGCTCGTCCGTAGTGAAAACATCTGCCCCGTCACCGGTGCGCTGCACCGATTGTCCATCCACATCATTGCCAAAATCCTCGCCCGAACCGATCCGGGACGCGGTCGAGGAAAAGCCGCTATAACCGCCCGCACCCAGTGTCGGGTCATCAAGGCTATCGCCATTGTACACCGCTTGGACAAAGGTATCGCTGGACGGATCATAAAGGGTGACATTGTCGCCGCCATTGTTGATCAGCGGCGCGCCCCGCCCTGCATCAAAGAACAAATCACCTGCCGCGCCCGATGGCAGACTGCCACCGGATTGGACGCCCGTCATTACCAAGGCGTGCCCACTGGGCGCCAGGACCGTGCCGGGTGGAAAAGTAAACCACTGCCCGATACCGGCATCCCACAACTCCAAACCGGAAATGTCGATCGAACTGGCAGAGGTGTTAAACAGCTCGATATACTCGTCGAGGTTATCCGCCGTACCGTTGCCATCAGTATCAAAATTATTGGCACCGTTTGGGTCAGCCAAAATCTCGTTGATGACAATACCGCCAATCAAAGCGTCAGCCATTATAGGCATCCGCACTGCTAGGCATCAGGTGTGCTTTGCAACAGATCGTAAGCATGCACCCCCCAAGGCAATCGCCGTAAATTTGCGGCACGCCAGATCTAAGGAGTTGCCCGTAAAGGAATAATATTTCGTGCAGGCGCACGATACAAGGCAATTACCGATACGCTGCGAATGCGGCGGGCGCAGAGCTTAACCTGCGCCCACCGTGTTTAGCTTAGATAAAGGACAGGCCCAGCGAGATGATGATGCCTGACAGGATCAGGTGAACCACGCAAAAGCCCATGATGTCCTTCGCGCGCAAACCCGCGATCCCGAGGATCGGAAGCGCCCAGAACGGCTGCACCATATTGGTCCATGCATCGCCCCACGCGACAGCCATTGTGGTACGCGCCAGATCCGCACCCAGTGCCTCCGCCGCGGGCAGGATAACCGGCGCCTGAACCGCCCACTGACCGCCACCCGACGGAACGAAGAAGTTCACGATACCGGCGGAGATGAACGACCAGAACGGCAGGGACGCCGCCGAGGCCAAGCCGACCAAGCCCTCGGAAATGCTCGCCGCCAGACCGGATTGCACCATGATCGCCATGATACCGGCATAAAACGGGAACTGGATTACGATGCCGGCGCCGCCTTTGACGGCCTCGGTCAGGGCGTTCAGCAGGTTACGCGGTGTACCGTGCAGCAGGATCGCCAGAGTCAGGAACAGGAAGTTGATCACGTTCAGCGACAGGCCATTGCCCGCAGCGAAATACTGGATCAGCCACGCAGCACCTGCACCACCGATCAGCATGGACAGGATAAAGCTGTTCTCCAACCGCTCCGCCGGCGTCGCGTTTTCAGGCTTTTCCGCAGTATCCTCAGCCAACAGGGCCGGATCGACGTAAACGGAGTCTTCCTCGTTGGGCAGCATCGCACGGTTGACCAGCGGCACCACGATGAACAGCGCAACAACAATCACCAGGTTAAAGGTCGAGAAGATCGTCTCGGATGTCGGGATAATACCTGTGATGCTGGCGAAGGGGTGCCCCTCGGTCGCGATGGACAGCGGGATCGACCCTGCCAAGCCGCCATGCCAGACGATGAAACCGGAATAGGCGGATGCGACCAGCAGGCGGTAATCAACGCGGATCGTGCGGGCCAGTTCACGCGCGAACAGCGCGCCAACGACCAGACCGAAACCCCAGTTGATCCACGATGCAGCCAGCGAAACAACGCTAACCAATAGAATTGCACTGCCGGGGCTGGAGGCAAGTTGCGCCAATGCAGATAGTCCGCGACGCACCAGTGGCGTAGAGGCCATCATGTAGCCCGTAACCAATACCAGCAACATTTGCATGGAGAAATTGAGCAGCGACCAGAATCCGTCGCCCCACATTGTTACAACTGCTACGGGGCTGGTCCCCTGCGTTCCAACCGCAGCCAGACCCGCAATCAGAGTTAGGATCAGAACGAATACGAATGGGTCCGGTAAGTATCGATCGACGATGCGAACCATCGGTCGCGATATAAATGTGAGCATGGGGGGACTCCCTATAGAGGTTAATCGCACCTTTGCCGCCACTCACTGGATTTGGAGGTGGAGCGTAGTGCTATATTTATGTGTTCAGTTTGTTCGTAATGTCAGCGCAGAGTAATTTAAGGCTGACATTTATGGCTGCCTTTTTGCGGCCGCAGCCGCTGCCCGATTAGCAAAATCTGAACCATGTGCCAATATTGGACCGTACAAATTTTAGGCTCGTTCGCTGAATTTTGTACCTGTCACTTTGTATCAGGCTGCTCGACGAACAGCAGCGCAGGGTCCACGCCACGTTGTTCCGCACTGGCCCGAACCGCATCCCGCAATGCGGAGCTGCGCGCAAGCAAGGTGCGAAAGCGTGCCTCATCCAGAACCAATAGCGTTGAGGGTGCAATTGCGCGCACCTCCACCCGTCGTGCCTTACCGATCAGAATGGCGAGCTGACCGAACATATCACCTCGACCCAAGCGCCATGTTTGACCCGCGCTTTCAAGTTCCACCGCGCCCGAGGCGATGAAAAAGGCGCTTTTTGCCGCGATATCCTTGCTCAGAATAACCTTGCCCGCCTCGACATATTTGGTCTTCAACGCGGCGCCCAGTTTTTTAAGAGCACGCTCATCAAGGTCCGAAAATAGCGGGAATTGCCGAACCAGATCGACCCGTTGCACGGCGATATCCAGACGGGGGCGGGCCTCGGCCAGGGTGCGGCGTGTGGCCAGATCCTGCATTAGTGCGGTATAAACCTCGGCCCCGATCAGGCCATCCTCGCGTATTGCGGTGTATTCACGTTCCTCAAGCCGCAGGGCGGTGCGGCGGATGAAGCGGCGCTCCAGCTCCTCCGCATATCCGGGATATTGCAGGCGCAGACCCTCCAGCGCGGTTCCGACCATCTCAATCCTGCGGGACAGCAATTCATGCAGCAGATCCGCAACGCGACGTCCGTGAATGCGCCGAATACGCCCGTCGATAAAGGTATCTAGGTCGCGCATAATCAGCCGCTGTGACAGCAGGCGCTCGAAGCGATCCGCAGTCATGCTGACCAGTGGCGATGACAGGCGGAACCGACTGTGCAGCATTACTGCCGTCCGAAAGGCCCGCCCATAGGCGACAGATCGTCGTGCCGCCCGCTGATACCCGCTGCGCCCGCCAACCCGAGCGCCCTCGATCAACCGGTCCGCATCGGACAAGATCGGTTCGGCCATCCGCGCAGAGATCGTCCGTTCACGCACGCGGTCCAGAATAGTATCCCGCTCAAAGCCAGCCAGCGCGATCAGACCCAACGTAATCCGGTCACGATCCGAGATATCGCCGCTATCCTCCGCGACCTTTACCGCGCCCTCCAGACGCTCACCGAACATCTTTGCCTCGGCGCGCACAATCTCATGAGTCAGGGCATATGCCTCGGTCGTGCGGGATACGTTTTCACGCACGCTTTGCAGGGCGACGGCGACGACCTGACGCGACATCGCCTCATCAATGGGGGACAGCCGGTCAAGGCCCAACCAGCCGATGACAGAGCGCAGCGTCGTACCCTGAACGATCAGAGTGAACAGCGTGAACCCCGTCGCAAGGATACCGACAAGGCGCTTTACCTCGATCGGCACGCGGAAACTCTCGGTCACAGCGAGGGCCAGCGCCAGCGTGACCGCACCGCGCAAGCCCCCCCACAGGATTGCAGTGCGGTAGGGGCGCTCCACCTCGGGCGATAATCGCAGGAAGGTCAGCAACGGCAACAGCCCGAACAGGATAACAGCACGCGCCGTGATAGCCGCCGCGACAACCACCGCGATCAGGATGAAATCGCTAAAGGTCACCCCCTCCAGCAATCGAGGGATCAGCAGCGCCGCGAGGATAAAGATCAACGCACCAGACCAATGCGCCAGCAGGTCCCAAACTTCGCGTAAGTTGATCCATGCCTGCGGCGGCAAACGGCCCGGACCGGTCAGGTTCAGCGTCAATCCCGCCACAACAACCGCGATCACACCAGACGCGCCGATGCTCTGCTCTGCCCCGATATAGGCCAGATAGGGCAGCGCGACAGAGATAGAAATCAGCGCAAGTTCGTGCCGCCCAAACAGCGCCATCACCCAGACCGCAACACGCGCCGCCAGCCAGCCGACCAGTGCGCCACCGCCAATCAGCACAGGGAATTGCGCCAGCGCCCCGCCAAGACTGGGGTCGGGCGCCCCCAGCATCACGAACCCCATGAACAAACCAAACAGCGCAATCGCCGCAGCATCGTTCAGCAGGCTTTCGCCCTCAATAATACGGGCCAGCCGGCGTGGCGCCGAAATCGAGCGAAAAATCGAGACCACAGCGGACGGATCTGTCGTCGAAACAATCGCTCCGATCAACAGACATGCGGCCAGTGGCAATGTACTTGCCCATGACAAGGCATACCCGACGCTCAACGTTGCGGCGACCACAGCAACAACGGCGAGGACCAGGATCGGCACCCAGTCATCCAGCATCCGGCGCAGGTTCATCCCCAACGTGGCCTGAAACAGCAAGGTCGGCAGGAAAACGTACAAAAACACGTTCGACCGGATCGGCAGCCCCAAAATCGCCTCTGCAACAGGATTCAGCGCATCGGTCAGCTCAGTGTGCAGAAAGAAAACAGCCCCCATGCCGATCAGAATGCCAAAAATAGCAAGGATCACGCTGTAGGGCAGCCGCAGACGCGCGGCTAACGGTTCAGCCGCGCCGATAACGATGAAAAGCGATGCAATGACCGCCGTGACGAGTACAATATCCATGATATGCGCATACCAGCTTTACAGGCTTTGAAAATATCGCATTTGATACAGCATCATAAAATGCGGCCAAATCGGCTGCAATGGGCGGTATTCGCACGTGATAAGCGATTGACCGCCTACCGCGATAATCCGTAACGTCCGGCATGGCTCAACACCCGATATTATGGACCTTCCGCCGCTGCCCCTACGCAATGCGGGCGCGCCTCGCCATCATGAGCGCAGGTATCACCGTTGAGTTGCGCGAAATTCTGCTGCGCGATAAACCAGCGCCGTTTCTGGCAACATCAGCAACCGGCACCGTTCCCGCGTTGCGCATGGCTGATGGGGTGCTGGATGAAAGCCTTGAGATTATGATCTGGGCCTTGAAGCAAAGTGACCCCCACGGCTTGCTAAATATGCCCGACGCAGGCTGGACCCTGATCGAGACAAGCGACGGTCCGTTTAAAACGGCATTGGACCACACCAAATACGCCGTCCGCTTTCCAGATCTGGATGCAAATTTTGAGCGGTCAAAGGCAGCCGCGTTCCTGATGGATTTGGATCAGCGGTTGCACGGTGGCACTCACCTGTTTGGCGACCGGATGACAATTGCCGATCTGGCGATTTTGCCATTTGTGCGCCAGTTCGCAAATACAGACCGCGATTGGTTCAACGCGCAACCATGGCCCGACTTGCTAAACTGGCTGAACAGATTCACTCAGGGACCGGCATTCGCGCAGATCATGCACAAGTTCACGCCATGGTCACAGGGCGATGCGCCCATCTGGTTTGGCTGCACCGACATCGCGTGATCACCGCAGGGTTAGTGGCGCGATCTGCATTTTGCGCAGAGTATGCGCGGGGTAATTATCATCCTCGCGCAGGCGCTCAATCTGGAAATCCGGCTCTAGCACGGCCAGTTTGCGCGCCATGCCGTGGGCGGCCTCGGCGTTGCCGGTTGCGTGATACAGGCACAGCAAATGCCGGATCGCAGAGCGGAAATGCGGGGCGCGCGCATGGGCCATTTCATAGTACTGGATCGCAATATCATACTCGCCAAGTGTCGTGGCAGACAGCCCGACCAACCCGTTAAACCAGTGGATATAGGGGGATCGACGCGCCAGACCGCTGGCACGAATGGCGGCGGATAATGCAACACGACCGCGCCCTGCACGCAGGGCCACCGTCGCCCATGCGCCATGGCTAAACGCATTATGCGGGCTGGCGGTCATCGCGTCGCGGGCCAGAACCTCGGATGCGGCAATGTCACCGTCCAGCATCACGCCCAGTTGCGCGACCAGCCCCAGAACCAGCGCATTTCCCTTACAGGTTTGCAAAGCTTCCGCGACAAACCGCTTTGCCTCCGCCGCCAAGCGTTCGCGGTCCGGCTCCGTCCGCTCCACAATCATGATTTGGCGCACCATACTGCGCCATGCGGCGGTCCGTGGTTCGGGCAGCAGGGTGTCCGCCTCGGCCAGAAAGCCCTCGGCCAATCGCAATTGCGCCGCGTCATAACTGAACATCGCTGCAACTGCGCGGGTGACCAGCCCATCGACCCGCCCGCGCAGTGGCTCTGGCTGTTCGGTATTGGAGTGTTTGGTCAGCATCACCTCTGCTGCCTCATAAATCAGCGAGGGCAGCTCCCCCTCGGACAAGCCCTGAGCATCACCAACGGGAATGGGTGAGTTTCGTGACCACAAAAGGCGTCCGGTTTTCTCCGCGCTGAGGCGGGCCAGAACCTGTGGGTTTCCGCCAAAATCCGATGTTCGTATGTCGAGTGATAGCGCATCGCCAAATTCCTCGAACCCGGTGGACACCGGAGGGTTCAGATAGACCTCCAGATCAGCGAAATCAGCCATCAAATGCGCAATGGCATCGCCGATTACCTGCCCGTGAAACGCCTCCGCGCTGTGACCATCCGCGATGCGCAGGATCAACGGACGGCCCCGGATCGGCTCTGCCGCGATGGAGCCGGCTTGCGCCATCCCCCCCAAACCACGCGATCGAAACTGCCGCCGTTCCGCGGTTAGCCACGCGACAAAAGCGGGATCGGTGACGCGAAGATCCTCTAACAGCATCCGCCCCTGCGTAATGGCCCGCAAGGTTTCAGCGGGGTGTTCCTCCAGATCGGTTTGATAGGGGCCTAGGGTGATTGACTGCCGGTCCGCCTTTAACCACGCCTGATTTGGCCCGAGCGCCTTGCGTATCTCGCTCAACGCTTGTCGCAAACTGCCGGCTGCTTGCTCACGCCCGCGATCCGACCACAGGCATCCCTCAAGAAAGGCACGGGACCGCGTGCCACCTAAAGTTCTGGCCAGAATAGCAATCATCGCCCGCGCTTTTGCCGATTTAGGAGTTAAATCAACACCATCAACATCAAGAAGGCGCATTTCACCAACCAATTGTATAAACATAGCGCCTCCCTGAAATCAAAATTCGTCCACGGTCACTGTAAAGAGAGCAGTGCAATTTGAAAGAGGGGTGAGCGATTGGTTGTCGCGTGAATTTACCGTGAAATGTGAGGTCGGGTAAAATACAGTCTATGAAATGGCCCCCCACAGGATCAAGTTGTTCCAAATATTAAGGGAGAATTTCGATGTCATATCTGGGGCAACATGGCCAACACGGACAGCATGGACAGCACGGGCAACACTCCGCCGGAACAGGGTCGCCGTTACTCTCCAGCGCATTGGCCATCACCGCCGAGGGGTTGATGGGAACATGGGATGGCACGGGGCATGAGCCGCAACGCGAATTCTCATCTGGCACTGACGACGTTGCGCTGCTGCAACGGTTGCAGAGCTTGGACCCATCCGCCCGCGCCGCCGTGATTGATGCGCACACTGCGGGCCTGTTTGGGGACGGGCCAACTGGTGATGCTGAAAACGGCTACACCCTGAAATCAGGCAAAGTTTCGATCACGCTGAAACCACCTAGCCCAACGGGGCTGAACCAGAACCAGCTCAAGTTTCTGCTGAGCGAGATGCAGCTGCGCAGCGACCGTATGCCAGAAATCCTGCAACAAATGGGCGATATGCTGTCCTTCTTTGGCACGCAGGTACGACTGGATGGTGCAGGGCGTCGCTGGACGATGGAGCTGCTCGCGCTGGTTTATCGCGCCATTTCCCGCCCCGAGATGCAGATGAAGTTCCTGTGCAATGCGCCGCGACCGATCGATTTCACGCCCAAGGTGCAGCCAATCATCCAGACCCCAACGCACAGCTCGTATCCCTCCGGCCACGCGACCGAGGCCTATACATTTGCAACGATCCTCTCGATCCTTGCACTGAAACAGCCGGACGCCCTGATCCTGCCCGATGGCGCAGTTTCAACCGACGCGCCATTGCAACAGATCATGGATTATCTGGACGAGCCTGACGGCAAGACCGGCACCGTTCCAATGCTGTTTTCACTGGCCGCGCGGATTGCCAATAACCGCACTGTGGCTGGCGTGCATTTTCCCGTGGATAGCGCCGATGGCGCGCTGCTGGGCGTTTGCATGGCGATGATGATGGCCAAGCCTCTGTTTGGGCAGCGGGCAAAGGTTAAGGTCAACGGTTGGGGCGACGCATGGACCAGTGCGTTCGAGCATGAGCAATGGACAGGCAATGCCGCCTTTGACGGGAGAGTGACGGAGGTCACCGGATCGGGTCTGCTGGCCGCCATCGGTGCCCGCGCACAGCAGGAATGGTAGGATCAGCGCCGCGGCAGGCGCTGCTCTCCCAACCGCAATGGTCCCTGCGGCCCGTCGATCTGATCCACGACGATTGGCGGGGGGCGGGGCACATTGCGGTGCTGCTGGACCAGATATGCCGTGACCTGTGGGGCGGCGACACTGCTGCCCGACAGGCGCGCATAACTACCGCTAAGGCGACCAGCGGCCCGAATGCCCCGCAACATCACACCGTCATCGCCCTGTGCGGACCAATCGGGTTTGTCGGTGGTGTCTGCCGCAGTTGGCTCCGCTGAATAGGAGGACGCTGTCACCACGTCACTTGTCCCGGTTTTCGGCCTAAAGGCACTAACCAGATGGATATGATCGTGCTGCACCCCGGCAAAGGATACGGCAGTGCCCTTGCGCGTGATCGGATTGTTCGGCGCCGGTGCAACATAGGCTCCCTGCTCCGCATCATAGATCCAGCCCGCCGGTGCATCGAGCGAGGATTGCCGCCCCAATTGCCAATACGTACCTGGCGTATCATCGCGTTGAACCTTGGCACTGAACTGGCAATCCACCACGCCACCATTGGTCAGCGAGACACCCCACCCACCGGACGGTGCATGGGCCGCGCCTTCATTAGACTTGGTCGGAGCCAAGGCTATCAAGACACTCGACTGCCCCGCACTGTCGCTATAGCCGTAAATCCCGCCGACAATTTTCCCACCCCGCAGCAATAGATGGCGATCGCCTGCCTGCGGCCATGCCCCCTGCCAGATATGTCCAGTACGATCCGGCGCGGTTAGTGTCAGCACCATGTCTGCCATCTGATCCGCGCGCAATTCGATCATGCTATCGCTGCGGTCATCGGGCTGCACACGCCATGTCAGTTGCAATGGATCGGTCGCCGAAACCACTCCCCGCGCAACCAACCGCTCCACTCGCGCATTGCCATAGGCCGCGACGATATCCATCCGCCCCGTGGTGTTGCTCAGCCGATCATAGCGGGCGATCTCATCCTTCATCCAGTTGCCCAAAAAGGTGCTATCGTCCCCCGCGCCGCCAAGCGCACCAAGGCTCAGATTAACCACCAAACCGGAATGTGCCGCCCCCGCCCGCAATGCCCCTGTCACGATCCAGCGCAATCCGGATGCAACATGCGTCTCCAGCCGTCGCCCCGACGTGGCGCGGATCGCCTCGGCTGGTAATTGCACGGCAAGGATGGGTAAATCCTGCGTACCCGCATTATTCGCGGCAAGGTCTAGAACATGCGTCCCATGGCTGACCCGCCGCCCCGTGACCATCGGGCGCGCTGCGGACAGGCGGGCGGCATGCTCGGCATAGATCTGGTGTTCGGACTTGGGCGACGCGATCTCTGCCTGAATATCATCGGTGTTGAGAATGATACCGCCCTGATCAACCGGCGCATTTGGAAACTCGGCCTGCATCCAGATTTCCAGAAAGCGGGTGCGCTGCGCCCTGCGAAAGCTGGCATTCAGATAGCCGATATCCCCATCAATGATCCCGATTATTGCGCCACCCTCGGGATGATTGCTGACATTACACGCGGGTGATTGGATAGGCGCGCCATGACCAGTTTTAACATTGCCAACCGACGCGCCAATATGGCGGATTTGCAGATGCTCGGGCAGTGGCTGCTGATGATCTGTTGGCCAATAGATCAGGCTGTGAAGACTGTCGAGCGATGCATCCTGTAGATAGCGCAGCTCACGCCGCAGCGTATCGACCTCCGCCTGCGAAATGTGGATCACGTCCGAATCCAGAATGCTGTTGATCCCATCGGATAGCGTGCCGCCCTCTGGCGCAAATATGTCCACAAATATCGGAACGTAATCGCCATAATCCGCGCCCAACAGATCACGCTCCCAACTTGGGTATCCGTGGAAGTTGCTATCATTCATCCAGTTCTGCGTGGTCATGCTGGCTCTCCGTTTTCTGAACCTACTCTGCCATCCAAAACCAGTCACGTCTGCGGTCATGGTCGGGCAATTAGTGGTTTCACGCAGTTTTCACGATCTGTCGCTTTCGATGGTTTTATTCACGGTTCTCTAACGGTGATTTCACGGTGGCCATCTGTTTTTACAGCACGGCTTCAATACGCTGACCCTGTCGTCATACATCAGTGAAAGGACGCGCCGTGCTCGCATCACATGTCCAAATAAAGCTCCGGCCGAACACACCGCTGATCCCGTATAAAATTGCAACATCAGCAACAGCGACGCAGATACTAAAAGCTTACCTTCAGGCTCTGCTAGCCCTTTACGCAACCCCGCGAGTGGAGGAGCTAAGCAACAGTGCCGCAGCGCTGCAATCAGCCTTTACCAATTATACAGGTAATGATCTGGAGCTATTGAACCGGATCGGCATCGCCGTGCCGCCTGAATTACCGGTATCACCTGCGGCAATGAGCTTTGCCGAACTGCGCCTTCGTGCCTATGCAATACGCAGAACCATGCGCTGTGCCAGCCCCGTCCTAAGCACATTGATCAACCGCCTGACGGTTATTCAAAACAATCCAAACACCGCATTTGATCCCCACCAAACGATCAGCACCACTCACCCCGCGGTGAGCCTTGTGCAACGAGCAGAGGCATCAACGCGTTTTCGTCGATTGACCTTTATCATCCGTCTACATGCCACCGTTCTTGCAGATTGCGAGCAGACTGGCCCACCGCATGACAAGCTGCGCCACATCATCACCCAAATATCCAATCTGGCAAATGCCCTAGGGGATCAGAGCACATGAGCGCCGCATCCGCGCAGCTATCTGGCAGCTTCCTCAGCCTGAAAATCTCGATCATCAACGCAATTGCCGAACTCGGCCTGCGAGCAGAGGCCGCCGAAAGGGACGGTGACGAGATGCAAAGGGCTGCTCTCTCACATGAATCTGTCAGATTGGCCATGGAGGCCACCACTCTACGGCGGGCGGAACTGGCCGCGAAAAACACCGAACTCAACGACCTGTTGGACGAGATGAAATCCATCGCCGCAGAGGCAAAGAAAGCATCCGCCTGCATTGATCGAACGGCAGACACTTTCACGCATGTGGAGGAGTTGATCACATTGATCGGGCGCACCGCCTTTCGATGTTCCTAACGCCCCAACGACAGCATCGCTTTCAGCCCAAGAGTATCAACATGTCCGACGCACTCACCGGCACGATCCAACCCATGATTAAATCGAAAGAGGGCCGGCACACCCTGGCTGATCGCGCAACGATATGGGGGCTGGTCAGCATGACGGTCATAATCATCGTGCTGTTTGTCATCTTCGTCGTGGCAACGGGCCTGTTGCACCACCAAATATCGGCGCGGTTGGGGCCGAACCCCTATGATCAAAACTACTTGCAGACTGCCGCGAATTACCGTGAGGAACGGATAAAACTGCTCGTCACTTACCGCACATTTATGGTTGCACTGGGGCTAACGGTCGGTTTGGCAATTTGCTCGATAGGAGCTCTGATTGCCATGCGCCATGTGCTTTCCCGCAGAAAATCCCCCCTGCATCTGACAAGTACGAGGCGGCTGTCCTTTGCGATTGCGGCAAACTCACCGGGGATCATTTTCATGCTGGCAGGCGTAACAACAATTTTCGTTGTGCAATGTCTAACCCCACCTATTGCAGATCCGCAGATTGCCCCCACAACTGAACATCGACTATGCTCAGATGATCCACAAAGCACCAATCTGGTATGCCGGACGCTTATGGAATTTCGAATTCCGCAGGAGCATCCGGAATAGCCAAAACCGGCCCGCCCAGCCGCTCCCGATACCGCACTGGCGGAACACCCATCGTTTTTCGGAACTCACGACGGAATGTTTCGGCTGATCCAAAACCGCAGGCCTCCCAAACATCGGATAGGGGGATCGCGCCATCCTCCAGCAATTCAGCAGCGCGTGATATGCGCTCACCTTTAAGCCAGTTCAACGGCGTGGTGCCCGCTTCCTCATGAAAACGCCGTGCAAGGGTGCGCCCACTGGTTGCCGAAAAATGCGCCATACGCTCAATCGGCCATTCCTCGTTAAGGGATGCGCGAATACGATCCTGTAACCCAGCTAGACCTGATCCAATGCGCGCCTTTGGATCGGGGCGCGGTACAAATTGGCGTTGTCCGCCATCCCGTTGCGCGGGCAAAACCAGTCGCCGCGCGACCGAGGCCGCGACCTGCGCACCGTAATCCTGTCGAATAATATGCAGGCCAAGGTCCAAACCTGCTGCGGACCCGGCCGAGGTAAAGACCCGCCCTGACTGTACAAATAAAACGTCAGGATCCACCGTCACATCGGAGAACCGCTGGGCGAGTTTATCTGTATAGCGCCAATGTGTTGTCGCGTTCCTGCCGCTCAGCAACCCAGCGGCCGCCAGAACAAAAACGCCCGAACAGATCGAGGCGATCCGCGCCCCGCCATCATATGCTGCGCGCAATGCAGCGCATAGCGGCTCAGGCACTGGCATATCTGCACCGCGCCACCCCGGCACGATAATCAAACTGGCCTGTTGCAGCAGATCGAGGTTTTCCTCTCCCTCCATCGTAATCCCACCAAGCGCCCGAACAGGCCCTGCCTCAGCCTTTACCGTGGTAAATCGATACCAGTTGTCAAATTCAGGTCGCGGCAGGGCAAACAATTCCACCGCTATCCCGAACTCGAATGTGCACAGACCGTCATAGGCGATTGCGCAAACCAGCGGGCGGTTCGTGGGTTGAGTGGCAAGTTTTGTCATATTGGCAGAATCCGACCGCACATTGTCTATTCAGACAGTATCGCGAATTATTCCAAGCTGACAAGTATCGACCATCAACTGATGGAGGCCCGCACATGACCATTCAATCCGAGCTACTCAACGCGATAGAAACCTATTTCGACGCAATTCATAACTGCGACATCCAGAAACTGAACGCAGTTTTCCACCCGCAATCCAGTTTGTTTGACGCAGATAACGGCACCGTTTTCGTGGAGCCGATTGAGAGCTTCAGTCGTGATGTCGCCGGTCGCGCCTCGCCCGCCAGCGCGGGTCAAACGCGCGAGGCAGAAATCTTGATGATCGACTTCCTATCGCCGATCAGCGCCACCGTAAAAATTCGCATTCGGGCACATCAGAGCATTTTCGTTGACCATCTTGGCTTCGTAAATGGTGCCGATGGCTGGCAGATCGTTTCCAAAATTTGGCATCTGGAGAACACCATTACGTCCAATATCGCACCATAACCCCCTATAATTAAAAGGATATCACCATGCATCGCACACCCGTGAACCCATGGAACTGGTCCCTGAACCTTGGCTATAATCAAGGAGAAGTCATCGAGGGGACCTCACGCCAACTTATCATCGCCGGACAAACAGCCGTTGATCACGAGGGAAACCCCCAACACCCAAATGATATGCGCAGCCAGATCGACCTTGCGCTCAACAACTTGCAAGCGGTTTTGCAAAGCGCGGATATGGACCTTGGCAACGTCATCCGGCTGGGCGTTTACACCACTGATGTTGACGAGGCCCTAAAAAATTTCGACCTGCTCGGTATGCGGTTCGGCCCAATCCAATGTGCCCCGCCCATGACCCTGCTTGGCGCGACACGATTGGCCATGCCCAGTCTGATGTTTGAAATCGAAGCCACTGCGGCTGCGTAACTACACCTAGGTCGCAGCCGCGCCAAATGGCTCAGCTGCGGCCAATGCGACAATATCTGCCAGCCAGTGGCATTTATCCTCGCATAGGTTGCTTGTACCAATCCTGATATGTCCGGTGGGCTCGGTAGAGAAGCTGGCCCCCGGCACCACGGCAATGCCGTGAGCCGCCAATGTGATGAGCGCGAAGGTTTCGGAATGTACTGGCGCGAATAAACACAATCCGCTGCCATCAGCCACATCCACGCCGCGCTGTCGCAACGCGGCGGCCAACCGGTTGCGGCGTAGCTTATAGCATTCAGCGGTTTGCAACACGCTGGTGGTTGTCTCGGCATCTTGCAACAACCACGCAACTGCGGCCTGCAACAAACGGCTCGTCCAGCCAGCACTGAAGGCACGATAGGATTGTATTTGCTCAACCAGATCCTCAGCACCCGACAGAACCCCCATCCGCAAATCCGGCCCGAAGGATTTAGAGAAAGACCGGATATGGATTGTTCGTGCCGGAAACCTATCGCCTAACGACAATGCCTGACGCCCGGAAACGGCCCCCAGGCCATCATCCTCGATAATCAGCGTATCGGTTTGCTCTAACAGATCACCCAAATCCTGCATCCGCTCGGGACATAGATAATAGCCCGTGACGGAACTGATATTGGGCTGCAACAGGATCGCCGTCGGGCGCGATTTCAACACGTCCTTCATAGAGTCAAGCGTCGGCCCTTGCTCATCACTGTGCAAAGGCAGGATTTCCATTCCCAGATCCTCAAGAATATCCAGCAGGCGCAATGGCGCAGGCATTTGCAACGCGACAGATGCCCCCTGCGGCACCAGTGCCTGAAGTGTGATGTACACGGCATTATACCCACCATTCGTGGCGAGCATCGCCTGCGCATCACAGGGCCACAACGGACGCAGCGCCTGCTCCAACTCTGGCAGGATCCGCACACGCGCATAACTGTTCAGCCCCTCAGTGCCAGTCGCATGTAGCAATGCCTTATCCAGCCGCGGCAGCAGGCTGATATCCGGCGTTGCCATGGTTAGATTCAGGGCATCCGGCCCAAAATATCCCACCGCCGATGTCCGCGGGGGGCGCTTCGCGAATGTGGAGGCGCTGACATATGTCCCATTCCGCCCACGCCCCGTCAAAACACGCAGACGGCGAAGTTCCTTCCACGCTTCGGACAGGGTGCTGGGACTGACCTGCATCGCAAAGGCCAAGGCCCGCAGCGAGGGCAATCGCGCCCCGACGGGCAACACGCCGTTGCGCACAAGCGCGGCTGTGTCTCGCGCTATCCCACGTGTTGTTCTATCAGATAATTGAGCGGCCAATATCTCAGGATCAATGGATTGCACCGATACATTCCTTTAAATGTTCAGGTGCATCATAACATTTGATTCAGTAACAGACAAAGGCCAATGCTGTGAAAAATACACAGAGACAGGCTTACCAAATGCTGAACATTCGACTGGCAGTACGCGATTGGGACTATCTGACACCCCTTGCCTTGGGTGAGGTAACATCGTCCCGCATTTCGATCGAGCTCGACCGCGTCGGCACCCTGCCCGCGACGATCGCAGGCGACACTGGCTATGATGGTGGCGAGGCCTCGTTAAGCCGCTTCATTTCCGGCATCGCATCGGGTGATCGCAGTACAGTTGGGTTGCCGAATTTTCTAATGCGCAGCTTTCGTCACCAATGCATCATCACACGCAAGGACAGCCCCCTGACACGGGTAACGGACCTTGTGGGGAAACGCATTGGCGTAACCGGCTGGCGCGACTCCGGCAATATCTGGACCCGCGCAATTCTGCGTCAAGCTGGCGCAGAGATCGAAGATGTCCGCTGGTATGCCGGTCGCTTGACAGAGGCACATCCGATCATTGATCGCCTAGACGGCTTTGGCCAACCGGGCCTGATTGAACCGATGCCGGATGAGGCGGCCATGATGACCAGCCTGGCCGATGGATGGCTGGACGCTGTCTTTACCCCCTTTATGCCAGACGGATTTTTCGAGAACTCGTCTCAATTCCGGCTTCTGCTGCCAGACTGCACCGCGCAACAGGTCGCCTATTACGGTGCGGTCGGTTACGTGCCGGGCATTCACCTGCTGTCACTAGACGCCGAATTGGTTCAGAAAGCCCCGTGGGTCACTGAGGAAGTGTCCCGAATGGTCGATGCTTCGCGTGCCATCTGGACGCAAAAGCGCCGCCGCTACGCGGACACAACACCCTTCATGTTGCAGGAAATGATCGGCACTGCTGCGTCACTGCCCACCGACTGGGCCGCCAGCGGAATGGCCAAAAACCGCGACATGATCTGCGCCTTCATCGCAGAAATGCAGGCCCAAAACATCCTGCAAGAAACGATAGAGCCCGAAACCATCTTCGCTTCACAAGCCAGCGCTTCAGAACTGGCACTTTAAACCCAATGGAGAAGAATATGACACAAAATCGAATTCCGCAGGGCCTTGCGCTGACCGCACTGGTCGCATCGCTTCTCACACCGCTGAGCGCAAAGGCTGAGCAAGAGTTCAACGCTGACCTGCATGCGCGCCTTCCACAGGCAATTCGTGATGCGGGTGAGATGGTCGCGGTGAATAACGGCTCGTTCCCTCCCTATGAAATAGTTGAGGGCACAGACCTGACCGGCGCAACTGCTGATCTGTCCGCCGCGATTTCCGAAATCATCGGCGTAGAAATCCACCATGCATCGGTCGCTGGCCTATCCGCCTTGCTCAGCGGGATCAGCGCGGATCGCTACCAGTTTGCAATGGGGCCTGTAGGTGATTTCCCATCCCGTCGTGAGGGCAATGACTTCGTTAACTGGGTTCAGGAATACGTCGTCTTCGCCGTACGCGCAGGCAATCCAGAAGGCATCGAGGGCCTTGAAACCGTTTGCGGCAAGCGGATCGCGGTAATGTCCGGCGGATCGGCCGAGCGCGTATTGCTAGCCCAATCCGAGAAATGTGAGGCTGATGGCGATGACGCAATCGACATGCAGTCCTACACCGATCAGCCAACGTCCATTCTGGCCGTGCGCTCGAACCGCGCTGATGCATTCTTCTCCTCGCAGGCACCGCTGACCTACTTCGTTCAGCAATCTAACGGCCAGCTGGAACTGACAGGCGTTGGCTTGTCCAACGGCTTCCCTAACCTGTTCCAAGGCGCTGTTGTGCCAAAGGATTCCGAGCTTGGCCCTGTCTTGCTGGATGCTGTCGAGATCCTGATGGAAAACGGCACCTATGCCGAGATCATGACCGAGTGGGGTCTGGAAAATAATATGATTACCGTACCCGGCATGAACCTTGGCGAGGCTCTCTAAATGACTGATGCGCCCCATGCTATCGCCTCGCCCGTCACCGCGCCCACAGCTGCGCCACATCGCAATGGCTCGGATGATGCGCTGCGCGATGTAGCAGGGGCGCATTTGCCAATCCCGAAAACCAAGGTGCTTTTGTGGTTGGTTGTCCTGCTGTTCTCCTGCGACTTCCTGTTTGGAGTCAGCCAGAATCCGAATTTCGGCTGGCCTGTCGTGGCTGACTACTTCTTCTCACGTACGGTGCTGGATGGTCTGATCGTGACCATGTCACTCGCCGTTGTATCGATGATTATCGGCGTTGCGCTTGGTCTGCCCATCGCGATTGGGCGTATGTCATCGGACCCGCTGGCACGTGGTTTATCAGGCGCATTCGTGTGGTTCTTTCGCGGGACGCCACTGCTGGTCCAATTGATTTTGTGGTACAATCTGTCGATCCTGTTCCCACAGATTTCTCTCTCGATCCCGTTCGGGCCAACATTGGCTGCGTGGAATTCGAATGACGTCATCACGCCCCTAACAGCCGCAATTATCGGTTTGGCACTGAACGAAGCCGCCTACATGGCTGAAATCATTCGCGGTGGCCTGCTTTCGGTTGAACGGGGTCAGATGGAAACGGCTGAGGCGTTCGGCATGAAGCGGATGCGCGCCTTGCGCCGGATCGTCATTCCACAGGCGATGCGCACCATTGTGCCGCCCACCGGCAACCAGTTCATCAGCATGATCAAGGCAACCTCGCTGGTTTCCGTCATCGCTATGGCTGACCTGCTGTACTCGGTTCAGTCGATCTATAACCGCACCTTCGAGGTTATCCCGATGCTGATGGTCGCTGTACTCTGGTATCTGTTCATCACCTCCGTGCTCAGCGTGTTCCAGTCCATGATCGAGCGTTACTACGCCCGCGGCGATCAGCAGCGTGTGGTCTTTGAAAAAGTAGAAACACCCGCAGTGACGGTTGAGACGAAAGAGGCGACACAATGACCGCTTTAGCTAACCCTTCGACGCAAACCCAACCAATCCTGCGGGCCTGCAATGTTCATAAGTCATATGGCAACAATGAGGTTCTCAAGGGAATCGACCTGGAAATTGCACCCTCGGAGGTGGTCGCCATCCTAGGGCCGTCCGGCTCAGGCAAGTCCACATTCCTGCGATGCATCAACCGCTTGGAGGAGATCAACAAGGGCTTCATCGAGGTAGAGGGTGAGCAAATCGGCTACACCCTGCGCAACGGTAAACTGCTCGCGCTGACAAATTCGCAAGTGGCCGCGCAACGCAGCAAGATGGGGATGGTGTTCCAAGCCTTCAATTTGTACCCCCACATGACCGTCTTGCAAAACGTGATCGAGGCGCCCATCGGCGTGCACGGTGTAAAGCGGGCCGAGGCCGTGCGCGTCGCAACCGAGCTAATCGCCAAGGTGGGCCTGTCTGACAAGCTCAACGCCTATCCGCGCCAATTGTCCGGCGGCCAACAGCAACGCGTCGCCATTGCGCGTGCGCTGGCTGTGCAACCCAAGATCCTGCTGTTTGACGAGCCGACATCCGCCCTCGATCCGGAGCTGGTAGGCGAAGTTCTGTCAACGATGCGCGATCTGGCCAAGCAGGGCCTGACGATGGTTGTCGTCACCCACGAAATCGGCTTCGCGCGTGAGGCAGCAGATCGCGTTGTCTTTATGGATGGCGGGCATGTGGTGGAACAGGGAACACCGGATCAGGTCCTGTCGAACCCGCAGCACCCCAGAACCAAAGCATTTCTAGGCCGCTTCCTCTAATTTTTGAAAGGTGGGGCCAAGGCCCCAAACATTCATGACCCAATTCGCAAGTCTTAATGATTTTGCGGATGCTGAAGACATGCTCGTCAGTATCCGCCATCACCTGCACCAAAACCCGGAACTGTCCAACGAGGAGGAAAAAACAGCAGCCTTTGTCGCAGAGAAGCTGGAGGCATGGGGTTACGACGTCACGCGTGGCGTTGGTGGGCACGGTGTTGTTGGTGTCCTGCGCGCAGGACAAGGCAACCGGTCGCTGGCCATTCGTGCCGATATGGACGCCCTGCCAATCGCCGAGGATACAGGCAAGCCCTATGCCAGTCATGTCCGCGGTGTGATGCATGCTTGCGGGCATGACGGGCACACGACGATGCTGCTGGGCGCTGCGCAATACCTCGCCAAAACCAGAAATTTCTCAGGCACGTTAAATCTGGTATTTCAACCAGCCGAAGAAGCCGGCGGTCATAGCGGCGCCTGCGCCATGATTGCCGACGGCTTGTTCGAGAGGTTTCCCTGTGACGCGATTTTCGGCCTGCATAACCACCCCGGCGCACCCGCAGGCACTGCACTGATGCGTGAGGGGCCGCTGATGGCCGCCGCTGATAGCGCTACGATTACAGTTCACGGCAAGGGTGGTCACGCATCGCGCCCACACCTGTGCATCGACCCGATCGTTGTGATTTCCTCCATCGTGCTCGCCTTGCAGACGGTGGTGTCGCGCAGCGTGGATTCCACGCAAACGGCTGTTGTTACTGTTGGTACAATCAATGGCGGCACTGCCACGAATGTCATCGGTGAAAGCGCGGAAATCTCCGTCAGCATTCGTACCTTTACGCCGCAGGTTCGTGACTTGATCAAAGCTCGGATTGAAACCATCGCCCAGACCCAAGCCGCCACATGGGGCGCCACTGCAAGCGTCACATTCGATAGCGGCCACCCCCCCGTTGTTAACAGTGCTGAGGAAACAGCCTTTGCCACCGAGGTTCTGCGCGAATTGCTACCCGAAGAAAGGGTTTTGGAATGCCCTCTCATCCCCGGCAGTGAGGATTTCGCCCATTACCTCGCCCATAAACCCGGCTGTTTTGTACGCTTGGGCAATGGCGAGGAATCTGCTGGACTGCACAATCCAAAATACGACTTCAATGATGGCAGCTTGACCACGGGCGCAGCCCTATGGGCACGGATCGCGGAACGCTATTTGACATAACTACAGATTGCGGCGGGACTGACCCATGCCGTTAGTCCTGCCGTTAATACTGTAGGGTATCTAGCCTGCTAAGATAGCCGCAGTATCGGGTATCCGGCGCAAACTAGCGGCAATTGCGCCTCGCCAAGCAGGTCCCTTTTCACGCGCCTCATCTAATGCATCATATAAAGCATCGGGATCTTCCTGCACGAGAACCTTAATCAAAAATCTCGCCTGTGCACGATCCTTTCGCGCCTTAAAGGGGGCCTCACCGCCAAATCGGCGATGGGCCACGATTAGCTTATGGATAGCAAAGCGCGCGGGTTGTGGCACCTGCACTTGCGCGCCATCGCGATAGGCGACCGGCACGCGCACAGGTTCCGCAATCAGATAGTTCAGGAAATGCAGTGCCTGCGCGCTAACACCCAAGGCGGGAAGCGGGCGCACCCCCTCATCCGCCTCAAAGCTGGGCGTCAAGAACTCCACCAATGTACCCCGTGTACTTTGCCGCCACCGCCAAACTGCACCGGGCTGAAGTGACGGCTGTGGATCGAATTTCAGCTCCGCGAACACCTGCTGCAAATCAGGATCAGCCCGATCCCCAAGCGCAAGTGACAAGCGTTCAAAACTGGCAATATCAATATCATCCGTGGCGACGGCCTGATCCAAGCCCATTCGCACGCCCAATAGGCCCTCGTACAAGCGGAATGCTTGCGTCCCGACGACCGTTCCGCCCAATCGAAACACGCCCGCCCGTGCCATTGCCGATATTATCTGACCCGTGGCGAGGTCAGGCATTACCATTCCCTCCGCGCGCAGCAACCGGACAAGGCGAACCCTCTCACGCCGCGCCCCATCTTGTGCATCACGCAATGCACCAGCACGGGCAATCCGGTCGCGCAATTCCTCAGTATCTTCGCCTAGATAACGATCCGTAACCTGCGCACCGATCCGATAGCGATCATACCAATACTGCTTTGCCCCGACCCGTTTGCATGTCGCCTTGCCTCGCAAATCAGACAACGCGGCATCACCGAGCAATCGGTTCAAATCAATCCACGCGGCCTGCGCCACGGCACTTAAAGGGTTAATGGCCATGCCATACCCTACAAAAGATCTATCGTTAGGTAAACATCGCGCCACCTTACCCTACAAAATAACAGATGTAGGGTATACACCGGACACACGAATTCCGGCCGCCCATAAAGACGCGCCTTAATGTAATACTAAAAATGTGTGCGGGCGGAGGGGGGGGGTAAGTAGAGCGGATCACTGGAAGCAAAAAACGCCAGATCCGCCAATAAGCAACATATACAAAATTACAGCACGGCTGCGATCTGATCAATCATTTCCGTGATCTCATGTTCCAATGACGCGACAGAAACCTGATCCAACTGTTCGGTTTGCCCTTCAATAATTGCGGCACGCGCTGCAATATCGGTAAAGCCAAGTGTCACCGAAGAGCCACGCAACGAATGCGCCTGGCTTACAACACTATTGCGATCACCAGCATTGTTCGCCTCCGCCAACTTCGCCAAACGTGATCTGGTGTCGGCAATGTACTCACTCACACAATCGACAAGATCATCAGGGGACAAGAAGTTCAGCAACTCGTCTACGATTGAGCGCGCCATATAGGCAAACACTGGTGGTTCGACTGCCCCGCCATCAGGCACAGCTGCCGTTTCAGGGATGTCCCTGACTTTTGGTGATATCGTATTGATGGCCGTCTCCAATGCCAATTAAGTTCTACAAGTGGATAGGTTCGCACAAAACCTATCAGTTCAAACATGGATAACATCCTCGCCAGTCGCATCCATACCATGATCGGCGACTGCCAGAATAGGCGGCACATACTTAACCAACCATTTAGCACAAGCACCCCATCTCAGGCTTTGTAATATTCGTGAAATCTGAGTGAATTTTCCCTGTCGGCGCATAGTTAAATTGTTTCGGCAAGTGGCCGCATCAGAAGCATTTTACACCGCCCTTATCAGCTTAACAAATTGCACCCGTTATCCGCGATAGCTCCTCCTTAAACGCCCCATAGGCGGTGGGCAGGTTTTGACCTAAGGAACGCATCGCAATTACGCCCATGTATGTTTTCCACTCAGCCGCTTAGATAAATTAAAGTCAATGCTATACACTTTAACCACCACAACACTCCAAAATTCCACTGACACATAAAAATCATATACATTGGCAATAATCAGCCGATTATCATCAAAAATACTCTGAAATCACTGACCTAAAAATCAAAATTTAATCACAAATATCTAAATATTTTTAAAAATTAAAAATAATATGTTAAAATAATACTACACAAAAAATCCAAGAAAACTTTAAGTTCATACAATCAATTCAGCTTATCCGCGCCGATAACCCTGAAACTTCATCAGATGAACCACTCCCCTCCACAGAGTGCCGTTGCGTAAATCTGTGACAATTCGCACACTTTGTAAGTGCAGTGCTCCACTGTGAACAGCGCAATCGAATCCGAACTGCTCACAGTTTTCAATTTTCACCCGCCAAATCAGCCTCAATCATCTTCGTCGCGCCCGTCACTTGGCCCAAGGGCAATCCAGGTGCCCGCGTCGCCCGCCGTTGCTGCGCCATTTGCCCACGTGTTAACGCGATTTGCCCCATATAACGGGCCTCATCCGGTGGCAGCGCATAAACACCGTCAGCATCGGCCAGAACGATCGCGCCCGGCATCACAACGACACCGCCACAGCTAACCGGCACATGGGCGCGGCCCGCTGTGTTCAACAACCGCGTCGTAACCGGCGCCGTACCACGGCACCAAACGGGAAATCCTAGCTCCGCCATCTCAACCGCATCGGTACAGGGGCCATCGATGATAGCGCCGATAATGCCCGCACTCTGCGCAGCACTGGCGACGCCATCACCCAAACAGGCGTATTTATCGTCGCCCAAGCGATCAATCACCAGAATATCACCGGCACGACCCAAGCCGATCGCATGGTGCAGCATGGTGGAATCCGCACCCGGACATTGCACCGTCAACGCCCGTCCAACCGTACGCGGACCGAACCCTCGACTGGCCTGAATACCGCGATCCATGCATCCCCAATACAGGATATGGCCCAGCATGGTGGTTTCTAGCTGTGAGACCATATCAATCAGATATTGATCCAATGGTGCAGGCTGATCCCCAATGAAATACTTCTTTGGCTTAGGTAATGGCGTATTCATCTGGCCCTCAATTCTCTGTTCTTAATGTGGGATCAAATTTGTCGCGCACCCAGTCGCCGACCAAGCTGATCGACAGCGCGAGGAGAAAAATGATGACGCCCGGAAACAGCGTCAGCCACCAAGAGGTCAGCAGACGATCACGCCCCTCGCTCATAATCTGGCCCAAGCTGGTCAGCGGCGATTGCACCCCAAGGCCCAGAAAGCTAAGCGCGGTTTCCAGTAGTACCGTCAGCGGCAGGTTCACCGTGAACTGGACCAAGCCGACGGATATGACGTTGGGCAAGATATGCCGCAGATAGATGCGATAGGGCGATGCCCCCAATGCGCGCACGGCGGTGACGTATCCTTGCTCCTTGGCCGTCAATACAGCACCGCGCATCAGGCGGGCATAAACCTCCCACCCGCTCAGCCCGATCAACAGCAAAAACAGGGTGAAGCTGCTGTCAAACATGGCCAGCACGAACAGCGCCACCACGATAATCGGCAGCGAGGCTTGCACATCAACGGCCCCCACGACCAGCGTTTCGGCAAAGCCCCGCCGCGCCGCCGCCAGAATGCCCAGTAGTGAGCCAAGGACCGCGCCAATCAACGTACCAACAACCGCCACGATCAGCGTAATTTGCGCCCCTACGGCCAGCCGCACCAGCAGGTCACGCCCCCGCGCATCGGTGCCCAGTGGATATTCCCACGTGCCTCCGAACCCGACCGGCGGCTTCAACCGGTCAAATAGTGAGGTCGCCCGAAACTCATGGGGTGACAACCATTGCCCAAACAGCGCGAACAGGACGAATAGCGCAATAAAGATCAGCGCCAGACGTACCGCCATCGGCATGCCCGACCGGCGATTTTGTGTATTCGTATCCATCAGCGTGCCCGAATTCTGGGGTCGATCACCAGATACAGCAGATCGACGATAAGATTGGCGATGACCATAGTCGCGGCAATCGCAAGGACTAGGAACTGCACCGTCGCGATATCGCGGGTAGCGACAGACCGGACCAATAATTGTCCGACACCGGGCCATGCAAAGACTTGCTCGGTCACAACCGACCCCGCGATCAAGCTGCCCAGCGACAGCCCGACCAGCGTAACCAACGGGATCGCTGCATTGGGCAGGGCGTGGCGCAGCAGGCGGCGTTTATATGGAATGCCCCGCGCCTCCGCTGCCAACATGAACGGCTTATTTATTGTCTCCAGCAGCGAGGACCGCGTGAACCGCGCATAACTGCCCATTGAGGCAAGCCCCAGCGTCAGCGCCGGTGCGACCACTCCGAAAATCGAACCGCTCGCCCCCTGTCCGCCCAGATAGACCTGAAACATCAGCGAGCCCGTCAGGATCACCACCAGCCCGAACAGGAAATTCGGCATGGCAAAGGCAAAGACGGAAAACCCCATCACCGCCCGATCCACCGGACGCCCACGGTTCAACGCCGCGACCGCGCCCAGCCCCAGCCCCGCCACCAGCGAGATCACCAACGCGATCCCCCCTAGGCGCAGTGTCGCGGGCAATCGGTCGAGGAAGATTTGCAGCGAGGGCCGCCCCGAATGGATCGAATAGCCAAAATCACCATGGGCCAACCGGTTGAGATAACCCGTATATTGCACCCAAAACGGTTGATCCAATCCCAGTGCACGGCGGTACTGGTCAATCACCTCCTGCGGGGCATCAGG
This sequence comes from Pontivivens marinum, assembly GCF_900231835.1. Classification (GTDB taxonomy): domain Bacteria; phylum Pseudomonadota; class Alphaproteobacteria; order Rhodobacterales; family Rhodobacteraceae; genus Pontivivens; species Pontivivens marinum. Next base: position 614,449 of record NZ_OCTN01000002.1, on the reverse strand, counting down.
CGGGGCCAGCGCCGCCGCCGGATCGCCTGAAAACCGGATGAAAATGAAAACCAGCGTCACCGTAACCAGCAAAGTGATGACGGCGCGGGCGACCTTGGAAAAAATGAAGCCGATCATGCGACACGCCCCCGTTTCTGACCCGGCGCGGACTCTAGCAACGCGCGGGTATAATCCTCAGCAGGGTTGGCGAAAACCTCCACCGTCGGCCCCTGCTCCACCACGCGGCCATGCTGCATCACCAGAACCTGATCCGAGATTGCAGCAGCCACGTGCAAATCATGGGTGATAAACACCATCGAAAACCCCAGCCGTTTCTGTAGATCGGCGAACAGCTCCAACACTTGCACCTGAATCGAGACATCCAGCGCCGAAACCGCCTCATCCGCGATCAACACCTCGGGTTGCAGGACCAGCGCACGGGCAATGCAAATCCGCTGCCGCTGCCCGCCGGAAAATTCCTGCGGATAGCGATCCGCCGCCTGTGGTTTCAGGCCGACCAATTGCAGCATTTCCAGGGCGCGGGCATGGGCCTCCACCTTAGGCACACCGTGAATGATCAACCCCTCGGCAATGGCATCGATGGTTTTGAAGCGGGGATCCAGCGCCCCAAATGGATCTTGCAAAACCACCTGCACCTTGGCGCGAAAGGCCTGTAATTCTGCGCCACTGCGGCGGGTGATGTCCTGCCCCTTGAACAGAACCTGCCCGCTATCCACATCCTGCAATCGCAGTAAACATTTCGACAGCGAGGATTTACCCGATCCGCTTTCCCCGACCACGGCGAGCGTCTGCCCCTTGACCAAGGACAGCGACACATTGCGCACGGCGGGAACCTGCGTCCGGTTGAAAAACATGCCGCGCGTATAGGTCAGGGACAGGTCGCGCGCCTCGAATATCGGCTCAGCATGCAATTGCACGGGGCGATTGCCCTGCAAATCTGATGCGGCCAGCAGGCGTTTCGTGTACTCATGTTGTGGATTTTGCAGCACGTCCGGCGCGCTACCGGCCTCCACAATCTGTCCGTCCTTCATCACCACAACCTGATCGGCAATATCGGCCACCACACCGAAATCATGGGTAATGAACAGCACTGAGGTGTTGAACTGCACCTTCAGCTTTTCAATCAATTCAAGTATTTCCGCCTGCGTCGTGACGTCCAGCGCGGTTGTCGGCTCATCCGCGATCAGCAGGGACGGGTTCAGCAACAGCGCACCGGCGATCACGATCCGCTGCGCCTGACCGCCCGACATTTCATGCGGGTACGAACGATAGGCGCGTTGCGGATCGGGCAGCATCACGGCGGCCAGCATTTCCATCACTCGCCCACGGCATTGCTGCCGTGGCACGCCGTGCACCTGCAAGATTTCCTCAAGCTGGTGCCCCACACGTTGAATCGGATTCAGGCTGGAGATTGCATCCTGAAACACCATGGCCACCTGCGGGCCACGTAATTTATTATATTCGGGCGATCTCTGGGGCGGGTTTGACACCCCTTGCAATGCTATCTCGCCGCTTTGCACCCGCAAAACCGGTGCGAGCATCCCCATCACCGCCTGCGCGACAACGGATTTCCCCGATCCGCTTTCCCCGACCAGACACAGCGTCTGGCCCGGCGCAATCGTCAGATCAATATCGGTTACCGCGAAATCACGGTCCGCGCCTGACGGCAACGCAATCGTTAGATCGCGTACCGTCAGAACAGGTATGTCAGATGTCCGGCTCATTTATTTGATATACAGCCGGTCAAAGATGGTGACGGCGGAGTTGCCCGGATCCCAATTCAGATCCTCGCGCACGCCGTAGCTGACAACATTGCGCCAGAAATACATGCCGGGGGTGTCGTCCTCCCATTCGCGGACCATATCCAGATAGGCAGCGTTGCGCTCCTCGAATTCCTGCGCTGCGGCAAAGCGCTCGCCCGCCTCCAGATAACCCTCCGTCGGAACCCACGTTTTATGCGAGGCATTCACACGGCTGGAATTTGGCCCCCAATCCAGCCAAAGCGGCCGGTACGGATCGCCCGAAAACTCGCTAGACATCGACATGTTCAGCATGTGGAACGGCCGCTGATAGGCCAGCGAGAAGTTGTCCACCACGCGGATGCGCACATTGATGCCAATATCGCGCCACTGCTCGACCATGAATTCAGCGGCCACCTCATAGTTTGGATAGAACCCGCGCGTGATGTGCCAGATCAGTTCCTCACCATCATAATCCGTCATGGCCAGCAATTCGCGGGCGCGATCAGGGTCATAGGAATAGGCTGCCTTGCGATCAGGATCGAAATAATCGCCATATTCAGGGAAGTTGAACGGCGCAGGAACATAAGTCGCCCCACCCCACAGCGCCTGCGCGATGCCGTCACGATCCACGGCAGACACCATCGCCTTGCGCAAATTCACATCCGTGAGCGGGTTATCGGGCAGCTCCTCAGTGTTCAGCGTGTTAAAGGCGAACATCGGGTAGTTCTCGATGGATTTTTCCAGCGCAACGATACCGGGCGTGTTGCGCACCTGCTCGACCTGATCCGCTGGAATGCTGACAATCACGTCAAACTCACCAGCGGCCAAACCGGCAAAACGTGTGGAATATTCCGGCACGATGCGGAACGTCAGGCTTTGCGCGGGAACCGGTCCGTTCCAGTGGTCGTCAAATGCCTCGGCCACCAGTTCCGTCGAGGGATCGAACGAGACCAGTTTATACGGCCCCGTACCCATTGGGTTTTGGCCGAAAGCCTCCAGCCCGACCTCCTCGTAGTAATGTTTGGGTAGAACAAATCCGACCGGCGTAACCATGCGATACGCGATGGAGGGATCAGGAACCTCTGTCTCAATCTCGACGGTCAGAGGGCCTGTTGCCTCAACCCGAATGATCCCGTTGGCATAGCGGGTGCCGCGCGGGGCCTCCGGGTTTTCGCCCCATAGACGTTGCTCGGAGATCGAGAAGGCAACATCCTCGGCGTCCATCACATGGCCGTCATGGAATTTCACGCCCTCACGCAGGTGGAAGGTCCAGACCGTCGGCGTTGTCCGCTCCCAGCTGGTCGCCAACCACGGGACCAGCTCGGTTCCGTCGGCATCGTCCCAACGGTTGCGGCGGACCAGCGTGTCGAACAGGTTGTAATGCACCCGCGCGCCAGATGTCGAAATCCCTATCACCGGATCCATGGTTTCCCACAGCGCATCCACCGCGATCAACAGATTAGGGCGATCCTGCGCCAGCGCAGGCAAGGGGTTCATCATAGTCACGGTGCCGATGGCCGCCGCTGTGGAAAGTAGCGTTCTGCGTGTCAGTTTCATTCCATGTGCTCCTTGATATGTCGAATTACGTGGTGATGTGGCGGACGGTATAGTCACGAGCATTACGCAGGTTGGGGATCTGGTCGCGGCTGCGGCGCACCATCTCCATGTCCAGATCAACAACGGCCAAACCTGCCTCGGTCCCGCCCAGATCGGTTAAAACCTTGCCCCATGGGTCAATCACCAAGGAATGTCCCCATGTGATACGCCCGTCATCATGGTTACCGACCTGCGCGGCGGCAACTACATAGGCACCATTTTCGATAGCGCGGGCACGCAGCAGCGTTTCCCAATGCGCATCACCTGTCGGAACGGTAAAGGCGGACGGGATGAACATGATCGTCGCATCCCGCAGTGCATAATCGCGGAATAGATGCGGAAAACGCAGGTCGTAGCAGATCGACATACCCCACGACCCCCACGGCGTGTCCACAACCACGCCCTCCGCCCCCGGAGCATAGCGGCTGGATTCACCGGTCGCGGGTCGCCCCTCCAGAAACACATCGAACAGGTGGATTTTGTCGTATTGCGCGACCGAAATACCCTGCGCGTTGATCAGATTAGCGTGGTTCAGAAACCTGCCATCGCCGCTGGCCACAGGGGTGGAGCCGGTCTGAATCCAGATGCCATGCTCCGCCGCCAAGCGTTTACACGCGGAGATAAAGGGATCTTCCGCCTCAACCGTGATCTGCGTGCGTGCATCGTCACGATCCTTGTTCATCATGCCTGCCGCCTCGGGCAGGGCCAGCAGGTCGCATCCCTGAGCCACCGCATGCTGCACGGCGTGCTCGACAAAGGCGATGTTGCCCGCATGCCGGTTTGTCGATGTCATTTGGGCGATACACAGCCGCAGATTTTGTTGCATGCCATCCTCTTGGTCAGCTTCTGAGGAGATAGTCTCAAATCAAAATCGTAACTTAAAAAGCATAAATAACTTGGAAATGGTCTAAATTCGTAACATATGTGTCATATGAAAACACCCCGTCGTCTGCCTCCGCTAAAGGCCCTGCGCGCGCTGGAGGCGATCCACCAGAACGGTTCGATCACCGGTGCGGCGCGGCAGCTTAACGTCTCGCATTCCGCGATCAGTCATCAGGTTAAAATTCTTGAGGATTGGACCTCGGACCCGCTCTTCATCCGGCAGGGGCGGGCCACCCTGCTAACCGATGCAGGCCGCAGTTTGGCCAGCGTCACGCATGAGGCATTTGATGCCATTAGGCACGAGATGGACCGCCTGCCCATGCGCGGCGTGCGCAGCGTCTCAATCGCCTGCCTGCCGTTGATCGCGACCCGCTGGTTGATGCCGCGTCTCGTGAACTTTAACCTGCAACATCCTGAAATAAATCTACATATCAGCATGTCACATACGGATCGCCCAGTAACCCCCGCGCCCGATATCGAGATCAGGTTTGCTCGCCGCGCTCAGGTCACCCCCCGTGACATCGTGCTGAGCACGGGCGAGGCTGTTCCCGTCTGCGCCCCCGCGCTGTTACAGGATCGCACGGCAGAGGACCTGCTGACCAACGGCCCGATCCTGTTCGACGAGGATTTGCGCATGTGGTCGCAATGGTACACTGAATCCGGCCATCCACGCGGCGGCGCGGCCAGTGGTTCGGGCCTGATGTTAGAGGGTAGCGCCCTGTTGCAAGGCGCCGCGATTTCCGGCCTTGGCGTGGCTATTTGCCGGAAATGGTGCTTGGAAAAGGATGTCCGTGAGGAGCGCCTGACCGTTTTGTCAGATCACGCGATTGACGAGGATTGGTGCTATTTCATGCGCTGCGAGGCAGATAAACGCCAATTGCCCGAGGTTGAAACCGTCATCAACCTGTTGATTCCATAGAAAACAGGCGGTCAGGATGTTGCCTGACCGCCCGTCACTTTATGCCGCTGCGGCCGCTTGTGCCCGTGCATGCGCCTTGCGGAAGAACATGTAGTAGAACACAGGTGCCGCGATCAGTGTCAGAACCGACGCGAACGCCAGACCACCCATGATCGTCACCGCCATGGACTGGAAGAACGCATCCGAGATCAAAGGCAACATGCCCAAAATCGTTGTCGCCGCGGCCAGGAATACCGGACGCAAACGCGAGGTTGATGCCTCAACAATCGCATCATCCAGCGCCATATTAGGCTTAGCCTCACGAGTCAGGTCGATCTCCTCAACCAGCACGATGCCGTTCTTGATCAACATGCCCGACAGGGACAACAGACCCAGCAACGCGGTAAAGGTGAACGGCAATCCCGATCCCAACAGGCCCAAGCTGACCCCGTTTACCGCCATCGGCACCAACAGCCAGATGATGATCGGCTGCTTTATCGCGTTGAACAGCAGGACCGAAATCAGCACCATCACGATCAGACTGAACGGCAATTGCCCCCCCAGCGAGGCCTGCGCCTCGGACGAGCTTTCCAATTCCCCGCCCCATTCCATGGTGTAGCCGTCAGGGATTTCCATCGCCTCAATCGTGGCCTGAATCTGCGTCTGGACCTGAGCGGCTGTCACGCCACGCGGCACATCGGCACCAACGGTAATCACATCGCGACGATCACGCCGGTGGAACAGAGTGTCCTGCGGCTCGAAAACGAAACCGTCGATCACCTGATCCATCGGAACAAATCCACCAGCGCTGTCCGAGTACAGAACATGGTCCAGCAGGGACAAATCAACATCCTGCGGAGTGCGGATCACAATCGGAATTTGCCGATCACCCTCACGGAATGTGCCAGCAGCGATACCCTCCACCGCGAATTGCATACTTGTCGTGATATCGGACCGCGAAATACCGGCATCCTGTGCGCGATCATCAGCATAGATCGGACGCAACACCAGTTCGCGCTCTCTCCAATCCTGACGAGGTGCCACGATATTGTCCGAGGCACCGCGCAGCAACTCAATCGCCTCATCCGCTAGATCACGCAGGACATCGGGATCACGGCCCGAGAAGCGCACCTCGATCGGCGCACCGCCACCGGGGCCAAAGGCAAGACGCTTTACGCGGAACTCACCCTGTGGAATGGCGGTGTTGGCATAGGCCTCCAGCGCGTTCATTTCCTCCTCGATCACGTCAAGCGATGAGACGAGCACGACCAGATGGCCGTAGCTGGGGTTGGGATCCTCACTATCATAGGTCAGCATGAATCGTGACGCGCCCTGCCCCGCAAAGGCGGTGACAGCCGAGACTTCCTCACGTTCCTGCAACCAATCCTCCAGAACCTCCAGATCAGCGGAGGTCTGACGGATCGACGATCCCTGTGGCAGTTTGTAATGCACAAAATACAGGGGCGTGTTGCTGTCAGGAAAGAACTGCTGCTTGATTTGCCCAAACAACATATAGCACGTCGCCGTGGTGACGATCAGGCCAGCCACAACCAGCCAGCGGAACCGCAGACAGGCCCGCAGAACTGCGCCATAGCCGCGGAACAATGCGCCATCATAACCGTCGCCCTGCTCACCTGTGCCACGTTTAAAGAAATAGTGACCCAGCAGCGGCGTGGCGGTCAGCGCCAGCACCCATGACAGCAGCAGCGAAATCGCAATCACCGCAAACAGCGAGAACAGGAATTCACCCGTCGCATCAGGGCTAAGCCCTATACCGGCAAAGGCCATGATCCCGATCACGGTCGCACCCAGCAGCGGAATTTGCGTCTTGCTTGCCGCCTCTGTCGCGGCCTCACGCGAGGATTGCCCCTTACGCATTCCGATCTGCATGCCCTCGGCGACAACGATTGCGTTATCGACCAGCATACCCATCGCAATGATCAGCGCACCAAGCGAGATACGTTCCATCTCCAACGACCCAAGCGCCATGAAGAACAGCGTTCCCACAACGGTCAGCAGCAGCGTAACACCCACCACGACTGCCGCGCGCCAGCCCATAAAGATGGCCAGCACAACCACAACAATCGCAACCGACATGGCTAAGTTGACCAGAAAGGCGTTCGACGCTTCCTCAACAACAACGTGCTGTTGATAGATCGGCTCAACCGAGATACCCAGCGGTAATTCGGCACGCAATTCGTCCAGCCGCGCATCTACGCGGTGGCCAACCTCAACGATGTTTTCAGTCGCGATACCTGCGACGCCCAGTGTAAATGCCTCCACACCATTGTGGCGCACGATCAGGCTGGGAGTTGCCTCACGACCACGGTAAACATCTGCGAAGTCAGTCAGATTGATGACCTGCCCGCCCACACCAACGGACAGGGCCGCAATTTCCGAGACGGAATCCGATCCGGCAGGACGTTGAACCAGAATCCGGCCATCATCCGTCTGCATGGTGCCGCCGTCGACCATCTCGTTCGCGTCAGTAATCGCGGCCTGAATGATCGCAGGTGACAGGCCCAGATTGGTGGTAAGTGCCAGATCGGGTTCGATAAAGATCGTCTCGTTCGGAACACCGGACAGCGCCACATCAGACACACCATCGACCGCCAAAAGCTCACGCCGCAGGAAGGCAGAGACGTCGTTAATCTCATTATCGGTGAAGCCGGGTCCGGTTACCGCATAATACATGCCGTACACATCGCCGAAGCTATCGTTTACAAACGGGACCGAGGTACCGCTAGGCAGGCTCGCCTCACCCACGCGGTTGCGCAAAGTGGCCCAGACCTCGGGCAATTCAGTGCCGTCATACTGGTCCTGCATGTTGACGGTAATCCACGACAAACCGGGTTGGTTCATCGTCTGGATGTCGTCCACCTCACCCATTTTCTGGATTTCGGATTCGATAGGCTCCGACACCTCCAGCGCGACTTCCTCAGCCGAGGCACCGGGGTAGTAGGTGACGATTACAGCCGTCTTAATGGTAAAGGCCGGATCCTCCAGACGACCCAGCGAGTTAAAGCCCCAGATACCGCCCAGCAGACAGATCAGGATAACGATCCACGTATAGATCGGACGATTGATTGAGAAACGAGCGATATCCATGATGTGGCTCAGTCCCCGAAACCGACGAAGCGGCGAACCGCGTCACCGTCTTGCAATGCACTGGCACCGATCAGAACGATTTCCTGACCTTCCTCCAGACCGGAAATCACCTCAACCATCCCGCGGTCGGTGGGCACGATTTCAACGGGGGTGTTCGTCACAATCCCCTCATTCGCGCCGGTTGGATCAAACACCATCACATGGGTCGAACTATCATTGGCAACGATGACGGCGGATGCCGGAATCTCGATCCGAACGGCACCGGTGCTAAGATAAGCCGTCACCTTGGCCGAGGAACCGGGCAATACGTCCAGATCGTCCTGCGGCTCCATTCCCAAAGTAATGCTGTAGGTCTGTGCGACCTGTGCTGTCTCCGCGTTGAATTCGCGCACATCCATGCGATAGCTGCGATCACCGGACGGGAATTCCGCGATCAGCATCAGATTGGGGTCGCGACCTGCGCGCTGGAACAGCGTTTCAGGCACATCAATTTCGATCCGCACATCTGACATATCATGCAGACGCACAACCGGTGTTCCGGCCGACGCAGTGGAGAAGTTGGGCAATAGCCGCCCCGCAACGATTGCATCAAATGGCGCATGCAGCGTCGCCTGATCCAGCGCGCGTTCCGCGTTGCGCACGGCGATGGCACTCAGCTCCAACTGGGTTTCAGCGTCCTGCAAATTGCTCTCGGCGACTGCGCTGCCAACCAATTGACGATAACGATCCGCCAACCGCTCGGTTTGCGCATATTCGGCATTTGCTTGCTCCAGCGCCAGTTCGAATGGCTCCAGATCCAGCATGGCCACCAGATTACCGGCAGGAACGAAAGCGCCTTCCTCAATCGGGAATTCCAGGATTTGCCCTGCTACCTGAAAGGACAGATCGACGGTTTCACGCGCGACAACGCGCCCATAAAAGACACGCCGCAATGTATCATTGGCGGCAGAAACCGTTTCAAGTTTAACCACAGGCCCCTCTGCCTTTGCCGCGATTGGCATCATCGCGATGCAGATTAGTGTCGTGAGCCTGAGTAGTTTTCCCATCGAGATTTCCTTCAGATGGTTGGTCCTGAGTATCGCGGCCAACTATGCTTCGTTTTGCTGCACCGCAAGGTAGCTGACGGAGAACAATGCATTTCCATGTACGCTACAACCTGCACATAACAGAAATTGTTACGTAAAACATCATAACATCCTTTGTTTCGCTGACTGTTGCATGCAGCAAATATTGGTTACAACACGCCACGATTTGCTCGTGCCACCCTGTCCAATCACATCTAAGTTATTGAAATTATTTGACTCAACTCGTCATGCTGTGAGCAAGGCACTATCAGGCACGCAAACGACCAAACAGGCCCGACACGCGCAGCTCGCTTGACGTGATGCGCACGCTATCCTACGAAAAACGTACCGGGGGCGCCTAACGGCTGAGAAGTACCCTTTGAACCTGAACCAGATAATGCTGGCGGAGGGAGGGTAAAACGGCTCTGTCGTGGTCTGCCTTTTTTCGCTGGTCGGAGATCATGACCGTGAAAACAGATCAGATGCTGGCAGAACTGCGCGCACAATCGCCGCTGGTGCAATGCATTACCAACTATGTCGCGATGAACATTGCCGCCAACGTGGTTCTAGCCGCAGGCGCATCCCCCGCCATGGTCCATTCCGATTCTGAAGTCGCCGATTTCGTCCCGATCTGTGGCGCGTTGACGATCAATATCGGAACGCTGTCGCCCACATGGGTGTCCTCGATGCAACTGGCCGCGGACACGGCGGTTGCCTCGGGGAAGCCATGGGTGCTGGATCCCGTCGCCCATTTCGCCACCCCCTTCCGGCGCGAGGTCGCACGAGATTTGGTCAGCCGTAATCCGACAATCATTCGCGGAAACGCCTCGGAGATTTTGGCGCTAACAGGCGGCACCTCGGCTGGAAAGGGCGCGGATAGCGGGGACAGCGTCGCAGATGTCGAAAGCGCCGCAACCGTGCTCGCCCTAACCCAAGGATGCGTTATCGCCATCACCGGAGAGGTCGATTTCGTCACCGACGGAACCCGCACCGCGCGCATCACAGGCGGCCACGCCATCATGCCAAAAATCACGGCCATGGGTTGTTCCCTGACCGCATTGATCGGCGCCTTTGCAGCAATCGCCCCACCACTGAACGCAACAGTCGCCGCTCTCGCCATGTTTGCCGAGGCTGGAGAGCGCGCAGGAAAAACCGCACAAGGATCGGGCAGTTTTCAGGTCGCGTTCCTGGACGCGCTGATGCAAATCGCGCCCGATGACCTAGCCAATGATGCGCATGTCCAATGGCTATGATCCGCGACAGCCTACGGCTCTATCTCGTGACAGATCCCGATTTATGCGGTGAGGTGGGCGTTGTCGAAACCGTGCGCCGCGCCGTTGCCGGTGGGGTCAGCATGGTGCAACTGCGCGACAAGACAGCCACAACCTCCCAACGCATCACCATCGCCCGCGCATTGGTTGAGGTGCTGCGCGGTACTGGCGTGCCCCTGATCGTAAACGATGATTTGCAGGCCGCAATCCAGTCCGGTGCTGACGGTGCCCATATCGGGCAAAGCGATGGCCCGCCCGAACGCGCCCGCGCCCTGCTGGGACCGGATCGAATTCTGGGCCTGTCCTGCGAAACGGTTGAGCGGGTCAGGGCGGCGGAAAATTCCGGCGTGGATTACCTTGGCCTTGGCCCTGTTTTCGCAACGGATAGCAAAGCGGATCACGAGCGCCCGATCGGCTTTACCGGATTGGCAGAAATGGCCGCTGCAACCGCACTGCCAACCGTCGCTATCGGCGGGCTAAAACAGCAACATTTCGCGCCAGTCATGGCCGCAGGCGCGGATGGTCTGGCCGTTGTTTCCGCCATTTGCGGTCAGGCCAACCCACAACATGCCGCAGCACGTTTTTTGTCGGGAGAAATGCAATGATCCGAAATGTCCTGTCCATCGCTGGCTCTGACCCCTCAGGCGGAGCCGGAATTCAGGCGGATATCAAGGCGATTTCAGCCAATGGTGCCTTTGCCATGGCCGCAGTCACCGCACTGACCGCGCAAAATACCCAAGGGGTCAGTGGCGTGCACCTCGTCCCGCCTGCCTTTGTCGGGCAGCAAATCACCTCGATTTTTGACGATATTCGCGTCGATGCGATCAAGATCGGTATGATTGGCAATGCGGAGATCGCGGATGCCGTTGCCACCGCGCTTGGCCCGCACCTGGATATTCCTGCCGTTCTAGACCCCGTGATGATTGCCAAGGGCGGCGCGACCCTGCTGGCTGACAGTGCCATCACCATCATGCGCGACACTTTGCTACCGCTGGCCCATGTGTTGACGCCCAACTTGCCCGAAGCGGCCCATCTGCTGGGCGTTGCTGCGGCCACCTCGCGTCAGGAAATGATCGAACAGGCCACCACACTGCTGGCACTGGGTCCAAGGGCGATCCTGCTCAAAGGCGGGCATCTGGACGGCGACATCAGCCCCGATCTGCTGATTACCAAGTCAGATCAGCACTGGTTCGACGCCCCCCGCATTCCAACGAAAAACACGCACGGAACCGGCTGCACTCTGTCCGCAGCCCTCGCCGCGCAAATCGCCAAGGGCATGTCGTTGCCCGAGGCTGTCGCCACGGCCAAGGCCTATGTCGCGGATGCAATCGCAACTGCCGATCAACTCAGCGTGGGCCACGGCCACGGTCCGACCCATCATTTCACCAATCTCTACCAATAGAGAAAGAGCCCCCATGAAACTTGTTCCACTGACAACCGCCCTCATGTTCCTCGCCTCGCAGGTTGCGGCACAGGACCGGATGACCCTCGTGCTCGACTGGTTCATCAACCCCGATCATGGCCCGATCATTATCGCGCAGGAAAACGGCTATTTCGCAGATGCCGGACTGGAGGTCGAAATCATCGCCCCCGCCGACCCATCTGACCCGCCCAAGATGGTGGCCGCAGGCCGCGCCGATCTGGCCATTTCGTACCAGCCGCAACTGCACCTGCAAATCCACGAGGGCCTGCCCCTGCAACGTGTTGGCACGCTGGTCGCAACGCCGCTGAACTGCCTGTTGGTGTTGGAGGATGGCCCCATTGAATCCCCCGCGGACCTCGCAGGGCGCAAGGTAGGCTTTTCCGTTGGCGGAGTTGAGGAAGCGGTTCTGGGCGCTGTTCTGAACACGCACGGATTGTCGCTGGATGATATCGAACTGGTCAACGTGAACTGGTCGCTATCCCCCTCGCTAATGTCAGATCAGGTGGATGCGGTGATAGGCGCGTTCCGCAATTTCGAGCTGAACCAGATGGATATCGAGGGCGTTTCCGGTCGCTGCTTCTATATCGAGGAGGAGGGCCTGCCCCCCTATGATGAACTGATCTACGTCGCCAATACCGACACGATGGATCGCGACATGATCACACGTTTTCTGGGCGCAACGGAAATCGCGACGCAGTATATGGTCAACCACCCCGAGGAAAGCTGGGAGATTTTCGCGGCTACCTCCATCGAATTACAGGATGAGCTGAACGCCCGCGCGTGGGTCGATACCCTGCCCCGCTTTGCCCTGCGCCCCACCGCGATGGATATTGGCCGCTATGCACGGTTCGAGGCATTCCTGCACGAGGCGGGCCTGATCCCCAGCATCAACGATGCCGCCACCATTGCAATCGACGTGACTGCACCATGACCGCCCCCGATTACGGCCATGTTTTCAGCGCATTGCGGAATAGCTGCCCCGATGAGTGGGCAGCCTATACACAACATTCCTTTGTCACGGGGCTGGGCGATGGCACCCTGCCCCGCCCCGCATTCCTGCATTATCTGGTACAGGATTACGTGTTTCTCATCCACTTTGCCCGCGCGTGGTCGCTAGGCGTGGTTAAGGCGGAAACGCTAGACGAGATGAAGGTTTGCGCGGGCACCGTCGATGCCTTGGTCAATCACGAAATGGCCCTGCATGTCGAAACCTGTGCTGCTGTGGGCATTGATGAGGCAGCGCTGTTTGGTGCCAAGGAGGAGGTCGCGAACCTCGCCTATACCCGCTACGTCATTGATGCGGGATTGCAGGGCGATTTTCTGGACCTGATTGCGGCGCTTGCCCCATGTTGCTTTGGCTATGGCGAAATCGGTCTGCGGCTAGCCCGCGAGGCGGCGGCAGATACCCCCTATGCTGACTGGATCACGACCTATGCCGATAGCGATTATCAGGACGTGATGGTCGCCGTGGGTAAAATGTTCGACGCAGCGGTGGAGCGTAGGCTGGGCGCGGACTATCAAAACTCCGCCCGATGGGAACAGCTGCAAACCCGATTTACCACCGCGACTGAATTAGAGATCGGATTCTGGGATATGGGGCTGAACCCGGCATGACCGACGCACCCGGCATCACATTGCAAGGTGACTATCTGATTGAACAAAAGCCCTTGTTCACCGGAGTGGACTTGACCGTTCCAGCAGGCCAGTGGACCTGCCTGCTGGGCCGCTCAGGTGTCGGAAAATCCACGATCCTGCGATTGCTGTTGGGGCTGGATACCTCTGGTCAATTCAACGGTCAGGTTCGTGCCAATGATGATCGAGCCATCGGGCCACGCGCCAGCTACATGGCGCAATCCGATCTGTTGCTGCCATGGCTGAACCTGCGCGAAAACGTGGTGCTGGGGGCGCGGCTGCGCCATGAAAAGCCGGATTTGAGCAAGGCAGATACAATGATCGCACGGGTCGGGCTGTCAGCCTATGCGACCAAGAAACCGGGGGCATTATCCGGCGGGATGCGACAGCGCGCGGCGCTGGCCCGTACCCTGATGGAGGATCGCCCGATTGCACTATTGGATGAACCCTTCTCAGCCCTCGACGCGGGTACACGCGCCGATATGCAGGACCTGGCGGCGGAGGTCTTGCAGGGTAAAACCGTGCTGCTCGTCACCCATGATCCGGCGGAGGCCTGCCGCCTGGGCCATCAAATCGCCCTGCTAACCCCCGCAGGAATTGCGCCATGGGAATTGCCTGATACCGCCCCTATTCGCAGCGCTGATGATCCACAGACATTGCAGGCTCAGGCGGCGCTGCTCTCCTATCTACGGGCAGTGCCATGAACCGTTTACGTTATCCCCTTTTCGCGGCGCTGCTTGGCATCGGGGTGTGGCAAATCGTGATCTGGGCGACCAATGCGCCCCATTTCATTCTGCCCAGCCCGTGGCGTGTGGCAAATACCGGCTATGAATACCGTAGCTTGATCGCGCAACACGCCCTGATCACCGCAACCGAAGTGGTTGTGGGCTTGCTGATCGGTGCGATCCTGGGGGCAATAACGGCGGTGCAACTGGCCGCCGCCCCCAGAGTAGCCAATCTGATCCTACCGATCCTCGTCTTTACACAGGCCGTACCGGTTTTCGCGCTAGCCCCGATCCTGACGCTATGGTTCGGCTACGGCATGGCGTCCAAGATTGTGATGGCGGTTCTGATCATCTATTTCCCCGTGACATCCTCGTTCTATGACGGGCTTACCCGCGTCACGCCTGCCCTGCTGGATCTGGCGAAAACAATGGGAGCATTGGACAGGCAAGTCATGTTGCGCGTGAAAATTCCGCACGCCTTGCCATCGCTCGGCTCGGGCCTGAAACTGGCGGCGGTCTATGCCCCGATTGGCGCGGTTATTGGTGAGTGGGTCGGCTCATCACAGGGGCTTGGCTATCTGATGCTACTGGCCAATGGACGGGCAAAGATTGACCTGATGTTTGCCAGCCTGATCGCGCTAGCCGTACTTACGGTGACGCTGCACCTGCTGGTTTCGGCATTGGTGAATCGGATGAACCGCATGTCCCACGCGACCCCAAGCGCCTGAGCTTACGTGCACGGTTTTATCTAGTTTTATTACAGATCACATCTCGCAAAATGCCGTAACCGGTTGACTATTAATAAAATCAGCAGAGACTGAACAAGCTAACATTTAGAAATACAGACATTTTCGAGTTGCGTAATCTCACGAATGAAAGTGAGCGGTATGAGTCAGTTAAAGGGCAATTTCTATCGGCATGGGCGGTTGATTTCGGTGCTCGCCGCTGCGATCACTGGAATTGCGCTTTTTCTATATGTCGGCATTCTGTACCAAGGGATTACCAGAACACAATTGCAATGGAATACATTCAGCGCATCCCAAGCTGAAGTTTCCACCGACAGCTATATGCTCAAGACCTATTTGGGCTATGGCGGGATGATCCATAACTTCAAAAACTATATCATCCGACAAGATCCAGAATACGCTGAACGTACACGGCATTATATGGACCTTAGCACGGCCATAATTAAAAAATTCCAAGCCAATACAACCGACGAAAACGAATTGCGCATATTAGGCAGCATCGAAAGTGTCGTAACCGAATATGCCCAAAAGCTCTTGATAGCAGAGGACGGTATTGCGCGTGGGTTGAGCGTGTCAGAGATCGACCAGCTGGTTCAGGTTGATGACACGAACGCCCTGGTTGCGCTGGATTTCATTTCACGGCAAGTGGTGGTCGATCAACGTTCCACACAAATCGACACGCAGGAATCGATCGACTTCCTATCACGATTTATCTCGCTCGGCGGTGTCATCCTGTTACTCATCGTATCAGCGCTGTCATGGATGAGCTGGTATCTGATCGGTGCCCTGAAATTCGCCTATGATGAAAAGACGGCGGCCCTTGATCGCGCCGAAGCAGCATCCCTTGCCCGATTGCGGTTCATTGCCACGTTAAGCCATGAGATCCGCACGCCGCTTGGTGGGCTTCTGGGTATGATAAACTTGTTGGATGCCAAGGAAACCGATCCAGAGAAACGCGAACTACTGGAATTCGCGGCCGGTGCCGGCTCCTCGCTGAACAGGATCGTTGATGATGTGCTCGACTTTTCAAAGCTGGATTCGGGCGCAGTTCAATTCAAAATGGAGCCTGTCGATATACGCTCCATCACTGAGGGCGTCATAACACTGACCAAGCTTAAATCCGATCAGGCTCTCGATCGGATGACCAGTTCCATCGACGATCACGTTCCAGCCTATTTTGTCGGCGATGCCACACGCATACGGCAGGTTTTGGCGAACCTTGTCGGGAATGCCGTTCGCTATTCCAGATCCGGTCCCATCACAGTCTACGTGCACGAAATCACCAAACGTGGACGAACCATATTGCGTGTCGAAGTCGAGGATCACGGCGTTGGCATTTCCACCGCCGAGCAATTGCGCCTGTTTGCAGATTTCAGCCAAGTACCCAACGAACTTACCGCCGCGGCAAAGGGCGCAGGCATGGGTTTGGCAATATCCAAACGCATCGTTGAAGGTCTAGGCGGCCGTATTGGTGTTGAGAGCACTGCGGGACAGGGATCAACATTCTGGTTCGAACTGCCGATCAAACACACCGATGCCCCACCGCCTGCTCTGGCCACCCCTGATGAGATGGAAGGCCTCGACGGTATTTCAGATGCTAATGGCGCGCGCGTTCTGTTGGTTGAGGACAACGTTATCAACCGCAAGATACTGTCCACTTATCTCATCAGAATGGGCGTGGATGTCGAAATCGCGGAGAACGGCCGTATCGCGATCGAGAAGTTCTCTCCCAACCAATTTGATCTGATCCTGATGGATCTAGCCATGCCCGAAATGGACGGGCTGACCGCGATCAGGTTCCTGCTGTCGAATTGGAAGCCTGAACAAATCCCTGACATCTTCGTCCTGACGGCCCATTCAATGGAGCAGGATCAGGCAGAGGCTCTGGCGGCTGGTGCGAAACTGGTTCTGCTAAAACCGATCTCGTTTGAATCCCTTAAGGAATACGTAGAGCCCGCAATCATGCGCAATCGCAGGGCAATCCAATTGGTAGAACGCGCTGCGGTTCACGATCGCCACCTAGACGCTGACGCTCCAATTCGCAGCGTGATGAGCGAGGAAGCGCTAGAGAACCTGCTCGACATTTATCCAGCCACTAGGGTGTTGGAGCTGGTCGAGAAGTTCATCACAGATGGCCGCCATCAGCTCGCCGATATCACAGGGCAATTTGCCGCTGGAAATACCGCTGATGCCAGTCAGCACGCCCATAACCTAAAGGGCGCGGCGGGTATGTTAGGCTTTGCGACATTGGTTGAACTTGCCGATGTAATCGAAAGTAGCGCAGATGATCTGACCACTGAAGAAATCGACGAAATTGCCACCCTGATCAGCGCGGAACTGGACGAGATTTCGACGACGCTAAACGGCCCCGCTTAATCGGCCCGCTGCTTTTGCAGCAACGCGCGGATCTCGGCCAGTTCGGCCAAAATGCGACCGTTATCCGTGGTCAGGCTTTCACGTTCTGCCGCTGCCTCGGCCGCGTGCTCGGACTGCATTGCGTCCACGATCACACCGATGAACAGGTTCAAAACGGTGAACGCTGTCGCCAGAATAAAGGGCAGGAACAGCGCCCATGCCCACGGGAACTCCTGCATCACGGGGCGCACAATCCCCATGGACCAGCTTTCTAACGTCATAATCTGGAACAAGGTGTAGCCGGATGCGGCCAGTGTGCCGAACCATTCTGGAAAGGCGGCGCCAAATGCCTTGGTGCAGATCACCGCGAACACATAAAAGATCAGCCCCAACAGCAACACGATGGAGCCCATACCCGGCAACGCCTCCAGCAAACCGGTGACAACCCGGCGCATCGCAGGCACGTTCGCCACCAATCGCAACACGCGCAAAACGCGGAACGCCCGCAAAACGCTAAGCGCCCCAGTCGCCGGCACGACAGAAATCGCAACAACACCCGTGTCAAACCAGCGCCACGGATCGCGGATGAATGCGCGCGGATCAGCGATCAAACGCAGGGCCAATTCGATCACAAAGATGCCGACAATGATCCGGTCAATCGCGCTGAGCATCCCGCCCGCCCATGTGGTTAGGGCCGCAGATGTCTCCATCCCCAGAATCATCGCGTTAAAAACGATCAGCCCAATGACAAATCGCTCAAAATACGGATGCTCAACCAAAGCCCTGACATGTTCGCGCATAAACCCTCCCGCGTTAGGCGTCAGATGCCCTTCTTTGCGAATGTCTTCAAGGGGGCTATGCGCCCTATAGAAAGCGCAGCCGGTGCTTTTGCAGCAGCTCGACGATTATCTTCTTTGCCTCGCGACGATGGCTGCGGTGGGTGATGCGCGCGCAATCCCCGTCGCCACGTTTGATCGCCTGTAAAACCTTACGATGATCCTCGTTCGATTTTGTGGGCAGTGGGCGCATGAACAGGGTGGTTGTACGGGCGCGGCGCACCTGATCGCTCATCATATGGACAATCGAAATCACGCGGCTATTTCCGCCCAAGCGGACGAGTTCCGTATGAAACCGGTCATCCGCCTCGGCCCATGCGTCCAGATCATCGCGGGCAATGGCCACGTCCATATCGTCGATTGCCTGCGCCAATTCCTGCAACTCAGCATCGTCATATGCGGCAAGGGCGGCACGTTCGGCGGCCAAGCTTTCCAGCTCGGTCAACACCTCGTAAATCTCGGCCATATCATCGGCGGATAGCGGCACAATGCGCACACCCTTGCGCGGGCGCAATTCCAGCAGGCCCTGACTTTCCAGCGTTAAGACCGCCTCACGTACCGGCGTTCGTGACATATTGAGCTGCGTCGCAAGTTCGGATTCCAAATGATCCGAACCTGCGGCGAGTTCGCCCGCGAATATTTTCGAGCGCAGCTCAACAAGTGCGCGCTGAGAGCTGGAAATTGGTTTTTCGACAGGGGTGCTCAATTCAGGTTTAATGTCTTTTTGCATCCGCCCTCTGCCGAGGCGTATATCGCCTCTTCTATTATCACGACATTTAAGTAATTTTCTGCCGTGTTTTCAAGGGGAAATCCCTCCAGCACACCAGCTACGACATGGCTTTGCAAGGCATGGGCGCAATCACCACCGAAACCATCCCATGTATTCGCGGGCTGAATTTCCATCTGCGCCTGCTGGCCAAAGGCACGCAGCGTGACCGACCCATCACCGTATAGTGTCAACACGCCCTCGTTGCCCTCAACCAGGGCCTCACCCATAGTGCGGCGCAGATTGTCGGCATTGTGGTCAAGGTTCCGGTTCGCATCCAACAGCGCGCGCACGCCATTTGGATGCTCGAACAGGATATAGCCGGCATCCTCACCCGCGATTACAGGGTTCACTTGACGCAAATCGGCATAAACAGAAATCGGGTCGCCCAACAGGTAGCGGAACGTATCGACGAAATGCACGCCGGTTTCATGGACCATGAAGCGTTTCATCTTTTGGAAATACGGCTGACGATCCAGATAGGCATTCGAGCCCTGACCGTCACCGGGGCGCAGGCGATAGGTCATCTGCTGTACGGTGCCGATAGCCCCATCCTCAATCGCCCGCTTGATGGTCCGATACCACGGCTGAAACCGGAAGTTTTCGTGTACAACAATCGTTGCACCGGCGTCTTGGGCCTGAGCCACGATCTGGCGTGCCTCGGTCAGGTTTGCGCAGAACGGTTTTTGGCAAATGATCCATTTCACACCAGCGGCCAGCGCGGTTCGGATCGCCGCCGCATGGGCAACAGGGGGCAGCACCACGTCCAGCAGGTCAGGGTTTTGCGCAACCAGCATCTCACCCAGATCGGTATAGGCAGGCAAGCCTGTGGCCGTCGCCTTGTCCAAATCGTGATCGCACGCGCCGACCAGATCGACCCGATCCATGCGGGCCCAACTGCCGTAGTGGAACTGGCTGAAATAGCCAGCTCCAACACATGCAACGCGTAGTTTTGATGACTTACTCATCCCCAAACAGTGCGCGCTGAACAGCAGCCGCCGCAACCTGTGTTGTGGCCGAGCCGCCCAAATCACGGGTCAGGATATCGCCCTGTGCGATAACACCTTCAACCGCCTCACGCAGGCGCTCACCATCCTGCCGCATCTCGACGTTGTCATGCTTGATCCCCATCCAGTCCAGCATCATCGCCGCCGACAGGATCATCGCGAACGGGTTCGCCAAGCCTTGCCCCGCAATGTCAGGGGCCGAGCCGTGGCACGGCTGGAACACCGCATGCTCCAACCCGATATCCGCCGAAGGCGCCACGCCGAGCCCCCCCATCAGACCCGCGCCAAGGTCGGACAGAATATCCCCGAACATGTTTTCGGTGACCATAACGTCGAAATCCCAAGGCTTTTGCACCATCCACAGGGCGGTCGCATCGACATAGGCGTGATCGGCGGTCAGGTCCGGATGCTTGGCGGCCTCCGCGTCGAACATCTCACGAAAGAAGGCGAAGGCGCGGAAGACGTTGGCCTTGTCCACGCAGGTCACTTTACCCGGGCCACGGCCAGTATCCTTGCGCGTTTTGGCCAGATCGAACGCAAAGCGGAATAGCTTTTCCGAGATATCGCGGGTGATCAGCAGCGTTTCGCGTGCCTCGTCCTTGGTCACCTCACCACGGCCTTGGGTGTGGAACAGACCCTCGGTGCTTTCCCGAATCAGAACGAAATCAATCTCACGATCCGCAGGCATATTCAGAGGCGTCTTTTGACCCTTTTTCACGGTAACAGGGCGCACACCGGCAAACAAAGTCAGCGCTTTGCGCAAATCGATCTGCGGTGAAATCTCTGTGCCGTCCTCGTAACGGACATCCGGCAATCCCATCGCGGACAGCAAAATCGCATCGGCCGCACGCGCCGCCGCCATCGAGGCATCCGGCAGCGACTCGCCTGTTTTCGCGTAATGCGCAGCGCCCGCAGGGGCATTGGTAAAGGTCAGGTTATACTGAGTGGCGGCACTGCCCAGCCGCGTCAGGATATCAACTGTAGGCTCCATGATCTCCGGGCCGATCCCGTCGCCCTGAAATACCGCAATATCAAATGTCTTGGTCATGTAGCCTTCTCACCCTCCTCGGTTCGTCACTGTGCATCTTCCGATCGATTAACCGATAAGTTGACAGTGCATCATTTAATGCATACGCAATGGAATGCAATAAAAAACACTGAGCGTCTGGGAGGACCAAAATGAAAACCACACTAGGTAAGATTGCAGCCATCGCCGCACTGGCGACCGGACTGGGCAACGCAGCCGTCGCGCAGGACTATCCGTTCCGCGACATCACGACCGCAGTTGTCTGGGGCGCCGGTGGCGGCACTGACAGCATCAACCGCATGATCATGGCAGAGATGGAAAAGCACCTGCCCGTGTCGATAAACGTCATCAACCAGACGGGCGGCGTCGCCGGATCGAACGGCATGGTCTACGTTCAGAACCAGCCTGACGATGGCTACACAATGGTTGGTCTGTCCGAATCCAACGTGACCGCCGCCGTTCAGGGCGGCTGGGATCAACGGTTCGATTTCTGGTATCCGTTCATCGTTGGCGGCTCACCCGATCTGCTATCCGTACCGGCGGACAGCCCCTATGAAACGCTTGAGGATCTGGTGAACGCAGCGAATGCCGCCCCCGGCACGATCCCTGCTGCTGCTGGCGGGGCGGGATCGATCCACCACCTGAACCTGCTGGCAATTCAGAATGGTGCTGATGCCGAGTTCCTGTTCATCCCATATGGCGGCTCCGCACCGGGTCAAGAGGCTGCAATCGCTGGCGAAGTTGCGCTGGTCGTAACATCCTTGGCCGAGCAAGCAGCCCTGATCGAGGGCGGCCTGCTGCGCCCCCTCGCCATGTTGACCGAGGACAGCGTCGAGATTGCAGGCATGACCGTTCCGTCCGCCTTTGACATCTATGACGGTCTGGACGCCTATCTGCCGCTAAAGCAAGCCATCGGCTTTGCCATCCATGACAGCGCATCGGATGAGGTTAAGGCGACCATTGCCGAGGCATTCGAGCAGGCTATCGCCTCGGATGTTGTGGCTGACTGGGCTGCGGCCAACAATTACGACGTTAGCGGCCAGTACGGCGCGGATGCACAGGCGATCTTCGCAACGCTTGAGGCGAACTTTGCCTACACATTGCAAGAGCTGGGCGCGACCACAGTCGATCCTGCCAGCCTGGGCATTGAGCGTCCGTAACCGGCACGTCCACCCTGCCAAACCGAGGGACGCGGGCCAACCCCCGCGCTCCTCAACAGACGACCCGCGCAAGGATTCACAACATGCATGACGATACCACAGCCGAGGAGATCGCAGTTCTGCGCGCTCGGGATTTTTGGGGCGCTTTGGTCCTGCTGGCCCTGTCGGCCTTTTTTATGTGGCGCACCTTCGACATTCCGCTATGGGGTGCGAACCGCGCAGGGGTCAGTACGGCGGCATGGTATAATTCTGCGGCGCTCGTCCCCTTAGGTATCTTTTCCGCACTAATGCTGCTGTCGCTGGTTCTGCTCAGCATCGCGATCAAGGCCGGCGGCGCGAAACGTGCACTGTCATCCGTTGGCATCGGCTGGGATCGGGCCGAGGCCCTGCGCTTCACCACAATCGGTGTGATCCTGTTCTTCTATGTCGCGGGACTGGTCCCACGCGTTGATTTCATCGCCTGTAGTGGCCTGCTGATCACCGCGCTTATTTTCGGACATCATAAGGGGCAACCGCAGCGCATGATCCTAGCCGCAATCGCGGTCGCGCTATGCGGTTCCTATGCAATGATCCGGCACCTGCCCCAATCGCAATGGGGTGCTGCGGATGATGATGTCGTCACATTGGTGATCTGGGCTGCGCTTACAATCTGGGTCTTGATCCAAGCCCGTGGCGACCGTGTGTTGCGCATCATTCCCGTGCTGGCCATCGCCGCACCGCTGATCCTTGTCTGCGCCATGGCCTTTGGCTTCCGTCAAAACGTGCCCAATCGCGGCGGCGTGATCTTTAGCCAAATCCAATACCATTATTACGTCACCCTACGCCCGCTATGGAGCTCTTGAGATGGAATTCGTCCTCACACAGATCATGGGCTTTGGCGGTACGTTCTGGGCGCTGGCTATTGACCCGCTGACCTATATCTACCTGATCAGCTCGGTTTTTCTGGGCATTACCTTCGGCGCACTGCCGGGTCTGACCGCAACGCTGGCCGTGACAATCCTGACCGGCTTTTTCGGGAACAAGATCCCGCTGGATTATTCGCTGATCGCCCTGCTGGGCGCCTATGTCGGCGCGATTTATGGCGGGTCATATCCGTCGATCCTGCTCAACATACCGGGAACTGCCGCCAGTGCGGCCACAGCGATGGACGGCTATCCGCTGGCCAAATCGGGACGCGGTGGTGAGGCATTGGGCCTGACAACCACCGCCAGCTTTATCGGCACGCTGATCGGCACGATTGCACTGCTCGTCTTTGTCTGGGTTTTGCTGCTGCTGTCCAAGAATATCGCCAGCCCTGAAAAGGCGCTGCTGGCCATGTTTGGTATCCTGCTCTCAGGCACACTGATGTCCGAGGATCTGGTGGTTAAGGGCTGGATTGCTGGGCTGATCGGCCTTGCCATGGCGATGGCGGGGCTGGACCCGCTGCTTAGCGAGCCGCGCTACACCTTTGGCTGGTCCTATATGCTGTCCGGTTTTCAAGTCGTTCCCGTGCTGATGGGCGCCTTCGCCGTGCCCCAGATCATCGAGGGGTTACGCCATTTGGAGATCGGCAAGATGGCGGATCTGAACGGGCGCATCCTGCCCAACCTCAAAACTGTGCGCCGCTATATGCCGACCATTGCACGCTCCGGCGTGATCGGTACCGGTGTTGGCGCCCTGCCCGGTGTGGGTGAGGATGTTGCCGGTTGGGTCAGCTATGGCGTGGGCAAAACCGTCAGCAAGGAAGGGCACAAATTCGGCAAGGGTTCGCTGGAGGGACTGCTCTCCTCCGAAACCGCAAATAATGCCTGCATCGGTGGCGCACTGATCCCGCTGCTGGTTCTGGGCATCCCCGGATCGCCCCCCGCCGCCGCGCTGATGGGTGCGTTCAAGATTAACAACATCATCCCCGGCCCCACAATCGACCCTGCAATCATCCTGCGCGTGGTCGCGATTATGGTCATGGCCTCGTTCACAATGTTCATCATGGGCCTGTTTACGGCCCGCGTGTTCATGGCGATCCTGCGTATTCCGCAAACGGTATTTCTGCCCATTGTCATGGTTCTGACCACCATCGGATCGTTCAGCGTGGGGGGCGGTATCAACGACCTGTACCTGATGCTGGGCGTTGGTTTTGTCGCCTATTTCATGAATATGCTGAAATTCCCGATCGCCCCGCTGGTTATCGGCGTTATCCTAGGCGGATTATTTGACGAGACGTTCCGCCGGTCATTGCTCATCTCGGGCGGGGATGTCTTCGTCTTTGGCTCACGGCCTGTTGCCGGCATCCTGCTGATGCTCAACATTGCCTTGGTGATGAGCCAGTTCCCCGTCATCAAACGTGCATTTAGCCGTCTGCGTAGAAAGGTCCTCTAATGTTTGCAGTTGTCGTTACCCTTACCGTCAAACCGGATCAGATCGCCCTGTTTATGCCCGCGATGCTGAACAATGCGCAAACATCGCTCGCGACCGAGCAGGGATGCCAACGCTTTGATGTATGCACTGATCCCGCGCGACCGAACGAGGTTTTTCTGTACGAGCTGTACACAGACCGCGCCGCCTTTGACGCGCATCTGGCCAGCGATCACTATCGTGCTTTCGATCAAATCACCGGACCACAAGTCATCAGCAAGAATGTGCGCACCTTTACGCAGGTCGTATCATGAGCATGTGGGAGGTTTACTGCGTCAAATATGCGGATCGAAACCAACGAACCCGCGCCGACAGCTTTATCTTTGACGACAACCACGACGCACCCCATGCGATGGACTATTTCATGTGGCTGCTGAAATCCGAAGATCAGGTGATCCTCGTCGATACCGGCTATGATACGCAGGAAGCCGCCGCCCGTGGTCGCCCGATCCGGCTGGACCCTGTGGAGGCCTTGGCGCCGTTTGGCATTACACCGCAGGATGTCACGCAGATCATCGTGACCCATCTGCATTACGACCATGCGGGCGGCCTGCACCTGTTTCCCAACGCGACCCTGCACCTGCAAGCGGCGGAGATGGCCTATGCCACTGGCCCCTGCATGTGCCACGATACATTGCAGAAACCCTTTACCGCCAACCATATATGCGAAGCGATCAAGCGACTTTATTCCGGTAAAGTTATTTTCCACGATGGTGAAGCTCAGGTCGCCGATGGCGTTACCGTTCACTGCATAGGTGGGCACAGCCGTGGCCTGCAATCCGTGCGCGTCCTAACGCAAGCTGGCTGGATGGTCCTCGCCTCGGACGCCGCGCATTTTTACGAGAACGTCTTTGCCCGCAAGCCGTTTCCCATCGTTGTCGATTTGCAAAACATGCTGGACGGGTTTGAGACGCTGCACCGGCTCGCCTCATCCCCGTCACTGATTATTCCCGGCCATGATCCGCTGGTACGCGAATACTTCCCGAACACATTGGCCCCCCATATCCACCGCCTAGACACTGGCCCAACAAGGACGATCCCATCATGAAGCTAGGTGTTGTTGCTGATGATTTCACAGGTGCCTCGGATATCGCGCTGACACTGGCCGAGGCAGGCATGACCGTCGCGCAATTTATCGGCGTGCCGCAGGATGATGCGGACCCGACCCTTGGCGCAGGAGTTGTTGCGCTGAAATCGCGCACTGCACCGCTTGAACAGGCGATTGCCCAGTCCGTTGCCGCGTGTAAATGGCTACTGGCACAGGGCGCGGAGCAAATCATCCTCAAGGTATGCTCGACCTTTGACAGCACACCCGACGGCAATATCGGGCAGGTACTGGATGCGCTGGCTGATCTACTGGGCGAAAACTCGGTCATTGTCTGCCCTGCCTTTCCCGAAAACGGGCGCAGCGTGTATCAGGGGCATCTGTTCGTGAATGACCGCCTGCTAAGCGAAAGCGGCATGCAGGATCACCCGCTGACCCCCATGGTAGATGCTGACCTGCGCCGCGTGCTGGCCGCGCAATCCAACCGCGATGTCGCGCATATTCCGGCTGTGGTGGTGCAGAAAGGGGCCGCGGCGATTGCGCAGGCAATGGGTGCCACCGCGCATCTGATTACCGACGCGATCAGCGATGCCGACCTGATCGAAATTGGCCGCGCGGCCAAGGGGGCAAAGCTGCTTTGCGGTGGGTCCGGCATTGCACTGGGCCTACCTGCGAATTTCAACGTGACCGCGCAGCCGCCAAAATGGGTTGCCATTACAGGGCACGGCGCGGTCTTTTCCGGCTCATGCAGCCGCGCCACACGCGAACAGGTTGCCCGCTATGATGCGCCAAGCCTGCAAATCGACGCGGCCCGCGCCGTATCCGGCGAGTATAACATCGCGCAGATTGCCGATTGGGTCATGGCGCAAACCACGCCGCCGCTGATCTACTCCTCCGCTGATCCCGAAGTCGTTCGTGAGGCGCAAACACAATACGGACAAGGCGTCGCTGCCGAAGCAATCGAGAAGCTCTTTGCCGCGTTGGCCCCTGCCCTAGCGGAGCGCGGCTTACGCCGTCTGGTCGTGGCGGGCGGTGAAACATCGGGCGCGGTGGTGACTGGCCTTGGCCTGCGCGCGCTAACAATCGGGCCACGTGCCGCCGCTGGCGTGCCATTGGTCACGGCGGGGGGCATGGCGCTTGCCCTGAAATCTGGCAACTTCGGTGGGCCTGACTTCTTTGCCGAAACCCTAGCCATGATGGAGCGCGAAGCATGAGCGAGCACGCCAAATTGCGCGAGGACATCTGTACCCTCGCCAAATCCATGTTCGATCGTGGGCTAACCTGCGGGTCCTCGGGAAATATCTCCGCACGATTATCCGACGGCACCGTGCTGGTTACGCCAACGGGGCGGGCGATGGGTTTTCTGGACCCCGCGCAGATCAGCCATCTGGACGCGAATTTCAACTTTCTGTCCGGCGATGCTCCGACCAAGGAGACGCCGCTGCACTCCGCGTTTTACGAAACGCGCACCGGCACGGGCGCGGTTGTGCATTTGCACTCCACCCATTCCGTGGCCCTGTCGATGCTGCCCGATACCGATCCGGATAACGTGCTGCCGCCGTTAACGCCCTATTCGATCATGCGGGTGGGTAAAGTAAAATTACTGCCCTTCTTCATCCCCGGTGATCCTGCGATGGGCGACGCGGTACGCGGCTTGGCCGGCAAACGCTCCGCCGTGCTGCTCGCCAATCATGGTCCCGTTGTCGCGGGCAAGGATTTATGGGCCGCCGTTTTTGCCATGGAGGAATTGGAAGAGACAGCAAAGCTGGCCATGCTAACCCGTGGGTTACAGCCAGCCGCGCTGCCTACCGATACAATTCAGCAGATCGTGCGAAAATTCGACGTGGATTGGTGATGCGGTCAGCGGTGATATTGCAAACCAGCGATAACTCCGCGCAGTTCAGCCAAGCCCCTCAAACGGCCAACCAATGGGTAGCCGGGATGTGATTTCCGCAGGTCGTCATCCAGCAATGCGTGCCCATGATCGGGACGGAACGGAATAGCGGCGCGGCCAACCTCCGCATCTAACAGCGCGTTGATCACGGCGGGCATGTCGGTATCACCGGCCAGATGCGGGGCCTCCTGAAACGAGCCATCCGGCTCCTTTGCCACATTGCGCAAATGCGCGAAGTGGATGCGATCCGCGAATTGCCGCGCCAATGCAGGCACATCATTATCGGGATGCGCGCCCAGCGATCCGGCGCATAGAGTCAGGCCGTTTTCGGGCGCGCTGTGCATGGCAAGGATCGCCTCAATATCCGCACCTGTGGAAACGATCCGTGGCAGTCCCAGCAGGGGGCGGGGCGGATCGTCAGGATGGATTGCCAGCTTCACGCCCAGTTCATGCGCGGTCGGAATAACCTCTGCCAGGAACCGTGCCAGATTGGCTCGCAATGTATCGGCATCCACACCGGCCCATGGTGCCAGCGCCTGCCGCAAACCCTCAATATCGTAGCGCGCATATGCGCCGGGCAATCCGGACATGATCGAGGCCAGCAGGCGCGCACGCTGCGCGTCATCCATCCGGCCCGCCAGATCGGCGGCGGCGTCCTGCACCTGCGCACTCCACAAATCCTGCGCACCTGTGCGCTGCAACATGTGGATGTCGAAATAGGCCATTTCCGGCGCTGAAAACCGCAGGGCCGTTCCACCCCGTGCAACCGGCGCGTCCAAGGTGGTGCGCGTCCAATCCAATAACGGCATGAAGTTATAGCAAATCGTGCGCACCCCCTCAGCCGCGAGGTTGATCATCGACTGGCGATAGGCATCGAATAGGGCGGTCAGATCGCCCTGCCCACGCTTGATATCCTCATGCACCGGTAGGCTTTCGACCACATCCCAGCTTAGGTCGGCATCCTCGATCAAGGCCTTACGCGCGGCGATATCGGCGCGGGACCAGACCTGACCATAGGGAATTTCGTGCAGCGCCGTTACAATGCCCTGTGCACCGGTTTGCGCAATATCGGACAGTGTAATTGCATCATTAGGGCCGAACCAGCGCCACGTTTCTCTCATCTCATCTGCTCCTCGACAGCGCGCTGCGTGTCAGAATTCCGGCTCAGCGGGCCAGCCAGCCGCCATCGACATTCAAAATCGTTCCCGTGATGTATTTCGCTGCTGGCGTGCACAGGAACGTCACCGCGCCGGCAATATCTGTCGGATCACCCCAGCGGCCCGCAGGGATACGGCCAAGGATATCGGCAGCACGCTGTGGGTCATTGCGCAAAGCCTCGGTGTTGTTTGTCGCGATGTAACCGGGCGCGACGGCGTTCGCGTTGATGTTCTGCGCGGCCCATTCATTGGCGAAAATCTTGGTCAAACCCGCAACGCCATGTTTCGAGGCCGTATAGGCAGGCACACGAATGCCACCCTGAAAGCTCAACAATGAGGCGATATTCACGATCCTCCCTGCGGCGCCACGGGCCAATGCTTGCTTGGCAAAGGCTTGGCTAAGCACAAAAACCGCCTTCAGGTTAACGTCCATCACGTCATCCCAATCGGCCTCGGAATAATTGACGGAATCCTCGCGGCGGATGATCCCTGCATTGTTCACCAGAATATCCAGATCACCCAATTGCGACAGCACCGCCGCACCTGCCGCTGGATCGGCCAGATCCATGACGCATTCCTCAGCCGACCCGCCCACCGCGTGGATTGCAGCAACCGTTTCCGCGCAGGACCTGCGGCCAGCGGCGATCACATGGGCCCCTGCCTCGGCCAAGCCTACGGCGATGGCCTGCCCGATACCGGTATTTGCACCCGTCACCACTGCACGTTGGCCGTTGAGGGAAAATACGCTCACCGCAATTCCTCCATGCTGACCATGTCCATATCGGTGAAGTCGACATTATCGCCCGCCATGGCCCAACAGAATGTATAGGCCGACGTGCCCGCCCCCGAATGGATCGACCACGGGGGGGAGATCGCCGCCTGCTCATTCGCCATGACGATATGGCGGGTTTCGTCGGGCAGACCCATCAGGTGAAAGACGCGTTGATCCTGCGGCAGATCGAAATACAGATAGGCCTCCATCCGGCGATCATGCAGATGCGCGGGCATGGTGTTCCAGATCGAGCCATCGGCGAATTTGGTATAGCCCATCAGCAGTTGACAGCTCTCGCACACATCAGGGTGCAGGAACTGGATGATCGTGCGCTCATTCGCGGTTTCGCGTGCGCCCATCTGAACATGGCGGGCATCGGCCAGCCGGATCAACCTTGTCGGGCAGGTACGATGTGCGGGCGCGGACAGGATATAAAACCGCCCCGCGCCGGAAAACGTCACCGGACCGGAGCCCATGCCGATATACAGCACCTCGCCATTGTTCAGCGTGTAGCTGTCGCCGCCAACCTCAACAGTACCAGTTTCTCCGATATTCAGGATTGCTGCCTCGCGACGGTCCAGAAAGGATGGCGTGCCGGTCTCACCCACATGATCCAGCGTTAGCGGCCCGTCGGTTGGTACTACCGAGCCCAAGATCAGGCGGTCGTAATGCGAATAGACCAGCTTGATTTCATCCGATGCGAACAGGCCCTCGACGTGGAACTGATCACGCAAACCCTGCGTATCCAGTGCCTTAGCCGTGGCTGGATCAATCGCGTACCGTGTTTCAGTTCGTAGGGTCATAGGTATATCCATCTGCTAGAATGGGCAAAGCGATGCGTTCATCAATTATGCAGACTAATATGCTAGTCTTGATATTGAGTCAATCGCGCCACAAACTGCACCAAAGGACCCGCAATGCCAGACACCCCGCTGCTCACGCCCAAGCAAAAATCGAGCCAGACAACGACAGATCAGGTGTTCACGTCCCTGTGCGAGGCGGTGATTTCCCTACAACTGCCCCCCGGAACCAAGGTGTCCGAGGTTGAGATCGCCAAGCAATTCGACGTTTCACGCCAACCGGTACGAGATGCGTTTTTCCGGTTGTCGAAATTGGGGTTCCTGTCCATCCGTCCGCAGCGGGCGACCCTGATCACGCATATTTCGATACAGGCCGTGCGGGATGCGATTTTTGTACGATCCGCGCTAGAGGGGGAATGCGCCGTTTTGGCGTGCGAAAATCGCAACTCCGACGACTTGCAGCGATTGCGGGCGACCATGGATGAACAGCAAACCGCATCTAGCGCGGCGGACGCGCATAGCTTTCACGCCAATGATGACGCATTCCACGAATGCCTGTGCAACATCTCTGGCCACGGCCATGTTTGGCCGCTGATTCAGGAACAAAAGGCTCACATGGACCGTGTGCGCTATATCAGCCTGTCCGCCGAACGGCGCGTACAGGTGATGCAGGAACATGACGAGATTATCACCGCGATTGAACATCACGACACACAGCAGGCGCGCACCCTGACCCGCAACCACATATGCAGCGTGTTGGACGTTCTGGACGCGATCCGCAGCACATATACGGATTATTTCGAACCCTCGCAGACGTAAAAGGGCGCACCGCTTCCACGATGCGCCCCTCAATTTAGCCAATGGCGACAGGCTTAGCCGTCAATCAGACCGTTCAGCGTCGGGGATGGGCGCATGATGGCCGCAACCTTGTCCGTATCCGTGCGGAAATACCCGCCCAGATCGACCGCTTCACCACGGCCCTGCTTCAATTCAGCGCGGATCACGTCAGCCTTGGCCGACAGTTCCGTTGCCAGATCGGCATATGCAGCAGACAGCTCAGGCACGTCGGTCTGTGCGACCAATGCCTCGGCCCAGTACAGCGCGAAGTGGAAGTGGCTGTCGCGGTTATCGTCCTGACCAACCTTACGGCCCGGAGATTTCCCCTCACCCAGCAGCTTGGTGATTGCGGTATCAGCAGTATCGCCCAGAACCTTGAGCGTCAGGCTGTCATTGCTTTCACCCGCGAAACGCAGGGATTCAGCCAATGCGCAGAATTCGCCCAAGCTGTCCCAACGCAGGTGGTTTTGCTCAACCAATTGCTGAACGTGCTTCGGAGCGGAGCCACCGGCGCCCGTCTCGAACATACCGCCGCCATTCATCAGCTTCACAACCGACAACATCTTGGCCGAAGTGCCAACCTCAAGGATCGGGTACAGATCGGTCAGGTAATCGCGCAACACGTTGCCCGTCACCGCGATGGTGTTTTTACCGGCAAAAATCGTCTCGAACGCATCCTTGGTCGCGGCGCGTGGTGCCATTACGGACACCTTGTCAGATGCGCCGGCCGCCTCGATCTGTGGCGTGATCATCTTGAGCAATTCGGCATCGTGGCCACGGTTCGCATCCAGCCAGAACACAGTCTTGTATCCGGTCAGGGCCTGACGGCTCAACGCCAGTTCGACCCAGTTCACAACAGCCGCGCGGCGTGTTGTTGCCATGCGCCAGATGTCGCCCGTCTCAACATCATGCGAGATCAGGACCGTATCGCCCGAACGCACCTCAACCGTGCCGTTCGCTGCAATCTCGAACGTGGTGGGGTGGGAGCCGTATTCCTCGGCCTTTTTCGCCATCAGACCGATATTCTGGACCGTACCTGCGGTGACAGGGTCCAGCGCGCCATTAGCCTTAAAGAACTTAACGCTCTCATCATAAACACCGGCATAGGAGCTGTCAGGGATGACGCAATTCGTGTCACCCTCAGCACCGTCAGGGCCCCAGCCCTTACCACCAGCGCGCAGAACGGCAGGCATGGACGCATCGATGATAACATCGGATGGAACGTGCAGGTTGGTGATGCCCTTATCCGAGTTCACCATGTAAAGCGGCGGACGCTCACCCAGCACGGCATCAATGTCAGCACGGATTTCCGCGCCGTTCGGCATACCGTCAATCACGGCCAGCATGGAACCCAGACCACCGTTCGGGTTCGCACCAGCGGCGGCCAAAACCTCACCGTATTTATCGAAGACCGGCTTGAGATAGGCGCGCACAGCGTGGCCAAAGATGATGGGGTCCGAAACCTTCATCATCGTTGCCTTCATGTGCAGCGAGAATAGCGTGCCATCAGCCGCGGTCGTATCAATCGCGCCCAGCAGGAAATCCATCAGCGCGGTGCGGCTCATGTAAGTCGCGTCAACGATCGTGCCCTCGGGCAGGTTCAAACCGCCCTTTAGCACTGTCTCACCGTCGGCAGTTTTGTGCACGATGGTCAGATCAGCCGCAGCGTCCAGCGTGATGCTCTTCTCGTTCGAGAAGAAATCGCCGCCCGACATTGTGGAAACACGGGTTTTGCTATCAGCGCTCCACGCACCCATCGAATGTGGGTTGGATTGGGCATATGCCTTGACCGCAGCAGGCGCGCGGCGGTCGGAGTTACCCTCACGCAGGACAGGGTTCACGGCGGACCCTTTGATTGCGTCAAACCGAGCGCGGATGCTTTTTTCCTCATCCGTCTGCGGGTTCTCAGGATAGCTGGGCACGGCATAGCCTGATGCCTGCAATTCCGCCACAGCCGCAACCAGTTGCGGAACCGAGGCAGAGATGTTTGGCAGCTTGATCACGTTCGCCTCAGCCGTCGTGACCAGTTCACCCAACCATGCCAGATCGTCGGACTGCTTTTGCGCGTCGGTCAGGCTCTCGGGGAAAGTGGCGAGGATTCGGCCCGCCAGCGAGATATCCCGCTCAACCACATCAATCCCTGCACCCGCTGCAAAACGGCGCACGATAGGCAAAAGCGATGCGGACGCGAGCTGTGGCGCCTCGTCTGTGACGGTATAGATGATGGTGGCGGAACTGGGCATGACGCGTCTCTCAACTGTTCGGACAATGAATTTGGGACCCTCATACTCCGATCCGCAGGGATTTGCATCCCTCACTGTGTGCAATGGGATACATTTAATGATCTGCAGCGGTTGTGCATCCGGCATTGCGGCAAAACCACACTGCCGGATGCGCGAGATTATGCCTCGTTCGCGCCCAATGTGCCGATCACAACGTCATAGGTCGTTTCTGCCCCTTTATGCAGCACCACAACCTGAGCCGTTTCATCGGGCGAGGTATCGGCAACCGCGCGGGTCAAATCACGCAAATCGTCAATTTCCGTACCGTTAAAGGACAGAATGATATCGCCGTTCACCAAACCGGCCGCGGCGGCGGGGCTGTCCTGCATCACGGATTCAACCACCGCACCGCGTGGGCCGTCATATCCCAGAACCGAGGCAACCTCCTCAGTCATCGGACGGATTTGAACGCCCAGCCAACCGCGTGTGATCGTGCCATCATCGGACAGATCATCAACGATCGTCTGCACCAGATCAGATGGGACAGAAAATCCGATCCCGACCGAGCCACCATCAGGCGAATAGATCGCGGTATTCACGCCGATCACGTCACCCTCAACATTGAACAGCGGACCACCGGAATTGCCCCGATTGATAGCGGCATCTGTCTGGATAAAGTCATCATAGGGGCCGCTATTGATATTGCGCGAAATCGCGGAAACGATCCCCGAGGTGACAGTACCGCCTAACCCGAACGGATTACCCACTGCAAAAACCTCATCCCCAGGGCGCATCTGGGCCGAGCTACCGAACTCGATCGCAGGTAAATCCTCAGCATCCACATGCAGCAATGCGATATCGGTCAGCGGGTCACTGCCCACCACGGTTGCCTGCAAATTACGACCATCGGACAGTTTCACCATCACCGTTGCCGCGCCGTCGATGACGTGGTGGTTCGTTACGATCTGACCGTCCTCGGAAATGATGAACCCCGAGCCAAGCCCATGCGTCGGAGTGGAGCGCTGACTGTCCGGCATCAGCTCCTCAAACCGGCGGCGCAGATCATCGGGCATGTTTTCCGGCAACTGGTTCTTGAAATCGACCTCGGTCGCCATGCCGGTTACTTCGATATAAACGACGCTGGGGGAAACTTCCTCGACCAGATCGGCATATCCGCCCGCAGGAACCGCCAGCGCCGCCGTGGGGGCAAGTGCAAGCACGCTGACCGAGCCGAGTGCCGCCGCAAAGGCCAACGATGCGGTGCGGGATTTTGCGTTAAACTGTGTCATTTCGATGCTCCATGCATTCTGTGATGACAACAGATATTGGGTCCGTTTCTGACAGTGACCTGCCCTACGCTATACAAATTTGTTAGATTCCACCGCAGGCTTGCACAACTCCTGCAATGCCCAATGTTTATAGGGGGTAACAGGGAACGAGACAGATGAAGCTACTGGTGGTTGAGGATGACGAAACGACAGGGTCCTATATCGCGCGCGGCCTGCGTGAGGAGGGCCACCGCGTCGATCTGGTCACCAGCGGCCGTGACGCGCTGATACAGGGGACCTCTGCGCAATATGACGTGCTGATCGTGGACCGCATGGTGCCGGAGGTAGACGGCATGACATTGGTCAAAACCCTGCGCGGCGCGGGCAATCGCACCCCGGTCCTGTTCCTGACATCGCTGGGCAGTGTCGAGGACCGGATCGAGGGGTTGCGCGCCGGTGGTGATGATTATCTCGTCAAACCCTTCGCCTTCGGAGAGCTATCCGCCCGCGTCGCCGCGCTGGCCCGTCGCGCGCAGAGTGTTGAGCAGGAAACCATCCTTGAGGTTGCCGACCTGAAAATGGACCTGATCGCCCGCCGCGTAACCCGTGACGGCATCGAAATCCCGCTACTACCCCGCGAATTCGCACTGCTGGAACATTTGCTGCGGCGCAAGGGGCGTGTTCAGACCCGCACCATGTTGCTGGAGGCCGTGTGGGATATCAGCTTCGATCCTGCCACCAATGTAGTTGAAACCCACATTAGCCGCCTGCGCGGCAAGATCGACCGGCCGTTCAAAACCGAGCTGATCCACACCGTGCGCGGCTCCGGCTACAGGATCGACGCATAATGCCCCGTCTGCCCACCCAGTTTCGATCCATGCCGGTGCAACTGGCACTGGCGCTGGTGGCGTTGTTTACGATGGTCAGCCTGATCAGCCTTGGCGCGACATATCTGATCACGCAACGCTCCTTTCAACAGGCGATGCAGGCGGATTTGACCCAAGATATGGCCGGTTTCCGCGCCGCGCCCAACGCACTCGCCCTCGCGCAATTGGTTGAGGCCGAGGCACAGGCAACTGATCCTGAGCGTATGGTCCTCAGCTATCTGGCACCCAACCGACGCCATTTCGGCAATGCGATGATCTCGCGGGACGAGGACGGCTATCACATTCTGACCGGCATCCCCGACAACCCCTTGATCGAGGGGCAATATATGTCGCTGACCGCCTCCATGCGCGGTGGGCACCTGACCATTGCCCGCAATTTGAGGGAGATTAACGCTCTGCGCGATGTGTTCTTGCGCGTGCTGGGGCTCAGCCTCGTGCCGACAGTGCTGATTGCCCTATCAGGCGGATTATACCTGTCGCGGCGCAGTGCACGCCATGTCGCCACGATCAGCGGTACATTGGGGCACCTGACAAGCGGGGACCTAACCGCGCGGGTCGGACCGACAAAACACTGGCCCGCCGATCTGTCCGCCATCGCGCGCAAGATTGACACGATGGCTCACGCACAACAGGAATCCATGACCGCCATCCAGCAGGTTTCCTCGGACATTGCGCATGACCTGAAAACCCCGATCCAGCGGGTAGCCGTCCACCTTAGCGATCTGTCACAGCAGCCCGAGCTGCAAGGCCCCTCGCAGGACTTGCTGGGCAAGGCGAAGGAGGAGCTGGACGGCATCGTCTCCGTCTTTCACGCCCTGCTACAGATCGCCCGGATCGAAACCGGATCGCCCAAGGCGAATTTCGAGCGGATCGACCTGTCCCAACTGTGCGAAACCCTGACCGAGCTGTACGAACCTGCCGCATCAGAGGCGGAGCATATCCTGACCTTTCAGCGTGTTGACGCCTCCAATATCGCGGTGAACGGTGATAAGGGCCTGCTGGGGCAGCTTTTGGCCAACCTGATCGAGAACGCAATCCGCCACACGCCGCGCGGCACCTGCATCATCGTAAACCTGACGCGAAAGGGCGATCACCCGACCCTGACCGTCACCGATAACGGGCCCGGTGTGCCACAGGCGGAACGGGATCTGGTCCTGCGGCGTCTGTACCGAATGGATCGCAGCAGAACCTCACCCGGAACGGGGCTGGGGCTTAGTCTGGTCAACAGCATTGCCTCCCTGCACGACGCGGAAATCAGCCTGACCGACGCCAGTCCAGGCCTATGCGTTTCGATTGTATTCACGCCGATTGGTACATCCGAACGGCTTTGAATTGTTCCGGTGTCAATGCGACGGCGGGGCATGGCTTGACATAAATCACTGCGGCGTCGACGCAGGTGTATGGAACAACTTGGCGCTATCCCACTCAATCTGATCGGCCCCCTGCGTGAGCATGGCCATGGCGAAACCGTGGGCGCGCAGCATGATCCGGCGACAGGGCAGCCACGCCCCACATTTGCCCGCGCAGATAGCGATCAGGTCAACCGCGCCGTTCTGGCCGCCCGCACCTCAGGCTGGAACAACAGCACCCAGGCGGACCGCCTGAACGCCCTCACCGCCCTGCGCGACCACATCGCCGCACGGCGCGAGGAATTCGCACAAACCATCTGCCACGAGATCGGCGCACCGATTGATTTTGCACGCGACGCTCAGGTCGCCGCCGCATTGGTGCATCTGGACGCAACGATTGCCGCCATTCCTGCGGCCCTAACCGAACAGACGCTTGGTGGCCCCGAGCATCGCGTGCGGTTCGAGCCTGTTGGCCCAAGTGCACTGATCACCCCATGGAACTGGCCGATCAATCAGGTGGTGTTAAAACTGGCCGCTGCACTGGCCGCCGGATGCCCCGTGGTGCTGAAGCCGTCCGAACTTGCCTCGCGCAGCGCGGGCCTGTTGGTGGAATGTTGTGAGGCCGCAAACCTGCCGATCGGCACCGTAAACCTGCTGATCGGTGATGGTATGACGGGCGCCGCGCTGGCCGCGCATTCTGGCATCGCCCATATCTCCTTTACCGGATCGACCCGCGCAGGCCGCGAAATCGCAACGGTTGCAGCGGAACGGTTCGCGCGGACAACCCTGGAGCTGGGCGGGAAATCCGCAAACCTGCTCTTTGCCGACTGCGACCTGCCCACCGCGATCCGGCAGGGCGTCGCCCATTGCGTGCGAAATGCAGGGCAAAGCTGCAATGCAGCCTCGCGCATGTTGGTGGA
Organism: Pontivivens marinum; assembly: GCF_900231835.1. Taxonomy (GTDB): domain Bacteria; phylum Pseudomonadota; class Alphaproteobacteria; order Rhodobacterales; family Rhodobacteraceae; genus Pontivivens; species Pontivivens marinum. The sequence goes on along the minus strand of NZ_OCTN01000002.1, from coordinate 576,669 downwards.
GCGGTCAATCTACGATGAGGCTGTCGCCCTCGCCGCTGAATACATGAACGAGATTACCGTCGATCTACCCGCCCGCACCGGCCCGCATATTGGCCCGCAAATCTCGCATTCCCAATTCACACGCGTGCAAAACCTGATCGAGCAAGGCATAGCCGAGGGCGCATCGCTAGAAGCCGGCAGCACCGGATTGTCCGCTGGTATCGACAGTGGTTTCTACAGCCGCCCAACTCTATTCGCTGATGTGACGCCCGAAATGGCACTGTTCCAGACGGAAATCTTCGGGCCTGTTCTGACCATGACCCCCTTTGATACCGAGGCCGAGGCCATCACGCTGGCCAATGCGACCCCCTACGGCTTGGCCGCTTATGTGCAAACCACGGATGCGGCCTGCGCCGATCGCGTTTCCTGCGCACTGAATGCGGGCATGGTGCAGGTCAACGGAACCAGTCGCGCACAGGGCGCCCCCTTTGGCGGTGTCGGCGCCAGCGGCTGGGGGCGCGAGGCCGGAATTTGGGGCATTCGCGCCTTTCAGGAGATCAAATCGATCAGCGGCGCGCATCTGCACCTAGGTTAAGGGACGCAGCAAATCACGCTCATCCCCGAACTTCGCAACATAGGCCGCGCTCAACCCCAGACATTCCGTCGATTTACACACCTCACGATGCGGGCATTGATGAAAGTCGTTGCGGTCAAATTCGGTCCAAAACTCGGGGTCAATCACCAATAGGGGCTGCGCATTTACCAACGCATCCGCCTGTTGCCCCAGCAAACATTCGGGGAAGTTCTTAACCTCCACAAACCGCCCCAATTCCCGCGCCCGCGCAATTGCCATGCGCAAAGGGGGCAGGATATCGGTATTGCGCGCGGCCAAACCCTTCTCATCCGTTTCTGCCATGGGAAAATAGGTCCAGAACTCCATCTGCACCAAGCGTTTCAAATGAGCCAACGCATCAACCATCGCGGGCAGCAGCGGATAGCTGAGCTGCGTCACCACCGAATTGCTGATCATCTTCACGTGGTCATAGCTGTCGAGGTGATCCATCCCGCGCAGCATTTTATCCCACGCGCCCTTGACCTGAACAATCCGATCGTGGCTTTCCGCATCGCTCCCCGCCACGGAGATAAAGAACTCGTCCACGCCTGCGTCAATCAGCCGATCCGCGTAATCCGTTCGGGCCAGATGCATGCCATGTGTTTGGATGCGCACATGCTTGAACCCCGCCGCCCGCGCGCGTTTCGCCAGATCAGGCAGGTCGCGGCGTAACGTGACCTCGGACCCTGTCAGGACCAGCCCCTCCCACCGGCCATGTTCGGTTTGATCGGCCAGGATTCGGGAAAAGGTCTCATCCGTGGTGGGGGCCAAACGGTCCATCGTGCCCTCAATCATGCAATGCAAGCACCGCAGATTGCAGCGGAACTCCATAGTCAGGGACACGTATTTTTCATGGTCGCGCAATGACATGCGCGGCAGATCGCGCAACCGCTCCGCAGGGGTCGTCAGACCACCGCGCGCGCCATCACTCGCCACTGCGGCCAGGGCAGCCTCAATATCAAATGGTTCAGACGAGGCCATAAAAGCTACCCTTCACAGGAACCGGCACATCGCCACGCATCTCCCAATCCCAGCCCACATCAAATAGGTGGTGCGCTAACGCATCGCGATGCTCGGCCAAAAACGAGCAGATCGGCGCCGGATAGTTCAGACGCCGCAGGCAGGTCAGCAGATCATCCGCCCCGATCCGCGAAAAATACAGCCCGTCGCGCTGCCGCTTATTCGCAACAACAATCGTTTGCGCCTGAACATCCGCCCATAGCCACGGCGACAGGTCGTCAGGCTCCGTCAGCATATGCGCGCTCTCGGTCAATTTAGCGCGGATGGCGCCGCCCTCGGCCAATGCATCGAAAAAGAAATAGAAATTCCGCAGCTCCATTCCCTGCGATGACCACCCGTAACAAATGCCAGAGGAAACCGTCGAACCGGGATTGCCAATATACAGATCGACCTGATCCAGCGACGTGGTGTTTCCGTCCACCTCAACCGAGAACATGAAATATGGCACATGGTCCGGTGCCGTCAGATCACTGATTAGTTGCTCCGCCGTTGCGTCCAGAAAATCAGCGATATTCCGTCTGCGATCCTGACGGGCATAGTCATAGAAATAGAACTCCCAGCTCAACTGCTGACCGTCCCATTTCACGCCCCAAACCGTTGCAAACCGGCCAAAGCGTTGGCGGATTGCCTGCACCAACGGCTCCATCCGTTCGGTGACACCGGCAACTGCAAAGCTGTGCCATAACAACGCACTCGTCCGCAGCGCCGTCGCGCCCGCGGGTTGCGGGCGGTCATAGGGCCATAGGCAGAAATCCAGCGCCGGATCCGTTGCCCGATATCGGTGAGCGGCGAGGTCAATCACCCCGCCGCTCCCGTTTTAGAAGCGTAGCGAAACACCGCCGGTCACGCTCGTCTCATTGCGGTCCTGACCGCTTTCAAACCCGACCTCACCAAAGAAGCTGGAGGTCGAACCCGCTGGTGCCGAACGATAACCCCCGGTCAGCTTCACAGATGCACCACCTTCCTCGTAGCTCAGCACGGTGCTGGCAACTGTGGTATCCGTTGGGCCGGACAGGTTGCCGATCACATCGACACCGCCATACAGCATACCGCCATTTGCCTGCACGTGTTCGGCGCGGACACCCAGACGAAGCTCGGCAAAGTTGCCATCGTCAAAATCAACCGCCACGCCGGTATTATCCGTGAAGCCGTCGATCTGCGTTTGGCCCAATGTCAGCTGCGCCTGCGGGATAAGGGTGTACCCCTCCATATCGATCCGCTGACCTGCCTCAATCTTGGCCGTGGCAGACATACCATCCGTTGTGCCGCTGCCGGCCCCCACAGTTGCGAAGGTGTAATCATAGCTCGACACGTTGATACCAGCATCCATGTAGAAGCCTGTATTTGTTGTGTAAGTCGCGCCGAAGCCCAGACCGATCACATTCGCGTCGCCCGTTGTTCGCAGCGTTCCACCTGCGCCCGATCCATCCTGTCCGACCCGCCCAACATGGCCCGAAACGCTACCCATAACAGTTGAGGTTGCATCGCGTGACAGCTCGAAATCATAGCCGACCTGAATGGCGGAGCGGGTTTGATCAAAGCTGGCGGAGATTGGCAGACCCGTGATGTCCCCATCAGACGAACCTGTTGAGGCAAGGAAGCGGATCCAGCTACCACCAGCCGAGCCGCGCTGAACCTCGGCGAAGCTAAGCTGTTGCACCTCACCCAGACCTGCACCCTCACCATAGCCCTGACGCCCCGCACTGCGCGCAGCAGCGGTGCCCAGCAATTCAGCGCCAAAGCCGAATGCCGCATTGGCCACGACCGGATATTGCATCCCCGCGCCCGTTACCTCGGACCGCAACACGAATGCAGTACCGGTAAAGTCGAGCTTGTACAGGAAGCCTGCCGTGGCGATCTCTCCACCCTCAATGGTAAAGTCGGTCGCCGATGCTGTTCCGCCAACCTCAACCAGTACAATACCGGTCGCGCTGGTCAGTGAGCCGACACCGTTGCCGATATCGTTGATCACAATCTCAGTCGATGTGCCGCTGACATTGCCGTTGATCACGATCAGATCGGAATCCGGCGTATCGGGGTTAGCCGTCCCATCCGCCGCTCCGTCGCCAGTGGCATCCAGTGCGACGTCCAGATAAATCTTGCCACCGTCACCGATATAATCGGCACCGATCACCAGCGCATCATCACCATCTGTCGCCACCGCATCCACGACGCCCAGCGTCTGATCCCGCAGGTCGATGCCAATGCCGCCATTGGTGACGTTGCCGATAACCTCGGTCCGCATTGGCGAATTGCCATCCGCGATCAGGGTCGATCCGGCACCGATCACGATGTTCTCGAACACCATCGTGCGCTGCGTGCCACCAACCTGCGCGGTGTCGAAGCGAGTATTGGTCAGCTGCAAGGTTTCAAACTCGGTAAAGCCCTCGAATGCCTCAGCCGAGGTATTCGCACCCGTGATCGTAATCGTATCGGTCCCCACCCCGCCCGAGGCAGTGAACAACGGTGCGTTCGATCCGCTTTCGCGCACGTCCAGAATGCCGTTGCCGTCTACATCGTCAAATGCACCACCAGTACCGGCCACGTTCAGCTGATCGTCATCCGCGCCCAGATCCAGCTTTGGATCCGTGGCACCACCATCTGTACCAATGCGCTGCGTGCCATCGGTCATATTGACGACATCGCTACCGCCGCCCGTGCTGACATTGCCTGTCACGCTAACCGTGCCCAGGTTCAGCGTATCCACACCAGCCCCGAGTGTCACATCACCCGTGATCGTGCCCGAGGTGAACTCCAGCGTCGATCCCGGTGCACCGCCAACGATGCTGCCGACAACCGTGCCATCAACCGTCAGGTCCAGCTCCAGACCGCCCGCATCAATCGCCGTGCCACCTGTACCGGTTAGCGATCCGTCAACCGTCACGACAGCCTTCTCACTGGTTGTTCCCGATAGGGTCAAACCGGTATCGCCCGACGCCGTTCCGTCAATATTCAGGGCCAGCGTTGATGTGCCGTTCACCTCGAATGCAAGCGCCGAACCGCTCGTGCCGGTAACACTCGCACCACTCAAAATATCGGCGGTAATGGCTGTTGCCGCACCCGATGTGACGACAACACCATTGGTCGCTCCAGTCACGACCGCAGTTCCCGCCAGATCAATATCAATCGCGCTGCCAGCACCGGTGATTTCAGCGGCAGTCGTTCCCCCCAGTACAGTTCCCGCAATATCCACATCAACCGGCGCGCCAACCTCCGACACGCTGAGACCAGTGGTCGAACCGTCCAATGTACCTGTGCTGGCAACATTCACTGTTGTCGACGTACCAGTCGCGGTTGAGGAAACGCTCAGTGCCGATCCGCCTGTGGCGCTGACCGAACCCGCAACATCAACGTCAACCGCACCTGTACCAGCAGCGCCGCTATCAATCGAAATACCGGTAATACCCGACGATACTGTTCCAGACGCAATGTCCACATCCGTCAGTGCGGTGCCAGTATTCACGATATTCGCAACCGCACCCGTGCTACTGGTCAGCCCGGCATCCAGATCGACATCAACCGTGCCATTGCCATTTTGCGTGACTGACAGCGCATCCCCGATCACATCAATCGCGGCGTTTACATCCGCGACGATCGCACCGGCTGTTGTAATATCCAGACCTGTAGTCGCCGTCGCACCGGCGCTCTGGCCCAATGCACCATCAATCGTGGCAGTTACAGCGCCGGTTTGCGCCAGCAGGCTAACCGCCGCACCGGTACCGGCATCAATCGCTGCCGAGTTGCTGAAGCTCAGCCCGCCAGAACCGGTTATCACCGTAACCACACCCGAGGTCGCGGCATCGATAGCCGCATCAACAGTGATCGTTGCATCGGCATTTGTCGTGCTCAACTGAACACCGGCGGCATCGGAAGTGATCGTACCCGTTCCGGTGTTCGAGAAGTTCAGCACCCCGCCGCCATCCGCAGCCGCGTTTACGCCGGTACCGGTGGCATCAATCGCACCCTGCACCAGAATATTCGTCGCGCCACTGCCAGCATTCACGGCAATGATCGCATCACCACCCGAGGTGATGGTACCTGCCGCAGTTGTCGTAACATCCAGCGCTGCTGTTGAGGCCGCGTTGGTCATCTGTGCATCAATGCCCGTCGTGCCGGACACAACCGCGCCAGCAACGTCGATATCAACCGCACCGGTTCCGGCCTGATTAACATCAATACCGATGCCCGAGGTGCCCTCAACCCCGCCGCTCACATCAACAATATAGTCGCCGGTTCCAGCATCCGCGGTATTGCCAACAACGATACCATTCACCGATCCGGTCACTTGATCCGAGGTGGTCAGCGCAATTCCAGCAGCGGTTGAGCGTGCCACAATCCCGTCGCCACCCGTTGCCGTAACCGTATCGGTTGCCGTTATGATGACCTCGCCAGCCGATGTCGCGCTGATACCCTGCGTTACACCCTGAACCGCGCCATTGGCTTCGACAGTTGTAGAAACCGAACCCGTCGTGGTGATCGCCGCGCCTGTCGTCGCCGTTACCGTGCCATTCGTTGTGACATCAGCAATGCCCGCCGTCACATCGATACCAGTTGCACCGGAAACCGCACCCGCAGTCGTTACCGTCGTTTGCGCCGTGCCGGAATTCACGCTGATCGCCGCGCCCGAGGTCGTGGTGATAGTCCCCGCAGCAGTCGAATCAACCGTTGTAGCCGCATTTGTTGTGGCAACTTCGATACCGCCGGTCTGTGCGATCATTGCTGCCGACAGGTCGATATCAACCGGAGCCGAAGCCGAGCTCAGCGTCAGGCCCTTACCTGAGGTCGAAGTGATCGCACCGCTAACGTTAACAGTATTCATCTCCGCCGCGCTGGCAGTACCAGTGTTCACGAATTGCAGTGCAGTACCATCGGCCGTTACTGCACCCGAAATATCCGCGAGGATCGAATCCTCGGCCTGAACATTGACACCAACACCACCGGTCGAGGTGACAGCCGCGTTCACATCGACATTGGCCGTTCCCGTGCTGGCCACCGCGCTGATACCGCCGGTCGCGCCAGATACAGCGCCATCCGTTGTCACAGTTACATCGCCAGAAACGCTGCTGATCATCATGCCCTGGGCGCTGGAATCCACGCTACCCGTAGCAGAAATCGTTGCCGTCACATCGCCCATCGACATGTTATTCGCCGTCACACCGTTACCGGTGGTTTCAACACTGCCATTGACAACAACAGTAAGAGCACCCGAACCAGCCACCGAAGCCAAGACGCCGTTGCCGCTGGCGCGATTGCCCGTTCCACCAATACCCGTCACGTCTCCGTTCAGGGTAACTTGCGTTGCGGCCGTGCTGGCTGCATCCGTGCTGTTGACCACAACGCCATTGGTTGAGGCCTGAACATTGGACAGGATAAGCGTTGTCGCACCTGCTCCGGACTGTGTTGCCGTCACGCCGTCACCAGCGCGTGCAATCACATCAGCCGTCGTCGTCAGCGCCAGATCGCCATCCGCACCATTGGCCGAAACCGATGTGTTGATGCCGGATCCACCCGCATCAACCATTGCACCGATATTCGCAGTGCTTGCCGTGCCGCTGGTCGAACTCAGAACGATACCATTGCCAGTCCCTGCGATCGAAATCGCAGCGGTTGTGTCCAGCGTCAACGCGCCTGTGCCTGCATGGGTGACCTTGATCCCCGCATCCGAAGCCGCGCTGGCGCCGGTCAGCGTGATTGCGCCCGCAATGTCGATATCCGTCGCAGCACCAGTTTGCGTATTGACGAGCAGACCCGTGAACCCGCCGCTAATCGTTCCTGCCGAACCGGTAGTAACCGTGACGTCGCTGCCCGCAGCACCGCCTGATTGCGTGATCGACACACCGGTCGAGCCAGCAGCAGCGGTATCAACAGTAACCGCTCCATCCAGCAGCAATGTCGTTTCAGCAGATTGCGTGCCTGCATTGTTGATCAAGATACCGGAATTCGCACCGCTACCCTGAACCGCGGCATTGATATCCGCATTTACACCAGACCCGGTATTCGAAGCCTGAATCTCAACGCCGTTTCCATCTGCACCGATTATCGCAGCGGAGGTATCCAGATCAACCGCCGCCATACCTGTGCTGGAAATCAGCGCACCATCTGTGCCGCCAGTCACTGCCGCCGTGATATCAACATCCATGACGCCCGAACCGGCACTGGTTAGCGACAACCCCTCAAGCCCGCCGGAAACTGCACCATCAATGTCGATATCCATACCGGTACCGGCCGCACCTTGCGTCACCAGAACGCCCTGCTCCGCCGTGCCCGTAACAGTCCCGTCAATATCGACAGTGACCAGATCCGCGCCATTCCCCTCAACAGCCAGACCCGCATCCGAACCTGTCAGTGACGTTCCTGCGGTCGTGGCAACCCGCGTTGCACCTGTCGAGACGGAAACAGTAACCGCATCGCCTGCTGCCCCGTTGATCGCAGCATTATTGCTGACAGTGACTTCACCCAGGCCGGAACCGGCATGAAGCAGCTCAACCCCAGCATCCCCGCTAGTGATATTATTGGTAACATCGACCGTCGCAGTGGTGGAGTTCGATTTGGAATCCAGCAGCACAGCCGAGTTTATGCTCCCTGTGGTCGTAACCGTACCATCAACATCAATCCGCGCAGCCCCACTGCCGTTATGCCGCAGGAAAATGCCCATATCCGCGCTGTTGATCGAACCGCTAGATGTCAGCGTGATCGCACTGCTCGTCCCACCGGAATTGGATGCAATCAAGCCATCATCGGCGGCAGTAACAGCACCGGATACGGTAACATCCAGCAACCCACCATTCCCTGCCTCGACAAGAATCCCGTCTTCCGTACGCGCGGTAATTGCACCGCCTAGATCCAGCGTTGTGGCACCCGCCGCCGTACCCGTGGCCGACACAACAACACCAGAATCACCGGTTATATCACCATCTGAATCGATCAGCGTTGCCGTACCTGCCGTGTTCGAAACATTCAGGCCAACTTGGCTCGCTGTGATGTCGCCATCAGCACCCGCAATGAAGGTCACAGTACCTGCATTGCTGTTGTCAATTTTAACACCGTTAAGTGCCGTCGCACCAGTGACCGCCGCGTCCAGCTCAACCAGCACATTGCCGGTTCCCGTCGAGGAGGCCGTAACAACCGTGGCCGTTCCTGTGCCGGTAACATCGGCGTCGATATCCAGTTCGACATTGCCGTTACCGGTACCCGTCGCAGCAATCGCACGGTCAGCCGCGGTCACGGTGCCGGTGGTGTTGATTGTTGTATTGCCGTCGCCACTGTTGACGACCTCGATCCCGTCCTCACCGCCGGACAGTGTGCCGCCTTGCGTGATCGTAACCGCGCCGCTGCCAGCCTGTGCAACATCAATACCGTCCTGATCCGCAGTGACGGTTCCATCCATAGTAATCGTGATGTCGCCGAAGTTCGATTGCGCCATATCCGCAGGGTTGCCCACCACGATACCGTCGCCGCCAGTAGCTGAAACAGAGGACGCAGCCGTGCCATCAATCGCAACAGCCTGACCCGATGTCCGGTTGGTCACCGCAATCGCCGAGCCCGCCGTGGATGTGACTGCCGATGCGAAATCCAGATCAACCGCCGCGCCACCGTTCAGCACAATACCCGTCGCACCGGACACATCGCCACCAGCCGCCAAATCGATATCCAGCAGGCCCAGGCCTGAATCGCCGATCACCTCCAGCCCGCTGCCCGTGCCGCCCGACAATGCCGCACTCAGATCGAAGTCCAAACCGCCATCATTGCGCAGATGCAGCGTCGCACCTGTATCCGTACCGGTAACAGCCCCCGCCAGATCAACGGTAACGGTGCCTGTGCCCGCAGCCGTTTCAAGGTCGATGCCCGTCTCAAACCCGCTAATCGCGCCCGCCGCAGTATTGGAAAGTGAGATTGAGCCGTTCGCCGCCGCATTATTCGCTGCTACACCGGTCGATCCAGCAGCATTCGTACCGTTAATCGCCGCGCCAACCGTCAGGGCAATATCGCCACTGCCGCTGGTGACAGCCGCCGCAATACCGTTGCCCGCCGTAATCGTATCCAGCGTACCAATCGTGACATTGCCATCCGCAGCACTGGCGTCGATGCCGATATTGCTGCCAGCCGTCGTTAACGTGCCGCCAGCAGCGGTGTTCACATCGATATCCCCACCAGTTGCACGGGCCTGCACAACTGTACCTGCCGCGGAAACCGCAGCGGAAATATCAATATCCGTGTCCGCATTCAGGTTGGATGTAACAACACCCATGCCCGAAGAACTGCTGACCGCGCCATCGACATTTATATCGATCAGCGTCGTTGTTGCAGCATTTGCATTGGTCGCGGTAATCGCGTCCCCAACAACCGCAATCGTACCGGCCGCCGTATTCTCAAAGGAAATGCCGCCGGTCGCGCTACTCATTGTGAAGCCTGCGCCCGATCCGGTCACCGCATCAGCGATATCCACATCGATCAGGCCCGAGCCGTCATTCGTCGCAACCAGAACATCGCCAGTGCCCGCGCTCAGCGTGCCGCCTGCATTCGTGCTAACAACCAAGTCACCGGTTGAGGAAGCCGATTGCGTGATCGCGATCACATCGCCCGTACCTGTCGCTGCAATGCTGCCATCGGCAACAACGCTGACATTCTGGGCCGAATCTGTCGTGTTGATCACGGCGATCGCCGCCTCCGAACCACCGCCCTGCACTGCCGCATCGACGTCGATCAGAATTTGACCGGTCACCAGATTGCCTGCGCCGCCCGCAGCAACCGAAATCGCCGAACCCGCAGTACCGGTCAGCGTATCCGTGTTGTTGATGGTCACATCGCTGGCGCCATCGCCGACATTCGAAATCACCACACCACGGCCACCCGAGGTTGCAGCATTTGTCGTCACCGAAACCGCACCTGCGCCGCTTTGCGTGACATCAATTGCCACATCATCAATATCGCCGCTGGTCGCAGAAACCGTATCATTTGCAACGATGGTAACCGTACCCGCACCCACCGAAGTGACCGAGATCGCATCCTCACCGCTAGAGGCAACAGTGCCGTCCAATGTCGCGCTAACCGCGCCGCCCTGATCCGCCTGAACCAGCGAGATACCAACGCCGCTGGCACTAATATCACCACCCGCACCGGAGGTCAGGGTCAAGTCGCCCTGCTGGTTGCTCAACGCAACGCCACCGCCCGTGCCACCTGTCACTGCGCCCGTAATCGACGCGGTGATCTGGCCGTCTGTTGTGCTCAACGTTTCGATGCCGATAGCCTGACCCGCAGCCCCCGACGAAACCGCGCCCGAGGATGCAAAGCTAACGCCAGCCGCCGTGGACGCATTGCTGACCTCAACGCCCTGCGCTCCGGTAGAAATAACATCACCCGCCAGATCCACGGTCGTCAAACCAGACCCGGTGTTCGCAACCGAAACACCCGTTGTCGTCGCAGAAACATCACCCGTGGCAAACGTCGTCAGTGTTGTCGTCGTGCCTGCGCCGCTCAACACGATACCGCCAGTACCACCGGTTACTGCGCCCTCAGCCGTGTAGGTCGTGCTGCCTGTCCCGCCATTATTGATCGTCACTGCGGTCGCGGATGTGCTGGAAACCGTGCCAGCCGTCGTAACCGTCATGTCCTGCGCCGAAGCCGCGTTCGTCGCGCTCAACCCGCTGCCTGTTCCGCCCGCCGCATCGCCATCCAGATCAATGATCGTGCTACCCGAGCCATTATTCGCAACGGCGACACCAGTGCTCGCGCCAGTTACATCACCTGCCGCACCGCTGGTAACAGTCACATCGCCAGTCGCGGCCGCGCCTGCTGTCACGCCGACAGCCGATGCCAGCGCGGAGGTCGCCGTATTGTTCACAGCAACTGTGGTTGTTCCCGTGCCGCTGTTCAGCACGTTAATCGCGTCCGTCGCGCCAGTTGTGGCCACCGTGCCATTGGTCGTGACCGCAACATCCGTCGCGCCCGCACCACCAACAACACCAACGGCAAAACCGCCAGTCGAGGTAACAGCGTCACCCGTTGTTAAAGTGGTCGTGCCCGTACCATTATTCGTGGCGTAAATACCGACTTGTCCGCTGACAGTACCGCCTGCACCCGTCACGATCGACAGGCCGTCACCAGTGGTTTCAACCGCGATGCCGGTTCCAGACGCCGCCGCAACGGCACCATTTGACGTGACCGAGGCCAACCCCGAACCGCCGTGATCCACATCAATTCCGTTACCCGCCGCCGCGGTCACAGCACTCTCGCTCGTGACGGTCGCGGTTGTACCTGCGGTGGTTGTCACGCTGATCGCGCCAGCAGCACCGGTTTTGTCCAGATCAACTGTCGCCGCCCCAGTACCGGCATGGTTCACCGTAATCGTGCCCATAGTGCCCGATGCACCCGTGGACCCGACGCTAACATTATCCGCCGTCGCACCAGTGGTCGCGAGGATATTGCCAGCCGTACCCGCCACATCGATGGCCAGGTCGCCCGTTCCGTTATGCGTCGCATTAATCGCCGAAGTGCTGCCATCGATTGTTCCGGCGGCTGCAATGTCGATATCAACTCCGGTCGCGGCGGCACCGGTTGTTACCTCCAACCCGTCACCACCAACACCGGTCACACTGCGCGCGATATCAACGTCAACAATGCCCGTACCCTCAGCCGCGATATTGATCGCATCGCCATTCGTGCTGGCAATCGCCGTACCAGCCTGCACATCCAGCGTAACACCGGTGGAGCCGGCAGCCCCGTCAATGTCCAGGATTGAGCCAGCAGTGCTGCCAGCGCCAACCTCGAAGTTGCCGCCCAATGTCACCACGGCAGCACCTGCGCCGTCATTATCGACGTGAACCAGCGAACCACCCGTTGCAGTTCCAGTCACCTCGCCATTCAGCGTTAACGCCAAATCACCTGCCGCACCGGTTGTCGCAACCGAAATGGCCGCATCCGCTGCTCCCGCTGTGGTCTGTGTGACATCGCCATTTAACGTGACAGTGGTCGTCGATCCAGCTGCGCCATTGGTAACATTCAACGCCTGTGCGCCGCCCGTAATGCTGCCACCAGACGCCTGCGAAACCACGGTTGAGGTATTGGACCCGCCCGCAACAATATTAACGCCAACACTGGATGCACCCGTTCCTGAAACGGCCCCGTCGAGGTCAGCCATCAATGCGCCCGCACCATTTGCCGTAACGGATACACCACCTGTTGCACCCGATACGCTGGAGTTTGCCAAGAGGTCGATAGTTGTACCAGCGCCCGCAACAGTATCCGCAACCGTCAGAGCGGTTCCCGCGCTGGAGCCAATCGTGTCCGAAACGTCAATATCAACCGCGCCGGAACCATTATTGGTAAAGTTCGCACCACCGGTCGCACCCTGCACAGAGCCGCCATTCATGACCGTAAAGTCGATGCCGCCCGTACCGGTTGTTGTTTGCGTGATACCGGTTCCAGCGCTGGACGCAACACCACCAACACCGGAAACCAGAATATCTGTATTGCCCGCGCCGCTGACCTCCAGACCGGTGCCGTCATTCAACACAGCCCCGTTAACCGTGATCCGCGCATCCCCATCGGAAGAGGCCAACCGCGCGCCGCCATCAACCGTACCACCCAGATCCAGTGTCAGAACCCGTAGCTGATCCATGGATTGCGTATTGCTGACATCAACCGCCAACCCGTTGGTCGAGGTGATGGTGCCAGTATTGGTAATTGTGCGCAGTTCACCATTATCCAGCTCATCGTTGCCGGTGATGGCCACACTCAACGCGGCGTTATTCGTTGTTGTAATGTTGCCCGAGTTATCCACCGAAACAGCGCCGGTTGTATCACCCGAAAATCCACCGGTCGTGCCCGTGATCGAACCGGAGTTATCCAGCGTCAGATCACCCCCAACCACCGAAACCGCCGGACCGCTGGTCGCAGTCACGATACCATCATTGTTTAATGAGAATGTCTGCGAGGTCAGCGACTGGATCGAACCCGTCGTACCCAATACAGAACCGGTCGCACCAACATTAATGACCGCACTGATATCACTGCTGCCACCGGCGCCACCACTGGCACGGGGCTGATTGACCAGCAGGATTCCCATCCCGTCAAAGCCTGCTTCGCTACCCCCCTGCAAAGTACCATTGACATTTACAGTCTGAACGAAGCTTTCGTCGAAATTCCCCAACGGCGACAGAACCAGCGCATTATCATTCGAGGTCAGCGACCCCGTCGCCGCGATTGTGGTGGTCCAGTTGCCCCCAACCTCACCACCGGCAACGACGCGCAGCGCATCCTCATCACGCACACCGGCCGAACCGGTCGTGTCCAAACCCGCGCCCGCATTTACAACCAACGTGCCGGAGCCACCCCCAACAGTTGTGTATGTCCGGTCGTTAACATTATCGGGCGCCCCGCTACAGATCACCGTATTCGGGCTGACCGGAGTATCGCAACTGCCTGCATGTGCAATAACCGGAAAGCTCATTAGGCCGAGGCCAACAATTGCAGTATGCAGGGCAAGCGATTTGCGGGGGGTATGGAACGTCATATTTGCTGTCCTTGTCGAAAGCCGAGGGGGGATAAGGCTTCGTTGTCGGGGTGCACCGGATGGTTCGGGTACAGTTGCCAATAGAAAAGCACGAATGCGCCATCCCTGTCACGCAACTGAGAGGTATATACGTCAGTATATTGCAAAGTTTTTAATTTCTATGACTGTACGCAGTATCACACTAACCATACTATTGCGTTGCAGCACTTTGGGCTTGTTGCTGTGCCTCGCGGAATCTGAGCATCAAAAGTCGGGCCTGGAACAGGCCGTGACGCCACAATGGCTCGGCCTCGAACTGCAATCGAACGGCCATCGGTTCGCCTGCCAATGCGCGCGCACTATAGGTGCTGGTGACCGATAACCGAACGCCCTGCTGGACATCACCGACCGCATCCTCCAGCCGAATATCCGTCGTAGGATCAAGCGGTTCAAACGCCGCGGACTGACGCAGCGTTGCTCCCTGTAATGCGCGGGTCAGCTTCTCGACCCAGACCTCGGGAAAGGCCCCGGTCAACTGCGCATGGCCTTCATCTGAAAGTAGATGACCCAGCATTTGACCGGGGCTGACCTGCGCCCCAACAGTCAGCGTAGCATCCGGCCGGAACAGCCCTTTTTGTGCGGTGCGCACCTCCAACGACTCAGCCAACCGTTGCAGGCGCGCAACACGTATAGCGGATGTTGCAGCGCGCTGCCGTGCCGCCTGCGCCGTCAATGGATCAAGGCCCGCAGCACTATCCGCCAATGTCAGATCGAATAATTGCTCAGCCTGCGCCAAAGCCAATTCCGACTCAGCCCCCGGCGCCTGCAATTGCGCCAACCGGTGATTCTGTTCGACCGGCCCGGCCATAGCCAGTTCTCGCAGCACGCCGCCCTCACCCGCCCGCACGGCATAATGCCCGTCCAAATCCAGTTCGAGCGGAACAACCACATGATACGGGCGCGGGATCAGCGCGATGATCAGCGCGGCGACGCCCAGAATTGGCAACCACAGCCACCCCTTGCCCGCCTTACGTCCACCTGTCGCCATCATCCCCTGCCCTCGCCCCTGTGGCGATGGTCCCGCCAAGGATAAAAGCGGCGTGAAAAACATCGCAGCCATACCCCAAACAACCAAAAACAACCCAAGCCCCAAGAACTTCGGCAAAACCTGCCATGCGACAAAGGCCACGATCCAGATTTTATAACAGGTCGAAACCATCGCGAACGCAATTCGCAGTGGTGCCACAACTATCGCATTACCCGCCGCACCGAACTGAAATCCGGCCAGCGCCGTGCGTACTGACTTCAGTGCGACAAAGCTCTCCGTATGCCAGTTCCGGCGATGACAGGCATCTGACAATGCGAAATAGCCATCCAGCTTTAAAATCGGGTTAAGATTGAACACCACCGTGTTGATTGAATTGAAAACAACCAGCGACGACAGCACCTGCCGCACGGCAGGATCCTCAACCAAATGCCACGCGATAAACGCCACCATCGCGACGCTGAGATCGGCAAACAGCCCCCCCAGCGAGATCATGATCCGCCCCCAACGACTGGCCAGCAAATCCGCCTCGGAACAATCGACAAAGGGTAACGGGTATAGTCCCAACAGCATGACGCCCGCCTTACGCACCCGCACCCGCGCACGGGTCGCGGCAAGCACATGGCCCAGCTCATGCAACATCTTGGTCAGCGGCGCGACGATGGCAAAGGTCGCCAGCGCGGACAGGCTGAAAATATCCCCGATCCGGCTGACCATCGCGCCATCCGTTACCGAATGCATCCATAGGCAGATCAGCGCCAGCAACCCGAACCACACAACGCCAAAGGGCGAAAAGGTCAGCGCAGCCAGCCACCGCAACCGCGCCTGCAACGGCCCCACATCGAATAGCGGTACTTGCATAAATAGCGGGTTAAACTTCTTCGCCCGCTCACCACTGGCATCGGCGCGCATTGCCCGCACAAACTCACCAATGACGGTGGCAGCGGCAATTTCCTCCTCAGGCGGTGTCCCGATTAGGCGGCCAGTCAGCCGCGCCCGCACATTGGCCATCAGACGCGCCAGCTTTGGCTCCAGCCGCAGAATACGACCGCTAGCAGGGTCCGACAGCAAATATAGGTGCCGCCCGCCTTCTTCAGACAGGTGCAATCGCGCCTCTCGCAACGGGCCGGCACCCGTCATGCCGCTCACAGTTCAATACCCAGCTTTTCCCATGCCTTCAGCCGGGCCCATTCAGCCAGCGGTCGCAGTAGAACCGCAACGCGGGGCCGCTCGCCCAGATCCAGACGCGCGATACCGGTCAGGCCCTTGAACAGAGCAGCATCGGCATCCGCCACCTCGGCCAAGACCAGAAGCACGGTATCCCCCTCCTCACGTCGCGTGGCGACGGGGTCCTCGATCACGGTCACTGGCCAGCTACGATCCCCGATCCCGCGCAGCAGGAATGTGCCTGTCGTGCCGGTTCGCGCAAGGGGCGCATCGATCGCAGCTAATCGCAGCAAGACCCTCATATCATTGCCGATCTGAACCTCGGCCAATGAGGCACCCGCGCTCATCATCGCGCCAACCTCACCCCGATTGATCAGGTCGGCAATCCGGCCATCCTGCGGGGCGGTCAGACGCAGCGCGGCGACACGCTCATCCAATCGAGCCAATCGCAAAGTTGCAATTTCCTGCCGCTGTAACGCCAATTGATACCGAGCATAATCGCTGGCGGCCAAGGCTTCTTGCGCACTCAGCCCCTCCAATAACTGGCTCAACGCGGCCTCGTCCCGCGCCTCATCCAGCGGTTCGGAAACCAGGGTCGCGATCACGGTGCCAGCGGTAACATGTTCTCCAACGCTGACCTCAACCGTGGCCAGCCGCGCATCCTCCGCCGCGATGACGATCTCACTATCCGCCGGACGCAATTCGCCCGGAGCGGTGATTTCAAACCGAACAGGCCATGCGAGGAATACAATTGCGGCGGCCAGCGCGGCACCAATCGCGGCGCGCCGTACCCAACCGCCCCCCGCACGAACCCGCTTGGGAAACGCAACCGACAATGCGGCCTGCGCCTCAACAACCTGATCGGGGGATGGGGATTCCTCAACATATAGCGCCAGCCCGTCGCCCGTAGGCCGTGCAATAACAAATCCCGCGATCCGATGTTCCTCGCAGAACAGCTCCAGATCAGCGGGACCATCCCCGATTTTACGTGAAGAAACCGCCAGAACCGGCTGATCCTCATCAATCATTCGGTTCGTGAAAATCTTGATACTATCACTGCGCAGATCAGCCGTCGGGCTTAACCGATGCACCTTACGCGCCTGCCCGTTGCGGACCTCAACAAAAGCGAGGCCCGTCCAGCCGGTCGCCGCGGCCAACCGCTCCAACGCGACCAACCGGCGTGGTTTTAGGCGTTTGGGCAGGCTGACCAAGGATTCCAGCAGCGGCAGCCGCCACGGCACCTCAACCTTTTCAGGCTGCACCGGCGCACTGTTTTGAAAGGCAATCTGCCTGCTGGCCCGCACCAGATTGCGGATCAGATGGGGCAAGGCAACGTCGCCATCACCCACCTGCCACAAATGTGCGCGCCCGTCGCCCAGCGGTACATGCACCGCCAACCGACCAGCGACCAACCTGCGTGCGCCGGGGCGCTCCGCCTCAAATTCGGGCAATAGGGCGATCAGCTCAGTGCTAGGTGCGGGGCCAATTAACGGCGTCACCGCTCCGCCCGCAATTAATGCGAGCAGATCAACATGTGTACCGATCCCGTCGAGCGCGCCGGTGATCGGCCCGCCCTGTCCCGCGCTCATCCGCCGATCTTGCCGAACCGCTCTTCATATGCTTCGAGCGAACGGACAAGGATTGCCGCGAACCGCTTTGCCGCAGCCGGGTTCATGACCATACGGTTGTTCAGCTCGATCTCGACCTTGCCGCCCTCGGGTACGCCCTTCCAGCTTTGATGCTGACCGAATAACAGGAAAAATTCCTCCTGCGTTGCGGTTGCCGTGGCCACATTCGCATAGCTCGACATGATATCAGTATCGTTCCAGACCAGCTCCACCCCGTTGGGCAGAGTTTGCGTCAGGCCGTTCGTCGTATTCTTCTCGGACATGTTCCGATTGCTCCTTAAGACTACCCTAAATTGGGCGCTGTCATTCCGCCGCGAGTGCAGCAGCCGCGTCAAGGTCGAAGGCAAGAATTTCCTCCAACATATCCATTACCATCTGCTCGAATATTGCGTCGAACAGATCGGGATCATTCAGCAGACCATCATTGGACAGGCGCAGTTGCAGCGATGTGCGTACGCTGTCCAAAATCAGATCGCGTTGCAAGTCATAGCGTTGCAATTCTGCCATCTCCGCAATGAACGAAGGCGACGCGACAACCCGTGCGATGTGATCGGACAGTACCCGCGTATCATTGGCAAAGATGCTGACCTCGGTCGCATCGCTTGGCGGCGTCCCGACCGAGATATCATAGCTGGCGCTGCTGCCTGGATTGTTCGCCCCCTGCGCCATTGGCGCGACAGGCGCAGGTGCTGCGATCCCGCCCGGAATGAACGAGACGTTTCCGCCGCCCGCACCGCCGGTTGAACTGCCATACACGCCCAGCACAGTCGAGCTTGCAAACACATCCCCAGCAACCGACGTCATAAGGCCCGTAACCGTTAGCGATGCCGAATTCGGAGCGACAAAGTTGCGCTCGAAATCAGTGTCGAAGAAGTTCGACCCCAGATCCGCGACGATGAAATCACCATCCGCGCCGCTGCTGATAACGTCATTGCCGCCGCCGCTGGTGAGCGTCGTTTGCATCTGGATTGTCTCAACCCATGAGCCAAGCAATGCATCCAATGTGTAGGCGCGTTGCAGATCGAGCGTATCACCGAACAGGATATCCTGTCCGTCATTGCCCGTGATCGTATCATCGCCCAAGCCACCAACCGCCAGATCGCGTCCGCTACCGCCAACGATCACGTCGTCATAGGCAACATCATCGCGAATTGTTTGCAGCGTCTGAACACGGTCCGCAGCACTACCGCCAGTTGGCGCGGCTGAGGTTGCAAAGAACGTCACCGTGGCCAAATCACCGATCAGGATGTTCGCGCCCTCACTATCCGTCAGCAGATCCGCGCCGCCCTGACCGACAATCAGGTCGCTACCGGCACCACCGTCGATCGTGTCGGCAGCACCCTCACCGGCCTGCGTGGCAGTTAGCGAGGTCACAGCACCATTGCCATCAAAGGTCAGGTC
The DNA here is from genome assembly GCF_900231835.1 of Pontivivens marinum. Lineage (GTDB taxonomy): Bacteria > Pseudomonadota > Alphaproteobacteria > Rhodobacterales > Rhodobacteraceae > Pontivivens > Pontivivens marinum. The sequence continues at coordinate 557,326 of NZ_OCTN01000002.1, read as the reverse complement.
GCCCATATCCCCCAGCGCAACATCATCGCCCGCGCCCAAGGTAATGACATCCGACCCCTTGCCGCCAACGATGACATCATCGCCATCGCCGCCATTCAGCACATCATCGCCAAACGCATTCGGCTGGGTCGCGGTTACGCCAACACCGATTGTATATTCAGCAGCGTCACCAAAGATCGTGTCGTTCCCGCCAAGCCCGTTGATCGTGTCATTGCCCGCACCGCCCAGCAGCAGATCGTCGCCCGCACCGCCGGTGATAACCTGATCCACAACCGGACCGCTATTATCGATGGTCAGAACACCACCCGCGCTAAGGTCAGCCGAACCGCCAACCACAACGTTAAAGCCACCATCATCCGAGAAGCTGTTCACGCCGGCACCGCCAATCACGATGTCATCGCCCAAGCCGCCCTCAATCGTGTCGTCGCCGCCCTCGGTAATATCCAGCGAGGTCAGCGCAGTACCGCTTGTCAGGTCAGCCGCTCCGAAATCGCCCAGAATATGATCGTCGCCGTCGCCGCCATTGATCTGATCCGCGCCCGCACCGCCGAGGATGGTATCATCCCCCGCACCGGCATCGATCACATCGCCCGCACCGCCCTGCGACGCGCGGGATGTTGCACTGGTTACGACATTCGCAGCCATAACAACAACCGCACCATCGCCGGAGATCAGGTCATCACCCGATCCCGTCGTCAGGTCATCGGCGCCCTTACCGCCCAGCACGATATCCGCGCCAGTGCCCGAGGTGATTGTATCGTCACCGCCATCGGTCACATCCAGCGTGCTGAAGCCAGTTGCCGTCAGCGTCGCCGCGTCACCCGCAATCCGGTTATCACCGTCGCCGGCATCGATCAGGTCGCCAGCTTCGCCACCGATGATCGTATCCGCACCGCCCAGCACCGTAATGACATCCGCACCACCGGTTCCGGCAGCAATATCAGTCACATCAGTCGCCGTGATCAGACCCGCATCACCCAGGATACGGTTATCGCCCGCACCACCATTGATCGTATCTGCATCCGCGCCGCCGATAATCTCATCCGCGCCTGCGCCGGAGCTGATGCTATCCGCACCCCCCGCACCAACTGTGGTAGAGGTCATATCCGTCGCCGTGATCACCCCCGCATCGCCCAGGATACGGTTCGCACCCTCACCCGCCGCGATGATATCAGCACCTGCACCGCCGATGATCTGGTCATCATCCCCCAGCGTGGTGATCATATCGTCACCGCCCAGCGTATCGGATAGCGAGGTAACGCCAGCCGTATCGATCCGCGCGCCATCACCCGCAATGCGGTTATCGCCCGCACCGCCAGTGATCGTGTCCGCACCAATGCCGCCGATGATCTGATCCGCGCCACTGCCGGTGGTAATGCTATCCGCACCACCAACAGTTTGATCCAGATCCGCCATCTGCGTTGCATCAAGGGTCGCCGCGTCGCCAGCAATCCGGTTATCACCGTCGCCCGCATCAATCGTATCTGCGCCAACACCTCCGACGATCACATCCGCGTCGCCCAGAGTGGTGATCACATCATCGCCACCGACCGTCAGGTTCATCGACAGCGCGACATCGCCCGCGACCGAGCCCTCATCACCCAGCACAACATTCGCACCAGCATCCGCAGCGATTGCATCACCGCCAACACCACCGATGATCGTATCCGCACCGGTGCCTGTTGTGATGTCGTCGATACCACCAATGCCCGAACCGCTCGTGACACCGCTCGCATAACCAACGGCGCCCTCAACAACCGTACCGGAATCGCCCAGCACCATGTTGTCGCCATCGCCGCCCGATACTGTGTCAGCACCCGCGCCAGCAATGATTGCATCCGCACCGATACCCGAGGTGATGCTATCGTCGCCTCCGATGCCGTAGTTCAGCGAGGTCAGCGTATCAATGCCAGCCGAGGCTACGATGCTACCCTCATCCCCCAGAATGCGATTGTCGCCATCACCGGCCGTCACCGTATCAGCACCCGCGCCGCCGATGATCCGATCCAGATCACCACCGGTTGTGATGGCATCATCGCCACCAACACCGCTGGCGCTGCTGAGTGCGGAAACAAACGCGCCCGCCTGATCCAGCTCAACCACTCCGTTATCGCCCAGAACCACATTCTCACCCGAGATCGCGCCGATTATATCCGCTCCGGCACCGCCCAGCACAACATCATCGCCCGCGCCCAATGTCAGAACATCGTTGCCGCCAATCGCCTCATCCAGAGAGGTGAATGTCTGCCCGCCCGTCGCAAGGCGCGTTAGCGTCGCGTGATCGCCAGCAACCAAATCATCGCCCGCGCCCGCATCGACCGTATCGGCCATGGCACCTGCAAGGATCGTATCATTGCCCACGCCCGCGGTGATGCTATCCGCACCGCCGATTCCAACCTCATCCGTGCGGATCGTAGTTGCCGCCGCCGACATGTTGATCGAACCACCATCACCCAGAATGATGTTGTTACCAGCCGCCGCAGTTACGGTATCCGCACCTGCACCCGCCGCGATCCAGTCATTGCCAATGCCCGTTGCGACAATATCCGCACCGCCATCCAGCGAGTCCGTGGCCGTCAGAACTTCATCCCCGCTCGCGCTCAACGTATAGCTGCCGCTATCGCCCAGCACACGGTTATCACCGTCACCGCCAATGATGCTATCCGCACCGATCCCGCCGAGGATCACGTCATTACCAATGCCGGTTTCAATCGTGTCGTCGCCGCCCAGCGTTTCCGCCTGCGATTGTACCGTCAACGCACCTGCTACAGCCGTGATTGTGCCATTGTCACCCAGCACAGCATTATTGCCTGCGATGCTGGTAATCTGATCCGCACCAAGTCCGGCAACGATGAAATCATCGCCTGCGCCAGTCTCAATCGTGTCGTCACCGCCGAGCGTTTCCGCCTGCGATTGGACCATCGTCGTGCCTGCAATAGCCGAGATCGCGCCATTATCACCCAGCACAACATTGCTGCCCGCGCTGCTAGAAATCTGGTCCGCGCCAAGGCCACCAGCGATGAAATCATCGCCCGCGCCCGATGTAATCACATCTTCAGCACCAATTGCGGTGTCAGTCGTAATGACTTCACGGCCCGTATCGTAAACGATCCGACCGCTGTCGCCGATGATATCATCAGCACCCGTTCCGGTCGTCGCAACATCCAGACCACCGCCAAGGATCAGCGCATTGCCGCCATCCCCACCCGTAATCGTATCGTTGCCATCGCGCGCATCCGCTGCGGAAACATAGGTCCGCGCCCCGGCAGCCGCTACGGTCAGCGTACCGACATCACCCAGAACCGTGTTCTGCCCCTCACCAACTGCAACCAAATCATTGGCCGAGCCCGCAATCACGAAATCATCACCGCTACCGGTCGTAATCTGGTCATCACCAGCAAAGGCATCGGACACGCCCGACATCACGCTATCCGCGCCCAATGTGATCGAACCGCTATCGCCAAGCACAGCATTGCTGCCATTGCCTGCATCCAGCGTATCCGCAGCACCGCCCAGAATAACGAAATCATCGCCAAGCCCGCTGGTCACGTCATCCGCACCATCACGCGCATCGGCAGTGGAGTTCGCCACCAGCAGCGCCATCGCAACATCATGGCTGATCGTACCATCATCGCCAAGGATGATGTTATCACCGCCACCGGCCCGAACCGTATCCGCACGCAGACCCGCGATGATCAAATCAATGCCATTCGATACGTCGATTACATCGGCCCCAGCATTATCATCAGCGGTCGAGGCCATGGTCCCTGCAACGAAATCGATCACGCCGCTATCACCGATGATGCGGTTCGTACCCTCACCACCCGTGACAGTATCCGATCCGCCGCCCGCGATAATCGCGTCAGAACCACCGGTCGCCACGATGCTGTCATTCCCGTCCTGCGCCGCCGCAGCCGAGGTCATGGACAGCGCCGTTACAGTACCAGCCGTAAACAGGATCGTACCGCTATCGCCCAGAATCAGGTTGTTACCAGCACCAGCCGTCACAACATCCGCGCCGCCACCGGCTGCAATCATATCCGCGCCACCGGTGGTGGTGATCTGATCGCCACCATCGGTCGCATCTGCCGTTGTCGTCAGACTGCCCGCAACCAGATCGATGGAGCCGCTATCGCCCAGCACCTTGTTATCGCCGGATTGCACATCAGCAACATCCGCCGCACCGCCAAGGATAACGATGTCATCGCCAGTATTGCCGCTGATCGTATCGGACCCGTCACGCGCATCCGCCGTGCCGGTCACATCCAGAATAGCCGTACCATTATAGTTGATCACACCGCTATCGCCGAGGATGACATTATCGCCATCGCCAGCGGACAGCAGGTCACCGCCCGTACCGCCAATGATCCAGTCATCACTGACCGAGGCAGAGCCGGTAACCGTATCATCACCATCCGTATCGGAGGCAAAACCGGTCAAGGTCTGGCTAACCGTATCGATGACGCCGCTATCCGCCAGAACCATATTCGGCCCCGCATTCACGACCGAATACTCATCCGAACCACCGCCCAGAACCAGCTTGTTATCGCCACCGGTTGCGCGAACAACATCCGCTCCGTCACGAATATCGGCATCCGAGCGCAGGATCAGCGCGGCGGTTGAGCCGATCACATGGGTAATGCTGCCCGTGTCGCCCAGTACCAGATCGCTGCCATCATGCAGTGTCACATCATCCGCACCGGACCCACCGATCACCATGTCGGTGCCAAGGCCGCTCAGCTGGATCGTGTCATTTCCGGCAAGGCTATCACTGCCGCTCGACAGTGATCCAGCGACGGCGTCAATCTCACCGCTATCGCCCAGAACCTTACGCGCATCCGTGGCTGCACCAGCACCCGTTACCGTCAGGCTATCCGAACCACCGCCCAGCACGACTGCAGACATACCGCCGCCAATGCTGACCGTATCGTCACCGTCCAGCGCATCGGAAACCGCTTCCAGCGCCAACAGGGCCAAGGCCGCGTCATGGGTCAGATGCCCCTGATCCGCCATAACGATGTGGTTGCCATCGCCCGCCGTAATCACATCCGCGCCCGAACCAGCCACGACAATCGCGTCGCCCGTTCCAGCCGTGATCGTATCCGCACCGTCGAAGACGCTTGCAACAGTTGCTGTAATCTCCATTCCGGCAATGTCGATCGTACCGCTATCGCCCAGAATACGGCTGAGCCCATCGCCAGCGTCAATCGCATCCGCACCACCGCCAAGGATCGCAATATCGTCACCGCCAAGCGCGCTAACCGTATCGTTTCCATCCCGCAGATCCGTGGTCGCGGTCGCCGTCAACACTGCGCCCGTTCCAACCGTGTAGGTAATACGACCCGTATCGCCGAGGATCGTGTTATTGCCCGCACCAACCCGCACAAGGTCAGCACCGCCGCCCGCGACCACAATGTCATTACCGGTCGAGGTGCCGCCGCCAACTGCGATGACCAATGTGTCGCCGGTTGCCTCATCATCGGCCACCGTCTCAATCACGCCATTCACATTGTCGATGGAGCCGCTATCGCCCAGTACAACATTGTCACCATCGCCAAAGGCGACCGTATCGCCCTTACCACCCGCGATGATCCAGTCATTGCCGCCAAGAACCGTGATGATATCAGCCGCATCGCGTGTATCGACCGCGCTGTTCATGCTCAACAACTCAGCCGTGCCAACTGTGTGCAGCACTGTACCGGTTTCGCCCAGAACGATGTTATCGCCCGCACCGCCAGTGATCGTATCCGCACGGCTACCTGCGAGGATAATATCGGACCCGTCGCCAGTTGTGATGCTATCCGCACCCGCCTGAATATCGGATGCCGTTTCCAGCGTTCCGGTCAGCGCATTGATCGTACCACTGTCGCCGAGGACTTTGTTATCGCCCTCACCCGCATCCAGAATATCGCCTGCACCGCCCAGAATAACCGCATCCGCGCCCGTGCCCAAGGTAACAACATCAACGCCATCGCGTGCATCCGCGGTCGAGGTCGCAACCTCCAGCGCGCGCACAACGTCATGCGTCACACTGCCGGTATCACCCAGAACGATATTGTCGCCATTGTCGCCGGAAATCGTATCCGCGCCACTACCGGCAAGGATAATGTCGATGCCCGCTCCGGCCGTGATGCTATCCGCACCCGCAACACTGTCACTGCCCGTTGTCAAGGTCAGCGTCGGCGTATCGATGGAACCGCTATCGCCCAGGATCAGGTTGTTGCCCGTGCCCGCGTCCAGCACATCGCCTTGGCCGCCCAGGATCACGCTATCCGCACCCGTACCGACCGTAACATTGTCCACGCCATCGCGTGCATTTGCAGTCGAGCTCGCATTAATCAACGCAAAGCCCACACCGTGTGTAATCGTGCCGGTATCGCCAAGAACGATATTGTCGCCATTACCGCCGGAAATCGTATCTGCGCGGCTGCCGCCGATGATGATATCAATGCCCGCGCCTGTGGTGATCATATCACCCGCCGCATCGCCCGCTGTGCTGGCCGTTGGTGTCGCATCCAGATAGCTGTCCGAAGTCGCGGTCAGGCTCATCCCGACAACATCAACCACACCGCTATCACCGATGACGCGGTTCATACCCTCACCCAGATTGGCGATATCTGCTGCGCCGCCAAGGATGGCAATGTCGTTGCCCTCCAGCGTGGTCAACGTATCAACACCATCACGGCGATCACTGGTCGAGGTAAGCGAGATCAACGTCTCCGCACCAACAGCAACCATGACCGTGCCGCTATCGCCGATAACAGCATTATCGCCCGCGCTCAGATTGATCTCATCCGCGCCTGCACCCGCAATTACGATGTCATTGCCAGTGCTCGCGCCAGAGGCAACGCCACCCGACAGCGCAATCACAATCCGGTCCGCTGCGGATTGATCCGCCGCTTCACTGCTGATCGTGCCCGTTGTCCGGTCGATCAGGCCGCTATCACCGATAACCCAGTTATCGCCGGCACCAATCTCTGCAATGTCAGAGTTTCCGCCCAGAATGATCCGGTCGGCTCCCTCCAGCACGCGCACATGGTCGGCACCGTCGCGGGTATCCGTCACGCTTTCCATCGCGATCAACACGGCTGTGCCGATCTGATGGCTGATCGTGCCGGTATCGCCCAGCACGATGTTATCGCCCGCGCCGCCAACCAGCGTATCATTGCCCGAACCGAGGATCACGATATCCGAACCGCCGCCCGTGGTGACCGAATCCGCGCCCGAATAGATGTCCGAGATCGTGGACATCGTCCCCGCATCCGCATCAATCGTACCGCTATCGGCCAGCACTTTGTTGTCGTTCGCGCCCAGATCCGCAATGTCGCCACCACCGCCAAGGATGACCACATCGGCACCGGTTGTTGTTGTGACCGTATCGGCCCCATCAAACTGGTTGCCAATCGTCGTCAACACCTTCGCACCGCGCGCCGCCGTAAACGTAATCGTGCCGGTATCGCCAAGCACAAGGTTCGCGCCCGCGCCCAGCGTCAACGTATCCGCGCCCGAACCGCCCAGCACAATATCCGCGCCGCCGCCCGTGGTAACCTGATCGTCACCGCCAAAGACAGCTAGACCAGTGGTCGCCGTACCTGTGGTCAGGTCGATGGTTCCACCCTCGGCCACGACGATGTTATCGCCCTCACCCAGATTGGCCACGTCAGCCCGCGCGCCCAGGATCGCATAGTCGCGGCCCTGCAACGTTGTCACCGTATCAATCCCGTCAGACCCATCCATATCGGACAGCATCGAGATCAGGCTGTTATCCGCCACGTTGAACAGGATCTTACCCGTATCACCCAGCAGCGCGTTATCACCCGCGCCCAGGTTCAGAACATCTGATCCGTATCCGCCGATGACCAAGTCATTCGCGGAACCGGTCGTGATCTGATCGTCATTCGAGGTCACACCATCGGTGCCAACAGCCGTTTCGATTCGACCCTCGGTCAGGTTAATCTCACCCGATCCACCGATAACGCGGTTCAGCCCCTCGCCCAGATCAGCAATATCCGATCCACCGCCTAGGATAACATCGTCCATCCCGCCAAGCGCGGTGACCGTATCGGCACCATCACTCTCGAACGCGGAAACCATGCTAACCGTGGCCAGCGTCAGGCGATCATGGTTGATCGTGCCGGTGTCGCCGATAATCGCGTTATCGCCCGCACCCGCATTGATCACATCCGCGCGGCTGCCGCCGATAATCATATCGCGGCCGGACCCTGTGGTGATGCTATCAGCCCCGACAAAGATATCCGTTGCACTGGTCAGGAAGGCATTCCGCGTCTCGATCGTACCGCTATCGCCCAGCACGGTGTTGTTACCATCACCCAGATTTGCCGTATCCGCCGACCCGCCAAGGATCACCAGATCGTTGCCGCCCAGCGTTGTGACAGTGTCACTACCGTCCCGCGACACGCCCGTCGAAACCAGAGTGTACCCCAGGAAGTCATTGATCCCGTGGCGCACATCACCCGTATCCCCAAGGATCGCGTTATCGCCGGCACCAGCATTGATCGTATCATTGCCACTGCCGCCAATGATGACATCCGCCGAAATACCGGTCGTGATCGCATCATTGCCGCCAAAGGTCTCAGACGACGCGCTCAACAACCCAGCAAAGGGCTGGATGCGCCCGGAATCGCCCAGCACCACGTTGAAACCATCGCCCAGCGTAATCGTATCGCCACGACCACCGCCCATAACGCGGTTGATCAGGCCATCCGCCGTGATCACATCAGCCCCGTCGCGCACATCCGACGTGCCAACCATATCCGTCACAACAAACCCGATAGGCGTATGCGTCACCGTGCCCGTATCGCCCAGAATGGTGTTCGTGCTGCCCGTTCCGGCAGAAATCGTATCTCGCCCGACACCGCCGAGGATGATATCCTGATCCACACCCGTGGTGATCACATCATCGCCTGCATCCAGATCGCTGGCAGTCGTCATAGTACCAGCCGTGATATCAATGGTTCCGCTATCGCCCAACACGCGGTTGAACCCGTCACCGGCAGCTAGGGTGTCATTGTCCCCGCCAAGGATAACGATATCCGCACCCGCACCTGTGGTGACGTTATCGCGCCCATCCTCACCGGAATTGCCCGACTGCATCAACGTCGCCGCAAAGGTAGCCGCATCGAACACGATCTGACCGGCATCGCCGACGATCAAGTTATTGCCTTCGCCCGCGATGATCTGATCGCCACCAACACCGCCTAGGATGATATCGATATCATCACCGGTTGTGATCGTGTCGTCGCCAGCCTCGATCGTGGCGGCGGTACGCGCAGTACCCGTATCGCTGATCGAACCGGTATCACCAGTGACGATGTTCACGCCCTGCCCTAGATCGGCGATATCATCATCACCGCCCAGAATAACCCAATCCTGACCACCAAGGGTCGTGACCACATCGGCACCATCCGCAGATCCGCCAAAGGTCAGGATTGCAGTAACGCGGTTCGTATCTTGCGACACGAACACATCCCCCACATCGGCCAGAATACCGTTATCGCCGGCACCCGCATCAATCGTATCGCCACCGGACCCGCCGAGGATGAAGTCATTCGCCGCGCCCGTGGTGATCATATCATCACCACCGCGACTGTCAGACCGCGAGGACGCCTTGAAGACGTCAATCCGCATGTCGCCATCATCACCGGCGACCCAGTTCAGACCCTCACCCAGATCGGCAATATCATCGCCGCCGCCCAGCACAACGTAATCGTTATCGCCCAGCGTCGTGACGGAATCGTCCCCGTCCAGATCAGTGATGGTCGAGGTCAGACGCAGTGTCATCTTCTCGATCAACGCCACATCAGCGGCGACACGATCCAGTTCTGCCTGACTTGCATTGGCCGCAGGGGTAAATCCGATGATCGCGCGGCGCGCCGCCGCATCGAACAGGATTGTGCCGTCATCACCCAGAATGGCGTTGCGTCCGATACCCGCAGAAATCGTATCATCGCCGCTGCCGCCAACGATCATATCCGCCTGATCCGCCGCGGCGCCGCCAGCATCCGAGGCAACGCCCGAGATGATGCTATCCGCATATTTGCTGGTGGTCGCGATAACCGTGATTTCGCCATCAATCAGATCAACATCGGCCAGATCACCGGCAACGATGTTGGTGCCCAGACCGGCATCAACCGTATCGTTCCCCTCACCCGCAATGATGACATCATGGCCGTTACCCGCCGTGATAAGGTCCGCATTGCCAAAGGCAGAGGCAACGCTGATCACTTCCGTCACGGATTCCAGTGGACGCGATCCGCGCACATTCGCGTAATCGCCAACCAGAACGCCAGTACCGGATACATCCGTCAGCACATCAACCGTGCCCGAGGACGCGCCGCCGCCGATCAGGATATCCGTGCCCAAACCACCGGTCAGCGTGTCCGCACCTTGGTTCGAGGAATCTACCTTCGCCGCTGTGTAATCCTGCACAACGCGGTTCGTGCTCAGCGTGGTCTGACCGAAATCACCAACGATCATGTCGTTGCCGCCGCCGCCAGTGATGCTGTCGCCCTCACCGCCGCCCAGCAGGATGTCGTTTCCACCATGGCCGTCAATCGTGTCCTGACCATCGGACAGGTCAACACTGTCCACCACCAACACACCGGGGAAGCTGAGATGCAGTGTCGAGCTGGCCACGTTGATCGTGCTTCCGCCCTGCGTAATCTCGAACCGGCCACCGGTGATCATGTCATTGCCAAGGTTGCCCTTGATCACATCATCATCGCCGCCGCCCTCGATCACGTCGTCGCCGCCATGGCCCCAAATCTCGTCAGTGCCCTCACCGCCGATAATCAGGTCGGCGCCATCCTCAGCCGCCGCTGTGTTCAGCGCGGTATCCGTGGACAGACCGTCCGCTGTCAGTTGCGCGGACCAGCCATATGCCTTGTTCACACCATCTCCGAGGAAGATACGGTCCGAACCGGCGCCGCCCTCGACCGTGACGAAATCGCCATTGCCGTTAATGGTGTCGTCGCCTGCACCGCCGAAGATTTCAACCGTGCCGGACGCGCCACCCGTCGTGATGGAATCCGCGCCTGCACCGGCAAAGATAACGTGATCGCCGGACCCAACCGTAACCTGATCGGCTGACGAACCTGCGATGCTCTGCGTGGACTGGGTATAGCTGGTTTTGAAATCAGACATCGTCTTGTTCTGATCGCCCCAGGTGCCCGCAATGATCGCCTCGGCTGCGGCCTTGTTAAAGCCACCGGCGGCAAAGGCGGCCGTGAACTCGTCCCGCAATCCGTAATCATCGTCGGCAAAGATCAGCGTGCTGCCCGTACCGCCAACCGTGATGGTATCCGATCCGGCACCGCCGATGATCCAATACTCACCGGTCGCGCCCGCGCCAGCCGTGATCGTATCCTGCCCGTCGCCGGCAAAGACGACGTGGAACCCTTGGTTCGACAGAACGATGTTGTCATTGCCGCTGCCGGTAAAGGTCAGCGTCGGGGTCGTGTCGGTGATGCCCGACATGTCGATATCGTTGTTCCCGTTGCCCGCCGGAATGATGATCGCACTGGTCGCTGAATCCAGCGAGGCCGACTGACTGACGCCACCCGATGACCAGCTAACATCAATCGGAGAGTTCGGCCCCGTGATGACCAAGGTGTCATTACCGTCCTCGGTCACGTCGGACATGCTCAACCCGGACCGCGATCCGATATTCAGGATCGCCGTGTTGCCCGTATCCGAGATGTCGGACGAAATCTCACCCGGAATGGCCAAGCCGCCAAAGGTGAAGCTGGTGTCGAAATCGAAGATATTGACCGAGAAGCTGGCGGACAGCGCCCCGACCCCGATCTTACCACCGGCCGATGCGCTGAACGAGAATCCGCCATCGCCCTTGAACACAAACTCCAATGCCTCAACGAAATCGGAGGCACCCGCAGCAGCCTCGGCCACCTTGATAATCTCGGGAATGCGCAGCTTGCCGTCATTGTTCGGATCGTTGAAGCCAAGCCGGAAGCTGGCATCGCCCGATCCCTTCAGGAACGCCGACGCAATCGCGATACTGATCGAGGCCGATGCCTCGAATCCGATCCCGAAATCGACCAAACCGCCATCGGAACTGTCGATAAAGATACCGTCGAACAACCGCTCCGGCTGCAAGGTATCGATGAAGTTCACTACACCGGACAGGTCATAGCCCACCGTGAAGCCCGCAAAACCGTGGCCATAGACACGGGCCTCCAGCGCATTGCGGATCGGCGAAACCACCTTGGACGGCAGACCCGATGCATCAATCAGAGCGCCGACAATGTCGATATCGAATTCGAAATCGATCAACGTATAGGTCGCCGTAACCACCGTCACATCCGAGAAGTTGCCCAGCAACAGCGCGATAACATTGGACGGATCAGAAATAATCGGCAGATCGATGGACAGACCGGTCCCGCCAAACTTGCTGGTAATCGCCGGACCGGCATCCGTGCGTGTCAGATCGGCGGCCTCCAGACTGCTGGCCTTTGTCGAACCGTTGCTCAGCCCCTCGGTCTGATTGACGAAATCGAATGTACCGAACTGAATAACGCCACCGGAATCCTTGAGATCATCAACGAACACAATGATATCCGCGATGGTGTCCACAATGCCCAGAACAGGGAATACCGTCGTCAGCGCACCGAACGCATAGCTCAACGGAGCCGTGTTTAGCGCACGCCCCAGCTCTGCAAGCGGATCAATAATCGGGGCGAGCGGATCGATGATCGGCGCGAGGAATGCGTCGTACAGCTCCGTCGCGTCCAGACGCACATCCTCGAACCGCAGCGTGTCGAGGCTGAACATCTCACCACTGCGCGACGTGTCAAAGCTGGCCTCGACCACCAATTCAGTCGTCACAGCAGGCAGTGCATCCACGCCGCCAATCTCGATCGCCTCACCGGTGACAGGGTTGATAACACCCGCCGTCAACTGGATTTCGGCATAGGCTTCAGCGGTAAAGCTCAGCTCGACCAGTTCGCTCATGCGCAGGCCGGAAACCCGCACTTCCTTTTCCCAATCAATCGCGGTGCCGTCTTTTTCAACGGAAATACCGGACAGATCACGGGTGATATCCGTACCCTGTGATCCATACAGATCGGCATCCAGCGAAGCCTCAACCCCGACGCGCCCGCCATCATATCCCGCCTCACCCGGTGCCGCGGTAAAGCCGTTGCCATTGGTGTTATCGGTATCCACAGCCGTCGCGGTCAGACGCAACAGGTTCGCCATGGTAAAGCTGCCGGCGAAGCTGCCCGCATCAACGGTAAAGTCGATGCTGATTTCGGCCTCATCCTCATCGTTCAGCAGGAAGAAGCCGTTCTTATCAATCCCGAACCCGATATTCGCGCTGTAATCCAGCGACAGCTCCAGCGCGGTGCCTTCCTCGAATTCCAGCTCGAAACCCGGAATGCCGATATCAAAGCCAGCATCCAGCGAGGCAGAGTACAAATTGCCCGAGAAGTTGAAGTTACCGTACAGATAGCTCTCGCTCGTGGTGCCCGACGTATCCAGGAACGCCTGCATATAGACCACGCCAGAGGTCCCGAACAGATCGTTCATCTGGTCATTCAGGAAACCGGTCAGCAGATCGACCGAGGTTGGCAGCGTTCCGTCCGCCTTTGGCTGGCTCGCATATTCCAGCGCCGGCGCGATCAGATCGTAGCGCATATCGTCGATTACCGACAGGCCAGCAGACAGGCCATCACCGATAACCGGCAGGTTCACCGTGTCCAGGAAACCACCGATCAGATTGTCGGTCTGCTTCAGGATCAGGTCCAGCCCGTTCAGCACCAAACGCGGATCGTTCAGCAGACCGATCACGTTCACATTGCTCAACGCATCCGCCAAACCATCCAGGTTCAGGTCCACATTGCCGGTGGGGAAGCTGCCCGTCTCGAAGAACTCGATCAGGTCGCCTTCAAAATTACTCGACAGGTTGGCAGTGTCGAAATTCGCTGCCGTGATGCCTGCCTTGGTCTGGATCAGCGGGGCGATATATTCGAACCCTGCATCATCGCCAAGGAAGCCCAGATTGTCGCTCAGCGGCAGATCAATCGTGACGCCCAGTTGTACATCAGGAATGAACAGGTCCAGCGGGTCGGCAATGCTGCCGATCAGCGACAAGTCCAGTTCACCATCATTTCCATCACCATCGGCATCGTTCAGCGCAACGCCAATCTTTGCCGCATCGCCCGATCCGTCACCCGCATCGATCAGCGCGGTGCCGCCCGTTACCGTCGCCTCAACCGGCCCAATGCCAAAGACGGCGTTGATGGAATCCTCGGCCCCTGCCTTGAACTCGAACCGGATGGAGGTGTTGTCCGTATCGATAAACGTGCGCACCTTACCGTCGCCCGCGCTCTCGTAGACAGCGGTGGAGGACACTTCGGTTCCGTCCAGCTCCTGCCCGTTTTCAAAGCCCAGCATCCGCGCCGCGTTGGCGCCATTCAGCTCCTCGATCTCGAACGTCACACCGTGGCTGACATCCTCACCGGTCAGGGTAAAGCTGACGGGGTCATAGCCCTGCGTTTCAGCGAAATCGGTGGCGGTCATGACCAACACGCCGCCAACCTCGGTCGCGCGCATCAGCTGGCTGACCGAAATCGTGGTGCCGGGAACTGCATCGGGATCAATCGCGGACCGTAGGACCGAGGAATCCTGCATCGCCTCATTGATCGCATCGGCCAAATCGGCAACCGTCGTGCGGGCGCCATCGCTAGGCACCTCAACAGTGACGCTCTCACCATTTACGATTACATCAAATGCATAGGCCGTCGCCGGATTGGCCGTCGTGGCTGACCCCGTAATGACCTGTGTGCCGCCATCATCGGCGCTGTCCTGCGTGTCCGCCCCGAACAACGCGGTGACATCTGCACTATCGCGCGCCACAGCATCCTGATCGCCAAAGGTGAACACACCCGTCGCGGCATCATAGCTGAACGAAACATTATCGCCCGACCCATCGCCCAGCGTTGCAGACCCGAACCCGGTGCCAACCGCCGCATCAATCAGCGCGACAACATCGGCAACGGTTTCCGCGCCCTCCAGATCAACGGAAACCTGCGTACGGTCCCCCGTATCCCGATCGGTCCGCGTGATCCGCAAATCATTACCGCTGGCCCCAACGATGGACCCGACACTGGCCAACAGACCCAGCGCCGTTGTGCCCTCAGCAAAATCTGTCGGCTCCGCCAGAATGGCGCTCAGATCAATGCCGAAGCTTAGATCCAAAATCAGATCCGTCGTCAGCGTCAATTCCGCATCGCCGCGCGCATCGACAAGGCCGGAGACAAAGCCCGCAACATCCGCCCCGAGGATCGTTTCCAGCTGATCGCCCAACAGCGCCGCCAGATCAATCGCCAGCGGTACGGTTTCAGTGTTGCCGTAAACCAGATTGAGATCGAAGGTCAGAATCTTCTCAACCGTATCCCATGCCAGCGTCACGGTGTCCGCGCCAAACACGCTTTCCAGCGCGGTGTCCAATGTGTCGAGCGTGCCCTGCGGATTGTTCCGCGCATCCTGCACCGCGACGAGGAAGTCCTCGGAGAAGTTCGCAACATCCAGCAACGAGAAATTCAGGATCGGAATTTCTTCGTCAAGGAACGGCAGGTCGTCCTTCAACGTCTCACCAATATCCACCAGCAGCGTTGCGATATTGGTCAGCGTGTCCAGCGTATCACCGGTTTGCAAACCGGTTAGTGCCTCGGCCACGGGGCTATCAATATTGACCGACCAAGTGTCCGTGTCGAACAGATCGCGCGCGCCAACCGTTACCGAGTTGATTGCATCCTCGGCCAAGCCACCCAGACCTGCGACCTCGATACTAACATCACCGAAATGCACGACGGCCACATTGCCGACCTCACCCGCATCAAAGGCTGTCTCGTAAATGTTGTTGTTGATCTTCAGGTTCGCGCCATTCAGCACGACATCGCCGTCCTCGGTCGTGACAGCACCACCGCCCAGCTCGAACCGGCCCAACAGGTCCAGCGCACGGCCCGCAGAAATCTTCGAGGCAAGCGTGGTCAGTGAAACCGCCTGATCGAAATCGGAATCCGAGTTTTCACCCGTCAGCGTCGCGAACAGCTGCGCATCCAGAACGATGAAGTTATCCGACGGCGTGTCCAGACCAATGCCCGCCTTTACCAGACCCAGATCCGCCGAAGCGGTCAGACTGGTCGCACTCGCACTGATCGAGGCAAAGATCGACGTGTCCTGAACATAGACGTGATCCGCAAAATCGCTGGCGCTAAACGACCCATCATTGCCCGCACGTTCGGTCAGCGCCGCACCCGCGTCACCGATCAGCCCAGCCAGATCAATCGCCAGCGCCGTGTTCAACTCACCGCGCAACAGCGCGGCCATGGTTGCGTTCAACTCCAACCCGGCCACATCGCCAAAGCCAAGCTCGTCCAGGTTGAACGATCCGGCAATACCCGTCATCGCCTGCAATTCAGGCAGCAGGAACAGCAGACGCCCATCCTCACCCAGCGAGATTTTGACACCCGGAATCGCGTCGTTCAGCTGCGCATTCGCCCATGCCAGCAACCCATCCAGGGTCTGCGCACGCACCGCATTCTCAACCAGGAACTCAACACTAGCCGCCGCACCGGCCGGATCGTCCAGCGCATATTGCAGCTTATCACCCACCGCCGTCACGGACAGGTTATAGGCCTCCAATGCGGCATCCATCTTTGCCGCCAGATCGGAGACCGTGGTAAATCCGGCACCGGCTGCAACCCGAACCTCGCGCACAGTTCCGGCAGCATCTGTGACGCTGATAACCAGCGCCTCCATGCCTGCCAGCTCGGTCACATCAACATCATCCGCCGTGGTGCTCGATGTGGCCGCAGCAAAGGATATCGCGCTGACCAACCCGAAATCACCAATCAGCAGATCGTCCGTCTCGACGAAATCAACGACAACATCATCACCCGGAACATCCGCCGTAAAGACGAGGCGACCCGCGCTATCAACACTGACCCCGACACCGGCGGAATTCAGTACCGCATCCATCGCCGCAGCAATGCTGGCAATCGTTGTGAACGGACCGTTGATGACAATATTACTGTCAACGCCGCCATCGGTCAGCGCGATGGTGAACGATCCCTCAGCCACAATTGCCGCAACATCCGGCGTCCCCGCCGTAACTGTGGTCAACGGTGGTTGCAGGGCCGCGCCCGCCGAAATGCCGGCTGCCGTCAGATCAACGAGGAAGGTCGATTCCAGCGCCTCAACCACATCCGTAATTGGCGACAGCGCATCGCGCAGGGACAGATCGGTAAAGGGAAGGTCCACATCGAACAGCGCCTGACCGAGGAAATTCTGAATCTGCGTAACCGCCTGCGACAGCACAGCGCGCATCTGCTCCACGCCATAGGCTGCGAAAGCATCGACTGCCCCCTCAACCGCCGCGCGGATTGTGCCATCGGCAATGGCACCGCTGAAATCACTGGCCACGTCCAGAACAGCCGCATCGACAAAGGCCGCAACCATGTCGTCGGACGCTGTGCCCAAAATACTCTCAAGCCCGACGACCAGCGCGAAATCGCGCGAGGTCTGGTTGGCCGCATCAAACGCATCCGCGCCCAGAACCGATGAAACCGCCTGCGTATCCAGCGACCCGTCAATCGTGACCTCGATCAAGCGATAGCTGACATCATCGGCAATGGCGACAAAACCGCCGCCGCCAATTTCCGCGATCTCGGCCGAGACTCCGATCGGCCCCACATTGAACGTATTACTAACCGACCCGCCAAAGGTGATCGTGCTGGATAGGGTCAGGGTATCGAAACCGGTCGTGGCCAAGCGGACCTGCGCCAGATCGATCTGCTCCAAAGTACCCGAAACAAATCCCAGCGAGGTCGTCGGCCCGGAGCCGCCGCCAACATAGGCACCCGCGCCGCCGGCAACCAGCTCAGGCAGGGCGAAGTTATCGGCCAGCAAACCAATGCTGTTCGCCGTGGTCGTCTTGGTAATATCGAACGAGAATTCGCTGGTCGTATCCGCAAACAGGGATTCCGTAATTGCGGTCATATCCAGACCGAAATCCGCCGCGCCCAACAACACGTCCAGATCCAGATTCAACGCGGCCATATCGACCACCACGTTAATCTTGTCCGCCGTCTCATTGTTAAAGGTGACAATGTCCACGCCGTTGCGCTGCACATCCGTCAGGTCCAGTGAGAAGAACGCCGCCGTCAACTCATTCGCGGCGGCCACGCCAACAGCCGTGCCCAAACGCTCAACATCCGCATTGGTGACAGGCGCGGCCAGCTTGGAATCCAGCAATGCCTCAATCGCATCGTCGAAATCGTCATTGTTTACGAGGTTGTCAAAGGTCAGCAGCGCCTCAACATCGGCACCGGTCAACGTGACTGAAACATCATCGCCCGTTCCCGCAGTACCGTCCGCACCATCCGTCTGGATCGAGCCGATACCAGCCGCAATCGCCGCCTTGTTCGCCTGAACAAAGGTATCCAGATTAACCTCGAACGCGGCCTTCGCGGCCTCAACCGTATCGCGGATATCCGCCATCAGGATTTGCGCGGTTTCCTGTGCGCGCGCCAGATCGGTTGCGCCGCCGGTTGCACTGTCAAAACCCTGCGCATCGAAACTATCGCCCGCATCAATCAGCGTGCCCGCGATGGAGACGGCCTGCTCCAGCGTGTCCTGATAATCGGCAAAGATCGACTGCAATTCCTCGGTCTGGGCATCCAGCGTGCCGACAACAGCGTGGAAAATATCCAGCCCCGCGGCCCCGCCTGTATCCAGATCCAGCGTGGCATCCAGCATGATACGCGGCTCCATCGGAACCATCTGGGCCTTCATCTGCGCCAGCGTCTCGTCTCCAAGCCGCGCCTGTGCACCGATTTTTTCAAGCTTACCCATAGCGTATCATCCCGATCTCAGCCTTAATTGAACCGCACAGTGCGCGTTCCCTTTGGCGATATTATGTCAAGGTATCATCATGCATCGGTATCCCGGTGCAATATTCTCATTATCAGTCGTATAATATGCGCGGATTGTCCGTGATCCTTGATCCGCAAGTGGAGAAATGTATTCGAGCCGCACCTGCGCCTCCACATCCCCACGATCACCAGCCTGAATCACCTGATCCGGTGCCTCACGCAGGCGCTGTACTTGTCCAACAGGAACGAAAACCTCGATTCTCATCGGGTCTACCTCGATCAAGGTGGCAACGGGATCACCGCTGGCCACCTCACCGGGGGCCAACAGGCCCTCACCTATAATGCCTGATGCAGGGGCGCGAATATCGCCCTTTGCAATCTGGATGCGCAGACGCTCTGCCTCCGCCTCGGCGAGAACGCGGGCCTCACGCTCACGCTCCAGCTCGAACTGCGCCGTCAACTGATCGCGCAGCGCTTCCTCATGCGCGGCGGCACTGATGACGCCGCCATCAAAAGCACGACGGGCCGAGCTATATAGCCGGTTCGCCACATCAGACCGCGCCTGCGCCGCCTGCAATGTTGCCGTGCCCGCCGCCCGCAATTCAGCCTGCGCCAGTTCTGCCTGCAAAATATCGGTATCCACGCGGGCAATCACATCGCCCTGCTCAACATGCTGACCGGGACGCACCCGCACCTCGGCCAAAACTCCGGCGATGGGCTGCGCAAGCTCGATGATCCGCGCCGGCAGGATCGCACAATCCAGCGCGCCAACGGGGCGCAACGGAATAGCACCCGGCGTGATCCCCTGCGCATAGATCGGTCCGGCAAGAATCATGGCGATCAGAAACGCTCTCATATCAACGCCTCCACAGGATCAGTGCCCGTCAGATAGGCAAGACGCGCCCGCGCGCGCAAAATATCAAAGCGGCGTAGCAGTAGGCTTTCCTCCGCACGTATCAATTGGATTTCACGGGCCAGCACAGCAACGGGCGCCGTTACGCCCGCCTCAACCGCGGCACGCTCCGCAGTCACCAGCGATCGTGCGGCGGATAGTGACACCTGCGCACCGGCCATTGCGCGAACGCCCTGATCAATACGCGCCACCAATGTTGTGATTTCCGCCTCAAGCTGCCGACGCAGCGCAACTTCGGACAAAGTCGCATCGCGATACGCGCTTTCCGCCAAGCGGTGCGCGTAGCCGGTTCCGGTGCGGTTATAAATCGGGACACTGATCCGAACCCCGATGGCATATTCCTCGGTATCGGTTCCGATCCGCCCCGCCGATCCGCCCTGCCCCTCGTAATCGGCGCGGGCATACCCCTCAACCCGAGGCGCAAAATCGCGGGCCACTGCCTCACGATATAAATCGCGGCGGCGCACCGTTTCCAAGCGGCGCTGCTGCATCAGCGGGTTCGCCTGCAACGCAGCCGTTACATAGGTATCAATAGAATTGGGCACATTAAACGCGGTCGATGCGGGCCGGAACATATCGATCCCCGCAACGGCACGCCCTGTCAGGCGGGCCAGATCGGATAACACGCCCGCAATCTCCTGATCGAACAGCGCCAGATCCCCTTCGGCCGAGCCACGCTCAACATCCAGAACCAGGCCAGCCGCCGCGACCGAGCGTCCCGCATCGCGCAACCGGTTTTCGGCGGAGAGCTGTTCGCGCACACGACCCAAACGGCGCGCTGTCAATTCGCGGCGAGCCTTGGCCGTCATTCCACGCAGATAGGTATCAGTAACCTCGAACACAGCGGCCTGTGTTTCGGCTGCGTAAGTCGCCCGTGCAACACCCTGCCCGCGCTCTGCCGCATCCCGCGCTGCAATTGCCGCCGGATCATATAGGGGCTGCGTCGCCTCAACCCGCAAAATGGTACTGTCGTAATTTCCCTCAGTACCGGTGAAACCGCCGGTCCGACCGGTCCGCTCCTCAATCCGCCCGAAATCAATATCGCCACCAATGCGCGGGGACAGGGCAAAGCCTGCATTCTCCCGCTCGATATCTGCACGGCGAACACCCTCCGCCGCCTGAGCAACCCGCAGGTTTTGCGTACGAACCAGTTGGGCCAATGCCTCCAGATCATCCGCACCTGTCGGTGAGATATCCTGCACGACATCAAACTCAGTGCCGAAATCGCTGAATTCCTCAGGTGCAGGCGATGGGATTACCACCTCGCCACCCTCGAATCGTCCGGCCTGCACGCGATAGGTTGGCGACCCCTCGGCGATGCGATCCGCCTCGCGCAGTCCCTCAGCCGTCTGTTCGGCCACGCCCTCGGCCAGATAGACCGGAGCGTCAATTTCATCCAAAGCCACTGGAGACACAGGAAAACATCCCGCAAGCATTACTGCTGCGAGCATGATTTTCATCAATGCGCACCCTGTCGGGTTCATTCGGCATCCATCCATCGACTTAGTGGCTGCGGTGTAGCAACTGTACGTTACATACTCAGCTGCCAATTCTCCACCATATTCATTGGCGATGCCGTGCTATTCGATACCTTATTTACAATTGATTGACGTATCTCATTATTTTTTCATGAATAAACGCATAGGTTGTATTTAGAGGGAGTTACTCTCCGCAAAACTACGGAAAAAGGCGAGGAATGCCTTATCAGGATCACGCGCAGGCTCCTTTCCAGCGGCCCAACTGCGCCACTCGGATTCCACGTGATAGATATCGTATCCGGGAAAACGCAGGCGCGCCGTCTCGTATGTCTCCGACGATAGCGCCGCACCTTTCCGCTCCATACGCGCGGGACGCGGACGGGGCTTTGGCGCGGCTTCAGCCACCGGCTCTGTGCGGCCCTCGGCCTTGGCTCGTCGCCCGACCGATGAGAATTCCATAGCCCGCGCGCGCTCCGCCTCGCCCTGCCCGTCCTTGCGCCACCAGCGCAATTTGACGCCCGTGACACGTCGACCGGTTTTAACCGGCTCCATCTCGACCACATAATCGGACAGCGCCGACACCTCGGCCACCGCAGGCTTGATCGCGCGGTTGTTAAGGTTTGCCCATTCCGTCAGCTTGCCGCGTGGCACGCCAAGGACACCGCGCAATTGGTCCAGGCTGAATTGCTCCTCCGACCTGTGCTTCAGGTTCCCCCGCTTTTGCACCATCTCATAGAGGGTCAGCGCGTATTTCGAGCTAAGCGCGAACATCACGTCGCGCTGCAATCGGGCAAAGATGGTGGAGTTGCGAATGATCTTACGCAATCGCGCGGGGATTTCGTAATGCAACATGCCGTCGGGTCGGGTGTGCTCGATATTGCCGCCCAACAATTGCACCCGCTCGATCGCCGGTTCACCGTCCCACTTCACCGCAACCTTAACGATCGAGGCCATCAGCCGCTCGACACTTTCGCCCACACGGTCATTGGAATTATGCGATCCGCGCAGCAACGCCTTGGGGATCGTGTGTACCACCGGTTTATCAATCGCGTCCCATGCGTTTTCCAATAGCTGGTTATAGATCCGCCGATCCGCCAAGGTTAACGGCGTGACTTCGACCAGATCGACCAGTTCACCCGGTTTGATCAGGGATTCCGCGTTGGGTCGCGCCTGCATGGTGCGATAAGATGGCTTGGATTCGGCTGCCATACCTGTCTGCTCTTACTTTTGTTGGAGTTATCACGTAAGACTACACCGCTGCCCCCCAACACGCAATCACCCAAAAGGTAAGCCTAGATCAGGTGCCGCGACTCACCCCGACGTCCCGAACCCCTATTTTCATTGACGTTCTGCGACTCACGATTCGCAGCGAATGCAGCCTCCCCAAAAGTAAGCCTAGCATCGCATCCCGTTTCGTAAGTCTTGCCACCCCAGCCTGTAAGCCAAACAACCCCGATATGTACGCCAACGCACCCCAAATGTAAGATTGAACCCATTTTTACGGAATAATTACAGCTACTTACTCTTCTAGAACAGAGAACATAAAGAATCTGAACATAAGGGGTTTCTTTTGATTCGCTATAGAAGGATTTGCGCCATGCTTCCCGCTATGCGAACCCTTACCTATGGGGTGAATTCCGGCCCAAAACTGCCAAATCCCTCTTTTCAACTCCGTTCATCCTGTTTCATTCAGATGATTTCCGGTTTTTGAGGTGTACCCTTTCAAAAACCGCACTTGTTGTTGAAACAGCAAAACGGCAATGTTGCGCAAACCAATCAAACAGCGGAGCGATCCATGACGCAGACCCCCCTTCCCCCAGTCGGTGAGGCGGAGCTGGAGATGCTCTCCACCCGCGCTGCCACCGTTATCGAGCGCTTGCGCGATCGGGTCTTCGCGCCCGGCACCTCCAAACGCCTACAGCTCAGCTTCACCGTTCGCAAAGCGGCCGAGATGGTAGGACGTACCGAAAAAACGATCCGTGAGGCTGAGGACGATGGCCGCCTTCCCGTCGCGGCAAAGGATCCGGAAACCGGACGTCGCACGGGATATGCTCTCGCCGATATCAACCGGATGCGCCAAGTTTTCGGCACCCTGCCCCATCGTGGTGAGGATGACGAAGCAGCAGTGATCGCGGTGCAAAGCTTTAAGGGCGGCGTCGGCAAATCCACAGTCGTTTGCCATATGGCGCAATATTTCGCGCTAAAGGGTTACCGGGTTTGCGTCATCGATTGCGACAGTCAGGCATCCACCACATCCGTGTTCGGCCTGAACCCAGACGTGGATGTCGATGATGAGGACGAAACTCTCTACCCGTTCTTTCGCCATGGCGGACCAAAGTCGCTGCACTACGCCCTACGCGCGACCTATTGGCCGGGCATCGCACTGATCCCCGCGAACCTTGGCCTCTATGATGCCGAGTATGAATTCGCCGCTCGCATGGTGCGCGAAGACGCCTTCGTTCTGGACCGGTTGCGCGACGGGATCGACAGTATCAAGGATCAGTTCGACGTTATCCTGCTCGATCCACCGCCGGCGCTGGGGATGATTTCGTTGAGCGTTCTGCGCGCGGCAAACGCCCTGATCATCCCTGCTCCACCCAACAATATCGACTTCGCCTCGACCGCGCATTTCCTGAAAATGATGAACGCCACTTTAGGCGATTTGGCCGAAGCTGGCGGTTCACGCGATTACCGTTTCGTCAAAATTCTGGCGACCAAGATGAATGATAACAAGTCTGCGCATGTTGCCATCAAACGCATGATGGACGCCGTTTTCCCGCAGGACATGCTGCAAGCGGTCTTGAAGGATAGCGCCGAAATCGACAACGCCACCGCCAATCTACACACGGTTTACGAGCTGACCGGTGCGCAAACTCGCACCGATACCCACCGTCGATGCCGTGCCTATCTCGACGCGGTCGGGCGTGAGATTGAACTACTTGTCCGTAAATCCTGGCCGAGCCATCACGCCGGCCTGCGTAAGGAGGGCCAGCTATGAGCAAGCGCCATGATGATGTTTTCAACGACGTACTTTCCGGCTTGGACCGCGCGCCATCGGCAGAGCCGGATCGCCAGTCCGGAACACGGTTTCTAAAGCGCCGCACCGGTCTGACCGAACGCGCCGATACCGAGGAGAAAACCCTGCGCTGGGTCGATCCGGATAATTGCCGTATGTGGCGTCAGCACAATCGCGATTACGATCTTCTGAACGAGGAAAACTGCGCCGATTTGATTGAGGGTATGCGTGCGCAGGGCCAACAGGAATTCCCTGCAATCGTGCGCAAACTCGATCCGGCTGAGGGGCACGATCATGAGTATGAGGTGATCTGCGGTGCGCGTCGTCACTGGACCGTTTCGTGGCTGCGGGCGAATAACTATCCTAAATTCCGCTTTCTGATCGACGTTCGCGAGTTGACGGATGAGGAGGCGTTTCGCCTCGCTGATATCGAGAACCGTGACCGCCGCGACATCTCGGATTACGAGCGTGCGATTGATTATTCGGTTGCCTGCATGACCTATTATGGCGGCTCGCAAAAGGAGATGGCCTCGCGGCTTGAGGTGTCTCCGACATGGCTGAGCCGCTATTTGCAGCTGGCGAAATTGCCGGGTCAGATCGTGGTCGCTTACGGTGATAAGACGCTGATTAAGGAACGACACGCACGCGCGTTGCGGCGCTGGATGGCAACGCCTGAGGACGAGGATGCGCTGTTCGATCGCTGTCGTGAACTGGTGCGTCGGCGTGAAACGGATCGGGCGATCACGGACGGGCAGGCGATTTTCAACTTTCTGAACACCCCCGAGAAAAAGGCTGCCGCGCCCAAGGAGGTTCAAACCTTTAAGCGCGCGGGAGAGCGTGAGGGTATCAAGATGCAGCGATCGGGCCGTAAGATCCGTCTCGAATTTGATGAGGGGTTGAGCCGCGAAGCGATCAAGGAGGCCTTTAGCCAATTTATGGCGGAACATTATCCCGTTCGGCGGAGATAGGGCGATTGCCCATGGGCAATTTTGGAAAATATACATGATATCAATACGATGGGCGGCCTCACGAGGTCGCCCATTTTGTAAGAGTAATGGTTTCGATCCCCAATTGCCCATGGGCAATTCATAAAAATAGCTGTATTTATAAGAGGTTGCGCGTCGGCAAACTACACTGTTGACCCAGCGCGCATTCTACAGCCACCCTCCGCGCTATGACATACAGAAATCCCAACGCTCCCGAAGATGCCTTTCTTGAAACCTTTGCCGGTGCGATGGCGCTGGAGCTGGGGATGCGGCGTGGTCTACTGGACCGCATCGCGCTGGATGGTGCCGTGCCGATTGATCAGGTGAACCTGCGGGCAGAGGCGGCGTTTTTTCCGGTGCTGCTGCAACGTGCAGGCATCGTTGAGCAGGTCGTTGACACGCTGAAACTGACCGATGAGTTTGCAGGAATCTGGCCGCATCGGCGTGCGGCGCTTGCGCATAAGCTACGCTTCCTCAAGGCGGTCAGCGTCGATCTGGCGATGGGGATGTCGGACCTTGTTGGTGATCTGCCCAAGTTCATGAAACACGCGCACACCTTCGATATTTTCGACTACGGCAAATCCATGAACACCGATCCGGCGGCGTTAGAGGCAACGCAGATTTGGTGTGACTACGTGGCGATCCTGACTGAAACGGAAGCACCGGAAATTGTCGCCGCGCTAGATCTGGACCCCGGTGCGCGGGTGCTGGAAATCGGCGGGAATGTCGGCGTGATGGGCGCAGCAATCATGACGGCTTTTGGTGCGGAGGTGACGGTACTGGACCTGCCGGCGGTTTGTACGCTGGGGCAGCGGCGTAATGCGGAGCGGGCCTCCGGCGCGCGGCCCAGCTTTGTTATGGGCGATGCGCGGGACGGCGAATGGGATGAATTGCCCGGTGCGCCATGGGATGCGGTGATGTTCAAGAGCGTGTTGCATGATTGGCCAGAGGCGGATCGGCTGAAGCTGCTGGATCACGCGGTTGCGGCCCTTGCCCCCGGCGGGCACGTGATCGTAGCGGAGCGGGGGCCGTTGCAGGCGACCGGTCCGCTGCCGTTCTGGTTAACGGCCGATCTGGTCTTCGCGCCATTCTATCAGCCCGCCGAATGGTATGCGGATGCGTTGGCTGCGCGGGGCTGTAATGTCGTGCAAAGCGCGCCTGATCTGGGCCTGCCATTCCATATCACGGTGGGGACCAAGACGTGATCCTGACTGTTTGCGGCATACCCGGATCGGGTAAATCAACGGTGGCGAAACTGTTGGCGCGGCATCTGAAGGCGCCATTGGTTGCGTGGGATGAATACGAGACGATGACCCAGCGGTCACCGGACGAGATTGCGGCGTGGCTGGCCCGTGGCGCGCCGTTTTCGGAAATCGAGGCGCCCGGTCTGGTGGAGCGGTTGCGTGGGGCAGGGGAGCTTACGGTTTTTGACAGCCTGCTGGGGCCGACATGGCCGCCGTGTTTTGATCTGAAACTCAGCTCAATCTGGTTGGAATGCCCCGCGGATATCGCGCTTGCCCGCAAGGTTTCGCAGTTACTGGCGCAAGTGGGCCCTGAATGGATTACGGGATATCTTGCGGCATATCCTAAAACTGTTGCGCCAGCATTGGCATTTCAAAAGACAAGAGTTCCGCAACTGTGTGATTTGACACTTGACGCCACAATGAAGCCACAATCATCAGTTGATTCCGCACTGCGTCATTTTTTATATAACGATTAAAGCGTCTTCTGCTTCACAGTTCATTACGCAGTTCAATAAAAAGAGTGGATATATTCGGGGTTTTTAGAGTAAAAAGACGCTAGGAAAATGCCGTTTTGATCGCCTGATTTATTTGGGCGGCGTTACTGCGTTGAAGCAATTGTGTTTTTTGCAGGAGACTTGCCCGTGTCCATGCCGTTCGGTCGCCGAGTAATCGGTAGTTTGCCCAGCCTTCCAATCAATCGCGGATTCCGTGCCCGCCTGAAACATCACGATCGGGATCGTTTCGAGCGGCTGCGGCGTGCGGCATGGCGGCTTATGCTGGACCCTATGGAACCACGGGTTCTGCTGTCGGCTGATCCATTCGCGCTGGCCGCGGGGGGGACCTACGATTCGGATGTGATGGCGGCAGGGGTCATGTCTGGCTCGACGCTGACCGTCACCATCGATGATGATTTGGATGCAGGCACGGAGATTGGTGTACGGATTGCGACCGGGGCAACGGCGCAAGAAGTCATCATCACCGACCGACACAATTCCGACATCGTAATCTATCAGGGCAATTTGACGGGCATCAGCACGCTGAAGATTCTGGGCGATAGTGGCGACGATCACTACGAAGTGGACTTTGACGTATCAACGCTGGATTCAGGCTTCACGTTGGAATTCGGCGCGGGCGCTGGGTACGACAGTGTAGACTTCGTGGCTTTTGATGAGGGCTATACCGGCAACATCATTGCAAACACAGACGCGGTCCGTGTGGCGTCTGGCGTCAGCTTGGGCACGTCGACCAATAAGCTTGCCTCGTTCACGGCGGCGGCGCGTATTACCGAATCTGTGCGCACGGGCAGCGGGCAGGACGTTGCCGATAATGGCA
This sequence comes from Pontivivens marinum, assembly GCF_900231835.1. Lineage (GTDB taxonomy): Bacteria > Pseudomonadota > Alphaproteobacteria > Rhodobacterales > Rhodobacteraceae > Pontivivens > Pontivivens marinum. The sequence continues at coordinate 529,443 of NZ_OCTN01000002.1, read as the reverse complement.
CTGCGCTGGTTCAGATTAACGGTTCCATTATCTCGGAGGGGGCGGTCACGCTGACCGCAACCGGCTCCACCAGTTTCAGTTCATCGCTGGGCGGTGTGACCTCGACCCTGACCGGTGGGGCAAATGCGTATGTCAATGTTGGTGCGGATGCCACGATTGACGGTTCTAGCCTGTCGCTGCGTGCGACCGCCGATGGTAGTATCACGCCGAGTGCCGACTATAAGGTCGGCTTTGTCAGCCAGATCAACACGTCCACCACAGCATCTGTTAATATTGCAGGTACGCTGACGGCGCAGAATTCGATCTTTGTCACGGCGCGTGAGGCACTTGATGTTGCCTCGGATATCGAGACGCTGGCCTATACCGCGACCAATGCTGTCTTTAACGATCCGGATGAGGCGTCAAGCGTTGGATTTGATGCCGTAAGTTCCAGCATCAATGCCGTGCGCAGCAGTACAGTTACGATTGCCGATAATGCGTCTATCAGTGGTGCGCAGCTGTCCTTTGCAGCGGTTATCGAGGGCGATGTTTCCACGACGATCAAGAGCGAGCTGTTCGGCCTAACCACGCAAACCGTTTCTGGTGATGCGAAGGTTGTTGTTGGCGCCGCGACGGTCACAGGCACCAGTGCGGTCGGGTTCTACGCCTCGAACAAGTCCAAGATCAGTGCGGAGGGGATTGTTTCCTCGAACACGGTCACGGGCGAAACCTCTGCCACGCTGACCGGTTCCACTGTCACAGGCCGTTCGGTTGATGTTCGGGCGACGGATACGACCGAGATTTTGGTGCAGGCCAAGGATCTGGATATCGGCCTGTCCGGCTGGAACTCGATCAGCCTGCCATTGGGCGCGGCGATTAACGAGGTCAACCGCACGGTCTCCGCTGTTGTCGTCGGGGGATCGCTGGAATCGACCAATTCCGGCATCAGTGTGCTGGCGACCAATGATATGACTTTGGTTGCGACGGCAAATGCCCAGCAGCTGAATATCCCGACCGGTTATGTAAACCCGACCGGTTTTGCGCTGAACATCGCGGGCACCTTGGCCGTGAACGAATTGCTGGGTGGCACAACGGCCAGTGTGACGGATGCGACGATCACGGCCAATCAGGCTGTGAATGTTGTTGCGACCACCAGCGCATTGATTGATTCCAAAACGGAGGCATCTGCGCAGACCCTTGGCGGTGATGGTGCGGCGGTTGCGTTGGCTGTGGCCTATAACAACCTTGGCCGTGATGTGGATTACAGCAGCTTTAAGCAGGGGATCGATACGATCCTGGGGCTCGGCCTGGTTCAGGATTATCAGGGCTTCGACACGGTTGCGCTGGTCACTGGTTCCGTGTTGAGCGGGCGTGACGTGAACGTAAATGCGACAACCTCGCAGATGCTGCTGGATTCGACCGCGACCAATGTTGCGAAAAACGAGTCGATCGCGGTGTCTCGCAAGACGAAATCCTATGCGGCCGGCATTGTGCTGGCGACGAATATGGTGACCTCTGCCACGCGGGCGACTGTGTCGAATAATGGCGCGACGCGCAGCACAATTACGGCCACCCAGAATGTAAGTGTAGCGGCGACTGACGGCGCGAGCATCAATTCCAACGTCAAGCTGGTCAGCAATGCGACGGCGGCGACGGATGGTGGTGCCTCGAATATCGACAACCTGATTGGCGCGGTCAGCCCTGCGGATTACCGCACCAACGGCACGATCCAGACCGATGGTGATTTGCTGACGCCAACTACGCTGAGCGCTAACCCGGCGCTGGACTTTGGCGACCGTGTGCAACTGTTTGCAGAACTGGATGGCAGCACCGGTACTGCGACCGGCACAGCGAATGATATTTACAAGTTTATGGGTGCGGATGGCACCGCCGTTGACCTGACCACAACCGATTTCACCGATACGACTCTGTGGAAGCTGGCGACGGAAACCGATCTGGTTCCGACGGGCAATTCATTCCAGGAAACCGACGCGATCGGCCTTGGTGGCGTTGTGGTGCGGAACGAGGTGACCTCGGGCGCGGAGGCGTTGGTCCAGCAATCCGATATAGGTGCGGCCGGAAATATTACGGTGAAGGCTGATGGCACCGGCAACCTGACGGCCATTGCCGATGTGGGTGTGACGGTTTCCAGCGGCAGCTCCCTGACCGGAGATGGTGATAGTAACGCGGTTGGCGGGGCGTTGGTGTTCAACATCCTCAATGGCGGGTCCAAGGCGACGTTGCGCGACAGCACGCTGACCATGGCCAATGGCGGCGCGATTGTGTCGGCGGAAAATGCCACGGCGATGGATGCGACGCTGCATGGCGCATTTGCAGGCGGTGCAGATACCAAGGCGCTGATGATGTCGTTCAACACGGTCGGGTATGAAACCCAGAACCTGTTGTTCATGGCCTTGGATGCTTTGCTGGCCAGCGATATTGGCGCGCAGCAACCGGCGGGTGCCACGGCGTTGGTCACAGGCTCGACAGTTTTGGCCCATGCTACACCTGCGGGCGTGAATGCGTTGAGCGTGAGTGCAACCAATTCGGCCACATTGACTGCCCTGACGGATATGAACGCAACCACGGCAGCATCGGCATTCCGTGGCGCCGATGGTGCATCCGCTGCCGGCGTGATTACGCAGAACATGCTGTCCGGGGCCGCGCGTGCCAGCATTGTGGGCAGCTCGGTGACTGGAGACGGAATTTCGATCCTTGCCGATGATAGCACGGTTATGGATGCCACCACGGCGTTGGAGACCAGTGCCAGTGCGGACAATGATCTGGGCTTTGGCATCGTTAACGATTTGCTGGACAAGGCCACCAACGAATACGCCTATACGACCAAGAGTAACGGGCAGGAAATCGCGTTCGGCCAGCGGGTGCTGGATGGGGAGAGCCTGTACGAATATCTGGGCGGTGATCCCCTGACGGTTGCGGATTGGACGGCGATTGATTTCACCGATCTGAACCTGTGGCAGCTAAAGGATACGGGCAATCTGTTGTCCACGTCCTTGGCCAAGGCCGTTATGAAGGGGTTTGCCATCAAGGATGCTGGCGGCGCATCCACTGCGAAATCCTTTATGATTACGCGGAACGAGGCGCATGGCGGTGCGGAGGCATTGGTCACGCGCAGCACGCTGGTTTCCGGCGGCGATGTATCGGTCATCGCGCGTGAGCGCGCATCGCTGCGGGCGCAGAATACATCCACCGTGGCGGCGAAGGCGGCGAAGTCTGGTGTTGTGGCAACCAACGCGCTGTTCTCCAAGGCGACGGCGGGCATGTCGAATGGCGTGGTCACAACCACCGGCTCGGGTGATGTGACGGTTCAGGCGTTGAACATCACGACGATGGATGCATTCCTAGACGTGAAAACCACGGGCAAGTCGGAGTCGATCGGCTACACCTTTGCGTTCAACACGGTTGGCTATGACACCGGCAACATCCTGTTTGCGGCGGTCGATGCGTTCTTGGGCTCGAACTACTTTATCGAGACGGACCCGACGGGCGCTGAGGCGTTCATGGATTACGTCACCGCATCTGTTGCGGGTGATCTGGATGTCAGTGCGGCCAGCCGCAATGTGATTTCTGATGATGCTAATGTTCTGTCCACAGCCGTTAGTGGCGATGATCTGGACAATGTGGCCGTGGCCAAGCCTGAGGACGTAGCGGATGAAACCGCAGATGCGGCGATCAAGGCAGCGTTGGAGGCGGCGTTCGCCACGCTCGAAATCGAATTCGAAGGTGATTTGACGGTCGAAATTCTGGCTGCCGGCTCGCAATGGTATGTGACCGATAGTGAGGGGCGCATCTGGCAGATCAAGGATAGTGCGAGCACTGGTTTGGAAGTGGCTGAGGTCAGCCTGCTGAACGCTACCGTTGGTGCAGATGCGACGGCGAAGGCCAAGAATGATCGCGTTCTGGTGGATGCCTTTGCTGAATCTACCAAGACGAATGCCGATGGTGAGCAGGTCAATAAGGGCAAATCCTATAAGGATCTGAAATACGGAGCCAATGCGTCAGCCACCGGCGGTGTTCTGGCAACTAACCGTGTGGCCAGTGAGACGAAGGCGTGGATTTCGGGCGCTACCAAAACCCATGATCTGAATTCCAGTGTTGAGCTGCTGAGCACGGATGACCGCGTTGTTTATAATGGAAAAAGCTATGCCTATGTCGGCTCGCCTAATCTGATCGATGCGGATGACGGGCTGGGCCTGGAATCCGTTCCGGCGGCACTGACTACGGGTACGACTGTGCGCCTGCTGGGGCTGGTGAGCGCGTTCGATATCGGGGTTTATGTGACCTATACGGGGTCCACGATCACCAATACTGACGGCAAATCGCTGAAGGAGTTGATCGACGAGTCCCCCGATGATTGGGAACTGGCTGCAACGCCTGATCCAGTGGTTCTGACCAATGCGGTTCAGGACTTTGCCAACAATGCGCTATGGGTTGATCTGGGCGCTGCGCCGCAACGGGATATCACGGCGGCATCTGTCAGTGTGACGGCGCAGGATAGCGCGAATTTGCGGGCCGAAACCTCGCTGCTGGTGGATGCGACCGCGATCAACAATATGAATCTGGTTGGCGAATATGTCGCCAAGGCGGCCAGCAACGAATACAGCTTTACCAATCATTCCGGCACGCAGCTCGTTGTCGAGGGCGACATGATGCGCGTCGGTACGATCGACGTAAGCGGGCTGAGCGGCGCTGCACTGACCGAAGCGCAGGCGATGAATGCGCTGACGGGCCGCGTGTTCTACTATTCCGGCTCTGATGCGACGATGGATCTGGGTGCGGTTACGGCGGCGACCCTGACTGATGCCAGCGAAGGTGCGCTCTGGATCGATCTGTCGATCATGCCCGATGCGCAGGATGTGCTGACGCCGAACCTTGGCAATCTGGCGGACTCCAATGCGAAGGCTACTGGCGCGACTGTTGTCACCAACCAGGTTGATGGCGCAACGGCGGTTGATGTGCGCGAGGTGGCGATCACCGTTGCGACCGGCGATATCGTGATTGCGGCGCTTGGCAATGCGACGCTGCTGTCGAATATTACGACCTCGGTTACGACCTCGGGCGGTTCGACCTGGGGGTCGGGTACGGTTGTGTCCAAGCAGGGCATGGTTGCGACCAACATGCTGCTGGGTGCGGCCAGCACGACGGTTCACAATGCGGACCTGCGCGCGACGGTTGGCGATGTGACGATCACGGCTGACCAAGCGGTTGTTATGGACAGCACCATCGATTCCAACGCGATGACTGGCGACACGGCCAAGAGCCTGACGCTGGCCTTCAACACGTTGGGCTGGGATTCACAGAACATTCTGTTCAACACGTTCGAGGCGATTATCGGCGATCCGTTCATCTCGGATGATCTGCTGGACGGTAAGGTTGAGTCCGGTGGTGCGGTTACGATCACGGCGACCAATATTCTGGCTGGCGGCGCGATTGACGCGGCGGCCTATACAACCGCGCTGATGAACGCGACGGTGACGAATTCCACCATGTCCGAGGCGGGCGCAATTCAGGGTGCAGGCGGGTCCAGCACCGGGGCGTTGATCTCCTCGAACAAGGCGCAGGCCAAGGCGCATATCCTGATCGACAATGCGGATGCGGCGACCGGTGAAAAGCTGAAGGCGGGCACCGATCTGTCGGTGCTGGCCGAGGACCGCTCGCAATTCTTCTCGAACACCAAATTCGTGTCGTCCTCCACCACGTCGAATACCGGCGGCGCCGATGTGTTGCAGGAAACGCTGAACGATGTGGTGCCGGTTGATTTTGATACAGGCGTTGCGGTTGGGTCTGTAGCGCTCGGGTTTCAGGATCGGGTGCGCGTGGATGATGCGCATGCCACAGCGGATGCACAGGGCAAGATTTACTACTATCTCGGCAATGATGTGGATGCGTCGGGCAACCCGATTTTGGTTGATCTGAGCACGGCGAACTTCCTCGATCTGGACCTATGGCGCGAAGCATCCGAAAGCTCGATTATTCCGCAGGGATATAATGTTCCTGATGTTCGGGTGAAGGAGGGCGAGTCCCAATCCGGTTCTGACAGTAAGGCAACGGGCATTGTTTTCGTGCTGAACGATCATCGTTCGGGTGCCAGCGCGATTGTACAGAATGCTGTTCTGGAAACGACGGATGGCGATATCTCGGTCACGGCGGATCTGAACGCCAGCATGGAGGTTGACGTCAACAACGCGACCTCGTCTTCGGGCGGTAATGCCGTGGGTGAGGGAGAGAGCGAGGCGATCAGCGGTACGGTCGGCACCAACGTGATGTTGGGCTCGGCTGAGGCGGCGATCATCAACAGCACCGTAAACGCAGGTGATGCGGCTGGCGGGGCAACCGATGCTGGCGATGTGATCGTTAAGGCGATCAACGACATGGTTATGTCGGCCAATATGCAGGTAGTCACGGCGACGGGCGATACGGCCTATGGCGTGTTGGCGGCATTCAACACAATGGGGTGGAAGCCCTCGAACGCACTGTTCAACGCAGTCGAAACGCTGATCGGCTCCAGCCCGATTTCCGAGGCGTTTAACGGTGAGGAACCAGCCGAGGCACGCGCATGGATGGACCGCGTTCAGGTCACAGCAGATGGCGATATTGATGTTACGGCAGATAATACCGCAACAGTAACCGCGACGACGGGCAACCAGACGACCAGTGCGGCCAGCGCGTTGAAGGATGCCAGCGGTAAGGGCTTTGGCGCGATTGTTGCCTCGAACAAGTTGAGCGCGGGTGCGCGGGCCTGGATCACCGGTGCCCTGGTTGAGCCGACAGGAACCGAAACGCTCGCAAATGGCGATTTCGTTATCGCGGGTGATGGCAATGTCTGGAAATGGACCGGCGCCGCAGGTGACGTGGCCATCCCGGCGGATACCGCATTTGGCAGCACGACGGGCTGGACGGCCGCGACGCACGCCGATGTGAACCAGTTGATTGCTGGCGGTAACATCACGATCAGCGCAACGGATGATGCGACGTTGGACGCAACCAATAATAGCAAAACGCAAGTTACCGTCCGCAATGATGGCGGGTTGAGCATCGTTCTGGGCATCGCCACCAATCTGGCGGATGATTATAACTACACCACTCTGTCTGGCACCCGTGCGATGACGGCTGGTGATCTGGTGCGGATCGGGTCGAATGTGGCCACTTCCGGTGGATTGACCGCAGGTGATATGTACGCCGCAGTTCAGCAGGTCGATGCCGATGGCAACATCATCTATGGCCCGAACTATGCAAACCCGATTGATCTGGCGACGACGAATTACACCGATGAAACGCTGTGGCGCAAAGTCAATGTCACGCCTGAGCAATATGCCGCGCTGATCGCAGCGACGGCAGGTGTTGCGGGTGTTGGCAATGTGTCCACCTCGGACGCGACGGCGGTTGGGGCGGCGATTTCCTATAACGATGTGCGCAGTCATGCGCTGACCACGGTTCAGGGCGCTGATATCTGGGCCAAGACAGGCTCGATTACGATTTCGGCGGATGAAACCTCGACCTTTACCGCGCTGAATACCGGCAAGGTAGCGGCGACGGGTGGGTCGGTTTACGCGGGGGGTAAGACCTCGGCGGTGAATGCGATCATTTCGACCAACGCGCAGAATGCCGAGGCGGAAACGCTGGCCAAGCATGTGACGTTGCGCGCCGGTGGTGCGGTCAATGTGACGGCAGAAAATGCGGCAACCATGTCTGCAACCGTGGATATGAGCACGATTGCGACCGGTGGTGAGCGCGCGATTGCAGTTGGTGTTACGGTTGCGTTTAACCAGATCGGGTATACGAACAGCCTGATCTTTACCAATTTTGCGGATATGATCGCGGGCACCTCGATCTTTGGTGAGGACCGCGCGCAAGCGACGGCGACGCTGTCTAATGCGACAATTACTTCTGGCGGTAATCTGAATGTGTCGGCGGATAATGCGCTGACACTGGATGCGACGATTTCGTCCTCGGCTGTTTCGGTGTCGATTTCCAAGGAAGCGACGACCTCGGTTTCGGTTGCGCCGATCCTGTCGATGAACCGTGTGGCGGGGCAGGCCTTGGCCGTGTTGCAGGACGTTTCCTCGTTGACGGTTGGCGGCAATGTGAATGTGACGGCGCTGGATACCTCGGTTATCAATGCGGTTGTTATTTCCGCAACGGTTGCGATTTCGGCCAGCACCAGCGGCGCGAAATCTTTTGCCATTGGCGGCAGCTTTACCCGCAACTCCATCGATAGTGAGGCACAGGCCCGTGCCATTCGTATTGGCAGTTCCGGTGCGGCAGCGGATATTACCAATGATCTGAACGTGACAGCACGCCGTGCGGCGCAGATCAACGCGACAGGTCTGGCGGCATCGGTGGCGGTATCTGTTTCGGCCAGCTCCAAGACATCGCTGTCGGTTTCGGGTGCGGGTGCACTGGCGGCAAACGTGATCCGTGGATCGGCGGATGCACTGGTTGATGCGTCCAACCTGACGGTGGGTGGCAATACGGTTATCAGCGGCACATCGGGTTCCGCGATCAATGCGACGATGGCGTCGGTTGCGGCATCTGTTTCGATTGGCGGCGGCACATCACCAGCGGTGGCGATTGGTGCGGCGATGGCGGTGAACTGGATCGGTTACGGTCGGGTTGCGCAGCGGTTTGACGATCAGATCACGGCGACCAGCGGTGATGGCACGGTGACACTGGGCGCGAATGCGCTTGTTACGCAAACACGTGGTCAGCAGAGCGGAAACCAGCTTGCGTCTATCGGGTACAGCTTTATCGGAACGGCAGGGGATGTTGACCTCAGCACGACCGATTTCACGGATACAGCGCTGTGGCGCGAGGAATTCTATATCTCGGATGGTGGCGTTGCCGCGATCAATGCCGGTGATCTGGTTCGGGTTGCGGATGGCGATCAGCTGTCCGGTGCGATCTTTGAATATATCGGCTCGGAATCTCAGGTTGCGACCACGACGGATGGTGTGACGACGCTGGTTGATCTTAGCCTTGCTGACTTTACCAACCGTGATTTGTGGCGTCGCAAGGATATGGCGGCAGGCACCGATGTGGGTGCTGTGGCAGAACTGCGCGGGTCTGATCTGGCCGGCACTGGCACCGTGGATATCACGGCGGATGCGGCGCAGAGCATTACCTCCACCGTGGTTGCGGCGGCGGTTGCGCTGTCGGCGGGTAAGACGGGTGTGGCCGTTGGTATTGCCGGTTCGGTTGCGGTGAACAACATTTGGGGCGGGGCCTATGCCGCGATCTCGGGCGATATGGATAGTGGTGTTAGCGGGTCCACCATCACGGTGGATGCCAAGGATACCAGCATTATCAACGCGGCAACGGCTGCTGCGGCGGTTAGTGCAGCACTGGGTAAAACGGCGGTTGCTGTATCTGTCGGTTTGGCGGTCGCCTATAACGAGGTGTCCGGCGACACCACGGCGGAGATTGTCAGCGCGGATGTGACCAGCACAGGCACTGGCGCGACGGATGGTGTGTTTGTAAATGCGGGTAGCGCCCCGCCGCCCAGCTTTACTGGTGCGGCAGATCCATTGGTCAGTGTTGATCGCTTGGATGACGCGACCGAGGTTCAGACCAATGATGATGGCGATGCGGTCGATGCTGCCGATGCGGCGGCTGATAAGGCAACCATCGATAAGGTGACGGAGCTGATGAACGATCAGCTGGCCGCCGCCGATGCGGTTCAGGGCAGCTATACCGAGGGTACGGTTCGCCTGACCAAGAATAACGAGGCTGGCGGTTGGACGCTGGTTGATGAGGCGGGCAAGGCATTCTCGCTGAAGCTGGGCCCAGCGGGTGAGCTGAACTTCGAGGTCATGACGATCAACGCGATTTCGGCTGCTGCGGCGCTGGCCATTGCGGGCGGATCGACGGGTATCGCGGTGTCGGGGGCAGGGGCGCTGTCGCTGAACTATGTTACCTCGAATGTGAAGGCGCGGATCAGCGGCTCGGTCGTTGTGTCGGCGGGCGATATCGGCATTACGGCTGATATGAAATCTGGCATCAACTCGGCGGTTCTGGCGGCGGCGATCTCGGCTGGCTTCGGCTCCACCGGTGTTGGCGTTTCCATCGGTGCGGCGCTGGCGTTCAACTATGTCGGTAAGGGCTTTGCCGGTCTGTCGGATGGCGGTTCGGTTGAGGCATATGCAGAGGATAGCCGCCTGCAAGCAGCGGATGCGTTGGTCATTACGGCGGATAATGCGGCGCAGATTAACTCGGTCGCCTTTGCCGGTGCTGTGGCGATTGCGGCAGGTTCGACCGGTGTTGCGGTCTCGGGTTCCGGCGTTGTTGTGCAGAACTGGGTCGATATTGATACGGCCGCCTATATCAGCGGCGATGGTGCGGCGAGCGGTTCGTTGCCCGGCATTCAGGGCGGCTCGATCACGGTTGCGGCGGATGGCACCGGTGAGATCAATGCCTTTGCGGCGGCAGTTTCGGTAGCATTTGCTGCGGGTTCAACAGGGGTTGCTGTGTCCATCGGGATCACGGCGGTTCATAACGAGATTACCGGCGACACGACGGCCCATATCAGCAATGCGGATCAGGGCGTGCGGGTCACATCCGGCGATATGATTGTTTCGGCAACGGATGCGGCGACGATCAATGCGGTTGGTGCGGCGGCTGCCTTGGCCGCTGGATTTGGCTCTGTCGGGGTTGCGGTTTCGGGCGCGGGTGCGCTGATTACCAACCGGATCAGCAGCGGCGCGCAGGCGCGTATCCTGAATTCGGACACAACTGTTTCGGCAGGTAAGCTGACGGTTAAGGCGGATAGCGCCGGTACGATCCGGTCGCTGAACGCGGCGGCCTCGCTGGCGGTTGGGGCGGGTGCAACGGGTGTTGGCGTTTCCATCGGTGTGGCGCTGGCGCGCAACCTGATCGGAACCAATCTGGTGCCATTCACCGGCAGTGGTGAGAAGACAACAGCGGATACAGTTCAAACCTTGGCTACGGGCACCTTGGTCCGTGTGCTGGGTGGCGTGCGTGAGGGCGACGTCTACGAATATATCGGCGAGACGATCAACCGCGCTTCTGATGACCAACTGGCGCTGGATAGTGTTGATTTTGCGGATGCTGAAAACTGGGTGTTGAGCAATGTGAGCAGCACGCCGGTTCTGGTCACGGCCGAGATCATCAACTCCGATCTGACGACCAGCGGCGCGACCGAAGTGTTCGCGACCTCGCAGCAAAAGATCGACGCGGTTTCGCTAGCCGCTTCGGCGGCTGCATCGGCAGGGTCTGTCGGGGTCAGCGTTGCGGGTGCAGGCGTTGCCACGGAAAACCGGGTTCAGACTGATGTGACGGCGCGCATTACCGGAACAGGTAGTGAGACGTTGGACGTGGGTAGCGTCAGCGTACTTGCCGCAGATCAGAGCCTTGTGAACGTGTTCACGGGTGCTGCTGCAATCTCCGCTGCATTTGGCGGTGTGGGGGTTGGCGTGTCTGTGGCGCTGGCGGCCTCGATCAATGTTGTCGAGAATGATGTCTATGCGGGCATCACCTCGGTCGATCAAATCAATGCGGGCGGCGATGTCGCGGTGCGTGCGGTTACGGGCGATACGCAGCCTGCCTCGGTTCTGGCGGGGATGACGGCGGCGCAACTGAACGACGCGGTTTCCTATGATCAAGAGGATGACGGCAACGGAAACGATCAGCCAGTTGCCAGCGATGTAGCAGGTGATGCGGCTATTCTGGAAACCCTGCGGGCCAAGCTGGCCGCAGTGGGTGAGATTGCCGAGGGTGAATTGCGGCTGGGTCTGGTCAAGCAGCCAGCCGATGCAAATCAGCGCGATTCCAGCGGCAACTTGATTGCGACCAGCGATGATGGCTCGACCGTTTGGCAGTTGCAGGATGCGGAGGGCAATGCGTGGTCGCTGACCATGACATCAGGTGGATCGCTCAGCGCATTGCGCACGACCATCAACTCGGCAGCCGTGGCAGCGGCCGTTGCGATCACGGCGGGTGGTGTTGCTGTGTCCGTTTCTGGAGCTGGTTCGTTGGCGATCAACACGGTGTTGAGCTCAACCAAATCCGAGATCAAGCTGGCCGATGTGACCACCACAAATAGCGGCGATGTGATCGTTGAGGCCAATAACTCCGCGCGGATCAATGCGGCGGTTATGTCGGCTGCAATTTCGGTCGCTGTTGGCGGTGTCGGCGTTGGGGTGTCGGTTGGCGCGTCCTTCGCGCGGAACTTTATCGGCGCGACCAGCCTGTTTAGCGACGAGGCGGATGATGGCAGTGTCGTCGCGCAGATCGTGGATTCGAACATCATCGCCTCGGGCGATATCAGCGTAACGGCTTCTGGCAATCAGCGGATCTCGACGGTTGTTTTTGCCGGTTCGGCGGCTGCTGCGGGCGGATCTGTTGGTGTAGGGGTCGCGGTTGGCGGCGCGGCGGCACAGAACGTGATCCGTATGACGGAAACGGCCCAGATTGTTAGCAATCAAAACACCAGCGTTTCTGGTGCGAGTGTCAGCGTAAATGCATTGGATGCCAGTCGGATTGATGCGGCGGTTGCGGCGGTTGCGCTGACCATCGCGGCGGGCGGTGTTGGCGTAGGCGTGTCGGTTGCGGGCGCTGTTGCGATGAACGATATCGACAATGCGATCACGGCGCAGATCAACGAGGTTGCGGGCAACCTGACTGCTGGTGCGACGGGTGGCGATGTTTCGGTCGTGGCGCAGGATAACAGTCTGATCAATTCGGCAACGGCGGCAGCTGCAATCAGCTTAGCGGCAGGTGGTGTCGGGGTTGCGGTTGCCGGTGCAGGTGCCGGTGCAACGAACCGGATCGGCAATACGGTCCGGGCCAAGGTGTCGGGCGCGACGGTTAATGCCAGTGGCAATATCATCGTGCGGGCGCAGGGCAATGCGACGATCAATGCGGCGGTTCTGACGGCGGCGGCTTCCGTAGCCGGTGGCGGCGTTGGTGTCGGCGTTGCGGTTGGCGGATCGGTTGCTGTCAACATTATCGGATTGAGCAATAGCACCGACGGCTCCTTTGCCGAGGTCACAGGCGCGACGATGAATGCGGGCGGAAACGTGACGGTTCAGGCGCTGCAAACCTCAACGATCAACACGATTGTGCAGGCTGTCTCGGCGGCCTTTGCCGGTGGTGGCGTTGGTGTTGGTGTATCGGGTGCGGTTACGGCGTCGAATTCGACGCTGGCCTATGCGGTTGATGCGTCGGTTACCAATTCGACAATTACGTCCGGCGGAACGGTCACTGTAGATGCCGAGGACACCGGCACGATGTTGAGCATCGTTGGTGCAACCTCGGTCGCGGCGGCTGTTGGTGTTGTGGCGGTTGCGGTTACGGTTGCGGTCAGTGTTGCCTCCGGTGTGATTGATAACCGGGTTACGGCATCGGTTAGCGGTACGGATGTTACGGCGTCGGCAATGTCGGTCACGGCATCCGATGATATGGATAATCGCGTGATTGCGGCGGCCTCTGCTGCGGCTGCGGCGGCGGGTATTGGTGCAGCGGTTGCGGGCGGTGGTGCGCAATCCACACTGACCTACACCACAGATGTGACGGCTGAGATTACGGGCAATGCGTCGGATATTCTGCGCCTGTCCAATAGCCTGAACGTGGACGCGACCTCGCGCACGACAATGCTGTCTGAAACGCTGGCGGCCTCCGCTGCGGCAGGCCTGGTTGGTGTGGCGGCGTCGGGTGTGAACTCGACATTGGTTGCGCGGCCAGATGTGCGCGCGACGGTTAGCGGTGTTCGTGTTCAGGATCGTGAGAGCGGAACGGCAACGGTTGATGTGAGCATCGACGCGATTTCGCGGATGAGCACAACAGCACGGATCGCATCGGTTTCGGTCGGCAACACTGCTGCTCTGGGTGGTGCATCGGGCATTATGATTTTGGATGCGAATGTACAGGCGCAGGCTGGCGGTACATTCAACGTGCGCGATCTGAGCGTTACGGCGCGGACAGATGGTCTGACCGATGGTGGACGCACGGCTGATCTGACGACAATTGCTGGCGGTGGCGCCGTCTTGCTCAGCGCACAGGGTGCTGATGCGCGGATCACGGTGACCAATGATGTGACGGCTGAGATCCTGTCGAATTCGGTGATCACGGCGCGGGATGTCTCGGTCGTGGCGGATGGTGATTCCGATGCAATTGCGCGCGGTTATGCGGCGACGGTTGGCTTTGTCGGGCTGGGCGGTGCAGGTGCATATGCAAATACGACTGCTGTTATTGACGCGACGATCGGCGCGGGCGTTGCGCTGTCGGGCCGAAATCTGACGATCTCGGCTGATGGTACAAATGCGGCGCAGGGTGCGGTTGCGGTTGGTGCAGCGGGCGGCATTGCAGCGGCTGTGAACATTGTGGACGTGAACATCGATGCTGATGTTACGGCTGCAATTGCGGATGCCGGCAGCTTTGCCACGCAGGCTGATATTGATCTGACGGGTGAGTTTGCCCTGACCGCTGCGCATCATGCGCAGCCGGATAGTGAGATTGTGACGATTGCCGGTGGCGCGATTGGTCTGACCGGTGCGGTTAGTGATATTGATGTCGACTCTACCGTTCTGGCACGGGTTGGCAGCTATGCTGATGTGGATTCGGCGACGGCTAGTTTCGGGGCGACCAGTCAGGTGACCAAGAACGCGGTTAGCGGCAATAACATGACCGCGAAAACCGGCGGTTTGGCCAGTGCGGCGGGTGCGATTTCCAGCGGTGATCTGGGTCTGGATACGCGGATTGTGTTCGGTGCGAATTCCGATGTGGAAACGACCGGCGATCTGGTGGCGACTGTGGCGAACCTGATCACCTATAAGGAGATCCTGAACTTCTTTACCGCGGGTGCGGTTTCGGGTGCTGCGGGCAATAACAGTGTCGATGCCAGTGATGTAACAGGCGAGGTCCGTCTGGACGGTGGTGCCAATGTACGCGCCGGTGGCGATCTGTTGATGGAGGTGGACGGCCTTTACGACATCACGGTCAAGACCAGCGCGGAGACGTGGGGACTGGCCACGGCTGCGGCGGGTTCGGCGATTATCACGCTGACGCCTTCTAACCTGATCACTATGCAATCCGGCGCGACGATGCTGGCGGTGGGTGATTTGACACTGACCACGGGTGTTGGTGCTGACTTCATCACGACGCAGCACAACCTGTCGGTCACGATGGAAACCTTTGCCGGTTCGCTGGTTCCGCTGGACGATATCGCGGCCAAGGCGACCTATATTGCCTATAACACCATCAACGTGAAGGTTGGCGCAGTGATGGAGAGCTACGGCTCTATGCTGCTGAATTCCGATCAGAACGCGGTGTTCGATACGGAATCGCTGGCCAAGGCGACAAGCTGGATTTCGGCGGCAACCGATGCTGTGGATAGCCTGCTGGGCGGGTCCATGGCGGATCAGGATGATGGTGAGCTGCTGGTGCGCGCCTATGGTAAAGTCGTCAATGACGGCACCATGCGCACAGGTGCCTATCGCAACAAGTTGCTGGTCATCGATAACGAGATTGTCGGCACGGGTGCGAATGCCGAACTGCGCTATTACTCCTCTGGTCAGAGCCTGAGCTTTGGCGATCTGGACGGTGATGGGCGCAAGGATACAGCCGCCGACCGTGCACATGCGAATTACGGTGCCTTGGTCGATAGTGATGTGGGCGATATTGCCTTTACCGCCGGGGCTTCGGTCCAGACCAGTAGCGCACAGCGTGAGATTGAGCAGTTGCAGGCGGCCCTGGCCGAGTACAGCAACAATGCCGATTTGCGTGAAAGCTATGAAGAAGCGATCCGCGTGATTGAGCAGCGTATGCTGGATAGCGGTTTCGCGGTTCAGGAAACATTGAACGGTGTGACCAGCATTGTGCCGATCCAGCCAGAAATTCAGCTGATCACCATCGCTCCGGTGAAGGCTGAGGCGGGTCGTATCCGCGTCTTTGCCAACCAGTTGTCCGGCGCCGGACTGTTCGACACGCCCAAGGATGCGTCGATCGTTATCATCAACAATACCGAAGCCAGCATGAATATCGAGGGGATCGAAATCCCTGAAACCAATGGTGGTTTGCTGTTGAACGGTATCGATGTAACGGCTGATTTAGCGGCGACGAGTGCATCGGGCCTAGCGGCAGAAGTGAACGCAAATATCATCAGCGGGTTGCGGCCCGTTGGGGATGTGACAATGGATGGCGATGCGACGTCGTTCAGTTATTCCGGGACAACGATTGGTGCTGCCAGTGGGCCGACCGTGACATTGCCTAACAATGTTTCGGAGGCTGCACAGGCAAACTTCGCCTCGGCTGAGGGGCCACGCATTCTGATCGACGTGACCACCAGCGTTACCCAGATCAAGGAGGAGCGTGCCGCCCTTTACGGCAGTTTCTACGGCGATGCCACCATGCCACCGCAAAGCATCACGATTGAGGGTGATATCCTCAACCGTCGCGGCTCCATCGGTATCTTTAACAAGGTTACCGGCGGTTCGATCACCCAGCTGGAGAGCGCAAACGTTATCGGTAGCGCGGTCACGCTGGAGGCGCAGGGCTCCATCAGTATCAACGCGACATATGCCGCCTATATCGGTGGTGATCCCTATGGCGAGATTATCGACCTGACGGCCTCGGATGAGGGGATTAGCTCCGCTAATTCGGCATCTGTTGCTGCCGCGCTGACCGATGGTGTTTCGGGTACGGTACAGGCAGAGCGGATCACCATTACCGGTGAATACGTTAACATTGCAGGCCTGGTTCAGGCGGGTAAGGCTGACTTCAAGGTTACGCTGGGTGCCAGTGAGCGTCAGCAAATCCTGAACGCAACCGGCGCTGTGACGCGGATCACGACATCGAATGATGATTTCGAGTTCCTGTATATCCGCGCAACCCAGCAGCTGAAGGTATCGCCACTGACGCCGGCAGGCGGCCGGATTGAGATTTCGGGCAATGTGACCAGCACCGGTTCCGGTAAGCTGGTTGCCTATTCCGGCTATCCACAAGTTGAGATTATCAACAATATGGGGCTGGGCGATTACCTCGATATTGTTGTGAATGAAATCGATGGTGCGACACGCGGCACCGGCGAAATTCTGATCTATGACAAGACGCGCAACCAGTCGGGTGATGGTGACTTCATCCGCACGGGTTCGCTGTACAAAAAGAATGAAGATGGCTCGCTGGTTCTGACGACAACCAACACCAATCCGCCATCGGCCAGCGGTGTTGCCGGGTCCAGCTCGTCGAGCACGACGAATTTGGGCAATGGGGTTACGGCGACCTATGATGTGACCGATAACCAGCGTTACGGCTTTGCTATTGGTCAGGTAACGCAGGAAAAGATCGTTTCGGTCTATGGTAAGTCGGGTTGGCTGGGCATCGATTTCCTTGCTATCGATCCTGATGATGCGATCAGCTCGAACTCCACAACATTGTCGGCGGAGCTGATCCCGAACTCGAACTACTTCTTCACCGTTGATCCGGGCGATGTTTCTGCCGCGGACAAGGATTATCGTTACGGCACTGTTGTTACGACCAATACCGATCTGTCGGTCAGTGCGAAACTGACCAAGAAGTGGACGACCTCCACCTGGTACGGCAAGAAGACCTACTATCAGGAGTGGACGCAGCTAAAGGGTACGAACACGATCCATAAGCATGACGTTGATGCGTCGCGCGATATTGCGATTGAGTTCATTCACAATGATGCAGCGAACATCACCATTGATGCAGGCGATTCCGATCTGATCATCGGCGGCATCATTCGCAACGACACGGGTAGCACCACGCTGCGCACGACGGGTAAGCTGACCACATTGGGGGCGAGCGCGGAGAGCGGTCCAACCATCGGTGGTAAAACGGTCAGCCTGACGGCGACGGGCGGTGTGGGCACCGATACCACTGCGGTTCTGACGGAACTGGCAAATAACGTGGCTGGAATCCGCCTGGATGTCAGCTCGGCCGGGAATGTCTCGGTGCGTGAGGCATCTGGGGATATGGTCATTGGCACCATCACAGGTGGTGGCTTGGTCACATTGCAGGCCAGCGGTTCGATCCAGGGGTTCAGCAGCAGCAACCGCGTTACCGGCGGGTCGATCACGATGACCTCGACGTCCGGCGCGGTGGGCAGCTCAGGCACGGCGATCAACATCAATACCGGCGATCTCGCCTCTAGCCTGCTGAACGTCACAGCAACCGGTGGTGTTTACGTGAACGAAGTTGCTGGCGATTTGCGGGTCAACGCGATCAGCGCGGGCGGGGACGTTTATGTAGGTGTCGCGAATGGCGATCTGCTGGATGGTAACCGGACCGAGAGCCGCGATGAGCGAGCTATTTCTGAATTGCAGGGCGCGTGGAGCGCGGCATCGCTAACCGGCACAGCGGCTGAAGATAAGGTTAAGGCCGCGAAGGAAGAGTTGATCCAGAGCAAAACGGATCAATACGCAACCTATTGGGCGTGGCGCTCGGTACAGGATGATTACACGGTCCTGATCCCCGGCTCCGCCAATTATGATGCGAATGCCCTGATCACGTTGAACGTGTCCGAGCAGGATTATCTGGAGCAGCAGCTCGAGAGCGAAATCCGCGATGCTAAACCGACTCTGACCGATGCGGAGGTTGCGGATAAAGTCACGGCGGGAATGCTTGCACTACGGGCCAGCCGTACGGAGCAGTTCCGCGAATTGCATACCAGCTATGGTTCAGCGACGGCTGAATACGATAGCACGTTCCGAGTTATTCTGACGTCTGAGGAAGAGGCGCGGATCGACGGTTCTATTAAAATCTGGACCGAGGATGAGCTGATCAACGCAGTTGGCGCGGGTCTGTTGGCGCCTGTCACAGATACGCAAACCACGATTGAGGCTGACAACATCATAGGCGCATCGGTCACGCTGGACGTTCAAAACGGGACTGTCGGACGGACCGGTGGTCAGGTTCTGATTACCCTCGGCTCGGCTGAACTGACGCCGGATCAGCGCCTGACCCTGGGATCGGCTGAGCGCGATGACATGTACTTCCTGACGACGGAGCGTGTCGGCGCGGTTGTGAACTTCGACGGGTCCAGCATGATCCGCACGAACGGCACATGGGACAGCACGTTCCGTGCCGGCCAGACGATCCAGATTGAGGGAACCACGGCCAACGCGACCGAGGATGGCAAGCTATACACCATCGCCAGCGTTTCCGCGGATCGCACAACGATCGTCTTCACTGAGGCATTGGCACAGTCGGAATCCGTCCAGTCGGTCTTTGTCTCGGGGGTCAGTCTGGACCCGCGCGGGATCAACGCGGTTACGACAATTTCTGTCACGGATGGTGGCACGGCGATCAGTGCCGGTGCCGGTACGTTTGACGGGTTCAATATCGGGGACAAGATCCTGATACAGGATCAGACCGCCACGACCGCAGCCGAGGAAGAAAGCTTTATCGGATCGAACAATGTCGGCAGCGCGGACAACTTGCTGGTGGTGAGTGCGATTTCGGCGGACGGGTCCAAGATGACCTTTGGCCAAGTGCAATTGGATGGCGGCACGCTGGTCGATATCTCGACCCGTCTGTTGACGGCCGAGGATGCAGCCGGTGCAAATGTTATCGTCGATCAGTGGGTCGATCTATATGCGGTTCAGGTTCAGGAGCGCGAAGATTTCGACATCTCCTCCAGTGGTGTGCTGAAGGTAACAGCGGGTGGCGAAACCTTCCTCGGCTCTGAAAACGATCTGAACCTCGATGTAATTACGGTTGATGGTGATCTGCGGGTCAAGACGAATGGCAGCATTCTGAACTCGGTCGGAACGGCAGGTACAGCCAACGTTACCGGCGATGATATCGTGCTGGAATCCGGCAGCGGGTCCATCGGCGTGAACAGCGATGTAGGCCGCATTTATGTCAACACGACAAGCGATGGCAGCCTGACGGCTCGCGCGTCCAATGACATTGCGATCACCGAGATTTCGGGCAACCTGAACTTGGGCACGATCTATTCCCGCTCGGGTGATTTTGATCTGGTGGTTGATGGGTCGGTGATCGACGATATCAATTCGGACTTCGCGAATATTCAGGCCAAGAATATCAGCATCGAGGCGGGCGGTTCTATCGGCTCCACGGACAATGCGCTGGAATTCTATGCAACGGGTGATGGCCTTGTAACGCTGCATGCGGCTGGTGGTAATATCGTTGTCGCTGAAACCGAAAGCACGCTGAACCTGCGCAATGCATATGCGGCGGGTGATATTGAAATCCGCGCAGTTGGGTCGATCTCGGATGAGTTCGATCTGGTTGACCCGTCCAATCCTGACAGTGCGCATGCCGCTGGCTTGGCCGGTGTGGATGTCAGCGCGGGCGGTTCGATCCTGCTGGAATCCACGCTGGGCTTTATCGGTCTGGCGGGGAATGACATCGAGATCGACTCGAACCGCGGTAATGCGTCTGGTACGGGAACGGTGACTACGAAATCCGGTCAGAACCAATATATCCGTGAGACTGTGGGCGACATTAACGTGGCCACTCTGGAAACGGATCTGGGGCAAACAGCGTTTATCGTTGCAACCTCGGGTGCGATCCTGAATGCGGCGGCGGCGAATGTGTCCAACGTAAAGGGTGGACGGGCCTATCTGTCGGCAACCGGAAATATCGGTTCGGCCAGCAAGGCGCTGTATACCAAGATCGGGACGCTTCAGGGTCTGTCGGTCAATGGTGGCGTGTGGCTGACCAATGACGGCGCACTGTCGGTGGATGTGATCCAGTCGGGCTATGCGCTGAACACGCGGGGCAACGCGGTTATCACGACGCAAAGCCCGGTGACGATCAGTGCTGATATTGCCGTTGGCGGGGACGCGACGTTCCTTGCCACGGAAACTGCGACGGCGAATGACGATACCTTTACGTTGAAGGCAGGCATCCACATTGATGTTGCCGGTTCGGTTCTGATCCAGGCGGGCGACGATGTCGTGACCGAGGCAGGATCGTTGATCACGGGTGCGGATATCGTGATCGAGGCGGACTACGCCGATGCCGATGCGTTTGGTGGCGATGTCACCATGGCGGGTCAGGTGATTGCGGAAACGGGTAGTATCACGATCACAACGAATGCGGCAGATGATACGGTCAGCATTGCCGCCATCGGTACGCTGGCTGATAGTGAAGCGGTTGTGACTGTTGCAGGTGGCGTCGCCACGACAACCACGGCGGCCACGGTATCTGATACCAGCCAGCTCTATTCGCTGTGGGCCAAGACGGACATTATCCTCAACACCAATACCGGTTCCGACACCGTGAATATTGCGGGTCGTGTGCGGGCCGAGGATGATCTGAGCATCAATCTGGGCCTTGGCGATAGTGCCACGGATACCGCCACCTTTGGCGGAACGCTGGAGGCCGGTAATGCGCTGAGCGTGACCGATACCGGCGCGGGTCGCACGACATTCGGTGTGACGGGTAATATGACCGCGACGACCATCAGCCTGCTGACCTCGGACGGTGATGATGTTGTGGATATGAACGGTACGGTTACGGCCTCCGGTATTATCTTCATCGATACGAATGCGGGCTCGGATTCCGTGACAACGGGTGGGGCGATGACCTCGACCGGCAGTTCGATCACGATTGATCTGGGGTCTGCTGATAGCGGAACGGAGAGCATTACGCTGGGCGGAACAACGACGGCGGCGACCTCGTTGGAAATTCTCGATCTGGGCGCAGGTCAGACGACTTTGAATGCGGGCGGTGCGCTGATTGCGGGATCGCTGCTGGCGATCGGAACCTCGGACGGTGCGGACGATATCGACTTTGCCGGTTCGTTGCAGGCCGTTGGTCAGGTGGTTCTGGATACTAATGCGGGGTCGGATAATGTTGCCTCGGTCGATGGGGCGACGATCACCAGTACGGCGGCAAATGTACTGATCGATCTGGGCGCGGGTGATAGCGGGGTTGAGGTTATCTCGCTCGGCGGTGCAATCAATGCGGCGACCGACCTGACGATGACAGATACCGGTGGCGGTTCGACCAATGTGACGGTCGGCGGATCGATGACCTCGGGCGGGACGTTGAGTGTCCTGACCTCGGACGGCGCGGATATCCTGCGCTTCGAGGGGGCATTGCAGGCGGCTGCGGCGCTGGTCATCAACACGGCACGTAGTGGCGATCAGCTGACCACGGTTAGCGGTGCGACTGTGACCAGCACGGGCAGTTCAGTTCTGCTGCAACTGGGTGCTGCGGATAGCGGTACGGAAGTTGTGACGCTGGGCGGTGCGGTACAGGCCGCGACCAGCCTGACGATTTCCGATACAGGCGCGGGTAAAACCACGCTGACGGCTGAAGGTTCGCTGATTGCAGGCACGGTTCTGGATGTCGATACGTCGGATGGCGACGATGTGATCCGGTTCGAGGGATCGTTGCAGGCACAAAATGAGGTGACGCTGCACACGGCTCAGGGTTCGGATAGCGTAACCTCGGTCAGTGGTACGGT
Organism: Pontivivens marinum; assembly: GCF_900231835.1. Classification (GTDB taxonomy): domain Bacteria; phylum Pseudomonadota; class Alphaproteobacteria; order Rhodobacterales; family Rhodobacteraceae; genus Pontivivens; species Pontivivens marinum. The sequence goes on along the minus strand of NZ_OCTN01000002.1, from coordinate 507,026 downwards.
TACTTCGGTTGCCTCCTCGGTCACGATTGATCTGGGGCAGGGCGATAGCGCGGCGGAAACGCTGACTGTCTTGGGGCAGATCAATGCCGCGACGACGGTTCAGGTGAATGATGACGGCGCTGGCGATACGTCCAGCTACACCATTACCGGTGGTATTTCGTCGGGCAGCCTGATCGAATTCATCCTTGGCGATGGTGGTGATACGGTTCTGCTGGACGGTGCCATGACAGCCAGCGAGCGGTTCGAGCTGGATGCGGGCGATGGTTCTGATGCGGTGACGGTTGAGGCAACGGGCGCCCTGCGTGCCACCAATACCGGTGCGGTTGCGGCGGTCGTGAATATCGACTTCGGTGCTGATGATGCGGGCGCGGAAACGCTGACCGTTAAGGGTGAGATCACGGGTAAAACCTCGGTCACGATCAGCAATGCTGGCAGTGGCACAACGGATTTCGCGAACTCTGGCACGATCCAATCGACCGAGGGGTATGTCCGCTTTGACGGTGCGACGGGCACTGATAATGTTACAAATACCGGCACGATCGAGGCGCAAACCTATGTCGTGATGTATCTGAATGCAGGCGATGACAACCTGCAAGTCACGGGTACATCTGGCGATGCTGCAATTATTCGGGCGCTGACGGGTGAGGTTCTGCTGGACCTCGGCGTAAATGATAATGCTGCCGAAACGGTTACGCTGACCCATGCGTTGATCTCTGCCGCGACGGATGCTGTGATCTGGGATCGTGATGCGGGCACGACGGATATTGCTCTGATCTCCAGCAGCCTTCTGGCCGGTGATAACATCAATCTGGAACTCTCCGATGGAACGGGCACGCTGGATCTGGTGAACTCGACCATCTCGGCTGAGGATTATGTGGAGCTGGACGGGCGTGCGGGGGATGACACCTATACGTTCGATCTGAACTCAACGGTTTCCACTACTGTTGCGGGTGATGTGAACGTCACGATGGGTGTCGATGATGGCGCGACGGATACGATCAACCATGACGGTTTGATCAGCGCGGTGCGTGATGTGCGGATCAACGACCAGCTGTCGGGTAAGACAGTTCTGAATGTCACCGGAAATGGTCGCATCGTTGCGGGCCGTGATCTGGATATCCGCACCTCGTCGGGTGAGGGCCGGATTACCTTTACTGATGCGACGGTTAGCGCGGGTGATGACGTTGTGCTGAATACCGGCGCGGGTCGTGATTTCGTGACCTTCCTGCGGGGCAGTGTGACGGCGGTTGATGCGATCCAGATTGATACGGGTGAGCAAGCGATCACCGGAACGGATGATCGCGATCAGGTGCGGATTGAAACCGCCACTTGGGATGCGACCTATATCAATATCGATCTGGGCGAAGATGACGACATGCTCTGGCTGCTAGACCCGGCCGCGTTCGATGGTGAGGCCGTGCTGCGCGGTGAGACGGGTGATGACCGGTTCCAGATTGTGCGTCTGGACGCCCAATCCACCGGCGACAGCCTGCTGGTTGATGGCGGTATAGGCTCGGATGATATCCTGCTGCAAACATGGGGTTCGGTCGCGGGCGCCGCGGGTGCCAAGGATTACATCATCAATGTCTATGATAGCGGCACCGAAAATGACGGCGCCGACACGATGCAGATCGACGGCACGTCCGATGCGGATATCTTCCTGAGCCGTGGTAACTTCGCGGCGCTGATGCACGGAACCGAGGATCAGATCCGCAGCAATGCATCGGATCGTCCGCAATCGGTTGAGCGTATCAACTATGATACCACGCTTAATGGTCGTCTGACCCTGTTCGGGCATGAGGGCGACGACGTGTTTATCTCGGATGATAACGCGACGATGATGACGATGGATGGCGGCAAGGGCGATGATACGTTCCAGTTCGGCCAAATCTTCGGCAACAAACCAAGCAGCGAATTCTTTGCCGATAACGGCATTGCGGCGGGTGATGATATCGACGCGCTGCTGACCACACGCGGCTGGCTGTCCAAGGGCATCCGCTTTGCCACCAATGCCAAGGGTGGCGAGGGTGAGGACACCTTCACGGTCTATTCCAACAAGGCCAAGCTGAAGCTGGAGGGCGAGGACGGGAATGATGAGTTCATCGTGCGTGCCTTTGTCCTGGAGGGTGACGGTTCGGGCACTGCTGATAACCTGGTTGAGGTTAAAGCCGGCGGCGGCGACGACAAAATCCAGTATAACGTCAACGCGCCTGTGGATATTGATGGCGGTGCCGGTTTTGACCGCGTCATCGTATTGGGTACGGAGGCGGATGATAACTTCGTCATCACGTCCGAGGGTGTATTTGGCGCGGGTCTGAACATCTCCATCTCGGGCGCGGAGGAAGCGCTGGAAATTGATGGTCTGGAGGGCGATGATAACTTCTTCATCCTGTCCACCAGCGCCTATGCCGTGACCAATGTGATCGGCGGTCTGGGATCGGATACCTTCACCATTGCGGGTGATGTGACGGAGCAGATTATCTCCTCCGATATTGATGGCCGTTCGGGTCTGATCGATCATCAGGGCGTATCGGCGGATGACAGCTATGATGGCGTATTCATCGCTGGTCTGGGCACAACCATTGCCGATCCGAACAAAGGTCAGGTGGTTATTTCCAACGATACCGGATCAACACTGGGCGATCTGACGGTGGATGAGGCCGGCGGCTCGGATGTGTACACCGTTGTTCTGGCGGCGGCACCGACGGCTGCGGTTTATGTGACGGTTTCGGCTGGGCGTGCCTCGCTACAGGATCGTGACCTGACGGTGCCTGGCATCACCGGCACACCGGGGCTGGCGATTAGCGGCACAACGATCACGCGCAGCACGGGCAGCTGGCTGACGGATGGCTTTGCCGATCACCACTCGATCACGCTGGCAGGGACGACTGATCTGGATAATGACGGCACGTACCGCATTACCTCGGTCACGGACACGACCATCACGATTGAGGGTGTGTTCGAGGGCGGCGATGAGGTGCTCGCCTCAACCGTCAGCGCAACCGGCGGCATTGCCGATAGCGTGCGTGTTTCGGCCAATGGTACCGACTTTACCGATGCACTGGTTCTGACATTCGATGCCACAAACTGGAACGTCGCGCAGACGGTAACGGTTGAGGCAGCGCAGGACGCAGCCGAGGAAGGCCAGCGGATCGTTCAGATCAGCCATGGCGTGAAATCGGCGGATGCGAACTTTGACCAAGCACAGGTCGAGAACGCTGAAATCACGGTTCTGGATGATGATAAGCCTGAGTTGTTGATCATCGAAAGCGGCACCGACACCTATCTGCATGAGGGTGTTTCCGGCTCCGAAATCACGGATACCTACGATATCCGCCTGACACGCGAACCCGCTGCCGGTGAGGTTGTGACCGTCACGCTGAGCGACGATAGCAATTCGGGCGATCTGACCTATTCCAAGCGTGTTCTCAGCTTCGATGCCAGCAACTGGGATCAGGCGCAGACGGTAACGGTAACGGCCAAAGCGGACGGTATTGTTGAGAATAACGAGGGCATTCGCATCACCCATACCATTGGCACCTCGGGCGGTGTTTATGATGCAACGACCGAAAGCTTCCTGGATGTCACCGTCTCGGATGGCGACAGTGCCGGCGTGATCGTGCGTGAGAGTAACGGCGACACGCTGATCATTGATCAGGCGGGTGAGACGGATACATACTCGCTGCGCCTGACCAAGGCACCAACGCAGGATGTTACGATCAACATCGCGGATGATGGCCAGACACGGGTTGTGGCCGGTGGCCGCGTCGTTCTGAACCAGCTGGCGCTGTATAGCGGCACCCTGCAATTCGTGCATAACCCTGACGGGCCGGATTACATCATCCGCACGGATGGCGGTGATTTCCGCGATGATGATTTCGCAATCGGTCAGCATATCGACGTGACAGGCACTGCCAGCAATAACGGCGCCTATGCGGTAGGCGCGGTGACTGAGGGCGGCACGCGGATCGAGCTGTCCGGCGGTATGTCCGTTGTGAATGAAACGGTTGCAGGCACACTGGATGTAACGGTTGCGCAGGTGACCTTTACCAAGGATAACTGGGATCAGGCGGTTACCGTTACTCTGGAGGCCGATCCGGACTTCATCCCTGATAGCCTGAGCTATGTGACCAAGGTCTTCGCGACGGAGCCGCATACGGCCTCGAAAATCGCAGGCCCGCTGATCATTGATGGTGGTCCGACCACAGGTCGTGAAATTCACAGCGCGGTTATGTTGCCAACGGAACGCGATAGCGGCCCACGTGACATCAATGTTGTCATTGACGAAACGCAGCAGACGGACCGCGTCTTCCTGCACAATGATACATCTGTCGCCGTGGATGCGGGCTTTATGAGCAATATCGTTGATGCGAACGGGGTTTCCCGCACTCTGATCAACGGGTTGGGCATGGGCACGGGCACGCTGACCTTTAACGAGGGCACGCCGGACGAGCCGATCTACAAGACCTATGATCGTGGCGTCAGTTTCCAGCAGATCGAAGTGACCGAAGTTCTGTTGGGTCAGGGCGATGACAGCTTCACCGTTGATGGCTCCAACGCTACGGCGGATGGTGTCACGGCGCAGGCGATCACGCTGGTTCATGGCGGCGGCGGTTCGGACCGGATCACCATTAACGACGTGACGACGGACACGCTGTTCGTTGTCTATGGCGATACGGATACCGATGGCGCGCGTTATAACTGGGAGGGTGGTGCCGTGAACGGCAACGCGCTCAGCTTTGACGCAGTGAATGGTGGTGTCGGATATGACCCGAATGATTTCGCGGATATCATTGATGCCAGCAACGTTCAGAATGCCGGGCTGACGATCTATGGTGGTGTTGGCGACGACACGATCACAGGCTCGCAGCGTGGCGATCATATTGCGGGTGGTTCCGGCAATGACCGGATCGACGGGCAGGGTGGTGATGACCACATTTATGGCGATGCGGGCTTCCGTGTTGAGGTTCTGAGCCGTGAGCTGATCGTAGATAACACCGTTGATATGACGCCCGAATTCGACAGTGCCGATACCCGTGCACCCGGTGCCGATAGCATCGAGGGCGGCGCCGGCGCTGACATCATTCTGGCGGATTATGGTTATATCTATCAGCTGGCCGGAACGTTGCGCATGTCCACAACCGGCAGTGTCAGCCGCGTGGAAAGCCGGACCTTCGACTTTGGCGGAAACGATACTGTTGCGGGCGATGCCGGTGCGGATATCGTTCTGGGCGGCAAGGGCGATGACCGGATTGATGTTGGAGCAGATGCGAACATTGCCTTCGGTGATCACGGCTATGTCAATTTCGATGGTGTCTATGCCGTTGAGATTGGCGGCCTGTCGGTCACAATCGGCGGCGATGATTTCGTCTTTGGCGGCAGTGACGCGGACATCCTGATGGGTGGCGCGGGCGAGGATCGCGTGACGGGTGGTGATGGTACAAACATCATCATCGGCGATTACGCACAAATCACGGGCACGGCAGGTGTGACACCTACAGCGGGTCTACCGATGGCGGTTGCGACCATTCTGGGCACCGATGTTGCGGCCGGCGACAGCGACGTTCTGACCGGCGGCAGCGGCTATGACATCGTGATGGGTGGTTATGGTTCCGACCGCATTCAAACGGATGGCAACGGGTCCAGTTCGGATCTGGGCGATATTGTTGCGGGTGATTATGCGCGACTGGTATTCCGCACGGATATCACGACGGATACGCATCCGATCCTGACATTGGCGGAAACCACTGATGAGACTGTGGGCGACGTGGATGAGATCACAACCGGCGCTGGCGGTGACATTGTTCTGGGCGGTGCCGAGCAAGACACGATCGAGCTGGGCGAGGGCGACAATATCGCAATCGGTGATGCTGGCCTGCTGATCGGCTCTGCCACGCTGAACCCGCTATCGGGTGCTGCACCAATCCGGTTGGAGCGCGCGGAGAGCCGCCGCACCGATCTGGCCGGTAACGACATCATCACAGCGGGTGCTGGTGCGGATATCGTGATCATGGGCTCGGGCGACGATGCCTTTACCACGATCAACAGCCGCAACCCGTATAAGGGTGACATCATTGCGGGCGATAACGCGGTGCTGATCCTGCGCGAAGCCTCGGTCGGGGGTGTCTATATCCTCGCCTCGGCTGCGACATTTGATGATGCGGTTGGTGGTGATGACGTGATTATCACTGATGACAGCGCTGATATCCTGATTGGTGGTGCAGGTTCCGATGATCTGGGCGGCGGCGATGGCGATAACATCATTCTGGGCGATACAGGTACATTGATCGGCAGCCTGACGGCGACACTGGGCGGCGATGCTGCGCCAATCTCGCTGGTTCAGGTTGTGACGAGCGATGTTGCAAATGCGGGGTCGGATACGATCTTTACCGGTACTGGCGCGGATATCATCATCGGCGGATCGGACGCGGATGAGATCGTGTCGGATGGCGGAACCAATATTGTTGTTGGCGATAATGCGGTACTCGATTTCCGCGCGCTGACGGCGGATGGGCGCTATATCCTCAGCCAGATTGCTACCGTAAATGCGGATAAGGGCGGGGCGGATATCATCCAGCTTGGCACTGGGTCCGACATTGTAATCGGTGGCGCGGATGTGGATGAGCTGGACCTAGGGTCTGGTGACAACATCGCGATCGGCGATAACGGTATGCTGATCGGCAGCCTGACGGATCTGGTTTACACCGGCAGTGCAGCGATTGCCTTGGTTGAGGCGCGCAGCACGGATTACACCATCGGTGGCGCGGATCAGATCATCACAGGTGAAGGACGCGATATTGTCATCGGCGGTGCGGATGGCGACCGGATTACCACGGGTTACTCCGCGGCCGATCTGGCAGATATCGTTCTGGGTGATGAGGGTGTGATCAAGGTGCGCGCGCTAGAGGCGGACGGCGATTATATCGTCACGCTGATGCAATCCTTGGCCGCGACCACTGGTGGCGGTGATGTTATCACGACCATGGGCGGTTCCGATCTGGTGATTGGCGGCATGGGCGGGGATGAGATCAACCTCGGCTCCGGCGATAACATCGCGCTGGCGGATGCAGGCGCATTGGTAGGCGAGGCAACAGGTGTGCTGGGATCTGGCAATGCTCCGATCCGTCTGACGATGGCGGTTAGCGATCAGGTGAATAGCGGCGGTGCCGACTACATCACCGCAGGCGACGGCGCGGATATTCTGATCGCAGGTGTTGGTGCCGATGTCGCGCAGCTATATGCAACGGCTGCGGGCGATGCGTCTAACATTGTGCTGGCGGATGCGGGTATTCTGACCTTCCGCACATTGGGTGCTGATGGCCGCTATATCCTCAGCGAGGCTGCTTCGCGTGGAAACACGGGTGGTGCGGATCGCATTATCACAGGCGACAGTGCTGACCTGATCATCGGCGGCTTGGGTGAGGATAATATCAGCGCAGGTGCAGGCGATAACGTGATCTTTGGCGATAATGGCCGCGCACGTGGCAATAACGGTGTAGTTCATGCTGATGCGGTGCCGATTGCCCTGCAATTGCTGTCCAGCACGGATGGCCAATTGGGCAGCAAGGATGTGATCAATACCGGCGCTGGCGCGGATATCGTCATCGGCGGTATGGGTGACGATTATATCGAGGTTCACGGCAATAACTCGACATCGGATCTGGGTGATTTGGTTATCGGTGATGCGGGTACGGTTTCAATCCGGTCCACGGATACGACCGGTGGCTGGGCTGTCTATTCCGCACGCGTAACTGAAAGCGGCACAGGCGGTGGCGATCTGATTTATGTGGGTGCAGGCGACGATATGGTCATCGCCGGCGCGGGCACAGATTTGATCGATACAGGCACTGGCGCGGATATGATCCTGGGCGATGAGGGTTACTTCCTCGCCGACACGGATGCTGGTGCACGGATTGGTGCGGGCCTGATGATGGGCGCAGGACGCGGCCAAATGGGCGGCACTGTTGAGGCTGATAACATCTTCATGGCCGATAGCACCGAGCGTTTGCTGGATCGTCGGGATGTTGACTTCGTCTTTGTTGCAACGACGCTGACCGATTATGTCAGCCCGCTGCCTGAGGGGCATGTCTACCTCGACGCGGACATTTCGACGCCAGCCGCACCGGTGGCATTGACGCCACGGCTTGAGGCACGCTTGGCCGATGTTCTGCCAAAGGCGGAACCGACAATGGGCGCAACGGCCTTTGCCGAGATCGGGTTGGAGGCGTCCAAGCCATTCGGCGCCATCGATATGGGGCTCAGCCGTGAGGTTCTGCCACTGACGCCACAGGCCGATGCGGAAGGTCTGGATGCGCTGACCGATGCGCTATGCGACGCGGATGAGGGGCTGATGGCGACCTGCGGCTTGCAGGACGGCGACGTAATCGGCGGCCTGTCTGGTGAGACGACGATCACACGTGGTTCTCTGTCACATATCACGCTGAACACCTCGGATGATGGTGCGGTTCCGGCCTATGTCTTCAATGAGGAAACCGGCCGGTTCGAGGCAACTGAGGGTCCGGCGCAGCCGATCACGACCGGGGCCGAGGTTGCGCTGGAATTCTTTGACAGTGACGGCACGCTGTTCGCCTATGTCGATGATATGGGCGGCCTGTGGATTGTCAGTGGTGAGGAGGCGCCGCGTGCAGACGCAGCACCTGCACCAGCCACGCCTGAACTGGATGATGCCGATTGGCTGATCGAAGAAACGCTGGAGGGTGTTGCCCTCGTCGCGGCGGGCGTTACGGTGGCGACGCAGCGTAGGGAGCGGACCAAACGATGAGCGACGGCACCACCACCGGAACGGTTGACTGGAATGATGACGACATGGCGACCAATTTTGCCAATGTCGTCAACATTCAGGGCACACGCGAACAGATCGAGCTGTTCTTTGGCACCAACCGGACCTGGAATTTGGGCGAGGGCTCAAATGTGCGGGTTGATTTGACCAATCGCATGATCCTGACCCCCCATGCGGCCAAGCGGCTGAACTCCATCCTGACAGGTGTGGTGCGTGAATACGAGACGCGGCACGGCCCGCTGACCACCGACGAATCGTGACCGCCGAAACACGCATTGCCGAAGCGGGCGAAAGCCCATGGCGCGCGCTTGTCACGGCGGAGGGATTGCAGGACGCAGCATCGGCGTGGACTTCGCTGATGCTGACCCGCATTTCGGAAATGGCTGGAACGAATCCGGTCGCCTGTACGGTGTTTCTGATGCGCGATGGGGGGCCGGTTACGCTGGGCTCTACCCCACAGGAACGCAGTCCGGGCGCGGATATGATGGCTGCTGCGCGATCCGCACATGATCAGGGTCGCGCCGTTGTGCGGGGGCGCATGCCAGAAACGGGACAGGAGGGCGCAATTGCAGCCGCTGTTCCGTTGGAGGTTGAGGGCACGATCCTCGGGCTTGTCGGATTAGAAATGCGCCCTACGGATCGGGGTGTTTTGTCCGCGGCGATGCGGAACCTGCAATGGGGTTCGGCATGGATGCGGGATGCGATGCGCGCCGAGCAATCCCGCGCGGATGCAAAGCGGCATGAGCAGGCGGTTCACGCCTTGAACGCCGTTGTCACAGTGGCGGAACGGGATGCATTTCCGACGGCTTCGCGTGCAGCGGTGACAGATTTGGCGACGCGGTTCGACTGTGATCGGGTTTCACTGGGCCTGCGCCGGTTTGGTCGGACGCGGGTTGCGGCGGTCAGCCATTCCGCGCAGTTTTCACGACGAATGTCGCTGATACGGCAGCTTGCCGGTGCGATGGATGAGGCGATTGACCAGCGCGCCACCGTCCTGTGGCCAGATGAAACCGAGGTCGTGATGTCCACCCGTGGCCACGCGCAATTGGGGCAGGCGGAGGGTGCGGGCCACATCTTTACGGTGCCGCTATGGGCGCGGGATGCCTTTGTCGGCGCGATTACCTTTGAACGCCCGCAGGACCGTCCTTTTGCGCAGGATGAGCTGGACATGCTGGAGGCGGTCGCGACCGTGATCGCCCCCGTTCTGGAGGAAAAGCGCCGGGCCGGTCGCTGGCTCATTACCAAGGCTGGAGAGGTCGTGCGCACGCAATTTGCGCGTCTGGTCGGTCCCGGATATTTGGGGCGTAAGGCGTTGGTCGCAATTGTCGTTTTGCTGGTAGCGACCTTCTGGATGTTGCGTTCGGATTACCGGATCAGCGCAGATGCGCGGGTTGAGGGGGCGGTGCAGCGTGTGATTGCCCCTGCCTTTGACGGTTTTCTGGCCGAGGCACCGGTCAGGCCCGGTGATCGCGTTGCGCAGGGGGATTTGTTGGTTCGCCTTGATGATCGCGAATTGGCGTTGGAGCGGTTGCGTCTGGTCACGGCGCGCGCACGTCAACAGATCGAGTTTGATAGTGCTGTTGCAGCACGGGACCGCGCCGAAACACGGATCAGGGCCAGCCAGATTGAGCAAGCCGACGCCCAGATCGCATTGGTTGATGAGCAGATTGAGCGTACTCGGTTGCGCGCCCCCTTTGACGGCTTGATCGTATCGGGTGATTTGAGCCAAGCGATTGGCTCTGCCGTGGATCGGGGTGAGCCTTTGCTGTCCGTCGCGCCGGATGGTGAATACCGGATCATTCTGGACGTGGATGAACGGCAAATCCGCGATGTTGTGGTTGGCCAAACAGGTGAGCTGCGGGTGACGGCGCTGCCCGAAACCACATTCCCGTTCGAGATTACCACGATAACCCCCGTCGCCCGTTACCGTGAGGGCCAGACGGTGTTTGAGGTGAAGGCGACGCCATCAGGTGATCTGACCGCGCTGCGTCCTGGGATGGAGGGGGCTGGCCGTCTGTTGATCGACACGGATCGCCGTGTGATTGAAATTTGGTCACGACCGATCCGTGATTGGGCGCGCCTGAAATTGTGGCAAATGGGTCTGGTGGAATAGCACGTGGCCCAGTCCTTTCTCTCTTCTGACTGGTATCGCATCGCGCCGCTAAAACCGCGATTACGGGGCCATGTTGATATTCATCGCCAGCAATTTCGCGGTGAGGTTTGGTTCGTTGTTCAGGATCATACCACCGGCAAATATCATCGGGTGACACCCGCAGCGAATTTCATGTTGTCGATGATGAATGGTCGCCGGCGGATGCAGGAAATATGGGAGCAAGCCTGCGCTCGCTTTGGTGAGGAACCACCCACACAGGGTGAGACGATCCGCCTGCTCAGCCAATTGCACGGCGCGGACCTGATCGCCAGTGACCTGACGCCGGATGTTGAGGAAATCGGGCGGCGGCATGCGCAGCAGGAGCGGTCCTCCATGCTGCAAAAAATCCGCAATCCGTTGGCGATGCGGCTGCCGCTCTTCGATCCGGATCGGTTTCTCGATTTGACGCTGCCGTTGGTTCGACCGCTATTCACCGTCACGGGGTTTGTGTTGTGGATCGCGCTGGTTGTGACGGGCATGGTTCTGGCGGTGATGAACTGGGGTCCGCTGACCGGCAGTATCGGGGATCGTGCGCTGGCGGCGGATAACCTGTTGCTGATGGTGCTGGCCTATCCCTTGGTCAAGGCGGTGCACGAAATGGGCCACGCCTATGCGTCCAAAGTATGGGGCGGTGAGGTGCATGAGATCGGGGTGATGATCCTCGTCTTTATGCCTGTGCCCTATGTGGATGCCTCCGCCTCTGCCGCGTTTGCGTCGAAATGGCGGCGGGCGGTTGTGGGTGGCGCGGGGATCATGGTTGAGCTGGCGCTGGCCAGTTGTGCGCTGATCTTCTGGCTGAGCGCGGAGCCGGGGCTGGCACGGGCCTTTGCATGGAATGTCATGCTGATCGGCGGGGTTTCGACACTGCTGTTCAATGGCAACCCGCTGCTGCGCTTTGACGGCTATTTCGTCTTTGCCGACCTGATTGAAATTCCGGGTTTGGGGCAGCGATCCAACAAGTATTTCTGGTATCTGGTCCAACGCTATCTGATGCGGATCGAGAGCGCGAAAAGCCCCGTCACCGGTCGTGGTGAGGCGAAATGGTTGCTGAGCTATGCGGTTGCGGCGTTCATGTACCGGATGGTTATCAGCTTTGCGATTGCGCTGTTTATCGCCTCGAAATTCTTCGTTGTGGGCATTCTGCTGGCGATCTGGGCGCTGTTTAACACTTTCGTTCTGCCGGTGTGGAAGGGTGTGAAATGGCTGGCCACAACGCCTGATCTACGCACGCGCCGCTGGCAGGGCTGGGGCGTGCTGGTCGGCGCTTTGGCACTGGTGGGCGGGCTGTTGTTCTGGGTACCGGCGCCCTATGCCACTGTGGCGCATGGGGTTGTTTGGCTGGACAATGATGCGTTTTTGCGCCCCGCAACGGCTGGCGTTGTGGTGGATGTAGCGCCAACGCAGGATGTTACGGTGGGAACCCCTCTGATCACGATGGAGGCACCGGCGCTGGACAATGCGCGCGATGTTGCCATCGCCCGCTTACAGGAAATGCAGCTGCGCCTGCGCGCTGTGTTGGTTCTGGATCGCGTACAGGCCGGCATTTTGCGCGAACAGGTACTGCTATTGGAAAGCCAGCTCGCCGATGTTGCAGCGCGTAGTGAAGCGTTGGAAATGGCTGCCAGCGCTGCGGGCACGGCCATCGTTCCGGGGGCCGAGGATTTGCCAGGTCAGCGGTTGGAGCAAGGCACCGTGATCGGCTATCTGATCGACGGTCGCCCGCTGCGCCTGCGGGTGGCGGTGGGGCAGGACAATGCGGAACTGGTCCGTGGGCGCACGCAATCCGTCTCAATCCGGTTTCAGGGGGATGTATCGCACAGCGTGCCGGCTCAATTGCTGGCGGAGCTTCCCGAGAGCCGCGCGGAGCTACCCTCACGCGGGTTATCCACGGCGGGGGGCGGTGCGTTTGTGCTGAACCCACAGGGCAACAGCCCGCTATCGACCATCCAATCGGTGTTTCAGTTCGAGGTCGCCCCCTTGGCCGATCTGCCGGTTAGTCGTGTGGGGGAGCGTGCCTTGGTCCGGTTCGATCATGGTGCGGAGCCTATGGGCTGGCGGTTCCTGCGCGCAACGCGACAGCTATTCCTACGGCAATTCTCGGTATGACGGCGCCGCTGCGATTGCCGCGTGCGCTGGATTATCCTGAGCGCACGGATGTTCAGGAGGGCCCGACCGAGCGTTGGTTGATCGGTGTTCAGGCCAGCATTATCGCCCGTGGAGCGCGCCTGCGTGCGTGGCGTTTGCGTGGGATATTGCGTGCTACCAACCGGCATCAGGCGCGATTTTCCGCGATGGATGAGGCCGGCCTGCGCGATGCCGCGCGTGAGGTTTCATTGGCCTTGCGAGAGGAACCGGATCGCCTGCCAGTGCGCGTCACCGGTGAAGCATTCGCCCTAATCCGCGAGGTATCGGCGCGGGTGTTGGGCAAGCGGCATTACGACGTGCAGGTACTGGGCGCGTGGGCGATGTTGCGTGGACAGATCGCGGAAATGCGCACGGGTGAGGGTAAAACGCTCTGCGCGACTTTAGCCGTTACCACAGCGGCGCTGGCCGGTCGGCCCGTGCATGTGATGAGCGTGAATGACTACCTGACCGCCCGCGATGCGGAGGAGATGATCCCGCTCTACGATTTCTTTGGCCTGACAGTCGGTGTCGTGCAGGAGGGGCAGGATGCCGATACGCGGTGCGCGTTGTATCGGTGCGATATTGTGTACGGCACGAACAAGGAAATCGCCTTTGACTACCTGCGGGATCGCGCAATTCTACGCCGCGCCCCGGGCAATTTGCGGCGCAAGATTGATCGCCTGATCCAGCCAACGACCGAGCCATTGCGCCTGCGCGGTCTGCATGTCGCGATCATTGACGAGGCGGATTCTGTCCTGATTGATGAGGCACGGACCCCGCTGATAATCTCGGGCGGGGAAACCGAGGAAGGCGGCTTTGACGAGGCCCTGTTTCGTGAGGCGATGGACGTTGCCAAGGGCATGATCGAGGGGGACCATTACCGTATCCCACGCGGTCTGCGCCGGATCGAAATGCGCCCCGAGGGGTTGGACCATCTAGACGAACTGGCAGGTGAGCGTGAGGACGCATTCGGTATTCCCGTCATCCGCGAACATGCGGTCGTGCAGGCGTTGAACGCGCTGCATATCTATAATGCGGGTGAGGCCTATCTGGTCATGGACGATAAGGTTCAGATCGTGGACGAGAATACCGGTCGCGTCATGCCCGATCGAAGTTGGTCCGACGGCTTGCACCAGATGGTTGAGTTGAAGGAAGGGTTGGAGATCACAAAGGCTCGCGAAACCCTAAGCCGGATCACATACCAACGGCTGTTCCGCCGCTATGCCCATGTTGGCGGCATGACCGGAACCGCGCGCGATGCGGCGTGGGAGCTGTGGTCGGTTTACCGTCTGGCCGTTACGAAAATTCCGACGAACAAGCCGGATATCCGCCGTTTCGCAGGGGATCGTTTGTTCACTACCGAGGCTAAGAAATGGGCCGCGATTGCTGCGCGGGCGCGAGAATTTCATCTGGCAGGCATGCCGGTTTTGATCGGCACACGGTCCGTCACCGCATCCGATATGGCCAGTGAACGGCTGGACGCGGCGGGATTGCCCCATCAGGTTTTATCCGCCGCGCAGGACGCGGATGAGGCGGAGGTCATCGCGCAGGCCGGCGTGGCAGGGCGGATCACCGTTGCCACCAATATGGCGGGGCGCGGCACCGACATTAAGCTGGGAGAGGGGGTCGCCGCCGCCGGTGGTCTGGCCGTTATCCTCAGCGAACGACATGATAGCCGCCGCGTGGATCGACAGCTTGAGGGCCGATGCGGGCGACAGGGCGAACCGGGGCAGGTTGAGGCGTTTCTAAGCCTTGAGGATGAGTTGATGCGCGGTAAGGGCGCTGCCAATTTACGGCGGATCGGGCATCTGATGTCACGGGCCTTTGGCGCGTCCTCCGCCGGTTGGGTGCTGCGTTTGCGGCAAAAAGCGGTGGAGGCATTGCATGCCGAGGCACGTCGCGATTTGCTGGAGCAGGATCGTCAATTGTCACGCACAATGGCCGTATCGGGAGAGTTGGAATGATGCGCTTGGTTCCTACAGAGCGGCACGCTAGGGTCGCGATATGAAATATATTGCCCTCAGCCTATGCCTGTTTGCCGCGCCCGTGATGGCGCAGGAGCAATTCGATTGCGTCATGGACCCTGCCGAGCTGGTGCAAATCGGCAGTCCGGTGGCTGGCCTGTTGGCGCGGGTCAATGTCAGCCGTGGCCAATGGGTGCAGGCGGGCGATGTCATTGCCGAGCTTACTTCGGAATTCGAGATGACCACGATTGAACTGCTGGAGGTTCAGGCAAGCTCGCATGCGGCACTGGATGCGCAGCGCGCAGGGCTAGCACTGATCGAGGGGCGTTATGCCCGCACGCAGGAGCTGATGGATCGTGGCGTTGCCACGCAGGACGCCATGGCCGAGGTTGAGGCAGAGCTGGTCACGGCGCAGTCCCTCGTCGTGCAGGCGGAGCTGGAGCAGGAAATCGCCCGCCGTGAACTGGAACGCGCCCGTGCCGCATTGGCGCAGCGGGTGATCCATTCGCCGATTGATGGCTTGGTGTTTGAAAAGCGGATGACCAGCGGCGAATACCTGACCTCTGACGGGTATGTGGCCAGTTTGGTGCAGTTGGACCCGCTGCATGTTGAGGCCTTCCTACCGGTCGAGCTGTTCGCCGACGTGGCCGAGGGGCAGGTGGTTACGATCCGGCCTAGCGCACCGATTGGTGGTGAGTATCAAGGCACGATCACTGTGCGCGATCGTGTTTTCGATGCGGCCTCCGGCACATTTGGCGTTCGGGTTGAATTGCCCAATCCTGATGGTGCGCTGCCTGCCGGCCATCGCTGTTTCCTCGAACTGGAGTGAGGGATGCGGCACATTTTCTGAGCACGCTGCAACGGTTGGACGGGCCGTGCATGGTGGAACGCTCGGTCAAGGTGACAGGTACGCAGATCGCGGATGGCAGGTTGCTGGTTTCCGCCCCGCGTCGCGCGCTATTACCCGGGGCCAAGCGTAGTTTTCAGACGATATGCGATCAATTGGGCGCGCCCGGCGTTGATGCTCTGCTGCCCTATCTAGGGATGGCCACCGATGTGCATTTCGGGTTCGAGGCGGGCGATGACCCGATCCATAAGGCCTATCTGGAATTTGCGCAGGACAGTCCGGTTGAGAATGTCCGCTTCCTTGCCGTGAAATGGCGGGGGCAGGATGTGCGCACAAACCTGTATTTTGACCGGACGGCGCTGCCCAATGTGGAGCGCGCCGCGCTGATTGCCGACATTGTACCGCAGGGCATTGTGGCCGATAAGCTGGGGCAGGTCGTGCAACGCGTCATGGCAGCCGCGCCGTTACACGATTTGCCCCTACTCTTGGTCGAGGAGGAGGGAACCGCGCGGCGGTCGCTGGACCTGAATGTCGCAGATCTGGAATGGCGGGGGCAGGATTTAGGCGATCAGCTCGGCCCCCTATTCCCCGATGGTGATTTGCCCGCAGACCTGCGCGGCCAGCAGATCGGCCATATTGCTGCGGGTGCTGCGCGCGACGGGCGGGCCTTTGCCACGATATATTATGGCGCGCGCGGAGTGATGGCGGCGGACCTACCTCAAACCGCGCGGCTATAGCGGGTTTCGGCTGTATTGTACTGATCCAAAGCAGCCGCGACGATACGGGCGAGGACATGTGCATCCTCGGCTATGAATACGCCATTTGCGTCCCGTTCTACGATTTGCGGGAACCTATCCAGCAGGCTGCTCATCGTGGATTCAATGGCGTGCAGCTTGGCATGAGTTCGGGCGGCGATGCGGGCGGGGGTGATACGGAACTGGCAGAGCAGCTCCTCGATCATTGCGGCGATCATCACGTCCTCTGCCGTGAATTTATGACCGCGCACCGTTGTCAGGCGGCCGTCCAGAACGCCCTTTTGCCATTCGGATGTGGACGGATTGTTCTGCGTATAGCCCTGCGGCATCCGCGATACGGATGAGGCGCCCAGACCGATCAGCCATGCGCAATCATCATCGGTATAGCCCTGAAAATTCCGGCGCAGTGTCTGGTTCTGCCTTGCCATGTGCAGGCCATCCCCCGCCCGTGCGAAATGATCGATGCCGATCTGGTCATAGCCACCGGTGGCCAGTGTTTTCGCCGCTTGATCAAACAGGGTCAGGCGGGCAGGGCCGTCGGGCAGATGCTCGGCGGGGATCAGCACCTGTCGTTTTGCCACCCACGGGACATGGGCGTAACCGTATAGCGCGATGCGATCGGGTGCGAGGTCGAGTACCTGTTGCACTGTTGCCTCCAGCCGCTCCTCGGTTTGGAACGGTAGGCCGTATAGCAGGTCGAAGTTCAGGTTCTTCACGCCCACCCGCCGCAAGTTTTCGACGACTGACTGCGTTTGGGCAAAGCTCTGCTGTCGCCCGATGGCGTCCTGCACGGTTGGGTCGAAATCCTGCACGCCGATGCTGGCGCGGGTCAGGCCCAGATCGTGTAGTGCCGCAATGCGGTCGGCATCGACACAAGTCGGGTCAATCTCGACCGAGACCTCTGCATCTGCCGCGATGGTGAAGTTGCTACGCAGCGTGGCGCCGAGTTCGGCGATCATCTCGGCGGGTAAAATCGTTGGTGTGCCCCCGCCCCAATGCAGGCGACCGATCGTCACGTCGGGGGGCAACAGGGCGGCGACTTGCTGAATCTCAGCCTTGAGCACATCCAGATAGCGCCTAATCGGTCCATCAGTACGGGTTCCCTGCGTCCGGCATGCGCAAAACCAGCACAGCCTGCGGCAAAACGGGACATGCACATATAGCGATATCCGTGCCCCTTCGGGCACATCCATCAGCCATGCGGCAAAGTGCGACGGTCCCACATCTTGCGTGAAATGCGGTGCCGTGGGATAACTTGTATAGCGCGGAACACGCGCATCGAAGAGGCCGTAACGGCGCAGCAGATCCTGTTTCATGGGGATGTTATGGCGGCTGACAAAAACCGATTCCTTGATCGGGATCAAAAATAACCATTTTTCGCCGGAGATTTCCGTGAGCATACAGCAAGCCACCTACCAATCCTGTAGCAGCTGTCCGATCCAGCACCGTGCCATCTGTGCGCGTTGCGATGAGGATGAGTTGTTGATGCTCGAAAAAATCAAGACTTATCAGACCTTTCCTGCCGGTTCCCCGCTGATCCATGCAGGCGATGATGTGGAGTTACTGTCCTCGTTGGTTGAGGGATGCGCCACCATCAGCATGACGTTGGAGGACGGCCGCGTGCAGATGGTGGGCTTGCTGCTGCCCTCGGATTTCATTGGCAGACCCGGGCGGCAAGTTGCGCCCTATGACATCACCGCGATTTCCGAGGTGACTTTGTGCAGTTTCCGGCGCCGCCCGTTCGAGGTGCTGATCGCCGAAACCCCGCATATCGGCCAACGTTTGCTGGAGATGACGTTGGATGAGCTGGACGCCGCCCGCGAATGGATGGTGTTGCTGGGGCGCAAAACCGCGCGGGAAAAAATCGCCAGCCTGATGGTGATCCTGTCCAAGCGGCTATCTCCCCGTGGCCATGATGTACATTTCGAACTGCCCCTAACGCGCGAGGCTATGGCCAGCTATCTGGGCCTGACATTGGAAACAGTCAGCCGCCAGATCACTGCGCTGCGCCGTGATGGTGTGATCGTGCAGGAGGGGCGTCGCGGCATTACCGTGCCCGATCTGGATCGCCTGATCGCCCTGACCGGCGATGATACCGATGGCGGGTTACTGGCCTAAGCTACATTCAAATTGCTGATCGCATCGCGTTCTTGATCCAGATCAAGGCGTCACATTTGCGTGTCTGCCATTTCTGCCCCTGAAACGGGATTGCGCGAACCGGATGAGGTGCGCGCAGAGAATGGAGATGCGGCACGATGTGGGATGGGTTTAGACTTATATTATTGGGGATCGTGATACTGATCTCCGCTATGGCGGCGAACTGGGCGCGCGATGTGGCCTATCAGGTTCATGCCTTGCTGATTCTGCTGATCGCATCCGGAATGTTCTACTGGGTGTTGCGCAATACGGGTGAGGAGGCACGACCTTCCGCGCCATTGGGGCATTATATGGATGGTCCTGTGCGGGCCGGCGTGATTGCCACTGCATTCTGGGGCGTCGCTGGTTTTCTGGTCGGGACGTTTATCGCGTTTCAGCTGGCCTTTCCGGTGCTCAACATCGATTGGGCGCAACCCTATGCGAATTTCGGGCGCTTGCGGCCGCTGCATACCTCGGCTGTGATCTTTGCGTTCGGGGGAAACGCACTGATCTGTACGTCGTTCTATGTTGTGCAGCGCACCAGCGCGACGCGACTATGGGGCGGTAATCTGGCGTGGTTCGTGTTCTGGGGCTACAACCTGTTCATCGTTATGGCGGCCACCGGCTATCTGCTGGGCGCGACCCAATCCAAGGAATATGCAGAGCCTGAATGGTATGTCGATATCTGGCTGACTATCGTTTGGTTGAGCTATCTGGCGGTATTCCTGGGCACGATTATCAAGCGCAAAGAGCGCCATATCTACGTGGCCAACTGGTTCTTCCTCGCCTTTATCGTGACGGTTGCGATGTTGCATGTGGTCAACAACCTCAGCGTTCCGGTCAGCATTTGGGGGTCGAAATCGGTCCAGCTGTTCGCTGGCGTACAGGATGCGATGACGCAGTGGTGGTACGGCCATAACGCCGTTGGCTTTTTCCTGACCGCCGGTTTTCTGGGCATGATGTACTATTTCGTGCCCAAGCAAGCGGGCCGTCCGGTGTTCAGTTACAAGCTATCGATCATCCACTTCTGGGCGCTGATCTTCTTGTACATCTGGGCGGGGCCGCACCACCTGCACTATACCGCCTTGCCCGATTGGGCGGCGACGCTGGGCATGGTGTTCTCGATCATTCTGTGGATGCCATCGTGGGGCGGCATGATTAACGGCCTGATGACGTTGCAGGGCGCGTGGGACAAATTGCGCACCGATCCGATCATTCGGATGATGGTTATCAGTCTGGCCTTTTACGGGATGAGTACGTTCGAGGGGCCGGTCATGTCGATCCGCGCTGTGAACTCGCTAAGCCACTATACGGATTGGACAATTGGTCACGTGCATTCGGGTGCGCTGGGTTGGAACGGTATGATCACCTTTGGTGCGCTGTACTTCCTGACGCCGAAGCTGTGGAACCGTGCATCCATGTATTCGATCAGCGCGATCAACTGGCATTTCTGGTTGGCGACGATCGGCATCGTTCTGTACGCGGCCTCGATGTGGGTTAGCGGCATCATGGAAGGTTTGATGTGGCGCGAGGTCGATGCGCAGGGCTTCCTCGTCAACAGCTTCGCTGACACGGTTGCCGCGAAATTCCCGATGTATGTCGTCCGCGGATTGGGCGGTGTGATGTATCTGAGCGGCGCGCTGATCATGGTCTGGAACATGTGGATGACCATCCGCCGCGCCCCCGAAGCAGTCAGCCGCAACGCGGCCGTACCGGCGGAATGAGGACCCCTAAAATGAGTGATAAGGATATGAAAAAGCCCCGTAAGGGATTCCTCGACCACCACCGCGTGCTGGAACGGAACGCGACGCTCCTGCTGATCGGCTCGTTTCTGGTGGTTAGCATCGGCGGGATCGTTGAGATTGCGCCACTGTTCTACCTCGAAAACACCATCGAGGATGTAGAGGGGATGCGCCCCTATTCCCCGCTGGAGCTGGCCGGCCGCGATGTCTACGTGCGTGAGGGGTGCTATAACTGTCACAGCCAGATGATCCGCCCGATGCGCGATGAGGTGGAGCGTTACGGCCATTACAGCCTCGCCGCGGAATCGATGTACGACCATCCGTTCCAGTGGGGGTCAAAGCGGACAGGGCCGGATTTGGCCCGTGTTGGCGGGCGTTACTCGGATGAATGGCATCTGGACCACCTGCGCGACCCGCAATCGGTGGTGCCGGAAAGCATCATGCCGAAATATGCCTTCCTCAGTGATGTGATGGTGAACGCGAACCACGTGGCCGATCTGGTTGCGACCCATGCTATCGTCGGCGTGCCCTACACGGATGAGATGATCGAGATGGCGGCGCAGGACGTGCGCACCCAGATTGATCCGTTCGGCGATACCGATGGCTTGCTGGAGCGCTACCCCGGTGCGGCAATCCGCAATTTCGACGGTGAGCGGGGCGTGTCCGAGATGGATGCTCTGGTCGCCTATCTGCAAATGCTGGGCACTTTGGTCGATTTCTCGACCTTTATGCCTGATGAAAGCCGCTGAGGAGGACCCGAAATGGATATGTATTCAACCTTGCGAGAGATCGCGGATAGCTGGGTTTTGCTGGGACTAACGCTGTTTTTCATCGGCACTGTGTTCTGGGCCTTCCGCCCCGGCAGTCGGGATTTACACTCGGATGCCAGCGCTATTCCGTTCCGCGATGATGAGCCGCGCTGCCAAAACGCATGCCCCGATTGCACCTGCAAGGGCGCAATCGCCGCGCTGGAGGAACGCCACGATGTCTGAGAACCGTGTGGACGAGGAAACCGGTGTCGAGACCACAGGTCACAGCTGGGACGGGATTGAGGAGCTGAACAACCCGTTGCCACGGTGGTGGTTGTGGAGCTTTTACGCCACGATTGTTTGGGGCATCGCCTATGTCATCGCCTTTCCGGCATGGCCGCTGATCAACGGTGCGACACCCGGGCTGCTGGGTTATTCCACCCGTGGTGAGGTGGCGGAGGAAATCGCGCGGGTTGATGCCGCCAATGCGGGGCTGGAGGCGGATTTGGCTGCGGCTGATCTGGCCGCGCTATCGCCGGATGATCCGTTGTACCGGTTTGCCACCTCGGGCGGGGCGGCTGTGTTTCGGACCAACTGTTCGCAATGCCACGGATCGGGCGCGGCAGGTGCCGTGGGCTATCCCAACCTGCTTGATGATGACTGGCTGTGGGGTGGTACGGTGGAGGACATCCGCACCACGGTTCAGCACGGTATCCGCAATGATGATGATCGTGACGCGCGCTGGTCGGAAATGCCTGCCTTTGGCGATATCTTGTCCGAGGAGGAAATCGACACCTTGGTCGCCTATGTTGGCGGGGGTTTGGGCATTGCCGATCCGGGACACGAGCTATTCCTGAACAATTGCGCGGCTTGCCACGGGGATACCGGAACTGGCGATCGCACGATGGGTGCACCTGATCTGACCGACGCGATCTGGCTGTATGGCAACAGCGAGGCTGCGCTGACCCAGACGATTACCAATGCGCGCTTTGGCGTGATGCCGCCCTGGGCCGAACGGCTGAGTGAGGCGGATATCGCGGCGGTTGCTCTCTACGTTCACCAGTTGGGCGGTGGAGAGTAAATCAACCTCGTTCCGCCCCCTCGGGCGAGGTTGATCCCTGTCGGCTCCGGTCCATCCCACCGGAGCCGACATTTGCTTGATCTGAGTCAAGGACGCGCCGGCCCTGCGGGGCTAACGTCCGGTTGAGCCTATGACCGAAAGAATCCCAGTGACCGATAGCCCACCCCCTCTTTACGCACCACAAGAGCCGATTTTCCCCAAGCGGGTCAGCGGGACGTTCCGCCGCTTGAAATGGTGGATCATGCTCGTGACCTTGGGCATCTATTACCTGACGCCGTGG
Source organism: Pontivivens marinum (assembly GCF_900231835.1). Lineage (GTDB taxonomy): Bacteria > Pseudomonadota > Alphaproteobacteria > Rhodobacterales > Rhodobacteraceae > Pontivivens > Pontivivens marinum. Next base: position 484,396 of record NZ_OCTN01000002.1, on the reverse strand, counting down.
CTGCGCTGGGATCGCGGCCCCAACCTGCCCGATCAGGCGGTGCTGGTCGATTTGGCGGGGCGCCGTTTTTACTTCCTGTGGATCGAGATTTGGCCCCACGAATTCTATTTCGTAGCGGGCCTGCTGATCATGGCTGGGCTGGGGCTATTCCTGTTCACCTCCGCGTTGGGTCGGGTGTGGTGCGGATACACTTGCCCGCAAACCGTCTGGACCGATCTGTTCATTCTGGTCGAGCGCTGGATCGAGGGTGACCGGAACGCACGGGTTCGGTTGTGGAACGCCCCTTGGTCCGCCCATAAATGGCGTTTGCGGATCACGAAATGGCTGGTTTGGCTGATGATCGCTGTGGCAACTGGCGGGGCGTGGGTGTTCTATTTCACCGATGCGCCGACGCTGTTCCGCGATTTACTGACCTTTGACGCGCATCCGGTGGCCTATATCACCATTGCGATTTTGACGGCCACGACCTTTGTTTTCGGGGGTTTTCTGCGCGAACAGGTTTGCATTTATATGTGCCCATGGCCCCGCATTCAGGGCGCGATGATGGACGAGGACAGCCTGACCGTCGCCTATCGCGATTGGAGAGGCGAGCCGCGTGGTAAGAAACGTGATCACACCGAGGGCGACTGTATCGATTGCATGGCCTGCGTGAATGTCTGCCCGATGGGCATCGATATCCGCAATGGGCAGCAGATGGAGTGTATTACCTGCGCGCTGTGCATTGATGCGTGCGATGACATCATGGACAAAATCGGCAAGCCGCGTGGCCTGATCGACTATCTCGCGCTTAGCGATGATGGGCCGGAGCGTGAGGGCAAGCCCCCCATCCCGATCTGGCGGCATGTTCTGCGGTTCCGCACCATTCTGTACACGCTGATCTGGGCGGGTATTGGTGGTGGCTTGGTCTTTGCCCTGTTCATCCGGCCAGAGATTGAGATGACCGTTTCGCCTGTTCGCAATCCGACCTATGTGGTGATGTCCGATGGCTCCGTCCGCAATGCCTATGATGTGCGCTTGCGTAACAAGCATGGTGAGCCGCGCGATTTCCATATGTCGCTGGTATCGGACAGTATTTTGCGTATCTCGCTTGAGGGGACAGACACCCGCACCGTTACAGTTCCGGCAGATGCCGTGCGATTGCAGCGGGTCTATATCCTCGCCCGTCCCAATGATCCGGCAGCCGAAATCGACAGCACCCCCGTGCGTTTGTGGGTGGAGGATGTTGCCGAGGGGGAACGTGCATCGGTCGGGACAGTCTTTAACGGTATTGGGGAGTAACAGCATGGAACTGACAGGTACGAAGGTTTTCGGTATTTTCGCAGGCTGCTTCGCGATTATCATCGGCGTGAATATCACGTTGGCCTATCAGGCAGTTGCGACCTTTCCGGGGTTGGAGACGCGAAACTCCTATGTTGCCAGCCAGTCATTTGATGCGGATCGTGCCGCACAAACTGCGCTGGGGTGGGAGGTTTCCGCCCGCTTGCAGGGGGATGAATTGATCCTGCGGATATTGGATCAGGCAGGCGCCCCCGTTCAGCCCCGGATGATTGAGGCGACACTGGGCCGCGCAACCAATGTCAGTCAGGATGAAGTCCCCGATTTCAGCTTTGACGGTCAGCAGTTCCACGCCACAGTGGCCGGAGGGGCAGGTCGTTGGGATTTGCGGTTGGTTGCTCTTGCGCAGGATGGAACGCAGTTTCGTCAGCGGATTATCCTGCATGATCGGTCGGGCACATGACGATCGCGGCTTGTCCTGCCTGTGCGGTTGCCCCGGCGGCGCTGGATATTGCGGGGCCTGAACATGCGGCGGGGGATGAGGTATTCCTGTCCCTGCCCAACATTCATTGCGCTGCCTGCATCGGTGGGGTTGAACGCGCCCTGCGTGCGGTGCCACAGGTCCGTGCCGCGCGGGTGAACTTGCGTCTGCGCCGTGCGACGGTGGTTGTTGAACCGAATACCGATCAGGCCGTCCTGATTGATGCCCTAGCCCAAGCAGGGCATGAGGCGCATGAGTTGGACGGTGCCGCATTGACCGGTCGGGTTGATCCGGTTGGGCGCGATCTGTTGGTCCGTTTGGCCGTTGCAGGCTTTGCGATGATGAATGTCATGGTTTTGTCGGTTGCTGTTTGGTCCGGTGCCACTGACGCAACCCGCGATCTGTTCCATTGGATCAGCGCCGCAATCGCCCTGCCGGCGGTATTCTATGCCGCGCAGCCGTTTTTCCAGAATGCATGGCGGGCACTACGGGTGCGGCGGCTGAATATGGATGTGCCGATATCGCTGGCCATTATCCTTGCTAGCGTGATGTCACTATTCGAGGCCAGCGTCGGTGGTCAACACGCATATTTCGATGCGGCCCTGTCGTTGAGCTTTTTCCTGCTAACGGGCCGTTATCTGGATCACCGCACACGATCCGCCGCCCGATCCGCCGCGCAGGAGCTTGCCGCGTTGGAGGTTCCTCGCGCCACGCGGATCGTTGAGGGTGTGCGCAGCAGTGTGGCCGTCGCGGATTTGCGCGCTGGCGATCATATCATCGTTGCACCGGGTGGCCGGATTCCTGTCGATGGCACGCTATTGCAGGGTGATGGTCTGGTGGATCGGTCGATGCTGACCGGTGAGAGTTTACCCGTCGCCGTGACATCCGGTGACGGCATCGCAGCAGGCGAAGTGGTGGTGGATCATCCATTGGTGATTCAGGCGACCGCAGTGGGTGCTGATACAACCTTGCGCCGCATGGCGGCCCTGGTCGAGGTCGCGGAAACGTCGCGCAACCGCTACACCGCGCTGGCCGATCGGGCGGCGGCGGTTTACGCGCCGCTAGTTCACGGCTTGGCACTGGCGGCGTTTATCGGGTGGTATATTGCGACCGGCGATGCGCGCCACGCGCTGAATGTCGCGGTGGCGACGTTGATTATCACTTGCCCTTGTGCACTTGGCCTTGCGGTGCCGGCGGTGACAACTGCTGCCTCTGGCCGGTTGTTTCGGATGGGGCTGTTGATCAAATCTCCAACGGCGCTGGAACGGTTGGCGCAGGTGGATACGGTGGTTTTTGACAAGACCGGTACGCTGACACAGGGCAGGGCGCGCCTGTCTGGTATCCAAGCGTTAACGTCGGATCAGGCTGGCATCGCGCGTGCCTTGGCCCATGGGTCGAACCACCCCGTTGCACGGGCGATTGCCGATGCACTGCATGATGTTGAACCCGCATTGCTGACGAATGTTCATGAGGTAACGGGTGAGGGCGTTTTCGGCCTGTGGCATGGGCGCACCGTGTTTCTGGGTCGCGGAGCAGACGCGACGGAGCTGCGGATTGACGGTCAGCCCAGCATTCCCCTGCCCATGCAGGAAATCCTGCGCACCGGAGCGGCCGATGCCATTCACGCGCTGGATGGGTTGCAGTTGCATGTGATGTCCGGTGACACGGTTGCGGCCACGCGCCGTTTGGCGCAGCAGGCCGGTATTTCCATGGTCGAGGGCGATTTGCGGCCTGCGGATAAGCTGTCGCGGATCAATACGCTCAGCGATCAGGGGCGGCATGTTTTGATGGTTGGGGATGGGCTGAATGATACGGCGGCGCTGGCTGCGGCGCATGTGTCGCTGTCGCCTGCCTCGGCGCTGGATGCTTCGCGCGCGGCGTCGGACATTGTGTTGCTGGGCAATAGCTTTGCACCACTACCCCATGCCCTGCGGATTTCGCGTAAAGCGCGGGCGCGGATACGTGAGAATTTCGCGATTGCGGTTCTGTATAATTGCGTTGCGATCCCTGTCGCCTTAGCCGGATTTGCAACGCCCCTAGCGGCGGCATTGGCGATGTCTACATCGTCGATTACTGTTATTCTCAACTCGATGCGGGTGCGCTGATGAATGTTCTGGTTTTCCTCGTGCCGGTGTCGCTATTCCTAGGGGCAGGGGGGCTGGCGGCCTTCGTCTGGACCGTCCGCCATGCGCAATATGAGGATTTGGAGGGCGATGCCGCCCGCATCCTGTTGAGCGAGGAGGAGGATTAGAGGATCGCAGCCCTAATCGCCATCGCCACCACACCCAATACCGCGACACTGATCAGCCACAGGGCGACAAACCATGCCAGCCTGCGGAATGTGCTGTCGCGCCTCAATGATACCCCTCCTCTGGATCAACCTTGCCACGGAAAACCCAATAGGCGTAGGCGGTGTAGGCGAGGATCAGCGGGACCAATACGACGGTGCCGACCAGCGCGAATTTCAGGCTGGAATCCGGTGCTGCTGCCTCAACTATCGTTAGACTAGGCGGTACGATATTGGGGTAAAAGCTGATCCCGATTCCGATAAAGCACAGCACAAACAGCCCTAGTGAAGCAAAGAACGGGGTCGCGTCCTTGCCCGCCTTTAGGCTGCTGAACAACAGCCATGCCATCAATAGAACGCAACCGGGGACGATGACGCTGAACGCACTGCCGGGCAGGTTAAACCAGCGCTGGAAGTAGTCGGGGTTCTGGAATGGAGTCAGCAGACTAACCACCCCCATGAATCCCAGCGTTCCGATGCCAAGGAAAACAGCGTAACGTTGCATTTGTGCCTGTAGCCGGTGCTCCGTTTTCAGGTTGATCCAAGTCGCCCCCAACAGCGCGTAACCGATCACCACAGCGAACCCTGTCAGCACGGAAAACAGGCTCAGCCAATCCCACCAGCCGCCGGAATAGGCGCGATCCGTCACCTCGATCCCCTGCACCAGGGCGCCCAAAGCGATGCCCTGCATGAATGCCGCAATCAGCGACCCGCCAAAGAAACCCGCATCCCAGACGGGTTTCCACCGCTCTGTCCGCCAGCGATATTCAAAGGCGACACCGCGAAAAATCAGCGCCAGCAGCATCAGGATGATCGGGATGTATAGCGCAGGCATGACCACTGCATAGGCCAGCGGAAATACCGCAAACAGGCCACCGCCGCCCAGCACCAGCCATGTTTCATTCCCGTCCCAGATGGGCGCGATGGAATTCATCATGGTGGCCTTTTCCGTCTCGTTTCGGGCCAAGGGGAACAAAATCCCCACGCCCAGATCAAAGCCGTCCAGAATGACATAGGTCAGCACGGCAAAGGCGATGATGCCGGCCCAGATGAATGAAAGCTCAATAACCATCTGAAATCTCCTTACTGTCCTAGGTTCGTGTCAGAATCGCCGTGATGCATCTGCGCAATGCCAGCCGCGCGAACTGGTCCGTCCCTCAGGCCCAGATGCGGTGTGTCTGGGCGCTTGTTCATCATGCGCAACAGGTAGAACGTGCCTGCGCCAAAGATGAAGAAATACACGATGATGAACGCGATTAGCGATGCCGCCACAGCAGGCGCCGCAATCGGCGCGAGGCTATCGGAGGTGCGCAGCAAGCCGTAGACCGTGAACGGCTGGCGACCAACCTCGGTCGTGACCCATCCGGCCAGAACCGCGACAAAGCCCATCGGCCCCATCACGATAGCCGCACGTTGCAGCAGCCGTGCGTCATATAGTTGACCGCGGAACCGGTGCCACAGGCTCCACGCGCCGAGGCCCAGCATCGCAAAGCCGAGCCCGACCATGATGCGGAAGCTCCAGAACACGATGGCCACGGGGGGGATATCCTCGTCTGCGACGGTATCCAGACCCTCCATCGGTGCGTTCAGATCATGCTTCAGGATCAGGCTGGATAGGTTTGGAATTTCGATTGCGTAATCAATCCGGCGTTCCTCTGGATTGGGGATGCCGAACAGGATCAGCGGGGCGCCGTCGGGGTGGCTGTCATAATGCCCCTCCATCGCCATGATCTTAACCGGTTGATGTTCCAGCGTGTTCAGGCCGTGTGCATCGCCCGCCAAAATCTGGATCGGGGCGACAAAGACCAGCATCCACATCGCCATGGAAAACATGCGCCGCGCCGGTTTGTCAGTTTTATCGCGCAGCAGGTGCAGCCCGCCGACCCCGCCAACAACCAAGGCGGTCGTCAAAAACGCCGCCAGCACCATGTGCACCAGTCGATAGGGGAAGGACGGGTTGAACACGATCTGCCACCAGTCCTCGGGGATGAATTGGCCTAGCTCGTTGATGCTGTAGCCGGCCGGTGTCTGCATCCATGAGTTCACCGACAAAATCCACGTGGCAGACATCAGCGTGCCAAAAGCGACCATAGCAGTGGCAAACATGTGCAGTTTGTCCCCGACCCGTTCGCGGCCAAACAGCATGATGCCCAAGAAACCTGCCTCCAGAAAGAAGGCTGACAGAACCTCATATGCCATCAGGGGGCCCAACACGGGGCCGGTCTTGTCCGAGAATACCGACCAGTTGGTGCCGAACTGATAGGACATCACAATGCCTGATACGACGCCCATGCCGAATGCAACGGCGAAGATCTTCTTCCAATAGGTGAACAGCGTCAGATAGGTCTCATCCCGCGTGCGCAGCCATAATGCGTTCAGCGTCGCCAGATAGCTGGCCAACCCGATGGAAAAGGCAGGGAAGATGATGTGGAATGACACCGTGAATGCAAATTGCATTCTGGCAAGTGTCTCTGCTGTTAAACTGTCGAACATAGTAATCTCCGGCTAGCGGAAGGGACGTGGTACAATGCTGCGTCGCGGGCAAATATGCGCCCGTGATGTTAGGGTTTTGCGACAATACGCGGCCTGCCGCCATGGCCAAACCGAGTTATGCGACCATGCGCCTCAGTTTGGCACCGCCCGGGGACGGTAGGGAAACAGGATGAACAATAACCGGAAAATCGGAGAGAATGCACCATGACATTGAAAGATTCGACGCAGCCGTGGCTGGACCGTTTTCCGGGTTTGTCGCGGCTGGCCCCCGAAACCAAGCAGGTGCTGATGGATCGCAGTAGCGTTCTGAATTTATCCGAGGGCACTATGATTTTCGGGCCGGGGAAATCACCCGAAAACATGTTGTTCCTGCTGGAGGGTCGTGTGCGGGTTCAGCAAATCTCCGAAACGGGGCATGAAATCGTGCTGTACCGCATTTATGCGGGGCAAAGTTGCGTTCTAACCACGGCCTGCTTGCTGGCCTATGAGGATTATTCAGCCGAGGGCATAGCCGAAACCGCAGTGCAGGCCGTGGCCGTTCCGCGTACCGTTTTTGATGATCTCGTTGCGCAATCGAAGCCGTTCCGCGATTTCGTTTTCGCCGCCTTTTCCAAACGGATAACGGACTTGTTTCGCATGATTGACGAGGTTGCCTTTCAACGGATCGATGTGCGCTTGGCTGACAAGCTGCTGGAGCTGGCGGATAGTGGAGGCAGGATCGAAACCACCCATCAGAAATTATCGGTTGAGCTGGGCACGGCGCGCGAAGTTATCTCGCGCCAGTTGCAGGAATTTCAGCGGCGCGGTTGGGTTGAGCTGACCCGTGGGAACATAAATATCATAGGTAAACAGTCTCTTATCGAGCTTTCTCAATCGCAGGCTTAGGATGACCGTAGCCTTGGTGACAAAGTCACTGAAGCGTTCCAGCAAAGCGCATAGGACAGACCCTAGGATAAGAGGGAGTCTGTAAATGACGTTGAATATCGGGCGTTTCGACCGCATCATTCGTGTAGTCCTGGGTGCGTTTCTGATCATCGCACCGCTGACTGGTGGCATTAGCCTGTACCAATCCACATTGCTGGCAATTATCAGCGCAGTGGTAGGTGTCGTGCTGATTGCAACGGCTGCTTTCCGCTTTTGCCCGCTATACCGAATGATCGGCATTCGCACCTGTAAAGTTTGACTATGGAAACTGCTTTTACACCACTGCAATCGCTGGCAGGCGGCGTTCTGATCGGGCTGTCGGCTGTTTTGCTGATGGGCTTGATGGGCCGGATCATGGGCGCAACTGGTGTGCTGGCCGGATTTATCGCGCCGGCGGGGCTTTCCGATTGGACATGGCGCGCGGTTTTGCTTGCGGGCATGGTCAGCGGACCGGCTGTGGTCCTGCTGGTAACGGGGCAATGGCCTGAGGTTCAGGTGCCTATGCCACGGACAATGCTGATTATTGGCGGATTTATCGTTGGGCTGGGCGTTACCTTTGGCGGTGGATGTACATCGGGTCACGGTGTTTGCGGCATGGCGCGCCTATCCCCACGCTCCATTGTGGCGACACTGACCTTTATGGCCACCACCGGCATCACTGTTTTTGTGGTGCGCCACATGTTAGGATTGTAAGATATGAAGCTGGTATTGTTGTATTTAATCGGCCTCATCTTTGGCGTGGGTATCGCGATTTCAGGGATGGCAAACCCTGCAAAGGTGCTCAATTTCTTTGACGTGGCGGGCACGTGGGATCCTAGCCTGGCCTTTGTGATGGGCGGTGCGGTCGTCGTTACCTTCGTTGGATATCGGATCGTTTTTCGCCACTCTGCACCACGGTTTGCGTCGAGCTTTCAACTGCCAACGCGTCGGGATTTGGATGTCCCGCTCTTGGGTGGTTCGGCGCTGTTCGGCATTGGTTGGGGCATCGCCGGATTTTGCCCGGGTGGTGCACTACCGGCGCTTGGCACCGGACAAATGGATGTTGTCGTTTTTGTCGCAGCCTTGATTGCAGGGATTGTCGTCGCAAAGATGCTAGGTAAAATTGGTCGCCGCGCCGCGTCCTAATGTTGGAGAGTCGCTATGTCTGAGTATCCCGTTGATATGTCTGTTGTTCCCGAGGTGTCGGCGCATTTCGATGCGGCCACCAATACGATCAGCTATATCGTGACGGACCCTGCCACACGGCATTGCGCGATTATCGACAGCGTTATGGATATCGACTACGCGGCGGGTCGGATCACCTATGATCATGCGGATGCCCTAATCGCGCAAGTGCGCGAGCAGGGACTGACCCTCGACTGGATTATCGAAACGCATGTTCATGCCGATCACCTAAGCGCGGCACCGTATATTCAGCAAAAGCTGGGTGGTAAGATCGGCGTTGGCGCAAAAATCTTGGTCATTCAGGAAACCTTTGGCAAAATTTTCAACGAGGGCACTGAATTTCAGCGCGACGGCTCGCAATTCGACGCGCTGTTTTCCGATGGCGATACCTATCAAATCGGCGAAATGACGTGCTTTGCAATGGACACACCGGGTCACACACCTGCCTGCATGGTGCATGTCATTGGGAATGCGACATTTACCGGCGACACCCTATTTATGCCTGATGGTGGGTCCGCCCGCGCGGATTTTCCCGGTGGCGACGCGGGACAGCTATATGACAGCATCCAGCGGGTTTTGGCGCTGCCGGATCAGATGCGGTTGTTTATGTGCCATGATTACGGTCCGAATGGCCGTGATATTCAGTGGGAAACCAGCGTTGCTGATGAAAAGGCACATAACATCCATGTTGGCGGTGGCAAAACGCGGGATGAATTTATCGCCTTTCGCACCGCGCGCGATGCGCAGTTGACGATGCCGAAACTGATTATCCCATCGCTTCAGGTGAACATGCGTGCAGGTGAGGTGCCGACCGATAAGGACGGGAACCCTATGTTGAAAGTTCCTGTAAACGGATTGTAAAAGCCGGCCGCGTAGAGTTTCGGCAACGCCTTGCCCCTGACGAAAGCTGACCACGATATGCATGCTAATCTGCGGAACTATCTCCCAATTCTGGATTGGGGGCGCAGCTACACTCGGGCTACGTTTTCCGGCGATCTGATCGCCGCGTTGATCGTTACGATCATGTTGGTGCCGCAATCATTGGCCTATGCATTGTTGGCGGGCCTGCCGCCTGAGGCGGGTTTGTACGCTTCGATCGCGCCGATTATCCTATACGCAATTTTCGGAACCAGCCGCGCATTGGCGGTGGGGCCGGTCGCGGTTATCTCGCTACTGACGGCGGCGACATTGGGGAATGTGGTGGAGCAGCTTGGCGTGGGTTATGCGGTCGCGGCCCTGACTTTGGCGTTTTTGTCAGGGTTAATTTTGCTGGCCATGGGATTGTTCCGGCTGGGGTTTCTGGCGAATTTCCTGTCTCACCCGGTTATTGCTGGGTTCATCACCGCATCGGGAATTATCATTGCGGCCAGTCAGCTAAAGCACATTCTGGGTGTTGAGGCGTCAGGCCACAACTTGTTCCAACTGCTGCTATCGCTGTTCCAGAATCTGGACGCGATCAACTGGATTACATTCGCACTGGGCGCTGGCGCCACTGGCTTTTTGTTCTGGTTGCGCAAGGGGATGAAACCACTTCTTAAGTCGATGGGGGTTAGCCCCCGCATGGCAGATGTCGCGACAAAGGCAGGGCCCGTTGCCGCCGTAGTCGTCACGACGGCGCTGGTCTGGGGACTGGGCTTGGCGGACCGCGGCGTACGGATCGTGGGCGATGTCCCGCAAAGCTTGCCGCCGCTGACGATGCCGGACCTATCCTTTGATGTGGTATCGGCGCTGATGGTGCCGGCGCTACTGATCTCCGTCATTGGCTTTGTTGAATCGGTTTCTGTCGCCCAAACCCTCGCCGCGAAAAAGCGGCAGCGGATCAAACCGGATCAGGAACTGATCGGTTTGGGGGCTGCAAATCTGGGCGCGGCCTTTACCGGTGGTTTTCCCGTAACAGGTGGTTTTTCGCGGTCCGTTGTGAATTTCGACGCGGGTGCGGAAACCCCAGCCGCAGGGGCGTTCACGGCGATTGGCTTGGCGATTGCGGCGCTGGCCCTGACGCCGCTGATCTTCTTTCTGCCACAGGCGACATTGGCGGCGACGATCATCGTTGCTGTGCTGGGGCTGGTCGATTTCGGCATTCTGAAACGCAGTTGGAGCTATTCCAAGGCTGACTTCTTCGCCGTTGCCGCCACGATCCTGTTGACGCTGGGCATGGGGGTTGAGGTTGGCGTAACGGCGGGCGTTGTGCTGTCGATTTTCCTGCATCTGTATAAAACGACAAAGCCGCATATCGCCGAGGTTGGACTGGTCCCCGGCACGCAGCATTTCAGGAACATCAATCGGCATCAGGTTGAAACGCTGGACCATGTGTTGACCTTCCGCATTGATGAGAGCCTGTACTTCGCCAATGCGCGGTTTCTGGAGGATTACATTTATGACCGCGTTGCGGGGCAAAGCTCGCTCAAACATGTGATCCTGATGTGCTCCGCCGTGAACGAGGTCGATCTAAGCGCGCTGGAATCGCTGGAGGCAATAAATGAGCGGCTGGCTGCGTTGGACATGCAATTGCATCTGTCCGAAGTGAAAGGCCCCGTCATGGACCGGTTGCAGCGCGAACATTTCATGGATGATCTGACCGGTCGGGTTTTCCTGTCGCAATATGATGCTTTTCAGGCGCTGCGCTAACCCGAGTGGCTATTTCGCCATCAAATTGCGGCGAGAGTGACCGAACGCCAAAGACGTCTGCAAAAAAAGCCGTTAGCCTACGACGGACTGGGATACGCGCCGCGTACAAAACAGTAAGGAGCCGCGCATGACCCGATTTTTGTCCTATATTTGGCGTGAGCACCGCACAGCCAGCATATTATTCGCCGTCGCAGCCCTGTCATTTGTGTATTTTCTAGCTGATTTCGGGATGAAGGCCTCCCATTTCTCGCATCCTGAAAATCACGAGCGGCAACTGGAACTGTGGATGCCCCCCCGTTACGTCGCGCAATCGTGGCAGATTCCCCGCCCCATAATGTTCGATATTTTTGAGATCGAGCGTAATGCACCGCATGAGCAAGTTCCCCGCACGGTTGGTGCATTCCTGAACGATACCGGCATGACGCTTGAGCAATTGCAGGCGCGGGTCGAGGCGGCAAAGGCTGAATTGCGCGCGGGGCAGGGCAATTGATCGACACATTGCTGGCCTTTGTCCCGACCTATGGTTTGTGGCTGATATTTGCATGTGTCGCGCTGTCATGCCTCGCCGTGCCGATCCCGTCCTCGATGCTGGTTATGGCTGCGGGCGGGTTTTCTGCGGCGGGTGATTTTGCCTATTGGAGCTTGGTGCTGTTTTCGTTCTCGGGGTTTCTGTTGGGCGATCAGATGGCGTTCCTGCTGGCACGCGGGGCGGGGGCACCGTTGATTACTAGGTTTCAGGCTAGGCCACGCTTTGGCAAAGTGATCCTCAAGGCACAGCGGCTGTTGGAGCAATATGGCGCCTTTGCCGTCATTTTGACCCGTACAATATTCGGACCAATCGGCCCCTATGTTGCCTATGTTTCTGGAGCACTGAAAACTCCGTGGGTCCGGTTTGCGCCAGCATCAGCATTCGGGGCGTTTTTGTGGTGCGTGGGCTACAGTGCGCTTGGCTATGTCTTCACCGGTCATATTGAGGAACTGGCGCAACTCATCAGCAGCTCGGTCGGTATTGTTGTTGCGGGCACCTCTACTTTGGCGCTGGCTGGCTGGCTGATCGGGAATTATCTGCGAGCGTTGCGTGTCCAACAGCGTGGTGAGTAGGGCATATCTGTCAGTGCCTTTGACGTAAAACATCTCCCTAATGCGGCAAGTCGCCGCAATCGGGGTATCAAATCGCACGATTGGGCTGGTCGCATCCACATCAATATGGGAGACATGCATCAGTTTCGCGACCTGAGTTATCTGGCCCGATTGCGCATGGTTGTGAACGCCACGGATTATTTTCATAATCCATGACAGAATTAACTGACGCCTGAATCTGGGGAGAGCGGCTTTTGTCCTTGTTTTTGATTGCGGCTCTGCCTTTCCTTGGCGCGCTATTGCCTGGCCTGTTGATCCGCGCGGGGCGTGATGCCTGCGCGATTGTAACAGGGTCAGTCACGCTATTGGCCCTGATCGGGTTGGGCGTAAATGCCCCCGCCGTTCTGCGTGGAGAAATCGTCACCGCGCGGATCGATTGGATTCCGGGGCTGGGGCTGAACGCGAACTTCTTCCTCGATGGGCTGGGATTGCTGTTTGCGGGAATGATCCTGGGCATCGGCCTGTTGGTGATCATCTATGCTCGCTACTACCTGTCGCGGAATGATGCGATGGGACGGTTTTACACATTCCTATTGCTGTTTCAGGGCGCGATGGTCGGCATTGTTCTGTCCGATAACGTCCTGATGCTACTGGTGTTCTGGGAGCTGACCTCGCTGTCCTCCTTCCTGTTGATCGGGTACTGGAACCATCTGCCCGAGGGGCGACAGGGCGCGCGGATGGCGCTGGCTGTTACCGGTGCGGGTGGTCTGGCCCTGATCGGGGGCATGTTGATGTTGGGCAACATCGTCGGCAGTTATGATCTGAGCGTGATTTTGGAGAGCAAGGATGTGATCCAATCCTCGCCTCTATACCTGCCAGCGCTAATCCTGATCCTGCTGGGATGTTTCACGAAATCAGCGCAGTTCCCGTTCCACTTCTGGCTGCCGCATGCAATGGCGGCGCCAACACCGGTTTCGGCCTATCTACACTCCGCCACCATGGTGAAGGCTGGCCTGTTCCTGATGGCGCGGATGTGGCCGGTTTTGTCGGGGACCGAGGCTTGGTTCTATATTGTGGCCACGACCGGCCTGATTACGATGGTTGTGGGCGCCGTGATTGCGCTGTTCAAGGATGACCTGAAGGGGCTGCTGGCCTTTTCCACGGTCAGTCATTTGGGCCTGATCACCATGCTTCTTGGCTTTGGCACGCCTATCGCGGCTGTCGCGGCGGTGTTTCACATTATCAACCACGCCACGTTTAAGGCGGCACTGTTTATGACCGCAGGCATTATCGACCACGGTGCACATACCCGCGATATCAAGCGGTTGGGCGGGCTGCGAACATTGATGCCAGTGACGTTCGTGATTGCCACGGTGGCGTCCCTGTCCATGGCGGGCATACCGCCGCTGAATGGTTTCTTGTCCAAGGAAATGATGCTGGAGGAAGCTGCCCATACCGTTTGGGCCGGTTCACATTGGTTGTTGCCGGTGCTGGCCTGCCTTGGGGCGCTATTCTCCGCGGCTTATTCCTTCCGCTATATTTCGCATGTGTTCCTAGGACCGAAGCGTGAGGATTATCCCGCCACGCCGCATGATCCCGGCATTGGCATGTGGATCGCACCGGGACTTTTGGTGGTGCTGGCCATCCTGATCGGTCTGTTTCCGAAGACGATCGTTGGCACATTGGTGGCCATCGCATCTGGTTCGGTGATTGGCGGCGATCTGCCGTATTACTCGCTGAAATTGTGGCACGGTGTTAACCCCGCCTTGATCATGTCGGGTATCGCGGTTGCGGGGGGTCTGGTCCTGCTGTGGTTGCACGGTTCGCTAGACAAGCTGTGGAACGCGCTGCCCCGTCCCGAAGCAAAGCGGATTTTCGATATTGTTATCAGCGGCCTGACCACACTGGCGCGCTTCTTTACCGAACGGACACATAACGGGTCGTTTGCCCGCTATGCGGCGATCTTCTTCGTCTTTGTGTTCGGGTTGGGATATTACGCCTATCAATCGGGCACGATGGTTGCAGCGGATCGAACGATGCTGGATGCAAGTCCCGTGGCGATTGCCGGTTGGGTTTGCCTAATCGTTTCAACGCTATGCGTGGTGACATTCCACCGTAACCGCCTGCTGGCCTTGGTGCTGATTGGTGTGACCGGTTTGATCGTGTCGATGTCGTTCAACTATTTGTCGGCACCGGATCTGGCGCTGACGCAAATCTCGGTCGAGGCGGTTACGATTATCTTGCTGCTGCTGGCCCTGAATTTGATGCCCAAGGAAACGCCGGTGGAGCTGCGATCCGGTCGCAAGCTACGCGATGCCGTGCTGTCCATCGGTGGTGGTCTGGGTGTTGGTGCCCTGATCTATGCCATGATGATGCGCGATCTCGTGCAGCCGTCGATTTCGGAATTCCACATCGCCAACTCCTATTCCGGCGGTGGTGGAACCAATGTGGTTAACGTGATCCTCGTGGATTTCCGTGGCTTTGATACCTTTGGTGAAATCATCGTGTTGGGTATTGCGGCGATTGTGATTTACGCACTGACGGAATCGATCCTGTCCACTGGTATTCGCGGGCAATTGCTGAACCGTAAGCCGGACTTCCCGATTGCAGGCGATGCGCATCCGATGATGATGGTGGTTGCAACCCGCGTTATGATGCCAATCGCGCTGATGGTCGCGGCCTACATCTTCTTCCGTGGGCATAACCTGCCGGGTGGTGGGTTCATTGCGGGTCTGATCGCGGCTATCGCATTGATTATGCAGTATATGGCCAGTGGATTTTCGTGGGCTTCGGCACGTCAACGCTTCCCCTATCACGGAATTATCGGGGCCGGTGTGCTGGTTGCGGCACTGACTGGCATGGGCGCATGGCTGAATGAAATGCCATTCCTGACCAGCGCGTTCAGCTATGTCTACCTGCCTGGTTTGCATAAATTCGAGTTGGCCACGGCGGCGCTGTTCGATCTGGGTGTTTTCCTCGCCGTGTTTGGCGCGGTGCTGCTGGCACTGGAAAGCTTGTCACGTTACGCATGGCAGCCCGATGACGCGACCGAGCATGCAATGGACATCAACCCAGCGCGGGATACCGCCGTAGTTGAGGAAGGGAAATAGCATGGAAGTGCTTGTAGCCACCGCCGTTGGTGTGCTGACCGCCGGAGGTATTTATCTGGTGCTGCGTCAGCATACTTTCCCCGTTATTTTGGGATTGGCGCTGCTGTCCTATGCGGTGAACGTGTTCCTGTTTGCGACAGGGCGGTTGGCGTTCAATCTGCCGCCGATCTATTCCGATGGCGCGGTCAGTTATACCGATCCGCTACCCCAAGCGCTGGTTTTGACAGCGATTGTGATTTCATTCGGCATGACAGCGGTTGTCGTGATGATCGCGCTCAGCGCGTATCTCTCGGCCAAGGATGACCGTATCGACATGACCCCAGATGCCGGAGACGGCGCGTGAACCACTGGATTATCTTACCGATTGTACTGCCTGCGGTACTGGCGCCCTTTATTATTATGGTGCTGCGCCATCATCTGGATTTGCAGCGCATTTTCTCTATCGCGGGCACGCTGGCGCTGGTCGCGGTAACGCTGGGCCTGATGGGATCCGCGCTAGGCGGCGATATTCAGGTTTATGAGCTGGGCGACTGGCCTGCCCCATTCGGCATTGTTTTGGTGCTGGATCGCCTGTCAGCAATGATGATCGTGCTAACGGCGCTGCTCGGCTTAGCCGTACTGCTGCACGCTATCGGATCAGGTTGGGACAAACGGGGCTGGCATTTCCATGCGTTGTTCCAGTTTCAGCTGATGGGCATTATGGGGGCGTTCCTGACCGGAGATGCCTTCAACCTGTTTGTTTTCTTTGAGGTTCTGTTGATCGCGTCCTACGGATTGATGATCCATGGCGGTGGCGCGGTCCGGTTGCAGGCGGGTGTCCAATATGTTGGCTATAACCTGCTCGGCTCAACCATGTTCCTGTTTGCGCTGGGAATTTTGTACAATGTGACGGGGACGCTAAATATGGCGGATCTGGCTGTGCGGGTTGCTGATTTCCCTGCCCAGGATACAGCCTTGCTGCGCATTGGTGCGATCCTGCTGCTACTGGTCTTTGCGATCAAGGCGGCGGTGCTGCCCCTGCATTTCTGGTTGCCGGCCAGCTATGCCAACGCGCCTGCGCCTGTGGCGGCGCTGTTTGCGATCATGACTAAGGTTGGCGCCTATGCGATCCTGCGCATGTATACGCTGGTTTTCGGGCCGGATGTTGCGGCTAGCGCGGGCCTTGTCACGCCGTGGCTGATGCCAGCGGCGGTGCTAACATTGGCGGTCGGGATGATCGGCATTCTGGGCTCGCGGCAATTGGCGCGGATGGTGGCCTTTGCTGCGATTGGCTCTATGGGAACGCTGCTGATTGCGATCTCGATGTTCACGCCCGAGGCGACGACGGCGGCGCTGTACTATATCATCCACTCGACCTTTGCGACCGCGCTACTGTTCCTGATTGTCGATCTGGTGACGGAGCGTCGTGGCGACCAGTTAAAGGTCAATATGCCAATGCCGCAAAGCGGGCTGATCGCTTGCCTGTTCTTCGCCGGCGCGATTGCTATGGCGGGTATGCCGCCGCTATCGGGCTTTGTCGGAAAGCTGCTGGTGATGAATGCCTCGTGGGACAGCCCGCTGGTTCTGCTGATTTGGGCGACGATCCTCGTGACCTCCTTCATCGCGATTGTTGGTCTGGCCCGCGCCGGTAGTATTCTGTTTTGGAAGCCATTTGATGCCACATTGACGTTAGAGGCGCCTGAACCAAGCAAACCGGCGATACTGTCCTTCGTTGCCTGCTTTGCCCTGTTGGCTATGCTGATCGCACTGACAGTCTTTGCTGGGCCCGTGCTGGATTATGTAGGCGCTACTTCCGAGCAGCTATTCGCCACGCAGGACTATATCGACGCCGTATTGAATAGGGACATTCCATGAGCCTTTTTCACCGCCTGTTTCCCCACCCCCTGCTAACGGTTTTGTTAACCGTGGTTTGGCTGATGATGGTGAACGAATACACGATCAACTCGCTGTTGTTCGGATTTCTGCTGGCCACAATCATCCCGTTTGCAACGCGCAGTTACTGGCCCCAGCGGCCAAAGCTGCGCAATCCGCTGATGGTGGTGGAATTTATCCTCGTTGTATTGTGGGATATTGTGATCGCGAACATCACCGTGGCACGGTTGGTTTTGTTTCAACGCAATGCCGACTTTAGGCCCGCCTATATCTCTATCCCGTTAGAGCTGAAATCGCCCGAGGCAATTACAGTGCTGGCCGGCACCATCACGATGACCCCCGGCACTGTAACCAGCGATACCTCCAATAAGGGTCACAGCCTGTTGGTGCATTGTCTGCATGCACCCGATCCCGATGCGATTAGGGATGAGATCAAAACCCGCTATGAACGTCGGTTGAAGGAGATTTTTGAATGATTGAGTACGCAATCTACTTTGCCTTCGGCTGTTTCTCATTAGGCCTCCTGATGAACCTATGGCAGATCGTTTTTGCCAGCGGTGTCGGAGATCGCGTTCTGGCGCTGGATACGATGGTCATCAATATGATCGCGTTACTGGTGCTGTTCGGATTGATGGCCGGAACCGAGATGTTCTTTGAGGCCGCGATGATTATCGCGATGCTCGGCTTTGTCTCCACCGTGGCCTATGCGCGCTTTATGTTGCGCGGCAATATCATCGAGTGAGGGCGCTGCCATGAGTATTCTGTTCGACATCGCAATCACCGCTTTTCTGATTATCAGCGGCGTTTTCGGGCTCGTCGGTTCATACGGGCTGATCAAACTACCTGACCCGATGTCACGGCTGCACGCGCCGACCAAGGCGACGACTCTAGGTGTCGGCGGTGTTTTGATTGCATCCATGCTGCACGCAATCGCGGTTGAGGGGCAGGTTTCGCTGCATGAACTGTTGATCACGCTGTTCCTGCTGATCACTGCGCCGATTACCGCAAATTTCATCGCAAAGGCGCATCTGCACCGCCATGTTGAGCGGGATCAACTGCCAGATGCCGCTCCAGATGACTGTTGGGCAGTCCATGATATCGAGCCATTTCAGGCGGGCGCAGAGCCCAGCACTGAAACCACGAAATAGGCGATATCATCGGATATTAAAGGTTGGCTGACCCTGCACGGGTCAGCCATTTTTTTATATCAGAATACGAATTCTGCACTGATGCGGAAAGAACGCCCCGGTTCCTGCAGCGTTTCCACCTGACCCGCAAATTCCTGACCATAGGTCGCGCGCGAGGTATAGGATTCATCGAATAGGTTGTTCACCTCTGCGCGCAGGGTCAGCCCCTCCACTTCACTGGGCGTGTATTCCATGAATGCGTTAACGACGGTGTAGCCCGGCAAAGTCGGGCCCGATCCACCGGTCGCGGAATCGTAAGTGTCATCATAATCGAATGCCACCTGCACGTCGCCACCGACCAGAATGCCGTTGCCGAACTGATGTGCGGCCTGAACGGTCAGGAAGTCACCCATCGGCATTGTCAGGTAGTTACCGGTATAGGAATCCGCAGCGCGGCCGTTAACCTCGGTATCAACATGTGCATAGCCGAGGCGCAGGAAGCCACCCTCCCATGCGGTGCCAAGGCCCAGTTCGACCCCGCGCGAGGCAACATCAGTAGTCAGGCTAGGTCCGCCATTATAGCTGGCCGAGCGCGCATTATTGATTTCGGTGTTGAACACCTTTCCATCAACGACCCAGCCGCCGAAGTCGTAGCTGGCGGCCAGAAACACACTGTCCGAAGTGACTGGTGTGATGCCATCGGGTGTATAGCTCCATGCTGGATTCAGGATGTAGTTTTCCGCCAGCTCCATCCCGCCCCAAACATGGGCATAACCCGCGCTGAGCGTTAGCTGATCAGTAGCAAACAACTCACCCGAGATATTGCCCGAGAGGCCAGCTTCGGATTGTGTGTAGTCATCAATACCCTCGAAATCCTGAAAATCTGCACGCAGGCCGAGGGATAGGCGCGTCATGTCCGACGGCTCCATCCGCAATTGCCCAAACAGACCGACATTGCTGAGTTTCTCACGAGCGGTTTGATCGATGCCTGCGGTCGTCAGGTCATCATATTCCAGATCGGCCTGATCCGAGTAGAAATCCAGGCCCGCATTCACGGCACCCCAGCCTAGATCGAAGCGATTGGAAATCTCGCCGCTTAGGCTACTGGTCTCACCATAGGTTGTTTGCGCGGTGGACAGGTTGGACTCATCGTTGAACAGCTCAGTTCCGCTATAGGCCAGGCGGAAGGTTGGGTCCCATAATCCGTCAGCCACAGTTTCGGTATAGCTGAGGATGACATTGGTTCGCTCCAAGTCATAGGGGCGTTCCGAAGGAACCGGACGTCCACCGAAAACCGCACCGATATTCGCGCGATACGGCCGATTTTCATCGTCGCTAACCTGCTCAACCGACAGTTCCAGGCGGCTGCCCCCTTCGGTCTCATAGGCTACTTTTGCCAAGCCGCTGAGAAGGTCCGTACCCGAGCCGATGATGTCCTGCCCGTCGCCATCCTCACGCACATCACCCGTCGCATATTTCAGGAAGCCCAGATACTCGAACCCACCCTCAATGCCATAGGCGGTAAGGCTGTTTGAAAAGATAGCGCCATTGGTGTCGTATTCGGTTTTAAACCGTCCACCAAATGTCTGTCCCACCGCAAGCAAATCGCCCGCATCCATTGTTTCATAGGCCAATGCACCGCCAAGCGCACCAGGGCCGGCATCGGCCGGGGCGACACCGGGATCAATGCGGACGGTGTTCAGCAAGGCAGGGTCGATTAGGGTGGTCGTGTTGTGGTGGAAAATCTTGTTGTTCTGCCGCGCACCATCGATGGAGATTGCGAGGTTGTTTTCCTCGATCCCGTTCACATAGACCTTTTGCGACATCGGGATGGAGCTGCCAACAGCGATGGTTGGTTCAGCTACGAACAGTTCGGATAGATCCGATGGATTGCTCAGCGCGATCCCCTCACTGGTTACGGAAATCGCGTCTTCAGCCAAGCCCGGAACCGTGGGATAGGCTAGAACAATAGTGCCCAGGAAACCCTCGTCCTCAGTACTTTGTGCAAAGGCGGCGACGGGCAATAGGCCCGCCGCGCACCATACTACTAGATTGGATGTCTTCATTTTGCCGTCCCTCAGATGACTGTCTGTTGGGTGGCTAGGGTGGTGCTGGCTGCCTGTTTGAGGTTAACTGACAAAAACACTCAGATACCGCAAGAGAACGAAATAATGATGCCTGCGATGTTGCTAGAATATCACCCTAAGCTGGCCATGTGGGGCAAAATGAACGGAACCTGCCCGATCTGTTCAGGCGCAACATTCACGCGAACATTGCAATTATAGGCGGCGGACAAGTGTTGATCGGTCAGAACCGTTGTTGGATCGCCTTGCACCAGCAAACGACCACCCGCCAGCAGGGCGACACTATCTGCAAACATAGATGTCAGGTTCAGATCATGCATCACCGCCACAACGCTACCACCTTTATCCACGAAATCCCGGGCAATCTGCATAACCTCTAGTTGATAGCCGATATCCAGCGCGGAAACCGGCTCATCCAGAAACAGCCATGATGATCTGCCAGACCGAACCGGTTGCCAGACCTGAACGAGCACGCGGGCCAGTTGGCATCGTTGCTGCTCACCCCCGGATAATGCGTGGTAGAACCGACCCTCGAATCCGGCCAGCCCAACATGGGCCAGGACGCGGCTGGGTAGATCATCATCCTCGGCGTGCAGGCCGCTTAGCAGACCCAGCCGAACGACCTCCAGCACGGTAAAGGGAAAGGCCAGCGCCGCCGCCTGGGGTAAAACGGCCCGTCGTGCGGCAAGGTCGGCTGTGGAATAGTCCTGAATGTCCCTACCATCGAGGTCGATCACCCCGCTATAGGGCAACTCACCTGTTGCGGCCTTGAGCAACGTCGTTTTGCCCGATCCGTTTGGCCCAACAACGGCTGTAAGCTGCCCCGCCTGCGCGCGAAACGAGACTTCGTTCAGGATCGGAGCGCCCGACAGCGTGACGGAGATTTTCTGTGCGTCGATCATATCAGATGTCCAATACGCCGCGATTACGTAGCAAAATGTACAGGAAGAACGGGCCACCAATCGTCGCGGTGACAATCCCGATAGGAAGTTCGGCTGGGGCAATGATGGTTCGTGAAATCATGTCCGAAAACAGCAACAGTGATCCGCCGAGTAACGCAGAGGCTGGCAGCAAATACCGATGATCCGGCCCAATTGCCAAGCGGAGCAGGTGCGGAATAACGATCCCCACAAACCCGATGCCCCCCGAAACCGCGACAGCCGCACCGGTTGCGCCTGCAACAGTCAGGATTGCGACATTCTTCATAAGTTGAACGCGGATACCTAGATGTTGGGCAGTCGCCTCGCCTAAGGTCAGTGCATTCAGGCCCTTTGCCAGAAACGGTGTTGCAGCGAGGGATAATGCGATCAGCGGTGCAGCGACTGCGAATTTGGTCCATGTCGCACCGGCCAGCGACCCTAAGCCCCAGAATGTCAGATCTCGCAATTGGGCATCATCGGCCATGTAGACCAGCACACCAGACAACGCACCGGATAGTGCTCCAACGGCAATACCGGCCAGCAACATCACCGCGACGGAGGTTCGACCGCGATTGGTCGAAACCCTGTACAGCAGCATCGTTGTCAGCCATCCCCCCAGAAAAGCAGCCATTGGAACGGTGTAGATTCCGGTGAACGCAGCAATTGCAGGCGGCAACAGCCCCCCTAGGACGATGGCCAAAATAGCACCTAATCCAGCACCGGCGCTAACCCCGACCAAGCCCGGATCGGCCAGAGGATTGCGAAACAGCCCCTGCATCACGGCTCCTGATACGGCCAGTGATGCGCCGACCAGCACACCCATCAGGGTGCGCGGTGCCCGAATGTCGAACAGGATGACCCGCTCGCGCAGGCCAATATCCAGCCCCGATGCCCAATCCATCAGCGCCGCGAGCAGCGAGGTGCCCGACGCGCCAACCGTCAGGCTTGCCACAATCATAACGGCGAGCAAGAGCGCGCTAATCCAAATGACGCGCATGGCCAAATCGCGGCGATCCCCTGAGGACCGCCGGAACTTGGATGCTATTGAGGTGTCAAACGTGACCATCGCTCAAAGATCGCCATATAGCGCGTCGTGCAACGTTGCGACCGCTTCAGGAGTGCGAGGCCCGAACCCAAGCAGCAGCAACCCGTCAATGCGCACAATGTTTTGCGTTTGGCCCGCATTGGTGGTCGAAATCGCCGGATTACCCCACAGGTCATTATCAGCCGTGGCATGATCGCCGTCACGATCCATCATTACGATAACATCTGGATTGGCGGCGGTAACTGCTTCGTCCGTTAGAGGTTTGTACCCTTCGAAATCTGTCACTGCGTTGATCCCGCCCGACAGCGTAATGATGCCGTCAGCAGCCGTATTTGCGCCTGACGCCAGAATTCGCCCGCCCTGCATCGACAGGATAAACAAGACCCGCTTTGACGCATCGCTTTGCGTATCCAGTGCATCTAGCTGCGCATCAATGCTGGTCGCGAGGGTTTCGCCGCGTTCCGAAACACCCAGCGCATCCGCAACGGCGCGAATTTTCGCGCCTACAGCGGCACCGTCATAGCCATCTGGAACAGTGATGAAAGGGATTTGCGCCTGTTCCATCACAGCAATCGTTTCCTGCGGACCGCTGCCTGCCTCGGCTATGATGAGCTGCGGATCGACAGATAGAATACCCTCGGGTGAGAGGGCCCGCATATAGCCGACATCTGGTAGAGCCTCAGCCTCGGCTGGAAAGGATGACGTGGTGTCGCGTGCAATCAAACGATCCTGTTCACCCAACGCATAGATGATTTCAGTCACGGAGCCGCCAATTGATAGAACGCGCGAAGGCACTTCCTCAGCTTGAGCGACCGTTGCGAATACGGCAATTCCGACCAGAAAACTGCTCAGGCCGCCAAGAATGGTGAATTTCCATTGATTGACCATTGCTTACACTTCCTCTGGGTGAAGGGCAGGCAGGCTATCGATAACTTTACGGAAAGCATCCGTGTGGTCGATTTTATCGCTTTCCTTGCGACGGCCAAACATTTGCAGGATTAGTGCGCCATGAGCGTCAAATGCCTCGATCGACAGAGCGGGACCGCGCTTTGTAGGCTTCTCAACGGCCCAAACCTCTGCAACGTGATCGGCACGCAGGTGCAGGTTGAAATCGGGGTCCATTACGTTCTGCCACGGGCCCATAGGCTTGATATTATTGAGCGGGCCGCTGTGAATCTGAATGCAGCCGCGATTGCCCACGAACAGCATAATCTCGGTATCTTGCTGACCCAGCGTGACCAAGGCATCGTTTAGCGCAATTGGTGCCAGTGGCTTCACAAAGGGCGCGCCAGCGATGCGATAGGCACCCAAACGGTTCATTTTCAGTTTCGAGGTCAGGCGCATGAACTGATGTGTGTCCGTCATTTTCGCCCATTCGGTGCGCAGAACATCAGCCTTATCCGCGTCGCCCTTTGCCACCTCGACCGGTGCGCGAACGCCCAGATCGATCGTGTCGGATGTATCGCCGGTAGCGAGGGTGTTCATCATCGCCTCAAACGCGGCCATATCTGTGCCGTCGCGGGTGAAAACCTTGTGAATCGCATCGCCAGCCGCATCGAAAACCTGGATCGAATGGCGCGGACCATTATCGGTTTCTGTCGTTACCGCAAATCCGTGGACCCAGTGGCTGCTGAAAATCCGCAGGTCGATCTCTTCGTTCAGAACCATCGAGGCATGTTCGCCGGAATGGTAGTTGTCGTAGACGCCAACCTTTTCATGCACGGCACTGATATTGCGGGTCAGGGCCATGACAGGGCCACATGCCTTTAGCGCGGGCATAATGTCGTCCGGAGCGGCGGAGATTCGGCGCGCACCCTGTGCGGCCAGCAATGCGGCCTCACCCACACCGATCTGATCGGCCAAATCGCGGGCCCGCATCTTGGGATTTTGCGAAATATGTTCACGAATCTCGTCGGCGCTGATTCTGGCGTCTAATGCCATGGTATCATCCAGTCTTTGTTTAAAATCGGAGTTTCAATCAAGCTGGCGATGACGTTTGGCTGGCATTGAAGTGGTTTCAGTTTCTTGACTGTTTTAATCGGACATCTTAGGGAGAGCAAGATCGCAAATTGTTAACCAGCAAGTCACCGTAATTTTCGGGCCAGCCAGATAACTGACAACTCTGCCATGGCAAGGAAAAACCGATGACGAACTGCAAGCGCGCTTTATTAAGCGCGACAATTTTAACTTCTATAACAGTGATTTCCGCAAATTCTGTGACTGCGCAGGAAACTGCAACCACCGGAACTGCGCTGGGACGAATCGTTTTGGGTGCGGGTGCAGATAGTACTGTTGCAATCGACACTCCGCAGGCTGTTACTGTCATTAACGCCGAGGAAATCGACCGCGAGCAGGCCACTACCGTTGGTGAGTTGTTCGAGATGGTTCCTGGCGTTCAGGCCATTGGCTCGGGCCGTGTTGCGGGTGAATCGTTCAACATTCGCGGAATTGGTGCGCTGGGTTCGGCCGATGAATCGCGGATTATCATTACCGTTGATGGCGCGGCGAAGTTTTACGAGCAGTACCGTCTGGGGTCGTTCTTCTCGGACCCTGAACTGTACCGTCAGGTTGAGGTCCTGCGCGGCCCGGCGTCCTCAACGCTATACGGTTCGGGCGCATTGGGCGGCGTGATCAATTTCGAGACGAAGGACGCCTCTGACTTTCTGACAGATACCGATCAGGCCATTCGCACGCGGCTGAGCTATGGCAGCAACAATGATGAGCTGGCAGCCTCGGTTATTTTCGCGAACCGTTTGGCGGATAACCTTGAGGCACTGGTCGCGCTGAACTACCGCGAGGCAGGCAATTATAGCGACGGCGACGGCAATGACGTTGGCGGCTCGGAATTCGACTCGCTGTCTGGTTTGATCAAAACGCGACTGAGTTTTGGCGATGACATGGCGCAATCGCTGACTGCCTCCTACACCCGCTGGAACAGTGAGCTGGACGATACCGCCTATTCGCAAACCGGCACCTTGGGCTTTGGCACTGTAGATCGGGATGTTACGGACGACACGCTGGCTATCCGGTATGAGAACCCGATGCTCGGCAATGACTTGCTCGATCTGGATGTGGTGCTCAGCTATTCGAACACGCAGGTTGAACAGTCCGACGCGCAGTTCTTGGCAGGGGCCTGCACGGCAGCATCGCTGTTCTGCGATTCCAACTATGGGTATGAAACGACCAGTTTGAAGGTGGAGAACACCTCGACCTTCACGGGTGAGAATTCGGAAACCTTCGTGACGACCGGTATTCAACTGTCCCATCAGGATCGCACAGCACAAACCGATGCGGGCGGATTGGGCTATCATCCGGAGGGCACGGACCAGCGCGTTGGCATCTATGCTCAGGCTGAATACATCCTGAATGACCGCCTGACGATTATCCCCGGCATTCGCACGGATTTCGTCTCGCTTGAGGATGGCACCGGCTCGTCCTTTGACGATCACAGCGAGGTTGCGGTCTCACCCAAAATCGCCGTGCATTACGAGATCGACAATACCTACAGCGTGTTCGGATCGCTGGCCCAAACCCAGCGTGTGCCAACAATGGACGAGATTTTCTCGTTCGATGCGGATGAGCCGAACAGCCCCGACCTGACCATGGAGACGGCAAATAGTGCGGAGCTGGGCCTCAGCGCGTCCTATCTGAATGTCGCGGCGCATAATGATGCGTTGGATGTGAAGGCAACGCTGTATTACTCCGAAATTGACGATCTGATTTCACGCGATAGCACGGCTGGCACAGCTTATTACGAGAATGTGGATGCCGCGAAAATCTACGGGCTAGAGGTTGAAGCCGCCTATCAATCCGATGCCTTTTTCGCACGCGCTGCCTATTCCGATGTGCGGGGTAAGGATGACGCAACGGGTGAGACGCTCTCCTCGATCCCGGGCCGTTCGCTGAACCTGACCGTCGGCACGCAGGCAAATGAGCTAGGTATGCAATATGGCTGGCAGGGTAATTTCGTTGATGACATCAATTACGGCGCCACGCGGTATTCTGGATATGCGGTCCATGACCTGTTTGTCGATTGGACACCACAGCAGGGCGTGATGGAGGGGATCACTGTTGGTTTCCGCCTGAACAACGTGCTGGACACGCAATATGAAAACTCGCTTGCCGGTGATGCAGGGCAGGGGCGCTCGTTCGAGGTCAGCCTGACCCGCGCGTTCGAGTTTTAAGATGAGCGTTCGAATAAAACCCGCGCAAGCGCTCGGTCTGGTTGCTGCCCTATTGGCAGTGACCACCCCCGCATTTGCACAAGAGGAGGGGGCGGCACCTGCCGCGCCCTCCATCACGGTTGAGTTGAACAACACCGCACAGCAGGGCGATGCATGTCAGCTTACCTTCCTGCTGGGCCATACGCTGGATGATGCCATCGACGCGCTGGTTTTGGAAACCGTGCTGCTGACCACGGACGGCGCGGTTGATCGCCTGACGCTGTTCGATATGCGCGATCTGCCTGCCTCGCGCTCACGGGTGCGGCAATTCAATGTGCCAAACCTGAGTTGCGCGAGTCTGGGGCAGGTTCTGATCAACGGGGTCGCGACATGTCAGGGGGCGGGCCTGTCGCCTGCAATCTGTGCGGGCGCGCTGTCCCTCTCAACCCGTACAGAAATTGAGGTTCTGGGATGAACTTATTCATGGCGCTGCACACACAAATGATTGCGATCTACCAGTTGGGTGGCCCTGTTGTGGCCATTTTGATTGGTCTGTCGATTATCTCGCTGTCTATGATCCTGTGGAAACTGTGGCAGTTCGGCTCACTGGGTGTAGGGCGCCATCGTGAGATTACGCAGGCAATTGCGTATTGGGACACGGGTGCCGATACACAGGCGCGGGCGGCCCTAGCACGCAGCCGCAATCGATTGGCCGAATGCCTGTCCCGCGGTGACGGATCGGCACAGCAACCGCGGATCGAGGCAGAGGCCAGTGTTCATCTGTCCCGTCTGGAGGGGGGATTTCGCGCGCTGGATATTATCGCGCAAAGCTCACCCCTGCTGGGTCTGTTCGGCACAGTTCTAGGGATGATCGATGCATTTCAGGCGTTGCAGGATGCCGGTAATTCCGTCGATCCATCGCTACTGGCCGGTGGTATCTGGGTTGCGTTGCTGACCACTGCTGCCGGGTTGGCCGTTGCGATGCCGACATCGCTGGCACTGACCTTTTTCGACGGTCGCGTCGCTGGTGAGCGGACATTAGCGGAAACGGCAATCGCGGCTCGGTTCGCGCCAATGGCCCCAACACAGGTAGCGGCGTAACCATGGCCGTTCGATCAGCACAAACCAGACGCAAGGCAATCTCGATGACGTCGCTGATCGACGTTATCTTCTTGTTGCTGCTGTTTTTTATGCTGAGCTCGACCTTCTCCAAATTTTCGGAAATACCGCTATTCGGCGCACAGGCAGGCACCACTGCACCAGCGTCTGACAGCACGGCACCGCTATTTGTGCGCCTGTTTGAGGACCGGCTACAGCTGAACGGGCACGAATTTGACCTCACAACTCTGGCTGACGGGGTTAACCAGATGCGCGGTGACGGAACCCAATCCGTGCTGATCGCACCACAGCGGGATCAGGCAACCGCGCAGCGATTGGTCGATGCCTTGGTCGTGCTGTCCACCGTGCCCGACCTGTCTGTTATCGTATTGGAGTAACGCTATGCCATTAGGCCCTGCGACCCCCAGATCCCGACCTGAATCAACGATTGCGCTGATCAATATCGTGTTCCTGATGCTGATCTTTTTCATGGTGGCCGGAACGCTGGCCCCGCCGCTGGATGCACGTGTTTCCCTGGTCGAGACCGAGAACCTGGACGGCCGCGCCCCGCCTGATGCAACCGTGCTGACATCCGACGGCACGCTGTCCTATCGCGGTGCGCCGACCACCACACAGGAAATTATCGCCCGCGCAGCAGCTGAGAGTGCCGAGGTTGCAGTGCGCATCGTGGTTGATCGTGCGGTCGCAGCGACAACGCTGATGGAACATGCCGCTAGCTTGCGCGCAGCCGGCGCGCAGCAAGTTTGGATCATTACCGAAAGGGGTCTTTGAGATGGGATTAAAGCGGACAGCCACCATTTGCATAACGACGTCCTTTGCTGTGCATGCCGCAGCTTTCGTTCAATTTGCCACACCGCAGGATATGCTGGCTGCATCAGGTCCGCCGCCAGCGCTGGTCACGGCGGGAAACAGCTTTGCCGATATGGTCATGGGGGCGCCTGCCACGCAATTGCCTGATCCGGTCCAGCCCGCGCAACCCGCAGTTTCATCGCCCGAGGCCGTGGAGGAAGTGGAAATCGTGAATGCCAGCATTACGCTGGAACCTACCGAAATCACGGATGCAGCGGCGGAGATATATGCCTCAACAACTGCGCAACCCGAATTACAGCAGGCGCAGCCGGTCGAAAATACCTCGGTCACGCCCCCAGTGATGCGAGTGGTCCCCGAGGTTCAAACTATCGCCCCCCAACCGACCGAAACTACGGCAGCACCGACGCCTGAACGCTTGCAGCCGGAACCGGAGGAGGAGCAGATTGCCGAGGAAGCGCCCGAAACCGCCCCCCGCCCATCTGCGCGTCCGACTGATTTGGCCCGAACCCCACCACCAGAACGGCAGGCGCCGCCAGCGCCAGAGGTGGCAGTAGCAACAGGATCTGCGCAACAGGATGCAGTGCGTGGGGCGGATACCCCATCGCAGGTCGAAAGCGATCAGCACGCCAGCGGGCACGCCCAGCAACCTGACGAAGCAGCTATCGCAGGTGCGCAAGAGGCTATCGCCAGCTACCCAAACCGGGTCGTTAGTGCCATTATCCAAACCCGCCGTGATCGTACCCGCGCGCGTGGTATGACGGTTGTTAGCTTTGATATTGGCAGCGCAGGTCAGCTTACCTCAGTACAGGTGGCGCGCAGTTCAGGTGATCGAGAGCTGGACCGGATGGCGCTGAGCCATATTCGACGCACGGCACCATTCCCGACACCACCACAGGGTGCGCGGACATCGTATACGTTCGAATTTCAGGGTAGATGAGGGTCGCGCCCGCAATCCTGTAAAGACGCGGGCGCGGGTTGGATCAGGCGGCAGCCTCGGCACGCTTCATGGCCTGATGGTCATCCTCGATCATGCCGAATTTCCAATAGCCCGAGATGTAGCAATCCTGTTTTGGCAGCGCCTTGTCGTTGGTCAGATAGCCACGCAATTCCTTGATTGCGCTGCTCTCGCCCGCGATACAGGTTTGTACGACACCGTCAGGCCAGTCGAATTTATGAACTGCGTCCACCAATTGCGTACTGGGCGCGGTGCGATCCATCTGAACAAGCCAATGCAGCCGAACACCGGCAGGCGCATTGATGGATTGCGTGTCATCGAGGTGGTTGATCTCGAAATAGGCGTCACCCTGTGCGTCGCGGGGCATTGCCTCCAGCGTTGCGGCGGCAACGGGTAGGGCAGACATATCGGCCGCCACCAGATAGCGATCGGCATAGAACTCCGGCACCTTTACGGGACCGGGGCCAGCAAAGCCGCAAAATGCGCCGGGGGCGGCAATACGTGCCCATGCGGATGCGGGACCGGCATCGCCGTGATCCACGAAGTCGAT
Organism: Pontivivens marinum; assembly: GCF_900231835.1. Taxonomy (GTDB): domain Bacteria; phylum Pseudomonadota; class Alphaproteobacteria; order Rhodobacterales; family Rhodobacteraceae; genus Pontivivens; species Pontivivens marinum. The sequence goes on along the minus strand of NZ_OCTN01000002.1, from coordinate 454,309 downwards.
GTCCATTTCACCTAGCTCAGGGCGGATATGGCGCACCGTATATGTGCGAACCGTTGGGCGCGGGCCATCGGCCAGTTGAGTGGCAAAGGCTTCCTTGGCCTGATCGGGTGCAGGTAGGAAAATCTTGCAATTGGCCCCCTCACAACCAGGGCGCATTTCGGTGATTGCATCGCCGTGCAAGGTGACGCGGATCATATGCGGCGTCAGGTGCCACGCTGCCTTTACGTCCAAGAGATGCGGTGTTTTTTTGGGTTTATTCATGGGTCATCTCCGCCCGAATAGCGGTGCCTGCCTATGTGAGGCACCGCCGGTTTTGATAGGTTTCTAGCAGGGGATGTCGTGTAGCTTTGCGAATTTCCCGCATGGCGCCCCAATACCCGATTATATTAGTCAGATACCTGCGGAATTACAAGATCACCTAACCTGAATGGCCCTGATCAACCCCCTGCACCCGCCCCTCACGGGCAAGGGTTGCCTGCTCCGCCTGGGTTAGCAGCGCCAGGACATCTTGCGTTTCCAAACCTTTGCGCCGTGATTTAACCCAGATGCGCTGACAGGAGGCGGGTGACCATGGCAAAGTCGCCTCTGCCAGCCACTGCCGCAGCGGTGCGGGTAGCGTGTCGAAGGTTTGCATCGGGTCCGCAGCTCTGCGCCGCCGCTTTAGGGTGGTTGCTCCTAAATTACCTGTCATGCGGCACTCTGCCGACGCCATGCGGGGAACGGATCGGGCAAATCGGGCAGGGCATCCGGCGATGCCGCGATGCTCAGCGGTACGAGGGCTGCATCCAATTGCGCCTTGAGAGCGGGCCAATCAATGCCTGCACCGATAAACACAATCTCCTGCCGACGGTCGCCCCATGGCTCCACCCAATGCTGGTTCAGATAGCTTTGGGCAGCCTCCGGATCGGGCCAGCGTTCCTTTGGCACCGACGCCCACCACGTTCCCAATGGAGTGACCGAGGCAAGGGCCCCCGCCAGTGAAAATTCAGCAACCCATTCAGGACGTGTGGCGATCCAGAAATGCCCCTTTGCACGGATAACAGCGGGCAGATCACCGCTTAGCAGCTCATGAATTTTGGCCGGATCGAATGGCTGCCGTGCACGATAGACAAAGGAGGCAACGCCGTATTCCTCAGTCTCGGGCACATGATCGGCAAAGCCGTACAGCTCCTTGGCCCACATCGGATGCTCGTGCGCTTTTTCGAAATCAAACAGGCCTGTGTTCAAGATTTCATCAGCAGGCACGTCCGAGTGGTTTGCCTCCAGAATCCGCGTATCTGCATTCAGGCTGCGAATGATTTTCCGTGCGGCATCAACCTGCTCGGCTGTTGCATCTGCGACCTTGTTCAGAACGACGACATCGGCAAATTCGATCTGCTCGACCAGCAGGTTCACCAAAGTCCGCTCATCATCATCGCCCAGCGTTTCACCGCGATCTGACAGGAAGTCATGGCTGGAATAGTCACGCAGCAAGTTCACCGCATCAACTACAGTGACCATCGTGTCGAGGCGCGCAATATCGGACAGGCTCACGCCATTTTCATCGCGAAACTCGAAGGTTGCGGCAACCGGAAGTGGCTCGGAAATGCCCGTGGATTCGATCAACAGGTAGTCAAAGCGCCCCTCACCAGCCAGCCGCTTAACCTCCTCCAGCAGATCATCGCGCAAGGTGCAGCAGATGCATCCGTTGGACATCTCAACCAAGGTTTCGTCGGTGCGCGACAGTTCCGTATCCGCGCGCACCAGATCAGCGTCGATATTCACCTCGGACATATCGTTCACGATCACCGCCACACGGCGGCCTGCGCGATTGTTCAGGACACGGTTCAGCAGCGTGGTTTTTCCTGCGCCCAGAAAGCCGGATAAAACCGTTACGGGCAATCGATTATCGGTCATGCGAAAGGTTCCTCAACCTGAGTATATGTGGACTGTTCGGGTAGGCGGGCGCGCAACAGATCCAGACTGCGCGCCAGTTCGGGATTGGAGATATCGCGAGCAATCACAACAATGCGGGACCGGCGATCAGTGCCGGGCCAGTCGCGCATAGGTACGGGTGGATCAAAGACGTGTTGAACGCCGTGAAAGACAAAGGGCGCCTCGATCCCCTCAAGGAACACTATCCCCTTCACCCGCAGAATATCCGGCCCGCGCAGGGCGATCAGCGTGTTCAGACATAGATCAAAGGCGGCGTCGGGTATCGGCTCATCCAGAACGATGGAGGCCGAGCCAATACGCGTATCGTGGGCCGTAGGTGCAATCGCTGCGGCAGGCTTCGTGGATGACAGACCCGATAGATTGGCGAACGGGTCGGCTGGCTCTGCACGCGGGGTCAACCATTGCAGCGTTTGCTCAGGCGTTGCATTTGCGCGCAAACCGCTAAGATTCCACAAAACGGAAGGGTCAAGACGCCCACGATCCGCGTGAATGATTTGAGCCGTCGGATTGATCGCTTCCAATCGCGCTTCAAAGACACGCAAATCCGCTACTGACACCAAATCCGACTTGCTGAGCACCAACAGATCAGCCATCGCGACCTGCGAAACTGCCTCGAACTGTCGCGTTAATGTATCCTGACCGGTTGCGGCATCGGCAACGGTAATGACGCCATCCATGCGCACGGTGCGGGATAGGTCAGGTTCCATCAACATGGTTTGCAAAATGGGCCCAGGATCGGCGAGGCCGGTCGTCTCGATAACCACGCGATCAAAGTCGATTTCGCCGCGATGCCTACGGACCATCAGATCCATCATGGTGCGCGATAGATCGCCACGAACCGAACAGCACAGGCAGCCGGATCGCATCAAGACGATTTCTTCGTCAACGGCTTCGATCAGGTCGTGGTCTAGTCCGGCCTCTCCGAACTCGTTCACAATCACAGCGATTTTCGGTCCGGATTGCGATTTGATAACGGCGTTCAAAAGAGTGGTTTTCCCTGCGCCAAGGAACCCTGTTAGCAGCGTAACTGGCACGCGGGGATCAATGGGGGCTTGAGGTTTGGGCATGAGCGCCTCTTAAAATGATATTACATAACATATGATGGGCAAAATTAGGCCCGATTTGGGGGGCACTACAGCGCCCCCCAAAACACTCATTACATGCAGCCAACCAAAGCGGATGCCAGATTGCGGATCATCTGCGGATATAGGTTGGCACCAGGTTCCAGATCAGATCCTAGCGGGTCCAGAATACCGGTTTGTGCCTCTGTTCCATCCAAAATCGTCGCGACCAAACCAGGGTTGAACTGAGGTTCAGCCAAGACGCAGTCAATGCCCTGATCCGCCACGCGCCCACGGATTTCAGTGATCCGCGCAGGGCTGGGGTCCGATGCATCGCTGATCGAAATTGCACCAGCTGCGGTAAGGTCGAAATCGACCTCAAAATACTGATATGCATCATGGAACACGATGAACTGGCCATCACGAACTGGCTCAAGCATCGCGTTAACTTCATCCGTAAGTGCCTGCAATTCAGCGCGGCCCGTGGAGGCGTTTGCGAAATATGCGCCAGCGTTTTCAGGATCAGCAGCGGAGAGTTGACCCGCGATTACGTTCAACCAGGTTGCAGCGTTTTGAACCGACAGCCAAGCGTGAGGATCATGCTCGCCATGGTCGTGACCTGCGTGATCATCGTGGCCTTCATGTTCATCCTCGTGATCATCATGGTCATCGTGATCGTAATGCTCGTCGTCGTGGTCATCATGATCGCTGTGATCGTCGTCGTGATCATCATGGTCGTCATGCTCTTCACCGGCATGGGAATTATGATCGTGGGCCTCGAACAAGGCACCTTCGCGCAGTTCTAGCTCTATCGTGCCATCGGCCTCCAACAGCTCGGTTACCGCAGCGTTGGTGGCCAGCGTTCCAATAGCATCATCCAGCCATGGGGTCAGGTCTGGCCCAATCCAGAACACCAGATCGGCCTCTTGCAAGGCGCGTGCCTCGGATGGGCGCAGCGAGTATTCATGGGGGCTTGCACCGGATTGCACGATCAGGCTAGGCGTGCCGACACCATCCATCACACGCGCGACCAAGGAATGGACCGGCGCAATATCCGCCGCAACATCAGGCACGTCGGCAAAGGCCGCAGTGCATAGCAGGCTGGCAGGCAATGTGAGGGATAGTAGCGTTCTGGACATTGCGTCCTCCATGTGATTTTATAACATTTCGTACTCAGTAAGAGAAATGTGATAATATGACAAGTGGCGCTCCCGAAATTCCTGAGGAAACACCTCTCGGCTTTGCGCGGCACGACCATTCTGCCTGCGTTGCAGATGGGCTGTCGGCGGCGGAGGCCCGTTGCGCGCAGGACGGGCTGCGCTTTACTCCGGTGCGGCGCAAGGTCCTGGAAATATTGCTGCAAGAACATCGTGCATTAGGGGCATATGTCATTCTGGATCGGTTGCGTGATAGCGGGTTTGGCTCGCAGCCACCTGTCGCCTATCGCGCGCTGGACTTTCTGGTAACGCATGGCTTGGCACATAAGATTGAGCGCCTGAACGCCTTTATCGCCTGCGCGCATCCTGATGCCGCCCATGCCCCAGCTTTTATGATTTGCCGCCTCTGCGAATCCGTAGCGGAGGCCCAGTCAGGCCAAACCCGCAGCGCCCTTGGCGATGCAGCACGCGCTGCCGGATTTCAAATCGAACGCGCCGTTGTCGAGGTCGAGGGTATTTGCCCCGCATGTGTTGGGAACCCGGACGCATGAGCTTGATCAGTGTAGAGAATTTGAGCATCGGCTATGGTGCGAACACCGTGCTGTCCCATGTCTCGCTATCGGTGAATGCAGGTGAGATTGTCACCATTGTAGGCCCAAATGGCTCGGGCAAAACCAGCCTGCTGCGTGCTATTATCGGTGCCGTACAGCCAACCAAAGGGCAGGTCATCCGCAATGCGGATGTTCGGATAGGATATGTGCCGCAGAAACTGCATATCGATCCCACATTGCCCATGACCGTCGCGCGGTTTCTGGCGCTGCCCCGTGGCATATCATCCGCTGCGATTCAGGACGCCCTGGCCCACGCCGGCGTTCCGAACCTGGCAACGGCGCAGATGTCACGACTATCTGGTGGGCAGTTCCAACGGGTTCTGCTGGCGCGTGCGTTGATCGGCAAACCGCATCTACTGCTGTTGGACGAGGCAACGCAGGGGCTGGATCAACCCGGCTCCGCAGCGTTTTACCGGCAGATCGAAACGGTTAGGCAGCAGACAGGCTGCGCCGTCTTGATGATCAGCCACGAACTGCACGTTGTGATGAGCGCATCAGATCGCGTGATTTGCCTGAACGGACATGTTTGCTGCGAGGGCGCGCCCGAGGTTGTGGCCTCCGCCCCTGAATATCGCGCGCTATTCGGGACGGGCACAATGGGCGCCTTGGCCCTGTATCGCCATGACCACGATCACGACCATCATCACCATGATTGTGATGAGCACGGACAAACAGAGGCCGCAGAGTAATGCTAGATGATTTTATGATCCGCGCCACATTGGCGGGCGTCGGTGTGGCACTGGCGGCGGCCCCGTTGGGCTGTTTTGTGGTGTGGCGCCGCATGGCCTATTTCGGGGATGCAACTGCACATGCCGCGATTTTGGGCGTTGCGCTGTCGCTGGCATTATCCATGTCCGTCTTTGCTGGCGCGATGGTTGTGGCCCTGTTGATGGCGCTAACGGTGAACCTGTTGACGGGTCGTGGATATGCGATGGACACGCTGCTGGGCGTGCTGGCGCATTCGGCGTTGGCGTTCGGATTGGTTGCTGTCTCATTCCTGTCAGGCATCCGAATTGATCTGATGGCCTATCTGTTTGGCGACATCTTGGCCGTATCTCGCAGTGATCTGATGGTGATTTGGGGCGGGGCTGCTGTCGTGGTTGCGTTGATCTGTTGGCGCTGGTCATCCTTGCTAACGGCCACGCTGAACGAGGATCTGGCCTATGCGTGCCGTATCAATCCAAAGCGAGAGCAACTGGTTCTAACGCTGGCATTGGCAGTGACGGTCGCCGTGGCGATCAAGGTGGTGGGCGTATTGCTGATCGCGGCCTTGCTGATCATCCCGGCCGCCGCCGCACGACCGTTGAGCCGTACGCCAGAGGGAATGGCGCTGGTCGCCGCGGGGATTGGCAGCATTTCGGCCTTTGTCGGGTTGCGCGCGGCCTATTACCTGGACACACCCGCAGGGCCGTCAATCGTGTGCGTTGCGGCAGTGATCTTTGCTGTGCTCAGCGCCATTGGCGGAGTGCGCGCCCTACGGGTCAGCTAGCTGACATCCAGCTCATCCCGAAGCCATGAAATCAGGGCCTCCGTTTCCGCCTGTGCGCCGCGACGGGGGCCACGATATACGGAAATATCGGTCGGGCGCGGAACGCTTTCGGTGCAAACCCTGACCAGCTTTCCCTCCGCCAGCATCCCCTCAACGGTGCGTGCCCAGCCCAAGGCGATGCCCTGACCGGAAACAGCGGCCTGTAGAACCAGTGGAAAGCTGTCAAAGCGGATTGTGCGTCCGTCAGTTGGCCCGTGATGGCCAATGGCGGCGAACCAGTCGCGCCATTCCATCCATTCCTGCGGGATGACACGGTGGATTAGCAACGTATACCGGCTAAATTGATCGGCGCTAAGAGGCAGATCGCCCTCAGGGATATAATCGGGGGCTGCCACCGGAAACACCTCATCCGACGCGGTAAAGGCAAGACGTGCCGACCCCGATGCGCGCCCTGATGTTTGTAGTGCGACGTCGAATGGCTCCTGCGCCTCGGTCAACGGGGCGATCGTGCTGACTACGCGCAGTTCCAGCCCCGGATGTTGTTCATGAAATCGCGACAGGCGGGGCATCAACCAATAGAAGGCCTCGCAGTGCTGGCACAGCAACACCAATCCCCCCGGCTGCCGCCCGCCACGCAGGCGCATTGCCTCGGCTGCAATTTCGGCAAGGGCGCCACTGACCACTTGGCCAAAGGAGCGCCCCTCCTCGGTCAGGAAAACAGCACGGTTTCGCCGAACGAACAGCGCAACGCCCAGATCCAGCTCCAGCGCGGCGATCTGCTTGCTGACAGCGGTTTGGGTTAGCCCCAATTCTGCGGCTGCATCGGTGAAATTCTCATGCCGCGCGGCGGCCTCGAACGGGCGCAAACGGGATAGCGGCGGCAGGTTTCGGTAATCCATTCCGTCAGCTCATCCTTTTTTCATGTTTTCTCATTTTATGGCGCAGGCGAACTCTGCTTTCCATCACTCATGGCATGGACAGATCAGATAAATACGCACCGGCGCGGGCATTCGACCGGTATCATCGCAATAATCATTGCGGTGCTGCTGCTTTCCCTCTCGGACGCACTGGTGAAATTATGGGGCGGGCAGTTTGGCTTGGCGCAGCTTGCCCTGTTGCGCTCCGCCGTGGCCGCCCCGCTGATTGCAATCACCTATGGCTGCTTTTTCGGAATTTCCTCTCTGCGGATGCGCCAAGCCAGATGGGTTTGGGCGCGGTCGCTGTGCATGGCGGCAATGTGGCTGGCCTATTACGCGGCACTGCCATCAATGTCCTTCGCATTGGCGGCGGCGTGCTATTACACCACCCCCGTCTGGATGGCGCTGATGGCCTGGGCAACGACAGGTGAGCGGATCGAGGGGCAAGGCTGGATCGCAATCGCCGCCAGCCTGTGCGGGGTCATCATGCTGGTCGGCCCGCATGAGGGCAGCCTGACCCCCTCAATCCTGCTGCCCCTGATCGCAGCGATATTCTATGCGATGGCCGGTACGATCACGTGGCGCTATTGCCAGTCTGAATCAGCAGGCGCGATGGCCCTGAATCTGAACATATGTCTATGCGCATTGAGCCTGGGTGGATTGGCCTTGCTTACAGTGATCCAGCCGAAATTCGGGTCGGAGTTCGTCTTTGCGATTTGGCCAAGGCTCGGCTTGGCCGAGGTTAGTTTTGCGATTGGCCTTGGCGTATTGCTCGCCGTGATCGCAACGCTGGTCGCGTTGGCCTATCAACTGACCCCGTCGCCGGTTGTTGGGGTGTTCGACACCGCATATCTGGGGTTCGCTGCAATTTGGGGCGCGATTTGGTTCGCCGAAACCCCTTCGTTACTAGAGGGTTTCGGCATTGCGCTGATCGGCTTTGGCGCGGTTATGATGAACCACAGCTCACGGGGCCGCGCCGCAGTATAGCTTAGGCCGGCGTGAAAATCGCCGTGGCCGGATCGCAGTTGTAATCCGCGATATGCTGGGCGGCGCTATTTGCCAACTCGATCACCGAGGTCAGGATCGTTTCAACCTCCGCATCTGTGGCAAGGAAGCTGAAATTCAGGCGCACAAAGCCGGGCTTCTCAACCTCATGACCGGACAGGATCGCCTGACGCATTTCCTCGGATTGGGCGTCGTTGATGCCCAGCACGCGGTGCACATATGGCCCCGCACAGGCGCAACCTCCGCGGGCCTGAATGCCGAAGCAATCCGACAGCAGGCGCGTGACGAGCTGTTGGTGCACATATCCACCCTTACCATCGCGCAGCCGGAACGAGAAAATCGGCAGGCGTTCGCAGGTGGTATTGCCCAGCAGCTCAATCATCGGATGATCGGCCCATGCCTGCATTGCCTTCGCCCGGTTTTCACGGTTCCGCTCGGTGATGAAGTCCTGTGTTACGGCGTCCTTGACCAACAGGCACAGCGCGGCGCGGATATCGCCGATCACGTTCGGGGTACCTGCTTCCTCACGCGCCTCAACATTGCCTGTGTAATCATGGCCAATGGGCGACACGAAGCGGACCGTGCCGCCGCCCGGCAAAGTTGGGCGCGTGGCCAGCACAGCATCCTGCCGCACGATCATCACGCCAGAGGCTTGCGGCCCGCCAACGAATTTGTGGGGCGACATAACAACGGCATCAATTAGTGCATCCGGTGCAGGGCACAGATCAATCGGCAGGTAGGGACCAGCACCGGCATAATCCCAGATAACAGTTGCGTCGGCCGCCTTTAGCATACGGGTCACGGCGGTAACGTCCGTCACAATGCCGGTCACGTTGGAGGCAGCAGAAAACGCGCCGATGATCGGCCGACCCTGCACCGCGTCCAATGTTGTACGCAGGGTATCGAGGCAAGGACCACCGCGCGGCGCCTCAGGAATCTCAATCACCTCTGCGCCGCTTTCACGCCATGGCAGGATGTTCGAGTGATGCTCATACGGGCCGATCAGCACAACGGGTGATTGATCCGTCGCTACAGCATCGGCCAATCCCAACAGGTGTACCAAGCGGTTGATGCCAGCCGTTGCACCCGATCCGGTAAAGATCACCGCGTGATCCTGTGAGGCATTGCATTGCGCACGAATAATATCACGTGCCTCACGCCGCAGACGGGTCATCATGCCGCCGACATAGGAGGCCTCGGTGTGGCTGTTCGCATAAAAGGGCAGCAGCTCGGTCAGCACAAAGTCCTCGATCTGGCGCAGCGCGCGACCAGATGCCACGTAATCTGCATAGATCAGCGGCTTTTTACCCAACGGCCCGTCAATCGTGGCGTGATGCCCGATCAAGCCTGCCGTCAAATCCGCAATCACAGTGTCGGATTGAAGGCTCGCACGAAACCGGTCGAACGGGGTCTGGCTGGCAGTTTGGGTCATTTTGCGCTCTCTCTTGGATATAGCCATCAGAATAACCCCTTCATCAGCAATTTATATCACTTGTTTTTGCGTGATTTATCGTATTATTCGGTCATATGATCGATATAGATGCTATAGACCGCAAAATTCTCACCGTCCTGCAACGCGATGGCGCATTATCACAGCGCGATGTCGCGGCGGAGGTAGGCCTGTCCCAGAATGCATGCTGGCGGCGGATCAAACGTCTGACCGAGTTGGGCGTGATCGAGGGGTTTCACGCCCGTCTGAACTCAGACCTGATCGGCTTGGACCTGACCGTGTTCATGATGATCCGCACCAGACAGCATAGCGAGGGATGGATGCGTGACTTCCGCAAGCACCTCGCCACCATTCCCGAGATAGTCGAGGTCCACAGGATTGGCGGTGACTGGGATTACCTGATCAAGGTGGTTACAACCTCGATGGCGGGTTACGATCAGGTCTATCAGCGGCTAACGGCCAAGGTTGATCTGGAAACAGTCACAGGCCTGTTCGCGATGGAGACCATTTTGGAAAACCAGCCGCTGCATATGCCGTGAATGGGGGCTATACGTGATCAACATACCGTCGCCGCGCCCTATGACGATCTAGATTAACGGAGCTACCCCATGAAATCTCTTTTCCACCTTGCGATCCACGTGACCGACCTTGATGAAACACGGGCCTTTTACGGCGATGTGCTGGGTTGTGCCGAGGGGCGCTCGACCGACACTTGGGTCGATTTCGACTTTTTTGGCCATCAGCTGTCCATGCATCTGGGCACGCCATTTCCAACCACACGATCCGGTAAGGTTGGTGATCACATGGTGATGATGCCGCATATGGGGGCGGTCTTGCGTCTGGATGATTGGAAAGAGCTGGCACAGCGGCTGAGCGATAAGGGCATCGCCTTTGACATCCCGCCCGTCATCCGGTTCGAGGGTGAGCCTGGTGAGCAGCGCACGATGTTCTTCTTTGACCCATCGGGCAACCCGATCGAGATCAAGGGCTTTGCCGATTATGATGGCCTGTTTGCCGCCTGATCGCCCAACCGCCACCGATTGACCAAGGGCCCGCAATTGCGGGCCTTTGCATATTCCACGCTACGACTGCGCCCATGGCGGCGCGGCCAGCACCAGATGGGTAATGACTGCATCCAGAATGTAGAACGACCAATGGATGCCATAGGCCCAGCGAAAACCGTGCTGCATGCGCAGATACAGATAGGGCAGCACCAGACCGAATGCCGTGGCGGCGATGCTAAACCGGATCACATAGGTTGCGGTAAAACCATCCAGCGCCAGCGCGAGGTGGAACCCTCCGAACATGATCGCCATCGCAATAGATATCGCCCGCAGGCCCAGCCCCAACTGCGCAGCGCGATGGATCAACGTAGCAACGATTGCCTGCTGAAACAGGATATCCGCCGATTTGGGCAGGTAATACCACGCCGTTGCAAACATGAATTCGGGCGGGTCCTCGGGCGCGCGGATAACCGAAACGTTCGGGAACAGCGGCAGTACAAACACTACGAACGCACCAAAGCAGATCAGCATCGGCAGCAAAACCATAACATGACCAGACAGCACAGCTTGCGACAGGCGCTGAGTTAGCATTGCCCGATATAGAAACAGTGTCAGCGCCGCCCAGCCGAGGTAATAGCCCGCGAACACGAACGGCGCGTCATTATAGCCGCTATCTAGCTCCAGACGATCAACCAGCGCGTAATAGCCCCAGCTTGAAAAGGTCCACAACGCGGCCACGACGCCCAATGTCGGGATCATGCTAACCCATTTGCCGCGCGGCAGTTCTGGTGAGGATATCTCCGTCATTTAGGACCCTTGTCAAATTGCGCCGCTTTCCTTGAGCATTAGCATCTGCATCGCTTAATCGACATGAAAAATTGCGGTGCTGAACCTGTTGAAAATAGTGTCTCGAAAATCTTTACTGTTTTAGTCGGACATGCTAGGTGAGCCGCGCACCGCAGAAATGCTGCGGTAAAATTGGAGAGAGACTATGAACGTCACTAAGTTGATGCGTAGTCTCTGCTTCGCCACCGCAGCCAGCACGGCCCTCGCCGTGTCCGCCACGTCAGCAAGCGCAGAGACAATCACCGTAACCGACATCGCAGGTCGTACTGTTGAGGTTGAGCGCAACCCCGGCGCGATTGTGTTGGGCGAGGGACGGCTGATTTACTCGCTGGCATTGCTGGACCGCGAGAATCCGTTCGAGCGTGTCGTCGGCTGGAAGGACGACATGATCAACTATGATCCCGATGCGTGGCTGGCCTATCAGGAGCTATACCCTGAGGCGACGGATATCCTGCGCCTTGGCAACCCTGCCTCAGCCGAGTGGAATCTGGAGGCGGTGATCGCATCCGGTGCGGAGCTGGTGGTGATGAACCTCGGCAACCTGATGAATGCACAGGAAAGCGGCATCATCGACAAGCTGGAGGAAGCAGGCGTCGCCACCGTATTCGTCGATTTCCGTCAGGATCCGACACAGAACAGCATCACCTCGATCCAGCTACTAGGCCGTATTCTGGATGAGCGTGACAACGCGGATGAGTTCACCGATTACTATACCGCCCAAATGCAGCGGATTTATTCGGTTGTGGATCAAATTCCGGTTGAGGATCGTCCCGTCGTCTTTATCGAGCGGGCGGCCGGTTATAACCCCAACAATTGTTGCAGCACATTCGGCGCGACCAACTTTGGCCGCTTGGTCGATCTGGCTGGCGGGCGCAACTGGGGCTCACGCATGTTCCCCGGCTTTGGCGGTAATGTCAGCCTAGAGGCCGTGTTTACCGATGACCCCGAGGTTATCATCGGCACCGGATCAAACTGGGACGAGGCCGCACCGGGCACAATGGCTGTTCCGTTCGGCTATAACGCGCAGGATGACGTGGTTCAGGATCGTTTGGCCGCACTTGCCGCACGTGAGGGCTGGTCCGAACTGCAAGCCGTGCAAAACGGCCGTTTCCACAGCGTTTATCACCAGTTCTATAACAGCCCGTATCACTTCGTCGCGATGCAGGCCTTTGCCAAGTGGCTGCACCCTGATCTATTCGAGGATCTGGACCCTGACGCCACTATGGATGAGCTGCACGACCGGTTCCTGCCGATCGATAATGGGGGCGTTTTCTGGGCGACCCTGAACAGCGACAATTGAGCCAGCGACGCGCGCGGGATTTATCCCCGCGCGCGCTCGGCAAATTTGCGGAGAACCCCATGACTGACATAACAGCCCACGGGCTGCGCGTGCGCTATGGCGCGCATACTCGACGGCGCTATCTGATGTTGCTGGTGGTGACGCTATGCCTGCTGGTCAGCTTTATCGTGGATGTGGCGACGGGGCCGGGGGGCTATTCCATCGCCACCGTGACCCAAGTTCTGGCCGATCCTTATTCCCACGGCGCACGGCTAAAGGTCATCGTGTGGGATTACCGTCTGCCCGTCGCGCTGACGGCGGTGATTGTCGGCGGCCTGCTGGCCACGGCTGGTGCGCAGATGCAGACGATCCTGAACAACCCACTGGCCGAGCCGTTCACACTGGGCGTGTCCTCCGCCGCTAGCTTTGGTGCGTCGCTCGCGATTGTGCTGGGATTTTCGGTGATCCCAGCCGTTGGCGGGTTGATCGTGACGCTGAATGCCTTTGTCTTTGCGCTGGCCACCTGCGGATTTATCCTGTTGGCCACGCGGCTAAAGGGGGTGGGGTCCGAGACGATGATCCTGTTCGGGATCGCGATCTTCTTTACCTTCAACGCGCTGTTGGCCCTGATGCAATATATGGCCAGCGAGGATCAAATCAGCCGGATTGTGTTCTGGATGATGGGTTCGCTAGGCCGTGCAAGCTGGGAAAAAATCGGGCTCGGCGCGCTGTTGCTGGCGGTGGCGTTGCCCTTTGGCCTGATGCGAACATGGGCGATGACCGCGCTGCGCATGGGTGAGGCGACAGCCGAAAGCATGGGCGTTGATGTGGCCCGCCTGCGGGTTGAGATGTTGATTTCCATATCGCTAATGGCCGCCACAGCGGTCGCATTTGTCGGAACGGTCGGGTTTATCGGGCTGGTCGGGCCGCATATTGCACGGCTGCTGGTGGGTGAGGATCAGCGGTTCTTCCTGCCGCTCTCCACCCTGATCGGTGCGCTGGTGCTGTCGCTGACCTCGATCATTTCCAAATCCATCACGCCGGGGGTGATTTACCCGATTGGGATTATCACGGCCCTGATCGGGGTGCCGGTCTTTATCTCGATCATTCTGTCCACGCGGCGGGAGAAGCTGTCATGACGCTGGAAATGCGCAATATCTCGGCAGGATACGGGCGACATGTCGTGCTTCGTGACATCACCATTCCCGACATTGCCGCCGGTGACTTCGTTGGCGTCATCGGGCCGAATGCTTCGGGCAAATCCACGATGTTCAAAACGTTGGCTGGATTGCTGCGACCCAAGGGCGGATCAATTCATCTGGACGATACCGATCTGGCCGATTTGCGGCGGCGCGACCGCGCGCGGGCCGTGGCCTACATGCCGCAGGCCTATGGCTGCAATGCGATCCTGACGGTGTTTGAAAGCGTGCTACTTGCGTTAAAACAAACGACCGGTTGGCGTGTGCAGGATGATAACCTCGACCGCGTGTCTGAAACTCTCGCAGCGCTGCGCCTGTCGCATTTATCCGAGCGGGGGATTTCTGATCTGTCCGGCGGGCAGGCACAGATGGTGGCTGTCGCGCAAACTATGGTCCGCTCGCCGCGTGTCGTGCTGCTGGATGAACCGACCAGCGCGCTGGACCTGCATCACCAGCTATCAATCCTAGGATCGGTACGGGATGAGATGCGGCGGCGCGGCACAATCGTCATGGCAGCGCTGCATGACCTGAACCTTGCCGCGCAGTTCTGCGATCGGCTGGTGCTGATCAATAGCGGCGAAATCCTCGCAGACGGTACACCGGCCGAGGTGCTTGCCCTGCCAGAGATTGGCAAGACCTACGGGGTCGTAACCTCACTGGAAACAACGCGACGCGGGTCGCTATTTGTAGACGCTACACTGGAGGCACGAGCATGATGGATCATGGCAGTAATGTTCATTTAAAGGATGAAATCCGCGATTATTGGTCCGAGCGGGCACCAACCTTCGACGAGTCCACCTCGCACAAGATCGAGGATCAATACGGCCTGCCCGAATGGCAGCGGTTCCTGCGCACAGCCTTTGAGTTGAACGATCTGAAGGGCCAGCAGGTTCTGGATATTGCCTGCGGCACGGGTGAGGTTAGCCGCGCGCTGACCTCGATTGGCGCATCGGTAACCGGTCTGGATTTTTCGGAAACGATGCTGGGTTTCGCACGGACAAAGCTGGCAGAGCGCGATTGGCGATTTGTACAGGCCGATGCAGAAACCATGTTCCCGCTGGCTGACGCTTCGTTTGATCTGGCCATAACACGGCATTTGGCGTGGACCCTAACCGATCCATTGGCCAGCTATAAAACATGGCTGCGCGTCTTGCGCCCCGGTGGAAAATTGCTCGTTGTCGATGGGAATTTTAAGGGCACCAAAAGCTCGCTGCTGCGCTGGCGGCACTGGTTGGCGGACCGGATCGACACGCAAAAGCGCGCACCGGGCACGACCAATAAAACCACGCATGATGCGATCTCCAGCCGCTTGCCCTATAGGAAGGGATTGGAGATTGAGGAGCTAAGCGCCGACCTGCAAAGTGCGGGCTTTGTGAATGTGCGTCCCGTCGACCTGACACGTCTATACGGGGCCGGAATGCGTGGGCACCCACTACCCGAACGGTTGCGGCAAAGCGCGGAGCGGCGTTATGCGCTGGTCTGTCAGAAGCCTTAGCACACATGAATTTACCCTACCGACGCTGCCAGGCATGGCGTCGGTAGGGGCGGCAACAATCGTGACAGATTACAAATTCTAAGGCATCATCCCGCCACTATATCGACTGGTTTGGCGCGAAATCCTTTAGGATATTTATGCAATCTATCCTCCCCTCACTTCGTGCCATGCAGGCATTTGAAAGCTTTGGCAGACTCGGCTCCGTAAATTCAGCAGCGCGAGAGCTGGGCGTAACAGCCGGTGCAGTCAGCAGATCAAGCTGATTGAGGCTCAATTGCAGATGCCATTGATCATGAAGGACGGACGCCGCGCCGCATTGGTGCCCATGGCAAAGTCCTATCACGCAATGATCTCGGCTGGGCACATGGTTGCAAGCGCAGTGCCTGTCCGCGCCGAAACACAAACCGACCTCGGTGCATTCGCTCTCCAGCTCCGCATTGGAGGCCGTGGCGGCGGGCCAGGGTGTTGCCCTAGCGCAGCTATCCTTTGCCTCGGTTGATCTGAACCTAGGGCGGCTGGTGCGGATATCGCAAAAATCGCTACCCATGCCAGAACCCTATTACATTTTCCGGGGTCCAATGATGCTGGAAAATGAGAAACCACGCAATTTGCTCAACTGGATTCTGGCTGAGGCCGCAGCCTGATTAATTAGCTTTACTAAACAAAAGTAGGCCGTCGCTCTGGTTTCATTACCGCCACGCCCGACCTATGATGTGACCAGCCAGACACCGAACACGTTAGCTAGGAAGTCATATGTTTCTGAAAAATGCATGGTATGTCGCCGCCTGGAGCGACGAGATCGTCAATGAGTTACAGCAAGTAAAAGTGCTCGGCGAAAAAATCTGCATGTTTCGCAACAGTGACGACGAAGTCATCGCGATGGAGGATGCCTGCCCCCACCGTAAGCTACCTTTGTCCAAGGGCCGGATTAAGGGCGACAATGTCGAATGCGGTTATCACGGGCTGACCTTTGATTGTGCGGGGCAATGCGTTTGGGCACCGGGTGGCGGGCGTATTCCATCGGCGGCGCGGGTGCGGCCCTATCCGGTACATGAAAAATACGGCCTGATCTGGATCTGGATGGGCAATGCGGCCATCGCAGATGTCGAGGATATCATCGACATTCCGAATTTCGACAGCCCCGACTGGGGGATCAACCGCGGCGCCGCGATGGAGCTGAACTGCAACTATCTGCTGATGTGCGACAACCTGCTGGACCCGACTCATGTCGCATGGGTGCACCAATCCTCCTTTGCCGCGCCAGCGACGAAGGACACCCCGCTGCGCGTCACTAAAACTGATGCTGGTATCATCGTGCATCGCTGGATGATGGATCACGAACCCGCCCCGTTTTACAAAAAGGTGGTAGAGTTTGAGGGCAATTGCGATCGCCTACAGCATTACGAGGTCCGCTATCCCAGCCACGCCCTGATCCGCGCCGTGTTTACCCCTGCGGGAACCGGTGGCGTGGATGGAACGCTACATAAAAATACCTTTGTCATGGACAGCTATAACTTCATGACCCCGACGACCGAAAATGAAACACGCTATTACTGGTTCCAGCTGCGCAATATCCGCCCTGATGATGCGGAACTGTCCGCGATGATGAGCAAGGATGTCCGCGACGCTTTTGAGGAGGATCGCGCCGTGCTGGATCAGGTTCAGATAGGTATGCAGGAAAAAACCTCGCCCCATATCGATCTTGGCATCGATGCGGGCCAATTACGGTTCCGCCGACAGTTGGAGGCGATGATCGCAGAGGAAGCGATGGTTGACGCCAAGATGAGCCAGTAAAACAACCGCTGGATTTCGCGGATTTTCGGCTAAATCGGGGTGTAAATTGTTCATCAGCATGCGCAGGGGTGCTTCGATCAGCCAGCTTTTAGCGCTCAACTCTTTACCTGTGACGGGGAAACGTCACGGGTGTTTTTGATTGAATCGCTCATGGCGTGCCTTTCAGAGCGGGGGCTAACGTTATCAATTTTATAAGGATGGCAGTTAGGTGCGTGCGAAAATGTTCGCATTTATCAGCGTCATAAACTCATGGCGCGGCCTTGGATTGCAGGTAAATTCTTTGCAGCAATTCTATCCGAATTGCGTGAAACCCGCTAGCTGGCTGATCGTAAGGGCTGTGATAGAAGATAACGTCCCCGTCACAGTGCACGGGCGCTCAATCAGCTCTAAGCATTTCAGAATTTGCATGACACCCTCTCTGCGTATAATGGCGTGGCTGCTTGAATGAATCTTGGCGCGCCACTAAATTTTTGCGCAAATAGCCAGTAAGCCTACGCATATTATGTAAGGATATCCCATGATGAGAACCCGTGCCGCCGTCGCAGTCGCCGCCGGAAAACCGCTGGAGGTTATGGAGGTCAATCTTGAGGGCCCCAAATGGGGGGAAGTCCTGATTGAGATGAAGGCGACCGGCCTTTGCCATACCGATGAATTCACCCGCTCCGGTGCTGATCCAGAGGGTATTTTCCCAACAATTCTGGGTCATGAGGGCGCAGGCATCGTGATGGAGGTCGGTGAAGGCGTCACCACTCTTGAGGTCGGTGACCATGTGATCCCGCTCTACACACCTGAATGCCGCCAGTGTGAATATTGCCTATCGGGCAAAACCAACCTGTGTCAGGCGATCCGCGTCACGCAGGGGCAGGGGCTGCTGCCCGATGGTACGACCCGCTTCTCGATGCTGGATGGCACGCCCATTTATCACTACATGGGCTGTTCGACCTTCGCGAACCACACGGTTGTGCCTGAAATCGCATTGGCCAAGGTCCGCAAGGACGCGCCATTTGACAAGATTTGCTATATCGGTTGCGGCGTCACCACAGGCATCGGCGCGGTTATCAACACGGCTAAGGTTGAGATCGGCGCGCGCTGCGTTGTGTTCGGATTGGGCGGCATTGGCCTGAACGTTATTCAGGGCCTGCGCATGGCCGGTGCGGATCAGATCGTCGGCGTTGATCTGAACGACGATAAAGAGGAAATGAGCCGCTATTTCGGCATGACCGATTTCGTGAACCCCAGCAAGGTTGAGGGTGATCTGGTCGCGCATCTGGTCGAGCTGACCGGCGGCGGCGCGGATTACACCTTCGACGCAACAGGCAACACAACGGTTATGCGTCAGGCGCTAGAGGCCGCGCATAAGGGCTGGGGTGAGAGCATCGTCATCGGCGTTGCTGCGGCTGGTGCCGAAATCTCGACCCGTCCGTTCCAACTGGTCACAGGTCGCGTTTGGCGCGGAACAGCCTTTGGTGGTGCAAAGGGGCGTACAGACGTGCCCAAGATCGTTGATTGGTACATGTCGGGGAAAGTTGAGATCGATCCGATGATCACTCACAAACTGACGCTGGATGAAATCAACCACGGCTTCGACCTGATGCATGAGGGCAAATCCATTCGGGCCGTTGTCGAGTTCTGATCTGGCCAGTTAAAACTGTGGCGATGCTGACCCTTCAGCATCGCCGCAAAAATATCGCTCCTAATTAACTGCGCATGATAATCGTTCTTATGTTAATTTCAGGAGATATATCGTCTAAACTGCTTGCAATGCAATGGCGATGCCCTGTCCAACCCCAATACACATGGTGGAAAGGCTCATTTCACCCGGCGCCAGATCCAGCATTGCCGTTCCTGTAATCCGAACTCCGGACATGCCCAGCGGGTGGCCCAATGCGATTGCACCGCCATTCGCGTTCACCCGAGGGTCGTCATCAGCAATCCCCAAGTCACGCAGAGTGGCAAGCCCCTGCGACGCGAATGCTTCGTTCAGCTCGATCACAGCGAAATCCTGCTGCTTCAACCCAAGCCGCTCCATCAGTTTTTTGGAAGCCGGTGCAGGACCGAACCCCATGATCCGTGGTGCGACACCAGCCGTCGCGCCACCTAAAACCTTGGCAATTGGTGTCAGGCCGTGCTTCTCCGCTGCTTCCTTCGTTGCAAGGACCACAGCCGCCGCGCCATCATTTACACCGGACGCATTGCCCGCCGTGATGGTGCCGTCCGCTTTGACAAAGGCACGCAGCTTTTGCAGCGCCTCGAACGTGGTCGAGGGCCGCAAATGCTCGTCCATTGAAATCACAACAGGATCGCCCTTGCGCTGCGGGATCTCGACCGGAGTAATTTCACGCGCCAGTCGGCCGCTTTCCTGCGCGGCGCCTGCACGTTGCTGCGAGCGTAATGCGAACCGGTCCTGATCCTCGCGGCTGATTGAGAAGTCTTCGGCCACGTTTTCAGCCGTTTCGGGCATGGAGTCGACGCCGTACTGGTCCTGCATCAACTTGTTTACAAACCGCCACCCTATGGTTGTGTCATGCACTTCGGTTGAGCGCGAAAACGCGCTGTTCGCCTTGGGCATAACAAAGGGCGCACGGGACATACTCTCGACTCCGCCTGCAATGATCAGTTCCGCTTCGCCGGATTTGATCGCGCGCGCCGCTGTAATGATCGCGTCCATGCCCGAGCCACATAACCGGTTCATCGTGGTTGCGGGTACAGCCTGCGGATAGTCGGCCAACAGCACGGACATGCGCGCGACATTGCGGTTATCCTCGCCCGCCTGATTTGCGCAACCAAAGATAACCTCGTCAATTGCGGCCATATCCATGTTCGGGTTCCGCTTCGCGAGGGCCCGTAGCGGGATTGCGCCGAGATCATCGGCCCGAACGCCGGAAAGCCCACCTGCATAGCGGCCAATAGGTGTTCGAATATAGTCACAGATATATACGTCGCTCATCAAATATCCTCCGGTACAATGAGATCGCCAACATTGCCGTCCAGATGCAGTTCAGCACCCGTGACAGATTGCAGTTGGTCTATGCTTATTTCAGGTAGTTTTTCACGCAGAACAAAGTGAGCGTCCACGACGTCGATAACAGCCAGCGAGCTGTAAATCCGCGTTACGCAACCAATGCCGGTTAGTGGCAGCGTGCAACGCTCCAACAATTTCGGCTCGCCCCGTTTGGTGACGTGATCTGTGACGATGGCAACGTTTTTCGCACCATGGACCAGATCCATTGCACCACCCACGGCGGGCACGCCCTTTGCGCCAACGCTCCAATTTGCAAGGTCGCCGTTCTGTGCAACCTGATAGGCCCCGAGAACGGCCAAATCCAAGTGACCGCCACGCACCATTGCGAAGCTATCAGCATGATGGAAAAGCGACGCCCCTTGGTTGAGGGTGATCGCCTTCTTTCCGGCATTGATCAGGTCCCAATCCTCATCACCAATGTCGGGTGCTTTGCCAAAACCAAGCACCCCGTTTTCCGTGTGATAGGTCACCGCGCGCCCCTCGGGCTGGAACTTCGCGATCATTTCGGGGAAACCGATACCAAGGTTCACATAAGACCCATCACTAAGGTCCTGCGCCGCCCGCCATGCGATTTTGGCGTTAGGCAACTTATCTTCCATCAGATTGAAATCAGACATTAGTAAACGACTCCTTCACGCACAAGGACTTCTTCTTGTTGGGGGTCGGTCACCTCGACGAGCCTATCCACGAAAATGCCGGGGGTAATTACGTGCTCTGGATCAATTGAGCCGCTCTCACCCAGATGCGTAACCTGCGCTATGGTCGTGTTTGCAGCCATGGCCATGAGCGGATTGAAGTTACGCCCTGCAAGGCGATAGGTCAGATTGCCGGCCTCATCACCCATATGGCCCTTGAGCAGTGCAAAGTCGGCTTTCAGCCAGCGTTCGCGCACATACATCTTCCCATCGAATTCCTCTGTCGGTTTTCCTGCGGCCAACTCGGTTCCAAATGAGGTGGGTGTGTAGAATGCCGGAATGCCTGCACCGGCCGCGCGAATACGCTCTGCCAGCGTGCCCTGTGGCACCAGTTCCAACTCGACCTCGTTCGCCAGATATTTCGTGTTGAAGGCATCTGCATTAGAGGATCGCGGAAAGGAGCAGATCATTTTCCGCACCATGCCCGCATGGATCATAGCCGCAATGCCGATAGATCCGTTGCCCGCATTGTTATTGATGACCGTCAGATCCTTCGGGCTGCCCGTCAGACGAAAGCGATCAATCAATGCGTGGATTAACTCCACCGGCGCACCCGAACCGCCAAATCCGCCGACCATGATGGTTGAGTCATCAGGTATATCGGCGACGGCCTGTGAAATTGATGTGCATGATTTGCTCATTATGACCTCCCTATTTGACGGCAAACTATGTGCGCTGGCTTCGCGGGGTAATGCGAATTGTGCGTATATTGAACTTTGTTCAATAAGTGGCTAAATCCGTTCACATGTTGAACAAACCGACAGATTACATTGCGTCTCTGGCGAAGGGATTGAAGGTGATTGAGGCCTTCGGCGCGAACATGCCCCGCCTGTCGATCACGCAAGCAGCCAGCGCGAGCGGTTTAGATCGCGCGACCACTAGGCGTGTTCTGCTAACCTTGCATCGAGAGGGATATGCCGATTATGACGGGAAGTTCTTCACCCTCACGCCACGTGTATTGCGCCTAGGCGTCGCCACGCTGACCTCATTACCCTTGTCGCAAATCGTCCAACCGTGGCTGGATCAGCTATCGGATCAAATCGGGCATAGCTGCTCAGTCGCTTTGCTGGACGAGACGGAGATTGTGTACATCGCGCGCGCAGCACAAAAGCGGTTGATGTCGATCGGCCTCATGCCGGGATCGCGCCTACCGGCCTTTTGCACATCAATGGGCCGTGTCCTGCTCGCATCACTGCCACGCCAAGACGCGATGGCAGTGATCAAGAGCGCAGATTTATCACCGCGCACCAGCTTTTCTCTGACCGACCCTGAGTTGATTATGCAGCGCATCGATGCGGTGCGTGAGGATGGATATGCCATAATTGATCAGGAGATTGAAATTGGCCTGCGCTCAATCGCTGTACCGCTGACCGACGGACATGGGCGTGTCATTGCGGCAATTAACAGCGGAATGCCCGCGACACATGAGGATCCGAACCTGTTGGCGCAGATATATCTACCCAAAATGCTTAACATACAGGCCGGCGTCAGGCGTGTGCTCTAGACAAGCAATCTACCTACGCCACAAAGGGCAGAATTGGCCCGACAACAAATCAGCTTCCTTTGAAGATGTGCGTACTAAAACGTCATGGAAGCTTCATTTTTTCGAAAATACGACCACTGGCAAGTGACGCGGCAGATGTTTAACAGTCCTATGCTGCACTTGCGATAAAGTTAAAACATCTAAACATAATAGCAAAAATTACGCGCTTTGCGTGTGTAATTCTTGTGTTACCTGTGGTCTACAGCCAAATCGCGGCGGGCAAACCGCTGCAAACCTCACAGGGAAGCTCAATATGACACTTCGAACGGGCATTGCCGCCCTAGTTACCGCAGCGACCCTCGCCGTCGCACCTGCTCACGCTCAATCCTACCCAGAGCGTGCTGTTGAATTCATCGTACCGTGGTCGCCCGGCGGTGGATCGGACACATTGATGCGCATCGTCGCAAACAATGTGGCACCGTTCTTGGGCGCGGATATGCCCGTGATCAATATGCCGGGTGTTGGCGGAACTGTTGGCCTGCGTGAAGCATCGCGCCGTGCTGCCGATGGGTACACAATCAGTCAGGTTCACGAGGGCCTGCTGGTCGCAACCGAAACCGGCATCACTGATCTGGCATGGGATGACTTCGATCCAATCGGCCTGATGACAGCGTCGCCGCAATATCTGGTTGCTGGCCTTAGCGATGATTACAGCACGTTCGAAGAGTTCATCGCCTATGCACAGGCACATCCCGGTGAGATTTCGATGGGCGTCACCTTGGGCGGCGTTCCGCATCTGCACGCCGCTATGATCGAGCAAGCCTTTGACCTTGAGTTCAAATATGTGGGCTATGAGGGTACGGGTGAGCGTGTTCGTGCGCTGGTTGGCGGAAACCTGGACGTTGCCATCGGCGACATCAGCTCATCCGAGCAGTTCGTAAACAATGGCGATCTGAACTTTCTGGCCGTTGGCGCGCTGGAGCGTGTAGCAGCCTCGCCTGATGTTCCAACATTCAGTGAGTTCGGCCAAGCGCTGGACCTGAACGTGACCCGTGGCATCGTGATGCCCAAGGGCGCACCGCAGGAAGTTCGGGACACACTTGAGGCCGCGCTGGAAAGCCTGTCGCAAGATCCAACCTATATCGAGCAAACCAACAATGCCGGTGCTGATGTTGGGTTCCGTGGGCAGGACGCATATCGCGCATATCTGGCCGATCTGGACGCAACGGTTCAGTCGCTATCCGCGGTTCTCGCTCCATGAGCGATACCGATATCGTCAAGAAGCAGGAGGCGGGCAAAATTGCCCTCCTCCTCAGCTACGTTTTTTTGTTCCTATGCTCGGTCGGCCTGTTCATTACCGCAACAGCCATCCCCGCATCGCGGTTTGAGAAGTTAGGCGCAGGCGCATTCCCCAAGCTGATCTTTGCCATCATGGCCTTGGTTGCGGCTATCGCCTTCATCGGTACGATCCGCGAAATCCCCCGCAGCGCATATGCGAACTTCATCGCGGAATCCGTCGCGTGGGCAAAGCGGTGCTATTTGGTTTTTGTCTGCCTTGGCGCGCTAACGGTTTATCTACTTTTGATCCCTGTGCTCGGCTTTTCCATTGCCAGCCTGTTGTTCTTGTTCGGTTTGCAAGTCGCGCTGATGCCGCGCACCGCAAAATCCATCGCGCTTGCCGCGGTCATCGCTGTGGTTTTCTCGTTCGGCCTGAACTGGGTTTTCGCTGAAGTGTTCACCGTCTTCCTGCCGCGTGGAGTTCTCTGACATGGCTGATTTCCTGACCGGCGCGGCGCAGATTTTCACCGTCGCCACCCTTATTTATATGCTGTGCGGGTCCATCGCTGGAATCGTAGCAGCAGCCATTCCCGGCTTCACCGTCACGATGGCTATCGTTCTGACATTGCCGCTGACCTTCACGATGGAGCCCCTACAGGGCATCGCGGTCATGCTGGCCGTCTATGTTGGCGGCTATACAGGCGGCCTGATCTCGGCCGCATTGCTGGGCATTCCCGGCACGCCATCCTCGGTCGCCACCACATTTGACGCCTTTCCTATGGCCCGTAACGGCGAACCCGGTCGCGCGCTATCCATCGGCGTTTGGGCGTCCTTTTTCGGAACCGTGCTGTCCACGGTCGTCCTGATTTTTGCAGCTCCGCCGCTGGCACTGTTTGCGGTGCGTTTGGGGCCGTGGGAGTATTTCTCACTGATCGTCTTTGCACTGACTATTGTTGCCAGCCTTGTCGGGACATCTGCGATGCGCGGAATGCTGGCGGGTTTGATCGGCTTGGCAATCTCGACCGTTGGTACGGACCCGATTATGGGGCGTCCACGCTTTGATTACGGCATCGAGATGTTGCAGGCCGGCCTGCCATTCCTTGTCGTGCTGATCGGGATTTTCGCAATTTCCCAATTGGTTTCAGAGGTTGAGAATGCCGACAATGTTCGCTCCGGCAATGCCTTGGTGACGGGCGCAATCGACTTCCAAACATGGAAGGTCATGAAGGAAGTCCTGATGCGGCCGGTCAACCTGATCCGGTCAGCGATCATCGGTGTTCTGATCGGCGCATTGCCCGGCGCGGGCGGTTCTATCGCCAATCTGGTGGCCTATGATCAGGCAAAGCGTTCCTCGAAAAACCCTGAATCTTTCGGGGCAGGTTCGCCCGATGGGATCATCGCATCTGAATCCGGAAACTCCGCAACCGCGGGCGGGGGACTAATCCCGCTGATTGGTTTGGGCATTCCCGGATCAGCGGTTGATGCGATCCTGATGGCCTCACTGATGGTTCATGGCATTTCCGTTGGACCGCGGCTGATCCTTGACCACGCCGATCTGGTATACGGCATGTTCATCGCCATGGTCGTGGCATCGTTGATGATGCTGATTGTGTCGGTCTGTTCCATGCGGCTGTTCCTGCGCGTGACCGAGATTCCGAAATGGCTGATTGTTCCCGTGGTGATGACCTGCTGTGTCGTGGGCACCTTTGCGCTGAACAACCGCGTGACTGATCTGTACCTGCTGATTTTCATTGGCATTGCGGGCTATGTCCTGCGTGCGCTTGGCTATTCGCTGGCGCCGCTGGTGTTGGGCGTCATCCTTGGCCCTATCGCAGAAACCAATCTGCGCCGCGCATTGATGACAGACGAAGACCCCACGCTGTTCCTGACACGCCCGATCAGTCTGATTTTCCTGATTGCTGCCGTGGTTTCCATCATTTGGGCCGTCCGCAGCCACCTTAAAGCTCGTAAAAGCACAGAAAGACTTTCCGATGCGCCTACGTCATGATCCCGTCTACCCCTCGCGCCGCTCACCAGTGCTGGCCGAGAATATTGTCGCCACATCACAGCCATTGGCCACGCAGGCCGGCCTATCCATCCTACAAGCAGGCGGAAACGCCGTTGATGCAGCGATTGCAACCGCTGCGACCCTGACCATTGTGGAGCCGACGGGCTGCGGTCTTGGCTCGGATGCGTTTTGCATTCTGTGGGACGGTGAGAAACTGCACGGCCTAAACGCATCTGGGCGCGCGCCTGCCGCGTGGACTCCGGACCGTTTTATCGGTGGAATGCCTGAACATGGCTGGGACGCCGTTACCGTTCCCGGTGTAGTCAGCGCATGGGTTGAGCTGTCCGAGAAATTCGGCAAGCTGGATTTGGCCACAGTGCTGGCCCCCGCGATCCGCTACGCTGAGGAAGGCTTCATCGTGTCTCCCGTTGTTGGTACCGCATGGGCCAAGGGTGCAGCCGTGTTAAAGGATCAGCCCGGATTTGCGGAAACCTTTATGCCCGATGGCCAGCCCCCAGAACCGGGTGAGCGCTTCCGCAATCCCGGTGCCGCCCGCACCCTGCGCGCCATTGCTGAAACGCAGGGCCGTGCCTTTTACGAGGGTGAGATTGCGCAGGAGATCATCGCCTTTGCCAAGGCAAATGGCGGCGCGATGACGGCTGAGGATCTTGCCTCGCACACCAATGATTGGTGCGGCACGATCAGCCAGACATTTGATGATGTTGAACTGCATGAGATCCCGCCAAACGGTCAGGGTATCGCGGCGCTGATGGCGCTTGGCATCTTGCAACATACCGGCATTCGCGACCACGGCCCGAATGATCTGATCGCCACCCACCTACAGATCGAGGCCATCAAACTGGCCTATGCCGACCTGCACGCCTATGTCGCCGATCGGGAGCATATGACCGATGTGGATGAAGCTGCCCTACTGAACGCGGATTATCTGAAATCCCGCGCCGCGCTGATCGATCTGGATCGCGCACAAGATTTCGGGGCCGGCGCACCAAAACTGGGCGGTACGGTTCTGCTGAATGTTGGCGATTCTTCGGGGATGATGGTCAGTTTCATTCAATCCAACTATGCTGGGTTTGGGTCAGGCGTTGTTGTTCCAGGAACGGGCGTTTCTATGCAGAATCGTGGCTTTGGATTCACCACCCAGCAGGGTCATCCCAACCAGGTCCAGCCGGGCAAGCGCCCCTTCCACACCATCATTCCAGGTTTTGCGATGAAGGACGGCGCGCCCCTTATGGCCTTTGGCATGATGGGCGGTCCGATTCAGGCACAGGGTCACGTTCAGCTGTTGCTGCGCACGCAATTGTGGGATCAAGATCCGCAAACCGCCGCCGACGCCCCACGTTGGCGCGCGATTGAGGGGCTGGACATCGCCTGTGAGCCGACAATGCCCACCGATCTGCTGGACGGGCTAACGGCCCTTGGGCACAACATCCAGATCGAGGCCCCCGATAACGCCTTTGGTTTTGGGGGTGCGCAATTGGTCCAGCGGATGAATAATGGCGGCTACGCTGCGGGATCGGACCCGCGCAAGGATGGACAGGCCGCCGGATTTTAATCATTGCTGGGTGCAGGTTGGACCTGCACCCGCTATGTGCGGCCCCGAAACGAATACAGGCTGGAAAATCGCCAGCCGCAGAAAATACCGAATTGGGCAGAAGATATTATGAATTTCATCAAACGCATCGGCATTGACGCCTATATGCTGCTGTTGCTTGCGACGGTTTTGGCGGGTGTTGTCCTGCCCGCGCAGGGCGTTGCCGCCGACGGTTTACGCCATGTGACGTTCTGGGCCGTTTCGCTGCTCTTCTTCCTATACGGTGCGAAGCTGGACCCGCGGGCGGTAAAGGCGGGGCTGACAAATTGGCGGTTACAGGGGCTGACCTTTGCCGCGACATATCTGATGTTTCCGCTTATCGGCCTTGCGCTTACCATGGTATTCGGTCCGCTACTGGGTGCGACGGTGACGATGGGACTGCTGTTTCTGGCGGTTCTGCCCTCAACAGTGCAGTCATCCATTGCCTTTACATCCATCGCGGGGGGTAATGTTCCGGCGGCAATTTGCGCCGCATCTGTATCAAACCTGATCGGTGTGGCGCTGACCCCGATGCTGGTCGCATTGTTCCTGCAACAGGGTGAGGGTGGCGTCAGCTTGGATGCGGTTGGGAAAATCGGCGTCCAGATTTTGCTACCCTTTGTTATCGGGCAAATCCTGCGTCCATGGGTCGGTGATTTCGTAAAGCGGCATAAGGTTCTGACGATGACCGTGGATCGCGGGTCGATTATGCTGATCGTTTATTCCGCCTTTAGTGCGGGCACGGTTTCGGGTCTGTGGTCTGCGATCCCTGTTGGTACTTTGCTGATGCTGTTTGTCGTGGTGTGGGTGTTCCTCGCGCTTGGTATGGGGGCGATGATCCTTGCCGGAAAAACATCGGGAATGGATTACCCTGATCGGGCGGTGCTGTTCTATTGCGGCTCAACCAAGAGCCTCGCCAGTGGCCTGCCCATCGCCACGGCGCTGTTCGCACCGGATATGGTCGGCGCGATCGTGCTGCCCTTGATGATCTATCACATGTCCCAATTGCTGGTTTGCGCGTTCATCTCGCAAAAAGCGTCCTTAAAGCAGAATGTCACAGCCTAAGCGGTGGATAGCTTGCCCCTAAAGTTAAAATAATTGACTATAGGGTATGGACACACGCCAACTCGAAACCCTTTTAGCGGTTGCACATCACGGTGGATTTGCAGCCGCAGCACAGGCCGTAAACCTAACGGCATCTGCGGTCAGTCAGCAGATGGCCGCGCTGGAAAATGAGGTCGATGCGCTGCTCTTTGACCGCTCGCGCCGCCCGCCTGCATTGACGGTTAAGGGGGCGGAGATGGTTCGCTCCGCCAGGGCCATCCTGAACATTGTCAGTCAGACCAAGGAAACGGTCAGTGATGAGCAGATGCGCGGCACGCTGGCGTTCGGCACATTGCGCACCGGTGCAAATTCGGTGGTCCCCAATGCGCTGGCCACGCTGCAATCAACCTATCCGAACCTGAACTTCCATCTGCGTGTTGGAAAATCCGAGGATTTGATGAGCGAGGTCGTCACTGGTCAATTGGACGCCGCACTGGTTGGCGATCACGTCGCGGTGCCCGCCAGTTTGACATGGATTCCGGTTATCAACGAACCCCTGATCGTGTTGGCCCCGGATGGGGCCAGCGGCCTGACGCTCGATGCACTCGCCCGTGAGGTTCCGTTCATTCGCTATCGAACCGAGGTCACATTGGCGCGGTTGATCCACACCGAGATCGCCCGTTTAGGCGTACCATTGCGGCAATCTGTTTCCGTCAACACAATGGCCGCAGTGGTCGGTTGTGTGAAGGCTGGGCTGGGCTTTTCGGTGGTTCCGCAAATAGCGTTGCAGGACATGAACACCGCGCCGTTGAGCTGGTTCCATTTAGGCACCCCGCCTGTTCACCGCCGCCTAGGGATCGCGCAACGGATTCAGTCGGGGCGCGAGGATGTCCTCAAAACCTTGGCCAATGCCCTATCAACATATGACCACCAGCACGATTACCATGAATAGGGCTGTCTAGGTTCCTGAAATGGGCTGCCATGTTCCATCAGCATCGGGCGCGAATTGCGGGATATGCGCAACGGAAACGAGGTGTTCCACGTCATCGCCCAACACTTCACGCCATTCCTGTGCTTCGGTCAGGATCACCCCTGCCCCGACAATTTCACCACCGGCCTCACGGACCAGTTCAAGTGCTGCCTTTAAGCTGGAACCGGACGCCACGACATCATCCACCACAACCACGCGCCGCCCCTTAATCAGCGGAATAGCGGCACGATCCAGCAGAATGCGTTGCTCGCCCTTGGACGTGATCGAGGTCAGTTTATATTCCAGCGCATCCGACAAATGCAGCTTGGGCGATTTTTGCAGGACAACATACTGGTCCAAGCCCAATGCGCGCGTCACCTCAATAGCCACGGGAATACCCAGCGTTGCAGGGCCGACGATGATATCAGGCCGCAGCGGGGCGATTTTTTCGGCAAGGCATTTGCCGATATGCTCACCAAACTTCACGCCAAGGTCGATCACCATCATCAATGAAATCGCGAAATCCGGATTGATCGGCACAATAGGCAGGTCCAGCGGATAACCCTGCACGTCCACGTGCCAAGTTTGGGAATTGGTTTGATCAGTCATCGGGATTTATCCTTCCATGACAAATGCGGCTCAACCATCATGCCAACCTCGCGCCATGTTGTGCGCTTGCGGGACAGGTCAAAGCCGTAAAGCGTCAACGAAAATGAGATTGCATGCGCCGTTCGAATTGCCTGAACCAATAGCGGCACACCGCGCGCGAGGGCAAAGCGCAGCTTTTTGACCACGCTAACATTATCAATCTCCATGCCACGGGCGCGTTGGGCGTCGGCGATCCGCTCGAATTCATCGCGCAGCATCGGGATAATGCCAAAGGTCAGTGATAGGACCAGCGTGACGATGGGCGGCAACCGCGCGGCAGAGCACGCAGCTAGAATTGCGCCAGGGCTGGAGGTTTCCATGACGAAGTAAAACAACGCCGTGGTTGCCACCAATCGGGCCGCCATTCGGGCGGCGATCGCCAGTGCATCAAGCGGCGCGACCCCCTGCAACAATAGGTTCACCATCCAACTGGCAATAACCATCAGGGTCAGCAGCCCCGCGCCCTTTAGGTAACTGCCTAGTTTTGGCACCTTAGCCACCCATAGGCCCCCAACGCAGAGCAGCGCAAAGGGCACGCCGGATTGCCAGTTTGGCGCGAACCACGCCACCGTCATCAGAGCGAAAGCAATCCCCAGTTTGATAAAGAAATTCAGGTCGTGCAGCCGCGTCATGACGTGACCTCCGGTTGCGCAGCATAGGGCGCAGGCCATCCCAATGCGTCAAAGGCAGCGCTGCGCCATCCCTCCTCAGACGTGCCATCGAACGGGATATGACCGTCTGCAACGATCGCCAGCCGTGTTGCGACATCGTCCACCAGCTCCAGATCATGCGATACCAGCATCACCGTCCGCTCCGATTGCGTCATCCGTGTGAGGAAGGTTTCAAGCAGAGCGCGCCCCTGCAAATCCCGCGCCAGCAGCGGCTCGTCAATGATGGCGATAATAGCGCCGCTCGCCTCGGCACAGGCAAGGCCGAGCTGCCCCTGCTGCCGCGCCGATAGGGCGAACGGGTTTGTTTCCTGCATTCCGGCAAGGCCATAGCGCGCGAGGATCGTATCAGCATCTTCATCATTCCCGCCCATGGATAGCGCAAAGCCAACCTCCTCCTCCACGGTCATATGAAACAGGATTTGCCGCATACTTTGCGGGACATAGGCGATGGAACGGGCACGCCGCGCGGTGGTCCAGCCATCCGCTGTTGCCCCCGCAATTGAAATCCCACCCGACGCGATTGCCGACAATCCCAGGATCGAGCGCATTAGCGTGGTTTTGCCTGCACCATTGCGGCCAATCACGCCCAAGACTTCGCCACCATGCAGGTTCAATTCGAGGTCATCCAGCACCGGCTTGCCTGAGGCCCGCGTTAGCTTTGTGCGCAACGCAGAAATCGCCAATAGTTCACGCCCGATTTCAGGCGGTGCTGGCCGATTGATTTTGCGACGGGGTGCCAGCAATCCGGCATGTTCCCACATCTCCGATTTATCCAGCGCAGGTTCCAGCGGCTCAATCGCTGACAATGTACCATCGCTGATGATCGCGAGGTGCTGCGTGATCGAGGCAAGATGAACTGGGTCTTGCTCCGCCACAATCACATTGCTCACCGTATCCGCAGCCTGCGCCAAGGCACCGCACAAACGCTGACGCGCCGCAGGGTCAAGGCCGGTTGTCGGCTCATCCAAAACCAAAACCCTGGGGTGCGGTGCCAAAGCTGCCGCCAAAACCACCATGCGACGCTCCCCGCCAGACAGCGTTAGAACACGACGACCAGACAACTCGGTCAGATTCAATTGCTGCATCAGGCTGGAAACACGGGCGCGGACCTCTGCCCGTTGAACGCCACGATTTTCAAGCGGAAAAGCGATGATATCCTCAACCGATAGATCCCATAGCTGATCCTCGACCGTTTGGGCGACAAAGCCGATTTGCGAGAACAGCGCATCACTGCCAATCGCAGATAGCGGCACACCCTCTAGCATCACCTGACCGGAATAGTTTTTGTTCGGGATAATTTTGGGAATGATGCCAGCCAACGCCATCATTAACGTGGTTTTACCAGACCCCGTTGCCCCGCAAATCAGCAGGCGATCTGCGGCCTCAAGCTCCAAGTTGATATCCGATAAGAGGGGCTCGGACGTACCGAACCCCACTGTCAGTTCCTGTGCGGAGAAAAACGACATCTAATCAGAAGCGCTTAAAGCCGGAAGGATGCGCCGCAGTCAGAATTTTCTGGGCAGAGGCAACCAGCAACGGTGTTCCGATCAGCATGGGAACAATATCCGACAGCCCCAGATATCCAACGGCCCACCAGAACGGGAAGATGCCTAGGAAGGCGAGACTTGCCGAAACCGCAACAACCATCACCAGACCAACCGCCAGACAAACCGCGGCGATGCGGATCAGTGTCTTTTTATCAAAGGTCGTTGTCGCCGGATTGAACAGCATTCCCGGGATCATACCCGTTAAACCAACCGCAATTCCGTCAACAATCAACGAATGCGCAGGGATAAATGTGCCCGCCAGCAGCGACCAGATGATTGTGCCCAGATATCCGCAGATAAAGCCGCTTTTCCAGCCCAGCAGGATACCGATAAGCGGCGGCAGGAACGCAAAGATGCGCCACTGAATCACGCCCGGAACCAGTTGGATCGGGTTCGCATAGGTCCATAGAACCCCGGTAGCCGCCGCCGCAACGATCGAAAGAACGAGAGGGAACAGGCTGGAGCCGTTCTCCTCTGGAAGAGTGGTGTTGTGCATGATTTTAGTCCTGTTGGTTCAGGCGATAGGGTTCGCCGGTAGGATGGTTCTTTGGTGCAATCACGGCCTCCTCCCTGCCGATCCTGCGCGAAATATTGGTAGTGTTTTTATAGTCTTGGCCGTTTGATCGGGCTTTCATCGACGCTGGCGGGGTCCATACGTGCCTCACCATCGATAATGCGAAATTGCGGGATGTGACCCAGCCGGTGAACCAGCCCAGCATCCTGTGCCAAGGCTTCGCGCCAGCTATTCCCCTCAGTCAGGATCGACCCAACTGCTAGGACTTTTGCACCGGCGCGCCGTACCAGCCGCATGGCGGCCGACATGCTCGCCCCTGTGGCAATGACATCGTCTACAATCACGACACGCCGCCCTTGTAACAGCGGGATTTGGCGGCGATCCAACAGCAACCGCTGCTGCTCATCTGTGGTGATCGAGCGAACGGGTTCTTCTAGCGCATCAGCGAGGTGGAATTTTGGGGATTTTTGCAGGATGACGTATTTATCCAGCTCCAGATGCCTCGATACATCCATAGCCACCGGAATTCCCAACGTGGCACTGCCCACGACAATATCCGGTTTCAGCGCGGCAAACCCGTCTGCCAGTGACCTGCCAACATGATCGCCAAAGGCAAGCCCCATCTCGATATCCATCAGCAATGCGATGGCACGTTGATCGTCCAGTTGCAGCATCGGCAGGGACGTTACCTGCCCTGCGATATCAACGTCGTAAAATTCTGGAGCGATCAGCCGCAAGGGGTCACCTATGGTTCGTAGAATTCTATCCAGACCTACGCCCATTCACGGAACTGTTACAAACGCCAAGAATCCAACGCAGCGTTGCATTTTAGTTTACACTCTGAGATGGCGTAGATCAGGCAAGAGGTGCGCAGATGGAACGAGTGTTTTTTTCTAGATTCTTCAAATATATGGATGAAATATCTCGCCTAGGATCGATCCGTCAGGCAGCCGAGGCACTGCATGTTTCAGCCTCGGCCGTGGATAAACAATTGCTCAAAGCCGAGGAGGAACTGGGTCTGCAATTGTTTGAGCGTCACCCTAGGGGCGTTCGCCTAACCTCCGCTGGTGAATTGCTCATTTACCGGATGCGCGGATGGCAGAAGGACATGCGCGCCGTCGCGGACGAGATTGAGGAGCTCAGAGGCCTGCGCCGTGGCGAGGTTCGTATTGCCGTTCCACAAGAGGCCGCGATCAGCTTCCTTCCGCAGGCACTAACCGCTTTTTTGCAGGCAAACCCCAAGATCAACACAACCGTCCGCATCGTGGATTCCGAGCGGGTGCGACAGATGGTCATCGATGGCGATGCTGATTTCGGCCTTACATTCAGCCCCCGCCCCCTGCCCGGCGTTCTGATCCTGCGCGAGGTGCCGTTTCGGGTTTTTGCCCTGATCCCTGATGATGGGTCGGCGCGGAAATCGATATCCCTCGATCAGTTCTTCTCGCAACCCATTTTGATGCCCGACGGCACCAGCCATTTGCGAGACATTCTAGACATTGCAGCAGCGCGAACCGGTACGGATTTTCAGGTGGCGCTGACCTCCAACAATCTAGAGCTGTTGCGGCAACTTGTGCGTGAGGGGGCAGGCCATAGCATAATCGTGGTGTATCCCACCGCCTATGCAGGCAGCGGTGCAGGCGTTTCGGCTGTCCCCCTGCGCGGCAGCGGCATCGCCGATCTAGGGCTGTCATTGATTGCACCGCGGGACCGCTCAACCAGTTTGGCCGCAGTGGTAGCCACGCGACATTTCGAGAGCTTTATTGACGTCGCCACCGCTGCGCAAAATTGATGCGCAACAGCGCTTCAGTGGCAGATACTGCCAAGACAGACCCTATATGGAACACAATTGGCAATTTAATACCGTGACTTCAGGCGCATCCTATCTGTGAAACAGGGAGGATATCATGCGCAACGCCACCGACAGCTTCGCCACGCGGGCCATTCACCACGGCTATGACCCAATGCAGAACGAGGGTGCGCTAACCCCGCCGCTCCACCTGACCTCGACCTTCGCGTTCGAGACAGCAGAGCAAGGTGGCGAAATGTTCGCGGGTGAGCGTGGCGGCCACATCTATTCACGGATATCAAATCCGACCACGGACCTGCTGGAGCGGCGCATTGCTGTGCTTGAGGGGGCCGAGGCGGGCCTTGCCCTCGCCTCAGGTATGGGGGCGATCACGTCAACATTGTGGACCCTGCTCGCACCGGGCGATGAAGTGATCCTCGACAAGACATTATACGGCTGCACATTTTCATTCATGCAGCACGGGTTAGCCAAATTTGGCATCACCGTGACCCATATTGACCTGACCGACCCAACAAACCTAAAGGCTGCGATAACCTCGCGCACCAAGGTTGTTTATTTTGAAACCCCCGCTAACCCCAATATGCGTCTGGTTGATATCGCTGCCACGGCTGAAATCGCCCATGCGGCTGGCGCGGTTGTGGTTGTCGATAACACCTATGCCACTCCATACCTGACCCGCCCGATTGAGCATGGCGCGGATATCGTGCTGCATTCAGCGACCAAATATCTGGGTGGTCACGGGGATGTTGTTGCGGGCCTGCTGGCTGGCTCGGCGGAACTGGTCGGGCAAATTCGGATGTACGGGATGAAGGACATGACCGGCGCGGTCATGGCACCGTTTAACGCGATGTTGATCCTGCGCGGGCTGAAAACGCTGGAGCTACGCATGGATCGCGTTTGTTCCAGCGCGCAAACCATCGCGGAGATGTTGGAGGCAGTGCCAACTGTCGCCAAAGTGCACTATCCCGGCCTGCCCAGCTATGATCAGCACAGCCTTGCGCAGCGGCAGATGTCGCAGGCGGGCGGCATGATCGCGTTTGAGCTGGAGGGCGGTTTGGATGCGGGTCGGCAGATGATGAACCGTTTGCAGTTGATTACCCGCGCAGTGTCATTGGGCGATGCGGAAACGCTGATCCAGCACCCTGCCAGCATGACCCATTCAACCTATACGCCAGAGGAACGTGCCGAGCATGGCATTGCCGAGGGGCTGGTTCGCCTCTCCGTCGGGTTGGAGGGTGTAGAGGATTTGCTGGCCGATCTGCGTCAATCGCTCAGCCCTACACCAGTTAAAGCTGTCGCCTGATACACATCCTGCCCTGACACCCGAACGGTGTCGGGGCATCAATCCTTCTCGCGCAGAGCGCTTGCCGTCAGGCCTAGCCCCTCGTCCATTGCGCGATAATAGGCGGCATAACTGCCGACACGTTTGCGCGCACCGGCCTCGGATTCAGGG
Organism: Pontivivens marinum; assembly: GCF_900231835.1. GTDB lineage: Bacteria > Pseudomonadota > Alphaproteobacteria > Rhodobacterales > Rhodobacteraceae > Pontivivens > Pontivivens marinum. The sequence continues at coordinate 418,336 of NZ_OCTN01000002.1, read as the reverse complement.
ATGGCGTGCAGCGTTTCCTCAATTTCAACCGCCGCTCGACGGGCGCGGGCGGCGGCGGCCTCGACCATATTCGCAAAGGCGTTTTCGACGATTTGGAAATAATCCTGTCGATCGCCCGCGCGCGACACCCGCTTGATCAATTGCTGGCTTTCCAAGATGCGAACGCTGGAGCTGATACTGCCGCGACTAACTTGCAAACGCTCCGCAAGCTGACCGAACGACGCCTGCTCGCCATCATAAAGCAGCATCGCCAGAACACGGCCAGCGATCCTGGGCACGCCCTCGGATTTCGCGATAACGCCTATTTTCTCGATAAAATCAGTCCGAATAGCGTCTAGATCACGCAATTGGTTGGCAGTCGTCAATTCATGTCTCCACGATCGCGCGGTCTTGCTTGATGAGCGATCTTTCTCCGATCATATCGTATGTTCAGTTCGGTGTGAACGCTTAGCAGACATCCATCTCGGTCAGAAACACAAACGCCCGCTACACGGATGCAGCGGGCGTTGAATGTATTTCACGTATCACGGCAGGCTGAATAAATCAGCCGACCCCGCAATATGCTTAGTAATGCACCGACAGGGCATCCAATGGCTTCTTCAGTGGTGGTGCGAATTTAGTCAGATCGATTCCCTCCACTGCTTCGATATACTCGTCCATGCTGGGCGTGCGGCCCAGAATAGCAGAGAGAACAACAACCGGTGTCGAGGCGAGTAGCGACTCGCCCTTCTTCTCAGCCGAATCTTCTACAACGCGACCTTGGAACAGGCGGGTCGAGGTTGCCAGAACGGTGTCGCCCTTTGCCGCCTTTTCCTGATTGCCCATGCACAGGTTACAGCCCGGACGCTCCAGATACAGAATGTTCTCGTAATCCACACGCGCCGTGCTTTTCGGAGCGATATCGTCGAACTCGAAGCCGGAATACTTTTGCAGAACGGCCCAGTCACCCTCCTCCTTCAACTCATCAATGATGTTGTAGGTCGGTGCGGCGACAACCAGCGGCGCCTTGAACTCAATCTTGCCCTGCTGCTTTTCGAGGTTTTTGAGCATCTGAGCGACGATTTTCATATCGCCCTTATGCACCATGCAGGACCCGACGAAGCCAAGGTCAACCTTACGCTCACCACCGTAATATGAAACGGGGCGGATCGTGTCGTGGGTATAGCGCTTGGACACGTCCTTGTTGTTCACGTCGGGGTCGGCGATCATCGGCTCAACGATCTGGTCCAGATCCACGACAACCTCGGCGTAGTATTTCGCGTTGGCGTCTGGGGTCAGGGCAGGCTTTTCACCGGATTTGATTTCGGCGATCCGCTTATCCGCGATGGCGATCAGACCGGTCAGGGTCTTGTTTTCGTTCTCCATCCCCTTGTCGATCATGATCTGGATGCGGTGCTTGGCAATTTCCAGCGATTTCACGAGGGTATCGTCCTCGGAAATACAGATGGATGCCTTTGCCTTCATCTCCGCTGTCCAATCGGTGAAGGTGAACGCCTGATCCGCCAGCAAGGTGCCGATATGCACCTCGATGATGCGGCCCTGGAACACGTTATCGCCGAATTGCTTGAGCATCTGCGCCTGTGTGGCATGCACAACATCACGGAAATCCATGTGGTTTTTCAGGTCGCCCTTAAAGGTAACCTTGACCGATTCAGGAATAGGCATCGTCGCCTCACCCGTCGCCAGTGCCAGCGCAACCGTGCCGGAATCCGCACCAAAGGCAACGCCCTTGGACATACGAGTGTGGGAATCGCCGCCGATGATGATCGCCCAGTCGTCCACGGTGATGTCATTCAGCACCTTGTGAATAACGTCGGTCATGGCATGGTACTCGCCCTTGGGATCACGCGCGGTGATCAGGCCGAATTTATTCATGAACTTCATCAGCTTGGGAATGTTTTCCTGCGCCTTGATGTCCCAAACCGACGCGGTGTGGCAGCCCGACTGATAGGCGCCGTCCACGATGGGCGAGATGACAGTCGCCGCCATCGCCTCCAGCTCCTGCGAGGTCATCAGACCCGTTGTATCCTGCGAACCGACGATGTTGACCTCAACCCGAACGTCGGAACCGGCATGCAGAACCGTGCCCTTGGCCACACCAACCGCGTTTTTGTTGAAGATCTTTTCAACAGCGGTCAGGCCCTGCCCCTCATGCGAGATTTCCTTGGACGGTGCATAGGCGGATTCAAATGCGACACCCAGCGTTTGCGCCGCGAAGTTTTGCAGCTTCTTACCGAACACGATGGCGTAGGAGCCGCCGGCCTTGATGAACTCGACCTTTTGCGGCGTCAGCGAGGAGGAGATATCGACCAGCTCGGTATCGCCATCATACAGCTTTTGCGTCTTGGTGTTGATGGTGAAGACCTTACCGGTTTCGACCGAATAGGTCTGCTCCAGCACGGGATCATCATTTTCATCCATGACGGTATTGCCGTCAGCGTCCACCTTCTTGACCCAGTTTTTCAGGTCGATGCCGATGCCGCCGGTCACGCCAACAGTCGTCAAGAAGATTGGCGAAATGCCGTTCGTACCCGCAACAATCGGTGCGAAGTTAACAAAGGGCACATAGGGGCTGGCAGGCTTACCCGTCCACAGCGCCACGTTGTTCACGCCGGACATGCGCGACGAACCAACGCCCATCGTGCCCTTTTCCGCGATCAACATAACACGCGCGTCGGGATGTGCCTTTTGCAACTCCTGAATCTCAACCTGAGCGGCAGGGGTAATCATGCATTTACCGTGCAATTCGCGGTCGGAGCGCGAATGCGCCTGATTGCCGGGGGACAACAGATCGGTTGAGATGTCGCCAATGCCCGCAATATAGGTGACGACTTTGATTTCCTCATCAATGTCGGGCAGCTTGGTGAAAAATTCTGCCTTTGCATAGCTCTCAAGGATATCCTTGGCGATGGCATTACCGGCCTCGAAGGCGACCTTCAGGCGCTCGGAATCAGCATCATACAGGAAGACCTGCGTTTTCAGGACTGCGGCTGCATCCTGCGCAATTGCGGCATCCTCACCCAGCGCCAGATCCAGCAGCACCTCAACCGAGGGTCCGCCCTTCATGTGCGACAGCAACTCAAACGCAAATGCCGGCGTGATTTCAGCGACGGATTCGTTACCCAGGATGATCTGCTTCAGAAACGCAGCCTTGGCGCCTGCGGCACTGGTTGTGCCTGGCAGGGTGTTGTAAATAAAGAACTTCAGCGAACCCTCACGGTGCTCGGAGCTCTCATCCTTGATCTGCGCGATCAACTCGTCAACGAGCGCCGCATCCTCGATCGGCTTAGGGCTCAACCCCTGCGTTTTACGAGTTTCAATTTCATCTAGGTAGTCTGTGTACAAGCTCATGACGGCCTCGAAATATTTACGCTAGGTGGAGCTATAACGCCGTGGCATGTGAGATCACGTCCAGCAGGGTCAAGCGGATTGCATGCAGATGTATACCAATGCCCTTCAGCATGCAAGACGCCCACCGCCAGTATAAAAGCGTCACCACGCTGGTCGGCGCTGATGCATCCTTGAAATAGAGCAAGCAATTACTGTCCGAACGAGCATAATTCACATCGCAGGCGGCGCGAGGCTCTGCCGCTCAACCCATTCAGCATCGTAGACGACGCTATCGGGGCGCTGATCCGAGCGTATCCAATCCAGAATATGCCGCGCCGCTGTGCGACCCATCCGGCGATGCGGGACACGCACGGTGGTTAATGGCGGCAGCGTTACACGCGCTAGATCAATATCATCAAAACCCACGATGGACAGATCGCGCGGCACGTCCAAGCCAAGCTTACGCGCCGCAAAAATCGCACCTGCGGCCAGCACATCGTTACCGCAGATGATCGCAGTAGGGCGCTCCCCATTAGACAGGATTTGCTGCGCGGCATATTCCCCCGCCTCCAACGTATAGCTGGATTCAACAATCCGCAGCGCTGGCAGGCCAAGTTCGGCGCACATCTTCCGCGCCCCCTCTGCCCGTTTCATTGCACGGTCATTGCCTGCATTTACACCGACAATCATCGCAATTTTACGATGACCGGCATCATAGACACGCTGCACCACCATCCGCGCGGCGGCATCATTATCAAAACCAATCGTGACATGACGCCCCTCGCCCGACGAAACCCATAGGATCACATAGGGCAGCTCTCGCTGATCCAGCATGTCATAGATTGCTGGCGGGCGTTCCGCTCCGATTAGAATCAGGCCATCGACGCCACGCCCGACCAAGGCACGCACCTGCGCCTCCTCACGCTCTCGATTATATTGCGAGGTTGCGACTAGCAGGGTTACGCCCTCACGCGCCAATGATTCCTCAAGCACCTGTAATGCCTGACCAAAAATGGCGTTATCCATGGTTGGGATAACTGCGCCGACCGTATTTGTACGGCGCGAGGCCAGTGCCTGACCGCCAAAATTGGGCGTGTAGGACAATGTCTTGATCGCGGCCTCAACACGCAACCGCGTCTGTTCCTGCACCCGATCAGGCGTGTTTATTGCCCGTGACACCGTCGCGGTAGAGACGCCAGCATGGCGCGCAACGTCTTCCAAGGTGGGCGTTGGCATTGTTTTTCCCTTTTGGACCAGTGTTCCACACGGAACTGGCGGGCGAAAGCTACACTCGCAATGTAAGCGCTTGCATTACGTAATGTAAGCGCTTACACAATCCTCACGGAGACACAGATTTCCAACTGCCGGGAGGCTCAAATGCTAGCAAATGGATCCGCCGCATTGCTGTGCGCACTCATCCTATTTTCGATGTTCGCCATCAATGTCGCGCTAGGCGCCACAGGGATTGGGGCGCTGATCGACGATTTGGGCGAGATGCTGATGTTGCTCGCATCGACCCTGTTTTTCGTTGTCGGCGTGCTGCAACGCGAAGCGAGAGCCAAAACAACCCAAAGATGACGGTAAACCGTCGCAACCATCCAGGGAGGATGAATCATGACTAAGCAAGACGATACACTTGCCTCTGCCGAACGTCGCAATTTCCTGAAACTGGCCTCGACAGGCAGTTTTACAGCCGCACTGGTCGCCGGTGCTGCGGGGACGCTTTGGTCGACTGAGGCCGCAGCCCAAACTGCAAACGAGGAACGTGAGCGCCAGCAGGCCGCCGAACATACGATGGTCATCGCCACCGCATATGTTCTGGGCGCCAGCCGCTCATATCCAATCATGCAGTTGGACCTGAAGGAAAACATCCAGAACGCCAGCTTCGGTAAGATCTACGTTCAACTCGCCCCCGCGGGTCAGTTGGGTGCCGGTGGTGAGCTGGTCTCCAAGGTGCAATCCCAGACCATCCACGCCGCGCAACACTCGCTGGCCAACTTCGCCGCCTTTGCGCCGGTCGTTGATCTGGTGAACATGCCGTATCTGTGTGGCTCGAACCAACGCTTTGTGAACATGGTCAACTCCGACCACTGGAAAACAGTTGTTGAGCCGCAGGTTAACGCGCGCGGGTTCAAGCCGATGTTCTACGTCGTCATCGATCCACGGGTTGTTGCGGTACGTGCCGGCGGTGCCGGTCCGGTTATCACCCCCGACGATATGCAGGGCGTTAAGTTCCGCGTTCCGGGTTCCGAGCTGTTGCAGCAATATTACCGCATGGTTGGCGCAAACCCGACGCCGATTGCATGGGGCGAAACACCCTCTGCGATCCAGCAGGGCGTTGCGGATGCGCTCGACCCATCGGCAGGCGCGCTTTACGTCTTTGGCTTCAAGGACATGCTGAGCCACGTCACCTTTACCCGCGCCGTGCCTGACGCGCAGGTCTTCTCGTGCAATCTGGAATGGTTCAACGAACTACCCCTAGAACTGCAAGAGGCGATTGATTTTGCATCTGAAATCACCCGCGACCAGAACCTTGCCAAGGTTCCAGCCGCTCGCAACTTCGCCATTGCTGAGTTGAACAAAGTTGGCGTGGAATTCCACAGCCTGTCCGACGACCAGCTTGCACAGTGGCAGGAGGCCGGTGGCTACCAGCGTTCGGAATGGGACCGGTTCAAGGTCGAGCTGGCGGGCAGCATGGGCGAATTCGACCAACTGGTCGAGGCCGCGGAAACGCAGGGGCGCCTGCACGTTCACGACGCCTAAACGACGGCGAATGGGATTTTCACCGACCAAAGGGCGCGCTTTGCGGGCGCGCCCACCATTCTGCTGGCGGAGAGATTGAATGCTCAGGCTAATTGATAGAAATGCGGAAAAGTGGGCCTTGCTGGTGTTTTACACCATGCTGGTCATCACGATGGCCGTAGAAGTTTTACGGCGCGAGGTTTTCGCGTGGTCGTCCATCTGGGGCGAAGAGATCGTACGTTACTCCTTCATCTATCTTGCATGGATTGGTGCTGCTGCGGCCGTCAAGGAACGCGCGCATATCCGGATTGATGTGATCTTCAACTACGTTCCGCCTGCGGCAAAGGCGATGCTCTATATCTTTGGCGATCTGGTGATGCTGGTCATCGCGGTTTTCGCCCTGTGGCTCAGCTTTGAAGCCGTTGAAATCTCGTGGCGTTTCGGCTCCGTCAGCCACGGTTTGCGTGTCTCGATGGTTTGGTTCCTGATGGCTGTGCCGATCGGGTTCTCGCTGATGATCTTCCGCCTTGTGCAATCCCTCGTCCGTGATGTCCGCGCCCTGCGCGACGGCACTGCGGTGTACGAGGGTGAGCGTCTGTTCGACTGAGGAAACAAACATGCTTTGGTCCCAATTACAGAACACCCCGGTCGATCTAGACTGGAGCTTCTACGGCCCCGTACTCCTGTTTGTCGTGATGATTGCACTGGGCGTGCCCGTCTGGGCGGCTATCGGCGCGGCCTCCATCGGTATCCTGTGGCTATCGCAAGTGTTGCCGCTCAGCTTGGTGGGTGAGGCACTGTTCTCAGGCATCGACAGCTTCGCGCTGACGGCGATCCCGTTGTTCATCCTGACCGGCGATGTGCTGGTACGTACCGGCCTTAGCCGTCGGTTCTTGGATGTAGCAGAGGCGCTAACCAACTGGACACGCGGTGGCTTCGGCTCAGCCACGGTTCTGGTCTGCGGTATGTTCGCGGCGATCTCGGGCTCGGATGCGGCAGGTGCTGCGGCGGTCGGTCGGATGACAATCGCACGCTTGGTGGAAAGCGGCTATCCCCGCCCCTATGCCTGCGCATTGGTTGCAGCGGGTGCGTGTACCGGCATCCTGATCCCGCCCTCGATTGCGTATATCGTCATCGGACTTGTTCTTGGTATATCCGCCTCGACCCTGTTCAAGGCGGCGCTGATCCCCGGCCTGCTGATCCTCGCATCCATTCTTGCGACAAACACATATCTGAACTACCGCCATGCGTGGGAGCGCGGGAATGCGCTGTCCGGTAAGGAATGGATCGCCCAGCTTGTTCGGGTTCTGCGTCAGGGTTGGTATGCCTTCCTCGTTCCGGGCATCATCTTCTACGGTATCTTCTCGGGCCGTTTGACCCCGACAGAGGCAGGCGCCACCGCGGTTATCGTTACCGTCATTATCGGCCTGATCATCGGCACGCTAAAGCTGTCGGACTTCCCCGCCATGATGGTCAGCTCGGCCAAGGTGAACGGCGTGATCCTGCCCATCATCGCAATGTCGCTGCCACTGGCACAGGCGATGGCGGCGATTGGGGTTCCGCAGGGCTTTGTCTACTCGGTTACGTCGCTGACGGATGAACCTGCGATCCTGATCCTGCTGATGATCGGCATTCTGATCGCTGCGGGTTGTGTGATGGAGACGACGCCGAACATCGTGATCCTTGCCCCGATCTTGAAACCACTCGCGGATAATATCGGCATGAACGAGGTGCAGTTCTGCATCATGCTGATCACCGCATTGGGTGTCGGGTTCATCACGCCTCCGCTTGGGCTCAACCTGTTCGTTGTCTCTGGACTAACGGGGGAATCGATCCTGAAAATCGCGGCCCGCGCCGTACCCTTCGTATTGTTCATGCTAATTGTTGTGCTGCTAATCGCCTATATCCCCGCGATTTCGACAGTGCTTCTTCCTGATAATCTCAAATGACGAGGACTGTAAAATGTCAGTGACATATCTCAAGAAAGCCCCTCTGACCTCCGCGACCGATGCTGGCGATGTGCAAGCAGTTGTTCGCGAAATCCTCGATGCGATCGAGGCAGGCGGCGATGATGCGGCGCGCTCCTATGCGGCCAAGTTCGATAAATATGACGGCAATATCGTTCTGACACGGGACGAGATTGACGCAGCAGCAGCCAAGGTTCCGCAAAAGCTCAAGGACGACATCCGCTTCGCCCATGACAACGTGCGCACCTTTGCCGAGGCCCAGAAATCCACGATCCAGGACATGCAGGTCGAATTGCGCCCCGGTCTGATCGCGGGACAAAAGGCTATCCCCTGCGGCTCCGCTGGTTGCTACGCACCGGGCGGTCGTTACAGCCACGTTGCATCCGCATTGATGACCGTGACAACGGCCAAGGTTGCAGGCTGCGGCCACATCTCTGCCTGCTCGCCGCCACGGCCTGAAATCGGCATCAACCCTGCGATCATATACACCGCTGATATTTGCGGCGCGGACAAGATCCTCGCGCTGGGTGGCGTGCAGGGCATCGCGGCAATGGCATTCGGCCTGTTTGGCCTGCCCAAGGCGGATATCCTCGTTGGACCCGGCAACCAGTTCGTGGCCGAGGCAAAGCGCATGTTGTTTGGCCGTGTCGGCATCGACATGTTCGCAGGCCCGACCGACAGCTTGATCCTCGCGGACAAGGACGCCGACGCGGAAATCGTGGCATGGGATCTGGTTGGTCAGGCCGAACATGGCTACAACTCCCCCGTTTGGCTGGTCACGGACACACGCGAGCTGGCAGAAAAGGTCATGGCCCGCGTGCCAGAGCTGATCGCCACCCTGCCTGAAACCAACGCGCAAAACGCCGCCGCTGCTTGGCGCGATTACGCAGAGGTTATCCTGTGCGAAACGCGCGAGGAAATGGCGACCGTCAGCGATCAATACGCGCCAGAGCACCTGACCGTTCAGGCCGGTGATCTGGACTGGTGGCTGAACCGCTTGTCCTGCTACGGCTCGCTGTTCCTGGGTGAGGAAACCACCGTTGCATTCGGTGATAAGGCATCGGGAACAAACCACGTGCTGCCAACCTCGGGTGCGGCGCGCTATACAGGTGGTCTGTCCGTGCACAAATTCATGAAGCTGGTCACATGGCAGCGCGCAACCCGCGAAGGATCCAAGGGCGTAGCAGAGGCAACTGCCCGCATTTCCCGCCTTGAGGGGATGGAGGGTCACGCCCGCACTGCGGATATCCGTTTGGCCAAATACTTCCCGAACGAAACCTTCGATCTGTCGGGGATGAAATGAGCCCCGATTTCTCCGTCGCGGGCAAGGTAGCCGTCGTCACCGGCGGCTCCTCCGGTCTGGGTGAGGCGATTGCCCTCGCCCTGACCGCAGGCGGCGCGAAGGTGGTCAGCCTGTCACGGCGACCCGCCGAATGGTGCGACGGGGAAACCTCCGTCACGCTCAGCGCCGATCTGTCCGATCCTGACACCATGCAGCAGATCGCCAAATCCGCCGCCGAACCCTTTGGCGCGCCGGATATCCTGATCAACGCGGCGGGCATCAACACCCGTCAGGCCGCGGATGATGTGACCGCATCGGGCTGGCAAATGACGCTGGACCTGAACCTGTCCTCGCCATTCTTTCTAGCGCAGGCACTGGTCGGCGGCATGAAGGATAGAGGCTGGGGCCGGATCATCAACATCGCGTCCCTGCAAAGCAGCCGCGCCTTTGCCGGTGGCATTGCCTATGGCGCGTCCAAGGGCGGTATCGCGCAGCTAACCCGTGCAATGGCCGAAGCATGGTCCCGCGATGGCATCACCGCCAACGCATTGGCGCCGGGCTTCTTTCCCACAGCACTGACCGGACCTGTCTTTGGCGATGCGGAACTGTCGGCCCGCCATGCCGCGCAAACCTGTATCGGGCGCAATGGCACGATGGAGGACATTACTGGCCCCGCGCTGTTTCTGTGTTCGTCCGCATCAAATTACGTCACCGGCCAAATTCTGCCCGTAGATGGAGGTTACACCGCAAAATGAAGGCTCTCGTCTATACCGCCCCGCGCACGCTGGAATATCGCGATGTCCCCGACCCTACCAGCGACACCGTGATTGAGGTCAAGGCCGTGGGCATCTGCGGTTCCGATATGCACGCATGGGCCGGTCACGACGATCGCCGCCCTGCCCCGCTGATTTTGGGTCACGAAGCCGCCGGCGTCACACTTGATGGACGCCGGGTTACGGTTAACCCCCTCGTGACCTGCGGAACCTGTGATGCGTGCAAAACCGGTCGCGATAATCTGTGTACCACCCGCCAGATTATCTCGATGCCCCCGCGTGAGGGGGCCTTTGCACAAATGCTGTCCATGCCCGAGCAGAACCTCGTTACTGTCCCTGACGATGTTCCCTTGGCCAAGGCGGCACTGGCCGAACCGATTGCCTGCGGTTGGCATGCGGTTCGGCTGGCAAAACGTGCCTTGGATCGCCCGCTGAATCAGTCGCATTGTCTGGTCATGGGTGGCGGTGCAATCGGGTTGGGCGCGGCCCTGGTTCTGGCCGCGCAAGGTGCGAAATCCATCACCATTGCCGAAACCAATCCGGCACGCCGCGCTATGATCAAGGGTCCGTTCGACGTGATCGACCCGCGTGAAACCGCGCTGCCAACTGTTGATCTGGTGATTGACGGTGTTGGTTTCGCCGCAACCCGCGCCAGTGCCAGTGCGGCCACGCGGCCCGGTGGCGTGATCATGCATATCGGTTTGGGTGACAGTGATCCGGGCCTCGATATCCGGCGGCTGACGCTACAGGAAATCACGTTTATCGGCACCTATACCTATACCGCCGAGGATTTCCGCGAAACGGCGCAGGCAATCTTTGACGGTGTTCTCGGACCCCTCGATTGGTTCGAGGAACGCCCCCTCGCCGAAGGCGCTGCTGCCTTCAGCGATATTGCCGGTGGTCGCGTTGCGGCCCCCAAAATTATTCTTCGTCCATAGAAAAGGAACATCCATGTCTCATCCACATCTTCTGGTCCATGACCGGGCTGACAATGTCGGTGTTGTAGTTGTTGAGGGTCTGACGGCCGGCACCGAGATGCTGTGCGTTGTCACCCATGACAATTCCGACTTCACGCTGACTGTTAAGGCGGACATTCCGATCGGCCATAAGGTCGCTCTGAAGGATCTGGTCGAGGGCGATACCGTCATGAAATACGGCGAAGATATCGGCAAGATGGTTGGCCCTGCCGAAATCGGCGGCCACGTTCATACCCAAAACTGCAAAACCAAGCGTTGGTAAGGAGACCGATCATGCTCGATTCAGCAAATCAGACTGTAATGGCGTGGCGTCGTGAAAACGGCCGCGTCGGTGTTCGTAACAACGTGGTGATCCTGCCGGTTGACGATATCTCGAATGCGGCATGTGAGGCCGTCTCGAATAACGTCAAGGGCACGCTGGCCCTGCCGCACGCCTATGGCCGCCTGCAATTCGGCGCGGATCTTGACCTGCACTTCCGCACGATGATCGGCACAGGTTCCAACCCCAACGTGGCCGCTGTGGTCGTGATCGGGATTGAGCCGGAGTGGACCAAGGTTATCGCCGACGGCATCCGCAAAACCGGTAAGCCTGTTGCCGAATTCTCCATCGAGCAGAAGGGTGATTTCGAGACGATCCGCGCCGCGTCGTGGAAAGCCAAGGAATTCGTCCACTGGGCGTCCGAGCTGCAAAAGGAAGAATGCCCGATCACCGATCTGTGGGTTTCGACCAAATGCGGTGAATCCGACACGACAACCGGCCTGTCCTCATGCCCGACCGTCGGCAACATGTACGACAAGCTGATCCCCCACGGCCTGTACGGCGTGTTCGGTGAGACATCCGAAATCACCGGCGCCGAGCATATCTGTGAAAAGCGTGCCGCAACGCCAGAAGCAGCCGAGAAGTTCATGAAGATCTTCAAGGCCTATTCCGACGACGTGATCTTCGCACACCAGACCGACGATCTGTCCGACAGCCAGCCGACCAAGGGCAACATCCTGGGTGGTCTGACCACGATCGAGGAAAAAGCGCTCGGCAATCTGGAGAAGATCGGTCGCGAATGTACCTATATCGACGCGCTGGATGCAGCCGAAGCACCTGAAAAGGGCAACGGCCTGTACTTCATGGACACGTCCTCGGCTGCTGCGGAATGCATCACGCTGATGGCGGCTGCGGGCTACGTCATCCACACCTTCCCAACTGGGCAAGGCAACGTGGTCGGCAACCCGATCGTTCCGGTCATCAAAATCTCGGGCAACCCGCGCACCCTGCGCACCATGTCCGAGCATATCGATCTGGACGTCACAGGCGTACTGACCCGCGAGCAGACCATCGACCAGGCCGGCGACGCCCTGATCGACATGATCCGCCGCACCGCAAACGGACGCGCAACAGCCGCAGAAGCCCTCGGCCACCGCGAATTCGTTATGACCAAGCTATACCGCTCAGCTTAAAACGACCTAAAGAGGGTTTACCTCGGCCTCCCCCATCACGGGGGAGGCTTTTACTGTTCTGGAGTTACCAATGACCACCGAAACCCTGACGCTGGTCGAGGCGGAAGCGCTCGTCACCTCGGTTCTGATCGCGGCGGATACCTCGCCTGAAAATGCGGCGAGCACTGCGCGGGCGCTGGTGCGTGCGCAGGCGGACGGGCAGGGTGGCCACGGGTTGAGCCGCTTGCCATCCTATGCAGGTCAATCGGCGGTGGGTAAGGTTCAGGGCCATGCTGTTCCGGTCATTGAGGATGTAAAACCCGGCGTATTTCGGGTGAATGCGGGCCATGGTTTCGCCTATCCAGCGTTCGAGATGGCAATTCCCGAGCTGGCCACACGCGCCCGTTCGCAAGGGATCGCGGCGGCGGCTGTCTACCGCTCGCACCATTTTGGCGTTGCGGGGCATCATTGTGAGGCATTGGCCGAGCAGGGCCTGATTGCGTTTGTTTATGGCAATGCGCCCAAGGCGATGGCCCCGTGGGGTGCAAAGGAGCCGATGTTGGGCACCAACCCGATTGCATTTGCCGCGCCGATGCAGGGCGCACCGCTGGTCATTGATATGGCGACAACCACCGTTGCGCGGGGTAAAATCCTCGCCGCGCGTGAGGCGGGAAAGGATAGCATCCCAGAGGGGTGGGCCTTTGGTCCTGACGGGCAGCCAACCACCGATCCTGTTACTGCATTGGCAGGAACCGTTGCGCCGATGGGCGGGGCAAAGGGGGCCGCGCTGGCCCTGATGGTTGAGGTGATGTCGGCCTGTCTGGTTGGTGCTGCCTTTGGGGCCGAGGCATCCTCGCTATTCGATGCGGAGGGTGGAGCGCCGAATCTGGGGCAACTTATCATCGCGATTGACCCCGGCCCGATTTCAGGTGGTGCCTTTGAGGCGCGGGTTGCGGACCTTGCCGCGCTATATGACGATATGGACGGCGCGCGTTTGCCCGGCCTACGCCGGTTGACCGCGCGGCAAATTGCGCAGCGTGACGGCGTGCAGATCGACGCCACATTACTCGCGAAAATCCGTGCATTTCTGTAAGGGGAATGATTTGACGTTGCTTAACAGGGTTTGAGTGGCAAAGCAGGAGAGCATTCATGAAGGTCATTGGTCAGGAAAACGGGCGGGACGTTTTTGAACATGTGCTCGACAGTGGTACCGCGCAGATCAGCGTGATGAGCCTGGGCGCTGTGATCCGCGATTGGCGGATTGCAGGCGTCGAAGGTGCGATGGTTCTGGGTTTCCCAACGCTTGAGGGGCATCTGGAAAACGCGCGCGCGCATGGCACAATTGCGGGGCGCGTTGCCAACAGGACCGGCTTTGGCAAGTTCACCATGGACGGTGCTGAATATCAGCTGAACATCAAATCCCCGCCGCATCATCTGCATGGCGGGTTGCAGGGTTTGGGCACGCAACATTGGGATATGCAGCCTGATGGCGCGACGGGTTTGCTGCTAACGCACCATTCGCCTGACGGGCATATGGGATATCCGGGGGCGGTTGATTTCTCGGTCGAGATGCGGCTGGACGGCACGAAGCTGCGTATCACTATGCAGGGCGTTCCCGATCGGAAGACGCCGATCAATTTGGCGCAGCATAACTACTATACATTGGGCGCGCATGGTGTGCGTGATCTGGTTTTCCATGCGGAGGCCAGCGCCTATACCCCCACCGATGACAGCCTGTTGCCAACAGGTGAAATCGCGCCGGTTGCGGGTACGCAATATGATTTCACGCAACCGAAATCGTCGCGGGTCGCGGACCCTGATGAGCTGGGCATAGACATCAACATGGTGCTGGATGCGGGCCGCGCACCACAGGTGCCGTGCTGTACTTTGCGCAATCCCGTTAACGGCGTTCAGATGCGGATGTGGACCGATCAACCCGGTTTACAGGTGTTTAATACGTGGCATTTCCGGTTTGATGCGCCCCATCATGATGGCCTGATGACGGATGGGTATCAGGGCTTCGCTATTGAGCCGCAGCACTTCCCCGACAGCCTGAACAACCCTGACTGGCCATCGATCCTGTGCAGTCCAGAACAGCCCTATCGGCAGGTTCTGGAAGTGGATATTGCCAAGACGTAATCGCCGCAGCCTATAGCGCATCCAACTGTCGCAAAGTGGTTTCAAGGCGGTCGATATTTGTCGGCTCGCCATGCACCAATGCGTAGACCCAGGCGTGGGTCAGGTGGAACCGCTGCTCGGCCGGGTCGGGCAACAGGCGGGCTGCGCGCTCATGTATCTGGCTGTGTTGCTGCGGGTCGGGCGTATCGTGCAGGCGGTGCAATTCGGCGTCGATGTGGTGAAGCTGCTGCATCGCGCTATGCCCCCAGCCGTGATGCGATCCAGTCGTGGAACAGGTGTGTCGGGCTGTCCATCACCGCGGAAAAAACACCCCCGTCGAAATGCGGCGCGTGGCGACCCCGCTGCATGCCCTCGACCACGGCGATATCCTCAACAAAGATGGATTTCCATGTCGCGGCGTTCAGGGTGCGCAGGTCGGCGTAATCGGGGCCGGTTGCCTCGGGCGAGGTATAGTAGATTTCCACATGCTCAATGGTTTGTTCGCAGGAAACAGGCTCCAACCGGATAACAAAGAAGTGGTCGCGGTGAATGCCCAGCATCACATTGGGAAACAGCGAGACATATTCAGCAGAGGTATCCCACTTCGCCGGTAGCCCGTCAAAGTTTGGGAAGCTCTGCGCCTCTGACAATTTCGGATCGTAAACGCGGGTGCCTTGACCGGAAAACGCGCCGGAATGCTCGATATGATAGTGATCCTCCAGCCGCGAATAGGCGTTCAGACCGGGGTGCACCCATGGCAGGTGATAGCTCTCGCAATAATTCTCGACCGCCAGTTTCCAATTGCAATTCAGGCGCAGCGTGAATGATGAGTCCGCGCCGCCGTGATAGACAGGCTTGCCCGCGAAATCGGCCCACATATCAGTTAGCGGCGCGAGCCAGTCGTCAAAGGGCGCCGCCGTGCCCGAGATGTTGACGAACACCATGTCCATCCAGACGGCACTGCGCACCGGCGTTAGGCCGGTTGTTGTCGGGTCAACGGCCTCATGCACATTGATGCCGGGGCCGCCCACATGCGGCGTGGCGCGCAGGCGACCATCCAGGGAATAGCACCATGAGTGATAGGGGCATCGGATGACGCCCCCGAACTTGCGGGGCTGCTCAACGAGGATCATGCCGCGATGACGGCAGACATTTTCAAACACGGTGACATTGTCGGATTTGTCACGGACCATCAGCAACGGCGCGCCGAGGAAGTCGATGGGGTGGGCGTCACCCTGTTCCGCCACATCCTTGGCAAATCCGATACAGGCCCAGCCGTTGTGAAAGATATGCTGACGCTCCAACGCCAATGCCTCAGGCGTTGTATAGAGCGACGAGGGCAGGCCGTGTGCCTGTCCAACGGGCTGACGCACAGCTACCAAATCGCGGGCGAGGGTGTCGTGGTCCAGCATAGCGTCCTCCTGTCCTGTGGGTGCATTAAGCGTGCGGCTCAGGATCGGGGCTGTCGGCGCAGTTTACGACACGGTGTGCCGGATTCGGGATAGGGGCCATGTCGTGGGGGCTGATTTGCACGGAATTATCGCGATTTGTCGAAAATGACGGAATGTTGGGCAAATTCGACAGATTTATTGTGCCCTATGGTGCTGAAACCCCGCGGTAGGCGACGATCAGTTGCGGTGAATCGGAATGTGGAAAATAATTTTTGACGCGGTGCAGCATCGCCGATAGGTGTCCACAGGCTGTTGGTGGGGGCCGGGATCATCGCGGTAAACCTCCACGAAATAGGGCAAAATGGGGCTGCGTTCCGGTTGGGGATGAATGGAATGCGACTCGTACACATCGCCCCGCATTTAGAGTGCCTCGTGATTTCAAGACGCAATATGTAGTTTAGGTGACAAAAATTCCGTTGACGGAACAGGGGCGCAACCGCCATGTTGTGCGCCGAACAGGGCGGGACACAAGATGCGGCGCAGGCATCATCAACCCACCCTTCAGAATTTAACTTACACCGTCCGCATAGGACACCAATAGCTCGGACCGACCTCGCACCTGCGGGGCGGCCACTCGCGTACTATATGGGGCAAGCGCTAATGAAAATTGATCGTCGTTTTACCAAGGCATCCGCTGACGCATATGCATCACTGGAATTCCGTAAGACCACCAGCGAGATCCGCAATCCGGATGGCTCGATCGTTTTCGCGCTTGAGGGCGTCGAAGTCCCCAGCGGTTGGTCGCAGGTTGCATCCGACGTTCTGGCGCAGAAATATTTCCGCAAGGCAGGCGTGCCAGCTCTGCTTAAGCCTGTGCGCGAAAAGGGAATTCCTGAATTCCTGTGGCGGTCGGTTCCTGATGAAAAGGCGCTGGCGGAACTGCCCGAAAACGCACGTTTCGGCGGCGAAACCTCTGCCAAGCAGGTCTTTGACCGGTTGGCAGGCGCATGGGCCTATTGGGGCTGGAAGGGCGGCTATTTCTCGACCGAGGCGGATGCGAAATCCTATTACGACGAGATGCGCTATATGCTGGCCGCGCAGATGTCCGCCCCCAACTCGCCACAATGGTTCAACACCGGCCTGCACTGGGCCTATGGCATTGATGGTCCGTCGCAGGGCCACTTCTACGTGGATTTCGAGACGGGCAAGCTGGTCCGCTCCAAAACCGCATATGAGCACCCGCAGCCCCATGCGTGCTTCATCCAGTCCGTCAGCGACGATCTGGTAAACGAAGGCGGAATCATGGACCTGTGGACGCGTGAGGCACGTCTGTTCAAATATGGTTCCGGCACGGGTACAAACTTCTCGTCGCTGCGCGGCTTTAACGAACCATTGGGTGGTGGCGGTAAGTCGTCCGGCCTGATGTCCTTCCTGAAAATCGGTGACCGTGCGGCTGGCGCGATCAAGTCGGGCGGCACAACGCGCCGCGCGGCAAAGATGGTGATCTGCGATATGGATCACCCCGATGTTGAGGCCTTCATCAACTGGAAAGTTGTTGAGGAGCAAAAGGTTGCGTCCTTGGTCGCCGGATCGAAGATGCATGAGGCCAAGCTGAACGACATCTTCGAGGCGATCCGTGTTTGGGATGGCAACGAGGCTGACGCCTTTGACCCCAAGGTAAATCCGGCCCTGAAAATTGCCATCAAGGGTGCCAAGAAATCCGCGATCCCGGAGACCTATGTGAAGCGTGTTCTGGATTACGCGAAGCAGGGCTATACCGCGATCGAATTCCCGACCTATGACACCGATTGGGATTCCGAGGCGTATAACACCGTTGCGGGTCAGAACTCGAACAACTCGGTTCGCGTGACGGACAGCTTCCTTGAGGCGGTCAAAAAGGATCAGCCATGGGAATTGCTGCGCCGTACAGATGGCGGTGTTGCCAAGACGGTTAACGCGCGTGAGTTGTGGGACCAGATCGGCCACGCGGCATGGGCCTGTGCCGATCCCGGCATCCAGTTCCACGACACGGTAAACGCATGGCACACATGCCCTGAGGATGGTGAGATCCGCGGATCGAACCCATGTTCCGAGTACATGTTCCTCGACGACACGGCCTGTAACCTCGCATCCATGAACTTGCTGACATTCCTGAAGAATGGTGAGTTCGACGTGGACGGTTATGTTCACGCGACCCGTCTGTGGACTGTGACGCTGGAAATCTCGGTCCTGATGGCGCAGTTCCCGTCCGAGGCAATCGCGCGTCGTTCCTACGAATTCCGCACGCTGGGTCTGGGCTACGCAAACATTGGCGGCCTGCTGATGAATATGGGCCACTCCTATGACAGCGATGAGGGACGCGCCCTGTGTGGTGCCCTGACCGCGATCATGACCGGTGTCAGCTATGCAACCTCGGCTGAGATGGCCAGCGAGCAGGGACCATTCCCCGGCTACACCAAAAACGCGGAGCACATGCTGCGCGTCATCCGTAACCACCGCCGCGCCGCCTATGGTGAAACGGCTGGTTATGAGGGCCTCGCGGTTGCTCCGGTTCCGCTGGACCACGCAAACTGCCCTGATGGTCGTCTGATCAATATGGCGCATTCCGCATGGGATCAGGCCCTGTCGGCGGGTGAGGCATCGGGCTTCCGCAACGCGCAGGTTTCGGTTATCGCACCGACCGGCACAATCGGTCTGGTCATGGATTGCGATACCACAGGTATCGAGCCTGACTTCGCACTGGTGAAGTTCAAGAAGCTGGCCGGTGGTGGTTACTTCAAAATCATCAACCAGTCGGTTCCTGCCGCCTTGGCCAAGCAGGGCTATACCTCCGCACAGGTTGAGGAAATCGTCAGCTATGCAGTGGGCCATGGGTCCATCGGCAACGCACCTGCGATCAACCACACAGCGCTGATCGGCCATGGTTTCGGCCCCGATGAAATCGCGAAGGTCGAGGCCGCATTGGCCACGGCATTCGACATCCGCTTCGTGTTCAACCAGTGGACATTGGGCGTTGATTTCTGCACCGGCTCGTTGGGCATTCCGGAGGCAAAGCTGAACGATCCGGCATTCGACCTGCTGCGTCACCTCGGCTTTAGCAAGGGTCAGATCGAGGCGGCAAACAACCATGTTTGCGGTACGATGACGCTGGAGGGTGCGCCGCACCTGAAGGAAGAGCACTACTCGATCTTTGACTGCGCCAACCCATGTGGGCGGATCGGCAAGCGTTACCTCAGCGTTGACAGCCACATCCACATGATGGCCGCTGCGCAAAGCTTCATCTCCGGCGCGATCTCCAAGACGATCAACATGCCCAATGATGCGACAATCGGCGAATGTCTGGACGCATATGCGCTGTCCCACAGCCTGGGCGTAAAGGCGAACGCGCTGTACCGTGATGGCTCCAAGCTGTCGCAGCCGCTCTCCGCCGCGCTGATCGACGAGGATGATGACGATCTGGAGGAGGCCTTGATCGAGGCACCTGCCGGTCAGAAGGCAACCATGCTGGCCGAGAAGCTGGTCGAGAAGGTCGTCTACCGCGAAGTCGCAAAGGGCCGCACAAAGCTGCCCGAGCGGCGCAAGGGCTACACCCAAAAGGCCATCGTTGGCGGTCACAAGGTATACCTGCGCACGGGTGAATATCAGGACGGCAACCTTGGCGAAATCTTCATCGATATGCACAAGGAGGGCGCTGCCTTCCGTGCGATGATGAACAACTTCGCCATCGCGATCTCGGTCGGTCTGCAATACGGCGTGCCGCTGGAGGAGTATGTTGAGGCATTCACCTTCACCCGCTTTGAGCCTGCGGGAATGGTGCAGGGCAATGACAGCATCAAGAATGCGACCTCGATCCTCGACTACATCTTCCGCGAGCTGGCCGTCAGCTATCTGGATCGGACTGATCTGGCGCATGTAAAGCCTGAGGGCGAAGTGATGTCCGATCTGGGCCGCGGTGTTGAGGAGGGCGCAACCAATGTGCGCACCCCTGATGAGGAAGCAACCGCGCATTCCATGGACATGATCCGCCAGATCTCGTCCACCGGCTACCTGCGCAAGCGTTTGCCACACGACCTGAACGTCCTGTCCGGCGGTCTGTCCGAGGTTGCGGTAACGCCCTCGCAACAGGCTCAAGCCTCCACCGCGGTCGGTCTGACCATGGACGCACGGACCAAGGCGAAGATGCAGGGATATGAGGGTGATCCATGCGGCGAATGTGGCAACTTCACCCTCGTGCGGAACGGCACCTGCATGAAGTGCAACACCTGCGGCGGCACGTCCGGCTGTAGCTGATTAACGGGCACAGTGTCCGTCCGACCATAGTTCCTCCCAAACCGGGCAAAAGTTTTCCGGTTTGGGGGGAAAGGTTCTCCGGGATAGGCCCGCAACGAGACCAGGAGTAGGTGCGCTTACCTCCTGACGAAGACTGTGCCGCAGGCATAAACAAATCGAGCGGTAAATTAGTGAGCTCAGTCTCTCGAACCTTGGGGTGCCCTTGTGGCACCCCTTTTTCTTTGCAACATCCAATACCATGAGATTGAAGAAATCCGTTTCGCTCCCACCGGATGATACAACGGAGTCAATTTTTTTGCGTTTGGCTTTTGCCCACGGCGTCCCGACAATGGAGATCTCTTGATAATCGCTGAGCTAACCATGACCGGGTCTTGATGAGGGCCCCGAAGGTCTTCACAAAAGTTTCTGATCTTTCCGGAGTCGCAGCTTGCGATCTTATGAGACATGCATGCGGGCCCAACAAATCGTCTCGCTACCAGCTGGTTGGATATTACGTGGGACAACAACATCTCATGCGCGGGGAAAGTCGCGTTTGTCCGGCGCGCCCTCCCGGCGATATCGGCCGGCAGCTCACGCCTGATATTGGCCTATAATAATGTCATGGTAAGAGGTCTTCGGGCTTTCCTGAATCCGAGAAGTGGGAGACGTTGACCATTATCGCTGATGTGGTTCGAAAGCATGGGCATCTACGGATCGTATTTTGCACCTTATGATAGTTGTCCGCGCAAAGAGGGCTTTCCATCTGAAAGGCCAGAATGTCTTCTCTACGGTTCTGATGGACAAAAATGAAGTTTCTATACTTCGTCGGAACGATAAAAACACCGTTGACGATACGTCATAGTGAAACGTCTCAAATGGGCGGGTAGCGGACATTAGCTGCACCAGCTATCAAGGTCGGCAATGCGCAGAAAGTGTACTTTGCAAAGTCTCGCGAGCGGCCATTGAGCAACATCGCTCGTCAAACTAATGTAGCCACATTCGGAGTTTAGGAGATTCACCAATCCGTCTCATTGCGAAAGCTTGCGGCCTTCGCAAGTAGCTCAAGCTGCCTTTCATGCTCGGATCGCTTAGCAACTCGCTTATCATTCTGCGCAGGAAGATCAAGAAATTCCCAAAACTCCTTTTCTGACTGGAAATTGAGACTATTCAAAATGTAACGTTTCAAAAACGGTACGACAAATCTAAGCATTTGAAAAACTACTGTTTCGCCATCGTCGGCTGTGATCGCGTGACCATGAGCCAACAAGTTGCGGCGAAGGGCAAGGTGCTTCCCGATGATAAAGTATTCAGTGTTTGACTCAAATACGTTCGATGCTCGAAGAATTTGATTAGGAATTTTCGTATGTCGAGACCCAGAGATGTTTTCGAAAAGCCTCCACCCTTCAAGAAATGATTCTTCAAGGTTTGGGTTTGAGAACGCTTTTAAATAGCGAGCAGCAGCAGATTTGCAGCTATCACGCCAAGGAGATTTAGAAGTTCCCTCCATAAGTTGTTGGACGCGCCTTTCCCAGGCTATCATTGCTTCGGTAGAGCGAGTTCTCCGAACTGGGCCTCCAACCCAGTTCTCGTGCCAGAAACCGTCATGGGTCAGCTTCCCATTCTCAAAGTGAGTAGTAGTGTGTGGCCCAATCAAAACATCCGAAACGGGCAGCTTTCCAGCCATACGGCTTGACAAACGCCAATGTTTGCCGCCATCAATTGCAAGATTGACCAACCCAAGAATTTGGTAGAGTTTTTCGGAAGCTTGTTCGTTTGCGTCCGCTGGGCTGTTGGCCCGGACATGAGCCAAACAGATTGAGCACTGTTGTAGATCCCTCAACCGCTCTTCTGTGAATATCATTTCGTAGATTCGGTCGGTACGTTGAACTGCGCGCTCCCGAATAATTCTCTTGAATAACTGGGTCTTTGGAGATGGAGTAAAGTTCAAACTTACATCTCCCATCTTTCTTGTACCTTGAAGGAAACTGGGTTTGTTCCAGATCGGAAAAGCGATGCGGTAGACTCGCAAATCTTCAGTTTGGTACTTGTGGCACAATCGATTTGCGACACCACGAAAGTCTTTATCGGTGAAGTCGGCAGCCAAGTCGGAGGAGAAAAGCGCACTGCTAATAATGCGATGTCGAAGGGCATCACTTTTGACCTTTAGTCCAAAAGCCGAAACCAAAACAGCGATCCATTCGTCGTAAGCTCTGTCCTTAAAGCTGATACGTCCATCGCTCCCAATAGTTCGAATTCCCCTAATTTTTTCAAAAACATAATGGATCTGTTCTTCTGTGAAATCGTCGCGCCAGAAACCCAAGTTTTATCCAATCTGTCCATGTTCTCCACCAGTGAGGCGGCATTCGAATATCAGTATTTCGAAATCCACTTCGGTATCAAAGTGTTTTCTACATCGGCGAAATAGCAGAGCATCATTATTTTGATTTTTAAGGAAAATTATACACAGATAGTTTACTTTGCAAAGTCGTATAAACTACCCATTCTTGACGTTGGTCATGTTGCCTGTCGCCACAGTGCGGCTTCCCATCCAAGGTGTCTAACGGGATGTCCGCTTTGTGATGGGACCGGTCATCCGGTTGGTCGCGCCGAAGCCTGCAAGGTCAAGATTGCGTGCCGCACAGCAGCAAGTCCGGCTTGAATCCACTTTGACTGATGCTGCGCTTTGGACGAAGGGCTGCCGTGGAGGCCGTGAGCAATTTGGTCCACAATATTGCCCGTCCCATGACCTATAGCTATGCTAATTATTACCAAACTCTGGGGCCGAGCGCCTATGATCCTGTTGCAGCCCTTCTCAGGAGAATTGAATAGAGGCGTAAATCAATTGTTTTAATTGCATTTTCAATGCAGGCAGGGGCCAATATATGGCTTATCATAGTACAACGAGAGGCTGATATGGAATTGACGAAAAACGAGCGGTTATCTTTGATATATCAGTTAAGAATACTGGAGGCGTTATACCCCGAGGAGGCAACTAATTTCGTCCATAATCGCACCGCATTGGAGAATGGGTTCACGCTTCATTATGATTGGATATTCGAAAACCTACGTGATGAGTTGAGCAAGGAGGAGTGTCAGGAACTTCTCGATATTCTCGATATGTATCGCGCAATTACGTTCAGCCTGCGCGAACTGGACGAGGGTGACGTTCTCCACGAGCATCACTTGGCGAAGTTCCGCGGATTTGATGGCAACAAAGAAGGCCAACTTATGGCCTATGTGCGATACTTTATTGTTGATTTAGATAGATATGATGAACTAAAATACGAAAAATTGCCTAGCTTTAACTCTCATACGTCAATGTTAAACACTTATCGAGAAATGCTTAGCCGTTGGAGTGCAGCTGAAAAAAAACATATACTTTCTAGAGAGCAAATTTGCACTGTTCTAGAGGGCTGAGCGGTGACTTGGACCGATATAGTGACATGGATAGGCACAGGCATAACTATCATAAGCATGATTGTTACAATGCTGCAGGCAAGGGAGGCAAAGAGTGCCGCTGCCCACGCCGAGCAAATGCGAGGTGAGATTTCCGATCGCAACGCCCATAGCCAATTGAGCAGTTTGAGTGGTGTTCTTAGTGCTGCCATTCGGGCTATGGATAAGTATGGCCCCGGCACAGGATCAACCGCCCGTCGCGGTTGCTCGCCAAGGAGTGATGCCGCGCACGTTCGTGCCCTTACAGGTGAGATGAAGCGATTACGCAAACTTTTATCTGAAAGGTTTGGTAGCGAAGCAGACGATTTAATCAATAGAATTAACGACCTATTGGTCCAATTCGCTGAGGCTTCCAGCACTGCAGATAGAGATAAGTTTGGTTGCGATATTTATAACGAGCTTGTCGAATTTAACGGCAACATCGGAAACGAGTTGGATGGCAATATTTTCGGTTAAAGACGGATTGCGCACTTTGCATACTCAGGCGGACATCAGACTTTCTGGGCTTACTTTCCGTACGCTGCTGACAATCACCGTACGTGTTGTAATCTGCACACTTCAGCATCGGCCAATATGGAATCAATGGGGAAAGTTCTCGTCGTGCAAAAGCCACCGTTTGTTGAACGGTTCGCCAAACAGGACATTGATGCACATGTAGCGAAGGTTGGGCTTGTCCCACACAGCCGACATCGGCCCCATAAGATTGCTGCACACCATTGCCAATGTCCGATTCAGGAAAGCGGTGACGCCGCATTGTCGGTATCGGCCAATATAGCTGGTTTGGGCCGTTCATCCATTGTGCAGTTTTTTGGCTTGCGCAAACCATTGAACAGCCTAGCCTGCTCGCCATGGATTATATCTACCCCATAAATTTTGTTAGCCACGATGAGTGGTTGGACAGCGGATACGAACCAAAGCTGGCGCAAGGTGACGTTGTTACTCGCGATGGTGAATTCCTCGGGATGTGGCGGGTCGTTGATTACGATCGTGAGGACGAATACTCGAGCGGGCGAATAGAATTCATCATGGATGGAGAAAGTACCGTTAAATTCGCGGAGGATTTTGCGGCGCTAGATGTCAGAGCCAGCCGTGGCTTTGCACTGTCACAGCTTATTCGAACTATCAGAGCGTGGTACGAAGAGCAGCCATCCTGAACTAAAAATGCCCATCAGCTATGAGCTGTTCGGCGTGCGAAGGCGCTCGCAATGTCCGCTATTGGAAAGCTGCAGCGCAGCGACGATCGTGATGGCCAATGTCCGCTCTGGGCCGTTAGCTTTCGATGTTTATCGACTTCGGGCTAAACAGACGCGGCCCTTTTACGGCAGGCGAAGACATGCGGCCTTTCAAACCTTTTCGAATTTGGGATGCAAAATCTTCCAAGGTGGCAACACGGATGTAGTCTTTTTCAAAGCGCGTAGGAGACACAACATATTTCCCATCTTCGTGTCGATGCGGTGTGACAGTCTCTCCCTTCTGAGGGCCGCGTGAAACTCTCGCGATGATCTTCATTTGCGATTTGTCCTCTTGAAAAAAGTTCGCCATGTTGATCATCGGGCAACAGCGGTTGCAAGTATCAATGAAGGTATAGGCAGGGTATCATCGGCGCGTCCATCTCTACGCGGTGTTTGGCTGGTTTGTGTAAGCTGCGCTGCAGCGCTTTTTGCACGGCCAAGGTCCGGTATGGGCCGTACTAAACTGATCGAGCTGCCTGACGCTCAGCAGCGTCATCGAAGATGGGTGTACAATGGCGTTGTCGCAAGTTCAAATTATTCAATCTTTGGCCGAGGCACTTTCATGGTTTGAGAAGGAACTGAACTGGGGGGTGCCGCAAGCCGAGCTGCGTCATCTATCTGGCCGGATCGGCGAGCTTTATGCGGCGATGATTACACGAGGGCAAATGGCGCTGGCAGTCAATCAGCACGGTTATGATGTCGTGAGCGCCGATGGGGAACGTATTTCTGTCAAAACGATCACGACATCATCGCACGTTTCATTCAATATGGAGACATTCGACCAAGTGGATCGTGTAATTATTCTTCGCTTAGCCGTCGAAGAAAATGAGGTATCTATCGAAGAGTTGCTTGATTGCACGAGCGCTGATGCGCGCACAGAGATGCGAGTTTCGCAAAGAAAACTTGTCTATACGCCTGGTAAGCTATCCCAAGGTCGCACGTTTTCGGATTTACGCGTTACAGAGCAGGGGATGTCTTGTGGCATTTTAATCAAGCAACTCGAGAACGGCTCTATCTTGGTTGAGCGCAATGGGCAGCCGGTAAACCCTGCAAAACCTAAACTGCGCGAAGTAGCTGCCGAGATCGGAGTTGATATCCTCAACTCGAACGGCAATCCAAAAAATACTCGATCGCTTGGTGCGGATATCTTGACAGTATTGCGCTCTCAGTACGGTCAATAAGGACCAATGGATAGTAAACGTTAATGGCAGATTCGCGCTCGGCAATGGACCTTCTCTGTGCCGAGCCTGAATGTCTGCAATGGGCCGTCGTTGAAGGCTTTAAGAAAGGTGGAGAGCGGAAGTTCGACTCGTCTGGGGGCTGGTGTAGTAGGCGCAGCTTGGGGTTGCCTTTGGATGTATGCACGATACTTTCAGACCTGAAATGAGTACCTACTTTAGGCCCCATCATCGATGCCTTTTCACCTGAAAGTACACCTTTAATCGAAGCTCAGGCAAAGGCCGCCCCCAAAGCGAAAGGTCGCAAGAATGGCACATGACCCCACCGTCTGGGGCGTCCACATGGGCGCGCATGTAGGCGACCGTCCAATTGACGACAGCTATGTGGCCATCGGCTGGGATAAGATGGGCGACCTGACGCACATCGCGCCGAACCGCGAAGCCTTCAAGGCAGCGCTGGCTGAGGCCTATCCAGATAAAAAGGCGGGGGCAATCCCCGTCGATGCTGGTTCGATGTTCAAGTTTCTTCATCAGATCAAGCCTGGGGATATTGTCGTCTATCCGTCCAAGTCGGACCGCATGGTCAATATCGGCAGGTTCCGCGATAAGGTCGAATATTTGGCTGACGACCGAGACGAATACCCGACCCATCGGCACGTCGACTGGCTGGGGCATTTCCCGCGCAACGAATTCAGCCAAAGCGCGCTGAACGAAATCGGATCGTTCCTGACAATGTTTCGCGTCAAACGGCATGTGAACGAATTCCTCACCAAGGTGGATATGCGGATCACACTTCCGCCAGTCGCAATTTCAGAGGCTCAGGCCGAAGCTATAGAGGACCCCACCGACGACGACGCGGCCACCGTGGCGGCATCGCTTCAGGCCGAGGCGAACACCAGCGACTTTGTTATCAAGCGCCTGATGGCCGAACTGTCCGGGCATCAGTTCGAAGAATTCATGGCGCACCTGCTGGAATGTATGGGTTACACTGCCCGCGTGACGCCCAAATCTGGGGATGGTGGCGTTGACGTGATTGCCCATATGGATCCGCTCGGGTTTCAGCCACCCATCGTCAAGGTCCAGTGCAAGCGGACGACCGGGCAAACCCCGAGGCCGGATGTGGACCAGCTTCTGGGAACGCTCGGGGATGGTGAATATGGTTTGTTCGTGAACTTGGGGTCCTTCGCACGCGGCGCGGTGGAACTGGAACGTAACCGCGCGAAGCTGCGGCTGATAGACGGTGAACAGTTCGTGGAGCTGATCTTCGAGCATTACGCCGCCCTCGCTCCACGCTATCGCGCCATGATCCCGCTGAAACAGATTTTCGTACCAGACCTCACACAAAGTCAGTAATTTTGAGAGGGCAGATGGGTGGTCGTTCTTCGATGCTGTCGGCATGAACGACCACAGTCAGAGCGTTTGATGTGCCCCTACTTTCCTGAATGCCCGCCTCGTTCATTCTCCGTTGTGTGATTTCATAATTAACTGACGCAGCATGCCGGTCTTCGTATGCCTGAGGACGCGGCTCAGCGTCCGTTTGTCCGCGTGGGCGCAACCGCGGATGAAACCGAACCGCCGGTCGATGGAGTTTTGCAGCAGAGCTTTGGGCATTCACATTTATATCGTGGTGGCGAGGGCATAGGCGCACCTACAGCGGTATCGTTCTCGAACTCCATCAAGGGGTGGGCGATTTGCGAGAAAACTGACGGCCCCGCGAATGTTCACCCGCATCATGCCACGCTTTCGGTTTCACACTCGTGGTCCTCTTCGATGGAAGGGTCTTTCCGGCGTGTATTCCGCACCGACCCAGTTCGCAGCGCGTGCGGATATCGCTGAACTCTCAACGTCTTGAGTGCAAATATACCTTCCGAAGATGCGGAGTCGTGCAAGATTTTGCCACAAAACCGGGTGTTTGGCTCTGACACGCCATGATCGGTATATTGTCGCAGAATATCTTGGGGCGCAATTTTTTCGCAATAAAAACAATGGGATGCGAATCAATCCTATATTATGTAAGTCTTTTTCGACCCCGACCTTGGTAGCCGTGAATGTCGGAACATGTGGATAACCTTTTTCTGGGACTCGGCCTTTGACCAGCCCCGAGTCAATATGTCGCAACGCTGATAACACGGGAGCAAGAATGATGATGATCTAGCAGATCAAAAAAAGCCCGATCCAATGGACCGGGCTCAAAGTCTTAGTCGGGCGAACCCAACTTATCCTTCAGTCACAATGACGCACGCTCATAAAATGAGCAAGGATTTTCCCGACTTTTCCACAATTTAACGGACCGTTCGACGGCGCCGAACGATGGCCTGCGGGTCACGGGCAGGAAGAGTGAATAATTTGAATGTCGACTAATCATGTGTGGCTGGCTCCGAAGCCGAGCCGCGCGGAACGCAAAATTCCGCGCAAATCAAATAACCATTTTGTCGGGGAGCTGACCTTTGGTGAGGAACTGGGGCAGGGGCAGACACTGGGGTTCGAGAGCAAGCTCGAGCACGACATCGCGCTAATGACGATATACCACCCCGAAGTCGTCGATGTCCGCGAGCAGGTGAAGGTCGTCTACAAAAGCGCCCAGGGCAGATATCTTGCGCATTACGTCGATTATGTCTCGACCGAGAGACACGGTCGTCGGACCGCCATCGTGGTGAAGCCGTCCTACGTCTCGAACAAATATGAATTCAAGGATCTGGTAGCTCGGGTCGCTGCTGCAGCCATTCCGTCGGTGGTCGATCGCGTCGTCGTTGCAACGGAACGCGTGCTTGACCCTTTGCGGTTCTCGCGGGTTGAGCAATTTCATTCTTGTCGGTTCGCGCAGCCGGAGTTTGACAGTCATTTATCGCAGACTGTTGGACGCCTTGAGCAGGGATCGTCGATCCGGGACTTTCTGAGGAAAGTGGGTCTTGGCCCCAATGGCTTTCACGCGGTCATACGCATGATCCGGTTCAACTCGATCGAGGCTATGGAGCCTGGGATCTTGAAGCTCAGCTCGTTTATCCAGCGCCCACAGGTATTCGCATGAGCCGGGCACCAGAGGGCACGTCGATGCAGCTTGCTGAAGGCACGCAGATCTCGCTCAGGGGAAAGGTGGGCTCCGTCTATCGGTCAGGTCCCTTTGGCTGTGAACTGGTCTGGGCCGAGCATTGCGATGTGGAAACGGGTGAGATGATTGCTGCTATCTCGGGGAGGTTGAGTAGTGAAGAGATCCAGCGGACCTTGAGGTGTGGATCCTTGAAGATCGTTTCTCTCCCCGATCACTTGCACGTTCAACCACCTCAAAGGGCGGCTGCGGTCGCGCCCCGGCCCAAAGAGCTAATGCGGGCAGCGTGGCGCGAATGTTATGTCTTAGCTGCTCAGAAGATGATCGATGCAGGCATTTTGCAGCCGTATCGGGCTGACTTCGTTCGCCACTTTGCAGCGATCTCGCGCAATGGACTGGAGGAGGACAGTCGGCGGTCGAGTAAGGCGGGAAAATCAAAGCGTGCCGGACAACGGATCGACGTCCGGATGCCGCCGCGCTGTGGCGAAACGGTTTGGGACTGGTGGAACCGGGTCAGGGCTTTCGGCGCGGGCGAAACCCTCGATAACTACCGGAACTCAGGGCGCAAGGGGAGCCGGTTCACCCCTGAGGAGAATGCTCTGATGCAGGAGGTAATCGGCCTCAGGCTGACGGAGGAGCGCTGCTCGATTACGAGTGTGTGTGAGTCCGTTCAGGCGCGCTTCCGGATTCAGAACAATGATTTGACAAAGGATGACCCCGCAGCGAAAGAATTGACTGTTCCCGGATATGACGCCGTGTGGAATGCCATCGCGCAGATCGCGCCGCTCGATCACAAGATCCGGACCCGCGGTATGGATGTTGCCTATCGTGATCTGCACACGCTTGGTCAGGGTCTGCAGGTCGAACGTGCGCTTCAGCGTGTCGAGTTGGACGAATACACTGTCGACCTCATGGTGTGGCTGCGCCTTTTGAAGATCGACCATCTGATTACCCCTGACGAAAAAATGTCATTGGGCCTGACGGGGGACCCCAAGAGGGTGATCATCTCTGCGGCAATCGACGTATACACAGGCGCGATTGTTGCCATGCAGATTGCGCCTGCAGGCACGATGAATTTGGCGGTCAAGACGATCGAGATGATCTATCTCGACAAGCAGTCGATCGCTTCCGCCGCAGGGACCGAACACGAGTGGCCTATGCACGGACATCCGCAGACGCTTGTCCTTGATCGTGCGTCGGTGAACATGAGTGACGAGATGTATCTGCGTCTCGCGGCAGCTGGCATTACCAATTTCGCCGTGCCTGCGCGGAAGCCGTTCCTGAAACCGTGGGTCGAGGGCTTCTTTCCAACGATGGGCAGCAAATTCCTTCAGCAGTTCACGGGGAGGACCTTCGGAAATGTTGTCCTGAAAGGGGAGAACGATCCGGCGGAACGCGCGACGCTGACCTTGGATGAGTTCCTTGCTTGGTTGGTGCGCTGGATCGTTGACGTTCACCATACAAGCAAACCTGCAACCATCGGGCGGTCTGCCCCGCTGTTTGGCTGGCAACGCGCCGTCGCCGAAACGCCACCACTGATTTTGAACGACGAGTCGCGGTTGCGCAAAGCCTTCGGAGACAGGAGCGAACGCAAGGTGAGCCGTAAGGGGCTGCAGGTTCAGGGTCTTCATTACATCGGACCCGAGATTGCCGACTGGTTTCTGAATGAAAGTGAGCGGACCCTCGAGGTCTGGTGGTGGCACCGGAAGATTGGCCGCGTGGAGGTCTTGCTGCCGGATGGTCGCTGGGTCACCGCGCATTGCTCTGACCCACGATGGGCCGACAAATCCTATGATGATCTCGCGATGTTCGTTGCGGCCGAGAACGCTGAAATTACGCGTGGCCAGGACGCCCGCGATCGCTACCGCGTCGATGCGGATGAACGCACGCACGAGCTATCGGGACTGCGGGGAATGCTGCCACTGGCACCGTCCAAGGACGACCTTGCCCGGCGGACGAAGGAATTTTCACGCTATATGCTTGATCCATCGGCAGAACCATTCCAGGCGCGTGACCTGTTCGAAGACGAGGTCACGCCATTCCAAGACGAGGAGGATGCAGACGGAGGGCACTCCAGTATGCCGGCACCGCCGGTGGACGGATCTGAATACGGAGGTAACATGGAATGATGACGTCATTGGACCCGCAGCGGCGACATCAGCTGTCTGAAGCGCCTGCTACGCCCAGTTCCGCACCCAGTCTTGCGAGCAGTCCTGCCGAACGTCTGGCATGGGTGCGCGCACGTTACATGAAGAACCCGCGTGACGAGATGTTCGAAGACGCGATGCG
Source organism: Pontivivens marinum (assembly GCF_900231835.1). Taxonomy (GTDB): domain Bacteria; phylum Pseudomonadota; class Alphaproteobacteria; order Rhodobacterales; family Rhodobacteraceae; genus Pontivivens; species Pontivivens marinum. The sequence continues at coordinate 386,855 of NZ_OCTN01000002.1, read as the reverse complement.
GGAAATTCTGGAAAGTGATGCTTCCGGAGAGTTGACCGCGCACCCACAAAGGAACGGTCTGGTGAACGAGACCCGTGGTGTTCTGGTTCTGGGGGCGCCACGCATCGGAAAGACGGCCCTGATCCGCCGTAACCTCCGGCATCATACTGCGATCACCGTGACCGACGGTAAGGAGCCGGGAAACGCGCTCTACTTCCGCGTCTCGGCCAGCCCAACGCTGAAGGGTGTCGCGACGGATATTCTGAGGGTCACCGGCTATGGGCAGGTCCACGCTCGCCTGCGCTCCAGCCAGATATGGGACATGGTGGTGTCCCGGCTCGCAACCTTGGGGATCACGATCCTCTGGCTCGACGAGGCGCATCATATGCTGGAGCTTCCGAAGGAGTGCTGCGGCGGCTGAAAACGCTGATGCAAGGGGACAATGCGGTGGCATTGATCGTGTCTGGTGTTCCCGGCCTTGCGAAAAGATTCAGGCGGATGAGGAGACGAGTGAACGGCTGTTCCGCATCCAGTTGAAGCCAATGCAGACGGAGCGCGAACGTGGAGAGTTCAGATCGTTCATCGGGCAGTGCTGTCGGCTTGTGCATCTGGAATTCCCAGAAGATGAGTATCTCGTCGAGCGTCTGGTCTTTGCGACCAACGGCAGCTTGGGCCGTGCAATTGAATGCACCCATTCAGCCATCGGTCGTGCGCTACAGCGAAAGGATGGACATCTGACACTTGAGGACTTCCAGCGCGGCTTTGCCCTCAAAACGGGGCTTACAGGCGATGGTCCGTTCGATCCAGAGCCATGGCCGGTTCTCAAAGACATCCTCGACAAGAAAGGCTGGTCGGTATGATTGCACAATTGCGCCCGTATCTGCCCTTTGACGATGCAGAAACCACGGAGTCCTATGTTCGGCGCCTGAGCCAGTTCCACACGGGACGCGACGGGCCTAGCCTGCTGAAAGATTTCGGGATCGATCATCGGGCGTTTCTGGCGGGATCACATGAGGTGATCGCCAAACTGGCGGAGATCAGCGGCACGACTGTTGATGTTCTGATCGCCGGCACGTTCCAGCACAGGGCAAGGTATCGGGAATTCCGGAACGAAGCGTGCTCTGTGAGCTTCCTGCGGCCGGAGGGGGCGGCGATCTGCCCGGAGTGCCTCAAGAGCGATGCGAGCAAGGGGGTGTCCTGGATGCTGAAAGGCAGTGTGGCGTGGAGGCTGCGATCTCTCCAGACGTGCACGCTCCATAGCTGTCGGCTTATCGCGCCGGAAGGGTCTTCCGGAACCCGTGATGGCCACGCAGCCTCTATGACGCTGGACAGTATCCGCAATCTTGTGTCCGAGCCGCAGGAACCGACCGCTCTGGAGGTGAACATCTCAAACCGCCTCCGTGGGACAGCAACCGAGGCAGGTGACTGGTTGGACCAGCAGACGATCGAACAGAGTGCGAAGGTGTGCGAGATGATCGGAGCCACATTGCAGCATGGTCTGAAGTTCCACCCCAAGATGCTGTCGGCAGAGGACTGGCGACAAGCTGGTGCATGCGGGTTCGACATCGCCAGGCGAGGAGAAGACGCCGTCTCAGAAGCATTGTCTTCGATTGCAGCACTGTCCACGACGACGGCGGGGCAGGCGGGCCCGAAGGCGGTCTATGGCAGGCTCTACGAATGGATTGCCTACGGGTCACAGGTGGTGGATTTTGGACCGATCCGGGGATTGCTGCGTGAGCATATCCTGAACACGATCGTCATTGAGCCTGGCGAAATCCTGCTGGCCGAACCCGTTGCCGATCGGCGTCTGCATTCGGTTCATAGTCTGTCGATCAAAACCGGACTTCATCGCAAACGATTGCGCAAAGTTATGGTTCAGGCGGGATACGCCTCGGCGGACAGCTGGGATCTCGCCGCGCATCGTCTGGTGTTCGATGTCGCCAAAGCTGAAACCTTGTGCGCGGACATCGTGGACGGCCTGTCTTTGCACTTGGTTCCGGAGTTCATCGGATGCTCGAGAAACCAGGCCGAGTGTCTCTACCGCGAAAACCTCATCAGCCCGATCATCACGACCGATGCCTCGAACCGGATCGGGAAGCTTACCTTTGCGCGGCGCGATCTTCTGAGCTTCCTTAAAACCATAGGACAGCTTTCTGAGATCAAAGGCGATCCTGCGGAGCTGATCGATATGGTCAGTGCGACCAAAAGAACGGGGCGCAGCACCGGCGATATTATGACCAGAATACTCGATGGTAATTTGAAGGCTGTACGAAGGGCAGGTGATCCGGCCGTCAACGCGATCAGATTTGATCTACGTGATTTGGACCCGATCCGGACCAGAAAACCCAAACATCTGAGCTGACGATATCGTCTGGCATATCGATGAGTCCGGCCCGCTTCGGCGGGCTTTTTTGTGTCTTAAGGCCAATGGCGCAAAATGGGAGGAATTTTGGCCCGAAATCGGAGAAATTCTACTCGGGCACAGATGCGGGGGTGTTGATTTTAAAGGGTTAATTCGGGCGTGCTGGAGGAACTATGGTCGGACGGACACACAGTCTGTTGTCATTAAGCATCCCCAAACCGAGTAAAATCTCTCGGTTTGGGGGCAATAATATCTGATGTGATATCGATTTTGCGGTCATGCATTGCATTTACTGTCGTTTTGGCGCGGCCAATGGCTTGCCCGCCACGATCTGAAGCTTACTCGGTCGCATATCCCGCCACATAATCACGCAGTAGGGTCACGCGCCGTGGTCTAAAACTGCGTCCGTTGAGGGATGCCGTCTCGATCCCTGCCGCATGAAAAACCCGCCAGTCCTGCCGCAGGCAGCACCACACCAGTACCATCAATGTGCGCTCTGAATAACTGATGCCCAGGGGCCATATCTCGCGCTCAGTTATGCGGCCATTGAGGTCACGATAGCGGACGTCTAGCGCCAGTTCCTCCCAGCACGCACGCCGCAATAGCGCCATATCTACGGTGAATTCCACACGCGCAGGTGGTGAGCGGAAGCTGCGCAGGACGGTGTGCATCGCCTGGCGCGACTGCCCGTCGGCAAGTGTTGCGATGATCCGCGCAAGGGCGGATCGGCCTGCCGCCTCCAGTGCCGCATCGCCCGTTTGGGACAAATCCCCCACAGCAAGGACAAGCGCCTCGATCTCTAGCTGAGAGAAGCTTTGCGGCGGCAAGGCGGGGTCCTCGGTCAACCGATATCCGACGCCAGCCTCACCATCGATCAGGGCACCGCCAGCGCGCAAGGTGGCAATGTCACGATATAGCTGCCGCCTAGACACGTCTGTTTCTGTCGCCAACCTTGCGGCGGTAACTGGTGCCGGCAGGCGGCGCAGCGCATCCATCAGGCGCATAAGGCGATCGGTTCTGGCCATGCTGGCGTAATCTGTCAGCAGGTGCCGGATAAGACAAGGCATGACACAATTTCAGGATATCACGATCATGCCCACCCTTTATCATTCGCCAAATTCCCGCTCGACCTTGATCCTTTTGCTGATCGAGGAAATGGGCATCACCGACCGCATTGACGTGGTTAACGTTACCGTTGCCCGACAGGATGGCAGTGGAGGGCCGGACGCGCGCAATCCACACCCCGAGAAAAAGGTGCCCTATCTGACCAATGGCGATGATCATATCCGCGAGCGTGGTGCAATCGTCGCCTACCTGACGGATATGTTCCCAGACACTGCGCTGGGGCGTCCGGTCGGGCATCCGCAGCGCGGGAAATTCCTGGGCTGGTTGTTCTATTATCAAGGCGTAATGGAACCGGTTCTGGTTCTCGATTGGGCTAATGTCGAACACGCGGCGCTGCACACAACGTTCCGTGACCTAGATGCAGTTTTCTCATGCCTAGCCAACGCATTGCAGGATCAACCTTACCTCCTTGGGGGGGAGTATTCAGCGGTGGATTTGTTGCTTTCCAGCCCCTTCCAATGGCTTCCCGATGCGATGCCACAACACCCGTCCATTCAGGCATGGATACAGCGTTGCGCCAACCGCCCAGCATTAGCGACCGTAATGGCCCGAGAGGCCGCAGGATCGCAGTTGGTCTAAGTTCTTTGGGGCGAGTGTTGTTGGCTCAGTTGGGCCGGCAACACTTCGTCAGGCAAATCCCGTGGCGGTGCACAGCATATGTACATTTTTACGTCGCTCATTTGCGCTACGAAGGCGTGCACGCCAGACTTCAATGGCAGGTTTGTGGTGGGTAAAACCCTTGCGAAACGATAGCGAAGCTTTGTGTTCTTGATCCCGCTTTCAGCTGCTGTTTTACAAAAGGTACAGGCATTGTATTCGGCATTCATAATGCAGCCCTCTGCTGCATTAACGCTTGCTACAAGGGTTGCAGATACGGATTGGCAATGTCACGGCCAATCAGATGCAAGAGCGACATGCAAGGGTAGATGCCGTATGCGGCCGGTTGCACGCTCAACTGTCTCGCGCCGCAGATCCCAGCCGGTTACCGTTGTGCTTGATGACGACCTCTGCGGGATGCGCTATAGTCTTGTCCGGAGTTACGTGTTCGCTTATTGCACCCATGCATCCTCATGCCTTTAATTATCCTCCCGCCCCCCCAATCGGGGAGACGATAGGTGAAATTTGGGTGAGCAGGGGTAAACTAGGCGAAATAGGAGAATGAAGAAGTGCTGCATCATATTGATAACACAAAACGATACAGCAAGTCCAAAGGCTCTCGTTTGTCCGTTGCACCGATGATGCAGTGGACGGATCGTCATTGCCGTCTATTCCACCGGCAGTTCAGTGCCCACGCTTTGCTTTATACAGAAATGGTGACGGCGCGAGCCTTGGTTCATGGCGATCCGCAGCGGCTTATCGGTAAATCTGATGAGGAGGGTGAGGTCGCCCTGCAAATCGGCGGGTCCGAGCCGGATGTGCTTGCCGAGGCTGTGCGCGTCGCCGCGCCCTTTGGGTATGGAGAGATCAACCTGAACTGCGGCTGTCCCTCTGATCGCGTGCAATCAGGTGCGTTCGGTGCTTGCCTGATGCGCGATGCGGGGTTGGTGGCTGAATGTGTTTCCGCGATGAGGTCCGCCAGCCAAGGCGCTAAAATCACTGTGAAATGTCGTATCGGCGTGGACGATCAGGAACCGCACGAGGTTCTGCCTGAATTTATCGCGCGTGTATCTGCCGCAGGTGTTTCGCATTTTGTCGTGCACGCACGTAAGGCGTGGTTGCAGGGGCTCAGCCCAAAGGAAAACCGCGATATTCCACCGCTTGACCATCCGCTGGTGTTGCAGATGAAGGGCCTGTTTCCTGCGCTGGAAATCGTCATCAATGGTGGGATTGCGTCGCTGGATGAGGCGATGCCGCATCTGGAGTCCGGCTTGGATGGTGTGATGATCGGGCGCGCTGCCTATCACGATCCATGTGCTGTGCTTGCCGATGCTGATGCGCGGGTCTTTGGCCAGAGCAGCGCTCCGGTCGATCCGGCTGATGCGGTGCGCGCAATGCTACCGCATATCGAGGCAGAGCTGACGCAGGGCACACGCCTCAACCAAATTACGCGCCACATGCTGGGCGCCTTTATCGGCCGTCCGGGGGCGCGCCTGTGGCGTCGTGAATTGAGCGAGGGCGCACATTTGCCCGAGGCCGGACCAGAGCTGGTCGAAAAGGCCCTGACCCATGTGGAAAAACGCGCCGCCTGATCTGGCGGCGCGCAGTCAATTACGCCGTTTCTAGCGCACCAACCAGCCCGTTAAAGAACCGCTCACCATCCGTACCGCCAAGCGCTGGGTCGTTCATCCGCTCAGGATGCGGCATCATGCCCAGAACACGCCGGTTCTCGCTGAGGATACCCGCGATATCCATCTGGGAGCCGTTCGGGTTGCCCTCATATGTGAACGCGATGCGATCCTCACCCATTAGGCGGGCCAGTTCCTCATCATCCGCGATATAATTGCCGTCGTGGTGGGCAATCGCATAGGTCGCTGTATCGCCCAAACCGGCGGTAAAGGCGCTGTCATGGGTCGCTACGCGCAGCGTCTGCGCCTTGCACACATATTTCAGGCCAGCATTGCGCATCAGGGCACCGGGCAGCAGACCCGCCTCGATCAATATCTGAAAGCCATTGCAAACGCCCAGAACCAGGCCGCCGCGCTTTGCGAAATCAACAACGGCGTTCATCACCGGTGCGCGGGCTGCAATCGCACCGCAGCGCAGGTAATCACCGAACGAAAATCCACCCGGAACCGCGATCAGGTCCAGCCCCTCGGGGATCGAGGTGTCCTTGTGCCAAACGGATTGCGGCGCAATACCGGTGGCGCGCTGTAGGCCAACATGCATGTCGCGATCGCAATTCGATCCGGGAAAGGTGATGACGGCGGCTTTCATGGCGGCGCTCCTCAGGTCGCGAAATTCGTAATGACGGCAACACCCGGAGGGGCAGGGCCGTCGAAGGCTTCTAGCTCGGTCTGCGCATCAGATAACGATACGCGCCGTGCAATCATGGGGGACAGGTCCAGCCCCGCCTCGATCAATGCGAAAAGTGACGGGTACTTCCACGCAGGCATGCCGCGGGTGCCGAACAGAGCCAACTGCCCCGAATAAACCGCATCCATTGGTAGTGCCATCTGCACATGATCGCCCGCAGGCATACCAATCTGCACGTGCCGCCCCAATTTGCGTAGGCAGCGCAGGGATGCATCCGTCGTGGCCGCAATGCCCAGCGCCTCAACACTGACATGGGCACCGCCGCCGGTGAGTTCCTTGATCGCTTCTGCTGCACCGGCCGCTGCCACGGGAATTGCGCCCAGCTTCTCGGCAAAGGCCAACTTCTCCGGCACGACATCAACAGCAATCACACGCGCACCCATGGCACGGCCAAGCATGACAGCGGCCAAACCGATGCCGCCAACGCCATGTACCGCCAGCCATTCACCCGGAGCCAATGCCGCACGATCCGTCAGCGCGTGCCACACTGTAGTCACACGACAGCCAAGCGCGGCGGCAAGGGCAGGGTCCATAGCATCAGGCAGGGCAGCCAAATTTGCGTCAGCGCGGGGAACTGCAATTTGCTCGGCAAAGGCACCCGCGATGGTGAACCCCGGAACCGCCTGCGTACCGCATGTCGTCTGCTCACCCGCCTTGCACGCATCACAGCGGCCACAGGCCAGAATGAATGGTGCAATCACACGATCGCCAACAGACCAGTCGTTAACATTCGCACCAACCGCGCGAACCGTTCCGCAAAATTCATGACCCGGAATATGGGGCAGCGTCACATCAGGGTCCGCCCCCGTCCATGCATGCCAATCGGATCGGCACACACCACAAGCCAGAACGTCCAGAACAACGCCATCGGCTGGGCACTCCGGCGCAACCACATCATGTATTTCCAGCGTCCGCCATTCGGTGAGTACCGCCGCGCGCATCGCTTAGATAGCCGTGACGGTAAAGTTTTCGATCACCTGGTTTGCCAGCAGCTTTTCCGCCATCTGGGATGCTTGGGCCAAGGCGGCCTGCTCGTCATCAGTCGCCAGATCCAGCACGATCACTTTACCCTGCCGCACGCCGTTCACACCCTCGAAGCCGAGCGCACCCAGCGCGTGCCGAACTGCCTCGCCCTGCGGATCCAGAACGCCGGGCTTCAACGTGATATCAACACGAACTTTCATTTGTTTTCAGCCTTGTCCAAGATTTTCTTAACTGTCGCGATAACAATGCCGCCGCCGATCCATAGCAATGTGCCGATGATAAAGGAGGTCGGCGCATAGCCAAAAAAGGTCCACGCGAAACTGATGCACATCAGATAGACACCCGCCACGATGGCGGTTGCCTGATGCGTCAATATGGCGAAGACCTTTTCCATCAATGTACCAGCTTGGGCCCGTCATTCGAGCCGTTCTGCCGTGGCATCACGCCAAGGCGCTTTGCAACTTCGGTATAGGCCTCGCTGAGATTGCCAAGGTCGCGGCGGAACACATCCTTGTCCAGCTTTTGACCTGTCTCGACATCCCACAAACGGCAGGAATCGGGGCTAATTTCATCAGCAACGATCAGGCGTTGGAAGTCGCCCTCAAACGCGCGGCCAATCTCGATTTTGAAATCGATCAGCTTGATACCAACGCCCATCATCATGCCGGACATGAAATCATTGACCCGCAGGCCCAGCGAAACCATGTCATCCAGATCCTGCTGGGTGGCCCAACCGAATGCAATGATGTGCTCCTCACTGACGATCGGATCGTTCAGGTCGTCATTTTTGAGGTAGAATTCGATGATCGGGCGGGGCAACTGCGTGCCTTCCTCAATCCCCAAACGTTTGGACATTGAACCCGCAGCAACGTTGCGCACCACAACCTCCAGCGGGATCATTTCAACCGCACGCACCAACTGCTCACGCATGTTGAGCCGCTTGATGAAGTGGGTAGGAACGCCGATGCTGGCCAAACCTGTCATGAAATGTTCCGATAAGCGGTTGTTGAGGACGCCCTTGCCCTCAATCAGCTCATGCTTCTCGCCATTTCCGGCTGTTGTATCATCCTTGAAGAACTGGATCAGTGTTCCTGGCTCCGGCCCCTCGTAGAGGATCTTCGCCTTGCCTTCATAGACCATTCTGCGGCGCGCCATGATACTCTCCGAACCTGTCTGCGGCGGTCATCCGCCTATCTTGGCGGGTCTTAGCGCTTGTCGGCACAATGGGCAAGGATTCGGGCCGAAACCCTTGTTGCAGCGCCGTTTCATTGCCAACTATTGTAATGAGGAAACCCATAGGAGCGACGTAAATGTCCACTTTTGATGATCGCAAGAACGCATTTGAGGCGAAATTCGCCCATGATGACGAGATGAGATTCAAGGCTGAGATGCGCCGAAACCGGCTTTTGGCCGAATGGGCAGCCCTGCAATTGGGATATGATGCGCCCCGAACGACCGAATATGTGAAGGAGGTCATCAAGGCCGACTTTGCCGAGGCAGGCGACGAAGATGTCTTTCGCAAGCTCAACGCCGATCTAGGGGACAAGGTCAGCGAGGCCGATCTGCGGGCCCAAATGGTTGTCGCAGATGCCGAGGCAAAGGTGCAGCTTCTGACCGAAGCCCAGTGAATTCACTCCGGCAGGGGTATGAAACACCTCTGCCGGACGCCACATCAACGCGATAGCCGCTTTGCGTTAGCGCTGGTTTTGGCCGCGACCGGTTTTAATGCGGCCTCCATCATCTCGGACGGACTTTGCCCCTTTGCCATGGCAAGAACGGCATCCTGCAAGCCCTCAGCTATGGCCACGGGTTTTTCTACCCACATCTGGGTGGCTTCAATCGGGGTCAATGCGCCCTGAAAAAACAGGGTGGAACGGCTCACAATCGTCTGCGCAGCCGTCACGCTGATCTTGTGTTGCAGCCGTGCGAGCCGAGCGTATCCCCATGGGTCGAAAGCATCGTAACTCATCACAATATTCCCTATGTTGCACCGCACAATACGCGTTTGGCGCCGCGTTGTCGATGCATGTCATCCAAATGACGCTACATTATGACGAGAACGTCACATAGTTCGAGCACGTGCAATCATGTCTCGCATCTCTGCGCTCTCTGGTGTGATCGCCGTTGGCAGTGATCCGGCCAATGTTCCGTCAGGAGCGATGATCCACTTATGAAAGTTCCACTGTGCCTGCGCTCCGGCAACATCTTGCGTTCCGACCCAATCGAAAAATTCATGGGCCTGTGTGCCCCTGACATGCAGAATATCCGACATCGGAAAGGTGATGCCAAACATGGCCTCGCAAAACTCTGCTACTTCTTCCTCCGTTCCGTATTCTTGTCCCCCGAAATCATCCGAGGGCAAGCCGACAACGGTTATCCCTTCATCGCTATCATGTAGCTGCTGCAACGCCTGGTATTGCGGCGTGTACGCGCAAAAGGACGCGGTGTTCACAACCACCACAACGTGACCGGCATAGTCGCGTAGATTTAGCGGGCCGCCCTCTAGCGCAGTAAACTGCATAGGATCAGCGGATAGAGTGGTTGCGGGCAGGGTGAGGGCCAAGGCCAGTGCAATTTGTTTCATACACTATTCACGTAAAACCTTACCAAAAGGTTTCACGAAGCTGGTGAAATGGTTAACGCCCATTTTGCCAGCCATATAGCAGCCGCAGGGCAGCCCGAAAGCAGCCCTGCGATTTCGTCAAATCTTACTCGTCGCCAAAGACGCGAGCGAAAATCGTATCGACATGTTTGGTGTGATAACCAATGTCGAATTTCTCCTCGATTTCCTCGGCGGAAAGTGCGGCCAGAACGTCCTTGTCGCCCAGAAGTTCGGTCTTGAAATCAGCGCCTTGCTCCCAAACCTTCATCGCGTTGCGCTGGACCAGCTTATAGGAATCCTCACGGTTAACACCGGCCTGCGTCAGGGCCAGCAGAACGCGTTGGCTCATCACCAGACCGCGGAACTGGTTCATGTTACGCAGCATGTTCTCTGGATATACCACAAGCTTATCAATAACTTGCGTCAGGCGCGCCAAGGCGAAGTCCAGCGTAACCGTGGTGTCCGGCCCGATATTCCGCTCAACCGAGGAGTGCGAAATATCGCGCTCATGCCACAGCGCAACGTTTTCCATCGCAGGAACAACAGCCATCCGAACAAGACGTGCAAGGCCCGTTAGATTTTCCGTCAGCACAGGGTTCCGCTTATGCGGCATCGCCGACGAACCCTTTTGACCGGGAGAGAAATACTCTTCAACCTCAAGCACTTCTGTCCGCTGAAGGTGGCGAATTTCTGTCGCAATCCGCTCAATCGACGACCCAACAACACCCATCGCGGCAAAGAATGCAGCATGGCGATCGCGCGGGATAACCTGTGTCGAAACCGGCTCAGGGCGCAGGCCGAGTTTTTCGGTAACGAATTCTTCAACAAATGGGTCGATATTGGCAAAGGTTCCGACAGCGCCCGAAATCGCGCCGGTCGCAATCTCATCACGGGCCGTCAGCAGTCGAATGCGGTTGCGGTCCATTTCAGCATAGGCCTGCGCCATTTTCAGGCCAAAGGTAACAGGCTCGGCGTGAATGCCGTGGCTGCGACCGATGCAAACCGTCATCTTATGCTCCAGCGCGCGACGCTTGAGCGCATCGAGGAGCTTTTCAGTCTGCGCGATCAGCAGGTCAGCCGCGCGCACCAATTGCACGTTGAAACACGTGTCCAGAACGTCCGACGACGTCATGCCCTGATGCACAAAACGTGCCTCATCTGATCCGACATGTTCGGCCAGATGGGTCAGGAATGCGATGACGTCATGTTTGGTGACGGCCTCAATCTCATCAATGCGGGCAACGTCGAACTCGACATCTTTCGCCTTCCAAACGGCATCGGCATTTGCCTGCGGGATAACGCCGAGCTGTGCCTGTGCGTCACATGCATAGGCCTCAATCTCGTACCAGATGCGGAATTTCGTCTCCGCGGACCAGATGGCGACCATTTCGGGGCGAGAATAGCGAGAGATCATGCGGCGGAACCCTTGATTTGACGACGTTATGCGGGTGATAGACCCATGACGCGCTGCAAACAAGGGAGTGACCTGTGTCACATTCAACTCAACGGCCTGATCCGCTGGCTCCCTTTGTCGGGGAATGGTCGATTCGGCGCGATATTTTCGATCTGGACAGCAACTGGACTGGCCGGTTCGAGGGGCGCGGTGTTTTCGAGCCTTCGACCGCTGGCTTGGCCTACGCGGAGGAGGGCGAGCTGCGCTTTGCGGGGCTGCCGGGGTTCAAGGCGACACGCGGTTACCACTGGCGTGCAGATGGTAGACATATCATCGTTGAATTTGAGGATGGCCGATTTTTCCATCGCTTCGATCCCGCAACCGATGGAACCGAGGCAACGCATTTCTGCGACCCAGACACATATGATGTTCGCTATGTTTTTGAATTTCCGAACACTTGGCGTTCGGAGTGGCGGGTAGAGGGTCCGCGCAAGGATTATCGCATGGTCACCAACTACGCACGATAAGGGCGCGAGCCGTAGCCCGCGCCCCGATATCAGATCGGTTTAGCGCTTGAGGATCGAACGACCAGCATAGCGTGCAGTCGTGCCCAGCTCTTGCTCGATGCGGATCAGCTGGTTGTACTTGGCCAACCGGTCAGAGCGGGACAGCGAGCCGGTTTTGATCTGGCCACAGTTCAGCGCAACAGCCAGATCGGCAATCGTTGCGTCCTCTGTTTCACCGGAGCGGTGCGACATAACCGAGGTCATGCGCGCACGGTGCGCCATGTCTACAGCATCGATGGTTTCGGTCAGCGAACCGATCTGGTTCACCTTCACGAGGATCGAGTTGCCTGCCTTATCCTCGATACCACGGCTCAGACGCTTGGAGTTCGTCACGAACAGATCGTCACCAACCAACTGTACCTTGTCACCGATCAGCGCGGTCAGAGCGGTCCAGCCCTCCCAATCGTCCTCATCCATGCCATCCTCGATCGAGATGATCGGATAGGCCGCTGCCAGATCGGCGAGGTATTGCGCGTTTTCCTCGGAAGTCAGGGACTTACCCTCACCCTTCATCTCGTATTTGCCATCGACATAATACTCGGTCGAGGCGCAATCGAGCGCGAGGAAAACGTCCTCACCAGCCTTGTAACCGGCCTTCTCGATGGAGGTCATGATGAAGTCGAGCGCTTCGCGTGTGCTGGACAGCGCGGGGGCGAACCCGCCCTCGTCTCCGATGCCGGTATTGTGGCCAGCGGTGCTCAACTCTTTCTTCAGCGTGTGGAAAATCTCGGAACCGATGCGAACGGCATCGGCCAGATTTTCAGCGCCCACAGGCATGATCATGAATTCCTGGATATCAATCGGGTTGTCCGCGTGCTCACCACCATTGATGATGTTCATCATCGGTACGGGTAGGACGCGCGCGGATGTACCGCCTACGTAACGATACAGGGGCAGGCCGACGCTCTCCGCTGCGGCCTTGGCCACGGCCAGCGATACGCCCAGAATCGCGTTCGCGCCGATGCGGGCCTTGTTTTCCGTGCCGTCCAGACGGCACAGAATGTCGTCGATCATGACCTGCTCGGTTGCGTCGATGCCCAGCAATTCCTGACAAATCTCGGTGTTCACAGCCTCTACAGCCTTGAGCACGCCTTTGCCCTTGTAGCGGTTTGCGTCGCCGTCGCGCAGCTCAACTGCCTCATGCGCGCCGGTCGAGGCGCCCGATGGAACAGCGGCACGGCCCATGGCGCCGTCATCAAGGTAGACATCAACCTCAACGGTAGGGTTTCCGCGGCTGTCGAGGATCTCACGCGCGGTGATGTCGATAATGATACTCATATAGGGGGCTCCTCGTGAGGGTTTACGGATCGCGCCCTCCTACAACATGAGTGCGACAGCGCAAAGACTTGATCGCGGTAGGAGGTCGTATTGATAAAATTGTTGCAATCATAGGTTGTTTGTGTGCGAATTACGCCAAGCCTGAGATAGCTTGGGGGCATAGGCATGACTGATCCAACTACTGCGATTATGATTTTCATGACGAGGCATGTTAATGTCATCGTTCAGCAACTCGGACTTTTGCCATCTGACATTCAGTTGCTGTCCATCATTTTCGCATCCTTCGTCGTATTTGTAATTTTGCTTCGAACACTTCGCCATCGTGCTGTCGCTAGAAAACAGCCGATGACGGCGCGAGAGCGCAGTGATCTCCGCAATGTACGTCAGCAGCGAATGCCTCGTGATATTTAGCGAATAGATTCAACCAGTGCGCGAATACCCATAAGTATAGTTAAATACCTAATATATGCTATGATCTGTACACATTAGTTGTGTGCGAGGGTGTTATGGCAGGTATTGAGAGCACTAGTGCGCTGCACGTTGTTTTGGAGCCTGTGCCGGTACAGGATGGACCGGTTGCGCATGAGATAGTCGCGTCCGTTCGTAGCAGTGACATCTTCACGATGTTGAGCGATATTCAGGTCAGTGCACATATGATATTAGCTGCCAGTCTGCTGACGATCTTCATTGTTGTGTCGGTTGCCTGGTACATGCGCGGGCGTCGCGCAGGTACGCAGAGAGCCTTAGCCACCTTTGAAAAATCGGGCCGTCGCGGTCCGCGTGCGCGGGTGAACCGGCAGAAAACAGACACTGATTATCGGGCGCTGCGCAAAAGCCGCCCGATCATTCCAAAGCCGGATCCTACTCGTGAGATTTACGTTCTGCGGCCTTTGCCTGATCCCAGAATGCATCCATTTGCGCGAGATCAGCGTGTTCAACACTCGAACCCTGTGCCTCAAGAGAATCCTCTATAAACCTGAATCGGCGTTCGAATTTGGTATTTGCCCCACGCAGGGCGAGCTCCGGATCAATCTTTAGATGACGGGCGAGGTTGGCCATCACGAACATCAGGTCGCCGAATTCCTCAACCTGTTTATCAAAGGGTAGGGTGTCGCGGGCCTCAACCAATTCGGCGCTCTCCTCCTGCACTTTGTCTAAAACATGGGACGTGTCGGGCCAGTCAAACCCGACGCGGGCAGCACGGTTTTGCAGCTTAACCGCGCGGGTCAATGCGGGCAGGCCAAGGGCGACACCATCCAGCGTTCTTGCCTCGGCCTTACCGGATTGCTCACGCTCCTGCTGCTTGATCCGCTCCCAATCAGCGGTCTGTTCGGTGGCACTGCGACCGGGGGCATCGCCAAAGACATGAGGGTGCCGACGGACCATTTTATCGCTAATCGACCGGATAACATCTGGCAGGGCGAAGTCACCTGATTCGCTGGCCATTTGCGCGTGATATACAACCTGAAGGAGAAGGTCGCCCAGCTCATCCCGCAAATCCGGCATGTCATTTCGGGCAATTGCATCCGCAACCTCGGCCGCTTCCTCCAGCGTATAGGGTGCGATCGAGGCGAAATCCTGCTCGATATCCCACGGGCAGCCATCAGGCGCACGCAGGCGGGCCATGATTTCTGTCAGTCGCTCAAGGCGGTTATCACCCTGTAAAACGAGCGTATCGGAGGCGGTTCTATCATCGAGAGGTTTCATATCGCGAAGCGTGTCCCTTGCGGCGGATTTGCGCAAGTGCTGCAATTGCGAAAGACAGCGGCTTGACCCCCGGTCAAAGCAGGCAGAACCTCCACCCCGAACCAAAGGAGTCGCTGCAATGCCCGTCATTAACCGTATCGCCGAATTCAACGAAGACATGAAGGAGTGGCGCCAGCACATCCACTCCAACCCGGAGCTGGGGTATGATTGCCACGAAACAGCAGCCTATGTTGTTGATAAGCTCAAGAGTTTTGGCGTGGATAAAATCCAAACCGGCGTCGCACAGTCTGGCGTTGTTGCACTGATCCACGGGCAGGGCGGCGATGGCCCGACCATCGGCCTGCGCGCAGATATGGACGCACTGCCGATTCAGGAGGTCCGCGACCATCCGTATAAGTCAAAGAATGAAGGCAAGATGCATGCCTGTGGCCATGACGGGCACACAACCATGCTGCTAGGTGCCGCGCGCTATTTGGCGGAAACGCGGAACTTCACCGGCACCGTTGCCCTGCTGTTCCAACCGGCAGAGGAAGGCGGCGGTGGCGGTCTGGCCATGTGTGAAGAGGGTGTGATGGACACCTATAACATCAGTCAGGTTTACGGCCTGCACAACCATCCGGGGCAGGAGCTTGGTTCGTTCCACACCCGGCCTGGCCCCCTGATGGCGGCGGCGGATACCTTTACCATCGACGTAACGGGCAAGGGCGCGCACGCCGCTATGCCGCATCTGGGCATCGATACCGTGCTGGTCGCCTGTCAGATTGCACAAAGCCTTCAGATGATAGCTGCGCGCAACACCGATCCGCTAAAAAGCTGCGTTGTGTCCATCACCACAATCCATTCCGGTTCGGCCCATAACGTGATTCCCGAAACTGCGGAACTCGGCGGCACCGTTCGCACGCTGGACGAGGAAGTCCGCGAGATGGTTATCGCACGGATGGAGGAGATCGCAACCAATGTCGCTGCCGCACATGGCGCCGTTGCAAAGGTAAGCTATCGCCGCGGCTACCCCGTCACCGTGAACCATGCCGCCGAAACAGAGTTTGCTGCGGGCGTCGCGCGCGCAATCTCGGGCGAGGAAAACGTCGATACGGATACTGCCCCGATGATGGGTGCTGAGGACTTCTCCTACATGCTTGAGAGTCGCCCCGGCGCATATCTGTTCCTTGGCGGTGGCGGCGGCGCGGGTCTGCATCACCCTGAATTTGATTTTAATGATGATATCAGTGCTATCGGTGCGTCATGGTTCGTAAAGGTAGTGGAAACTGCCCAGCCCAGAGTGTAACTTCCCCGCTGAATTTATATTTCTTGTGAAAGCAGCAATCTATGGGTGACGCAGATATCCTTTCCACGCTTCAGGCCGAGGCGTGGAACCAGCTTGGTGAAGGTATGATCATTACCGATCCAAGTGGTGTCATCCGATTTGTGAATCGGGCCGCCGCAGATATGCACGGGGTTAAGGAATTGGGGGTTGAGGCCACCGATTATTCCGAAACCTATAATCTGCTGCGGCTTGATGGCACGGCCTATCCGTCAGATGAATTGCCCCTTGCACGCGCTGTGCGTGATGGTGAGGTGGTCGAGAACGAGATGTGGCTGATCGACCGTCCCAACGGAACGCGAGTCGTTGCCGAGGGATCGGCCCGTCGCGTCTATGATGAGAGCGGGGTCGTGTTGGGCGCCGTTCTTACTTTGCGCGATTGCACCACCCGTGAACGGGATCTGGTGGAATTACAGCAAGCCAATGAAACGCAGGCGATGTTACTGGACGAGGTGAATCACCGCGTCGCAAACAACCTTAGCCTGTTGATTTCTCTGGTCCGTTACCAACGCCGACGAACCGATGCGGCAGAGGCGATTTCGGTACTGGATCAGGTGCAAAGCCGAATTCAGGTGATGGCCTCGATCCACAGCGCGTTATACCGCTCGGATAAGGCGGCTTCGGTCGATGTTGGTACCTATTTCGTGCAGATGATGCAGGATGTCGCACAGGCCATTGGCGGTGAAACGCCCATCACGGTTGAGTGTATGGCGCCCGATCAAATCGTGCTGCCGGTCAATCAGGTGATTCCACTGGCGCTCAGCGTGAATGAGCTGATGACCAATTCCCTGAAATATGCGTTTGAGGGGCGCGAAACCGGCGAAATTAGCCTGTTGATCGAACAGATGGCGGATAAGCGGGTCATTACCTATCGCGATAACGGCATTGGATTGCCGGCTGATTTCGATCTGGAGAGCAGTGGCGGCCTTGGCATGACGATTGTCACGACGCTTGCGCGCCAATTGGCAGCTGAAGTCACCGTTCAGCGGGATGCACCAGGCACCTGCTTCGTGATTTCATTCTAGCGCAGTGGTCGTCCGGGGTGGCCTAACCGCCCCGGACATTATCTTAGCGAATATTCGGCTCGCTCTGACGCTTGGTCACGTAGGATTTTACGTTTCCGATCATCTCGTCCATGCCGTTTTCAAAGAAGTGGCCAGCACCCGGAATTGTCTTATGGGTGACTGTAATGCCCTTTTGCTGCTGCAACTTCTCGGTCAGGGTTGTCACGTCAGCAGGCGGAACAACGCGATCCGCCTCCCCGTTGATAATCAGGCCCGAGGACGGGCAGGGCGCAAGGAACGTAAAGTCATACATGTTCGCAGGTGGCGCGACGCTGATAAAGCCGGCAACTTCGGGCCGCCGCATCAGCAATTGCATGCCGATCCATGCACCGAACGAGAATCCCGCAACCCAGCACTGACGCGAATTTGGCGTTTGTGCTTGCAGGTAATCCAGCGCGGATGCTGCATCGGACAGTTCACCGATGCCCTGATCGTATTCACCCTGCGAACGGCCCACGCCGCGAAAGTTGAACCGCAGGACGGTAAAGCCCATTTCGTGGAACGCATAGTGCAGGTTATAGACGACCTTATTGTTCATCGTGCCACCGAATTTCGGGTGCGGGTGCAGGATGATTGCAATCGGGGCGTCCTTTGCCTTCTGCGGGTGATAGCGTCCTTCCAAACGTCCCTCAGGACCGGGGAAAATCACCTCTGGCATATGGCGCAACCTCTTCGTATGTCTGGCCCGACGGAATGCTTGACTAACCCAGTCGGAAAACCTAGAACTATTCTAAATTGTGCTGCAAGTGCAGCCTCTGAATGATGGCAGGTAAAGCTTGCCAGTGCTTGCGTCAATAGGCTGGTCCTATACTGCGCGTCGCGTTTGTTGGGAGAGGACTAAATGAAGCTCAGCACTAAGGGGCGTTACGCCATGATCGCATTGGCCGATTTGGCGACGCAACCGGCGGATGCGCTGATCACCCTGTCCGAGATTTCGGGCCGTCAGGATATCAGCCTTGCCTATCTGGAGCAGCTCTTTGTGAAGCTGCGCCGTTCGGGTCTGGTGGAAAGCGTACGAGGGCCGGGTGGCGGATATCGCCTTGCAAGGGATGCGGACAAGATTCGGGTGAGCGAAATTCTGTCCGCCGTGGATGAAACCATGAACGCGCTATCGCGTGGTGCTGGCGTGTCCGGCGCGTCGGGCGGAACACCTGCGCAGGCATTGACGGATAAGTTGTGGGAGCAGCTTTCGGCCCATGTTTACGTTTTTCTGCACCAGACTAGGTTGAGCGATATTACGCGGGACCAGATGGCGCCATGCCCGGCGGTTCCCGCAATCCTGCAATTGGTAGACGAATGAGCCGCACCTATCTTGATTGGAATGCAACTGCGCCATTACGGCCAGAGGCCCGCGCCGCGATGATTGCGGCGATGGATGTTGTGGGCAATCCGTCCTCCGTCCATGCGGAGGGCCGTGCCGCCAAGATGATTGTGGAAACCGCACGCGCACAGGTGGCCGAGGCGACAGGCGCAATGGATGCAGATGTCGTCTTTACCTCCGGCGCGACGGAGGCCGCGGCGCTGGCCCTATCAGGTCGTGAACTGGCTGCAACAGCGGTGGAGCATGATTGCGTCGGCGCGTGGGTGGCTGAGGATTTGGCCGTTGATCGCAACGGCATCGCAACTGTGCCGGATTCTGCGAACAGCGCGCTACAATTGGCGAACTCCGAAACCGGCGTGATGCAATCACTGCCACAGGGGCTGGCCTTTACCGATGCGGTGCAGGCCGTGGGCAAGGTGCCGTTTGCTTTCTCATGGTCCGGCGCACAGATGGCGGCGATTTCAGGCCATAAATTCGGTGGGCCGAAGGGGATCGGCGCACTGATCCTGCGGCAAGGCATTGATATACCATCGCAAATGCGCGGTGGTGGTCAGGAAATGGGGCGGCGTGCGGGAACGGAAAACGTCATCGCAATCGCAGGTATCGGTGCTGCTGCGGCGGCTGCGGCGGCGGATCTGGATGCAGGGCGGATGCAGGAAGTTGCCGAACTTAGAAATATTCTAGAAGACACGTTGAGACAGGGTTGCCCCGACCTTATCTTACTGGGCCAAGGGGCAGAGCGCCTGCCCAACACGACCTGTATCGCCGTTCCCGGCTGGCGGGGTGAAACGCAGGTGATGCAAATGGATTTGGCCGGTTACGCGATTTCCGCCGGTTCGGCCTGTTCCAGCGGCAAGGTGAAGGCATCAAAGGTCATCCGCGCGATGGGATATGATGAGGATATTGCCTCTAGCACGATCCGCATTTCCATCGGCGCGACAACAACACAGGCCGAGATACGGGGCTTTGCCGCCGCGTGGCTCCGTCAATTCGAGAAATTCCGCGCCCGTGCGGCGTGACAGATATTGCGCCCAACGGGCCGACAGGAAGGATGAGTAACATGAGTGTTTTGGATGAAGTCCAAATGACCGCAAAAGAGGGCGTCGAGGAAGAAACCGTCGCCGCTGTTCAATCCCTTGCTGGCAAATACAAATACGGCTGGGAAACGGATATCGAGATGGAATACGCCCCGAAAGGGCTGACCGAGGATATCGTCCGCCTGATCTCGGAAAAGAATAACGAGCCTGAGTGGATGCTGGAATGGCGTCTGGATGCCTATCGCCGCTGGCTGAAACTGGATGAGCCTGACTGGGCCATGGTCGATTACCCCAAGATCGATTTTCAGGATCAGTACTACTATGCGCGCCCGAAAAGCATGGCAGAAAAGCCCAAGAGCCTGGACGATGTAGATCCCAAACTGCTGGAAACCTATAAAAAACTCGGCATCCCGTTGAAGGAGCAGATGCTCCTCGCCGGTGTTGATGGCGCGGAAAACATGGACCCCAACCGCAAGGTTGCCGTAGACGCCGTGTTCGACTCCGTTTCCGTCGGCACGACCTTCAAGGACGAACTGGCCAAGGCAGGCGTGATCTTCTGCTCGATCTCCGAGGCTATTCAGGATCACCCCGAGCTGGTCAAAAAATACCTCGGCACGGTGATCCCCGCATCCGATAACTACTACGCGACGCTGAACGCGGCTGTCTTCTCGGACGGATCGTTTGTGTATGTGCCTGAGGGAACGAAGTGCCCGATGGAGCTGTCCACCTATTTCCGCATTAACGCGGAAAACACTGGCCAGTTCGAGCGCACGCTGATCATCGCGGATAAGGGCGCCTATGTGTCCTATCTGGAGGGCTGTACCGCCCCACAGCGTGATATCGCGCAACTGCACGCGGCCTGTGTTGAGCTGGTGCTGCTTGAGGATGCGGAGATCAAATACTCCACCGTTCAGAACTGGTTCCCCGGTGATGAGGACGGCAAGGGCGGCATCTATAACTTTGTGACCAAGCGTGCGGATTGCCGTGGCGATCGGTCCAAGGTGATGTGGACGCAGGTCGAAACCGGCTCCGCCGTCACATGGAAATACCCGTCCTGCATCCTGCGCGGCGACGATAGTCAGGGTGAGTTCTACTCCATCGCTATCGCCAACAACTACCAGCAGGCTGACACCGGCACGAAAATGGTCCACTTGGGCAAGCGTACCAAGTCGCGCATCGTGTCCAAGGGCATTTCCGCCGGTAAGGCGCAAAACACCTATCGCGGTCTGGTGTCGATGCACCCCCGCGCCAAGGATTCGCGCAACTACACCCAATGTGACAGCTTGCTGATCGGCGATCAGTGCGGCGCGCACACGGTTCCCTATATCGAGGTGAAGAATAACTCGAGCCGTGTGGAGCATGAGGCAACCACATCCAAGGTTGACGACGATCAACTGTTCTACTGCCGTCAGCGCGGCATGGATGAGGAGGAGGCCGTCGCCCTCGTCGTCAACGGGTTCTGTAAGGAAGTGCTGCAAGCGCTGCCCATGGAATTCGCGATGGAGGCACAGGCGCTGGTCGCTATCTCGCTCGAAGGGTCGGTTGGCTGATGGGTGGTAACGACCATTTTGATGAGCATAGGGAGCTACATGATCAAATTGTGAGTGATTTGAATGGCATTTATTCGTATAAGTTCAGTAGTGAAATAAATGCAGGTAATTTCTCGGAATTTGTTTTTCTGAATAAGGATAGTTTTTGGGCGCCGTTCTTTAAGATACGGTGTGCAGGATTTGCATCTTTTGTAATTGAGAGCAATCTCGGCGATCCTGATGGATCAATAGTTAATGCGTATGAGGCACAGCGTATGTGCCTTATTTCCGCAAGGGCTATTTTTAGTAATGAAGAAGCCTACGCACACCTTCCGTCGGTGATTGGGCTAGCGGATCGCCTTACGGTGGACACATGAAACACTATATCCCCGCCACGATCATCGCGGCGCTCGTCTATTTCTGCATGAGCTTTTTCTCGGACCTGTGGTTCGAGGCAACAACACGCACGACCTTTGCGCTGGCGCTCTGGTCCCTGATGAAGACCGCGATTTTCACTGCGGGCTTCCATGTCATTCACGGCTTTCTGGGCAAGCTGTTCGGATTTTACGACTACGATCCGGAGCTGGACGCCCCATACAATAAGACTTCTGAGGATAAAAATGATGCTTGATATCAAGAACCTGCACGTAAAACTTGAAGAAGAAGACAAGGTCATCCTCAAGGGTGTGAACCTGACGGTTGAGGCTGGCAAAGTCCACGCGATCATGGGGCCGAACGGTTCGGGCAAATCCACGCTCAGCTACGTTCTGGCCGGTCGTGACGGCTACGAGGTCACCGACGGTTCCGCGTCGCTGTCCGGTGCCGACATTCTGGACATGGAGCCGGAGGAGCGCGCATCCGAGGGCCTGTTCCTTGCCTTCCAATACCCCGTGGAAATCCCCGGCGTTGGCAATATGACCTTCCTGCGCACCGCTGTGAATGCACAGCGTAAGGCGCGTGGCGAGGAGGAGCTGACCGCAGGTGAATTCCTGAAGGTTGTGCGTGAGAAGGCAAAGAGCCTGAAAATCGACGCCGATATGCTAAAACGTCCGGTAAACGTAGGTTTCTCGGGTGGTGAGAAGAAGCGCAACGAGATCCTGCAAATGGCGATGCTTGAGCCAAAGATGTGCATCCTCGACGAAACAGATTCTGGTCTGGACGTTGACGCAATGAAACTGGTGTCCGAGGGCGTGAACGCGCTGCGGGATGAGGGGCGTGCCTTCCTCGTCATCACCCACTACCAGCGCCTGCTGGATCACATTAAGCCTGACGTCGTGCACATCATGGCCAATGGCCGCATCGTGAAAACCGGTGGGCCCGAGCTGGCGCTTGAGGTTGAGCAAAACGGATATGCCGACATTCTGGCCGAGGTGGCATAATGGTTTCGGTTAAGGCAAAAAAGCTGGCCCCAACGGATGGGATGCTGTCGCGCCACGCGGCTGCACCCTCTGCTTCGGGCTGGGCAGATGCGGCTCGTGCTTCGGCGCGCGCCCGTCTTTCGACTGTCGGGGCACCACAGCGTCGCGATGAATATTGGTCGTTCACGAACCCGACCGGTTTCGTCAGCAACGAACCTGCTGTGTCCACACCGCTTGCTGCGGATGAGGCAGCCTCCTTTGCGGATGCTGACGCGCTGGTCCTGACCTTTGTGGACGGTGTTTTTGATCCGGCGCAATCGGGCGATCTGGCGGGTGAAGGGTTGGAGATTCAAACTCTGGCCGATGCACTGAGCACAGATATCCATTGGGCAAAGGACGTGTTCGGTGTGCTTGAGGAAGCGGGCCAGAATCCGGTCCCGCGTGAGCTGACTATGCTCAACACCGCCGTCGCGACCGAGGGCTTTGTCCTGCGCGCGACGCAGGTTGTGGCGCGTCCGGTTCGGTTCAACTATGTGCAAACGTCGGCAACCTCGGATGCGGTTATGCGCAATCTGGTAAAGGTTGATGCAGGCGCCTCGCTGACCATTCTGGAAAGCGGAACGATTGCAGCACGTTGCAACACGGTGTTCGAGATCGACATCGCGGATGACGGCGCATTGCATCACGTTCGCACTCAGGGGCGCGATCACGACCGTCAGGTCTTTACCGCGATGTTTGCCCGCCTTGGCGCACGCAGCACCTACAAGTCGTTTACTTTGGCGATGAATGGCGTGCTGACCCGTAACGAGCAAGTTGTTGAATTCACTGGCGATGATGCTGCCGCGCATGTTGCCGGAACCTGCATGGGTGAGGGTGATTTCCACAACGACGATACCGTTTTCGTCACCCATGATGCCGTGAACTGCGAGAGCCGTCAGGTCTTTAAGAAAGTCCTGAAATCCGGCGCAACCGGTGTGTTTCAGGGCAAGATTCTCGTGAAAAAGGGCGCGCAGAAAACCGATGGCTATCAGATTAGTCAGGGTTTGCTGCTGGATGATGAGGTTAACTTCCTCGCCAAGCCCGAGCTGGAAATCTACGCGGATGACGTGATCTGTTCGCATGGTTCCACCAGCGGTGGTCTGGACGAGACCGGCCTGTTCTATCTGCTCAGCCGTGGTGTTCCACGGGCTGCGGCGCAGAACATGCTGGTCATAGCCTTCATGGATGAGGCCGTTCAGGAAATCGCCGACGAGGCAATCGCCGATGATGTGCGCGGCCGTATCGCTGGCTGGCTCGACCGGCACAGCGCAGGCTGAGGCGGATGAGCACGACAGGCCGTATTTTCGCTGCGTGGGGAAACCCGCGCGGCGTTATGCGTGATCAGATGAACGAGGGCGACATTGACGGTCGCGCGCTGACCTTCATCCTGATCGCGGGTATTTTGCTGTCCATCGGCAACCTTCCCAGTGCGATGATGCAGGGCGGTCTGACGAATGACCCTGGCTCGGAACCGGCTGCTGCAATGATGGCGGCGCGGTTCTTTCAGGTGGCAATCGGCGCTGTTGCGATGGCAGTTGCGGGCCTGATTGCGGCGCCGATCAGCCATTTGATCGCACGTGCCTTTGGCGGTGTTGGCAGCTGGGCGACCACGCGGCTTGCGCTGTTCTGGGCGCTTCTGACGGTGACACCGCTTGCGCTGCTCTCGGGTATCGTGTTGGCGGCGGGTGTTGTGACGGGGGCGACGTGGTTGTTTGAGGCAAGCTTCCTCATCGGGCTGGCTATGCAATTCGTCCTGCTACACGTCTGGTCCGGCTCCTTGGCCGAGGCGGAGGGCTTTAAACGCTCATGGCCAACACTGTTGGGTATGGCGTTGATCCTAGGGGGAATCTACGCTGCTTTGACAATCGGAATCACGGCGTGAGACGGGCCTTGCCTGAATTTGACCTAAATTCCGCGTCATGCTGCATTGCAGTTAGCAGGAGCGAGACACATGCCCGAGGAATTCGACATCACACATGGGCACTTCGAGGACGAACATGCGGGCCTCGCATGGCGCATCATGGATGCATGGCGCAATATGGGCCGCTCCACCCGTCGCTTGATCCGCGAGGATCCGGCCGAGGGGCGTTTGCTGTTTTACGTTCTGATGGCCGATATCGTTGTGTTCCTGTCGTGGACGCTGAAAACAGTGATCGTGCCGCATCCCGACGCGCCAATTCCGTTACAGATCAGCCTGTGGTTGGTGCTGATGCTGATGGGGCGCACGGCGATTATGTACGTCTTTGCGGCGGTCGCAGGATCCGCGCTGCGCATTCTGGGCGGCACGGGCAGTTGGCGCGATACGCGCGCGGGCGTGTTCTGGGGGGGCTTCGTGGCCGCTCCGTTCAGCCTGCTTGCCTCACTGATAACCGTCGGCTTGGCCGCGTCACACGGCGAGGCATCACCAACGGGATCGTGGTATATGATACCGCTCTATTGGATCAGCCTGATACCGTTCATCTGGTTTATCGCAGCCGGTTTGGCCGAGGCACAGCGCATGCGCTTCGCTCCGATCTTTCTGGCGCTGTCGGTTTTGACGGTCGCGACATTGATCGGCGCCCTTGCGGCCAGCTCCGCCGGACTTATCTGAACATTACTGACGCGCAGGGCCTAGCGCCTGTTGCGACGTGGGTCACTGCGCCCGCGCCAGAAGGGATTCCCCATGTATGACATCCAGTCTATCCGCGCCGATTTTCCGATCCTTTCTCGTGAGGTAAATGGCAAGCCGCTGGTCTACCTTGATAATGGCGCCAGCGCGCAAAAACCACAGGTGGTGATTGACGCGATCAGCCATGCCTATTCCCACGAATATGCAAATGTGCATCGCGGGCTGCATACGCTGTCCACCATCGCGACGGAGAATTACGAGGCGGTGCGCGGCAAGATTGCGGGCTTCCTGGGGGGCGTGGCGGAGGAGGAGATCATCTTCAACACCGGTGCGACCCATGGTTTCAACATGATTTCCTATGGCTGGGCGATGCAAAACCTGACCGCTGGGGATGAGATTGTGTTGAGCGTTATGGAGCATCACGCAAATATCGTCCCATGGCATTTCCTGCGCGAGCGCATGGGGGTGAAGCTGGTCTGGGTGGAGCCCGAGGCCGACGGTTCCTTTGACCCCGCCCGCGTGGTTGAGGTGCTGAACGACCGCACAAAGCTGGTTGCTCTAACCCATATGTCCAACGTGCTAGGCACAGTAGTGGATATCGCGGCGGTTGCTGAAATCCTGAAACCACGGGGCATCCCCTTGGCGGTCGATGGCTCGCAGGCCAGCGTTCATATGCCGGTTGATCTGACGACGCTGGGCGCTGACTTCTACTGCATCACGGGCCACAAGCTATACGGCCCATCCGCATCCGGTGCCGTTTGGATCAAGTCGGAGCGCATGGCCGAGATGCGCCCCTTTATGGGCGGCGGCGATATGATCCGCACGGTCACGCGGGATGAGATCACCTATAACGATCCCCCCCATACGTTCGAGGCTGGAACACCCGGCATCGTGCAGATGATCGGTCTGGGCACTGCCATCGATTATATGACCAATATCGGCATGGCGAATATTGCCGCGCATGAGGCAAGCTTGCGCGACTATGCGCAGGATAAATTCCGTGCCTTGAATTGGCTGAACCTACAGGGAACAGCCGCGAATAAGGGCGCGATATTCTCGTTCACAATGGATGGTGGCGCGCATCCGCACGACATCTCAACCATTGTGGATCAAAAGGGTGTGGCCGTGCGGGCAGGGCATCATTGCTGCCAGCCGCTGATGCAACATCTGGGCGTTAACGCAACCTGCCGCGCCAGCTTTGGCATGTATAATACGGTGGATGAGGTGGACGTTCTGGTCGATGCACTGGAAACTTGCCACCGACTACTCGGGTAAAATGCCCGCTGGCCCTTGCCATTCGGGCCGCGCTACGCACCTATGAGCGACATCATTTCAGGAGGCCGCAATGAGCGATGACAATAAAGACGACAAGCAATCCGACCCAATGGCCGACCGCCTCCTCAAATCCCGGCAGATCATCATCTGCGAGGGGATCGACCAGAAAATGGCCAAGCGCGTAACCGCGCAACTGCTGGCCATGGCCGAGGAAAGCGATGAGCCGATCACCCTGTTCCTGAATTCGCAGGGCGGCCATGTTGAGGCAGGCGATACAATCCACGACGTGATCCGCTTTATCACGCCAAAGGTTCGTATCATCGGAACCGGCTGGGTTGCCAGCGCCGGCACGCATATCTTCCTGTCCGTACCTAAGGAAGATCGCGTTTGCCTGCCAAACACCCGCTTCCTGATCCACCAGCCATCGGGCGGTGTTGGCGGTCAGGTGACGGACATCACTATTCAGGCCAGCCAGATCGAGAAGATGCGTGAGCGTCTTGCCCACACAATCGCCGATGCAACCGGTCAACCTGTTGAGCGCGTGATGAAGGACATCGATCGCGATCACTGGATGGATACGTCCGAGGCGATTGAATACGGCATTCTGGACCGCGTAATTACGAACCGCGCCGATCTGGGCTAATCAGCCGTCAGAATGATACAGCCCGCCGCAATCGTATTTGCGGCGGGCTTTTTTGTGCGCTTAACTGCGTGGCGCCAGTACCGTGACCCCGATTGCATCAGCACGGGCGCGCTCCTCGTTCAGGCTCATCGGGATGTATTCACCACGACGCCATAGAACGGACAGGTCATCATAGTGGCGCGACAGCAGGTGCCCCGATTGACCGGTTGAAATGATGTAGCGCGAGTTTTCCGGATCACCGAAATCCACAACAAATCGCAGGCCTGATGCATGCACATTGGCGTAGGGGTTGGGCTGCTCGCCCGATAGGCGACCCCGCATCAAGGTGTCATCCCCACCACCCGTTGGCTGCACGATGGAGGCGATCAGCGCGACGCCCGGAATGCGGCCCAGAACTTCATGCTCCTGCATGGCCAGATGTGCATCCCCCCATTGCCACGATTCCACTCGGGCTCCGTACTTATCCCGCAGCTCGGCCAACGCATCATTCAGCGCCCGCAGCGCCATGTCGGAACAGGTCTCTACCGCCTGCGAGGTTGTGATATCGCACCATGCAGAGGCTCCGTCGATATCGCGGAAAACACGCTCGATGAAGAGCGGCTCCAAGCGCGTCATTCGATCCGCCATAGCTCCGCCCAAATCATCGCGCACCAAATTGCGCTGCAAATGTCGCACCCACGCAGCGTAGATTAGGCCCTCTGGCCCGTGCTCGTTCATCTCACCATTCCACTCGGCCAAGCGCTCCAATGCGACGCGGCGTAGGGGGGATAGGGCATCATCCTCAACCGGCGATCCGGTCCACCACAGATCACGCCCGATCAGGGGCAGCAGGATACGCGCGGTCTGGCTGACCGTATCGGTTTGCGCCTCAACAAAGCTGTCAGCGGTGTGGAATTCACGCTCCGTCAGCAATCGACGGGCGCGCTGTATGCGCTGTGTATCGCCCCAGACAAAACTGACATGGTAGGGAAATTCACGATCCGTGGTCCGGTTGTTGGTGTTCAAGACAATCCCGGATCGCGGGTCGATAATGGCGGGCATCTGATCGGCAGGAACATAGCCCTGCCAATCATTCTGCGCGACCCAACCGGGTACAGGCATGCGCCCTTGGCCCTGATGTGTGTCCTGACGCAGCGGTGCCTTGCCCCCCACAACAAAGGCGACGGAGTTTGCATCCGCCATGGTGAAATTCTGGCTGGGGGCGATCAAGCCCTCCAGCGCGGCCCGCCCCTCGGAAATATTACGAGCGTGCTGTAGCTCAATCAACGTGTCCATCGACCGGTCCGAAGGGTCCAGCGCAGTCCATGCAAGGGCCGCAATATGACCCGGAGGTGTAATCCGGTCCGCACCAAAGGCGGTTCCGGGCAGCACCGGACCATGGCGTGTGCGGCGCAGTGTTACCGTGCGCGCAGGCTCATCGCCAACCCCGATCAGGACGTCCTGAGTTTCGATCTGCGCATAACCATCTGGTGTTAAATATTGCGAGCTATCGTCAGGGTTCAACCGCTCGATATATAGATCCTGATCGTCGGTATAGGCGGTGGTTAGGCCCCACGCGAAATCCTCGTTCCGGCCGGCGATAATGCCCGGAATACCGGGGATGGTGCCACCAATCGCGCCGCCATCTGGAAACTCCAACCGCGCCAACATCCAGACCGAGGGCGCGCTTAACCCCAGATGCGGATCGCTGGCCAACAATGTGCTGTCCGAGGCGGATCGCGTGGCATCAACCGCCCAAGCATTTGACGCGCCCGCCATGCCGTAATCCTGAACCGGATCGAAAGCATGCCGTTCGGGCAGGGGGGTGTTCGACGGCTGCATGTCAAACAAATCAGCAAATTCCGGCTGACCAACGGTGGCTAGACGCGGGGCCTCTGGCATGACATCGCGCAAACGCTCAGGGTCCAGCAGCAGGGACAGCTCGGCGCGGCGCACCTCATATCCGGCATGGCCGGACAGTTGCAGCGCCATGACGCGGTTTACAGCAATGGAATCCGTCGGGGTCCACGGCGAAATTTCACGCGAGAACAGGAAGAATTCGGGCGAACCACGGCCCAGCGCCTCCTCACGCACCTCACCCAGCCGTGCGTTCACACCGGCGGAATAGGCACGTAGGGCGGCTTGGGTTTCCTCGCTTTGGTTGGCGACCATCTGACGGGCGACACCGTACAGGTCCAGATTGCGCAGCAGCAGATCGATATCAAAGGTTGCCTCACCAAACAGCTCGCTCAACCGGCCCTGCGCGGTGCGGCGTAGCATGGTCATCTGCCACAGCCGGTCCTGTGCGTGGGCATAGCCAAGGCCGAAATAAACGTCCTCGTTCGTCTCACCAAAGATATGGGGCACGGCATTGCGATCGCGGACAATTTCGACGCGCGATGTCAGGCCTGCAACCTCGACCCGATTGTCATATTCCGGCAGCGACCCGCTGGCCAAATACCAGACCAATGCCAGCGCCAGCAGGAACAACGCGCCCAGCCCCAGAAATATCCGTGCCAACCATATAAAGAGTGTAACCACACCGATACTCCATCCATTGCAGAGCTTAGCAGTAGCAGCGGCCTTGACTTGGTTCAATGCGGGCCGGAAACCTGTGCCAAACAACATTGAGAGGATACCACAATGGCACGCTGCGCATTTATCGGACTGGGCGTTATGGGCTACCCAATGGCAGGGCATCTGATGGCTGCCGGTCACGAGGTTACCGTCTATAACCGCACCTCGCTAAAGGCTGAAGCATGGGTTGACCAGCATGGCGGCGCAATGGCGGCCACTCCGGCCGAGGCAGCCAAGGGCGCGGAATTCGTGTTCTGTTGCGTTGGCAACGATGCTGACCTGCGATCTGTCACAACGGGTGAGGACGGCGCCTTTGCCACCATTTCCCCCGATGCTGTCTTTGTCGATCACACAACTGCTTCGGCAGATGTTGCCCGTGAATTGGCCGAAGTCGCCGCCCATACAGGTTTCCACTTCATCGACGCACCGGTTAGCGGTGGTCAGGCGGGCGCGGAAAACGGTGTTCTGACCGTGATGTGTGGTGGGGAGCAGGCGGCCTATGACCGCGCAGAGCCGATCATCGCGGCCTTTGCCAAATCCTGCCTGTTGATGGGCGCCGCAGGTGCCGGCCAAATCACCAAGATGGTGAACCAGATCTGTATCGCAGGACTCGTGCAAGCGTTGAGCGAGGGGATTAACTTCGCGCAAAAGGCAGGCTTGGACGGACACGCCGTTGTGGATGTGATCTCAAAGGGTGCTGCCGGCAGTTGGCAGATGGAGAACCGTGGTGGCACCATGCTGGACGGCAAATTTGATTACGGTTTCGCGGTGGACTGGATGCGCAAGGATCTTGGCATCGTTTTGGACGAGGCCCGCAATATCGGCGCGTCGGTTCCAATCACTGCAACCGTCGATCAGTTCTATCAGGACGTGCAGAATATGGGCGGCGGGCGTTGGGATACATCAAGTCTTATCCAACGCTTGCGACGCCTCGATTCCGAATAGATCGACCTGATCCCATCAACGCGGCGATTGCGCTTCTGTCGTTCGATGGGACGCGACTGATACCCGCCGCAGGACACAACACCTGCGGCGGTAGTATTTTGGGCAATCCGGTTGCGCGTTATTGATGCCGGCCCCCTTGGCCGCTAGGTACGGGGCAGCAGGAGGACAGCCCATGACATTCGACCGTTCCATCAAGATCGCCCCGTCGATCCTCGCCGCCGACTTTGCCAATTTCGGCGCTGAATGCGCCACGGTTGAGGAACAGGGCGCCGACTGGATCCACGTTGACGTAATGGACGGGCATTTCGTGCCCAATATTACATTCGGCCCCGCGACCTGTGCCGCCATCCGCCCGCACATCAAGGGCGTGATGGACGTGCATTTGATGATCGCCCCCGCCGATCCCTATCTGGCTGAATTTGCCAAGGCAGGCGCAGATGTACTGACCGTGCATGCTGAGGCAGGGCCGCACCTGCACCGCTCCGTCCAGATGATCCGCGATTTGGGCTGTAAGGCTGGCGTCGCGCTGAACCCCGCCACGCCTGCAAATGCCGTTGAATATGTGCTCGACCGGATCGATCTGATCTGCGTGATGACCGTGAACCCCGGTTTCGGCGGGCAGAGCTTTATCGACAGCCAGATTGAGAAGGTCCGCCAATTGCGCGCGATGATCGGTGATCGGCCAATTCATATCGAGATTGACGGCGGCATGACCCCGACAACCGCCCCCCTGATGGCCGCTGCTGGCGCGGACGTTCTGGTCGCCGGTTCCGCGGTGTTCAAGGGTGGTTCGGTCACAAACCCGGCCCCCTATGGCGAAAATATCCGCGCAATCCGCGCCGCAGCCGAAAAGGCGACCGGAGTACTGGTCTGATGTATGAGAGCGTAAATGTCTTTGGCCAACCGCTTATGGTGTGCGGTGGCGATCCCGTAACGGGTTGGTATCGCAACGGTAAATGCGACACCTGCGCCGAGGATGCAGGCTCACACACCGTTTGCGCGATCATGGATGCGGAGTTCTTGGCCTTTTCCAAATATGTCGGAAATGACCTCAGCACACCGCGCCCTGAATTCGGGTTTAACGGGTTGAAGGCAGGCGATCCATGGTGCCTATGCGCCAGCCGTTGGGCGCAAGCTGCGGATGAGGGATGCGCGCCCAAGGTTGTGCTGAGCGCAACGCACCAGCGCGCATTAGAGGTGTGCGACTTCGAGACCCTGAAAAGCCACGCGGTTGATATCTAACCAACCGCGTGACGGGACCTGATTACAGGCCTTCCTCAGCGATCAGCGTGGCGACATCCTTGGCAAAGTAGGTCAGGATGCCGTCACAGCCCGCACGTTTGAATCCGGCGAGGCTTTCCAGCATCGCGGCTTGCCCGTCGATCCAACCGTTCTGCGCAGCAGCTTGGATCATCGCGTATTCACCGGACACTTGATACGCATAGGTCGGCACGCCAAACTCGCGTTTTACACGGGTGCAAATGTCCAGATAGGGCATGCCCGGTTTGACCATGACCATATCCGCGCCCTCGCTCAGATCGATCGCAACCTCACGCATGGCCTCATCCGAATTGCCGGGGTCCATCTGATAGGTCTTCTTGTCACCCTTCAGCGCACCATTGGCGCCAACAGCATCACGGAACGGTCCATAAAACGCGCTGGCATATTTCGCGGCATAGCTCAGGATCGTGACATCAGGGAAATCGTTCTGCTCCAACGCTTGACGGATGATCGCGACGCGCCCGTCCATCATATCCGATGGGCCCAGGATGTCGGCACCCGCCTCGGCATGGGACAATGCCTGCTGTTGCAGGGCGATCAGGCTCTCGTCATTTACAATGCGACCATCGCGCACAATGCCGTCATGACCGTCGGAATTATAGGGGTCCAGCGCCACATCCAGCATAATGCCAATATCGGGAACCTGCTTTTTAATCTCGCGCGTGGCGCGGTTGACCAGATTGTCAGGGTTCCACGCTTCCTCCGCACCGGGTGTTTTCGCGGCGGGGTCGGTATACGGGAACAGCGCGATACACGGAATGCCAAGGCCGGCCGCCTCATTCGCTTTCTCCGCAATCAGATCAACGCTGACCCGCTCCACCCCTGGCATCGAGGGGATCGGCTGGCGCTGATTGACGCCATCCACCACGAAAACCGGCCAGATCAGGTCATCAACGCTCAACGTTGTTTCACGGACAAGACGGCGCATCCAGTCGGATTGACGCAGGCGGCGCGGGCGGGTCATGGGGAAGGGGGCTGCGGGATGTGGCATGAAACTCTCCTGATCTGCGAAGGCCCGATCTGCCGGCCTGATTTACAGGCGTTGTCGCACGTGGCTATGATGGCGCTCAAGTGAAAACCCGCTTGTGGCCCGTGGTCCGGTGACTATGTTATTCCACGTAAAAGATTAGGATTTCATGTGCCCGCCTTCCTAGAAACATTGGAATATTTGACGTTCACCTCGGCATGGTACTGGGTTTTTATAGCCCTTGCATGGTCATCGCGGGCGCATTGGACCATCAGCATTCCCTTTGACGCGATTGTGCGCGCAGAACGCCGTGGTGAACAGTGGGAGGAGGATCTGGATAAGCTCGCCCAGATCATGTCGCGCCGCGTGAATTACTTTGCCCGTGGCGGCGGGGTTTGGGGCGTGGTGATTGTGACCTTTACACTGGCCGCGCTGGTCACCGGCAGTATCGTTACGCAAAGCCAGTTTGTGCGGGGATTAACGGCGGTGGCCGTACCGATGGCGATTGCCGCGTTTGGCGATATCAGGCTGGCGTTGCGCATTCATGATACCGGCTTGCGCGGTTATCACCTGCGCCGTGCCTTGGTTTGGCGGCGTTTTCTGAACCAGGCGACCGGGCTGTTTTCGCTTCTTTTAGCGGCCTCAATGGGCGCGCTGACGGCTCTACAACAAAGCGGCTATCTGCTTTGGTGATCGGTTACACTTGCAGTAACCGGTTGGTCGGGCTAACTCGCCTGTGATGAAGGATGCTGGACCTCTCAAGAGCGGGGCCGTGCTGGTCGGTGGTGCCCCCGAGGGTCACGACGCGCGGCTGATTGCAGATTACGTGCGACGCGAGGGCGGGCCGCTGATCCACGTCGCGCGCGATGATGTGCGCATGGCGTCGCTGGCCAGCTCGCTGAAATTCGTGGCGCCCGATCTACCGGTGCTGAATTTCCCCGCATGGGATTGCCTGCCCTATGACCGGATTTCACCCGCAGCGGAGATTTCGGCAAAGCGCATGGCAACCCTCGCTACCTTGGCCGATGGATTCACCCGCCCCGCGATTATCATTACAACGCTCAGCGCCGCAACGCAGCGTGTGCCCGCGCGCGCCGTGGTGGCCGATGCGTCCTTTACCGCGACAGCAGGTTCGCGGCTGGATGAAGATAAGCTTCGCAACTGGCTGGTCCGCATGGGGTTTTCGCAAACCTCAACCGTGACGGAGCCGGGTGACTACGCCATTCGTGGCGGCCTGATCGACATCTATCCCCCAGGGCCAATGGGGCCGGTGCGGCTGGACCTGTTCGGCGACGTGCTGGATTCCGTCCGCCGTTTTCGCGCCGACACACAGCGGACCTTGGAAAATATCGACCGGATCGAACTGGCCCCCGTGTCCGAGGTTGTCCTCGACGCCCCTGCGATTGAGCGGTTCCGCAAGAGTTATCGAGAGATTTTCGGCCAGCCGGGACCCGAGGACGCGCTCTACGAAAGCGTCAGCGCCGGTCGCAAACATCAGGGATATGAGCATTGGGCACCGCTATTTCATGAGCGGCTGGAAACCCTGTTCGACTATCTGCCGGACGCGCCCGTTACGCTGGACGATCAGGTTGACGCCGCCCGCACGGCTCGTTGGGAAACGATTGAGGATCACTACAGATCGCGCCGTGAGGTGCTGGCGGAGAAAAAGGGCCGCCGCGATGCAGCCTACAAACCACTGCCGCCGAAGAGTTTCTACCTGGACGATGCCGATTGGGCCGCCGCGATGCATGCGCGGGCGCTGCGCAAATTCTCGCCCAATCCCACGCCCTCCGGCCCCGGTGTTATTGACGCAGGCGCACGGATGGGGCGTAGCTTTGCGCCGGAACGACAGGCCGAGGATCTAAGCCTGTTCGGTGCGCTGGCCAAACACGTGGCGGATAAGCGTAAGAAAACCGGCGTTGTTATCGCCTCCTATTCCGTTGGTGCGCGCGAACGCATGGGCACCTTGCTCAGCGATAGTGGCGTGGGCGACGCGACCTTTATCGACCGGCTGACAGATGCGGGTGGTAAGGGCAGCCTGTCCCTTGCCGTCTGGGGGCTGGATTCAGGGTTTGAGGCACCGGACCTGACGGTCATCGCCGAACAGGACGTGCTGGGCGACCGCCTGGTCCGCCGTGGCCGTCGTAAGCGGCGGGCCGAGAATTTCCTGACCGAGGCGACATCTCTCAGCCCCGGTGATCTGGTCGTGCATGTTGAACATGGCGTGGGCCGCTATCACGGGCTGGAAACCATCACCGTTACCGGTGCGCCCCATGAATGCCTCAGCCTGGAATATGCGGATAATGCCCGCCTGTATCTACCGGTCGAAAATATCGAGCTTCTGACCCGTTTCGGTCATGAGGAAGGCCTGCTGGACAAACTGGGCGGCGGCGCATGGCAGGCGAAGAAAGCTCGCTTGCAGGAGCGGATCAAGCTAGCCGCCGAACGCCTGATCGCAGTTGCCGCCGAACGTGCGCTGCGCAAGGCACCAGTTCTAAGCGCGCCCGATGGCCTCTGGGATGAATTCTGCGCCCGCTTTCCCTATCAGGAAACCGACGATCAGCTTTCCTCGATTGATGATGTGCTGGACGATATGGCCTCGGGCAAACCGATGGACCGCCTGATCTGCGGCGATGTTGGGTTTGGCAAGACGGAGGTCGCCCTACGCGCCGCCTTTGTCGCTGCAATGTCTGGTACGCAGGTCGCGGTGATTGCACCCACAACCCTGCTGGCGCGGCAACATTTCAAGGCATTCTCAGAGCGCTTCCGTGGTCTGCCGGTTAAGGTACGGCAAATGTCGCGGTTCGTCTCGACCAAGGAAATGGCCGCCACGCGTGAGGGGCTTGCCAAGAACGAAGTCGAGATCGTTGTCGGCACCCATGCCGTGCTGGCCAAGGGCATGAAATTTGCCAATCTGGGCCTGCTAATCATTGATGAGGAACAGCATTTCGGCGTGCAGCATAAGGAACGGCTCAAGGAACTGCGCTCGGACATTCACGTCCTGACCATGACCGCCACGCCGATCCCGCGTACCTTGCAGCTCAGCCTGTCTGGCGTGCGTGAGCTGAGCGTCATCGGCACGCCGCCTGTCGACCGCCTCGCCATCCGCACCTATATCTCCGAATTCGACACGCTGACGATACGTGAGGCATTGCTGCGCGAAAAATATCGCGGCGGGCAGGCGTTCTACATCGTGCCGCGCGTCACGGACCTAAAGGAAATCGAGGATTTCCTGCGTGAGGAAGTGCCCGAGGTTTCCTTCATCACCGCACACGGCCAACTGGCCGCCGGTGATCTGGACGACCGGATGAACGCCTTTTACGACGGGCAATATGACGTGCTGTTGGCGACGACCATCGTGGAATCCGGCATTGATATTCCGGCGGCAAATACGCTGGTGGTCCATCGCGCCGACATGTTCGGCCTGTCGCAGCTGTACCAAATTCGGGGCAGGGTGGGGCGCTCCAAAATCCGCGCCTATGCCTATCTGACCACCAAGAAACGCAAAAAGCTGACCCCCGCCGCGCAAAAACGCCTGAGGGTGCTCGGTTCGCTGGACAGTCTGGGCGCCGGTTTCGCGCTGGCCTCGCAGGATCTGGATATTCGCGGCGCTGGCAACCTGTTGGGTGAGGAGCAATCCGGCCAGATCAAGGAGGTCGGCTACGCGCTGTATCAGGACATGCTGGAGGAGGCGATCAACAAGCTGCGCTCGGGCAAGGGTGAGGGCCTCGCAATTGACGGCCAATGGTCGCCGCAGATCAATTTGGGCGTACCTGTTCTGATACCAGAGGTTTACGTGCCTGATCTGGACGTGCGCCTCGGCCTCTACCGCAGGTTGTCGTCGCTGAATACCAAGGTGGAGCTGGAGGGCTTCGCCGCAGAAATGATCGACCGCTTTGGTCCATTGCCACCCGAGGTGGACACGTTGCTCCGTGTCGTCCGGATCAAGGCGATGTGCCGCAAGGCCAATATTGGCCGTCTTGATAGCGGGCCAAAGGGCGCGACCGTCCAATTCCACGAGAATAGATATGCCCGCCCTGAGGGGCTGATCCAGTTCATTCAGGATCAGAAGGGCCGCGCAAAGATCAAGGATAACAAGGTGGTAATCGCCCGCAACTGGCCCGATGACGCCGCCCGCATCAACGGGTCATTCGTCATCGCACGGGATTTGGCCCGTTTGGCGAAAAAGTAATAGGGGAACTTGGAACCAATCACACACGTAGGGGTTGATCTGATGAATGACGGTATTCACTCAGATGGACTTCGCCATGACAAAACGTGTTGGAATTGCTCTCGGCCTATTCTTTAGCCTGTGTTTCTTTTCGATTTTCGATGTGAAGCAGACGCGTGAGATCGAGCTTCCAAGCTTTGATATCAGCAGTTTTGAGCTGAGTGGTGGGCAGTTGCCCCATTTCGAAATCACGTTGACAGCCTGATTTTCCAAATGTGGCGCCCGCAAAATGCAGGCGCCGTTTTCATTATTGCTGTGGCATCGCAGCAGAGGCTTCGCTGATCTCCGCGATAATATTCGCCCAGGTTGCCGCATCCTGCGCACCCTGTACCGCATAGCGTCCGCCGATCAGGAAAGTGGGTACGCCGGAAACGCCCATTTCGCGGGCTTCGGTATCCTCGCGAATGACAACGTCCCGATCTACATCACCGGCCAGTAGGCGGGACATGACCTCGGTGTCCATACCAACAACCTCAGCCGCGTTCAGCAGGATCGCGTGATCCGAAATATCCTGACCCAGCTTGAAATACCGTGCGAACAGCTCTGTAACCAAGGCGGTCTGATGATCGCTGGTTTTCGCCCAACGGATCATCCGGTGTGCATCGACAGTGTTCGGCGTCCGCTTGATTTGCGAGAAATCTACATCCAGACCAGCCTCCACCGCGGCGGCCTCGATCTGCGCGTAAACGGGAGTCGCACGATCCTTGCCGAACTTTCCCTCCAGATAGGCGCGGCGATCCATACCAGTGGCGGGCATGTCCGGATTTAACTGAAACGGACGCCATGTGATTTCAAACGGATTGGGCGCGGTTTCCAAAGCCTTATCTAGTTTGGCCTTACCAATGTAGCACCACGGGCAGATCGGATCGGAGATAATTTCGAGACGGGTCATAGCCGCTCCCTTTGTACATATAGTTCGTGCAGCCCCTTACCTAACCTTGCCAGTCGGACGGCGGGGCCATTCTGTGATGGATCGGGTATGCTTTGGCATTTTATATGGGGCAAGTCGCGTGGCAAGCCGGGTCATCACATCCTCGGGATCAGTGAGCCTGAGGATAGTGCGAGGCCATGGTCCGTATTTCTTTTCGGATCGAAAGCATAGCAATTCATCCCATATTGTGCCGGATGCGTCCATCGCCTATTGCTTTTGCATGACAAACGATAATCCCTCCGTACTTGATATCGGCCGACAGGGTGGTCCCAGCCAATCGGCGGAACCTGTTAAGCTGGGGGAGCGTGTGCGCGCCCTGCGTAAGGCACGTAACTGGACGTTGGAGCAGGCGGCAAAGCAGGCCGGCCTTGCCCGATCGACCCTCTCGAAAATCGAGAACGAGCAGATGTCACCGACCTTTGATGCGGTGCAGAAACTGGCCAAGGGCTTGGACATTTCCGTCCCCCAACTGTTCACCGCGCCGTCCTCGGACAAGGCGATGGCCCGCCGCACAATTACGCGCCGGGGTGAGGGGAAACCCCACATTACTGCCACCTACGAACATGAATTGCTGGCCAGTGAGCTGACCCGCAAAACCATGCTGCCCTATCGCGCCCGCATCCGCGCCCGCAGCTTCGACGATTTCGACGGCTGGGTGCGCCATGACGGTGAGGAATTCCTCTACGTTCTGACTGGCCGCATCCGGTTCCTGACGGAGTTCTACGAGGCGGTCGATCTGGAACGCGGCGACAGCGCCTATTACGATGCCGCCATGGGGCATAACGTCGTTTCAATATCGGATGATGATGCGGAAATCCTGTGGGTGACGACCCAGCGCTAGGCGCTATTCAAACATCTGCCGCAGATTGACGCTGGACCGCTCTCCCAGATTGCCCCAGCTATCGCGCAGGAACGCGTCACCGGCTGCGTAACCTTTCTCGCGGAGGTTTTGCAGCATGGCCATGTCGGGCGTCAGCTTTGACTGTACGCCCAGCTCGGTCATCGTTTCATCATCGCGGATCGAATGGATCAAAACGTCCTTAAACCGATCACCCGTTAGAATACCGTCAGAGATCAACCGTTTGATCAGCTCGATGTTGCGCAGCTCACGCAGCAATGATGAGTTGAACGATATCTCATTGATCCGGTTCAGAATATCCGGGGCGCGGTGTGGCACCTCATCCCGCTCAATCGGGTTGATGTGCACGACAACAATGTCGCGCGATTTCGTCTCGTAGAACAGCGGGAACAGCGCGGGGTTGCCGGTATAGCCGCCATCCCAATAGGCCTCTCCGTCAATCTCAATCGCCTGAAACAGCGTGGGCAGGCAGGCGGAGGCAAGGATCGCGTCGGTGGTAATTTCGTCGTTCTCGAACACCTTGATCTTACCGCTGCGCACATTGGTGGCGCAGATGAACAGCTTTGGCCCCTCAGGCTCATCCATGGTGCCGAAGTTCAGCTCACCAATCAGATCGCGCAGCGGGTGATAGTTTAACGGATTGAAATCATAGGGGGAAAAGATGCGGGTCATCGTTTCGCCCGCAAATTGCATCGGGCCGCTCATACCCTCCATCAGCATCGGGTTCACGGCCTGCAACCACTGCATCATCGGGTTGGAGGAGGGGCTGTGCTTGCCCACACCGCTCCAAAAGGCATCCAGATGCTTGATCGCCCCCTCACGCCCGCCAGCAACCCAACCGCATTTCAACGCGGCGGCATTCATCGCACCGGCGGAGGTCGCGGTGATCCCCTCGATCATCAGCTGCTCTTCTTCCAGCAGCCGGTCCAGCACGCCCCATGTCAGCGCCCCATGTGCGCCACCACCCTGTAGGGCAAGGTTGATTGTCTTGACCATCGGGGCCTGCTTTCTGCTGTCGTGAAATACCCCCACCGGCAAAACGTACCGCCGGTGGGGTGGTGTAGATCAAAGCGCGGTCCAGCCGCCATCGATGCTGATTGTAGTGCCGGTAACCTGCTCCGCCGCGTCCGAGCATAGATAGGCAACCGTGCCGCCAATCTGCTCAACCGTTGCGAACTCCTTGGATGGCTGACGGGCCAGCAGGACTTCCTTAACGGCGGTATCACGATCCATGCCGTATTTTTCCATTGTCTCGGGGATTTGCTTTTCCACCAGAGGCGTCATGACATAGCCGGGGCAGATAGCGTTTGCGGTGATCGGCTCCTGCGCGGTTTCCAGTGCTGTAACCTTGGTCAGGCCGACAACGCCGTGCTTTGCGGCGACATAGGCGGATTTATAGGGCGAGGCGGTCAGACCATGCGCGGAGGCGATGTTAACAACACGACCCCAGCCGGATTTGCGCATCAGGGGCAGGGCGGCCGCGGTGGTGTGGAATGCGCTGGACATGTTGATGGCGATGATTGCGTCCCACTTACCGATCGGGAATTCCTCAATCGCGGCAACGTGCTGAATGCCAGCATTGTTGATCAGGATGTCCACGGTGCCGAAATGCTCGGCAGCCTTGGTGACGAGGCTACGGCACGCCTCCGCGTCGGACATATCGGCGCTGATATAGATCACATCGGTGCCGTGTTCGGCTGCGATGCGTTCGGCCAGCGCGTGATCTTCCTCACTATCGCTAAAGGAGTTCAGGACAACCCGCGCGCCCAAACGCGCCAGCTCCTCCGCCACGCCAAGGCCGATACCGGAATTGGAGCCGGTGATGATTGCGACTTTATCTTTAACAGACATGGCAGATCTCCTTTCGAGTGTTTCCTGTCCCACTATGTATATGCTGCACGCGCGAAGGCCACAGCGGCGTGGTAAATTTTCACAGATTGCGAGCTGTTAGCGGCGGCACCTCTTGAAAACACACAATCATTAGCATACTAACTGTAGCATGAAAAACGATGCTTACCTCATGCACTTCCTCTTACATGCCAGCGATCTGGTTGAGGATAAGTTGCGCCGCCGCCTCAATGAACTCGACCTGCACCCACGGCAGGCACGGGTGCTGGACGCCCTGTCGCGAATGGAGCCGACGTCGCAGGTTGAGCTGGCACGTGCCTTTGATGTGACTGCGGCAAGCATGAGCACAATGACCGTGCGCCTGATGGCGGCTGGCCTGATTACACGACAAGTGGACCCCGATCAGGCCCGGAGCAATGTCCTGCGCCTAACGCCACAGGGCACGGAATTGCTCGATACCATTCATCAGGCATGGCGCAGCATTGATGACGAAATTGCGGAACTGATCGGGCCAGAGGACGCCGCGACCCTTGCCGCTTTAACGCGCAAATTGCGCAACAGTCTCGGTGGTAGTGCACCGGGAATGAAACAGGCAAAGACTGCTTCAAACTCCTGAAAAGGAACTTTCAAATGACAGTTATTAACCGAACTCCAGTCTATCTGGCGATGGCAACGTGCCTTCTGGCGCCTAGCTATGCATTGGCTCATTCCGATACGGCATATTTCACCGACACCGCCTTTACCGAGGCACCACAGATCGTTGACTGCACGCTAGAGGACGGCACCGAAACGCAGTGTCATGAAATCAAGGTTGGCTACCTGCCAGAGGGGCTGGAGATCGGACCCTTCTGTCCGGCAACGCTGGATGAGGCGGGCGGCATCTGGGAATGGACCGGCGAGAATGCGGGCCTGTACCGCATCGACCGTGACTACCTGACCATGATGGATGAGCTGGGCTACACCTTCTATGATGAGGACGGCAACGTGCACGTCGTGGATAACGCGACAGAACAGCCAACGGTCGATCACGCCTGTATCAACGTCTCCGCTGATGAAAGCGTTGAAATCACGATCCTGCTGCCCGTTTATCCCGTTATGTCAGATGAGCCAACCAGCCTAGGCACGGTAGTAAAGGTCGGCGTGGCGCTGGACGGCGTTCCGATCTTTTCTGATGCCCCCTCGATTCAGGCGACAGGCCATATGCCCGCACTGGACACCTGCGGCGGGCATATTGATCCGGGCGGTTGGTATCACTGGCACGCCACCTCCACCGACGTTCAGACAGTGTTCGAAAATGAGGACGTCATCGCCGATTGCACCGTGACACAGGATGCAACCGCGCAGTTCGGCTACGCCTTTGACGGCTTCGCGATGTTTGGCAGTCTGGAGGCGGACGGCTCCACGCCTGAGGGGCTAGATCAATGTGGTGGCCATGTGGGTATCACCGCAACGGGTGAGGAGGTGTATCACTACCACGCCTCGGACGAGTTCCCGAACCTGCCATCCTGCCTCAACGGTGTGCAGGCCGTGGATAACTTCACCACTACAGCAACAGCGGGCGTAGGCGCGCAGAACGCGGGCGCTGGTGGCCGGAACGAACCTCCTCGCCCCACGGATGGTGGACCTGACGGAATGATGCCTCCGGGCTTTGAGGAGGCCGCTGCGACATTGGGCGTTACAGCCGATACATTCATGCAGGCAGTTGAGGACGCAGGCGGGCGTGATCTGGACGTTGCCGCAGCAGCACACGCATTGGGTGTTAGCGAGGACGAGTTGCGCGCGGTTTTGCCACAACCTCCACGTTAAAATTTGACCGCTGGCGGCAACGCCGTACATTCCGATCTAGATCAAGCATCCGCTGGCTGACCGCTGGCGGATGTTTCGATTCAGGGATGCTGAAATTTGCCAGACGTAACCCGAAAAAAAACCCCCTCGCACGCGAGGGGGTAAAGTATTGAGGCAGGTTTCATACAGGCAAGAAACCTATCGAGCAGTAAGCCCAATATAGGGATTATGTCGGGGCATGACAAAGTTATTTTTTTGCCGACCCGCATCTGGGCCTGTAGTATGATCCCAATTAACCCATAAGAAACAGATAACTGGTGCAGATATGTCACGAATTAGTTCAATAGCAGCGGTGGTCCTTCTGACTGCCTCGGCTGCCGCCGCGCAGCCCCAACATGGCATTGCAATGTATGGAGAGCCTGCTCTGCCACCAGATTTCGCGCATTTACCATACGTTAACCCAGAAGCACCCACTGGCGGAATCATTGTTGAGGGCGCTCGCGGGTCGTTTGATAGCCTCAACCCCTTTATTCAAAAAGGAAGTGCGCCATATGGAACCCGCGCCCATGTGGCAGAATCGCTCTTGGGTAGAA
Organism: Pontivivens marinum; assembly: GCF_900231835.1. Lineage (GTDB taxonomy): Bacteria > Pseudomonadota > Alphaproteobacteria > Rhodobacterales > Rhodobacteraceae > Pontivivens > Pontivivens marinum. The sequence goes on along the minus strand of NZ_OCTN01000002.1, from coordinate 343,695 downwards.
GTTATGATGAGCCATTCACCCTATACGGGTTATTGGCCGAATCGGTGGAGATGGCAGACGATCGCACATGGGTTGAATTCCACCTGAACCCCGCCGCCCGATTCTCTGACGGTTCACCCGTCACGGTTGAGGACGTGATCTGGTCCTTTGAAACTATGGGTGAGCAGGGCCACGCCCGCTACCGCTCCGCATGGGATGGCGTCGTCAGTACCGAACAAACCGGTGAGCGTTCTGTCCGCTTTAACCTGACGGGTGACAGCCGCGAATTGCCCCTGATCCTCGGCCTGCGCCCCGTGCTGAAAAAGGCAGATTGGGACGATGTCGATTTCACGGAAAGCTCGCTGCGCCCCTTCATTGCATCCGGTCCCTACACAATCGGGGATTTCGACACGGGCCGCTTTATCCAGTTTGACCGCAATCCCGACTACTGGGGCGCCGACCTGAATTTCAACGTGGGCCGCCATAACCTCGACGCGATCCGCTACGAGTTCTTCGGAGATGGAGAGGCCGCATGGCAGGCTTTCACCTCAGGTGAAACATCCTATCACGTCGAATATGATGAGGCGAAATGGGTTGAGCAATATAACTTCCCCGCAGTGGAGCGTGGCGACATCGTGCAGTCAGAGGTGGCACATCAGCGGCCAACAGGCATGTCTGGCCTCGTCTTTAACACACGCTCACCGATCTTTGCCGATATCCGTGTGCGCGATGCCTTGCTGCACGTCTTTAACTTCGAATTCATCAATGAGCGTTTGAATGCCGGGGTACCTGGCCGGATCGAAAGCTACTTCGACAACTCTTTGCTGGGGTTTGAGGGAGAGGCATCCGCGCGTGAGCGCGAATTGCTGGAACCATACCTCACCGATCTGCCCGCCGACGTGCTCAGCGACTACACGCTGCCGGTTGGCACAGCCGATCTGCGCAACCGCCGCAACCTGCGTGCCGCGCAGGATCTGCTGACACAGGCGGGCTGGACGCTAAATGATGGCGTACTGCAAAACGGGGCAGGTGAGCCCTTTGTGTTTGAGATGTTGCTATCCTCCTCCGCCAACGAGGCTGTGACCAACATCTTCGCCGAGGCACTGCAACGGCTGGGCATCACGATGGAAATGTCACTGGTAGACAGCGCCCAATATGCCGAACGCCTGAACACCTATGATTACGACATGATCGCCCACACATGGGGCCTGTCATTGTCGCCGGGGACAGAGCAGATCAATTACTGGGGCTCACGCGGGGTTCAGGGGCAGGGCACGCGGAACTACGCGGGCATAGATGCTCCTGCCGCTGGCGCCATGATCGATGCGATCCTGTCCTCCGAGGGACGCGAGGATTTCGTCTCTGCTGTCAACGCACTGGACCGCGTTCTGACGACCGGTCGCTACGTGATCCCGTTCTGGTACTCACCTCTGGTGCGCGTGGCACATAAGGCGGAGCTGCATTACCCCGCGGACAATCTGCCAATCTACGGTTACTGGATCGGCTTTATGCCTGATGTGTGGTGGTCAGAGGTAAAATAAGTAAAGGCGGAATCTATACTTGGCGATTTCGCAGTTAATATAATTGCGAAATCGCCATAAATAACATAATTATCAGTATGCGTCAGATTATTGCATTTAGATACTTAACTATAGCTCCATCTATACTACGCGCTGCGCCGCACAGGCTCGCCTTTACGATTTGCAACTCGCACACCGGCAGCTTTCTCCGCCGCAGTAGGGGGGGTGACCAGACCGGCGGAGATGATCAACTTCGCCGCATCCTCCACATCCATATCCAGCATCACCATTTCGGCGCGCGGTACGAATAACAGAAACCCGCTGGTCGGGTTTGGAGTGGTTGGCAGAAAGACGGAGATCAGCTGCTCCTCTGGCAGGCGGTTCGACACTTCACCCTTGGTCTCGGTCGAAACGAACGCGACAGCCCAAATTCCCTTGCGCGGATATTCGATCAGACAGGCTTGCTTGAACGAACTGCCGGATTGGCTCAGGATCGTTTCAGCTATCTGCTTGATGCCGTTATAAACGCCACCGATAACCGGCATACGTTCAACCAGATTTTCACCCCAGCGCAGGATGGATCGACCAACCAGACCCTTGGTCAGCCAACCGATCACAGCCGTGAACAGCAAAAAAATGATGACGCCAAAGCCGGGGACATCATTGCCAAGATAGGTGCCCGGATTATAGCCGCTGGGCACCAACGGAACGACCTTCGCATCGATGAAGGTGATGACCGTCCAAATCAGCCAGATCGTCAAACCAATCGGCGCAACGATCACCAGACCGGTCAGAAAGTTTCCACGCCAACGCTGCGCAACCGTCGCACGACGTTTCGTCCTGCGACGGGTTCTAGGTGCTTTTGCCATCAATCCGGACCACTTCGTGAGAGTTAGCTTTCAATCTAGGAGAGGACGCGGCCCAAAGTAAGTCTGTTTAGGCCGCGAGTTCCTGACTGTTTTAGTGCGCAGCCACATAGCAGCCGGAAATAAGCCGCTTTGCAGCCAGTTAGTCGAGGACGGTTTTCGACCCGGAATTGTCTCGATGAAGTGCTGCATAATGATAATTATGTTAAATCAGTCATCTGGGTGCCAAGGCGTCTTTTCAGACTCATCGACCTCAGGCTCCTCGGGTTCGAGATCAGGAATGTCGAAATCGCCGCGATGCAGCTTATAAAACTGCTCTTTCTGCTTATGGGTCCACTCGACCTCCAACAGCATCCGCAAATCCTTGATATTGCTGGATACGACAAGCTTTCGCGCATATAGCCACGCAGTCGCTTCACCGGCGCTGATCGGCATGTCCAGCGTTTCATACAGGATCGGATCACGTACTGTGCCGTCGATCATGTCGCATAATTGGTCCAGATTACGGCCCGTCGTGGCAGAGATCGCTAGATGCTTCTCATGCCGTCCGGCAACGCGCTCCGCCGCAGAAAGACCTTCGGAATCAAGTAGATCGACCTTGTTCCAAATCTCGATCATCCCGTCGCGTTGCTCCTCGGAAACGCCCAGATTTTCCAGAATGTCACGCACGTCCTTGGCCTGCGCCTCGCTCTCCGGATGGGAAATATCGCGGACATGCAGGATCAGGTCAGCGTCCAGCACTTCTTCCAGCGTCGCGCGGAACGCAGCAACCAATTGCGTCGGCAAGTCCGAGATGAAACCAACCGTATCTGACAGGATAATGTTCTGACCTGATGGCAGCTCAATGGACCGCATCGTCGGGTCCAATGTGGCGAACAGCATGTCCTTCGCCATCACATCTGCACCGCTCAACTTATTGAAAAGCGTTGATTTTCCAGCGTTTGTATATCCAACCAAGGCCACAATCGGATATGGCACCTTGGCCCGCGCCTTACGGTGCAGACCACGGGTTTTGACAACCTTTTCCAGCGCACGACGGATCTGGTTGATCCGCTCATCCAAAGCCCGCCGATCTGCCTCGATCTGCGTTTCACCGGGGCCACCAACGAAGCCCAATCCGCCACGTTGCCGCTCCAGGTGTGTCCACGATCGCACCAGCCGCGTACGCTGATAACCCAGCGCAGCCAGATCGACCTGCAACACGCCCTCACGGGTTTGCGCGCGATCGGCAAATATCTCCAGGATCAGACCGGTTCGATCCAACAGCTTGCATTTAAGCGCTTTTTCAAGGTTCCGCTGCTGAACAGGAGTAACCGGCCCGTCGATGACGACGAGCTCGATTTTCTCATCCTCGATCCATTGGGCCAGTTCAGCCGTCTTACCCGAACCGAACAGATAGCCGGCGCGCGGCTTGGGTACAGGGACAACTTTCCCCTCGATCACTTCTAGGCCGGACAGCGCATTGGCCAGCGAAATAGCTTCGGCGAGCGCGTTTTCTGGCGCACGTCTTTGATGCCCCTTGCGGAGATCAGGATGTAGTACAGCGGTGCGTGTCATTAAAATCAGTCTGTTTCAGGTTCGTATAGATTAACCGGTTGTGACGGCATAATCGTCGAAATCGCGTGCTTATACACAAGTTGGCTCTGCCCATCACGGCGCAGTAATACGCAGAAGTTGTCGAACCAAGTGATGACGCCCTGCAATTTCACACCGTTTACGAGAAATATTGTTACGGGAATTTTCGCCTTACGTACGTTATTTAGAAAGGCATCCTGCAGGTTTTGCTTATCATTCGCCATGGTCACACACTCCAAGTTGGCCGAGGCGATTCATCCCCGGCAATACGTTTTTTGTTTCGCTCGATTGATATTGGTCGGTACTGAGCATTATTTCCAGTACCCGTCGCAAAGAATTATCGACAGATGCTCATCTGCGCCAAAATTCAGGGTTTAGCAATGCAATCAATGCAAGAGTTTCCAGCCGCCCCACAACCATCGCAGCGGTCAGCGTCATGTGAACAACGGGGCTGAAATCGGCGTAGCGGCGTGGGGCCTCATGCAGGACCAGATAACCGGGTCCGGTATTGGTCAGCGCTGCGGTGCCAGCCCGCAACGCTTCCTCAAATGGTAGTCCGAATGCGGTTAGGACCAGCAGGACCAATGCCAGCGCCAGGAGGAACAGCATCAGGAAAATCCACGCGATAAACGCACCCTGTGTCCGAATGCGCCGTGCAGCTTGACCATCACCACCGATGGAATGCGGCATGGTCAGCCGCCGCAATTCACGTGTACCGTGCTTGTAGAGCGCATATATCCGCAGCAACTTTACCCCGCCGGCGGTCGTTGCGACACCACCACCCAACATAGCCAAACCCATTAGTAACAATCCCGGCGTCGCCAGCCCGGACCATCCCTGCGCATCATCCCATGACGCACTCTCCAAGCCGAATGTGGTCAGGAACGAGAGGACAGTGAACACCGCGCCCCACAGGGCATGTAACGCGAGTACAAAGCCGCCCTGCCCGCCATCCAGCTCCAACGCGCCTAGCCAGTGCCGCAGGAACAGCGCGCCGGGCAGCCCGATGCACAGTGCAGCCAGCATTCGCAGTTCGGGATCACCGCCAACCTCACGCATATTACGACGACGTTGCGGGTCGTAGATCAGCGCGGTTGCTCCGATCACCAGAAACACGGCGATAATCACCTCGGACGCAACGCCGCCGCCCGCAGCCGCCAAATCGCGCACAGGCAAAATGCCGGAGGTCGAAACCGTCGCCATCGCTGTCATAATCGCGACGAGTCCAGATTGCCCAGTTCCAGCCAGCAGCAGGGCCAGAACGGCGGTCAGTCCAAAATAGATGGGGAAGATCATTCCAGCAAACCGGACGAGGCGGTCCGATGCCTCGGCAATAGCAATCTGCGCACCTCCACTACGTCCACCCAACACAACAGAACGAATTTCAAAGCCGCCAATGTTCAGTGGAGACATGATCGCTATTGCGGCGAGCAGGATCAAAAAACCACCGCTCCACGCGACTAATGCCCGATATAGATGCACCGTGATTGGAAAATTAGTGGGCAAATCGAACACAGTAGCGCCCGTTGTTGTCAGTGCGGAGACCATCTCGAAATAGCCAACGACTGGCGTCAGGGTCGGAACAACGGCAATCAGTGGCATAGATAGCCAGATCGGTAGCAGGATATAAGTGCCCATCAAGGTCAGCAGATGCGATCGCGCCGTGACCCGTGGTGTCCGGTTAATCAGCGTCAGCGTGAACATCACAACCATCACCATGGTCGTGATAAATCCGTAGAAAAATGGCCGTGCGACGTCGTGATTTCCCTGCGCATAGGCATACAGGCTGGGCACCAGCATGATCACACCAGCGGCAATCAGGAAGAACACGAATAGAGGAATGCGCCGCCACAGCACCATCAGAAGAAATCGACTGCGACGCGGAATAACCGTTCGACCTGCGGGACCTGCTCGGCCATGGCGAAGATCGTGACGCTGTCGCCCTCAGCAATGACGGTGTCGGCGCGGGGGATGACCAGTTTATGGCCCTTTTGGATTGCCCCGATAATCGCGCCCTCAGGCAAGTGTGTATCGCGGACGCGCTTGCCCGCAATGGCCGAGGTGCCCAAAACCTGTGCTTCGATCACCTCCGCCTCCGCATCGCCAACGGAATAAACGGCGCGGATACGGCCATGACGCACATGGCGCAGGATCGAGCTGACCGTGGTGCCGCGCGGGTTGATATAGGCGTCAATGCCCAGCGGTCGCATCAGCGGTGCCAGCGATGGATCGTTGATCAGGCAAACCGTCAGCTTCGCACCCAGCGATTTTGCTCGCGCGCAGGATAGCAGGTTCGTTTTGTCATCATCTGTCACGGCAAGGAAACTATCGACGGAGTTGATGCCGGCTTCCTCAAGGATGTCCTTATTCAAGCCGTCACCGTTCAGAACAATGGTACGCTCCAGACTATCCGCGGCCACCTCGGCGCGAGCGCGATCCCGCTCGATCAGCTTGAGGCGGTTACGCTTGCCTTGCCCCTCCAGCACCTTCGCCACGGCCAGGCCGACATTGCCCGCGCCAAGGATCAGGGAGCGGTTGCCGGCGGAGGCCTGCTTGCCGAAAATCTCAAGCGTGCGGTCCAGATCCTCCTTGGCCGCGAACAGATAAATCTGATCACCGGCAAACAATTGATCGTCGCTATCGGCAACACGCAATTGCCGGTTTTCGGACCGGATCGCCACAACATAGGCCCGTAGCGTCGAGAAAAGTTCGGTCAATTGTCGCAACGGCGTGTTCAGAACAGGGCAATCCGCGCTGAGCGTCAGGCCTACCAATTGTGCGCTGTCGTCCAGAAATCCGTGAATCTCGAACGCAGCAGGTGCGGATAGGCGGCGCAAAGCGGCCTCCGCAACTTCCTTCTCAGGTGAGATGATCACGTCGATCGGCATGTGATCCTGCTGGTAAATATCGGACCAGATCGGATCGAGATAGCTTTGCGCCCGCACGCGCGCAATCTTGCGCGGTACGGTGAAAACGGAGTGTGCGACCTGACAGGCGATCATGTTCACCTCGTCGGAAAATGTCGCCGCGATGATCATATCCGCATCGCGTGCGCCGGCACGTTGCAGAACATCGGGATGCGACGCAAAACCAGAAACGCCGCCAACGTCGAGCGAATCCGTGATGCGTCGCACCAGCGATGGATTGTTATCCACTACAGTAACGTCGTTGTTTTCCGAGGCCAGATGGCGGGCAATTTGCCAACCGACTTGACCTGCGCCACAGACGATGACCTTCATATCGCGGATCCTTGCATCGGGTGAGCCGTTCTATCCTTGATAGGCCAGACCATGTTTCCCGCCGCAAGTGGGGGCGCGATGATCCGTGCCGCAGTGCAGCAACAGCGCAACAGATCAAGGATGCTATTCGTCATCCTCAACCTCATCAATCGAGGCCATGCGTGTGCCGCCGCGCGACATCGTAACAATGTTCAGTGACTTCAGCTTACGGTGCAGGGCGGACCGCTCCATCCCGACAAAGCTGGCCGTACGAGAGATATTGCCCGAGAAACGGTTGATCTGCGCGATCAGGTATTCACGCTCAAACACCTCACGTGCCTCGCGCAGGGGCAATCCGGCCAGGGCTGCGCTTAGCGCATCGCGGCCATCCGTTTCCGCACCGTCCTTGTCCTGCGGCAATTCGCAGGCCTGAATTTCACCGCTATCAGGGCCGAGGATCAGGATACGTTCGATCAGGTTGCGCAACTGGCGGACATGACCCGGCCACGGCAGGGTTTGTAGGACGGCGGCGGCATCCTCGGACAAGGTGCGAACGGGCAGCCCCTGCTCACCATTTAGCTGAGTAACGAAATGCTCAACCAATGTCGGGATATCCTCGCGGCGGCTGTCCAGACCGGGCACATCCAGCGGGACAACATTCAGGCGGTGGAACAAATCCTGCCGGAAACGACCCTGCTCAATCTCAAGCGTCAGGTTCTTATTGGTCGCTGAAATCACCCGCACATCGACGCGTACCGTTTCAGAGCCGTTGATCCGCGTGAACGCCTGATCGACAAGCACGCGCAGGATTTTTGACTGGGTGCCCAGCGGCATATCGGCCACTTCGTCAAAGAACAGGGTGCCGCCATGGGCTTGCTCGAACAGGCCGGGGACATGGGCCCTGGCCTCGTGCTGCACGCCGAACAGAACTTCCTCCATCCGGTCGGGGGCGATGGAGGCCGAGGAAACCGTGACGAATGGACGGTCGGCGCGTTCGGATTGACGGTGCAGGTAATGCGCCGCCACATCCTTGCCCGAACCCGGAGGGCCGGATAGCAGGACGCGACCATTCGAGCGGGCAACCCGATCCAACTGCTGGCGCAGGGTGCGTATCGCCGCACCGCCACCGATTAGGTCAGAGACCTGAACGCTTTTGCCCCGCAGGCTGGTATTCTCTCTCCGCAGGCGCGATGCCTCCAGCGCGCGGTTCACCGTCATCAGCAGCTTATCGATGTTGAAGGGCTTTTCGATGAAATCATAGGCGCCCTGCTTGACCGCTGCGACCGCGATTTCAACGTTGCCGTGGCCAGAGATGATGATGACCGGCACATCAGGGTTATCACGTTTGACGGTTTTGAGGATTTCAATCCCGTCCATCCGGCTGTCCTTTAGCCAGATATCAAGGATCATCAACGCTGGTGCGCTGGTGTTCATATGCGCCATGGCGCTGTCCGCATCATGGGCGGTTCGGGTACTGTGCCCCTCATCCTGTAAAATATCGGCGATCAGCTCGCGGATATCCGCCTCATCGTCCACGATCAGGATGTCAGACTTTGCGCTCTCAGGCATGTTCACTCTCATTGGCTGGTCTTGGCGATGATGGGGCTGTGCCCTCATCGTGCAGTGGCAGAACCATAACGGCGCGGGCACCCTGATTGGGCTCCGGCGCGGTTTCGCCTGCACGGTGCAGGGTCAACATTCCGCCATGTTCCTCGATGATCTTTTTCACGATCGGCAGGCCTAGACCGGTTCCTTTATCTCTGTGGGTCACATAGGGCTCAAACAAGCGGTCGGTTTTACCCTCGGGCAAACCGTTGCCGTTATCCTCAATCGTTAGGGTGGCTGTCCGCTCCAACTTGTCAAGGGTGACGCGAAGGATACCAATACCATCAAATTCGGTACTTTCCTTACGGGTATCAATGGCTTCGACAGCGTTCTTAAGCAGGTTATTCAGCGCCTGATCTATCAGGGTTTCATCCGCGAACACAATTACGGGCGTTTCCGGGGCATTAACCTCGATCTGCACAGCGGATGCTCCGTTTTCACGCAGCAATACGGCATCGCGCACCAGCTTGCCAAAATCACAATTTGCACGACGTGGTTCTGGCATGCGCGCGAACTGGCTAAACTCATCAACAATGCGGCGCAGATCACCAGTTTGGCGTACAATGACATCAGAATATTGCGACAGACCGTCAGCGTCCTCTGGTGCCAATAGCTTGGCGTATTTCCGTTTCATCCGCTCCGCTGCCAGTTGGATTGGCGTCAGGGGGTTCTTGATCTCATGCGCGATGCGGCGGGCGACGTCACCCCATGCGGCCATGCGTTGCGCGCTGACAAGATCGGTGATCGCGTCAAATGTCACGACATAGCCGTGATGTTCGTCGTCCAGCCGGTGACGGGCGATACGAATCAGAAGCTCCTCCTCACGCTTGGGCGTTTGCAGGTGCAGTTGGGTCTGAACGCTCTCACGCCGTTCCCGCAATAACCGCTCATAGGGCGCGGAGAATTCGGGAACCAGATCGGCCAGCAAGCTGCCCTTGACCCCTTCAACCGGTAGGCTGAGGATTTCGCGGGCGGCGGCGTTCAGCACCTCGACCCGTCCAATCGGGTCTAGACCGATTACGCCCGCGCTGACGCCGGACAGGACGGTTTCGAACAGGCGGCGAGCCTGCTCGCTTTCCTCACCGGCCTCCAGCAGTGCATCGCGCTGGCGTTTCACCTGTGCGGTCATACGGTTAAAGGCACGGCCCAGCATGGCAATCTCATCATCGCCAGGTTCCTCGCGCACGCGCATGTCAAAGTTACCGGACCCAACCTGTGCCGCCGCACCGGCCAGCCGCGCAACGGGGCGTGACAGGCGATCCGCGAACCAAAAGGCCATCCAGATCGCGGCGAGGATCACGATCAGCGCAAAGCCCAGATAGATCAGTGCAAATTCAAACAGCAATTCACCGCGATCCGCCTCGAGCTGCCGATACAGCATCACGGTGGATTGGGTTTCGTCCAGCAGCTCCAGAATCTGACCGTCAACATTGCGCGTTACATAGACATAGCGGTCGGCAAAGGTCGGCAGGTGCACCAGAGCGCGAAACTCGGAATATTCCCAATCCTCGATAATGACTGGATCGCCGGTCGTGCGCGCCCGATCGATCAGCGCGGGGGATGGCGGCTCGTACCCGAACAGATAGGACAGATTGCCCCGCGCCTGTAACGTGCCACTGCCGTCAATGACATAGGCTTCACTGAGCTCTCGCTGCATTTGCGCCTGCCCTGCGGCCAGCAACTCACGCAACTCAGATGGTGTAATCAGCGGGTATAGCGCCTTGTTCCGGTTCAGATAATCGGCCAGCAGCTCGGCATCGGCGGCCAGGTTTCCGCGATGCTCCGTCTCATAGGCTTGCGCGGCGGCGAAGCTATTGCCAACAACCCGCTGCACACGCTCGGAGAACCAGCCCTCTAGCCCGAAATTCACCGTAATCGCGGCAAAAATCGCGACGAGGATGGTCGGGCCAAGCGCAACAATAGAGAACACAGTGGTCAGGCGGGAATGCAATTGCGAACCGGCCGATTTGGCCCTGCGCGCCGCGATCATCCCTGCGATCCGTTGTGCAACCAGCCCGACAACGACAATCACGTAGACCAGATCCAGCATCAGGACGGTGCGCAACAGGTCCGAAGTGCTGGACCCGATCCCGTCAAATGCCGCCCATGTCGCAAAGGCCAGAATGGGGCCGAGAATTACGATCACAGCCGTCATGCCGCCCCGCCACGCACGGCTCTGCGATATCGCATACAGGCGAGCGAATTTCTTGATCCAGAAACGGCGGTTAACTGTGAACAAAGCGTCGGTGCCTGATGGCTCCCTGTTGCAAAACTACACCAATTTCTTTCCGCGTGTGACCGGAATGTCAAGCTCTCGGATTTTTTTGCGCAATGTATTGCGGTTAATGCCCAGCAATTCAGCCGTGCGCACCTGATTTCCGCGGGTGGCGGATAGGGCCAGCGCGATCAGAGGCATCTCAACCTCTCGCAGGATACGATCATACAGGCCTGGGGGCGGCAGATCATCGCCGTGGAGGGCGAAGTAGCGCTCCAGATGGGTCTCGATCGCCTGCCCGATCCGCTCTGATTCACCAGCGGATGGTGTCATGGCGGAGCTGGGCCGCGCGGCCAGTTCCTCATGCACCGCACCCTCGGAGATCACCTCATCAGGGCATAGCACTGCCAGCCTGCGCATGAGGTTTTCCAACTCACGCACGTTGCCGGTCCAGTTTTGCTGCTTCAACGCCTCCAGCGCGGTAGAGGAAATCGACTTGCGCGGCAGGCCCTCACTCTCCGCCCGCTTCAGGAAGGCTCGGGCAAGATCGGGGATGTCCTCCAACCGCTCACGCAATGGCGGCAGGCGCACAGGCACGACGTTCAGGCGGTAGAAAAGATCCTCGCGGAAACGTCCCTCATTTATCAGCGCGCGCAGGTCCTGATGGGTGGCGGCAATGATGCGGACATTGGCGGGGATAACCTCACGACCGCCAATGCGGGTGAACTCCCCCTCCTGCAACACGCGCAGCAGGCGGGTTTGGGCGTCAGCCGGCATGTCCCCGATTTCATCAAGGAACAACGTACCGCCGGCGGCGGCCTCGAACCGGCCCTTGTGACGGTCGGCAGCGCCGGTAAACGCGCCCTTTTCATGGCCGAACAGTTCGCTCTCGATCAGCTCACGCGGGATTGCGGCCATGTTCAGCGCAACAAATGGGCCGTTTTTGCGAGCACCAAAATTGTGCAGCGCGCGCGCGACCAGCTCCTTGCCCGTGCCGCTCTCACCATTAATCATCACGCTGAGATTGGTATTCATCAGGCGCGCCATGATGCGATACACTTCCTGCATCGCGGGGCTGCGGCCAATCAGGGGTAGGTTTTCATGGGCCGGATCGCCAATTGCGGGGCGTTCCTCGGACCGGTCGCGTTGGCCTAGTCCCTTGCGAACCTGCTCCAACACTTCCTTTAGATCGAATGGCTTGGGCAGGTATTCATAGGCGCCGGCCTCCGCCGCGCGAATGGCGGTCATGACGGTGTTTTGCGCGCTCATCACAATGACAGGCAGGTCGGGGCGTTTGCGGCGAATGGCTGGCAGCAGGTCCAAACCGTCGCCGTCGGGCATCATCACATCGGTGACGACAACATCGCCCTCGCCCTCCTCGATCCAGCGCCACAACGTGTTGACGGAACCGGTGGCGCGCACGCGGCATCCTGCACGGGTCAACGCTTGGCTAAGGACTGTTCGGATTGCGCGGTCATCATCCGCAAGCAGGATTGTACCATCCATTAGCGGGGCTCCTTCCATACCGGCAGCAGCAGACGAAATGCTGTCCAGCCGGGTTCACTCTCACACTCAACAACACCGCCATGCTGGTCCACAATCTTGGACACCAGCGCGAGGCCGAGGCCGGAGCCCGCTGCCTTAGTGCTTACAAACGGTTCAAATAGATCGGTTTTAATATCTGGCGGAACGCCGCTGCCATTATCGATCACGCTGATTTCCAGCGGCAAGCTTTCGCGCCCACCACCGGGCAGCGACAGCATGACACCGGCGCGATAGGCTGTGCGCAGGGTAATCATGCCACCAATCTTGGGCACGGCCTCTGCTGCATTTTTGATCAGGTTCAACGCGACCTGCATCAATTGATCCGCATCACCGGGCGTTGGGGGCAGCGAGGGATCGTAATCCTCAACAAAGCGGACCTTGGCAGCGAAACCGGATTGCGCAGATAGCTTTGCGCGGTTCAGCACGTCATGCACATTTACCGGATCGCGGGATACGGGGCGTAGATCACCGAATTGTTCGACACGGCCCAACAGCTTACCGATCCGCTCCGCTTCCTCACGGATCAGACTGGTCAGCTCCTGATCGTCATCGGACAGGTTCATGGCCAGCAATTGCGCCGCGCCGGAAATGCCGGCCAGCGGGTTCTTGATCTCATGTGCCAACATTGCCGCCATACCTGTCACGGACCGCGCGGCGGAGCGTGAGGATAGCGAGCGGTCCATCTTCTCCGCAATACTGCGAGGTTGCAGTTGTAGCAGCACCAGACTGCCATCAATCGGGGCAACCTGAATATTCGCGAGGCGTGGTTTATGGTCAGCCCACGATAGCTCGATATCATGCTGTGAGTAGGACACGCCGTAAGCTCGCACCTGCCCCAGCATCGAGATAACCAGCGCGCCCTCACCGGTAAAGCTGGTCAGGTCACGGCCCACCATCTGACGCTCGGACAGGCCCAGATAAACCTCGGCGGAGGCATTGGCCCGCGCGATCTTATCCTGCGCATCGATCATCAGGGATGGATAGGGCTGCGCATTCCACGCAGCTTCAAACGGACAATTCTCGGTCATGCGGCAACTCGTTCGGAGGAAGACAGCGCGTCACGGATCAGGTCATGTACCTGTGCCGGATCACGGGCGGTCAGCACGGCGCGGCGCATCTCGCGGGGGGTATCGATATCGTCCATGTACCAACCCAAATGTTTGCGCGCGCATTTCAGTCCCATTTCGGGACCGTAAAAATCCAGCATCTCGGCATGATGCGCGATGATCATGTCGGCGCGATTCTGCCCCTGTGGTATTTCCGGTGGGGGCAACCCGTTAAGTCCGGCATGGATCACAGCCAACTGCCATGGGCGCCCCTGTGCGCCACGCCCGACCATCACGCCGGCAGCGCCGGATTGGTCTAGCGCCTGACGCGCGGCATCGGTGTCTACAATGTCGCCATTGGCGATGACGGGCACGGTTACGGCATCAACCACCTGCGCGATTGCACGCCAATCTGCCTGTCCCTTATAGAACTGACAGCGGGTGCGACCGTGGATGGTGATCATCTGCACGCCGACATCCTGTGCCGCCCGCGCAATTGTTGCAGCGTTATGACTGTCATCATCCCAGCCCAGTCGCATCTTTAGCGTTACGGGAACATTAACGGCCTGCACCACAGCCTCGATCAAGGTGAGCGCATGATCGGGTGTTCGCATCAAGGCAGAGCCGGAATAGCCGTTCGTCACCTTCTTGGCCGGACAGCCCATGTTGATATCAACGATCTGCGCGCCGCGATCCACGACCATACGCGCGCCCTCGGCCATCCAATAGGCTTCACGACCGGCAAGTTGTACGGATGCGATACCCAGATCACCATGGACCTCAGCCTTGGAATGCGCCGAGGGTCGGGCCTGCACCATCTCCTGCGAGGCGACCATTTCGGACACAACAAGACCCGCGCCAAAACTGCGCACCAGCCGCCGGTAAGGCAGGTCAGTGATCCCCGCAAGCGGTGCGAGCAGTACACTGCTGTTGAGTACGTGCGGGCCAATCCGAAGCGTCATTGCAAATTCCTTAGGCAAGCTTAGCCGATAGCGCAAAAATCAGGCAGGATCAATCTGCGGATGCGCCTTCGGGCCGACTTGCCGTGACTTGTTTTTTGCCACATGTTCGCGCCGAACCCAACAGGAGGCCCCATGACAACCGCCGCACTGATCGTCGCAGCCGGACGCGGAACACGAATGGGCGGTGAATTGCCAAAGCAATACGCCACCTTAGCCGGTGCGCCGATCCTGACCCACACCATCCGTGCCATGCTGCCCCATGTGGATATGCTGCACGTTGTTATCCATCCGGATGATGTCACGTTATATCAGGCCGCGACGGTCGATTTTGACCTGCCGCCGCCTGTTTTCGGTGGCGAAACCCGTGCCGTCAGCGTGCGTGCGGGCCTGATGGCCTTGGCTGACGCCGCGCCGGATCACGTTCTGATTCACGACGCTGCGCGCCCCTTTGTCGATGCCGATATCATCGCCGGTGTCCGTGCCGCATTACAGGACGCACAGGGTGCTTGCCCCTGTTTGAGTGTTGTGGACGCCCTATGGGTCGGCGCTGATACGCTGGATCAGGCGCGTCCCCGTGACGGGTTGCTGCGCGCCCAAACGCCGCAGGGCTTTGCTTTTGACGCGATCCTTGCTGCGCATAGCGATAACACTGCGGACCTGCCTGATGATGTGGCAGTTGCCCGCGCCGTTGGCTTGGACGTTGTTGCCACCACTGGAAGCGAGCGTAATTTCAAAATCACAACACCCGCCGATATGGTGCGTGCTGAGAGGGAGTTTCAGATGGACCCACGTAATGGCACAGGCTTTGATGTCCACCGATTGGTGCAGGGCGATCACGTAACGCTGTGCGGGATCGAGATCCCCTTTGATAAGGCACTGTCGGGCCATTCTGACGCGGATGTCGCGATGCACGCAATTACCGATGCAATCTTTGGTGCCTTGGCCGAGGGGGATATCGGCCAGTGGTTCCCGCCGACCGATCCGCAGTGGAAGGGCGCGGCCAGCCATATTTTTCTTGAAAAGGCGGTTGAACGTGTCTCCGCACGCGGGGGGCGCATGACCCACCTGGACTGCACAATCATTTGCGAAATGCCCAAGATCGGGCCACACGCACAGGCCATGCGCGCACGGATTGCGGAAATTTGCGGCCTCGATATTGATCGGGTCAGTGTTAAGGCCACCACGTCCGAGCGTTTAGGCTTTCCGGGCCGTGGTGAGGGGATCGCCGCGATGGCATCTGCCACGGTGATGTTGCCATGATCGCGCGTATGATTGCATCGGTCGGCGGCGTTGGTTTTCTGCCAAAGGCTCCGGGCACATGGGGCAGCCTGATCGCCCTACCCGCATTCTGGCTGTTACACGGGATAGGAGAATTCCCGCTGGTTCTGGCCGCCACAGTGGTAGTGTTTTTCCTGGGCTGGTGGGCCACCGCGCAGGTTACTCGTGCCCAAGTCGACCATGATCCCGGTTGGATCGTCGTGGATGAGGTGGTGGGTCAGTGGTTGGCCCTGTTCTCCATGTCATTCGGCCTGTGGTGGATGGGATTTGACAGCTGGGGATTCCCGTGGCCCGGATATGTATTCGGCTTCGCGCTGTTCCGGCTGTTCGATATTCGCAAGCCGTGGCTGGTGGGCTGGGCCGACCGGCGTGGTGATGCGCTGGGCGTGATGTTGGATGATGTCATTGCAGGCGTGATGGCGGGGCTTTGCGTCGCAGCTTTGGGCGCCTTGGCGCATATGGTGTTTGTATGAGCAATCTAGCTATCGAAGTTATCGACGCGGCCAAGGCACGCGGATGGATGATCGCCACGGCGGAAAGCTGCACTGGCGGAATGGTGTCTGCGGCACTGACCGATATTGCCGGTTCATCGGCCGTGGTGGATCGCGGGTTCGTCACATATTCAAACGCCGCCAAGGTTAAAATGCTGGATGTCAGTCTCACCAGTCTGCACCTGCATGGTGCGGTATCAGAAACTGTTGCGCGGGAAATGGCGATTGGTGCATTGGCGGTATCTGATGCTGATGTGACCGTTGCCATTACTGGTGTCGCGGGGCCTGGTGGCTCGGATGAGAAACCAGAGGGGCTTGTGCATTTCGCAGTCGCCGCTGGTGATTATGTCCTGTCCAACCATTGTGAATTCGGCGCGATCGGGCGGGATAATGTGCGCAAGGCCAGCGTTGAGCACGCACTCAAAATGCTTTTGACTGCCATTCAGGACACATAGGAGGCTGACCATGCTGCATCTCTACACTGCCAAGGGCACCTGCGGCCGCGCCACGCTGATCGCATTGGAGGAAGCCGGAGCTGATTTTGACCTGACGATTGTGAGATTCGCTGAGGAGCAACAGAAAACCGAAGCCTTTCTGGCAATGAACCCTCATGGCCGCGTTCCTGTGTTGGTGACGGATCAGGGTGTGCTGACGGAAAGCCCTGCTCTGTTGGCCTATGTTGCGGAACTGTACCCTGATGCGGGCCTGATGCCGACCGATCCGTTTGGTCGTGCGCAGGTGAACAGCATCATGGCCTATCTCTGCGCCACGGTTCACCCCGCCCACGCCCATATCCGCCGCGGCTCGCGCTGGGCCGATGACCCCGCTGCCATTGCCGAACTGACGCGCAAGGGACCAGAGGTGGTTGAGGCAACCATCCGCACCATCGAAGATAAACTGACCGGCGACTGGTTGGTTGGCGACAGAATGACCATCGCGGATATCTACCTGTTCACTGTTGCAAACTGGATGGAGGGCGACGGGATCGACATCGACACCCTGCCCCGTATTCGTGACCACCGCGCACGGATTGCGGCACGGCCAGCGACGCAGCGCGCCTTGGCCAAGGAAATGCCTCAGTAACGCGCGCACCAAAATCAGTACTGTAAAACGAAAAAGGCCGGAGCAAACACTCCGGCCTTTCTATAATTCGGTGATCCGGATGGGATCAGCCAACCAGCTCAAGGCCGGAGAAGAAGTAAGCGATTTCAACCGCAGCCGTCTCAGGAGCGTCGGAACCATGTGCCGAGTTCTCACCGATGGACAGTGCGAACTCCTTGCGGATCGTACCCTCAGCAGCTTCGGCCGGGTTGGTTGCGCCCATAACTTCGCGGTTCTTCAGAACGGCGTCTTCGCCTTCCAGAACCTGAACAACGATAGGTGCGGAGGACATGAATTCACACAGTTCGTCGTAGAATGGACGCTCGGCGTGTACGCCGTAGAAAACACCAGCCTGTGCTTTGGTCAGGTGGATACGCTTTTGTGCGACGATGCGCAGGCCAGCAGCCTCCAGCTTTGCGTTGATCGCGCCGGTCAGATTCCGGTTTGTTGCGTCTGGTTTGATGATCGAGAAAGTGCGTTGTACGGCCATGGGAGCCTCCTAGGCGTTAAAGATTGCGCCGCCACTAACATGCCATTTCGCCAGAAGAAAGAGGTTGCGTGGGCCCCACACCCCGCTTTATCGCCCGCGCGTCCGGGCAACACCGCAGCGGCATTATGTGCAATGCAACGTAAAGACCATCGGACGCATTGACATAAGGGGGGCACTGGTCCATCGCTCCGCTTATGCTGACGATTAAAGATATAACCTTCACGCTGGAAGGCCGCCGTCTGTTCGACGGGGCTACAGCAACGATTCCCGCTGGTCACAAGGTGGGCGTCGTCGGGCGCAATGGCACAGGCAAGACGACGCTGTTCCGGTTGATCCGGGGCGAGTGGGCGCTGGATGGTGGGGAAATCGAAATCCCCCGACAGGCGCGCATCGGCGGTGTTGCGCAGGAGGCACCGGCCTCTGACGCCACCTTGCTGGAAACCGTGCTTGCCGCGGATACCGAGCGTGCCGCGCTGTTGCTGGAGGCCGAGACAGCCAAGGATGCCACCCGCATCGCTGACATCCACACGCGGCTGGCCGATATCGAATCCCATTCCGCCGAGGCACGCGCCGCGTCCATCCTGACGGGTCTGGGTTTTGACGCAGAGGCACAGCAACGCCCGTGCAAGGATTTCTCGGGCGGTTGGCGCATGCGCGTCGCACTGGCCGCCGTTCTGTTCAGCCAGCCCGATGTGCTACTGCTGGATGAGCCGACAAACTACCTCGATCTGGAGGGAACCGTTTGGCTTGAGACATTCCTAGCCCGTTATCCGCACACAGCACTGGTTATCTCGCACGATCGCGGCCTGCTGAACCGGTCGGTTGGCGGCATCCTGCATTTGGATTCGCAAAACCTGACTTTCTATCAGGGCAATTACGATCAGTTCGACCGGATGCGCCGCGCCAATCTGGAACAGCAGATGTCCGCGAAGAAAAAGCAGGACGCGCAACGTGCCCACCTGCAAAGCTTCGTTGACCGGTTCAAGGCAAAAGCCTCCAAGGCGAAGCAGGCACAATCCCGCGTGAAAATGCTTGAGAAGATGCAGCCCATCGCCGGTGTGGTGGAAAGCAACGTCGCCGCGTTCTCCTTCCCCGCGCCCGAGGAGCTATCGCCCCCCATCGTCAACATGCGCGACGCCAGCGTTGGTTATGGTGGCCCGCTGATCTTGCGTAAGCTGGACCTGCGGATCGATCAGGACGACCGCATCGCGCTGCTCGGCTCGAACGGTCAGGGCAAGTCCACCTTGTCCAAGCTGATCGCGGGTCGTCTGGAAACCACTGACGGCAATGTGGTTACGTCGAACAAGCTGCGCATCGGCTATTTTGCCCAGCACCAGTTGGACGAATTGTTCCCCGATGAAACCCCGTTAGAGCATATCCGCACTCTGCGCCCCGCCGAAGGTGCCGCAAAACAGCGCGCGCGCCTGGCAGCCGGCGGTATCGGAGCGGACATCGCGGATGTTGAGGTAAAGCGTCTGTCCGGTGGGCAAAAGGCCCGTCTGGCCATGTTGCTATGTACTATCGACGCACCGCATCTGCTGATCCTCGATGAGCCGACAAACCACCTCGATATCGAAAGCCGTGAGGCGCTGGTCATGGCGCTGACCGAATATGAGGGCGCGGTGATCCTCGTCAGCCACGATCCGCATTTGGTTGAGGCTGTGGCTGATCGCTTGTGGCTGGTCAAGGACGGCGCAGTTGTTCCGTTCGAGGGCGACATGGATGAGTATCGCCGCATGTTGCTAAGCGAGCGCGGCGGCAAACCGGCCAAGGACAAGGTTGAGAAAGCCGAGAAACCCAAGGCCAAATCAACGCCGCGCAGCGCCACTGCGCCACTGCGAGCGGAATTGGTCAAGGCCGAGGGCCGCATCGCCAAGCTTGAGGAAATGCGCGACAAGATCGACGAGGGTCTCGCCGATCCTCGCATCTATGAGCGCGGCGATACTGAGCGCCAAAACATGCTTCGCAAGAAACGCGCTGAGGTGATGAAGGGTCTGGAACGGGCCGAGGCGATCTGGCTCGACATCTCCACCAAGCTGGAGAAGGCCGGATGATCGAAATCGCAATCACCGCCTTTGTCACATTATTTGTGATCATCGATCCAATCGGCCTGACGCCGATTTTCGTTGCGCTGACGCCGGATATGAACCGTGCACAGCGCAGCCGGATCGCTGTACGAGCTGTGGTGATTGCATTCTTCATCCTCTGCGCCTTCGCCTTTTTTGGTGAGGCATTGCTAGGCGCTATCGGTATCAGCATGCCGGCATTCCGTATCTCGGGCGGTGTTTTGCTGTTCCTGATCGCGGTGGAAATGCTGTTTGAAAAACGGAACCCGCGCCGCTCCACACAGGCGGATGATCCAGAGCCGGAACACGACCCCTCCGTCTTCCCCCTCGCCCTGCCCCTGTTGGCCGGTCCGGGTGCGATGGCCACCATGGTTCTGCTGATGGGCCAGCTAGAGGATGACCTGACAGCGCAAATCGCCGTTGTTGGCGTGATGGGCGCTGTGCTGTTGATTACGCTGGGGCTGTTCCAAATCTCGGGCCTGATGGAACGGTTGATGGGGCGCACCGGTGTGAACGTGGTTACGCGCATTCTGGGCGTGCTGCTTGCCGCGCTGTCGGTTCAATTCATTCTGGACGGCCTGCGCGCTAGCGGCTTGGGCGGAGCCTAAGGGGTGAGCTCGGATAGTGCGTTCCAACTGCTATATCTAGGTATTTTACTGCTGGCGATCGGCGGGTCTGTGCTGACCCTATATCGTGGGCAATTTCGCCGAATGGTCGTGCAATTCCTGATCTGGGTGGCAATCTGTGCCGCGCTGGTCATCGGATATGACAACAAGCACTTGTTCGAGGGCATTCTTTATGAAGGCCCGCAAAGCACTGATAACGCCGGAAATGTCACCCTGTTGCGCAATGAAAGCGGCTATTTCGAGGTGCGCGCACTGGTCAATGAAACGCCTGTGACCTTTATCGTCGATACCGGTGCCAGCCTGATCGTGTTGAGCCGTGCGGACGCGACCCGCGTGGGCTTTGATCTGGATGGGTTGAACTTTACCGGCATCGCCAGCACCGCGAATGGTGAGGTGCGGTTCGCCAATGTCCTGCTCGACAGTTTCACAATTGGTAAGGCCGTGGATACCCGCGTACCGGCCAGCGTGAATGATGGCGATCTGGATACATCGCTGCTGGGCTTGGCCTATCTGAACCGGTTCAGCCGCATTGTGATCGACGATGACCGGATGATACTGGAGCGGTGATTAACCGCTGCGGGCCTTTTCAACCCAGCGGCCATCATCCTCGGACCAGAAAACGGCTGTATGGGATGTTTGCGTGACCAAGCGCCAATCCGCCCGCGCATCCTGCGTTGCCGCATCATCATTACCGTCAAAGATCAGCGCAACGCGGTCAAAGCTGTCCAGCTCCGCCACCTTCAGACGGGCACCATCGACCAATAGCAATGTCTTGGCTCCGTTCGGAATGTCCGTCGCTGTTGTCAGTAAAATAGGCTGGATCGCCTCGTGATCGTCGCCCGCCTGCCCATGGGGCAGAAAGGCGTCGTCACGATAGGTCCACAGATGGGCGTCGAGCGCATTCAGGCGGGCGTCGGCGGTGCCGCGTATTGCGACCCGCCCACCCCGACCAACAGTGCGCTCGGCGAAAGTGGTGACGGTCGCCTCTAGCGTGGCGCCGTCCAACCTGTAGAACAGGATATCCACTTACTTAACTGGTGCCGCGGCTGCGGGCTTTGGCTCATATTCATTGCGCACCAACCGGTCCAGCGACCGCACACCCCAACCTGTTGCACCGGCTGGTGCAAATGTCGTGCTGGTCTTGGTCGAGGCCGTACCCGCAATATCGAGGTGAATCCACGGCACGTCGTCCTTAACAAACCGCTTGAGGAACTGCGCCGCTGTGATCGAGCCGCCATCACGCCCACCGCCAACATTGCGAATATCCGCAACGCGCGATTTCAGCTTTTTGTCATAGGCCGCGCCCATTGGCATCTGCCATGCGCCCTCATCCTCATCCCGTGCAGCCTTGAGGAAGCGGCTTGCAAACTCATCATCATTCGTGAAAACACCAGCGTTTTCATGGCCCAATGCGATGATGATGGCGCCGGTTAACGTGGCAAGGTCGATCATCGCGGATGGCTTGAACCGCTCCTGCGCGTACCACAGCACGTCGGCCAGAACCAAACGGCCCTCGGCGTCGGTGTTGATAACCTCAACCGTGTCACCCTTCATGGATTTCACAACGTCACCGGGGCGCTGCGCGCGGGCGGAGGGCATGTTCTCAACCAAGCCGACAATGCCCACGACGTTCGCCTTAGCGCCACGCAGGGCCAAGGCACGCATGGTGCCCGCGACGGTGCCGGCACCGCCCATATCCATGGTCATATCCTCCATGCCGCCCGCAGGCTTCAGGCTGATACCACCGGTGTCAAAGGTCACGCCCTTACCGATCAGCGCCAGAGGCTGCTCATCACCGCCCCCGCGCCAATTCATCACAACCACCTTGGATGGCATATCGGACCCCATGCCAACGGCCAGCAAGGTGCGCATGCCGAGCTTTTCCAGCTCTTCCTCCTCAAGGATCTCAACCTCCATACCCAGCTCACCCATGGCAGCCAGACGGGCGGCGAAATCATCGGTGGTCAGCACATTTGCAGGCTCGTTCACCAGATCGCGGGTGAAAAAGACGCCCTCAACGACGGCGGCCATGTCCTTTGCCTCGGCCGAGATTTCCTCCGGCTTGGTCACGACAAAGGAGACGACGATCGGCTCCGGCTGATCTGCGGTTTTATGCGGGGTGAAGGAATATGCGCTGAGTGCGAGGCCGTAGCTGATCTCGGCCGATTTGGAATGTGAAGCCAACAGGACGTGCAATTCGCCCAAGCCACGTTGCGCATTCAGTGCAGCACCGGCCTGACGGGCCAGTGTGGGTGTGCTGCGGCGGTCAAATTTCAGCACAATCACAGCCTCAGCCGCCATACCCGATGGCATTTGCAGGCTGATTGCCGCACCAACCGCCATTTTTTCCCAGCGCTCGCTCTCAGCCAACCGAACCAAGGCGCCGCGTGTCAGGCGATTGACGCGACGTGCCAGCTTATCCATCTGCCCGTCCGGTCCCAGGATCACGGCAACCCGCCCCTGCAACGTTGCGATTGCTTCGATGTCAGGCTCGGTAAAGCGAATGTTGAGCGGCGCAGTCATGGCAATTCCTTCGTTAAATCCAATGTACCAGCCGTAGCAGGACGGTCCGGCAAAGGGCAAGGTCGTGACCCCAATCCGTGGTAATGGCATGGCACCTATGCTTGACCCGCACGGCTTGCTTGCCTAGTCAGACGGAACGCAGACGTAAACGGCCGGATGGGATCACATCGCAGATGCGCCAGATCGACAGATATGTTCTGGGCCAACTGCTCGGACCGATGGGTTTTTTCGCCCTGATCTTTACCGGTGTGATCTGGCTAACGCAAAGCCTGCGCATTGTGGATACGGTCGTTAATAACAATCAATCCGCCACGGTTTTTCTGGAGCTGTCCGCCCTGCTGCTGCCCGGCGTGATGATGCTGGTTGTGCCGATTGCCGCCCTATCCGCGACGCTGTTTACCATCAACCGGCTATATAGCGAATCCGAGCTGACAGTACTGATGGCCGCAGGGCAAAGTCGGGTTTCACTGCTGCGGCCTGCGGTTTTCCTGGGCGTGATTGCGGCGGTTCTAACAACTGTGCTGACGATCTATCTGGCGCCACGCGCCGCGACCGAGCTAAGCGATCGCACAACGGAGCTGCGGGCAGAGTTTGCTAATTCGCTGCTGCGCGAGGGGCGCTTTAACCACCCAATCCCCGGCGTGACCGTCTATCTGCGCCAAGCAAATGCGGAGGGTGAGATGCTGGGTATCTTCATCCACGATGCCCGCAGCGGTTCCCAATCCGTGACCTATACGGCAACGCAGGCGCAATTGGTTAAATCGGACGGTCGCCTGCAAATGGTGATGTTTGATGGCGCTGCCCAACAATTCGAAGATGCCGGTAACGCGCTGAGCATTCTGGATTTTGACCGCCTCGCCTATGATCTGGGCCCGCTGGTGGCCGAGGATGTGACCCGTACCCGCAAACCCGCTGAATACGGAATTGGTGAGCTGCTGAACCCGCCGGATGCGCTGTGGAACGGTGATGTGGATGTGCGCAACCGCTTGGTGGCCGAGGGGCATGATAAGCTGTCCTCGCCGCTATACGCCTTGGCCTTTCCGATGCTGGCGCTTGCTGCCATCGTTGGCGGCAGCTTCCGGCGCGGTGGTGTGGGTATACGTGTTGCTGTGGCTGTAGGCATCGCGGTTCTGGTGCGGTCAATCGGGATCGCGACCCAATCTGCGGTGCAGGATAATATCACGCTGTGGCCCGCGCTATATGTCGTGCCCATTCTGGTAATGCTGGGCTCCTATGTTTATCTGGCGCGGCGCAATAGGCCGCAACGCAACAGGCAGGTGGCAGGATGATCGGCGCACTGAACCTCTATATCCTGCGCAGGCATCTGGCAGGGCTGATAATGGCGCTCGGTGCGGCGTTGATCCTCGTGCTTGTCGGGGATTTGGTGGAGCTATCGGGTGAGCGTCTGGCCGTTGGTGCAGACCCTGCCCCGATCCTGACCATGGCGATGCTGCATGCGCCCTCTATTCTATCGGAAACGCTGCCCTTTATCGTGCTGCTGGGTTCGTTGGCTGCATTCCTGCGCTTGGCCCGCTCATCGGAGCTGGTGGTGATCCGCGCTGCGGGACTGTCGGTTTGGCGTATCCTGAGGATGCCGGTTCTATGCGCTATCGTGCTGGGCGCGCTAACCTTTTCCGTCTGGAACCCTATCGCGGCGACTTCTCTTGCACGGTATGAGGTTCTGGACAGTCGCCATTTTGATGGGCGTGAAAGCCTGCTTTCCCTGTCGGCTGAGGGGCTGTGGCTGCGCCAATCCAGTCCTGAGGGGCAGACGGTTATCAACGCCACCCGCGCCTCGGCTAATGGTGAGGAGCTGATCGGCGTCTCGATCTTTGAGTTCGACGTTGATGGTGTGCTGGATCGGCGGATGTCTGCGCGCAGTGCGACCCTGTCCCCCGGTGCATGGCAGGTTCAACGCGCCCGCATCTGGGATATCGACGGTGAGGGCGCCTTTGCCATGGTCCGTGGCCGTGATGTTGATGCGATTGAGGTGCCGACGGACCTGACCTCCAGCCGTATTCTGGAAAGCTTCGCCGACCCGCAAGCGTTGAGCTTTTGGGACCTTAGCGATTTCATCGATACCCTTGATGCATCAGGATTTTCATCGGTACGCCACCGGCTGTACATGCAGACCGAACTGGCGCGACCGCTGATGTTTGCCGCGATGGTACTGATTGCCGCCGGATTCTCAATGCGCCATGTGCGCTTTGGCTCGGTTGGTGTGCGGGTTTTGCTGTGCGTCATCGTCGGATTTGGCATTTTCTTCCTGTCAGACTTTACCCAAGCCCTTGGCGCGGCCGGTACTATTCCGGTATTCGTTGCTGCATGGGTGCCGCCTGTTGCTGCACTGTTGCTCGCGACGAGCCTTCTGCTACACCTTGAGGATGGATAGACTGCCCCGACTCTTTTGTACCCTCGCGGTCGCTATGGCGATCGCCGTGCCGTCCTTTGCGCAGCAGAACGATCGAGTCGCATTGGTGGCAGATCGCATTAGCGTGGACGCGGAAACTGGAGCCCTGATTGCGGAGGGGAACGTTACGATTATTCGTGGCGAAACCACTCTGCAAACCGACCGCCTGATCTATAACGAGACTGACGGAACGGTCAGTGTACCCGCCGCGATGACGATCCAGCAGGGTGACGCGCTGGTCCTATACGCCGATTTCGCTGAGCTAGATTCCGGTTTGCAGGCAGGTGTGATCGCCGGTGCCCGCGCTTTGATCGACAATCAGCTACAGGTCGCAGCGACCACTGCGCAGCAGGTCGATGGGCGCTTCACGGTTATGAACCAGATTGTCGCGTCTAGCTGCACCATTTGCGAGGAAAACCCCGTCCCGATCTGGTCCATTCGGGCCGAACGTGTGGTGCGCGATTCGACGGAGCTGGAATTCCACTATGAAAACGCGGTGTTCGAACTGTTCGGCGTACCGGTTCTATACCTTCCCTATTTCCGGCACCCTGATCCCTCGGTTGATCGGGCCAGCGGTTTTCTAAGCCCTGAATTCAACAGCTCGGATATTTACGGGTTCGGGTTCAAACTGCCCTATCATATCGTCATTGATGATAGCAGCGACGCAACGCTTACCCCCTTCACTACTGCTGAGGAAGGCGTGCTGCTTGAGGCTGAATACCGCCGCGTCTTTGATCGGGGTGAGCTGGAGCTGAGCGGCGTCAGCAAACTGCAATCCGACGATGTTGGCGACATGCGCGGATATCTCAGCGCGGTTGGGCATTACGAGCTGGGCTTCGATGTGGTTGGCCGCATTGATATGACGCTGCTTTCAGACGATGCGTTTTTGACGGCCTTTGGCTATTCTGATGATGACCGGATTACATCCGAATTATCACTCGAGAAATTCGAGCAGAACAGCTTCTGGACCGTATCGACCGTTTATTTCGACAGCCTGCGCACCACGGAATCGCAGGATACCGTGCCTATGATTTTGCCCGAGGCGGAATATCGCCAATCCTTTGATCTGGGCACTGCGCGGGCCGAGGTAAACGCCGATATCCTGTCCTATACACGCACGAGAGGCCGCGACCTGTCCCGCGCAACCGTTGGTGCGGGCTTGGATCAAAGCTATGTGACGGAACCGGGTCTGGTGCTGCGCGGTTTTGCCGATGTGTCGGGTGACATCTATTCGGTGCGCAATGACGCGACATTGGGCGACGTGGATGAAACGCGCCTACGCTCAACTGTTGGTATGGAATTTCGCATGCCCTTTGTTCGTCGAACAGCCGAGTTGACGCAGATTGTCGAGCCGATTTTGCAGCTGGTTCATGGTGAGCAAAGCGGCAACATCAACGACATTCCAAACGAGGATAGCGTTCTGGTCGAGTTTGACGAGACCAGCCTGTTCTCCACAAACCGCTTCCCCGGCACCGATCGGTACGAGACGGGAACCTATGCCAATGTCGGCTTGCGGTATGAGAGCATTACCCCCAGCGGTAGAAACCTGACCGGTACTGTCGGTCGTGTGTTTCGTGATAAGCCACTGGCCAGTTTTGCCAACAGTACAGGTCTGGACGGTCTGAACTCTGATTACGTGGTCGCGTTTGGCTATGACGCGACGGACACTATTTCATTTTCGGGCAGCGCGCTGGCGGATGATGATTTTGAGCTTAGTCGGACCGAGCTTCAATTCGACTATACCGGTGCGGATGTTTCGTTCAGCTCCACCTATGTCTATCTGCGGGCGGATGCGACATCCGTGGTTGATCGGGCAGAGCTGGTGATGGATATGGAATACCAGATCGACGACAATTGGTCGGGCGAACTAGGCTTTCGCCGTGATCTAGAAAATGACGCCTTTATTTCTGCCGATGCAGGATTAACCTGGGGTAATGAATGCGCAACATTCGAGTTTTCAGTGTCGCGCCGCTTTACCACTTCCAATAACGTGGAACCATCGACCGAGTTTGGCCTGACCATGCGTCTTGCCGGCCTTGGCACGCAGGGCGACGCGGCTGAACGCCGCCGCCGGTCCTGCGGAATCTGAGTTGGAGACTTAACGTGACCCGATTTCTGAGCCTTTTGGCCGCAGTCATTGTGACCGCCGCCCCCGTTAACGCGCAAAGCACGCCATTCGCACCTGCGATCATCGTGAACGAGGATATGATCACCTATTATGATCTGGCACAGCGCCGTGCGCTATACCGTGCCTATGGCCTGGATGGGGATCTGCTGGATGATCGCGTTGTCGAGGATCTGACCGAGGAAGCCCTGATGCGTCAGGAGGCAGACCGGTTGGGTATTGATATCGGCAATGCACAAATCAGCGCCGCGTTTGAGAGCTATACCGCAGCCCGCGATGCAAGCCCTGAGGGTTTTACCGCCGCATTGCGCCGCGGCGGCATCGATGTTGATACTGTGATGCAGCAAATCGACGCGCAACTTGGCTGGCAGCAGGCAATGCAGGCTCGCTTCCGCAGCCGCGCAATTCCCGATCAAACCGATCTGGAGGAGGCTGTTCTGCTGAACGCCACCGGCACAACGCGTGAGGTTCTGCTCGCAGAGATCGCAATTCCATTTGCCGAGCGCGGCGAGGCTCGCACCAGAGAGCTAATCGTTGAACTGGCCGCCGAACTGCAAGCTGGTGGTGACTTCGCCGCCGCCGCCCGCCAGTACAGCCGCACCCCAACCCGCAGTAACGGAGGGGAAATTGGCTGGATTGCAGTGACCGATCTGCCGCCAGCAATGCGCGCGGAGGTTGATCTGATTGATATTGGTGGTGTCAGTCGCCCCATCCCGATCACACGCGGCGTATCACTGCTCGCCGTAAATGGTGAGCGCCAGATCGCTGCGCAGGATAATGATACCGTTACACTTACATATGCCCGCGCGACCTTCCCTCTATCACTGGGTGAGGAGGCTGCACGGACTGCCGCACTGGCCGCTCGCCGTGAAATTCAGACTTGCAGTGATGTCGAGGCTGGCTCCTTTGGCGAGGGTAGTGGCACAGTTGGTCCCGTTACATTGGCGGGTATTTCGCCGGCGCTGTTTTCCGTGATCGCGACAGCCCAAACTGGATCGGTCAGTCAGCCTATTCGGACCGGCGATAGCCTCTCGATCATTGTGATCTGTTCGCGGAATGTCGAGCTTGACGAGGAGACGCGTCGCGTTGTTCAAGATCAGATTTTCGCAAACCGGATTGGTGCCTATGCCGATGGTTACATGCAGGAATTGCTGCGCGACGCCATTGTTGAGACTCGCTAATGTTGGCCCTGACACTCGGCGATCCTGCGGGGGTCGGGCCTGAACTTGCCGCCGCAGCGTGGAGGCGTAAGACACATCGCTTCCTCGCAATTGGCAGCGCGGATATTTTGCGGCGCTTCGATGTTCCAGCTGTGGCCGTGGCATCCGTGCGGGATGCGCAGGGAAACATTGATGCCCTGCCCGTCCTCAACATACCGACATCTGCTGAGGTGAATTTCGGAACGCCCGATCCACGAAACGCATCGGGCGTTATCGAGGCTATCACACAGGGCGCCCGCCTCGCCCAAAGCGGTCAAGTCAGCGCGCTGGTCACCGCGCCAATTAGCAAGAAAATCCTGAAGGATGGTGGTGGCTTCGCACATCCTGGGCATACTGAATTCCTCGCCCATCTATCTGGCGCGCCACGTCCCGTTATGATGTTGGCGGGACCGGATCTGCGCGTTGTTCCGGTCACAATCCACATCCCGCTTGCCGATGTGCCGCAGGCGCTAACCGCTGAATTGCTTGAGGAAACTATCCGCGTCACCGATGCAGGATTACGGCGTGACCTTGGAATTACCTCACCTCGCATCGCAATTGCGGGCTTAAACCCCCATGCGGGTGAGGGTGGCGTGATGGGACGGCAAGAGATTGAATTGCTGATGCCCGTTCTGACAAAATTGCGGGCGCAAGGGTTCAACCTGACTGATCCAATGCCAGCGGACACGATGTTTCATGCGGCTGCCCGTCAGAACTATGATGTTGCTATTTGCATGTATCACGATCAAGCGCTGATCCCGTTGAAAACACTCAGTTTTGACGACGGCGTCAACGTCACTCTCGGCTTGCCCTTCATTCGCACGTCGCCCGATCACGGCACTGCATTCGATATTGCGGGCAAGAACATTGCCCGTCCAGACAGCCTGTTCGCCGCGATGGACATGGCCACCCTTATGGCGGAGCGCCGCAAATGAACTTAGACACCCTGCCCCCGCTGCGTGATGTAATTCACAATCACGACCTGCATGCGAAAAAAGCACTCGGCCAGAACTTCCTTCTGGATTTGAACCTAACGGGAAAAATTGCGCGCCAGGCTGGCGATTTGAGCCAATGCGACGTGTTGGAAATTGGACCTGGTCCGGGCGGCCTAACTCGTGCGTTACTGGTTGAGGGTGCGCGCAAAGTTGTAGCGATCGAGCGCGACCCACGCTGTCTGCCCGCACTAGCAGAAATATCAGCCGCCGCGCCCGGTCGATTAACAGTAATTGACGGCGATGCACTGGCCATCAATCCGGCGGAGCATTTAACCGCACCGATCCGTATTGTTGCAAACCTGCCCTATAATGTCGGCACGGAATTGCTGGTAAGATGGTTAACACCGCAACAGTGGCCGCCGTTCTGGCAGAGCCTGACCTTGATGTTTCAAAAGGAAGTGGCGGAGCGGATTACAGCGAAACCCGGCTCAAAGGCCTATGGCCGTCTCGCCATTCTGGCGCAGTGGCGTTGTGATACGCGAATTGTGATGCATCTGCCGCCACAGGCATTTACGCCGGCCCCAAAAGTCAGCTCGGCAGTTGTTCACCTGACCCGCTTGGATGAACCGCGCTATCCCGCGGATGGTCGTGTGTTGAATGACATCGTTGCGCGTGCATTTAATCAGCGACGCAAAATGTTGCGCGCCAGTCTGCGTAGCCTACGGCCCGATATCGAAGATTTGCTGAACTCTGTCGGCATTTCCCCCACCCAACGGGCGGAGGAAATTAGTCTTGAACAGTTTTGCGCCTTGGCACGTGCGGTGAAGCCTTAAGCTTCTGCCGCTGGTGCGGGGGCTTCTGCCTGCTGTGCGTCATCACCACCATTGCTGCGGTTTGATCGGCGCGAACGTGTCCGGCGCGGCTTTGGTGTTTCCTGCTCAGGTGTCTCAACCAAATTTGGTTGTTCATCAGCAGGTTGCGCAGGCTCTGGCTGTGCGGCAGCTGCTTCAGCCTCGCTCGCCTCGGCGGCGGCACGTTCTGCTGCGGCGCGCTCGGCTTGTTCAGCCTCACGTTGCGCGCGTTCTGCCTGTTCGGCTTCACGCTTGGCATTTTGTGCATCGATTTGGCGCTGCGCATCGGCCATCAGGCGCGCATAATGCTCCGAGTGTTGCAGGAAATTTTCCGCATTCACCCGGTCACCAGATAGCTGTGCATCACGTGCAAGCGCCTGATATTTCTCAACTATCTGCGAGGGCGTACCGCGCACTTTCCCCTCGGGGCCTGAGCTGTCGAACACACGGTTCGTCACGTTGCCCATATTTTTGTTATTATTGTTGTTATTTCTGTTGTTCTTACGCGAACGGTTTTTATTCGGTTGTCTCATCTTGTCCGATTTCTGCCGCATGAGGCCAAGCCTATCGCGGTCTTTCTGATGCCTCAGTCCAGGCAACTTGCCTGTCTTGCATAAGCGGATAACGCTGATCGAAGCTCCGTTCCACACATCGCAGGAAATACACTCACCGCGATGGAACTCCTCTTATTATCGAAACTTTCTTGGGTAATACA
Source organism: Pontivivens marinum (assembly GCF_900231835.1). Taxonomy (GTDB): domain Bacteria; phylum Pseudomonadota; class Alphaproteobacteria; order Rhodobacterales; family Rhodobacteraceae; genus Pontivivens; species Pontivivens marinum. The sequence goes on along the minus strand of NZ_OCTN01000002.1, from coordinate 312,354 downwards.
AGTGCAAAGCCGTCAATTGCGTTGATATTCTAGATTTAATTGCCGGCAGTTAGGTGACGGAAAGAACGCGAGGCTTTCCATTCAGGTCGTTCAAAACCTCGACCCTGTTTGGGGTGAACAATCCAGCAGCGCTATCACCTTGATCATACCCGATCTCAAACAGCGCGCGCCCGTGTGGGGCCAAAAACTGCCGAAAATCGCGGGCCAGAATACGATAGGCATCCAAGCCATCCCCGCCCGGGGATAACGCTAAATGTGGTTCATACTCAGTTACTTCCGGCTCAAGTCCCTTCATCGCCTCCGCTGTAATATAGGGCGGGTTAGACACGATTAGATCGAAAGTTCCGGTAACATCTGTGAACCAGTCAGACCGGATAGCCTGCCAACGATTTGGCGCATGTGACGCCAGATTTTCACGCGCTACGGAAAGCGCTGCATCTGAAATATCCGTTGCCACCCCCGTTGCCTGTGGCCACTCGGCCAACAGAGTAGCCAATATTGCGCCGCTACCTGTGCCTAAATCTAAAATTCGCGTTGGGATTGACCCGCAGAGCGCAGCCTCGATCAATGTCTCAGTGTCTGGCCGCGGATCCAATACATCCTGAGTGACAACAAAACGTCTCCCCCAAAATTCACGCCAGCCTAAGATATGTGAGACAGGCCGCCGCTTCTCACGCTGCGCAATATCGGCCTCGAACAGCTCCGCCACAACTGGCGCAATCTCATCTCGCATCATCGCGGCCAGAGTTCCGGTGACATGTCGCGACAGTAATCGGCGTGCGTCACCTGCTGGATCAGGCACACCAGCCGCATTCAAACGTGCGGCACCAGCACGTAAAATCGTTGCAATATCAGGCACGTTCGGCCATCGCGGCCAGGCGCTCCGCCTCATCCGCTGCGGTTAGCGCATCAATAACTTCTGTCAGATCGCCCTGCATAATTTGATCCAACTTATACAGCGTCAGGTTAATGCGGTGATCCGTCAGGCGACCCTGCGGGAAATTATACGTCCGAATCCGTTCCGAACGATCACCCGATCCCACCTGCCCGCGCCGATCAGCCGCGCGTTCAGCATCCGCGGCGGCGCGCTGCATGTCATATAGGCGCGTCCGCAACACCTGCATCGCCTTTGCGCGGTTGGCATGTTGAGATTTTTCTGAACTCGTCACCACAATCCCGCTGGGAATATGCGTGATCCGAACGGCACTATCCGTGGTGTTAACGTGCTGCCCACCGGCACCACTCGCACGCATCGTATCAATACGTATATCCTCGTTCCGGATTTCAACATCAACCTCTTCCGCCTCTGGCAGAACGGCAACTGTCGCAGCCGAGGTATGAATACGTCCGCCGCTTTCGGTGCTTGGTACACGTTGAACACGATGCACGCCGCTTTCGAATTTCAAACGAGCAAAGACGTTGGCGCCGTTAATATTTGCGACAATCTCCTTAAAGCCACCCAACTCGGTTGATGCTTCCTCAACGACCTCAACGCGCCAGCCGTTTTCCTCGCAAAACCGTTGGTACATGCGAAACAGGTCGGCTGCGAACAGCGCCGCCTCGTCGCCACCAGTACCGGCCCGAATTTCTAGAATCGCAGGCCGTGCATCCGCCGCGTCCTTGGGTAACAAAGCGCGTTGTAATGCGGCCTCAACCTCGGGCAGCGAACCGCGCAGTTCGTATAATTCCTCATCCGCCATTGCGCGCATTTCCGGATCGGCGCGCATTTCCTCCGCACCGGAAATATCGTTTAGCAATGTGCGATAGGACCGCGCCTGCTCAACCACTGGACGCAGCTCGGCATATTCCTGAGCGGTCGCGACCATGTCAGCGCCGCTCAAACCTGTCGCCATCTTCGCTTCGAGGTAATCAAAGCGGCCCAGAATATCGTCGATTTTATCTGAAGGTATCATTGCTTGATCTGTCCCCAGCGAGGTCCAATGGTCAAGCCCTACTCCGCCACGAACGAGCTTAATGGCTCCAACCAACGTTCCACACGCTGCCCATTCACGCCCAGATCGGACCGGCCATAGCGCGAGCGCGAGAAGATCGCGACCGTTGACTGCCCATTTCCCAGATCCAAAAACAGAACCGAGATATAGTCGGGAAAACGCATTAACTCCGTCTGTTGAACATAGGTCATCCAACCAGTTTCTGGCGTGCCTGCAATACGTTGGGTGCGGGGTTGGCGCAGCACAAACTCATCAAAAGCCTGTGAAATCAGCGCTGGATTTGCGTCGTAGATCGGTGAAGCAAGGTCGATCCGCTCCTCGGTTACAGGATCATACCCCTCGATCACAGGAACCATGCGGAAGGAATTCGGTGTGGTTGGTGTGGGTACTGTCAGCGGGTCAACGTGCCACAGCGCAGGATCATGGGACACGTTGCGGATCATATAAACCGCTGCCAAACCACCGACGATTACAGCAATTGCCAACCAGAAAAACAACTTACCGATCACTCCGCAGCCTCCTGAGCGGCCACGCGCTCGGTTTCAATTTGTTCTGCGCGCTTTTCAACCAATTCGACGATGTGGTCAATCATACCATCATTGCCTTGTTTGTGATCCTGCTTGCCCGCCATGTAGATCATGCCGGCACCATTGCCGCCGCCCGTAAAGCCAACATCGGTCATCAATGCCTCACCCGGGCCGTTCACCACACAGCCAATGATGCTCAGCGACATAGGTGTTTTGACATGCTCCAGCCGTTGCTCCAATTCGGAAACCGTGGCGATCACGTCAAAGCCCTGCCGTGCGCAGGATGGACACGAGATAATATTCACGCCGCGATGGCGCAGGCCCAGTGCCTTCAGAATTTCGAAACCGGCCTTCACCTCCTCAACCGGATCGGCGGACAGACTGACACGAATGGTGTCACCCAATCCGGCCCATAGCAGGTTGCCCATCCCGATAGCTGATTTCACGGTGCCGGCGTAATGTGATCCAGCCTCGGTTATACCCAGATGCAGCGGGGCGTCGGTTGCGTCGGCAATCGCCATATAGGCGGCAGAGGCGAGGAAGACATCCGATGCCTTCACACTGATCTTAAACTCGTGAAAATCGTTATCTTGCAATAGTTTGATGTGGTCCAAACCACTCTCAACCATCGCGTCGGGGCACGGCTCACCGTATTTTTCTAGCAGATGTCGTTCCAGGCTACCCGCGTTCACGCCGATCCGCATGGAACATCCGTGGTCCTTGGCGGCCTTGACCACCTCACGAACACGTTCCGCTGAACCGATATTGCCCGGATTGATCCGTAGGCAGGCCGCGCCAGCCTCCGCCGCCTCAATCGCGCGTTTATAGTGAAAATGAATGTCAGCCACGATTGGGACCGGGCTTTCCCGAACAATTTCAGCCAATGCTGCTGTGCTCGGCTCATCCGGACATGACACGCGCACGATATCAGCACCGGCCTCCGCACAGGCCAGAACCTGCTCGATTGTCGCCTTGGCATCGTGGGTCAGCGTATTTGTCATGGTTTGAACAGAGATCGGCGCATCACCACCAACCGGAACAGACCCAACATGAATTTTACGGCTAACGCGACGGTCGATATTGCGCCATGGGCGGATATGATTGTGCATCTGGATGGCCCTGTTAACTGTCGTTTCCCAGAACATAGGTGCCCCAGCGACATATGTCACCCAGAGCAATACGTCAGTTTTTTAACTACTCGGTTGCGTGGGCTGTCCGCTCGGCGGTGGCGATCATCGCCCCTTGCAATGCGGCGCTTTGCTCTGGCGTTGGTTCCGCAAGCGTCCACTGCATCGGAATATCCTCAGCCAAGAGCGAAACCTGCTTTGCAACACGCGGGCCATTGCCCAACGGACCATAAACCTGATCGCCAACCATTAGGAAAACCGAACCGGAATTACCCGCGCGCAGCTCTGGAGCATCAACACCGGCGGGTACCGAGTAACTCTCACCAGCGGCAAGGATCGTTTCGAACAAAGTCGCACCGTCACGCTGACTGACGCGAATCCACGCGGCCTGTGAGGCAACAATTGCCACAGTCGGAGGTAGCGGCGGCAATTCGACAGAGGCCAAAAGGTCCGCCGCGCTTGTCGGCAGCGGGTCCATGTTTTCTGCAACGACCTGTATCGCGGTACGAGCCTCGTCGCTGGTACTACGCACAAAACTGCCAACCAATTCCGGATCGATGGACGCAATAGGGCCATCGCGCGGCGCCATTACCGGAACCAACGGGTCCGGACTGTAAAGGCGTGTCAGCGCGGCATCACGTTGCGCACGGGAATTATCGGCAACGACAGCAACTTCCCGCTGTTCAATGGAAAGCTCGGAAAGAACCACGATGTCAGAGGCAACAGTCGGTGTTTGGGCGATTGGAGCCAGTTCAACACGTTGCACCTCCTGCAAAACGCGCCAACCACCGTATCCGACACCACCCAGCAAACCGGCCATAACCAGCAGCGACATCGCGCCGCCAAGCATTGCCCGCACATCAATATTCAACCCGCTCGGTTGCCCTGATAGTTTACCACGGGACAATGGGTCGTTTTTGAAGTCGATCTTCAGCGGAACTGTGCCAGCCTTTGCACCACGGTTCTGACGGCCCTGTATGTCGGCATTAACGCCGCCAAAGCCGGAATGCAGGCAAAACCGCTGATAAATTTCCTCGGGGTTTAGGCTAAGATAACGTGCGTAGCTGCGCACATAGCCGGCAACAAAACCGGGATTCGGAAACACTTGCAAATCGCAGTTTTCGATGGCCGCGATATACGCCGCCTTAATCCGCAATTCGCGCTGCACGTCGAGCAGTGATTTCCCCTTGGTCGCCCGCTCACCCCGCAGCTGATCGCCGAGAGTGACCTCATAGGAATCAAAACCCGAAAGTGTGCCGTCAGTGTCCCACGCCACGTTTATGCCCAATCTACCCTGGCTCGCAGACCTTCCGCAAACCTGTCCCATAGTCCAACGCTTTGCGCGCTTTGCTTATACAATCACGTTAGCAGAACCTAATCCGCGCAAGAACAGCAATTATGCAATTTCCACGCGTATATCTGAGCAAAAGGGTCGCAAGTGCATTTTTCTGGGTCATATGAACGCCAGTTGAGCGATAAATCGCCTATATCTTGGCGAAATCTAGGCAAGGGCACCGATCATCTTGAAACCTGATTCAGTAGATGTAACGAATCTGCTCGGTCCAATATGCCTCAACCCCACGTAGATCCGCGTTAATCTCCGTAATCCGGCCCTCGGGCAAAACACCACGGCGCAGAATGCCATGGGCGTGACGCTCAAATAGAGCGGAGACCAGATCGCGTACCTCAATCCCGCGCTCGGTCAACCGAACACGCACGGCACGGCGATCCGCGATGCAACGCTCGTGATGCATATATTCGGATTCAACCAGCTTCTTGAGGTTATAGGAGACGTTTGAGCCCTGATAGTAACCGCGGCTCTTAAGCTCACCCGCTGTCAGTACATTATCGCCGACATTGAACAATAGCAGCGCCTGCACGGGGTTGATATCGATCACCTGTAGGCGCTCGAACTCATCCTTAATAACATCCAGCAGTAGACGGTGTAGTCGCTCAACCATAGAGAGCGTTTCCAGATACGAACCCAGAAACTCACCGATATCCGCCGCATCTGGCGCTGGGGGCATTTCCGAAAGGTCGTTCATGGGCATCACCTGAATATCGCGTTAAGCATCTCCGGTTCACCTAATCAGTCATTCGTTACAAAGTCCTTAACGAAGACTGCGCCCCTGCATAACAGTGGCAATCATAGGCAAATGGCGTTCGGGAGCATTTTCACGCCCTGAGAACCAAGAATACAGGTCTTGGTCGTTCTCGTCGAGTAAAGCTTCATAATCTTCGATCTGCTCAGCCGCCAAGCTGGTCAAATGGCTGTCTGCATAGGGGCCGAGGATCAGGTCCATCTCTTTGATCCCGCGCCGCCATGACCGCATCCGCAGACGCTTCAGCCGGTTCTCATGTGTCTCTTGCATCTCAAACCTCCCCATCAGCAATGCGGGCCGCGCCGCGCACGCCAGAGCTATCACCGTATACTGCCCGTCGTACAGTCACCGCGCTGTGGGTGGAATAGATATAGGGACGCATCAATTCCGGCAGCTCCTCGGCCAAGCCGGGTAAATTCGAAACACCGCCGCCCAAGACGATCACATCTGGGTCCAGCACGTTAACCACACTGGCCAGCGCACGGGCCAAACGGCGGCGATGGCGTTGCAAAGCGGCCTCAGCCTGCGCCTCACCCTGCTGGGCGCGAGCGACGATTTCCTGAACGCGGGGGCCGGTTCCACTGGGGATTGCGCAGTCGCGCGCGTAATCCGCCTCCAAGCCCGGCCCTGCCAGCCATTGCTCAACACAGCCATGTTGCCCGCAAAAGCACTGCGGTCCGGGAAACTCGCCGATATCACCGATGGGCATTGGCGAATGGCCCCATTCACCTGCCATGCCGGATGCACCCTCAACCATCGTGCCGTTGATCACCAAGCCGCCGCCAACACCGGTGCCAAGGATTGCGCCAAACACGATCTTTGCACCACGGCCCGCACCGTCGATTGCCTCGGACAACACAAAGCAGTTCGCGTCATTTGCGACCCGAACCACACATCCCATGCGTTCCTGCAAATCAGCGGCCAGCGGCTGTCCGACCAACCAAGTGGAGTTGCCGTTAAACACCCGTCCATCTGCATCGACCGCGCCGGGAATGCCAATACCGACGGGTTCGTCATGCAAACCGGACAGTTCGCGAACCTCGGCCACGATGCGCGCGATTGCGTCCAGCGAGCCCGAATAGTCATGCCGCGGCGTTGCGACACGCCGACGGCACAGCTCCCGCCCGTCCGGCGCAATGGCGATCGCCTCAATCTTCGTACCGCCGTAATCCACACCGATGGGCATGCCATATTCCCGTAATTGTAAGCGCTTTGAAAAGCTTTATTACGAAGCTGAGGCCCGCTGGCAAGTCTGATGCTTAACTCAGGGCCGCGCGCAGGCGCTTTTCAACAATACCCAACCGCTCTGTCAGGCGGGCCTGTTCCGTACGAATGCGGCGCATTTCAGCCAGCAGCGCCATGGTATCGGCGCTGACATCATCCTCTGCAACTGCGGTCGGGCCATCACCCTGCCCGCTTAGCAGCCATGTGATCGAAACCCCTAGAACACCAGCCAGCATTTGCAGGCGGTTTGCGCGGGGCTCGGCGCGGTCATCCTCCCAACCGGCAATCGTGCTGCCCTTTACGCCCAAACGGCGCGCAAGTTGGTTTTGTTCCAGTCCCAAGCTGTCGCGTGCGGCGGCCATTCGATCCCCGAAGGTCGCCATATCCTCGTGGAAATACGCTTCGTCGGTGCTTGTCTGCTCATCCGTCATATCGTCTCTCCCTTTCGGTTACGCTGCAACATAGGTGCTGGGTGCAAATTGTCCTCCCCCAAATGCGACATGATCCCATAACCATCCGACGCGGCGCTTGAACTATTGCGCACGCTAGGTCAGGTGATGGAGTGTTGATTAAACGATCAGGAGCATTCGATGTCATTCCTCGCCAGCAGCCTCGCCCGTGTTAAACCCTCACCAACCATCGCGGTGACAACGCGCGCGGCCGAGCTAAAGGCGCAAGGCCGCAATATTATCGGCCTCAGCGCCGGTGAACCCGACTTTGACACTCCTGAAAACATCCGCGACGCGGCCAAGGCAGCGATGGATGCAGGCAAAACCCGCTACACCGCCCCCGACGGCATTGCGGAGCTGAAGCAGGCGATCTGTGAGAAGTTCGCGCGCGAAAACGGTCTGACCTATACACCATCGCAAATCAGCGTCGGCACTGGTGGTAAGCAGACGCTATATAACGCGCTGGTCGCCACCATGAACGAGGGCGACGAGGTGCTGATCCCCGCGCCCTATTGGGTCAGCTATCCCGATATGGTTCTGCTAGCTGGCGGCACGCCCGTTACCGTTGCGGGAACCGCCGATCAGGGCTATCGCATCACGCCTGAGCAGCTAGAGGCCGCGATCACGCCCAAAACCAAGTGGTTCATCTTCAACTCGCCGTCCAACCCGTCGGGCGCTGGGTATAGCCGCGAGCAGCTCAAGGCGCTGACAGACGTTCTGCTGCGCCACCCCCATGTCTGGATCATGTCCGACGATATGTACGAGCACATCGCCTTTGACGGGTTTGAGTTCAGTACCCCCGCACAGGTCGAGCCCAAACTATACGACCGCACCCTGACCTGTAACGGCGTGTCCAAGGCATATGCCATGACCGGCTGGCGTATCGGTTATGCGGCCGGTCCGGTTGAGCTGATCTCCGCCATGCGCAAGATCCAGAGCCAATCCACCTCCAACCCCTCCTCGATCAGCCAGTGGGCCGCGCTGGAGGCCCTGAACGGCCCGCAGGACTATGTCGCCATGAGCCGTGAGGCATTCCAGCGCCGTCGCGATCTGGTGGTCAAAATGCTGAACGATTGCGACGGCATAGATTGCCCGACGCCCGACGGTGCGTTCTACGTGTACCCGTCCATCACGGGCTGTATTGGCAAGACGGCCCCCTCGGGCAAGGTCATTGAAACGGACGAGGATTTCGCAACCGAGCTGTTGGATACCGAGGGCGTCGCCATCGTCTTTGGCGGCGCATTCGGCCTGTCCCCCGCATTCCGGGTCAGCTACGCCGCTGCTGATGAAACGCTGGTTGAGGCATGCACCCGTATCAAAAGGTTCTGCGAGGCCCTGAAATGAGCGGTACGGACCTGCATTTCCGCACCCGCGATAACGGCGCTGTTGTTTTTCGGATCGAAACCGAAAACCGGCAGCGTCGGCTGGACCTGCGTCAGCTTGCCGTCATCAACATCCGCTCGGGTGAGATAAAGCCACACGGCCAACAAACCCTGACGGCGGATGAAATCGCACAGATGCAAAGCTGGGTTGAGGCCCGCCGCACCGAATTACAGACCCGCGAACGGGATGATATTGAACGGCTGATTGATCAGATCAACTCCGCCGCGCAATGGTTTCAATCCCGCGCTGAACCGTCGGATATCGAGGCAGTTTCAAATCGACTGCTACTATCCATGCATGACCTACGATCCACCTTGGTCAAAAAGCAGGTGGACGAGGCGGACAAGGATTAACCCCGCCCCGCCCAATCATCCCCGCCGCATTTGTCGGCGGGGATTGAACTTACAAACCGCCAGCCGTCTCAATAAACCGAACGATCTCGGCCACGCCGTCGCCAGCCTTCACATTGGTGAACACCGTTGGCCGCGCCCCGCGTTGCACCTTCGCATCCCGATCCATGACATCCAGCGAGGCACCAACATGCGGTGCCAAATCAATCTTGTTGATGACCAGCAGATCAGCGCGCGTAATGCCCGGCCCGCCCTTGCGCGGAATTTTATCGCCGGCACAAACGTCGATCACATAAATGGTGATGTCCGCCAGCTCGGGTGAGAATGTAGCCGACAGATTGTCACCACCACTTTCGATCAGCACCAGTTCCAGATCGGGAAATTTCTCGACCATCGTATCAATGGCATTCAGATTGATCGAGCAATCCTCTCGGATCGCCGTATGCGGACAGCCACCGGTTTCCACACCCAGAATGCGTTCCAGCGGCAGCGCCTGCGCGCGCATCAGAAACTCCGCATCCTCACGCGTGTAGATATCATTGGTGATTGCAGCGACGGAATATTTGCCTGTCATCGCCTTGCAAAGCTGTTCCATCAGCGCGGTTTTTCCCGCACCAACCGGCCCGCCCAGGCCAACCCGCAGCGGTCCATTTTGCGATTTGCTCATTCGTCCCTCACTCCGTACGCAATCCTTCGATCACGCCTCATCTTCCTCCGCGAACACTTCAAGTGCCGCGTTCAGTCCATTGATCGCAGACGGTAATCCGCCATACAGGCTCATCTGCCAAATCGTCTCGGCGATTTCTTCACGGCTCAAACCAGCCTTGCGCCCACCTGCGACATTTACCTTTAGCTGCGGGCGGGTCTGACCACCCAGCGCGGTTAGTGCAGCAATGGTCGCAATATAGCGATCACGCAGTGGCAAGCCCGGCCGTCCGTATTGCCGGCCATAGGCAAAGTCTACAATCCCCTCGGCCATTCCGGGCAGCAGATGGCCATATCGCGCATCCAGCGCAGCCTCCATTCCGGGGTTCAATTCCTCGGATAGCGCGCGCCCGCGCTCGGTTGTATCGCTCATGATCGGAACATCCTCGAATACTGGGTTTCATGATGCAGCGACGCCATATCGGCGCGGATGGCGGCACCGCCAACCTGTGTCAAATCAGTATCCCGCGCCGCCTGCGCAACGGTGATACATGTTCCAGATAACGCCGTGATGACCCGCTGGCCGTCCGTTTGACCCAACGGTACGGCGCGCACTGCCGCACTGACCAGATTCGCGACGAAGGCCTGTAGGTACAGCGTCAGCGTCAAATCCAACCCGACCCCCTCACGCGCCGCCGCAACGGCCAGCGCAACCGGATAGGCACGCGGCGTTTCCGACCCGCCAGCAACCGCCGATGTCACCCGTGCAAAGCCGGTCCCCTGATCCAGGGTTTCCGCAAACCGCTCACGCGATGGGGCCAGCGCGGCGGCCAGTTCGGCAACTTCATCCGCACGCTCAGGAGCGCGATAGGCATTGGCCAGCAAGACTGCATCGGTCCAGCCGGACCCATATCCCAGCACGCCGCGCAGCCAACACTCCAGCCCCGCCGCATCCGCAATCTCCCCATCATCAATCAACCGATCCAGGCCATGCGACCATGCAAATGCGCCTGTGGGATAACCGGGGGATAACCATTGATGCAGCAATTGCGCGTGGCGCAGATCCTCAGTGTTCATGCGAATGCGTGCGCCCCTGCCCGTAAGCCCCGCCCTCAGGCGTGAACGGCCCATCGCGGAACGTCACTGTGCAGCCCAAATGCTCCAGCATATGCCCGATCACCTTATCCGCGCGCAGCACCAACCGATCGCCGAGGATTTGGCACGTCAGATGCCGGTTCCCCACATGCCACGCCACGCGGGGTAAGTTGGCGATATCCGCAGGCACCGCTTCCATCAACGGTTCATCCGCCGCGACGATACGGATCAAGCGCCCATCCTCCAGAACAAGGCTATCGCCCGCCCGCATGTCCTGCGCCTCGGGCAAATCCAGCAGGAACGACAGCCCGTTATCGGATTGCATCGCCATCCGCCGCCGATACCGGTCATCATAGGTCAGGGTCAGCGTATCGGCTGGGACCTCGTGGGAATGGGCTAGGTGTGTGGCGCGCATATTAATCAGCCTTAGAAGCAATGAGGTAATTTGCAAACGCACTACAGCTTACAAGCATGTAGCGCGCATCATCTTGCGAAAGATCTGTATCTCCATCCATCAAGGCATGTCTGATACCCGATTTATCACTGGTCCAGCCATAAAGGTTTTTAAAGCCTTTAGCTAAAGCCGTGTGGAGTTCCCTATTTTTTTCTAGCTGCCCTAATGCCTGCCCAAGCGTAGCTTTACTATCCCCCGTCGCGAACTTCGCTGCGGCCTCGACACCGCTGATGGATTCTTTAATACTGTTTTTATAATCAGGTGATTTACGGTCTGATAGAAACGCTAACGCCTGCTTGAAATGCTCGGCGATAGGGGCATGGGGCGAACTTGTTGCTGTCTCGATCTCTACGATTTCCTGCTCATCCGAGATGGTGGTTAGCTTAAGATTAACGAAGCGAACCAGCGCCATTTCCCTTGCAAGAACGTCGTTACACGTTGCCGCAAATTTACTAACGTTGTCTATTGGGTAGAAGAGGCCACCCTGAAATTTTTCATTAGTTAGAAACTCGATAAAGTCGTAAACTTCGTACCATTTAAACTCGAAGAAACGAGATCGAATTTCAAAAGTAAGCCGGTTGACTCTATCCGGGTAACTATCAGTCGGCTCCTTGAAGTGATCACCCCAAATAGAGTCTGCGAGGGCAGACAGACGCGGATCAAGGTAATTATATTCCTCAAAGTCAGAGATTAAAAACGTGGCACGCACGGCATTCCATAAACCAGCGCGCAACTGATCTGGCATTGCCTCCATTGATAGTTTTTGTGGTGGCGATGTGATGCCGTATCGTTGCGAAAACTTCATCACTCACCCTCAAAACATAAAATACCGCTGCGCCATCGGCAGAACCTCGGCCGGTTCGCAGGTCAGCAGTTCACCATCGGCGCGCACCTCGTAGGTTTCTGGATTCACATCAATATCGGGGCAGTAATCGTTGTGGATCATTGAGGCTTTGCCGATGCCACCCCGCGTATTCTCAACCGCGACGGTTCCCTTGCGCAGGCCCAGATGACCGACCTCCGCCGCGGCACTGACGAAATGGACCGAGGCAACCTCCTGCGCACGGCCTAGCGCGCCGAACATCGGGCGGGAATAGACGGGTTGCGGCGTCGGGATGCTCGCATTCGGATCGCCCATCTGAGCCATTGCGATGGTGCCACCGATCAGGACCATCTCGGGCTTCACGCCAAAGAATGCAGGCGACCACAGCACCAGATCGGCGCGCTTGCCCTCCTCAATCGAGCCGATTTCGCGGCTGATCCCGTGGGCAATTGCCGGATTGATGGTGTATTTCGCGATGTAACGGCGCACACGCATGTTATCGTTATCACCAGTTTCCTCGGGCAAACGTCCACGCTGTTTGCGCATCTTATCAGCGGTTTGCCACGTGCGAATGGCAACCTCACCCACACGGCCCATCGCCTGACTATCAGACGCGATGATCGAGAACGCGCCCATATCGTGCAGGATATCCTCTGCCGCAATGGTTTCGCGCCGGATGCGGCTCTCGGCAAAGGCGACATCCTCGGGGATCGATTTGTCGAGGTGGTGGCATACCATCAACATATCCAAATGCTCCTCCAACGTGTTCACCGTGTAGGGGCGCGTCGGGTTGGTCGAGGACGGGATGACGTTGGAGTAACCACAGACCTTGATGATATCAGGCGCGTGACCACCGCCCGCCCCCTCGGTGTGGAAGGCATGGATGGTGCGCCCCTTGATCGCGCCCACGGTATTCTCGACAAAGCCGCTCTCGTTCAACGTATCGGTGTGGATCATCACCTGAACATCCATGTCATCCGCCACGCTGAGGCAAGTATCGATGGCGGCGGGTGTGGTCCCCCAATCCTCGTGCAGCTTCATGGCGCAGGCACCTGCCTTGACCATCTCGACCAGGGCATCAGGACGCGAGGCATTACCCTTCGCCGACAGCCCGAAATTCATTGGCAATCCGTCCAGCGCCTGCAACATCCGCCCGATATGCCACGGACCGGGGGTGCAGGTGGTTGCCAGCGTTCCATGCGCCGGTCCCGTACCGCCGCCCAGCATAGTAGTGATGCCGGAATGCAGCGCATCTTCCACCTGTTGCGGGCAGATGAAGTGGATGTGGCTGTCAAAACCACCTGCGGTCAGGATACGGCCCTCGCCCGCGATGATCTCCGTCCCTGGTCCGATGATGATATCAACGCCGCTTTGTGTGTCGGGATTTCCAGCCTTGCCAATCTTGGAAATTCGCCCGTCACGCAGGGCTACATCCGCCTTGTAGATGCCGCTATGATCCACGATCAGCGCGTTGGTAATAACCGTATCAGCGGACCCTTCGGCGCGTGTTGCCTGCGATTGGCCCATTCCGTCGCGGATGACCTTACCACCGCCGAATTTCACTTCTTCCCCGTAGGTTGTCAGATCTTTCTCAACCTCGATAATCAAATCTGTATCCGCCAGCCGAACACGATCGCCAGTGGTCGGGCCATACATATCGGCATAGGAGGCGCGGGAAATATGGGTTGGCATTGTCGTATCCTCGTTCAGATGTCGCGGGGCAAACCTGCACAGCCCGCCGAATAAGTTTTAGTCCAACGCGCCCATAACAGCGCCGTTAAAGCCGTAGACCTTGCGCGCGCCGCCGTAGGGCACCAAGGCAACATCACGCGATTGCCCCGGCTCAAACCGCACCGCCGTTCCCGCCGCGATGTCCAGCCGCAGGCCACGCGCCGCATCACGGTCAAAATCCAGCGCCGGATTTGTCTCGGCAAAATGATAGTGGCTACCGACCTGCACGGGGCGGTCGCCTGTATTGGCCACGGTCAGCACGATGACAGGCGCGCCGGAATTCAACTCAATCTCACCCGCCATTGGCAGGATTTCACCGGGTATCATCATCATGCTCCTCAAATTCGCTACGCACCAACGCAGCAGAAATTAACGCCGTCGGGAGCGCGATCACCGCAAGCCCAACAACCAGCACCAAAGCTGTAAAAATGCGCCCACCCGCAGTTATCGGATAGGCATCGCCATAACCAACGGTGGACATCGTCACGATCGCCCACCACAAGCAGTCAAAGATGGAGCCGAATAGCTCCGGCTGTGCAGACCTCTCGAAAATCCAGATGCCACTGGCCGCGACGTATAGCACCAAGCCAGCAAGAAACAGGCCAAGGGTCAGCTCGCTGCGCACCTCGTTCAACGCCCGCGCCAATCGCAGCAAAGCCCGACTGTAACGCCCGACTTTGGCAATGCGGACCAGTTGCAGCAGCCGCAATGCGCGTACGCCCTGTGACTGCGTCGACGCGATCAGCATCGTCGGTAGAAAGGACAGCAGATCAATAATGCCCCACAGACTGAACATGTATCCCAAACGCGACAGCGCCGCCCAAAGCCGTCGCAGGTATTCTGATGCAAAGATCACCAGAACAAACATGTTGACCACGTCCAGCATATTATCCAGCCATTCAGGCAGGTCCGGCATCGTCGAAATCGTAAACGCTACAATCGCCAGTAGGATCACACTTTGCTGTGCGACAAGCATCATGTGCCCCCATTCAGGATCACTGCCATCCAGCAATGACTGCACACGCACACGTGCCTCCTTTGATCGGGCAACGACTCTCATCCGATGCGCAATCCCTTTGTTCGTAAAGTCACCGGCGCAACCACGCCGCGCCAGCCGCCAGTGCGATCAGGGCCAAACCGCCGATTAACCCCTCGGCACCGTGGGGGTGCGCGTGAATTGCTGTGCTGCCATGTGCCATTGCGACGCTCGGCATCAGGCTGAGTGCCAAAACTGAAATTCTCATATTCCGTACCTTAGTTTTCTTAAACAATCTGCTGCTACCGGATCGGCTGATGCACGGTGACCAGCTTGGTCCCGTCAGGGAATGTCGCCTCGACCTGTACGTCGTGGATCATCTCGGCGATGCCATCCATGCACATCTCACGGGTGATGACCTCCGCCCCTGCCTCCATCAAATCGGCGACGGAGCGACCGGCCCGCGCGCCCTCAACCACGAAATCGGTGATCAGAGCGATTGCCTCGGGGTGGTTCAGCTTTACGCCCCGCTCCAACCGACCACGGGCGACCATGGCGGCGAGGCTGATCAGCAGCTTGTCTTTTTCTCGGGGGGTCAGGTTCATTTGGTCCTCACATATTCCAGACACGCGGCAGGGATGCGCCCCGCAGCCAGGTCAGTATCTCAATCAATGCCACCTTTAGCGGCCTGTGATCCGGCGCATGTAGCCGCACCACCAATTGTCCGTTCCACGCAGACGCACCGCAGGTCACACTGTCGGGCAAACGTGCACGCAGCGGTTCCAACCTGTCCGCAGCATCCCGCGCGCTAAGCACAATCGTCGCCAGCGCACCCACACCGCCCAGCGTTGCAGAGCCGCCCAACACATCGGCCAGATCGCCGCTCAGCCGAAATGCCTCGGCCTGAACCAAGCGTCCATTGCGCCGGATGCGCCAATTATCTGTGAAATGCGCGTTGCGCAGCACCTCACCCATGGCGGCGCGGCCTAGGATCAATGCTTCAACGCCCAGAAATTCGGCATCGCCCTCTAGCTCCACATCGATCTGACGATCAACCGAGCATTCCTGAAACAGGATTGTTTCCATGGGCAACCAGTGCAGACGCGCCCCATTACCGGCACGCAGCACAGTCTCGATCCGTCCGCGACCGCTTGAGGCCTGATAGAGCCTCTCCGCAGCCTGCGTCGTGCCGGTCACGGCGGCGCCCTGCTCCACAGACAATTCCCAGCGGAAATGATCGCCACCGGTCACGCCACCGCAGGTATTCACGAAAACAACCTCGGGCATCGTGTTGTGCACACGGGGCAGCATCGCCTTGGCCGAACCCTGCTGTCGCAAACGGGTCAAGCGGCCATGGCTACCGAAAACCACACGCGCATGACCCTGCGCCCGCTGATGCGGGGCCGTCGGTGTGCCAGAAAGGGTGCGTAATTGCTGCATCGCATAAATTAAGCAGCCTCACGCAGAACTGGCAACGCCTTATGCAATTTTTCGACTGCTGTGCAGAAATCAGGCGATAGCTTGCGCCAGCGCGGCGGCCCGATACTCGGTCGGGCTTAGCCCTACGCGTTCCTTGAAAGCACGATTAAACGGAGCGAGCGAGTTATAGCCGAGCGCAAAGGCATGGCTGAGGATCTGCTCACGCGCCTGCCCCGGATCAGCCAGCCGCCGCTTGGCCTCCTCAATGCGGTGATCGTTGAGGAAGGCAGCAAAGTTGCGATAGCCTAGCCCCTGATTAATCAGGCGCCGCAGTCGATGCTCCGGAATATCTATGCGCGCAGCAAAGGCGCCGATGGTCAGGCCGGTTTCAAAACACGCACCGCCCTCAACCTCGCGCCGGATGCGGTCCAGCTCCAACTGATCCGCAACGACAACAGGGCGCGGGTCACTCACCTGCGTGGGCGTGTGCCCCTCAAGCAAGCTAGCATCCAGTCGCGTCAGCCATATCGCAAATAACAGGGCTAAACCGCTAAACTTAAGGGCATTTATAGCCGCCATCATGTGGCTATCCACGGGCACGAACATATTGCTGATGGTCGTTGTAACCACCATGAAGGGCACCAAAATCGCCAAAGCCAGACGCAACCGGCGGCGCGATGGCACCAGATCAGATTGGTAACCGTGCAGTCCGATCACCACGACATGTACCATCAACCCGATAATCAGCATATCCCGCATCAGCCACCCATATGGCAGGAACCACGTGGCCGTAATCGCGGCGGCAGGCAGGGCGTGCAGGGGCCGCATACGGAACTTATCGTCGAACAGACTTTGTGCGAACACCCAGAATACCGCCCGATCCAGAACACCCAGCATCAGCGCCATCTGACCAAACAGCGATTGATCAGCCATAGCTGTGTGGTGGTCGGTCAGCATGTGAATGGCGGTGAGGATGCAAAACAGAAATCCGGTCACCTCGATACAGGATTGATCCCGCATCGCGTAGAACCGAACCGCTAGCAAGATCATCAATGCCGCGCCACCACCGCTGAGCATATATCCGATCACCTCTAGGTCGTGCATCACGTTTGTTCCCGTCATTATCGCTGTGCAGATCGATGTGGGGAAGAAGCGCCCCGATTGCTTGTCATTTTCAAAAAAGACCGGTCGATTTCCAACAGATCATGACGATTTTCAATTTTGCAGGGCAGCAAAGGCGGCCGTTTCCCAACTGCAATTTACCAACGAAACACCCCCACCATAAGGGATTATGATCATGACCGCTGTAAAATCGCTCGCCGCCCTATCGCTCGTCGCCCTGCTCGCTGCCTGTGCTGGCCCCGGCCACGGACCAATGCATTTTGCACCGACTGAATCCGCACCTATGAACAACCTGAACCTGACACATATCGCACCTGGTTTCTGATGCAGGATATGACGATCCGGCGCGGGACCGCTTGACGCCCGCCCGGACCTGTCGTAGCCAACCCGTATTGAAATGCGGGTGTATCTCAATGGTAGAGAAGCAGCTTCCCAAGCTGATGACGAGGGTTCGATTCCCTTCACCCGCTCCAGTATCCCCCCTCGGACGATGCTGATGGGTGATCCCGTCCGAACCCCCCATTTGTTCGAGCGTGAGGCAATTGCCACCCTGTGGCACGCCGCATGGCACGATTCACATGCCGAACTATCCCCACAAGAACTGATTGCCGAGCGCGACTTTCCGTCCTTCCTGCCGCGTGTGGATCGTGAATGGACTGACCTGCGAATTGCAGGTCCGTTTGGCGCGCCTACGGGATTGTGCATCACGGCGCAGGATCAGCTCAGCCATCTGTTTCTGGATACAGCCGCACGCGGAACTGGACTGGCAGAGCAGTTGGTCATGGATGCTAAGGCGCGGATTGCGGCAAACGGCCATCAGGTGGCATGGCTGTCCTGCGCCGTAGGTAATATCCGCGCCGCTCGGTTCTATGAAAAGCAGGGCTGGGTACGGGCGACGACACATAACGTTACGTTGAACCTGCGTCACATAACGCTAACCTTACCGGCATGGCGTTACGAAAAACAGCTATAGGCCGTGCCGCCCCTCCAAATTTCGACGTTTTTACGTGACAAATGCACTGCAACAGCCTGAATGATCGCGTTTCCACATGTTTTTGTGAACGCAAACCATCTGGCAATGATCGCCCGCGCAAGCTAGGTCGATAGGATATCCTGATCCGAGGAGCTGAGAGTTGAACACGCATATCGTCCCACCACTGCCCGCCGCCAAATTCACCGACCCTGATGTGACGGCAAAGGGTGAGGCGCGCGCCTCCGTTCCATTGATGAAGGCCGAGACGCTGTGGTTCAACACCGGCACGCTGTGCAACATCCAATGCGTGAACTGCTATATCGAAAGCTCACCCACCAATGATCGCCTGGAATATATCACTGCGGATGAGGTCAGCGACTACCTGACCCAAATCTTTGATCGCAAATGGTCCGTGCGCGAAATCGCCTTTACCGGTGGTGAGCCCTTCATGAACCCGCAAATGATCGAGATGACGCGCCGTTCGCTGGCCGCGGGGTTCGAGGTGCTGATCCTGACCAACGCCATGCGCCCGATGATGCGCCCACAGGTACAGCAGGGACTGCGCGATCTACGTGATGCCTATCCGGGTAAGCTGACGATGCGCGTCTCCCTCGATCACTTCCTGCCCGAAATGCATGATGAGGAACGGGGTAAGGGAGCATATGCCGTCACCCTCGACGGGATGCGCTGGTTGCGGGATGAGGGCTTCGCCATGGCCGTCGCCGGACGTACCCTGTGGGGCGATACCGATATTGAAAGCCGCGCAGGCTATGCCGCGCTATTCGCCGCCGAAAATTTCCCCATCGATGCCACAAATCCGGGACAGACCGTGCTGTTCCCCGAGATGGACGAAAAGGTCGATGTTCCCGAAATTACAACCGCTTGCTGGGGTATCTTAAACAAATCCCCGCGTGAAATCATGTGCGCCTCGTCGCGCATGGTGGTCAAGCGTAAGGGCGCGGAGACCCCCGCCGTTCTGGCCTGCACATTGCTGCCCTACGCGCCGGAATTCGAGATGGGCTCAACACTGGAACAGGCCGAGCGCCCTGTGAAACTGAACCACCCGCATTGCGCAAAATTCTGCGTCCTTGGCGGGGCCAGTTGTTCGGCGTAAAAGGCCACTGCGAACTCCTCGTCCAGCAGGCCCAAAATGCAAAACATCCGCACGATCCATCGCCAGCCCTGCGGGTCTGAACAATGACCATGCAGGGTCGTGAGGCTGCGCTGGCATGGGGCGCGGTTGCCGTCACCCTGACCATCTGGGCCAGCTTTCTGGTCGCAACCCGCGCGGCTGCCACTTCGCAGCTTAGTCCGGCGGATGTGGGGATTTTGCGATTTTTACCAGCCGCCCTGCTCTTCGCGCCCGTCTGGTTACGCCGGTCGCCCATCCCCCCCAGTGCGCGCTGGGTTGAGGTTATCACAATCGGCTTGGTCGGCGGCTTCGCCTTTGTTTTCCTGCTTTCATGGGGACTGCAATACGCGCCTGTGGCAGATGGCGGCGTGTTCGCCCCGTCGATGTTGCCGCTATACGTGGCGGCGCTGTCCTTTGTGTTTCTGGGGGAGCGCTTCTCAACCCTGCGGATCATCGGCTTTGCGCTGATCCTTGCTGGCGCACTAGGCGTTGGCGGGTGGGAGGCTTTGACCAACGCGCAATCGGGTGCATGGCGCGGGCATCTGCTGATCTCTGCCGGTGCAATGCTATGGGCGTGCTATACTGTGGCGTATAAGCGCAGCACGATTGGCCCCGTGGATGCGGCCGCGATGATCTGCTTCTGGTCGTCGCTGGCCTTTCTGGCGCTGCTGCCCTTCATCCCCAGCCGTATCCCCGAAACACCCCCATCGGCCCTGATCCTGCAAATCGTGATGCAGGGCGGGTTGAGCGGGTTCGTGTCCACAATGACCTATGGCTATGCCCTGTCCAAAATCGCACCCAGCAAGGTGGCGGCCTGCGCGGCCCTCGTCCCTGTAATGGCGGCAATCGGCGGGTGGATTTTTCTGGGTGAGCCGATCAGCATGGTCAAGGCGGCAGGCATCACCATTGTCGCCCTCGGCGTGTTGCTCGCATCCGGTGTCGTCCACGCACGCCAACGCTAGTTGGGGCGCGCAGCCAACTCCTCAGCCAACAGGGCGCTAACCTGCGCCATATCCACGCCATTCGCCACAAAGGCATCACCGATATCGCGGGCCAGAATGAACGTCACCTGCCCGTCCTTGACCTTCTTATCCTGCCCCATCAGCGCGATCAGACCGTCTGCATCGGGCAGCTCACCTGCAATATCGGCCAGTGTCGCCTTCATCCCCATGGCGCGCAAATGTGCGGCGACACGGCTGGGTGCCTCCTGCGAGCACAGGCCCAGTCGGGCGGATAGCTGGAACGCCAAGGTGCAACCAATCGCCACCCCCTCACCGTGCAGCAAGCGGTCGGAATAGCCGGTCGCCGCCTCCAGCGCATGGCCGAAAGTATGGCCCAGATTTAACAGGGCGCGATCCCCGCGCTCCTGCTCATCCCGCGCGACAATCTCCGCTTTCATTTCGCAGGACCGTTGCACGGCGCGGGCGCGCGCGGCCACATCACCTGTTGCCATGGATGACGCATACAGCTCCAACCACGCAAAGAAATCTGCATCGCCCAGCAGGCCGTATTTCACGACCTCACCATAACCAGCCAGAAAATCACGGGGCGGCAACGTACCCAGCAGATCCATATCCGCGACAACCAAGCGTGGCTGGTGAAATGCACCGATAAGGTTTTTACCACGGGTAGAATTGATCCCCGTCTTGCCGCCAACCGCACTATCGACCTGCGCCAGCAGGGATGTCGGCATCTGCACAAAGCCGACCCCGCGCCGGAGGATTGCCGCAGCAAAGCCCGCCAGATCACCGATCACGCCACCGCCAAAGGCCAGTACCAGATCGTCCCGCTCGACCTTCTGTTCGATCAGCCATTCGACCGTGCGTTCCAGATGCGGCCAGCTCTTGGTGCTTTCACCGGGGGGCAGGATCAATGCCTCGCTGGTGATACCGCCGGCGCTCAACGCGGATTGCAGTTTTTCCAGATGCAGCGCCGCAACGCGCTCCTCGGTAACAATGCAAACCCGCTTGCGCGGTAGCAACGCATTGATGCGCTCAACCCCCTCGCGCAGCAGATCGGGACCAATGATGATATCGTAGCTGCGCGTGCCTAAATTCACATGAACCAATTCACGCAAGGGTTTGATATCATTTATCATGGCTTCATTCCTTGTTCGAGGGCGGCAATAATTCGGTCCACCATCTTCTCATGATTTGCACCCGCAGTGGACAGAACCCGCACGTCAGCTTGCTGATAAACCGGATAGCGCGCCGCCATCAGATCTTCGAGCACTTTGCGTGCATCCTGACCGTCCAGCAACGGCCGCCCGGGCTTGTCCGCCACGCGGCCATATAGGGTGTTCAGTTTCGCATCCAGCCAAACAGAAATCGCCTGCTCACCGATTGCCGCGCGGGTATCTGCGTTCATCCATGCGCCACCACCCGTGGCAATCACCTTTGCCGGTCCGGTTAACAGTCGCCCGATGACACGACGCTCGCCATCGCGAAACGCTTCCTCACCCAGTGTGGAAAAGATGGAGGGGATGTCCTGACCAGCGGCGGCTTCAATCTCATGATCCGAATCGACAAATGGCCGGTCCAGTCGCGCAGCCAGCCGTTTGCCCACGCTGGTCTTTCCCGCGCCCATCAAACCTATCAATACGATCGAGCGCCCCGGAACTGGATCAACAATATCATTCATTGTCGTGGCCTTCTTTCGAATTGTGCCGAACTGATGCAGGGCCATGCTGGACCCTGCCGCGGCGTCGCGTTAGCATCTGACAAAAATGAGGCGTCCGGGCAAGGCACAACGCGAAATCCGGACATGATGCGCACAGGCGGGGGCTCCATGGGCAAGGTCATTTTCTACATATTCGTTCTGCTGCTACTGATTGCGGCAGGATTTGCCGTGTATTCGGTTGTTGTTCCCCCACAGGCGCCCATCGCCCCTGTTGAGGTTCAGATTGACCTGCAATCGGGGTCATGACCATGGGGGCCCGCGCCAGAGGCGTCGCCCTGATCTCGGCTGCTTTACTGTCAGGGACGGTTTCGTTTAGCGCGTTTGCGCAAACCGCACCGACGGCAAATGTACAGCAACAGGTTTTGCCGGGGATCGACGGCACCGCATTGGGCCTGTTGCCATCTCGCGCAACCGGCCTTCCTACCAATCTGTGGGCGTCCAGCACTGCACAGCGGCTGGTCAACAATATCGGCAACCTGCACGGCACCGGCACACCCAGCAGCCGCGCGTTGTTTGAGCGTTTGATGCTGGCCGAGGCGATCCCCCCACAGGGTGATACCGGTGACGTTCTGGCCGCACGGATCGAGGCATTACTGACCCTTGGCAGTCTGGATGCGGCGGAGGCGATGCTGGCCCGCGCCCCACTGGATGCCAGCGATCAGGAGATTGTCGCCCTCGCATTGGATGTCGCCGCCCTGACCAACCGCTCTGGACCAGCCTGCGCACGGCTCGCCGCGCGGCCCGGTCTGTCCCCCGGCCTTAGCCACACGATTTGGTGCAAGGCGCGGCATGGCGAATGGATGATTGCGCGCCTGACGCTGGAAACGGCCATTGCACTGGAACAATTCGATTCCGTCACCGCCGATCACCTGCGCTGGTTTCTGGATAATGAGGCATTCCCGCCTGAAACGCAGCTTCCCCTGCCCGATCCCGTTACCGCGCTGACTTTCGCCCTGCGGGAAAGCACCGGACAATTGCGCCCCTCGGGCCCGCTGCCCTTGGCATGGCTGGATGGTGACCTCAGCGGCAATCACACCCTGCGTGCGCGGATTTCTGCGGCGGAGGCCCTGTCGCGCGGCGGCGTTCTGCCAGCATCGGTGCTGTTTTCCACCTATCGCGCGGGTGCACCTGCTGCCTCTGGCGGGATATGGGGCCGGATGCACGCGGTGCAGGATCTGGACGAGGCACTGCTGACCCGCGATCCCACAACCGTTCTGGCCGCATTGCATGAGATGGACTCGCAGATCGCACCGCTAGGACTGCGCGCTGCTGCTGCACGCGAATACGGTGCCAGCCTCGGCGCAATTCCGGTGGGTGAGGCAGATGACCTGATGGCCCGCTATATGCTGCTGGATGGCCGTAGTGCCGGTGCTCGCGCATGGATGCCGGACCCCGCTCCGCTCAGCGACCGGATTGCGCTGGCCATTCAAATCCAACCCTTGGCTGAAATCCCGCAGGAGCCCATTCAGCGGGATCGGGACATTTTGGCCTATGCGATCTATGCGGCCTTTTCCGCGCCGGCAGATACTCCCTTCCCACCCGGTGCGACGGGCACGCGGTTACTGGACGCGCTGCGTATCCTAGATGCCGGAACAGGGGTGGAGCCGGATGACCTGCGCCGTGCCCTGATTTTGCTACGCCGCGCCGGACAGGACATTCTGGCCCGTGACATAGCGGTCGAGACATTGTTTCTGGGCGACCGGATATGAGCCATACCGGCACGGCTGATGGCTGGCTGCGCGCCTTTCTCGACACTATTCGGGCCGAGCAGGACGCCGCCACGAACACATTGGCCGCCTATACCCGCGATATCCGGCTGTTCATGGAATTCCAACAGGATCGCACCCCGGTGGAATCCGCCACCCGCGCGGATATCGAGGCATTCCTGAGCTCGCTGGAGGTTGAGGGCATGGCGACCGCAACCCGCGCCCGCCGTCTCAGCGCGCTGCGGCAATTCTATCGGTTTGCCTTTGTTGAAGGGTTTCGCGCCGACGATCCCGCCGCTCTGATCCGTGGACCGGCCAAGGCAAAGCGTATCCCCGGCTCGCTGGATATGGACGAGGTAGACGCCCTGCTCGCCGCCGCCCCCACTGTCGGGCGAACGGAATCGGACCGCCTGCGCAATACCTGCATGTTGCAAATGCTCTATGCGACAGGCCTGCGCGTGACGGAATTGGTCAGCCTGCCAGTCGCATCCGCTCGGGGACGGCCCCGCATGATCCTGATACGGGGCAAGGGGGGGCGCGACCGCATGGTCCCCCTCTCCGACGACGCCCACACCGCGCTAACCGCATGGCTGAACACCCGCGACGCGGCCGAGGACGACCTGCAACGTGGCGCAACCCCGTCGAAATTCCTGTTCCCGTCACGGGGCAAATCCGGTCACCTAACGCGGGTCAGCTTCTTCCTGACGCTTAAACAGATCGCGATCAAAGCAAATCTCGATCCGGCCAAGATCAGCCCCCACAAATTGCGCCATGCCTTCGCCACACACCTGCTGCAAGGCGGCGCCGACCTGCGTGCCATCCAGATGCTGCTGGGGCACGCGGATATTTCCACGACCGAAATCTATACCCATGTCCTAGATGAACGCCTGCGCGATCTGGTGCTGGAGAAACATCCGCTAGCCTGACCAAATTACAAACCCGTCCGTGCGGATATCGCGACCGCCACCCATCGCATTCCCCAAATATCCCCGCCGGAGGCACCTGCCCTCTACTCTACGGCCTCGACAAATCGAAATGTCGGCCCGCGCCCCTCGAACCGGCTGATGCTCATACCGGTTTCTGTCAGGCTGATTATCTGGCATTCATAGGGACGCGCCGCCCCGTCGAAATCCCCCTCACGACACATCATCTGGCGCTGCGCATCCCATTGCCATTGCGCATTTAGAATACGACCGCCCCAATCAGCACGCAGCCGTCCATCCGCGAAAATCTCGACCTGTCCGCCGTCGGCCAGCCATAGACGGTTCAGCGCGTAGGCGCGAAACACCTCCTCACTGGTGATACGTCCGACTTGCTGTGCCATTGCTGGGACAGTCAACGTGATGCCCACGGCCAACGCTTTCAAAAATCCGCTCAGCTTCATCTCATTCTCCCTGTTTTCGCGGGCGGCAGCACTGGTAGCCCGCCGCTGCATCTGGTCTAATGAGAAACCGCCAACACCAGACTGGGGAGCCAAAATTGGCCGACGATCTCTTCAAAGATGCCGCAGAGCAATCCTACGACGCCTCCTCTATCGAAGTGTTGGAGGGTCTGGAGCCTGTGCGCAAGCGTCCCGGCATGTATATCGGCGGCACCGACGAACGCGCCCTGCACCATCTGGTGGCCGAGGTTCTCGACAACTCGATGGATGAGGCCGTGGCCGGTCACGCCAACCGGATCGAGGTTGAGCTGAACGCCGACTACTCCGTGACGATCCGCGATAATGGCCGCGGCATTCCGATTGATCCCCATCCCCGCTTCCCCGACAAATCCGCGCTTGAGGTAATCCTGTGTACCCTGCACGCAGGCGGTAAATTCTCGGGCAAGGCATACCAGACATCGGGCGGTTTGCACGGCGTTGGTATCTCGGTTGTGAACGCCCTGTCCGACCATGTTCGGGTTGAGGTTGCGCGGAACAAGGAGCTCTTTGCCCAAGAATTCTCACGCGGCATCCCGCAGGGCAAGGTGGCCAAGGTTGGCGCAGCCCCGAACCGGCGCGGCACGACCGTCACCTTCCATCCGGACGCGGAGATTTTCGGCGCCGCCGCTCGCTTCAAACCGGCCCGCTTGCTGAAAATGGTGCGATCCAAAGCATACCTGTTCTCCGGCGTCGAAATCCGCTGGAAAACCGCGATCGAGGCACCGGATGTTCCGGCAGAGGCCACCTTCAAATTCCCCGGCGGTCTGGCAGATTACCTCAAGGAAATCCTTGAGGGCGCTGTAACCTATGCAGAAAATCCCTTCGCAGGTAAGGTCGATTTTGGCGAGCGCTTCAACCTGCCCGGCTCCGTCGAGTGGGCAATTCACTGGACGCCGGCGCGCGACGCCTTCATGTCGTCCTACTGTAACACCGTCCCCACGCCCGAGGGCGGAACCCATGTCGCCGGTTTCTGGGCTGCATTAACCAAGGGCATTCGCGCCTACGGTGAACTGGCCCACAACAAGAAAGCCGCGCAAATTACCCGCGACGACGTGATGGCCGGCGCCTCCTCGCTGATCTCCGTGTTCATCGCGGAGCCTGAATTCGTGGGGCAGACCAAGGACCGCCTCGCCACAACCGAGGCGCAGCGCCTCGTCGAAACCGCGATCCGCGACCGCTTTGATACATGGCTGGCAGCAGACCCTAAATCCGCCGGCGCGATCCTCGACTATCTGGTGCTCAAGGCCGAGGAACGCCTGCGCCGCCGTCAGGAAAAGGAAACCGCGCGCAAAACCGCGACCAAAAAACTGCGCCTACCGGGCAAGCTGGTGGACTGCTCCACCGCCACCCGCGACGGCACCGAACTGTTTCTGGTCGAGGGTGACAGCGCGGGCGGCTCGGCCAAGATGGCGCGCAACCGCAAAACGCAGGCCCTACTGCCCCTGCGCGGAAAAATCCTGAACGTACTGGGCGCGGCGTCGTCGAAACTGACCTCGAACCAGGAAATCAGCGACCTGACCCAAGCGCTCGGCACAGGCATGGGCACCAAATTCCGGATAGACGACCTGCGCTATGACAAGGTCATCATCATGACCGATGCGGACGTGGACGGCGCACATATCGCGGCGCTGCTGATGACATTCTTCTTCAGTCAAATGCGCCCACTCATCGATAGCGGCCACCTATACCTCGCCGCCCCACCGCTTTACCGACTGAAACAGGGCGCGATCAGCGTCTACGCTCGCGACGATGCCGAAAAGGACCGCTTGCTGGAAAAAGGCATCGGCGGTCGCGGCAAAATCGACATCTCCCGCTTTAAGGGTCTGGGTGAAATGGACGCAAAAGACCTCAAAGACACCACAATGAACCCGCTCAAGCGGACGCTGATTAAAGTAACAGTAGACGAAGACTCCCCCGGCGAAACCGGCGGCCTAGTCGAACGCCTGATGGGTAAGAAGCCGGAATTGCGCTTTCAGTACATTCAGGAGAACGCTAGATTTGTGGAGGATGTGGATGTTTGAGTTTCGGAATAGAATCTGATTGGGACGTTGAGCAAAATTGTTTAAAAGCACCGATGGCAAGCGGTTTGTCGCCAGAAACTCTGAAGAGGCTGTTGCTCTGCTATATGGCGCAATATTTACGTGTGTTCTAGCAAAAGTGATGAACGTCGATTGGACAAATTTTGAGTTTCTTGGCCTTCGACTGAACCCCGACGAGAGGTTATTTGAGACTCTATTAAACTCATTGTTAATGTTTTTTTACGCAAGCTTTTCCCTACACTTACACAGCGAAATCGCGAGCGACAAATTTTCAATATTGCACAACTCTGCTCGCCACCTAAACGACTTCATAGAGACGACAGCGAGGGGTGAATCCAGCGGTTTGAGCACAAATGGCAGTCTAAAGAGATTTATGTGGGAGATGCCTAATAATTTTGATGTGAAAAATGATGAAATAGTAGATATTTTTGTTGAGCGTTTTTACGAAAAAATCCCTGAATTTATGAATAGGGATCGTTTTGAAGGTACGCATTTTAATAAGAGAAGCGGTCGTAGCGTACTTATGATACAGTTTTTTATGCCGACTGCGGCATTCATCTTTGCAATCTGCGCATGATTTAAGGCACCTAGACTGGGCTAACCTATTTCTAATAACCTGCCTGTGGGGAGACCTCACCCCTCCGACAACTCCAACCACTCCTCCTCAACCTTCGCCAGCTTCTCCTGCCGCTCCACCAGACCAGCGGTCGCCTTGTCGAACTTGGCGGGGGATTTGGCGTAGAGGTCAGGGTCCGCGAGGAAGCTTTCCAGCTTTGCGATCTCCGCTTGCAGCTTTTCCATCTCGGCCTCCAGCGCAGCGACCTTCACCGGATTGGCGGCAACGGGCGCGGCCTTGGGTAATTCCTGAGTCTTTTTCTGCGCAGCCGTAGAGCTGGCACTTTGCAGCCCGATAGCAGCCTCGGCATTTTCACCGAATTTCGCGCCCTGCGCCTCCAGATCGGACCACCCGCCGGCGTAAACCTGCGTGCGCCCCTGACCCTGCATCAGGATCGTCGTTGTGGCCACGCGGTCAAGGAAGTCACGGTCGTGGCTGACCAAAATAACCGTGCCATCATAATCTGTTACGAGCTCCTGCAACAGATCCAGCGTTTCAACATCCAGATCGTTTGTAGGTTCGTCGAGGATCAACAGGTTGCTTTCCCGCGCCATCAATTTGGCCAGCAACAAACGTGCCTTCTCACCACCGGACAGCGCCTTAACAGGCGATCTAACCTGTTGATCATCAAACAGGAAATCCTTCAGATAGCCAACAACATGGCGCGGCGTACCGCGCACCATAACCTGATCCGAACGCCCCGAAACACCCAGCAGCGGATCACCGGCAAGGCTCTCCCACAAGCTGGCATTCAGGTCGAGCGCGGCACGGTTCTGATCAAACACAACGGGGTTTAGACCGGTGCCGATCTTTACCGTACCGGTGTCCGGATTTTCCTCTCCGATCAGCAGCTTAAGCAGCGATGTTTTGCCAGCGCCGTTCGGCCCAACCAGTGCCAGCCGTTCGCCACGCATCACGCGGATCGAAAAATCGTTGACGATAACGGTATCTTCATAGGTCTTGGATATATCTGTGGCCTCAACCACCAAGCGGCCGGATTTTGACCCCGCCATGAACCCCATCGCAGCCGTCCCCTGACGCCGGATTTGGCTTGACCGCTCGTCACGCAATTCACCTAGGCGGCGCACACGCCCCTGGTTCCGCTTACGCCGTCCGGAGATACCCTCAACAGCCCAACGCGCCTCATCCTTGATTAGGCGATTCAACTTGTGACGCTGCAAATCCTCCTCCTCGAAGGTTTTGTCACGCCAATCCTCGAACCCTTCAAAGCCACGCTCCTGCCGGCGCACAACGCCCCGATCAACCCATAGGGTCGCTTGAGTTAGTTCGCGCAGGAAGGTTCGGTCGTGCGAAATCATCACAAATGCAGAGCGTGTTTGCTTCAAATGCTCCTCAAGCCAGGCAATCGCCTGAATGTCCAAGTGGTTCGTCGGCTCGTCCAGCAGCATCAAATCGGGTTCAGCGGCCAGCAATTTTGCCAGAGCAGCGCGGCGGCGCTCTCCCCCTGATGCCTGTGCGGGGTCGCGTTCCAGTGCCAGCTTCAGCCCCTCAGCGGCGGCGTAAACCTTCCACTCCATGCCAAATTCCAGACCTTCCATCGCGAAGTCACCCAGCGTGGCATATCCAGTGAAGTCAGGGTCTTGGTCCATATAGGAGACGTTCATACCGGGGCGCATAAAGCGCTCGCCGCTATCCGCCTCGACCAAACCGGCCATGATTTTCATCAACGTGGATTTGCCCGAACCGTTACGCCCGACCAGACATACACGGTCTGCCGGTTGTACGATCAGGCTCGCACCGTTGAACAAAGGATCGCCACCAAAAGTCAGCGCGATATCGGAAAGGGTCAGTAGAGGAGGTTGTGCCATGCGCCTCAATTGGCTGGGACGGAGGGCCACGTCAAGAGAGCTTGAATGCAACACTGCGCAACGGCACATTCATTTCGGGGGGAATTACGATGAAATCCACAGTTTTTGCGTGCTGCCTAATGGTGCTTGCAACGCCGGTATTCGCGCTATCCTGCCGTGAAACTGGCCCTGCGCAGATGTTTAATAGCATGGCGGCGTCACCGCAAAACTACGTATTGGCGCTGGGTACATTTTGGCGTGACGCGGTTCTGACGCCTGATGAATATATGCAGGGTCAGGCCACGTTTACATTTGATGGTATTTTGCTGTCCGCTGACGCCGCGCTGGACCAGCCGTTTGAACAAGAGCTCACCGCCTATTGGGTTTCGCGCCGTCCGAACGAGCCGCAGATCGGTGGTGATGACCGCGCCCCGCCGCCATATGCCCACGGCGAGCAGGCTGGACCGCAGGCTCTCGTTTTTCTCAATCTTGACGAGGGACAGCTTAGCTATACTGATCAACTATGTTTGCCGAACCCAATTTATGTTTGCCGAACCCAATTATAGATCCAGCGCCAGCCGTCGTGCAGCTATTTCGTACATGCATTGCCCGTGGCAGTTGTGGAGAGACCAATGACCAACCCTGATTTTACCGCTACATTCTCTCCACCAGTCATGCAGGCACGCACGTGGATAACCGGAAAAATCTTCCCTGCTGAACGCCCATTGTTGAACCTATCCCAAGCGGCCCCGGTTGATCCGCCACCCGAACCGATGCGGCAGGCCATGGCGGAGATTGTGCTGAACGATCCCGGCGCACATCTATACGGACCGGTTCTGGGCTTGCCTGAACTGCGCGATACCGTGGCACAGCAATGGGGCAAAATCTATGGCGGGCAGATCGCGGGCAGTCAGGTTGCGATCACTTCCGGCTGCAACCAAGCGTTTTGCGCGGCACTGGCGACCTTAGCGCAAGCTGGCGATAATGTGATCCTGCCCTCGCCATGGTATTTCAACCACCGGATGTGGTTGGGGATGAGCGGCGTTGAAACCCGCGCCCTGCCCTGTGGTGACGGCATGTTGCCCGACGTGGATGAGGCCGAGGCCCTGATCGATGCGCGGACCAAGGCGATCGTTCTTGTGACACCGAACAACCCTACTGGTGCGGAATATCCGGCGGGGCTGCTGCGTGCGTTTTTTGATCTAGCGCGCAAGCACGGCCTCGCCCTGATCGTCGATGAAACATACCGCGATTTTCATTCGGTTGAGGGCGCACCTCATGACCTGTTTGCTGACCCTGACTGGAGCGACACGCTGATCCACCTATATTCATTCTCCAAGGCGTTTCGCCTGACGGGGCATCGCGTAGGAGCAATTATTGCTGGCCCTGCGCGGATGGTACAGGTTGAGAAGTTCCTCGACACCGTCACCATTTGCCCGAACCAGCTGGGACAGCGCGCGGCGCTATACGGCCTGCAAAACCTATCCGACTGGGTGGCGGGTGAGCGAGCGGAGATCCTCTCTCGGCGCGCAGAAATTGACCGCCTGACGGATGATTTGAACGGGTGGCAACGGCTGGGCTCGGGTGCGTATTTCGCATATCTGCAACATCCGTTTGATATGTCATCCGAGGTTCTGGCGCAGCGTCTGGTGGACGATCAATCCCTGCTACTCTTGCCCGGCACAATGTTTGCGCCAACGGGAACGGATGGTTTTGCGGAGCGAACGATGCGCGTTGCCTTTGCCAATGCTGATGTGTCTGGATTGCAGGAAATGGCCCGCAGGATTGCCGCTTTCACCGGCTAAGGGCGGGCGCTTGCTTGCGCATCCTGTGCCCATCAAATAACACTTCGATAACTTTATAAGACAAGGGTCGCGATACCATGCTCAGCACCATGCGTTCAAAGAAATCCGGCTTCTTTGGCTGGATCCTCATCATTCTGTTGATCGCGGGTCTGGGCGCATTCGGGTTCACCGATATCCTGACCGGCGGCAGTGCCTCCAGCGTTGCGAAGGTCGGTAAGACGGATGTTACCGTGACCGAATACCGCGTCGCCTTTGAAAACCGCGTGAATGCGATCCAGAACCAGTTTGGCATCAGCATTGATGCGCAAACCGCACAGGCACAGGGTATTGACCAACAGGTGCTGGGCGAATTGCTGCGCTCCGCCGCGCTGCGGGACGAGGCGACGCAACTGGGCGTTTCCACACCGGATGAGGTTGTTCAGCGCCAATTGCTGGAAACACCCGGTCTGGCGAACGCGGCGGGTCAGTTCGATACGGCCAGCTATAACTTCTTCCTCAGCCAGCGCGGTCTGAACCCTGCGCGGTTCGAGGCGCTGATGCGCGATTCCGAAACTGTCGCCACCGTCAGTACCCTCGTGGGTGAGGGGTCCGCCCTGCCACCCGTCGCTGCCGATACATTGCTGACCTTTCTGGGTGAGGAGCGCAGCATCGACTGGGTTCTCGTTCCAGCCGATCCGCTTATCCTCGACCTTGCCGGTGATGATGTTTTGCAAACATATCTGGAGGAAAACGCCGACCAGTTCCGTACTCCGGAACAGCGCGTGATCTCGTATGCACGCCTGACGCCAGCGATGATTGCAGCAACTCTTGACTATGATGACGACGCACTGCGCGCTGAATATGAGCGGGATTTGTTCCAGTATCAGACACCCGAGCAGCGCATCGTTGACCGCTTGGCGTTTTCCGACAGCGCCGCAGCCGAAGCAGCCCGCACCGCGATTGATGCTGGTGAAACGTCGCTGGCCGATTTGGCGGTTGAGCGTGGCTTGGACGCAAGCAGCATTTCGCTGGGCCTGATCGATGCAACCTCGCTGGAACGCGCCGCGCGTGAGGTCGTTTTCGCAACTGAGGAAACCGGCATTGTCGGCCCCGTAAATACCGATCTGGGTCCGGTATTGTTCGCAGTGAATGCAATCGTTCCTGCAAATGAAACCTCGTTCGAGGATGCCCGCGCGACCATTCAGAGCAACCTCGCCATCATCGAGGCAGAGGATATCGTTATCGATGAAAGCCTGAACGTCGAGGAGCTGATCGCAGGTGGCGCAACCATCGAAAACATCGCCGAGGAAACCGCCTATGAATTCGGCACCACCACCGTATCGCAAGGTCAGGTGGGAGGTCTGCCGCCCGAGGTAGTTGCAGAGGCATTTGCCAGTGATATCGGCGCGGATCGTGATCAGGTTGAGGCGGGAACCCTGTCCTATTACGCCGTGCGCGTGGACGAGATTATCGAACCCACCCTGCCCGATTTGGCCGATATCCGCGATGCTGTCTCCGAGGCATGGCGTGACGACGCTGCACGGGATGCCGCTGTTCAGCGGGCTGAGGCATTGCAGACCGCCCTTTCCGACGGCCTGACGCTTAGCCTGCTGGCCGAGCG
Source organism: Pontivivens marinum (assembly GCF_900231835.1). Classification (GTDB taxonomy): domain Bacteria; phylum Pseudomonadota; class Alphaproteobacteria; order Rhodobacterales; family Rhodobacteraceae; genus Pontivivens; species Pontivivens marinum. The sequence goes on along the minus strand of NZ_OCTN01000002.1, from coordinate 279,197 downwards.
TGAGGACCTGCAATTGCAGTCGGATGACGGAATCACCCGCGACGCCGATGTCGGCTTTCTACCCGCAGATACAATCGCACAGCTTTTCGAGGGCGAAGTCGGCGATACGCTGGTCATCTCGGACGAGGCTGGTGCGATCCTGATCTCGCTCAGCGCCATCACCCCCTACAATCTGGAGGATGAGGCAGCACAAACCCTGCGCACCTTGTTCATTGAGCAGACCCGCGCAGATGTTGAGGCCGACACTATCGGGTATTTCGCCAATGCCATCGCGGATGAGCGCGGCATCACTGTGAACCAATCGATCCTCGATCAAATCGTTCTGAGCTTGCGTTAAATCATGCAGTTACATCCCGAACTCTCCGACTTTACCGCTGAATTTGAGGCTGGACGGAACCAAGTCGTTTGGACCCGCCTGGTCGCTGATCTGGACACGCCGGTCAGTGTGATGCTGAAAATTGCGGGCTCTCGGCGTGACAGTTTCATGCTGGAATCCGTGACCGGTGGTGAAAACCGTGGGCGCTATTCTGTCATCGGGTTGAAGCCTGACCTGATCTGGCGCTGCCGTGGTCCTCAGGCGGAGATTAACCGCAACGCTCGTTTCGATGCAGATAGCTTCGTCGCGGAGGAAAGCGCTCCACTGGACAGCCTGCGCGAATTGCTGGCCGAATGCCGGATTGATACACCTGAAGAATTGCCGCCAATGGCTGCCGGCCTGTTCGGGTATCTGGGCTATGATATGGTGCGCCATGTTGAGCACTTGCCTAACGTGAACCCTGATCCGCTGGGCCTGCCAGATGCAGTAATGATGCGCCCGACAGTTGTGGCGATTGTTGATGCGGTGAAGGATGAGGTTATCATCGTCTCCCCTGTTTGGGCGGCCAGCGGGCAAAGCGCCCGCGCGGCCCATGCGCAGGCGGCGGAGCGTGTGATGGACGTCGTTGCCGATCTGGATCGCGCCCCAACCGGTGCCCGTCAGGAGGTAACCGGTGCGGGCGAAATGCCAGAACCCGTGTCGAACACCACACGCGCGGGGTACGACATCATCGTTGAAAAGGCCAAGGACTACATCCGCGCCGGTGACATCTTTCAGGTTGTTCCATCGCAGCGTTGGTCCCTGCCATTTCAGGAGCCGCCCTTCGCACTGTACCGGTCGCTGCGGCGGACCAACCCCTCGCCCTATATGTTCTATTTCGACTTTGGCGGGTTTCAGGTTATCGGTGCCAGCCCCGAAATTCTGGTGCAGGTGCGCGACGGTAAGGTCACGATCCGCCCGATTGCCGGCACACGCAAGCGTGGCGTGACCCCTCAGGCTGATTTGGCATTGGAGCACGAACTGCTCGCTGATCCAAAGGAACGGGCCGAACATCTGATGCTGCTGGATCTGGGTCGCAACGATGTTGGCCGCGTGGCTGAAATCGGCACCGTGAACCCGACCGAGACATTTATTATCGAGCGTTATTCCCACGTGATGCACATCGTCAGCAATGTTGAGGGGCAGTTACGCCCCGGCGTTGATGCGCTGGACGCCCTGCTGGCTGGTCTGCCCGCCGGCACGGTATCTGGCGCGCCCAAGGTGCGGGCGATGCAGATCATTGACGAGCTGGAAACCGAAAAACGCGGTGTCTATGGCGGCGGCGTCGGCTATTTCTCGGCTGATGGTGACATGGATATCTGCATCGCGCTGCGCACCTCCGTGCTCAAGGACGAGACGCTGTATGTGCAGGCCGGTGGTGGCGTTGTTTATGACAGCGATCCAGAGGCGGAATATCAGGAGACGGTCAACAAGGCCGGTGCGCTGATGGCTGCCGCTCGGGACGCGATTTCACAGGCACGCCGAGGAAATCGCTAAAATCTGTGAGGAGCGCAACCGCTCCTCACCATTCCACATTGATTAACGGCTATCCTCGAACCGCTCCAATAGCGGTGTAACCGGCGCCAGCGATACGGCGCGGCTGCTGGGGGAAAAAGCCCATGTCAGGATGCTGGTAATCGTCTCAGCATCGCTCTGCCCGATCAGGATGGCTCCACCACGGCTGCGTGCATCCAGTGCGACCCGTTGCAGGCCGTTCACCATCGCGCCACCGCCAAAGGTGCTGTTCAGGCGGCGCTCAACCATCGCGCTTGGCACGCCCTCCGCCGCGGCGAGGCGGTCGGATTGGTTAAAGCCCTGCCCGGCCTGCGTCACGATCACATGGCCGGTTAGGGCAAGATATTCCAACGCGGTGCGCGTGACGGTGCTGCTGGAACTCATCGCGCCGCCCTCAGCGTCGATCACGCCGACGGCCTCAGGCACAGCGGCAAAAACACCGGCCAGTGTTTCGGTGATCTGCTGTTCCGTCATGCTGCCCATCTGGACGGCGATATCGGCGGGGATCATCGCCAAAACCTCAAACCCTGCGCGGCGAAACGCGGCGGAGCGTTCAACAGCATCCCGTGCATCAGCGGGGATTGCGATGGTCAGTGGCAGGCTCAACGCATCTATCGTTGCTTGGGGAAATGCCTCGGCACCGCTATCAACCAGAATGACCGAAATCAGGGGCTGGTCGGTCGTTACTTCAAAATCAGCGGCATAAATTCGTCGCGGTGCCTGTTCTGGCACAACGGATTCGCTGACAGGGGTAACTGCGGGAATACTAGGCGGTGGCGGTGGTGGGGTTGATGCCTCGGGCGCGGTATCGACGCTTTGCGGCGCTGCCTCTGGCTGAATTGCAGTGACGCGGGGACGTGCCAGCGAGCCGTCTGTGTTCATGCTCGGCAAAGTTGCGGTGGGTGCAGCACTTGGCGCCAGAACAGCGGCCTCCAATCCGGCACCACCGGCCGGTGCGCCGATTCCCGCGCGGGGGCGCGCAGGTGCCGTTGCGCCAGCGCTCAGCGATGCCGTTTCAACGGATGGGGAGCCAAGCCCGCCCGAGCTTTGCGGAGCGGTAAATCCGCTGGAGGGCGCGCGAGCAATCGGCGCACCGCTCTGCTCCTCAAGGTTTATGGCGGGGGCTGGTGCCAATGCGACGCCGCCCTGATTGATCGCGGGATCAACAGCTGGTGCGCTAGTTGGCACCTGAGGTTCTGACGTATTGGGGCGCACGGCCTGTGTTTGCTGGGTTTCGGGTCCGGTATTGGTCGGTTCCGTAATGCTCGGCAGGCGTGGCGGAACCGGAATTTCCTCGGCAACGGGGACCGGTTCGACCGCCGCAGGCGGGATCAGGACCGCCGATGCGACAAAGGCACCTGCGCTGAGCACGAGACCGCCCGCAAATCCGGTGATAAATCCTGCGCCACCCTGTCGTTGTGCCATGTCCTATTCCCCCACAATCGGTACTCTACCCGTCGTGGTCCCTTGACCCCGGCGTAGACTTCCCCGCATTTATACCGCGCGCGCGTCGGTGTAACAGCCTGAATGTGCGAACCGATGACCCCGCGCGACCAATTTGGTGCCGCGCAGCTATAGAAACGGGCCCGCCATGCTGCTGCTGATCGATAATTATGACAGCTTCACCTATAATCTTGTTCATTATGTGGGCGAATTGGGTGTCGAAGTGCGCGTGGAGCGCAATGATGCGATGAATGTGCAGGAGGCAATGGCGCTAAAGCCATCGGCCATATTGCTCAGCCCGGGTCCATGCGACCCGGATCAGGCGGGAATATGCCTCGATCTGGTGGCCGCAGCGGCGGAAAAGCGCACGCCGTTGATGGGAGTTTGCCTTGGCCATCAATCTATTGGCCAACATTTCGGGGGCAAGGTTGTGCGCGCCGATGCGATTATGCACGGCAAGGTGGATACGATCCGCCACACCGGTCGCGGGCCATTTGCTGGCATTGCTGGATCGTTTCAGGCGACGCGATATCATTCCCTGACCGTTGCGCGCGACTCGATTCCCGATTGTCTGGAAATCACCGCTGATGTGGCCGACGGCACCGTGATGGGGCTTAGCCACCGCGAGCTGCCGATCCACGGTGTGCAATTCCACCCCGAATCTATTGCGTCGGAATATGGGCGGCACATGCTGCGCACATTCCTTGACCTCGCCCCTAATCAAAAGATGCCTGCCCATGTCTGATCGCCTGAAGCCCCTGATCGCCGCCGCAGTCGAACGCCCGCTGACCCGTGCGGAGGCCGAGCAAGCCTTTGACGTGTTGATGACCGGTGAGGCGACAGCCCACCAGATCGGCGGCTTTCTGATGACACTGCGCACCCGTGGTGAGGTGGTGGACGAATACACCGCTGCCGCCAGTGTGATGCGTGCCAAATGTGCCGCTGTGACTGCGCCTGAGGGGGCGATGGACATCGTCGGCACGGGCGGTGACGGTAAGGGAACGCTAAACATCTCTACCGCCACGGCCTTTGTCGTTGCCGGGGCTGGTGTGGTTGTTGCGAAGCACGGCAACCGCAATCTGTCCTCGAAATCCGGTGCGGCTGATGCGCTAGGACAAATGGGGATCGACGTTATGGTCGGGCCGAAGGTTGTCGAGGACGCGCTCCAAAACATCGGCATCGCATTTATGATGGCGCCGATGCACCACACCGCGATGCGGCACGTTATGCCCGCACGGCAGGAGCTGGGCACGCGGACCATTTTCAACATCCTCGGCCCACTGACCAATCCCGCAGGGGTAAAGCGGCAGCTCACCGGTGCATTCTCACGCGATCTGATCCGCCCGATGGCCGAGACGTTGCAGATCCTCGGCTCTGACCGCGCATGGTTGGTTCATGGATCGGATGGCACGGATGAGCTGAGCATCGCGGGCGTTAGCTGGATTGCTGCGCTTGAAAACGGCACCGTTACTGATCGTGAGCTGCACCCCGAGGAAGCGGGCCTGCCTGTACATCCGTTCGAGGATATTCTGGGCGGTGATCCTGCTGAAAATGCAGTCGCCTTTCGTGCGTTGCTGAACGGGGAACAGGGTGCCTATCGTGATGCCGTTCTGCTGAATTCCGCTGCCGCGCTTTATGTCGCTGAAAAGGTAACGAACCTAAAGGATGGTGTAGCCATGGCACGCGAAAGTATCGACAGCCGCGCCGCATTGGGCAAGGTTGAGGCGCTGGCAAAGGCGACACAGGCGTAAACCCGGACCGATGAGCGAGCCCATGACACATATCCCGCAGGCATGGGCGCATCTGCCGTTTTTCACGGATCGCTATCCGCAAATCGCGACGCATTTGGCGGGTGCAGATGATGTTCTGCCTCCCGCTCACCTGCGTTTTGCGGCATTGAGTGCGGTTACACCTGCGGATGTACGTGTGGTGATTTTGGGGCAAGACCCCTATCCCACGGCGGGTCACGGTAACGGGTTGGCCTTCTCTGTGAACGCTAATGTTACGCCCCTGCCCCGCTCATTGGGTAATATATTCAAGGAATTGCAGAACGACCTTGATGATACACCCACCAGCGGCGATCTATCCCATTGGGCCGCGCAGGGCGTTCTGCTGCTGAACACGGCATTGAGCGTGCGTGAGGGTCAGGCCGGTTCGCATGCCAAGCAGGGCTGGGAACATCTGGCCCGTGAAGTGCTGGACCTAACATCGCAGCGGCCCACCGCCTATATTCTTTGGGGCCGACACGCGCAGGGACTGCGTAAATATATCGGCGCAGGTGATCATCTGCTGATCGAAACCTCCCATCCCTCGCCCCTATCCGCGCGCCGTGGATTTTTCGGGTCTCGCCCCTTTAGCCAGGTGAATGACTGGCTGCGCGCGCGCGATCTTCGCCCAATTGACTGGATCGGCAAAAGCAATCAAAGCTGAACGCCCCCACGGAAAGGTAGTCCCATGACCAATGTTTTGGACCGCATCAAAGCCTATAAGCTAGAAGAAGTCGCCGCGCGTAAGGCTGTCCGATCACAGGGCGATATCGAGGCGCTGGCATGGGGGGCGCCAAAGGTGCGCGATTTCGCCGGTGCGCTGCAATCCACCGTGGCGCGTGGTGACTATGCTCTGATTGCCGAGGTTAAAAAGGCCAGCCCCTCAAAGGGCCTGATCCGCGAGGATTTCCACCCCGCAACGCTGGCCGCGGCATATGAGGCTGGCGGCGCCACCTGTCTGAGTGTTCTGACCGACGCGCCAAGTTTTCAGGGGCATGAGGATTACCTGATCGCCGCCCGCGGCGCCGTGAACCTGCCCGTGCTGCGCAAGGATTTCATGTATGATCCGTGGCAGGTGGCGGAGGCCCGAAGCCTTGGCGCGGATTGCATCCTTATCATCATGGCCAGCGTGTCTGATGAGCAGGCAGCGGAGCTGGAAAGCGCCGCCGAGGATTGGAAAATGTCCGTACTAATTGAGGTACATGACGCGCCTGAATTGGAGCGCGCGTTAAAATTGCGGTCACCCCTACTGGGAATTAATAACCGTAATCTCAAGACGTTCGAGACATCTCTTAACACCACCCGCGATCTGTCAGTCGGCGTGCCAGAGGATCGGCTGCTGGTCTCGGAAAGCGGTATGTCCACTGCTGATGATCTGGCCGTGGTGGCTGGATATGGTGCGCGGACCTTCCTGATTGGGGAAAGCCTGATGCGCCAAACCGATGTTGAGGCAGCGACACGCACCCTGCTCGCCAATCCCGTATCGATGAGCGCACGCCAATGAGCCTGACCCATTTCGACGCCAAGGGCGACGCCCATATGGTTGATGTTACGGATAAGGACATCACCACCCGCACCGCCACTGCGCGTGGATCGGTGCGCATGGCCGAGGCGACCCGTGCATTGGTGCGTGACGGCACCGCTAAAAAGGGTGACGTTCTAGCCGTTGCGCGGCTTGCCGGAATTATGGCGTCAAAGAAAACTGCCGACCTGATCCCGCTGTGCCATCCGCTGCCATTATCCAAGGTGTCATTGGAATTGGACCTGTCGGATATTGGCGTCGAAATCTCCGCCACTGTTCGCACGACGGGCCAAACCGGTGTTGAGATGGAAGCCCTGACCGCCGTGTCCATCGCCGCGCTGACCGTCTATGACATGCTTAAGGCCGTGCAGAAGGATATGGAAATCACCGACATCCGTCTGACCTATAAGGATGGCGGAAAATCCGGTCGTTTCGAGGCAGAATAACTCCACTGGAGCATCGCATGATCCCCGTAGCTGAAGCCCTAGATCGTATCTGCGCCCTGTTATCCACGATGCCGGTTGAGCATGTTCCATTGCGGGAATGCGCGGGACGTATCCTCGCACAGCCTGTATCGGCGCGCCGGACCCAGCCGCCCTTTGCTGCGTCGGCAATGGACGGATATGCGATTGGCGAGAGCGATGCTCAGGTTGGGCACAGCTTGCGCGTGGTTGGTGAATCACAGGCAGGGCTGGGGTTTAACGGAGAGGTCTCCGCCGGTTGTGCGGTGAGAATTTTCACGGGCGCACCTGTGCCATCCGGCGCACAACGGGTTGTGATTCAGGAGGATGTTACTCGGTCCTTGGACAGCATCACCCTGAATTCGATCGATCAGGGTTTGCACATCCGCCCCGCAGGTGCTGATTTTTCCAAGGGCGATATCGTCTCGGCGGGCCTGATCACACCTGCTCGGATTGCCCTGCTGGCAGCTATGAACATTGCGGAGGTTCCGGTATATCGGCGCCCAGTCGTTGCGCTGATCGCTACGGGGGATGAGCTGGTCGTGCCCGGTGAACAGCCGGGGCCGGATCAGATCGTCAGCTCGAATATTTACGCCGTTACGGCAATTGTTCAGGCCGCTGGGGCGACCCCTAGAATATTGCCAATTGCCCCGGATACTTTGGACGGTTTGCGCGACGTTCTGGATATGGCGCGCGGCGCGGATCTGATCGTAACACTTGGCGGTGCATCGGTTGGGGATCATGATTTGGTGGCACAGGTTGCTGGCGACGCTGGGTTGGCCCTCGATTTCTATAAGGTGGCCATGCGTCCCGGAAAACCGTTAATGGCCGGGCGTTTGGGCGACGCAATTATGATCGGCCTGCCCGGAAATCCGGTGTCAGCGTTCGTTTGCGCTCATGTCTTTCTGCGCCCCGCACTGGATCGAATGCTGGGCGGAACAGGTGCACCCCTGCCGCGCAGCGTGATGCCGTTAACCAAGGCGCTGGGGCCGAATGCAGGCCGCGAACACTATATGCGTGCCGTGCGTGAGGGGGACGGCGTACGGGTTTATGATCGGCAGGATAGTTCTCTGCTTAGCGTTTTGGATGCGTCTGACATACTCGTAGTGCGTGCGCCAAACGATCCTGCACGCATAGCGGGTGATATGGTTGAAACGATCCCGCTGCATTAACCATAGCGCGCGTTGACACAAAACGAGAACCTTTGTAGAACCTGAGCGAACCGATACCTGCGCCAACCCGTCAATTTCGGGTCGCCACGACTGGGAGTGACGCCATGCTGACGCGTAAGCAACTCGATTTGCTCAATTTTATTCATGCACGAGTACAAGCGGATGGGGTGTCCCCCTCATTTGACGAAATGAAGGAGGCGCTGGATCTACGCTCTAAATCCGGCATTCACCGCCTGATCACAGCACTGGAGGAACGCGGATTTATCCGCCGCTTGGCACATCGCGCACGTGCCATTGAGATTGTGCGCCTGCCTGACAGCGCAGAGCCATCCGGATTTCGTCCTACTGCTATTCAGGGTGGGTTAAGCGAACGCCCATCTGCCGCGATGCCGGTACATAGCAGCGGCTCGGTTGAGCTTCAGGTCATGGGCCGCATCGCTGCTGGTACCCCGATCGAAGCGATCCAGCAGGTCTCCAGCCATGTTGCCGTTCCAGGTGGAATGATCACACGCGGTGGCCGCCATTACGCGCTGGAGGTCAAGGGCGACTCGATGAAAGATGCCGGCATTAATAACGGTGATATCGTTGTTATTCAGGAACAAGACGATGCAAATACCGGCGATATCGTCGTTGCACTGGTCGAGGATCAGGAGGCCACGCTAAAGCGGCTTCGCAAGCAAGGTAGCGCCATCGCCTTGGAGGCAGCAAATCCAGCCTATGAAACCCGCATTTATCGGTCAGATCAGGTAAAGGTTCAGGGGCGGCTTGTTGGCCTGATACGGACCTATTGAGGAATTAGCGCACCCATGGGCGCTGCGCCTCGGCATCAGACACAGTTTGCAATGTGAATCCATCTGGCCGCAGCCAGTAGGCAAGTCCGCCGCTTTGTTTCAGGGCATCCCGCTGCCAGACCTGCGCGCACTCGTTGGTCTGATCTGGTAGTGGGACTTCGCCAGACCATGCGGCAACGATCAGTATTGTTTTGGCATCACATAGCGGAATATCGGAGGGCCAACGGCTGCGACTTGTGACGGCAATCAGGTGCCATGAATTTGTAAGGGAAACTCGCTGCCAGCCCTGCCCCTGACGTGGCTGCCAACGCGCAACAGCATATGGCCGATCCGACGGATCACCATCATCCGTCAGCCAGTTATTTGCGGCAAACGTGTTCCCGGAACTGCGGTTGAGGGCACGTCCCTGCGGGGTCATCGCGCCGATCAAACGCCCGCTATCGCTGATCAACAAATCAGGTCGGGAACTGGCTTGCCACAAAAACAGGGCGACAGCGAACAGCGTCGGTCCCAGCCAAATGCCGCGCCCTCGCCAAAGGATCATCCAAATACCAGCGAGGCCGATCATTGGGAGGATGTACCATGGTCCAGCCTTCACTCCACGTGTGGCCCCCTCCAATCCGGCAACCCAGTGCGCAACACCCAGAACTGTTTCAATTCCGAACGACATCACCCACAGCGCGGCCCCCTGCAATCCGAACAGGGCGAGCACGCCAGCGACGACCCCCGCTGGCATAATTACGGCGCCCATTAGTGGCACCGCCATCAAGTTGGCGATCAAGCCTAGCTGCGATACTTGATTGAAATGAAACGCGCCAAAGGGTGCGGTCGCCAATCCTGCAACACTGGATGTGATTAGGAGCGCGATTCCAGGACGATACTGACTGACCCAGCCCTTTGCCTCATCCCGCCACCAGTTATAGCGACGCAATTTTTCGAATACAGCCACCAGCGCCGACGTTGCCGCAAATGACAGCTGGAAGCCTGCTTGCAAGACACTTTCCGGTCGCACCAATAGAATCAACATCGCGGCCAATGCCACGCCGCGCAGGGTAAATGCGGGGCGATCAAGTAGAACTGCGGTTAGCACGACGGCAACCATCACAAATGCACGTTGAGTTGGCACCGATGCGCCCGACAGCGCCAAATATCCAATACCAGCCAACATCGCCGCAACAGCGCCCCATTTCTTGACCGGATATCGCAGCGCAAGACCGGGGATCAGCGCGAGTCCCCTGCGCACCAATGCAAATATGAAGGCCGTCAGTAGCCCCATATGCAAACCGGAGATCGCGAGCAGATGGGCCAAATTTGACGCGCGTAGATCAGCCAGCACCTCCTGATCTACCGTTGAACGATCTCCGGTCAGGATCGCGGCGGCAAAACCGGCAGCGGGCTCCTGCATTCCTGCGCGAATCCCGTCGGCAAGGATCATCCGCGCACGAAATACCGGGGCGCTTGGCTGACCCTCAAGCACCATCACGGGCATATCGGTGTAGCCAACCGCGCTAAGGTGATCGAACCATGCCAATCGCCTGAAATCAAAACCGCCCGGTGCAACCGGTCGCCCCGGTGGGCCAATTCGTGCAGTTAAAAGGACAACCCGACCGGCGATATGATGGGGCAATACCTCATCACCAGTTAATGAAACGCGTATTCGCGCCACCTGAGGTCCGCCATATAACGTCACATTATCGAGCAAAACACGCGGATTTCCGGCCGATGATCGCCCAATATCGATAACACGGCCAGAGATTGACCCGTAGAAATCACGCTCCAACACTGGGTGGCTGACGATTTCCGTTCTGATTGTCGCATTAACGAATCCGAAACAGGGTATCGCAATAATCAGCGCGACAGTTCCGGCAGTTAACCCGCCCCGAAACCCCAGCAATGCCAGCGCCGCAATGGCCAAAACGAGGATGCACAAACCCCATGTTGGCTCCTGATGTAGCGCGAAATAGACACCAATGCCCGCGCCAAACAGCACCGGGACCCACAAAACGAGCTGACGTCGTTGCGGTTCTAGGGCTGCATCGAGCCGAGTCAGAGCCGAGCGCCTTGTCGACGGTTGCGCGATTGCATTAGACACAGGGACATCTTGTGCCAAGCAGAGTTACCGGAAAGTTAACGCCCCATGACCACAACGCCTGTCGTTACGCGATTCGCCCCTTCGCCCACCGGTTTCCTTCATATCGGAGGCGCACGCACTGCACTGTTCAACTGGCTGTTTGCCCGCGCGAATGGCGGTAAATTCCTGCTGCGGATCGAGGATACGGATCGCGCACGTTCGACCCCTGAGGCAACTGAAGCGATTTTCGCAGGACTCAAATGGCTGGGCCTTGACTGGGATGATGAGGCGGTAAGCCAGTTTGAGCGAATTGAGCGCCATGCCGAGGTTGCACAGGAATTGCTGGCCAAGGGTGCCGCGTATAAGTGCTTTTCTACGCAAGAGGAAATCGCTCAATATCGCGAGACGGCCAAGGATGAGGGCCGCTCCACCGTATTCCGTTCGCCATGGCGTGATGCCACCGACCTGCCCGATGCGCCCTATGTTGTTCGCCTGCGGGCACCGCGTGATGGCGAAACGGTTGTTGAGGATGTCGTTCAGGGGCGTGTCGCGTGGAAGAATGAAACGCTGGACGATCTGATCCTGCTACGTTCGGATGGAACGCCAACCTATATGCTGGCAGTGGTTGTCGATGACCACGACATGGGCGTGACTCATGTTATCCGTGGTGACGATCACCTGACCAACGCGGCCCGTCAGGTGCTGATCCTAGATGCGATGGAATGGTCGCGACCCACCTACGCGCATATTCCACTGATTCACGGTGAGGATGGGGCAAAGTTTTCAAAACGTCACGGCGCGCCGGGCGTCGAGGATTATCGCGACATGGGCTATCCTGCTGAAGCTATGCGCAATTATCTGGCGCGTTTGAGTTGGAGCCATGGTGACGAGGAATTTTTCACCACCGAGCAAGCAATCGAATGGTTTGGCCTCGATACAATCTCCAAGGGTGCGGCTCGATTCGACTTTAAAAAATTAGACAATTTGTCCGGACAGCATTTGCGGGCCATGGATGACGTGGAACTTACGGAACTCCTTACAGATTATATGGCACTGCAACAAATGCCTGTGCCCAATCAGGACACCCGCGCAAAGTTGACCGTCGCGATGCCTGCTCTGAAAGATCGGGCGAAGAAAATCCCGGACCTCCTTGAAATGGGTCACTATTTGCTGACTGCTCGCCCTATTGAGATGGACGAAAAAGCAGCAGCTCAGATCAATGATGTATCCCGTGGTATGCTGGAAAGATTGACTGTGCGACTGCGGAATGCTAACTGGTCACATAACGATCTGGAGGCTGCGATTAAGGCCTTTGCCGGGGAAGAAGAATTAAAACTTGGCAAGGTTATGCAACCGATGCGTTCGGTGCTGACAGGCCGCTCAACTTCTCCCAGCATATTTGACGTGCTCGTCCACCTAGGACGTGAGGAGAGTCTGGCACGGATCGACGACATGCTCGCCGCCGCATAACGCGCGGCGCGGGCCATCTCGCTGTTGGACAGGATCCAACTAAAGGGGGCCCAAATCCCCGGATATGAGACCACTCGCGGCTGGCTAGTCCTGCCCGCATGACAGGGATGTACGAATGACTGAAAAACGCACCGCTCAATTGAACGTTAACGGCAAGGATCTAGAACTTGCCGTGAAGAGCCCGACTTTGGGCCCGGACGTCGTCGATATTTCCAAGCTGTACGCGCAGGCTGACGTGTTCACCTTCGACCCCGGCTTTACGTCCACAGCATCGTGCGAAAGCGCAATCACCTTCATTGATGGTGACAAGGGCGAACTGCTGCACCGTGGATATGCGATCGGTGAGCTTGCTTCGAAATCGCACTATCTCGAAGTGTGCTATCTGCTTCTCTACGGTGAGCTACCAACCGCGCAGCAGCTGGAGGATTTCACCAACCGCGTGACGAACCACACAATGCTGCACGAGCAGATGATGCAGTTCTACCGTGGTTTCCGTCGCGATGCGCACCCAATGGCGATTGTTTGCGGTGTTGTTGGTGCAATGTCCGCCTTCTATCACGACTCTACCGATGTGAATGATCCATGGCAGCGTGAAGTTGCCTCGATCCGCATGATTGCAAAGCTGCCTACGATCACCGCTTGGGCCTATAAGTACTCGGTCGGTCAGCCATTCGTGTATCCGTCGAACGATCTGGACTATGCATCGAACTTCCTGCGCATGTGCTTCGCTGTTCCGGCCGAGGAATATGTTGTTGATCCAATTCTATCGCGCGCGATGGACCGGATTTTCACTCTGCACGCGGATCATGAGCAGAACGCATCGACATCCACGGTTCGTTTGGCCGGCTCGTCCGGCGCAAACCCATTTGCATGTATCGCAGCGGGCGTTGCTTGCCTGTGGGGACCGGCACATGGTGGCGCGAACGAGGCTGCGCTGAACATGCTGCGTGAAATCGGTTCGGTTGATCGTATTCCCGAGTACATCGCCAAGGCGAAGGACAAGGACGATCCGTTCCGCCTGATGGGCTTTGGCCACCGCGTTTACAAGAACTTCGATCCGCGCGCCAAAGTAATGAAGGAGAGCGCCGATGAGGTTCTCGCCCTGCTCGGCGTTGAAAACAACCCGACATTGCAGGTTGCTAAAGAGCTGGAGAAAATCGCGCTAGAGGATCCGTACTTCGTTGAGCGTAAGCTTTATCCGAACGTTGATTTCTATTCGGGTATCATTCTCGACGCGATGGGCTTCCCAACGTCCATGTTCACACCAATCTTTGCACTGTCGCGCACTGTTGGTTGGATCGCCCAGTGGAAAGAGATGATTGCCGATGAGAAGCAAAAAATCGGTCGCCCTCGCCAGCTCTATACCGGCGCTGCGCATCGTGACTATGTAGACGTCGAAAATCGCTAATGAATTAGGGGCGTCCAATTGGGCGCCCCTTTTCAGTTCGAGTTGGATTAGTTGTTTGAGTGCCGCTGCACCGCAGCCAAAACAGATCGTGCGGCGCGTAATCCCGGCGCATCCTGAGCCGTTCCCAGCATCACCATTGCCTCAATCAATCCATCACGCTGCGCCGCTGCAACTTCAGGGCGGTCCAAGATTGGCCGTAAGGCCGATGCGATATTGGCAGCGGTGCAATCGTGCTGAATCAGCTCCGGCACAACGGAACGCTGTAGTAAAATATTGATAAGGTTCACATATTTCGTTTTGACCAAACGCTTTACAAAAAACCAACTGAGCGGCGCCATGCGATAAGCAATCACTGACGGACAACCGGCCATACCCAGCTCTAAGCCAACGGTACCCGAAGCAGCAAGCCCGGCATCGGCCATATGGAAGAGCGAACGTTTTCGGGCCTCGGCCTGCGCTGCATCAAAATCACGCGGGTCAAGTAAAGTGACCTGAAATGGCCAATCCTGTACGGCCTCAGCAACCTGATCGTATAGATGGCCAACTGTCGGTACGACAACGCTCAAATTGTTTCGATTCAGGAGAGCGATAGATGCGCCAAAATGTTCTGAAAGCCGAGCAACTTCGCCGCTCCGTGACCCAAGCAAAATTACAAGCACCCGATTTTCAGGCGGAATATTCAACTCCGCGCGTAACGCTGCAATTTCATCCGGTTTTGGTTGCGGTTCTGCGGTAACAGGATGACCGACAAAGTCACACGTCATTCCAACTGCCCGCATGTATGGCGGCTCGAACGGCAGCAACGCCAAGACATGATCGACATGCTGCGCCATCTTGGCCGCCCGTCCTTCACGCCAGACCCAGACCGATGGCGCAACATAGTGGATCACCGGAATTTCTTGACGCTTGCGAACTTTTTTCGCGACCCGCAGACAAAAATCAGGGCTATCGATCGTAATCAGAGCATCAGGCTTCAACTTAAGAATGGAATTGGCGGCTTGATCACGTCGCCGAAACAAACTGCGAAGTCGAGGTAAAACCTCGACCAGCCCCATAACGCTGAGCTCCTCCATCGGGAAGAGGCTAGTCAGCCCCTGCGCCTGCATTTGCGGCCCACCAATCCCGAAAAATTGAATGTCAGGACGAAGATGCTTTAACCCAATCATCAAGGCAGCGCCAAGTTTATCACCAGAAGCCTCGCCAGCGATCAGGAATACCTTCATGATTTTACCCATATAAAGATCTTGGCAGCATTTGCAGCCGCTATGGTTTCAGCGCGCTCCAGAATCATGACACCGTTTGCCTCAACCACTATTCCATTTAATCCGGCCGCAACTGCACTCTTAATCGTATTTGGCCCAATAACTGGCATATCTAGCGCACGATCCTGCCCTAATTTCAAACGCTTAACCAATACACCGCCCTGCCCTCGACGGTCAGATGCGACGAAATTCAGCATAGAGTCGGTGCCCTGAATCGTCTCAATTCCCAGCACCAAACCCTGCGCGACGACAACACCCTGCCCAACGTCGTGCGGAGCAAGATCGCGAAGCAATCCCTCGGCACGATCAACATCGGAGATATCCTCGGCGCTTGGCTGAGTAATCGTTAGGGTCGCGTCATCATGCGTCAGTGGCAAAATGGTATCCGCACCAACTAGGATTAATCCTTCCGCCTCAAGCAGCTCCCGAATTGTACGCAGTAAATTGTCGTCACCCCTACGAAGGGCGGGTAGCAATTTAGGTAGCCAGCTGAGCGCTTTCGCATCCAGTTTCAATTGGTTGATCGACGGACGTTCAACCCCACCTGCCATCGTTACGTGCGTACACTCGGCCTCTTTGAACGCATTCAGCAGTTTTCCCACAGCTAGGATCGAGACGATCCTATGCGGGTGCTCGATTATCCAATCGCCTGCGAAGCCCTGCAATCCAACAACGAAATAGGGTAATCCCGCGGCCAAACGTGCCTCAGCCACCGATTTCGGTAATGAGCCACGCCCCGCGATTATGCCCAACGACGTCGCAGGTCCAGCCGTCACGGTGTTGCGACCGATCGGGCATGCTCGGACAAAATGAAGCCGACGATTTCTTGAACCAGCTCATTATCTGGATGATCATCCGCAGTTCGGCGCGACCGCTCATGCAGTGTACCTGTTCCATCAACAAATATTGCCTGATACGCGGCGCGCAATGCATGAAGTTGCGCGCGCTCAACCCCGCGCCGTTTTAGGCCTGTGATGTTCAATCCGGCCAATGCACCCCGATTACCGACGACCGAACCATAGGGAATTACGTCCTTCGTCACCATTGAAACTGCGCCAATCATCGCGCCGCGGCCAATGTGTACGAATTGATGGACGCCGGATTGACCGCCGACGATCACGTTATCCTCAAGCACGCAATGCCCAGCTATTGCGGCATTATTTGCGAGAACAATGTGATTGCCAAGTTTGCAATCGTGCCCGACATGGGTTCCCAGCATCATCAGGTTGTCGTCGCCAATAATTGTAACGCCCGTTCCGCCGGATGTACCCGGGTTAATCGAAGTCGATTCACGGATCATGTTCCGTTTGCCGATTTCGACACGGGTTTGTTCACCAGAAAATTTCAAATCCTGCGGTTGGTGTCCGATAGAGGCAAATGGCCAGATGCGCGTCTCGTCACCAATCGACGTCCATCCAGTGACAACCACATGCGAAAATAATTGCACCCGTTCGCCTAGGACAACATTTGGCCCAACCATGCAAAAGGGGCCGATGGATGAACCGGCGCCGATACGGGCGCCATCCTCAACAATTGCTGTTGGGTGGATTATGACGTCGGGCGCAATGCTCATCTCAGCCTTCCTCGGGGGGAACGATCATCGCTGCAAAAACGCATTCAGTTGCGAGCTCACCGTCGACGCGTGCTTCACCCTTGAATTTCCAGACTTTTCCACGGCCACGAATAGTTGTCACATGCAGTTCGAGAACGTCACCCGGAACAACCTTACGGCGGAAACGGCATTCATCTACAGTCATGAAGTAGACCAACGCGCTCTTGTCGATCAGACCCATAGAGGCGGAGACAAGCACAGCGGATGTTTGCGCCAATGCCTCAATCTGCAACACGCCTGGCATGACCGCTTCCTGCGGGAAGTGCCCCTCAAAATGGGGCTCATTTGCGGTGACATTTTTGATGCCGATTGCAAATTTGCCCTCAACCATATCACGCACTTTGTCGATCAACAGAAAGGGATAGCGGTGCGGAATCATCCGCTTAATCTCAGCCAGATCGGCCGTGGGCTTGAATGGCGTGGATTGATCTGTCACCGATACGCTCCTTGCTGGGTATGGGGAAAAATTCTTATTCGGGTGATTGCTCGGGGTCAAGCAGTCTAAGGTCAAGTCGGCGGATGACCTCCTGACTAATATCCAGTCGAGCATTGGCGAGGATCACATTACGAAGATCGATAACAGCCGCGCCCCCTACCTCGTTCAAAATCTCTGCGTAAATCGGGGTGAGTTGCTCGGAAAACTCCCTTTCGCGCGCTTCAATCTGGGCGATAAGTTCCTGAGCACGCTGATCCTGCTGGGCTCGTGCCTCACGCACGCGGCGATCAAAGTCAGTGGCGAGGACGGCAAAGGCATCGCGGGTTAGCAGGCTACGACGGGCAGCAAGCTGTTGTTCTTCGTCCTCGAATGCCTCGGACACGGCATCCGCCTCAGCCTGTAATGCGGCACGGTCGGCGCGGTTACCCTCCACAATTTGTTGACCCAAAACGGAGTCTTCTAAGATCACTCTTGGATCAACAAGCAAAATTGCAGGGGCCTGACGCAGCTGTTCCTGCGCGAACGCAATGCCACTGGGCAGCATCAACATTAACGCAAGAACAAGTGCCCGCATCAGAAGCGGCGGCCGCCCGACAGGCGGAACCGCTCCTCATCGTCACCCTCAACTGTGGTAACTGGAACCGCGTAATCGATGCGCAGCGCACCAATCGGGCTGTCCCAGAACAGCGAGAATCCAACCGCGGATCGCAATTCGGCGCTGTCATCAATGGTATAGGCTGTGCCTCCATTACGTGCCGCATCCGAGAAAGTCGTTTCGTTCAACCCCCAGAGAGAGCCGACATTGGCGAAGACACCGCCATAAAGGCCAACTTCCTCAGGCAGGCCAAGGGGGAACGATGCTTGCGCACGGATCACAGCGTAATAGTTGCCGCCGAGCGCCGCATCCACATCAGTTGCACCGGTATTGTCGGTATCACGAGGACCGAAGCCACCGGATTGGAAGCCACGGAAGCTGGAACCACCTAAGAAGAAGCGATCCGTAATCCGAGAACCACCGGAGCTAGACGCCAGCGCACCGACCTCACCCTCAAGATAGGTAACAACCTGATCGTTGTTAAAGCTGCGATAGATACGACCGGTCGCCGTACCCTTCAGATACTGTGCGTCCCCAGCTAAACCAGCCAAATCACCGGTGAATGTCAGAATGTAGCCGCGTGTTGGTGCGGCGGTGCTGTTCCGGCGATCATACTGATAGGTAAAGCCGATGGACGAGGTAAGCTCGCTACCCTCATCCGCGAGGATCGCAGCAGAAACATCCGTGGTAGAGTCCGTTGAAATCTCATCCTCGGAAATACGATAGCGCAGCTGTAATGTGCCATTATCGCTAACAGGGAATGTAAAGCGAGGCTCAAACCCGATATTTGTTTCATCGAAATTGGACGTATCGCGATCAATTTCTTGATAATACAGATCAAATCCAGCGGCCACTTCACGATCCATAAAGTTTGGTTCGGTGAAGGACAGGCTATAGATATTTTCATCGGTACCCGTTGAGAACTCAACGGAAACCGATTGACCACGGCCGAGGAAGTTACTCTCGGACAGGGCAACCGAACCGCCAACACCCGAGGCGGACGAATAGGCGACACCGAAGTTCACAGAACCGGTAAGTCGTTCATCGACCACGGTTTCCACGACCGCCCGATCCGGAGCCGAGCCCTCTTGAATATCGACCGAGACATCCGAGAAGAAGCCGGTTCCTCGTAGGCGATCCGCTGTTTCACGAACGGAGGTTGCGTTGAAGGCGTCCCCCTCAACCAGATCAAACTCACGCCGAATGACGCGGTCCAATGTTGCGGTGTTACCGCTAATGTCGATCCGCTCAACAAAGACACGGTTACCGTCTACAACCTCAAAGACGATATCGACGGTGCGCTCCTCGGCATTTTGGCGCACGCGCGGGGAAACATTGGCAAACGCAAAGCCGCGCTGACCTGTGATCTCCAGAATGTTTGCAACCGCATCATCGACCACACGCTGGTCGAAGCTGTCACCGGTTTCTGCGGGAATAGCCTCGAGGAAATCGTTTGGCTCCAGCCCTTCAACCAGCGGATCAACATAGAGGTCACCAAAGGTATAACGCGGCCCCTCATTGATCGTATAGGTCAGGAAAAAGCCCTGCCGATCGGCGGAAAGTTCAACAATCGAGCTATCCACCTCAAATTCGGCGAACCCGTTTTCAAGGTAGAATTGCCGCAGCAGCTCCTCATCCAGGCGAACCTTGCTGGGATCGTATGTATCATTGCTGAAGAAGGAAGACAGAATACCCGCCTGACGGCTGGCGATGACGTCCTGCAAATCGCCGTCGGAAAAGACCGCGTTTCCCACGAAAGTGATGCGCTCAATCTCTGTGACTTCACCCTCGAAAATCTCGAACACGACATCAACGCGGTTTTCCGGGCGCTCAATAATGACGGGCGTAACCTGTGCATCGAAACGGCCAATGGATCGGTAAATAGCGATCAGCGTTGCTGCGTCAGCCTCAATTGCGGCGCGGTTATAGGCAAGCCGTGGGCGGATCTCGATATTCCCTTGAAGCAGATCGTCTGAAATGACGTCATTCCCCTCAAAGGCAATCTGATTGATCGAGGGGTTTTCAACGACTACGACGCGCAGGGTCGTACCCTGCACCAATATCTGTGCATCCTCGAACAAGCCAGTTGCGTATAGTGCCTGAACCGCTGCGTTCAGATCCGATGGCGTTACCGTCTCACCCGCGGAGAGCTGGGTGTAAACACGGACTGTCTCCGCCTCAATCCGGCGGTTGCCCTCAACCTCCACGCCGCTAAGCACGAAGCTGGACGGGATTTGCTGCGCCGCGATGGGCGCGGCACTGAACAACGCCGCGCTTGCAACGCAGGCCAGAAGTGCGGCACGCGGTCCGCGCACAACGAGGTTCTTGGTGGTGGAGAGCATCTGACCCGCCTTTTTCTCAGGACAATTCTGCATCTGTGGCGGCAAACCGCCTACAGACGTGTAATGTCGTTATACGTTGCGAAAAGCATTAGGGACAACACCATTGCGAGACCAACGGCCATTGCGACATCCACCCATTTACCGGCTGGAACACGCCCTGTAACTGCCTCAATTGCATAGAAAACAAGGTGGCCGCCATCCAGCACGGGTATCGGGAACAGGTTCATCAATCCAATCGCTGTCGAAATCATCGCGATCAACAGGATAAAATTAACCAATCCCTGCCCCGCAGATTCCCCCGAAACCTGAGCGATTCCCAGTGGACCCTGCAAATTGGTCGGGCTGACATTACCGGATATCATCTGGCCAATGCCATCGAATGTTCCCGTGATGATGCCCACCATTCGATCAACAGAGATGGTAAGCGCCTCGATCGGACCAGGGCTCCGAACCTGCGGTTGCAGATAGGTTGTGACGCTAACACCAATGATGACCTGCCGTGCGAAGGTGCCGTCCGGCTGGGGCACGTCCTCCTCGGTCGGGACCATTTCCAATGTCAGGGTGTCGGCACCACGACGTAGAACAATCTCAAGCGGTTGCCCCTCAGATGCCTGCACAACCTGTTGCAGCATCGCGATATCAGGCAGGGCCTGACCACCTGCGCTTAGCAACAAATCACCCGACCGAATGCCTGCGCGGCTGGCGGCGGAGAGTGGACGCACGCCCGCAACATAGGGGGGGCGTAGATTGGCAACTTCCAGTTCCAACGGAGTGCCGCTGCGCTCAACATCAAGGGTGACAGGCAGGCCGTCCTCTACCTCACTAACGGCGGTTGCCAGATCACCAAAGCTTTCAACCGGTTGACCATTCACCGCGAGCACCAGATCGCCTTGAATCAGCGGCGTTTCCCCCGCGACAGAGGCGGGAATTTCACCAATGCGTGCCTCATCCACCGCAACGCCAGTCCATGTGACAAGGCCCAGATAAATCACAATCGTCAGGATAAAGTTCGCAACCGGCCCCGCAACGACCGTCAGCGCCCGCTTCCACAGCGAGGCGCCCGGAAAGCTGCGCGCCAAGGTATCGTCGTCCATAAATTCAACAGCACTGAGATCGGTGCGACTGGAGGCATCGGCATCGCCCAGAAACTTCACATAACCGCCCAGTGGCAGGATGCCGATCCGCCAACGGGTTCCACGCTTGTCCACGCGGTTAAAGATTTCCTTACCAAAGCCGAGGCTAAATACCTCAGCATGGATGCCGCACCAGCGCCCCACGATATAGTGACCGAATTCGTGGATAAACACGACAATCCCGATAACGACGATAAAGGGCAAAACAGACGACAGAAAGCCGCCGACAAGCGGGATGCTGGAAATCAATTCGATCATGAAACGCCGTCCTTAACAAATTTGAGCGCGTACATATGCACGCGCAGCAGCGTCCAACTCCACAACGGAGGTCAGGTCGCTCGGCTCTCCGACACAAGGTAGGACGTTTAGCGCCCCTTCAACAAGGTCAGCCATCGTTAGAAATCCGATCTTACGATCAAGGAAGCCCTGCATGGCTGCCTCCTTGGCCGCGTTTAAAACCGTCCCTGCCAGCCCGCCCATCTCTAACACCTGTTGGGCAAGGCGTAGCGCGGGGAACCGTTCGGAATCTGGTGCCGTAAAATCCAACGTTGCCAGCGCGGCAAAATCCACTCGCTCCACCGGCAAATCAGGACGGTCAGGGTAATTCAGCGCGAAGCCAATTGCCCCGCGCATATCAGGCGGCCCCATCTGCGCAATGATCGATCCATCGGTAAAACCGACCATGGAATGAATAATGGATTGGCGGTGCACCAAAACTTCAATCTGGCTCGACCGAAGGCCGAAAAGGTATTTAGCCTCAATAAGTTCCAGTGCTTTGTTGAACATGCTGGCACTATCAATTGAGATGCCGACGCCCATGTCCCAGTTTGGGTGCGCAATCGCTTGCTCCGGCGTTACATCCTGCATCTGCGCAAGGGTGAAATCACGGAAAGGACCACCGGATGCAGTGACAATCACACGCTCAATCTCTGCTGAGCGTTCGCCCCTAAGACATTGAAAAATTGCGCTATGTTCACTGTCAGCGGGTAACAGGACTGCACCTGATCGCGCGCATTCGTCCAGCAGTAACTGACCACCGCAGACTAGGCTTTCCTTATTGGCCAAGGCTAAGGTGCCGCCACGCTGCGCCGCTCGTAATGTGGGCGCTAGGCCCGCAGAACCGACAATCGCGCTCATCGTCCAATCAGCAGGCTCAGCAGCCGCGTCTAGCAACGCCTGTGGGCCAGCAGCTGCACTCACACCAGACCCCGCCAGCGCATCCTGTAAATCAGCCAGTCGTGTTGGATCAGCCGTAACTGCAACCTCGGCCCGCAGCCGTTTTGCTGCACTTGCCAGCCCTGCAATATTGCGGGAACCAGTTAGCGCGACAACGTCAAACGCCTCCGCCCCACCGGCACGATCCAGTAGGTCCAGCGTGCTGGTGCCGATGGAACCGGTTGCACCCAAAACAGTTATGCGACGTTTTACCACAGAAAGATGCTCTGCCCGCGCACAAAGCTAACCACCGCAACCAGAATTGCCGCGGCCATTAGGCCATCCAAGCGATCCAATATGCCGCCATGTCCGGGCATCAAGCGACTGGAATCCTTAACGCCAAAGAACCGTTTGGCCGCGCTCTCAACCAAATCCCCACCGACGGCGACCAGCGCGACAAGGGCAGACATCAACGCTACCTCAGCCGGATAACTCAACCCGACTACCAGCGCGAAAATAAAGCCAACGAACTGCGCGCAACCCACACTGCCGATCAGGCCGGACCATGTTTTCTTGGGGCTGACCCGCTGCCACAGCTTTGGCCCGCCAAAAACGCGCCCGCCAAAATAGCCGCCAACATCAACGGCAACCACCACCAGAACCAACCACAAAACAGCTAGGAAACCGAAACGGGAATCCGCACGCAGTGCCTCGATACAAATCATCGCGACGCCGATATATAGCGCACCGGTGACGGTAAAACGTAGCCGCTCACGTTCCCATGCTGCACTGATCAACGTTCCGACGACCAAAACCGCCATACCAGTGATTGGATTGAACTGATCCGACACGATCACAGCGATGGCAGCGACAGCGATCATCAGGATGCCGGGCGGCCGTAATCCCTGCCCCTGCCCGACGACCATTTCGCGCCATTCCCAAACCATCGCACCGGTGCCAATGGCAAGCAGAACAGCGCTCCACAATCCACCAAAAAGGAAGACAACCAATGCGACACCGGCCAAAACCAGTGCCGAAATCAGGCGAAGCCGAAGATCGGCAAACTTGGAAGAAGATTTAGTCAAACGTTGCCGCCCTGCGCCTCAATGGCACCAAACCGTCGCTCACGTGTTCCGAATTCATCCAGCAACTCACCAAAGATGGTTGGCGTGAAATCGGGCCAGCATTCAGCAACAAAGGCATATTCTGCATATGCCGCCTGCCAGGGCAGGAAATTCGATGTACGATATTCACCGCTGGTCCTTACGATCAGCTCCGGATCCTCAACACCGCCAGTATCCAGGGCGGCGCTAAAGCTATCCTGCGTAATGTCGGAAACCTGCATCTGGCCACTGGCAACCTCAGCCGCGATACGTTGTGCTGCACGCACAATCTCGTCGCGCCCACCATAGTTCAGCGCGATTTGCAGGGTCAGAACGTCATTATCGACCGTTCGTGCTTCCAGCCCATCCATCATCCGCTGGATATCTGGGGCAAGGGCGCTGCGTTCCCCCAGAAACCGAACCCGCACGCCGCTGCTTTCCAGAGCCGCCGCCTCCATCCGAATATAGATGCGAAACAGGCGCATTAGGGCCGCAACCTCAATCACCGGGCGTTTCCAGTTTTCGGTTGAAAATGCGTAGAGGGTTAGTGTTTTGACGCCCAAATCAGGGCACGCGCGCACGATATCACGCACGCGCTGCACACCCTTTTTGTGCCCCGCCACCCGAGGCAAGCCACGACGAACTGCCCAACGCCCGTTGCCATCCATAATAATGGCGACATTGCTTGGTCTATTACAGGTCATGACTGTCCTTTGGTGAACGTTTCGCGCGCAGGCGGGGCAAGAAATATGCTTAAACCTGCATGATCTCTTCTTGCTTGGCTTCTAGTGCCGCATCAATTTTACCAATATGCGACTTGGTGATGTCTTCGATCTCGTCGGAATAGACCTTTTGATCATCCTCGGGCATGCCGTTGGCCTTACCCTTTTTGATCTGATCCATACCGTCACGACGCACGTTACGAACCGAAATCCGAGCATTTTCTGCGTAGGTTCCGGCGACCTTTGCCAGATCACGGCGACGCTCCTCGTTCAGCTCAGGAATTGGCAATCGCAGAGTTGTACCATCCATAACCGGATTGATGCCAAGGCCGGCATTGCGGATCGCCTTATCCACGGCACCAACCATGGATTTATCCCAAACGCTGACCGTAACCATGCGCGGCTCAGGCACGTTGATGGTCGCAACCTGATTGATCGGCATCATCGAGCCATATGCGTCAACCTGCACAACATCCAGCATAGAGGACGACGCGCGGCCTGTACGCAAACTGGCGAAATCGCCACGCAGGCTGGTCAACGCGCCGTTCATCCGCTTTGTGATGGCGTCAATATCGATATCAATGTCGTCGGACATGAGTTCCCTCGTCTTATTCTTTCACCATGGTGAATTTCCCCTGCCCGCTCAAGACCCCGGCCAAACCGCCGGGCGCTGTGAGGGAAAATACCACAATGGGAAGTTTATTATCACGGGCCAGTGCAATCGCGCTGGCATCCATTACTTTCAGGTTCTTCGTCAGAACCTCATCATAGCTAACCGTCTGATAGCGCACGGCATCTGGATTGGTTTTAGGATCGCTATCATAAATCCCGTCAACCTGCGTGCCCTTAAAGATAGCCTGACATTTCATCTCGTTCGCGCGCAATGTGGCGGCAGTGTCCGTTGTGAAGAACGGGTTGCCGGTGCCCGCGGCAAAGATACAAACGCGCTTTTTCTCAAGATGGCGCACAGCGCGGCGGCGAATATATGGCTCGCAAACCTGATCCATCGGAATGGCTGAAATAACGCGGGTGTTCACCTGTAGGGCCTCAAGCGCGGATTGAACGGCCAGCGCATTCATCACCGTCGCCAACATACCCATGTAATCGGCGGTTGTCCGCTCCATACCCTGAGCCGAGCCCTGCAATCCGCGAAAGATGTTGCCACCGCCGATAACCATACAGACCTCAACGCCCATTTCGTGCAGTTCCTGCACTTGACGCGCAACACGCTCAACCGTCGGGGGATGCAAGCCAAACCCCTGATCGCCCATCAACGCCTCGCCTGAAATCTTGAGCATTACACGCGAATAATTTGGGTTCGGGGCCGTATCGGGCATGCAATTCTCCTGAAGCTCGGTTCGCGCGAACACTGCCCGCAAATGCGTCCACAATCAATCGAAAACGCGGCGTTTTGTTAACGTTTGGGCTGTGTCTGAAGTCTGTCGATCACATTGCGATACAGCATATTTCGCATGGGGCGTAGCGATCAAAGGTATAGATATCGGCTCGCGGCGCAGTTCAACGGGCGATATATCGATCCAGCCGGTGGTTCACTGTCAAAAACAGGTTCAACACAACTGCTCCGACCAGCGACCACAGCATCGCACCCCATGGCAGGACAAAAAAGCCAATCGCGACGATCCCCAGATCAAAGACCAACTGCGTTATCCCGGGGCGCCAGCCGATCCTGTCCTGCAAGTAAAGCGCCAAAATACCAATCCCGCCCAAGCTGGAGCGGTGACGAAACAGCCCCAATAACCCGAACCCAATCAGAACAGCACCGGCAATTGCCGCATATCCGATATGTATCGTAGCCAAGCTAAACCATTGCCCCTGAACAGAAACCAAAACGGATAGCAGGCTGATGGCAAGGAATGTCTTGATCGTAAACGCCCATCCCATCCGCATAATGGCCAGCAGGTAGAATGGCAGGTTCAGCGTCCAGAACAAAACGCCTGCATCAATCCCCGAAGCATATGACAGCACCAGCGCCAGCCCCGCCATACCAGATGTAACCAGTCCAACTGCCTGATATAGTGCAAGGCCAAACGCGGTGGAGATAACGCTAGCGGTAATTCCCTGCGCGTCCTCCAGCACCGAGTGAACCGTCGAGGTTCCCTCCCAGTGGGCAAAGCGCCGCGCAAGTTGGCCGGCTTCGTTGTTGCGGTGCAGCATAGACATCTTACTCATGTCGCTTACTTTGCGAGACACGTCAAGGGCCCTGACCCAATGCCACGCCTTGCTCTTAAACTATCCGGCTGCCGCAAAATAGGTGAACCACGCATGCCACAAACGCAAAACGCCGCACGGTTTCCCGCGCGGCGTTCAAATTCAAAGAAGTTAAAGGCTTACTTGCCCATCGTCTTTGCAACTTCCGCTGCGAAATCTTCTTCTTCTTTTTCAATGCCTTCGCCAACTTCGACGCGCGCATAAGCAGTGATTTCCACGCCTGCATCTTTCGCAGCTTGCGCTACGGTGACGTCAGGGTTCATCACGAACTTCTGGTTCAGAAGGGTAACTTCCTCGAAGTACTTCTTCATGCGGCCAACGATCATTTTCTCGATCACTGCGTCCGGCTTGCCGGATTCACGTGCCTGATCGGTCAGAACCTGCTTCTCACGCTCAACCAGCGTTTGATCCAGATCGTTTTCGGACAGTGACGCTGGGTTCGTTGCAGCAACGTGCATCGCTACCTGCTTGCCGAAATCAGCATTGTCGCCCTTGAAGGAAACGATAACGCCGATTTTGCCCATGCCGGGTACAATCGCGCCGTGCACATAGGATGCAACGCTTTCGCCCTCAACCCGAACCATCCGGCGCAGGGACATGTTCTCACCGATGGTTGCAACCTTAGCGGTGATCGCGTCGGTCACGGACTTTCCGTCCATGTTAGCAGCCGCCAGCGCTTCGGTATCAGCAACGCCCATTGCGATGTTGGCAACCTGACCAACCATCTGCTGGAAGTCGCCGTTACGTGCAACGAAATCGGTCTCGGAGTTCACCTCGACAGCGACAGCAACGCCGCCCTCGGATTGAACAGCGACAAGGCCCTCAGCCGCGGTACGGCCGGATTTCTTAGCAGCCTTTGCGAGGCCCTTGGTACGCAGCCAATCGATGGCTGCTTCCATGTTGCCCTCGTTCTCGGTCAGGGCTTTTTTTGCGTCCATCATGCCTGCGCCGGTCGAGTCGCGCAGTTCTTTCACCATTGCAGCGGTGATTGCCATGTTATCTCTCCTGAAAAGATAGGTCGCGCTCCTGTCTAGCAGGAGCGCGTTTCAGTTTGGTGACGTTCAGCGCGGGGCGATTAGCCCTCTGCGCCGGCCTCTGCCAGAGCTTCTTCGCCCATCGCCTCTTCCATTTCGCCCAGATCAACGCCTGCTGCGCCCAACTGGTCAGCCATGCCGTCCAGAGCAGCGCGTGCGATCAGATCGCAATACAGCGAGATTGCGCGTGCAGCATCGTCGTTGCCGGGGATCGGGTAATCGATGCCCTCAGGGTTCGAGTTGGAGTCGAGAACCGCAATAACAGGGATGCCCAGCTTTTTCGCTTCTGCGATGGCCAGAGATTCCTTGTTGGTGTCCACAACGAAGATGATGTCAGGAACGCCGCCCATGTCGCGGATGCCGCCCAACGAAGCAGTCAGTTTTGCCTGCTCACGGTCGAGCTGAAGACGCTCTTTCTTGGTGTAGCCGGCGCCCTCGCCGCCCAGCTGCTCATCAAGCGTTTTCATGCGCGCGATGGAGTTGGAAACGGTTTTCCAGTTGGTCAGCGTGCCGCCCAGCCAACGGTGGTTCATGTAGTACTGTGCGCAACGCTCAGCGGATTCAGCAACAGATTTCTGTGCCTGACGCTTGGTGCCGACGAACAGAACGCGGCCGCCCTTTGCAACAGTCTGCTGAACAGCGTGCAGCGCTGCGTCGAGCAGTGGCACGGTCTGTGTCAGGTCGAGAATGTGGATGCCGTTACGGTCACCATAGATGTACTGGCCCATACGTGGGTTCCAGCGGTGCTTCTGGTGGCCGAAGTGAACGCCAGCTTCCAACAGCTGACGCAGCGTGAACTCGGGAAGAGCCATCGTGTTTTCCTTTTCCGGTTTCGCCTCGACGGGGGAGAGGGCGTTTGCCCAACCGGTGGACCGTGCAGGATTTCTCCCCGACCGGCCCGTCCCCGCCTGCGGTTTCAGTGGGGTGCCATTAGACCGGTTTGCGTGGGGATGCAAGGGCCGCAGCCCCATTCATGCCCCACACCCACGCTTTAGCCACAAATTTCAACGGTTCCCGCTGGTACGTTCTGACATAGCACCTCCTGCGTGATCCACTGCGCACGCACGACACGTTCCAGATTATCCCGCTGGATCGCGACAGGCTCTAGAAACATCGCGTTCATCACAGTGCCCGATGGGGAGGTCCAATCCTCGGCATAAAAGATATCGTCCAGCGGCACGCCATCGGCAAGGATCACAGCAATCTTTGCGGCCGCATCGCCCAGATCACGTGAATCCTTCCAAATCGAAACCGTCTGCGTTCCCAGTGCCACACGGTTCAGCGCGGCATGGTCGCCGTCCTGCCCCGATACCGGAATGCCATCCATTCCCTGTGCCGAAAGGGCGGCCACAACACCGCCAGCGGTGCCGTCATTTGACGCGACGACCGCATCCACGTCATTATCCTGGGCGGTCAGGATTTGCTCCATATTGCGTTGCGCATTCGCGGGCAGCCAGCCGTCCGTATAGGCCTCGGCCACAATCGTAATCTCACCGGCATTAATCGCGGCCTGCAAGATTTCCTGTTGTCCGCCACGCAAGAAATCAGCGTTTGCGTCGGTCGGCGATCCCTTGATCATCACGTAGTTGCCATTGGGTTGCGCCTGCAAAATGGCACGGGCCTGCATCCGGCCAACCTCAACATTGTCGAATGTCAGATAAAACACGTCGGGGTTTTCAATCAGACGATCATAGGCAATCACCGGAATGCCCTCATCCGCAGCCAACTGAACCGCGGACCCGATTGCCGAAGCATCCTGCGCCAGAATAATCAACGCATCCGCACCCTGTGCGATCAATGCCTCAATATCTGCGAGCTGCTTTGACGCAGAGGATTGCGCATCTGCGGAAATATACTGTGCGCCGTTGGACTCAAGCCCACGGATGATTGCCGCCTCATCGGTTTTCCAGCGCTCCTCCTGAAAATTGGACCAACTGACACCGACAATCAGGTCATCAGCAGTCGCTGCGGTGGCTGATACAGCGGTCACCGCAACCAAAAGAGGCTTGAGTATATTCACAAAATTTCTCCCACACATAATCGCGCTCTTCATTTTAAGCCGAGAGCACCTGATTCATTCTTCTCGCATATATATTTTTGTAAGGATAATATATTCAAAATCTGATCGACCACCTCACGGTTTTAGCTATTGCAGTGATTAGCACGGGCTATCATCCAACCAGAGCTGAGGGCACATCAGGATGAAAACTCGCGAAACGTCGATAGTGCGCCCTGTTTCAATCCATTAATTTCAACCGTATAATAAATCGGTATGGTGGGTAGGTTTCGCGTTGCCTGCTGCACGCTGGTCAAGCGGCCCAAACATGCTAAACCTGAGCCGTCCCGTTTTCACCGCAGGTGCCAATGCTCCCCATTTTCCTCAAGACCTTACCCTTCTTTTTGTTGATCGGGCTGGGCTTTGCCTCCGCTGCGACGAAGTTCTTCTCACGCGAGGCGGCGGTTGCGTTAACGAAATTTGTGTTCTGGTTTGCGCTTAGCGCGATGCTGTTCAATTTCACAGCCACACTAGAATTCAGCGACATCGCGAATGTGCCATTTCTGCTTTGCTATCTGTCCGCATCTATAATCGTTTACGTGATTGCGACGGCTGTATCGCTAATGCGGGGCAATACGGCATCCGTCGCCGCGATCGAGGCGCAATGCGCGGTTATCGGCAATGTCGGCTTTCTAGGTATCCCCATGCTGGTTGGTCTGTTCGGCGAACGGGCCGCAGCGCCGGTTCTGATGGTGCTGAGCGTTGATCTGTTGATCTTTGGCAGTCTGGTTGTGGCTGTGATTACCGGCAGTCGGGGCAAGTTGGAGCCCGCAATCGTGCTGACCATCGGCAAGGGGTTGCTGACCAATCCAATGGTGATGTCGATCACCGCCGGCCTGTTGTGGTCACTGGCAGACCTGCCAGTGCCGCTGCCAATGGGGGAGTTCATGTCGATCCTCGGCGCCGCAGCCACGCCCGCTGCGCTGTTTGCCATCGGGGCCAGCCTTGCCGGAAAATCAGCGGAACGACCCAGCGTTGCGCTGTGGTTATCCTCGCTGAAACTTGCCCTGCACCCGTTGCTGGTGGCGATCTTTGCGTTGTA
Source organism: Pontivivens marinum (assembly GCF_900231835.1). Classification (GTDB taxonomy): domain Bacteria; phylum Pseudomonadota; class Alphaproteobacteria; order Rhodobacterales; family Rhodobacteraceae; genus Pontivivens; species Pontivivens marinum. The sequence continues at coordinate 248,502 of NZ_OCTN01000002.1, read as the reverse complement.
CATCTACGATCTGGATCCATTCCTTGCCTCTATGATGATTGCAGCCGCCGCTATGCCGGTTGCCGGCAACATCTACATCATCGCGCAGCATTACGAGGTTGCGCCCCAACGAGCATCGACCGCCATTTTGTTTTCCACTGTTATATCCGTCATCACTCTCACCGCAGTTCTAGGGTGGGTCGGCTGATGTTGCTCTGCGCTGGTTCTGCCCATTGGGATATTATCGCCCGTGCCGATACGTGTGTGCGCTTGGGCGATGACGTGCCCGGCCTTGTTGAGCGTCGCCCCGGTGGCGTTGCGGGCAATATCGCACGGCAGCTCGCCCGATTGGGGCATCCCGTCGCCCTAACCGCCTGTATCGGAGAGGACGAGGACGGCATCCTGTTGCGCGAATTGCTTGCTGAGCGGGGAATCGACATCTCCATGCTGCATCGCTGTGCCAAGACCGATCTGTATATCGCCATTGAGCAGAATGACGGTGATCTGGTCGCCGCCATCGCCGATACGGTCGCGTTGACCAAGGGCGCGGCAGAGGTCGTCGCAACAGTAAACGCATTCAATGGCCCCGCTGTGGTGGATGGAAACCTACCGCCCGGGGCGCTGGTCACGCTAACCAACCCAAACCTGTTTCTAGTTCCCGCCAGCCCTGCCCGCGCAATCGGCATTGGCCCCTTATTAGCGCAGGGTGCAGCCCCATTGGTGAACCGCGCTGAGGCAGCGGCGCTGACCGGACATGATGCGGATAGCGCCGATTTGGCCAAGCGGTTGATCGCAAAGGGCGCGCGCCTCGCGCTTGTCACGGATGGGGCGCGGCCTGCGACCCTTGCCACGGTGGATGAGGTCGTGACCTTAACGCCAGCGCGGGTGCGTGTCGCCAGTGTTACTGGTGCTGGTGACGCGACGGTTGCGGGCTTTTTACATGCGCATCTGGCTGGCGCTTCGCCATCTGACGCGTTAGAAGCCGCGCTCGCCGCCGCGGCGACTCATTTGCAAGGACCAACCACATGACCCTGCCCCTGATTTACTCCGCCGAAGTTTCTGCTGCCCTTGCGGCTGGCAAACCAATTGTGGCGCTTGAATCCACGATCATCACCCACGGCATGCCATGGCCGCAAAACCGCGACACGGCATTGGCTGTTGAGGCAACCGTGCGTGAGGGCGGCGCAACCCCCGCCACCATCGCGATCATCGACCATAAAATCTGCATCGGACTGGAGCCTGAGACGCTGGACGAATTGGCCCAGGCCAAGGACGTGATGAAACTGTCCCGTGCCGACCTCGCCGCCGCGCTGGCCATTGGTGCCACAGGTGCGACGACAGTTGCCGCGACGATGATCTGCGCGCATCTGGCGGGCATCCACGTCTTTGCGACCGGCGGCATTGGCGGCGTGCATCGTGGGGCGGAAAGCACCTTCGATATTTCCGCTGACCTGCGCGAACTGTCCGAAACCCCCGTGACCGTCGTTGCGGCAGGCGCGAAGGCCATTCTGGACGTTCCCAAGACGCTGGAAGTCCTCGAAACCCTTGGCGTTCCGGTTATCGGCTATCGCACGGATACATTGCCGGCGTTCTGGTCCTCGCAATCCGCGCATCCGATTCCATTGCGGATGGAGGATGCCTCACAGATCGCAGCGGCGCAGCGTCTGCGCACGGAACTCGGCCTGCCCGGTGGCCAGTTGATCGCCAACCCGATCCCCGCCGACGCCGAAATCCCGCAGGCCGTGATCAACCCGATCATCGAGCAAGCATTGGCCGAGGCGGAGGAACAAGGCATCGCGGCAAAGGCTGTCACGCCTTTCCTGTTGCAACGTATCTTTGAGCTGACCGACGGCACTTCGCTGACCGCCAACATTGCGCTGGTCCACAATAATGCGCGTCTCGCCGCAGCCATCGCGTGCGAGCTTTCCTAATCGACACCCCTGCCGCGGATCACCTGTGGTGGGGGTTAACATCTGATCGCTGGACCGCAGCGCCGCGTCGCGCTAGGCCGGAATGATGACTTTATCTCCAGCAGAATGGCAGGCATTTGGCCTATCGCTACAGGTCGCGGCCTTTGCGACCTTGTTCGGGCTGCCGCTTGCCTATTTCGCGGCGTGGACCCTGTCGCGTAGGCAGTTTTGGGGCAAGGGGCTGGTCAAAGCCATCATCCAACTACCTCTGGTACTGCCCCCCGTGGTTGTGGGCTATCTGCTGCTGCAAATCTTTGGCCGAAACGGGGCCGTTGGGGGCCCGCTGGCGACATTGGGCATTAGCATTCCGTTCACCACATTGGCCGCCGGCATTGCCGCAGGCGTTATGGCCTTTCCGCTGATGGTCCGCGCCTGCCGCCTGTCAATTGAGGCGCTGGACCCGAAGCTAGAGGATGCCGCCCGCATTCATGGCGCAGGGCCGGTGCGGCGGTTTCTTACCCTGTCCCTGCCGCTCTCCATGCCGGGCCTACTGGCCGGCGCAACACTGGGGTTCGCTCGCGGATTTGGAGAGTTCGGGGCGACCATCGTGTTCGCCGCCAACATTCCGGGGGAAACCCGCACGCTGCCCATCGCGATCTATTCAGCACTGCAATCGCCCAGCGGTGACGCAGCTGCGGCGCGCATGGTGACGGTATCAGTTATCGCTGCACTCTCCGCCTTTTTGCTGAGCGAATGGCTGGAGCGGCGCACACGTTCACGTCTGTCAGGGCGTTCCAAATGAGCATGCTACAGGTCAAGGCGCAGATCGAGCGCAATGGATACACCCTCGCCCTCGATTTCGCATCTGATGCGCAGATTACGATGCTACAGGGCCCATCCGGTGCAGGAAAGACGCTGACATTGCACCTGATCGCAGGGCTTCTTAGCGCTCCAAATGCGCAGGTCATTCTGGATGGTTGCGATCTATCCGCTGTGCCTGCGCAGGATCGAGGCTTCTCCATGGCGTTTCAGGAGCCACGGCTGTTTCCGCATCTCAGCGTTCGGCGCAACATCCTATATGCGCGGCGGAACAAGGGCGCCCTGCCCGCATTGGCCCAAGCACTCGACATCACTGAGTTGCTGGACCGTCGCCCCGCTGATCTGTCCGGCGGTCAGGCGCAGCGGGTTTCGCTGGCACGGGCATTGCTGGCTGACAGTGCGTTAACCCTGCTGGATGAGCCATTTACCGGCCTCGATATTGCACGGCGTGACGCGGTGATTTCACTGCTGGCAAACAGTAATCGGCGCGTTGTGTTGGTAAGCCACGATCCGGATGATGCTATCCGTCTCAACGCCAAAATCGTACATGTTTCCAATGGGGTTGCGCGATGAAACCGATCTTGATCGCGGGCCCAACAGCCTCGGGCAAATCCGCCCTTGCGCTTGCACTCGCTGCGCGAACCGGTGCCAGCATTATCAACGCCGATGCCCTGCAAGTTTACGCAAACTGGCGCGTTTTAACCGCTCGCCCTGATGCCGAGGAAGAGACGCACGCGCCGCACCTGCTATATGGCCACGTTGCAACCAATACGGATTATTCCACAGGCCAGTGGCTCCGCGAAATTCGTGACCTACTGGCCGTGACACCCCGCGCGATAATCGTTGGCGGTACTGGGCTGAATTTCACAGCGTTAACGCAAGGGTTGGCAGATATCCCGCCCACCCCACCAGAAATCCGTGCCGAGGCGGATGCCCTAGGCCCCGCCGCTTTACATGCCGAGCTGTCCACGGCAGACCCTGAAACCTTTGCCAAGATCGACACGGCCAACCCCATGCGCATCCAACGGGCATGGGAAGTGCTGAGGACCACCGGCCGCGGGCTAACGGCGTGGCACGCGCTGACGCCCCCCCCTTTGGTGCCCCGTGATACTGCGGCCGCAATTGTGTTGAAGCCGGATATCCCGTGGCTGAACGACCGGATCGAACGCCGGTTTGATCAGATGCTATCACTCGGCGCGCTGGATGAGGCACGGTCAGCACTGCCCGATTGGCAACCGCAACGGCCCTCGTCCAAGGCGATTGGCGCACCCGAATTGATCGCCCACCTGCGCGGTGAGATGTCGCTTGAGGATGCCCGCTCCAGCGCCATTATCGCCAGTCGGCAATATGCGAAACGGCAACGAACCTGGTTCCGTAACCGTATGAAGGATTGGACGAATATACCGTTCGATCAGAACACGAATATCGATGAAATCGCAGGCTCAATAGCGGAACGCGCCTAACGCGACCACTCCACATCCGCAGCTGGCAAGCCGTCGCAACGGACCAAACCGCGTCCATGCAGATCAATCAAATGCGCAAACACATTTCGAGCTGCGGCTGGCAACAGGGCTGGGTTAACCTCAGTGTAGATTGCTGCGGTTAGAGCATCGATACGGTTCGGGCCAGCGGCCAGCGCAGCTAGGATTTGCGCCTCGCGCCCCTCACGATGGGCAATCATTTCCGCAACTCGTGCCTCTGCATCCAACACAGGTTCGCCGTGTCCGGGGTGCAGGACATAGCCCTCACACCGCCCCTGCATAGCTCGCAGCGACGCCATAAAGGATGTCAGATCCCCATCCGGCGGTGATACCAGCGTGGTCGCCCATTGCATGATGTGATCACCAGAAAACCCCGCGCGTCCCTCATGCCACATAAAGCACAAGTGGTTCGCCATATGACCGGGGGTGTGCCATGCCTCAACCGCCCAGTCGGCGCCATTCAGCACCTCACCATCGCTCAGGGTTTCATCGGGCATAAAGCTGGCATCAACGCCCTCACCTCCGCCCAGATGTGCGCCAGCCTCGGCCAGTGCAATCATCGCGTCACTGCGCCCTGCCGTCGCCCCGCCGAAGCCATATAGCGGCACGCCCAGATCATCCGCCATCGTGCGCGCCAGTGGGGTGTGGTCCAAATGAGAATGCGTCACGAGGATATGCGAAATCCGCTCACCTGCATCCAAAGCAGCCATAATCGCAGCACGGTGCACCGCCAAATCCGGACCCGGATCGATCAGAGCAACATCGCCAGTTCCCAGCAGATAGGTTTGCGTTCCCATATAAGTCATTGGTCCGCCATTCGGGGCCGTGATCCGCCGCACATTATCCTGAACTTGCTGCATGGTGCCTCCCCGCTTGCACGCGCCACAGGGAAACCCTACCCCTGTTATATGATTAGTTTCAAATGGCTCAAACGCTGGATGCCGCGCAACCTGTTTTCGCGGGCTTTGCTGATCCTGTTCGTTCCCGTTGTGGGCATTCAGGTGGTTTCTGCGTCGGTATTTTTATCCCGACATGTTGACGGCGTGACGCAGCAAATGGCGCGCTCCGTTGGGGCGGAGCTTAATTACGCCGTATCATTGTTGGAGCAGTTGGACGATAGATCTGCGCGGGAACAACAGCTTGAAACAGTTAGCGGCCTGTTGGACCTCACGCTCTTTCTGGACGAGACACAGTTTAGCACCGGCGCGCAACTGGGCCTTTTCGATATCTCCGGCCGTGCTGCATATGATGTGTTGAGCATGAGCATTGAGCGACCAATCCACCTAGACACAACATCGCTGGATAAAATTATGATTGTTCAGGTCCGCTCGGATGTCGGAACGTTAACCGCGTTCCTCCCCAGTCGCAGGATAGTCGCCTCGAACCCGCATTTGCTGCTGACGTGGACGGTGCTCGCATCAGCTGTTTTAGCCACGATTTCCTCGCTGTTTTTGCGCAACCAAATTCGGCCAATCCGTGATCTTGCCCTCGTTTCCGAAGCATTTGGCAAAGGTCGCTCCGAGATCTTTCGTCCCCGCGGTGCTGAGGAAGTGCGCCGCGCCGGTAGCGCCTTTCTAGCCATGCGCACACGGTTGGAGCGCCAGATTGAGCAGCGCACATCGATGCTATCCGGCGTTAGTCATGATTTACGCACCCCCCTGACCCGACTGCGCCTTGGGCTCAGCCTTGCCGAACCGGGGCCTGATACAGATGCGATGGTTGAGGACGTCACGGAGATGGAACGGATGCTGGACGGCTTCCTCGCCTTTGCGCGGGGCGAAGGAATGGAGGAAACCAAAGCCACCGATCCCGCAAAAATCGCGCGCACTATGGTCACCAATCTGCGCCGTGATGGTGCCCGCGTGACCCTGTTGATGGAATCCGAAACGCCAGATGACCCTACCGTTGATCTGCGCCCCGTCGCCGTATCACGCGCGCTGCAAAACCTGCTGACCAACGCAACGCGATACGGCGATCGCGTTCGCCTATCGATGCGCATGACCCGCGTTAGTCTGGAATATGTGGTTGAGGATGACGGACCCGGCATTCCTGAGGATCAGCGGGAACTGGCCCTGCGCCCGTTTTCACGACTGGATGAGGCCCGCAACCAAAACGCTGGTGGCTCGGTCGGGTTGGGCCTGTCCATCGCGGCTGATGTTGCACGTACGCATGGCGGTGCCTTGCGCCTTGAAAAATCAAATGACCTTGGTGGTTTACGCGCCGTTCTTCGCATTCCTCGGTGACGTTTCAACTGCGGTATCCTGAGACGTGACGATTAGCGAAACCGCCGGAATGGTAAGTGTCAGGCGCAGCCCCTCTGGCCGCATATCCTGCTCAAACGCGGCATCCAGCATCCGCGCAGCCTGAGCCAGCAACACAGTTCCGAACCCGTCTAACCCTGTTTTCGGATGCAGCCGCTGCGCGTATTCGGGAACAGTTTCGCGCCAATCCATCACCAAATCGCCCCCATTCTGATGCAATAGCGTGATCTGTAAATGCGCGCTGTCATCACTCAGCCCGCCATATTTCGTGGCGTTGGTTGTCAGCTCGTACATCATCATTGCAAGACTGGCCGCCTTTTGCGCGCTGATTGACGCATCGGTATCTAGGTCCAATTGCGGCCTTTGCCCCTGCCACGGCTCCAGCGCTGTGCGAACAAGATCGGCCACTCGCACGATACCGCCGGACGAACCTTGGCCACTTGGCATGCTGAGCGAATGCGCCTTTCCCAGAGCAAACAATTGCCCGCGCAACAGGTTCATCATCTCAGTCGGAGTTTCGCAGCGCCGCGCGGCCATTCCGGTCAATGCACCAATCGTGGCAAAGGTATTTTTAAGCCGATGTTCCATTTCGGAAGCCATCGTTTTGAGCGCCTGCTGTTGTTCCTTTTGCTCGGAAATATCCCAGTTTACGCCAAGCATTCTGATCGCATTGCCCTGCGCATCCCGCTCCGTTATACGCCCGCGGCCACCGACCCAACGCAGCTGACCGTCCGGCAGAATAATCCGCCATTCCATCTGGTAATCGACATCATCGGTAATCGTGCGGTTGATGGCTGCGTCAATCCGGCTGACATCATCAGGGTGAATTACGGAAAGGAAGGCATCAATACTGTGAACGGACCGACCGAGTGGCAGGCCGAAGACCTTCTCCAGATGTGCGCCACAATGGACGACACCCTCAGGAATGTCCCATTCGACACAGGCCATATCACCGGCCATTAGGGCCAGCTCAGCCCGCTCTGAATCGGCAGCACGCTCCGCCGTTGCGCTATCAACCTGCGCATAGGGTGCGCGCGATTTATTCGCATCGAGGGTCGAGCTGCTCATTACCATTCTCCTCAGGTGATTAAGGATACGCCTCCAAAGATTGGCACGACAATGGGAAGTTGCCTAGCATTTTAGGCAAGCCACTTTAGCTAAACAAAATAATTGGAGTTTATGCATCGTTCACCACGAAAATTGAGCAATCCAACATGTACACTCATTGCTCAAAACGCTGTCGACTGCCGTATATCCCGGCGACGTCGAAATGCCTGTATGCGCAACACCTGCAACACTACCAACGGGCCGAAATGCACCAATGCAGGTGCAATCCCACCCCAGTCGTGCAATGCCGCCCAGTGGACTAGGGTTAACACAGCAGCGGCGTATATGAACTGCTGCAAAGCCTTCCATCGGCGGCCCAGCCTTCGCACCCAATTGTCGGTCGACGTTATGGCCAACGGTACGAAGATCAGAAATGCGAGCCAGCCTGTCCAGATATAGAGTTTAGAAAGCTCGCCACCGGTGACTGCAACGCTACCCATATCGATCAGATATAGAGCCGTATGCAGCGCGGCATAGCCAAACGCGGCAACACCCAGATATCGACGACGCTTCATCAACCAACGTGGACCACGCCACTGTTTGAGCATTACCACCAGCGGCGTTACCATCATCGCGATAATCATAAACCGTGCCGCAAACTCCCCCGTTGGATGCAGCAAGCTATGGATCGCATTTGGATCACCGGAGGACAGCCCAATCGCCATCGGAACCGCAGGCAAGCAAAGGATGGCCCAAAAGGTGTAGGGATGGTTCAAAACAGCTTTTAAGAAATTCATCTTTTTGGCCCTGCCTAGTTTTTTAACGTGGAAAAATAGGCATCCCAGCTTTGATGTGGACGCCCCATAACTGCCTCGAAATCACTTTCCTTCTCATAAATTCCAAGGCGGATGCCCTCGTAAATTCCACCGATGATTGGTCCGATGAAATCACCTAGATCAGCCGAACGATCTGCAATGAACGCATCGGATGTCATTTCACGATAGGTAAGGGAGGTGCCGAAAGTTGCATTCAGATATTGCGCCAACTGTGCCTGCGTTATGGGTGTGCCGTACAGGTTAACTGTGCGGCCATCATACTGATCCGTGGTTAATAGCCGAGCATATGCCTCGGCCAATTCCGAGCGGGTCGTGTACCCGCATTTTCCCGAACCGGCGCTATTCGCAATCTCACCCCGAGCTTTGTAACCCTCAAGATATTCGATATCAGGCTCAATATAGATCCCGTTGCGACCAATCACGTAGTCGAGGCCTGAGTCACGCACATCTTGCTCAGTCTGCCGATTGCTTTGCACAACCGCGGAAAAGGCAGTGCCCTTCTCGACGCCGTGAATGCTCGTATAGACAATCTTGCGCACGCCAACGGACTTAGCGGCGTCGATTACATTACGATGCTGCTGAATGCGCGCATCTGGTGTGTCCATCCCCGAAACAAGTAGAACCGTATCGGTACCGGCAAGTGACGCACGCAATTGCTGCGGCTGATTGTAATCGCCACCACGTATTTCGATGCCGAGTTCCGGTGCGTTTTGTGGCGTTCGCGCTAGGCCGATAACTGTCCCACCATTTGGCATGGCAGTTAGTTTGCGCACGATTTCGGCACCCAACTGACCGGATGCTGCGGTTACGGCAATCGTCATGCCAAATCTCCTCGTGTTAGAAGTCAGCAAGCCGTCTGTAATTGCCTATTGCCAACTGACATGTGGCCTTTCGCGAAAGGCAAAGCGGTCAATGTGATTGCTCATCACCCGTTGCCCTAGGCACATCTCTGCATCGTATTCTGCGGTTAGAACGACATCCAACACCGCATCACTTGCCGTTAATTTACATTGGCAAAAGGGGAATGTGATCTGCCCCCTGTCGCCATCGAATTGCACCTGAACCCTTTGCTCAAAATGCTTACAAAGCTGCATGAGGTAGGTATTGGCACGGGTGCTATTAACTCTTGTGGTACGCATAATCATAGCTGTCACCTTTTTACTAACCCCATAAATAGACAGTTATATTTTTCTGGATTACCCTGATTTTCGCGAAATCATAGTTACAAGGATTAGAAAGATGGTTGATGACTACCGCAGCCTCGCCGTCTTTGTGGCAATAGCTGATACCGGTAGCTTGAGCGCGGCAGGCCGTAAGTTGAAGCTGTCGACATCCGTCATCAGCCACCACCTGTCCCGGCTCGAGGAACGTCAGGGCGTGACCCTATTTTTTCGTTCAACCCGATCAATGTCCTTAACCCCCGAGGGGCGCCACGCATTAGAGCCCGCACGCCGGATGGTTACCGCTGCCGAGGAGGCGCTGGACGCAATCAATGTTGGCAGCGGTCAGCCGGTTGGCGCCCTGCACATCACGATGCCGGCCTTTGGTGAGCAGAGTAATTTGCACTCATCCCTGTGGAAGTTCGTGAAAAAGCACCCGATGGTAGCAATCACGGTGCACAGCAGCGACGCGCAGGTTGATCTGGTGAAGGAGGGAATTGACCTCGCCATACGCTTAGGCGCATTGCGCAGCAGCACCCTGAAAAGCCGTCGTATCGCTGACTTCAACAAGGTTCTCGTTGCCTCTCCAGATTATCTGAACGACCGTGCGCCAGTCAAAACAGTCGCAGATCTGGTGGAAAATGATTTCATCGCCGTGACGCAAATTCCCTCTAGCATCACGTTACAGCGCGACGGCGAAACGTTTACCTTTGAGCCAACAAATACACGGGTCGAGGTAACTGCGATCAACGCGGCTATGGCCGCGGTTGTTGCCGGCCTTGGGATTTGGCACCCACCTCTTGGCGAAGTGCAGCGCGAATTGGCTCAGGGCCGCTTGGTTCAAGTCCTGCCCGAGTGGAGCCTGCCCTCGATGGGCATCTATGCAGTCTGGCCCGATGTCGGGCCGCAAAAGGCGCTAACCCGACGGTTGATTGAGCATTTTTTGGAGTGCCGCAGCGATTTGATGCTGTGACACGGCGCTCACTTTGCTCAGTTGAAAACCGTGATGGCGGCAGGCTGATCCTGGCGTCCTGCGATGAGGGTGCCGCCTCAAAACCGGATTGCACAATTAGAGTTAAATTCGCTCAATCACTACGGCGCTGCTACCCACTACAATCCCATCTGCATCGGCAGCGGCGGGTACAATGTTGAGACATATAATGAAGCAAATCACTATATAAGAGAGGGACTTAAGAACCTGATACACGGGCTGCAACATTATTATCACCTCACTTAAAGCCTACAAAATGCAACAACAGACTTTTCGGAAAATCGGGCGAAAGGCCCAATTTGGCGAATCGAAATTACGTCGCTGCAAATATATTTTTACGCCGCGTCACAACATCTGTCGGCAGCACGTGTGGACAGTTTTCGGAACTGTTGGAGTATGCCGCTATCCAGATGGATAGGTTGCGAGCTAACACATCAATACAACTGCAAGGAATCGACGCAGCTGCACAGGTGCTTGCCATGCGGACCCTGCTTTCGGCCAATTGCCCTGACGCAACGTCGTACAGGCTTGCGCACTGCGGTCTGAACCCACACCTCTAGCGATACCATATTTTAGAGGACCATTTTCATGACCCAATCCAACAGCGAAAATCGCAAATTTGTTCTGGCTGAGCGACCTGTCGGCGTGCCAACAGACAGCACATTGCGTCTGGAAACGGAGGGCGTGCCAGTCCCCGCTGCGGGCCAGATGTTGTTGCGAAACGAATTCCTATCCCTCGACCCCTATATGCGCGGTAGGATGAGCGACGCACCATCCTATGCCGCACCGGTTGAGGTTGGCGAGGTGATGATCGGCGGCACCGTGGCGCAGGTTATCAGTTCGGATGTGGCGGGATTTGAGGAAGGTGATTGGGTCGTCGCATTCGGTGGCTGGCAGGATTATGCGCTATCTGACGGCACGGGCGTGATAAATATGGGGAAGTCCCCTGAAAACCCGTCATGGGCGCTGGGTGTATTTGGCATGCCGGGCCTGACAGCTTGGGCCGGTTTGACCAAAATCGGTCAACCAAAGGCAGGTGAAACACTTGTTGTAGCAGGTGCAAGCGGGCCTGTTGGCGCGACTGTCGGACAGATCGGTAAAATCCTCGGTTTGCGCGTTGTGGGCATTGCCGGCGGACCGGAAAAATGCCGTCATGTCGTCGAGACTTTAGGCTTTGATGACTGCATCGATTACAAGGCAGACGGCTTCCCCGAGGCATTATCCAACGCAGCCCCCGACGGCATCGATATCTACTTCGAGAATGTCGGCGGCGCTGTATTCGATGCGGTGCTCCCCTTGCTGAACCCATCCGCGCGAATTCCGGTGTGTGGGCTGATCTCGCAATATAACGCGACCTCCCTTCCCGATGGCCCCGACCGGATGAACCTGCTGCTGGGTGCAATCTTGCGCAAGCGTCTGACAGTGCGTGGCTTTATCGTCTTTGATGATTTCGGCCAGTACTATCCTGAATTTTCGGCGCAAATGGGTGACTGGGTCGCGCAAGGCCTGATCCAATATCGCGAGGAAGTGATTGTCGGATTGGAACAAGCCCCGTCCGCATTTGTTGGCCTGCTGCAAGGCGAAGCATTCGGCAAGCGCGTTATTAAGCTAAACGATTGATTTTAAATTTAGATTGGAAATCACTATGAAAATTCTTATGGTACTCACATCGCATGACCAACTTGGCAACACCGGCAATAAGACCGGCTTTTGGTTAGAGGAATTTGCGGCTCCCTATTACGTCTTCCTTGATGCCGGAGCTGAGATCACGCTTGCCTCACCCAAGGGCGGCCAGCCGCCAATCGACCCGTCCAGCGATGCAGATGATGCACAGACCGAGGCAACCAAGCGGTTCAAATCCGACGATGCCGCGCAGGCCCACCTTGCCGACACCAAGATTCTGTCCACGGTGGATGCTGATGGATTTGATGCGATCTTCTATCCGGGCGGTCATGGCCCCCTATGGGATTTGGCCGAGGATACAAACAGCATCGCGTTGATTGAGGCATTTTCCGCGAATAACCGCCCTGTCGGCGCGGTGTGTCACGCCCCTGCCGTGTTCAAACACCCTAAGGGAGCGGACGGCAAACCACTTGTATCCGGTCGCACCGTAACCGGCTTCACCAATTCCGAGGAAGAGGCCGTTGGTCTAACCAACATCGTTCCATTCCTGGTTGAGGATATGCTGCAAGCCAATGGCGGCAACTACCAAAAGAGCGATGACTGGGCATCTTTTGTCGTGACAGACGGCAAGCTGGTTACAGGTCAGAATCCCGCCTCGTCCGAAGAGGCGGCTGCCAAGCTACTCGCCTTGCTTTGAATAATAGATGGGGTGGCCTGTGGATCACCCCATCTACACCTCCAGACCCTAAATAGCCCAGCGTCGCTTACCGGCATCGTATCTTTTGGAAGGTAAGTCACAAACGCTGGGATTACATAGGGTTCGGGAATATAACCGTCACTCTCATCAAATGCCGAACGCAAAATGTGGACGCTGACACCTATCGACGGTGTAAATTCAGCCCTTGCGTATAAGTGGCTCCAATTTCCCGTTTATGACGTCATCATTGAAGTAGATCATAGGTTGCGCGCGCTATCACCAGATCCTCATTGGTCGGGATGGTTAGCGCAGTGACCTTGGCGTCCGGTAGCGAGATTTGAGTTGCCCCCGCTGCGTTCGCTTGTTCATCCAGCGTAACGCCCAGCCACTCCAGACGTGTACAAATGCCGCGTCGGATATCCGCTGCATTCTCGCCAATACCACCTGTGAAAACGATGGCATCCAATCCACCCAGCGCCACAGCCAGAGAGGCGCATTCGCTGGCCGCGCGATAGCAAAACAGATCAACCGCCTCAACAGCATGGGGGTGGGTATTTCCATCCAGATCCTGCATATTACTGCTAATGCCGGACACGCCCAGCAGGCCGGATTCCTGATATAACAACTGCTGGATATCGTCCGCGCTGTATCCCTTCTGCTGCATCAGATGCAGGATGATGCCGGCATCGATTGTGCCGCTGCGCTGCCCCATCATCAGGCCATGTAATGCGGTGAAGCCCATGGTCGTCGCAACGCTGCGCCCGTGATGGATGCCGCACATGCTGGCACCATTGCCCAGATGCGCAACAACAACCCGCCCATCTGCACCTGCGCCCAGATAGTCGGGCAGCACGCTGGAAATATAGTCATAGGACAGGCCGTGAAATCCGTAGCTGACCAGCCCTTCATCCATCAATGCGCGCGGGATCGGGTACAGCTGGTTCAGGCGTGGTTGGCTGCGGTGATAGGCCGTATCAAAGCACGCGACTTGCGGTATGTCGGGGTTGCACGTTGAAACCGCTCGCATCGCGGCAATGCTAAAGGGTTGGTGCAAAGGGGCCAGCGGGATCAAATCCTGCAACTGGCTCAGCACCTCAGCCGTGATGATAACTGGTATGCTAAACACGCTGCCACCATGCACAACACGATGCCCGACCGCGGTGATTTCACCCAGTGCATCCTGCGCCATCAGCCAGTCCAGCAGCAGCGCGGCCATTTCCTCATGACTTGCCGTCAGGATGGCTTCAGCCAACGGATCTGTGTTAACATCGCCGGATAACATTCCGGAAACCTTAATTTTTGGCGCTGACCTGCTATCAGATATTTGCCCGCTAAGTTGGGGTCTTTGTTCAGGATTGACCGCATCGTATAGCGCAAATTTGATGCTGGAGGAGCCTACGTTGAGGATTAGGAATTGTGCGCTCATTGGGCTCTCCGATCATTAAATACGCAATAAGCGCCTACTGCAAACGCGCCGCGCGCCCGCCGCGACGCCGCAGCTCAGGTACAGATTTCTGACCCTCACGCAGAACCGTGGTCATCGGGTGATCCGGCTGCGCGTCGGCAAACCGATTTGCCAAACGCTGCAACTTTGCTTGCATATCCGGCCCTGCCTCACCCAATGCCCAGTCAAAAAAGATCGAGCGGCAGTCCTCGATCTGGATCTCCATATTATACGCCTCGGCAATCAGGCCGCGCGGATCGTCAGGTGTCGCATGGTGCAGGGGCATTGGGATTTCCTTAATCAGTAGGCAGCTATTTGACAGCTGCCAGCGCCGCATCAAGATGCGTTGTCAGGCTGGCAACATCGCTGCCGATGGAGATATCCGTGATCCCGACATCGTGCAAACTGGTCACCGTGCCCGCAGGGAACATAACCGAGCCGGACCGCTTGCCATGTGCAGCGGCCGCGCGGGCAACCTCGCGTGCGCCGTCCAGAACCTTGGGCGAATCCTTGGGCAGACCTGTGGCAGCGGCGAAATCTGATGGGCCGAAGAATAGCATGTGTACGCCGTCAATTGCCGCAATTTCCTCGGCTTGCGACAGGGCTGTCTGGTGCTCGATCTGGATGATCAGTTCCGCACCGCCGGTATATTCATCGGCACGACGGCCCCAATCTGCGGCGCGGATGATGACCTGCGCCTCACCCCGTTTTCCCCGAGGGCCGTAGTGGAACCATTGCGCGGCCTGCTCGGCCTGCTGGGCGTCGGCGATATTGGGAACCATGACGCCATGCGCGCCCGTATCCAGCGCGCGCTTCATCCAGCCCTCGGTCAGTTCGGGAATGCGAATGATGCCCTTCGCGCCCGTTGCCTTGATCGCCATCAGCATGGTGCTGGCAGTTTCTATCCCGATTGGCCCATGTTCCAAATCAATGACGACCCAGTCGAACCCGGTCTGCGCGACAATTTCAGCCACATGCGGGCTGGGCAGGTCGAGCCAACATCCAAAGCGATTATCCATGATTGTTCCCTCGTGTTTTTTGACAGAATGAAGCCTGATTGAGCCTTTCACAAGTCAGGCCGAGACATTGCGCGCAGCACTAGCGACCATCAGGGCATGGCGCGCTGCAATTTCGGCAGGGTCTGGCCCGTATCCACCACCAATAACGCCAACAACGGGAATGCCACGCGCCACAGCCGAGCGGAGCACATAGTCATCCCGCGCAGCAAGCCCCGCATCGGTTAGTGACAGACGGCCCAACCGGTCATCTTGATGCGGATCAACGCCAGCATTATAAAACACCAGATCGGGGCGCACCTGATCCCATAGCGGCGTTAGAACCTCTCTTAACACCTCAAGATATGGCGCATCGCGCAGCCCATCCGGCAGGCCGAAATCTAGGTCGGAGGTTTGCTTTCGCGCCGGATAGTTTTTCTCCGCGTGCAGCGACAGTGTAAAAACCGCAGGATCGTTGGCAAAAATAGCCGCCGTCCCGTCCCCCTGATGCACATCACAATCGACGACCAGAATCCGACGGACATGCCCCTCATCCAGCAGAGTACGTGCGGCGACGGCTACATCGTTAAACACGCAGAATCCCGCACCCCGCTGCGGCCCTGCATGATGTGAGCCACCGGCCAGATTGACCGCTACCCCATGCTCCAACGCCAGCCGCGCAGCCAGCGTAGTGCCCGCACTGGACAGACGCGCGCGCCGGATCACACGCTCGTTCTGCGGCAGACCAATCTCTCGCACTTCACCTTCCGTCAGGCATAACCTGAATGCGCGATCCGTATAATCCCAACCATGAGCAGCAGCAATTTGGGCCAAGCTGGCGGGGGCCGGTGCGATATAACCACCGGCTTCGGGCAACAGGCTATCGCGTACCAGATGGTCGCGTAGATACCCGTATTTAGACATTGGAAACCGGTGCCCCGCCCGCAACGGTGCCATATAATCTGGATGATAAACGACCGGTAAGCTCATGCTAATCTGTCAGAGATTATTCCCGAGACTTTGATGAAGTGCCGTTCCAGCGCGTCCCGCAATGCATCTATTGTGGCAAATCCGGTTTGGGCGAGGACCAGCTCAATCAGGCTAGGCCCTGCACGATCCGGTGCGAATCCGTCATCCAATGCAACCCGCCCGACGGCCTGTAATGTGCTCATCAGCGTGCGCGCCTCAGCGATGCTGGTGGCTTCCTGCTGGGTTAGCCAACCATTGCCGGTCAGATCGCCAATTTGAACGCTGGAGGCGTGGCTCAACAAACAGCCCGCCTGCAAAAACAAATCGATGTCGAGCAAGCGGCCAGGGCCCTGCTTTAGCTGCCAAACGGAACCGGGGCGATGTGCCTGCATCAGGCGACGACGCATATCGGCTGTATCGTTGCGGATTTTCTGCGCATCACCGGGGATAGTCACGATATCGGTCACGGCCCTTTCAACGGCCTGCTGCACGGCATCTGGGCCAGCAACCGGTCGGGCGCGGGTTAGGGCCAGATGCTCCCATGTCCATGCCTCCTCCGCCTGATAGCGCTGAAATCCCGCGAGCGAGGTCGCAACCGGTCCCTGACGGCCCGAGGGGCGCAGGCGCATATCGACCTCGTATAGCTGCCCCTCAGCCATTTGGGCGCTTAGCGCTGTGATCAAACGCTTGGTCAAACGGGCATAATATTGCGCGGCACCCAGTGGGTGCGTCCCGTCGCTCATCGCATCTGATGGTGCATCATATAGCATTATCAGGTCGAGGTCAGAGGTCGCCGTCATCTCAGCCGAGCCCAACTTACCCATGGCCAGCACAACCGCTCCCGCACCGGGCGGGGCGCCATGGCGGCGGGATTGATCCCTGATCACAATCGGCAGCAGGGCAGCGATGCAACATTGTGCAAGATCGGAATAGGCCCGCTCCACCGTGCGGCCACCCGCGATACCGCGCAACAGGTGAACCCCGATGCGAAAGCGGACTTCCTTTTGCCAACGGCGTGTTGCGTCCAGCTTCTGCTCGTAATCCGTAGCCTCGGCCAAGACCGCATCCAGCGCTGTGGTCATTTGGGTCAGGCCGGGTAGTTCCGCGAAAAACTCACGATCCAATACGGCATCAAAAACGCTGGCATTCCGGCCCAGATAACGGGCCAAGGCGGGCGCGGTCGCGCAAATCTCTACCAGTAAATCCTGTAGGGCGGGACGTGCCTCGAACAAGGAAAACACTTGAACACCGGCGGGCAACCCTCTGAGAAAACTATCAAAATGCGCCAAGGCAGCATGGGGATCAGCAGCACCAGCCAGACGTGACAGGATACCGGGGGCAAGTTGGTGAAACAGCGCCTCTGCCCGTGGCGACCGGAACGCCGGTAAGTTTGGCCACGCTGCGGTAATCTGTAGGGTTTGGCTATCCGTTTCAAATTCTGATTTGGGCGCTGTCTCTTCCTCGACCTGCTGCGGCATGCAGATCGCGTGGACAGCCGCCAACCGCTTGCCCAACGCATCCAGAAACGCCGCTGTAGTGTCGTGACCACAAAGCGCGGACAGCCGTTCCAGCGAGTCAGGATTTCGCGGAACACAGTGGGTTTGCGCATCCTCCAACATCTGAATCCGATGCTCGATATCGCGCAGCGCCGTGTAATGGCCGGTCAGGGCTGTCGCAATCTTAGCCGGTATCTGCCCTGCCCGCGCCAGTGACTCCAGCGCGCCCAGGGTCGTTTTGTCGCGCAGAGTTCCGTCGCGCCCACCTGCAATCAGCTGGCGGGTTTGGGCAAAGAACTCGATCTCTCGTATGCCGCCACGTCCCAGCTTTACGTCATGGCCAGTCGGATCGATTGGACCGGACAGCCCCTTATGATCACGAATGCGATGCATCATATCCTGCACATCGCGGATAGCCGCAAAATCCAGATGACGACGCCAGATAAAGGGGCGCATGCGCTTTAAAAACGCCTCTCCCGCAGGGATATCACCGGCACAGGCGCGGGCCTTGATATAGGCGGAGCGTTCCCATGTGCGACCTAGGCTTTCGTAATACCGCTCCGCCGCGTCCATCGCGATGCAAACCGGTGTTGTCGAGGGATCAGGCCGTAAGCGCAAATCGGTTCTGAAGACATAGCCGTCAGCGGTTTGCGCGCCGATCATCTGCATCAGTTTTTTCGTCACGCGGATCAGGGCGGCACGAACCTCGGTGAAATCCTCGGGCGCGTGCTGCGTCTCATCGAACAGGCAGATCAGATCGATATCCGAGGAGTAATTAAGCTCACCCGCCCCCATTTTTCCCATGGCGAGGATGACATAACCGGCGGTCTGATCCTGCGAGGGCAACTTACCCCGCGCAATCTCAGCCGCGATAATGTGACGCGCGCCGTGATCCAGCGCCATATCAGCAAAGCGGGACAGCGCCGCCGTGACTTGCATCGTCGGCCACACGCCACCCAAATCGGCCAATCCGGTTAACAGCGCGACCCGTCGTTTGGCCTGACGCAATGCAAACGCCGGATCGCCCTGTGGCGGCATGCACAGCGCATCCAGAACGTCCTCTGGCTGTTGATCGGCCAATGTGGTCAGCCAATCCCCCTCGATCTGCGCTAGCCGTGCGAGGTGGTTCGAACTGCCCGCAACGCCAGCAACCAGCGCGGCCAACGGCCCGTTGAGAGATTGCGCAACATCCTGCCCGCGAGCGGGATCAATAGCGCGGGGAAAGGTCGTGATACGTGATGCAAAACTCATACCGTAACAGGACATCACCCGCACAAGACGTCAAGCATCTAGCCGTCAGGACAGTACCCTATGCATCACGAAATTGCGCAGAACCTGACCGCGCACGGCAACGTCCTGCGTGGTGACAACATACCAGTCATGACGTTCCAGAAAGGGACGAGCCAGCAGGCTTGCCTCGGTCCATAGTCGGGGTAGGCCTTCTAAGCGCGCCATATCCTCAACCCGCTCAAGCAACCGCTCCCCCAGCCCAGTCCCCTGACGCGAAGGTAGCACGAACATATGATCGACCAGGCCATCCGATAGTCGCACAGAGAAAAAGCCGGTGATCCGCCCGCAATCATCCTGCGCGACCAGCACATCCAGCGGGATCAGGCGTTCAGCCCAACGGTTCGGGTTTGGCGTATCCCCGCCCCATGCGCGCCGTTGCGCAGCGGTGTAATGTGCCGCTGCGCCATGGCTAACCGCCTCGTAGAAAACCTGCGCGATGCCGGAAATATCGCCATCGCGCATGGGTCGTATGTGGTCGGGCTTCACCGCCCCTCGTATTGCGCTGGACGCTTTTGCAGGAACGCGGTGACGCCCTCAGCAAAGTCGCGGGTACTTCCAGCCTCACCCTGCAATTTCGCCTCAAGGTCGAGCTGCTCCCCAAGCGTGTTGTCGAAGGTTCCGCGCATCGCTTGCTTGATCCGCGCATAGGCTTGGGTCGGGCCGGTTGCCAATTGCTTGGCACGGGCGGCGATGTGGTCGTGGAATTCATCATCGGGAATGGCAGCCCAGATCAGGCCCCAATCGTCCGCCTGTTGGGCGGTGATTTTCTCCGCCAACATTGCCGCGCCCATCGCCTTGGCAAAGCCCATTTGGCGGGGCATCCAATAGGTGCCACCGGCATCCGGTATCAGGCCAATGCGGGCAAAAGCTTGCAGGAAAAACGCGCTTTGCGTGGCGATAACGATATCAGCAGATAGCGCAAGGTTCGCACCAGCGCCCGCCGCCGGACCGTTGACCGCCGATAATGTGGGGATCGGGCAATCATAGATTGCGCGCAACATCGGCTCATATTCATCACGCAGGGTCAGTTCCAGATTGATCGGCTTGCCCTTGGTGTCGCCCAGATCCTGACCTGAGCAAAAACCGCGCCCTGCACCCGTCAGCACCAGCGCGCGCGCCTCGGCGCCCGCCTGTTTGATAGCGGCTAGGATTTCCGCCCGCATCTGGGCGTTCAACCCGTTCATCACATCCGGCCGGTTGAGGGTAATCGTCGCCACACCGTCGTTCAAATCGTATAGGATGGTCTCAAAGCTCATGGCGTTCTCCCTCTTTTTCCGCACGGTAGCGTGCAGACGGGACCATGCAACAGGATTCCGTGGCGTCAGGTTTATCAGTCCCGTGTAAGGCGGTCCAACGCGGTCTGCTCCTCAGCCGTTAACGGTGCAACAACAGGTGCTGTGCGCCGACGAGATCGTATAGCAAGCACCAACAGCACTATTAAAAACAGGATCGGCGCGGCCAGCCACAGCGCGATGTTAACCCCGGAAATGGTGGGGCGCATCAACACAAAATCACCGTAGCGAGCGACAAAGAACGCCTTCACCTCATCATCCGTGGCGCCATCCGTCAGCAGCTCACGCACAATCACACGCGCATCGGCGGCCCAATCGGCGTTGGAGGAGGCGATGCTCTCGGACCGGCACAACACGCAGCGCAGCTCATGATCCAGCGCCTGTGCACGGGATTCCAAAACCGGATCGGCCAGCATCTCATCCGGCTGAACCGCCTGCACCGATAGCGGCCATAGCAGCACGATCAGGATCAGAAGCGCCCTCATTCCGCTGGCACCGCAGCTGCGCGAGGGCGCGCGACGCCCACACGGTAGCGTCGATCGCTAAGGCTGAGACAGCCGCCAAACGCCATCAGGATTGCGCCCCCCCAGATCCAGTTTGCAAAGGGCTTGATCCAGCTCCACATCGCCCACCGACCATCAGGTTGCTGATCGCCCAACGAGACGTATAGATCGCGCAATGGGCGTGACTGAATACCGGCCTCGGTCGTGGGCATGCGTTGCACCGGATAGAACCGCTTTTCAGGATGCAGGGTCGCGACGACGGCCCCTGCTCTGCGCACTGTTACGGTCCCCATATCGGTCGTGTAGTTCGGCCCGCGCCCACTGGTCACGGCGTCGAGCGTGAAGTTGTATTCACCCAGTTGAAAGCTGTCACCAACAGCCAAGGTCCGAATGTCCTGCTGCTCCCAAGCGGTCAGCGCTGAGATACCAAAGATCAGGATACCTAGTCCCGCATGTGACACAGCCTTACCCCATTCGGAACGCGGCAGCCCCGCCAGACGTGCGCGGGCCGTTGCCGGTTTCGCACGCCAGCCACCGGCCTTTTGCGCGAGGTCGGCAATCACGCCAAGGATAACCCATGCCGCCAAGACCGCCCCGATCGGAGCCAACATCCGGCCACCGGTTTGCAGCATCCACACCAGCGCGCCTAACGTGACAGATGCCGCCAGCATGCCCCATAGCGCTGCCATCGTGCGGCCCATCTTCGCGCGCTTCCATGGTAACATCGCCCCGATAGGCAGGATCATCGCCAGCCCGATCAAAAACGGTGTGAAGGTGATGTTAAAGAATGGAGGCCCAACGGAAACCTGCTCGCCTGTTAATCCCTCAGCGATGAGCGGCCACATCGTACCGATGAAGACAACGGCACAAGATACTGCAAGCAATACATTATTCAGCACCAGCCCTGACTCGCGACTAACCAAGGCAAAGGCAGTGGTCGCCCGCATCCGGTCCGCCCGCACTGCGTACAGCGTTAGCGAACCGCCAATCGCGATCACCAGAATGGCCAGAACAAACATGCCCCGCGTTGGGTCCGTCGCAAAGGCATGAACCGATGTCAGCACACCCGACCGCACGATAAAAGTCCCGATCAGCGAGAATGAAAACGCAAGGATCGCCAGCAGGATTGTCCAGCTTTTCAGCGCATCCCGCTTCTCAACCACAATGGCGGAGTGCAGAACCGCAGCGGACAAAAGCCACGGCATAAAGCTGGCATTCTCGACCGGATCCCAGAACCACCAGCCGCCCCAACCCAGCTCGTAATAGGCCCACCACGACCCTAACGCGATACCGATGGTCAGCATGATCCACGCCAGCAACGCCCATGGCCGAACCCAGCGCGCCCAAGCGGCGTCTACCCGCCCCTCGATCAACGCCGCAATCGCGAAGCTGAACGTCATGGAAAGGCCAACATAGCCTATATACAAAAACGGTGGATGAAATGCGAGACCGGGATCTTGCAGTAGCGGGTTCAGATCACGGCCATCTACAGGGATCACATCCAACCGCTCAAACGGGTTCGAGGTGAACAACAGGAACGCCAAAAACGCCACACCAATCGCCGCCTGCACCGCCAATGTTCGCGCGCGCAGCCCCTCGGGCAAGGCCGCGCCGAACCAAGCAACCATTGCGCCAAACAGCGCTAGGATCATCACCCATAACAGCAATGACCCCTCATGGTTCCCCCATGTTCCCGTGACCTTATACAACATCGGCTTGGCCGAATGGCTGTTTTCTGTAACCACCGCGAGTGAGAAATCAGACGTGATAAAGCCCCACATCAGCGCCGCAAACGCCACCGCAATCAACGCGAATTGCAGTTGCGCCGCGACACCACCAACGGCCATCCAGTTGCGCCAGCCACGTTGCGCCCCGACAAGTGGGATAATCATCTGCGTAAACGCAACCATCAGCGCGAGCATCAGGGCGTATTGTCCGAATTCAGCCGTCACGGGCGGTCTCCTTAATATGGCGCGACCATAACCGTCGACACGGCGGCCCTCAATGCGCAACCGCGTGAGCAAAAGCGACAAGAGCGCACAGGGGTTTACCACTCCTTCATGAATGATGCGTCAGATGCCGTTGTGAATGAGGAGTTACCCATGCCCTACACTGACCAAACATCCGAAGGCGATATTACCCAACGGTTTGATGCGATAACCTCGCATATCCCCGGCGTGCTGTTCCGATGCCACCCAACACCGGGGTATCCACTGATGTGGGTTGCGGGCAAATCACAGGAAACGATTGGCTATACTCACGATGAACTAATGCACAGCATTGGCGGCGCGTGGAGCACGATCCTACACCCCGACGATCGTATCCGCATGCTTACTGAACTGCAAAACGCCCTTGATGCCCATGAACCATGGCAAATCGAATTTCGGATGGTCAGTCCCGTCGGCAAAGTGGTGTGGGTAAAGGGCTATGGCGGCGGGCTGTATAGTACAGATGGCGAATTGCAGGCGCTAGAGGGTGTCATCATCGATATGACCGCCCAGATGGCCGAAAAGAGCAATTGGCAATCCCGCGCGCAGGAGGCAAGGGAACGCAATGTCCGCATCGTGGCGGCAACTGCCGATATCCTGGAAACATTGCAATCGCTAAGCGTACTGTCAATCAACGCATCAATTGAGGCCGCACGCGCGGGTGATGCCGGTCGTGGCTTTAGCGTCGTAGCACAGGAAATGAACCGCCTCGCAGCCAGGGCGGAAGATACAGCAACAGCAATCAGGCGGGCCACCGGCTCAAATGATCAGCCGAACCCAATGCAAACTGGTCTGTCGTCTATCGCGCCACTACGCGAAGAACCGGCAGCATAGAGGCAGGTCAGTCAAGCCGTGGCCCACAAGGGCGGACTCAGAACATTTCATTTCTAAACCTCGTAACACCAACGGTCGAGGCTGACCTGTAAATCAAGCATACACTAATTTAGTTCCCAATGCTCACACTAATTCCAGCGATATTGGCAGAAATTCTACTGGAACCACCAACATCGACGGAAGCGACGTTTTCAACCTCAACGCTGGCAATACTGCCTGCATTGTCACCGGAGGACGAAGCAACGTCGATATCGACAACATCACTGTCGTTGTCATCGTTACCGCTGAACACGTTCACATCCACTAGATCAGAGCCAGTATCGGTTCCGGAGCCACCAAGAACATCAGCATCAATCAGCGAGCTGCCCGACGAATTCCCGCCTGATGCACCTACAGCAGCCTGAATAACATCGGAGGAACCGCTACCTGACAGGCCGGACGTAACCGTTACGCCTTGATCAGAGAATGCTGAAAGATCAAGGGCGATGCCACCAACATCAGCCGCCAAGTCAACACCACCATCATCTGTGGTTCCAACAGCGACATCAATTAAGTCGTCATCCGGATCTGTGGATGGATTCTGAGGTGCGTTATCGAAATCAATAATAAGGCTACCATCGTCCGACATGCGAACATTGCCAGTTGAGCCAAGGATGATCGGCTGACACATCCGCTCCACCTCATCATCCACTATAAATGGATCGAGGTTTGCAATCTGATCGCAAATTTCATCGATGGATTGTGCGTTAGCACTCGTAGCAATCAGCACTGCCGCACATGTGGCGAACAGCTTGAAATTTGTATGCGTAGTCATATTAATTCCCCTCATGCTGAGAGAAATGTTCTTTATCCGCATTGAAGCAACGCACCTGCGCGCCAGAAAGTTTCAAAATCGCTTATCAATGATGTCTAAAATTTTATTAAAAAGCGCCCATTACCATTCTCGGCAGCGCGCGCTTTCAGTTCATGTAGCATTAACAAGTGCTAATACTAGAAGTGAATAGCCCGATCATAGGCATCCAGAACACTTTCATGCATCATCTCGCTCAATGTCGGGTGCGGGAAGACTGTGTGCATCAGGTCTTCCTCAGTCGTTTCCAACTGACGACCAACAACATAGCCTTGGATCAGCTCGGTTACTTCCGCACCAACCATGTGCGCACCTAGCAACTCACCGGTTTTTGCGTCGAACACAGTTTTGACCATGCCTTCAGGCTCACCCAACGCGATTGCCTTACCGTTGCCAATGAATGGGAAGCGGCCAACCTTTACGTCATAGCCCAGCTCCTTGGCCTTCGCCTCGGAATAGCCGACGGAGGCGACCTGTGGGTGGCAGTAAGTACAGCCAGCGATGCTTTCCGGTTTAACCGGATGCACCTTCTTACCCGCAATTTTCTCAGAAACCATCACGCCCTCGTGGCTGGCCTTGTGCGCCAACCATGGTGCGCCGGCAATGTCGCCAATCGCATGAACGCCATCGACCCCAGTGCCACAATACGCATCGGTCACGACGTGGGTGCGGTCGATTTTTACGCCCTGCTCCTCCAGCCCCAGCCCCTCAACATTACCAACGATACCAACGGCGGAGATGACGGTGTCGAATTCAATCTTCTCAACCTTGCCATTGGTTTCAATGTGGGCAGTAACCTTGCCGTTGCCGCGGTCCAGCTTCTTGACCATGGATTTCTCCATGATTTTCATGCCCTGTTTGACGAACTGCTTCTTGGCAAAGGCCGAGATTTCGGCATCCTCAACCGGCAGAACACGGTCCATAACCTCAACCACAGTCGTGTCTGCGCCCAGCGTGTTGTAGAAGCTGGCAAACTCAATCCCGATCGCGCCCGAACCGATGACGAGCAGTTTCTTGGGCATACGGGGTGGCGACAGCGCGTGCTTATATGTCCAAACCAGATCGCCGTCGGCCTCCAAGCCAGGCAATTCGCGGGCCCGCGCGCCGGTGGCGACGATGATGTCCTTGGCGGTCAGTTCCTCGGTGCCCTTGTCCGTTTTGACGGTCACCTTGCCCTTACCGGCCAGTTTTGCCTCACCCATGATTGTGGTAATCTCGTTCTTTTTCATCAGATGGGCAACGCCACCGCTAAGCTGTTTTGCAACGCCGCGCGACCGCTTTACCACTGCATCGATATCGTAATCGATGCCCTCAGCCTTCAGGCCGAACTCCTTGGCGCGGTGCATCAGATGGAAAACCTCGGACGAACGCAGCAGCGCCTTGGTCGGGATACATCCCCAGTTCAGGCAGATGCCACCCATGTGCTCGCGCTCAACAATGACCGTTTTCAGGCCAAGTTGGGCCGCACGGATCGCTGCGACATATCCTCCGGGGCCTGCCCCGATGACGATCAGATCGTATTGCGTGGCCATCTGGATCTCCTGCCTTTAAAAAGTGGTTTGAAGCCTAACTATCTCTTATTTGACGCAAGGGCAAATTAAGTTTGCTCCTGCTCCGCCTGATGCATTGCACGTAGTGTCGCGCCATAGCCCCCTGCAAGGATGTAACTTTCCTCTGCCTTGGTCGAGCTACGTCCCAACGCGGCATTCCGATACGGGAACCGGCCATAGGTGCGGATAACATCACGATGCGCGCGCGCATGGAACAGGTTGCTCGCAGATTTCGGCATTTTCAACATGAACTGCCGAACGGCATGTTCCTGATGACTGATGCTTTCGGCATGCATCATTGGCAGATAGAAAAACTGCCGTTCAGGTCCGCGATAATGCAGATCATCCCGACGCAGAATGCCCATTCGCGCAACCCGCATCGCCATAGCATCCGTGGCAAAGGATTTACCCTGCCCGCGAAACATGTTGCGCGGAAACTGGTCCGTCACGATCAACAGGGCAAGCACACCGCGCGCGGAGATCAGCCAGTCCGACAACTCCCCGTCGGCTACCTGCTGCCACAATCCGCCGAACCGATCGGTGATGGTCGCATCCAGATCATCATCCTGAATATACCAGCCCTTCTCTCCGACCTCCTCGATCCAAAAGCTGAGTACATTTGCAATCATGTCCGTCATGTCTGGTCGCCCTTTCAGGTCAGTAATGGATCGCTGCGCTGATACAGTGGCATCATGCGCGTGCAACGCAGATACCTGCAATGCCTGCGCGGTGATCTTGCTGAAAACTTTTGGGCTTGGGTTGCCCGTTGCACCATGATGGGGGGATTGGTGCAACGGGCATTTATGTATCACCACCAGCTCGGCGGGGTACATTTTACCCCCCGCCGCCTAGCCGTTCCTGTGTTGAACTGCACCTTCCCCCGAAAGCGCACCAAACACACAAACTATGTGGCTCTCCACCTTTTTGCCTTATTCCAACGGCCACCACACCTGAGTAAATGGTTGAATATCCTATCCAATGGTACATCTTCATCGGCCATACGGCCCATAATGATAGCCAGTTGAGAGGAATTCGCGCCCTGACGCCGCATCGCAGATATCACCTTATTCCATTGGGGAAATCCATGTTGCGCCGCCCCAAAACCATTCGCAATCGCAGCATTCTTAGGCATTAGGACATAGTGTTGGACCTGTTTGGCATTCCCGAATTTATCAGTGAACTTACACCCATCATCCGCAACTGGCTGGTGACGATGTCGCAGCCTTGGCGGTTGGGGCAGTTGGCCGTGATTGCGGCCACGCTTGGAATGGGATGGCTGTTCGCAGCACGGGCCACCCCGCATTTCAATCGCTGGATGCGCGGGCTGACACTGACCACCCGCCGGGCGCGGTTTCTGATCCTCGTTCGTGATCGGATGAGCTGGATCGTGATGGTCGCATTGCTGTGGATGGTGGGCCTGATCCTGGCAGAGGTGACATGGCCATCGCGCAGTTATCTGATCCTGTTTGCAGCACGATTGATGACTGCGCTGGTTTTGATCTCGATCATCTCACGCCTGATCCGCAGCAGACCCCTGCGCCAAACTACACGATGGGCGGCATGGATTGCCGTCACCCTGAGCATGATCGGCTACTTTGATGAAGCTGTCGCCATTGCCGATCACGCAGCGCTGCGACTGGGGGACTCGCGCATCTCCGTACTGCTGGTCATTCAGGCGATCCTGAGCATCGGCGCGACGATCATGGTTGCCTCGTGGATTTCCGGCGAGGCGCGAACCCGCCTGATGCGGAACGAGGATCTGTCCCCCTCCATGCGCGTGCTCAGCGAGAAGCTGGTCACCGTGCTGCTCTATGGCATTGCGTTGCTGGTGGGGCTGCAATCCGTCGGATTTGACCTGACAACCTTTACCGTGCTGTCGGGCGCGATCGGTATCGGTATCGGCTTCGGCTTGCAAAAGGTCGTGTCCAACCTGATTTCCGGTGTGATCCTGCTGTTGGATAAATCGATCAAGCCGGGGGATGTCATCTCGCTCGGCGATACGTTCGGTTGGATCAGCGGACTGGGCGCGCGCTATGTTTCAGTGGTGACGCGGGACGGGCGCGAATATCTGATACCGAACGAAGATCTGATCACCAGTCAGGTGGTGAACTGGTCCCATTCCTCAACTCTGGTTCGGTTGGATATCGATTTCGGAGTGTCCTATGATAGCGACCCGCATTTGATCCGAAAGATCGCGGTCACCTCGACCATCGCGGTTGCGCGTGTGCAGTCTACGCCCGCACCCGTGTGTCATATTACCGGATTTGGGGACAGCTCGATTGATTTTGTGCTGCGCTTCTGGATCGACGATCCGTCCGGTGGCCTGACCAATATTCGCGGCAATGTGTTTCTGGCGTTGTGGGATACGCTAAAGGAAAATGGAGTCGAAATTCCGTTCCCCCGCCGTGATGTGACGATCGTGAATAAGGATAGCGATTAGGCTCAATCATCGCTGCGATCACGCTCGGCCAGATGCCGCACAACGCCGTGCAATGTGCGGGTATCCCGCTCCGTCAGGGGCAGCCGGTGGAACAGGTTGGTCAGGTTTGCGCGCATCGATTCCGCCTTATGATCCGGCCAGAAAAAGCGGCGCGCATCCAACGCAGCAACCAACCGGTCCAGCAGGCGCTCAACCTCGATCCCCTCGGCCAAGCGTGCGCCGGCAAGCTCTAGAACTTCGGGCGGCATGTCTGTATCCAGCCGCTGCCACTCATAAGCCGTCAGCAGAACACATTGCGCCAGATTGAGGGACGCAAACTCAGGGTTCACAGGCACGCTGATCAGCGCATCAGCACGGATCACGTCCGAGGTTTCCAGCCCTGCCCGCTCCGGACCGAACATCACGCCGACCTTCAGCCCCTTGGCAGACAGCGCACGGGCGTGTTGCATTGCGCGTTCCGGCGTCATCACAGGCTTGGCCAGATCGCGACTGCGCGCGGTAGTGGCGAACACATAGTTCAGATCGGCGCAAACCTCGCCCAATGTATCGCGCACCATCGCGCCATCCAGAACGCGCCCCGCGCCCGAGGCAAGCGCCACGGCCCGCTCATTCGGCCACCCATCACGCGGGTCCACGATCCGCATATGGTCCAACCCGAAATTCAGCATTGCACGCGCGGCTGCGCCGATATTTTCACCCATCTGCGGGCGCACGAGGATGATCGCAGGGCTTTGCATCGAAATTCCTTTTACATGTCGCGCGCGGGTGTATCCTGTGATCATTCCCAACGCAATCGGAGCGAATATGGCCACTGATCCGGAACTCGCCGGCGAATGCTATGACCGGATCGCCCATCTGGACGGCTTGTCAGAGCGTAAGATGTTCGGTGTGCTATGTTTTATGCAATATGGCAATATGATCTGCGGTGTGATCAGGGATGGCCTGATGATCCGTGTGGGTAAGCCGAATATGCAAGCCGCGTTGGCCCTATCCGATGTGGAACAGATGGAAATGAACAATCGTCCGATGAGCGGCTTTGTCGCCACCTCCTACGATACGTCACATGAAGTACTCGATTCACTGTTTAACCTTGCCCGCGATTTTGTGCGAAACCTGCCACCGAAATAGTTTCGGCATACTTTTGCATACCGTCCTTTCAATTCGTGCGACACTCCGCTAAGTGTCGCCCAACGCAACCGGTAACGGAGAGCCTTCCATGAACAAGATCAAAGTCGCAAACCCGATCGTCGAGCTAGATGGCGATGAAATGACACGCATCATCTGGCAGTTCATCAAGGACAAGCTGATCCTGCCCTATCTGGATGTGGACTTGAAATATTACGATCTGGGTATTGAGGAGCGCGACCGCACCGATGACCAAATCACCGTTGATGCGGCCGAGGCGATCAAGAAATACGGTGTTGGCGTAAAATGTGCGACCATCACACCTGATGAGGCACGGGTCGAGGAATTCGGGCTAAAGCGTATGTACCGCTCGCCCAACGGCACGATCCGCAACATTCTGGGCGGCGTTATTTTCCGTGAGCCGATCATCTGCGAAAACGTGCCCCGTCTGGTTCCCGGCTGGACACAGCCCATCGTGGTTGGCCGTCATGCCTTTGGCGATCAGTACCGCGCTACCGATTTCCGCTTCCCTGGCAAGGGCAAGCTGACAATCAAATTCGTGGGTGAGGACGGTCAGGAGATCGAGCGCGAGGTCTTTGACGCACCTTCCTCGGGCGTAACTATGGCAATGTATAACCTAGACGATTCGATCCGCGATTTCGCCCGTGCCTCGATGAACTATGGCCTCGCACGCGGCTGGCCGGTCTACCTCTCCACCAAGAACACGATCCTCAAGGCATATGATGGCCAGTTCAAGGATCTGTTCCAGGAGGTCTTCGATGCGGAATTCGCGGAGAAGTTCAAGGAAGCCGGCATCACTTACGAGCACCGCCTGATTGATGACATGGTGGCCTGCGCGATGAAATGGTCCGGCGGCTATGTCTGGGCGTGCAAGAACTACGACGGCGACGTGCAGTCCGACACGGTTGCACAGGGCTTCGGATCGCTCGGCCTGATGGCATCGCAGTTGATGACCCCCGATGGTAAGATTGTTGAGGCTGAGGCCGCGCACGGCACCGTGACGCGCCATTATCGCCAGCATCAGGCGGGCAAGGAAACCTCGACCAACTCCATCGCGTCGATCTACGCATGGACTGGTGGCCTGAAGCACCGCGCGAAACTGGACAACAACCCCGAATTAGCAAACTTCGCTGAGACGCTGGAAAAGGTTGTCGTCAACACCGTAGAAAGCGGCTTCATGACCAAGGATTTGGCCCTGCTGGTCGGCCCCGATCAGAAGTGGCTGACCACGATGGGCTTCCTTGAAAAGGTAGACGCGAACCTGAACGCCGCACTGGCCTAATTTGCTCATATCGTCGAGAATATGTGAAAGGGCCTGCACATGTGGGCCCTTTTCTTTTTCCAGCAGAGGCGCATGATGCAGCTATGCGTATTTTGATCCACATCGCCCTATTAACTGCCCTAGGTTCCTGCGCCACGCTGAACGAGGCGGAGTGCCAGACCGGCGATTGGCACACTATCGGTTATGAGGATGGCGCGCAGGGTCGCCTGCCCGAATATCTAAGCAACCACCGCGAGGCCTGCGCCGAATTCGGCATCGCTCCAAACTTGGAGCTATATCTATCAGGACGTGAACTGGGTCTGCTGGAATATTGCACACCACAGCGCGCCTATACTCTGGGCCGCAATGGCCGCACGCTTGCGAATGTATGCCCCGCTGCTCAGCGCGCCACGCTAAGCGCCGCAAATGCACACGGGCAGGAGTATCACCGTCTAACCCGTGAGATTTCGCGGTTAGAGCAGGATATCGATGACTATCAGGACGAATTGTCCGACATACGCGGCAAGACCAACGGTGCATCGGTGCTAAGCCGCTCACTGCGCAGCTCAATAAGCTCGGCCCGATTTGAAATCCTGCAATTGCGCGCACGCCGCGCGCAATATGAGGATTGGACCTAGGCGGCCCGCAAGCTTGAGGCGCAAAACGGGTGCTGGGTCAGCGTCGTTCCATCACAAACAATCGCATGGCCTGCGGGAACCTCGTGCCAGATTTCACCTTCAACATCCAAGGGCTCGGACACCACGCTCCACCCCTGTCGGTTGCGGCGAACAAAAAGCGATGGTGCGATTGCATCATTGGTATAACGCACTGCGAACAGGCGCTTTCCATCAGAAAAGGCCGCAGTCATCCGTAGGCCGGCGCCGCAAAGCGGCGAAACCATCTGCACCACACGCGCCATGGCGCCCAGCGGATCATGCTCAATACCCTGCCCCAAGGCTAACAGAAACAGCGCCTCACTATCGGTACTGCCCTGCCGCGATGCGTAATGTTCCGGCGCGATCATGCCCTCAATTTGCTGACGCACCTTTGCATAACCAGGCACCTGCCCATTATGCATAAAGGACCAGTTTTCGTGGACAAAGGGATGTGCATTTTCGCGGCTCAGTGCCGTACCGGTTGACGCACGAACATGCGCCAGAAATAGCGGTGAGCAGATATGCTGTGCCATCGACCGTAGATTTGCGTCGGACCAAGCAGGAAGAATATCGCGATACTGCCCCGGAAACGGCTGATCGCCATACCACGCAACACCAAAGCCATCGGCATTCACGTCGGTCTTTGCCTTACACGCATGGCGTGACTGATTGATGAGGCTGTTCGACGGCGCGCTCAAAAGTTCTTCTAGTAGGATCGGCTCACCGGTCCACGCAGCCCAACGACACATAAGCGGCCCCTATTTGATAGTTCATGCAACCCAATCTGCATTCAGCGTCGAATAATCCGTTTTGAGCGGATGGTCGAGCGGAATGCAAAGACAGGAAATTGCTCCGCAACACTATACCGCGCGAGCCGCGAACGACATCCCATTCTGATCATGTTTCAGGGACTGGCGTGCAACATTGTCCCGCTATAGGATATCTTTATGCAAATTGATCTCATCGACCGCAAAATCCTCAGAAATCTGCAACGCAACGCAGATATCTCACATGACGACCTTGGCGCTCAGGTTGGGTTGAGCCGCAATGCTTGCTGGCGTCGTGTGCGTGCGTTGGAGCAGGCAGGCTTTATCCGCAAACGTGTTGTGCTGATTGACCCGGATCGCATCGGTCTAAAGCTAACGGTTTTTCTGATGATCCGGACCGACCGCCACGGTCCCGACTGGCTGGAGGAGTTCGCAAAGGCCACGCAAGACATGCCGGAAATCCTGGGGGCCTATCGGATGAGCGGTGATCTGGATTATCTGCTGCAAGCCCGCGTCGCTGATGTCGCGGCCTATGACGCGCTGTATCAAAAGCTGATACGGCGGGTTGAGCTGGCAGATTGCTCCGCCAGCTTTGTAATGGAGGAGCTAAAGGACACCACGGAATTGCCCGTCTAGGGAAGCCGCCCCCCAAATCACAGCGGCGGCCAATGGCCTAAACGCCGTCAACAATCACCAGGTCACGCTGCGATGATGCCACTGCAATTGGCAAAATCTCAGCATACTCAGCGGAGTGATAGAACCGCTCAGCCGCAGCACGATCAGAAAACTGAATGACCACATGGCGCTGGGGACCTGTCCCCTCCAATTGCGTCATCGTACCAGCTTTGACGAGGAATTCCCCGCCAAACTTCTCAGCCAAAGCAACGGTTTGCGAGGCATATTTCGAGTATTCCTGCGCATCTGTCACGTCAATCCGGGCGATGATATAGGCGCTCACGCTCCCAATACCTTAGCAGCAGCTGCAATCGCCTCATCCGCCTTGGATGCATCTGCACCGCCTGCCTGCGCCATGTCGGGACGGCCACCGCCCCCCTTACCGCCAAGCGCCTCTGCTGCGGCCTTCACCACATCAACAGCACTGATACGGTCCGTCAGATCAGCAGTCACGCCAGCTGCAACGGCAGCCTTACCACCGGTATCTGCAATCAACAGAACAACGCCTGATCCCAGTTTTGACTTCTGCTCATCAATCAGTCCGCGTAAATCCTTGGCCGAAACGCCAGTCAGCGCCTGCCCCAGGAATTTCACGCCGCCAATTTCTTGAACCTCGGCCCCGCCGGAGTCGCCACCGCCCATTGCAACCTGACGACGCAAATCGGCAAGCTCACGCTGTAGATCACGCCGTTCATCCATCAGGGCCTGAACACGATCCAGAACCTCTGCCCGCGGGGCCTTCATCCGGCCCGCGATCTCAGCAACGGTGCGATCCTGCTCTGCCAGATAGGTTCGTGCAGCCTCGCCAGCCAGGGCCTCAATCCGGCGCACACCGGACGAAGATGCGCTCTCACCCAACATTACGAACAGGCCGATATCGCCGGTTTGCCGCACATGCGTACCGCCACACAGCTCGATCGAATAGGTCTGTTTGTCAGCACCCTTACCGGTATCCGCGCGCCCCATGGAAACAACGCGAACCTCGTCGCCATATTTTTCACCGAACAATGCCTGCGCACCCAAATCACGAGCATCATCCGGCGCCATGATGCGGGTCGTGACT
Organism: Pontivivens marinum; assembly: GCF_900231835.1. Taxonomy (GTDB): domain Bacteria; phylum Pseudomonadota; class Alphaproteobacteria; order Rhodobacterales; family Rhodobacteraceae; genus Pontivivens; species Pontivivens marinum. Next base: position 214,479 of record NZ_OCTN01000002.1, on the reverse strand, counting down.
GGCGTATTCTGACGAATGAAGTCGTTAACCTCACGCTCCACCAATGCAATCTCAGACGAATCCATCGCCTTGGAATGGCTAAAATCGAAGCGCATCCGGTCAGCAGCATTCAGCGAACCACGCTGTGCCACATGCTCACCCAAGTGATTTCGTAGCGCCTCATGCAATAGATGCGTGGCGGAGTGGTTTGCGCGAATGTCCGACCGGCGCGCGTGATCCACAACCAGTTCAGCGGCGTCACCAGCAGCAATTGCCCCCCCCGTAATCGTGCCGATATGGACAAAGATGCCATTCTTTTTCTTGGTATCCGTGATCTGAACGACAGCACCATCGGTACGCAACACGCCACAATCACCGACTTGACCACCGCTCTCAGCGTAGAAAGGTGTCTGGTTTACAACGGCTTGCACAGCATCCCCGGCGGTCGCGGATGCCACCTCGACGCCATCGCGCAGGATCGACAGGATTTCGCCCTCAGCCTGCTCGGTATCGTAGCCCAAGAATTCGGTGGAACCATGTTTATCCGCCAAATCAAACCAAACGCTATCGTCAGCAGCCTCGCCCGACCCGGACCATGCGGCACGCGCCTTTGCCTTTTGCTCGGCCATTGCGGTATCGAAACCGGTCGTATCAACGGCACGGCCCTTTTCACGCAATGCGTCCTGCGTCAGGTCCAGCGGGAAACCGTAGGTGTCGTACAGCTTAAATGCAGTCTCACCCGGCAGAGTCGCACCATCTGGTAAGCGTGTCAGTTCATCGTCGAGCAAACGAAGGCCGCGATCCAGCGTGGAGCGGAACTTGGTTTCCTCATTTTCCAATGTCTCTGTAATCAGCGCCTGCGCCTGACCCAATTCGGGGAAATGGCCGCCCATCTGGCGAACCAATGCTGGCACCAATTTATGCATCATCGGATCCTGCGTTCCCAGCAGATGTGCATGACGCATCGCACGGCGCATAATCCGGCGCAAAACATAGCCGCGCCCCTCGTTCGACGGCAGCACACCATCGGCAATCAGGAACGAAGTAGACCGCAGGTGATCCGCAATCACGCGGTGATGAATATTCTGCGGACCATCGGCGTCAACATTAGACGCATGGGCTGATGCCTCGATCAAGTCGCGCATCAGATCCGTATCATAGTTATCGTGTTTGCCCTGCAACAGTGCGCCGATACGCTCCAGCCCCATGCCGGTATCGACAGATGGCTTGGGCAATGGCTTCGTTTCACCACTGGCCATCGCCTCAAACTGCATAAAGACGAGGTTCCAGATCTCGATAAACCGGTCGCCATCCTCCTCAGCACTGCCGGGAGGGCCTCCCCAGATGTGATCGCCATGATCATAGAAAATTTCGGTACACGGACCGTTCGGGCCCGTGTCACCCATGCGCCACCAGTTATCGTCATTATCGATACGGATGATGCGATCATCGGTCAGGCCAGCAACTTTACGCCATAGCGTCGCTGCTTCCTCATCGGATTTGTGAACCGTCACCAATAGGCGCGAGGCGTTAAGGCCGAACTCCTTTGTGACCAATTCCCAAGCAAAGGAGATCGCCTGCTCCTTGAAATAGTCACCGAACGAGAAGTTGCCCAGCATTTCAAAGAACGTGTGGTGGCGTGCGGTGTAGCCGACATTATCAAGGTCGTTATGCTTACCACCTGCACGAACGCATTTCTGCGATGTCACGGCGCGAGAATAGTCGCGCTTCTCAACGCCGGTAAAGACGTTTTTAAACTGAACCATGCCGGCATTTGTGAACAGCAAGGTCGGATCATTGCGCGGTACAAGCGGAGAACTGTCGACCGCCTGATGGCCTTCCTTCGCGAAATAATCGATGAAGGTGGAGCGGATATCATTCAGACTGGACATTCGATGGTCTCTCTCGCGGATATTGCGGTGCCCGATAGCAATATATCCGCCTCAGCCGCCTGTCCACCGATGCCCGCATCCGCACTGCACTTTGCAGCATAAATCGCGCAATCTGACGTGGAAAAGCAAAACGGCCACTCCTTTCAGAGCAGCCGTTGAGCAAAATTACTGATGTATCAGTCGTCTACGACTGCACCGTCCGGATCACCCGGAGCCATATCGAACTCCAATCCGTGGGCCGCACGAATTTTATCCTCGATCGACAGCGCTGTAGCCGCATTTTCACGCAGGAAGTTTTTCGCGTTTTCACGCCCCTGCCCGATCCGCTCATCCCCGTAGCTGTACCAAGAGCCGGACTTATCGACCACACCGGCCTTTACGCCCAGATCAAGCAGCTCACCGTTTTTGGAGATGCCTTCACCATACATGATGTCGAATTCGACCTGCTTGAACGGCGGAGCAACCTTGTTTTTAACGACTTTAACGCGCGTCTGGTTGCCCACGACCTCATCCCGATCCTTGATCGCGCCAATGCGGCGAATATCGAGGCGGACGGAGGAGTAGAACTTCAGCGCGTTACCGCCGGTCGTCGTTTCGGGCGAGCCGAACATAACGCCAATTTTCATGCGGATCTGGTTAATAAAGATAACCATACACTTGGATCGAGAAATCGAGCCGGTCAGCTTACGCATCGCCTGACTCATCAATCGCGCCTGAACACCGACCGAGCTGTCGCCCATATCGCCCTCAAGCTCAGATTTTGGTGTCAGCGCAGCGACCGAATCGACAACCACGACAGAAACCGCGCCGGACCGCACCAGAGTATCCGTGATTTCGAGCGCTTGCTCACCCGCATCAGGCTGCGAAATCAGCAACTCATCCACATCCACGCCCAGTTTGCGCGCATAGGACGGATCAAGCGCATGCTCCGCATCAACAAAGGCGCAAACACCGCCGCGTTTTTGTTGTTCGGCAAGCACATGCAGCGCCAGCGTCGTTTTGCCCGAGGATTCAGGGCCGTAAATCTCAATAATGCGGCCCTTAGGCAGGCCGCCAATGCCTAGGGCAATGTCCAGACCGAGCGATCCTGTTGGGATCGCCTCAATATCCATCACTGCCTCGCGCGCGCCCAGCTTCATGATGGAGCCCTTACCAAAGCTCCGCTCAATCTGTGCGAGCGCCGATTCTAGCGCTTTCTGCTTATCCATTTCGCGTCTCTCGTCCAGTTTAAGAACAGCATCAGCCATGCTTCATCCTCTTCATGTCACGTTTGCCGGCACGCGGCAATGCAAGTGGCGTTCACCTCTTGTTCACAAGCTAGCACTGGAACGAAGGGCGAACAAGGCTAAGCCGCATTTGACTTAATCTGTTGGCAAAAGCGTGAAGATTTCGTAAAGATTGATGGGCATCATCAACGGGGGTCCGATGCTCGTTTCACTAAAGGCTGGTATTGCGTATCTCGCGATGCCCAAAACAGGATCAACTGCGATTGAGGCCGCGCTGGCACCCGATAGCGACATCCTGATGTCCGGTCATCCAAACCTAAAACATATGCGGTTGCGACGGTTTGAGCGATATGTCCGGCCACTTTTACCCGCCAGTGATGTTGAAACAGTTGCTGTTATTCGTGAGCCGATTGAATGGCTTAGCAGCTGGTATCGCTATAGATCGCGCCCACAACTGGACGGGCGCCCCAACTCTACTGCGCAAATATCATTCAATGAATTTGTAGAGGCATGGTTGCAGGACGATCCACCGGCCTATGCACGCGTCGGTAAGCCCGCTGAATTTCTAGCACCACCACAAGATGGTCCCGAAATTAGCCATCTATTTCGATATGATGCCTTCGATATGTTTGTTGAGTTTCTGAGCGATCGCTTCGATCGCTCGTTGGCGGTCCCACATATGAATGTCTCTCCAGCAATCGATGTTGATCTGTCACCAGCATTGCGCGCACAGCTATGCGAAAACCTATCCGCAGATTATGAGCTTTATGAGGATGCACTTTGCCGCTGACGCGATGCATCCATCGATCGTTTCACCTGTAAGGATAGCTCGTTCAACGAAAATGGCTTGGCTAAAAACGTACTATTTACAGGACGTTGATGTGCATCAATAAATGCATCCTCAGCGTAACCGGATACGAAAATAACTTCGACATCCTTATACATACGCTGAGCCTGACGAACCCATGACGGGCCATCCAATCCCGGCATAATGACATCGGAAATAAAAACATCCACCTTCGGCTGGTCGGTCAGTAACTCCAATGCCTCCTCACCCGATGCAGCCTCAATCACCGTGTAGCCACGCAATTGCAGGGCGCGCGCAGCAAAGGCGCGAACCGGTGCTTCGTCCTCCACCAACAACACGGTGCCGCTGCCCAGCAGATTAACCTCAGGCTCACGCGGGCTAACCACACTTAACGGCTCAGGAAAATCATTGGCGCGGGGAACATAACGCGGAATGTAGATTGAGAAGGTGGTCCCCTCGCCCACTGCTGAATCCACGAACAAAAAGCCGCCGGTTTGTTTCACGATGCCATAGGCAGTGGACAGGCCCAATCCGGTCCCCTCACCCACACGCTTCGTTGTAAAAAACGGGTCGAAAATTTTACTGATTTCACGTTCGGGTATGCCAGTACCCGTATCGCTTACATCTACGACCACCCAGTCACCCGGTGCGACGAGGGCGCGGTCACGCCGTAATTCCTCGGTTAAGGTTTCAAGCCGCGCGCGCACCTCAACCTTGCCTCCAGCCTTCATAGCGTCACGCGCATTTACGACCAGGTTCATGACCACCTGTTCCATCTGACGCAAATCAGCGCGGATCGGTGGTAAATCTTCAGATAGGTCGATTTTCAGGCTGACTTTCTCTCCGATCAAACGGTTTAACAAATGCGATAGATCGCCCAGCACATCCGGCAGATTCAACACTTTGGGTTGCAGTGTTTGCTTACGAGAGAACGCCAAGAGTTGACTGACCAGTGCGGCGGCCCGATTGGCGTTTTGCTGAATTTGGATCAGATCAAGGTAATCACGATCCCCTGGTCCATTTCGCAGTAACAGCAAGTCACAGTGACCAGACAACGCAGTCAGCAAGTTGTTGAAATCATGGGCCACACCACCGGCCAATTGACCGACAGCCTGCATTTTCTGGCTCTGCACGAATTGCGCTTCAAGCGTTTTTAGCTCCGTCGCATCGCTCATCACCATCAGAATGGAAAACTCGCCATCGATCATCATCGGAGACAGAGAAACCTGCAAAAACCGCTCGATATCGCCACTGCGCAGGCGCGCAACCTCTGGACGGCCAAAGCGACGGGTTGCAGCCACGTCACGAATGCGGGCGGAGACTGGCTGGGCTAACCCTTCCATCAAATCCGAAACATTGGTCCCCGTGGCAAGTGAACCGCCAACCAATCCACGCGCAGCCGGATTTGCAATGATAACCGTTCCGTCAATATCCAGACGAGCAAGGGAAATAGGCAACTGCATCAGGAATTGATCAGGGTTCGAGGCCGCCGTCTCACCCTGCCCCAAGGGTATAAGGTTCAACGCGCCATCGCTAGAAAACATCGCGCGCAGTATCAACGACGGATCGGCCTGCAACCGATATGTACCACCATCACGCAACGGCAAATCCATCAGCAATTCATCTATGCGGGTCACCACGCCACAACGCTGGTCCAGCCAGTCATTTACACCAAGTATCGTGTTGCGATCCGCCGCCAGCCGTACGTGTCCAAAGGGTGTGTTTTCTGATAATTGCTGCGGTTCGACTATGCTCTCGACTTCAACATCCGGCAACACTTGCCACAGAATGGTGTGGGCATTTTGCATGGCATGGACAAGCCGATGGCTGCCGTCTGCCTGCACAACGCGACGTGTCACGGCACCATCGTGCGCTACAGCTTTCATCATCTTATAAAATAAAATTTCGGGCTCGGCCTCCGCCGCCAGCAGAGTTCGCGAAACTGTGCCACTCTTGTAAAGAAAGTTCCCATCAAGATCGGCGGATAAACCCGCCTTGGAACTGCCAGATGGCGAGCCCGAGGCCAACAGCGCAGCCGCGCCCAAACCAACCATAGATGCCAGCGCCACACCAACCGTGTTGCCCAGGACAACTTCATATGCCGCAACCGTAACCGCCGATGCAGCCAAGGCGCCCAGAACGGGAATCCCCCGATCCGATTTAGGCGTCAGCATTGTTCGGTCAATTAGGTTATCGAACACATTTACCTCCACTTTTACAGGTCAGCGCGCGAACCCTAGGTTGCACACCCTTGCAAAAGGATCAGGCGTGCTCAAGCCATGCGGCAAAAAAACCATCGCCACCATCCAATGGAGTTAACGATACATTTCTTAACAATTTCCAACCAGAGGTCCGCAAAAGGAAGGCAGCAACGGCCTCTTCATTTTCGGCAGGCAACAGCGAGCACGTCGCGTAAATCAACCGCCCACCCGGCGCCACCAGCGGCGCACAAGCATCCAGAACATCAGTCTGTGCGGATTGAACATCAGCCAAACTCTGCGGTGTTAAGCGGATTTTCCCCTCAGGATCACGGCGCCACGATCCACTGCCCGAACAGGGCGCATCGGCAAAGACCAAATCCCAGTGCTTTCCAGCCAGCGCATCCGTGCTTAACGCACGCAAAGTGACCCCTGCACGGGCCGCGCGCTCTGGCAAATCACGCATCCGCGCCGGTGCAATGTCATGCACATCAACCGGTCCAGCAGCACGCGCAGCAAGCGGCAGCGCCTTGCCCCCCGCACCGGTGCAATAATCCAAAATCCGCTCACCCCTTTTCGGTTGAGCAAAATCCACGACCGCCTGACTAGAGGCATCCTGCAACTCAACCAAACCGTCCAGATAGGCAGCCGACCGCACAATTCTACGGTCGCCCGTGGGGGCACGTAGGGCCGTGGTGCTGAGTGCAACATCCTCAACATCAATCCCATCAGCGGCCAAAGCGGCCCGCGCCTGATCACGATCCGCCTTTAGCAGATTCGCGCGCAGGTCCAGCGGCGCACGGCTGCGCATCGCATCGATAAGGTTCGAAAAATCCTCAGAAAATCGCGCACGCAACATAGGTTCAACAAAGTCAGGAACATCAGACGCATCCGCGACAGGAAAATCACGCTCGGCCTCATCCAACACTGCCGGAGCATGCCCCACGCCTGTGAAAACCGTCTCCGGATCCACGTCAGTTAGACGCAACAGGCCCAGCACGCGACCACGCCCTGTTTCCGCCCCGCCCGCCTGCGCACTGGACCACCAGTGGCGCAAAACATCATGAACGATATCGCCAATAGCGCGGCGATCACCTGACCCCGCGAAGCGGTTCGACCGGCCCCAATCGCGCAACGCAATCGGTGCACGTGCGCCAGCGGTGATACGATCCAGAACCTCAATAGCGGCAGCGTAGCGAGCAGCAGGAACCATTTAGCCAGCCACCAATGCCCAGCCGAGCGACAGCCACATCAGCGCCAGCGCCGCCAAACCAGCAAGGAAAACCTTGAACCGAGTCGGCAGGTGATTGTTGCCGATATGAACCGCACGATGCAGCACACGCGTGATGACATACAGCGCAGCTCCGACCGCAACACCCCAGTTCACCGCCCCTAGCGCAGCAGCCAGCCCAACACCGGCATATAGCAGTATCGGCGTTTCAAACTGGTTCTGGGCGTTGTTTTGCCACGCCCGCACATCAGCCGAAAAATTCATGGGATTCAGCGCGATATCACCAAATTCCGTATCTCGTTTTTTCAGCGAGCTTAACCGCGCCCGCCCCATGGTGGCGATGGCCCAAAACGTCAACGCAACCTGCCCAAAGACAGCAATCACGGCCAGAGTTAGCTGTGGCGACATCATTTCCCCCAAAACGAATGGCTGGACGCCGCAGCGCCCAGCAGTCAAATATTTTTATCCGCGCAGGCGGTAATTCGGTGCCTCACGGGTAATCTGAACGTCATGCACGTGGCTTTCGCCCAGTCCTGCATTGGTGATCTGAACAAACTGACACTGGGTGCGCATTTCATCAACGGTGCGGTTTCCGGTATAGCCCATGGCCGCGCGCAGGCCGCCAACCAGTTGGTGCAGAACGGCACCAGCGGAACCTTTATAGGGCACCTGCCCCTCGATACCCTCGGGGACCAGCTTGTCCGAACTGACTTCCTTTTGGAAATACCGGTCAGCCGAGCCGCGCGCCATTGCGCCGACGGACCCCATGCCGCGATAGGCCTTGAACGAACGGCCCTGATACAGGATCACCTCGCCGGGTGCCTCATCCGTGCCGGCCAGCATCGAACCGACCATGGCGCAGGACGCGCCGGCCGCAATTGCCTTGGCAAAATCGCCCGAGAATTTGATACCGCCATCCGCGATGACCGGAACGGGGCCAGCAGCCTTTGCGCAATCCGAAATCGCGGTCAGCTGTGGAACGCCAACGCCAGCAACGATACGCGTGGTGCAGATCGAACCGGGCCCGATTCCCACCTTGACCGCATCGGCACCGGCATCAATCAACGCCTTGGTTGCATCGGCAGTTACTACGTTTCCGGCAACAACCTGAACATTAGGGTTCAAGCGCTTCACCCGCGAAACAGCCGACAGAACCGAGACGGAATGACCATGCGCCGTGTCGATCACGATCAGGTCACACCCTGCATCGATCAGCGCCTCGGAGCGTTCAAACCCGCTATCACCAACGGTCGTCGCCGCGGCAACGCGCAGGCGGCCCAGCTCGTCCTTGCACGCCTGCGGGTTCAGAACCGCCTGCTCAATATCCTTGATGGTCAACAGGCCGGTCAGGACGTTCTTTTCATTAACGATCAGAACCTTCTCGATCCGGCGATCGCGCATCAGCGCCTTGGCCTCATCACGGTCAGCAGGCTCACGCAGAACGGCGAGGTTATCGCGGGTCATCAACTGCCCAACGGGGGTCGTCACGTCCTCACAGAAATGCATATCGCGGTGGGTCAGAATGCCTGCCAGCGTGCCATCAGGGTTCTTTACCGGAAAACCAGTGATCCGGTAACGCTCCTGCAAGGCACGGGCATCGGCCAACGTCATATCCGGCGTCAGGGTGATGGGATTATAGACGATACCGCTTTCAAACCGCTTAACGGCGCGGACCTGACGGGCCTGCTCCGCCACATCAAGATTTCGGTGCAGAACGCCGATACCGCCAACCTGCGCCATGGCAATCGCCATTTTACGCTCGGTTACGGTATCCATGGCGCTGGACAGCAGCGGAATGTTCATCGCGATGCTTTGCGTCACGCGGGTGCGTGGATCAGCGTCGGCGGGCTGTACCTCGGATGCGGCAGGCACCAAAAGCACGTCGTCAAAGGTGAAAGCTGGGCGGATGTCCATGGGCGGAAACTCCTGCACGATTTGGCACTGCGGCGGGTGGCGTTTCCTCAGGCTCTATTCCATGCCGCGCTGCAAAAGAAAACCCCTGTTTGACCCGCCGATTGTATCAATACACGCAATTAGCCAATCGCGGCCCCGCTCTGGATCAGGGCGTCGATCTCCGCCTGACTATACCCTGCCTCGGCCAGGACGGCGCGGGTGTCCTGACCAAAGGATGGCGGCCGCAGGCGTTTGGGGTCCGACGGAGTCCGCCCCATCTTGACCGGATTGCCCAGCATGCGCAGCCCATCCACCTCAATCGCCATTTCGCGGTGTACGGTATGCGGGTCGTTCATCACGGCGGGAACGTCTAGAACGGGACCGGCGGGCACAGCCTTGGCCATCAGCGCCTCGGCCAGCTCCTTGCCATCCCACTCCGCGAAATACGGGATCAGGGCGGCGCGCAGTTCCGCGCGATGCCCGTTGCGCGCAGGATGATCCGAGAAACGTGGATCCTGCAACAAATCTTCCGCCCCGATGACAGCGCACATTCGCGCGAACTGCCCGTCATTGCCGGCCGCGATATAGATTTTCGCACCCTTGGTCGGAAACACGTCATAGGGCGTGATATTTGGATGGGCATTGCCTGTCGGCGCAGGGGTCTTGCCCCCCAGAAACCAGTTTGCCGCATGGGGGTGCAGTAAACTGACCGCCACATCATACAGCGTCATATCAATGAATTGGCCAAGGCCGGATTTCTCACGCTCATACAGTGCCATCGTTATGCCGATCATCGCGCTGAGGCCGGTGCCGATATCAACCAGTGGAATGCCAAGGCGCAGCCCCTCTCCACCAACATCACCGTTAACGCTCATCAGGCCCGATTGCGCCTGCACAACCGCATCATAGCCGGGCAAGCCCCCCAGAGGGCCATCGCCGCCAAAACCGGAAATCCGGCAATGGATCAGGCGCGGAAATTCATGCTTGAGCGTGTCATACCCCAAGCCCCATTTTTCCATGCCACCCGGTTTGAAATTCTCAACCAGAATGTCTGCCTCGGCCAAAAGGCGTCGCAAAACCTCCCGCGCCTCTGGCTGTCGCAGGTCCAGCGCCATGCCGCGCTTGTTCCGGTTAACGCCCAGGAAATAGGAGGCAGCACCGGAGTCTTCCTCGAATGGAGGGCCCCAGAAGCGGGTTTCATCGCCCTGCGGCGGCTCAATTTTGATAACATCCGCACCATGATCGCCCAGCCATTGCGTGGCAAAGGGTCCGCCCAGCACGCGCGTCAGATCAACAACTTTCACCCCGTCGAGCGCACCCATCAGCCTATCCTCCTTGGCCGTCAAAGCACCCTCAGGATGCTTTGACGAAATTAGTTTACAGCGCCAGTCGCGCCCGTGCCCTTGCGTATTCCTCAGCCAGCTTTGCCACAAGATCGGCCGCAGGCACAATCGCGTCAACAGACCCGATCCCCTGACCCGCGCCCCAGATTTCCTTCCACGCCTTTGGCTTTTCCCGATCCGCGCCGAAGCTCATCGTATCGGCACTGCCATCAGGCAGGTTGTCGGGGTCCATGCCTGCCGCCTCAATCGACGCGCGCAGGTAGTTGCCGTGAACACCGCTGAAAAGGTTGGAATAGATGATATCCTCGGCACGGCCATCCACGATCCCCTGCTTATAGGCATCGGCGGCATGGGCTTCCTCCGTCGCGATAAAGGGCGAGCCGATATAGGCATAATCCGCGCCCATGGCCTGCGCCGCCAGGATCGCATCACCGCTGGAAATCGCACCGGACAGCAACAACGGCCCGTCAAACCAACTCCGAATTTCACGGATCAGGGCAAGTGGATTAAGCCGCCCCGCGTGACCACCCGCACCCCATGCAACCGCGATCAGGCCATCGGCGCCCTTCTCGATCGCCTTATGCGCAAAACGGTTGTTGATGACATCATGCAGCGAAATTCCGCCCCATGCATGCACAGCCTCGTTCACCTCGGGCCGTGCGCCTAGCGACGTGATCGTGATCGGCGGTGCATATTTCGCACAGGTCTCCAGATCCTCCTCCAGCCGCGAATTCGAGCGGTGAACGATCTGGTTCACAGCATAGGGTGCTGCGGGCTGATCCGGATTGTCGCGGTCATGGGCAGCAAGGGCCTCAGTAATCTCAGCCAGCCATTCATCAAGCTGGCTTTGCGGACGTGCGTTAAGGGCTGGAAAACTGCCGACAATACCGGCCTTACACTGGGCAATTACCAGAGCAGGGTTCGAAATAATGAACATCGGGGATGCGACTGCTGGAATACGTAGGTTGTTAATCATTTGATCCTCATCAATGCGGCTTGGGCAAACATCGGTACATATGCGCCCATTTTTAAACCGGCTTCCGGGTTAGAGGCGTTGCCATCCAAGGCGCGTTTTTTCACGCCCTGAATGATCGCGGCCATTCGAAAAAAGGCAAAAGCGACGGGGTAGTTAAGGTCAGGAACCTCGCTCAAACCCGCCCGCTTCGCGTAAAGTTCTGCATATTCGGCGTCGCTGGGAATGCCTAATTCGGCACGATCAACCCCCATCAGACCACGTCCCTCAGCCCCCGGCGGCAATTGCCATTGCATGATCTGCGAGCCAAGATCGGCCAGCGGATGGCCCAGCGTTGACAGCTCCCAATCCAGCACCGCATTGCACTGCCCGCTACCGTCAAATAGCAGGTTGTCGATACGCCAATCACCATGTGCCAAACGGGCCGCGCCCTCTGGCGGGGTTTGTGCGTCTAGCCACGCGATCAGCTCCTCCATCGGTTTCAGGGTTTCCGTTTCCGAGGCCCGATATTGCTTGGTCCAGCGGCCGACCTGACGCTCAAAATAGTTGCCGGGCGGGCCGTAATTTTCCAAGCCAACGGCAGCCGGATCAACCGAATGCAGCGCGGCCAAGGTGGCATTCATACTGTCATAGACAGCAGCGCGGATCTCGTTGCTTTCCCCCTTTAAGCGGGGGTCAACCCAGTTCTGCCCCTGAATGAAGGACATGACGTAGAACATTGTTCCCAATACGCTTTCATCCTCACATAGATGTAGGGCATTAGGCACTGGCACGTCCGTATCGCGCAGCGCGGATAGCACGCGAAACTCACGATCAACCGCATGGGCGGATTTCAACAACTCGCCATCCGGCTTGCGTCGGATCACGTATTTCCCGCTGCTGGCCGTTAGAATAAATGTCGGGTTTGACTGCCCCTGTGCGGTTTTCTGAACCTCGGTTATCGGGCCGCGAAAACCAGCGACATTTGCCTCAAGATAAGGTGCAATCTCAGATATAGGTGCGGGCATGGCGGCGATCCTTTGCGTCCAGATGCGGGCTGGCGTTGAACAGGGACAACCGCAAGCGGCCATCCTCAACAATCAGGCGGTGCAGACTGGCATTATGAATGTTGACGAGCAGGTCGGCAGTTGTTGCGGGGGTCAGCCCCAGCACGCGCGCCAAGGTGACGCCGATCACACCGCCAGACGTAACCAGCAATGTTGTACCACCCTGCGCAATAGCGGCATCAATTACGGCCTGTGTACGGGTTGAGAACGCCTCGTAACTCTCTCCAGAATTTGAGATTTCGCCCCGCGCCCAATGTTCGAACAGGCGCGGGAACATCGTGGTGAAATCTGCGCGCGATTGCGGCTCAGCGGTGCCGGTAGCGCGCATGTACTGCGTGGCGAGGCTTTCAAAATGCAATTCGTCCAGCCGGGGATCCTCACCCACGGCTGGTAAATCGCATGTTTGCGCAATGCCCTGCGCCGTTTCACGATGACGCCGCAGTGAGCCGCGAAACACGCGATCAAACTGCATGGCATGGGTGTGCATATAGCCACCCAGCCAACGCGATTGCTCATGCCCCAGGGGGCTTAACCGGTCATAATCGTCTGATCCGAACGAGGCCTGCCCGTGCCGAACCAGAACGATTTCACTGTCGGGCAAGGGTCAGGTCGCCTGATTGGTATACGGTTTCAGCTCCGCCCGCGCGACCTGACGACGATGCACAGCATCAGGGCCGTCAGCGAGGCGTAGTGTCCGCACATGGGTCCATGCTGTGGCCAATGGCGTGTCCTGACTGATACCGGCAGCACCATGCATTTGCACTGCTTCATCAATGACTTCCAGGGCGACACGAGGTGCCACAACCTTGATCTGGCTGATCCACGGGGCCGCCGCGCGGCGGTCACCCTGATCCATCATCCATGCGGCCTTGAGACACAGCAGACGCGCCTGTTCGATCTTCATCCGTGCCTCGGCAATGATGTCGAAATTCGCGCCAAGCTGGGCCAGCGGCTTGCCAAAAGCCTCACGCTGCGTGGAGCGGCGACACATCAGTTCCAGCGCAGCCTCGGCCTGGCCAATCGCACGCATGCAGTGGTGAATGCGGCCCGGTCCCAGGCGCCCCTGCGAAATCTCGAAGCCGCGCCCCTCGCCCAGCAGCAAGGAATCCGCAGGAATGCGGACATTGGTGAAGCGCATGTGCATGTGGCCATGGGGGGCGTCGTCGTGGCCGTACACCTCCATCGCGCGCAGGATTTCGATGCCCGGTGCGTCGGCTGGAACCACGACCATCGAGTGCTGGCTATGCTTTGGCCGGTCATCCGAAGGGGTCGAAACCATGACGATATAGACCGCACAACGGGGGTCGCCCGCGCCGCTGATCCACCATTTTTCACCATTCAAAACATAGTCTTCGCCGTCACGAACACAGGTCATCGACATGTTGGTCGCATCCGAGGAGGCAACGTCGGGTTCGGTCATCGCATAGGCGGACCGGATCTGACCGTCGAGCAGAGGTTTAAGCCAACGCTCCTTCATCTCGGGCGTGCCGTAACGCTCGAACACCTCCATATTGCCGGTATCGGGAGCGGCGCAGTTAAAGACCTCCGCCGCGAGGTGAACCTTGCCCATTTCCTCGGCCAGATAGGCATATTCAACGGTGCTGAGACCGTAGCCCTTTTCGCTATCCGTCAGCCAGAAATTCCACAGGTTTCTGGACTTTGCCAGTGCCTTCAGGCTTTCCAGAATTTCGGTCTGACGCTCGGAATATTCGAAGCGGTTTCCTGTTGACCCGACCAGCGACAGAAACTCGTCCGATAGCGGTCTGATATCTGTTTGCACCATCTGGCGCACCTGTTCGATCAGCGGTCTGACCCGTGGTGTAATGCCCAAATCCATGACGCTCTCCCCTTTTTATTTTGGTGCAGACTGACCGGACGTGCGGTCAGGGGCAAGAGGGATCGTGGCGGCAGTACGGGGCGGGCTGCGGTGTGGCTGCTATATGGCTGCCCTGTGACTGCGCACTAAAACACTCAACAATTAGGCAAAATAGCCCCGTGTAATCCAGATTGCGGCCAGTGCGGGTTTGTCTGAATTTTCAATCTCGACCGTGACGGAATGGTGGGAGGTGACCTGCTGCGGCGTCTCCTGCATCCGATCTAACGTGAACTGTCCGCGGATTCGGGCACCCGCCGGAACAGGGCTGAGAAAGCGAACGCGGTCGAACCCGTAATTCACCCCCATGGCTGTATCCTGCGCCACGGGCACGGCGTCATAGGACATCGCGGCGAGGTAAGATAATGTTAGGAAACCGTGTGCTATTGTCGATCCGAACGGAGTGTTTGCGGCGCGCTCAGGATCGGTGTGAATGAACTGCTCATCCTGCGTGGTGCGGGCAAATTCATCGATCAGCGGCTGTGTAATGTCGAACCATTTGGAGGTGCCAACATGTTGCCCGATCATGCCACGCAACTGCGGCAGAGGTAGAGTACGCTGATGGGGCAATGACATGTGAGTGACCTTTTTGTTTTGGGGCCAACACGGCGCGGCACCACAATCGCGGCGAAGGTCGCCAATATCCCGTGCAGTTGCAAGGTTCCGACTGCCGGTAAGGGGACCATTGCCCCCTACCGACATGGGATCACTCAGACGAAATCTGTGCGGCTGATACCGTATTTCGCCATCTTCTCGTTCAAGGTGCGTCGCGGCAGGGCCAGTTCGTCCATTACCGGCGCAATGGCACCGTGGTGGCGACGCAGGGCGGCCTCGATCTGTAGGCGCTCGAAGGCCTCCACATGATCCTTGAGCGGGCGCAGTTTGGCCTCTGACGCGGCCTCGGTCGGTTCGGGAATATCCTCGCCCAGAACCTCGCGCACGGCGCTGGCCCCTTGGCGAGAGCGTAGGACAAACCGTTCCGCAATGTTGATGAGCTGTCGGTGATTGCCCGGCCAGTCATGTTCTAGCAGAGCCGCTGCGTCCTCCGCCCCGATATCAGGACGGGCCGTGTCGTAATCCTGCGCGAAACGATCCACGTAATGTTCGAACAACATCAACACATCCTGCCCGACGCTGCGCAGGGGTGGGGTTGTGATCTCCAACGCGCTGAGCACGTAATACAGCCCCGGTGAGAATTGGCCGCCGGCGACTTCATCCGCGACCTTCTCATCGGCGATGGTCGCGATGCGGGCGCGGATCGGCGTGCCGTCAGACATCTTCCCATCGGTCAGGGTTTGCCCCAAACGCGCCTGTAGGCGGGCGGGTAAAGCGGAGATATTTTCAAGCACAACCATGCCCTGCCCCGCAGCGATCAATAGCGGCGGATTACCCGACCGGTCAGGGGAAAAGACACGTTCCTCAATATGGCCCGGTGCCTCTGCCGCGCAATTCAGCGTCAGAAAAGGATGGCCGGCATGGGGGCCAGCGGCATGTAATGCCCGCGCGACGAGGCTGCGCCCTGCCCCACGCTCACCCGTTATCAGGATGGGGGCGTCCGCATGGGCATAATCCAGAATCGTATCGCGCAGACGTGTAACCGGCGCACTGTCGCCCATGATTTGCCGCAATAGAACAGTGCCGTCGGCAAGCTCACGCCGCAGCAGCCGGTTATCAATAGTCAGGCGGCGGGCGGCACCGGCGCGGTTGACCAGATCGCTCAACCGCTCAGGATCGAAGGGTTTTTCCACGAAATCATATGCACCGGCGCGCATCGCCTCTACCGCCATGGTCACGTCGCCATGGCCTGTAATCATGATGACCGGCAGGGTCCGATCCTTTTTTTGAAGCAGCGCCAGCAGCTCCAGCCCATCAAGGCCCGGCATCCGCACATCGGAAATCACCACCCCCGGATAATCAGGATCGATCTGATCCAGCGCGGCGGTCGCGCTGTCAAATGTGCGCGGGGCAAAGCCCGATAGGTCCAGCCATTGGCTGACCGAGGCGCGCATGTCCTCCTCATCATCGATGATCGTGACGGGCAGTTTATCTTGCTCGCTCATGGTCCGGTTCCCCCTGTTCCGGTGTTCTCAACAATGGCAGGCTGATTTCGAAAACAGCGCCGCCGTCGCTGGCATTTCGGGCGTTCAGGCTGCCGCCTAGATCGCGCGCGATGCCTGCGGAAATGGCTAGGCCCAGGCCGACCCCCTCACCGGGGGCTTTGGTCGTGAAAAACGGCTCGAACAATTCAGCGGCGGGGACTTTGAAGCCGGGGCCGCTGTCGTGAACCTGTATTCGGGCGAGGTTCGGGCCGGAAAATACCTCGATCGTGATCCGAGGGTCCGGCTGCCCACGCATCGCATCGGCGGCATTGCGCATCAGGTTAATCAACACCTGTTCCAGCCGCATTGTATCGGCGCGCACCATGACGGGGCTGTCGGGCATATGGCGGACGATCTCGATCCGGTTCTGCCCGATTTGCGGCGCCATGATCGCCAGAGCGGCCATAACAGAGCGACGCACATCCACGGCGGCCAGTTCTGTGCCCCCCTTGCGCGCGAAGGTTTTAAGCTGATTGGTGATGGTTGCCATCCGCGTAATCAGATCATCGATCCGTTGGAAGGAGGTCATCGCCTCCTCCGGTCGGTTCCGTTTCATCAGCAATTGCGCGCCCGCCAGATAGGTGCGCATCGCGGCCAGCGGTTGGTTCAGCTCATGGCTGACCGCCGCTGACATTTGGCCCAAGGCGGCAAGGCGTGAGGATTGTTCCAGCGATTGCTCCGCCTCCTGCAAGCTTTGCTCGACACGCAGGCGCTCCTCAATCTCGGACCCTAGGCGGACGTTGAGCGCGCGCAGTTCTTCGGACTCGCGTTGTAGTTGTAGCGACCGGCGCGCGATGCGGCGGGATATAATGTACAGGCCAAAGGCGACCAGCAGCGCCATTGCCATAACCTCAATCGCGATGGCGCCGGTTACACGCTCGTTCACCTCGGAGGTTGGGGCCAGATAGGTGACGGTCCAGCCGCGGAAATCAACCTCACGGTCGATGCGCAGGAAAACCTCGTCATCAATCGCGACCTGCGGGCCTGCGCGGCTGGGATCAAGTGACAGCATCGGCAGTAATGCAAACCGGCCCGAGCCCTGCGCCGAAAGTGGATCAAGGAACGGCGACAGCGAGCGGTAACGCCATTCGGCCCGTGACGACAGCAGAATCAAATCCTCGGCATTGGTCACAAAGACCTGATCCTCGCTGGCCACCCATTCGCCCTGCAATCCGGCCAGATCGACCTCGATCACGGCGACGCCCAGAATTGTGCCGCTTTGCTGAATGCGGCGGGCGAAGTAAAACCGCTGCTCCGACTCCGAAATGGCAACGGTGGCAAAAACCGAGATATCCTGATCAAGCGCCAGTTGGAAATAGGGGGCAATGCCGTGATTGATCTTATCGTCGCCCTGCTGCGTGTCCGCCACCAAGGTGCCGCTGGCCGTGTACAGCGACAGGCTGAGCGCGCCGATTGTGGACTGCACCCCGCCCAAGGTCAGCCGCGTTTGCTGCGATGGCGCGCCCGTTAGCGCCGATAGCAGCAGCATATCCTGCGCCAACAGCGCAGAGGCGACGGTATAGGTTTTCAGCACGGACTCGATAGCGTTTGCGTATAGCGTCGATCGGACCGAGGCACGGTTGGCCAGCGCGCCCATATACCGGTCGCTCAGCACGATCCAGCTGGCCCATAGCAACAGCGCGGATAACAGCAAGGCCATGCCCCCCAACACATATTGGGTGCGTGGAACACGACGTAGCCGTGCCGATAGCGGGTCTGTAATGCGCTGGTTCATTGGTACGAAACCTAGTTATCGCCCCCCGATCAAGCAACTTTGATTGGGGTGGATCAGAGGTAATTGATAGCTATTGAGCAAAGCATAGCCCGCGAGAGGAACATATCATGCACTACCATCGTCGCCCATCATGGGCAATTTCAGAATCCATGGTCACGCCTGAGCATGTTTTTCTCAACCGTCGCAGCCTGTTAGCGGGAATGGGCATGGGTGCAGGCCTGTTGGCCATGCCCGGTCGCGGACGTGCGGAACCGGGTGTTTCGGAACTGTCCGGCGCACAGAATCCTGCCTATGCGGATGCCGGTCGGCCAGTAACGGGTGAGGTGACGAACTCCACCTACAACAATTATTACGAATTTGGCTCCTCGAAACGGATTTCCGAGGAGGCGCAGCAACTGGATGTTAGCGGCTGGAAAATCACCATTGCCGGTTTGGTCGAGGAGGAATTCCAGATCGACATGGACGACCTGTTGGGCCGTGTCGCGCTGGAGGATCGCATCTATCGTCATCGCTGCGTTGAGGCATGGTCGATGGTTGCGCCGTGGACGGGCTTCCCCCTCGCCCGCTTGATCGAAATGGCAAAGCCGCTGAGCAGCGCGACCCATGTAAAGTTCCAGACCTTCCTCGACCCGGATGTCGCGACCGAACAGCGCGCAACATGGTGGCCGTGGCCCTATACCGAGGGGCTGACCATGGATGAGGCCATGAACGACCTGTCCTTCATGGTGGTGGGTGCCTATGGCAAGGAGCTGCACAAGCAGTTCGGTGCGCCAATGCGCCTGCACACGCCGTGGAAATTCGGCTTTAAATCCATCAAATCCATCGACCGGATCGAGTTCACGAATGAACAGCCTGTAAGCTTCTGGGAGGAACTGGCCGATAACGAATATGGCTTCTGGGCCAACGTAAACCCCGAGGTGCCGCACCCCCGTTGGAGCCAAGCGACCGAGCGGGTTCTGGGCACAGATGAGCGCATCCCCACCCAGCTCTATAATGGTTATGGTGAGCAAGTTGCGGACATGTATGGCGATCTGCCCGATACCGTGGGTCAACGTTTCTGGCGCTGATTAAAACCCTGCTAGGGCCGTGGCCAATTCGCCATAGCCGGTAAAGCGCCGCTCGAACCGCAATCCCAGCGTTTCGGCGGCGCTTTTTGCCTTCTGCGTCAGAGCGTCATCATCGGTTTGCGCCAGATAGACGAGGGTTTCGTAATTGCCGAAATACATCTCTCGCAATTCAGGGTGTTGCTGTAACCCGAGTGGCCGTGTGACGAAGGTATCGAATTGCCGTGCGAGGAAATCGGTTAGGTAGAAGGCCGTGACTTCCTCACGCGCGGCCTGCATTTCAACCCCTTCGAAAAAGGCGTAGCAGTGCGGTCCACGAATGCGGGTCACGTCGTGCCGTTCGCAGACTATGTCCAGCGCGCCGCCGGTTCCACAATCGGCATAGAGCACGAAGATATCCGCATAACCCTCTGATTTTGCGCGCAGGATTTCATGCTCCACCGCAGGTGCTATCCTGTCAGGATGATTGTGCAGGATCGCAGGCAAGCAGCGCAGGGTAAAATGATCTGCCCCGTTGGCACGGTTCACGGCGAGGATTTCGCGCGCCAATGCACCGCACACGATCAGCGCGGTGCGCCCCTGTCCGGCTTGCAGGCCGTCATGGGTCAGCGCCTCCACGTCTAGGGGCGAACGGGCGATTGGTGCGGCTGGTCGCGCAGCAAGGCGCGCCGCGCGGCCCTGACGCCTCATACCAGACGGACCGCCGTGCCGTAGAACACAACCTCTGACGCGCTTTGCGTGATGGTCGAGGTTTGCATCCGCACGCCGACTACAGCATCCGCACCAAGCTCTTTCGCATCGGCAATCATCCGGTCCAAAGCTTGCTCACGACTGGCGGCGAGCAATTGCTGATATTCGCGGATTTCCCCACCAACCAGATTGCGCAGCGACGCGACGATATCCGAGCCAACATGTTTTGCCCGCACAGTCGAGCCGCGCACCAAACCCAGCGCAGAGGCTATTTCACGACCGGGCACTGCATCGATGGTCAAAACTGGAAACTCAGCGTTCGATTTGGTCATAGTGATCATCCTCTGCATTGTTGGTGCGATCCCGAATGACGCGCACGAATATATAAGCTGCGATTGTTATGATCGGGACAATAGCGAACAGCAACGGCGGTACAGTCGCCGCCGCCATCAACAAAAATCCGACATAGACGGTCAATGCGGCAGCAGCCAACACGGCAATAATGATGAGAACCAGACGATCTAATGGCACGGTTGAACGCTCCTTTTGCTATATATTGTCGTGCATTGGATCGCGCGCAAGCTTGACCAACGTGTTTTTCGCTGAACTACTTCGCACGATGGATTATTACGATAGATATGAGAAAACCGTGCGCCTGCCGTGGCACTGGATAATACCTGCCCTCGTTATGCTCGTGGCCGTCATCACACTGTACACCGCGCAACAAAAACTGGCGACAACCGCGCAGCCTTTGCTGGAGCATCGCGCACACATCCTGCGTGTTGGCAGCTATCGCACCCAGCATACGCGCATCACGCGGGGCAGCTTTGTCAGCAGAACGGATACTGATATCGAGGCCGAGATGGAGCTGGAATGGACCATTGACGGGCTCAGCTACAGCAACGTGTTTCCGGTCAGTCCCAGTGTTGTCACGTATCTACGAACGCTAGACACATACACCATTCACTATAATGCGGATCATCCGGCGCAGGCCTTTACCCGTATCGAGCATGTCAGGCGCGCCGCTCTGCTCAGGGCACTGACTGCACTGGGTATCGCGGCGGTATCCGTCGGGATTTGGGTGATTATGTGGTCCCCCAAACCCCGACAGTGAAGCTGCTTAAACGGTGCCCTGCTGGTTGTGCTTGCGCGCCATCAATTCCTTGGCGGTTTCCACAGCAACGGCAGCATCGCGGCAATAGGCGTCGGCGCCGATTGCCTTCCCGAATTCCTCGTTCAACGGGGCGCCGCCGACCAGCACGATATAATCGTCGCGCATGCCCTTTTCGACCAGGGTGTCGATGACCACCTTCATGTAAGGCATTGTTGTTGTAAGCAATGCGGACATGCCGAGGATGTCGGGCTCCTCACGCTCGATCGCTTCGATATAGCTCTCGACAGCGTTGTTAATGCCCAGGTCGGTAACCTCAAAGCCTGCGCCCTCCATCATCATGGAGACGAGGTTTTTGCCGATATCATGGATGTCACCCTTTACCGTGCCGATCACCATGCGACCCAGACGTGGCGCGCCGGTTTCGATCAGCAGTGGCTTCAGGATACCCATGCCGGACTTCATCGCATTGGCGGCCAGCAGAACCTCTGGCACGAACAGGATACCGTCGCGGAAGTCGATGCCGACGATGCGCATGCCTTCAACCAAGGCTTTGGTCAGAATGTCATATGGGGTCCACCCCCGTCCGAGTAGGATGTGCACGGCCTCCATGATCTCATCCTTGAGACCGTCATAGAGATCGTCATGCATCTGGAGCGTCAGCTCCTCGTCATCAAGTTCGGAGAGGATGATGTCCTGTTCGTCGTCGGCCATGGGTCGTCCATCCTATTGTGCGTAAATCGCTTGCTGTACATCGCATATAAGACCGCGTTTCCATAGGGAAGCGGCCCAATCACGACAATGTTCAATCATCGGGCGACATTCGCCCATGGCGCAAGCATAAATCCGGTTATGCCGAACACTTGCGCCATAGACGGCTGTCAGCAGTATTAGCTGCGACGGCGGCGGCGTTCTCGCTTGGGCGCGGCCTCCGCTGCTTCGCCGGTGCCATCGCTGGCGGAAGAGAACCCGCCCAGCGTTTCGGCAATCAGCTCAAGGCTCGGCTTGGGGCCAACGGGGGTTTCCTCCAGCGCGCGGCGCATCGCCACCAAATGCTCGGGCATTGTACCACAGCAACCGCCAATGATTTTCGCACCCAGATCACGCGCGAGGCAGGCATATTGGCCCATCAGTTCCGGCGTGCCGTCATAGTGGATGTGACCCTCGACATATTTCGGGATGCCCGCATTGCCCTTAGCGATCAGGTTCGACCCACCCGCCGCATCGACCATGCCTGTCATCGTGCGCAGAAGGTCAGACGCGCCAACACCGCAATTCGCACCAAAGGCCAGCGGCGCGTGGGGCAAGCCGTTCATAAAGGTGGACAGACCGGTCGAGGTCACGCCCATCATTGTGCGGCCAGCGGTGTCAAAGCTCATCGTGCCGCACCATGGCGCGTTCAGGTTTGCGCATGCCTCGGCCGCGGCGAGCATTTCCTCCTCGGAGCTGATCGTTTCAACCCACAAAACATCCGCGCCACCGGCCAGGAGCGCTGCGCCTGCTTCCTCGAACATCTCAACGGCAGCGGCATGGGTCAGCGGACCGACCGGAACCAACAGCTCACCGGTTGGGCCCATGGACCCTGCAACGACGATATCACGGCCCGAGGCATCGGCAGCCTCACGTGCGATTTCGGCGGAGGCTTTGTTCAGCTCTGCCACGCGGTTTTGCGCATTGTGCAGCTTCAGCCGCGATGCATTACCGCCGAACGAATTGGTCAGAAAGATGTCTGAGCCGGAATTCACAGCGCCATCATATAGCGCGCGGATCTTGGCTGTTTCCTCGACGTTCCACATCTCTGGCGCGTCACCGGACATCAGGCCCATATTGAACAGGTTCGTCCCCGTCGCACCATCTGCAAGCAGCCAGTCGCGTTCGGAGAGTAGGCGGGAAAGACGATCGGTCATGTCGTAGTCCTTTCGGAGGATCAGGCGGCAGAGGCGGCGAACAGGCGCACACGTTCAATCATCGCGCGCAGGCCGTTGGAGCGCTGTGCGCTAAGATGGGAATCAAGGCCAAGGCGGGCAAATTCCGCAGGGGCATCAATGGCAAGAATTTCAGTCGCAGTACGCCCCGAATATAGCGTGCGCAAAATGGCGATCAGGCCGCGCACGATCATCGCGTCGCTTTCCCCGTCAAAGGTAATCACGTCACCCTTGACCTGCGGAACCAGCCAGACCTGCGATGCGCAGCCGTCCACCTTGGTCGCGGGGGTGCGCAGATTTTCGTCAAGCGGTGGCATTGCGCGGCCCAAGTCGATGACATGGGCGTAGCGATCCTCCCAATCGTCCAGAAACTCAAAGGTTTCAACGATCTCTTCAAAGGCGGCGACAGCCATGTAATTGCTCCGTTTCAGGCCCCCATTCAGGGGCGCGACGTTTCAGGGCACCATAGGGTACGTGCACAGGTTGTCGTGCGATGTACGCCCTGAGGGTCGAGGCGTCTAGACCCATGGGCCAGCTATATTCCATTTGCCGCAGGTCATCGCGTACTGATGCTAGACCTACAGCAAGTCGCAGCATAATGTCCGCCCAGAAAATACGCATAAGCGTTAGAGGGAGAATTTCATGTTCGAACGCCGCCTAATCACGATGAGTGGACTTGCCATTATGGCAACACTAACTTTGGCCGCCTGTAATCGTGAAGAAGTAGAGGCCGAACCGGAAGTTGTTGTTGAGCCGGATATGCGCGTTGCACAAATTGACCGGCTTGATATCGGGCGTTCGCCCGGCGGCTGGATCGTCACCGCCCATGCCCGCGATGAACGCGGCGTGATCGAGCGGATGCATTTCAGTGAGGGTGAGCGCACGGATGACGTGCTGTCCTATGATCTGGAAAGCGCGATCACCGAAATTCCGGCGCAGGGTTTGGGCCGCCTGATGCCGCAGGCCGGTTTGGCGGCTGAGTTCATCCCGGATGCGGAACTGGACGGTGTGATGGTGATTGAGGTCAATGCCCTGAATGGCAGCCAGCGTATCACCGTTCCGCAGCGTGTGCAGGCGCCGGTAGAGGTAGAGGCGCAATAGCGCCCCTGCCCTTTGGGTGCGTTAGGGTTGCTCGATCTCGACGATGTCGATGGTCTTGCCCCGCACGCCTAGGGCGATGCGGCCCTCGATCAGGTCGGCCGCTTGCGATCCAAAAATCTCATGCCGCCAACCGGTGCGGATACGGTTGCCTTCTGGCTGCTTCAGGACATATGCCTCCAGCTCCGGCATGGTCGCGATCAGCTTTTGCGCAACACCTGTGCGTTCGGACTGCGCCTTTAGCAGCACCTTGAGCAGGTCCATCAACGCGGGGCTGGCCTGTGCGTTGCTGTTGGCGCGCTCATCCGCGCGTGGCAGATCCGCATCGGGGATGGCCATCGCAACGCGCACAACCTCAAGAATCGCATCGGCGGTGCGTCCCTTACGCGCCTCACGCAGCAACAGGCGGGATTTGCCCAGATCCTCGACATTGGTCGGGCGATTCGATGCAACCTCAAGCAGGGCGTCATCCTTCATCAGGCGACTGCGCGGAATGTCACGATCCTGCGCCTCGGCCTCGCGCCATTCGGCAAGGCCACGGGCAACGGCAAGGAAACGCGGTGCGGAAGACCGAGTTTTCAGGCGCTTCCATGCGTCCTTGGGGTCGGCGCGATAGGTGTCAGGGTTGGTCAGAACGCCCAGTTCCTCCGTCACCCAACGCTCGCGACCGGATTTGGCGATTTTTTCGGCTAGATGCTCGTAGATATCGCGCAGATAGGTGACATCCCCCACGGCATAGGTTTTTTGCTTACCGCTCAACGGCCGACGCGACCAATCGGTAAAGCGCGAGGATTTGTCCAAGCCCGCCTTGCAGATCGACCGGACGAGCGTTTCATAGCCCACCTGCTCACCAAAGCCGCAAACCATGGCTGCAACCTGCGTATCGAATAGCGGAACGGGCAAAGCGCCGGATTTTTGCCAGAAAATCTCAAGATCCTGCCGTGCGGCGTGAAACACCTTCACCACGGATTGATCCTGCATCAGCTCGAACATCGGCGTCAGATCAAGGCCATCGACCAGCACATCAACAATCGCTGCTGTTTCCGGGCCGGTGCCGGGATACGCGATCTGAACCAAGCAAAGCTGTGCGTAATAGGTTCGTTCACGCAGAAACTCGGTATCAACGGTAACATAGGGGTGTTTTGCTGCCTCGGCGCAAAACGTCGCAAGGGCCTCAGTCGTCGTGATTTCGAGCATTTATCCGCCTAGTTTCGCCTGTTTTTCTATAGCTAGCTGATAGACGTGCGGAAACCTAGTGCCAAGCGGCGAAACCGCGCAGTTTTGCCGAGGCGAAACCTGAAACACATCTAAGGAAGAATGACCAAGCTGGATATGGTGCGGTCGAGAAGACTCGAACTTCCACGGGTGTTACCCCACAGCGACCTCAACGCTGCGCGTCTACCAATTCCGCCACGACCGCATATCCCAGCTTGGTGTCGGGTGAATAGCGAACCGTTTGGGGGAAGTGAAGCGGAAAAAACGTCATATTGAAAAAAGGATCAAATGCGGGGTTCTGGCCGTCGCGCTGCGCACTCTATATATGGTGCGCAAATTCGGGGAGATGGTCATGGTGGAATGGAAGTGGGCAGACGGGCTGGTCAACTATCCGGATGCGGTCGCGCATATGGACCGACAGGTGGCCGGCATCCACGCCGGTACATTGCCAGAGCAGGTTTGGCTGGTTGAGCACCCACCGCTATATACCGCCGGCACCAGCGCAAATGCGAATGACCTGCTAAGCCCAGACCGTTTTCCGGTCTATACGGCGCAGCGCGGTGGGCAATACACCTATCACGGACCGGGGCAGCGTGTGGCCTATGTCATGCTGGACCTCGGCAAACGGGGGCGCGACATTCGCGCCTTTGTTGCGCAACTGGAACGCTGGGTGATTGAGACCTTGGCTGAATTCAATGTGCGGGGCGAAATTCGGGACGGTCGTGTTGGTGTTTGGGTACAGCGCCCCGACCGCCCTGCCCTGATTACCGGTGGTCTGCGTGAGGATAAAGTCGCGGCGATTGGCCTGCGCGTGCGCAAATGGGTCAGCTTTCACGGTATTTCCATCAATGTGGAGCCGGACCTGTCTCATTTTGACGGCATCGTTCCGTGCGGCATCAGTGAACATGGCGTCACGTCGCTGGTCGATCTGGGCCATCCTGTCACGATGGAGGATGTGGATACCGTCCTGCAACGTACCTTTGGCGACGTCTTTGGCGATGCCTAAACGAAAAGGCGCGGCCCATAGGGACCGCGCCAATTCGGAGCTAGATAATATCTAGCCTGTGGATCAGTTGATGATCGCTTCAATATTGCGAGTCTGCTCGCTAGTGGATTCATCGCTTTCAACGACGTCCTTGATCTGCGCCAGCTGGCCCATGGTCAGTGTGGACACGTCTACCTCAACACCCAGTGCTGACAGCTCGTTCGAAACCAATGTTTCAAACATTGTCAGGCCTTCGCCCATAGTCATTTCGGAGTGCGCATCAGCAAAAGCAGCAGTAGAAGCAAGCGTAGCGGCGGTAGTCAGTGCAATAATAGTATTTTTCATAACTAATCTCCAATAATTAATTTTAGAAGTTACAATCTATATTCGATCATCGCTTCTGGTGTATTAACGGGCCGAGGTCCAAATTGGTTTCATATTTTTTTGAAATCATTTTCACCGGCCCGCCTAATCAGTGGATGATCTGCTCGATGTTGCGACGGATCTCTGCGGTGCTGTCACCGGATTCAGCGTGACCCTTAACGGCAGCCAACTCGCCACGTGTCAGCATTGACACATCGGCGTCGATGTTCAGGGCCCGCAACTCATTGGACACCAACTGCTCCAGCATGGTCGCGCCATGACCCATAGGTGCAGCAGCGTGGCCCTGAGCGAAGGAACCGGTTGCGGAAATGGTTGCAGCAGCGGCGAGTGCGATAAAAGTAAGCTTCATTTTGAATCTCCAAATTTTCTAACTATGCTCCGACAGACATCCTGTTCTCTCGGTCGTGGTGGAGTAACTGGAGCAGGTGCGAATTTGTTTCGCCCCACTGTGTTCACCAAGCTGTGAGGTGGGGGTCGAGCAACAGGGACATCAATTTTTTACGATCAATTTCAGATACTTGAAATACCCCACACCACACCACGACAATTCTGAAGCAGATGAAACAGCAACCCGATCAGCCGCTGTGGATCGTAGAAGGTGGATCGCATCCGGCCTAAAACGCGATGGTCATCCCCCCGAAAGTACCTAATAACAGGGCGATGGGTCGCAGGTGTGCTAGGCTGGAAATGGTTGAGCACAGCGCAAGCTTTCTATAGCACCAAATCAGCAGCTAAATGTCGGGAGAGTGCCGAGTCGGTTCTCCCGCCGAATATGACGACAGGAGACGACAATGGCAGATGCATCTACGCATGCGGCCGGCGAGCATGACGAGCGGGGCTTTTTCACCCGCTGGTTCATGTCCACCAATCACAAGGATATCGGGATACTCTACCTGCTGACCGCTGGTCTGCTGGGGCTTATCTCTGTTGCCTTCACGGTTTACATGCGCATGGAGCTGATGCAGCCGGGCGTACAGTTCATGTGCGATCCACTGGTTGAGGGCGCGCGCTTCTTCTCCGGTATGGGCGCTGAGGATTGCTCCTCACCCAACGGACACCTCTGGAACGTGATGATCACGGGCCACGGCATCCTGATGATGTTCTTCGTTGTTATCCCTGCACTGTTCGGCGGGTTCGGCAACTACTTCATGCCGCTGATGATCGGCGCGCCGGATATGGCGTTCCCACGATTGAACAACCTGTCCTACTGGATGTTCGTTATCGGTGGCGCACTTGCACTGGCATCCGTTGTGTCGCCAGGTGGTAACGGTCAGAACGGCTCCGGCATTGGCTGGGTGCTGTACGCGCCGCTATCCACGTCCGAGGGTGGCTATTCGACCGATCTCGCAATTTTTGCGGTTCACGTGTCGGGTGCTTCGTCCATTCTGGGTGCGATCAACATCATTACAACCTTCCTGAACATGCGTGCCCCGGGCATGACCTTGTTCAAGGTGCCCCTGTTCGCATGGTCGATCCTGATCACCGGTGTTCTGATCCTGCTGGCGCTGCCGGTTCTGGCTGGAGCAATCACCATGCTGCTGACCGACCGGAACTTCGGCACTGCCTTCTTCCAAGCGGAATATGGCGGCGATCCGATCCTGTATCAGCACCTGCTGTGGTTCTTTGGTCACCCTGAAGTGTACATCGTGATCGTGCCTGCCTTTGGCATCATCTCTCACGTTGTTGCGACCTTCTCCAAGAAGCCGATCTTTGGCTACCTGCCGATGGTTTGGGCGATGATCGCGATTGGCGCGCTCGGCTTTGTTGTGTGGGCGCACCACATGTACACGGTCGGCATGTCCACCTCGCAGCAGGCCTACTTCATGATGGCCACCATGGTTATCGCGGTTCCGACAGGCGTTAAGATCTTCTCGTGGATCGCGACGATGTGGGGTGGCTCGGTTGAGTTCCGCACACCAATGCTCTGGGCGTTCGGCTTTATCTTCCTGTTCACCGCTGGTGGTGTAACCGGTGTGGTTCTGTCGCAGGCTGCGGTTGATCGCGCCTATCACGACACTTACTACGTGGTTGCACACTTCCACTACGTGATGTCGCTGGGTGCGGTGTTCGGTATCTTTGCCGGTATCTACTACTGGTTCACCAAGATGTCGGGCCGTGAATATAGCGAGCGTTGGGCCAACGTGCACTTCTGGATGATGTTTGTCGGTGCAAACATCACCTTCTTCCCACAGCACTTCCTGGGTCGTCAGGGTATGCCGCGTCGCTATATCGATTATCCTGAGCAATTCGCGCTGTGGAACTTCGTATCGTCGATGGGTGCGTTCATCTCCTTCGCGTCGTTCCTGCTGTTCCTCGGCGTTATGGCCCATGCCCTGATGTATGGCCGCCGCGTGACGGAGCCTAAATACTGGGGCGAAGGCACTGACCCAACGCTGGAGTGGACATTGTCCAACCCTCCACCCGAGCACACCTTCGAGATCCTGCCAACGCGCGATCAGTGGGATGAGAGCTTGATGGAAGGACGCGGCCACCACTAAGGCCCCGCCGGATAAAATCGAAAGGCCGGGGATAGCTCCCCGGCCTTTTTCGTTGCAGATACCCAATTACAGGAAACGGCCATGGTCCAGCGGCCTGACGATCCCCTACTGTCCATGACCCTATGGCCCCATCAATCCCTAACGCCCAAGGGGTTGGAGTTTATGTCATGGATGATCGGCATTGGCCTGGCGATACCGGCTTTCGCCTTTGTCGGCACAGCAGCGTTCTGGGGGATGCTGCCCTTTGTCATCGGGGCGTTCTTGCTGTTCCGCTTTATGATCCATCGTAATCAGCGCGCACGTCGATTGCATGAGGAACTAAGCATCTGGCCCGACCTGATCACGGTCCGGCGATACGATCCTGATGGTACAATCCACAACTGGCAGGCAAATCCCTATTGGGTTAGCGTCACGCTGCACGACAACGCAAAGATCGGGAATTACCTCACGCTAAAGGGTGCAGGGCGTGAGATCGAGTTGGGTGCATTTCTAACACCGGAGGAGCGCGTGACGCTCGCCCATGATTTACGAAGGGCACTGGCACGTGCAAAATGAACCCACCGGCTTGCGAGCCGCGCTGATCCTGTTTGCCGCGAATGGCGCGCTATTTGGCATCTGGATCGTTCGCGTTCCCGACATCAAACTGGCCCTCGCATTGAGCGAGGCACAACTGGGGCTGGTACTATTAGCTGCGGCAGCCGGAGCTGTGACCACATTCGGGCTAAGCGCACGCGCCGCTGATCGCTGGGGCGCGGGGCGAGTTTCGCTGTTTTTCGCCGTTGCCATGGCGGTCAGCCTGCCGATCCTCTCAATCATGCCGAGCGCAGGCGCATTGGCCGCGCTGCTATTCGTTTTTGGCGCTGCGGGCGGATCGATGGACCTGACCATGAATGCCTACGCGACCGAGGTGGAGCGCCGTGCAAAGCGGTCGCGCATGGCGTTGCTGCATGGCTGCTGGTCGGTAGGCATGGCGTCTAGCGCGGCAATCGCCTTTCTGGGCGCGGCCCGATTACCAGTGCAGGTGCATTTTACCGCTGGGGCCGTGCTGGGCCTTCTGGCCATCGGCATTTCGGGCTGGCTTATCATCTCCCCCGGCCGTCAATCTGGTGGGTCGGGTAAACAATCCGCGCTAATCGCCCTGCCCCGTGGCCCGCAAATTCCCATCGCGATCATCACCGCCATCGCCTTCATGACTGAGGGCGCGGGCATGGAATGGGGCGGCGTTTATATACGTGAGACCTTGGGCGGAACGATCGAGCAAGGCGCACTGGCGCTGTTGGTTCTGTCGAGCAGCGTAATGGCGATTCGGCTGATCGGTGATCCGATTATCGAGCGTATTGGCGCGGGGCGCACGGTTCAGATCTCCGCCGGATTCGTCATCGCGGGAACATTGCTCGCAGGATTATCAGGGAACGCGACGCCCGCATTGATCGGCATGGGCCTGCTAGGCGCGGGATTGGCGTTGATGGCGCCGATCTGCTTTTCACGCGCGGGGCAATTGGCCGAGTCGGGATCAGGTGAGGCCGTAGCAGCGGTATCTATGACCGGCTATGGCGGCATCTTGCTCGGCCCCGTATTGATGGGGCTGAGCGGTGAGGCCTTTGGCCTGGACACCTCCTTTGCCCTATTGGCGGTCGGAGGTGTCGCATTGGCTCTGATGGCGCGGCGGGTGGGTTAACCCAGCCGCTGCTTGATCATTCCGCCAATCTTGCCGAAATCCATCTGGCCTGCATGTGCGGCCTTTAGCTCGCCCATAACCTTACCCATATCGCGGATCGACGAGGCGCCGACCTTTGCCATAGCAACGTCAATCGCGGCGGTGATTTCTTCATCGTTCAGCTTGCGCGGTAGGAATTCCTCGATCACCTCGATCTCGGAACGTTCCTGTTCCGCAAGTTCGAGGCGACCCGCCTCCTCATATGCGGTTACACTGTCATTGCGCTGCTTAACCATCTTGGCCAAGATCGCCAGGATCTCGTCATCCGAAACCCCGTCAGCATTATCACCGGCGCGCGCGGCGATATCCTTGTCCTTGATTGCGGCGTTGACCAGACGTAGCGTGGTTAAACGCAAGCTCTGCTTCGCCTTCATCGCGGCCTTAATTTCGGTATTGAGATGCTCTCTGAGCATTACGGTCCCACCTGTTCAGGCCCACCATCTGCGGACTCCGGGGGACTATAAAGGTGCGGCAATATGGTTTCAACCTTTACCCACGCCGCTAACGCACTGGAAGTAAACGACAATATAACTCAATATGGTCCCTTGACCGCGCGCGCTCAGCGCCGTAGCTTCCGCCAGATTTCATATATGAAAGGTCCGGTCCCATGTCCGCGCACGCGCCCGCAGCCAAACCAACCGCATGTCTCGTTCTCGCAGATGGAACGGTGTTCTATGGGCGAGGTTTCGGCGCTGAGGGGCGCACCGTCGCCGAGCTGTGTTTCAACACGGCAATGACCGGATATCAGGAGGTGATGACCGATCCCTCCTATGCCGATCAGATCGTCACGTTCACCTTTCCCCATATCGGAAATACCGGCGTCACGCCCGAGGATGAGGAGGCAGCTGAGCCTCACGCCAAGGGGATCGTGGTCAAATGGGACCCGACGGAGCCGTCGAACTGGCGCTCCACTGGCACTCTGCCCGCGTGGATGGCCAGCACCGGTCGAATTGGCATTGGCGGCATTGATACACGTCGCCTTACCCGCACCATTCGCCAGCAGGGCATGCCCCATGTTGCGCTGGAATATCGGGCCGATGGCAACTTCGACCTTGAGGCACTGCGCACCGCCGCCCGCGATTTCACCGGCCTGACCGGTGCCGATTTGGCCAAGGACGTAACCACCGCCCAGACCTATCGCTGGCAGGATGGCCGCTGGGAGTGGGGCACAGGCTTCCCTGCTGCACAGGAGGACGGGCCGAAGGTTGTCGCCATTGATTACGGTGCAAAGCGCAACATCCTGCGCAGTCTGGTATCTGCCGGTTGTAATGTGACCGTGCTGCCAGCGAACTCCACATATGATGACATCATGGCGCACCAACCCGATGGGGTCTTCCTGTCCAATGGCCCCGGTGATCCAGAAGCAACCGGCGAATATGCCGTGCCAATGATCCGTGACCTGATGGAAAAATCCGAGATGCCAATCTTCGGTATTTGCCTTGGGCATCAGATGCTTGCGCTCGCTCTGGGGGCTAGCACGGTCAAGATGAACCACGGCCACCACGGCGTGAACCATCCTGTTAAGGAAATCGGCACCGGCAAGGTTGAGATTACCTCGATGAACCACGGCTTTGCTGTTGATGGCGCCACATTCCCCGCGAATGTTGAGGAGACGCATGTCTCCCTGTTTGACGGTACGAATTGTGGTCTGAAGGTTAAGGATCGCCCGATCTTCTCGGTTCAACAGCATCCAGAGGCATCGCCCGGCCCGCAGGATAGCTTCTATCTATTTGAGCGTTTTGCCCAATCAATGCAGGCGTAAGCGCTTCATTTACGAACGGCGTTAACACTCCGTTTACCACATGCACGCCATTCTCTCCTCGTAAGGAGAGTTGGCGATGCGTGAGGGTATGCTGGAATTTGAAGAACATCAGGGGCACGCCGTTCCTGATGTGCCATTCCACGACCTATTGCGTGATGAAATGGCACTGTGCAGCAATGCGCAACTCTCCACCGCGCAGCAGATGGCGGACCTTACCGGCGTAAAACTCGATCAGGTTCTGGTTCAAACGGGTGTCATGACCCAAATCCAACGACGCGACGCCCTATCCCGCCATCATGACATTGCTGGCATTTCACTTGAGTCATCACAGCCCGATGCGACGCTATGTGATGGGCTCGACTACAAACACTGCCTTCATCTGGGCTTCGTGCCGTGGCAACGGTTGGGGCAAACGATAATCCTCGCAATAGATGATACTGACCGGATCGATGCAGTGCTGCAAAGCGCACATGGTATATGGTCAGATTTGCGCGTTGGATTGGTTCTGGCGACGCAGCACGATGTTAGAACTACAATTGAAACCGCGTTCTCAGTCCAAATCGCGCAACAGGCGCTGCGCACCTGTCCTCAGCGTTATAGCTGTCGTAGTTGGGGTCAGGGGCGCGGCTTGTCCATCACAGCGGTGCTTGGCCCTGCGATGTTGATCGCGGCGTTTCTGGCGCCAATTGCCGCACTGACTGTAGTGCTGTCATGGATATTATGCGCGAATACGGCGACGCTAGGACTGCGCCTGACAGCGGTTCTATCAATGCGCTGGCGTCGGGGTTCAAAGCCATTGCAGCAAGATAATGAACCGCAGATCTGGCCGACCATCTCCATCCTGCTACCCGTTTTGCGTGAGGAAGCGGTCATCGGCCAACTCATCCGTGCGATGGAGCGGCTGGATTACCCGCGTGCCGCGCTAGATGTCATGCTGCTGCTTGAGGAAAATGACGACATTACCCGTCGGACCCTCTCAGAAATCACCCTGCCCCCATTTTTGCGGGTGATTGAGGTGCCTGAGGGCGAACTGAAAACCAAGCCAAGAGCGATGAATTATGCGCTGCCGTTTTGCCGCGGTTCCATCATCGGGATTTACGATGCGGAGGATCGACCAGAGCCGGATCAACTGCGCAAGGTTGCCGCCCGCCTGAATTCAACAAGCTGGCATGTTGGGTGCGTGCAGGCGCGATTGGATTTCTACAATCCGGATCAAAACTGGTTAACGCGCTGTTTCACACTGGAATATGCGACATGGTTTCGTGTGCTGCTGCATGGCATTCAGGTTTTACGATTACCGCTACCGCTGGGCGGTACATCGGTGTTTTTCAGGCGACCTGTGCTAGAGGAAATCGGTGCGTGGGATGCCCATAACGTAACCGAGGATGCGGAACTGGGCATGCGCCTAGCCCGATACGGTTTCCACTGTGAAATGATAGCGTCCACGACATTCGAGGAAGCCAACTCCCACTACCGAAACTGGATTGGTCAGCGTTCCCGATGGCTTAAGGGGTACTGCATGACATGGGCTGCACATATGCGCAGCCCTGTATCACTGCTCCGCGATCTGGGAGTTGGCAGTTTTCTGGGCTTTCAGGTGCTGTTTCTGGGCGCAATTACCGCCTATCTGGCAATTCCGCTATTTTGGTTGATGACGGGAATGGCAGTGGTCGGCACCGCGCCGCAGCTACTGAACGGTGTGCCCGGTTGGATGTGGACAGCGTTATGGATCAGCCTGCCGATGGGCCAGATTGTCATGCTTGCCGCTGTCGCACTCGCAATGCGCGATCGCAACGATATGCGGCGCGTGTTGTGGGCTTTTACCCTACCCGCATATTGGCCGCTAGGCGCCTTGGCCGCGTGGCGGGCCGTGATTGAGCTGTTTGTAGCGCCGTTTCACTGGCACAAAACCCAGCACGGCCTATCTGATATTTCGGATGAGAATAATCCCGCCGCATAATACGCGGCGAGATGCCAATTTCAGCGAATTAATCGCGCGTGGCCTGCCACTGAGCGATAACTGGATTTGGCTCTGTGGCAATAGCAGGCTGCGCCACCGTGTTTTCTAGCGCCCGAACAGTCGTAGCAACCCGCGCGACATCCTGTGTTGTTGGCACATTTCGGGTCCGCACATGATGCAATTCACGTGCGCCAAAATAAAATGAAACGACAGCGCCCATGAGCCACCACAAGGGCTCCGGTATCAGCGAAAGCCCCTGCATACGAACGGAAAACCCGATCGGATCCTGCATCGCGTAGGCAAATAAACCCATTGTTGCCAGCGCCATAGCGGGGCGTGGCAACCGATTGATCCCGTCAATAATTGCATCAAACCACGACCTGTTCGTCTGGGCAAATTCCGCACCAAATTGGTCGAGCGCCTTGATCTGCTCCACATGTTCAGCGGCGGCCTGCTTGGTTTGGTTAACCGTAAAAATCTCCACCACGCCGCCAATTGCCTCTCCTACAGTACGGGCAGCGGTGCTGATGCTTGGGATTGCTGCGATCACGCCCATGATGCGGTCCTTTCACGATGTTGCTGTAGCGTAAGGTGCCAATTAGCGGAGATGAATTCCTCGGCACGCAGGATCCAGCCCCCCTTTCCACCATCCTGACGGCGGGCAAATCGGCGGCTTGAGGGGCGGCGGTCAGCCAGATCGTAATACCAATCCCGCCGCTCCACTCCGTAGGCATCAACCAGCAGATCAATTCCGACCCGCTCCGCGATACGATGTGCAGTTGCCGCAGTAATCGGGCCAATTGCACCATCCACGGCGATTTCAGCCCCGAACTTTACCAGCACGGATTGCAGCAACAAAATCGCACGGCCGCCAGCATTCACATACATATCGAAAACAGGTGCTTGCAGGGCATCTGGCAGACGTCGCAGGCCGGGCTTATCGAAATACTCGACCCGAAAAATGCGCGCGGCATCAGTGGGGCGCAAAACCTTCACATCCTCGACCGTGACCTGCCCATCGGCATTCATGTCGAGGCCAAGGCTGCGCATGGTGCCAAGCGTCACGCCCAGATTGGTAGGGCCGCCCGGATCGGCGGGGTCGTTCACGAACCCGCCCTCACGCGCGATGATGCCCGCGATCATCTCATCAATTCTATCCATCAAAAATGCCCTTCAATGACCTTAATTAAAGGTGAAGAGCATAGCTGATACCGATTGAAAGACCGTTAACGCCTCAATTGGTCAGTTCGATGCCACGATCCTCGAACGCATCGGTCAGTTCCTTGGGGCGATATTCCTCGTCATGCTTGGCCAAAACCTCATCCGCGATGAAGATTTCGCCCTGCATATGACCGGTAACGATCGTATCCGCACCCTCGGCAAACAGGTCGGGCACGATACCGGTAAAACGCACGCGGATATCGGTTTGGGTGTCGGTCACGACAAATTCGTGGGTTTCGCCACGCACCCAATCCTCAACCAAGCCGCCAAGGCGAATCGTGCGATCGCCGGGAGGGTTCTCCGCGATTTCGGATGGCAGCCGGAAAAACTGACCGCCCTGCCCGATCCCGACAATAATCAGCCCTGACGCCGCAACCAACAGCGCCAAACCAAAGACGATCAGCGTCACGCGCCGTTTTTTACGTGGCGACATGCTCATGGGAACATTGGCGCCAGCATCAGCCCCGCCGTTTCATCAAGGCCCAGCATCAAGTTCGCATTCTGAATCGCCTGCCCCGATGATCCCTTTGCAAGGTTATCAAGCGCAGCAAAGACCCGAACACGACCTGCCCGACGGTCAGCAACAACACCAACATGCACGAAATTCGAACCGCGAACATGCCGTGTTGCTGGTGCCTCGCCCTGTGGCAGAACCACGCAGAAGGGCTCATCAGCATAGCGCGCAGCCAGCGCTGCATGGATCGCATCAGCATCGCCGCGCACATGGGCCGTGCACAAAATACCACGATTGGCGGGCATCAGATGCGGGGTGAATGTCACCTCAACCTTTTGGCCCGCAGCCTTGGAAAATTCCTGATCGAATTCAGAGGTGTGGCGATGCACGGGCAAGCCGTATGGGTGCGTTCCCTCGCTAACCTCGGAATGCAGCATCCCCTCCTTGGCCGCGCGGCCGGCACCGGACACACCGCAGAACATGTCGAGGATAATCTCATCCGGATCAATCACACCGGCGCTGAGCAACGGCAAAATCGCAAACATACCAGTCGCCGCATTGCAGCCCGTACCGGCAACCAGATGCGCCTGTGCGATCTCATCCCGATAAAACTCGCTGAGGCCATAAACCGCCTTTTCCTGCAAATGCAGGGCGCGATGCGCGTCGCCGTACCATTTTTCATATACACTCGGATCACGCAGCCGGAAACCAGCGGACAGATCGATACATTTCACATGCGGCGGCAATTTCGCCACAACCTCCTGCGAGGTACCATGGGGCAGCGCGGCAAAGGCCAAATCGATACCCGACCAATCGACCTCATCCACCGTGACCAAAGCAGGCAGGTCCAGATGCCGCAGATGTGGGAAAACCTGCGCAATCGTCATGCCGGCCTTACGGTCAGCACACAGCGCACCAATGCGCATGTCAGGATGTGTCGCCAGAATGCGGATCAGTTCCGCACCGGTATAGCCGCTGGCACCAATGATCGCGATGGTCTTGGTCATCTGAGTTCTCCGTATCGTTGACGATGACTTATGCCATCGAACCGTCCGGATCAATCAGCGTGCGTGATGTGCTTCAAACTCGTGACCCAGCGCACCCAGAGGAATTGGTTCTGGCGACAAGGCGTAGGTTTCTGCGCGCAGCCAGTCCATCAATCCACGCGGATCACCGGAATGGGTCGCGATTTGCTGCGGCGTGATCGGCTTGCCAATTGCCACAGGAGCATTGGCGCCGACGCGGGCCTTAAATTCCGAAATCAGCAGTGCCATACGCAAGGTGTAATGCAGGTGCGATGCGAGCTGAAACCTTCGCGAATTCGCCCCGTGGAAATAGATCGGCACAACGGTCGCACCGCTCTTGGCAATCATCTTCGCCGTAAAGGTCCGCCAGCGTGGGTCCAGCGGCACACCGCGCGGACTGGCCGATGTCGAAACAGTGCCGCCGGGGAAAATCCCGATACAGCCACCTGCCCCCAGATAGCTGATCGCCTCTTTGCGGGTTTCCAGGTTGAGGCGCTGCGCCTCCTTCGTCTCGTCAAAACTGATGGGCAGGATCACCCGCTGCAAATCCTCGGCACGTCGAAACACTTGATGCGCTATGATGCGAAAATCCTGACGTGTTTGTTGCAGAACATGGCCCAGCAGCAACCCGTCCAAAATGCCGAACGGATGATTGGACACAACAACTAGCGGGCCGGTTTTCGGGATATCGCTTAGTGAACCCTCGATAATGTCCAACCCGATGCCATAACGCTCAACCATTACAGACCAAAAGTCGCGGCCCGCACTAACATCCGTCTCGTAATTGCGCGCCATATGGATCAAGCGCGGCCGCCCCGTCAGGTTTTCCACCGTCCGGATCAAAGCCTGCCCCGCACGGGAGCTGGCAGAGGACGCGTAGGAAATCTCGCGCGCGACATGTCGGTTCGACATGGGGTTGCTCCGTTGGTGGCCTGCGGAACCAGTGGCCGCAATGTAGCACATGTTTCATGCATAACCCGACCCATGATGGTCATATCTGCATAGCGTGTTCTACGTTAC
The DNA here is from genome assembly GCF_900231835.1 of Pontivivens marinum. Classification (GTDB taxonomy): domain Bacteria; phylum Pseudomonadota; class Alphaproteobacteria; order Rhodobacterales; family Rhodobacteraceae; genus Pontivivens; species Pontivivens marinum. The sequence continues at coordinate 176,054 of NZ_OCTN01000002.1, read as the reverse complement.
ATATCTTTACCAGCGCTAGTAAAATATGCGGGCGGTATGTGCATCCATCGCGATGCGATTAGCCAAAACGAAAAAGGGCCGCCAAATGGCAGCCCCTTTCCACAATATATGTAAGCAGATTAACGCTTGGAGAACTGGAAGCTCCGGCGCGCTTTCCGGCGACCGTACTTCTTACGCTCAACAACGCGGCTGTCGCGTGTCAGGAAGCCTGCAGCCTTCAGCGCAGGGCGCAGCGAAGGTTCGTACAGGGTCAGTGCCTTGGACACGCCGTGACGTACTGCACCAGCTTGACCGGACAGACCGCCGCCCTTAACCGTTGCCATAACGTCGAATTCGCCTTCAACGCCAGCGATCGAGAATGGCTGGGCCAGCAGCATTTGCAGAACCGGACGCGCGAAGTACTCGTTCATCGGCTTGCCGTTAACGATGACCTTGCCTGTGCCGGGCTTAACCCAGACGCGAGCAATCGCATCTTTACGCTTACCAGTCGCATAGGAACGGCCCAGTGCGTCACGTACAGGCTCAGCCGGGGTAACGGGCTCGGCATATGCCTGCACGTCCGCGTCAGAAGCCACAACCGAGGTATCAGCTGCCACGGCGTCTTTCAGACCGTCGAGCGATTTGATTTCGTCAGACATCTTCATGCGCTCCGCGTGTTTTTCTTGTTCAAGGACTTAACGTCCAGGACTTCGGGGTTCTGTGCCTCATGCGGGTGATCAGCCGTTGTGTAAACACGCAGGTTGGTCATCTGCTGACGCGACAGTGGGCCGCCGGGCAGCATGCGCTGAACAGCTTTGGTCACGACGCGCTCGGGGAAACGACCCTCGAGGATCTGACCTGCCGTGCGGGACTTGATGCCGCCGGGGTGGCCAGTGTGCCAGTAATAGGTTTTGTCAGCGCGCTTGTTACCGGTCAGCTGGATCTTGTCAGCGTTGACGATAATAACGTTGTCGCCCATGTCCATGTGCGGCGTGAAGGACGCCTTGTGCTTGCCGCGCAAGCGCATGGCCACGATCGAGGCGAGGCGGCCCAGAACAACGCCTTCAGCGTCGATCAGGATCCACTTCTTCTCGATATCGGCCGGTTTGGCAGAGTAGGTTTTCATCTCATGCATTCCGTTGTTCGGTATCGAATGGGTACTGCGGGACAGATCGTCCAGCGGATGCAGGGGTTCTATACCTTGCAGCCGCGCAGTCAATCAACATTTACCCGCAATAATTACACAAATTCAATAACTTAAAATAATGGTACTATAATACCCCACAAAATTGGCCTTGGAATCCACCCGCTTAGCGCACCGGCGGGATGGAATAGGTCAGACTGGCCCGCGCAACCGGCGCCTCCATCCCTTCGGAATAGACCAGCACATCCCCCACAGCCAGCACGCGCCCCAATTTGTGCAGCACCACCTCACCAATCAAATCACCGGGGGCAGGTTTGCGCATGAAATCAATCGAACAATTGGTGGTCACGGTTAGCGCCTGCTTTCCAATCATACCCAGCACCGCGACGTAAAACGCGCAATCCGCCAGCGTGAACATTGCGGGCCCCGACACCGTGCCACCGGGACGCAAGTCGGCGTCACTGATACGCAGGCGAACCCGCGCGCGCATCGAGGACAGCTCCTCAACCACAAACCGGTCCTGCATTTGCGGGAACACTTCGCCGAGGTAATCCTCAACCTCCGCCGCGCTCATCTTGGGTTCCATTGCATAACTCTCCTGCTACTCTGACCGGCAGACTGGCAAAGGAGAACCGGTATGTCGATCCAACAGGCAGCAGATGATACAATTCTGATCCGCGAGGATACGGACGGGATTGCCACCCTGACACTGAACCATCCGGCAAAACTGAACCCTCTATCCGAGGAGATGTTGGCCGCATTGCAGGCGCAACTGGATGGAATTGCAGGCGATCCCCGTGTACGGGCCGTGATCCTGCGCGGTGCGGGCAAAGCATTCTGCGCGGGTCATGACCTGCGCCAAATGACTGCCGCTCGGCAGAACCCGGATAGCGGCGCGGCCTATTTCCGCGAGCTGTTCGGCACTTGTACCCGCGTCATGACCAGCATTCGCAACCTGCCACAGCCCGTAATCGCACAGGTTCACGGCATCGCCACGGCCGCGGGGTGCCAGTTGGTTGCGACTTGCGATATGGCGGTTGCCGCCGATGATACCCGCTTTGGCGTGAATGGCGTGAATATCGGCCTATTCTGCTCCACCCCGATGGTTGCGCTCAGCCGGAATATCGGGCGCAAGCAAGCGTTTGAGATGTTGACCACCGGTGCCTTCATCGACGCCAATCGTGCGTGCGAGGTTGGCCTGATCAATCGCAGCGCGCCACAGGACCGGCTACAGGCGGAAACAATTGCGCTGGCCCAAACCGTCGCGGCCAAACTTTCCTCAGCCGTGCGGATCGGGAAGCGCGCCTTTTATCAACAAATGGAAATGGGACTGGACGACGCCTACGCCTATACGGGTGAGGTGATGGCCCTGAACATGGCTGATGCCGATACCGAGGAAGGCATCGCTGCCTTCCTCGAAAAACGCGATGCGCGGTGGGAAAACCCCTAACCGCGCACGCTCTGCGATGGCGGGTACGCGGCTGCAAACCGCGCCCGCAGCAGGGAAACCCACAGGCCAACTGCCAGCAATTGATGGGCAATCGCGAAGTACCACGGCGCGCCATACATCACCGTAATAATGCCCAGCACGACCTGTAGGACCAACAGCGCCCCCAGCCAGTTGAACGCCATGCGAACCCGCATCAGCGACGATTTGCGCGCGCGCAGCCAGACAAACAGGCCGAATGCCGCAACGATATAGGCTAAGATGCGGTGGTTAAATTGCACCAACCCCGGATTTTGCAGGAAATTCGTCCATAAGGGCGACAGCACAAATGCATCCGGTGGGAAAAACTGCCCCGCCATCATCGGCCAATCAGTATAGCTGCGCCCCGCATCAATACCTGCGACCAGCGCCCCCATCAAGATTTGCCCGAACAGCAGCACGATGAAGATTCCGCTCAACCCGACCAGGCTTTGCACCCGCTGACGACGTGCTTGCAGCATATCCGCCTCGCGCCGTGACAGGCGCAGCATGTACCACGCGATTAGGCCCAGAATGATAAAGGCCAACCCGAGATGCGTTGCCAGCCGATAGCTGGCAACGTCCAGCATGGTTCCTTGCAAACCGCTCGACACCATCCACCAGCCAATGAAGCCCTGCAAACCACCCAGCGCCCCAACGCCCAGCAATCGTGGGGTCCAGCCGCGTGGAATCTTGCGACGCGCCAAAAACCAAACAAAGCCAAGCGCCCAGACCAGCCCGATCACACGGCCTAGCTGACGATGACCCCATTCCCACCAGTAAATAGCTTTGAATTCGCCCAGACTCATGCCGCGATTTTGCAGCTGATATTCAGGAATGGTCCGATATTTATCGAATTCCGAGGCCCACGCTTCCGCCGACATGGGGGGCAAGGCGCCCAGCAATGGCTTCCACTCGGTGATCGACAGGCCGCTATCGGTCAAACGGGTTAACCCGCCAACGACGATCATCACTAAAACGAGGGTGAACAGCACACCCAGCCAACGCGCAATGCCACGGCGCGCCGACATATCATCAACACGGCGTGGCGCGGGCGGTGGGGATGCCGCGGTGCCTGTGCCTACATCTTCAAAGATTGACCGGGAATTTGCCATCTCACATCCTGTCTCAATTTCGCGTCAGGACTTAACGCCCCGCCCTGCGCGTCACAAGAGGATGCGGAGTCGCAGCATTGCACCCAGCGATACAGGCCCCATCCGATACATGCATCCTGTGTCAGAAACATTAACACCGAATGCCCGCCAGACAAATGGCACTGCAATTGATCACTACATAGCAAAACGCCAGCACCGATAGTTTCGGCACTGGCGTGAGGCGAATTAGCCTGACTTAAACGTCGATCAGGGTCATTTGCTCGAATGCGCCACGCAGGGCGGCGGACCATTCCTCGGACATCTGGGCCCACATCTCATCGCCCTCCTCAATCCGGCGCAACTGGTCGAAGCCGATCACGTCCTTCTTCATCACCGCCAGATCCAGCGGCATACCGACGCTGAGGTTCGAGCGTAGCGTCGAATCCATCGACAGGAACGCGGCGGTGATGCCGACATTCAGTGGCGTTTGGTCATCAATCACACGGTCCAGAATCGGCTTGCCGTATTTATGCTCACCAATCTGGAAATAGGGTGTGTCCTCGGTCGCTTCGATAAAGTTACCGGCGGAATAGACGTGGAACAGACGCATTTCACCGCCTGCACGCTGCCCAGCAACAACGATGGAGCTCAGCGCGCTCTCACCCGCCTGCGACAGGCCCGGCCCATAGCGATTCATCACGATCCGCATCGCGTCACCAACGATTTCAGCCACACGGAACAGTGTCGGCGCTGTGTACAGCGTTTCGATCCCGTCTTCGGAATGCTCGATATTCTCATTAAGCAGCGAGATTACGGCCTGCGTAATGGCGAGGTTACCAGCGGTCATCATCGTGATGACGCGATCACCCGGTATGGTCCAGGTGAACATCTTTTTATATTTGGAGATAGTATCGATACCCGCATTTGTGCGGGTATCAGACAGGCACACAATGCCGTTTTTCAATTTCAATGCGACGCAATACGTCATAGCGGTATCCCTCAACTGCAAGGTTTACCAATTGTGCGGTCCGCGTTGAAAATCAAGCACTATTGCGACTGCGACTGTTCCTCCGCAGCGACAGGACCGTTAAAGCCATAGGCCTCTGCTAATACACCGCCCAGAATATTCACCTCTAGGATCTGGTTTGTTAGCCATTCGTGCAATCCGTGGGCGATAATCTGCTCCACGCTCAACGATTCTAGCCGTGTCAGCATATCGCGCGCCTGTTGACCAACCATCCGCTGCATCGGGGTTTCACCGCCAATACTCTCAAGGTTTTCAACAATCGTGCGGATCGAGGCGGCAACACTGCGCGGACTGGTCCGATTTAGAATCAGGAAGTGTACAACCGCCTGCGGTGTCACCGTCTCACGATAGGTCCAGCGGAAGGCCCGCAGCGAGTTGGTCGCCCGCAGCAACTGCACCCATTGCATGTGATCCAAACCACCACCGACATCCTGCGTGCTGGGCAACAGAACGTGGTATTTCACGTCGAGCAAGCGTGCAGTCGCATCTGCCCGCTCCATCGCGGCACCTAGCGTGATGAAGCAATAACCTTCATCGCGCAGCATTGATGCCTCAACCGCGCCCTGAAACAGGAAACCGCAGCTTTTCACCCAGTCCAGAAATCCGGCCAGACGCCCGCCCACAATATCGTGGTGCGTGCGTTGCCGCATCTCGGCCCAGTTCGAATTGACGACATCCCACACCTCGGTCGTGACCGCGATCCGCATGGCACGGGCGTTTTCACGGGCCGATTTTATGCAACACATGATCGACGAGGGGTTTTCCGCGTCAAAGATCAGGTGCTCGGCAACACTTTCCATATCCGCGTTCTTGATATCACCCGGATAAGTTTCGTGGCTGCCGCTGGCGATCAGGATCGATTCCCATTCCGAGGCACGCCCCTCATCGGAATTCGGGATATTGTCCATCCGACGCCCTGCATCCAGCAGGCGCGCGATGTTCGATGCCCGCTCAACATAGCGGGACATCCAGAAAAGTCCGTTGGCGGTGCGGCTCAGCATGTTGTGACCCTCATTTGTTCAGAACCCACGTATCCTTAACGCCGCCCCCCTGCGAGGAGTTCACAACCAGCGAACCTTCCTTCAGGGCAACACGGGTCAAACCGCCGGGGATTAGCTTCGTCTCACGCCCCGAAATCACAAAGGGTCGCAGATCGACATGGCGCGACACCAGCCCATCGTCGCCCAAGGTCGGCGCCGTGCTCAACGCCAAGGTCGGCTGCGCGATAAAGCCTGCCGGATTCGCCTCAATACGCTTGGCATATTCGGCGATCTCCTCCTTGGTCGATTTCGGACCAATCAGCATGCCGTAACCGCCGGAGCCGTGGACCTCCTTCACGACCAGATCGTGCAGGTTTTCCATGACATATTTACACTCATCCGCCTTGCCACACCGCCATGTCGGCACGTTTGGCAGGATCGGCTCCTCGCCAAGATAGAATTTCACCATCTCGGGCACGTAGATATAGATCGCCTTATCATCGGCCACACCGGCACCGGGTGCGTTCACGATGGTCACGCCACCATTCTTATACGCCTCCATAATGCCCGGAACACCCAGCATAGAGTCGGGCCGGAAGCATTTGGGATCCAAGAAGGAATCATCGATGCGGCGGTACAGAACATCAATCCGCTGCGCGCCCTGCGTTGTGCGCATAAAGACGCGGTTATCCTCAACAAACAGGTCCGGCCCTTCGACCAGTTCCACGCCCATCAGATCGGCAAGGAAAGTGTGCTCGTAATAGGCGGAGTTAAAGTGACCGGGCGTCAGCAGACCCAATGTCGGCTCACCCTCACACATCGGTGGGGCAACGCTGGCCATCGCCTCGGCCAGCATGTCGCCGTAATGATCCACGGGGCGAACTATGCCCGTGCGGAACAGTTCGGGGAACATGCGCGACATCACTTCACGGTTTTCCAGAACGTAGGAAATACCGGATGGGGTGCGGCAATTATCCTCCAGAACGTAATTCTCGCCCTCGGATACCTGCACCAGATCGACGCCGCAAATGTGGGAATAGATGCCACCGGGGGGGATGAACCCCTCCATTACCGGCTCATATGCCTCATTCCCGTCGATCAATTCAGCCGGTACAATTCCCGCCTTAACGATCGCGCGTTCTGAATAGATATCGGTTAGAAAAGCATTCAGCGCACGCGCCCGCTGGATTGATCCAGCCTCGATCCGATCCCATTCAGTCGCACTAAATATGCGAGGGACCATGTCGAACGGGATTAACCGTTCTGGATCTCCGCCTTCGCCGTAAACGGCGAAGGTGATGCCGACCCTGCGGAAGAGTGCTTCCGCTTCGGCTCGTTTTTCGTTCAGGGCGTCAGGACCATTGGCATTTAGCCAGTCCTGAATCATCCGGTACTCGGGACGAACTTCGTCCCCGCGATACATTTCGTTGAACATTTCGCCTTTCCGGTGGAAATTTCCGTCCGTTATGTCAGCTTCTATCTAACACTCTGACTTTTTTTCGACACTTGCCAAGGGTGGGTGACACTTTTTTTGGCATCAACGTCCGTAATGGAGACTTCATGAGCATCAAGATCGCACTGACCCACCGGACCAGCTACCGATACGATCGGCTAATCCAGCTCAATCCGCATGTCGTGCGCCTGCGTCCGGCCCCACACGCCCGCACGCCGGTCCTGTCCTACTCGCTCAAGGTGACGCCCGAGGATCACTTCCTCAACTGGCAGCAGGATGCGTTTTCCAACTGGCAGGCTCGCCTGGTATTTCCCGAAAAAACGAATGAATTCAGCGTCGAAGTGCAGTTGATCGCCGATATGATCGCGGTGAACCCCTTCGATTTCTTTGTTGAGGATTCAGCGGCCGAGATGCCCTTCCAGTACTCCCCGACCCTGCGCAAGGAGCTGTCGATTTTCCGCCGTCAGCCGCGCCAGACCAAGACATTCCACCGCTATATGGACGCCGCGCCACAGCCGCTGGGATCGACAAATGACTGGCTGGTGGCGATCAATCAGTACGTTCAGCAGACCATAAACTACACCGTGCGGATGGAGCCGGGCGTGCAAACGCCAAAGGAGACAATTGTTAAGGCATTGGGTTCCTGCCGCGATTCGGCATGGCTGTTGGTGAACATGTTGCGCGAATTTGGCTATGCCGCGCGCTTCGTCAGCGGCTATCTGGTGCAATTGCGCGCCGATATCCGCTCAACCAACGGCGCAGATGGCCCCGAGGAAGACTTCACCGACCTGCACGCATGGTGCGAGGTTTACCTGCCCGGCGCGGGTTGGGTTGGCCTCGACCCGACATCGGGCCTGTTTGCGGGTGAGGGGCACATCCCCCTCGCCTGTACGCCACTGCCCTCCTCCGCCGCGCCGATCTCCGGTTCGATGGAACAGGCCGAGGTGGAATTCGACTTCGACATGCGCGTTGACCGGATCGAGGAACCACCACGGGTCACAGCCCCGATCACCGATTCCAGCTGGGCCGCGCTGGACCGTACAGGCCGGATGATCGACCAGAAGCTTGAGGAAGGCGACGTTCGCCTGACTATGGGCGGTGAGCCGACCTTCGTCTCCGCCTATGATCGTGACGCAAAGGAATGGACCGTCGATGCCGTCGGCCCGACCAAGCGTGAAAAGGCGGACGAGCTGATCCGCCGCCTGCGCACCCGCTTCGCCCCCGGTGGCATGCTGCATTACGGTCAGGGTAAATGGTACCCGGGTGAGCAACTGCCCCGCTGGGCGTTCTCCCTCTATTGGCGCGGCGATGGCCTGCCCCTGTGGAAAAACCCCGATCTCGTCGCACGTGAGGGGGCGCAGGGCGCCGGTATCGAAGATGCCGAAAGCTTCATGAACCATCTCTGCGATGCGCTGGAGGTAGAGCGTGGCCTAGCCGCCCCGACATTCGAGGACCCCGCCGCATTTGCCCTGCGCGAACAGGAACTGCCCTCAAATGTTGAGCCGGAGGATTCCAAGCTGGACGATCCGCAGGAGCGCGCCCGCCTGACCCGCGTATTCGAGCGTGGACTGGGCAACGCCACTGCATTCGTGCTGCCGCTGCAACTCGCCCAATCGGGGGATAAGCGCAGGTTCCGCTGGCGGTCCGAGAAATGGAAAACCCGTCGCGGCAAACTGTTCCTGATGCCCGGCGATAGCCCCGCTGGCTTCCGCCTGCCGCTCGGTTCGTTGGAGCATGTGCCTGAGGCAAAGCGCATCCACCAGTTCCAGCGTGACCCGATGGTCAAACCGGAACCCTTGCCACAGGTTGAGGGCGGTCGCGTGGTTTCCGAACCCACCGATACCCCGTCCGATGATTGGATGGCCGCCCACACCGTGTTCCTGAATGGCGAGGAGCCGGTTCGCACCGCCCTGACCGTGGAGCCCCGCGATGGCCGCGTTTGCGTCTTCCTGCCACCAACCGGCACGGTCGAGGAATATATCGACCTTATCACCGCCGTTGAGGAAACCGCCGAGGCCCTGCAACAACCCGTACATGTTGAGGGGTACGAGCCGCCCCGCGATCCGCGTATGAACATGATCGGCGTCACCCCTGACCCCGGCGTGATCGAGGTGAATATCCACCCTGCGAAAAACTGGGACCAACTGGCCCAAGTGACCGAGGTTCTGTACGAGGAGGCCCGCGAAATCGGCCTCGACAGCTTTACATTCCAGGTCGACGGACGGCCTACCGGTTCGGGCGGCGGCAACCATATCGTTGTTGGCGGCGAAACTCCGTCGGACAGTCCGTTCCTGCGGCGGCCCGATCTGCTCGGCTCGATCATCCGCTATTGGCAGAATCACCCATCGCTCAGCTACCTGTTCTCGGGCATGTTTATCGGCCCAACCTCGCAGGCGCCGCGCATGGATGAGGCACGCCATGACAGCCTGTACGAGATGCAAATCGCGTTGAAGGAGGTCGAGCGTCTGGGCGGTGAACCGCCACTCTGGTTGGTGGACCGAATCTTCCGCCACCTGCTGACCGATCTGACCGGCAACACCCATCGGGCCGAGATTTGTATCGACAAGCTCTTCTCCCCCGACGGTCCAACCGGCCGTTTGGGATTGGTCGAATTCCGCGGATTCGAAATGCCCCCGCATCCCCGCATGGGCATGGCGCAGGCGCTGATCATCCGCGGCCTGATCGCATGGTTCTGGAAGGAGCCATATAAGGGAGAGCTAAAACCACGCGGCACGCACCTGCACGACACCTACCTGCTGCCCGCCCATTGCTGGGCTGATTTTCAGGACGTGCTTAGCGATCTCAGCGCCGCGCATGGCACCCCGTTCGAGGAAGAATGGTTCGCAGCCCAACGCGATTTCCGTTTCCCGATTCTGGGCACGCAACAGGTGCAAGGCGTCGATCTGGAACTGCGCTCCGCAATTGAGCCATGGCTGGTTCTGGGCGAGGAAAGCACCGCTGGCGGCACTGCCCGTTTCGTGGACAGCTCCGTGGAGCGGCTGCAAATCCAGATGACCAATGCCGATCCACGGTTCAAACTGACCTGCAACGGCTACGCCCTGCCCATGCACGAATTGCGTGGTACTCAGGTGGCGGGCATCCGCTTCCGCTCATGGCAACCGTGGAGCGCACTGCACCCGACCATTCCGGCGCATGGCCCGCTGGTCTTTGACCTATGGGACAGCTTGTCGGGTCGTTCCGTCGGTGGCTGCACCTATCACGTTGACCACCCCGGTGGCCGCGCGCATGAGGTCCGCCCGATCAACGCGCTGGAGGCCGAAGGTCGCCGGATTTCGCGCTTCGAGCGTGGTGGGCATTCGCAACATCTGGAGCACCCGAAGTATCTGGGCGTTCATCCAGACTTCCCGAAGACGCTCGATCTACGTCGGGTGTAAGTGATTCCCCCGCCGGCGGTGCAATGCCTCCGGCGGGGATATTTTGAGAATGCGATGGGCGTTAAGGTTTTGACTGCGGGCGGCCGATTGCCATACCCATAGCAGCCACAGGGCAGCCTATTCGCAGCCAGCGACATTCGGCGTTAATCACTGCCGTACAATTCATCCGCCCGTGCCTCAAACGCACCGACAATTCTGCGCATCGCCTCATTGAAGACCACACCAATGGCGGCTTGCAGGATTCGCGATTTGAATTCGAAATCGACGAAGAATTGGACATTGCATCCGCCCTCCTCACGATCCTCGAACCGCCAATTGTTGATCAGGTATTTGAACGGCCCCTCCAGATATTCGACATCAATTGTCATATCCGTTGGCATCATCGTGACACGACTAAGGAAGCTCTCACGAAACACCTTAAAGCTAACGATCAGGTCCGCATCGATCTGGGTTCCGCCCTCTACCTCACGTTGCTCACGCATACGGCAGGCGGCAATCCATGGGATGAATTTGGGATAAACCTTAATATCGGCAACCAGATCATACATCTGCTGCGCGCTATACGGCATCACTTTCGTCTCGGAATGGGTCGTCATGCTCGGCCCCCTTACGGCTCTTTCAGGCGAGGACTGTTTGCCGTAAACAGGCCGCGCGCACAATATCGGGTTCCACCTGCGGAGATTTTCATGAGCGACCTGCCCCCCTATGCCATCGACGAGTTGATCTCGGCCAAATCCATCGCAGCCAGGGTCGAATCCCTTGCCCGCACCATTTCAGACCATTTTGCGGATACCGACAAGCTGGTTGTGGTCGGCCTACTGCGCGGTTCGTTCATCTTTATCGCGGATCTCGTGCGTGAACTGGACCTGCCGGTCGAGGTCGATTTTATCGAGGCCTCCAGCTATGGTGACGGTGTTGAGTCTAGCCGAGAGGTTCGTATTCTCAAGGATTTACGCTCCGGCATCGAGGGGCGCGACGTTCTCGTCGTCGAGGATATCGTTGATACCGGTTGGACTCTGAATCACGTTCGCGGAATGCTTGAGGCCCGCAACCCTGCCCGTCTGGAGGTCTGTGCATTGCTGGACAAACCATCGCGGCGCGAGGTGGATATCCGCGCAACATGGACCGGTTTCGAGATCCCCGACGAATTCGTCGTCGGCTATGGCATCGATTTTGCACAGCGCAATCGCAACCTGCCGCATATCGGCAAGGTTCGTTTTCTAAACGCCTGATATCAAAATGGTTCCCGTTTTCGGCCGCTACCGAAAACGGGAAATACTCAGACTTGGCCGAGCTTTTTCATACGTGCTGCACGCAGGCGCGCGAAATCGTCACCGGCGTGATAGCTGGATCGGGTCAACGGCGTCGCTGATACCATCAGGAAGCCCTTGCCGAAGGCAGCTTTCTCATAGCCCGCAAATTCCTCAGGCGTCACAAACCGGTCAACGCGGTGATGTTTCGGCGTCGGTTGCAGGTATTGGCCGATGGTCAGGAAATCGATATCGGCGGCGCGCATATCCTCCATCACCTGATGGACGGACTGTTTATCCTCACCCAAACCAACCATGATACCGGATTTGGTGAACATTGTCGGGTCAAGCTCCTTAACCCGCTGAAGCAAACGCAAAGAATGGAAATAACGCGCACCGGGGCGTACCTCGGGGTACAGGCCGGGGACCGTTTCCAGATTATGGTTGAACACATCCGGCTTTGCCTCAACCACGATTTCCAGCGAGCCGGGCTTGGAGCGGATGAAGTCAGGCGTCAGAATTTCAATGGTCGTGCCCGGAGCCTTGCGTCGAACAGCGCGGATGGTTTGGGCGAAATGTTCCGCCCCGCCGTCATCAATGTCATCGCGGTCAACCGAGGTGATGACCACGTGCTTCAGCCCCAGTTTTTCAACAGCGGCGGCAACGCGGCCCGGTTCGAACACATCCAACGCCTCTGGCGGTTTACCGGTGGCGATGTTGCAGAATGTGCAGGCGCGAGTACAAACCTCGCCCATGATCATCATGGTGGCGTGGCCCTGTGACCAGCATTCGCCCACGTTGGGGCAGCCTGCCTCCTCACACACGGTTACCAGCTTGTTTTCGCGCATGATTTTTGCGGTTTCGCGGTATCCGGCGGAATTTGGCGCCTTTACGCGGATCCAGTCCGGTTTACGCGGTTGCGCATTATCAGGGCGGCGCGCCTTTTCAGGGTGCCGTTCAGCCGGAATTTTCAGATCACGTGGTGCCATTTGGGTCTCCTTCGCATGACCGTCATAATCATACACATCGGGGTTGTCATCGGTCGCGTCAACCGCGCATGGCGGGTCTGCGCCTATGACAAGCGAATGATATGCCGGTTCAAGCCGTTAAGCTCAACGAAACCTCGCCCAATCCGGCAACAGCCATCCGCGCGGTATCCCCGATCGCAATAGGCAGCAGCCCCGTATGCGAACCGCACATAATCACATCGCCCTGACGCAATTGTACGCCGCGCGCTGCGAACAAGTTAGCCAGATAGGCCAGCGCCTGTAGCGGCGGTTCAGGGGAAGCATCGGGGGCGTCACAGTGGACTGTGTCACCGATCTGCACATGAGTCGCGCCGATTTCCGTGCCGCTGGGTGTGCCCAGAACAACTCCAGCGTTGAAAACACCCTGCGAGATGATGTTCAGCCCCTTGATCGAGCTGGCACCACGGCGGTCCAACAGCTCGAATGCAGGCACCAGATAACCGACATATTGCGCGACGCTATCGGCGTCCTGCGGCTGCATCGGGATATCCGCGCTGAGCACGGCGGCGATTTCAGGTTCCAGCATAAGCAGCGAATAATCCTGCGCGGGCAGCACGGCGGCATCCGGTACGATGCGCTGCTTTAGAATGCGCGCTGCGCCGGGGGCGGAGACGCCGAAATTCGCTTGCAGCTCCGCACGGTTCCACGAGATTTTGTAACCGCCAACCGGTCCCTCCAACGCGGCCAGCGCGTCCTGCACCGCATAGGCGGTTTCCAGATCGGGGATATCGTCGTGATCGACGAAATCGGTGAGGTTCTTGCGTGCCTCGGCAACCTGAGCGGCGCGTTGTGCAATCATGTCTGGGGTCATTGTCGTTCACCTGCATCTACCATCAGACGGGTCTGATAAGCTGCTGAAATATGGGCGCGGGCGGCATCATCCGCGGCGGTTCCGTCCCGTGCCTCAATGGCGGAAACGATGGCGAGATGTTCGTCCAGCGCCTCGTCACTGCGCCCCTCCGCCGCGAAGGACGTAAAGGTCAGCAGTGCCATCGAGCGTCGAACACTCTCCAATTGACGGATCAGAAAGCGGTTATGCGAGGCAAGGTGGATCTGCCGGTGGAACCGCTTGTTTGCGCGGCTCAACGCCTTTGGATCGCCCAGCAATTTGTGATCCTGCTTGATCATATCGTACAGCACGCCGATTTCCTCGGGCGCGGCATGTTGCGCGGCGAGACGGGCGGACAGGCCCTCCAGCTCGGCGCGCACGGTATAAAGCTCACCCAATTGATCGTGGTCGAGGGATGACACCATAAGGCTGCGGCCATCACGGCTGAGCACGCCCTGCGTCTCAAGCCGTTGCAATGCCTCACGTATCGGGGTGCGCGACATGCCCAGACGGTCGGCCAGCTCGCTTTCCACCAACCGGTCGCCGGGGCGGTAATCGCCATGGTCGATCGCGTTCAGAATACGGCCATAGGCGTCAGTTGGGTTTGTGTCAGACATCTCGATCCTTAATGAATGCGACTGTATGCAATCGGGCGCAACTGTGCGCGCCGGTATGCCGTCACGTCAAGGGCTGCTCACGCCCGCGCGGTTATGCACCAACCCGCCGTCGGCACCTGAACAAAGCCGTCCTGCACCAGCGGGGCCAACGCGACACGCAGGGCATCGGCGACCCGCAGGCGCGTTTCGTCGTCTACCTTGCGCAAATTACTGGCCAGCGTGCCGATCCGCATCATGAACAGGACCGCACGTTCAACCGGATCGGGATCATTGCCGGTTGAGATACGTGCCGGATGATCCACGGCCTGCCATTCAACATCACGCCAACCGGCCCCCGTCAGCAAAGGTTCTACATAGTCCTGCGCGGACCAGCCGAACGGCCCCGGCCCACCGATTGAGGGCAATTGCGTCAGCGCACCCCCAAGGATCGGCCGCGCCGCATCCAAGGGAACAGTAACCCAGCCGTTCAGCTCTGGCGGTTGCCAGCAGGTCACGACCAGCTTTCCGTCAGGTTTCACCTGCGAATGCAGGTGCGACCACGCGGCCTGTGGATCCTCAAAAAACATCGCACCGCAGCGGGAATGCAGGGCATCAAAGGGTGTAGCAAAGCTGTGGGTTGAGGCATCGTCCAGCACCCACTCAACTCGGCTTTGGGTATCCAACTCTCGCGCAACGGCTAGCAGGTCCGGTGATACGTCCAGCCCCGTGACGGCAGCCCCCGCATCGGCCAGCATGAATGAGGTATCCCCCGCACCGCAGCCCAGATCCAGCACGCGCTGCCCTGTCACATCGCCCATTGCGGCAATGCCCACAGCGCCGACCGGACCGATCAGGCCATCCATAGCGTCCGCCTTATCCGCCCATTCGCGGCCTACACGACCCGCCCAATCCGCCATTCCGACCATTATTCGCTCCCCGCTCTCGACCCTTGGCTATAGGCAGCATAACTGTTGAATTATGAAAGACCAATTTGATCACGTGCGTACCTGGGTTTTTGATCTGGACAATACGCTCTACCCGCCCAGCTCCCGTCTGTTTGATCAGATGGATGACCGTATGAACAACTGGATCATGCAGGCCGTTGGTGTGTCCTATGATCAGGCGCATGACATGCGTGTCGGATATCTGGCACAATACGGCACCACCTTGACCGGGCTGATGCAGCACCACGCCATCGACCCTGATGCGTTTCTGCTGGACACGCATGAGCTGGATCTGTCGAACCTTGCCCCCGCACTGCACTTGCGGGCCGAGATTGATAAGCTGCCCGGTCGGCGCATCGTCTTTACCAACGGATCGCGCCGCCATGCGGATCGCGTGACGGAGGCATTGGGCCTGCGTGGCGCCTTTGACGCGCATTACGGGATCGAGGACGCGCAATATGTCTCGAAACCCACACAGCAGGCATTCGATCTGGTGTTCGAGGCAGAGGCGCTGACGCCCACAACCTCCGCTATGTTCGAGGATATGGCCGAGAACCTCGTCATTCCGCACAATCTGGGTATGAAAACCATTCTGGTGGCTGAGGATGAAACGCCAGAGGACCACGCACATGTTCATCACGTCACGGATGATCTGGCGGACTTTCTGTCACGCATCAATGGTTAAGACGATAGGATAGGCTGCGACTATGACTGTTGAGAAAACCGATATCCTAGTCGCTGGTGGCGGCGTTGCCGGCCTGATGGCCGCGATGAGCTTTGCCCAAATCGGCTACAGCGTCATTTGCGTAGATCCCTCCCCCCCTGTCAGTGACCGGGGGGATGAACGAGCGGACCTACGCTCCACCGCATTTCTGATGCCAGCCGTGGAGATGATGCAGGAGGTCGCGCTATGGCCCCTGCTCGCCCCCCACGCGGCGGAGCTGCGCGTCATGCGCCTATGCGATAGCGGCGGGGTCGAGAATGGCATCCGCGAGCAAGTCGATTTCGACGCCGCGGAAATCGGGTACGAGCGTTTCGGTTGGAACATCCCTAACTGGGCGCTGCGCGATACGATGATCGGCCATGCTGAGCGATTTGAAACTCTGGATTTGCGCATGGGGCGTGCGGTGAAATCCATGCTAGCCCGCACGAATGCCGCCCGCATCACACTGGACGATGGCGCGCGGATCGAGGCTAAGCTGGTTATCGCGGCAGATGGGCGTAACAGCCTGATCCGCGAAATCCTCGATATTCCCAGCCGGACCACGCGCTACGGGCAAAAGGGCATCGTCTTTGCCGCGCGTCACCCTGAGCCGCATGACGGGATCAGCACCGAGCTGCACCGCACCGGTGGCCCGTTCACATTGGTCCCATTGCCGGATGAGGGGGGGGCGCATCGCTCCGCTATCGTCTGGATGGAAACAGGCCCGAATGTGGCGGACCTGATGGCGCTGGACGATGATGCCTTTAGCGCGGCGGCGACGCAGCGATCCTGCAACATCCTAGGCCCCTTACAGGTTGAGGGCGGACGGCGCAGCTGGCCTATTATTTCGCAACAAGCGGAATCGTTGATCGGTGCCCGCACGGCCCTGATCGCGGAGGCAGCGCATGTTATGCCTCCGATTGGCGCACAGGGGTTGAACACGTCCTTCGCCGATATTCGCGCGCTGATTGATGCAGCAGGGCGCAATGGTATCGGCAGCGAGCAAATGCTCGACGATTACGCA
This sequence comes from Pontivivens marinum, assembly GCF_900231835.1. Taxonomy (GTDB): domain Bacteria; phylum Pseudomonadota; class Alphaproteobacteria; order Rhodobacterales; family Rhodobacteraceae; genus Pontivivens; species Pontivivens marinum. The sequence continues at coordinate 159,143 of NZ_OCTN01000002.1, read as the reverse complement.
CAGGCACGACAGCGCGATATCACTCTGCGCGAACGCGGGGTTGAGGTGTTGAACCGCGCCGCTCTGACCGACGCGCAACCCCTGCGCGATTTGCGTCGCAGTGGCCTGCGCCTGCTGGGTGGGCTCGCACCACTGCGCCACGCGGCGATCCGGCGGGGCATGGGCCTAGGCTGAGATACGGCCACCGCAAACCGGCGCGGCACACCCCGTCGTGTCCGGCGCAGAGGTTGGCAATCCCTTGAGCACACGCACCGCCAGATAGGCAAATGCCTGTGCCTCAAGCATATCCCCGTCCAGCCCGACTGCCTCCACCGGATCAACCTGTCCGCCCAACGCATCGGCCAACCACGCCATGATCGTGGCATTATGCCGCCCGCCGCCACAAACCAGCCAGCGCGATGGGCGACGTGGCAAGTGCTGCACCGCGCGGGCCACAGAGTGCACGGTAAAGGATGTCAGAAACGCCGCCCCCTGATCCGTGGGCATTTCCCGCGCAGCCGCAGCAACCGCCTGAAACCCGTTCCGGTCGAGGGATTTGGGCGGGATCACATCAAAATAGCCGTCAGCAAAATCCACGTGGTCCGCAACAAGCCCGCCACGCGCCGCCGCCAGGCCGCCAGCATCCTGCGGTACACCTGTTCGATCCTGCATAAAATCATCCAGCAGCGCATTTGCCGGACCGGTGTCAAAGGCCAGCAGCGCCCCCGCTGCCTGCGGTTGCTCAATGTTTGGATCAACCCACGTCACATTGCCAACACCACCAAGGTTCAGGAACGCAACCGGTTCCGACAATCCCGCCCATCGCGCACAAGCATGGTGGAAAAACGGGGCCAGAGGCGCGCCCTGCCCGCCCGCCTGCATATCCGCACTGCGAAAATCCCAAACCACTGGCACGCCAAGCGCATCTGCCATCGCACGCCCATCCCCCAGTTGATGGGTCCGCCCGCCATCAGGATCATGGGCCAGCGTTTGTCCGTGAAACCCGACAACCTGCGCCGCTGGCAGCGCGCGAACAGCCGCGATGTGGCGTCGCTGCACAATGTCGGCTGTGGCGGCTAACGCATTGCTCACCCTCGGCCAGCTACCCTGCGCGGCGACCAGAACGGCACGTTCCTCAGCCGAATAGGCCGCGAAATGACCCTGCCCGAACTGTGAAATCACATGACCGTCCGTCTCCACCCACGCGGCATCCACCCCGTCCATCGACGTTCCGCTCATCAATCCGATCGCTTGCATCGACGTCCTCTTTTCTTTCAGCCTGTATCGGGGCATATAACCCGTGCCTAGATAGGGCGCAAAGGATGAGATGATGACCTACCAGCCAAAGAGTGATTTTCTGCGCACCATGGTGGAGCGTGGCTTTCTGCAAGATTGCACCGACTTTGAGGGGCTCGACGAAGCCCTGCTGACAGGGGTTGTTCCGGGCTATATCGGCTTCGACTGCACGGCGGACAGCCTGCATGTCGGTCACCTGACGCAGATCATGATGCTGCGCTGGCTGCAAAAAACGGGCCACAAACCCATCACATTGATGGGCGGCGGCACGACCAAGATCGGCGACCCCTCGGGCAAGGACGAAGCACGTCAGCTTCTGACCACAGAACAAATCAACGACAACATGGCCGGCATCCGCCACGTGTTCGAGCGTTTCCTGACCTTTGGTGATGGGGCGCAGGACGCCGTGCAGCCAAACAATGCTGATTGGCTGGACGAGCTGAATTATGTCAGCTTCCTGCGCGATTACGGTCGCCACTTCACGATCAACCGGATGCTCAGCTTTGACAGTGTAAAACTGCGTCTGGACCGTGAACAGCCGCTGACTTTCCTCGAATTCAACTACATGCTGTTGCAGGCATATGACTTCATGGAATTGAACAAGCGCTATGGCTGTGGCCTGCAAATGGGCGGCTCCGATCAGTGGGGCAACATCGTCAACGGCATCGACCTGACACGGCGGATCAACCGCAATCAGGTATTCGGTCTGACAACGCCGCTATTGACCAAAGCTGACGGAACCAAGATGGGCAAATCGGCCAGCGGCGCCATCTGGCTGAACGCTGACCGCCTGTCCACCTATGAGTTCTGGCAATTCTGGCGTAACACGCTGGACGCTGATGTTGGCAAATTCCTCAAGCTGTTCACCGAACTGCCGCTGGAGGAATGCGAGCGCCTCGCAACGCTTGAAGGTGCCGGTATTAACGAGGCGAAAATCCTCCTCGCGAATGAGGTCACAACCCTCGCCCACGGGGCAGAGGCCGCAGCCGCAGCCGAGGCAACAGCCCGCGAAGTGTTCGAAAAGGGCGGCGTCGGCGATGACCTGCCCACCGTCTCCCTGCCCGCAGGTGAAACCAGCGTCGTGCAATTGTTCGTTAAGGCCGGATTGGCTGCGTCGGGCAAGGAAGCGAAGCGCCTGATTTCCGAGGGTGGCGCCAAGATCGACGATGAGGCCGTCACCGATGCGGGCCTAATGATCGACGTTTCCGGCACCCTGAAGCTCAGCGCCGGTAAAAAACGCCATGCACTGGTAAAGGCTGACTAAGCCCATCGCATTCACAAAATATCCCCGCCGGAGGCATCAGGCAGTTAGCCCAAATACCTCCGGCGAGGCTCTCGCTCAGTCCTCGTCTTCCTCAGCCGCCTGACGGGCCCACATGCGGGCATAACGGCCATGGGCCGCCAGCAGCCCCTCATGGGTGCCGTGCTCCACAACTTCGCCAGCCTCCAGCACCACGATCTGATCCGCATGAACGACCGTGGATAGGCGGTGCGCAATGGTGATCACCGTGCGCCCCTGCCCCATTTCGTTCAGGCTTTCCTGAATGCCCTGCTCCGTCTCGGAGTCCAGTGCGGAAGTCGCCTCGTCCAATAGCAAAATGGCAGGATTTTTCAGGATTGTACGCGCAATACCTACGCGCTGCTTCTCACCGCCGCTCAGCTTCAATCCACGCTCACCCACTGTGGTTTCATAGCCATCAGGCAGCGAGATAATGAAGTCGTGGATACGCGCAGCCCGCGCCGCATCCTCGATCTGCTGCTGGGTCGCACTGGGCAGGCCGTAGCCGATATTGTAACCAACCGTATCGTTGAACAGGACCGTATCCTGCGGCACTACGCCAATTGCGGCGCGCAGGCTTTCCTGTGTCACATCGCGCAGGTCCTGCCCGTCGATTTCAATCGCACCACCGGTGACGTCGTAAAACCGGAACAACAGCCGCCCGATTGTGGATTTGCCTGAGCCTGAATGCCCGACCAACGCCACGGTTTCGCCCGCCGCCGCATCGATGCTAACGCCCCTGAGTATCTGACGATCCGCATCATAGCTAAACCGAACGTCGCGCAGGGTCACGCGCCCGCCCTCAACCTGCAACTGCTTGGCGTCAGGCTTGTCCGTGACCTCCGCCGGTTGTTCCAGCAGGCCGAACATTTCACCCATATCAACCAAAGCTTGCCTGATCTCGCGGTAAACCGTGCCGAGGAAGTTCAGCGGCATGGTGATTTGCATCATATATAGGTTCACGGCAGTGAATTGCCCGACGCTCAACCGACCAGCCTGCACATCAATAGCCGCCATCACCAAAACGATCACCAAACCACTGGTAATCAACAGGGATTGCCCGAAGTTCAAACCAGCGAGCGAGATTTGCGTCTTGATCGCCTCCGCCTCATATCCCCGCATGGAATCGTCATAGCGCGCGGCTTCACGATGCTCCGCGCCGAAATATTTGACGGTCTCGAAATTCAGCAGGCTGTCGATGGCCTTTTGGTTGGCATCTGTATCTCGCTCATTCATCCGCTTGCGGATTTCAACGCGCCATTCAGTCACCTTGAACGTGAACAAAGTGTACAGCGTGATCGTCGTTAGCACGACAACCATATAGCCGACCCCGAACATGTACCAGAATATGGCGGCCATCAGCGCTAGCTCAACAATCAGCGGCCCGATTGAAAACAGCACGAAGCGCAGCAGGAAATCGACGCCCTTGACCCCACGCTCGATAATCCGGCTCAACCCGCCGGTTTTGCGCGCGATATGATAGCGCAAGGACAGCGCGTGGATGTGCTGAAATGTCTCAAGCGCAAGCCGCCGCAACGCCCGTTGACCAACCCGCGCAAAAACCGCATCGCGCAATTGGTTAAAGCCGACCTGACCAATACGCGCCAACCCGAAACCGATAACCAGCGCAACCGGCCCCATCGCCAGCAAGAAGCCTACCGATTGCGACGCATCCTCCGGCGTCAATGCATCCACCGCACCGGAAAAGAACAGAGGCGTGGCTAGGGTAATTACCTTCGCCAAAACCAGCATAATCATTGAGATAACGACACGCACCTTTAGCTGAGGCTGATTTTTCGGCCACAGATAGGGGATCACTTTGGTAAGTACAGTCCCGCCAGATTGGTTCACAGAACCGCGCTGTTCAGCTTCGGTGGCTACATCAGTCATGCTCGCTCCCGCAAAATGAACGTGACTCATAATGCCGCGGGCAATTGAATGCCAGCACGTGATTGTATCGGTCAATGACGGAAGGGCATGGAGGGCGGCGGACCAACAGGGATGCTACTGTCAATTGGTCCGCGCCGAAGCAACAAAATACGCAACGCTGCTACTTCAACTTGCGCACCGCCTCACGACACCGCGCAGTATTGTCCATGCTAGGTCAACACGCGAGTCGGAGAATTGGTTCCATCATTTTGAGATTTTTTTGATCCAATTCCGTATTTTTTTAGCGAGCTCCAATAGCCCGAATAATTGACCCTAGATCGCCAAAATATCCGCAACAACCAGCACGGGACCGCTAGGCGCACCGGTAGTTGATCCACCCTCGGGTTCGTCGCTGACCCCGAAATGCGCGTTGGTCGTCATCAGCTCTACCAATTCTGGCGTTAGCTCGATTTCATAGACCTGTTGTTCAGGAACCACGCCCATCGACATCGGCGCGGCGGTCGGTGTTGGTGCGAACCACAACTCCAGATCACGACCCGGTTCAGCCTCACCCGATACACGGTTCACGCGCAGAACAGCACGTTCCGCATCGAAGCGGGTGATAAAGGCAACCTCACCCCCAGGTGCGAACAGCGCTGTAATCAACTGCGCATCACGCAGGCCATCAGGGTCCGTGTAAACTGGGTTGTTCAACGACACAGCCACAGCCGCCACAACGCCTAGGGCCGCAACCCCACGCCATAATGGTACGCTATTCCAAAGACGCGACAGCATCGATGGCTCCGCCCCGAACAGACGCGTTGTTACTGCACGCTTAACGCTGGCTGGTGGCGTAACCTCTGTGAATTCACTGTCCAGATCCGAAAGCTGAACCTGCCAACTGTTTACCTGCGATGCAAATATCCGGTCCGTCCGCATCCGCCGCGCTGCCTGAGACAGCGCGTCACCTTCGAGCAGGCCGAGCGCGAACTGGGCTGCAAGCCAATCCTCATCGTCCCTATCGTGATGTGCCGTATCGGTCATACTTCTTCCATCTTCCCCCCGCCCAAGCAATCACGCAGGGCGAGCAGGCTGCGACGCAGCCATGTTTTCATTGTGTTGAGCGGCACTGCGTGTCGCTCCGCCAGCTCGGCGTAACTATATCCCTCCAGATAGGCCCCGCGCACCGCGCTGGCCCGATCCTCAGGCAATCCGTCCAAGCAAGTCGTGACACGGCGTCCGGTGTCACTGGCAATCAGCTGTGCCTCTGGTCCCGGTCCCGAATCCGGGATCTGAACCGCCTCATCAATTTCCACATGTCCGCCGCGCTGTTTGCGCAAACGGTCAATCGAGTGATTGCGCGCAATGGCAACCATCCAACTGATTGGCGAAAATCCACCGGGTTTATAGCTGGCTGCATTCTTCCAAATCCGAACGAATGCCTCCTGCACAGCCTCCTCTGCCTCTGCTCTGTCCTTTAATACACGTAAGCAGACGCCAAAAAGTTTCGCGGAGGTCAAATCATATAATTCAACGAAGGCTGCGCGGTCCTTTAGGACGACGCGACCGATCAGAGTTTCGATATGTTCTGCAGTCATCGGAGCCTCGTTCATTCACATATTTTCACCAGCTTATCGTGATTTCAATCGTCTGGTAACGAAAAAATCTGCCCCGGATAGATCAGGTCTGGATCACGAATTTGATCCGAGTTTGCTGTGAAAATTTGTGTAAATAGCGGTCCGCGACCGTAACGCTCACGCGCGATAGTCCACAAATTATTGCCCGGCTGAACAACGATCTGCTGTAGGGGACCGGTTTCGGCCAAGGTAGCAATCGCCACATCGGGGTTCACACGGCGGAAGGGGCTTTCGGCGCGGCTTGTCACCTCACCCTCCGTATCCACTTCATCCACACGCAGGGTGTAATCGCCGACATTAATTGTATTAACCACCACGGACCAATTACCGTCCTGCCGGATATCAGCCTGCGTTATAGGTGCGCCATTGGCGTAGATGCGCGCGGCACTGCCCGGTTGGCCGCGACCGCTCAGCACGACATCGCCCTCAGCAGAGTAACTGATACTGTCCAGAACAATCTGTCCGGCGATCTGCTCAATCGCGGGCTGGATCACCTCAACCGTTGCGGGGGTGGACAGAACGACGACTGGCGCCTCGGCCTGAGTTTCATCCTCGCTTGGCGTATCAACAATCACGATGACAGCTTCCTCGGAGGTACTCTCATTGCCCTGCTCCACACTGCCCGTTTGCAGGCGAATTTCCTGTGCAGCGCCGGTTTGCGGGGTATCAACCATGGCCACAAACTCACCCCGTGCTGAAGCGGTGGCGGTTCCGACGGCCTGCCCGTCAACGGTGATCGTTACCTCCGCACCGGGTTCTGCACGGCCCGCAATCACAGTCGCGCCATCGGTTTCAACGCGCACCAGATCAAATTCGGGCGCTGGCCGCGCGCTTTGCTGCGGTTCGGCGGCGGCCTGTTCCATTGGGTCGGCTTCGGTCGCTTCAACCGGCTCGACAGCCTCCTCAACCACAGGCAGGACAGCGACAGGTTCAATCGCCGGAGCGTCCTGCGCGACAGGGGGGATATCTGTTGACTGGGACGTTTCATCAACAGTGACCGGCTCCGCGATGACATCAGCAATGGCTGCAACCTCTGGCACCTCAAGCGTATCGGTGGCGGTTTCGGCCTGCTTGATCACCTCAACGACCGTGTCCACAATCGCCTCAGCCGCCGGTGGCTGCTCGGCAACTTCGACGGCCTCAGGGGCGGGCGGGGTGACAACCTCAACAACGCTTGTGGTTTCCGGTGGTTCTACAACGTCACCCCCCGCGACTGTTGCCTCAACAACCGGGGCGGGGGGTGTCTGCTGTACGGACTCCGCTTCCTCGCGGTTTTGATACCAAAGCCAGCCGACAACACCAATAATCACCGGCACAACCACCAGCCCGATACGCTTTGTTTGTGACATTATGTCCCCTACCCCATCGCCGCGCTGGTCGATGTATCATTTCCGTTTGTGCGCCACTGTTATACGTGTGTCATCAATAGGCAATTATTTGCCGATCATAGATCACCGCACAGTAGCAGTTGCGGCAAGGAGGCCACATGACGAGCACAATCACACCCGGAATTTGCGTTTTTTGCGGCTCACGCCCCGGCGATGACCCCGCATTTGTGGCTGATGCCACCAAAATCGGTCAAGCAATCGCGGCTGAGGGATGGCGTGTTATCTATGGCGCAGGTGATATCGGCATCATGGGCGCCGTGGCAGAGGCTGCGCAGGCCGCGGGCGGTAAGCTGTTCGGCGTGATCCCGCAGCATCTGGTTGATCGCGAGGTTGGCCGCGCCTCTGCCGATACCTATGTCGTCACCGATAATATGCACACCCGCAAAACGGTGATGTTCGCGAACTCGGCCGGCATTCTGGTGCTTCCAGGTGGTCCCGGCACATTGGACGAGCTGTTCGAGGTGATGACATGGCGCCAACTGGGCGTGCATGACAAACCTATCGTACTGTTGAACACCAATGGATATTGGGACGGCCTGATCGAGTTGATCGACAGCATCATCGCGCGCGGCTTTGCCGAAGCATCGTTCCGCGAATTCCTAACCGTTGTGGAGACGCCGGATCAGGCGATGGGTGCCCTGCGCGCGCGCCTTTCCTGACTTAGGATACCCCAACTATACAGCGCCAGCGCCGCCCAGATCATCGGGAAGGCGATGGCGTGCCACTTCGTAAACGGTTCGTGAAACAGCATCGTTGCCACCGCGAATTGCAGCGTCGGGTTCACGTATTGCGCCAAGCCCAAGGTTGCATAATTCAGGCGCGTCGCCGCATAGGCAAACCCCATCAGCGGCGCGCCAGTTAGCACACCGGATGCGATCAGCAGCAACCAGTCATGCAGGTCCAGATGGGCAATGCCCGGCCCCCAAATCACATATCCAACAGCCAGTGGCAGCAGCAGGCACACCTCCAAAAAGACGCTGGTGACGGGACCGACGGTTAGGGTTTTCTTGATCAAACCGTAGCTGCCAAAGGTCGCGGCCAGAAACAGCGCGATCCATGGAGCAACACCCAAGCCAACAGTCAGGACCAGCACCGCGCTGATCGCCAATACGATGCCGATACCCTGCAACCGGCCAAAGCGTTCACGGAACACCAGATATCCCATGCCAACTGCAACCAAGGGGAAGATGTAATAGCCCAGCGATGCCTCCATCGCGCGGCTTGACTGGATCGAATAGATGAAGCCGAACCAGTTGGCCGAGATCAACATGGCCGTCAGCAATAATGTCAGGATCGTGCGGGGACTGCGAACGGCCTCGCGCACCTTATCCGCGCGGCCAGTCATTGCGATTACGATTGCAAAAAACGCGAAGGACCAGATCGTGCGATGGGCCAGCACCTCCAGCGGTTCCAAGTGGTTAACCTGCGCATAGAACGCGCCTGACAGGCCCCACGCGATGCATGTTGCCAGCATCGCCAGAACGCCCTTCTTGCTCTCGGTCATCGCACTCTCCCCTATTTTTATAGGCAGAGATAACGCCACATGGCGCGAAGCACGAGGTCGCGATTGTACGCCCACAATAATCGGCAGCGCCCATGAAAAAGGGGCACCCAATGGGCGCCCCGAATAGCCAAAAACGGCTGTGTCAGATCACATGCGCGATGCGACGTTTTCCCAGTTAACCAGATTGTCCAGGAAGTTGGACAGGTAGACAGGACGCTTGTTGCGGAAATCGATGTAGTAGGAGTGCTCCCAAACATCACAGCCCAGCAACGCGGTTTGGCCGAAGCACAGCGGGTTCACGCCGTTTTCGGTTTTCGTTACTTTCAGCGCGCCGTCAGTATCCTTAACCAACCACGCCCAGCCGGAGCCGAACTGGCCAGCGCCAGCAGCGGAGAATTGGGATTTGAAGTCATCGACGGAACCGAAGGACTCAACCAATGCTGCTTCCAGCTCGGATGGCATAGCCGATGCGCCGGGGCTCATCATTTCCCAGAACTGGTTGTGGTTCCACAACTGCGAGATGTTGTTGAAGATGCCGTTTTGCGCAACAGCATTGGCGTCGTAGGTGCCTGTGATGATTTCTTCGAGGGATTTGCCATCCCACTCAGTGCCCTCAATCGCCTTGTTGCCGTTAACGACATAGGCGTTGTGGTGCAGGTCGTGGTGGAATTCCAGCGTCTCAGCGCTCATGCCATGTGGGGCAAGTGCATCGTGAGCATAGGGCAGATCGGGAAGGTTAAATGCCATTGGAGTTCTCCTGTTAATTGACCGCAATAGCGCGGCCGCTTGACGTGTTACATATCACGGGATCGCGTCGGGAAAAGGCCTAGGGCGCAAATCAGATAAAAACGATCAGAAGCCCTAGCGTGTTCACTGCGATAGAACTGGCATCAGCGCAGCCGCGATCCGCCGCCCCTCGCTCAACAACACATTATAGGTTCGGCATGCGGATGGGGATGACATGATTTCAACCCCGATATCTGCACCCTCCAGCGCGGCGATGAGGTCCTCAGGCGGGTTTGCAATTTCGCCGCCTGTTCCGAAAAACAGAACATCGATATCGTCCGCTATGGCCAGAAATGGCGCCGCGTCACCGGACCATGGCTGCGCGCCATTTGGCAACAGGGCAACGCCACCCTCAATCACCTTACCATCGACGCGGAAAAAGCCGGGTCCGTAACCCTCTACGGGCCGGGCATTTTCATAGTCTATTTCATTGAGCTGCATGGGAACGCTCCGTGATTTCAACCTGAGATGTCGGACTGCTCGAATAAGGTGAGCGGCTGTTCATCGCCAAGATAGTCGATAGCCGCCCACCCGATCAATGCGCCTAAAATGCACAACCCGACCTCCAGTGCAAAGTTGCGAACCTTACGCATCAATATGCGCGAATTTGGTTCCACCCTTGCGCGGTCCCTTGGTCGGGCCCTCACCGTCCTTGGACCAATCCCGCTTTACATCCAGACGCAGCAGGATGGGAGAAGCCACAAAGACCGAGGAATAGGTGCCAACCACGACGCCCCAGATCATGGCGAAGGTAAACCCGCGAATGGTCTCCCCTCCCAGCACATAAAGTGCGATCAGCGCGATCAAGGTCGTGACAGAGGTCATAACCGTACGGCTTAACGTTTCGTTCAGCGACAGGTTCAGCAGGTCACGCAATGTCATCTGCTTATACCGGCGCAGGTTTTCACGCACGCGGTCAAACACAACCACCGTATCGTTCAGCGAATAGCCCACAATCGTCAGGATCGCAGCAATAATGGCCAAGTTGAATTCCAACCCGACCAAGCTGAACACACCAATCGTCAGAATCACATCGTGGACCAGCGCAGCAACCGCGCCCAGTGCAAATTGCCACTCGAACCGCAGCCAGATGTAGAACAACACCGCTGCCACAGCCAAACCAACAGCGAGGATACCGGCCTGAACCAGTTCGCCGGACACCTTGGCGCCGACGCTTTCAGTGGACAGAATTGTCAGACCCTCGAACCGCTCCTGCAGGGCATTCACAACCATCTGAACAGTTTCGTTCTGAATTGCGGCTTCACCGTCCTGCTGCTCAATCCGGATCAGCGCGGAGTTCTGCGCAGCACCGGTCAGTTCAGCAGCCGGGTCGCTGATTTGGCTAACGGTTGCATCACCAACCTCCAGCTCACCGAGCAAATCGCGATAGTCCTGCGTCGCGACAGGACCGGGCGTTTCGGTCATGATGACCGAGCCACCCCGAAAATCGATGCCGTAATTCAGGCCGACCATCGCAAACAACACGATTGATGCAATCACCGCCAGCGTCGAAATGCCGAAGGAGAGTGTCTGTAGCTTAAAGAAATCGAACTTGGTCGAATCCGGTATCAGTTTCAGGCGCATGATCCGCTCACACTTCAATTTCTTTGGGGCGACGCATGGCGAACCACGTCACGATTAGCAGGCGTGTAATCAGCAACGCAGCAAAGACCGAGGTGATGATCCCCACACCCAGCGTCACAGCGAAGCCGCGCACAGGGCCGGAGCCGATGGCAAACAGAATAATCGCCGCGATAAAGGTAGTGATGTTCGCGTCGATGATGGCTGTAAATGCTTTGTCATAGCCCAGTTGAATTGCGCGGGCTGGACCCTTTGCCGCCTTTAGCTCCTCACGAATACGCTCGAAAATCAGCACGTTGGCATCAACCGCCATACCGACCGTCAGCACGATCCCCGCAATACCGGGCAGCGTTAGTGTCGCCCCCAGAATAGATAGGATCGCAAAGATCATCGCCACGTTCAGGATCAGCGCCACATTGGCAAACAGACCGAACAGGCCGTAGCTCAGCGCCATAAAGACCAGAACCGCGACGAAGGCGACTGCGGTGGCGATACGCCCTGCCTCAATCGAATCTGCGCCCAGCTCGGGCCCGATGGTCCGCTGTTCCAGCACGACCAGCTCGGCAGGCAACGCGCCCGCCCGCAGCAGGATCGACAGGTTCGTGGTTTCCTGCGTAGTAAACTGGCCGGTAATGATACCCGAACCACCCGGAATATAGCTTTGGATACGCGGTGCTGAAATCACCTCGTTATCCAGAACAATCGCGAATGGGTTGCCGATATTTTCCGCCGTGTGATCGCCAAATATCCGCGCGCCCTGCGCGTTAAACCGGAAGGAAACCGACGGGTTATTGTTCTGGTCAAAGGTCGCCTGCGCATCGACCAACTGGTCTCCGCTAACAATGGCGCGACGTTCAACGATATAATAGACGCCCGGCTGGCTGACATCAGGCAGCAGCAAGTTGCCCGCCCCTGCCCGCGCATTCTCATCGGTCGTCTGATTGATAACGTGGTGGAAGCCCAGCTTCGCCGTGGTTCCGATCAGGTCCAGAACCTCCTGCGAGGAGCCAACACCCGGAACCTGAATTAGAATACGGTCAGAACCCTGCCGCTGGATTGTCGGCTCTCGCGTGCCGCTCTCGTCAATACGACGGCGAACGATTTCAACGGATTGCGCGACGGTGCGGTCATCAGTGGCGGATTTCTCTGCCTCGCTCAACCGAACGCGGATCAAGTCAGTTCCCTCAGCCGAAACCTCAATATCAGTCGATCCGATACCGGTTAGCGTGGTGATGGGCTGCGCAAGCTCACGGATCGCGGCAATCGCGGTATCCAGTCCCGCAGGCTCACCAATCCGCATCAGCAATTCACCCTGATCGGTGTCTAGCTGGCGAACGGTGCCAACCACATCGCGTTGTTCGCGCAGGACGCGCAGCGCCTCGGGCCAAACGCTGTCCATACGATCCTGATACACATCAGCGACCTGAACCTCGACCAGCAGGTGAGCACCACCGCGCAGGTCGAGGCCTAGATTTATCAAGTCGGACGGCAAATAGCTCGGCCAATCCCCCTGCTGCCCTGCGGCAACCGCATCATTCGATTCCTCAACCTGTGCGTAGAACAGATTGGGCGCGGAGAATATAAGAGCCGCGAGGCACACCAGCACCACGCAGATCTTCTTCCAGAGGGGATACCCGAGCATGCGGATCAGTCCTTGGCCGGTTCGGTCTTGCTGATGACCTGAGCGATGGTGGACTGAACAACGCGCACCTTCACACCCTCGGACAGTTCAACCTCGATCTCGTTATCTTCTTTAACTTTGATGACCTTACCGATCAGGCCACCCTGAGTGACGACAACGTCGCCACGGCGCAGCGCCTCGACCATGGCCTTATGCTCCTTCACCCGCTTTTGCTGGGGACGGATCATCAGGAAGTAGACGATACCAAAGATGAGGACGATAGGAAGGAACTGACCAATACCGGCGACAGCGCCGCCAGCAGCCTGAGCATATGCAGGGGTTACGAACATTTGTTTCTCCGAAGTGGGCCCAAACCGGCCAAGAGTCTCGATTGCGAAGTCGGTGGATACCTATAGCTTGCCTAGGAGCGGTGCAAGGAGGTGAGGCGGGAATGAAGGCGTGGCTATCAAAATGGCTAGAGCGAGTGACGGGCGATAGCTCACGCTTTGAGGTGGATAACGCGCAGTTAGAGGGCCTGCTTTGGCGACTGGGAAAAGGCGCGCTGTTTGGCCTATTAATATACTTCGTAGCAATTGCGATCCTGATGGCGTTTCATTTGGTGGGCGCTTTGATGAGCGTCTTAAACTCAAAACCCGAACCCGACGCCGACCTACGCGGTTATGCCTATCTATTAATCGCACTCGTGGGCTTACCCTTTGTGATCTGGCGATCAGTGGTTGCGCAGCAGCAGGCAAAAACAGCGGAACAGGGGCTATTCACCGACCGTTTCACCAAGGCAATCGATCAACTTGGCGCAGAACGCAGCATTAAATCTCCCCCTCAACCGATTGAACAGGGAGACAGCATAATCACGATGCAGGTTGAGGAAAGCGTTCCGAATATCGAGGTCAGGATTGGTGCGATCTATGCTCTGGAGCGTCTAGCGATAGATAGCGCCCGTGATCAGGGAACCATTATTAAGATACTTTGCGTTTACATTCGTACTCACGCGAAGATGGGGACGGTGTATGCTAAGAAATATCTTAACGTGGAGCCCCGTGCTGACATTCAAGCTGCAATAAACGCCATTATTTCAATATCTAGATTGTTTAATGAATTAAAAGAAGACATAAACTTATCTGGGTCCATGCTGTCAAAGGTAAATTTTTCTAGAGCAAATATTAGTAATTTAATATTATCATATTCTTATATAGCGCATAGTAATTTCAAATACTCAACACTTCACGGGATGGAAGCACGTTTTTCAGACATCTCCAATGCAAATTTTGCATACGCTGATCTTACTGGTGCTGATCTACGCCATACAGAACTGTCATTGGGAGAGCCCTCTTTTGTGTTCAATGGAGCAACTTTGACTGGTGCGCATGTTGGAGGCGCAGAGTGGGAGGGGTTTTCCAGCCTCCATTGTGAACACATGGCTTCAATATTCGGGAATTCACGTACGAATTTTGCTTGGCTTGCGGTTAAAGATCACCCGATCCACTGGGCAAAAAGCGACATAACTTTTTTCGAGGAGTCCGATCAGTATAATAATTTCCGCAAAACCCTCGGATTGCCACCCTCCTCCTAATCCCGCATAACCCGCTCACAAAAACCAACCGGAGCTTGACCCATGCATGATATTCGCATCATTCGCGACGACCCCGCCGCCTTTGACGCCGCCCTCGCGCGGCGGGGCGATGCGCCGGTCTCATCTGAGCTGATCGCGCTGGACACCCGCCGTCGTGAGGCGATTCAGGCCGCGCAGAACGCGCTTCAGGAACGTAACGCCGCCTCGAAACAGGTTGGCGCGGCCAAGGCAAAGGGCGATGAGGATGAATTCCAGCGCCTGCGCGCCCTCGTCGCCGAGAAGAAGGACGAGATTGCGCGGCTGGAGGCTGACGCAAAAACCTTGCAGGAACAGCTCGACGACCGCCTGATGCGCCTACCCAACACGCCCGATGCAGACGTGCCCGATGGCGCAGACGAATCCGACAATGTCGAGATGCGGCGCAGCGGCACACCCCCGTCTTTCGACTTCAAACCGGTTGAGCATTTCGAGCTGGCCGCGGCCAAGGGCCTGGATTTCGAGACGGGTGGCAAGCTGTCCGGCTCACGCTTTGTCGTACTGCGCGGCGCGGTTGCCCGCCTGCATCGCGGCTTGGCGCAATTCATGCTGGACATGCACACCAACGAACACGGGCTGGAGGAAACCAACACCCCCGTTCTGGTGCGTGAGGAGGCAATGACCGGCACCGACAAGCTGCCGAAATTTGGCGATGACAGCTACCAAACCACCAATGGCTGGTGGCTGATCCCGACATCCGAGGTCACGCTAACCTATTCCGTTTCCGGAGATATTCTGGACGAGGCCACCCTGCCCCGCCGCATGACCGCACACACCCTGTGTTTCCGGTCCGAGGCAGGCAGCGCAGGCCGTGATACCTCCGGCATGTTGCGTCAGCACCAGTTCGAAAAGGTCGAGATGGTTTCCATCGTCCACCCCAGCAAAAGCCGCGCCGAGTTGGACCGCATGACGGGTTGTGCCGAGGCAATCCTCGACCGGCTGGGCCTCGCCTATCGTACGCTGTCGCTGTGCACCGGCGATATGGGCTTTGGCGCGCGCCGCACCCATGACATCGAGGTATGGTTGCCCGGTCAGGATGCCTATCGTGAGATTTCGTCCTGCTCGACCACCGGTGATTTTCAGGCGCGCCGCATGAATGCCCGCTTCCGCCCTACGGATGGTGGCAAGCCTGAATTCGTGCACACCCTGAACGGTTCCGGCCTAGCCGTCGGGCGCTGCCTGATTGCCGTGCTGGAAAACGGGCAGCAGGCGGATGGCTCGGTCATTCTGCCTGAGGCGCTGCACCCCTATATGGGCGGCAAGACGCAAATCACGGCTGAGGGTATCCTCGCTTAATTAAACACGGACCCGCCCCACCGCATGAAACGGGTGGAGCGGGTCCATTTCATTTGTGATGCAGGCTTCAACAAAGGAGACCTGCATGACACATTCCATCACCTTCCACGCATTACCCACCGATGCCGTCCGCGCCCTGCAAAATGGTGGCCCTGATTTTTGGGGCAATCCCGCCGAGCGTGCCATCAGCGATGGAAACGGTGTTCCCTGCCGCCACTGCATGGCAATCGTGCCAGAGGGCGCGGAATACCTGATCGCCGCATGGCGTCCCTTCCCTGATGCGCAACCCTATGCCGAGGTTGGCCCGATCTTCCTATGCGCTGATGCATGCACAGCACCCGCCCCCTCGCCACAAATCCCCGGCTTTCTGACCAGCCCCGAATATCTGATCAAGGGGTACACAGCCGACTATCGCATCCGCTATGGCACCGGCGCGATCATTCCAACGCAGGATATTCCGCAGGCTGCACAGGACATCCTGAACGATCCGCAGGTTGCCTTTGTTGACGTTCGGTCCGCGCGGAATAACTGTTACCACACGCGAATTACACGCGGTTAGGGCATCCAAGCGTCCCGACCAAACACGGGACGCAAGGGAAACATCATGCGCTATCTCAACCTGATCCTCGCCATCCTGTTCGCAGCAATGCCCTTTTTCACACCGTTCAACGGCTTTTCACCCGACCGCTATCCGATTCCACAGGGCAATCCCGCGATACAACCCGCGGGTTGGGCATTCAGCATTTGGGGCCTGATCTATCTGGGCCTGATCCTGCACACCGGTCGTGAGGCGATAGTGCAAAAGGTAAAACCCGACCTGATGTTGACCCTTAGCCTGTCCATCGGCGTGATCTGGCTGCCGGTGGCGGGCTACAGCCCCGTTTGGGCGACGATCCTGATCCTCATCATGTTGTTTGGCGCGGTTTGCGCCATGCTCAACCGCGCGCAACCATTAGCCACCGTGCCGCTGGGGCTGTATGCCGGATGGCTCAGCGCGGCGAGTTTTGTCAGCATTGCCCTGCTTGCGGCGGGATACGGCATTGCATTCGATGATCTGGGCTGGGCGCGCGTGCTGCTGCCCGTTGCAGTGCTATTTGCTGCTGCGATCCAATGGCGCGCCGGTTTTGCCCCCGCATATTCAGTCGCGGTCATCTGGGCCCTAATCGGCATAATAGCACAGGCACGAACGGTGCATGTTGATGTCGCCATTATCGCGGGATTGGGCATTACTACTTTGATAGGTGTCCTTCTGGCCACGTACAGGCGGAAAATCGCCTGATCTGACTGGACCCAACACCTCACCATGCATACACAGTTGCGCAAAGGCGGAGAACCACATGCGCATCCTGATTACCAATGACGACGGCATCATGGCCCCCGGCCTGAAGGTCGCGGAGGCTATCGCAGCCCAAATTGCCGGTCCCGACGGTGAGGTTTGGACCATTGCACCCGCAACGGAACAATCCGGCGTTGGCCACTGCATCAGCTACGTAACCCCGATGCGGGTCGAACAGCACGGCCCGCGCCGCTATGCCGTGGCCGGATCGCCCGCGGATTGCGTGATGGCGGGCATTTTCGACGTGATGAAGGATTGTCCCCCCGATCTGGTGCTGTCCGGCGTGAATCGCGGCCATAACGTCGCCGAGGATACGCTGTATTCCGGCACAATCGGCGGCGCGATGGAGGCGGCTTTGCACAAGTTCCGCGCCATCGCCATGTCCCAATATTACGGTCCCGATAACCGCGACATCTCTGACCCGTTCGAGGCAGCCGTCCAGCATGGCGCACGTATCGTTCAGCAGTTGCTGGATAACGCGAAGTGGGAGGAAGCAGGCCGCTACGGCGTGTTCTACAACATCAACTTCCCGGCCGTTCCCGCCGATCAGGTAAAGGCAGTCAAGGCCACCGCTCAGGGTGAGCGTGGCGGTTCACCATTCGGAATTTCCCCGCAGGATGCGCCAAACGGGCGTCGGTATCTGTGGATTCAGCACGGGATGGGCAACCACACCTGTGCCCCCGGAACCGATGCGCTTGAGGCATCTGAAGGTAACATTACCGTGACCCCACTGCGTGCCGATCTGACCGCGCGCGATCTGGTCACGGGGTTGCAGGACATTCTGTCGTGAGCGAGCCTACGCCCCCTACTGTTCAGGACGAGGCCCGCTGGGCGCTGATCTTCGCGCTACAGCAGGAGGGCGTGCGCGACCGCGAGGTCCTCGACGCGATGGAGGCGACGCCCCGCAAATTGTTCCTCGACGGGATTTTTCGCGCACGCGCCTACGAAAACATCCCCCTGCCGATTTCCTGCGGTCAAACAATCAGCCAACCTTCGGTTGTTGGCCTGATGACGCAGGCATTACAGGTGGATCGCCGGTGCAAGGTCCTCGAAATCGGAGCCGGATCGGGCTATCAGGCAGGTGTGCTCAGCCACCTTGCGCGGCGCGTTTACACCATTGAGCGCCACCGCCCCCTCGCGCGACAGGCCCGCGCAGCATTGCAGGAAATGGGTGCGGATAACGTGACCGTTGTGACCGGCGACGGTACATCGGGTCTGCCCGAACAGGCGCCATTCGACCGCATCATCGTGACCGCCGCGGCCGAGGACCCCCCATCTATCCTATTGGAACAGTTGCGTGTCGGCGGCATCATGGTATTGCCCGTTGGACAAAGCGACACCGTGCAACATCTGATAAAAGTCATTAAAACTGCTGACGGTCTGGAGTATAGTGAACTGGGCGACGTGCGCTTTGTGCCATTGCTGGAAGGCGTGGCCGAAGATATCGCGGACGGATAGACCCATAATTCAGACGTCTGAGGCAATATCCGAGCAAAAGAGAGTACTGCCATGTCATCCCGGCTGATCCCACTGTCCATCGCCTTTGGCGGGTCCATCATGCTGAGTGCCTGCGCAACGCAGATCGACTCCCCCGCACCTATCGTGTTTCGCGGGTCCACACCTGACCAACCCGCCATTGTTGCAGCTGCGCCCAGTCCGGTAACAGCAACAGCGCCAATCCAAACGGCAGATTCCCGTGGTGTGATTGATCGCGGCAGCTATCAGGTGATCGTCGCTGGCGAAAATGACAGCCTGATCGCCATGGCGGCCCGTGTCGGCGTCTCCTCCTCCGATCTGGCCAATTACAATGGTCTGCCCGTCACGCAAACAACCACCGCCGGACAGGAGCTGGTTCTTCCCCCCCGCGCAGATCGCTACGCTGTCGGCTCGCAAACCACGCCCGCAGGATGGAGCCCGGATATCGCAGCCGCTGCCATCGACCGCGCAGCCTTGCCGACGATCGAAACCGGCGCGATTGGCGCAGCAGCAGCCACACAAACAACCACAACCGCGCCACTGGTCCACACCGTAGCACCGGGTGAGACGTTGTTCTCCATCGCACGCCTATACGATGTGCCGGTAACATCGCTGGCTGACTGGAACAGCCTAGGCGCAGACTTTGCGCTAAACACCGGCCAGCGCATCGAAATTCCGTTTGGCAGCGTAACCACCACACAAACGTCTATTCCGACATTGCCACAGGCGCCTGTCACCGTTGTCACCCCTGACGCACAGGCAGTTCTGCCCGGCGCGGCGGCTGCGTTGACGCCGCCACCATCCTCGGCGCAGCCGCTGCCGACAGATACCAGCCTTGTTGTTGAGACCCCGGCCAGCCCCAATCTGGGCCAGTTCCGGTCGGGCAGCGGTATCTTCATCCCACCGGTCGATGGCCCCGTTTTGCGCCCATACGCTCCAAATGGCGCGGACCGGAATGAGGGGATCGATTTTGGCGCAGCCGCTGGTGCGCCGGTTCATGCCGCTGCGGATGGTGAGGTTGTCCTTGTTTCCCGCTCTGTCGGCGATCTGGATACCATCGTAATGGTGCGCCACGAAAACAACCTTGTGACCGTGTATGGCCGCATTACCGGCGTGAACGTTGCGCGCGGTGACAGCATCACACAGGGCCAGCAATTGGGCGTCGTGGCTGAGCGTAGCGAGCCATCGGTACAGTTCCAGGTGCGCCGCGGAATGCAGCACACGAACCCAGCCGAATATCTGTGATATCAGAACCTTAGGGGCGAGAGTCCCGCCCCTAAGGTTCCTTTATTAGCTCAGCGCAATACCCTGCCGACCGGCCAGATCCGTCACGTATTGCCATGCAACGCGGCCAGATCGCGACCCGCGTGTCTGCTGCCACTCAATCGCCTCAGCCCGCAAAGTGGCGTCGTCAATTGCCAGACCGTATTGGTCGCAATAGCCGCGGATCATCTCAAGAAACTCGTCCTGCGAGCATGCGTGGAAGCCGAGCCACAACCCGAACCGATCTGACAAGCTGACCTTTTCCTCAACCGCCTCGGCCGGATTGATGGCCGATCCACGCTCGTTCTCGATCATATCGCGGGGCATCAGGTGCCTGCGGTTCGAGGTGGCATAGAAAATCACGTTCTCTGGCCGCCCCTCGATCCCGCCATCCAGTACCGCCTTTAGCGATTTGTAATGCGCGTCATCATTGTTGAACGACAGATCATCGCAGAACAGCAGAAAGCGGCGCTGCGTCCCGCGTAGTAGCCGTAGCAACCGGCCAATGCTGGGCAAATCCTCACGCAGAATCTCGATCAACACAGTGCCCTGTCCGGCCTCCGCATGGGCGGCCTTGACCAAGCTGGACTTGCCCATTCCACGTGCGCCCCATAGCAGGACGTTATTGGCGGGCAGCCCCTTGGCAAATTGCTGCGTGTTGGTGACCAGAATATCGCGCGCACGCCCAATCCCGACCAGCAATTGCAGTGGCACACGGCTAACCTGCGGAACTGCCTCCAACCGATCCGGCGCGGTTTGCCAGATATAGGCGTCGGCGGTCCAATCAGGGGCATCGGCGGGCGGCGGGCTGATCCGCTCCAGCGCCTGCGCAATCCGCTCCATCGGGTCCTGGGTCAAACCGTGTCTTCCTCTTCCTCGGCATCAGCGCGCTTACGCTCAACCATCATGACCAGCCAGATCGAAATCTCGTACAGCGCGTAAACCACGCTAAACAGGATCACCTGCGTGATAACATCAGGTGGCGTAACCAGCGCAGCGACAACCAGAATCCCGACCACGGCATATTTACGAACGGCCTTCAGACCATCAGAGCTGACCAGCCCCGCCTTACCCATCAGGGTCAGCAGGATCGGCAGTTGGAAACAAATCCCGAAAGCAAAGATGAATTTCAGCGACAGATCCAGCGTTTCCTTAACCGAGCCTAGAAACACCGTCGTCAACTCGTCATCAGGCGCAGTCGCCGGTGCAACATCCTGACCGGACAGCAGATTGGCGATGGTCGGCACAACGTCCGAAAACCCGATAAAGAAATCCATGGCCAGCGGCGTCACCACAAAATGCGCAAAGGCCGCGCCCAGAATGAACATCGCGGGCGACGCTATGACAAAGGGTAGAAACGCGCCCTTCTCGTTCTGGTACAGACCCGGCGCCACGAAACGCCACATCTGATAGGCGATAATCGGAAAGCTCAACGCCAGACCCAGCAGGATCGAAATGCGAAATAGCACGAACAGCTTTTCCTGCGGTGCGGTAAAGATCAGACGCGCATCCTCACCCCGTGCATTCAAAACATCCGCAATTGGGCGCATGATGAAATCGAGCGTCGGTTCCGCAATCGTGAAGCAGATAATTACCGCAACCAGCAATGCAGCGACTGAGCGGATGATGCGCGTGCGCAGCTCGGCCAAATGCTGGATCAACGGCATGGCCGTGTCTTCGGTCTCAGTCTCGGCCATGTATTAGGTCTCTTTTTCGGCGGCAGTATCCGGCGTGGGTGCCTCTGCTGCGGGCTTGGGCGGCATCATGGAATTGTCGTCCGCATCCTCGAAATGCGGGAAACCCGCAGCCGAGGCAGCATTGGCCGCAGCCGCCGCATCACGGCGCGCCGCGGTTGGATCGGGCGTTTGTGGTGCGGCCGGATCAATATCCGTCATGATCGTTTTTGCATAATCACGCGCGGATTTGGTGGCTGTGTTCAGCGGATTGGTCGCGGCCTTAACCCCGTCCATCGCCTTTTTCACGTCCTGCAATTCCGTCTGGCGTGCGGCGTCGTTCATCGCGGATTGGAACTGCCGCGCCATTCCGCGCGCCTTGCCAACATATTGGCCAACTGTGCGGAACATTTTAGGCAGATCATCCGGACCGACGACGATGAGCGCAACAACGCCCACCAGCATCATCTCGTAAATACCGATATCAAACATGCTGGCGGCTCACTGTTACGGCCGTATCAGGCGCGGTCCTGATTTGTAGTCGTCTCGGACTGAGGTGCGGACTCAGGCGTTACGTCTACGGCGCTTTCAATCTTGGATTCTTCGGCCTGACCGTCCGCCATGCCCTTTTTAAAGGACGTGATGCCCTTACCGACATCGCCCATCAGCTGCGAAATCTTGCCGCGACCGAACAGAACCAGCACTACGACAGCGATCAGAATGAGGCCCATAGGACCGATATTGTTGAGCATATCCTGCCCTCCTGAAAAGAATGTATCCGACGCGGGCCACCCCCCGTCACATTGTTCCATCAATATGTAAGAGGTTTCTATGGGGCGTTCAAACCCCCATTTTCGCTTGCGGCTATTGGGTAGCGTGTCGCACGCCAATTGCCCTGAAGCCCGATGGCTTCTATATGGCCCTGAAGCGACATGGGAGCAAACGGCATGGCCATCACAAGCGGAAACGATCACGAGCAAGGCTGGGCAGCACCAGATTTCGCATTGCCCGACACACAGGGCCGCATCTGGTCCTTGGGTGATTTGCGCGGCGTGCGCGGTATGGCACTGTTTTTCATATGCAATCACTGCCCCTATGTGATCGGCATCGCGGACCGTCTGGCGCAAACGGGTGCGCAGTTGGAAAAGCTGGGCTACGGTGTTGCGGCGATTTGCTCGAACGACGCACAGACCTATCCGCAGGACAGTTTCGAGAATATGGGCCTGTTCGCGGAAAAATACGGTTTCACTTTTCCGTACCTGCATGACGAGGATCAAAGCGTCGCACGCGCCTATGGTGCCGCCTGCACGCCGGACCTTTACGGATTCGATGCAATGCTAAAGCTGCGATATCATGGCCGTTTGGACAGCGCGGGCCGCAATCCCGCCGATGCGGATACCGTGCCGGAGCTGCTAAACGCGATGAACACCGTTGCCCTGACCGGCCAAGGGCCAGATGTGCAAAACCCCTCCATCGGATGTTCGATCAAGTGGCGCACTGCGTGAGCTTGCGTCTGATTTTTGATCTGGATGAAACCCTGATCGACAGCGTGCCCTCACTGGCCGCTGCGGCGAATGTCATGCTGGCCGAACTGGGTCGCGCCCCTGTGACCCCGCAGGCCTATAAAGCATTTGTCGGGCATGGCATGTTGCAACAGATCAGGCGGGCTTTGCTGGCGACAGGCGGCATTCCGGATCAGGGCGTCGAACCCTATCTGGCCCGCATGATGGAAATCTACGGCGCGGACCCGGTGTCAGGCACCGTGATTTTCCCTAACGTCTCGGACACGCTGCACCAGCTTTCCGATGTGGGCCATCAGATGGCTGTCTGTACGCAAAAGCCTGAGGACCAAGCCCGCACCGTACTCAAATCCCTCAACCTGATGCCGCCCATCACCGGATTGACCGGTGGCGGCACCCTGGATGTGCTAAAGCCTGATCCGGCAATGCTGCACCACGCGGCGACGCAGCTATCAGGCGACGGGCAAATCGTCATGGTTGGTGATCGCGACGTAGATGCCCAAACGGCGGCAAATGCGGGCGCGAAATTCATCCTGTTCACACCACAGGGCACGCAGCCCGATTTCTATACCGACGGCCTATTCAGCGATTGGGCACACTTCCCCGCTGTTCTGGCCACGGTCACAGGACTTTCTGCATGATCTACGCTCGACCCTTGGTCCAATCTGGCCCTCGCCCTGCTGATGCCATGCCGCTGGCCGGTGGGTCGCTGTGGTTTCGCGACATCGAATATTTGTCACGCGGGTCCGGCTCCCACTTCGCCTCGGCGCGATCGCTGCCGCTGAATCTGGCACTGCGGCTAACGCAACCTCGTGCGCCGATCGGGACACTAACGCTGGACCAGCCACGGATTATGGGCATCTTGAACGTCACGCCGGATAGCTTTTCCGATGGCGGCCAAAATGCCGGCACAGCGGCGCTGATCAATGCCCAACAGATGCGCGACAATGGCACGGATATAATCGACATTGGCGGCGAGAGCACCCGCCCCGGCGCGATTCCGGTGGACGAGGCCAAGGAGCACGCCCGCGTCATCCCCACGGTGCAGGCGATCCGCGCCAATGGCATCGCGCTGCCTATCTCCATCGACACGCGCAAGGCAGGCATCGCCCGTGGCGCCATGGCGGCTGGTGCGGAGATGTTCAACGATGTCTCCGCCCTGACCTATGACCCCAACAGCGCGGAGGCCGCACGCGACCTGAACGTGCCGGTCTGCCTGATGCATGCGCAGGGCGATCCGCGCAGTATGCAACAAAACCCGCAATATGATGACGTGCTTCTGGACGTATATGACTGGCTGCATGCACGCATCGCACAGCTAGAGGCACTGGGCCTGCGCCGCCGCAACATAGTGGTCGATCCCGGTATCGGCTTTGGCAAAACGCTTGAGCATAACCTCGCGCTGATCAAGGGGCTGAGCCTGTTCCACGGCTTGGGCTGCGCGATCCTGTTCGGTGCATCGCGTAAACGGTTCATCGGCACCATTGCCGGACAGCCCGACGCGGCATTACGTGATCCGGGCAGCCATGCGGTAATGCTGCACGCCGCTAGTCAGGGCGCGCAAATCCTGCGTGTGCACGACACGGCAGGCGCGGTACAATCCCTGCGCATGTGGCGGGCGATGAATCCTGCTACACTCACACAGCAAGACATGGAAAGTGATCCGCAATGAGCAGAAAACTCTTTGGCACCGATGGCGTGCGCGGACGCGCAAATCAGGGCAATATGACAGCAGAAGTGGCGATGCGCCTTGGCATGGCTGCTGGCACCTATTTCCGGTCCGGCGATCACGCGCATCAGGTGGTGATTAGCAAGGATACGCGCCGCTCGGGCTATATGCTTGAAACCGCGATGACCGCCGGTTTTGCGGCTGTTGGTATGTCTACGCTGATGTTGGGGCCACTGCCCACGCCCGCGGTTGGCATGCTGACACGATCCATGCGCGCCGATCTGGGCGTGATGATTTCCGCCAGCCATAACGCCTATGAGGATAACGGGATCAAGTTCTTTGGCCCCGATGGCTTCAAACTCTCGGATGAGGCAGAGCAAAAGATCGAAGCGCTAGTCGAGAACCTGCCGCCGCTGGTTCCGCCCCGCGAAATCGGGCGCTCCACCCGCGTGGTTGATGGTATCGGGCGCTATGCTGAATTCGTTAAAACCACGATCCCCCGCGACCTGCGCCTGAACGGCCTGCGCGTGGTGCTGGATTGCGCAAATGGTGCCGCCTATCGCGTGGCACCACAGGTCCTGTGGGAACTGGGTGCGGAGGTTATTCCAATCGGCGTCAATCCTGACGGGTTCAACATCAACCTCGGCTGCGGCTCGACCGATACCCGCGCAGCGGCCAAGGCGGTTGTGGAATATCGCGCCGATATCGGCCTGTGTCTGGATGGTGATGCCGACCGGATTATCGTTCTGGATGAAAACGGCAATATAGCAGATGGCGATCAGATTATGGGCCTGATCGCAAAGCAGCGTCTGAAACGCGGCGATGCGCTGGTTAGCACGGTCATGTCCAATCTGGGGCTGGAGCGCCACTTGGCCGAGCACGGCATCGGTCTGACCCGTACCAAGGTTGGCGATCGTTATGTGGTTGAGGAAATGCGTGCCTCGAACCGCAGCGTTGGCGGTGAACAATCGGGCCATATCGTTCTGCTGGATCACGTCACCACCGGCGATGGCCTGCTATCTGGCCTGCAAATCCTCGCCGCGTTGATCGAGAGCAAGCAGCCCGCCAGCAAGCTGTTGCGCGTGTTCGAGCCGGTTCCCCAGTTGCTGGAAAATGTCCGCTTCGTTGCGGGCACAGACCCGCTGAACACCGATCGGGTCAAGGACATCATTGCCGAGGGAGAGAAGACCTTCGGCGACCGTGGCCGCTTGGTCATTCGCGCCTCAGGCACCGAACCGCTGATCCGCGTGATGGGTGAGCACGAGGATGCAAAGCTGCTACACCGCGTCGTGACGGATATCGCCACCGCAGTAAAATCCACAAGTTAGAAATAATATCAGGAGGATAGATTATGGATCTGGGACTTAAGGGCAAAAAAGCCATCATCTGCGCAGGGTCCAAGGGCCTAGGCCGTGGCTGCGCCGAGGCACTGGCCGCAGCAGGCGTTGATCTGGTTCTGAACGCACGCACTGCCTCCACGCTGGAGGAAACAGCCGAGGCGATCCGCGCCGCCCATGGCGTCAACGTGCAAACCGTTGCATGCGACATCACAACCGAGGAAGGCCGCGCCGAAGTGCTCGCCGCACTGCCCAACCCCGATATCCTCGTGAACAATGCTGGCGGCCCCCCTCCGGGCCTGTGGTCCGATTGGGAGATCGAGGATTTCGAAAAGGCCCTGCATGCAAACATGCTGACGCCGATCATGCTGATGAAAAACACCCTGCCCCACATGATCGACCGTGGCTGGGGACGTATCGTCAACATTACTTCGCAATCGGTTAAGGCACCAATTCCGGTGCTGGGCCTGTCCAACTCCGCCCGCGCCGGTCTGACCGGATATGTTGCCGGAACCGCACGGCAGGTCGCACAGCACGGCGTGACCATCAACAACCTGCTGCCCGGCATCCACGCAACCGACCGCGCCCTGGCGCTGGATGGTGGAGTGGTCAAGACTGAAGGCATCACCATGGATGAGGCCAAAGCCCGCCGTCAGGCCGCAATCCCGGCACGTCGCTATGGCACGTCCGAGGAATTCGGCGCGGCCTGTGCGTTCCTGTGTTCGGTCCATGCGGGCTTTATTGTCGGGCAGAACATTCTGCATGATGGTGGCGGCGTGAACGCAACGATCTGATGACTGATGAAATCCCTGCCGGATGCCTCCGGCGGGGATATTTCGTGAATGCGATAATTGTGTATCGCTGCGTTCATGAACAGCTGCGCAGGGTTGCCGCGACCTGATCACGTTGCTATCTGCGTTGAGAACATGACTGAAATGCTAGGGATACCGCGTGCTCACTGCCACCCCGCGATTGGAAATGACCCAGCTCAGCCGTGATTATGACGGCGTGCGTGTTGTTAGCGACCTCAGCCTGACCCTATCCCCGGGTGAGGTAACGTGCCTTCTTGGCCCATCGGGATGCGGTAAATCCACCACCCTGCGGATGGCCGCAGGGGTCGAGGGGCCGAGCGCGGGAACTGTTAACATCGACGGTGAACGTGTTGCAGATGCGAGCTTTTCTCTGCCACCGGAACAACGATCCGTCGGATTGATGTTTCAGGATTTCGCACTGTTCCCGCATCTGGATGTCGCGCGTAATGTTGCATTCGGGCTAAAGGGTTCGCGCAGTGAAAAGGCAGCGCGCGTGACCGAATTGCTCGACCGTGTTGGCCTCAGCAATTATGGCACGAAATTTCCACACCAGTTGTCGGGCGGTGAACAGCAACGTGTCGCCTTGGCCCGTGCGCTGGCCCCACGCCCTGCGATTATGCTGATGGATGAGCCGTTTTCCGGCCTCGACAACCGTTTGCGTGACGGCATTCGGGATCGGACTTTGGACATCCTGCGCGAGGAAGGCACTGCCGTTTTGCTGGTCACGCATGAGCCGGACGAGGCGATGCGCATGGCCGATAAGATCGCATTGATGCGCGATGGCCGCATCGTGCAGATCGGCGCGCCCTATACCATCTATGCCAAGCCGGTGGACCAGAAGGCCGCCGCCTTCTTCTCGGATGTGAATGTCGTGCATGGCGTGGTGCAGGATCGCCAAACGGAAACACCGTTCGGCCTGTTCCTGACCCCGGGCTTGGTCGATGGCGCGGATGTGGAAATCGTGTTCCGCCCGCAGCATTGCCGCCTCGATTTCGATCGCAAGGATACGCCGGTCCACCCCACCGTTGAGCATGGCGTACCGGCACGCGGCACCGTGATCCGCGCACGCTTTATGGGCAATCAAAGCCTGGTGGAGCTAGAGATGGACCATGACGGATCACTGTTAAAGGCGGTGGTCCCCGGTGTCTTTATGCCGCCTGTCGGAACACCGCTGGTGCTGTCGCTGCGCCGCGATCATGCGCATGTGTTTCCCTGCGCAACGCAAAGCCGCGTTTCAAACCCATGGGACACGCCGAAGGATTAACTTCGACGTGTAACCAACTGAAAAATCAGATTTCAGTTGGCGCCTCCGCCCCCACCAAATCCGCGAACCAGCGTGCCAAGACCTGTGGCGTATCATCGGCGGGTGGGTCGGTGGCGTCCAGAACAATCTTGGATGGCGCCCAAACACAGATCAAACCTTGGCGCAGGGCCCAGTCCAGCTCCGTCCGGCTGGACACAACGGTATAGCGCGGATCATTCGCGGCAAAGGCCCACGCGCCCTGATCATAGGCAAGCAACGCAATGCGCCGTGCGGCCTCACCCGTTTGGGTGATCGCAACCGGAATGGCGGGCACAAACACCACGCGGGGCGTATCGGCAGCCAAGTTGTCGCGCAAACCCTCCGCCAGAGCAGCAACCAAAACAACCTCAGGCACGGGGCAATCCGATTGCTCCTCACTCTGCATGGCGGGGCGCAGCGGGGCGGCATCCGTACCGGGGCGCATGCGGACAATCTCAACACCTAGGGCGCCGGGAATGCGGTCCAGCTTCTCAATCCGCACGAAAACACGGATAGCGCGGCGATCGGTCAGGCACCGCTCCGCCACACGTTCGGCCAATGTTTCCAGCAGGTTGATCCGCTCGGTGCCCAATTGCTGCTCAATGGCGTTGATGATGGTGTCGTAGCTGATGACCTTGTCCACGTCATCATCCTGCGCGGCGACATGGGCTGCGACCTCCAGCACGACGTTAAAGCGGATGCGCTGGGTCACGCCCCGCTCGGACAGAAACGCGCCGATCTCAACCTCGCGCATATAATCGCGCACGGAGATGCGGTCATGTGGCATAGCGCCAGCAGTTGCTGCCGCACGAACATGCGGTAATTCAAAGGCGATTGCGGTCTCGTCTGTCATGTGACGGCTCTCCATCATAGGTGCGCCTGCGCTAACCTGTCAGGCGCGCCCGAACAAGCCCGCAATAACGTAAAGCCGGATTGCCCGTGGGTCTATTCGGGTCGCTCTATCCAGCATAAGCGACCAATGGGGCATATTCGCGGTTTTGCCCACCTTGACAAAATAATGACACCGCTACAGGTTCTGCAACAACCGCGCAGCCTTGCGCGTTTTTTGATCCACCCTATATGCTCAATATGAGTATATTAGTTCAGCGGGAGACAGCCATGTTCCTCAACGCACAGACCAAAGCCGATGCCGCACGCGCAGAGCTCGCCGCGCATTACGATCTGGAACCGTCCGAGGCCGCAATGCGTGACACCGCAGACCGGTACGAGATCGTCAAAAACGTGATCCCTGCCCCCGACTGGATGCGCTTTGCCCCCTACGTGCGGGCGATCAACGCGCTAAAGGCGGAAAAGGACGCGGTCGTTCTGGCCCATAACTATATGACGCCTGAAATCTTTCACGGTGTGGCGGATGTGGCGGGCGACAGCCTGCAATTGGCGATTGAGGCGACAAAGGTTCGTCAGCAGACAATCATCCAATGCGGCGTACACTTCATGGCGGAAACGTCGAAAATCCTGAACCCGCAGAAAACCGTGCTGATCCCTGACAGCCGCGCGGGCTGCTCGCTGGCCTCGTCGATCACGGCGGCGGATATTGCCAAGATGCGCGCGGATTACCCCGGCGCGCAGGTCGTCAGCTATGTAAACACCACAGCCGAGGTAAAGGCCGCCTCCGACATCTGCTGCACATCGTCCAACGCCTTGGCAATTGTTGAGGCACAGCCAGGCGATACCGTCATCATGACGCCGGATGGATACCTCGCGCAGAACATCGCAAACCAGTCCACCAAGCGTGTGGTGTATTGGGAGGGCGCGTGCATCGTGCACGAACAGTTCACCGCCGAGGAATTGCGTGCCTATCGCGATAGCTATCCGGGCGTGGCGATTATCGCGCACCCCGAATGCCCACCTGATGTCGTGGCCGAGGCTGACTTCACCGGCTCCACCGCGGGCATGATCCAATGGGTCAAAACCCATAAACCGGCCAAGGTGGTGATGGTCACCGAATGCTCCATGTCCGACAACGTGGCCGCAGAAACGCCCGAGGTAGACTTCGTCCGCCCCTGTAATATCTGCCCGCATATGAAACGGATCAGCTTGGAAAACATCCTGTGGTCACTGCATTCGGGTGGTGAGGAAGTCACCGTAGACGAGGCCCTGATTGAGCCTGCGCGCCGCGCGGTTGAGCGGATGATCGCTGTCACCAATTCCTGAGAAGTCCGATGTTCAAGACTCTGACCCTGCTCGCCGCGCTGGCATTGCCTGGCGCGGCCATCGCCTGCCCGACCGCGCCGCTAACGCCAAGGGCGCAGGCGGAATTGCCCCGTGATGGCAGTCAGGACAGATCGCTGTTCAGCTTGGCATTGGCACATTACGTCAATGTTGAACGCTGTGCGAATGACCTGCCCCCCATCGCGGCAATTCCCGCGCTGAATGCGGCAGCGGATGCGCATTCGCGTGATATGGCGCGGCTCGACTTTTTTGACCACATGTCCCCTGTTGCTGGGCGTGAAACATTGGTGGACCGGCTGCGGGCAACGGGCGTATCGCTTAGCCTCGTCGCTGAAAACCTTGGGCAAACGTTCATGGTCGATTACCAAACGGGCCGCCAATACAGCATCGTGGATGCCGCACAATGCGCATTTTCCTACGGCCCTGATACAGACCTAATGGCCCGCCGCACCTATGACAGCGCGGCACAGGCCCTGGTCGCTGGCTGGATGGACAGTCCCCCACACCGGCGCAACCTGCTAGACCCGAAAATCACCCGCCACGGCGCCGGCTTTGCCGTCACCCAGCCAGATACCTTGTGCGGGCGCATCGTCGCCACGCAGGTTCTGATCCAATAACTTCCGGCCGTGGAGCCACGCGCATGACACAAAACGTCCTCGAAGCATCAGGCACGCTGATTATCGGCGCTGGCCTTGCCGGACTTTTCACCGCGCTAAAGCTTAGCCCGCGGCCCTGCACCGTTTTGTCGCCCGAACCTGTGGGCGTCGGCGCATCATCGGCGTGGGCACAGGGCGGCATCGCGGCGGCTGTTGGACTGGGCGACACGGCGGAGGCACATGCACGCGATACTGTTCTGGCGGGCGCGGGGCTGGTGGATGAGGAAATCGCCCTCGGCGTTACCTCGGACGGGGCTGCGCGCATTTTCGACCTGCTGGATTACGGTGCCCCCTTTGACCGCGACAGTGAGGGACGCCTGCTGCAATCCAAGGAGGCCGCCCATTCCACCAACCGCGTCGTGCGCGTTTCCGGCGATCAGGCGGGCCGTGCCATCATGGACGCACTGATCCGCACCGCACGCGCCACGCAATCGATCACGCTGCTGGAGGGGATCGTGGTTGACGACCTCGCCGTGCAGGATGACCGCGTTATCGGTGCCTATGCACGTCAAGTCGCTGACCCGATGGCCTCACCGATCTACATTTCCGCGCAGGAGGTCCTGTTGGCCACAGGCGGCATCGGTGGTTTATATGCCGTATCAACCAATCCGGGCCGTGTGCGCGGTCAGGGTCTGGGCATGGCGGCCCGTGCCGGCGCGATGATCGCAGATACCGAATTCGTGCAATTCCACCCAACCGGCATTGCTGTTGATCGTGATCCATGCCCGCTGGCGACGGAGGCCCTGCGCGGCCACGGCGCGACCCTGATTGATGAGGCGGGCCACCGCTTTATGTTCGATGTTGATCCAGCGGGCGAACTGGCCCCTCGCGATATCGTGGCCCGCGCCATTCATGATCGGGTCAGTAGCGGGCAAAAGGTTTTCCTCGATACGCGACAGGCCGTCGGTGCCGCAATCTACGATGAGTTCCCGACCGTGGCGCAATATTGCGTTGAGGCAGGGATCGATCCTGCCACCCAACCCATTCCGGTGCGCCCCGCGCAGCACTACCATATGGGCGGTATCTTGACGGATGCGCGGGGCCGCTCGACCCTGCCCGGCCTGTGGGCCTGTGGTGAGGTTTCGGCAACCGGTCTGCACGGCGCAAATCGCCTCGCCTCGAATTCGCTGTTGGAGGCCGTTGTTTTTGCCGCCCGCATTGCCGAGGATATCAGCGAGCTTCCCCTGGCCGGACCACAGGACAGCCCCGCCCCCCTTTGCGCCCCGATTTACGGCCCCGGCCCACGTCAGGACCCGCATGAGGCCGTGCGCGCCCTACGCGAAGTGATGGATCGCCACGTTGGCGTGGTTCGCACGGCGCAGGGCATGGCGACCGCCCTGCGCACCATCGCCGCGCTGGAGGCAGAGCACGCCCCATCCTCACGCGCATTTCTGAACATGACCACCGCCGCCACCCTGATTGCAGCCGCCGCGATGCAACGTCACGAAAGCCGCGGCGGGCACTTCCGTTCAGACATGCCCGACACGGATGAGGCACTGGCCCAGCGGACCAACATCACCTTGGCACAGGCACTGGCCATCCGTCAGGCGGCCTGCTGATCGCTTGACAATACCCGCCATCGGCCCCCCGATTGCACTAACCCGCGACGGAGGACCGATGTGAGCGTGACAGCACCGACTAAAACACGTGCCACCGTTCTGATCGTGGCGGCAATTTTTCTGACCATCATGGCCAGCCTGATCTGGATCACTGCGCGCAGCTATTACACCGACGCGGCGCTATCCTCTGCCCGGCAACGTGGCGCATTCTACCGCAGCACCTTGGTCGCCGCGCTGGAACAGTTCGAGCATCTGCCCCCCGTCCTGTCCGAGGATGCGGTGCTAACCAACGCCCTGACCGATGCGCAAACCCGCCAACAGGCCAGTGAGCGACTGAACCGCTTTACCCAGACATCCGGGCTTGAGGCGATTTTCCTGATGGACAGCACCGGCATGACCATAGCCGCGTCCAATGCAGGAACGCCCACCAGCTTTCTGGGGCAAAGCTATGCCTTCCGGCCCTACTTCAACGATGCGATGGCGGGCGATACCGGCGCGTTCTTTGCCATCGGCGCCACCACACATCAGCCCGGCTACTTTTTGTCCCACCCGATGCCGGGGCTGGACGGCACACCACTGGGGGTGATCGCGTTAAAGCGTGACCTGACGCAGCTCGCCCGCGACTGGGCCGCATCCGGTGAGCAGGTTTTCGTCTCGAACGCCGCCGGTGTTATCGTGCTGAGCGGCGTGGATAACCTGACATGGCGCGCAGTGCGTCCGCTGCCGAATGCGGAACTGGCCGCCCTGCGTGAATCCCGCCAATTCGCCAATCAACCCCTACTGCCCCTGCCCGATTTTGATGCAGTTTCGGATCAGGTCTACATCAACGGCACACCCATGCTGCATGTTGCCCTACCCGTTGGGCAACTTGGCTGGGAGTTGCATTATGTCACTCCCCAAGCTGCCATCGTGGTCCGCGCGCGTTTGGTGCTGGGCATCGCCGCCTTTGCCATGCTGGCCGCGCTCGCGCTGTTTCTGGTGACACGGCAGCACAGAACCCGCCGCGCACTGGGGCAATCACAGCAGGCGCGGCGCTCACTGGCCCGCGCCAACGCCGCCTTGGCCGAGGAAATCACGGAGCGGCGCGAGGCGCAGCTCTCTCTCGCAGCGGCGCAGGCCGATCTGGAGCGATCCAGCCGCATGGCCGCTCTGGGACAGCTCTCCGCCTCGGTCACACATGAGTTGGGACAGCCAATCGCCGCGATGCAAACATGGCTGGGCGCATCAGCCCTGCCCGGTGGCACGACCGATCCTGAAACAACCGCCCTGCTGGCACGCCTGACCAGCCTTGTCGCACGAATGCAGGGGATCGTGCGGCAACTCCGGTTCTTTGCCCACCCACAGGCCCCTGTGCTCAGCCCAACGGACCTACGCGAAACGGCGACATCAGCGATGGAGCTGGTCAACGCCGATAGTTCCGTTCCGATCACCTGCACCCTACCGGATAACCCCGTTACCCTGCCAGTGGATGCACCGCGGCTGGAACAGGTGCTGGTAAACCTGCTGCGCAATGCCCGTGATGCCAGCACCGATCAGCCGATCCACCTGACCCTGCGCAGCACCGCCCAACAGGTTGAGATTACGGTGCGCGATCGTGGTCACGGCCTCAGCAGCCCCGATGCGGTGTTCGAGCCGTTTTTCACCACCAAGGCATCCGGTCAGGGTATGGGCCTCGGCCTAGCCATTTCCGCCGCGATTGTCCGCGAACATGGCGGCACCCTGCGATCCGTACCGGTTGACGGACCGGGCGCTGAATTTACTGTAACCCTACCGACTGGCACGCTTGATGCATAAAACATCAGATATCGCGCAGCCGGAGAGCCCCCAGATGACCCAGAAACGTATCCTTGTTGTGGATGACGACGCCGATATGCGCGGCGCGCTGATGCACCTGTTGCGCCGTGCAGGTCATTTGCCTGAGGAAGCCTCGGACGGGAAACAGGCGCTGGCCACGTTGAAAACACAGGTCTTTGACGCTGTGCTAACCGATATCCGCATGCCGGTGATGGACGGCCTGACCCTGCTGCGTGAAATCACCGCCTACCCTGCGCCACCGCCGGTGATCCTGCTATCGGCCCATGCAGATGTGCCACTGGCAGTCGCCGCGATGCAGGATGGTGCCTATACCGTCATCGAGAAACCCTTTCAGGCCCCGCGCCTGCTGGCCGCTATGGACCACGCGATTGAGCAGGACGGGCTGAAGCGCGAGAACCGCCGCCTGCGCGACCGCCTTGGCCGATTGTCAGGGCTGGACAGCACGCTGATCGGGCGCAGCCCCGCGATTGCGGCCTTGCGTGAGGATATTCTGGACGTTGCCGACACCCGCGCCGCTGTTCTGGTGCTGGGCGAAACCGGTACTGGTAAGGAGGTTGTCGCCCGCGCGTTGCACGACCTCAGCGACCGTGCCGATGCGCCATTCATCGCGGTAAATTGCGCCGCCGTACCGGGTGAGTTGTTCGAAGCATCCATGTTCGGCCACACCGCCAACGCCTTTACCGGCGCGACCCGCGCCGCCGAAGGGTATTTTCGTGCAGCCCATGGCGGCACCTTGTTCCTGGACGAAATCGGCGCGTGCCCTATCGAGCATCAGGCAAAATTGCTGCGTGTACTTGAGGCGCGTGAGGTTGTGCCCGTCGGTGCCACACGCGCCCAACCCGTTGATGTGCGTATCGTTTCCGCCACGAACGAGGATCTGGCAACCGCCATCACCGCCGGTTCCTTCCGCGAGGATCTACTATACCGCCTGAACACCGTGCAGCTAAACCTGCCCGCCCTGCGGGATCGGCGTGAGGATATCCCCCTGCTCGCCACGCATTTCCTGACCCAAATGGGTGAGAGTTACGGGATCGAACCGCCCGACCTTGATCCGGCTGAGATTGCCACCCTTGCCCGCCACGACTGGCCCGGCAATGTGCGCGAATTGCGCCAGATAGCCGAACGACGCATCCTCTCCGCCCGCCGTGGCCGCGGCTCGATCGGCGCAGCGCTGCAACAACCCGACACGCCCGCCGAAACCCTGCGCGACGCGATGGCGGTGTATGAGCGTAGCCTGATCACCGCCGCGCTGGAACGGCACCATGGCCGCATGGATGATGCCGCCCGCGATCTGGGCATTGGCCGCCGCACCCTGAATGAAAAGCTGGTGCGCCTCGGGCTGGAAAGCGCAGATTTTCGCGCCGTCTGACTGCGTCAATCCGCAGGCAAATCCGGCACTGCCTGCGGGAATCCGCAGGGGCGCAGTATACAAATATGTAAATTCAACACTTTGAAAGCTGGCACGTTCCTTGCAATGTAATCAGTGCGGGTCCGCAAGATGACCCCACTAAATCACAGGGAGACGACACATGATGCGTCAAAGCATGAAACTGTTCCTCGCAGCGACCACCGCTGCAACCTTCGCATTCGGTTCTGCACAGGCCGAGGAAGCGGATTACATCCTCGCCACAGCATCCACCGGCGGCACCTACTACCCCGTTGGCGTTGCGCTGGCCACGCTGGTTAAGGTTAAGCTGCAACCTAGCGATGGCATCGGCATGTCCGCAATCTCCTCCGCTGGTTCGGGTGAGAACGTGCGCCTGCTGCGCGAGGACGAAGCACAATTCGCCATTATGCAGGGCCTCTACGGCTATTACGCCGCCTCCGGCACCGGTCCTCTTGAAGAAGTCGGCCCACAGACCGAGCTGCGCTCCGTATCCATGCTGTGGCAGAATGTTGAGCACTTCGTTCTGGACAGCGCACTGGTCACCACCGGCACCATTCAGGATTTCGCGGACCGTACCGGCGATGCAATGGCACTGGGCCGCCGTAACTCCGGCACCATCGGTTCGAACGCGGCGATCCTGTCGGGCTTCGGCGTTGATGCCTACGAGGATTTCGATCTGGTTGAGGGCGGCTACGGCCCATCGGCCGAGGCGCTGCAAAACGGTCAGGTTTCCGGCATTGCAACACCTGCGGGCGTTCCGGTTGGCGCGATCAGCCAGTTGTTCGCATCGGCTGGTGACAGCGTAACCCTGCTGAACTTCACACCCGAGCAGCAGGCGCAGGCTGATGGCGACCGCTCCCTGTGGACCGAGTTCGTGATCGAGGCAGGCACCTATCCCGGTCAGGACGAAACTGTGACGACCATCGCACAGCCTAACTTCCTGGCCACGCAGGCCTCCCTGCCCGAGGAAAACGTCTACCTGATCACCAAAGCGATCTATGACAACCTCGCATTCCTACAGGCGATCCACCCTGCGACACAGGCAATGGCAATCGAGAAGGCCATCGCCGGTCTGCCCCTGCCCCTGCATGCCGGTGCGATCCGGTATTACGAGGAAGTCGGCGTAACCATCCCCGACCGCCTGCGCGCTGAATAAGCGCCCTCCGGCACCACGCCGGAACTGCATATCGCACTGATCGTCCCGGCCCACGCGCCGGGACCTTTCGCAACTGGGCGAGCTGCCCCGACCACCGTGTCGGGGCAATCGCACCCCCTTATGCGCATGACAGGACAGCCCATGACCACCACCAATGCTAGTGGCGAAATCGAAACCGAAAGCCCGACGCGCGACTTAACCGGCCCGCTGAATATGCTGGTGATTGCGGTTTGCCTGATCCTGTCTGTGGGGCACCTTTACCTCGCTATTTTTCCGGTGCTGTCGGAATATGAGCGGAATGTTTTCCACTTCGCGGGCTTCGCCTTTCTTGCCGCGCTGCTGTACCCCGTGCTGCCACGTGTCAGCCTAAAAAAAAGCTGCGTCGCGATGGGTTTTGACATCGCACTGGGCCTGATTGCCGTAGGCGGCGCCACTTGGATGGCACTGGCCGAGGATGCAATTTATGATCGCGGCGTGAACCTCGCCCCGATGGACTGGATCGCAGCCATCGCGACCATCGTTGCAGCGACGGAGCTAACGCGCCGCGTTTCCGGTCTCGTCATTCCGGTGCTGATTGTGCTGGCGCTGACCTATGTGGGCCTATGGGGCAATATGGTCGGCGGCGTCTTTTCGTTCCGCGGGTTGAGCTGGGAAACAGTCCTGTTCCGCTCGATCTATGGCGATGATGCGATGTTCGGCACGATTGCGCGAATTTCATCGACCTATGTATTCCTGTTCATCATCTTCGGCTCCTTCCTGATCCGCTCCGGCGCGGGTGAGTTCGTGATCGACCTTGCGCGTGCGGTAGCGGGTAAGATGGTCGGCGGGCCTGGCCTTGTCGCGGTGATCGCCAGCGGCCTGACAGGCACCATCAGTGGCTCGGCCATTGCAAACACCGCCTCGACCGGCGTGATTACGATCCCGTTGATGAAGCGTGCAGGCTTTCCCGCGAAATTCGCAGCGGGGGTTGAGGCTGCCTCCTCCACCGGTGGTCAATTGATGCCGCCGATCATGGGGGCCGGTGCCTTCGTTATGGCCAGCTTTACCCAGATTTCTTACGAGACGATCGTGGCCGTCGCCGCACTGCCTGCGCTTCTCTATTTCCTGACGGTCGCATTCTTTGTACGGATCGAGGCAAAGCGCCACGACCTGCCCCCCATGCCATCCGATGGCACAACCCTGTGGTCAGCGGTCAAGAATGGCGGCGCCAGCTTCATCATCCCAATCGGCACGCTGATCTTCCTGTTGGTATCCGGATTTACCCCCACCTATTCCGCAGTGATCGGCATCGGTGCGGTGATCGTTTCCAGCTGGCTGACCAAAAACCCGATGGGGCCAAAGGCCGTGTTCGAGGCTCTGGTCATGGGCGCACGCTCCATGGTCATGACCGCCGTATTGCTGTGCGCTGTTGGCCTAGTCGTGAACGTCATTACGACGGCGGGCGTGGGCAATACCTTCTCTCTGATGATCGCGGATTGGTCGCAGGGCAACCTGTTGCTGGCCATCGCGCTGGTCGCCGTGGCCAGTCTGGTTTTGGGCATGGGCCTGCCAGTTACGGCGGCCTATATCGTGCTGGCCACGCTGTCGGCTCCTGCCTTGGCGGGTATGATCTCGGACCGAGTGATCGTCGATATGATCGCGAACGGAGAACTGCCAGTGGGCGCGCAAGCCCTGTTCATGCTCTCCGCACCGGAAATCATGCCGCTGCTCAGCAGCCCGATGCCAATCGGTGAAGCGCGCGAGATTGTCGCCGCCCTGCCGCTAGAGGTCGCCGCCCCGCTGCGCGATCTGGTCATTCCGGCAGAGGCCGCGCTGGCCGCACTGCTATCGGCGCACATGATCATCTTCTGGCTCAGTCAGGACAGTAACGTGACACCACCCGTCGCGCTGGCCGCCTTTACCGCTGCAACCATTGCCAAATCGCCCCCTATGGCGACCGGTGTGGCCAGTTGGAAATTGGCCAAGGGCCTGTACATCGTGCCCGTCCTGTTCGCCTATACCCCGTTCCTGTCAGGTGACTGGATTGATGCAGTCACGGTGTTCGCATTCGGAACGGTCGGTACATATGCGCTGGCCGGTGCGTTGCAGGGCTGCATGGAACAGCGCATGGGCTTTGGCATGCGGACATTGGCGGGCCTTGCAGGCCTCGCCTGCCTGTGGCCAGCCGGTTTGGCGCTGAACATCGCGGCGGCACTGGCGGTGATTACATTGCTGGTATTGAACAAGCGTGGGCTGCCCTTCTTCGCCGAGGCAGCCTGACTATTGCACGGTCACCTCGACCGGCATTTCAAAATCATCGAAATATAACGCGATTGAAAGCATCCCCTCGGGGGTGCTTTCCAACTCCTCGAACCGCATGAACAACCCGCCCGCCTCTAGGTCCAGCGCGTTGCCCGGTTCGATCGCAATCTCATAAATCTCGGCAATCTCGGACCCTGTGGTCGCATGGATGAAACCATC
This sequence comes from Pontivivens marinum, assembly GCF_900231835.1. Classification (GTDB taxonomy): domain Bacteria; phylum Pseudomonadota; class Alphaproteobacteria; order Rhodobacterales; family Rhodobacteraceae; genus Pontivivens; species Pontivivens marinum. The sequence goes on along the minus strand of NZ_OCTN01000002.1, from coordinate 119,686 downwards.
CTCACCAGCGGGACCATCCATGCCGTACAGCGTCACGGGAACATCCCCGACATTGTAGACGATGCCATAAAAATGCCAAGCCCCTTCGGACCCGGCATGTATCTCTGCATTCACAACCGAAATGCCAACCTGCTGGGCCACGGCATTGTGGGCCAGCAGGCTTAGGATCAGCGCCCCCGAATATGCGGGTCCAGCGCGTCGCGCAGGCCGTCGCCGACATAGTTCACCGACAGCACCGTCAAGGACAGCACCAAACCGGGCCAAATAACGCGGCTGGGTGTGATGGTCATAAAGTTTGCACCGTCGAAGAGCAGCCGCCCCCATGTCGGAAAGTCGCTTGGGAACCCAAGGCCGAGGAAGCTCAACGCACTTTCCGTAATGATCGCGGTCGCGATGCCCAGCGTTGCAGACACCATGATCGGGCTCAACACATTGGGCAGAACGTGGCGCAGAATGATCCGATAGGACGGCGTACCGATGGAGCGCGCGGCCAGAACGAATTCCCGTTCCTTCAGGGCCAAAACATCCCCGCGTACAATTCGCGCTGTCTGCATCCACGACGTGATCCCGATAATGAACACAATCAGCAGGAAGATCCCTGCCTCCGGCCCGAACGCCTTTCGCAGCGTATCGCGGAACAGCATGATGATAACAAGTAAAAGTGGCAAGATAGGCAGCGCAAGAAACAGATCGGTTAACCGCATCAGTGGTCCATCCAACCTGCGGAAATAACCCGCAATTACGCCGACCAAGGTGCCAAAGAACATCGAGATGCCCATTGCCGTGACGCCCACCAGCAGCGAAACACGCCCGCCCTGCATGACCTGCGCAAACATATCGCGGCCAAGGTTATCGGTGCCCATCGGATGCGCCAGGCTCATCCCCTGATTGCGCGCGCGAAAGTCGCTATAGGTCGGATCAATCGTGTGCAAAAACGGGCCAAAGCTGACCGCCAGCACGATGAACAGGAATACCGCCAATCCGGCCATAGCCCCACGATGGGCGGTAAACTGGCTCCACACATCGCGCAGCAAGGTGCGGGGGCGCTCTGCAACCACCTCAACAGCGGCTTCAGCGACAATACGATCCTGATCACTCATGGATTGCACTCCCTTTAGCAACGTTCGAGCGCCACAAGCGATGAAGAGACAGGGGCAGCGAATGGTCTTCTGAGAAATAAAGGAAATCCAACGAAAGCCCCCAGCGCTTTTTTATTGCAACAGCTCCATCAAGTGACAATCGGCTCGCACCGTTCTCCCATAACGATAAAACTGCGCGCTTAGCTCCAATTTCACTCGCATACTCGGATTGAGTCAGCCCCTCGATCCCGCGATGCCAACGAATGCGTTCACCAACTTGGTCATTCGTAAGCGCATCAAGAGTGCATCCTGCTTCACTCATAACGAATCCTCGGGTCTAGAATGCCGTAGAGGACATCAGCGATTAGGTTGAACATCACGATAAGCACCGCGAAAATGAAGGTTAGCGTCTGAACCAGCGGAATATCCGCGCCCTGAATGCCAATAATCAGCAACTGGCCGATCCCGTTCACACGAAAGATCTGCTCCGTAATGATCGCCCCGCCAAAGATGGTGGGAACATTCAGCGCAATCACGGTCACAACAGGGATCATCGAGTTGCGCAGCACGTGGATCGTAACCACCACCCGCTCGCTCAAGCCCTTGGCCCGTGCGGTCCGCACATAATCCTGCTGCAAGTTATCCAGCATCGACGCCCGCATATAGCGCGATAGCTGCGCGGCGGTGGCCAATGCCAGAACCATTGTCGGCATAATCATCTGCTTGATCTGGAACACAAAGCTGCTCCAGCTATCGATGACGTGGTTGGTGTCATAGATCGACGGGAACCACTTCAGATGCACCGAAAACAGCACGATGAAAACCAGACCGGTAAAGAATGTCGGGATCGAAAAGCCAAGCATACTGACAAATGTGCCGATCTGATCGAACCACGAATATTGCTTATAGGCGGAGATAACGCCGATCGGCACCGCAATCAGGATCGCGATAATCTGGCTCATCCCGACAACCCACAGGGTTTGCGGCATACGCTCGACAATCAGGTCAACAACCGGCGAGCGGGTTGCCCAGGATGTGACGCGCAACCGCTCACCGTCACCGATGGTCCAGCCGGTCCAGCCCTCGATCATGTTCAACGGCTCGTTGATGAAAAACTGGTTCAGCCACAGTGCATAGCGGATCGGGAAAGGCTCATCCAAGCCCAGCGAGGATCGGATCTGCGCGCGCACCTCAGGCGGGATTGTCAGCGGTAGGTTGCCGGTGGGATCGCTTGGCGCAAGGTCTAAAATCGCGAAGATTATAAAGCTAATGGCCAAAAGCGTCGGGATTGCGAATAGCAATCGTCTAATGGTGAATGCGAACATCGACACCTCGGGTCAGAAGCTTGGGGAGAAGGGGAGAAATAGGGTGGTGGAGCGGCAGCAAGCCGCCGCTCCGATTGCGCGATTAGTCTGCGCGGGTCCAGTCAGCAATGTTCCACAGCTCACTATCCCACTCGTTCATCAGAACACCTTGCAGGGAGTTTGCGTGCGCGGAAACACCACCACGGTGCACCAGAGGAATGATCGAACCGCTATCCATCAGCATGTCGTTCATTTTGATCGCCAGTGCGGCGCGATCTTCCAGAGCAGCGGTTTGACCGAACTCTACAACCAACTCGTCATACTCAGCAGAGCAGAAACGCTGGTTGTTCGAACCCTGCCACTGCGTCTCGGGCGAGGGTGCCTCGGCGCAGGCCCAGTTGCCCATGTAACGCTCAGGATCGGTGCCGTCGAAGTTGTTGGTGTACATCTCGATATCGGCAAAGAACTTCTGGAACGTATCGGGGCTGGATGGATCACCGCCAAAGAAGACCGAAGCGTCGATGTTGCGCAGCTCGGTTTCAACACCGATCAGCTCCCACATCTGCTTGACCAGAGCCTGTGTGCCCTGACGAACGGAGTTGGTGGAGGTCTGGTACAGCACACTCAAACGCACGCCGTCCTTAACGCGAACACCATCATCGCCAACAACCCAGCCAGCTTCGTCCAGAATGCGGTTTGCCTCATCAGGATCGTAGTTCAGGCACCAGTCATTGTTCGTGGACGCATAGATCGCAGGCGCCGGCAGAACGTTACAGGTTGGCTGACCAGCCGAGCCGTAGCCTGCCTCAACCAGAATTTCGCGGTCAATCGCGATGGACAGCGCGCGGCTAACCCGTGGGTCTGTCAGGAACGGGTGCGGATGCGCTGCGGTACCACGCTCATCACCCAGATCAGGGTTAGGATCGGTCTGGTTGACGTGCATACGCTCAACCGAAGTACCGAATGCGGAAACAACAGTACCCTGCCCCGCAGCGGACATTTGCGTCAGGATTTCAGGCTCAACCTGAAGGTTCCAAGCGTAGTCAAACTCGCCTGTTTCCAGGACCGAACGCGCCGCGGATGCAGCATCGCCGCCGCCTTTGAAGTTCACAGTCGCGAATGCAGGCTGTGCCGGATCGCGGTAGTTCTCGTTCGCAGCAAAGGATGCAACGTCGTTCGCCTTAAAGTCGGTTACGACAAACGGGCCGGTGCCGATTGGCGCGAAGTTCGCATCTGTACAGGTAGGAGCCGCTGCGCCAACGCACTCGGCAAACTGAGCCGCCTGAATGATGGGCGACTGTGCGCCAACGAATGGGCCGTACGGGAATGGCTTGGGAACGGAGAACGTGATCTTGATCGTGCGATCGTCCAGCGCCTCGACGCTCTCAACGTCGTTATAGTTGGACAACTGCGCGCAGCCGGAATTTTCGTCCGTGCAATACTGCCATGTGAACACAGCGTCTGCTGCGGTCAGTGGTGTGCCGTCGGACCACAGGATGCCTTCGCTCAGGGTCCATGTGATGCTGGTCAGATCCTCGGACACGCCGCCATTGGCAACAGTCGGGATTTCATCAACGAGGAACGGCACCATTGTACCCGTCTCGTTATAGCGGGCCAGCGGCTCAATCACGAGCGAAGCAGCTTCAAGCTCCTTCGTGCCGCCGGACAGATATGGGTTCAGCAGCGAGGGTGCCTGCCAATAAATGATGTTCAGCTGACCATCCGAGGCACGCTCGGCCTGTGCAGCACCGGCGGCAACCAAAGCGGTTGCGGCCATTAGGAAACCGATCTTTTTCATTGGGATACTCCTTGTTGGGATATTATTTTTTTGTTTTCGCGCAATAAGTTGCGTCTTTTTATTCATCCATCAAATGGCAGGCACTGAAACGGCCCGGCGCATGTTCACGGAATTCGGGGGATACCTTACGACAGATATCCATCACCTTGGGGCAGCGTGTGCAGAAATTGCAGCCCTCTGGCGGTTTTGCCGGGCTGGGCACGTCGCCCTCCAGAATGATCTGCTTGCGGGTCGCCTCAACCTCAGGATCGGCAACGGGAACCGCGCTTAGCAATGCCTGAGTGTATGGGTGATGTGGATCGGAATACAGCGCGTCACGCGGCGCCAGCTCCACAATCTTACCCAGATACATCACCGCAACCCGCGTCGCCAAATGGCGCACCATGCTGAGGTCATGCGAGATGAACAGATAGGTCAGCCCCAGTTCACGTTGCAAATCCTCAAGCAAATTAACAACCTGCGCCTGAATTGACACATCCAGCGCGGCAATCGGCTCATCACAAACAATGAATTTCGGATTGAGGGCCAGCGCCCGCGCAATCCCGATCCGCTGCCGCTGACCGCCGGAAAATTCATGGGGATACCGGCTGGCAAAGGCACGGTTCAAACCCACCGCATCCATCAACTCACGGACACGGGCATCGCGGGCGGCGCTGTCCATCTTGGTATGCTCACGCAGCGGTTCCGCGATGATCTCGCTGACATTCATCCGCGGGTTCAGGCTGGCCTGCGGATCCTGAAAGATCATCTGCATTTGCGGCCGCGCTTTGCGCAGGTCGCTGGTGTTCAGGCTGGCAATATCAACACCGTCGATTTTGACGGAGCCATCGGTGGGATCATATAAACGCAAGATCGCGCGGCCAGTTGTGGATTTACCGCAACCGCTTTCCCCGACCAGACCCAGCGTTTCGCCCTGCATAATGTCAAAGCTCAGGCCATCCACTGCACGCACCGCGCCAACCTTGCGGCGCAAAATACCAGCGTGAATGTCGAAATGCATTGTGAGGTTACGGACCTCGACCAGTGCCTCAGACATCCCGCATCTCTCCGGTTTCAGGGTCCCACCAGCAGGCGACATCATGGCCCCCGCCAACATCAACCCGGAACGGGTTTTCGGTCATACAGCGCGCAAAGGCATGGGCACAACGCGGCGCAAATGGACAGCTTGTCGGTTCATCACCCAGCGACGGGGGTTGTCCCTCAATCGTGTGCAGGCGCTCCGACCGCTCACCCGTTACCTTGGGCAAAGTTTCCAGCAGGGCGCGGGTATAGGGGTGCTGGGGCCGTGCAAACAAGTCGCGAACTGGTCCCTGCTCTACAATCTGGCCCGCATACATAACGATGACACGGTCCGCGATACCGGCAACCACGCCCAGATCATGAGTGATCCAGATGATGCCCATATCCAGCTTGCGCCGCAAATCACGGACCAGTTCGATAATTTGCGCCTGAATGGTCACGTCCAGCGCAGTGGTCGGCTCATCCGCAATCAACAGCTTCGGGTCACAGGCCAGGGCGATGGCAATCATCACCCGCTGCCGCATGCCACCGGAAAACTGGTGCGGGTAATCGCTCAACCGACGCTCAGGATCGGAAATCCCGACAAGGCCTAGCAACTCGGCTGCACGCACCTTGGCTTCCGCTTTGGTCATGCCCATGTGTTTGCGCAGACGCTCGGTGATTTGACGGCCAACGGTGAAGACCGGATTCAGCGACGTCATCGGGTCCTGAAACACGAAACCGACATCACGGCCCCGCAATTGCAGCAACTCCGCACGGGTCATGCCGCGCACGTCGCGCCCCTCGAACAGGACCTCGCCGCCGACAATCTCCGCCGAGCGTGGCAGCAGGTCCATCAGGCTCATCATGGTTACGGACTTGCCGGAACCACTCTCGCCGACAACGCCGACAAGCTCGCCTGCCTCCAGAGCAAACGAAATTGAGTTCACTGCATGAACATCCCCGGAGCGGGTGTGAAATACAGTTTTCAGCCCCGCTACGTCTAAAAGCGGTGCAGTCGTATCGCGCATATTATCCCTGTCTGCGACCAGGTGGATCGCGCTCTCCGGCGCTTTCAGGTCGCTCTATCATCGAAATAAGACGCTGATTCTCTCTGGCTTGCAAGTGCCATACAGCGCTTGACGTCAGCGTCAGTCGCCCCCAAGCTCCGCCGGTTTTACAACCGTAGGGATTTCAAATGACACAGCAGTACACCGCGCGCGAAATGCTGGAACGCCTCGTCTCGTTCCCGACCGTCAGTCGTGACAGCAACCTGCCGCTGATTGATTTCGTTGCGGATTACCTTGAATCACATGGCGTTACCTCGCATCGCACATTCGACGAAACAGGGACCAAGGCCAGCCTGCACGCCCTGATCGGGCCTGAGGTTGAGGGCGGCGTTGTCCTGTCCGGCCACACCGATGTTGTACCCACCGATGGTCAGGAATGGACCTGCGACCCATGGACCCTGACCGAGCGTGACGGAAAACTGTTCGGTCGCGGCACCTGCGACATGAAGGGCTTTCTGGCCACCGCACTGGCCGCGGTGCCGCAAATGGTTGCCGCCGATCTGGCCCAACCGATCATGTTGGCGCTGAGTTATGACGAGGAGGTCGGCTGCATCGGCGCGCCACCCATGATCGACCGCATGGTTGCTGAACTGCCCATGCCCCGCGCCTGTATTGTGGGCGAGCCGTCCATGATGCGCCTTGTTGACGGGCATAAGGGCTCTGTCGGCCTGAACATCCATGTGCGCGGGTTCGAGGTACATTCCTCTCTCGTCCACACCGGCGTTTCTGCGGTGATGACGGCATCGCGCCTGATCAACTGGATGTATGAAACCATGCAGGAAAATCGCGCCAACGCCCTGCCCGATACAGGGTTCGAGCCGCCATGGACGACCCTGCATTCCGGCGTCATCGCGGGTGGTACAGCGCATAATATCACGGCCAAGGATTGCACCTTCGTCATCGATATTCGCGTCGCTCCCCATGAAAGCGTCGATGATTGGGAAAAGCGTTTCCGCGAAAAGGCTGCCGAGTTGGAGGCCGAAATTCAGGCCATCCGCCCCGAGGCAGGTATCGACATTGAGCGTCGCGGCCGCGTGCCTGGACTACGCCCCGAAACCGATGGCGCAGCCGCCACATTGGTACGGCAACTGACAGGCGACAACTCCTCCGGCAAAGTCTCCTACGGCACTGAGGGCGGGCAGTTTCAGGAGCGTGGCGTGTCCACCGTCGTCTGCGGTCCCGGCTCGATCGAGCAGGCACACCAGCCCGATGAATTCCTCAGCCTCGACCAATTGGCAGAGGGCGAGCGCTTCATCGCGAAACTGATCGACTCACTACGTCGCTAAATTCTGGAAACGGCTGGCACGGGCCAGCCGTTAACCTTTTCGACCTCGCCTGCCCCATGCCAGCCATAGAGCAGCCTGAAAGCAGCCACATAGCAGCCCGCCGTTTTCAAAGTTAACGCGCCGCAACATCCAAGGCGAGCGCGTGAATCGGTCCGGCCATTTCGGCCTTTAGCGCGGCATAAATCCGGCGCTGCACCGCCACGCGATTCAGGCCATCCAGCGTTTCCGCGCGCATAAACACCCGAAAATGGCTCTGCCCACCCTCGGGCGCGCCAGCATGTCCGGCATGAAGGTGGGATTCGTCCACGACCTCCAATTGCTGCGGTGCAAAGGTTTCTTTTAATTTCAAACTGATATGATCTGCGACGCGCAAAAATTCTCTCCTACTGCCCTGTGGCTCTTCACCTTGGCTGGGATAAGTCTAAACTCTCGTCTCCCGACTCGGAAGTGGTCCCGGCAGGAGAGATTAGCATGGCGCGCAATAACCCCTTTGATTTTGACATTTCCGTTGGTGCGGACAAACGACGCCGTGCTAAATCGCGCGGCCAGTCCGGTGCCGTAACCTCATCAACCAAACAGTGCGACCATGAGGGCTGCAATGAACGCGGCCTGTATCGTGCACCTAAGTCACGGGACAAACTCGAAGATTTCTACTGGTTTTGTAAGGAGCACATCCGCGCCTATAACCAGAAATGGAATTTCTTCGAGTATCATTCCGAGGAAGAATTCGACGAACAGCTTGAGAAGGATCGCGTTGGCGAACGCCCGACGTGGTCATTCAAAACCGGTGCGGAGAAGGCAAAAACCTCATCCCATACGGAGGGCCGCGCATGGGCACGCTTCGGATTCGATGATCCGATGCAGGTTCTGGGTGAAAACGCGACAATGAACCCCGCCAGCGCCCCCAACCGCCCGCGCAAGCGTAAGCTGCCCCCGACAGAGCGTAAGGCCCTGACCATCCTCGCGGCGGAGGATACGCTGACCAAATCGGAATTGCGTAAGGTTTACAAAAGCCTCGTCAAGGATCTGCACCCCGACATGAATGGCGGAAAGCGCGACGACGAGGATAAGTTGCAGGAGGTCGTTTGGGCGTGGGATCAGATCAAGGGATCGCGATCCTTCCCCGATTAACGGGTTCTCAATCTCTACAACGTAAAAGGGGCACCGAACGGCGCCCCTTTTTTATGTCTGATTGTTCGGTAGAACTCAGTCCTCGAACGGGTCCGTGACCAAGATCGTGTCTTCCCGCTCAGGCGAGGTGGACAGCAACGCAACCGGACAACCGATCAGCTCCTCGATACGGCGCACATATTTAATCGCTTCAGCGGGCAATTCGGCCCAAGTGCGCGCACCAACCGTGGACCCCTGCCAACCCGGCATGGTTTCGTAAATCGGCTCAACACGTGCCTGCTGCGCGGCGGCAGTTGGCAGATGGTCCAGAACTTCACCGTCCAGCTTGTAGCCGGTACAGATTTTCAGCTCCTCCAGCCCGTCCAGCACGTCCAGCTTGGTCAAGGCAATCCCCTTAACGCCGCTTGTCGTGCAGGTCTGACGCACCAGAACGGAATCGAACCAGCCACAACGGCGGTCGCGGCCAGTGACTGTACCCTTTTCACGCCCAACGGTCGCCAGATGCACACCAACGGCATCATCCAGCTCACACGGGAATGGTCCCGCACCAACGCGCGTGGTGTAAGCCTTTACGATCCCTAGAACAAATCCAACCGATCCCGGCCCCATGCCCGAACCCGTCGCAGCCATTCCGGCCAGTGTGTTCGACGAGGTAACATAGGGGTAGGTTCCGAAATCAACGTCGAGCAATGCGCCCTGCGCACCCTCAAACAGGATCCGGTTGCCCGCCTTGCGCTTCTCCGCCAGCACTTTCCAGACTGGAGCGGCGAATTGCAGGATGCTTGGTGCGATTTCAAGCAGCTTTGCCTTCAACGCGGCGCGATCAATCGCCTCCGCGCCCAGACCCTTACGCAACGCATCGTGATGCGCCAGCAGACGGTCCAAACGATCGTCGAGCGTTGTTTCATCCGCAAGATCAGCAACGCGGATCGAGCGGCGGCCAACCTTATCCTCATATGCTGGTCCGATACCGCGACCGGTCGTGCCGATTTTGGACTTTCCGGCAGCTTCTTCGCGCATCTGATCTAGGTCTTGATGCACGGGCAGGATCAGTGGAGTGTTCTCAGCAATCATCAGGTTATGCGGACCAACGGTCACGCCCTGCCCTGCGATCTTCTCGATTTCGGACATCAGGGACCATGGGTCCAGAACAACGCCGTTACCGATCACGCCCAGCTTTCCATCGCGCAAAATGCCCGAGGGCAGCAGCGACAGTTTGTAGACCGTGCCGTCAATGACGAGCGTATGGCCGGCATTGTGCCCACCCTGAAAGCGCACGATCACGTCTGCTCGCTCACTGAGCCAGTCCACGATCTTGCCCTTGCCCTCATCGCCCCATTGGGCGCCTACGACGACGACATTGGCCATATCATTCTCCTTGGCTGTTACGGACGCGGTATAGCCTTCATATCTGCGGTGTGAAACCATAAATAGCGAGTGTCATTGGCGGATGTTCCCTGTACGGTCCTGTTCAGGAGGCCAAATGGACCAGATTCACGAAATGCTCGCGCAATATCCTGTCTTGCAGGAATGGTATGTTGTTGCTCTGATCGCTCTGATTTCGGGCTGGTTGCTGCGGGGACTGTTCAGCATACGCGCCCTGCGCAGTGAAATATCCACTTTGCGCACCGATGCAGAATCACATCGCGCCGCGGCACAGGATGCCGCCCAAGCGCAAACCGAACTGGCGCGAATGCAAGAACGCGCGACGCTAGCGCAGGACTATAAGGACCGCCTGCTCGACACGACGGATGAGTTGCGCGACGCCGAGCGCCTGATCGCAACCCTGAATTCCGAGCTGAAATCCGAGAAGCAAAACCACGTCGCACGGGTTGAGGAATTGCGCGGTGCGCAGGAAATGCTGGAACGCCGCTTTGACGAACTGGCCCGTAAAGCATTGGACGGAAACGCCGAACGCTTCCTGACATCCGTGACGGAACGATTTGAGAAGCATAAACAGGCCGCCGATGCCGATCTGGGCGCCCGGCAAAAGGGGATTGAGACCCTGCTCGGCCCTATCCGCGAAAACCTGACAAAGTTTGAACGTCAGACGCAAGAACTGGAAAAGGCGCGTGAGGGGGCCTATCAGCAAATCCGCCAGCAGGTCGTCAGCCTCGCCCAAGGGCAGGAAAAGCTGACCAGCGAAACCCATCGCTTGGTGAGCGCCCTGCGTGCGCCAAAGACTCGCGGAAACTGGGGTGAATTCCAACTGCGCCAAGTGGTTGAGATGGCAGGCATGGTCGATCACGTCGACTTCCACATGGAAAAATCCGTCAACGTGGACGGGCAACGCCAACGGCCAGATGCCACGATCAACATGCCCGGTGGCAAGAAGCTGGTGATCGACGCGAAAACTTCGCTCGACGCCTATCTAACTGCTGCGGGCATGGATGATGGGCCTGAGAAGCAGACCACCCTCGGCAATCACGCACGGCAATTGCGCACACAGATGAGGGGGTTAGCCGCGAAAAGCTATTTCGATGCCATCGCGGGCTCCCCCGATTTCGTCATTATGTTCATTCCGGGCGAGGCATTTTATTCCGCCGCGCTCAGCGAAGATCCGTCGCTGTTCGAGGATGCAATCGCCAACAAGGTGATTATCGCAACCCCCACCACATTGATCGCGTTGATGAAATCAGTGGCCTATGGCTGGCAGCAGGATCGGATGAGCGCAAATGCGCAGGAGGCAACAGATCTCGCGCGCGAGTTGTACAAGCGCCTATCAGGCTTGGCCGGTAAGTTGGAGAAGCTGGGCAGCTCAATCTCAAACACCGTGCGCGACTATAATGGCACGATTGCCACAGTTGAAACGCGGGTGCTCAGCCAAGCGCGCAAGTTTGAAAACCTGTCCATCGCTCCGCAGGGTGAAACGCTGGGCGACTTGCCAATTGTTGATACAGAAGTCCGCTCCCTAGATGGCCGGAAATACGCGGATGATACGGAATAATCCGATTTTCAGGGGTTTTTCGGCCAAAAGAAGCACCTAGCTGCGGTTTACAAATGGCACTCATCCGTTAGACACGCCAACGCAACCGGCCCCTTTACTCCCTTTGGTAAGGCGGCAAAAAAGCAGGAGGTCACGACATGACCACAGCAACAGCAGGCGATATCGTCTCGATCCACTACACCGGCACCCTTGCCGATGGTACGCAGTTCGACAGCTCCGAGGGCCGCGATCCGTTGAGCTTCACACTGGGCTCCGGTCAGATCATCAAAGGTCTGGACGACGCAATCACCGGTCTGGAAGAGGGTGCAGAATCCACCGTCACCATTCCAGCCGCAGATGCATATGGCGATCACGATCCAGCGCAAATCCAGCAGGTCGCCCGCGACACGATCCCTGCGGAAATCCCGCTGGAGGTTGGTTTGCAATTGCAGGCGCAAACCCAGCAGGGTGGCACAATTGGTCTGATCGTTACCGATATTCAGGACGGCATGGTCACACTGGATGCGAACCATCCGCTGGCCGGTAAAGAGCTTACCTTCAACTTTAACTTAATTTCGGTCGGCCGCCCCGAGTAAGGGAACTGAATCGTTCCCCCCTGCGTTCTTGTAACTAACGGAATGCAAATGTGGGAGCAAAATCATGGACGGGATCATTTTTCTGGCCGTCGCGATTGTGGCCGCAGCTTTGGTTATCTTTGCTGTCACCGCCCGTAAAGAATTGGATGACAACGTCGATTCCGACGATCACTCTAATAATAATAAATAAGGGACCCCCGATATATTCGGGGGTCCCTTTTATTCCACACAGGTTTGTCCAAATGGCCCCGCACGAGACGGGGCCTTTTTATTGGATCAAAAAACCAGCGCTTTAGCCTGCGTAACCTGTGGCAGCGCGCGGATTTCAGCCAGCGTCTCATCTGACAGCTTCTCATCCACACCCAGCAGCGCAATCGCCTCGCCTTCCTTCTGGGACCGGCCCAGTGCGAAGGTCGCGATATTTACGCCCAGATCACCCAGCTTCATACCCAGTGCGCCGATATAACCCGGCGTATCGTTGTTGGTTGTGTACAGCATGAACTGCTGCGGCTCTGCCTCCAGCCCGATGCCCTTAATCTGGATGAAACGAGGTTTACCGTCGGAGAAGACAGCACCAGCAACCGAGCGGGTTTGCTTTTCCGTCGTCACAACAACGCGAATGTAGGAGCCATATGCGCCCTGCTCATCCTTGCGCGTTTCCGCGATTTTCACGCCACGCTCACGCGCAACGATCGGGGCGGAAACCATGTTAACGCCACCCTCACCGACCAGAGGCTTCATCAGCGATGCAGTCAACGCGCTGGTCAGCGGCTTTAGATTCAGATCGCCAACCTTGCCGACATACTCAATCTCAATCTCTTTGATTGCGTTCTCGGTCACCTGACCCGCGAAGCCACCCAGCATTTCAGCCAGAGCGATCCAGGGCTTCAGAACCGGTGCTTCCTCAGCCGTGACGGATGGGGCGTTGATTGCGTTCGAGATGGCGCCCTTCATCAGGTAATCGGACATCTGCTCCGCAACCTGAAGCGCCACGTTTTCCTGAGCCTCGGACGTTGCAGCGCCAAGGTGCGGTGTGCAAACGACATTCGGTGCTGTGAACAGTGGGTTATCCGTTGCGGGCTCCTGCGCGAAGACGTCAAAGGCAGCGCCAGCCAGATGACCGTCATGCAGTGCCTGCGCGACTGCGGCCTCGTCAACCAGACCACCGCGGGCACAGTTCACAAGGTAAGCCCCCTTTTTCATCAGCTTAACGCGCTCGGCGCTCAGCAAGTTCGCGGTTTTTTCGGTTTTGGGCAGGTGCAAGGTCACGAAATCAGCGAGGGGCAGCAACTCCTCGATTGTATCAACCTTGGTCACGCCCAGCTTTTCAGCGCGCTCTGTGGACAGGAACGGGTCGAAAGCGACAACCTTCATCCGCAGACCCAGTGCGCGATCCGCGACGATCGAACCGATATTGCCGCAGCCGATCAGGCCCAGAGTTTTGCGGGTGATTTCGGTGCCCATAAACTTGGATTTTTCCCACTTACCAGCGCGGGTCGAGGCATCAGCCTCGGGGATTTGACGAGCAACAGCGAACATCATCGCAATGGCGTGCTCTGCCGTGGTGATCGAGTTGCCGAACGGCGTGTTCATCACAACAACACCACGTGCCGAAGCTGCGGCGATGTCTACGTTATCAACACCGATACCGGCGCGGCCAATAACCTTGAGGTTGTCCGCCTTGGCGATCAGATCAGCCGTGGCTTTGGTCGCCGAACGAATGGCCAGACCGTCATATTGACCGATGATTTCAGCCAGCTTTGCCGGATCCTTGCCCAACGAAGGCTGAAAATCGACCTCAACGCCGTTATCCTTGAAGATCTGAACGGCGGCTTCCGAGAGTTTGTCGGAGATAAGTACTTTAGGCATTTGGGTAATCCTGTAGCGGTCGCCTGCCCTATATGGGGCGGCGTGAATGAGAGGATGCCCCCGGCGCGTGGCCGGGGCGCGAGATCACATGTCAGCTTTGGCAGTCGCAAAGGCCCAGTCGAGCCAAGGGGTTAGCGCGGTAACATCGGCTGTATCCACCGTGGCACCACACCAAATGCGCAGACCCGCAGGCGCGTCGCGATAGCCGTTAATGTCGAGGGCGGCATTTTCAGCCTCCAACATCTTGACCATCTTTTTGACGAAGGCCTTTTGCCCCGCATCATCCAGCGCCGCGATATCAGCATCCACAATTTTCAGGCAAACCGAGGTATTGGACCGCTCCGCCGCATTTGGCACGAGGTTCTCGACCCAATCCGTCGCATCAACCCAGGTCTGGATCGCTGCGGCGTTGTCATCTGCGCGTGCCTTGGATGCTGTCAGGCCACCGATTTCGGTGATCCAGTCCAGCGCGTCCTCGGCATCGGCAACGGCCCACATGGACGGCGTGTTGATCGTTGCACCGGTAAAGATGCCGTCGATCAGTTTTCCGCCCTTGGTCATGCGGAAGATTTTCGGCAGCGGGCGTGGCGGTGTGTAACTCTCCAACCGCTCAACAGCGCGGGGCGACAGGAACAGAACGCCGTGCGCGCCCTCACCACCCAGAACCTTTTGCCACGAGAATGTCAGCACATCGACCTTGGCCCAATCAACATCCTGCGCGAAGACAGCGGAGGTTGCGTCCACGAAGGTCAGTCCCTGACGATCATCGGCGATCCAGTCGAAATTCGGGATGCGCGCGCCGGATGTCGTGCCGTTTTGCGTGAAGCAAATATCGGCATCCATGCGCACAGTGCTAAGGTCGGGCAGCGTGCCGTAATCAGCCTCGATCACGCGGCAATCGTCCAAACCGAGCTGTTTCGTGGCGTCAGTCGCCCAGCCCTTGCCGAAGCTTTCCCAGACCAGCATGTCCACGGGGCGTGCGCCCAGCATGGACCACATCGCCATTTCATAGGCACCCGTGTCGGATGCGGGCACGATGCCAACCTTGTAATCAGACGGAACGCCGAGCAGTTCGGCGGTTTTATCGATAACGGATTTGATCTGAGCCTTGGCACCAGCGGCGCGGTGCGAGCGCCCTAGAAAGGCGCGTTCAGCGACCGAAGCGGCGGACCAGCCGGGGCGCTTGGGACAAGGACCAGACGAGAATTCAGGGCGCGCAGGCTTAACCTGCGGCTGGATAGCGAAGCTCATGGACGGCTCCTTCGTCAGGGTGAAATTCCTGAGTACACCGCCGCTCACCCTTAGTCCGGCTGTGCACCCACAGACCGGATATGCGGCGGCGGCGGCGGCGTCAATCGGGCAAATGAGGGGTTTAGGACAAAAAGAACCCCGACTCAGCTGCGACTGTTTCCGATCCGAAACCGACACTCAGAAACGACGTAGCCCTCTCCTTGGCGCACTGGGGCGTATTCCGATATCGCGCTGGATGTGGTCGCTGAGAGTATCAGAGCAGTTGCGCGCCTGACCACAAAACAGGTCGTACAGGAACTTTCGTCCTGCGCGGCGCAAACGATTTCGGTCAATCAGGGGGTGGCGGGACATGGCGTTCTCCTTGCCTTGTTTTCGATTCGCTGCCACTATCGAACCTCAAGCTAACTTGAGGTCAAGCATGGCAAAGGTCCCCATCGAATTAAGCGTTGGCCAACTGTCAAAGCGCAGCGGGCTGCCCGTCTCCACCCTGCATTACTACGAGGCGGAGGGTCTGATTGCCGCCAATCGCACCGCCGCCAATCATCGCCGATATCCCCGCGCTGTGCTGCGACGGGTCGCGATTATTAAAGCGGCGCAACGATTGGGTTTACCGTTGAGCGCGATACGACAGGCAATGGCCACCCTGCCCGATGGTCGCACCCCCAATGCGCGGGATTGGGAGGCGATGTCGCAAATCTGGCGTGACGAATTAAACGAGCGCATTGCCCGCCTAACCGTGCTGCGTGACGATCTGGGCCGCTGCATCGGCTGCGGCTGCCTGTCCGTGGATCGCTGTCCGTTGATAAATGACGGTGATAAATTGGGGGATGAGGGCGCGGGTCCGCGAACGCTCGACCCGTTGTGAGGCATTTTACATAAAAAAAGCCCCCGATAAATCGGGGGCTAGTCAAAACCAACCGTCGGGAAGAGGATTGGTTATCATCGTGTGAGTTAGTCCCAGAAGGGACGCTCCGCCTCGCGCTGCGCGTTCCATTCCGTAACACCGATATCGCGCAACAGATGCGCATCAAGGTGTTTCAGGTGACGCCGACTGCGCGAACGACGGGTCCAGATCGCCACAAGCGCCACGTAACCGCGACGCGGTGCGCCTGCGATGCTGGTGCGAACGCTACCGGCAAAATTCGTGAGTGTGAGATCGGACATAGCTGCCTCCATTTGTATCAATACAATATGCGGTTTGTGCCTCCTTAGGTCACGAGGTACAGGTACAAACACACGCCAAGCTTTTCCACCGGAGTTTTGTTATGGGTACAAGATTTGACACAAGCTGGGTTCCCGACTTCAACACAGATGCCGGCCCCAAATATCGCGCACTTTCAGGCGCTATTGAGGATGCAATCCGCTCGGGCGCGCTTGCCTCTGGCGCGAAACTGCCGCCGGTCAGGGAATTGGCGTGGGAAATTGGTGTAACCCCTGGAACTGTGGCCCGCGCCTACCGTGAGGCAACCGAGGCTGGTGCCCTGCGCGCCACCGTGGGTCAGGGTACATTTGTGCGGGAACGTCGTGAGACGGGTACATTTATCCCCCTGCATCCGTTAACTAATTTACCGGCAGAGGGGCAGGTTGACCTGCGCAACTCGCGTTCCCCTATGGTCGGACAGGAGCACATGATTAATGAGGCGATCACCCGCGTCATCTCTCGTGGCTCCGTCGTTCTGGATGATTATACCCGTGCGACAAATGACTACTCGACACGCACTGCACTGGCGAATTGGCTGGGTAAGGGCGGTGTGGTCGCGGATGAGGATTCCATTGTACCAACCTATGGCGCCCAGCAGGCTGTATTGGTGGCAATGATGGCTTGTACCTCTGGCCCGCACCCGGTTGTAGCCGTGTCTGACCTGATCTATCCGGGTTTTCAGCAGGCGGCAAAGCTGGCGGGCATCACTTTGTACCCCATCAAATCTGATGAACACGGCTTGTGTATCAATGCATTAGCCGAGGCGTGCCGTGTTGCCCGCCCGCAGGCCATGCTGGTCACGCCGAACCTGCACAACCCCACCTTGGTCACGATGCCGGAAAGCCGCCGCGCAGAAATCGCCGAGCTGGCCCGCGCCCACGATCTGCAAATCATCGAGGACGATGTCTATGGCTGGTTGATGTCCAGCCGCCCGCCCTCGTTCCCGTCTTTCGCGCCGGAACGGACGTGGTACGCGACCTCCATGTCGAAATGTATCGCTGCCGGATTGCGGTTTGGCTGCCTTGTGACTCCTCCTGGGCGCGGGCCGATTGGTCAGGGCATCATTCAGGCGATGAACTATCGTGTGTCGTCACTGATCGGCCAGATTGTTGTGGAGTTGATCGAGAGCGGCATCGCGGACGAGATACGCGTTTCCGCCCGTGAGCATCTGGAGGCCCGCGCAGCCCTGTTGCGCCGCCACCTTGCCCCATGGGGTGTTCGCACGGCGGAGGGCGCGAATTTCGCGTGGCTTTCCCTGCCCGAGGGCTGGCACCTCGCCGCCTTTGACCGTGCCTGTGCGGAGGCAGGCGTGCGCGTCGCCACGGCGGGTGCCTATGTCCTGCCCGGTGCTGATGTCCCGAACAAGATCCGCATCGCCCTTGGCATGGGGTTGAGCGACGAGGTCTTCTCCGACTGCCTGACCCGCATCAGCCGCATCCTCGCCCACCCACCGGTGGAGTTGATGGCATGAGCGTCGCCAGCGCGGCATCTAATGCCAGCCTGCGTGACTGGGCCATGCTGGGCCTGCTCGGGCTGATCTGGGGCGGATCATTTCTAGGGGTGGAGCTGGGACTGACAGGCTTTGGCCCTGTCACCTTGGCAGCATTCCGTATTGCGCTGGCGGCGGTCCTGTTGGTCGCGCTGGCCATGCGGTCAGGTGGTTTGCCGCGTTGGACCACGCCGGAAGGGCCGCGCATTTGGGCGCATATCGCGGGCATGGCGCTGTTTACCAATGCGATCCCCTTTGCCCTGCTGAGCTGGGCGCAGGGCTCTGTTACGTCAGGTTTTGCGGGCATCACGATGGCTGTGGTTCCGCTGTTCGTCCTGCCCCTCGCACATTTCATGGTTCCGGGTGAGCGGATGAGCCCGCGCAAGGTTGCAGGCTTCGCCATCGGCTTTGCCGGCGTGGTCGTGCTGATCGGCTTGCCACAGGGTGAGGGCGCAAACCTGCCCCGTCTTGCCTGTGTTGGCGCATCGGCTTGCTATGCCATCGGGTCAATCAATACACGGCTATGTCCGCCGATCGGTCTGATTGCCTATTCAGCAGCGGGATTGATGCTGGCGACAATTGTGATAGTTCCTGCCGCACTATTGGTTGAGGGTATCCCCGCGATGCCATCCGCGACAGCATTGGGCGGAGCGCTATATTTGGGCCTGCTGCCCACGGCACTGGCCACGGTGATGTTGGTCAGCGTAACGCGCAGCGCAGGTCCGTCCTTCCTGAGCCTCGTGAACTATCAGGTGCCAGTCTGGGCGGTCGTTTTGGGTGTTGTCGTTCTGGGGGAAAGCCTGCCGGGGGCATTCCTGTTCGCGTTGATCCTCATCGTGACCGGCATGTTGGTCAGCCGCACCCGCGCGCAAAGGTTACGCCCATGACCCCCATCACAAACCGGCGCGTTCTGGCGATTGCGCTGCCTATCGTGCTGTCCAATGCGACGATCCCCCTGATGGGCTTGGTGGATACATATGCTGTTGGTCAGTTGGGTGCGGCAGCTCCGATCGGCGGCGTGGCGATTGGGGCCGTTATCCTTAGCGCGGTGTACTGGATTTTCGGTTTTCTGCGCATGGGAACTACCGGAATGGTCGCGCAGGCCGCAGGCCGTGGTGACATACCGGAGCGGGACGCCCACCTGACCCGCGCCCTGATGATTGCCGCGATTGCGGGGGCCGCGCTGATTGTTCTGCAAATACCGATCACGCGGCTGGCCTTCTGGATATCCAAGGGCAGTGAGGAGGTCGAAGCCCTCGCCCGGACCTATATCGCGGTTCGCATCTGGGGCGCGCCCTTTGCCATTGCGGTTTATGCCCTAACCGGCTGGCTGATCGCAGTGGAGCGGACGCGCAGTGTGTTGATCCTGCAAATGACGATGAACGCGCTGAACATCGTTTTGTCGCTATGGTTCGTGCTGGGGCTGGATATGGGTGTTGGTGGCGTCGCGCTGGCCACGCTGATCGCTGAAATTGCAGGCGCGACTGTTGGCATTGTGTTGTGCCGCGATGTGTTTCGCGCCAATCACTGGCGCGACCGTGCGCGTGTGGGCGATATGGCAATGCTCAAGCCGATGATCGCAGTAAATACCGACATCATGATCCGGTCTGTGCTGCTGCAAGTCTGCTTTATGTCCGTTACCTTTCGCGCCGCTGGGTTGAGCGACGTAACGCTGGCCGCGAACCAGATCCTGCTGCAATTCCTGAACCTGACGGCATATGCGCTAGACGGATTTGCCTTTGCTGCGGAGGCACTGGTCGGGGCTGCATTTGGCGTGGGCAACCGCCCTGCCCTGCGTCGTGCGGCGCGGTTGACCAGTATTTGGGGGATCGGCGCGGTGTGCCTGATGTCCCTGCTCTTCCTGATCGCCGGGGATTTCGTGATCGGGCAGATGACAACCGCCGAAAACGTGCAAGCGGTTGCGCGTGATTACCTGCCGTGGATGGTGTTGGCGCCGATTGTGGGGCTGCCCTGCTTTATGCTCGACGGGATATTCATCGGGGCGACCCGTACGCGGGATATGCGCAATATGATGGTGATCTCCGCCCTTGGATATTTCGCCATGATGCCGCTGCTGGTTTCGCTGATGGGCAATCACGGATTGTGGGCGGCGCTAATGCTGTTCTTTGTCCTGCGGGGGGTAACGCTTGGCTGGCGTTATCCCGCACTGGAGGCAGCGGCGGTGCGCTGACCCTCGGGCCGGTTTCCCGCGACCAGCAGGCCAGACACGATCAGGCCGAAGCCGATCACAAGCTGCCATGTGATCGGCTCACCCAACAGGGTTACACCCAGCATGCCCGCCCAGATCGGGATCAGATAACCAACAGTGGAGGCGAACACCGCCCCCGACCGCTTTACTGTCCAGTAACGTAGCAATTGCGCGCCACCGGTTTGCACCAGCCCCAGCACAGCAAGCGCGATGAGCGGCGTGCCCAGCGTCAGGTCGGAAACCAAGCCAACTGCCCCGAACGGCACCAAAACCACCGCCGCGGATAGTTGACTGGCCGCTGTTGCCTGCACCGGTGGCAATTCCGGCATACGCCGCACCAACACCGCGGACATCGCGTAGCAGAACGCCGTCCCCAGACAGGCAAGCTGTGGTAGCAGCGGCGCATCCACGGCGCGCAAAATGCCCGGTCCGATCAACACCCCTAGCCCGACAAAGCCAATACTGAACCCCAGCCATTTACGAGGACCAACCTGCGTGCCCAAAATGAACTTTGACAGCAGCAGAACAAATAGCGGCGAGGAGGAGATCAGCACTGCTGCCACCGCTGAATCAATGGTTAGCTGCGCCCATGTCAGCAGCGTGAATGGCAGTGCCAGCGAGTTGATCCCGAACAGCGCGCACCACATCCAGTGGTTCAGGCTGCGCGGCAATCCCTGCCCCGAAATATAGGCAACGCTGACCAGTACCAGTGCGGCCAGACCAGCACGCGCGGTCACGACCTGCATCGGGCCATATCCCTGCAAGGCAACCGTGGTGAGAGCAAAGGCCGAGCCCCATACAATTGTTAGCAATCCGATCGCAGCATAGGACAGCTTGTCAGGGCTCGACTTCATCATGCCACCTTCTTGTTGGTATGGCTGTATCGCATGTTGGCGCGGGCAGATGCTTCGGCCCGAACCGTATTATCCGGCTATCGATCCTGCGGCATCAGCAGGTGCACCATCGCCTCGGCAAAGGGGCGTTCGCGGTTATCCTGCCATGCCTCAACCCGAACCGAGGCATAGCGGCGCCCCGCCCGCGTGATCGTGGTGCGTGCATAGGCGTCGCGCGGCAAACCGCTGCGCAGGTAATCGACGGTTATATCGATCACCTTGGGCCAGTCAGGGAAATCGCCGTTCTCGATGGCGTCTGCCTCGGGCCCGCTGGCCTCCATCCGGTCCCAGACCTGATGCCACATCACCTCGACCAAGGCAGCGGATTCCAGGAACGCGCCAATCGCCCCACCATGCAATGCGGGCAACATAGGGTTGCCGATCAGGTGGTCGGAATAGCTGAGCACTGCTGTCAGCTCATCCCCGCGCCGGTCAAAGCTGATCCCCAGAAATTGCATATACGGCACAGATTTGGTCAAACGGGCCAGCGCGGCATCGCGGCGGGCCTTTACCTCCTGCACGGGTTCGTTGCGACCGCGGCTCATGGCTTAGCTCCGATTTTGGTTCCGCGCGGCTCAACAGTGAAGGCACCATTGGCCTGCGCGACGGGATCGTCGGGATCGCCATCATCGGCAACAGCCCGCACAAACGCGACGGAACGTGTGACACGGTAGCATTCAGCCCGCGCCGTAATCGCCTGCCCCGGCTTTGCCGCGCGCATATAATCAATCCGCAGATCGATTGTCGCCGTGCCCCCGGGGGATTTGGGATGCGTCATCACCGCAGTGCCGCAACATCCGTCCAGCAATGTCGTAATCACGCCGCCATGCAATACGCCCGTAACCGGATCCCCGACCAAGCGGTCATCATAGGGAACGGTCATAACGGCGGTGCCGGGCCCGACATCCTTGATCTCCATCCCCAATGCTGCCGAGAGGGGAATCGCCTGCGCCATTCTACGTGCAAGCGCCAGCATCTCTGTTTTTTCCATAATGTGGTGCTCCTTCGCGCCGGTCCGAACCAGCCTGCGGACAATATGTGCCCCGTGGTGGATTTGAAAAGAGGCGTTTATCGTACCACTCAGAAGAGTAGTTCGTGCAACAACCCTTGATTTTCCGTCACGTAAGCCGACTATGTAATGTAACGGTGGAAAGACCGAAATAGGGGGTCGGCGGATGACGGAAACGAAACAATCACTTCAGCAAATGTGCGTGGAATTCGACGTCACACCACGGACCCTGCGATATTATGAGTATATCGAGCTACTTACCCCCGAACGTGAGGGAAGAAAGCGGCTATACGGTGCGCGTGAACGCGCGCGGCTGACGCTGATCCTGCGAGGTCGCCGCTTTGGTTTTAGCTTGGAGGAAATACGCCAGTGGCTGGAGCTGTACGACATCGAGGATAACCAGACCACGCAGTTCCGTGAGTGGATTGAGCTAAGCACACGCCAGATCGACGAGCTTGAGTCGCGCAAGGTTGAGCTTGAAGGCGCGATAGACGAGCTGAAGCGTCTGCGCGAAGTCGCCGAAAGTGCGCTGGACAAATAGCGCCTCATATCTGGCGAAATGGCAGGGTGCGCCCTGTCAGCGCCTGCGCCGCGCGCGTTACCTGTTCCGGATTGCCCGTTGTCAGATATGCCGTACCAGCCCCACCGCCCGCATGTTGGCGGTGACGGGTCAGGTAATTTTGCAAGCTGGCCGCAACGCATTCCGGCTGTGACAGGATTTCCGTGCCGTCGGGTAATCCACTGGCAAAGGCACCGGCAACCATCGGGTAATGCGTACAGCCCAGAAATACACGGTCGGGGATGAAATCACCGAGTTGCCCCGCAAAACCGTGGGCCAAATCGCGAGCGCGGTGCATGTCGCCTGCCTCCAACGCATCAACCAGACCGGGGCACGCGACCTGCCGGATTTGCACATTGCGCGCGCGAAAGGCCATCTCTCGCGGAAAGGCCTCACTTTCCACTGTCGCCTGCGTCGCAAATATCGCGATGCGTTGACCGTGCAGATCAAGCGGAGGGCCAATTTGCGCCCAATCCCGACCTGACAGCGCCTCGATCACCGGAACGAATACGCCAAGCGCACGATGGTCTGGATGGTGCTGCGCCAGCCATCCCTGCTGTAAATCGCGCAGCGCCACCGCTGCCGCCGTATTACAGGCGATTATAACCAACGTGCATCCGCGGTCGAATAATCGTTGCAGGGCGGCCTGCGTCAATGCCGTGATATCTGCCGCATCGCGTGGGCCATAGGGGGCCATCGCATGATCACCCAAATAGGTGAACGATTGCTGTGGCATATGTTGCTGCAAGGCTGCCAAGGTTGTCAGCCCACCATGACCACTATCAAACACGCCGATCATTCTGTCCCCACCTCAATATCCAGCGCGCTGTAGCTGCGTTCTAACTCCACCGCCAACCAATCGGCAAAAGCGCGGATATTCGGGGACAGGCGTGCGCCCTGCGTCACAAACCAATAGGCATTCGCCGTGCGCAATGTCCCGTCAACCGGCCGCACCAACTGCCCCCGCGCAATCGCATCACCAGCCAGCGCAGGCCATGCTAAAAACACGCCCTGCCCCGCAATTGCCGCATCCAGACACAGCGCGGCATCGGAATAGGACGGACCGGGGCGCGATGGGGGATCGCCCGCCCCCCCATTTAGGCGCCACCAATCCGGCCAGAAATCTGGGCTGTTAATATCGCGCAACACAGGTAGCTCGTGCAGCGCCTGCACCGATGATATATTCGCGGCCAATGCCGGACTGCACACGGGAAACGCCACCTGATCGGCCAGCTTACGGGTAGCGACCCCGCTCCAACCGCCCCGCCCGACACGGATTGCCACATCTGCACCACTCAATCGGGGCGAGACCAGATCCATCGTCGCCTCAATCCGTAGTCGCAGTTCAGGATGGGCCTGCGCGAAATCGTTCATGCGCCAGACCAGCCATTTCGATGCAAGAACCGGCGCGACCGAAACGGTTAGCGCGTCAACCTCACGCGCGCTGGCGGTTGCGACGGCTTGCTCCAGCAAAGCGAATCCACGGCTGAGGTCCACACTCATCACCCGACCCAGCTCAGTCAATTCCAGCCCCTGCGCGCCGCGTGTGAACAGGTTCGCGCCCAGCAGCTCCTCGGCCCGCCGTAAATGTTGGCTGATCGCGCCCTGTGTCACGCCCAGCGCCTGTGCAGCTGCGCGCAGGTTTCCCAGACGGGCGACTGCCTCAACCGCGCGCAGGGCATTCAGGGGGATGTTTCTAAGTTGTGCCATATAGTTTTTCTAATATAGCTGCGCGGCTTTCTCCACTTTTTTATTAGGTTTTGCATCCCTATCTGGAACTTACAGAAAGGAAAACTGATATGAGCAATATGTTAAACCGCCTGTTCACCAAGGCACGCAAGGGATTGAGCCAATGCTCCGCCCCCTTTGACCACCCCGAGATCGCACGCATGAATCAAAGAATGCGCGACGACCTGCCGACACCAACCACCCCGCGCGGCTGATCCGCGCGGCTTTGCATTTGTGACGCTGCGTTCGACCTTACGTTCGCGTCAACTTCACTGTTGAAGCTGCCCCCAACACTGCGTCAGACTTGATGCAGACAAGAGGGGGCAACCGCTGTGACCGAAGACACATTCAGCACGATCGGACAGATGTGTGAGGAGTTTGACGTAACTCCACGCACCTTGCGCTTTTACGAATCCAAGGAACTATTGTTCCCCAAACGCGAAGGGTCGCGGCGGCTGTTCACCCGCTCTGACCGTGGGCGTCTGGTGTTGATCCTGCGCGGCAAACGCTTTGGCTTTAGCCTCGAAGAAATCCGCCAGCTACTCGACCTATACGACATTGGCGACCAGCAGCAGACGCAGATTGCGCGGACCTATTCCGTTGCATTGGAGCGGCTGGAGGCCATGCGTGCCCAGCGCGCAGAGCTGGACGACGCCATAAGTGAGCTTGAGGCCCAAATGGACCACGCTCGGACAATCCTGAAATCCCGCGGGGTCGGCGCAGCAGCCTAACCCCCGAGAATATCCCAAAACGCGCGGCGCATACGCCGCCATATGACGACGGAGAGAAACATGCCCTTTTACGAGCCAACCACCAAAGATATCGATTTCGTCCTGCATGACGTTCTAAAGGTCAGCGAGCAGGACATCCCCGGCTTTGACGAACTCGACCGTGACTTCACCGGTGCCGTGCTGGAGGAAGCAGGCAAGATCGCGCGTGACGTGCTGGCCCCTCTGAACACAGTCGGTGACCATCAGGGATGTAAACTGGATAACGGCGTCGTCCGCGTGCCTGAGGGCTTCGAGGATGCGGTAAACGTCCTACGCGATGGCGGCTGGACCGGTTTTGACTGTGATCCCGAATATGGCGGTCAGGGCATGCCCTATACGCTGTCCATCGCAGTTGGTGAAATGCATTCCTCCGCCAATATGGCGCTGATGATGTATCCCGGCCTGACACACGGCTGCTACGCCGCTATCCACGCGCATGGCACGGAGGAGCAGAAGGCGAAGTATCTGCCTAACTTGGTCAGCTTCAAATGGGGCGGCACCATGAACCTGACGGAGCCCCAGTGCGGCACCGATCTGGGCCTGATCCGTACCAAGGCGGAACCACAGGAGGACGGCACCTACAAGCTGTCCGGTCAGAAGATCTGGATCTCTGCTGGTGAGCATGAGATGGCGGAAAACATCATCCACCTCGTTCTGGCGAAAATCCCCGGTGGTCCTGACGGTATCAAGGGTATCTCGCTGTTCATCGTGCCCAAGTTCATGGTCAACGACGATGGCTCATTGGGTGAGCGGAATGCAGTGTCCTGTGGCGGTCTGGAATCCAAGATGGGTATCCACGGCAACGCGACCTGCGTGATGAACTATGACGGTGCGACCGGTTACCTGATCGGTGATCTGCACAAGGGCATGCGCGCCATGTTCACCATGATGAACGAGGCCCGTCTGGGCGTCGGTATGCAGGGTCTGGCTCAGGCATCGGTTGCGTATCAGAACGCGCTGGCCTTCGCCAAGGACCGCATTCAGGGCCGTGCTGTTACCGGCACCAAGGAGCCTGAGAAAGCAGCCGACAGCATCATCCACTTCCCCGATGTGCGTCGCATGCTGATGGATCAGAAAAGCTTCGTTGAGGGTGGTCGTGCCTTCATGCTGTGGGCTGCCACCATGATCGACCGCTCGCGTCGCAATGATGACGCAGATGCGGAGGGCATGGTTTCGCTGCTGATCCCCGTGCTTAAGGGCTTCCTGACGGATAAGGGTCTGGACGCGACCATCTCCTCGCAGCAGGTCTATGGCGGTTCCGGCTTTACCACCGAATGGGGTGCAGAACAGTTCGTGCGCGATTGCCGCATTGCGCTGATCTATGAGGGCACTAACGGCATTCAGGCGCTGGACCTTGTTGGGCGTAAGCTGGCCTCGGATAACGGCAAGCACGTCATGGCGTTCTTTGAACTGGTGAAAACCTTCATCAAGGAAAACGCAGATGATGAGCGTATGGCGGAGTTCATTACCCCCCTGAAAGCTGCCTCCAAGGATCTGCAAGCGGCTGGCATGTATTTCATGCAGAACGCGGGCAAGCCGGATGATGCGCTGTCAGGTGCTGCGGACTTTATGCACCTGTTCGGCCATGTATGTCTGGGCCTGATGTGGGGCCAGATTGCCAAGGCGTCCTATGCCGCGCTGGATGCTGGTAACTGCGACACCGCGTTCTACGAGAGCAAGCTGGTCACAGGCCGCTATTACATGACCCGCAAGCTGCCAGAGACAGCGTTCCTGCTGCAAAAGGTTCAGGCAGGTGGCGCCAACGTCATGGGTCTGGACGTCGCGAACTTCTAAGACCGCGATTGAATACCGCCGTTCCGAGGGTCTCTCGGGACGGCATCCAAGACACGGCCCGCCAAAGAGGCCGCGCAAAGGGAGAGAGCTATGACATTCCAGAACCTGAAATCCGGCTGGATGACGGACGAGCACGTGATGCTTGAGGACCTGACGCGCGACTTCATCGCTGAAAAGTGGGCCCCCCGTATGGAGAAGTGGCGCCACGATGGCATCATGGAGCGTGAGACCTGGCAGGAGGCCGGTGAGATCGGTCTGCTCGGCTCCTCCATCCCCGAGGAATATGGCGGATCGGGCGGTGATTTCAGCCATGATGCGGTAATCCTGATGGAGGGGTCGCGCGCGAACCTCGCCAGTTGGGGCTTTGGCATCCACACCCCTATCGTGGCACATTACATCATCGCCTTTGGCACGGACGAACAAAAGCAACGCTGGCTGCCCCGCATGGTAACGGGCGATCTGGTCGGCGCACTGGCAATGACCGAGCCCTCTACCGGGTCCGATGTACAGGCGATCCGCACCCGTGCGACGCTACAGGGCAATGCGTACCGCATGAACGGGTCCAAGATTTTCATCACCAACGGCCAACACGCAAACCTGATCCTCGTCGCATGTAAGACGGACCCGAGCGAGGGGTCCAAGGGCGTATCCCTGATCGCGATCGAAACGGATGATGCCGAGGGGTTCCGTCGTGGCCGTAACCTCGACAAGGTCGGGTTAAAGGCGGCGGATACCTCTGAGCTGTTTTTCGACGATGTGGAAATCCCGCCTGAAAACCTGCTGGGCGGGGTAGAGGGGCAAGGCTTCTACCAGATGATGCAGCAGTTGCCGCAGGAACGTCTGGTCATCGGCACCGGCGCAGTTGGCGCGATGGAGGGCGCGGTACAGCGCACCATCCAATATTGCCACGAACGCGAAGCCTTTGGCGGCAACCTGCTGCAATTCCAGAACACACGGTTCAAGCTGGCGGAGTGCAAGACAAATACCATCGCCGCCCGCGCCTTTAACGACGCCTGTATCACCGCCCATATCAAGGGTGAGCTAAGCGTCGAAACAGCCGCGATGAACAAATACTGGCTGGCCGATATGCAGAACAAAGTCATTGACGAGTGCCTGCAACTGTTCGGCGGCTATGGCTACATGATGGAATATTCCATCGCCGAAATGTGGGCCGATGCCCGCGTGCAAAAGATCTATGGCGGCACAAACGAGATCATGAAGGAGATCATCGGACGCGGGTTGTGATCGCGCGCGCGTTCGGCAGGGGTTGACCCTGCCCCGCGAACAGCGCCGGATACGCCCGAACCCCGGTTTGGCCCAAAACAGGCAAAACCAACTTCTCCCTGCCCGCTGACGGGCACGAAAGGATATCGAATGGCCGATTACGAACTTCACTGCTTTGGCGAAAGCGGACATTCCTACAAGGCTGCATTGATGTTGCAACTGGCCGGTTGTGACTGGAAACCGGTTTTCCTCGATTTCTTTAACGGAGAGGTCCGCAGCGAGGAGTTTCGTGAGCTGAATGAAATGGGAGAGGCCCCCGTCCTGCGTCACTCTGCACGCACGGGTGAGGTTATCCTGAGCCAATCGGGCGTTATCCTCGACTACCTCGCCACAGCGACGGGCAAATTTGCCGCCGGTTCCGCGGTTGAGCGGCGTGAGGTGCTGCGCTGGATCCTGTGGGACAATCATAAGATGTCGTCGCAGGCTGGTGTGCTGCGGTTCATGATGAACTTCGTGCCTGAGGAGAAACGCTCCGCTGACGTGATCGGCTTCTTGCAAGGGCGCGTTAAGGGTGCGCTGACCGTGCTTGAGGCGCATTTGCAGGATGAGGATTGGCTGGTTGGTGACAAGCCGACAATTGCCGATTTCTCCTGCTGCTCATACCTGTATTACCCCGAGCCGTTCGGATTTGACCGCGCGGAATGGCCGAACATTTCGGATTGGCTGGACCGGATTGCGGCGATTGACGGGTGGAAACATCCCTATGACCTAATGCCGAGGACAGCGTGAATTTACGTTCCTACATAACAGAACGGGGGCAGCCATGATCTTTTGGTGGCTGTTCGCCCTCGCCCTGCCCGCCCTGTCGCTGGTGATACAGCCAGCGCGCGAGGTGCGGCCGGATGATGATGATATGGAACCGGAAAACCCGCTGAGCCATGCCGCTGCGCAAGTTATCGCCGGCATCGCGTTCACCTCAATCACGCTGTTGCTGTTGGTTCAGCACGGCGTGCTTTGGCCCGTTATCGCCGTAGGCGCATTGTTTGCGGCGTATAAGGCGGCTCCACGCACCGGAGCGCTAAAAGTTTTCTACCGATGGCAGCTGGCCATCGCGGTGTTCGGCACAATCGCTGCCGCGCGCCTCTGGTATTCCTACATCAGCTAACGAAAGGGCGGATAAATGACCGAAGCTTATATTTATGACAGCGTTCGCACCCCTCGGGGAAAGGGCCGCAAAGACGGCTCGCTGCACGAAGTCACATCAGCGCGTCTCTCAGCCGAAGTGCTGAACGAGCTGAAGCGTCGCAACAATCTGGCAACGGATGAGATTGAGGACGTGATCTGGGGCAACGTCACACAGGTCGGTGAGCAAGGCGGATGTCTGGCACGAACCGCCGTCCTGTATTCCGATTTCGACGAGCGCGCACCCGGTCTGTCGATCAACCGTTTCTGCGCATCCGGCATGGAGGCTGTAAACCTCGCCGGTAATCAGGTTCGGGGCCGCGCCGGTCACGCCTATATCGCGGGTGGTGTGGAAATGATGGGCCGCGTGCCGATGGGTTCGGATGGGGCCGCAATCGCCGTGGACCCCTCGGTCGCGATGAAAACCTATTTCGTGCCGCAGGGTATCTCCGCTGACATTATCGCGACGGAATACGGGTTTTCCCGCGATGACGTTGACGCATATGCAGTGGAAAGCCAGCGCCGTGCCGCCGTGGCATGGGATGAAAACCGCTTTGCCAAATCGATCATGACTGTGCGCGACCAGAACGGCCTGACCATTCTGGACCGTGACGAATACATGCGCCCCGGCACCGATATGCAATCACTTGGCGGGCTAAAGCCAGCGTTCAAGGATATGGGCGAGTCCATGCCCGGCTTTGACGCGGTGGCCCTGCTGAAATACCCGCATCTGGAGAAGATCAACCACGTACACCACGCGGGCAACTCCTCGGGCATCGTGGATGGCGCTGCTGGCCTGCTGGTCGGAACCAAGGAGTTCGGAGAAAAGCACGGGCTAAAAGCACGCGCACGCATCCGCGCCACGGCCAAGATCGGAACCGATCCGACCATCATGCTGACCGGTCCCGTCCCCGTGACGGAGAAAATCCTCGCCGATAACGGTATGAACATTTCCGACATCGATCTGTTCGAAGTTAACGAAGCATTCGCAGCTGTCGTCCTACGCTTTATGCAGGCGTTCGATGTTGACCACGATAAGGTCAACGTGAACGGCGGTGCTATCGCGATGGGTCACCCGCTGGGAGCGACCGGCGCAATGATTATCGGCACCGCATTGGATGAGCTGGAGCGCACGGGCAAGGGAACCGCATTGGCGACCCTGTGTGTTGCCTCCGGCATGGGTGCAGCAACGATCATTGAACGGATCTAGGCAATGATGCTTTCGGGTGTAACAGAAGTTCTAGAAACTTTCCGCGCGGCCTTTCAGGACGCGCGGCACGATGAGTGGTCAAAACTATATGACACCAACGTCGTGCTGATGCGCCCGCACCAGACAGTCATGGTCGACGGCCCAGCCGAGATGCTGGAAATCGGTCGTAACGTGCATGAAAGCTATACGAAGCTTGGCCTAGCCAATGTCGCGGTCGAAATTCACGAGGTTCGTGGTTTTGATCCGGGCATTGTCATGGCGGATGTCACATGGCGATACGCCACTGCGACGGATGAGGAGCTGATCCAGCATGATTGCACATACGGCCTGCGCCGTCGCGCCAACGGTTACCGGATCTGTCTGCACATAACCCACAACGAGGCAGTGCGCCGCCCGATGTTCCTGGAGAGCTCGGCGCCGGAACTGCTGATCGGGGGCATCATATGATGCCCTCCACCCCATTTTCCTCCAACGGGAGACAGTAAATGACCATCTTTAACTACGACGTCGATGCTGATGGCATCGCAACGCTGACCTGGGATCTGCCGGGGAAATCCATGAATGTCATGACTCTTGAGGGTCTGGCAGAGCTGAACGGCGCCTTGGATAAGGCGATTGAGGATGAAGCCGTTAAGGGCATCGTCATCACCTCGGCCAAGAAGGACTTCGCCGGCGGCATGGACCTGAACATCCTCGCCAAAATGCGTGAGGATGCAGGCGATGAACCTGCGCGCGGTCTGTTTGAGGGCACGATGAAAATGCACCATCTGCTGCGCAAAATTGAGCGCAACACGATGGACAAGAAAACCAATAAGGGCGGCAAGCCTGTTGCATGGGCCAGCCCCGGCACGGCGGCGGGCATTGGCCTTGAAATCGGTCTGGCGTGCCACCGTCGCTTCGTTGCAGACAATCCAAAGGCCAAGATCGGCCTGCCTGAAATCATGGTCGGCATTTTCCCCGGCGCGGGCGGTACAACTCGTCTGATCCACATGATGGGCGTCATGGCTGCCTCTCCCCTGCTGCTGGAGGGCAAGATGCTGGCCCCCGCAAAATCCAAGAGCGCAGGCGTGATTGATGAGGTTGTACCGGCGGATGAGCTGCTGACCCGTGCCAAGGAATGGGTCAAGGGCGCAACCGATGCGGATATCGTGAAACCCTGGGATGCCAAGGGATACAAAATGCCCGGCGGCGCGGCCTATCATCCGTCCGGCTTCCAGACCTTTGTCGGCGCGAACGCGATGATCCATGGCAAAACGCAGGGTGCTTTCCCCGCGGCCAAGGCATTGCTGTCCGCCGCCTATGAAATGACCATGGTGCCATTCGATACCGCGCTGAAGATCGAGGCCCGTTGGTTCACCAAGGTTCTGATGAACCCCTCCTCCGCCGCGATGATCCGGTCGCTGTTCCTGAACAAGGAAGCACTGGAAAAGGGCGCTGTGCGTCCCGCAGATGTGCCCGATCAATCGGTTAAGAAGGTTGGCATCCTCGGCGCAGGCATGATGGGGGCCGGCATCGCCTATGTCTCCGCCATGGCGGGGATCGAGGTTGTTCTGATCGACCAGAAACAGGAAAGCGCGGATAAGGGTAAAGCCTATTCCGAGAGCATTCTGGACAAGGGCATCAGCCGTAAAAAGGTCACGGCGGAAAAGAAGGAAGCCGTTCTGGGGCAAATCACCGCAACAACCGATCTGAACGCGCTGGCCGGTGCGGACCTGATCGTTGAGGCTGTGTTCGAGGATGTCGGGGTTAAAGCCGAGATCACCAAAAAGGTTGAGGCCATCGTGGGTGAGGATTGCATCTTTGCCACCAACACCTCCACCCTGCCCATCACCGAGCTGGCCAAGGCATCGGTGCGGCCCGAGCAGTTCATCGGCATCCACTTCTTCTCCCCCGTGGACAAGATGTTGCTGGTTGAGATCATCAAGGGTGAGCAGTCCGGCGACCGTGCCGTTGCCAAATCGCTCGATTTCGTGCGCCAGATCCGCAAGACGCCAATCGTGGTGAATGATGCGCGCTTCTTCTACGCGAACCGCTGCATCATCCCCTATGTGAACGAGGGCGCGCGCATGGTCGCGGAGGGTGTTGAGCCTGCCTTGGTTGAGGGTGCTGCAAAGCAATTGGGCATGCCGCTTGGCCCGCTACAGCTGACGGATGAGACCTCGATCGATCTGGGCTACAAGATCATGAAGGCGACAAAGGCCGCTATGGGCAATGCCTATCCAGCCTCCGGCGCGGATGAGGTCATCACCAAGCTGTATGAGGGTGAGCGTCTGGGCCGTAAGTCCAATGCCGGCTTCTACAACTACGATGAAAAGGGCAAGCGCGGGATGCTCTGGGCGGGTCTGCGCGACACGTGGGAACCTTCGGCAGAGCAGCCGGAGCTGACAACGGTTCAGCATCGTCTCGCCATGTCGCAAGTGCTGGAGGCAGTTCGTGCGCTGGAGGAAGGCGTGCTGATGGATATCCGTGAGGGCGACGTGGGCGCGATCCTCGGCTGGGGCTTTATGCCTTGGTCCGGCGGTCCGTTCAGCTGGCTCGACATTCTGGGTGCCGAGCGTGCCGTGGAAATCTGCGACGATCTGACCGCGCGCTACGGCGAGCGTTTTGAAACGCCTGCCCTGCTGCGCGATATGGCTGCCAAGGGTGAGAGCTTCTACGGCCGTTTCGGGCCTGAGGCAAAAGCAGCCGCATAAGACGTGCGGTTCATCTCAATATAAAGTGGGGCGGGGCCGGTTGGCCTCGCCCTTTTTTGATCGGAGACCAAATGGACATACGCGAAGTTACCGCCGCCGATGTGCTCGCCCTACGGCAGATGGTTCTACGCCCCGGTCAGGGGATCAGCGCAGCCATGGTTCGGGGCGACGATAGCGCCCTGCATCTGGGCACGTATGAGGGTGATTTGATCGGCGTTGCATCCCTGTTCATCACAGATGATACGGCCCGATTGCGCAAGTTTGCCGTCCACCCCGACCATCAGGGGCGCGGAATTGGAAGCGAAATGCTACGCCACATGCAAAACCTGCTGCGCGCCCGTGGCGTTACCCAGATGTGGTGCGACGCACGGGTAGCAGCAACATCGCTCTATGCACGACATGGCTTGCAGGTCGTCGGTGAGGTTTTCGACAAGGGTGGACGCGATTATTTGCGTATGGAGGGGCGGCTATAGCACCGCCCTCTCCCTACGAATACGCGCATAAGGCGAATAGGCCTGTGTGGAAAATGCGTTGACAGAAAACCCGCATCACACAGGCATTACCCGTTATTCCTCGGTCAAAAACTCCGAAACCAGATCGACAAAGGCCCGAGGTTGTTCCGCATGCAACCAATGACCGGCGCCCTCGATTGTCTGAAACGTTGCGTCAGTAAATAACGTCTGAATTTTGGCGTGATGGTCCGCCGTCAGATAGTCAGACGCGCCACCCGCAACGAATAAGGCGGGTCCGTCAAAGGTGCCGTCCAGATCAGGCCACCCAACCGTGGCGGGCATTCCCTCCTCCAGCGCATCCAAATCCAGCTTCCACGAGGCACCATCGGTCAGATCAAGGCTTTGCAGGAAAAATGCCCGCAACTGTGGATCAGACAGGCTGGAGGCAAGGCGGGCGTCAGCCTCGGATCGGCGAGTGATGCCGCTCAAATCCAGATGACGCATGATATCTATATGGTTGGAATGACTATGCGAATAGGCAATGGGTGCAATATCCGCCACAATCAGGTTCCGCACCAATTCGGGATGCATCAGGGCCAATGCCATAGATGCCTTGCCACCCATCGAATGGCCCAGTACGTCCGCCTGCCCGCCTAAATCAGCAATCACATCAGCAAGATCGGCCGCCATTCCGGCATAGTCATGTGGTCGCGCGCGGGGGCTGTCGCCATGGTTGCGCATGTCCACCGCGATAACATCACGGGTCGCGGATAGACGCTTGGCGATCGCGCCCCAATTCCGCCCCGATCCGAACAATCCATGCGCAATTAACAGCGGTTTAGTGTTGGTGGATGACGATCCGTGATGGACAATCCGGTTCAACTTGACGGATAGCATGACCTGTCCTTCTGAAGATTCTAGTACCATCGCAACCTATCGATCAACCTAAGGTCACACCAGCCACACAGCACATGCTTTCGCCGTCCAGCCAAGCCTAAAGAGGAAATTATGACCAGCAGTAGCGTCCCGCCAAACACCCTCAGGTTGATTTGCACCACGGACCTGCATATGGCGATAGATGGCACGCGCCTGTTGACCGCTGAGGTTGAGGAGGCTGGATTGGCAGCACTGTCGCCCGCAATCGCAACCGCGCGGGCGGAGGTGGCGCACAGCCTGCTATTTGACATCGGCGACGCTTTTCAAGGCTCACCGCTAACCGATGATCTGGAGGATGTTGCGACGCATCCGATGCAGGATGCCTTTAACCTGATCGGCTATGACGGGCAGACGATTGGCAATCACGACTTGGATTTCGGCATAGACGCGCTGCGGCAGATGCAAAAAACCGCAGTAGCGCCGATGGTTTGCGCCAATCTTCTCAGCCTTGAGGGGGAGCCGTTCTTTGATCCCTACCGCATTCTGACCATTCCATTTGGTGATGATGTTCTGCGCGTCGGCATAACTGGCATCCTGCCGCCGCGTGTCATGCGCTGGAACAACCATCACCTGCATAAGCATGCCCAAATGCGTGACAGTACGGATGCTGTTCGCGCAGTTCTACCCGAGATGCGTGCCGGAGGAGCCGATATCGTCATCGTCTTGGCCCATTGCGGGATTGTACCACTAGGCCATGATGATCTGGACGAGCAGGCCGCGTTACCTATCGCAATGCTTGACGGTGTGGATGCTGTTTTGTGCGGGCACCAGCATCGGGTTTTTCCGGGCGCTGATTTTCCACATGCTGACGGGATCGATCCTATCCACGGAACTCTGGCCGGCACGCCCGCCATTATGGCCGGTTGGGCGGGACAGCGGATCGGGGTGCTTGACCTGAGCCTGAAACAGGATCGGAACGGGTGGTCTGTGGACAGTCACAGGGCCAGTTTTCGCCTGCCCCAAACAGAACCTGATACGCGGATTTCTGCCCTCGTTGCGCCGCACATCATCCGCGCACGTGTTCGGCTGGATGCCCAGATCAGCCACACGGATCGTCCAATAAACACGAAATTCGCGGCCATCGCGCACAGCCCCGCCGTGCGACTGGTTCAGGCCGCATTATTGGCAGCAGGGCGCAGAACCGTGACGACCGATCTGCCGATGCTGGCCGTTGCATCACCCCTGCGATGTGGAGGGCGGGCTGGGCCTAGCGGGTATACCAGCATAGAATCCGGCCCGCTGAAAAACCGCGCTGTTGCGGATTTATGTCCGTATCCCAACCGCATTATCGCGGCGGAAGTCACGGGTGCTCAGATGATTGACTGGCTGGAAATGGCCAGTCTGCATCTGGCCCATCTTTCACCGCAGCGGGCGGGACAGCCATTGGTGAACCCCGATATGCCCGCCTATAATTTCGATGCGGTGCTCGGTCTGAACTACGTGATTGATCCGACGCAACCCTATCGCTTTTCCGTTTCTGGCAGATTGGTAAACCCAGAGGCGCGGCGGATTACGCAAATCACGCATAATGGTGCGGCTCTGAAGCCAACGGACAAGTTTGTTGTGATTGCAAACAGCTATCGCATCGCTGGGGGCGGCAATTTCCCCAGCATGTCTGACCTGAACATCATCAATGAAAATATCGGCGGAATGGGTGAGTT
This sequence comes from Pontivivens marinum, assembly GCF_900231835.1. Classification (GTDB taxonomy): domain Bacteria; phylum Pseudomonadota; class Alphaproteobacteria; order Rhodobacterales; family Rhodobacteraceae; genus Pontivivens; species Pontivivens marinum. The sequence continues at coordinate 83,367 of NZ_OCTN01000002.1, read as the reverse complement.
GATAGCGGAATGGCTGCGCGACCACCCGAATGGCATCACCTTGCCACCATCCGCATGGCAAATCCGGCCTGCCGTACCTGTCGAGGTAAGTTATCGCACGGGATCAGGTGATCCTGACCCCGCAGAGATCTTTCCGCATGTTTTCCGACCAGCGGGAAAAACCGCTGATGGATGGTTTGACTGGGATGTTTCGTTGAGTGCGGCAGGGGTTTAGGCCCCGACCGCCTCCGCAATTGCCGTCACGGCTGCCTCGATCCCGCCGGAACCATGTGGAATGCCGAGCGCCTTTAGTCCAGCCTCAACACATGCCAGTGTTCCAAGGATCGAATGCGCGTTCAGGTGCCCCATATGGCCGATACGGAACAGACCGGTTCCGCGTGCCTGTGTAAAATCGAGCCCCAACCCAACTCCCAAGGTTACACCTGCCTTGGTCTCACACCATTGGCGCAATGCTTCGACGTCATATCCCTCAAGCTGTAAGGTCGTCACAGCAAGGGACCGGTGCGCCCGATCCGGTACGTTTGGCCGCAATGCGCCCCCCTCAGCCCAGCGATCGGCGGCAGCCCAAACTGCGCTGGCCAAAACGGCGTGGCGCGCCCATGCGGCCTGCACGCCCTCCTCATGCACCAGCATGGTCAGCGCCTCACGCAGGCCGAACAGGTGGTGCGTGGGTGCGGTGCCGCAGAAGCGTTGATAGAACATTGCCGGATCGGCCCGGGGCGTCCAGTTCCAGTAACCTGTGCGGCAATCCGCGGTTTCGGCCCGTGCCTTTGCCCGAGGACCAAAAAACACGAATGACATGCCCGCTGGCGTCATCAAACCCTTTTGGCAGCCAGTGACCATGACATCGACGCCCCATGCGTCCATCTCAAACGGTTCACAGCCCAAGCTGGCGATGCAGTCCACCATGAACAATGCGTCATGGCCTGTGGACTGGATCGCCTTGCCCAACGCCGCGATGTCATTACGGACGGAGGACGCAGTGTCGGTATGCACGCAAAGTACAGCCTTGATCCGGCCATTATCCGCATTCAGCGCCTCAACCACGCGGGCAGGATCAATCGGGCAATCTGTGCCGAAATCAATCATGTCGGTGGTGATGCCCATCTGCTCCGTCATTTCACGCCAACCCTGCGCGAAGCGACCGGTTGCCAGAACCAGAACATGATCACCACGGCTGAACACATTGCTCAGCGCGGCCTCCCACGCACCGTGCCCGTTGGAAATATACAGCGCTACATCGTGCTTGGTGCGCGCAACGGTCCGTAGATCATCCATCAGGTCCGGCATCATATCGACCAACTCACCATCATAGATGTTCGGAGACCCGCGATGCATCGCGCGCAACACGCGCTCCGGTGCCGGGCTGGGGCCGGGAATTGCGAGCATCTGCTGTCCGAAGGCAAGGGTCATGGTGCGGTCTCCTGAGGGTTGGCAAATCTGATGACGACGTGGCGTCACTGTCCAGCCCAGACGGGATGAATTCTCGTGATTTAAATGATCAATTGTTTGCGACAATCAGCCCGCGTTCGGAAAATATCCGTGCAGGATGCGGGTGTAGATCGCCTTGAGCTGTTCAATTTGCTCGACCTTTACGCATTCATCCACCTGATGCATGGACTGCCCGACCAAGCCGAATTCCACCACCGGACAGTGATTTTTAACGAAGCGCGCATCGGACGTGCCACCCGTGGTGGACAATTCCGGCGTGCGGCCCGTTTCTGCCTGCGCGGCAGCAGCGATCAGATCGCTCAGTTCACCGGGTGGGGTGACGAAGCTTTCACCCGACACCTTGATCCGCATATCGACAGTAACACCGGTTTCACGGCTGATCTGCTGTGCCTCACGCTGCAACCAATCGGTCAGTTCACCACTGTTATGGGCATCGTTGAAGCGGATGTTCACGCAGGCGGTCGCCTTGGCCGGAATGACGTTATTCGCCGGATTGCCGGTGTCGATGGTGACGATGGCCAAGGTAGAGGGATCGAAATGATCGGTTCCCTGATCCAGCTCACGGCTAGCCAACCGGTCCAAAAACTTCACCAAGGGCGGCAGCGGATTCAGCGCGCGATGCGGATAGGCCGAATGCCCCTGACAGCCCGTTGCGGTAATCCACGCCGACATGGACCCACGGCGACCGATTTTCATCATCTCGCCCATGTTTTCGGGGCTAGTCGGTTCGCCCACCAAACAATGGTCCATCCGTTCCCCATTGGCCTGCATCCAGTCGAGGATTGCGTCGGTGCCGTCAACGCCGTCGCCCTCCTCGTCACCGGTAATCGCAATCGCAATGGAGCCATCGGGCGGAGTGTCGCGGACAAAATCGATAGCAGCGGCGGCAAAGGCCGCAACGCCCGACTTCATGTCGCACGCGCCACGGCCATACATCACGCCGTCCACGATCTCGGCTGAAAATGGCGGATAGGTCCAATCCGCAGGGTCGCCCACAGGCACCACATCCGTATGACCGTTAAAGCCGAAAGTACGCCCGTTTCGCCCCTGCCCCCACCGCGCGAACAAGTTGGCGATACCATTGCGATCACAGCGTTGCGTCACAAAACCAGCCTCGCTGAGCAACTGATCCATCAGCTCAATCGCGCCCCCCTCCTGCGGTGTGACGGAGGGGCAGCGGATCAGGGCTTGGGTCAGTGCTACAGCATCGGTGGTCATGTCGGCTCCATCAGTGTGGCCCCTCGCAGGCGGGTCGCCAAATTATTGCGCGTCGCGCAGGTCGGTCGTGTCCAGTCGCAGCAGGCCGAATGTGCCATCATCCAGCAATTGCCAGATCAGATACCCGCCGCCCAGCAGCGTATCGCCATCACGCACCTGCCAATCAACGGCCAGTGCGGTGCCCGGATAATTCGGCTGCTCATGATGCCAAGTCAGGCGCATTACCCGACGCGGCACCCCGAAATCGGCTGTTGGCGCGACGGCGTCGGTGAATTCCTGCAATGTGACTGCATCACGCAATGCAGGTGCCGTCAGACCGTAGCTGAGCGACAGATCACCCCGATCCAACGCGGCCCAGAATGCTGCCGTCGCACCGAGTGCGGCGCTGGTCATGTCGCGTGTCGGTGTAAATTCACCAATGACGCGCTGATCAATACCGGTTTGCGCCTGTGCAGCAGGGGCGAGCGCCAGCATCGCCGCGAAAACTATCTTGCGTATCATTCTAGCTCCAATCCCATCAGGTCTGCGGCGATTTCGACAACATCCTCGGGCGAACCGGCCAGGCCGTCCGCCTCTGCCATGTGCAGTTCCTCAGGCTCCGCAAAGCCCCACAGCGCGCCGATGGTCGGGATGTCATTATTGCGGGCACCATCAATGTCATGACGTCGGTCAGCAAGGACGATACAGCGCGACGGGTCGTGACCGGTTTCGCCCAGAACATAGGCAAAGAGCGAGGTCTTGTCGGAGTTTTCGCCGCTAATCTCGGACCCGAAAATCCGGTCAACATGGGCGTCCAGCCCCATCGCCTCGGCCTGCCGCTCCGCCACGGGGGTGGGCAAAACCGAGGTGATGTAGATCGCCACCTCCAGATCACGGAAGGTGTCGATCATCTCACCAACCTCATCGTGCAGGATCGCGTCCTCAACCCCGCCAACCATATAGGCGGCGTAGAAATCGGTGACTGCGTCGCCAATATCCGCGCCCTGCCCCAGCAGAACCTCCAGCACCTCAACAATCGGCAATCCGATCGTCCAGCCCAGCTCGGCGCGCGCAGGCGCATCAACGCCCTGCGATTTCAGCGCGAGGCTCAGCGCCGGAAACCACCCGTCCGAGGGGTCCGTCAATGTGCCGTCTAGATCGATAAAAATGGCCTGCATGTGATACTCCGTAACGCTGAAACTGACCTAAGCCCCGGTGCCTGTATCCACAAGCCCGGGGCGTGTTCCGCCTAGTAAGGAAACGGCCATTTGCGGTGCAGTTTGTCGATACCGTCCAGCACCTCATCACTGAGCGTAACATCAGCAGATCCCAGCGCGATGTCCAACTGCTCCAGCGAAGTTGCACCAATGATCGTGGAGGCCATGAACGGGCGACCCAGACAGAATGCCAGCGCCATTTGTACCGGATCCAAGCAATGCGCACGCGCTAAGGCAACGTAATCATCCGCCGCCTGTAGACACGTTTCCGACATCCGACCACCCAGATCGGGCGAGGACACATCGCGGCGCGACCCCTTCGGGATGGCATTGCCGGAATATTTACCGCTCAGCAATCCGCAGGCGATGGGAGAATAGGATAACAGCCCCACCTGCTCATGATGCGACAATTCAGCAAGGTCGGTATCGTGGTGACGATACATCAGGGAGTATTCGTTTTGCGTGCTGACAACGCGGGGGAAGCCCTCCTCACGCGCGATTTCCAGCATCTTGGCAATACCCCACGTCGTGTCGTTCGAAACACCGATATAGCGGATATTACCCTTTTCCACCTGATTGCTCAGTGCCTCCAGCGTGCGTCGCAGATCGTCGCGCACCTCGGCCCGATCCTGACCCGTCGGGTCATAGCGCCACTGACGGCGGAAATGGAAATGGCCGCGATTTGGCCAGTGCAACTGGTACAGGTCGATCGTATCTGCGTGCAGCCGTTTGCGCGAACCATCCACCGCCAGATCGATCAGCTCGGGCGTGATCGCACCCGCATCACGCATTTTGTCAAAACCCTTGCCCACGATTTTCGTCGCGAGGATCACGTCGTCACGACGGCCGGATTTTGCCACCCACGAGCCGATAATCTGCTCGGTGCGGGTGCAAGTCTCCGCGCTCAGCGGTGTGGTCGGGTACATCTCGGCGGTGTCGATGAAGTTGACGCCCCGCTCCAACGCACGGTCGATCTGCGCGTGACCCTCCGCCTCAGTATTTTGAGTGCCCCATGTCATGGAGCCGAGACAGATTTCGCTAACGTCCAGATCGGACGTGCCAAGGCGATTACGCTTCATAGAAAAATCCTTGATTTGTTAGCCCTGCACGTAGCGCCGCCAGTTATGTTCTTCAACAAAACCGAGCTCATCGCGGATGCGAGCATTTGAAAATAGCGCTTCATCCCCCTCAACCGGATCGAGCGGGACATCGGGAAAATAGGTCGCGGCAAGTCGCGCCGCAGGAATATTTGCAGAATTGGTGTCATTAGCCGCGTTAAACACACAGTAGCCCAAACCGTCCACCTGCACCCCACGATGCACAATCTGGCCCAGATCACGGGCATCGACATAGTTGAAGATGTTACGTTTTCGCATTTCCGGCTGCGCGAAAAATGCGGGAAACTGATCGTATTCATGGGGTTCGATCACGTTGCCGATACGCAGCACATAAATATCGGCACCGCTGCGCGCCTGAAAACTGCGGGCGGTAACCTCGTTACAAACCTTGGACATGGCGTAGCTGTCATGCGGGGCAACGTCCTGATCCTCGGTCACGGGCAGGCGCGCCGGGGGCAAATACCCCTCAGCAAAGCAGGTGCCATAAACGGTTTCGGAGGACGCAATGATGACCTTACGAATGCCCAGTTTTACCGCCGCCTCGATCACATTATAGGTGCCGATGGTGTTCACGCGGTAGCATTCCGCGTCAGAGGTCAACAGCACACGCGGAACGGCGGCGAAATGCACTACCGCGTCAAAGGGTTGCGCCGCACCACCCTCAAACTCCGACATATTGGCATGCTGTAACAGCGCGCCAAAAACTTGCCCGCTATCGGTCACATCAACATAACGATCATCGATCCCCTGCGCACCGAGCGGCGTCAGATCCGCGTTGACGACATGATGTCCTGCATCGCGCAACCATGGCGCAACATGCCGCCCTGCCTTGCCCGAACCACCGGTGAACAGAATGCGTTTGGCCATGGTATCCTCAGTCGTAATAGGGGGTCATCTGCGCAATCACGACCGCGTTTTCGGCCAGGGCACGATCCATCAACTCACGCTCCGCCGCGTCAATCTCATGACCGTCGGCTTCACGCTCATCAGGGGTGCCGTAACCGGTGACATCCAGCGGGGACAGGCCAGCTTGTTTCAGGATCGCGACAGCTTCACGCACGGCCTCAGCCTCATCCACGCCGGTGGAGTATAGCATCATCGCGCCACCCGTGGCCTTTTTCGGCAAATCATCCTCGGGCGAGCGTCCGATTTCCACCAGCAGGGTATAAACCTGCTGGCGGCTTTCTTTCTTACTCATCGCATTCTCCAAATATCCCCGCCGGAGGCACCTTAGTCGCGCAGCAGGTCGTTGACGGATGTTTTCGAGCGGGTCTTCTCATCCACACGCTTTACGATCACCGCGCAGTAAAGGTGAACGCCGTTTTTGGAGGGCATCGAGCCGGAAACAACGACGGAGTAAGGTGGCACTTCGCCGTAGAAAACCTCACCACTGTCGCGGTCCACAATCTTGGTCGACTGGCCGATGTAAACGCCCATGCCCAGAACGGAACCCTCACGCACGATCACGCCCTCAACCACCTCGGAGCGCGCGCCGATAAAGCAGTTATCCTCGATGATCGTCGGGTTCGCCTGCATCGGCTCCAGCACGCCGCCAATGCCAACGCCGCCGGACAGGTGCACATTTTTGCCGATCTGTGCGCAGGAACCGACCGTTGCCCATCCGTCAACCATCGTGCCCTCATCAACATAGGCTCCGATATTCACGAACGAAGGCATCAGAACCACGCCCTTTGCCACATAGGCGGAGCGTCGCACGATCGAACCGGGAACTGCGCGGAAACCTGCATCGCGCCACTGGTTGTCGCCCCAGCCTTCAAACTTGGACGGGATCTTGTCCCACCATGTTGAGTTGCCATTTCCGCCAGCAATGGTTTCCATGTCGTTCAGACGGAAGGACAGCAGAACCGCCTTTTTCGCCCACTGGTTCACATGCCAGCCACCGTCGCGCGGCTCGGCCACGCGCAGCGATCCATTGTCCAGCGCGTTCAGCGTTTCATCTACGGCATCGCGAACTTCGCCGGTGGTGGTCAGCGAAATCTCTGCACGGTTTTCCCATGCGGCGTCGATTGCGGTTTCAAGCTGAGCGGTCATGTCGGTCCCTTTCGGAAAAAATCTCTCCTGCCCTATAGGCGAGGCCGCGTCACGGTGCAATCAATCGGCAGCGTTCAGCACGTATTCTGTCAGCAATGTGCGTTGCAGGAACAGGAAGTTGTCATCGGAGATGATTGTCATGCGCAATTGCCCAGCGGGGTCGCGCCAGATGTCCATCCCCTCGGCATTATCCATATCCGTGGTCGGGCTTAGCACGCGCTGCATATCGGTGATCTGATCCCCGATGGCAAAGCTGCGGACCTGCACCCGAAAGCCTAATCCGGTAAAGTCCCGCTCCAACACATATAACCGCCCATCCGGCCCGATATCGGCGGCCGTTGGCAGATAGGGCGGTTCGCGAGGGATTTGCAGGTCGGAATCCCAAACACCATCGCGCAGGCGAAACACGGGGAAAGGGCGATCCAACGCACCTGATCGTTCGGGAATAGCCAGCACGGTGCCGTCCGGCAGGTTGGCCATCGCCTCCACCCCCGAATTGAATTGTAGCGCGGTAATCCCCTGTGGCACCGGCACCTCAACCGGTGTGCCGCCTAGCGCATCATATGCCCAGATAGCGTTGCGCCGCTCCAGCGAGATCAGCAGGCGATCCCCCTGCCATGCCAAGGATTCCGCGTCGGCGTCCTTGTCGAACATCACCTGACCGGCGGGTGAGATCAGGCGGTGACGCTCCTGCTCCACCACGCCACGCAGCGTGCCATCAGCATCCCGTTGCAGGGCCGCCGTGATCAGCAGCCCCTTATCACTCACCGCGATCAGGGATTGACCGTCCGGCCCTATCAACAAGCCGGACAGGCCGCCAAATTCAGCGCCCTGCCCGTTCCATTCAATCTGTGACACACGTTGCGCAGTATCGGCCTGCGCCGCGACGCAACCGCCCAGCAGGGCCATTACCAGCAGTAGGCTGCGGCTCAATTCGCAAGCACCGTGGCGCATTGCTGTGGCAAGTCTGCCATCGTTAGCTGCCTGCGCGGTGTCGGCGCGGGGGTACCGGGCGCGGCTGGCGGTGGGTTCAACGCTTCCTCTGACGTCCACCACGCTAATGTTTCATCGCATCCATCGCCTGCGGGAATGGCCGCTTGGTTCTGGCAATTGGTCGCGCCCTCGGGGCAATTCAGCCGCACGTGGAAATGATAGTTATGCCCCCACCATGGTCGGATTTTACGCAGCCAAGCGCGATCCTCACCCGCGGTGCGGCACATCTCCTGCTTGGCCGCCGCAGTCACGAAAATCCGCGCAACAGCAGGGTCGGATGCCGCCGCTCGCAAAACCGCCATATGGCCCGCGGTCCAGTTGGCATTAACGCTGCGCTGATCCTCGGACCGGATCGAAATGGAGCTGAGGTTTTCACGCTCCAGCTCCGTCAGATCCAGCCGTTCAGGTGGCAGCATCCAGATATCCGCGTCCAACCCCATTTGGTGCGAGGCATGGCCGCTGAGCATCGGCCCACCACGCGGTTGACTGATATCGCCCACATAAATCCCGTTCCAGCCGGCATCCGTGACCACCTGTTGGCTGAACCGCCAGATAAAGCTGATCATGTCCGGATGGCCCCAGTTCCGGTTTCGGCTAAGGCGCATCGCCTGCCAGGTCGGCCCCGTTTCCGGCAATTGCACCGCCCCCGCCACACATCCGCGCGCATAGGAACCTAGCGGCTGCGCCACCTGCGCCGACGAGTCCCGCGCCGCGCCGAACAACTGCCGCGCCTCGGTTTGTGCCTGTGCGGTTCCGGTCCATGTAGCCAGCGTCAGGCCCAAGGCCAGCGTTACCTTCGTCAAATATCGAGTCATTGTTTTTCATCCCCCTGCGGCCGAACATAGTATAGCAACAGCAGCCCTAGCACGAACAATCCCACCACCGGCGTCACGCCCAGCCGCTGCGATTCCGTGATGTCGGTCACGAAACCGATCAGGAACAGGCCCAGAAACGCCGTTGCCTTGCCCGCCAGCCCGTATAGGCCAAAGCTCTGCGTCATAATCGCCGGATCGCTGGCCTGACGCACCATCAGTGAGCGTGACGACGCCTGCAAGGCACCGCCCGCCGCGCCAATCAAGCCGCCGAGAATGAAAAAGATCAGCTTTGGCACTTCACTGCCCTCACCCAGATCAAAGCCAATGAAACTGGTCGCGGTTGTCAGCGTCAGGATCAGTGAGAACAGCGCCAATGCGGCCACACTGATCGTCACCACTGGTTTGGGCCCGAAACGACTGTCAAACTTGCCGCCAATCCACGCACCCAGCGCGCCGGTGAAATTCGCGAGGATGCCGAAAATGCCCAGTTCGATCACGCCAATGCCCAACACCCCTGCCGCATAGATACCGGCAAAGGCATATAGAGCCGCCAACGCATCGCGGTAGAACATCGACGACAGCAGGAACGACATCAGCGATGGCCGCGATGGCAGGTTGCGAACCATGCGCCCCAACTCTTGCAGGCCAAGCCGTGCAGAGACCGCAACCGGCTTACGCTTGGTATCCGCTGTGAACAAAAACAGCGGGATGATGAACACTGCATACCATAGGGCCGAAAACGGACCGGCGGCGCGGTTTCCCTCAGCTGTGATCGGATCAAGGCCGAGGATCGGAGTGCCCCCCAGCATCGTCAGCCCCGTTTCCGCATCGCCAACCATCAGGCCCAGCACCAGAATAAGCGAGGCCAGCCCGCCCAGATAGCCCATCGCCCATGCCGAGCCTGAAATCCGGCCAATCTGATCCTGTGGCCCCAGATCAGGCAGCATCGCGTTGAGAAAGATAAACGCCAGTTCCGTCGTGATGATCGCCACGGCAAAGGCAATCAAAATTATCGTTGGGTCGCTCATCGCGGGTATGCCGAACCATAGCGCGGCCACAGCAATCACATGCAGCGCAGATAGTGCCGCAATCCACGGCTTGCGCGGGCCGGATACATCAGCCATCGCGCCTAATATCGGCGCGAAAATCGCAACGATCAACGCCGCAGTGCCGGTCATATAGCCCCATGTCGCCTGCGCCTGATCGCCACCACCCAGCCCGAATTCAACGAAGTAGGGCGCGAACACAAAGGTAATGCACAAGGTGTGGAACGGCTGCCCCGCCCAATCAGCAAGCATCCATGCAAAGACGCCACGTTTTTTGACTTCGGCCACCTGCATTCCTCTCGATTCAATTTGCACAATAGGACAGTGCCGCGTGGTTCAGATCAAGGGCGCAATCAGCTTTCAGGAGGCCATGGGCGCGCGGCCTCGACATCGATCCATTGCTGGACCCATTCGGGCAATTCGGGGCACCAGTCAGGATCGCCCATCTCCTCCAGCACCTCGGCAATTGGCACCATTCGCCGCGCGCCGGTGGTCGCTATCCTGTAGACGACATGGGCGTGGCAATCGTCGCCCCGCCAAATGCTTTGATGCAGATAGATGAACCGCTCATCGTGCCCTAATGCGCGCGACCGCATCACATAACGACGGAGCGGCAGGATACGCCGACGATAGCGAACATTGGCACCCGCTGTTGTCAGCCCCCAACCGCGACGGCGTAGCGCACGGGCAAGGCCGGTGCGAAAACCCCATGGGATACGCCCCAGATCATAAATGCTCAGCACGCGGCCATTGTTCATTTCGCCGAACATGTCGATGTCCCACGGCCAACAGATATGCGTGGATTCGTGCAATCCGCCGGTCGGCAAGTCCGGTTTGCGGCCAGCCTGAAACATATGCCATGCGAGCCTTACGAACGGATACATGCTCTCTCTCCCATGCGAGTATGACGGCTACTCTTGCAGGATTTGCCGGTGGCGACTACCTCTTGCGAACGATTTTCGACGCTCCGACCCGTGAGCGATGACCACCTGAAAGGCCCGCGCTCATGACATCCATCCTGATGATCCTACTTTATGCCATTAAGATTTTTTACTACATCGTCATCGCACATGTGGTGATGAGCTGGCTGATTACGTTCAACGTGCTGAACCTGCATCAACCGCTGGTTTATCAAATCTGGTCGGGCCTGAACCGCTTGCTGGAGCCGATCTATGGCCGCATCCGGAATTTCCTGCCCAATATGGGCGGATTGGACCTTGCCCCGCTGGTGGTGTTTTTCGGGCTTTATGCGCTGCAAACCATAATCATCAACAACCTGTACTCGTTCTAGGACGTTAGCGTGACGGACCCGCGTGGCGTGGCAAAGGTCGCGCGCAACGCGGGTCCACTGGCGATGTGCTGAACCTTTGGCACATCAGCCACCGCTGTTAACAACGGCGCGGAAGCGTCAGAAATGGCTATGTTTTCCAAACTCACACCGCCATCAGGCAGGCTGATTTCCGGTGTAACGACATCGGCCGGCCATTCAATCAGGGTTGGCACACGGCCACCCTGCAAAAGCGCCCCATCATCGCGAACACTCAGATCCCAATGTAACCCTGCCCGTGTTACACGCACCGCTGGCCCAACCGGCAGCGCGATCTCGTGCAAGCGTTGATGCAAGTCATTCACCCTAGCAACCCATGTTAACAGGCGCGGGCCATCTGCCAGCGATTTTTGCACCGCCGGATCATCCAGCCCGAACCATCGGGTTCGCTGTGCGGTAACCGCTGGGTCAACCGCAATAACCTCCAGATAACAATCGCCCAAGGACCACAGCGCGTTATGCGTGCCCATCAGCGGGTGCTGCCCCGCGCCGCCCGGCGGCACGCCCAACATACGTGTCATCCATTCACGGCCCGTCTGCAAATCCGCAGCGGCAAAAACCAGGTGGTCGATCTGCATGGTCGCCTCGCGTCATCATAGCTTCACACTTGCCCGACATTGGCATAAGAACGTCCTGCGGGACATGGCGATCTCCCGGACTTCGGCCCCGCCTTTCAGGTATTCGGGCCCAAGCATCGCGCGGCCCCACAGAAAGGGAGCGTGAAACGTGACCAATTACCAACTGCCCAATATCAGTGCCGAGGATGCAATCGCAGCCCTCAACACCAGCCAACCGCCTGTCTTGATTGACGTACGCAAGGAGCAGGCCCGTGGCGCTATCGGCGTACAGGGTGCGATCTGGATCAACCCCATGACCCTGGACCACCAGCAGGCAAGCGCGATGCCCAGGGGATCAACGCTAATCTATTGCGTTCATGGGCATGAGGTCAGCCAATTCGCCTGCGCCCTCGCCCGTATTCACGGGGTTGATGCCAAATATGTCATAGGCGGATTCGCGGCACTGGCTGCTACTGGCGCTCGCATGGAGGATTTCGCATGAGCACCGTCAAACTTTCCCAAGCGCTCGGCGTTTATCTGCGGATTGGCCTGCTGTCCTTTGGCGGTCCTGCGGGCCAGATCGCGTTGATGCAGGAGGAGCTGGTGACACGTCGCGGCTGGATCGATGCAGCCGCATTTCAGCGCGGTCTGAATGTCGCGATGCTGCTGCCGGGACCAGAGGCGCAGCAGTTGGCCACATGGCTGGGCTGGCGCCTGCATGGCATCTGGGGCGGATTGGCCGCAGGGCTGGCGTTTATTCTACCAGGAACGGCGCTGATGATAGCCTTGGCATGGATCGCCGCGACCAAGGGGGATAGCGGGCCAGTTGCCGCACTCTTTTACGGAATTCAACCAGCCGTGCTGGTGATCGTGGCAAAGGCGGTGATGTCGCTATCTGGGCGGTCGCTGAAGGGTGCGCGGCATTGGGCGCTGGCAGCCCTCGCCTTTGGTGCATTGGCCATTCTGGGGCTGAGCTTTCCGATTGTAATGCTGGTTGCGGCCCTCGCAGGATTTTTGCTGCCCCCTGTCCCGCAGCCTGACATCCCCGCAACACCGCCTGCCCGTGGATCGACCGCGCGGATAATTGTGGTCAGCATCCTTGCGGTCGCTCTGGTGTATTGGGCTGTGCGTCTGTGTTTCGGTGTCGATCCGTTTGACGGCGTGGCGGAGTTGTTTCTGAGCGCGGCATTTGTCAGCTTTGGCGGCGCATATGCCCTGCTGCCCTATGTGGCGGAACGTGCGGTGGACAGTTATGGCTGGCTGTCGCCCGAGCAGATGCTGAACGGCCTGGCCATTGCCGAGGCAACACCCGGCCCACTGATCCTTGTAAACGTCTATGCAGGGTTCTTTGCGGGGCATTCGGCGACAGGGTTCGGGGTGCTGACCGCGGCGCTTGCGTGTTTTTACACCTTTGCGCCCAGCTTTATGTTGATCCTCGCCGCCGCGCCGCATGTGGAAAGCATCCAGCGGCGGCGTTGGATCCGGCAGGCGCTGGCCGGTGTTTCGGCGGCTGTGGTCGGTGTTGTCCTGAACCTCGCCTTTTATCTGGCACAGGCGGCGTTGTGGCCGGATTTCATCGGACAGCCGGATTGGTTGAAACTGGCCCTAGTGGTTGTGTTTGCACTGATGACGTGGCGCCTGAAACCATCGGTTCTGGTGTTGATCGGCAGCGGTGCCGCCATCGGTTTGGCGCTGCATTTAGGCGGCGCGATCTGATCGGGCTTTCCAACTGACCCTAGCTGCTGCATCGTAAGCTGAACGAATTGGAGAGCCCCATGACCCTAGCCGCGCGCCTGCTTGATGTGATCGAGAATGACATCATCCCTCTCACCAAAACCGGTGTGGCGCGCGGTGATAAGGTGTTCGGCGCGGCGATCCTGCGCAAATCGGATCTGTCGCTGGTGATTGCGGGAACCAATGCCGAAACCGACAACCCGCTTTGGCATGGTGAGGTTCACACCCTCAAGCAGTTCTACGAGATGGCAGGAACCCCACCCACCGATGGCCTGATTTTCCTATCGACGCATGAGCCGTGCACGATGTGTATGTCCGCCATCACATGGGCCGGTTTTGACAATTACGCCTACTTCTTCAGCCACGAGGACAGCCGCGACGGTTTTGGCATTCCCCATGACCTCCAAATCATGAAGGAGCTTTATGATTTGGAGGCTGGTGAATACCGGCGCGACAATGCCTTTTTCAAGGCAAGCGCGATTGCAGATCTGATCGGGGATGACCCCGAATTGATCGCACAGGCGGCGCGCATTACTGCCGCATATGCTGAATTGTCGGATGCCTATCAGGCAGGAAAATCGGGGAATGAAATTCCGCTCAATTAATCTTGGCGGCGTGCTCACCCCAGATGCGCTCTACCTGCCGATCTCGCCCGCAGCTGGCACGGTAATAGCGATAGCGCAGCGGGTTTTTCAGGTAGTAATCCTGATGATATTCCTCGGCCGGGTAAAAGGTGCCACCCTCGACCACCTCGGTCACAATGGGCTGACCCAACTCGGCTGATAATTCGGCAATCACTGCGGTGGATGCTACGAATTGTGCGTCGGTTTGGGCATAGATCCCCGAGGAATAGCCGAACCCGCGATCACAAAATTGCCCACCTGCATCCGTCACATCGATCGTGCGCAGCAGATATTCGGCAAGCGTCTCAAAATCCACGATATTACCGTCATAGACGATCTCAACAACCTCGCGATGCCCTGTGCCACCCGCAGTGACCTGCCGATAGGTCGGGTTAACAACTGTGCCGCCGGCAAAACCGGACGTGGTTTCCAGAACGCCCTCCAGCTTGTCGAAATCGCTTTCGACGCACCAAAAACATCCCCCCGCAAACACGGCCCGCTGCCGATCCTCGGCGTAGGCAGCGGATGTTGTCAAAGCGGCGAGCGTGGCAGCAACAAGCGTAAGGCGGATCATGGTAGCTCCTATAAACGTGTCTGCTGAAATTGGCGCACGCAATCCAACGGCGCAAGCCACGCAACATAGACGTGATCGCAATGTGAGCTGGAAACGAAGTTTTAAATCTTTGCCCGCATCTAGGGAGGGAGAATTGTCGAAAGGACTCCTGATGTCGCTACCAGCCATCATGTTACAGGGATTGACCCTTTTGGGCCTGACCCTTTTTTTGCTCGTGCCCACGGACACGCAAATCGGCAGCTTGCTGGTTTGGTCACGACTGGATCCACAGGTCCTGTCTAAGCAATCAGGTGGACATTGGGGCGGCCTGAACGGGCCCATGGGCACCTATGTTGTGACCGGAACGGCTGGAACGCTGCGCGATCAGGATGCCCTCGTCCTACTCAACTTAGATCAATTGGCAACATGGTGCGGAGTGCAGGTGTGAGCAATATCAAGAAACGTCCTTCAACAGCTGAGTTGATTGCTTGGTTTGCAGCGGCGCATGCCCTGCCAATCGCAATCATCGCATGGCTTCTGGATCAGCCTATTTTAGTGGCCGTGATCTTCTCACTGATCTTGGCCGCCCCTGCCGTCATCCTGACCAAGCGTAAGGAATACGGCGCGCCTGTATCCGTCGCAATCGCGCTGGCCGGTCAGCCAATGATCTTGCTGGGGCTATTCAACGGCCATGTGCTGCAAATCGACATACACATGTATTTCTTTGTTGTTCTCGCAATTATCGGCACATTGGACAGTCGGCCCGCCATTATTGCAGGTGGCATCGCGATTGCTGCCCATCACGTTGCGCTAAGCTATTTCCTGCCATTCCTGCTATATTCCGGCAGCAGTGGCATCGCCCGCACCAGCCTGCATGCGCTATTTGTATCCATGGAATGTGGTGCGTTGATCCTAGCATACCACGCCCGCCAGCACCTGACCGAGCTGCGAAACATCTCACGGTATGAGGCGGAGCAAGAGGCTGCATCGGCGCTTTCTGCACAAAGCCAGCTCTCCGAATTGACCGCCCGCGCCAGTAATGAGCGCAGTCGGATCATCGAGCAGTTCGATCAATCCTTCTCTGATCTAATTGCACAGGGCGCAGCCGGTGAATTTTCGGCCCGCATTCCGATCGCATTTGAGGATGAGGTATTTGCCCGCATTGCGGGGCAACTCAACCACCTATTCGTTTCGGTGGAGCAGAGCGTCGATCAGGTCGAGCAACATTTCCGCGCGCTATCCGATGGCAAATTGCAGCACCGCATGTCCACTGATGGCGTAGGACGCTTTGCTGATATTAGCGCGGCTGCCAACCAGGCAACCCAAGCGCTAGAGGATGTGTTGAGCGAAACCGACCGTGCCGTGCAGATGACACGTGAGACCGTGACAAAGGTTCTGTTCGACACTGACACAGTCTCGGAACGCGCCTCGCAACAGGCCGCCGCGATTGAGGAAACCGCTGCAACCACACAACAATTCACGGAGTCGCTGGAGGTTGGCCAAACCTTGCTGCGCGATGTAGGCAGCAAGGCAACTCAACTATCTAATCGGGCGAGCGAAGGCTCGGAAGTGACCGCAGCGGCTGTTGCCTCAGTTGGAAAAATCTCGCGTGGCTCTGGCGAAATGCGTGAAATCTTGGGGGTTATTGAGGCGATTTCGTTCCAAACCAATCTGCTCGCCCTAAATGCCGCGGTTGAGGCCGCGCGCGCTGGCGATGCAGGTCGTGGCTTTGCCGTCGTCGCGACGGAGGTTCGCCGCCTGGCACAACGTAGCGCCGATGCAGCAAGCGGAATCGCCACGTTGATTGAAGATTCAAAGGGAAATATGGAAAGCGGTGTTGAAATGGTTGAGCGCGCTGGCAGCATGCTCTCCGAAATCACCGATAAAACGAAAACGGTCGCCAGCCAAGTTTCGCAAGTCACCCGCACCGCAGAGGAACAAATGCTAGGACTGCGTGAGATTGACGCCGCAATCACTGCTATGGAAAGCAGTGTGCAATCCACGGCGAGCATTGCTGAACGCACAACACGTTCCATGGGCAAGCTCGCGGAGCAAATTGCGTCGGTCGAGTCCAACCTCAGTCGTTTTAGTATCGTTCGTGTCGCTGCGGCGCCCGTAGCTCAGGCACCGCAACCAATTGCTCTCCATCCACAAGTAGATGGATCATCCGCCCTAGCCTATCACGAGGACTGGTCTGAGCTTTAAGCTCAGCGCCGGTTCCGTGCTGCAAGCAGCTTCAGACGCAGTGCGTTGATCTTGATGAAGCCGGCGGCGTCCTTCTGATCATAGGCGCCCGCATCTTCCTCAAAGGTCACGTGCTGCTCGGAATACAGGCTGTCCTCGGACCAACGACCAACGGTTTGTGCGCTACCCTTGTACAACTTCATACGGACCGTGCCGTTCACATGCTCTTGGCTGTGATCGATTGCGGCTTGCAGCATCTCACGCTCGGGGCTGTACCAGTAGCCGTTATAGATCAGCTCTGCGTATCGCGGCATCAGCTCATCCTTGAGGTGCGCAGCGCCGCGATCCAGCGTGATCGACTCGATACCACGATGCGCCTCTAGCAGCAGGGTGCCGCCGGGCGTCTCATATACACCGCGCGACTTCATACCGACATAACGTCCCTCAACCAAATCGAGACGACCGCAGCCATGCTTTCCGCCCAACTCGTTCAGCTTGGTCAGAATGGTCGCTGGGCTCATCTCTTCGCCGTTGATCGCGACTGCGTCACCCTTTGCGAAGGTAACCTCGATATATTCCGGTGTATCTGGCGCGTCCTCCGGGTGGACCGTACGCTGATAAACGTAATCAGGTGCCTCAACCGCAGGATCCTCAAGCACTTTGCCCTCGGAGGAAGTGTGCAGCAGGTTTGCATCGACGGAGAACGGAGCCTCGCCGCGCTTATCTTTGGCAATCGGGATCTGGTTCGCCTCAGCAAATTCCAGAAGCCGTGTGCGCGAGGTCAGATCCCATTCACGCCACGGCGCGATGACCTGAATGTCGGGGTTCAGGGCGTATGCGCTCAGCTCGAACCGAACCTGATCGTTGCCCTTGCCCGTTGCGCCGTGCGCGACAGCATCAGCACCGGTTTCGGCTGCGATCTCGACCAGACGCTTGGAAATTAGCGGGCGCGCAATCGAGGTGCCCAGCAGATACAGCCCCTCATAAACCGCATTTGCGCGGAACATCGGGAAGACGAAGTCGCGCACGAATTCCTCACGAACATCCTCGATGAAGATGTTCTCAGGCTTGATGCCCAGTAGCTCGGCTTTTTTCCGAGCTGGCTCCAGCTCTTCACCCTGCCCCAAATCGGCGGTGAAGGTGACAACCTCGCAGCCATATTCGGTCTGCAACCACTTGAGGATGATGGACGTGTCGAGACCGCCTGAATAGGCCAGGACAACCTTTTTGGGTGCGCTCATATCGATCTCCTCACATGGGCTAACGCGTTTAGGTGATCGCCTATCCGATCACAGGTTTCTGTTCAAGCGACCGCCGGTAATCAGCGCGCAGGAATTCCGTGCCAATTCGATCAGTCGGGGCAGTAGTCACATCCAGACCAAGTGTGAAATTACCCATAACGGCAGGCAAAACCTGCGTAAAATTGCGCCCAAAAGTCGGAGCAAAGTGGATCAACCAAGAGTTGTTTTCCCACCGGTACAAAACTCACCCCCTCATCGGAACATTCATGCGCAGCGCGAAAAATATCGCATACAGGGGCTTTACAAAAATCGGGGCGCCCCAAAACAGGGCGCCCCTAATGAATTGAAAAATCAAAAAATATATGCTTCGGTATCTATAAATTGGTCGTAAAATCTTATTGCACCCAAACTGGCCCGCAATAGTTAACGAGGTCTTTAAGGAGGCGAGTGATTAGCGCGCTTTACTACCTAGAGATGAAAGTGCGGCCGTTAACTCCGCCTTAAGAAGATTAAGTTCTCGTTCTTTTCCTGCCGAAACACGCACACACCGATTCTGCGGACTGACAAATGGCATCCGAACGAAGCATCCCGCCTGAACAAGCGAATCAAGAATCGCTTTCGCGCGCTCCACACCTTTACCGCAATCAATTGTCACAAAGTTCGTTGCGGAGGGGATCGGCTGTAGCCCGAGGCCAGTTGCGATCGCCGCCAATGCGTCACGCGCGGCAGCGGTTTGCGCCACCACATCGGCCAACCACGCCTGATCCTGCAAGGCAGCTAACGCACCTGCTTGAGCAACGCGGTTCACGCCAAAATGGTTCCGCACCTTACCAAAGGCGGAAACCAGCTCAGGGTGCCCTATAGCATAGCCAACTCGCGCACCGGCCAGCCCGTATGCCTTGGAAAAAGTACGCATGCGGATAACATTTGGGTTCGCGACATCTATCACAGGCAAGGCTCCCTCTGGCGCAAACTCGCCATAGGCCTCATCCAGACACAGCACGCATCCATCCGGCAGGCCGTCAATCAGTCGCTGTACCGTGGCCGCATCGTGCCATGTGCCCATTGGATTGTCGGGATTTGCGAAATAGATCAGCTTGGCATCAACCTGCCGTGCCATTTCGAGTAAGGCATCGGGATCCTCGTAATCGCCCTTATAGGGAACCGCGTGCAACTCCCCGCCAAATCC
This sequence comes from Pontivivens marinum, assembly GCF_900231835.1. Lineage (GTDB taxonomy): Bacteria > Pseudomonadota > Alphaproteobacteria > Rhodobacterales > Rhodobacteraceae > Pontivivens > Pontivivens marinum. The sequence goes on along the minus strand of NZ_OCTN01000002.1, from coordinate 64,069 downwards.
CGCCACATGGTAGTTGAACGTAGGATAGGCGCCCATGGACGTCACAACGGCATCCCCAACACCGATCAGCAGCCGGACGAGATAGCCGAGCAGACCGTCGATCCCCTCACCCACGACAATAGCGTCCATGGGCACGTCGAGGTGAGTGCTTAACGCAGAGCGCAGGTCGTAATTTTCGGGATCCCCGTATTTCCAGCTCTCCGCAGCGGCATCCGCCATTGCCGCGATTGCCTTAGGCGACGGACCGAATGCGCTTTCATTCGCGCCGAGCCGTGCGGCGAATGCACTGCCACGCGCGCGCTCCTGTGTCTCCGGCCCCACAAAGGGGACCGTGGACGGCAGAGACGCGGCAAGTGGTGTGTAGCGTGGGCCGCTCATGCGACGACCTTGCGCAGCTCCGGGTGCATGACCCAGACGAACGCACCGTCCTCACGCTCCGTACCCTTCCAGCCGACCAGACCGATTGCAGCATCAGCGCCCTTATAAGCGAGCGTTTCGGGCAGATCCATGTCGAGCGCATCCGCAATCTCACGCCCCAGCATCCCGTATTGCAGGTTCACACCGGCGGGTGTCGGGTATCCAGCGGCGGCGGCCAGCTCAACTGCCGTCATGCCCTCATCACCTGCGGCCGCATGGGCCAGCGCCATGGCGTGCAGCTTTGGCGCGAGGTCGAGCGTTGCCCAGGCTTCACCGTACTCCTTGGACGTTGGCACGGTGAACTTGCCGATTTTGCGCCGCGCGGCCTCGCGATCACCATCACGACGGTCGAGCATGTCGCACAGCGTTTCGATCGCATCCTCTGGTGTGTCGGCCTCCGCCTGCGCGATGGGGCCCTCGACCCCATCGGCAAAGGCGGTTGCCCGCGCGTGATCACCTATCGTTGCAGTGCGGATGAAATAGCGTCCGTATTGAACGTCTTCGTGCTGGTTCATGCGAGTGCCCTTACCCGAATTTGCGCGGCGCGCAGTTTATCGGCTTCCTCCGCTGCGGCGACGAGGCGTGCGCGCTGTTCAGCGACCACATCCTCTGGCGCCTTGGCGAGGAACTTTTCGTTTTTCAGCTTGCCGTTCAGGCCGCCGATTTCCTTGGCCAATTTGGCGAGGGCCTTGTCCAGCCGCGCCTCCTCCGCCTTAACATCCACCAAGCCAGCAAGTGGCAGGCAAACCGTTGCACCGGCTAGGCCCAGCGTGACCGCGCCCTCTGGCACGGCATCTGCATAGTTTACACCCTCAACCCGGGCCAGACGCTCAACCAGCGTGCGGTTATCCTCGAACCGCTGGCGCGTTTGATCATCAGCCGCCACCAGCACAAGGCCGGTTTTCGCACTGCCCGGCACGTTCATCTCGGACCGCACGGAACGGATTTCCTCGATCAAGGCGCGAACCCAGCCCATTTCCGCCTCAGCATCATCATCGCTAAGGTCCCCATATTCAGGCCAGTCGGTGGTGACGAGCATCTCAGGCCGCTCGGCGATCCCCTTCCACAGCTCCTCGGTGATGAAGGGCATGAACGGGTGCAGCAGGATCAAGCACTGATCGATAACCCACGCCATTGTTGCGCGGGTTTCCTCGGCCTGATCGCCTGCGAAGAGCGGCTTGGCGAACTCAACATACCAATCGCAAACCGTGCCCCAGACAAAAGCGTAAAGCGCGCTGGACGCATCGTTGAAGCGGTATGCGGCCAGAGCTGCGTCTACCTCGTCCTTTGCCTTGGCCGTTTCGGCCATGATCCAACGGTTCACCTTTGCCTGTGGATCGGGCTGGCCGACCGGCTTAGCATCGTTCATTTCGGCAAAGCGGGTGGCGTTCCACAGCTTGGTGCCGAAGTTTCGATAGCCCTCGATCCGCTGGATCGACAGTTTCAGGTCGCGCCCCATTGCCGCCATGGACGACAGGGTAAAGCGCACCGCATCCGCGCCGTACTGATCAATCAGGTCCAGTGGGTCGAGCACGTTACCCTTGGATTTCGACATCTTCTGACCACGCTCATCGCGCACCAACGCGTGCACATAGACAGTGTGGAACGGTGCACGGCTCTGCGGGTCCATCTGCTTGCCCATCATCAGCATCCGGGCAACCCAGAAGAAGATGATGTCAAAGCCGGTGACCAGCACGGAGGTAGGATAGTATTTCTCCAACTCCGCTGTCTGCTCGGGCCAGCCCAGCGTGCCCATTGGCCACAGGCCGGAGGAGAACCATGTATCCAGAACGTCGGGATCACGCGTTAGCTGCACCCCTGCTCCGGCCTTGGCCTGCGCCTCTTCCTCGTTCACGGCGCAATATTGATTGCCATCAGCGTCGAACCAAACCGGCACCTGGTGGCCCCACCATAGCTGGCGGGAAATGCACCACGGCTCGATGTTCTCCATCCAGTGGAAATAGACCTTCGCATCCCGCTCGGGCAGGATTTGCGTCTCACCGGACCGAACCGCCTCCATTGCCGGGCCAGCCAGTTTTGCGGCATCCACGAACCACTGATCGGTCAGCATCGGCTCAATCACCACACCGGAGCGATCGCCAAAGGGCTGCATGATCGGCTTGTTATCCACCAGAGGAATATGGCTGCGAACGGGCTCCGCGTCCTCATCCGCATCAATGGCGGCGGGGTTCGGGACCATTACGGCCAGCCCTTCAGCGGTGATAGCATCCACGATCTTTTTGCGTGCGTCAAACCGGTCCAGACCGCGATACTCGTCCGGTACGAGATTGATCTCGTCCACCTCAGCCTCGGAGGCGGTATCCCCCTCCAGCAAGTGCTGTGCCGCGGTGGCGCTGTCAGCATAGCTGAGGCCATCGTCACGCATCGCGGCAACCGTGTTCATCAGGCGATACAATGGAATGCCGCCCCGCTTGGCCACTTGGTAATCGTTGAAATCGTGCGCGCCGGTAATTTTCACAGCACCCGAACCGAAATCCATGTCGGGATATTCGTCGGTGATGATCGGGATCAGGCGGCGTGTTTCCTTTGGCCCAACGGGGATTTCACAGCGCTTGCCTACGATGGACGCATAGCGCTCATCATCCGGATGCACAGCAACCGCACCGTCGCCCAGCATGGTTTCAGGGCGTGTTGTCGCGATCGAGATATAGTCCCGTGTTTCGCGCAGCGTGACGTTACCGTCCTCGTCCTTTTCGACATATTCATATGTCTCACCACCTGCGAGGGGGTATTTAAAGTGCCACATGTGGCCGTTAACGTCGCGGTTTTCGACCTCCAGGTCCGAAATCGCAGTCTCGAATTTCGGATCCCAGTTAACCAATCGTTTACCGCGATAGATCAAACCTGCTTCGTACATCTCAACGAAGGTTTTGATGACCGCATCGGGGAAAGTACCGGACATGGTGAACGCATTACGATCCCAATCACAGGATGCGCCCAGGCGTTTTAGCTGCCCGATGATCGTGTCGCCGGATTCTTCTTTCCAGTCCCAGACCTTTTCGAGGAATTTTTCACGGCCCAGATCGCGCCGACCCGGTTCATTCCGCTCGGCCAATTGCCGCTCGACAACCATCTGCGTGGCGATGCCGGCATGATCCTGCCCCGGCTGCCACAGCGTATCGAACCCGCGCATCCGGTGCCAACGCACCAGGATATCCTGCAACGTGTTGTTGAATGCGTGGCCCATATGCAATGAGCCTGTAACATTCGGTGGCGGGATCATGATGCAGAACGGGTCCGCACCTGGTTTTGCGTTGGCCCCTGCCCGAAAGGCCCCCGCCTGTTCCCAAGCAGTTGCGATTGCAGCTTCGCTGGTGCTCGCGTCGAAATTTTTATCCATCGCCATGCGTAAATTCCCTCATCCGGTCTCGGATGCGGTTTAGCGGGCGACGGCGCTAAGGGAAAGCAGTCAGTTTAAACCACGATCCTTGAACGCCCGAACAATGTCCTTTCGGATCGTCTTGCGTATGGATCGCGCGATTTCATCGCCGAGCGCACCGCGCAACTCCTCGGCAACGATTGCGCGGATTTCGGCGCGCAATTCCTCATGCGTACCGATATCCACACCGACCAGAACCTCGCGCACGATCGCGCGAATCTCTGTTTCATCAATTGCTGATGTTTCTACCTCAACAGGGGCAGTTACCTCAGCAATTGGTTCGGCATAGGCCTGTGGGGTCCAGACATCGTATTCACTGGGCGGCGTGTCAGGTTTGGGCGTCCAAACGTCATATTCGGGATTCGCCACGCTCTCGACTTCATCCTCGACAGTCGCTTCCGGTTCTACAGGCCGCTTGCCGAATAGGGGCGTAACTGTGGCTGAGGGCTGCTGATCCGCGTCATCCTCAATCTCGACATGAGGAGCCTCTGGCACCTCCTCGATTTCCACGACCTCGTTTGGCTCGCTAACTGGCGTGTCCAGCCGAAGGCTGGCCACAGCAACGGGTGCATCCAGCCGCAGTGGGGTGACATCACCACCACTGTCGGCATCTTCGACCTGTTGCTCAGCCCCCAAACGCATGGGTGCTGCATCGCCCGCCTGCGGGCGCGCCGAAAAACCGGCCTCTTCCGCCTGCACGCGTGCACGAATTGCCGCAAGCACGTCACTGACGCTGCGCTCCACGCCGTCATCGCCGTTGGTCATACTTGCGTTTCCTCAGTTACGGCCCAGAACCCGATCGAGCACAGCGCCGCGATTGGGTGCGAAGGGGCCATCCTCAACATCGTTAAAGTAGATGTTGGGATCGTAGGCGTCCACCGGCAAACCCAAGTGATCTACCGTCAACAGCCCAAGGGCAGATAGCAGCGTGTAGGCTGCAACATATTCGTCGCGCTGTGCGGAAACCAGATTGGACTGCGCGTTCAGCAAATCCTGTTCCGTATCAAGCACATCGAGTGTGGTCCGTGCACCGAGACGCGCCTCCTCCACGATACCCTCAAACGCAACGCGCGCTGCGGTGATCTGCTGGCGGCTGGAGGTGATCGAGGATCGTGCGACGGTCAGACTGGTCCATGCGGTCGAAACCTGCTGCTGGATCAGGCGTGCTGTATCGTTCAGTTCAGCCTGCGCTTGCTCTAGCTGCGCAACCCGCTGACGCACTGCGCTCGACAAGGCACCGCCCTGATACAATGGCACCACGACGCTCGCGCCAACCTGCGTAGAACGGCCACTGACCTGCCCGCCGCCAGATGTGCTGTCAAAGCTGTTATCGAGCGATACGTTACCGTTCAAGGCAACGGTCGGGCGGAAATTTGCACGCGCCTGCGTTACGCGAAACTCTGCCGCAGCAACCTCGGCCCGATCAGAGGTCAGCAATGGATGATTCGCGTTTGCGATCTCCATTGCCTCTGCCTCGCTACCGGGCAGTTCAGGCAAGCTGGGTGGAGGGGCGAGGTCGGACGGGTCAACACCGACCACAGCAGTATAGGAGTTGCGCGATAATTCTAGTGCACCCAAATTCGAAACCAGATTGGTTTGCGCGGCGGCCAAAGCGGCCTGCGCTTGGCTGACATCGGTTCGCGTCACCTCACCCACCTCAAACCGGTCGGACGCGGCCTGAAGCTGACGGGTAATCACACGCACGTTGTTCTGCGCGAGGGATACAAATTGCAGATCGCGGCGCACATCTAGATAGGCCGTAACCGTATCCAGCAGAACCGATTGCTCCTGCACCATCAACAAGGCGCGCAAGCTATCAACCGTTGCCAAGGCCGCATCGACAGCCGCTGCTGTTTCGCCACCGTCAAAAATCGTCCAGTCGCCGTTAAGGTCGAGACTTTGCGAATCTGCGTAATCGTTGCTACCCGCAAAAAACCGGTCGTTGCTCGTGGTCAGAGTTGCGCTGGCAGATGCCGAAACGCTGGGTCGCAAACCCGCACGCGCCTGCGGAACGCTTTCATCAGCGGAGCGCAATGCAGCGCGCGAAACATCTAGTGTAGGCGAGCTGTTATAGGCCTGAACCATCGCATCAGTCAGCGTTTCCGCCTGCGCGACGCCCAGCGTCCCCACCATCAATGCTGCTACCGAAAGTGTAGATGCAAACCGTGTTGCAATACGCTTCATTGCGAAATCCTTATACTATCCAGCCGAGTTTAGTGATCTCGGTTCACTTAACTCCGAACTCAACCCCACGCTGGCTCAGAAAACAAATGCTTTCTCGGCAGAAAATCCAGGAAGCACCGGCGCGGTTGCATCAAAGCTGCGCCGCCACGTGATACCGTTAGCGCCCTTAACACCCAGCTTTGCAACGCCAAGCGCACCATCCATCTGGATCATGGCGATCCGGCCATTCGGGCGTAATTGGTCCACGATATCAGTGGGTAAGGACTCTACTCCACCCTGAAAGACAATCACATCATAGGGGCCATGCGACGCGGCACCAGCGGCCAGCGGCCCACGCTCCACAACGGCATTATCAACACCCTGCGCGGCGAGAGTAGACGACGCCGCATCCGCCAGAGATTCATCTTCCTCCAGCGCGACAACAGCCTCAGCAATGCGTGCGATAATCGCTGTGGAGTAGCCATGACCACATCCGATATCGAGCACCAAATCATGGGGCTGAATCGCCAGAGCGTCGATCAGTTTCGCCAGTACGCGCGGGTCCAAGCATACGCGCCCTGCCCCGATATCGACATGCTCACCCATATAGGCAATCGCCTGCGCCTCGCTCGGCAGGTATTCCTCACGTGGTACGGTCAACATGGCTTGAATAATCGGAAAGCGTGTCACATCGGATGGGCGGATCTGGCAATCAACCATTGCGGTTCGGGCGGCCTTGAAATCGGTCATGGGCTCGGAGTCCTTGCGAGGGGCATATGTCTGAACTCTGATGTGCCACAGCAGGACGATTTGAGCAACGGTACAAGAACCCTTGGGGCGCAGCCAGCATCATTCGTTACCCTCACCCCACACTACGCAGAAATGCAAAGGCGGAGTGGTGGCGTAGCGGATTGCAAATCCATTTCGGAAACCACAAACAAAGAACTATCAGCCGTAACCACCAGCGGACCTTTGTCGAACAAAGACGGAACTTCGTAACAGTGGCGGCTGCTCTGCCATCCAATTTAGCGGTTCAACAATTTGATATTAATGACCTCGGGGGGGAGCGCTACTGATGTTTTGCGTCTCTCAGCCCGAATCTATCTGCCATTATAATTTTGAAAATTGAGCGGCGCGTTACTTAAGACGCCAGTGCATCCACAGTCTGACCGCGACATAGGCAGCGGCAACTCCCGCCGCTCCAATAGCAATATGACGAGGGCGAATGCCCTGCCCCGCATTGCTATTGTCGTGCGCGAAATATCGCTGGTCCATCAGACGAGTGTCCGCGAGGAGCTTACCCATCCAGCTTTCCGGCAATGCCACGATGGGCCGCAAGCCACGGCTGTGCAGATCGTTCAAATGCTCGATCGCTGTTATGACGGATCCTTCGCGGCGCAATGTTTCCGCAAATTTCTCCTGCGATACGCCCAGATGCTCGGATAGCAGCCGATCCCGAAAACCGGAGATCAGCTCAGCATGACCATGAAGCGCGACGTTGCATTCCGTGTCGAAGCCCATCGACCTGTCATTCAGGTTGCTGGACCCGATGATCAGGATTGCATCATCCACAACCATGACCTTGGCGTGGACATAGATCGGCTCGCCTGCGCTGTTTTCAGGGTGATAAATGCGGAACCGGTCCGAGCGATCTGCCCCTCGCAGGCGGTTAATGGCGCGCGCACGCAGGACGTGCATTGACTGATCTTCGAATTCGGACAGGGCCGCTTCTGGGTTGATGCAGATGATCTCGGGCGGATTGTCATCCGTTAACCGCTCGTGCAGCGCATCACAGATCGTCTTGGTCGTCAGGTATTGTGACTCGATATAGATCGTGTCGCGAGCGGCGCGGATGCTATCCAGAAACAGGCACTCGATCTCATTGATAAGCGGCTCGCCGTCGTAGGGCGGCTCGGTGCGGGCGATCGCAACATCGACTTGGGTTGCCTCGATCGGGAGACTGTCGGGCCATATTTCATGTGCGGCCATGTTAGGCGCTATCAGAGTCTCACCGGTTGCCCGGAACCAGCGCGCACGAGACAGGTCACCAAGCGCTTCGGCAACCGGGCCCGTCAGCGCAGTTGTTGCATCATGCCATGGGCCCAGCTTTTCCCCGTCCTTGCCAACACGGCGCGGATCATCAGGGAGATGGCCGTGCGTATCCCACCGATTCTCCGTCACATCGATGCCGCCGCAAAACGCGAAGGTGTTGTCGGCCACAATTATTTTCTGGTGATGACAGGCACCAAAGGGATGATGACCGTCCAGCGCAAAATGGATTTGATCACTGCTGGTCACATAGACCGCTGCGGTGGAAAGCATACGGCCGGGCGCCACAACGACCGCGCCGTTCCACTTCAGGATATAGACCTGCAGGTCGGGCGTCCGCTCGACGACCGCCTCCAGAAAGGCACCTACCTGGTTTGGCAGGCCATCGGGTGCGTTACCGTCATCGTCGCTCTCGCCTGGCAACATCTCGATCTCAAAATCGAAGTCCCACCCGATAAGAAGCAGCTCACGCTGGGTCTGCAGGACGATCTGCCGCAATGCTGCAAAGTAATCTTCACCATCGACGACCAGCGCCAGGCGCTCGGCCTGCCTCACCCGCCAGCAGTTTATGTCTGGGTTAAAGAAACTGGCCGTGACTGTTTCGCCCTCATGCCTGCTCTGTCCCATGCCTTAGCCCTTCATTTTGTCGGTTAGTTAAAGGTCCTATTGTCGCGACCCTGTGCGTTTCGACGAAGCGCCCGATCACTCTGATCCGAATTTACACGTCATAGAAACCACTTTCTGCCAAGTGTATGCGCCGCAGCATTTGTCAAAGATCTTGGAGCCAACCTCCGAAACATAACGCCTGAAGTGACCGACCATGATACCACTAATCCGGCGCACGAAGGTCGCGCAGACCTATCGAATCGGCCCCAAACATGCCGTTAGGAGTCCGCAGTGGCGCTTACCGCCCAAATTGGACGTTTACTAAAGTCGGCCGAGCTAAAGTGAAACCTCCCTCGAAATAGCATTGGGTCCATGGCTCTACTTCGCTCCAGGCCAAAATTTAATATCCCCTTTTTAAATGGACCAACCGCACTCAGCTTTCTATATTTTCGTCCTTTAATTAAAAAATACGCATCTAATTGCATAAAATTGCCTTCAGTCGCATGATACTTTGCAACGTTAAGCAAAAATCACACTGAGTTATTAGGCATTACTGTGTGTAGGCGGAGCATTCAGGAGCACGCTAGCGCTTAAAGTCTAGAAAGCTGTTCGCTTGGAGCGATGTGCGGCCATATCTTGGCCCGCTCTGCAGGCGCCATTGCAGGGCTGTAGGAGACAAAATCGCGATAGGAATGAGACTTGACGCTAATGACCGTCGATAAGCGGAGAGGTATTTTGATATTTAGGAAATCCACCCAAACTTAAATCAGAAAATAAGTATAGCGATGGCCATTCAACAACTAATCATAAATGGTGGTTTTGAGTCTGGCAATGCTAACTGGTCAGGAACTGATACAGAGATAGGCCTAACAGAGGCTCAATATTTCAGCGGTGGCTCTGACAACAAAGTGGCCGAGATGGATGGCAATCCACCAGCAAGTGTAATCACTGTAATGCAGCAAACATTTACAGTTACGAACCCAACGTCAACGAGTTTGAATTTTGATACTGGACTGCGTGATGCTTCAAATCCTGATGCAGGGCTAGAAGGTTTTCGCGTTGAAATTTTGGATAGCGCTGGTAACCAAATTGTCAGTGCAGATTTTTTTCCTACTGCAAACTCTCTTCAACCGGTTTCGGTTCCGGTTACGTTTACGTCTAGTGGCAATTACATAATTCGATTTACGGAGTTGGGCCCCAGCAATGCTTTAGGTGCATTGATAGATAATGTTTCAATTTTTGTTTGCTTCGCGAATGGAACAAATATCCTTACCGCTAAGGGCCAAAGGCCAATTGAAGAGCTTCGAGTAGGCGATGACGTGCTGAACCTGGACGGCAAACGACGAACTATTCGTTGGATCGGATCTCGACAGTTTGACGAAAAAGAATTACGCGAAAATCCAAAACTCTACCCAGTGCGCATAACCGCCGGTGCTATGGGGGAAGGACTTCCTAGGCGTGACCTATTGGTGTCACAGCAGCACCGAATGCTCGTTTCATCAAAAATCACAGAGCGTCTATTTAAGAAAAATTGTGTATTGGTTGCGGCTGTAAAATTAACCAAAATTCCTGGGATTTACGTTGATGAGTCGACCCGTGCGATAAATTATACACATTTGTTATTCGAAGATCATGAGGTAATAATTGCCGAAGGTTCACCATCAGAGAGCTTATTTACTGGACCTGAGGCTCTAAAGATGGTTCCCACTAAATCGCGAGATGAGATTGTGACCATTTTTCCGCAATTAATGAATCTTGATTACAGACCGAAATCCGCTCAGCTAATTGCCAAAGGTAAAAAAAGAAATGAAATGATTGAAAGGCATCTAAAAAATAGAAAGTCCCTATACTGTAATTCTTAAAATTTAAATAAATTTTTTAAAATGATCATGCAACTTAAAGCTAGCACCTCGCGATATGCTTTCAGTTCTAATTACGCTCGGGGTGCAATCAAACCTTGTTTTAAATGCTCGGATAAACTGGCTGCTACTAGAAAATCCAAGGTAAAGGGCTATAAATTCAATGGATTTATCTGAAAATTTTGAGTTACTTAAAATTTCATAGCCAACATCTAATCGCCTATCTCGGATCAGCTTTGCGATACCACCATCCTGTGCGAATACACGATATAATTGAGCCCGCGATACTCGGAAGCGCCTCATCAAACCCTCTACGCAGATATCAGAGCTTAGCAGATTTAAATCAATATAATCTAAAACTCTCTCCCTTAACGAAGATGAGAAGAGTGATGTTGGGGTAGCCGCATATTTTTCGGTCTCATGCATATTGGCCGATACTAGTTTAGTAAAGGCATCCTCGAACTTAATCGTGACGTCTTTTTTAATTGAGTTACTTACATCTTGTAGCCCCTGCATAAAACTTGACAGCATGCGCGTGGCTGGGTCGTGTGATCGCAGAACCATACCGTGAAGTGCCCCCCTAGCCTCTCGGTCAATCATGTCACGCGGGGCCACAATCGTTAAAGTCGAACCGCTAGTTGCGTCCCCCTTCAGCAATCGCATTGGATCTACGATGCAGATATCTCCTGTCTGCACAGAACTTATTTTGCCATCAAAATCGCCAATGAAGCTTCCTGATGTGTACATTTGAAATATGTAACTATCAATTTCAGATTTAATTATGCTTCGCTTATTCCTAAGGCAGCTTTGTGCATTAAACTCTGAACTACTCACTGATAGGCTTCCTATCATCTTTGATTTTATAACACCCTTACATGTTTTATCACCTGAATCTTGAATTAGTGACGGTTCAAAAATTGGGGATACTACAGAAAACCAAAAATCATTTCTATGCCTCTCATCCACCATTTCCGTTGAGATGAATATCTTAGTGTTAGGCATGCCCGCCCCTTTCGATTTCATATTCCCATCTGAATTTTTGAATTTTCCCACGCATATAATTTGCTAATATTAAATAATATTTTGGTATAGCTTTACAGACTTTTTTTGTTGTTTCGATGTTTTGTGGTGCCGCATTGTAGGCTGTCAGCATTGCTTAATGTGGAACGTATCTCGTCACGTGGACAATTGAGTAAAATGATAAATATCCGGCATTTTTTTGGATTTATCACAACCTCTTTTGAGATGCCGAGTACACGCAGCAAATGGCCGCTACCCGCCCCAACCTGCCCTCTTCACCCAAACAAATCCACAATCACCTCCCTGTTAGAGATGACCAGTTCCTTCGCCTCGGTCGCGGCCCCGGCACTGATTGTGTAGGTCAGCGAGACCTCCTCCAGATGGAACGCGGCGAAGGTCTCGCGGATCTCGGGGGTGTCGTTGATGCTGAGAACAAAGGCACCTTTGATCGAGGCCAGCTGGTCCGCCATCTGGCCGAACATCTCGCGCTCGAACATGCCCTTGCCGTAATCGGCCTCGCCGCCTGCATAGGGTGGATCGAGATAGAACAGGGACTGTTCGCTATCGTAACGACGGATGACCTCGGACCAGTCGAGCTGCTCGAACACCACGCCATCAAGGCGGTCATGGGCGGCGGCGAGGATCGGCTCCAGCTTGGAGAGGCTGAACCGCGGACCGGATGTCGAGGCAACACCGAACACACCACCCACCTGCCCGCCAAAGGCCAGCCGCTGCAGGAACAGGAACCGCGCAGCGCGCTCCAGGTCGGTCAGGGTTTCAGGTTTGACCTGGCGCAGCCGCTCGAAGTCGGATCGCGACGAGAGCTGGAACCGCATTAGATCGAGCATGTAGGGATAGTGGCGTTGCAAGATGCGGAACAGGTTCACGATCTCGCCGTTCAGATCATTCGCGACCTCAAGCCGAGGCCGCCAACTGCGGCGCAAAAAGACCCCGCCCATGCCGACAAAGGGCTCGATATAGGTTCTGTGAGGGATGCTCTCGATGCGCTTGATCAGGCATTTGTGCAGGGCTTTCTTGCCGCCCAGCCATGGTGCGACGGGCGCAGCGGGACGGACTTTCTGGTAATCGTTCATTAGGAATTTCCGGCGATGGTGCCACGGCCCCTTGGGGTCACGGGCGATCGATTGTGTAAGCCGGTCGGTGCGGGTTTCTAATGGGTTTCCGCATGGTGAGGGCGTTGGCGCGCCCAAGCCCCCGTGTAGGAAGCATCGTTTCAGGTTCGTTGAGTGTGTAGGGAGTGGTCTTACGCCTATTTTAGGCGCGCCCAAGCGTGGCGGGAACGCGCGACACAATAACGTTAATAAACAACAACATAATTAAAAACCGGAACATTCGCTTCAAACGAACTAATTAAAAATTAACCTTAGTTAACAATCTACGCTTTACGATAATGAAATTTAAAAGCAGGTTGCAGGCGTTAACAAAAGGATAGATTCTTAATGCATAAAATCGCCACAGCATTCACGCTCTTATTTTTGATTAGCGGATGTATCTCCCAACCATCTGAACCTCTTGTCGCCTCCTTCAATGGAGACAGCGTAGATATTCAGATAGATAACATTGAATACCTAACAGCCCCGGCACTAGCAATATCCAGAGCAAACGCAGATGCTCGGGCACAGGAAATTTGCGAACGAGGCCCAAAGAAGAAGGCAGAGTTTGCTAGTGCTCGCAAACTATATACGGCAAATCAATATATAGTTCATGAGCTTAGACTTTACCTTTGCCTTGACTGAAATGCCTCCTATCCCCTGACCCTAAGCAAAAATGCACCCAGTTCAGGGTTCACGCTGCTGACCGCGTCGAGATCCAGCTCCGGATCCGGCGCGGCAGCAACACCGGGCGTCAGCGCGTTGCTAGGCACTCCAACACCGCCGCGCTCAACCTCTCCCGATCTCCACGCGATCCCCTCAATCCGCTCGATACTGGCAGCCGCCGCCTCCACCACCTCAGGTGTTATCCCGCTCCTGCTGCGGGCGGCGCTCAGCTCACGTGCACCGAAGTAGAAGCCGACAATGGCGCCCATCAGCCACCACATCGGCTCGGGGATCAGGGCGACGCCCTGCATGCGGGCGGCAAAGCCGATCGGGTCGGCCATGGCCCAGCCAAAGAGGCCGATCGTGCCGAGCGCCATTGCGGGGCGCGGGATCCGGTTTACCCCGTCGATGAGCGCATCGAACCAGGTCCGGCGCGGCTGGAACTCCGCCGCGAACTGCGCGAGGGCCGAAGAACGCGCCGTCGCCGCCCGCGCAGCACTTGCCTCCGCATTCGGGGTGAAGGCCCCCGCGACATCCGCAACAGCCCGCCCTGCCCCCGAGATCAGGCCCGTCAGGCTTCCAAGCTCCGCGCTTCCAATGCTCAGCCCCATGCCGCGACCCTCCGCTGATGCTGTTCCTGCGTGTAGCGCGCAGCGGGCGACATGAACGCCTCGGCCCGCGTGATCCAGCCGCCCTTGCCGCCATCGCGGCGGCGCGCATATTTGCGACTGGCAGGCCGCCGATCCGCCAGCCGGTAATAGAAGTCCCGCCGCAGGATGCCGTAGCCATCGACCAGCACTTGCGGCCCCAGCTCGCCAATCGCATCGGCCGCCGCGCCAATGGTGCGCGCCCCGATCAGCCCGTCGATCGCCCCGACCGCATAGCCGCACTCGCGCAGCAGTTGCTGGAGAAGCCGAACCGCCCGCGATCCTGCATTGACCTGCATATCGAACACCGCCGGTTGCAGCGGCGCAGGCAGCGCATCGATGCGCGGTTTCCGCAGATATTCGGTTGCGAAGATCTCCGCGGCCATCCCGATCGGCAGCGCCCGCACATCCTCGATATCGACATCGCCGTCACCGTCCACATCCAGCCCCAGACGGCGCATTGTGTGGATCGTCACGCCCCAATTGGTCGGCCCGCCCGGATCATCGGGATCGTTCACAAAGCCGCCCTCGCTGCGCAGGATATCGCGGATCATTTCCTCCACTGTCAGCATGCCTCAACCCCCGTTTGTGTAGAGTGCAGATCGGTCATTTGATGCCCCGCTCGATGTCGCGCAGGTCCTTGCGCATTTCATCTACGGCCCAGGTCAGGCGGTCGATCTTGGACGACAGCTCCGGCGGGTACTGGCACAAAGGCGTGGCGGCAGACGGAGCATCCCCCGCCTCCTTCTTGCCCTGCACCCATGCCCACCGCGCCACGGCCGTGATCGTGCCCAGGATCGAGACGGCCAGCGCCGCCAGTTGTTCAGTACTGAGCATGGCGGGCCCCCAGCGCGTGATAGGAATCCTTCACCGCGCCATAGAAGACCACGATCGAGGCATAGCTCATCGCCAGACCGTAAAAGAACACCCCCGTGGTCCAAGGATCCACCGAGTAGAACCCCGCCGCAAAGATCAGGTAGACCGAGAAGTTGACCCCCGCGATGCAGAACCGAACCAGCGGCGTCCACCACCGCCGCCCGTTGATCCACAGCGCCCCGCAATGCGTCACACCCGTGACCGCAAAGAGCAGCCCCCAATAGAATTCAGGGGCCCAGAGGCGCAGCTGGACAAAGGCGAGGCTGTCCATGCTCTGCGCCGGTGCCATCAGGAACAGCCCGAAGCACAAGGTCACGCGGGCGAACCACCATTCAATCCGACGGTCGCGATGCGGCCTCATGGCACCACCCCTGCGAACACATGGCGCGGGGTGCGGATATCCTCGATCAACTCGATCCCCGCATAGGACAGCGCGGTTTCCATGCCGGTGGTGGTTTCCACTGCGGTGCCGCCCGTGGCCCAGATCAGCAGCAGCGCATCGACCGCCGCCATAGTGGCGCTCTGACCGGTTTCAGCATCGTGGAAGGCGGCCGTCAGTGCGGGCCCCGTCACCAGCAGATCGACATGCTCGCGCGGGTCTACTGGTGCTGGCGTCACCACATCGCCGGTTTCAGGATCGAGGATATCCTCGCCGATCTTGAACCGGCCCAGCCAGACCAGGCTGATGCCCCGCGCCGGTCGCCAGCCAGCACTGGCGCCTGTACTTTCCCCCTCATCGCCAGCGATACCATCTGGCTGCAGCACCCCGAACTGCCGGAACGCCGCCTCCAGCACCGCACGCGACGCGGCCCGCAATCGGATGATCATGATGCGCCCTCCACCAGTTCGGTGATCTCGGCCGAGGAAAGCGAGCGGTCATAAACCGTGATAGCACGATATTCCAACGGCCCGACCAACGCGACAGTGCCAGTATGGCTCGCGCCCAATGCCAGTGTATGCAGGCCGGATCGCGGCAGAGCAAAATCACTGCGACTTACCTCCGCTTCGCCCGACAGGCGCACCCGCAGGTCAGCGCCATCAACCACGACAACGGCCCGCTGCCATAGGCCCGCAGTGATCACCCCCAACGTGACGCCCAGAACGGCCCCGCCCTCGGAGGGCGCGTCATGCAGCACCAGCAACAGATCGCCTGTGTTCAACCCGCCATTATGCTGCAACCGCAGTGATCGGCCTTCATCGCCGCCAAAGTCAAAAACCCGCGCCGATCTCCCCGCGACCTGGACGGCCGAGAACCGGAAGTCGACCACCACACTAAAGACGCCGCCATTCACCGGCGCGGGCGTGGTCACGACATCCGCCGCCCGAGTGGCCATCGCGCCGGAGGTGCGGATCGGTGAGGTCACGGCGTCGAGCTCCATTTGCGGCAGACCGATATCGAGCGTCACATCGATCGCCGCTCCCGACGTCGACGCGATCTGTATGGTCGGCACGAGATAGGAGATTTCACCTGCGCCATTCGCATCTGCGAGTGCGGCACCCTGAGCACATCGCTGCCAATCCGCGCCGATCGCCACATCACTGCCCGCATATCCACTATGACCCGTGCCACCACTTGCCCGCGCTTCAGGCCGGACTCTGATGGCCGAGATATTTGCCAGCGATCCCGAGATCAGGCGCATGTAAACAGATTGCGCCCAGAGCTGCCCATCCTCCGCCGCCACAGCCCCGACGCCCTCGGTATAGATAAAAACACTGCTGCTGGTCGTGACGCCTTGCAGCCGAATGCGGATATAAGGCAAGCCTACATCCTCACCGATCTGCACGACCTCAACTGCGGATGATGGCAGGCCGAAGGGTGCCGTCCACCCGGTCGGCAGCGCCCCGCCCGCATCCAGACGCCCGACCGCTGCACCCGTGCCATCATTCGAACGCACGTGGTTGGTCGCCTGTGGCTCGACCCGCATCACGCCGCGCGTCGGATCATCAGGATCGGGATAGCGCACCACCGCCCCCGCGGCGAAGTTGCTCAGCACCCCGCCCACCAAGGCCGTCGCTGATGTCGCTCGATCGCAGCTAACAAAGTTCTCAAAATCGGCCCGCGCCGCGCCAATGCCCATGATACCGACCTCCCCGGTTTGAACGTGGCGCTGCCCCGCGCCGTGCAATTGCGTCATTGGTCGCGCTCGACGCTCAACGTCCCGCTACCCGCAGACCACGCCCAGCATTGCAGCTGGCGGTTCGCCAGATCGGCGCGGATATCCACCGAGCCCACAGCGAGATCCTCGCCCAGATCCTGATACTCCGCAGGCAGGCTGGCCGCGTAGAGGATGCGCACCGCATAGGATCCCCGGTTCTGGATCCGCAGGAATGTTGCAGCATCGGCAATGAGGTGCGGCGCAGTGTTCAACTGCACCACATCCGTGGAATGAGCCATAAGAGCCCCCTTTCAGATTGATCAGGAATAGCGTGGTGGCGGTGCAGGCAAGGCCGCACTGGCCGGAATGTTCACCCGCTGGCCGTAGCCCGTCGCCGTCCAGGACAGCTCCGCCACAACCGGCGCCCCCGCCCCGTCATAGGCAAGCACGCGGAACCGGTTGGCGCTCACGGAATAGACCTGCAAGGAGACCACATCCGAGGCATCCTTTGCCGTGACCTGCACCTGCGGCACCTGACCGAAGGGCCAGTCAAACACCACCTCGACATAGGAACTGTCGCTGCTGGTCACCTCGCCGAACTCGGCCCGTGGCGCCTCGAGGATGCGCCATTTCGCGGAACGCACCACCGGCGTGGTCTGCGCATCCTCGCTACGCAAGACCAGATAGGCCAGCGTCACGCCGCCCAGCTCGAACTCCTCGCCCGGAACAATGCCCCGCAGCTGCGCGATCTCCGACAGCAAGCCTTCCGGTTGCCGCGCAATCTCCACCGACCATTTGCCCGGCACCCCGCCGCCGGAATGCTCGGCATAGGCATCGATCTCGCAATCGAGCAGGTAGAGCTTATGGGCTGCGGTTTCTGTGAAGGAGCCGCCAGTGGATTTCGTCCAGACGGCCGAGGCTGGATATGCGTCATTCTCCGCCAGCAGGCGCACCGCTCCGGATGTGTCTTCCGCCGCCCCGACCTCCGGATCCGCAAACCCCACAGCATAGCCCGCGTCCACCAGCTCCGCAGAATAGACCAGCCGGTGCTGCGTATTATCCGCCGCGACCAGAACCGAGGCCTCTGCCAGACTGGTCTGGCCGGAATAATCCACCGCGCGGACCATCCAGTGCCCCGTGCGCCGCGCCACCGTCGCCGCGACCTGCCCCGCCGGAACCTCCAGCATCGGCTGCGCGGCATCCCAGGAAACGGCCGGATCGAAGGCATAGCGGACCTCATAGCCGCGCAGGTCCGGTGTCGCCACGGCAGGCCAGCTCAGCGTCAGATCAAAGCCGTTCAGCCGTGCCAGCAGCTGCACCACATCCGGCGGCGGCGCATCATAGGCACTGGCCACTACGCTGCCTGCCGCGACCCAGCCCCGCGATCGACCCAAAGCATCCAGCGATTGCACCGCGACCTCATAGAGAACACCGTCCTGCAGCGCTGCGGTGTAGAGATAGCGGCTGGAGACAGGTTCGAACGGCCCAACCTGCCACCGGGGACTCGTCCCGTTGCCAGTCCCGCTGCCCCCGGCCTCGAGGCCAGCCTCCGCCTGCCGCCAGCGCAGACGGTACTGCGCGGCCGATACGCCCCGCTGCGTATCCGCCTGCAATGCGACAAGGATACGCGGCTGCGCAGCGCCACCGCGCTGTTCCAGCCAGGACGTTTCATCTGACACCGCGCGCGCAACCACGGGCAATGCAGGCCCCTGAAGATCGAGCACCGGCAGATCGGTGATTTGCGGATCATAGGCAGGGATCAGCCCTTGATCTGCGACCAGAACGCCTGGAGCAGCAGCCACGGCCGAGAAGGTGGCGCTGTCCACACCCGAGCGTCCTATCCGGCGGACCAGCAGGGTGACCGGCTCGGCCTCGATCTCCTCCAACATCACGTGATCACCAACAGCCAAAGCCCCGACATCAATCCTGTCCACAAAATGGAATGTCGCGACCTCACCCGCCTCATAAGTCACCTCGCCCAGCACCGTATCGCCGTCCCGATCACGTCCGCGCAGACGCAGGCGGCGGGTCCCCGATACGGCCGCACCTTGCGTGCGATCAAAGCTGACCTCTCTCGCCACCGGATCCAGATAGAGGATTGCACCGCGATCCTCGGCGCGCGCTGATCGCGCCCCGGCTACAGCAAAGCTGACCGGCTCAGCGACCGGCGACAGGTGCATCACGGCACCATCGGTGTAGGACTGCGTTGACGCGATCTCGGCAGCCGTTTCAGGCGCGCCATCGGACAAGCGGAACCGCTCATCCATGCGCACCCATGCGATCGAGGTTCCGACCGTGCCCACCTCGACGATGCGCCCTGCCCCCACGCCGAACAGCGCCACGTCGTGCTGCACGATGATCTTGTCACCGTTATTGTAGCGGACATGCTCCCAGTCAGTCGTCCAGGTGAACTCCTCGGGCCGCAAACGGTAAGCGGCGATGTGATATCGACCGATGCGCCAGATGTTGCCCTGATCGGTATCGTCACCGGTTAGCACAAACCCGCGCAGCTCCATCGTTTCAATATTGGTGGCATTGCCGGCATCGTAGCCGTCATCGTAAACGGTCAGTTCATGCTGCTGCCAGCCATGCGCCTCCGAGATGTATCGCATCCGCAGGGCATGCACGGCGGGGCGCACCACGCGCTCGAATTCGAACCCGGACACGGTGCGCTGGCTCATATGTCCTGCGATTGGACCGTCAGCCAGATCCCGCACGATTGTATATTTCAGATCACGGCGGGTTGGCGTAGCGCGCCCGGTCGCTGCAATCGCGCGCAGCACGTCAGCAAGGCGCTCGGGCTGATCCACCACCATATCGCAGGTCCAATGCGGCTCCACATCCGCCCACTCCTTCAGATCATCGGGATCAATCTGCACATCGGGCACAGGGCGGGCGAGGTGATCACCTTGCATGGCCAGCGCATAGGCCCATGCCGGATGGCGCACAGGTTGCGGCGCAGACCATTCCGCCCCGTCCCAGACCGGCGCATGCCGCCAGAAGATCCCGTTCAAACTCTGCAAACTGCCCGAGAGCTGGTCCGTGGCCTTCACCCGCAGCGCGATCTCGCAGGTCTTTGGAATATTGGGCAGCGGCTCGGCCGAGACCGAGCGGATCACCGAGAGCGTCGTGGCCCCGTAAAGCGTCGCGCCGCTGGTCGCCTCATCCTCCGTGCGCCGCGTGATCCTCACCTCGAACTTGCCAGGGGCTGCAGGCGTGATCGTCTTGCTGACCCCGAAGGAGGTCTGGATCAGGCCGCTATATTCTTCGGATCCCGCATCGATCCACATATCACTGCCAACTGCGCGATATTCATAATCCACAACCACCGTGATCTTGAACTTCTTGGTCCCGCTGCGCGTCACACCGTAAAGCCCCTCGCTCAGCGACAGATCGACCGAGAAAGAGGCGGTGTTCGCCTCGGTTTCCCGCAGCACCGGCGCATCCATCAGCAGCGCCACGCTCTCATGGACCTCCGAGATATCGCTTGGATACAGCGCCATCGGGGCCTCATCGCCCAAAAACACGCAGTCCATATCTGCCAGTTCGGGGATCGCGGCACGGGTGCGCGTCTCGTCAAAATTGCGCAGCTCGATCTCGACATCGCTGAACGCCGTGATCGAGGTCTCGCCAATGCGCAGATCCTCCAGATGTCCCGTGCCGTAACTCCACACTGCGCGGAACCGGTAATAGACATCATCGCCCACCAGCTCGGTATAGCCGCGCCCCGTCAGCACCGGATACATCCGGTGGCGCCCCAGAACCGAGGGCACAATCCCCCACGGGTTGAACGCATTCGAGTTGCCGGTGATGGCATAGCGCGGATCTGATTTCTGAACGGTCTGCGGTTCGGGTGGTGGGATGAGCGCGTTGATCAGCAAGTTGCCCACCAGACCGATGCCCGCCGTGACCAAAGCCAAGGTCTCTGCCGCCACACCAACAGGCAGCAGAGTGCCCGCCAGATATGGCGCAAACACGCTTACAGCGACCAGCAGCGCCATGCGAAGCACATCGCCCTCGACACGCCGCGCGATCTCGACCGTGGTTCCCGGTTTCGGGCGGACCTTCCCCCACATGTCGATCGGGACGGGCCACGCGCGATCCCCCCGCGACAGCACGACATAGCACGCACCGCGATGTTCCAACGGGATATGCGCGCCCACCATCTCCATGATCGTGGCGCCCGGCGCGATCCACGATACAGCAACGGGCGCGAAGTTATGCGGAGCGGTTACCAGCTCGATACTATCCGGCATGTCGATACAATCCTTCCAGACGCGGCTTCCACAGCAACCCGTCCCAGCGCTCGATGCGCGATCCAGTATCATCCTCGATGTGCAGCATCCGGTGCGCGTCCAGCACATATCCGACGTGCAGGGCATGACCCCTGATCCGGAACAGGGCAGCATCCCCCTCGCGCGGGGCGTCCCGTACCGGTGACCAATGCGCCCGCATTTTGTGCGCGGCCGCACGCGAGGTCGCGATTGTGCAAAGCGGGTCATCGACCACGGCACCGGATCTGGTGCGGGTGATCGTGACGAACAGGCCCAGACAATCATATCCCGGCCCCCGCCCGCGCTGTGCGTGCGGCAGGCCGATCCACCCATCAGTCCAGTGCATCAGCTGTGCAGACCGGGCGCATTCACGGTGTTCAGGACGTGCTGCCCGAACACCTGATCTGTTAGCGGGCTGGCCGCCAGGATCAGCACCACATCTTGCGATGTCGTCTTGTGCGACAGCACGTCGAACTCCAGCGGACCGATATCGACCACGTCAGGCTGCGACGCCAGAACGAAGCTCAGCGTCACTGTGATAGATCCCGTGGCAAGGCGCAGCGCCCGCCCGATATCGCGCGACACATTGTCGATCGACAGCTCGATTTCACCGGCATCGTCATCGTCGGACTCGTCGGGCAATCCCACGCGGAACGGCACCGCAAAATAGGTCTGGCCGCCGCTGGTCACATCAGCCCATGTTTGCCCCGCAAACCGCTCGGGCCCCGGCCAGCCCCCGGCCTCGACCACAATCAGCGGCAGCAGCACCTCGCCCGTTTCCTGCGCATTCAGGGCCCGCAACATCACCTCGGACAATTGCCTCATGAGGGCAGTTCCCACAGATTGAATGACAGGGTGAACAGGTCGCTGGGCAGCCGCACCACTTCATATGCCGGATCATCCGCGAACGAGAACAAGGACAAGCCGCCCTTATGGGGATGGACGGCCTCGAAGGACAGCGCACCCGTCAAGGTCGAGACCTCGAACCACGTCTCGAACTCTGCAATCTGTTCGATGGTCAGGAACGTGATCGACATTGGCAATGCGCGCGGCGCAGCTGTCGATCTTCGACGCCGCTTGGGTAATCCGGCATCCATCTTTGTGATCGTCAACGCGCCTGACGGACCACTAAATCCAGCGCGGGATTGCTCCGTCTCGAAAGGGATCGAGGGCAGCCACGAGATGCTCATATCAGGCCCCTCCCACGGGTTGTTTGCGGGCGCCATATTGCGCCAGCTCCTTGCGGAATGTACCCGTGCGGAAAGCCTCTTTGACAACGCCTGTAATAAACAGCTGCGCCGACTTGCCATCAGGGGCCATCTCGACACGTTCCTCGGAGGCGCCGCCGATCACTTGCAGGGTAAAGGGCATTTCAACGGTGACATTCCCGCCCTGCCCGCCGCCGGTCGCCTGAACGCCCAGCTTGCCGTTGCCCAGCCGGGTAAGAGGCATGATCGCCTCGGGCCCGGCCTCGCCCATCAGGCCCGTATTGCCGCCAACCATGGGGAACGTAGTTGGCCCTGACACAACGCCGCCAGTAGCGAACGCAACCACGTCGCCCCCTTCGAAGACGTTGCCATTCGCGCTTTTGACCGTCTTGGCCCCAGTGCCACCGCCAACCCCGAACAGGTTGGACAGGAAGCTGCTCGCCACCCCGCCATCGCCAAAGAGCGCATCCGAGAGCGGTCCCGTCACATTGCGCTGGATGCCCAGACGCGCCAGATCCTCCAGCCCGCTGGCCACCAGATCCTCGATCGCCAGTTTGCCCGTGCGCGCAGAGCCCACAATCGCATCCGCCAGACCCGACATTGCCTGCTCGCCAATATCGCGCACCGCCTGCAACCGCTCCGCCATCGCCTCGAACTCGACCTCCGCATCGACCGTGCCATTGATCATCGCCTCGATTTGCTCCGAGATCGTGAGCCCCGTATCCTCCCACTGATCCCCCAGATTAACCCCCGCCTCTGTCAGGATCCGCACCGCAGCATCGAACCGCTGCGCCTTCTCGATCGCATCCCGGCTCAGACCCACCCGCGTCAGCGCGGCCTGCGCATCGCGCGATTGCCCCGTCAGCTGCGCCATCAGAGCCGCCAACCGCTCCGCCCGCTGCTCCGCCTCATCAGGCTGTCGTGATTCGCTATCCGGCGTGTCCGCTGGTGGCCTGCTCGAGGGTTCGGGCGGCAATAGCCCATCGCCCCCGAGCCCGAACAGCGCGCCCAGATCACCGGTAGTCTGCCCGAACACCAGTGAACGTGCATTCTCCAGGCCCGCCCGCGCTTCCTCGACCGCGCGCCGCCCCCGTGCCACCAGCGCCTCTTGCGCCGCCAGCAATCGCTCGCCCCCGGAGATCGTCTCCTCCACCAGCGATGCGCCCGAGAGCAGCGGCTGGAATGCCCCCGGTTCGCTTTGCGCCGCCAGCGCATTGGCCTCCTGACGCTCCCGCGCCAGCGATGCCTCCATCAGCGTATATTCCGCCTCCGCCGCATCCAGCGAGGATTGCGCCAGCGCCACATTGCGCTCCGCCAGATCCATCGCCGAGCGCCCCGCATCCGGTGCATGGCTGTCGCCAAACAGGGCCAGCGCCGTGTTCAGCGCCTCCGTCCCCGCCACCGCATCATACATCCCCGTTTCGGCCTCGGCCGTATTGTCGCGGAAGGTCAGCCACACCGCCGCCCCCGCCGCGACCAGCGTGATCACCGCCCCCACCGGACCCAGCGCAAAGGTGCTCGCCAGACCCATCGCCCGCAGCGCCGTGGTCGCCCGCATCACAACCGGCGCCAGCCCGATCAGCGTGCTGCTCAATTTGGCCACACCCACAAAGACCAGACCAATTTTGACGGAAGTGAGATCACCGGCCGCGTTCATCTGCCCCAGATGATCGACCAGACCCGTCACCCCCACGATCAGATCCGTCGCGCCTTGCGTCAGGCTGCGCAGCGCATCACCTAAGCCCGCCTCCCCCAGCGACAGCGCCAGAGCCTCCGCCGCCGAGTGCAGCGTCTGCACATCTCCAGCCAGGGTATCGCGCATCACCGAGGCCATGCGGTCCGCCTCGCCGCTCACATCCTGCATGCCCTGCGTCAGATCGCGCAGCCCGTCCGCCTGCGACACCAGCGCCAGAATGGCAGGCCCGCCCCGATCGCCAAAGATCGTCAGCGCATCCGCCGCATCCAGACCCGCCCCCCGGAACCGGTCCACAATCTGCGTGATCGAGACCACATTCGGATCCAGATCATCCAGCTCCAGACCCAGAGCCGCAATCGCATCCGAGGCCTCCTTTGGCGGGGCCACCAGCGTGGACAGGATCCGGCGCAACCCCGTGCCCGCAGAGCTGGCCTGAATGCCCGCATCCGACAGCTTGCCGATCGCTGCCGCCGTATCGGCCAGCGACACATTCATCGCCGCCGCAACCGGCCCCACATAGGACATCGCCTCGCCCAGCTGCGGAATATCCGTATTGGCCCGCGACGAGGCCGCCGCCAGAACATCCGCAGCCTCCCCCGCATCACCGGCCGCAATTCCGAAGGCCGACATGATATTCGAGGTAATATCCGCCGCATCCCCCAGACCCAGCGCCCCCGCCGTGGCCAGATCCAGAACCGCAGGGATTGCCGCCACGCTTTGCGCCGCGTCAAAGCCCGCCATCCCCAAAAACCGCAACCCGTCCGCCGCCTGGCTGGCACTGAACTCCGTTGTGCCACCCAGCTCGCGCGCGGTTTGCGTCAGCGCTGCAAATTCGGCCTCTGTCGGATCGGTGATCGCGCGCACCTGCGCCATCGACGCCCCGAACCCCGCAATTGCCGTGGCCGCCCCGCGCACCAGCTCCACCCCGGCAAAGGCTCCGCCAAGGCCCAGACCGGCCCCCAGAACAGTTCGCAGCCCGCCCAGCTCGCCGCGCAACGTGCGCACCGCCCGCGACGCCCCCCGATCCGTGCCGTTCAGGATCAATCTGATGCGCTCATCCATCTGGTGCATCCACTTCGAACAGGGCAAGCCATCCGACATATTCGGCCATGGGCATTGCCTCGATTTCGGTGAGGGTCTTTTTCAGCTTGTAGGCCAGATGATAGCGCGTCCGCAGATCGGGACGCGCCATCAGTTTTTTACCGTGTCCCCGAACTTCGGAACCGCGACCAGCTTCAGCGCCCGCAAGGCCACCGGATACATCACCGGCGCGCCGCCCTCGCGCATCAACTCGCGCAGATCCGCATCCTCGACCAGGCGCTTGCCGTCCGCATCCCGCGCAATCCGGATGAACAACCGGATCACCCGCTCGAACTCGCCCACCGCCTGCGAGGAATAATCGCTATCGCGCAAGGCAGGCGGCATCAGATAGAGCGTGAACGGATCCTCTTTGGTCCCCAGTTCCGGCGCATCCATCGTGATCATCCCGGAGCTGCGGGTTCCCTTGACCCGCTCCAGAAAGGCCCCGTTCATGTCACAGCCGTGCGCACAATATCGCCCGCATTGGCAAAGGGCACATCATGGGTCTGGAACTCGGTGGACCCCAGATTGCCGTAATCCTTACCCGTCAAAACAACATCCACATCGATCTGCTCCGCCCCCGATCCGTCCCCGTCAGGGAACAGCTTGAGCGCCACGACCGCGCCCGAGATCAGGCCCGCCTGCCCCGCATCGCCGGGATAGCGCTCCACCTTGATCGAGCCGGTCATTGTCGTTTTGCCGGAGCCGTGATGATCCGTCTTGCGGCCTGCAATCGAAGAGGTCACCGTGCCGGTCGTCTCGGACCAGCTCACCTCCTTGATGCCGGTGACAGTCACGTCGCCGATTTTTACGATGACATCATCGCCAGTTACGCGGGGCATAGAGCACCTCCTGTTGCGTGGGTAATGTGGAATTATGTGAGTGTTGCCGTCACTATGTGAGAGTAGTGGGATCGCGCCGCGTCGTGCCGTAGACCACGCGGAACAGCAAAAGCGCCTCGCCCAGCACATCCTCGGCTTTCTCGAAAGCGCGCTTTTCCTGTGTCAGATGCAGGCTCTGGCACGCACCGCCGAGCTGTGGATCCGCCGCCAGCGCGATCTCGACCTGCGCCTGCAAGGCATCGAGCTGATCCTCGATCGCCTCCGCCGTCCCGCGATCCACAATGCTGATCTCCAGCATCATCTCGCGCGCCAGCGACTGCCCCGCCACCTGCGCCGATCCATCCCCGCCCGTCACAAAGACGCACGGCATCAGATCGCGGCCCAGATCATAGGGCGAGGCCTGCCGCACCGTGATCCCCGCCGCTAGCGCCGCCCGGATCACCCCATGGGCCGCGCTCCGGATATGCGTGCGCTGGTGGATCATTCGCGTGATGGGGCTTTGCTGTCGGTTTTGACGGCTGGTGTCGTGACCGGTGGGGAGACAGGCTCAGAGATCAGGGTCGGGACAGATGTAGGGGCCGAGGCCCCGATCTTGCCCGCCTGCTGCCACAGCACCGCCTGCTCCGCATCCAGCAGCACCGACCCGCCCTTCGCGATCGATGCGCCATCCGCCGCCACGCAGCTGCGCAGCACCTTATAGGATTTGGTCTTGCTCATGAGACGATCTCCAGTTCGATTTCGACAAGCCCGCCCCCCGATCGATAGGGGCGCGGGTTGCGGGAGAACCCGTAGGTTTCTGTTTCGACAATGACGAGATCGCGGCCTGCCTTCAGCCCTGCCGCATCCGTTGCCGCGATCCGCAACACCGGCAGCGTCTCGCCGATCTGGCCGCCATCGCGGATCATCTCCACTGGCACATGGCGCAGCACGCCGTGAACAGACCGCGCAACGCCATCAACGATCAGCGTGACGCTCTCGCCAAATATCCCCGTCAGGGCCTCGGCCATGCCGTCAAAGGGCGAGCCCATCGATTAACGCGCCGCGCCGTCCAGCAGCACACGACCGGTGCCCGACGGGTTGGCCGCGACCTCGACAGCGACACCGACCAGCATGTTGGATGAGGCGACGGTGGTGCAGACCCCCGCAGCGGTTGCATAGATCTTCTCCCCAACGGCCCAGGCCTGCGCCGATGTTTTGGGAAGGTCAAAAACCCCCTTGCGCACCAGCTCCACAGGCTCGCCTTCAGCAGCCGCCGCCTGCGCGACACCGCTCAGCGCGGCGATGGTGACCAGCGCACCGGCTGTAACGCCACCGGATGGCGCGGGCACGGTGACGTGATCACCGGGTTGCACGTAATTCTTCATGAGTGTCTCCATGTCATTGAATATCAGGATGGATCAGATCGCCCGGTCCGGATCAGGCGCCGGCGTTTTTATAAGAGCCGCGATATTCCGTCGCGTTCGCCCCGAAGATGTGACGCGCATCCATCGTCACACCATCCGGGTTCATCCCCGATTTGGTCTCCACCATCGGCTCCTCGAACCCTTCCAGCAAAGCATGCTCCAGCGGCGGCAACTCGCTGCTGAACAGATACCACGCGGTATCGGAGCCCCCCGCAGCACTGCCCAGACGTGCCTCCGTCGTCGGGGTCAGCGTGAACGGGTTCACATCAACCTGCTTGTTCGGGTTCACCGCCGTGGTGAACTGCAAGGCCGCAAGCTCCAGCGCAGGCGGCACGAACAGGAGATCCGGCTCCACCTCGATAAAGTCGCTCTTATCCGTGCTGCCATAGGGGCGTTGCTCCCACATCGCCTTGCGACCTGCCCCCACAGCCGCCACGCTGACAGCACCGGCCGATCCGGCCAGATTGCCGTGACCCGCGTGGAACAGCGCCTTATTATCACCCAGCTTGGCATTGTCGCGGATCAGGCCCCAGATGATCTTGGATTCCAGATTGCGGGCATTGCGCGCGAAGTCCGATGGCAGACGCTCGAACGCGCCCATATCGTCATTCACAATCGCTTCAAACGTGATGTTCAGCGTGCGACCGTATTTCTGGACGGCGAGGCTCTCGGCCTCATCGCTCAGCTGCGCCTGCTGGTACTCGCCATTCTCCCCCACCGTCTTGAAGGTCAGATCGCCGCCAAAGCGCACCGAATGCAGGCTGCGGAAGTCCGTCGCCGTGCGCCGTCGCGAGATCGCCCCCCATGTTGGCGCCCGCCGCGTGTAATCCGCCCGCAACATCCGCCGCATCACCTCTGTCGTAATGTAAGCAAAATCACTGACCCCATGCGCGCCGCCCATCATCGTGGTCGAGCGCATCCCCTGGCGCACCATCTCCGCCTGGTTATACCCCGTGCCCCCGCCCAGGCTCATCGCCAGACCGCGCAGACCCATATGGCGGAACTCCACTGCCGGGCCCTCCATCGCGTGACGATTGGGCGCCGCGCGGTGCATCAGCGCGCCAACCATGCCGCTCATCCGCGTGTCCCCTGCATCGCGCTGGATATGTGCGCGCTGGCCCGAGGGCGTGGGTGCACCACCTGAAGTCGCAGACCCCGCCATCAGTGTCAGGATGCGGGCATTTGCCTGCTCGGGCGTGATGCCCTCATCAATCATCGACGCCACAGCCTCCGCTCCCAGCGTGGACATAAACGGCGCTGCCGCCGCGCGGATTGCAGCGCTGCGATCCCGCTCGCCCTGCACCGCTTGCGCCCGCACCGCAGCCATATCCGGTGCGGGTGTTGGCGCAGGCACTGGTGCCGGTGCTGGCGTCGGTGCGGTCATCGTGGGCGCCACCGGGGGCGTCGCATCTGGTGTGCTTTGGGGATTGCGATCGGGCATATTGTTCTCCTGAAGGTTGGAAGTCGCAGCGCTCGGCTGCTGTTGCGCAGCAGCAGATGCCGCCACAAAATCGGGCCGCTCTCGCAGGGAGGTCGAACCCAGTCGCGTCTCCGCCATCCGCACCAGCTCCGCAGGCGCATTGGCATAAAGCCGGTAATCAAACAGGGGAACGCTTGCGTTCATCGCGCTTGCCGTGGCGGCGCTATCGGCATCCGCGCCCTCGGCGCCCGCAACACGATCGGCAAAGCCCGCATCAACCGCCTCCTGCGAGCCGTACCACCGCTCCGCAATCATGATGTCGCGCGCAGCCCGGGCCGTAATTCCCGCCCGCTTGCCGTAGATCCGCGCGTAATTGCCCGCCAGCGCATCCAGCGCCGCCGCACCGTCGCGCATATCCCCCGCCGTGCCATAGATCCCCGTGCTCGGATCATGGATCATCAGCATCGCTGCCTCGGACATCACCAGATCATCCGCAGCCATCGCCAGCAGCGACGCCGCCGAAGCCGCCAGACCCTCGACGATCACCGTCACACGCCCCGGATGCGAGACCAGCGCCGCATGGATCGCTGCCCCCTCCGTCGCATGACCCCCGCCGGAGTTCAGCCGCACCGTCACATCCCCCGGGAACTGCTCCAGTGCCGCGACCACCAGCTCATGGGTAATCCCGCCGCCCGTCCACCAGTCAAAGCCGATCACCCCGCTCAGGACGATCTCGCCGCCCACGACCAGATCACTCTCCATCGATCTCTCCTGCTGTGCTGAATGTGTCCGCTTGCAATTCGGCGTCGATTGTCTCGGGATCGCGGCCCAGCGACCGGATCACGCCGTGGCGACTGTTGAGGCCCGCCGAGATCTCTTTCACCATTGCCGGGATCTCTCTGGTCGGATCGACCAGTTGCGGGCGCGGCGCAGTCCAGCTCAGCTGCCAGTCAGCCGCTTTCCCGAAGTTCAGCAGCCAGGCCTCGCGCATCCACCGCTCGATCCCCGTCAGGAATTGCGCGCGGATAATATGGCCCTGCCACACCTCGATATTGCGGTTCATCTCCATCCGCCCCATCCGGGCGCTGGAGAAGTTCACACCGCTCAAATCCCCCGACAGCGCCTCATAGGTCAGGCCCAGACCCGACGCGATCGCGCTCAGCCCCTGCTTCATGAACTGGTCATAGCCATCGACTTTCGGTGGCTCCGTCGCGGTGACCTTCTGACCCGTCGCCAGCTCGATAATCGCGCCCGGTCCGATATCATCCAGCGCACTGGCCCCCGTCCCCCTGGACGCGCCCGCATCGCTCTCGCTCTCCACAAAAAACGCCATCAGCGCCGCCATCCGCTGCTTGGTGATCTGCGCCTCCTGATAGTCGCGCATCTCCCCCAGGGTCAGGATCACCGGCGCCATCCACGGCACGCCCCGCGCCTGACCCGGTCGATCCAGCTTGCGCAGATGCAGGATTTCCGGGGCGGCATAGCGGCGGGATTTAGTGTTGATCGTCCGGCTCACATCGCCGGGATGCTGGTCATAGAGCCAATAGGCAACGACCCGCCCCCAGGGATCAAATTCGATCCCCTCGATGACTTCGTTGCCGCCATTCCATTGCTTGGTCTCGTCCAGATAATCCGGCTCCAGCAGCTCGATCTGGAACGGCAATGTCAGGCCATCGGACTTCAACCGCATCCGGCGGCGCACCAGCAACTCGCCACTCTCGAACACGGCGTTCATGGCGATCCGCTGACAGGCCGCGAGGTCATTCAGCCCCATCGCATCGATGGCCGTTGTGCCAAGATGGGTGTCGAGAACAGCGCGCAGTTGCGGATCCTCCGCCCCGTTAATGGACGGCACAAAACCACCACCGACCACATTGTTCGTGATCAGATGCTGGGCCCGCGCTGCAAAGGGCGCATTGCGCACCAGATCGCGGCTCAGCTGGCGCAACCGCCGCCGCGAACCATATCCCGCCGCATCCGCCGAGCTTGCAGGCGCTTTCCATCCCTTGGTCCGGCGCCCCCGGCTTGCCCCGTCATAGTTCATCAATGCTGTGTAGCGGGTATGCGCCTCGGCCCGACGCAGGGCCGCGCGCGGTGCAAAATGCGCCATTGCGCGCGTGATCAGGTCCACCTCAAAGACCCCGCGATGTTGTGGGGTAATGCGTGCGCAGACCGCGCGTCACACCTTCAATGTCGGCCTGCATGATGTTGATCTGCTTTCGCATTTCCGCCATCGAGGCGTATTCGACACTCTCGCCGTTGATCGTCGCTTTCAGCACGCCACGCGCCAAGGCAGCCCGTAAGCAATCGACATCTGCCTGCGTGTATGCCTGTCTGTATTCGGCCATGTCAGCCTCCCAGATATTTGATCGTGCGCGGCCTCGAGCGGGCCTGCGGTTCAGGGGGGGACGGGACCGCGTCCGGATCCCGCAGCGGCACCGCCAGCACATTCGCGATGCCAAAGGCCGCCCAATCCGGCGGTGCATCCCAGTCGATATTTTCAATGCCGTGATGCCGCGCCAATGCGAGATTGTACCCCGCGAGGTCAAACGCCTCGTTGCGCTTCACCCCCGCCTTCATCTCCCAGCCAGCAGCCCCCCGACGCTCCGCGCACAACTCGTCGCGCAAACCCGCATCGATCCAGTTGCCCAGACGATATGCACCAGGTCCGGGAAGCCGCGTCAGGGACTGGGTCACCGAGTCCTTCACCAGATCGGTTGCGATGTTGAGGATCTTCACCCCCCGCGCCTTCTTGCCGCCATGGGCCCGCTCGGGCGCCGCATACCAGACCAGCGAGCGCTGCTTCAGACCGCCATGCCCCCGGATCAGAAAGAACCGCGACATCAGCCCCTCGCGCCGCATCTTGCGCCAGAACTTCTCCGCCTGATCCGTCACCCCGGGCTGGCCGTGCATATCGCATCCCACCGCCAGCGTGCGCAGGCCGTAGCCCTGCCCGCTCACAGGCCAGACCCTGTCCAGCAACGGACGCAACACGTCCCAATCCTCGGAATAGCGCTCCGGTGCCAGCGCCCGCGGGCGATCAGGATCTCCCGCCCCCGGTGCATCATCGGGCGGCTGCGCCAGATCGAACCGGTCTATCAGGGCCCGCTCCCCATGGGTGCCCCAGGCCTCGACCTGAACCACAAACCGGCCCTTCTGCACATCCACCGAGACCAGCACGAACCGCGTCCAGTCCGGCGCCTCGCCCCGCGGCAGACCCTCCGCCCGCTTGAGCAAGCCCTCCGCCGTCAGCGCGTTTTCCTCATCCATCATCGAGGGTCGATAGGGCAGCCCGATATCCGTGTTCACCACCACCTGCAGACCCGTCTCGTCCCCCATGGTTCTGGCATGCTGGCTGGCGACCATGTAACGGCTGACAATCGCGGACCAACTGGCAAAAGCCGCCGCCGCCCCGTTCAGGTGGTAACTCAGACGACTGACGGATCTGATGCGCGGATCCTCGACCCGCGCCAGACCGCCCTCGTTTGTCTCGTGAAGCCAGTATCCAGAACGGTTCAGGCGGGGCTTCTCGCTGGCAGATATTAACGCACCGCATTCCGGGCACTTCATCTCGGCTGATGCACCGGCCTGCGCAGGTGGCAGCTCCGCATCATATTCCAGCAGATCAAAGCGCGGCTCGAACGCCTCCCCGCAATGCGGACAATCCCAGTACCACCGCGCCCGCGTCCCGCCATTATAGAGCCCCACAATCCCCTCGCAGGGCGGCAGCTCATGCACGCTTTGCGGTGTCCAGTCCTCGATCTGGATCGGATGACCGGGCGAGCTTTCCGCCATCGCCATGCCCCGCGACAGCAAGGTCTGCGGACGCTTCGCCGCCAGCGAGAACGGCGCCCCCTCCCCGTCGATGTTCAGCTTCATCCGGTCCAGATCGGTGATCAGCTCGAACCGCGAGGTCCGGCTGGCAAAGTTCGACGCAGTCGGTGCCCCGATCGAGATCTTCGTCCCGCCGATAAACCGCTTGCTGAAGATATTGCGATCACTGCGCGCCTTGCCCTGCAGCGCCGCCAGATCAGGGCTGTTGCGCACCGAGGGCGCCAGCTCATCCTCCGCCCACGCCTTCGCGGAGTCGCGGTCCATCTGCGTCACATGAACAGGTCCGGGATCGCAGGCAATCGCATAGCAGGCCGTGCCCTTGAGCAGCAGCTCGCTCTTGCCCGCCCGCGCAGGCCCCACAAAGATCAGCTCCAGGAACCGCCGCGACGCCATCATATCCAGCGGCTCGTTCATATAGGGCGTCACGCCCCGATCAAACCGCTGCCAGCTGCCCCCGACCTTGACCCGCAGATACCTCTCGCAGGCCTGCGTCACGCTGATCCGCGCAGGCGGCCGCAGCGATGGCAGGCAGTCCAGCACCACCCCCGCCATGCTCGCAAAGGGCGGCAGCGGCTCGTAGTCGAAGGTCACAGCCGGGCCGCGCGGTCCTGCGGGTGACCCGCATCATCCCGATCGCCCGGATCCGCGCCGAACCGCTCGGCAATGGTTTCCGCCAGACCCTCCAGCGCCCCGTCGCATCGCCTGGTCAGCGCATCGATCGAGGCCGCATCCATCGCCGCCTCCCGCTCCATCCAGTCCGGCAGCGATTGCAGCACCTCGCGGATATTGGCGAAGATCGCCTCGATCCCGTCGGTCACATCCGACACATAAACCAGCTCGCCGCGCTCGCGCCCCACCTGGTTCAACCGCAGCTCCGCCTCCGCATGGGCCCGCGCCTCCAGCGGCGACATCCCTGCATCCGCGTCACGCCCCTCGCCACGGTTCAGGAACGCCATGCGCAGCTGCCGCACAGACCGCTCCGCCTCGGCATCCCGCTGCTTCTTGCCCTCGACCTCCCCCGCGCGCCACGCCCAGCACGCAGAGAGCTGGAACACATAGCTCTGCCCGTTCGTGCCATCCTGCAGCACCGGCATGCCGTCCCGCCGCCACTTGTCGATCGTATTGGCCGAGACATTGAACGCATCCGCCAGCTGCCCGCGGTTCACACGCGCATCGATCACCCCCTCGGGCAGCGGGTACTGTGTGGTCAGCTCAGCCATCGGAACAACAACCTCAATGTAATCCTGCAGCCCCCGGATCCCGAAACACACAAATCACACGCGGTGCGAATTACCCGCGTGCTAAAGAGGCCGGGAAGGACCCACTCGTGGGGAACCCGTTAGCGGGCTGGCGTGGGGGTCATCAGCGGGCGGTGCGCACGGCCTCGCGCAAAGCGTGGCTGAAGTTCGGGCCAAGGCGATTGGCCGCAATCTGTTTCCCGCCCTGCACAAAGCCGAGCCGTGGCCGGTACTTCGCCTTGCCCTCGAATGCCACCAGCAGCTGCGGTCCCTTGAGCTCGCCCCGGTTCTTGTTCCCCGCGCCGCCCTTGCGGTATTTGCTGCGCTTCGGACGTTGATAGATGCCAGGGGCAAGATGTGCTGTCGCCTTTGCAGCCCGCGACGCCACGAACGTATCCGGCTTTCCGGCCGCCTTGCTGACAGCCCCGCGCGTCATGTTGCCGTACCGGTTCAGCCGCATCCGCTTCGGGATCACAATCGCCCGCCGCTTTGGAGACTGCACGCCCCCGCTTTCCTGCAATGCGAGATATCGTGACTGGATCGTCTTGAACCCCACCTCCGCTGTCAGCTGCGTCTTGCGCGCCGCACGGATATAGAGGCCACGCCTGGTAAAAGGCGTCGGGCGGTCAAAGACACGATCGAGCTTTTGCCCGGTCCGCTCCTTGATGTCCTGCGCCGTCATCGTCAGCGCACGCGCCGCCGCAAACGGGATCTGCTTCTCCGCAATGTCGCCGAGGCGGCGCATCGTGCGCGCAAGGTCGGAGGTGATCTCGAACATCGGCGCCTCACGGTGAGGGGGGCTGGAACTTAACCTATTAATTTTAAAGGCGGGATCGATGACAGCTTACTCACCAACGCTGCGAACAAAGCGTGAGTTTACCTAAGGGAATTCACGAATTGATTTGGCATAAAAAAAATGTCATCAGTTGAGCTGTAAGTATACCCACTCAACGTAGGGTCGTTCTGAGTTCAAGCTCCTCATATGGCGCTCGAGCTTTGGAAGAACTGTGCCGTGAGTGGTAAATAATTCGCCCCGACACGTCGATTAAGGGATCAAGGATAGACTAAAATTAGCGCGCTATATGAACAGCATGCTTCTTACACACAGGCAGAGTAATTGCCTGAAATTTATATATTTTGAGTAACATCACGCCGCAGCTGTCGGAACTGATGTAGTTTGAGAGACAGCATGGCTAACTTTGTAATCACTG
Organism: Pontivivens marinum; assembly: GCF_900231835.1. Classification (GTDB taxonomy): domain Bacteria; phylum Pseudomonadota; class Alphaproteobacteria; order Rhodobacterales; family Rhodobacteraceae; genus Pontivivens; species Pontivivens marinum. The sequence goes on along the minus strand of NZ_OCTN01000002.1, from coordinate 28,952 downwards.
CAAACAGTTTTGGGTCGTTTTATCAAAACGTCGGAAACAACGGCACCGATGACACGGTGACTGTAAACATTGGCATCGGGTTTAGCGGGGCGATTACCGTCGATTCACAACCTGCGGATGGTGAAATCGAATCCACTATCGTGAATATACCCGATGGCTGGAGCCTCCAAGTTGATAACCTGGTAGAAGACGCTGGATATGAGGATCCTTCATTCAAGGAATGGTCATATCAAGTTTTCAATACGAACGGTGATCCGGTCGGAACACTGAGTATTCGAAACAACAATGTTTCGGGGGTTCCCTGCTTTTGTAGAGGTGTAAAAATTGAAACCGAGAGAGGCCTTGTAGCCATTGAAGATCTTGGCGTTGGCGACAAGGTGCTAACTCTGGATAACGGCTACCGTCCCATCCGCTGGATCGGCAACCGTAAGCTAGATAGTATCGACTTGGCGATAAACCCTAAGCTACGCCCCGTACGCATCACGGCAGGCGCGCTCGGTAGAAACATGCCTGAGCAAAATCTGATGGTAAGCCCGCAGCACCGTGTACTGATACGCTCTAAGATTGCACTGCGCATGTTTAATACCAGCGAGGTGCTGATCCCCGCCATTAAACTGTGCAGCATGGATGGCATTGAGCAGGTGATGAACGTGTCCGAGGTCGATTATTGGCATATGCTATTTGACGACCATGAGATCGTCTACTCGAATGGAGCTGCGACAGAGAGCTTATTTGTCGGACCTGAAGCGCTCAAAGCTGTCTCAACCGAAAGCCGCGACGAAATCATTGCGCTCTTCCCCGAGATTGCAACGCCGACTTACGCTGCCAGACCGGCACGCTTCATTTCGAAAAAGGGTAGATGCGTGAAGCAGCTTGTCGCGCGGCACCTCAAAAACAAAAAGAAACTCTTTGCAGAGGTGGTCTAGGCGTCTCATGTAGTCTCACCCTCCTTTAACAATTGATTTTAGAACACACAAAAGTGGTTCAGATTTGCGCTGTCACCAACCAATCCCCCCCCACAGCGTCGCACTTTGCGATCCTATCCCCTCTCCTGGGCACCGGATCGCAGAGGGTCGCCATATGCCTCATTGGGCAGGGATCAGCGGTCATCCTGCCCCAACCGGTAAAACCCCTGCCCCGAACCTGTCAACTGCCCAAGGGAACCACCGCTCCGATCGGAACCACAGTAAGCCGCTGGACCTCGAACACCTGCATCACCACCTTCGCAAAGTGTTACGAACGGCCCTTACCGGACTTTGGACTTGGTCGCAGTTAACGGCAGCAACGAGCCCTTACTACCATTTGATTGACGCGCGATCTTCCTGACGATAGCTAGTATTCCATGGAAAACACTATGATCATCGCAATGACTTGGTGGCTGGCCTCCTGACAGGGTGGCCGGATGACCAAACGTATTCCGAGGCCGCCGCATGGGCGGCCTTTTGTTTTCCGAACCTCCCGATGCGCGGCCTCTCATTTTATGAGAACACGCAAAATGAACAAATCAACCATTCTGACAGGCGACCGCACGACTGGGCCGCTTCACATCGGGCACTATGCAGGATCACTTGCTAACCGGCTGCGCTATCAGGACAGCCATGAACAATTCTTGCTGCTCGCGGATATTCAGGCCCTGACCGACAACGCCCATGATCCGGAGAAGGTACGGCGCAGCGTGGTCGAGGTCGCGCTTGATTATCTGGCTGTGGGCATTGATCCTGCTCGCACGACGATCTGTCTGCAATCGCATCTTCCGGCGCTGGCCGAGTTGTCGATGCTCTATCTGAACTTTGTCACCGTGGCACGCCTCGAACGGAATCCGACGATCAAGGATGAAATCCGCATGCGAGGGTTCGGGCGCGATATTCCTGCCGGATTTCTGTGCTATCCGGCGGCGCAGGCGGCGGACATCACGGCCTTCAAGGCGTCCATCGTACCGGTCGGCGAGGATCAGGCCCCACTGATCGAGCAAACCAACGAGATTGTGCGGCGCATCAACGCAACCGCAGGCAGCGTCGTACTGCCCGAGGCGCGGGCGATCATCCCGAAGGCGGGCCGGTTGCCCGGTATCGACGGCAAGGCCAAGATGTCGAAATCCGGCGGCAACGCCATCGCTTTGTCCGCATCGTCGGAGCAAATCCGAAGTTCTGTCAAAGCAATGTTCACCGATCCGCACCACCTGCGCGTCGAAGACCCGGGCCGCGTTGAGGGCAATGTTGTCTTCACCTATCTCGACGCCTTCGATCCGGACCAGGACGAGCTTGCCGAGCTCAAGGCCCAATATCAGCGCGGCGGGCTTGGCGATGGCAAGATCAAGGCGCGTCTGGAAGCGATCCTTCAGGAGCTCATAGCCCCAATTCGCCAGCGTAGAGCTCAGCTCGCCGAGGATCGAGGCTACATACTTGAGGTGATCAAAGAAGGTACCGCACAGGCACGAGAACGCACCGAGGCAACAAAGCGCGATGTGGTGAATGCCTTGGGCCTATTCCAGTTGTAGATGAACAGGCGCAGGCGATCCGGATGAAGGTCCGGTTCGTCCGCATAGCAAACCTCTGCGCAAAATGCAGCGAACGTCCGGTCCCCGCCAACAGTGTATCCCGCTAATGTTCGAATTGGGCTGTAGGAGCGGTCACCCTGCCCGAACCTGTCAACTGCCCAGCGGAACCAGCGCTCCGATCGGAACCACAGTAATCCGCTGGCCCCCGAACAGCTGCATCACCACCTTCGCGTGCTTGTCACCCACCGAGCGCACCGTCACTTGCGTCCCTGCAAAGCTGCCCTGCGCGACCCGTGCCTGATGCACCTTGCCCAGCTGCGCACGTAGCCGCTCCAACCGTTCCGCGTCGGTTTCCACTTGGCCCGCAAACGTGAACCCGTCCTTGCCATGCGCCCAGATAAACCCGTCCATCACGTGGCACCGGATCCGGCTGGGCACACCGTCCACGCCCACAAAGCCCCGGACATCGCGGTGCGCGGCCACTGCATCGAAGGCATGGGGCAAACCCCGTGGCCAGCCCACAAAAACCCAGCGAGGCACCAGCGGCGACGACACCATCTTGCGCGCTAGTGTGGCTAGAGCGTTGTTACAGACGCAATCTCTTGAGCAAGGCAGAACACACTGTAGTAAGGCAGACAGCCCCGACAGATACCTTCGTATCTGCTTCGCCTTAGAACGAGTAACGATACCCCAAGACAATATTGGAAGAATTGAATTCGGCATCAAAACCACCCCCAAGACCTCCCGCCACTCCCGCGTCCTCTACCGAGAGATACCGATATTCGGCAAAGATTTGCGACGCGGGTGTGACGTCATACCGCCCGCCCAACATGATCTGCCCGGCAGCAACGGTTTCAGAGTTTTCGTAGGTACGCGCGAACTTATAGGCCACATTAGCGGCACCTAAACCCAAACCGGCATATCCTTCAAAGCCACCGTATTGGAAAAGGTTGTACCGCGCGGTAATTAATATTGTATCCGCGCCCATAGAGTTCGTCCCGCAACAGACAAATTCCTGCTCGTTGGTGTTGTATTCTAAACCAATTTCGAGACCAGGGACGAAAACATCGTTACGTGAAACCCCGAGGCCCAAAACTCGGCCACTATCTGTGTCGTATTGGAAGCCGCCCCACCCCAATTTGTTTTCTGCGCTAAGGCCAAAAAAAACATCCAAATTATAATCCTGTGCCTGCACCATGCTTGCTGATCCGATGCAAAGTGCGGCCGAAATTGCGAATGCCATTTTCATGAGATATTCCTAACAAAAACGTACGTTTGTACGCCGGTAAGATTGTACATATGCAGACTTGCACGTCAGCAAGCTTACACGCCTGTACAATTTCTATATTAGATTTCGTCAAAATCGATCAAAAATGATATGATATTTTCGAAAAATCGCCCCCACTCGCACAAACAGGACAGAGCGGCGCAATATTTCTCCGAAAAACAGGCAGTCAGAAAACCATTATTACAAAGCAATCCATACGACGGAAGATTCTTCAATCATCACGGTGATTTTTCGCACATCAGAATCGTTTTAACACAAAAGGCCGTTTATTGAATGGCTCACTGAAAACCACATTGGTGCATCCGCAGCGAAAGCTCACTAAATCCACACAACGGGCTTTGCGGGACATTCAGTAAACCCTTGTCAAAAGCGAAACTCTTAAACCCACCCACAGCGTCGCACTTTGCGATCCTATCCCTCTCTCGGCACCGGATCGCAGAGGGTCGCGATATGCCTCATAGGGCTGGGGGCGGTCACCCTGCCCCAGATCTGTCAGACATCCAGCGGAACCAGCGCTCCGATCGGAACCACAGTAAGCCGCTGGCCCCCGAACAGCTGCATCACCACCTTCGCGTGCTTGTCGCCGACCGAGCGCACCGTCACTTGCGTCCCGGCAAAGCTGCCCTGCGCCACCCGTGCCTGATGCACCTTGCCCAGCTGCGCACGTAGCCGCTCCAACCGTTCCGCGTCGGTTTCCACCTGGTCCGCAAGCGTGAACCCGTCTTTGCCATGCGCCCGGATAAACCCGTCCATCACGTGGCACCGGATCCGGCTGGGCACACCGTCCACGCCCACAAAACCCCGGACATCGCGGTGCGCGGCCACTGCATCGAAGGCATGGGGCAGTCCCCGTGGCCAGCCCACAAAAACCCATCGCGGCACCAGCGGCGACGACACCATCTTGCGCTGCCCCGTCCGCCGGTTCACCGGCCCCTGACGACGCCAGACCGGCACATAGGCGACCAGACCCAGCGCCTCGACCGCATCTGCCACGGTACGCTCACGGCCCGATGTAACCTCGGCCGCGTACCAATCCAGCGCAACTCGACCCTGCGCACCCGCTTCGATAGCCCCCATCACGCTCATCCCTTCAGCCCCATTTCCCTGATCTCCTCGCATTTGCGCAAAGCCGCCAGCCGACGGTCGCGCCACGCCTGGTCCGCGCCCTCCAGCGCCGCCCCCGTCGCGATCCGTTCCTCGAGCCGCCGCATCAGCCGCACATTGTCATCCGCGCCGTTTCTGATTTGCGTCAGCGCAAACCGTCCGGGCCATTTGCGCGTCCGCCGCACCTGACCCAGCAGCTCCGGCGACCACCCGCCCTGGATCGCCTCCAGACCCGTGGCCGAGCTGAACACCGCGCGCATCAGCGGCGAGGCCGTATCGCTGGGCGGCTGCACATCCGCCGCATAGCCCAGCACAACCGGCCCGATCGGCAGCCGGTCCCGATCCTTGCCCGCCGGATTGGCCGCAACGATCTCCTCCAGCGCTCCCAGATTGGCGGGCGTCATATAGGCCAGACGCTTGCAGATATCCGCCTTCATATCCTCGAACTGGCCCTTGCTCACCGCAGAGGGCCGCGCCAATCCCCGCCGCAGCAATGGCTCGATCAGCAACGCCATCACACGCGCCTCCCCCTCTTTTTGCTCAACGCTGTCCATCAGATCTTCCTTTCTCAACCCAATCCGTCCGCTTGCAAAAACCGGCCCGTCAGCGGCCCGCGCGCCACCGCGCAATTGTCATTTTCAATTTCATGTCCTTGTCTTTTCAGCGCGGAACAAACCGGATCAAAAAAAAGCCGGACACGGCTCTTTCACGCTTTTTCGCTCCGACTTCCTTCCGGTTTCCTTCCGCGTTCCTTCCGTTTTCCTTCCGCCGGAAGAAACGCGGAAGGATTACGCGCCGCGCTGATCCTGAAGATCGAGATCCTCAAGCGCCCTGCGCACCGTCGCCGGGCGTCGTTGCTCACCGTCATAATGTTCCAGAAGATGCTCATCCAAACGCAGGACAAAGGCCTCGTCTTCCGTAGCCTGCTTGCGCAATCCCGCCCGCATCATCTGCTCGGGCAAAGCCTTGAGACGCTTGCGCGCCTTGTCATTGGCCCGCTTCTCCGCATCCTGCTCCTTGCGCCCCAACGCATCCAGCACGATCTCCAGCACCACCGGATGGTAAAGCCGCACTTCACCATCATCGCACACACAGCGCTGCCAATTGGTCAGCGGCGGGATCGAGCGCGCCGCCAGCCCCCGCCAGGTCTCCAGCGACACATCGACCAAACGCGCGATCAGCTGGTCATTGGTTGGCAAGGTCCCCACCGGCGCCTGATCCTGCGCCGCGCAAAACAGATCCAGCGCCACTCCGCGCACATCCAGATCCGCGAGGTTGCGAAAGTCGCTGTTCAGCCAGCGCCGGTGGTGGAAAGTCAGAAAGAAGTGGTTCCGAAGCCTCTCGCGCGTCGCAATCGGATAGTGGAACAATTCCTCCGACTGGACCGCCTGCAATCCCGACGCTTGCGGTTTCATGACGCGCCCTCCCCTTTGGATGTTTCGCGCAGCCACGGGACCGGTGGCGCGTCCGGTCCGGCCTCGATGGCGCGCAGCACATCACGACCCAGCGCCGTGGCGCGGTAATAGGCCCGCAGGCGTTTGGTATTCCCGCGACCGGATCGCCGCTGGCCCGCCTGCGCCATCAGCCCCAGCCGCTTCAGAAGCCCGATCGTTTTCGTGGTCGTGCAATCCAGCACGCCCTGCTCGATCAGCTGCAGCCGGTTGAACCCGCGAGAGCTGGCCGACCGGCGCAGCACTTCCAGCCGCGGCCCCGCGAACTGGTAGCCCCCATGTTTGGCGACCCCCGATTTGGTCCAGCTCACCAGCGGTGGCACATCAGTCCTGGTCGGCGCCGGTTCCGGATCCGGTGCAGGTGCCCGGTCGCGGACCGGCGTCAGGTGATTGCGCTCGATCGCCCGCAAATACCGCCAGCCAATCGCCAGCTGCGCCTCCCGGGCCGAGACGCCATCCGCCCGCAATCCCGCAATATCCGCCCGCACCTGATCCGCGATCACGCTCATGGCGCACCGCCGATCCGCGCGATATCCGCATCCTCCGCGACCAACATGGCCAGAACCGCGCCTAAAGCCGAGGCCGGTTCTGTGACCTCCGCCGCGCCCGCAACAGGAACCGTGCCGCAGCTCGCCCCCATCTCCGCCGCGGGCACGCCGTGCTGCAGCGCCACGCTGATCGCAACGCAGGCATCCGATAGCAGCTGCGCCACATCGGAGCCGACACGCTCGCCATCCATAAACACTTCCCGCGCGCGCCCTGCCCCGTCATAGCCAACGCAGACCCGCCACCGCCCCCCATAGGCCGTGATCTCATGCGTTCGGTTCTGCCGGCGGTCCGGTAAATGCACGCGGTTCATAACGCACCCGAACAAAAAACCCCGCCTGCGCGTGGGGCACAGGCGGGGGAGTCCGGGGAGGCTACAACTGCGAACCCTATAGGCCCATCAGTTGAACGCTGGGGCATGGCGACCTCGCCCAGCTCAAGAACTGAATAAGTCAAATACCCACCCATCGCCATGTTTTGTTGAGGGCGCGCCGCGACAACCACGATACGGCGCGCCCCTTTCCGGTGCGGTACGCCGCCCCCCGACACCGGAAACCCTGCTGCGAAGCCCGGCGCGAGCATCATTTGCTCAACCCCTTGACCCGCAGGAAAAACTTTTCCGCGCGCAACCGGAACACGCTTGCCGCATGCTCCGCCCTCTTTGCCCGCCACGTATTCAATCGATAGCCCACCCACGCACGGACCTTCATGATGCTGCCTCCGGATCAATTAGTGCAAAGACTGCCTCGGCACCCGCCAACGCCATGACGCGCACCACGTAGCGAAAATGCGGCGCATTCTCGCATTGCAGCCAGTTTCGGACCGTCCGCGGATTCACAGGACGCGCATCATCGGTCAGAACCATCGCCGCCAGCTCGCACAGCTCATGCTCGGATCGTGCCTCGGGAAATGCGCTCCACAGCATCCGCGCAAACGCCGCACGCTCAGCCCCCTCACCACCGCCCTTTCCGCCCGAACCAGAAATTTTGCGGTTTCGTAAGTTTCGGAAAGACATTTCAGGCGCTCCTCTGCGATCATCCACCGGTGAAGGCGATGCTTTGAATGCTGTGGAGAAGACGGGAACGGTCATCCGACCACCCCCCTCTCAATCGCTGGACACGATGAAGATGCGGCGCGGGGGCCCATACCAAATGAACCCCGCGTCGTTTCGCCAAACCGGTGAGTGGCGAATGCGTGAAGACGCGCTGGATCAGCGGCAGGGGTTGTGAATGCCACCAGCGGACCGTGGCTCATTGCGGCGGCGCTCATTTGCTCGCCCCGATTTCCACATCAACGCAAGGACGGGAAATGGCTGTAGTAACTGCCTTTAAGTTATCAGGCGCCGACCTACCCGCTAGAATGCAAAGCTCTTGATAAGTAACAGCAGCGGCACCGTGGCGCTGAGCGCTGGCCCTAACAATTCTCTGGAAATACACACCGCGCACAGAGTCTGTCCGATGCATTTTATTCACGGCAGACAGCGAAAGCACGACTTCCTTCGCGAAGGCTACGCGAGAAGGCCATGTGTCGATCACGTCACCAAATGTTTGAAATCTCATCTCCATACACCCTGCATAATGGGCGTTTCGTCCATTCGTCAAGATGGGAGAAACATCAATGGACGCTTTATCCACTTACGCAGGACACTCAGTCATGGAAACCAAGGGGGTATGCCGTGAACGATTACGATCCATTTAATCCTGTCGCAGTAGGCCAACGACTGGAGGCATTGCGAGCTCATCACAACCTAACGAAGTCAGAACTCGCTGATTCAGTAGGAATAGACCGGAGCAGCTACAGCCGCATCGAACAGGGCGTCAAACCACTAAAAGCTGATATGGCCTATAAAATTGCAGAGCGATGGGGCGTTTCGATGGATTACCTTTATCGCGGGCGCTTAACCGAAGTTCCCAGAGCTCTTGCTGATAACCTCATGAGCAAACGAACGATTAAGGCTCCGTAAAGTTTATCCACACTGACCCCGGTAAGGCGTGAAAGGCCCAACAAAACACGTTCATCGACGTCATACATTTCAAACTCCCGAGCCATTTTTTCGCCATGGTGGAGTTGGTTTGCAATACACGCAATGGACGTTTTGTCCATTTTATAATTGACCGATGGGCAAAACGCCCATTAGATTCCTCCCAAACAACAGGGAGAGACCTCGGTCATGCCGTCAACGACTTCAAACACATCAATTTTCCCGAACGCCCCAGAATCTCTGCCCGTGCAGATAGGCGGCTTTAACTGCCTCAACAGCGCGCTCACTACTTCGAAGCAATTAAAGTCAAATGATCCGCGTGCAGCGATAGACCTGCTGATCGCACATCACGATGCGATCGCGGCCTATGGCTGCCCGAACAACAAACCCCGCCACGTCATCACCTGCGCCGGAGCGGAGGGTGAAGGCCCGACGCCCGGCGATGCCCTGCATTCCTGGACCATCCGCGCGCGCTATCTGCTGGCGGAGGTGATCCAATGAGCAAGCGGATCCGCAATACCAACACCCGCGCCGCGAAGATTGCCCGCGCCGCCATTGCCAGCCAGCTCATCCAGCAGTGGAATAGCGACGGCTATGACAGCGCGGCGATCAGCGTTCGCACGACCCATGCGGGACGGATGACCCTCGCCCATGGCACCTACACCGTCGCGATTGCGAACCTGACCGTCGAGCATATCGGCTCGGAACGGATGGCGCTGCGGCGCTGGACCGAACTCGCGGCCGAGGGTGCTCACGGCTATCACCCGACGCCGGTCGGCGCGCCCACCAGCTACCGCTCCAGCAGCGTTGTGCAGCACCGGCAGGGCGTTCGCTCCGCACGCGCGGTTGCCGCAATGGGCGAGATCCCGATGCTGGAGGGTGCAACCCGATGAGCGCCCACCGCATCGCCACCGCCCTCGCCATGATCGAGGCCCGCTACGGCACCCGCAGCGCGACCGCGCCCGCCGCCCTGCCCGCCGCAGATGCGGTCGAGGTGATCGACATTCTCTGCGCCGAATTCGGGGCCAGCCTTGACGCGCAGCCGACCAAGACCTCGATCGAATGCGGCGACATCATCGGCTGTGGGCCTACGCGGGCCAGCGCCCTGCTCGCATGGACAATCGCCGCGCGGCACCGCGTGGCTGAGGTTACGGCATGACTGTGCTGAACCGCGCGGCCAATGGCCTGACCTCCGCCGCGGCGATGCTGTTCATCGCCTATTTGGTCTGGCTGAACGCGATGCTCTATAGCACGCTGTACTATATGCAGATGCAGGTGCCGGGATGATCCAGCCCCTGCAACCCTATGATGCTGTTCGCTTAACCGGCGTCTATCGCGATATCGACAGCGCCCATGCCGATGGACTGGGCAGCGTGCGGATGCTCGATCTGATCCAGCACGGCACTGGCAGCGATAGCGCGCTGATCGCCTCGACCGAAACACGGCTGACGCTATCTCGGGTCATGGCGACCGGCGGCACCCTGGAGATCGCCACGGGCCTCTGGCTGTCGCAGGCCAATCGCGTTGTGAATGCCCGCGCGCAGGCTGCGGCGATGCTCTGCTCGGATATCGCGTTCCGCCGCTGGCTGCGTGGCCGGTCGGATTGCCCTCAGCTGCGCACCGACATTCCGAAACCGGAACGTACCGCCACCCAGCTGCGCGCCATCCTGCAAATCCGCAGCCGCCGTGAACTCTCGACCAATGCCGCCGCCGCAACCCGCTGGGATCTGCTGCGCGAAACATTCGAGCGCGCGACCGGTCGCATAAATGACGGAGCCCGATGATGGCCGAGAACCTGACGATGACCCTCAGCGGTCCGGACGGCAATGGCGGCACCACGACCAGCCCGCCCTTCACCAGCGGCGATCTGCGCCGGGTCGCTGACAGCCTCAGCTCCGGCAAGGTCCCGCCCCCGATGAAAGAAACCGACGCCGATCGCGAGGTCTCCACCAAGCAATACCGCATCACGGTGGGCGAGCTGCGCTCCTTCGTCGAGCGGATGGAACGGCTGAACGAGGAGAAGAAGATCGTCTCGGATCAGCAAAAGGAGGTCATGGCCGAGGCCAAAGCCCGCGGCTACGACACCAAAGCCCTGCGCAAACTGATCGCCCTGCGCACCAAAGACCCCCAGCAGGTCGCCGAGGAAGAAGCCGTCCTGCAGCTCTACCGAGAGGCCCTCGAATGTTGATCCCTCGCCATACAGATCGAGATCACCGGTTTCTGAACGGCGGCGGCATCATCCTCGCGGTGTGCTGCACGCTTGCTGGCTGGGCCGCCCTCTCATTCACCCTATGGGTGATATTTTACCTGATACAGATGGAGGCACGGTATTTATGGCTGGCGTGAAAACAACTGAAAGACTCATGGACTACATCCGAGCAGCGCGAGCCGCTGGCGTCGAAGTCACATGCGCACGGATCTCGGGCCGTGTGATCGAGCTTGATTTCAGCACCAACGTCACGCCGGATGAAGCAGATCCATACGACACCAAAGATATGAGGGCCTGACATGGCACATCGTGAGTTGCCGAAATATGTCCATTGGCGAGGTCGCCCCGGTGCTGCGAAGTTCCTGTATTTCGAGTGCAAGGATCACCGCCAAAAGATCGATGCAGAATTCGGGACACCTCAATTCTGGTCCGAATACTCAAAGCTGCTGAACGGACCAGCTCACAAGGCGCCCAAAACGCACACATGGTCGCGCCTCATAGATAAATACTTCGACGGCCCACGCTTCACCCAACGGGCCCCTCGAACCCAATCCGATTACCGCAAGTATATGGAAAAGCTGCGGGTGATGTTCGGAGAGGACGATCCAGCAGGAATGCGCCGCAAACACGTCATCAAGATGCGAGACGCGAACGCAGATCGCCCCCGGCTGGCAAATTACCTTGTTCAATGCCTAAGCATCCTGTTCGAGTACGCGATCGATTTGGGCTGGATGCCTGATGATCGAAACCCAGCGAAGGGCGTGACACTTATCAGCCTGGGCGAAGGAACGCGCGAGCCGTGGCCAAATCAGCTGGTTGTCGACTTCCGCGATCAAAATGCGATAGGCACCCGCGCACGCCTGATTTTCGAGATGTGCCTCGGCACCGCACAGCGCATGGGTGACATTCTGAGAATGCAGTGGGGTGATGTTTCGCAGGACGGGATCAGGGTTAGGCAAAACAAGACGCGCAAGCGGTTGGTGATACCGCTGACGACCCAGCTTGAAGCCTGCCTGAGAGCTACGCCACGGGACGGGCTATTCATCATCGCAGGAGATCACGGAAAGCCGTTGAGCTACCGCCAAGCTGCCTATGCAATGAAGATAGCACGTGATGCCTGCGGAGCTGGTGAGGCCCACGATAATCACGCACTGCGATACACCGCGACTGTTGAAATTGCCGTGCTCGGCATGACCGATTCGCAGATCGCAAGCATTACCGGGATGAGTGAGAAAACGATCGCGCACTACACTCGGCACCTCCGCCAGATCGAGATGGCCAAAGAGGTGCAATCGCTGCGCAAGTGATTGCAGAACTGAAACTCAGCTGACGGACTTGGCGAAGCAATTCACAGCCTGCGTCAGGCGTGCCGCTCAGATCGCCGCAATCCCAAAAGACAAGGCTGCAGATGTAAGTGACACAGAACCCTTAGTGAACGAGAACACTGTAACAAGTGCTGTAACAATGGACTTGCACCCCCCAAAGGATCGCGTTATCAGCCTTGCACCACAGGCTATGAGGCGAGTTGGCGGAGTGGTGACGCAGCGGATTGCAAATCCGTGTACACGAGTTCGATTCTCGTACTCGCCTCCATACTTCCAGTAGCTTTAATGAAAATCCCTTAATCTCAATATATCAGCGCTAGCACTGCAAATGGCACCTATTTGGCCAAAGACAGCGCTATCGCTACAACTGTCGCCAGCAACAGCAGACCTGCTCACAGTGGCTACAGCCGTGCGAGAAGTTCGGCCTTTTTGCTGGCAAACTCTTCTTCGGACAATGCGCCAACGTCGCGCAGTTGTGCCAGCCGACCGATAGTCCCCAGAATATCCTCGCCACCCAACGATGGGGCAACGTTGATTGCAGGCTCTGGCTCAGGCTGAAAGGTCTCGGCTGGCTGCATCGGCTCGAAAACTTCGGGCTCCGCCGCCCCGTCCGTGCGTGCGACTGGGAATGAGGATAGCGCGAATTGACCGAACTGGCTGGAGACGGAAATACCGCTGAATGGATCGCCATATCCTGATTGCTGCTGACTAAAACCGCCGATTTGGTGGTCGCCAGTGTCCAGCAAGACGATTTCGCGGCCATCGCCATGATCGAACGCCAACCGGCGCGCCTGTGGAAAATAGGCGTATCGTGATTGGTTCTGCCCGCCGGACGACGCTGGCTGCCCTAACCATTCAGGCCAGACGGACCCACCCATTGCCATGCTGAGCTGCTCGAAAAACAGGGTGGAGGCCATGGCGTTGGACAGCTCGCCGCACAGGTTGGACACTGTATTCTGCAAGCCACTGTTGAACATATCGCCAACCATGGTCATGCCACCGGACATCCACTGGCCAGAGCCACCAAGTTCGGGCACGTTGAACTGTGCCATCGTCCCGCCACCATTTGAAACGGCGCGGGCCATATGCTCCACCGCATCCTGCGATAGGCCATAACGGCGGGAAAGGTCGGCGATTACGGCACGCCCGTTAGCGGTCAGATTCGACATCGGATTTCCTTCTCAAACTCTGCCCGAAAAACCATGGGTTAACGCCTCATCCGCGAGTGTCCGATACATGTCAACCGTAGTCTGGGTGTTGCCAATACACCCCCGCTATTTAGAAACGAGATTCCGTTAATTTGCTCAATAATATGGGTTTTAACGGTGGCTAACGGAAAATTAGAACCGAACGGCATCAATCACCATACTCGATGCTGAAAATACTAGACCGTAGCATCGCAAACGGTTCAACGTCACCGCAAGTGCGATGACGTTGTTTCGGGTATCAGGCAACGGGTTCTTCGCTGACCACATCGGCGAACGATTTAAAGAACTTGGCTGCCAGCTTTTTGGCTGTGCTCTGGATCAAGCGACTGCCCAGCTGGGCCAGTTTGCCACCAATATCTGCCTTTGCCTCATAGCGCAGGATGGTTTGGTCGCCATCCGCAGTCAGCGTCACGTCCGCACCACCCTTTGCATGCCCCGCTGCACCGCCATTTCCCTGACCGGTCAGCGAGAATGCATCTGGCGCACCCGATGTATCCAGCTGCACATTACCGCTAAAGCGTGCCTTAACCGGCCCTACCTTTAGCACAACCTTTGCCTCCAGTTCCGTGTCGGAATGCTTGATCAACTCCTCACACCCCGGAATGCACTGCTGCAAGATTTCGGGATCGTTGAGCGCGGCGTAGACCCGCTCCTTGGGGGCGTTGATAATGATCTCGTCTGACAGTTCCATAATGTGTCCTTTTCCTAACAACAGGGGAATCTGATTTGGTCAGCTTGCTCAGGGGTGAGCGCCATTTTCCGGCGCAAGCAGCGCAGCGTTTTGATGAGGCGTTTCATGACGCGCACTCCGATATTGCGGTGAGTGAGGCATAGGCCTCGGGTGTATCGACATCGGTGTAGAAACCTTGTGCCGACAGTGAATGCCGCTGAACCATGTCCGGATTATCGCGCGTGAACCGCATGCACCCCGGACGCAGGCGGTCCATGGTCAATTGCGGTCGCACCACATGCGGCACAGCAATCGGATTGCCGCGCTTACCATCAGATGTCGGGATCGAGATCTTTGCCGGATGGCCGCTAACATGCGCCTCCAGCAAGGCTGTAATATCCGCTGATCGCAGCAAGGGCTGGTCCCCCAACCCGATCAGAACCACGTCAGCCGGCGGGCAATTGCTGAGCCCGAAGGCAACCGAGCTTTGCTGCCCCTGTTCATAGCTCGGGTTAAAAACGCATTGCGCACCTAGCCCCAGCAGCGCCTGTTTCACCGCGCAGGCATCCCAGCCGGTCACGACAATAATTGGCCCGTCCAATGCGGCCCGATATTGCTGCACAACGTGGCGCACCATCGGCAAACCGTTTACGGGCAAGAGCAGTTTGTTATGCGCGCCCATCCGTCGTGACAGCCCAGCGGCCAGAATTATCGTCGCAACCCTATGCATTTGCGGCATGAACCCGTGCGCGGCGCACCTGAACCAGATCAGCTAGGATCGACAGCGCGATTTCCTCGGGCGTTACAGCGCCTATATCCAATCCTGCCGGTGCCTTGATTGCATCGATCTTGGCAGGCTCAATGCCTTCCGCCTGCAATCGCTGCGACAGGTTCGCGAATTTCCGCGCACTGCCGACAAAGGCGATATGGATCGCGGGAACGGACAGTGATTTCTGTAATGCATCGACATCACCCTGCCCCTGTGTGGCGATAACGATGACGCGCTGGTTGTTATGACTTCCATCGGGCAGCGATTGCGCCACGGACCAATGGAATTGCGGGGCCAGCCTGATCAGCGCCTGTGCGACAGGAGATGTTCCCAATACGATCAATTGAGGAGGCGGCAAGCATGGCTCAATAAAGATATCCACGGTCCCCTTGGACGGGCAGCCATTGCGGGCAAATCGGGTGCCGTCGATTTCCTCCCCCGCTTGGATACCGCGTTGCGCCAACAGTTCCTCTGGCGCGACGGAGATCAGCTGCGGCTGACCGCTTTGCAGGGCTGCGATTGCGGCCTTTTTCACAGCTCCACGTGTACAGCCGCCGCCCAGCCAACCGTGCAGGATCGTACCATCAGCGCCCAGCAGCGCCTTCGCCCCCGGTTTTGCCGCCGTGGCACCTGCCGTGCGCACAATGGTGGCAAAAGCAAAGGGCTGATCCTGACGCTGCAAACGGTCTGCAACATCGGCAAGGTCGGGGGATAGGATTCCAGCCGGTTTCATAGCGCCGTCACCTCGTTCTCCAATGAAAGCAGGTCGTTCAGGGTGTTGGCCGATTTGAACAAATCCAGATGGGGCATCGCAGCGGCCATGCCGGTGGCGACGGGGGCATAATCCCTCCACCCCTTGAGCGGGTTGAGCCAGATGATTTTGCAGCCACGTTTTTTCAGATCACGCAGCGCCGCATCCATCACCGCAGGGGGCGACGTGTCATATCCGTCTGACAGGATCAGCACGACGGTACGGCCATCCACAAACCGTTTGGCATATGTGCTGGCGAACCGGC
Organism: Pontivivens marinum; assembly: GCF_900231835.1. GTDB lineage: Bacteria > Pseudomonadota > Alphaproteobacteria > Rhodobacterales > Rhodobacteraceae > Pontivivens > Pontivivens marinum. Next base: position 12,888 of record NZ_OCTN01000002.1, on the reverse strand, counting down.
CAATCGACGGGCCAATCTGTGATCCGCCGCCAAAACCGTCGGCCATCAACGACATGCGGCCAATCGCACGCATCGTATCCTTTTCACGCAATGCTTCGGTTATCCGCACGAGGCGAGTGTGAAACAGGTAGGCATCTGCTGTCGGGTCGCTGCGCATTAGCCCTGCCAGAAAGGCCAGAAAGATCTGCGCATAAACCGTCATTGATCCCGAAACGTCGCACAGCGCCACAATCCTGCGCGGACGGTCGGGCCGGTTTTTTCGCAGCAGGCGCAGGGGGTCACCACCCGTTGCTAGGCTGGCACGGATTGTTTTGCGGAAATGCAGACGGTCGCCCCTACGCGCCGCACGACGCCGCCGGGAACGGCGGTCGCGCAGGGCAGTGCCCAAACGGCGGGCGACCTCCTCTGCCTCGGCGACATCCTCAGGCCGAACCAGATCGCGCAAATCCTTGCGCATCAGGTTGCGCACCTCGGTTGCGATCAGGCGCCCCTCACCGTCACTCTGCGCATCACCGGTTCCGCCATCAGGCGCATTGGCGGTGCCTGAGCCGCCCATATCCTCGCCCTGCGCATCGCGTGAGGAATGCATGTTATCATCCGTTTTCGATGCGGCGGTTTGTACGATCTTTTGCCTCACCCGACCGGCATCCATCCAGTAGCTGTCGAAGAGTGCATCAAAGCGCTCGGCCTCGTCCTTGCACCCTGTACATATGGTGCGCAGAGCTAGGCGGGTTTCGCTGGGTTGGGCAGCATTCACCTGGCACAAAGCAGCCAGTGCCACATCTGTTTCCGAAACGCCTAGACGCAGGCCGTTCTGGCGCAGGTGATCCATGAACCCGACCACCCGAGCGGCAGCACCGGTGTCGCGTGCGGCAAAACGTGTGATCCTGCTCATGCTGCGCGCCCCGCAATGCGGCCAGCGACCTCAACCGTGACATTCGCACGATCACGTTGGGTTTTCAGCAACGTGCTGAGCGTATGTTGCAGGGCCGCAGGGTTCGAGGTCAGGTCCGCAATGCCCAGCCCCATAAGTGCCGCCGCAAAATCCAGCGTTTCGGCAATGCCCGGAACCTTCTCCAAGTCCTCCTCACGCAGTTTCTGGACGAAACCGACGATCTGCTCGCCCAAGCGGACCTCAATCTGCGGGCATCGGGCGTGCAGGATCGCCAACTCGGTCGCGCGATCGGGGTACTCAACATAGGAATACAAACACCGGCGACGCAGCGCATCGGACAGATCGCGTGAGCCGTTTGAGGTGAGGATAACAATCGGGCGCGTGGTCGCACTGATCGTGCCCAGCTCGGGGATGGAAATCTGGAACTCGGACAGAACCTCCAGCAGATAGGCCTCGAATTCCTCATCAGCGCGGTCAATCTCATCTATCAGCAGGACCGGCGCGACATCCTGTGTAATCGCGGCGAGCAGCGGACGCTCCAGCAGGAATTCGCGTGAGAATATCCGCGCCTCGACAGATTTGCCGGTCTCACCATCCTCAGCCGCGGCACGGATGGTCAGCAATTGCCGTTGATAGTTCCACTCATAAATCGCCTGCGCCGCATCCAGCCCCTCGTAACATTGCAGGCGGATCAGTTTGGTATCGCGCTGCGCGGCCAAGCTGCCGGCCAGTTGGGTTTTGCCCACACCTGCCGCGCCCTCCAGTAACAGGGGGCGGCCCAGTGTCAGGGCCAGATGCATCGCAACCGCCAGGTCATCAGATGCAACATATCCGTCCGCTGCCAGAGCGGCTTGAAGGTCGTGCCAAGTCATTGTGAATTCCTGCATGGTGGGTGCCCAGTCATTCGGGCACCCACTATTGCTAGTTCAACCGAGTGCGCATTCAGTCATGCAGCCCTAGGCCATTTGCAGTTTTCCAAATCCGCCAATGGTCGTGCGGCATGTTGGTATGCGTATTGCCAAAGGGCCGGAATGCATCCTGCACAGCGTTCGAGAAGCACGGCACGCCGCCCACATGGGGGCTTTCGCCGACACCCTTTGCACCGATCGGGTGATGCGGGCTGGGGGTAACTGTGAAGTCGGTCTCGTAATTGGGGACTTCCCATGCGGTTGGCAGGAAAAAGTCCATCAGCGTACCGGTTTTGCAATTGCCCATATCGTCATAGGCAATCTCTTGGCCCAGCGCGACGGCCAGTGCCTCGGTCAAGCCGCCATGCACCTGCCCCTCGATAATCATCGGGTTGATGCGTGTGCCGCAATCATCCAACGCATAGAACCGGCGGATTTCTGGAACGCCTGTATCGACGTCAATATCCATGACGCAGACATAGGCTCCGAACGGGTAGGTCATATTGGGCGGGTCGTAATAGCTGACCGCCTCCAGACCCGGTTCCAGCCCTGGAATGGCCTGATTATAGGCGGCAAAGGCAATTTCCTTCATGGTTTTGAACCGCTCCGGCGCGCCCTTTACCACGAACCGGTCAACGTCGAATTCAACGTCATTATCGTGCACCTCCAGCAGATAGGCCGCGATCATCTGCGCTTTTGCGCGAATTTTACGCCCCGCCATAGCGGTGGCCGCACCAGCAACAGGGGTGGAACGTGATCCGTATGTGCCCAATCCATAAGGCGCGGTATCGGTGTCGCCCTCCTCAATCGTGATGCTGTCCGCAGGTAATCCGATTTCCGAGGCGAGGATTTGCGCAAAGGTCGTCGCGTGCCCCTGCCCCTGCGAAATCGTGCCAAGACGGGCAATCGCGGAGCCGGTTGGGTGGATGCGGATTTCGCAACTGTCGAACATGCCCAAACCTAGGATGTCGCAGTTTTTGACAGGCCCGGCGCCCACAATCTCCGTAAAGAAGCTGAGGCCGATCCCCATCAATTTGCGGGTTTTACCTGCCTTGAAATCCTCAACCCGTTGGGCCTGCTCGGCGCGCAAACCATCGTAATCAACGGTCTTTAGCGCCTTATCCCATGCGGTGTGATAATCGCCGCTATCATATTCCCAGCCCAGTGCGGCCTTATACGGGAACTGCTCCTTTTTGATGAAGTTGATCCGGCGCAGTTCAGCCGAATCCATGTTCAGCTTGATCGCCAGAACCTCGATCATACGCTCGATGAAATAGACTGCCTCCGTCACGCGGAAAGAGCAGCGATAGCTCACCCCACCGGGGGCCTTGTTTGTATAGACGCCGTCAACCTCCAGATAGGCGGTCGGGATGTCATAGGAGCCAGTGCAGATATTCATAAAACCGGCCGGAAACTTGGTCGGATCGGCACAGGCGTCAAACCCGCCATGATCTGCGGTCACGTGGCATTGCAGGCCAGTGATCTTGCCCTCCTTCGTGGCGGAGATTTTGCCCTTCATCCAATAATCACGGGCAAAGGCCGTGGTCATCAGATTGTCCATCCGATCCTCGATCCACTTGACCGGCCGCCCTGTCACGATGGAGGCAACGACCGAGCAAACATAACCCGGATATGCGCCCACCTTGTTGCCGAACCCGCCACCAATATCGGGTGAGATCACGCGGATATTGTGTTCCTCGATACCCGAAATCAGCGAAACGATGGTGCGGATCGCATGGGGGGCCTGAAATGTTCCCCACAGGGTCAGCTTACCGTTCACCTTATCCATCAACGCCACACTGCCGCATGTTTCCAACGGGCATGGATGCGTGCGGTGGTAGTACATCGACTCCTCCGCGACGATATCGGCATTTGCGATGACTTCCTCGGTCGGCTCCTTATCACCGGCCTCCCATGTGAAGATGTGGTTGGGGTGTTTACGCGGGCCATGTGCGCCATCGGCATTCGGGTCCAGATCCTCACGCAGAACCACATCGGATTTCAGGGATTCAAACGGGTCAACGATGACCGGCAGTTCCTCGTAATCCACCTCAACCAGTTCAATACCATCGGCGGCGGCGTAGCGGTCCTCGGCCACTACAAAGGCGACCTCCTGCCCCTGAAACAGCACCTTACCGTCGGCCAGCACCATCTGCTTGTCACCAGCAAGGGTTGGCATCCAGTGCAGACCCAGCGGGGCCAGATCCTCGGCGGTTAGAACGGCCAGAACACCGGGGATTTTCAACGCCTCCTCAGCGTTAATCCCCTTGATCCGCGCATGCGCATAGGGCGAGCGGACGAAATCGCCGAACAGCATACCGTCCAGCTTGATATCATCGACGTAGTTGCCCTTACCCTGTGTGAACCGAGCATCCTCGACCCGTTTGCGAGAACATCCCATGCCCTTGAGGTTGGCAACGCGGTCGTCGCGACTGATTACTTCGTCTTTCATTCTGCGGCCTCCTTGGCTGAGCTCATCTCCACGGCGGCGGCCTGAATGGATTTCACGATGTTCTGGTATCCAGTGCAGCGGCAAATATTGCCGGCCATGCCAAAGCGGATGTCTTCCTCAGTCGGATTTGGGTTTTCCTCCAGCAGCTTGGTCGCCCGCGTGATCATGCCGGGGGTGCAGTAACCGCATTGAAGCCCGTGATGCTCCTTAAACGCCTCCTGCAAGGGGTGCAGGCTGTCAGGTGTGCCGATCCCCTCAATAGTGGTCACGCTGGACCCACTGGCCTGCGCTACGAACATCGTGCAGGCCTTGACCGACTTACCGTCAATCGTAACCGTACAGGCGCCGCAGTGAGACGTATCGCAACCGATATGGGGGCCTGTGATATTCAAGCGTTCACGCAGGGTGTAGATCAGCAATTCACGTGGCTCGGCCAGAAACTCCTCGTCCTTGCCGTTCACGTTCATCTTGATGTGCATTTTATTAGACATGTGATCCCCCCTTATGCCCGCGACCAAGCGCGCGTGATTGCACGGCGCAAAATGACGGCGGCGACGTGTTTTTTGAACGCGATTGGCCCGCGATTATCCTCGCTTGGGTCGATGTCGTTCAACATTGCGGCGGTCGCAGCGGCAAGTGCAGCATCGTCAACGGAGGTGCCCACCAATGCGGCGCCAGCAGCCTCGGAATAGATTGGAGTATCGCTGAGGTTCGTCATCGCAATCGCGGCGGAGGTGCAGGTGTCGCCATCCTTGATGATTTGCACGGCGGCAGCAGCGGTGGCGTAATCACCGATCTTACGCTTCTGCTTCTCATAGGCGTATCCGCCTGCGGGCGTCGGGATGATTACTGCGGTCAGGACCTCGTCATCCTCACGCGTGGTCATATAAGCCGCCTCATAAAACTCGCGAGCGTCCACCTCACGCTCACCATCTGCGCCGATCAGGGTAAAGCGCGTGTTCAGGCATTGCATCAGGCCGGGCATGTCGTTCCCCGGATCGCCACTCGCAACGTTTCCGCCAACGGTTCCCATATAGCGGACCTGAGGATCGGCGATCTGCAAGGCGGCCTCACGCAGGATGGGCGCAGCACTGCGCAGTTCCGTATTGTCGATAATGTCCGCCTGCGTGACCATAGCGCCGATGCGGATTTCGTCCGCGCCCACGACGATATCAGACATGCCGCCAACATCCTGTAAGTCGATCAGATGGGGCACATCCGCCATGCGCAGTTTCATCATCGGGATCAGACTGTGCCCGCCTGCCATGACGCGCGCGTCATCCCCGTGCTCACCCAAGATGGCAAGAACACCCGCCATATCCTGAGGTCGATAATATTCGAATGCCGCTGGAATCATCGGCTGTCCTCCCCTGAAAACTTTTGTTTTTCTTAGGGAGAGGCTTGCATGCCGTTATCTATCACCGCTTCAACAAACCCATGAAATACAGGGGTTTTGCACGAGATGCGCCTCAGCTCGCACGAATTGCGCTGGGTTGCGCGCCCAACGCATCCTGAATCAGCTTCAGCTTGGACCTGCTAACCGGTGCGGGGGGAATGTCGGCCGCGGCAAAGACGCACTGCCCCTTATCTTTGGCCCGCTCAAACCGCGATACCTTGGCCAGATTGACCAGATAGCTGCGATGCGTTTGCAGCAGGCCGACCGGCAACAGCTTCTTTGTCGCCTCGGCAATTGGCCATGCGCAGAACAGGCTGCCCTGCTCGGTATATATCTGCGTGTAGTGCCCATCGGCGCGCACGAAAGCCACATCGGTGGACAGGATGAAAACCCGCACGCCGTCACGCTCACACGGGATTTGCAATGCACGGGGCATTGCATCGACCGTGAGGGGCGCAGTATCCTGCATCTGCGGGCTTGCCACCAGATAGGTCACGCTAACCCAAAGGAACGTGCCGAACAGAATGAAGCTGGAAAAGATCACTCCCAATGCCAGCACCTCGTTGCTCATCGTTGGGCCGAATTCGGTCAGGTTTGGCAGGGCAACGAAGTTGGTGCCCGACATGGCCAGAAAATGTACCGAGCAAACCGCAACGGCGAAGCACAGCGTCCCCAGAAAGATGTTCCGGTTTTGCCTGCGGCCATATGCGATGCCGAATGCCAAAACGCATAGGCCAATCGCAACCGCCGATGACGCCAGAACGCCCATCGGCGTATATGTCGCCCTGCACAGTTGCAGCCCCGCCATGCCGATATAGTGCATCCCCAGAATGCCAACCCCGACGATACCGCCTGCCAAACAAATCACCAGGGGTGTCCGCTCAACAAAATGCAGCAAGACCAGCGCCGCCCCAACGATCAAAATCGCCGTCAGTGCTGAAACCAGAGTGATCGCGGCGTCATAGTAAAACAGGATAGGCAGTTGCAGCCCCAGCATCGCAACGAAATGCATCGACCAGATCCCACCACCCAACGCGATAGCGGCCAGAGCGATTGATATCTGCCGTTGCAATAACGGCTTTCGTGACAAATCGCGGGTCAAGGACAGGCCGGTAAAACCCGCCACCAAAGCAACCACACATGACATGACGACTAGGAGAGTGTTGTGGTCTGCTTCAAGAAGTTCCATGCGCTAACCTGTACGAAATGATCTCTGTTGGCAAACCCCCAAGCGGCCTATTCATCGGATGCTAAAACAGAGCCATCCAGACGCCACAAAACATCAGAATACCGCCAAAATTCACCCAACTGTGCCACAGCGCATAGCGATAGGGCATTTCCTTGCGAATGTAGAAGGCCGTTCCGATGACATAGCACGCAGACCCGCCAATGATATAAAACAACACATCTGACGATACGACCGCCAGATCGGGTAGCGCGCACAGACCGATAGCGCCCAACCCCAAATAGGATGCCGTTGACCAGCGGGACTTAACCCGTTCATCGGTAATCTTTTTCCACATTGCGACAGCCGTTAGTGACCAGCAAATCGCCAGTAAGCTGAGCGTCCATGTTGTGTTGGCATATAGGAAAAAGGGCGTAAACGTCCCCGTAATGCTGGGATAAATCGCCGCGTGATCCACCCGTCGCAACAGCAACCGCCGATCATGCCATGGCGCAAAGTGATACGCCCATGAGGCCAGATTGGATGCAAGCGCACAGCAGACATAGGCGGTAACGCCAACAGCCAGCGCGCCATTCACCTGTCCAAAACTTTTGAAGATCAGCACGCTGCCCGCCACTAATATCAGGGCAAGTCCGATGATGTGCACGACCATATCAGCAAAACGATAGGATGCCCTAGGGCTAGGATAATTCGTTTCGCGCACAGTCAGCCCCAGCAATGGATTGGATCACGCCAGATAGATGTACCCATCGGCTGCTGACAAGATAATTTGACCAGCCACATAAAAAATCCCTAAACGCGGCCGATAACTCGCCCCCAGCGGACGCATCAACTGGGGACGTTGGCAGTGTTTAACCGCGGCCCTTAGCAGCCATCAGCCGCAACATCGCAACGAGCACGATCCCGTAAAGAACATGGCCAACCAGCGCGACCCAAGTGATCCCGCTAAAGTTCAGGAAGAACGGCAGGCCCGCAATAGATGTGATGCCGCCAATTGCAAAGACCCATAGTCCAAAGCCGTAAACAGCGGATGGCACAAACCACCCGAACTTAACGCCCAGCACACGCTTCCAGATTGGCTCGAAGATGAACAGCCAGCCGATGGGATAGCCAATCAAGCCAACAAGGTAAAAGTGGAAAAAGTATCCAGCAAAGTCACCATTTGGCAGGCCGAACTTCCCCAGAAGGCTTTTCGCAAGCCCATGCGGCGACAGGTTCGCATAACCAAGGCCGGGGCTAACAACCTGACCCCAGAAATCGAACGCATTCGTCGCCATAAATCCGGCAATGAACATCAGTCCAATAGTAGCGATCGACATTTTTGGCATTGCGCCATCCTTGGTGCCTGAGGTGAAGTTAACCATGGTGCTTTTCTTTCCCGTTACGCCCCTCGACTTACCCAATATCCGAGTTCAATCGAGCGACTTATCTACAATCCTTCTATGTCTTTCGCATACCTTAGTTTTTTGCTGACTCAACGAGTGAAGTGCATTTTGTAACATTCCTACTCGCTTTGTTATGGTTCCGTGTGCACCAGCCGCATTCATTACAAGAGTGTGTGAGATAGGTGCATTATGCTGACTGCGCAGCGGTTAGCGCCCAATTTTGCACTTAATCTGCCGATTTCCACTTGATCGGGTTAACGTAAACGACACTATCGCCAACGCTGACCATAACCTCACCATCCTGAATATTTACCTGCAATTTCATCGAACGGTCCGCCTGCGCACCAAGTTGGCTCAGTTCGCTTTCGGAAATGTTAATGACGTGCAGATTATCAAACCGGGTGGTGCTGTTTTTAAGCTTATCCCACCACATTTCCGCCGTCCTGCCCCCATAGGAGTACACGATCACTTTGTCGGCCTTACCGCACGATTGACGCACAATCTTTTCGCTGGGAAGCCCCAAGGTCACCCACAGCTCGATCTCAGCACTCAGGCTTCTTTGCCAAACATCCGGTTCATCATCCGTTGAAATTCCCTTGGTGAACTCCAACTGCTCGTGTGCATTCAGAGCGAAAGCAACAAGCCGCAGCATTAACCGCTCATCCGTTTCTGAGGGATGTTTCGCAATGGTCAGGTTATGCGTCTCGTAATAGTGGCGATCCATATCGGAAACGGAAAGCTCGGCTTTATAGATAGTGGATTTTTGCGCCATAATTTTTCCCAATGAGCGAAGTTGAGGATGCGTAATCCGCCAAACGCTGTTGTGAAAGCAGAAAGAGGCAGCGCACTGTGTCGTCCCCTAATTTTGGCGAGGCAATCATAGCCGCCCTCCTTCAAGCTCTACTGACCTGACAGTCGGCCAACGAAAGATCAAAGCCGAGTTTTCCTCACTTATGACACCGCCCCCCTAGCCGGCGCAGCTAAGCCTAGATCAGCGCGTTATGTCATGAGGTTCAAGATAATCTGGCGGCGTGTCATAAATGATCCCGCGCAATGTGGTGATCCGAACAACGGCCCGATCGCTGGAGTGAAGCAAATGTATGCGCAATGCGTCGCAAGCCTCAGAAACGGCCCCCTTTCGCAATGCGCTGAGGACATGCACGTGCTCTTCCAGAAAGGGTTCAACCGGATAAATTTCGGCGGTGTGCTGGTAGAAAAATTTATGTGCCAAAAGCAGTGACTGGGCTTCGGTCATTGCCTTGCGTAGCGCAGAATTATCGCAACGCTGGAGTAGGCCAATGTGCAAATCCGCTTCGAGTTTATCGAGCCATTGCCCACCTTTGCCTGCGGCGCCCTGCAGATCACAGATCATCTGATCCAGTTGCGCCTCCGACACCAGATTGCTGACGCGCTGTAGCGCGGCGGGTTCAAGCAAGGCGCGCAATTCATAAAGGTCGCGCACCCGCACTTCGCTGAGTTTCGGTGCGACCCATCCCTTGCCTTCATTAACAACCAAGCCGCGCGTCTGTAGTCGTGCCAGAACGTCGCGCGCAACTGTGCGACTGACCCCAAACTGACGGGCAATACCTGTCTCGGTTAAGCGCCATGCCCCAAAAGCAATGCGCCGCGTTAATGCATCCTCGACCTCGCCATATATCCGCTGCCATGTAGGCGTGATGTCCGTGGTGAACGGGTCATCGATGGGTGATGACAGTTCCGCGGCACGCTTTTGGGCATTCTTTACGACAACAAATCCCCGCCCGGGGGCAGTCATATGCGCGACAAGTCCTAAAGCCTCCAACTGCGCTAATGCCTTGCGTGCCGGTGCACGCGACACACCGAAGCGTGTCGCAATTCTGTTTTCCATCAAACGGTTACCCGGCTGAAGATCACTTCCCGCGATCTCTGATGTCAGAACATGCAGAATGCGGTTGTAGAGCGGCTCTTGCATATCGGCAAATCCAGTAAGGGCATCGTTTTATACAACTCCTAGCTAGCACGGTGGACGCACCATCGAATAGGGCTTGCCTAGCCTCACATTTAATGACTTATGTACACAAAGTGCATATTTTCTAACACCAATATCTGGCTGCGCGTCTATCAGCCAGAATACGCGGTCGTTGAGGCGGAAGCCCAAGGGTGCCAACATGGAAGACATATATGCGGATCAGGAAAGGTTGCGGGGGTTTTGCCAAGCAATCTTGGGCGCTACGGGGGCCGATGCGCCTAGCGCCGTAGCTGCTGCGCGCGCCATGCTTCATGCGAGCAGCCTCGGCGTTGATAGTCACGGCGTCCGGCTTTTACCCCATTACGACAAAGTGTTCCGTGGCGGGCGGCTCAACAAAGCCCCGAACATGAAATTCGCACGTACGCGGGCAGGATCGGGGCTGCTCGATGCGGACAACGCGCATGGCGCACTGGCGGCATATGCCGCAGCGGACCATGCTTGCAACTTAGCACGCGAGGCCGGGATCGGTGCAGTTGGGATCAGTCGGACATCGCATTGTGGTCCCGCAGGGGCATATGCACTAGCCATCGCAGAGGCGGGAATGATTGGCATCGTTATGTGCCACTCTGATAGCTTCGTGCGTCTTCATAACGGCGCAGAACGGTTTCACGGAACAAACCCAATTGCGGTGGCCGTCCCAACGCAGGGCAGCAATCCTTGGCTGCTTGATATGGCAACAAGCGCAGTGCCCTATAATCGGGTGCAGCTTTACAAATCATTAGGCCGTGAGTTGCCTGCCGATGCCGCATCGGACCACAACGGGCTGGATACAAATGACGCCAATGCCGTTGAAATGCTGGCCCCGCTAGGCGGTAAGTTCGGTTTCAAGGGGGCGGGTTTAGCCGGTATGGTAGAGATTTTTTCCGGCCTGCTAACCGGCATGAAGCTCAGCCCCGAGATTTTGCCAATGGGCGGACCGGATATCACCACACCACGTGATATGGGCGCCTTTGTAATTTGCATCGATCCTGACGGGCTTGTTGGGCGCAGCTTACTGCTCGCGGGAATGGATCGCTACCTAACCGCTCTGCGCGAAAGCACATCGCGAGAGGGCACAACAGTGATGGCACCGGGCGACCGAGAGTGGGCGGAAGCCACGCGACGCAGCAAGATTGGCGTTCCGCTTGATCCGGAAACCGTTGCCGAATTCAGACGTCTGTCTCAAGGCGCAAAGATCGCCGCACCATTCTAAAGTATCATTATATATCAATTAGATGAAGCGAGCCACAGCAGGCACAAAGACCTGAAAATCATAGTCATTCGCTCAATCATCAAAGGGGAGGAATTACAGATGGCAAAAACCATACAGCAACAACGCGTGGGTGTGGCCCTTATTGGAGCCGGCATGATTGCCAAAACCCATGTCGCGGCACTATCGGATGCGCAAAACGAAATCGCATTGAGGGCGATCGTGTCACGCCGACCTGAAAATGCACGTTATCTCGCCGATTTTTATGATGCCGAACCGCCTATATTCACATCTGATTTGGTCGCAATTGCCGCTGATCCGGACATCACAGTGGCCATCGTTGCGACACCGCCTAGTGTCAGAAAAGACATTATCGAGCAGCTTGCCGCGTCCGGCACACATATCCTTCTTGAAAAGCCTGTTGGACGAAATCCGCAAGAAGCACTTGAGGTAGTCGAGATATGCGAGCGTGCAGGCGTGACACTGGGTGTCCTGTTCCAACACCGGATGCGGGCCCCTTCAATCGCAGCCGCCGCTCATGTGAAGGGCGGCGCACTTGGTAAGCTCGGCCTCGTCGAAATCAACGTGCCGCTATGGCGCGACCAATCCTACTACGATGAACTCGGACGAGGGACCTATGCCCGCGATGGCGGTGGCGTAATGATCACGAACGCAGTCCATTCCATTGACCTCGCTTTGAGCTTGGCCGGTCCGGTCACACAGGTTCATGCAATGACAGCCACCACGCCATTACATCAAATGGAAGCCGAGGATTTCGCGATTGCAGGCCTGAAATTTTCCTGTGGCGCCGCAGGGTCATTTGTCGCCAGCACAGCGATGTATCCACACAGAACGGAAATAATCCGCCTACATTTTGAAGAAGCCAGCCTCAAACTTGACAAGGACGCGCTCGAAATTTCCTGGCGAAATGGGCCTACAGAAACCGAAGCAAAGGATGCTGACCCTCGAAAGGTGAACCCGTTACTGGGCGGAAAACATGAATGGCATCAGGCCGTCATAACCGATTTCATCGATGCAGTCCGTCACGGAAAAAAGCCCATGGTTACGGGGCGAGAGGCACTGGTTTCCCATCAGTTGATTGCAGCAATCGAAACTTCATCACAGACGGGGCAACCAGCGCGTTTAATGGATAAATGATACTGCAATCAGGATTAACCATTACTTATCAATACACCACATGTCGGCGTGTCTGATATGTGTTTTCCTTCGACACACAATCCTCCTCATGAGCTCCGTTGCGGCGCGATAGGCCCAATACGAAAGTGGAAGCTGCGGGACACTCTGATCACTCTTTGGATCGACACAGGCTCTTTTGTGATCGCTTAGCGTTCTAGAGGCGCTCTGCAAAACCAGTGACCTGCTCCCCATTGAGTCCGCTAATTTAGGTTAGCTCTGTTCAGGTTTTGGTCTTCCTTTGACCGGTTAACATATTCGGCTGGTGTTAGGCC
>NZ_OCTN01000009.1 GCF_900231835.1 Pontivivens marinum | reverse complement strand
GGACCCTCTGTCCGGAAAAATGTCAGCTATCGTCGCTATGAGCACACTTGCGGTCATCGCCAGGATGTCTCTGTCGCGAACATGCGTCACGGCGATGTCGATTGCGCAGGTTGCGGGCAAAGCTGGACGTCGAAGCCAAGCAAAATCTACTTGCTCGATTTTACGCTTCCCGACCTGTCCGTAATCAAACTCGGCTTCAGTTCGAATCCGGAATTCCGGATGCGTCAGGTGCAAATTGACCCAGAGCTAACGAAGGGTTCCGTTCTGCGATCCGTCGGGTTGGAGACGGAACATCGGGCGATTTGCGTCGAGAAGGCTCTACATTCTCACATCAAAGCTCACCGCCCCGATCTGATTGTGCCACCGGAACCTTTCCGGTCAGATATCCGGACGACGTCCGAGATCTACCACCGCCATGGGCGCACGTATATCTCGGCGCTCCTGGATGCGGTGGAGGCGGGTTGGGATCCCTCCGCCTAGGTATCGAACGTCGCCTAATCACGCCGAGGGCGCCCCACTTTGGGGCCCTGCCCTACGTCAAAGGCGAAGACACGTCGTGATCTCAGCGCAACGGGAGATCCCGCGATAAACCCTCACGCACCACAAACGCATTGAGCTACAGATTGTGTAGCGCAATGTGTAGCAAAACCAACATTAATATAAACTGTAACTCCGGATATACATCCGCAAGTTATTGAATATAATTACATTACTACCACGCGGATCGCGAGCTTATTGGCGGACAGACAGGGATTCGAACCCTGGAGACGGTCTCCCGCCTACACACTTTCCAGGCGTGCGCCTTCGACCACTCGGCCACCTGTCCGTTGGGGCGGGTTATACTGATGCCATCGCGGAGCGCAAGGGCCAACCGCACCGTTTAGCTATCTAAAAGATGTAAAGTGACACGACGGTTCTGACGGCCCTTCTTTTCGACCTTTCCCAGACGCACCGGACCGACCTCTGCGGTGCGCCGAACATGGGTGCCACCGCAGGGTTGCAGGTCGATCTGATCCGCGCCCGACCCGATGCGAACCAGCCTGATATGACCCGACCCACGTGGGGGCTGAACCGACATGGTTTTGACCAGCTCGGGGTTTGCATCCAGTTCCGCATCGGTGATCCAGCTCTCGGTCACCTCGTGATCCGCTGCGATCAGGGCGTTCAGTGCATCCTCAACCGCTTGCTTATCCTCAGGGGCCTCGGGCATGTCGAAATCCAATCGCCCCTTTTGCGCGCTGATACTACCGCCACTCACCGGCAGCGGGATAACGACCGACAGCAGGTGCAGCGCGGTGTGGACGCGCATGTGGCCATAGCGCCGCTGCCAGTCCAGCACCTGACGCAGCTCGGCGCCTACGGGCGGCAGGGCGGCGCCCTCAGCAGGGATCAGCACGATAGCGTCGCCATCACCCTTTACAGCCGTCGTGATCGGGGTCACGCCACCGTCCCACTCCAGCACGCCGCCATCACCGGGCTGCCCGCCGCCAGTGGGATAGTAAATCGAACGATCCAACACGATTCCCTCAGCCGAGGATGTCAGAACGCGCGCGGAGGCCTCGCGCAGATAGGCATCTGCGCGGAAAAGTGGCTCGGTCATGGTTTTGCTCCCCTAGGTGCGTTTACTCAGCGTCCTCGTAAACCGCCGGAATATCGTCGCGGCCCTCAACCAGCCAATGTGGCACGGGCAGGTTTTTGGTCCGCAGGAATTCAGGGTTGTACAGCTTGGACTGATAGCGCGTGCCGTAATCGCACAGGATCGTCACGATGGTTTTACCGGGGCCCATTTCACGCGCCATCCGCATCGCACCGGCAATGTTCACACCCGACGACCCGCCAAGGCACAGCCCCTCATGCTCCAACAAATCGAACGCGACGGGCACTGCCTCACTGTCTGGAATGTTAAAGGCCATGTCGGGGGTGAACCCCTCAAGGTTTGCGGTCACACGCCCCTGCCCGATCCCCTCAGTGATGGAGGAGCCGGACGAGCCCAGCGCGCCATTTGCGTAATACTGGTACAGCGCCGATCCATCAGGGTCCGCAATGCCGATTTTCACGTCCTTTGGCTGTAATGCCATACCGGTTCCGGCCAGCGTGCCACCCGATCCAACGGAACAGATAAATCCGTCAACCTTACCGCCGGTTTGCTCCCAAATCTCGGGTCCGGTGGTTTCCAGATGCGACTGGCGGTTTGCGACGTTGTCAAACTGGTTCGCCCAGATAGCGCCATTCGGCTCCGTCTTGGCCAAGGCGGCGGCAAGCCGCTGCGAATAGCGCACATAGTTGTTGGGGTTGCGATAGGGCACCGCAGGCACCTCAACCAATTCCGCACCGGCAAGGCGCAGCATGTCCTTTTTTTCCTGACTTTGCGTCTCAGGAATCACAATAACCGACCGGAACCCCATCGCGGCACCGACGAGGCTGAGGCCGATACCGGTATTGCCGGCGGTCCCCTCAACAATCGTGCCACCGGGGCGCAGATCGCCGCGCGCAACGGCGTCGCGGATCATGAACAGGGCGGGCCGATCCTTGACCGACTGACCGGGGTTCAGGAACTCTGCCTTACCCCAAATCTCACAGCCAGTTGCCTCACTGGCCTGACGCAGGCGGATCAGCGGCGTGTTACCGATGCTGTCCGGTAGGTTTTGGTACACGTTACGCATCTTGAGGCTCCCCGTTCAATGTCGCCAGAACTTAGAACTTCGCCGCCCTACCATCAAGGACGGCAACCGATTTTGCTGCTATCAACCCCAATCGGCCCGCAACCGGTCGTGGTGGATCAGCAAGTGCTGCGCCAGAATGATCAAGGGGCCATTCTCAATTTCACCCGAGGAAAGCGCATCGCGCAATTCCGCAACCGTCAGGATGATCGAGCGGATGTCCTCATTCTCAGCGGCCAACCCGTGAACGCCCCCCGCCTGTGACAGGTCCACTTCACCGATATAACAGCTCATCTGTTCTGTCAGGCAACCGGGGCTGGAATAAAATGGAGGCAGCGTGTCCAAACGGCCCAGCGTCAGCCCCGCCTCCTCCTGCGCCTCACGACGAGCGGTCTGCTCGGCTGTTTCCACACTGTCGATGCGGCCCGCAATCGGCTCCAGCAACCACGGCACCTCCGCCCCGCGGGCCAATGGGGCCACACGCATCTGCTCAACCAACAAAACGCTGTCGGTTTTCGGGTCCCATGGCAGCACGGCAACGGCATCACCGCTAACAAACACGGCGCGATCCATCGGTCCCTGCATTTCCCCACCAAAGGTACGGTGGCTCAGCCGCAAATCCTCAACAGCGAAATAATCGACATAGGGGCGCGAGATCTGCTCCACCTCGACATCGGCACGGCACAACCCGCTGCGATGCACGACGACAGGCTCCTCCAATCGCGCGCGGGCACGGGCATAGGCGCGGAAGCGGATACCCGGCCAGATGCGGTCCACATCCTCATCCGGCACCTGACCGAACAGCGACATCAGTTCACGCGCGCATTCGCTAAAGGCCACCTGATTATCCCGCGACCATGCCTCGAAATCCCATGCGTCACCGGTTTTAAACCGATCCCCGCGCACGAAAAACACCTCCGCATCACGCGGGCCGTCGGGGGTGTTGACGGTGCGAATTTCCAAGGCGTAATCAAACTCATCCTCGAAATAGCTCAACCGGTCCACAGCACCCTGCGGCAGGTTCGACACCAGCATTCCGTGGGCCGTGTCCCCCGCCTGCGCAACGATCACCGGATAGTCCTCACCCACCACGGCCAGAACGGCGTGATCGGCCAGCGTTGCATCAACACTATCCACAACATCCGAATAGGGCCCCATAACGATAGACAGCGTTTCAGCGTCGCGCAGCGTGCCGTAAAAGAACAAATCCCGAGCCATCATACCCTCACTTCATTGGTTGGCCCTGCGATAGCCCACGCGAAAAACTTTGTCGAAATGTTATTGCGCTATGATCCGGACTACCGCGACCCACGTAAATGTTGGTAAAAGCGCGAAACGAAATGGACCAATGACCACATGACCAGCCACCTGCCCTCTGATGCGATGCTCGCGTCCTATGCCTCCGGCACTGAAACGCCGGGCATCGGGCTGTTGGTGCGCACGCATTTGGCAATCGCACCGCAGACCGCAAACCGTCTGCATGTGATGGAGGATGTAGGCGGGCAGATGCTGCAACAAACCGCCCCCGCCCCTATGGCCGATGATGCGCTCAGCCGCACGCTGGCCGCGCTGGACATGCCCGATGCGTCGCCCGCGCCGCGCCCGAATGTCGGCACCGTGCCCGAGCCACTGGTGCAGGTGCTGGGTAAACCGCTTGAGGAACTGGACTGGCAATTCCGCCTGCCCGGCCTGCACGAATATGTGCTTGAGGGTTTTTCCGAGGGTGAGGAAGTCTCCCTCCTGCGCGCCCGCCCCGGTGCCGGAATGCTGCAACACACGCATCATGGTGAGGAAATCACCCTGATACTGGCGGGTGAGATGACAGATGGCGACACCGTGCTGCGCCGTGGCGATGTGTCAGAGGCGGACGACCATCATGACCACCGCCCCCGCATCACAGGCACCGAAATGTGCTATTGTCTGGTTGTGATGACGGGCAAGGTCCACTTTACCGGCCCGTTTTCCCGCGCCCTGAACCTGTTCACATGATCCCCCGCGCATGAGCGTGTTTTCCAAAATCATGACGCCGGATGATGGCGTCGCATGGGTCACTGGCGCGTCTGGCGGTATAGGGCGGGCAACCGTACTGCGCCTCGCCAATGCGGACTGGACCGTTTACGCAACCGCACGCGGCAGCGCCGATCTGGATCAATTGATCGCCGAGGGGCCAGCAGGCCGCATCATCGCCGCCGCTGGCGACGTGACAGATGCGGATCGCATGGCGGCGATTGTGGCGGAAATCACCGCGCAGCACCCTCTCGCGCTGGCGCTGCTGAACGCGGGCATCTACACGCCAATGCGCGCCAATGATTTCGACGCCGCCACCGCATCCCGCATGTGGCGCACCAATCTGGAGGGCGTGTCGAACTGCACCGATCCGGTGCTAAAGGCGATGATCGCGCAGGGCACCGGCCATCTGGCCGTCACAGCCTCCGTGGCGGGGTATCGGGGCCTGCCTGATGCCGCCGTCTATTCAGGGACCAAGGCCGCGCTGATCGCCTATTGCGAGGCACTGGCCATGGACCTCGCCGATCTGGGCGTGCGTATCTCGGTCATCAATCCGGGCTTTGTGGAAACACAGGCGACCAGCACAAATGCGTTCGATATGCCATTCCTGATGACACCGGATCAGGCCGCGCAGCGCATCGTTGCGGGCCTCGGCAAATCAGGGTTTGAGATTACATTCCCCAAGCGATTTTCCCTGATCCTGCGCACCATCGGCCTGTTGCCCAACCGTGCCTATATCGCGGTAATCCGCGCCGTCACAGGATGGAACGGCACGGATAAACGCGACGACTAGCGGCGCACGGTCATCTGCACAACGTCCGTGGTTTCATAGCGGAATGTCGCGGCGCAACTGGTCAGATAGAAGTTCCACATCCGCCGGAACCGATCATCAAATCCCATCGCAGCCACATCATCCCATTTGGCATTAAACGTCTCATGCCAGCGACGCAGAGTTTCCGAATAACTCTGCCCGATCTCGATATTGCCAACCTCGGTCAAACCCGCACGCGTGATCTGCTCGCGCAGTGCCGTGGCAGAGGGCAACATCCCACCGGGAAAGATATACTTCTGAATGAAATCAACACTTTTGCGGTATTCAGGAAACAACCGATCCGCGATGGTGATGATCTGGAACGTCCCGCGCCCACCCGGCTTCAGACGTTCACGGACGGCATCAAAATAGGTGGGCCAGTATTGTTCACCCACCGCCTCGAACATCTCGATCGAGGCGATGCAATCATATATTCCGGTCTCATCACGGTAGTCGCGCATCACGATTTCCACCTGATCGCTCAACCCCGCACGGGCGATCCGATCCACCGCGTAATCATGCTGCTGCTGGCTGATGGTCAGGCCGGTGACACGCGCCCCGCGCTCCTTGGCCGCATATTCGGCAAAGCCACCCCATCCGCAGCCGATCTCCAGCACGTGATCGCCCGATTGCACCCCCAGCTCATC
Source organism: Pontivivens marinum (assembly GCF_900231835.1). Lineage (GTDB taxonomy): Bacteria > Pseudomonadota > Alphaproteobacteria > Rhodobacterales > Rhodobacteraceae > Pontivivens > Pontivivens marinum. The sequence goes on along the minus strand of NZ_OCTN01000009.1, from coordinate 94,429 downwards.
ACACATCGAGGCATATTTGGCGATTTGCGCGTTCTCAAGGCTCATCTGGTTATCCGTGAACAGGGCCGAGGAATAGCTCATCGTATCGTCCAGCCACAGGCCGTAGAACTCGTTGCCCAGATCGTAATGATAACTGATATTGCGCCGCGCCTGATCCTTGGAGTTCCGCCGCAGCCAGTGGTTCATACGCTCCCACATCCGGACCAGCGCAACACCCGGTGCATTGCGGCCAATCACGTCGTTGTTCAGCAACAATACGTCCATCAGCGCCTGCAAATCCGGCGTATCCCAATGGCCGTCCATGAATGCCTCGGAAAAACCGATCTCACCGTCGCGCACCACACGCGCAAACATCGCCGGATCACGCACATCGATCCGGCCATAGGGACCTGCCTCATCCCCCTGCGCCCGAAACACGCGACCGTCCGGCAGCACCATATCAACCGTACCCGCCTGAATATTCGACAAAATAGCATAGCCCTGCGCAAACCAGCGGGGCAAATCGGACTGGCCAGATGTTGTGGTCAAATAGGTCATAGATACCCCCTGAGTATTCTGTCGTAAGTGATTATTGTCGATCGCATCAGCGCGCGGCGGGGTCCGTAGTGCCCAAAAACCGCACGCCCTTCAGCGCCAGTCGCAGCGCCTGCCAGTGGATGGCGGCCACAACCTTGAACGTCATCAGCGGATGCGTCAGCACTGCCCAGGCCAGTGCACGATCCGTCGCCACCTGCCCGCGCCCGGTATGGGTAGCGATCAAAACCTCGCCCTCATCCCCGTGCTGACGAATACGGAGCGATAGCTGTTCATCCGGAGGCCGCACATCAAAGCGATAGGTCTGCTGCATCGGAATGAACGGCGACACCCAAAAGGTTTTTGCCTGCTGCTGCCGGATTGCTCCACCGCTCTGCGTGGCTGGCAGAACATAAACCTGCTGCCCGCCATAGGTGTTTTTCACCTCGTATAGCGTGGCATAAACTTGGTCTGCCGCATCACGACAAAAATAGACCGATAGCGGATTAAACGCAAAACCCCATAGCCGCGGAAAACATAACAACTCGACCCGCGCAGGGGCATCAAGGCCGTGTTCAGCCAGCATCCCCTCAACCCACGGGCGCAGCGCACTGCCGTCACGCGCACCATGATCACGCGCATCGAACCGCAGAACCCGCCCCCAGATGCGGCTATCCGCCATGGCATCATCCATCCGGTCCAGATCGAACAGGCATGAGAACACGCGATAGCGAAACCGGTGCCGCTTGGGCGCCAGCCGCATATGCATCACATGGCCGATATATAGACGGATAGGTGGCTTCATTCCGCAGCTTGCGCCAGTTGGGACCGAATTGGAACGATATCTTCGCCACGCCAAACCGGCTGTGCATCCAGCGCCGCCGCAACACGCAAACCTGATCGCAGGCCGTCCTCGTGGAAACCATAGCCCAGCCACGCGCCCGCATACCAAATGCCGCCCCGCCCCTGAATGCCGTCCATCTGCTGTTGCGCGTCAAAGGAGTCCTGCGTGAACAACGGATGCTGGTAGTTGAATTCAGCGTGAACATCGCGCAACGCGACACCCTCATCAGGGTTCAAACTGACGAATAGCGGCTGGCTCGCATCAATTCCCTGCAACCGGTTCATCCAATAGGTCACTGGCGCAGGGCGCAAATCACTGCCGCCATCGCTCAGGAAATTCCAGCTGGACCAAACCCGCTTACGCTTGGGCATCAGCACAGGGTCGGAATGCAGCACCGCACGGTTCGGTGCCGTTTTAAAGGCCCCCAGAACGCTGCGCTCCTGCGCATCCATATCCGTCAACAATGCCGCTGCCTGCGGGGCGTGCGTAGCCAGAACCACCTGATCGAAGGCAACAGGCGACCCATCGTCAAAGGTAACCTGCGGCCGTCCACCCTGTCGTGACACCGCAACCACGCGCGTGGATTTCACGGCCATGGGCAATGCGCCAATCAACCGCCGCACATATTCCCGACTGCCCCCGTCAACAGTACGCCACCGCTTGCCTGCACCATTCCCGTTGAGCAATTCATGGTTGCGGAAAAAATTCACGAAATTCTCGGCCGGAAAATCGAACATATCGACCGTGGGGGTGGACCAGATCGCACCGCCCATGGGCAGCAGAAAGCAATCGCGCAGCCAGTCACCATAACCGCTATTCGACAGATACGTGCCCAGCGTCACGCCGCGCAGCCGCCCCGCATCCAGATCAATCGGAGCTTCTCGGTGAAAACGTAAAATCTCACGCACACCCTTCACAAATTCAGGGCGCAGCAGGTTCGAGGGCTGGGCGAAAATCTTCCAGATATTATCGCACGCATATTCAGTGCGCCCATTTTGCAGCGACATGCCAAAGGACATATCCGATGCCTTGGTCGGTACGTTCAGATGCTCGAACAATCCGGTCAGATGGGGGTAATTGTCGTTATTATAAACGATAAAGCCCGTATCAACGGGGGTTCCGGCAACCTCCACCGTGTTCGCATGCCCACCAAAGCGGTCAGCCGCCTCGATCAGAGTAACCTCATGGACCTCGCTTAACGCGAGGGCGGTGCCCATGCCTGCAATGCCCGATCCGATAACTGCGATTTTCAATTGTCCGCCCCCTGCTTGAATTCCTGATAGGCGTCCAATGCCCGCTGCCGCCCGTCGCGCAGCGGGATCATCCGGTTCGGATATGGATCATCCGGGGACATCCCCCACGATTTCGGGATTGCTTTGAAATACGCAGCAGCATCCACAGATGTTTCAGGATTCAGCCAGCGATGACGATATGCGCCATCGGGATCGAACTTTTCGGCCTGAGTTTCGGGATTGAAAACACGGAAATACGGCGAGGCATCCGGTCCGCATCCCGCCGCCCATTGCCACCCCATCGCATTCGAGGCCGGATCGTGGTCAATCAAACATTGTGCAAACCAATCCAGCCCGACCCGCCAATGCGTCATCAGATGCTTGGTCAGATAGGACGCAACGATCATCCGCACGCGGTTATGCATCAGGCCGGTGACGTATAGCTCGCGCATTCCAGCATCCACGATGGGCTCACCGGTCATACCTCGCCGCCAACGTTCCGCATCGGGGTTATCGTCGCGCCATGGAAAGCCGCGCCATTCGGGACGCCAGCTTTCATCCTCGATCTGCGGGGTGTGATGGATCAGGTGCCACGCGAAATCACGCCAGACCAGCTCCTTGCGATAGGTTTCGGACGCGCCGGTCGCATGCCACGCGGTGCGAATACCAATCTCGCCCAAGGCGAAATGCGCACTCAACCGCGACGTTCCATCCCGATCCGGCCGGTTGCGCAGATCGCTATAATCCGCGACGCCCTGCCCCACGAAATGGTCCAGGCGATCACGCGCCGCCACCTCACCCGCCGCAACATGGTCCGCCACAATATCGGCCCCACGCCGCATGTCAGCGCCCAGTTGCCACGAGTCCAGATCCTCACTCTCCGGCCATGCGTCAGGCGCACGTAGCTCAGGCACATCAAGAGGTTGCGGCACCTCGCGCCCCTTCACGTTGTTCCAATAGGGGGTGTAAACCTTGTAAAATCCACCGCTGCCGGTTTCCACGGTCCACGGCTCATTCAACACATGGCCCTCGTGACTGACCACGTTCAGACCCGCATCGCGCAGGCTTTGCTTAACGCGAATGTCCCGCTCCTTGGACGTCGCATCATATAGCCGTGACCAGTGAACCTGCGTCGCGCCAAGCTGACCAGCCAGCACCTCAAGCACCAAGGCAGGCGGACCAGATCGCAGAATCAACCGCGATCCGTGCCGCCGCAATTCCGCATCCATCGCGGCCAAGGACAAACCCAACCGCCATTTCGCTGCCGCCCCCATCGCATCGACCAGTGCATCACGGATAAACACCGGCACAACCGCGCCCGCACCTGCCGCAGCGCACAGCGCCGGATGGTCCGATAACCGCAAATCGCGTCGCAGCCATAGGATCGCAGTGGTTTCAGCATCATTTTCGGGCAAGGCTCTCTCCGCATTCAATCTTAAACGTAATACGGCACAGCCCTCGCTGCGGATCAGTGTTCAGCAAAGGTTTTCACAAAACCCGTCGCAATGCGGTGCACAGATCGGCGATCTCACCCTCGCTGGTGTAATGGGTAAAGCTGACGCGCAGCACCCCATGCGCAGGATCAATGCCGATACCCTGCAACAAGCGGATCGCGTAGAAATCACCGCCGCCGCAAATGATCCCCTGCCCTGCTAGCTCCACGGCCAGATCCGCCCCTGCACGCGCATGATGCAGCGCAATTGTCGGCGCGCGGGATGCCGCATCACTTGGCCCCAACAATTGCACGTCCAACTCCGCCACGCAGTCCAGAACCGGCGCGGTCAGCGCAATTTCACGCCCACGCATCAAATCATGCACACGCTTGGCCCGCGCCACAGGGCCGGGATCGTCGTTAGAATGATGGCCATGCAAAATATCGATGTAGTCGGCAACACCGGCACAGGCTGCAATTTGCGCATGATCCGGCCCTGCCGGGGTTAACCGCTTTCCGGGATAATCCGCGTTGAACCAATGCCCCTGATTGGGCAGCGCATCGCGCAATTCACGCTTTACGCACATGATACCCTGATGCGGACCATAGGTTTTATAGGCCGAAAACAGATAGATATCTGCCCCCAGCGCCCCGACATCCGGCAGTCCATGGGGCGCATAACTGACCCCGTCCACACAAGCGACTGCACCGGCCGCATGAACAGCCGCAACGATGGCCTGCGCGTCGTTAATCTCCGCCACGATGTTCGAACAATGGGGAAAGCAAACCAGCCGCACCTTATCGTCCAGCAGCGCCTGCAAATCCGCAATGTCCAGATGCCCCGCTGCGTTCATGCGCCATTCGCGCACCTCGAACCCCTCATCGGCCAAGCGTCGCCAAGGGCCGGAATTCGCCTCGTGATCCTGATTGGTGACGATCACCGCATCACCGGCCTGCATCATCTGGCGGAACGCATTCGCCAGAACATAGGTGTTTTGCGTCGTCGAGGGGCCAAAGCTCAGCTCATCCTCACCCACATTCAACATGGCGGCCAAGCGTGCGCCAGCCTCGTCCATCTCCGCACCACCGGCGGCAGTTGGGGCCGCTGCGCCGTAAGGCTGCATCTTGCGTGAAGTGTAAAACCGCGTCAGCCGGTCGATCACGGGGGTGCAAACATAGCTGCCGCCTGCATTCTCGAAATTCGCCAAGCCCGCCAGTGACGGGTCAGAAAATGCCGGAAATTGCGCCCGCACGAAATCCACATCCAGTTCGGCCATTCGATCCTCCACAAAAACAAAAAGGGCGCCGATCGAAACCGGCGCCCCGTATCCTTGCGCAGAACCTACGCTTACTTCAACTCAGCGCGTTCGCTTTGCAGGCCCTTAAAGATGCACCAGCACAGCGCCAGCAGAACCACCGTGAACAGCAAGCCGGTCGAGATCACCATGGATTGCAGCGCCGCAAGGCCACCACCAATCAACAGCGCAATCGCAACGGCACCCTCGAACACGCACCAGAACACGCGCTGCGGCAGTGGCGCATCAACCTTGCCCCCTGCCGTAATCGTATCAATCACCAGCGACCCCGAATCCGAGGACGTGACGAAGAACACGATCACCAGCACAATCCCGATAAACGAGGTGATCGAGGCCAGCGGCATCACGTCCAGCATCTTGAACAACTGCAATGGCAGCGCCGCATCCTGCGCGCCGGTATAGCCGTCATTGATGACCTGATGCACGGCAGTGCCGCCAAAGATCGACATCCACAAAACGCAAACCAGCGATGGGATCAGTAGAACGCAAACGATGAATTCCCGCACCGTGCGACCACGGCTGACGCGCGCGATAAACATGCCCACGAATGGCGACCAGCTGATCCACCACGCCCAATAGAACGCTGTCCAACCTTGGCTAAAGTTCACGTCCTCACGACCAAATGGCATGGCCAGCGCGGGCAGATACTCGAAATAAGCCAGCAGGCTGTCCCAGAAGAACGACAGCAGGAACACGGTCGGACCGGTAATCAGCACGAACAGCGCCAGCAAACCGGCAAGGCCCATATTGATCTCGGACAGGATTTTCACCCCGCCATCCAGACCCCGTATGACCGAAACCAGCGCAATGGAGGTGATGACCGTGACCAGAATAACCTCGGTCGTGCGCCCAACAGGCACGCCAAACAGCTCATTCAGGCCCGCATTTGCCTGCGTCGCACCCAGTCCCAGCGATGTCGCCAGACCAAATAGTGTCGCAAAAACCGCGATGATATCGATCAGGTGCCCAGGCCATCCCCAAACACGCTCGCCCAGAATCGGGTAGAATGCAGACCGGATCGTCAGCGGCAAACCCTTGTTATAGCTGAACAAGGCCAGTGCCAGCGCAACAGTCGCATAGATCGCCCACGGGTGCAGACCCCAGTGATAGATCGTCGCGGCCATGCCCAGACGCAGCGCGCCCTCCTGATCCCCAACTGCGGCACCCAGTGGCGCCCAGTCCGTGCGCACACCGTCCACGACGCTGGTCCCGCCAAACGCGGTGGAGAAGTGGGTCAGCGGCTCGGACACGCCATAGAACATCAACCCGATGCCCATGCCTGCTGCGAACAGCATCGCGAACCAGCCCATATAGGTGTAATCCGGCGATGCATCCGCCCCGCCCAAGCGCACCGATCCAAACGGCGTGACAATCAGCATCAGCGTGAACAGAACAACAATATCCGCCGCGCCGATAAAGAACCAATCGAAGGTCGTGGTTGTAAAGCCGAACATCGCGCTGAACACAGACGCAGCCTGATCCGGCAATGCGATTGTATAGAATACGAATGCAACAATCGCGATACCCGCGATCAGGAAAACAGGATTGTGAATATCCACACCAAACGGGCCAACCGAGGTTTGGATATTATCCTGTCCAATTTCGTATTCTGTATCGATAATTTCTGAATCGCCCTCCGGCGATGGTATGCCCTGCGAATTATTATCCGTCATATGGCTTGTTCCCCTGTCAGGTTCTGCGACCCGAACTACGCTGGCCGCATTGTGAAACAGTTTCGCACTGTCAGGACGATCCGATCACAGACCGGATCGTATGGATGTCTGGAAAAAGACAACATGGCGCGAATGCGACATTCTGACAGGGGGTACAACCCATAGTAGGCGAATTTTTGCCGATTTAGCCGTTCACATCGACCACGACACGGCCCTGAACCTGCCCCTTCAGGATATCAGCCCCCAGTTGCGGCAGATCGCTTAGAGTTGCAGGCCGGATCATGGTTGCCAGCTTGTCCATTGGCAGATCCGAGGCAACACGCTGCCACGCACGCAGGCGATTATCATAGGGCTGCATCACACTGTCGATGCCCAGCAGGTTCACACCGCGCAGCAGGAATGGGATAACTGTAGCAGGCAAACCTGCCCCACCGGCTAATCCAACAGCCGCGACCGAGGCCCCGTACTGCATCTGACCCAGAACACGCGCCAGCATCGCGCCGCCAACCGCGTCGACACAACCGGCCCAGCTTTCAGCCTCCAACGGGCGCTTGACCGTCTCGTTGATATCCTCACGCGCGACGATCTGGGTTGCACCCAAGCCGCGCATGTAGTCCGCGCTTTCAGGCCGTCCGGTCACACCGGCAACCTCATAGCCCCGCGCCGCCAAAATCGCCGTTGCAACAGAACCAACGCCGCCAGCAGCGCCCGTGACCAGAACAGGGCCGTTGCCCGGAACCAGACCGTGATCCTCCAGCGCCATAACGGCCAGCATCGCGGTAAAGCCTGCGGTGCCGACGGCCATCGCATCATGCGTGCTCAGCCCATCAGGCAGCGGCACCAGATAATCGGCCTTTACCCGCGCCTTTTGCGCATAGCCGCCCCAGCGGTTTTCACCGACACGCCAGCCGGTTACGACAACCTTGTCGCCCGGCTTGTACCGCGCATCCTCCGAACTTTCGACCGTACCAGCAATATCGATCCCCGGCACATGCGGATAGTTGCGGACCAAGCCGCCGCCCGGCCCGATGCACAGACCGTCCTTGTAATTAACCGTCGAATACTCGACCGCGACGACAACCTCGCCCTCGGGCAGATCGTCCAACGTGACCTGCTCAATCTGTGCGGAGGTCTTACCTTCATCATCCTTGCGGACAACCAATGCGTTGAAGCTCATCTTACTCTCCCTAAACTGTACGGCTTTCAGCATCTGGACAGGTATTCACCACATCCCGAGATGCCAGCCATATCCTTTGATAAATTCGGCTGCCTAGTTAGGGCCGGACCAATTCACCTTGACGATTTCTGCGGACTTTCCGCCAAAATCCCAGACCCGCCCGTAATCGCGAACGCGGCTTTTGGTGCCCTGCGCCACTGCAATATCAGGCCCCATCCAGTATTGAGAATTCGAGATCATCACCGGCCCACCATCGGCGCCGACAACTTCCTCGATCTCACCCTGAATCTTGCGACCGATCATCAGACGCCGCTTGCGGCCTTCCTTTTCGATCACAACGGGGGCACGCTCATGCCCGATCATCTCACTGACCAGCATGGTGAACAGGCCCGTCGTGCCCTTCGCCTGACCCGAGAAGATTTGCAGCAGCGCATCATGCGCCGCATCATTGGCGCGTTCGTCCACATAGGCCGCAACCTTCCAGTTGCCCTCGCCCATACGGCCCGGAATATCCAGCAGCAGCCCCATGTTCAGACCTGACAGATCCTCACCGTTATAGCTGCCCTCATCGATACTAACCCCGATCCAGGCGTGGCATTCGCCCTCGGTCGGTTTATGCGCACCAAGGCTTACCACGCAGGGGCAAAACACGGTGCAATTGCAGTTGAGGATCAGTTCCCCTTTGATGTGCCATTCCGGCAAGCCGTCCAGCATCTTATTCCTCCCTTATCCGATCAGAGCATGTGCCGCGACCCACACTCCCAGTGCTACCAGACCTATCCCTACAGGGGCGGTCAACCACCTACCGATCGAGGGCAGCTTTTCCAGCGTCATCAACAGCGTTGCCAAACCCATCCAGAGCAGACTCATCATCCCGCCTGCAAAACCAATGGCCATCAGGCCCCAACAGCAGCCCGCACAATAGCCACCCGTGGCAAAGCCCAACCGAATCCCCCCCCGCAAACCGGGACGAAAATTGGCGAGGAACATGCTCATCGGGCTGCGGCAATAATGGACGCATCGCTCCTTTGCATTGGTAAACTGGTAAAGGCCCGCAACGATTAGCAGAATGGCAGAAAACCACGGCGACATGCTTTGCCCCATGCCGCCCGTCAGGCCCACAGCGATCAGGCCCAACTGCACCACGGCCAAGATTGCAGCAACGCCCAGCCAGATGGTACTATAGCCCATGGTCAACCCGATCAGGCCGATCGGGCGGGCTATTTCAGCCTCCAGCAAATCCATAAATGTGCGCGCAGTTGGCACAAAAGTTGGCAACATCATGGCAGCCATCATGACCGCCCACATCAGGAAAAGCGGCGAGAATCGGTCCATCGCCATCATGTTGCCCATGCCATCCATCGCGGGCATCGCATCGACATCCATCATCCGGCCCATAGCGGCATCCGGTTGCGGATCGGCCATCATCGCATCGCTCTGCATCGCGCCATCAATGGGGATGGCCGCCATACCGGGCATGGCCGCCATTTCGGGCGTTTCCTGCGGGAATCCGAACAAATTCACCTGCATATCATTGCTCCAATTGAACAATAATACCCACGCGCCCAGGCACCCTGCAAAAAACAATAGCCACGCAATCGCGCGGGTCCGTGCGAGCATCCCATCCATGTGTCTGTCCAGTCTTTTAGTCTTGATACACGGTCTGGAACATACCCTAACACCGATGCAAATCAATTTTGGTAAACGTCAATATTTAACCAAAGATAACGGCATATTAATGACCAAAACGATAACGGAGCGCACCCTCAAAAAAAGCTCCGCCAGTTTCCCGGCGGAGCCATAAATTCCGATAATTCCGCTCTTACTCGCCTGCTTCCTCGGCGATCAACTCACGCACACGGGCAACCATCTGAGCACCGGGCAGGTTGCGTGCCTCCATGCTGGCGATCCACTCCGCTATCACCGGATCAGCCAGCGCGGCCCAGCGCGCTGTTTCCGCATCGTCCAGCTGGATCATCGTATTTCCCGTTGCGACCGTTTCCTCACGCCCCGGTATGTCGCCAGTATCCGCCGCACGCCCCGCCCATGCCGATGCAACCAGTCCGGAATTGGCGTCAATTACGGCACGTAGATCATCCGGCAAGTTGTTGTAGGAATCGAGGTTCATCGCCAGCACAAACACGGTGTTGTACATCGACCGATCACCACCCATTTCCGTGTGGCTGTCGGCCAGTTCGTGCACGCGCAATGCAGGCACGATTTCCCACGGGATCACGCCGCCATCAACAACACCCTTGCTCAACGCCTCGGGGAAGGCGGGAACCGGCATGCCGATCGGCGTTGCTCCCATCGCCTCCAACAATGCACTGGCCTGCTGCGACGGACCGCGCAGCTTCAGCCCCGCCATATCCTCCAGCGTTTCAACCGTCACACCGCGCGTATGAACCACACCACGACCATGCACATGCAACGCCAGGACCTTCACACCCGAGAATTCTTCCTCAAGAAATTCCTGATAGTACCGAAATGCGGCGCGGCTGGACTCCTCGGCATTCATGCTGGTGATGAACGGCAATTGCAGCGCATCGACACCGGGGAACCGGCCGGGGGTGTAGCCGGGCGAAAACCAACCGCCATCCACTACGCCATCAGCAATCTGCTGGTACAGCGCAGGCGCGGCCCCGCCCAGTTGCATTGAGGGATACAGCTCGAAATCAATACGACCGTTGCTCTCCTCCTCGATCAGCTCACCCCACGGGATGATGAAATATTTGGGGATGGCCGTCTCGTTCGAGACGAAGTGCTGAAACCGCAGCGTAACGTCCTGCGCCAATGCGGGCACCGCAACACTGGCCAGCATGGCCCCCGCGCAGATCGTTTTGAGAAAAGCGTTCATTTTAGTCTCCCACGACTTTAGCAGCATATCGGCCACTTTGGGCGGGACAGAACCCTGCTGCCCTCTCCACGTCAAGCCCCCGTAATGCCACAACTTCACAGCAAAATCTCGCTGCAACGTGATTTGCCCTGCGTGAATTTCATGCACGCGCAGAACCAGCCGTGCTATTACAACCCACAGTAGAAAAACGGAGGAAACGACATGTACCGACAGACAGCCCTCGGCCTGACGCTGGCGATGCTGGTCCAGCCAGCGCTTGCACAGGATACCACCATCCAGCCCGAGGAAACGACGGCCCTAACCGAACAGCAGGCCGTGACCGCGCAAAATTACATGGTTGCCGCCGCGAACCCGCTGGCCGTGCAGGCGGGATATGACGTGCTGGCGGCAGGTGGGTCTGCCGCCGATGCTGCCGTTGCCGTGCAGATGATGCTGAACTTGGTCGAACCGCAAAGCTCGGGCATCGGCGGCGGCGCATTTCTGGTGTTCTGGGATGCCTCACAGGGGCGCCTGACAACATTGGACGGGCGTGAAAAGGCCCCTATGGCCGCTACGCCAGATTATTGGCTGGGTCAGGATGGCGAACCTGTCGGGTTCTGGGATGCCGTGATCGGCGGGCGCTCCGTCGGCGTTCCGGGCACGCTGGCCCTGCTGGACCGCCTGCACGCACAGCATGGCCGCACCCCATGGGCCGACCTGATGCAGCCCGCGATCACAACAGCCGAGGACGGCTTTGCCATTAGCCCGCGCATGGCCGACAGCATCGCAGGCGCGATGGATCGCAGCCTCGACCTGTTCCCTGAAACCGCCGCTTACTTTTTCCACGAGGACGGCACCCCGCGCGCAGCGGGCGAAACGCTGACCAACCCCGCCTTTGCCCGCACCCTGCGCCTGATCGCGGCAGAGGGGATCGCACCGTTTTATACCGGTGCGATTGCTGGCGACATCGTGGCCGCCGTGCGCACCGACACCAATCCGGGCATTATGACGATGCAGGATCTGGCCGAATATGAAGTGATTGAGCGGAACCCCGTTTGCGTCCTGTACCGCACGCATGAGGTTTGCGGCATGGGCCCTCCATCATCCGGCGCACTGACCGTCGGGCAAATGCTGGGCGTGCTCGATAATTTCGATCTGTCCACCATGTCCGAGGCCGATGCGTGGCACCATTACATCGAGGCCGCCCGTCTGTCCTACGCCGATCGCGGCAAATACATGGCGGATAGCGATTTCGTGTCCATGCCGACCGAGGGCCTGATCGATCCCGACTATCTGTCCAGTCGCGCCGACCTGATCGACCCCACCACAACTATGGGACAGGCGCAGGCCGGAACCCCCGCTTGGGACGAAACACGCCTGTGGTCGCCGGATGTAAACTTCGACCGTCCAGGCACTTCGCATATGGTCATCGTGGACAGCTATGGCGACATGGTGTCGATGACCACAACCATCGAAACAGGATTTGGCAGCCGCGTCATGACCGGCGGCTTTCTGTTGAATAACGAGATGACGGACTTCTCCTTCAGGCCCGAAGGTGCAGACGGCCCCGTCGCCAACCGCGTTGAGGCGGGCAAGCGCCCCCGCTCCTCCATGGCCCCCACAATCGTGTTGACCGATGGGCAACCCTCGGTCCTCATCGGCTCACCCGGTGGCAGCCGCATCATCAACTACGTGGCAGGGTCGCTGGTGCGGATGATCGACATGGGCATGGACCCGCAATCAGCGATCAATGCGGGCCACATCGTGAACCGCAACGGTGCCACTGATCTGGAGGAAGGAACCGAGGCCGAAAACATGGCCGAGGCTCTGGCCGGCTTCGATCAGGAAACCACTGTGCGCAATTTGAACAGCGGCCTACACGTTATCACCATCGCCCCCGATGGCACATTGACCGGTGCCGCCGATCCACGGCGCGAGGGTGCCGTGATGGGCGATTAAACAAAACGGGGCGGGCACCACGCCCGCCCCGCATTTCTAAACAGACCTTACCAGCCGCGTTAACTTTTCGTGCCAGCCATATAGCAGCCTGATAGCAGCCACAGCGCAGCCCGCGAATTCACCCAAAATCCGGCGGATCACCCTGCCCGTTATTCTTTTCACGAAAAACCGGCAAAGGGGTACAATTTACCCCTAAACCGTGGCCGTCCCCTCAACCGCTTGCTGACGCCGGATCACATAAATCGCGGCGGCGGCGGATAGCAGCGATGCAACCAGCATCATCAGCAGCAGCGGCCAAACACCACTCTCTACGCTTAGCAAAGCACCCGTCACCGCAGACAGCGCAGCACCGCCACCGATCATCAGCGCACCGCCCAAGCCCGAGGCTGATCCCGCCAGATGGGGCCGCACACTGACCAGTCCGGCATTGGCCGAGGGCAGCGCCAAACCGTTGCCCATACCGACCATCGCCATCGGGATAAACAGCGATAGTGGATGCACCAAACCAACACCAAACAGCACAATGGACAGCACCGCCCCACTCGCCGCCGTCGTCGCGCCCATCAGCATCATCCGGTTCAACCCGATCCGTGCAACATAGCGACCCGACAGGTAGTTACCGAACATATAACCCAATGCAATCAAAGAGAAATAACGCCCCATCGTTTCGGGGCTAAGGCCCAGAATCTGCGTCGCAACGAATGGCCCACCGCCCAGAAACGCGAAAAACGCACCGGATGCAAAGGCCGCGACCAGCGCATATCCCCAGAACCGCCGCGCCCGCAACAGTTCCGGATAGGTCCGAAATTGCGCGCCAAAGGACGAGGACGGCGTATGGTTCGTCTCACCCATATCGGCCCAACTCAACGCCAGAACCAACAGGCCAAACCCGATCAAAACACCCACACTACCGTGCCAGCCAAAGGCACTGTCCAGCTCACCACCCAGCAACGGGCCAATCATCGGAACAACGGACATGCCCATCGTGACATAGCCGATCATACTGGCCGCACGATCCGGCCCGACCATATCGCGCACCACTGCGCGGCTTAGCACCAGCCCGCTGGCAATGACTGCCTGCATGAACCGAAAGCTCAGGAAAGCTTCAATAGTTGTCGATAGATAGCACCCGATCGTGGCCAGAACGAAAAGGCTGACAGACACCAGAATAACCGGCCTGCGACCATATCGATCCGATAGCGGACCAATGAACAATTGCAGCACAGCCGTCACCGCCAGATAGGCCGAAATCGCCAATGCAACGGTGGCATATTCCGCCTGAAACCAAACCGCCATACTGGGCAGCGACGGCAAAAAGATGTTCATATTCAATGCGCCAACACCGGCAATCAGCACCAGAGTCGTAATATGCGGGGGGGTCGTGCGGTCCAGCCAACGGCTGGTTATAGGCGAAGCTTCGGCCATAAATGCTCCATTTGAGCCGACCAGAAAGGCCGCTTTGAGGATAGGGCGGCCAGGCCCGATTTGCCGATGTCAAATGCAGGGTCGGTCGTCATGGATAGGCAGATACAAGACTGCAAGTCCCCTATGTGGGGCCATAATGTCGCATGCCAAGGGGACGGGTACAAAACTCAATACCGCACACATGCTTGATCGACCCTGCCAGCCGTGCCACAGTCTATATGAACGACCGTTCACAAGAGCGGCGAAACATAAGCTGGGGAGCATCGCATGGAAGATCCGATCGTTATCGTAGGCGCATCGCGCACGCCAATGGGCGGCTTTCAGGGGGCACTGTCGGGTGCCACTGCGGCCGAACTGGGCGGGGCCGCAATTACCGCAGCATTAACCGACAGCACGCTGTCGGGTGATGTAGTTGACGAGCTACTGATGGGCTGCGTTCTACCCGCCGGTCAGGGTCAGGCCCCCGCACGGCAGGCCGGTTTTGCAGGTGGATTGGGCGAGGGCGTTCCCGCGACCACGCTGAACAAGATGTGCGGCTCCGGCATGAAAACGGTCATGACTGCCCATGACCAACTGGCCCTCGGCAATGGCACCGTGGTTGTTGCCGGCGGGATGGAGAGCATGACAAACGCGCCCTATCTGCTGCCCGCCATGCGGGGTGGTGCCCGTTTGGGCCATGGTCAAACCGTCGATCACATGTTTCTGGACGGGTTGGAGGATGCCTATGACAAGGGCCGTCTGATGGGCACCTTTGCCGAGGATTGCGCCGAGAAATACCAGTTCACCCGTGAGGCACAGGACGCCTTTGCCCTCGCCTCGCTGGAACGCGCCCTCGCCGCTGATTTCGATGGTGAAATCACTCCGGTCACGATCACAACCCGTAAGGGCGCATCGCAAATCAGCGCGGATGAACAACCAGCCAAGGCACGACCGGACAAGATCCCCACGCTGAAACCCGCCTTTCGCAAGGATGGCACGGTTACGGCTGCGAACTCCTCCAGCATCTCGGACGGGGCGGCGGCATTGGTCCTGATGCGGCAGAGCGAGGCGCAGGCACGGGGCCTGAAAATCCGTGCTCGGATCATGGGTCATGCCAGCCATGCACAGGCACCGGGATGGTTCACCACCGCGCCAGTTCCCGCCGCGAACACGCTGCTGGAGCGCATCGGTTGGACCATCGACGATGTGGATTTGTTCGAGGTGAACGAAGCCTTCGCCGTGGTTCCGATGGCGTTCATGGCCGAAACCGGCGCGCCCCATGACAAGGTAAACGTGAATGGCGGTGCCTGTGCGCTGGGTCATCCCATCGGGGCATCGGGGGCACGTATCCTTGTAACCCTGCTGAATGCCTTGGAAAAACGGGATCTGAAGCGGGGCTTGGCCGCGATCTGCATCGGCGGGGGAGAGGGCACCGCGCTCGCTATTGAGCGTGACTGAAACGCCCGCCACGTTGAGCGCCTGCCCGAACTGGACCTATCTGCTGCGTGAATTCGCGGAGATGTACCGGCTGGGTTCGGCAGGCGGCTCGCAGAAAATTCGCGGGCATCAGCATCGCGTCCGGCAGGCCATCAGCCGTGCCGTGACTGCGAATGCCGAAATCATCGCCCGCCCGCCCGAGGATAAACCGGTCACGATGCATCTGCGTCGTGCCTTGGATCAGGGACGCCATGACCGCATGGAAAGCGTCGTGCGCGCAATTGATGCCGTTCTCCCGCAGCTTAGCTGGCTGTATGGCTATGATAAAATGCCGCGCGGTCTGGACCAGAAATACGCCTATGCTGAAATTGCAGGCCCGCAGGGGCCGGTTCAGACGCAGGAGGTGATCCTAGGCCTTGTCCTGTTTGCGCCCAAAACCACCTATCCATCCCACGCGCATGAGGGCCTGACCGAGAGCTATTACACCCTGTCCGGCGCGGTCAGTGAGAATGATGACGGGGTATTTGCCCCCGGCTCGATGATCTTTAACCCACCCGGTCGTGCCCATCGGATCACGACCGGCGATCACGAACCAACTTTGCTCGCCTATGCTTGGGAGGGCAGCGGCCCCGCACTACTTGGTCAAAAGATGACATTCGCCCGAGTTAAAAAAGGACGCGCCTGATATGCCCACCGATCCCACCATTACCGTTGCCGAGGCGATGACCCTGCATGGCGAGGATAACGTCACCTTTGTCGATGTGCGCGAACCGGATGAAATCGCGCAGGGCACCATTGCAGGCGCTGCAAAAATCCCGCGTGGCACCCTGCCCGAGATTCTCGCCGATCTGTCCGGCCCGTTAGCGGACACATCGCGAACCTATGTTTTCTATTGCGCCGCCGGTGCACGGGCCAGCCACGCAGCACAAACCGCACAGGCATTCGGTCTGCAAAACATCCGCGTGATGGAAACCGGCTACACCAATTGGAAGGGCGCAGGAGGCCCAACAGAATGAGCAAAATCCGCCCCGTATCCGAGATGGTCGCCGCCGCCAATGCCGAGGTTGCGCATATGCCCGCAGCCGACGCCCTGCCCCTGCACGGGCAGGAGGGCGTTACCTTTGTTGATTTGCGCGACCCGCGTGAGCTGACGCGCGAGGGGATGATCCCCGACGCCTTTCACGCCACACGCGGAATGTTGGAATTCTGGATCGACCCCACCTCGCCCTACGCCAAGGAGGCGTTCCAGACCGGCAACCGCTTCGTGTTTTATTGCGCGTCTGGGTGGCGATCCGCGCTGGCGGCAAAGGCGGCGCAGGATATGGGCCTGCAAAATGTCAGCCACATTCAGGACGGCTTTGCCGGTTGGAAAAAGGCGGGCGGCCCCGTCGCTGAACGCTGATCCGCCTGCACCCAACGGACCATAGGAAACCACAATGTTGACCGAAGACCAGACCATGATCCGCGACACGGCGCGTGCCTTTGCCCGTGACCGCCTCGCCCCCGGTGCCCTCGCCCGTGAGGCAGCGGCTGAAATCGAGCCTGAAATTCGTACAGAGCTGGGCGAGCTGGGCTTCCTGGGCATGACCATTGATCCGGATTGGGACGGTGTCGGCGCGGATTATGTCAGCTACGCCTTAGCGCTGGAGGAATTGGCCAAGGGCGACGGCGCCGTTTCCACCATGGTCAGCGTCCATAATGCGCCGTTCCTTGCCATCCTCGACCGGTTTGCCAGCGATACGCAAAAGGAAGCATGGCTGAAACCCGCCGCACGGGGCGAGCATATCGGCTGTTTCGCCTTGACGGAAAGCCATGCGGGGTCCGACGCCTCGGCCCTGCGCACCAAGGCCGTAAAACATAATGACCGCTATGTCGTGAACGGGGCGAAGCAATTCATCTCCTCCGCACGTATCGGTGGCGCGACCATCATTTTTGCCGTCACCGATCCTGATGCGGGTAAGCGGGGGTTGTCTGCGTTCTATGTCAGCAATGACACTGCGGGCTTCATCGTTGCAAAGGTTGAGGAAAAGCTGGGCCAAAAGGCATCCGACACCTGCGCGCTGTCCTTTGACGACATGGAAATCCCGATTGAAAACCGCATCGGTGAGGAAGGCGACGGCTATCGTATCGCGCTATCCTCGCTGGAAACCGGCCGCATCGGCATCGCGGCACAGGCGGTCGGCATGGCGCAGGCGGCCTTTGACGCGGCGCTGGCCTATTCGCGTGAGCGGCAGAGCTTTGGCAAAGCGATCTTTGACCATCAGGCCGTCCAATTCCGGCTGGCCGATATGGAGACGGAGATTGAAGCCGGACGCCAATTGGTGCTGAACGCCGCACGGCTCAAGGATGCAGGCGTGCCCTGTCTGCGTGAGGCCGCAATGGCCAAGCTGTTCACCTCGGAAATGGCGGAACGTGTTTGTTCCGGCGCGATCCAGACCTTGGGCGGATATGGCTATCTCAGCGAATATGGCATCGAGAAAATCTACCGCGATGTGCGGGTTTGCCAGATTTACGAGGGTACCTCGGACATCCAGAAAATACTGATCGCGCGGCAAATGGACTGACGCAGCGCCTATCTGAAAACAATAAAAGCTAGGGGAAACACCATGAAACTTGATAGCTCCATCGCCGCGATTGTCACCGGCGGCGCATCCGGTCTGGGCGAGGCAACGGCCCGCGCATTGGCCGAACAGGGCGTGCGCGTGGCCATTCTGGATCGCGACGCCGAACGTGGCCAGATGGTCGCGGGCGAGATTGGCGGCACCTTTGCCAGCGTCGATGTATCCGATGCGGCCAGCGTCGCGGCGGCGCTACAGGTTGCACGCACGGCCCATGGTCAGGAGCGGATTTGCGTCAATTGCGCAGGCATCGCATGGGCGATCAAAACCGTGGATCGCGACGGCAATCCCCATGATGCAGATGCGTTTTCCAAGACGATTGGCGTCAACCTGATCGGCAGTTTCAACGTGGCCAGCCAATCCGCCGCAGGCATGATGACCGCGGACCCGATGGGCGATGATGGGGAGCGTGGCTTGATCGTCAACACGGCCTCCGTCGCCGCATATGATGGCCAAATCGGTCAGATCGCCTACTCCGCATCCAAGGGCGGAATTGTCGGCATGACCCTACCTATGGCGCGTGACCTGTCGCGTTCGGGCATTCGGGTCAACGCCATCGCTCCCGGCCTGTTCCTGACCCCGATGTTGCAGGGTCTACCACAGGAGGCACAGGATTCACTTGGCGCGCAGGTTCCGTTTCCCGCGCGACTGGGCAAACCGACGGAATATGCAGCGCTGGTCGGGCACATGGCGCAGAACGCCATGCTCAATGGTGAGGTTGTGCGTCTGGACGGCGCAATCCGTATGGCGCCGCGCTGAATAACACGGGTCGAAGCGTTTAGCCCCACCTACACTCATAGGATCTGGCTGCCTTGACTACAGAAGCGGCCAGAGCGCGCCTTTAATTACTATCGAAAATGCTCTCACGGGCACCTGTGATCCAATTACCAATACCCGACAAACCCGTTTCAGTACCGTCAGCCCCATCAATCCCCGTCGCAATGCGGCGGCATTGTAGGCTGACTTGGCTGGGTAGGTCGGCACAGCGGGTGACCTCTCTTTGAACCAAACCGGCATCGCCTGATATTACTGCATTAGTCACCCTGATGGGTTGCGCAACAAGTATGCCATATTGGTTTTCCATCCGGTCAGCGATAGCCGCAGCACGCGATGGGTTTCCGGATTCAGCCTCGGACCTGGCCCATATGCGCCCTACATCTAGCGAGATGACGCTTCTGGTTGGAATGGCCCGCAATGTACTGCGCGCCCGTGATCCATTCCCGCCTTGGAAATAGGAAAGGGCAAGTTGTTGCGCCAAAGCGGTCTGCGAACCACGACGGGATATTGCGCGGGAAACGAGGCGCCGCGCATCAGAAGCGTGACCTCCTGCCATCAATTGACCAGCCTCATCCACTGTTTCCATATCAGCGGCCCATGCTTCGATATTCGTAGATCGCTTCCACGCAGACCACGTCGTCATATCCATCATGCCTGTAGCGGGGGGCGCGCCGTCACGCCGAATGTGACGCTGAAAGTTGTCGTTCCGCACACTTGCCGGTGGATGCGAATGCGCTGCAACACGCCCTAGGTCGCGCGCCGCCTGAATACCGACCTGCCGAACAATATCACGTATGCCACTGCGGATGATATCACTGTCGCCGGTCAAAATCAGGGCCTCTGCCTGAACTTGAATGGCTTGTGCGCTTTGTTCCAGGAACCCCACAACTGCACGGTTCCCGTTTTCAAGCCGTCCAAATGTCGACGGAACAGCCCCTAAGTCATAACCGGCAGCAACCATCAAATCTGCGGCGAAGATGTCGGCCTCCAGTTCATGTGGACGGGTGTAGATTGCCGTCGCGGCTATTTCGGTCAATTGGCCCGCCACGATTGATCCGATCATTACGTCGCTAAAATCCTCATCATCCAGACCCGCAAACTGAATCCCCAGCGCAGCACCAAAGCTGGCCGCTGCTGTTAGCGTTTCCGTCGTGTTGCGCAAACCCTCCATAATGCTGTTCGCCTGATTATGCGCCAAGGCAATATGAGCAAGCTCATGTGCGATAATAAAAGCAACCTCATCTTCGGAAGATGCGCCAGCCAACAAGCCAATATTGACATAGATATCATTCGTGTCTGTTGCGCGAGCGCCGTAAAATCCTGACGCCTCGGGATGAATTCGAACCTCACCGCCGGGCACCACACCACCGGGAACATGAACAACAAGGCTCTGCAAGATCGCCTCTAGCTTACGTTCGGTCTGTGGCATAGACATCGCGCGCCATCCGGTGTCGTTCGACGACATGGCATAAAGGGATACCGTATGAGGCAAACCCGTTCCGATCCGGACTGGTAGGGTTTCCACCACGATTGCGCCCGGAACGCAGGACACCAGTCCCAAACCAAGAAGCCCGATAGTAGCGATTTTACGCAATCCCGCCGCCAATGCTGACGGCCACGACAAGACTTTATTACTAATTACTTTCCTCGACATTAGCACGCATCTCCGATTCCACGACCACCACCATTTGTGCCGCTTGTATTCAATCCGGGAGTACCAGCCATCCGCGGGGCACACGCTTCGCCAGGTACCACGCGTAAATCAATACTAGCGAAGGTTCCTGAAACCGCAGGCAGCCAAATACGACCATCCGTCTGCCTGAAGCCGCGTAGCCCAGTCAGGCTGTTGCCAGAAATCTGCGTGTTACCCCCTGAACATTGTTGCATTTCCATGTTGGGAATATTGGGTGCTAGCACTTCGATACTGATTGGCGTCACAGTGCATGCTGCAGCGACCTGCGGTACTGCGATGAATATGCCAAATAGCAGCGGGTATATGCGGGGGGTCATATTTTGTGCCTTTCAGTTTTGACGGCTGTATTGTTAGCCTCGGAGTTGAGTTGCTGTGAAATATTAAGGAAGCCCTGCGATCCAGCCGCAGCAAACAGACCGGCGGTGCCAACCCAGTTGAAACCGGACCAGTTGAAGTTGTGCCATGCAAAGCGGTACAGGATCAGCCCGATGACAATGCCCGTCACGAGCAGCACAGCAAAAATCATCGCAAGAATTGCGACATGTATGACCCCGCGCACGATGCCAAACCGGACAACGCCATCCATGCGCGCCGCAAGCCACCGATTACGCGCCCGTACAAAGCGCCGCATCATGTCATAACAGCCAAAAAATCGGCCGCTGGGCAGTGGCACACGCACCGTCAGCAACGCGGTCACGACAAGCGCATCCAGCAATGCATCCGGTGATCCCTTGAACTGAAATCCGCCCAAAGTGTAATTATCCGGCGTTGGCGCTTTAAAATCAGCACCTAAACGCAACAGATTATCCAATGCCATCGCATGAAATTCTGTACCGTGGCGGGTTACATCCAGAACATCATGGCGGTCGTGAAAGGGCACATAATCCGTACCAATCAGAAAGATGCGACCCTGCAAATCATCCATGCTTGTCCGTGAATGCGTTCCCCTAACCACCTGCCAAAACTCGGTCGCTGATAGGGTTAGAAAGTAGTCACAAATCAACTGGTCGCGCGGCGTCGTTGAGAAAAGCGAACGCCAAAGGTAGCGTGCGCCCTGCAAAATCCGTTGCTGTAACGAGGACGTAAGCGGGCATGTCCAGTTCTGGCCACCATCCGCATCGGGTATCGCGTCCGGACCACGCGCCCATGTCAGGCTCATATAAGGGGGCATATCAACACGCCCACCTGCCTGCATTGCGTGTTGATCGGCCTCGCGCAGCGCAGTGGTTAGGTTTGTTTCAAGCTCATCACTACTCGCGCATCCTGGATAGGTAAAATTTGTTTGCTGGCGGCCATGTAGGTGGGTTTCCAGCGCACATTTCCAAAAATACAACTGAACCGAGGCCGCCAGGCGTTCGCGCTCACGCTCACGCGTGCGGACCATCCGTTGACGTAGGGGACTGGCATCCGCTGGGGCATAATAATACTGTATGCCCCATTTCATCCGATCGGCAGATGGGGCAAGTACTTGCCCCAATGCGACTGCATTCTGGCTCGGGAAAATGGTGATCCCCCGACGTTGCAACCCATCAGCGCTGGCCGATTGCAAATCGCTGCCAGCGATAATTCCGGTATCCGAGGAGTGCGTCCCAGCCTGCGGCCCGACATTGCTCAACCTACCGTTCAGAAACCGGTGGCTCCACGCTATACTCTCAGCCCTGATGTCAGGTTGATCCCCAGGAAAGACTAGATCCAGAAAGATCGCATCCGGTGAAAATTGTGCAATCCCTTGGATCAATTGCTCGTAAGCATAGCTCTCGATCGGCCGCGGCCCGCCCATAACACCATAGTTGCATTCAGGAGCGACCAATCCCTGCAGGGCGGCTGCAGATGGCATAATCCCCATCTGTCCGCATTCCCCGAACAGATCATTATCATCGATCAGAATGATTACGACTTGATCGCGCAGGGTCCCATCATGTGCGCCGGGCATCATTTCACTGTATAACGGCCCAAACGTGTTCGCAGTTACGCGATCTGTATTGGCATCGATAGCGTTCGATGCACCAAGTATGTCAAAAAAGCCAATCAAAAGCTCAAGTGATACCACTACAAGCAGGACTTCCATAAAATATTTTTTAAAATATTTCACATGAACCTCGCTCTCAGAAACGAGTATTCACACAATAACTTTTAGATCAATATTAAATCATATAGAATCCAGTCGCAGGGATGCCTGCGCTCTAAAACCCAGTGTAACATTCACATGCGTCAAGCAAGACAAATGGCGCAGGAACATCCAGCACAAGCCAGAGTCAGATCAGCCCGTCATAGCCACGGCGAGGGATCACCACCTCTAACAAGACGGGACCGGTTGCCGCCAAAGCCTCGGCGGTGGCCAGTTCCAATTCCTGTTGAGTCGTTGCGCGCAGGGCCTTTAGCCCCAGCGCGGTGGCAACATTTGCGTAATTGGTCGCGCCGAAGTCCACGCCGGTGTTTTGTTTGCCATCACGACGTTGCTTTAACTCGATCAGGGAGAGTGAGCTGTCGTTCAGGACCGTGCAAATCACCGGCGCGTTGGTGTCCCGCAGGGTTGCCAGCTCACCCATGATCATATCCAGACAACCATCCCCCATCACCGCCATGGACCGCGCACCGCTGGCCACGGCGTGCCCCATGGCGAGTGGCAATGCGCATCCCATAGTGCACAGGCCGGTGGACTGGATCAGCGTGTGAGGCAAGGTGCAGCGCCATAGCTGGCTCATCAAAATGCGGTGCGCGCCGCTATCCACACTGACCATCATATCCTGAGGACGCATCTGGTTCAGCATGGCCAGCGCCTGCGCCGGTCCCCAATCTTCGCTGGGCGTGAACGCGGTGGTCAATGCGGCGCGGGCTTCGATGATCCTGCCCCCCCATTCAGGCGCGGGCGTTGCCCCGTCGAACAATGCGGCCATGCCCGCCCCTGGATCACAGGCCCAACTGTCGCCAACGGCGTGCATTGCCTGACGGTTTGGCGTGCTTACAAATTCGATCGCATTAGCGGCGTCCCATGGATCCTGCCAGCCGGCACGCATCTCAATCGGATCATAACCCGCACAAATCACGAAGTCCGCCTCGGCAATCAGGGGCAAGGTAATCGCATCGGATTTCGGGCTGAGGCCATGGCCGCCCAGCGATAGCGGGTGATCCTCGGGCAGCACGCCCTTGGCTTTATAGGTCGTGATAACGGGGATGTTGTGCGTGATGGCAAGGTCGCGAACCGTTTCTGCCGCGCCTGCATGGTTCAACAGGTCCAGCCCCGCGACGATCAGCGGGCGCTTTGCGGCTGACAAACGTGCGCGGGCCGCATCCAGATTGGCGGGCATAACCGGCGACGCGACCGCAATCGGCGCAACCCGCGCGGGGACATGCGCGGCAGAGGCAACACCAATGGGAATGTCGATATGAACCGGACCCGGCTGCGGGTCCAGTGCAAGGCGCACCGCCTTATCAATCATCACATCACAGGCATCTACACGCGCCTCAAAACTGGCCTTAACCAATGGCCCCAACACAGCGCGGTGGTCGAAAATCTGATGGGTATAGCGCAGCGTGGTCGCGTCATCATAGCGCCCCGTCAGCACGATCAGCGGCACGCGGTCCTGTTCCGCATTCGCCGTCACGTTGACCGTGTTCGCCATGCCCGGCCCCACAGTCGCCACCAGAACACCCGGTGCGCCGGTGGCGTGCCATGCCCCCTCAGCCATGAATCCGGCTGCGTTTTCGTGCCGCGCCAGGACGAAGGTAATCCCGGCCCGCTGCAATGCGTCGATCAGGTCCAGAACCTCGCCCCCCGGCACGCCAAAGGCATGGCGCACCCCCGCATCAAACAGGCGAGAAGCGATGATATCAACGGAAGTGCTCATGACGGCGTCCTTGTTCGGTTTGCGGTACAGGAGCCGCCGACATGTCGCGAGTCAATGCACGGCGCGAAACCTCGCATAAATGTCAGTAAGTGTTGGACCGCATCACTTTGGCGGCACGCTGGGCCCCCAGCCGATTTCATTGACGAAATCACCCATGATCGTCAGCCACAGGTCATGACTGTCACGGAAGTTTTCCAGCGTTACGCCGCCATACAGGTTGATGGGCATCTCGAAATAGACATCGCCGTCGTTAAAGCTGATCCGCCCCCAGACCCAATCGCTGTGCCATGCCAGTGCCTGCTCAGGGCGATAACTGCCATTTGTATCGAACTGCACGACATATTGCATCATGCTGCAATCTTTATTCCCGTCACAGTCATAAAACTGCACATCGTAATTCCAGCCATCGTGCTCCGCGCGAATATAGAGGTTTCCATCATTGTCCGTCTCAACACTGGAGGTCGGATTTACCTCTGCGATGATTTGATTAAGCCGCGCGATATTGGTGCCATCGACGATATCCTGAGCATAGGACATTGCGGGAACCAACATCACAGATGCAGCGACGAACAAGGAGCGAAATATCATAATAAATCCACGCTTAGATACGAAAAGGGGCGCCGGAAGCGCCCCTATCTTTGCCGTAGTTTACCAACAGATCAACCCGTTAGGTTCCTGCACGATTTGCAATAAGATCATCAACCACTGACGGATCGGCCAGAGTCGAGGTATCCCCCAGCGCGCCGTAGTCGTTTTCAGCGATTTTGCGCAGAATGCGGCGCATAATCTTGCCAGAGCGTGTTTTCGGCAGGCCCGGCGCCCATTGGATCACGTCAGGCTTGGCAATCGGGCCGATCTCAGTTCGGACGTGGTTTTGCAGCTCTACCAGCAGCGCATCAGATGGCTCCTGCCCCTCCATCAGCGTGACATAGCAATAGATGCCCTGCCCCTTGATATCATGTGGGAAGCCGACGACTGCGGCCTCGGATACGGCGGAATGGGCGACCAGCGCGCTTTCCACCTCGGCCGTGCCCATGCGGTGGCCGGACACGTTGATGACATCATCGACGCGACCCGTGATCCAGTAATAGCCATCCGCATCACGGCGGCAGCCATCGCCGCTGAAATAGTAGCCTTTGTAATCCGAGAAATAAGTCTTCACGAAGCGGTCATGATCGCCCCAAACCGTGCGCATCTGGCCGGGCCAGCTATCCTTGATAACCAGCACACCCTCGGCCTGAGTTTCGGTTTGGACTTCGCCGGTTGTCGCGTCCAGAACCTCTGGCTGCACGCCAAAGAACGGCTTGGTCGCTGATCCGGGTTTTGCCGCGATTGCGCCGGGCAGTGGCGTGATCAGGTGGCCGCCGGTTTCGGTTTGCCACCACGTATCCACGATGGGGCAATTTCCCTTGCCCACAACGTCATTATACCACGCCCATGCCTCAGGGTTGATCGGCTCACCCACCGTGCCCAGCAGGCGGATGGAGGACAGATCGCAGCCCTCGACCCATTCCTTGCCCTTGCCCATCAAGGCGCGGATCGCAGTAGGAGCGGTGTAGAATTGCGTGACCTTATGTTTCTCGCATACCTGCCAGAAACGGGATGCATCGGGCCATGTTGGCACGCCCTCGAACATCACGGTCGTCGCGCCATTGGCCAGCGGGCCGTAGACGATATAGCTGTGGCCAGTCACCCAGCCGACATCGGCCGTGCACCAGAACACGTCGCCATCGTGATAATCGAACGTGTATTGATGGGTCATCGCAGCATATAGCAGATAGCCGCCAGTGGTGTGCACCACGCCCTTTGGCATACCGGTGGAGCCAGAGGTGTAGAGGATGAACAGCGGATCCTCGGCGTTCATCGCCACAGGCTCGCAGGTATCCGCGACATTTGCCTCGGCTTCATGCAGCCACACGTCGCCCTCGGGCCGCCACGCGATTTGCTGGCCGGTGCGTCGAACGACAAGGCACTTCACGCTGTCATCACAGTGCAGCAGCGCCTGATTGACGTTATCCTTCAGGTTGGTCGCTCGCCCGCCGCGCGGCGCGCCGTCAGCGGTAATCACCACCTTTGCCTGCGAGCCATTCACACGGTTCGCCAGCGCGTCCGAGGAGAAGCCCGCGAAAACGATGGAATGGATCGCGCCGATCCGTGCGCAGGCCAGCATCGCATAGGCGGCCTGCGGAATCATCGGCATGTACAGGACAACACGGTCGCCCTTGGTCACGCCCAGATCCTTGAGCACATTTGCCATTTTGCATACATTTGTGTGCAGGTCGCGATAGGTGATGTGCTGCGCGCCCTCCTCGGGGTTATCCGGCTCCCAGATGATCGCGGTTTGCTCGGCCCGCGTTTCCAGATGGCGGTCGATGCAGTTGGCGGCGACGTTCAGCTCACCATCCTCGAACCATTTGATGGAAATATCGGGGTAGGCAAAGCTGGTATTCTTTACCTTGGTCGGGGTTTTGATCCAGTCGAGGCGCTTTGCCTCCTCGGCCCAGAATGCCTCTGGATCAGCGACGGATGCAGCGTATTTTGCCTCATACCCTGCCGCGTCGATATGGGCGCGGGCGACGAGTTCGGGGACGGGTTCGTAGATATCCTTCACGGGGGCTCCTCCGGGACTGTTCTTGCGCTGCGGGACCAGCCCGCAGCGGTGCAGTTCAGATTGCGAGATATTGTTCTCGCATTTCTTTGTTATCGAGCAAGTGCTGTGCGGTATCGTCATAGACAACAGTGCCAGTGTCCAGAATGACAGCCCGATCTGCAAGCTTCAGCGCGGCAACCGCGTTCTGCTCAACAATCACCGTGGTGATACCCAGCGCGCGGATTTCCTTGAGCGTACGCTCGATCTCATGAACGATCACGGGGGCCAGCCCCTCATATGGTTCATCCAGCAAGAGCAGCTTGATGTCGCGGGCTAATGCGCGGCCAATGGCCAGCATCTGCTGTTCACCACCGGACAGGGTCACGCCCTCCTGCTTGCGCCGTTCGCCCAGGCGGGGGAACAGCTCGTAAATCCGCTCAATCGACCAGCCCTTGGGCGGTGCGATCTGGGCCAATTGCAGGTTTTCCTCAACGGTCAGGCCCTGAATGATGCGCCGGTCCTCTGGCACCAACGCCACGCCAGAGCGGGCTGCCTCATGCGCGCTCATCTCATGCAAGGGTTGATGGTCCAGCCAAATCTCGCCATGAGTCACCATTGGTGATCCGGCCCGTGCAATGGCGCGCAGGGTCGAGGTTTTGCCCGCACCGTTGCGCCCCAGCAAGGCGAGGATTTCGCCCTCGTGGATGTTCATGCTGACGCCCTGCACGATATAGCTTTCACCATAATAGGCGTGCATGTCCCAGCAGGAGAAGAAGGCGGGTTCACTGCGTTGTGCCGGCGCCTTGAGAGTGGAAAATTCGCTCATCTCGATATCCTCAATCGTCGTGCGCGTCGCCCAGATACGCTTCACGTACCTTGGGGTTGCCCTTGATGTTCTGCGGGTCGTCCTCAACGATCACATGGCCCTGCGCCAGAACGCTGATCCGGTCAGCCAGCGAGAACACGACATGCATGTCGTGTTCGATCACCACAAAGGTAATCGGCCGCGTATCCGCAATCTGTTTCAGCAGGTCGATCGTTGCGTTGGTATCGGCCCGCGCCATGCCCGCTGTGGGTTCATCCAGCAGCAGCAGTTTGGGGTCCTGCGCAAGGCACATCGCCATTTCGAGGCGACGTTTATCCCCGCGTGACATGGCAGAGGCGATCATGTTCCGCTTCTCCAACATGCCCACCTGACCCAGCATTTCCTCCGCATGGTCACGGATCGCGCTTTCAGCCTTTACCGCCGCGAAGGGCGATAGTTTGAATGCGCCGTCCCGCTTGGCAAAAGACGGGATCATCACGTTTTCCAGAATGGTCAGATCGCTAAATATCTCAGGCGTCTGGAACACGCGGCTGACGCCCATCTGGTTAATCTCATGCGGTTTACGGCCAATCAGGCTTTGCCCATTGAACATCACCGTGCCCGTGTCAGGCGTCAGACGCCCGACAAAGCAGTTGAGAAGTGTGGATTTACCAGCGCCGTTCGGACCGATGATCGCGTGGACGGTGCCTTCCTCAACGTTGAGGTTCACATCGTCCAGCGCCTGTAGGCCACCGAAGCGCTTATTTACATTTTGGACTTCGAGAATTCCCATCGTCCCCTCCCTTATTCCGCAGTGGTGGACTTGCCACCCTGCACATTGGAGCCGAGCTTATCGAGGTCGCCCTTATGGCCACGCCGCCCCAGATAGCCGCCGATGCGTCGCGCACCCTCGACCAGACCGCCGGGCAGGAATGTCACCACCAGCATGAACACCAGGCCCAGCGTCAGGTGCCAGCCATCACCAACGAATTTCGCGACAACAAAGGCGATACTGTCGCCCAGCCCCTCAGGCAGGAAGGAGAACCACGCCTCAACCACGTTTTCGTTGAATTTGGACAGCTTCGCCTCGGCAAACTTAATCACGCTGGCGCCGATGATCGGGCCTAGCAACGTGCCTGCACCGCCCAGAATGGTCATCAGAACAACCTCACCCGAGGCAGTCCAAACCATCCGCTCCGCACCGGCAAGCGGGTCCATACAGGCCAGCAAGCCACCCGCCAGACCGGCATACATGCCCGAAATAACGAAAGCTGCCAGCGTATAGGGCCGCGTGTTCACGCCGGTATAATTCAGGCGGTTCTGGTTGGTTTTCACCGCCTTGAGCATCAGGCCAAAGGGTGAGCGGAAAATCCGCATCGCGATCCAGAATGCCAGCACCAGAAACGCCGCGCTAAAGAAGTAGCCGACATTCAGCTGCACATCCATGCCAAGCACCGCAACATCCGTGGTCGCATTCATGTCCAAGCCAAAGAAGGTCGGGGACGGCAACTGCCCCGCCACACGCTCACCATCCAGAATACGCGGATCGTCCAGCGCCAGTTGCAAACCGGTCTCACCATTGGTGATCGGGGTCAGCACCGAATAGGCCAGTTTGTAGCTCATCTGAGCAAAGGCCAGCGTCAGGATTGAAAAGTAGATGCCCGACCGACGCAGGCTGACAAACCCGATCACCAGCGCAAACAGACCGGCAATTATCACGGACAGGAACAGCGCAGGCAGCACATTCATGCTGAGCAGCTTGAACATCCAAACCGCGGAGTATGACCCCACACCCAGAAAGGCCGCATGACCAAAGCTGAGATAACCGGTCAAACCGAACAGGATGTTAAACCCGATCGCAAAGATGCCAAAGATGGCAAAGAACTGCATCAGCGCCGGATAGCCTGCCCCAAAGGGCGCAGCCAGCAGGGGAACCAGTGCCACAACGATCACAAACAGGATCATCAGCATGGAGTCGGAGATTTTTGAGCCGAACATGGTTCAGTCCTCCATCACGCCCGCGCGGCCCAACAGGCCCCGGGGTCGGGTAAGCAGAATGATGACGGCGACAAGATAGATAATGATCTGGTCAATACCGGGCAGCAGCGCCTTCACTTCGTTCATCGAGGCAAAGGATTGCAAAATCCCCAGCAGGAAACCCGCCGCGACCGCACCGGGCAGTGAGCCCATGCCGCCAACAACAACCACGATGAAGCTAAGCACCAGAAAATCCATGCCCAGATGGTAATCGGGCGACAGGATCGGCGTGTACATCACCCCCGCCAAACCGGCGACTGTGGCCGCCAGACCGAACATAAAGGTGAACCGCTTGTCGATATCGATACCCAGCAGGCCCACGGTTTCACGATCCGCCATGCCCGCACGCACAACCATCCCGAAGGTGGTGAACTGAAGGAAAGCAAACACGCCGCCGATAATAGCCGCCGCAAAGAAGAAGTAGACGAAGCGCCATGTGGGATAGGGAACGCGCCCCGGCTCGAAGCCCAGCAAAGTGCCGAAATCCATCATACCGCGCAGGGCATCAGGGGCCGGTTGCGGGATCGGGTTGGCGCCAAAGAAGGTCCGGATAACCTCCTGCAACACAATGGCCAGACCAAAGGTCACAAGGATCTGTTCCGCATGGGGGCGCGAATAGAAATGCTTGATCAGACCACGCTCCATCACCACGCCGATGATGAACATCACCGGAATAGCAACGACGATGGACGCCAGAACCGAATAGTCGATCAGCCACAATCCGAAATCGCCGAACCATGCCTCCATGACCGGTTCGCGGATTTCCAGCGGGGAACCCCACGCTGTTGTCTCCGTTTCAGAAAGTGTGACGCGCTGGAAGCTGATAAGCTTGTTGAACGTGACAGTGCAGAAGGCACCAAGCATGAACAACGCCCCGTGAGCGAAGTTAACCACGCCGAGCGTGCCGAAGATGAGGGTGAGGCCGAGGGCGATCAACGCATAAGCGGATCCCTTGTCGAGGCCATTGAGGATCTGCAGGACGATATCGCCCATCATACGCTCCCAGTCTGTAAGTGAGGTAAGGGTGGGCCACCCCGCAACGGGGCGGCCCGAAGGTGCTTACGCGCCCGGATTACATGTGCCCAATTCGCCACCGGCAAACATGGGGTGATCCGGTGCATATGTGACCTGCTCCGCCGGGGTAACGTCCACAACTTCCAGCAAATCGAACTGGTTGGAGGGGTTGTCCTTACCCTTCACGACCAGCACGTCCTTAAAGCACTGGTGATCGTCGGCACGATACAGCGTTGGACCGTTGCCCATGCCGTCAAACTCGAACCCTTCCAGCGCCTCAACAACGGCACAAGGGTTAAAGTCGCCTGCACGCTGAACAGCATCCGCATAGAGCAACGCCTGAACGTAGCATGTGTGTGCAGCCTGCGATGGCGGGAAGCCGTATTCCTGACCGAACGACCGAACAAAGGCCTGCGAGGCCTCGTCCTGCAACGACCAGTGCCAGTTGGTGGAGCCGAAGATACCCTTCACGTTCTCGCCCGCACCCTGTGCCATCAGGCGGGAATAGAGTGGAACCACGATTTGGAAGTCCTTGCCGTTGACCTGACGGTCGCGCAGACCGAACTGAACTGCCTGCGTCAGCGAGTTCACCATGTCGCGGCCATAGTGGTTCAGGATCAGCGTATCAGCACCGGAGTTCAGGATCGGCGTGATGTACTGAGAGAAGTCGCCAGCGCCCAGCGGGGTGCGGACCTTGTTAACCGTGTTCCAGCCGAGGCTCTCGGTCGCAGCGGCAATCGACTCTTCCTGTGTCCAGCCCCATGTGTAGTCGGCTGTCAGGTGATAGGCGTTACGATCATTGCCGTAATTCGCGGACAGAACCGGTGCCAGCGCAGCAGCGGACATGTAAGCGTTAAAGAAGTGACGGAAGCCGTTCGCCTTCTTGTCCTTACCGGTCGTGTCGTTCGAATGGGTCAGACCCGACATGAAGATCACGCCGGCCTCCTGACACAGGCCCTGCACAGCAACAGCCACGCCCGAGGACGAACCGCCGGTGATCATGATCGCGCCGTCCTGCTCGATCATCGAGCGGGCGGATGCGCGGGCAGCATCGGATTTCGTCTGCGTATCGCCGGTTACATACTCAACCTTACGGCCAAGGATACCGGTGCCGTCCAGAACCTTGGACGAGAAGGTGTTCAGCATACCGCCGTCGCCCTCACCGTTCAGGTGCTTTACGGCCAGCTCATAGGCGCGCAGCTCATCCGCACCCTCATCCGCATAGGCACCCGACTGCGGCACATTAAAGCCCAGCGTAACAGCAGATGCGCCTGGTGCGTTGGTAAACGCATTGGCCGCAGAGGTGAAGAAAGTCGGCGCTGCAAGTGCACCACCAAAGGCCGCGCCCGTTTTGAGCACACCGCGACGGCTAAAGTTTGATTTCGACATGAGGTTCCTCCCTTTGTGTCGGATCGCCTACGTCGCCTCGGTTTTTTTGTGATTAACGGCGCAGGCGGGTCATCTCTGACCCAGCGTCATATTCACCCCATATTGTAAATGAATCAACAAGCGCTTGCTTTTGCATGGTTTTTCAGTAAATATTTTACACATCACATATGTGTATCTGTCACATATGTTACATTGCGTCGCGGTAAGGCGCTTTCACGAAAGGATTTTTCGCGATGCCCCGTTCCTTTGCCGGACTGCGAATTCGCGAGCGCAGACGCACATTGGGCCTGTCCCAGACAGCATTGGCGCATCAGGCGGGGATCTCTCCATCCTATCTGAACCTGATCGAACATAACCGCCGCCCTGTCGCCGGAAAGGTATTGCTGGCACTGGCACGGGCGCTGGATGTACCCGCCGCCGCATTGGGCGAACAGGCCACATTAGGATTGGTCGCCACATTGCGCGAGGCAGCCGCCGACCTGCCCGTGCATGAACCAGAGACCCATTTGGTTGAGGAATTTGTCGGCCGTTATCCTGGCTGGGCGCGGATGCTATCTACCTTGGATCGATCCAATCGAGAGCAGCGCACCACCATCGAGGCCCTGGGCGACCGTCTGACCCATGATCCGGTTTTGCAATCCGATATGCATGAGATGCTGACCACGATCACCGCCATCCGCTCCACCGCATCCATCCTCGCCACGGTGGATGATATCGAGGTGCCGCAACGCCAACGCTTTACCCGCGCGATCCATGATGAAAGCCAACGGTTGAGCGAGGTCGCAGGCGCGCTGACTGATTATTTTGATCGAACCGCCTCAACCGACCGCCCCCCCGCCACGCCCGAGGAGGAAATCGCGCGGATATTGGAAAGCGCCGGATATGCCTTTCCCGAACTGACCGATGGTGCGGATATTGAGGATGTTCTGGACCGCCTTTGCCCAAATGCGGGGGCCACGCGGACTGGATTGCAGGCATGGCTAACACGTTGGCTGGACGACGCATTGGCCATTCCTGACAGCGATTTATTGCAGATCCTAGCCGAGCCGCTGGACCTAACCGCCGCTGCACGCGCCCATGGCGTGACTGTCGCGCAGTTGATGCGGCGGCTTGCGTTTCGACAGGGGGATATGCCGCTCGGGCTGATCGAAATTAACGGCGCGGGGCAAATCCTGCTGCGCCGCCCCCTACCCGACTGGCCTATCTCGCGGCAAATGGCGGCATGCCCGCTGCTGCCCATTTTTGACGCGCTATTGCAGCCGGGCATGACCCAGCCAGTCACGGTTGAGATGCCCGGCGGGCAGTCCACCCTGACCATTTGCACCAATACAATCACGCCCTCAGACCAGATGGGACAACGCGGCAGGGTTGGCGCAACAATGCTGCTGGTGCCCAATGCGGCGCAGCGTCTATTCGCCCTGAACAACGTGCCATTCGTACATGCCGGCCCCGGATGCCGCGTGTGCGCACGGACCGATTGCAGCGCTCGCATCGCCGAACCCGTAATCGCCCGATAGTTTTGTCCGTTGCTGGATGCCACCTGTCGGCGCTAAGGTGCGGCACACGCGCAAAAGATCACGACAGTTGACGAATACGCGCATGGGGAGAAGTAATGGTCAAACGTATACTCATCGTCGAGGACGAGGCGAATATTGTGGAGTCGTTAGCATTTCTGCTGCGGCGCGACGGTTTCGACGTGTCCACAATTCCAGACGGTGCGCGCGCACTGGCCGAGGCGGAACGGATCACTCCCGACTTGATGATTCTAGACGTTATGCTGCCAAACCTGTCCGGATTTGACGTTTTACGTGACCTACGCACCCATGGCGCGCTTGGCACCACACCCGTGATGATGCTGACGGCCAAGGGGCAAACGCGCGATCGCGATCAGGCGGAACAACTGGGCGCCGATCTGTTCATGACCAAGCCATTCTCCAACGCCGAGATCATAGCACAGGCGCGGCGGCTGACCGGTCTGACACCGTGAGCCAGCAGGAGGATATCCCCCGCGCGCGCAAACGGCGCTATGACGGGGCTGTCATCCTGCCGATCTTTGCCGCTTTTCTGATTTTGCCACCGTTCATCAAGCTCTTCGCCGCACCTGTTACGGTTTTCGGTGTGCCGCTGATTGTCGTTTGGCTGTTTGGTTTGTGGTTGGCGCTGATTATCATCGCACGCCACTTGGCCCATTTATTGACCCAGCCGGGCGATGAGTAGCAATGCCGAGCTGGAACACCATTGTCATCACCAGCTTGCTATACGTGGCACTGCTGTTTTGCGTCGCGTTCTGGGCTGAACAACGGGCAAAGCGGGGGCAGTTTGGCTGGATCAGAACGCCGTGGGTCTACACCCTGTCGCTCTCCGTTTATTGCACGGCATGGACCTATTATGGCGGTGTTGGCTCCGCCGCCCGCAGTGGGCTGGAATTCGCAGCGATTTATCTAGGCCCGACGCTGAC
Organism: Pontivivens marinum; assembly: GCF_900231835.1. GTDB lineage: Bacteria > Pseudomonadota > Alphaproteobacteria > Rhodobacterales > Rhodobacteraceae > Pontivivens > Pontivivens marinum. The sequence goes on along the minus strand of NZ_OCTN01000009.1, from coordinate 59,377 downwards.
CTTTCTGGGCTGGTGGCTGGTCCTGCGCAAATTGGTCCGCATCTCAAACGAGCAGCGGACAACCTCCGTCGCGGATTTGCTGTCCTCGCGCTATGGCAAAAGCACATCCATCGGCGTTGTTGTCACGCTGATCGCGGTCCTTGCCTCGACCCCATATATCGCGCTGCAATTGCAATCGTTGAGCCTAAGCTTTGCGCTGTTTTCAGATGTAGGGACACAGCCCGCGCAGACGGCATTCTGGATCGCGTGCGGTTTGGCCGCCTTTACCATCCTGTTCGGCACCCGCCATGTGGACGCGAACGAGCAACATTACGGCGTCGTTACCGCCATCGCGTTGGAGGCCGTGGTCAAGCTGGTCGCCCTAACCTCTGTCGGTTTATTCGTGGTGTTTGGCATCGCAGACGGTCCGACCGATATTTTCGCACGCATGCCAGACCCCGAATTGCTGAGCGCGGAAGTGTTCGGCCCCCGCTGGGTCACGCTGCTATTCCTATCCGCCACCGCCGTTATCTGCCTGCCCCGTATGTTTCAGGTCGCTGTGGTCGAGAATGTGGACGAGCGGCACCTCGCCACGGCCAGTTGGGCCTTTCCGTTCTACGTCTTCCTGATCTCCCTGTTCGTTCTACCCATTGCGATTGCGGGCATGACCGGATTGCCCAGCGACGCAAACCCCGACCTGTACGTGCTGACCGTGCCACTAGGGGCAGGGAATGGATCACTGGCGCTGCTGGCATTTTTGGGAGGCTTCTCCGCCGCCACATCCATGGTCATCGTGGCCGCAATTGCCCTGAGCACAATGGTTTCAAACCATATCATCATGCCGCTATGGCTGCGCTCGGCCAAGAAATCACCCACAGCCAGCGGCGATGTGCGGCACATGCTGCTATTCTCACGCCGCGCCAGCATCATCGGAATTCTGGCGCTGGGATATATCTATTTCCGGTTTACGGGCGGCTCTACCGCGCTGGCCTCCATCGGGTTGATCGCATTTTTGGGCGTCGCGCAATTGCTGCCCAGCATTATCGGCGCGCTGTATTGGCGCGGGGCAACCCGAACCGGTGCGATTACCGCGGTTATCGCGGGCTTTGCCGTTTGGGCCTATACCCTGTTCATCCCCAGCTTTGACGGCGCATTCCTGTTGCCACCCGAGGTGATTTCAAACGGCCCATGGGGCATCAGCCTATTGCGCCCACAGCAATTGTTCGGGTCGGAATTTGCCGATCCTCTGGTCCACGCCACAGTCTGGTCCATGACGGTGAACATCACGGCCCTAGTCGCAGTGTCGCTGCTATCCCAACCATCCGCGTTGGAACAATTGCAGGCAAAGCTGTTTGTTGACGTGTTCAACATCACCGCAGATCGCCCCGCCATCGCCCTGCAACGGGCCGCGAAATCCGAGGATTTATTTGAGCTGGCGCAACGCATTCTGGGGCGCGAAACCTCATGGCGGATGTTCACCGATATTGCACGATCGCAGGGTAAGCATAGCGGTTTACCTGACCCGACCGCTGAACTGACCGAGAGGTTGGAGCGTGCATTGGCCGGTGCAATCGGCTCCGCCTCGGCCCACGCGATGGTTAGCCAGATTGGCGGGCATGGCACCGTCTCAGTCTCCGAACTGATGCGGATGGCGGATGAGACGGCGCAGATCATCGAATACTCCAACCGGATCGAGGAAAAGAGTCGCGAATTACAGGAAACAGCCTCGCAACTACGCCATGCCAATGCTCGCCTGCATGAGATTGCGGAGCAGAAGGACGCCTTTCTCAGCCAGATCAGTCATGAGCTGCGAACGCCGATGACCTCCGTCCGGTCCTTTGCTGAAATTTTGCGCGATGGTGATGATCTGGAGCCGGAACAGGCCCGCCGTTTCGTTTCCATCATCCATGAGGAAGCGCAGCGTTTGACCCGCCTGCTGGATGAGATCCTGGACGTTTCCGTGCTGGAAAACGGCAAGGCCCAGATCGAGAAGGTGCCCGTTTCTCTGAACGCCTCAATCGAGCAAGCGCTCGCCGCGACCGAGCCACTCATGCGTCGCGCCGGTGTGCAGCTGATCCATGCCTCGGGACCAGACATTACCGTATCGGCGGATCGGGATCGTTTGGCGCAGGTGCTGATAAATGTCCTCAGCAATGCAGTAAAATACGGGCGTGGTCAGCCACCGGCGATAATTGTTCAGGTCAGCCGCGACCGCGACCAAGTACAGGTCACGGTGGCTGATAATGGTCCGGGTATTGCACCGGATGATCAGGAAAAGGTCTTTGAAAAATTCACCCGTTTGCAGCATCAGACCCTAGCGGGCAGTGCCGGATTGGGCCTGCCGATCAGTCGGGAAATCATGCGAAATCTGGACGGGGACCTGACGCTCGACCCGAATGGACCGGGTGCAAGCTTCAGAATTACTTTAAAAACATATGATGAAAATAATCACACGCTATAATATTTGAATATTACGCGATACCTAGAACGCGCAGGATAAACAGAACGACAACAACAAGTCCGACCAGATAAATAATACCACGCATTTAAATATTCCTTTCGCGTTCAATCACGCCCTATCAACGTGATTGAACAGCGAAAGGTTCCCTAAATAACGCAGAGCGTTAAAATCAGGTTCGCGGTCATCAGGTCCAGATGCGCGCCGCCGCCATTCTTGAACACCGTAATTTCATCCGCGTTTTGCCGACCAGCAGTGCCTGCAACCATGGCGCGGAAATCGCCCTGAACGTCGCTGCGCACGATGGTTCCTGCGGCCAGAGGGATCATCAACTCACCGATATGATCCAGCGTCGTCTCATATGAATCAACGAAGATACGGCCACGGCGCAGCACCTCGTCATCTGCCTCACGCATGGTGGCGGTGAATGCGCCGATCAGATCGACATGCGTGCCTGCGCGTAACATTGCACCCGCCAAGATGGGGGTGTTGCTCATGGTTGCTGTGGACACGATATCCGCATCCGCCAGCGCGGTCTGCAAATCCTGCGCGACCTCAACATGGGGATATTGGTCCGCCAGCGACTGCGCCTTGGCCGTTGTGCGATTCCACAGCGTGATTTTGTCGATATTCGGCAGCACGGCCGGATAGGCCTCGATCAGGCTGGCCGCGACTGAACCTGCGCCGATAATCAGCAGGTTTCGCGCATCAGGGCGCGCTAACAGCCGACCGCCAAGTACGGAATCCGCAGCCGTTTTCCACTTGGTAATCAATGCGCTATCGATCAGTGCACGGGGCGCGCCGGTCACGTCATCAAAGACGATCATCGCCCCCTGAACGCTGGGGCGATCTTGCGCGACATTGCCCGGAAACACCGTCACCGACTTTACGCCAACGCCCTGCCCGTCGATCCATGCGGCGCGGCTGAGCATGACATCATCGCGGCGATGCAGGAACTGGTCCGAAATCTCGAACGCGCCGCCGCGGTGTCCTTCCGCCAGCGCATCAACAAGGCGGGGCCAGTCGCAGGGACCGGCCTCCGCCGCGGTGATATACGGTAGCGAGGCCATTATACCCCAGCTGCCGCAGCTGCACGTGCGAAGTCGCGCAGCTTATCCGTCGTCAGGCCCGCGATGTTCATGCGGCTGTCGCCAACCATATAGATGCCACCCTCACGCATTGCAGCCACCTGCTCCGGCGTCGCACCAAGGCGCGAGAACATGCCGCGATGTTCCGCAATGAAATCAAAGCGGTTCGAGTTTGTTTCCTGACGCAATGCTTCGGCCAAGCCGGTGCGCAATCCGTTGATCCGGTCGCGCATCTCAGCCAGTTCGGCCTCCCAATCGGCGCGCAGCTCTGGATCGGTTAGGATTTCAGCAACCACAGCAGCGGGGTGATCCGGCGCGAAGGAATACAGCAAGCGGTTCACCGAGCTGAGCGTCGCGGTGACGAGGGGAACCTCTGCCGCGCTCTCACACTGCACGATCGCGCAACCGGCGCGGTCACGGTACAGGCCGAAATTTTTGGAACACGAGGTCGCGACCATCATGCGCGGCATCTTGGACGCCATGTAACGCACGCCCTGCGCGTCCTCCTCCAAACCATCACCCAGACCCTGATAGGCAAAGTCCACCAGCGGCATCCAGCCATTGTCCAGCGCGCTTTGCGTCACACGCTCCCACTGCGCCTGCGTCAGGTTGGCACCCGTCGGATTGTGGCAGCAACCATGCAGGATGACGACATCATTGGCGTCCAGCCCATCCAGCGTGGCAATCATGGCGTCGAAATCAACACCCAGCGTTTCGGCGTCGAAGTAAGGATAGGACTGATGCGGCACCTTCATATTGGCCAGCATCGCCTGATGGTTAGGCCAGCTCGGCGCGGAATACCAGAAACGAGCGTCGGGGTTTGCACGCATGGTCAGCTCAAACAAAACCCGCAGCGCACCTGTGCCACCGGGAGCCTGCGCGCCGGTCAGACGGTCACTGACTTTACCCAAGGCGAGGCGCTGCATCCCAGCCACGAAATCGGGGTTTCCTGTCAGCTTAGTGTAGGATTTGCTGTCCTGCGCAGCGAGCAACCGGCGCTCAGCCTCCTTAACGGCGCGCATGACGGGGGTTTTGCCTGCGTCGTCCTTGTAGACGCCAACGCCCAAATCGACTTTGGAGTCGCGGGGATCCTCGGCAAAGGCCTGAATCAGTGCAATGATGGCATCTGCCTTTGGCTCGGGAAGGGCGCTGAACATTTCGGTGGTCTCCTCAGGGCATGTCGCGCGGCGCGGTTAGCACCGTTGTCGCGGTCTCTTGGCGAATGGGTGAATACCCATGTTTTTGGTAAAGCTGTAGGGCGCGTGGGTGGTCCAGCGTGCAGGTATTGACGGTGACGCGCTGTACGCCGACCCCATCCCAAGCGGTGTGGATCGCGGTGCGCAGCATCCATGTGCCCAAACCTGCGCCGATCACCTCGGGCATCAGGCCGAAATAAGCCAGATCGCAGGTCGCTTCCTCACGGAAATCCAGCGTGAAGAAACCCGCCGACCAGCCGTCTCGCATCAGGGTATAGATATGAACATCAGGACTGCCGACAAAGGCGTGCAGATCCTCAGGCGACTGACGCAGCCTGTCATTCCATTCCCAATTTGATCCGACACCGCGATACAGGTCGAGGAAATACCGGTTTGGTGGCCCCTCGGCCCGCAACAGCGCCACAGGTGGGCCGCCGGGAACAGATGGGCGCGGATAGTCGGGGCGGGATGTCATTTCGAGGAAGGTGATAGTGAACTCCACCTCCTCACCTGCCTCGCGCCTCATCCTTGGGATACCTTAAGATCGGGATACATGCCCCATTCGGCCCATGATCCGTCATATAGTGCAACCTGCCGATGCCCGATGACCGACAATGCCAGTGACAGGATCGCCGCAGTCACGCCGGACCCGCAGGTCGTAATGATCGGCTTGTCCGCATCAACGCCAGCAGCGGTAAAGACGGCGCGCAGCTCGTCCTCGGACTTTATATGGCCATCTGCGGTCAGAACGTCCTTGTAATATACGTTCAGCGATCCGGGAATGTGACCGGCGCGCAGACCGGCGCGTGCCTCAGGCTCATCCCCGCGGAACCGTGCGGGGGAACGGGCGTCAACGATTTGTTCCTGTCCCAGTTTTACCTGCGCGGCAACCTGCGTCACGTCGCGCACCTTGGACCCATCGCGGCGGGCGGTGAAGTGACGGTCGCGCAACAGGGGCGGTTCATCATCGACATCGTGGCCTGCGGCCTTCCACGCGGGCAGGCCGCCATCCAGAACCGAGATATCCATTTTACCCATCAGGCGGAACATCCACCACACACGGGCGGCGGAAAACAGGCCGGAGCTGTCATAAACGACAACGCGGTGCCCGTCACCAATGCCCATTGCGCGCATCCGGGAGATAAACTTCTCAACCGGAGGGGCCATATGCGGCAAATCAGAGGCGCTGTCCGAGATTTCCTCAATATCGAAAAAGCGCGCACCGGGGATGTGCTCGGCCTCATACTCCGCCTTGGGGTCGCGCCCCTCGGCTGGCAGATACCAGCTTGCATCTAAAATTCGCAGGTCGGGGGCGCCAATATGCTTGGCCAGCCACTCGACACTGACCAGATCGCCCGTCTCACCAACTGCCATGCCATATCCTCCACGCTATTCGAGTTGATTACCGCGCCTCACGATAGGACGCAAGGATGTCGCCCGTTAGCCGCGCATACGTGTCATTCCCGCCCCGTAAATCCCATCGGGGCGCGCCGTAAACCCGCGAGAGGCGTAAAAACCCTCCAGCCCCGCAACCGCCATCAGGCCAATGGCCGATCCATGCACCAGTTGCGCGTCAAGTTCGTGCAGGATTGCATCCAGCAACCGCCCCGCGATTCCCTGCCCCCGATGGCCCTGCGCCACGATCAGGTCCTGTATATGCGCGTACAGAATACCGTCTCCCGATGCCCGCACCATGCCTACCAGTTGCTCATCCTCACGAGCCGACAAGCAAAACAGCGAGTTATCCAGCGCGCGCTGTAACGCAGTAGGATCAATCACCTCCCACGCGGTTTCCAATCGCAATTGCGCGACCTGTTCCGCGGGTAGAGGCCCAACGCAAATCGCGATCACTCGACACCCCGTTTGCGCCGTGCCTCCGCTCTGTTCATGATCTGAGTGCCGACGATCAGCCCCAGCGCGACGATCAGGATAACAATCGTGCCCAGCGCGTTCACATCAGGGCTGACCCCCAACCGCACCTTGGAATAAATCACCATTGGTAGGGTTGAGGACCCCTGCCCGCTGACAAAACTGGCAATCACCAGATCGTCCAGCGACAGGGTAAAGGCCAGCAACCAGCCGGAAATTACAGCAGGCGCAATGACCGGCAGTGTGATCCCCATAAAGATGCGCAGCGGGCGCGCACCCAGATCGCGGGCGGCTTCCTCGATACTCTTGTCAAACCCTGCCAAGCGGGCCTGAATCACCACCGCGACAAACGCCATGCCAAAGGTCGCATGGGCGATCACAATCGTCAGGATCGAACGCCCCTCGGGCCAGCCGAACATCTGTTCCATCGTGATGAACAGCAATAACAGCGACAGACCGGTCACCACCTCGGGCATCACAATCGGCGCGGTGGCCATCACCGTGAACAGCATCCGCAGCCGGAACTTACCGAACCGCGACAGGATATAACCGATCACCGTGCCAAAGGCCGTGCCGAGGGTCGCAGACAGCACCGCAACTTGCAGCGAGACCCAAGCCGCCTCCAGCACCGCATCATTCTGCCATAACTCGACATACCAGCGGAATGACCAGCCGCCCCAAACGCTGACCAACTGGCTGGCGTTAAAGGAATAGATCACGAGGACCAGCAGCGGCACATATAGCAAGGCAAAGCCGATCAGGGCGAGAAATCTGAGCATTATCCATCCTCACGCAGGGCGGGTGATGACCGCAGTATCATGAACGGGATCACCAACAGCGCCAGCATGGCAATCGCCACAGCGCCGGCAACGGGCCAGTCGCGGTTGCGCGTAAATTCACCCCACAGCACATTGCCGATCATCGGACTGTCCTGCGCGCCCATCAGGTCGGGGATCACGAATTCTCCCACTGCCGGAATGAAAACCAGCAGGCACCCCGCAATGATCCCCGACAGGCTGAGCGGTAATGTGACCGTCCAAAAGGTCGCGAAACGGGACGCGCCCAGATCGGCCGAAGCCTCCAACAACGCGCCGTCCAGTTTTTCCAGCGTGGAATAGAGCGGCAACACCATCAGCGGCAAATAGGTGAACACCACCGTCAAATAGACCGCGAAATCCGTCTGCATCATCTGTATCGGTTGATCGATGATGCCGCTCCACAACAGGACGGAGTTCACGATGCCGCCCTGCCGCAACATTCCCATCAGGGCGTAAATCCGCAGCAGTGATGAGGTCCAGAACGGCAGGATCACCAGCATCAGCAGCACATTACGCCGGTAAGGTTCAGCCCGCGCAATTATCCACGCCATGGGCCATGCCACCAGCAGGCATAGCAGGGTCGAGCCGCCTGCGATTTTCACCGACCCCAGATAGGCCCGCCAGTACAGGTCATCCTCGGTCAGAAAGATGTAATTCTCGAACGAGCCCACGAAGTGCGGCCACCAGCCATCCCACTCGAAAGCGGGGGAATAGGGCGGCACACTGAATTGCGGACTGCCCAGACTGACCAGAAAAACAATGCCAAAGGGCACGAGGAAAAACAGGAACAGCCAGAACAGCGGAATGCCGATGACCAGACGTTTGCCCCAGCCGTTCATAGGCGACTACCTTGTCGTGACACGGGCTTTGAAATGTTGGACCGGATCACGATCAATCCCTCAACATCACGGCACCCTCGGGCGCGAAATCGAACAGGACCGGCGTTTCCCATGTGATGTCCCCCTCACCCGCGCGCAGGCGGTTGGGGCGATTTACATCAAGCATCCCGCCACCGGGCAAACGCAGGCGATAACGGGTCACATCGCCACGATAGGCGTAATCATCAACGACGGCCGGATGGCCGCTGCCCAAGGTAATTTTCTCAGGCCGGATGGCCAAGGTCACAGCCGTTCCGATTGCGGGCGGCTCCCCCTCACATGCGGCGCGAACCTCCTGCCCCATTGCGGGACAGTCCAGTCGCACCAGCGCACCGTCAGAACCGGTTACGGTGGCGTCCAGCAGGTTCACATTGCCGACGAAATCCGCGATCAGTTTGTTGCGCGGAAACTCATATATCCGCCGCGGCGTATCAACCTGCACCAACTGCCCCTTATCCATCACGCCGATGCGCGTGGCGAGGGTCATCGCCTCCTCCTGATCGTGGGTCACGACGACAAAGGTGGTGCCTGTCTTGTCGAAAATATCCATCAGCTCGAACTGCGTTTCCTCACGCAGTTTACGGTCCAGCGCGGATAACGGCTCATCCAGCAGCAGCAGTTTCGGACCACGCGCCAGCGCACGGGCCAAGGCGACACGTTGCCGTTGACCGCCTGACATCTGGTGCGGTTTGCGCGCGGCAAACCCCTCCATCCGCACGAGGCGTAGCATCTCGGTGACACGCGCATCCCGTTCCGTCCGGCCCATGCCCATACGGCGCAGGCCATAGGCGACGTTATCCGCAACATTCATGTGCGGGAACAGCGCATAGCTTTGAAACATCATGTTTACAGGGCGGTCGGCGGGATCGATGCCAACCATATCGCGCCCCTCAATCTCAATCGAGCCGGAGGTCGGTTTCTCAAACCCTGCCAGCATTCGCAGCAGGGTCGATTTGCCAGAGCCGGAGCCGCCCAGCAGGCAGAACAGCTCTTTTCGCCCGATATCGAGCGACAGGTCATCGACGGCGCGCACGCCGTCGAATTCCTTTACCACATTGCGGATCCGAAGGAACGGCCCGTCCTGTGACGGCTTCACTGCGCTCACTCGCCGGTCTTTACGGTGGTCCACAGGCGGTTGACCAACCGGTCGGTGCGGGCGTTGTAGACCTCGGACGCCCATAGACGCTGCTTTGCCTCGTCAGTCGGGAAAATACCGGGATCGGAGGTGATTTCCTCATCCACCAGCTCCAGCGAGGCCGCATTGCCGTTCGCGTACCAAACGTAGTTGGTGATGTCGGCGGTGATGTCAGGGCGCATCACGAAGTTGATGAATTCATGCGCCAGATCAGGATGCGGCGCATCGACAGGAATTGCCATCATGTCGAACCACTGCAGCGCACCCTCGGTCGGGATTGTGTAGGCGATATCGACGCCGTTCTCAGCCTCAATCGCGCGGGCCTGTGCCTGGAAAATATCACCGGACCAACCGATCGAAACACAGACGTCACCATTGGCAAGGTCGGAGATATATTGCGACGAGTGGAAGTAACGCACATTCGGGCGCACCGACGCCAACAGCTCCGCGCCGGCCTCCAGATCATCCGCGTCGGTTGAACGTGGATCGAGGCCCAGATAGTTCATCGCCGCGGTCAGCATTTCGGAGGGCGCGTCCAGCATGGTCACGCCGCAGTCGCCCAGCTGTGCGACCACTTCTGGGTCGAAAACCAGATCCCAGCTATCGGTGGGTGCATCATCGCCCAAACGCTCTGCCACCAGCTCAGTGTTATAACCGATGCCGGTGGTGCCCCACATATAGATCACCGAATGCTCGTTTTCGGGATCATAGGCAGCGGCAGCGGCCATCAGCTCAGCGTCCATGTTCGAGGCATTTGGCAGCTTGGAATAATCCAGCGCCTGATAAATGCCCGCGACGACCTGACGACGCAGGAATTCGGATGTGGGAACCACGATGTCGAAACCGGTATTGCCCGCGAACAGCCGTGCCTCCAGCACCTCGTTCGAGTCGTAGACGTCGTAATTTACGGTAACGCCGAATTCCTGCTCGAATTTCTCGATCGTGTCCTCGGCGATATAGTCGGACCAGTTATAGATGTTCAGCACGTTTTCCTGTGCAAACAATGCACCCGGCGCGATCATGGCCAATGTGGCAAGGGCAGTTGTCACGGTAAGCTTGGATTTAGGCATGGTGCATTCCTTGGTTTGCGTCGCACGTTGATTTGAGCATATGCAGCATGTTCCCGACTTGTGAAGGGGTTTCATCGTGTGAAGCCACTACCGCCCGAAACAAGCGCATGCTAGCGATGTGATGTACTGCCTCAGGAGCAACAGCATGCAGCCCCGCAATCCGCTTAGTTTAACCGCCTCACCGAACATCGACGGCTCCGCGCCCGATGCACTGGACCAGTTGCGTCACTGGGTTACAGAGCATGGCGTCGAGGAAATCGAATGCGTCATTCCCGACCTTGCCGGTATCGCACGGGGCAAGGTAATGCCCGCCGCGAAATTCCTGCGCGAGCCGGGCGTTCGCCTGCCGATGTCCACGTTTTTCGCCACCATCAACGGTGATTACACCGAGGAAGCCGGCCCCAAACTATATACCGACCCCGATCTGGTTCTGACCCCTGATTTCGGCGCAATCCGCGCCGTGCCTTGGGCAAATGACCGGTCGCTGCAAATCATGCACGACGCCCAGACCGAGGATGGCGAAGCCTTTGCGCTGGCTCCTCGTCAGGTTCTGCAACGTGTCGTTGATATGTATAATGATCGCGGCTGGTATCCGATTGTCGCACCTGAGCTGGAATTCTATCTGGTCAAACCGAACCACGATCCCGATTACCCGCTAGAACCCCCTGTTGGACGTTCTGGCCGTCAAAGCATGGGCAATCAGGCTTTCTCCCTCTCCGCAGTGGATGAGTATGACGAGGTTATCGAGCTGATCTATGATTATGCCGATGCGCAAAACCTGGCCATCGACACGATCATTCAGGAGGCCGGACCCGCCCAGCTGGAAATCAACATGCTGCACGGTGATCCGGTCAAGCTGGCAGACGAGGTGTTTCTGTTCAAACGCCTGATCCGCGAGGCCGCATTGCGCGGCGGCACCTATGCGACCTTCATGGCGAAGCCCTATGGCAACCAGGTCGGCTCCGCGATGCATATCCATATGAGCGTTACCGATGCGCAGGGTGGCAATATCTTCTCCGGCCCCGATGGTAAGGCGACAGCACTGCACGACGCCTTTGTCGGTGGTCAGCAGGGGCATTTCCATGCGGCGACTGCCTTGGTCGCGCCCTATGTGAACTCGTACCGTCGTTTGATCCCCGGGTGGTCCGCGCCGATCAACCTCGACTGGGGAGAGGACAACCGCACCACCGGATTGCGTTCGCCCCGTGCAACCCCTGCTGCGCGCCGCGTTGAGAACCGTGTCGCGGGCGCGGATGCGAACCCGTATCTGGCGCTGGCGGCAACGCTGGCCTGTGGCTATCTGGGCCTGACGGAGCAGATCAAGCCGCGCGTGCGGGTCAAGGGCAACAGCTATAGCCGCGACCGCGATCTGCCTGCCTCGCTGCTGGATGCGATTGTTGCCTTGGATGAGAGCGAAGAAATGCGTGCCGTACTGGGCGATCAATTCGTCGATATCTTTACTGCTGTGAAACGGACCGAGCATGAGCAGTTCATGCGCGTAATCTCCCCGTGGGAGCGTCAGCACCTGTTGCTGAACGTCTGATGATCCGGTGCGGGGCCGCAACGCCCCGCACGCACTACATGCGGACCACGATGCCCTCATCAGCGGGCAACGTGCCTGAGGCCACATCTGCATAAACTGCTGACAGCCCCTCTACCCCCGCGACCTCACGTATCTTTAGCCACGTCGCACAGCGTGCAGTGGCATCACGCATAAAGTCATTGGTCCGCTGCGCAAAACCGGCCGTACCCCAATCCGCCATCCGCCGTTCAATATGCGACGGCGCGAAGAAAAAGCCGCTGCGACCGACATCAATCCCGTCATCGCGAACCTCGGCTCGGTGCGTGATACCGACCTGAATACAATGCAGCATTTGCGCGCCCAAGCGTTGATGCAGCGCGCCCAGAACCGCACCGTTTCCAGCCATATCTACGACCACAGTGGGGATATCCGCATCCACCTCGGCCAGCGCATCATAAGTCATAACCGAGGAGTAGACCCCCAACCCTTGCACCATTTGCACATTGCGCGGCGAGGTGACTGCGACAACTTCCGGCGCGCTGTCATCTGCGGCTAATGCATAGGCCAGCCCGATGGCCGTTTTGCTGGACGCGCTGAGCATGATGATCCGCTGCGCCCCATGCCACTGCGCCTCTCGCAATGCGTCCCACAGGCAGAACGACGTGATGAACAGCGGAAACAGCAAAGCCCGCATTGCATCATTGGCAGGATCGTAGTGCGGCTCCGCCAGAACCCGTGTGTAGGTGTTATAGCCAACCGGCAATTTGCGCCGATGGGGCGTCGCATCAATCAAATAACCCGCGCCACTGCGGCCCGGCTGCAACGTCAAATATTGCGCTGGTGGAAAGTAGCCATATAGCCGCTCTCCAACCTCAACTCCCTGTGCATTTGTCGCAACAACATCCGCAAAACCCCAGACCGGCAACACCCCCCAACCGCTCTGCGCGACGGGAAAGAATTGCCAATAGGCCAGTTGATCGCCCACCTGTCCGTAGGTCATGTTGTTGGAGGTAAAGGCGAAAAGATCGACCTTCACCAGCACCTCGCCCTCGGCCAGTGGGGCGTCTGGCGTCACCCGCTCCGCCACGATCCGTGTTTGTGTTAAGGCGTCGCGCTGCACCTGAAATTCCGCCATCTAGTTACCCTCCGCTTTGTCCATATCCACGATAAAGGTCTGAAGCTTGCCCATTGCGGGCATTGCTGCTGCCTTGATCCGCGCCATGATCGCCCGCTTTTCCACCGCCGTTTCCGGAATGCCGGAGGTCAGCGAACTGAACCCATCCAGCCGGTTGGATTTCAGCCAAGCCCGCAGGTCCTTGTCCTGCCCCCAGTTGAACTGGTTCATCATGAAACCGGTCGTGTAGCGCAGGAAATCCGTGTCGTGATTAGGCAGTGGTACAACAGCGCAAAGCCGGTTTTTCTCAACCTGCGTCGCGTATCTCGCCTCAACATGCGCAATGAAGGCCGCGCTGAACACCGGCTGGTAGGGGCGCACCGTTTGCGGGGTAATCAGATCGCCCTGAAACACCGGTTTCGTCTCAAGGTTGGTGATCGCACTGGCCGAGCAATCCACATGCACGATACCCGCACCGGTCGGGATCGCACCATGTTCTAAGGTGATTTGATCCGCACCCAGATAGGTTACCCGGCCCATGCGCACGATATTTTTAATACGCCGTAATTGCTCTAGCTCCAACGCACTGATCGTCGCGCCATGGAACATCGCGGGGCGAACCTGTGGATCGATCCGCAGGAAATAACCACAGGATTCCAACCGGTCGAACATATCATCAACACTATCTGCCGCGGCGATCGCCTCGAACTGGTTGGCCTGCGATCCTATGGACGCGGCAAAAAACTCCTGTGTCGGTTGGGTGTTTTTACGGTCCAATAGCCAAGCGTCTCGCGGCATGATCCAGCGAATATCATCCGCATCAACGCCCTGTTGCAGCAGCCACAAACAGGCATCAATCCCGGTTTTACCGCCACCAATAATAACGAAGCCCTCAGGTGCATCCGTCACCTTGGGCAAGTCGTTCACCGGAATGAACTGCACGCCTGCATCTATCGAAAAGTTGGGAATGTGGGTCGAGGGCGTCGAGGTATTCAGATAGGTCGCATCAACTGTTTTCGCGGCAGTCACCTGATATTGCGCACCGGTTAACCGCGCAGTAAACTGCCCGTCGCCGATGTAATCGCACATCGGGAAATACTGCACCCGACCCGAGGGCAGGAACTGTTCCCGCATCACGGCGTCGAAATAGGCGCTAACCTCTGCTCCGCTTGCCAGATCGTTTAACCCTTGGTTCAGGCCCACCGTGTCGATGGTTCCACGGCTCAACTCACGCGATGATACGCCGTAAAAGGCGGATGGCTGGTGCAATGTGACAAAGGGATAGGCCACATTCCAGTGCCCACCCGGCGCGTGATAGCGATCAACAATCGTGATGCGTGCATCGGTTTCGGCCAGCAGGATATCGGCAAAGGCCATGCCCACGGCGCCGCTGCCTACAATCAGATAATCCGTATCGATTTTTGTGATCGTCATCTGCGCCCTAACTTGCCTCAATAGCTATAACAGTGTTATATTGGTATTTATGGAACAGAACCCTGTCAACAAAACCCAAAACGACGTGGCGTCAGCCAAGGCACGCATCCTCGCGGCGGCCTCGGTCCTATTTTTGCAAGGAGGAGCGCGTGCCCTCAGCGTGCGCGCGGTCGCGGCGCAGGCCGGCGTGTCCACGATAGGCATCTACAGCCACTTTCAGGGCAAGCAGGGCATTCTGGACGCATTATATATTGAGGGTTTTACGCGGGTACTGAACAGCCTGAACGTGGAGCACTCCAGTGAGGATGGCATCCGTCTGGCCGCCGCGAACTACCTTGCCACGGCTGAAGAGTATCAAGCGCATTACCGCCTTATCTTTGGCGAAGCTGACCCCAGCTACACCCCATCAGAGGCTGCGATGCAGGTTGGAGCCGATGCCTTTGCCACATTGGTTCGGCTGATCGCCACAATGTTGCCGCCCGACGCAGATCGCGCAGCACGGCAGGACGCCGCGATGCAGGTCTGGTCATTGATACACGGTGCCGTCGCCCTGCGCCAACACGCGGTGGCGGAACTGGTGGACATGGCGAATTGGCAGCAGCGAACCCTAGATGCACTGGATATGTTGCTGGCCAGCCTTAAAAGGTGATTACTTCTTAAAAGGTGATTGCGGGCGTCAATTGCAGCAGCTCACGGGCGTAATCAGCCTTGGGCGCGGTAAAGAATGCCTCGGATCGCTGCGCCTCAACCACTTTGCCATTTCGCAGCACAGTGATGTCATCCGACATTTGCCGCACGACCGCCAGGTTATGGCTGATGAACAGAATCGTCAGCCCGAACCGTGCCTGTAGATCCTTGAGCAAGTTCAGCACCTGCGCCTGAATCGAGACATCCAGCGCGCTGGTCGGTTCATCACAGATCAGGAATCTCGGCCGCGCCAGCAAGGCCCGCGCCACCGCGATCCGCTGCCGCTGTCCGCCGGAAAACTGATGCGGGTAACGGTCGATGGAATCCGCGCTGAGCCCCACCAAATCCAGCATCGCCGCTGAAATCTGCCGACGGCGTGCGGCATCAGGCTCCAACCCGTATAGCCACAATGGCTCGGACAGGATTTCGCCGATGCGGTGGCGGGCGTTCAGGCTGGAATACGGGTCCTGAAACACCATCTGGATCAGGCGCCGTGACACATGATCGCGCGGGCGCTGTTTTGCCGCGGGCAAGGGGTCACCCGCGAGGGTCATTTGCCCCTCAGCCGGACTGACAAGGCCGGTAATGACCTTGGCCATCGTGGATTTGCCCGATCCGCTTTCACCGACCAGTCCCATCACCGTGCCCGGTCGGACCTGCATAGAAACGGAATCCAATGCGACGAAGGGTTCAGGCTTGGTCCACAAGCTGGTACGGGTGCCCGCGAAACGAACGGTCACGTCCTTCATTTCCAGATCGGCACCGCCCTGCTGCACTCCGTCCAGCAACCATGCCTCGGCATCTGCTCCGGTGAGGCCCGCAGGTGAGGCAACTTTTACCACATCGCTTTCAGGCACCAAGAACCGCTCAACCCGTTTATCAAGGCGCGGAACAGCGTCCATCAGCGCCTTGGTATAGGGGTGTTCGGGCGCGCGCAAAACACGCTCTGTCGGGCCGTGTTCCATGACCTTACCACCACGCAGAACTGTCACGTTATCCGTGATTTGTGCGATAACGCCGATATCATGGGTGATCAGGATGAAGCCGATGCCCCGCGTTTGTGCCAACCGCTTGATCAGGTCCAACACCTGCGATTGCACAGCGACATCCAGCGCAGTGGTCGGTTCGTCCGCGATAATCAACTCTGGATTTGTACACAGCGCCAATGCGATCACGACCCGTTGCCGCATACCGCCCGAGAACTGGTGCGGATAGGCCTTGATGCGGGTGGCGGCCTGCTTGATCCCGATTTCCTCCAACAGCTCAATCGCGCGTGTGCGTGCATCGGAGGTGGAGATATCCTCATGCGCCTGAATGGTTTCGATCAACTGATCCTCAACCGTCATCAACGGGTTCAGGCTGGTCTGTGGATCCTGAAAAATCATCGAGATCCGCGCACCGCGCATCTGATGCGCCTGTGCTGCGGTTAGATTTCGCAGATCCACATCGCCTAGGGTCATGGTGCCCTCAGCAATATAGCCGGGAGGTTGCAGCAGGCCGATCACCGCCGCGCCGATCGTTGATTTTCCGGCGCCGCTTTCCCCGACCAGTCCGTGAATTTCCCCCGGATTCACGGATAGGGACACCCCCTCAATCGCGGTGAAATCGCCATGCCTGCTGGGAAAACGGACCGTAAGCCCCTGAACATCGAGCATTAGTGCAGCCTCGGATTAAAGACATCGCGCAGGAAGTCGCCTAGCAGGTTAATGCTGACAACCAACGCAATCAGGAACAGGGTTGGCACCCACAAAATCCACCACTCACCGGACAGCAGGAACTGCATACCGATACGGATCAAAGTGCCGAGCGAGGGGCTATCCGCCGGCAGGCCAATGCCCAGAAAGCTCAGCGTCGCCTCCAGCAAAATAGCCGAGGCCAGATCGACCGTCATAATCACCAGCAGCGGTCCAAGGATATTGGGCAGGATATGGCGAAACATCACGCGCAGTGGATGCTGCCCCATGATCATCGCCGCCTGCACATATTCCTTGTTCCGCTCGACAAAGGTAGAGGCCCGCGCCGTACGCGCAAAATTCACCCATAGCGACAGCGCAATGGCCAAGGTCAGGACCGCAACCCGCACATCGCCATGCATCTCGGACGGTAAAACACCGCGTGCTATGCCGTCGATCAACAGCGCCGTCAGGATCGCGGGCAGCGCTAATTGCACATCCGCAATCCGCATCACGATGGCATCAAACCGCCCACCGTAATAGCCAGCGGCCAACCCAAGTCCAACACCCAGAACGGTCGCGATAACCATCGCCATCAGTCCGATCAGCAGGGACAGTCGTGCCCCGTACAAAATGGCCGAGATCATATCCCGCCCCTGATCATCCGTACCCAGCGGGAATTGCGCCATGCCGCCATCCTGCCAAACAGGCGGCAACAGGCCGTCCATCAGGCTGAACGACGCCAAATCATAGGGGTCGGTCGAGGCGATCCACGGTGCGAAAACCGCACCTGCGATAACCAGAAAGGCGACCAAGCCGGCGATCATCGCCGCCGGGCTGCGCCGCAACATCCAGAAGCCATCGCTGTGCCAGAAACGTGCCAGCATTACGCGGCCTCCTTCACGCGCAGGCGTGGATCAATAGCAATATATAGAAGGTCCACCGCGAGGTTCACCAAAACGAAGAAAAACGCGATCACGACCAGATAAACCCCCATCACAGGAATATCAACGAACCGGATGGATTCCAGAAACAGCAGGCCCATGCCGGGCCACTGAAAAACGCTCTCGGTCACGATTGAAAACGCGATAACACCGCCAAATTGCAGGCCGATAATGGTAATAACCGGCACCATCGTATTTGCCAGCGCGTGCCGGAAATGCAGCCTCCGCCATGGGATACCACGCGCAGTCGCGAACAGGATGTAGTCGGAGCGCATGACCTCCATCATCTCCGCCCGCACCAACCGCATAGTCAACGTCAACTGGTACACGCCCAGTGTGAACGCGGGCAGGATCAGCGCGCGCCAGCCCTCAACCGTGAACAGGGACGAGGTCCAGCCGCCTATTTGCACCGTGCCACCACGACCAAAGGTCGGTAGCCAGCCAAGCTGTACCCCGAACAGAAAGATCAGCATAATTCCAATAACAAAGGTCGGGATCGAAACGCCCACCAATGTCGTGAGCAATATCGATTGCGTCACGAACCCTCGGGGGTTCAGCGCGGTATACACACCCGCCGGAATCCCGACGAGTAGTGAAATGATAAGCGCGACTGTTCCCAGCTCCAACGTCGCGGGAATACGGTCCGCGATCATCTCCGCCACGGGTTGCCGCGTGCGGTAGGAATAGCCGAAATCGCCCTGTAGCAGATCACCGGTGAAACGCGCGAACTGGAACAAGAACGGGTCGTTCAGGCCCAGTTCCTCACGCAATCGCTCACGATCCTCGACCGTGGTTTCCACACCGGTCATCTGGCTGACCGGATCACCAACGAACCGGAACAGCGAGAATGACAGGAAGGCGACAGCCAACATTACGAAAATCGACTGAAATAGCCGCTTCAGGATAAAATAGACCATCGCCGTTCCTGTCCTTCGATCAGTTTACGCTGACCCAGCGCAACATGAAGAAGTTATCGGCCCGCTGTGTCAGGTCGATATTTTCCTTCGCAGCCCAGATCAGAGGCTGTGTGTACAGAGGAATATACGCGACTTCCTCCTGCGAGATCGCAACCAGTTCGTCAATCAGCGTCTGACGGGTGGCTGGGTCCAGTTCCTGCTGGATCTGTGGCAGCAATTCATCAACGCGGGCGTTGCTGTAGTTGCCGAAGTTCCACGAACCCAGACGGGCCTCATCATCCTGACTGTGCAGCAGGAAGCGGATGGGGTGCTCTGCATCGAATGTGCCCGGGGACCAGCCCAGCAGGTACATATCGAAATCATCGGCGCGCAGTTGCTCCCAATAGTTCCGAACCGGAACCGAGGTCAGCTCTGCATCCAGACCAACAGCCGCGAACATCGAGGACGCGGCACGGCACAGCGCCTCGTCGTTGATGTAGCGGTCATTGGTGCATTTCAGGCCAAAGGAGAACCCATCAGGATAGCCAGCCTCGGCCAGCAGCTCACGCGCACGATCAGGATCATATGCGGGACGCTCGGCATTCGCCTCGGAGAAGCCGGAGATGCCCGCAGGCACCAACTGGCTGGCCGCTTCGATCTTGCCACGCATAACAACGCGGTCGATTGCGTCCATGTTCAGTGCGTGTGCAGCAGCAAGGCGAACCCGTGGATCGGTGAACGGGTTGGTGCCCTCCGTCTCGGACGAATACAGCAGTGCTTCATGCTCATGGCCGAAACCGAACATGATGACGCGGGTTTCTTCGCCCTCGATCACCTTAAAGCCGTCTCGGCCCTCAACCTGACCAACATCCTGCAATGGGATCGGTTCGATGAAGTCGATCTCACCGGATAACAGCGCGGCCAGACCGGTGGAGGAGTTTCCGATTGGCGTGAAGATAGCCTCGGTCACATTGCCCTGCGCCTCATCCCACCAGCCGTCAAACGGCGCGAGAGTCGTGCGCACGCCCGGATCGCGCGAGGACAGCATGAACGGACCAGTGCCGTTTGCCTCACGCGTTGCGAAATTCTCGGAATCGCGTGCGGGCAGCTCAGCACCATTTGCCGCAGCCCAGCCGCTGTCGAGGATCAGGAAGTTCGCGATGGAATCCGGGAACAGCGGGTTCGGCGCGTTCGTCACGAAATCGATAGTGAACTCGTCAACAACGCGAACCTCGGTCACAGGTGCGAACCACGAACGCACGTCGGATGCTTCGGAGGAGGCGCGCTCATACGAGAACATTACGTCCTCGGCGGTGAAATCGGACCCGTCCTGAAACGTTACGCCCTGACGCAGGTTAAAGCGCCAGCCGTTTTCGCCCTCAAGCTGCTCCCACGACGCGGCCAGCGAAGGCTCAATCGCCATGCCCTGATTGCGGCGTACAAGGCCCTCGTAGATATTGTTGAGGAAGGACAGCACAGGCGCCGCGTTCACGGCGTGAGGGTCCATCGTCTGCGGATCAGTTGTGGACGCCCAGCGGAATGTCTCGGCCTGTGCGGCTGTACCGCCCAGAACCACAATCCCTGCCAGCGCGGTGCTGCGCAACAGATGTGCAAGTTTCATGATCCAACTCCATATATCTCTGTATGATTACGGCAAGGTGTACGTTCGCGCGCCAAATCGTCAAGCGAGTATGGCAAAACAACACAGATGCACGCGGAAATTCACGGAAACGTGAGCGGAAAAATCAAAGCGCTTGGATTTCTGCGAACAAATGACAGGCTGGAGTGGTTTGATGCAAAATTATGTGGTGATGGGCGTATCGGGATGCGGAAAATCATCTGTCGGAACCGCCGTGGCCCATGCGCTGGGTGGGCAGTTCATTGATGGTGACGACCTGCACCCGCCGCAAAACATTGCCAAGATGGCGCAGGGGCAGCCTTTGACTGATGCCGACCGTGCGCCGTGGCTGGAACAGATCGGCCAGACCCTATGCATGCAACAGGATGTGACCGTTATCGCCTGCTCCGCGTTAAAGCGTCGTTACCGCGATATCATCCGGCGGGCTGCTGGCCAGCAGGTTACGTTTCTGCACCTATCCGGCACACGGCAGGTGATCGAGAGCCGTATGGCCGCGCGCACCGATCATTTCATGCCGCTATCCTTACTCGACAGCCAGTTCGCCGCCTTGCAGCAGCCATCACAGGATGAGCGCGCAATCACGGTCGATATCGACCAGCCCTTTGACGTGGTGGTCGCGCAAATATTAACGCAGATAAACGGCTGAACTATCAGACGACCACAGCCACTAGACCGACAAAATCACCCACCTTGATCAAGCCCGGACTGTGGCGCGCCGTCAGGATACCATCCAGCCCAGCATAGCAAACATGCGGTGCCTCACCCGTTCGGTCTGCACGCCAAATGCGCGCTATCGCCTGCCCCTTGGCCACCGTATCCCCCATATCGACGAGGTATTCGACCAGCCCAGCCGTCTCTGCAAAAACAAAGCAGCGATCGTCGGGCATATCCAGCTGAATGGTTGGATCCAACTGCACCTGCCCCGCCAGAATACCGGCATGGATCAACAGATTGCGAATGCCCTTATTCGCAACCGCCACGCTATAGGCTGTTGCGGTACCTGCGCCGCCCAGCTCGGTTGTGACAAACACCTTGCCTTGGCTCTCCACCTCCGTATCGAACATGCCGACATTGTCGATTTCCAGCATCCGTGCGGAATAGGGCGCGTTAAAGGCCTGCATCGCGGCCATGCAGGCGACCTCCTGCGCCTTGTCCGGCAGGATATGAGCCGCAGCAAAGGGCAGGAAATCCAGCGTTCGTCCGCCCGAATGAAAATCCAACACGATATCCGCCAGCGGCACCAGTTCCGTCGCGATATAATGGCAAATCTTCTGCGTAACCGGGCCATCCGGCCTCCCCGGAAAGCTGCGATTCATATTGGCGCCATCGACCGGCGAGCATCGCGTCCCCGCAGCAAAGGCAGGCATATTCATCATCGGCAGGATAATCACCCGCCCCGTAATATCCTGCACCTGCAATGATACGGCGAGGCTTTGCAGCGCAATCGGCCCCTCATATTCATCACCATGGTTCGCACCCGTCATCAGCGCGGTAGGCCCCTCACCATTCGCGATCACCGTGATCGGGATCATGACAGAGCCCCATGCGCTGTCATCGCGGCTATGGGGTAATCGCAGAAAGCCGTGCTGCACGCCCTGCCCGTCCAGCGGGATTGTCGAGCTGATGGGGTTCCTGGTCATGATTTCACCCAGAGTTCGCGTGGTGTGGAGCACAGACATTCATGGCCGGTTTCGGTGATCAGGATAGGCTCCGTAATCTCCAACCCGCCATCGTCCAGCCATAGGGCCGGCATAAAGTGGAACGTCATCCCCGCCTGCAACACGGTCGTATCACCGCGCCGGAACGAGATTGTTCGCTCTCCCCAATCGGGTGGATAGCTGATGCCGATTGCATAGCCGCAGCGACTGTCCTTTTCGAAACCTGCCTTGTTCAGTGTCGCATTAAACGCATTCGCAATATCCTGCGCCTGATTGCCCGGCTTTGCCTGTTCTAACCCGGCCGAGATTGCGTCTAGCACTGCGGATTCAGCATCGCGGTATTTTTGCGGCACCTCGCCCAGAAACAGAGTGCGCGATTGCGGGCATTGATAGCGCCGATGCGCGCCTGCAATTTCAAAAAAGGTCGCCTCACCCGTTTTCATCGGACGGTCATCCCATGTCAGATGCGGCGCAGTGGCATCCAGCCCTGATGGCGCCATGGGCACGATTGCGGGGTAATCCCCCCACTGCCCATCCGCACCGCTGATGGCGGTGTGGTAGATTTCAGCGATCAGTTGGTTTTTGCGCAGGCCGGGCTCCGCCACCTCCAGAATGCGCTGATGCATTGCCTCAACAATACGCGCGGCGCGGCGCATATAGGTGATCTCCTGCGTGGACTTCACCGCGCGCTGCCAGTTCACCATGCCAGTCGCATCGGTAAATGTTGCATTAGGCAGACCCGCAATCAGCGTCGCGTGCGCCGAAGCCGTGTAATAGTAATTGTCCATCTCCACACCGATCCGGGCATTCTCCAGTCCCAGCTCAGCCAACAGTGCAGCCAATTCCCTCATCGGGTGCTTTTCAGGGTTCTGCACGAAGCTGTCATCATAGGACCGGATCGACGCATCCTCGGCCATGAACACGGTGCGGTACGCGCCCGTCGCATCCATTGCCCGGCCCCACCAAACGGGCTCGCCCTCCATCCGCAGGATTACACCCTGATGGACGTAGAATGACCAGCCGTCATAGCCGCTGACCCATGACATATTCGACGGGTCCGACACAAAAATCGCATCAAGGCCAGCCGAGGCCATAGCGATACGCAGTCGGGCAATTCGAACCAAGTATTCCTCGGTGGTGAAATTTGCGTCTGGTCCGGTCATCGGCGGTCCCAATCTTTAACAATGCTGATGGTGGGGTGTGCAAATGAAAGTTCGACTGTTTTTTTCACCGTGACAAGTCATCGAACGACATAGAACCGCCATCAGCGGCAAAATACATCGCCCCGAGAGCTAAATATGTTGTTCGAATATGGGAAAACGCATTACTGCGCTAGCGAAGGGTACTTATCACAGGATCGACGCAGGCTCATGGCATACGTCACAGGCTTAGTTCTGTTGGGCGGCCCAGCTATCGGATCTTGCCAATTGGACATCCGAGCAATTCTCGCCGTCAAGAATACGGCTTCGCGACGCAGTATACAAAACCGTGCAACCGGACTGCCACTGAACTTCAAATTCATCAGTCGAACGTTGATGAAAAACCGCGCCGCCACCGGTATGTTCGACCAGAGAGGCAAGATCACGGGCGGCAGGTGGTTCGCTTGCAGCAAGCCGCACGCCGTTGCTCCAACCGTCAATTCTGCCACTATCGCTTTTCACGTGGCACCATCTGTTCAGCCCGGTTCCAGTACAGCCCATATTGCGCAGGAAACTGCCATTCGCGACCCGAGCCATAATATTAAAGCCAAAACCCGGCCCTGTGCGAACATTCAGGAAGTCGATAGAAGTTGCATCCACGACCCGCCAATATGCCGGGTCAATGGTAGCATCATCAGGTTCAACGATGTCCGCAACCTCAACATCAGCCTCACCTACATTGAGCGAAAGGTCGAAGCTCGCGCTCTCATTCCGGCGGGCAGCGTTGCTGATCATATAAACCCTGATGGTCCAGTCGCCTGCGCTAGGCAGAACGCCATCAAAATGTGACCCTGCAATAGACCCGACATGAGCGGCTGCACCAGCATATGGCCCTGTCAGATCGTAATACGCACTGACATTTGAGGAGGTCATATCAACGATCAAGCGCTGCCCCGCATCCGCGCTGACAACGTAATCGACAACCTGATCCCCAACGATTGTGTGTGAGATGACAGCGTCCGATAGACCATCATCAAACTGAACATGCTCGACAATGTGTTGCTGGGCAATTGCAGGCAGAGCAAGGCCATAGGCAAGCATGCCAACCACCAAAAAAGCTGGTAGAACCTTCATCGAGAGCCCCGCAAACAAACATCATGCGCGGGACTGTAAAACATTTAGCCCCAATTGAACACTTATTTTGACCAAACCATCCTCACCAAAATGTAAACATGTGAGGAAATCGAAAGGGGCGCCAAGCACAGAGCGTCCCTTTCATCATATAAAACAACCAGATTCAGCTTTTACCTCTCTGGAATAGAAGCGAAATCAAACCCAGTCCTGCGGAACAGATAATCAGTAATAGTGATACTGCATTTAGCACAGGTGTTGATCCATGCTTAAGCTTATCAAACATTGTGATGGTCAACGGCGAATCTGACCCGACCAGCATCAATGTCGTGTTGAAATTCTCAAAGCTCATCAGGATCGAAACCACTCCCGCTCCCACAATCGCAGGCAGCAGGAACGGCAGCGTGACCTGACGCACCGCGCCCCATTTCGTTGCGCCAAGGTTCAGCGCAGCTTCCTCAAGGCTGAGGTCGAATTTCTGTAAACGCGCCGAAATCACGAGCGTGGCAAAGGTGGTGATGAACGAAAACTGCCCCAGGATCACAAGGATCAGACCGGGTCGCAGACCATCGAACCAAAGCCCTGTTGCATCCTCCAGCGTGTTGGCGACCGTACTGGAAAACACCAGGATCGAAATGCCAAGAATCACGCCCGGGATAATCAGCGGCAGCAGCATCAGGATATACAGAAATCCCCTGCCCCGGAAATTGTGCCGCACGAACAGGAACGCATTACACGTCCCCACGAACACGGCCAGCCCCGCGACCCAGATCGCGACAAAGGCCGATGTTCCGATTGAACGCAGGATCGAGCGTTCGTGGAACACGCCGATAAACGGCGCCTCATCCCCGAAGAACCATGCCATCGTGAAACCTTCCCACGGTAGGGACGGAAACACGCTATCATTGAACGCAAAGGCACACACCACGCTGAGCGGCAGCGCGAGATAGACGAAAAACAACGTCACATAGGCCCGATAGGACCATTTCAGGACGTTGGATTGTGGAACTGTAGGGATCATCTTAGCGCCCCATCGTTTCAGTCAGCGTTTGACGCGACAGCTTTAGCCCAAGGAACACAATGCCCGAGGACAGCGCCAGCAGCAGGAAGCCAAAGGCAGAGCCGAGCTCCCAGTTAAATCGCGTAATGAATTGCGTATAGATCAGCCCCGTGAACCACAGGCTATCCTTACCACCCAGCAAAATCGGCGTCAGGTAATTGCCCAGCGACAGCATAAACACCACGATACAGCCCGAAACGATGCCGGGCATAGCGTGGGGTATGATGATCTCACGCAGGATCGAAACGCCGTTTCCACCCAGATCATAGCCTGCCTCGATCATGCTGTCGTCCAGACTGTCCAGCGTGGTGACCAGCGGCACAATCATGAACAGGATCGAGGTATAGACCAGCCCGACCATGATCGCGGCGTCGTTATACAAAAACTCCACCGGACCAGAGATCAGGCCGATAGATTGCAGCGCGTTCGAGATAATTCCCGTTTCGCGCAACAGGATCATCCAGCCGAATGTCCGCACCAGCTCCGACACCCAGAACGGGATCAGGCACATCAAAAACAAAGTTGTTTTCGTGCGACCACGGGTCATTTTGGCAATGTAATACGCAATCGGAAAGCCGAGGATCAGCGTCAGTGCCGTCGTTGAAATCGACATGATCGCAGTGCGCGCAAAAGTCCGCCAATAAAGCGGCTCGTTGAAAAACACCGCGTAATTGCCAAGGCCGGTTTCATATTCCCGAACGCCGACTTTCTCGCTGATTGAAACGAAAAACAGGCCGATATGGGGGAGGATAATCAGCACGACCAGCCATAGCAGCAGCGGCGCCAGCAGCAGGTAAAAGCCCAGTTTGGATTTATCTGAGGTCATCTTACTGACCTTCAACCAGATAACATCTGGCCTGTTGTGGGTTCCATTGTGCGTAAACCGTATCGCCCTTGTTCAAACCAAGGAAGGTGCCGGTTTGCGGCAGCGTAACGTTCAGGATTTCCCCCGACACCGCGTCACGCAAAATGGCGAGGCTGTTCGCCCCGTTGAACAGAACGCTTTGCACGGTGTAGTTGCGCGCATCCGCACCCAGATCTGCATCCGCTGCGTTTTGCGCCAGCCTGATTGCCTCAGGCCGGATGAAGACCTGCGCCCGCTGACCGGCGGCGACGGTGCCGTTGATGGTCCTCGCCTTTAGCTGCAAACCCTTATCGGTGACCACCTCGACGGCATCACCGTTCACGGCTGTTACCTTACCCTCGAACCGGTTCGCATCCCCGACAAAGCCCGCGACGAATGCGCTGTGGGGTTCGTAATAGAGATCGCGCGCCGTACCGATCTGATCAAAGCGCCCCTTGTTCATCACGGCGATCTTGTCGCTCATCACCAAAGCTTCGGATTGGTCATGCGTGATATAGACGAAGGTGGTGTTAAACTCGGCCTGTAGCGATTTCAGCTCGACCTTCATGTGCTCACGCAGCTTGAGATCCAGCGCGCCCAACGGTTCGTCCAGCAGCAACACATCGGGTTCCAGAACCATGCACCGCGCAATCGCCACACGCTGTTTTTGGCCGCCTGATAGCTGGTCAACCTTGCGATCGGTGATGCCGGGCAGGCCCACACGCTCCAACACCCGCTCAACCCGTGTTTTGATCTCGGACTTGTTCACACCGCGCTGACGCAGGCCGAAGCCAACATTTTCACCGATATTCATCATCGGGAACAGGGCGAGATGCTGAAAAACCATGGAGACGGGGCGCTTGTTCGGCCCGACGCCGATCATGGACTTACCCTTGATCTGTAAATCGCCACTGGTTGGAAACTGGAAACCGGCAATCATGCGCAGCAGAGTAGTTTTACCGCATCCTGATGGTCCAAGGATGGAGAAAAACGACCCCGGCGGGACATCAAAGCTAACCTGATCGACAGCACGAAAATCGTTAAAATCTTTGGTTAGATCGATGCATTCCAAATCGGGAGTGGCAGACATAGGCAAGACCCTTCAATTCAATAAGGAGGGGCGCAGATCGCGCCCCTCCCCACTTCAACATATCCGACCGTTTAGTTCGCCGCGTTGATGCGGTCCAGTGCTGCACCTTCCAGTGCCTCCAGACCGGCGGGAACAGGTGGGTACCACTTGATGTTGTCGATTGCCGCCTGATCGAAGCTGCCCTCGTAGCGGGCCTTCAGATCAGCGCTGACATCAACAGCACCATCGACAGCAGCGGTGAAGTTGCCGGCCGTGTTGGTGATCATCGACGCGATTTCAGGGCGCATAACGAAGTTGATCCAGTCATATGCTGCATCATCCGCGCGACCGCGTGCTGGCAGAACGAATGTATCGATCCAGCCTAGTGCGCCTGCCTCTGGTGCGACAAAGGTGATGTCCGCATCGTCGGCGTTCAGCTGCCAACCGCCAGTATCCCATGCCATTGCGGCAACAACTTCGCCGGAACGCAGCAGGTTCTTGATCTCGTCGCCGCCATCCCAATAGGTTTTGACGTTGGCCTTACACTCGATCAGTGCTGCCTCAACCTGATCCAGAATAGCAGTGTATTCCTCGGTATCGTCATAGGCTGCGAATGGGTCGAGGCCCATGGAATAGGCAAAACCGATCAGCGTTGGACGCTTCAGGCGATAGGAAACACGGCCCGCAACGGATTCGTCACACAGGTCGGTATAGTCAGTCACGTCGCCCGCCTGCGCGGTATTCACGACCAGACCGCTGGTTCCCCAAACATGGGGCAGACCGTAGACTTCACCCTCGAACGTGGTGTTGCCAGCGGTTGCTTCCAGCATGGAGGGGATGAACTGCGCCGCATCGACACGCGACATGTCGATCGGCTTGTAGATGCCGAACTCTTCCTGTGCGCTGGTGATGCGATCCTGACTAGGCTGTGCCAGATCGAATCCGCCGCCATTGGTTGCGCGCAGCTTTGCGATCATTTCTTCGTTGTTGGAGGTTGTGACCTCAACGGTGTGGCCGGTTTCCGCCTCGAACATCTCGATCACATCATCAGGTGCGTAGCCACCCCATGTCAGCAAACGCAGAGTGTCTGCCTGTGCTGCTGTCACAGACATAGCTGTCACCAGAAGCGTCGTTGTGAAAAGTCCCGTTTTCATACCCATGTTCGATTCCTTCGATTTGAGATGGCCGCATTAATGCAAGACATCCGCGCAATGTCCAATTCTTCGATGACCGATCCATGACGTAGCCCGCCCCTGTGCCGCTCGCGAAAATCAGGCATAGCAGTGCGCACCTCGAAAATTGGCGGTTCAACGCTAGTGGGCGGCCATTGCAACAACCAGCGGAAGGCCAAATATCGCCCAGTCATTCAACACATGAACGGCCGTCGAAACCCAGATATTCTTGGTGATGATATATGGCAGCAGCAAAACCATTCTAATCGGCACCAAGGCAACCAATGCTTGAGGCAAGTGCCATTGATAGGTCGGCAAGTGGATTAGCGCGAACAATATCGAGGCCACCAACGCCGCGAGAAAAACCGCCTTCGTGCGCCGAATTCCGACCGAATGATACAACCATGCGAG
Organism: Pontivivens marinum; assembly: GCF_900231835.1. GTDB lineage: Bacteria > Pseudomonadota > Alphaproteobacteria > Rhodobacterales > Rhodobacteraceae > Pontivivens > Pontivivens marinum. The sequence continues at coordinate 30,493 of NZ_OCTN01000009.1, read as the reverse complement.
CATTGCAAGAAACGGTAGAACGGAGAAGATTTCCTCTCCCAAAAGCTGGATAACCGCCTTGAGAAAGAACAAAGCGCGCTCAAAATCTGTGGAGGTCTCGATTATGGCAACCGCAGGATTTCTCGACGTTTCGAACAGGTTAACCGCCAGCGCGCCGACCCCGATCGTAACCGCAGCATTCAGCAGAAAGAAGCCGAGGATTATGACAGCATCATTCCACTGCAACGGTCGGAAAAGAGCTGTCCAGCTTGAGCCGGCGACCAAAATCAATGCACCTAACGGAACCGCGACATAAACGATGGCCGGTATGAAACCGGCCAATCCCGACGGGAATAATGCAAGCGTGGTAAAGAGCAGCCCGACACCCGCTACAACGGCCGCAAGAATAATAACCCAGTCGAATAGAGTCAGCGCAACGGGTCGCCCCCGATAGAAGGGAAAATCATCACCCTTGCGTTCCAACCAGCCAATCAGCAGGTCGTCACCGTCATCGCGTATGTACCGCCCCAAGCTACTCTCCCGCGTTATCAATGCCCCCATTGAAAATTCACAAAACGAATACTTCAGACTTCACTATCCCTACAATTTACGACATTTTTCAATACTTTTGCCTCGCCGAGCCTAAAATTGTGATATTTGGCGGTGACACGTATCATGTTGCACGCACCGCAGGTGATTGCCCGCAGTGCGTGAGACCGGCTCAAATTGCTGCGATCACTGTATCAACAGCACGCGATAAACGGCCGACCATTTCGTCCAATTCAGCCTCTGACGCGATGAAGGGAGGGGCCAGCAGCACGTGATCGCCATTACACCCGTCCCGCGTGCCGGGCATCGGATAGCAAATCAGACCCTCGGCAAAGGCCGCCTTTTTGATCTTACCTGCAAGGCCAAGCGCCGGATCAAAGGGGTGCTTCGTCGCGCGATCCGCTACGAATTCGATCCCCCGAAACAGGCCAACGCCGCGAATATCACCAACATACTGTTTCTGCGCGAAACATGTCTGCAATGCGGATTGCAGGTAGTCACCACGCGCCTGCACTTGCGGGATCAGATCACGCTCCAGTAATTCCGAGACGACGGCAAGACCAGCCGCCGCCGCAACAGGGTGCCCGATATAGGTGTGCCCGTGCTGGAAAAAACCGGTGCCGTCAGCGATGGTCGCGTAAACCGATTTCGAAGCCAGCATCGCGCCAATAGGCTGATAGCCCGCACCCAACCCCTTGGCGACGCACAGGATATCCGGTGCGATACCATCTGCCTGACAGGCAAACAGATGGCCGGTGCGGCCCATACCGCACATCACCTCGTCCAAAATCAGCAGCACACCATGCTGATCGCAAATCTCGCGCACACGTTTGAAATACCCCGGAACGGCAGGAACAGCGCCCAGCGTTGCGCCCACCACAGGCTCCGCAATGAAAGCCATCACGTTTTCCGGCCCCAGACGTTGGATTTCCGTCTCCAACTCATTTGCAACGCGCTGACCATAATCATGCAGCGTTTCATCGGCTGGCCGCTCCGCATATTCATAGCAGGGCGCGATGTGGCTGATCTCCAGCAAGAGTGGGGCGAATTGCTGGCGGCGCAGCGCGTTTCCACCAGCGGACAATGCGCCGATGGTGTTGCCGTGATAGCTTTGCCGACGGGCGATCAGATGCTTGCGCTGTGGCTCACCCCGTTCAACGAAATATTGCCGCGCCAGCTTGATCGCGCTTTCCACCGCCTCGGACCCACCTGAAACGAAGTACACACGGTCCAGATTGCTGGGGGCATTTGCAATCAGCAGATCCGCCAATTTCTCCGCCGGATCGGATGTGAAGAAGCCCGTGTGGGCAAAGGCAAGTTGGTCCACCTGCGCCTTGATCGCGTCGCGCACCCGCGAGTTCGAATGACCAAGGCAAGAAACAGCCGCGCCGCCCGATCCATCAAAATAGCGTTTTCCATCGGCATCAATCAGGTAGCATCCATCGCCCCCAACCGCTGTTGGCAAGTCTGAATGGCAATGGCGGGGAAAAACGTGGCTCATAACGAATGCCTTTCGAGCAGAGAGCGCAACGCCGCGACAGACGCCGCGTTATCGGGGTGCGGCCGGTCGGAATGATCGGTCAAACTGTTTTCAAAACCAACGCGCAGATCACCGCCCTGCTGTGCCGTGGCCAGCAGGCAATCATGCTCACGCGAGCCAAAGGCGCAGACCATCCAGTCCTGCACATCCGGCATCGCGGCACGAAACGGTTCTAGATCAACGGGCGCTGAAACTTGCCCAGCGGAATAGCGGCCCAACACGAATAGGACCGAGGATTGCCCCTGCCCCACAATGCCCAGCGCCTGCCAATCCCGCAGCAATGCGATGTCGGCGGTGTCATAGAGGATATGCTGCACCTCCGCCCCTTGATCCGCGCAGCAGCCATAAACCTTTGCGGCAAGTACGGGGTCGCGGGCGATTTCGCGGATGGAGATCGACGCCCAATCGGGCCGCACCTGCGACAGGCACTGCAACTGGGTTGCGACATCGAAAACCCCGGCAGCCTCGGTTGTAATTTGGATGCGCAGCTCCGGCACGACACGAGTTAGCTCCGCCACCGTTTCGATATATTGGCCAGCATCGAGTGAATGCTGACCCTGTTTATCCCGAATATGCAGGTGCACTGCATCCGCCCCTGCATCACGGCACGACATTGCCGTGGCGACGATCTGATCCGTGGTGATCGGCAGCGTGGCGTGATCGGCTGGACCACGCCGTGCCCCGTTTGGGGCCACCATGATGAAGGGGCGCGTCATGGGTCAGACCTTCATCCGGTTGCCGTCAGGATCATAAAGCGGCCCCTGAACCACAGTCGCATCGAACATCTGACGTGCAATATCGACCTGCACTCGGGCTCCATCCGCAACCATCTGATGCGCATGTCCCAGCGCAACAGGTTTGCCCACGCGATAGCCAAAGGCACAGGAGGACGTTTGCCCGATGATCTGACCGTTCAGATAGATCGGCTCATGCCCCAGCGCGATAGCCGCCTCATCGTCAAATTTCAGAGAGAAGACGCGGGCCTCTTCACCCTTTTCGCGCAGTTCGGCCAAAACCTCCGCGCCGATAAAGCCGCCCTTTTTACGGGTCGCGAAATCCAGACCTGCGGCAATCGGGTTTACGTCGCCGTCCAGTTCATGCCCCATCGCGCAGAAGCCCTTCTCAACCCGCATCGAGGTTTGCGCGAACAGACCAGCGGGCACCGCGCCCTGCGCGACAAAGGCCGCATATAGCGCATTTGCATCCGCCGCCTTGCAGGTGATTTCCCATCCGGCCTCACCCACATAGGACAGGCGCGCAGCGGTCACGTCGATACCCGCGATGCGACCCTGACCAACCTTGAAATATCCCAGATCAATCAGGCCCTCAGCCTGCAATGCCGTGGCGATGCGCGCCGTATCAGGCCCCATCAGGCCCAGCGTTGCATACTCCTCGGTCACGTCGGTTAGGGTAACGTCGTAGCCATCGGAACTGCGGCGAAACCAGCTTAGATCCCGCTTGATCGCATTTGTTCCCACGAACAGGCGGTAATGCTGATCGGCCAGACGATGTGCGGTGATGTCGGATTCGAATGTGCCGCGGCTGTTCAAGACGGCGCTATAAATCACCGATCCTGCCTTACGCTGAACCTGCCCTGCGCAGGTGTGGCGCAGGAATGCCTCCGCATCAGGACCGGTTACGTCGATCTTTCCAAAGGGCGACGCATCGAAGATCGCGGCTTTTTCATGGGCGGCAGTTACCTCGGCCTTTACGTTCTCGAACCAATCCGGCTGGTCAAAGCGCATGGTCGGCTCGGCTGTTTTCCCGAAATAGAGCGGCCGCTCCCATCCATAAACCTGCCCGAAATGCGCGCCTGCCTTACGGTATTCCGCGTCCAGCGGCAGTTTGCTCAGGTCACGGGCGGTTTTCAGCTGCTTACCGGGATATGCAATATCGTAATGCGTGCCCAGAATTTCAGGCGCACGCGCCATCAGGTGATCGATATTGTTAAAGATCGGCGCGAACCGTTTCGCATCCGCCTCAGTCAAATCATATGCCGTGTGGCCGTGCACAATCGCATGGGCCAGGTTCATGCCCGCACCACCGCCCGACGCCATCCCGACGGAGTTCAGGCCGCAGCCAAGGAACAACCCCTTCGTTTCCGCCGTTTCGCCCAGCATAAAGGTGCCATCGGGGGTGAAGCTTTCCGGTCCGTTCAGCAGCATCTTGACCTCGGTTGTTTCCAGCGCGGGCAAGCGGTGCAGAGCGTTCATCATCATCGGCTCGAAGTGATCCCAATCCTCGGGCAGCAATCCGAACTCGAATGCCTCGGTCAGGACACCGGGTGCGATTGGCTTGCCCATCGGCTCGAAGCAACCGACCAGCAGGCCGCCGGAATCGTCGCGGATATACAGGTGGTTATCGTGGTCGGACAGCGTAGGCATGTTGCCGACAATGCCCTCGACCGGTTTGGTCAGCAGATAGAAATGCTCACAGGCCAGCGCGGGAACCTCGGCACCGGCCATTGCGCCAACTTCACGCGACCACAGGCCGGTGCACAATGCGATTGCATCGCATGCGATAGTGCCCTGAGTTGTTTCAACGCCGGTAATGCGCCCGTTTTCGGTTAGAACACCGGTCACGCCTGTCCGCTCGAAAATCTTCGCGCCTAGAGATTTTGCACCCTTAACCAGCGCGGCACAGACATCCGACGGTGAAACACGGCCATCGTCGGGGGACCAGACTGCACCCAGAACGTCTTCGCCGTTCATCATCGGCCAACGCTCCTTGGCCTCCTGCGGTGAGATTGAACGGGCGTCGATGCCGTATGCGTGGGCGAGCGCCTCCTGCCGTTTTACGTGGATCAGCCGGTCGGGGTTCGTTGCGATGGAAAGCGATCCCTTTTGAATCCAGCCAACGGCCTGCCCTGTCTCCTGCTCCAGCTGCGAATACAGATCCACCGAATACTGGATCATCCGCGTCAGGTTTTTCGAATGACGCAGCGCGCGCACCTGCGCCGCAGAATGCCACGTCGTGCCGGATGTCAAGGCGTTACGCTCCAACAAAATGGCATCGGAGACACCCATTTTGGCGAGGTGGTACAGGGTAGAGCACCCCATGATACCGCCGCCGATAACGACAACCGAGGCGTGGGAGGGAAGAGTGTCGGCCATGATTTTTTCCGCAGATTGTGTGTCGTCAGGCTCGCCTGAACGCGCTGTGCATGTGCTACCCTTGCAAGCAAAACAAAATTGGTCAATATTTCTAAAAAATAACGTTTGTTTCACATTGCATAAGGCCACCCGCTATGGACCCGACCCTGAAAAACAGGACAATCGCAAAGCTAAAGGCTGAAATCCCGTCCCTGCCCCGTGGTTTGGGAATCGTGGCGAAATATGTGATCGACCACCCGTCGGATTTCGGGCTGGATTCCATTCGTGTAACGGCAAAAAAGGCGGGGGTAAGCACCTACACCCTTGTCCGCCTAGCTGAGCGCGTCGGCTTCAGCGGTTATGACGAGATGCGTGAGCCATTTCGGCAAGCCCTGGTTTCTGCGGCTGTAATCGTTGAAAAACCTGCATGGGTTGAGCGTTTGCGCGATGGCGGCACACTAGGCACGGTTCAGGCAGAGGCCGCGTTGAACGAGATGGGCATTGTGCAGCGATCGCTGGAACAACAGAACTCCGCGCAGATGGAGCGTGTCGTCACCATGTTGACCGAGGCGCCGACCGTATTTCTAACGGCTGTGCGGGCCAGTTATTCGCTCGCCTATTATCTGCACTATGTAGGGCGGATGGCGCTGCCTTCATTGCAACTGATCCCGCGCCATATGAACAACGCGATTGATGAATTGCATACGGCGCAGGCCGATGATGTGATGATTGCGATCACCTTTACCCCCTATTCGCGCGAAACGATCGAGGCCTGCGCCTTTGCCAAGCGTAAGGGGGTGAAGCTGATCCTGATTTCCGACAGTGAGATTGTATCACCCGACTTCAACGCCGATGAAACGCTGATTGCCTCAGTCCTATCGACCTATCATTTCGGGTGCTATGCCGGCGCGATGGCCCTGATCGAGACGCTGATCGCCATGCTGGTCGCGCGCGGCGGTGATCCAGCGCAGGCCAGAATCACATCCTATGAGGACGTTCGTAAGGACAGCCAAGCCTATTGGGTCGCTCAAAAAAAACGGTAGTTTTATATTGAGCGACCTATTTTGGTTCAGTCCCGCAGAACCAGAACCGAACATTGGGCATGCCGCACAACACGCGCCGCGTTCGGGCCGATCAGATAGTCGCGCAGGTCGGGGCGGTGCGCGCCCATGACGATCAGCGAGGGTTTGTGTTTTTCCGCCGCAGTCAGGATTTCCTGATAGATCGTTCCCTGCCGCAAAATATGCAAACAAGTCGCGTCAACCTCTGCACCCAATGCATCTGTCACGGCGCGGTGCAATGCCTCACCCGCCTCCTTTACCACGCTTTCGGTTGCGCCCTCCTTGAACCACGGGGCGACGAGGCTCATCCCGAAATCAGGCAGAACGGAGATCACGGCCAGACGCTTTTCCTCGGCCAACGCGGCGGAATGCGCCCGACCAAGGATCAGCTTGTGATGCTCCGGATGCGCCAGATCGATAGCAGCGAGTATCATACCAAAAGCTCCCTTTGTTGACGGCGACGCTGGACAAAGACCACCAGACCGAACAGCAACAGCGCTGGAATGTAGAAGATTTCCTTGGGCATGCGGTCATTCTCGACCTCCACCCCTGTTAGGGTCCAATCGAAATCGATGCCTGCCTGCTCCGCCGCTTGGCCAAAGCCAATCATATCGACGATCACCGCACCGTCACGCTCGACCAATTCCAACCCTGCTGATTGCGCAAGGCGGTCAAAACCGGACCGGCCTGCCTCACCCAAAGGCAGCTGATAGGTTGATGCGACATGATCACCGAACAGGGTCATTCCCTCCAGCCCCAGCCGCAATGTGCCGCCACTGGGCACTTCCTCAGCCAATGCAAACACTCGTGCGGGTGGTTCCATCACATACGCATCCTCGAACCGGTCCAGCCAGAAACCCGGACGGAACAATGTCAGCGCCACCAGCACCAGAACCGCACTTTCCCACAGGCGCGAGCGTGTCAAGAAATAGCCCATGGTTCCGGCGGCAAAGATCAGCATCGCCATCAGCGCCACAATAAAGACCACAATCGCATGCTGCCACGACACGTCGATCAGCAGCAAATCGGTGTTGAAGATAAACAGGAACGGCAGCAATGCGGTGCGGATCGAATAAAAGAACGCCTGAAAACCCGTCTTTAGCGGATCACCACCAGAAATCGCAGCCGCCGCAAAACTGGCAAGCCCCACCGGCGGCGTCACATCCGCCATGATACCAAAGTAAAAGACAAACATATGCACCGCGACCAGCGGCACGATCAGGCCGTTCTGCGCACCCAGCTCAACCACAACGCCGGCCATTAGCGAGGACACAACGATGTAGTTCGCCGTGGTCGGCAAACCCATGCCTAGAATGATTGAGATCAGCGCGACAAAAACCAGCATCAGCATCAAGTTGCCGCCAGATAGGAATTCGACGAACTCCGCCATAACTTGCCCGATACCGGTCAGCGTGACCGATCCAACGATGATACCCGCAACAGCCATGGCACAGGCCAGACCGATCATATTGCGCGCGCCGATGATCAAGCCATCTACAGCCTCACCCAGACCGGCCCGTAGCGCGGGCAGAACATTGCCCTGCCCCCGAAAAAACGCCTTCAGCGGATTTTGCGTCAACAGGACCAGCAACATAAAGCTGGCCGACCAGAAGGCCGAGAAACCGGGCGATTTACGCTCAACCATCAGCAGATACATCAGCAACAGGATCGGTAGCAGATAGTGCAGACCGCTGCGGAAAATCTGACCGGTGGGCGGCAGGTTCTGCATGGAATCAACCGACAGATCCAAATCCTGCTCACGTGCAGCATGGCGGACCGCCAGCAGATATAGGCCAAGGAACAGCGCAACGATCACCGGCACAGCCGCGCCGCCTAATGTTGCCTCCATCATGCCGACCAGTTGGCCCGCGCTCCACAGGATACCACCTGCGCCGACAATCCCGACGCAGATCATCAGGATTGCCGTCAGGATGAACAGCACGGGGTTCATCTTGCTGGTGCCCTTCATGCCCATTTTCAGGGCCTCAAGGTGCACAATATAGACCAATGCAACATAGGAGATTGCAGCAGGCACAATCGCCGTTTTCACCACATCCACATAGGAAATGCCGACATATTCGGTCATCAGGAACGCAACCGCGCCCATTACCGGCGGCGTCAAAACACCGTTGATCGAGGACGAAACCTCAACCGCGCCCGCCTTGGCAGGAGAGAAGCCGACCTTCTTCATCAGCGGGATCGTAAACGTACCGGTCGTAACCACATTCGCAATCGAAGAGCCAGAGATCAGGCCCGTTGCTGCCGATGCAATCACAGCCGCCTTGGCCGGACCGCCGCGCAAGTGGCCCAATGTGGCAAAGGCAAGTGAGAGGAAGTAGTTACCTGCGCCCGCCTGATTCAGCAGCGCACCAAACAGTACGAACAGAAAAACAAAGCCCGAGGAAACGCCCAGCGCCACGCCGAACACGCCCTCGGTCGTTAGCCACATATGGCTCATCGCACGTTCGATCGACGCACCGCGCCAACGGATCACATCCGGTAGCAGCTCTGACGAGCCAAAGAAAACATAGCCTAGAAACACAACCGCCACAGCCATCAGCGGGAAGCCGAGAGACCGTCGCGCGGCCTCCATCAGCAGAACAACTCCGATTGAGGCAAAGATCAGATCCTGTGTCGATGGCGCGCCCGAACGCGCCGCCAAACCATCCCAGAACAGGTAGAGATATCCCGCACAAAACGCCGCCAGCAGTGCGATGGCCCAATCGATCAGCGGGATCGTGTCGCGGCGGCTCCGCTTGAATGTAGGAAATGCCGTAAAGGCAAGGAAAACCGCAAAGGCCAAGTGGATCGACCGGCCCTGCGCGTTATTCACAACAAAGATGCCAAACTCATAGGGCAGTGGCGAGGCGATCCATAATTGGAAGACCGACCACATCAGTGGAACCACCCACAGCACGCCCCTGTTGAAGCTGCCCGTAGGTGCCCGCGCACCGGTGTCGTTATCGGCGATAAAATCGTCGACGGCCTGATCGTCCTGACTGCTCACGCGTTCGGTCCTACTCTTGTTGTTCAATTGGAAAAACCCGCCCGAATATAATCCGGACGGGCTGGTATCGCTTAGACAGACTTACTTCCAGCCGCGCTCTTGGTAGTACTCCAGCGCGCCGGGGTGCAGGTCAGCGGTCAGACCCGAGGAGATCATCTCCGCCTCGTCCAGACGAGCGAAGGCAGGGTGCAGACGCTTGAAGTCCTCGAAGTTTTCAAAGACTGCGGAAACCACAGCGTAGACAACTTCGTTCGGCGTATCAGCCGAGGTTACGAATGTCGCGCGTGGACCCCAGGACGGGATGTCTTCCTCGTTTCCAGCATACATACCGCCGGGGATGGTTGCTGCCGCATAGGCAGGGTTTTCAGCCAGCAGGGCGTCAATGCCTTCGCCAACCAGTGGGATCAGGTTAACGTCACAGGTGGAGGTAGCCTCCTGCGTGGAACCGTTTGGCAGGCCAGCCGCCCAGATCGTCGCCTCGATGTTGCCATCGCACAATGCAGATGCTTGCTCAGCCGATGCCAGTTCCGCCGCCAGCGAGAGGTCGTCCTTGGTCAGGCCGGAATACTGCATCAGCGTCTCAGCCAATACACGTGTGCCCGAACCGGGGTTTGCGATGTTGACGCGGCGACCTTCCAGATCGGCAACCGTCTCAATGCCGCTATCGGCACGCGCCATCAGGTGCATAGGCTCCGGGTGGATCGAGAACAGCGAGCGCAGCTCAGGAAACGCGCCATCATCGCTGAATGCGCCGGTGCCGTTAACAGCAGCAGATTGCACGTCGGACTGAACAACGCCGAAGTCCAGCTCACCCTGACGGATGGTGCGGGTGTTGTAGACCGAACCGCCAGTGGATTCGACCGAGCAACGCAGGCCGGTTTCAGCGCGGTTCGCGTTTACCAAACGGCAGATCGCGCCGCCAGTAGGATAATAAACGCCGGTCACGCCGCCGGTGCCGATGGTGATGAACTGCTGGTCCTGTGCAAAGGCTGGTCCAGCCAGCATAGCGACAGCCAATCCGAGGGGGGCAATGCTCTTGGTGATATTCATGTAAAATTCCCTATTGCGAAGTTTGCTCCGGCCGAAGCCGCAGGCACCATTCCGGTGACTTGCCATGAATGTCCGCCAAGCAAACGTCAACTGTCACGGAAAAACTAATGTTTTCTACATTTGCTGTGGCACCTAAGCACGCGTTGCTAAAATCAACTACGGATATTAGAATACTAGCAATCAAATTAAACATAACGAAAACGCCAGATAGGGGGCCGCCGTGAAAATCACCGATGCAAAGCTGTTTGTCGGCGGACCGGGCAAGAATTACGTCACGCTGAAAATCATAACCGATCAGGGGATCTATGGCCTAGGGGACGCCACCCTGAACAATCGTGAAACCCTGACTGCCGCCTATTTGCAGGATTACCTGATACCGAACCTGATCGGTATGGACCCGCGCAACAGCGAGGATATCTGGCAGTTCTTTTATCGCGGTGCCTATTTCCGGCGTGGGCCAATTGCCATGGCCGCTTTCGGCGCGATCGACATAGCGCTGTGGGATATCAAGGGTAAGCTGGCCAACATGCCGCTATACCAACTGTTTGGTGGCAAAAGCCGTGATGGCGCAATGGCATACGCCCATGCAACGGGGGCCGATCTGGAGGACCTGATGGACTCCATCGCGCATTACGTCGCGCAGGGGTACAAGGCGGTGCGCGTACAATGCGGGATACCCGGCATGCCCTCCGCCAGCTATGCCGTGCCTGAGGATAAGGGCGCGAACAAGCATTACATCAGCGACTTCAGCGGCATCCGGCCCAAGGTCGAGATATGGGACACCGACCGTTACATGCGCTACATGCCCGATGCGTTGGCCGAAATCCGCGCCCGCTTTGGCCCCGATCTGAAACTGCTGCACGACGTCCATCACCGCCTGTTACCGCGTGAGGCAGCTGAATTTGCCAAGTCCGTAGAACCGGCCGGCCTATACTGGCTGGAGGACCCCACCCCCGCCGAGGATCAGGATGCGCTGCGCCTACTACGTCAACATTCCACCGTTCCCATCGCGATTGGAGAGGTCTTTAACTCGATCTGGGACTGCAATAGGTTGATTGAGCAGGAGCTGATCGACTTCATCCGCGTGGCCGTCACCTATGCAGGCGGTATCACCCACACCAAGCGGATCGTTGATCTGGCCGCTCTGCATCATGTGCGCACAGGTTTTCACGGCGCGCCCAGCCATTCCCCCCTGTGCATGGCAGCGCAGGCGCATTTGAATGCGTGGGCGCCGAATTTCGGCATTCAGGAATATCTCGTCTTGGGCACACCAGAATGCGATGCGCTGTTCCCGTCGGATCACCGGATGGAAAACGGGATGGTCTATGTCAGCGATGCACCTGGATTGGGCGTCGATTTTGATGAGGGCGAGGCCCAGCGCTACAGCTACTCACCCGGCAGCCATCCGGTTGTGCGGTTACAGGACAGAACGCTATGGAATTACTGACGCTGGCCTAGTTCGCGATTTTTGCGCGCTTCCAATCGCCACGCAGTAGACGGCGGTGAAAGACGGGGAACTTCAGTAGTTCCTCGAAAAACAGCAGTGACAGCACCCAGAACACCGAAACGTCGAAATACAGCACCGCCAGCGCCGTTGCAGGGACGCGAAACAGCCATTGCGACCAGACAAAGATGTGCATGACATAAATCGTATCCCCACTAGCCCGCAGCGTGTTTCCGCAGATCGCGTTTGACCCCTTGGGAAAGGGCAGAACCAGCAGGATAGGCAAGAAGCTCAGCAGGACCGTCCGTGTCTCCACATCCAGATCGGCATATAGATAGCTGGCCGACAAGCACACGATGAGGAAGATCACCGCAACAACACCCGCCGCGACAAAAGCGCCACGCCACGCACTGCGCAGAAACCGGTCGAGAATTTCCTCTCGCTGTCCCTGCCCCAGCAACTGCGCCACGATAATGCCCGTTGCCTGCGCCCACTGCATACCGATCGTGCCCGCCACCATGATCCACGGCGCGATGATGGTCATGGCTGCGAACTCGTTCAGGTTCAGGCGCGCATAAATCAACGTACAAACATGGCTGGCAAAGGTCGCACTAAAGAATGTCACCGCAATTGGCAGTGCAAAGGCCAGATGCCGCCGCAGCGTTGCCACGAAGCTTAACTGCCGCCACCCCGCAACATGCCGCAAATACCCGTCCAGCGCCCATAGCCGGACCACCAGAAAGCCAACCTGCACCGTAACCGCAATGGCGCTGCCCATCGCGGCACCAGTTACTCCGAATGCAGGCAGGCCGAAATAGCCGTGGATCAGAACGATGCTCGTGATGACATTGATCGGCAGCGACAGGCAAAAACTGTACAGCGGTAAGCGGGTGCGCCCGCAGCCGTTGAAATAGCTCGACAGGCACTGCCCTATCGCCTCGCCAACAATCACCAGAGAAAATACGGTCAGGTAATCAATGGCAAGGTCGGCAACCTGCTGCGTTGGGGCCATCACACCGATCAGTGAGCCGCCAAACAGCGAAATAATCGCCAAGCCGACACAGCCAACTGTCAGGCTGATGGCCATACCGCAGGCCAGTGCGGATTTGATGAACACAGGATCACCGGTGCCGAATGCTTGCGCGGTGCGCAGCTGCATCGCGTTAGAAAAGGCAAGGATCGCCCCCAGCACAAATCCCGCCACCGCCGCGGCAAGGCCCATTGCAGCCAGCGCAGTTTCCCCCAATGCGGACACCAGATAGGCGTCGATCACCACTGTTCCGTGCAGGATGATCGCCTTTAACGTCATCGGCCACGCTAGGGCGAATACGTCCAGTGATGCGGGGCCCGCAGCGGGCGGTGTGGCTGTTGAGGGGGTGGCAGACATCGGGAAAGGGCGTCCCTAGCAGGGCCGGGGTCACGGCATGGTTTCAGTCAGGCGCGCGCCCATCTGGCCCGCGCCTGTTGCTTGAATGGATCAACCGTCTGACGGCTCGAAGTAATTCGCATTGGTCGCGGAAATGCGCCGAATCGTATCGTCCAGCCGCGACAGATGCAGCATTCCGGCCTCAATCGCGCGGTCGGCGTCATGGGCCTTCAACGCATCAGCAATGACACGATGATCCTCAACCAATTCGGGCATGCGGTCCTCCTTGGACAGACCCAGCACGCAAAGGCGGTCAACCTTGGATTTCTCGCTGATGATAACGTCAAAGGCGAATTCAGCCTTGGCTATCCCGCAGATGGTTTCGTGAAACGCGTAGTCGAGCGCGCCGAACCCGTCGACATCCTTATCCTCAATCGCCTTTTGCTGACTGGCCAATGCCGCATCCAACTGGGCGGCGCCTGCCTCATCGCAATGCTCGGCCGCGCGGCGCAGCACTTCCTTTTCAATGGCGGCACGTACAAAGCGGGATTTGACGATTTCTCGCATCGAAAACCGCTTTACCTCGGTCGCGCGCTGCGGGCGGATCAGCAACAGGTCCAGATTGGCCAAGCGACTGAACGCATCGCGCACCGGCTGGCGTGAGACGCCAAACCGTGCGGCCACATCAGATTCCGGAATTTTATCCCCGGGCCGCAATCGCAGCGACAATATCTCCTCATGAAGATAGGAGAAAATTTCATCGACGCTCGTCCGTCGTTCACCCAGCTGCGTTACCTGTACCATCGCATCATCTCAATCTTTCACGCGCCCCTAATCCAAACATTGCGCACATGGTGCACGCGAAGGCGTCCTGGTTGTTTTCAGTACATGGAGCGTGTGGGGCACACCAAGTGTGACCAAAAATCTGACGCTCATCATGACTTCTGTTTTTCCGCCAGTTTTGACGACTTGTATAGGCCTACCTCACTTCAGGCTAGTATACCAGTATAATTACTAGTATACCAGATGAAGGAAGGCGACGAATCAGTCGCTCGTATCAGATGCGCCGCAAAAATGACGGCGCGATAGGGAGGGGCCATGTCTGGCGTGAGTCTTCAAGGCATCGTAAAAGCTTACGGTGCGGTTCAAGTCGTCCATGGGATCGACCTAGAGGTTCAGGAAAAAGAATTCGTCGTTTTGGTCGGCCCGTCGGGCTGTGGCAAATCGACAACATTGCGCATGATTGCCGGGCTGGAGGAAATCAGCGATGGCGACCTGTCTATCGATGGTAGGCACGTAAATCGCGTCGCGCCCAAGGATCGCGATGTCGCGATGGTGTTCCAGAACTACGCCCTATACCCCCACCTGAACGTTGCAGATAACATCGCCTTTGGCCTGCGCATCCGCAAGGAAAGCAAGGAGAAGATCGCCTCATCCGTTGACGAGGTTGGCAAAATCCTCGGCCTGACACCGTATCTGGAGCGCCGCCCCGCCGATCTGTCCGGTGGACAGCGGCAGCGTGTCGCCATGGGCCGCGCGATCGTGCGCCGCCCCAAGGTTTTCCTGTTTGATGAGCCCCTCTCGAACCTAGACGCAAAGCTACGGACCCAGATGCGCGCCGAGATCAAGCGTCTGCACAAGCGACTGGGTGCCACCTCGATCTACGTGACCCACGATCAGGTTGAGGCGATGACATTGGCCGACCGGATTGTCGTCATGCATGATGGCCGGATTGAGCAGATCGGCACCCCGATGGAGCTGTTCCTGAATCCCGCCAACACTTTCGTTGCTGGTTTCCTCGGCTCCCCACCAATGAACATGGTCAAGGCACGCATTGTGGCCAGTGAAACGGGCCCCGTTGCGGAATTCGGTGGGAACCGCCTGCAACTGGCGCAGATTCCGTCACTGCAATCCGCCGTCGGGCGCGAGGTGATCCTGGGCATCCGCCCCGAATTCGTGACCGTAGCCGAGGAAACCACCCCGGGCCGTTTGCCTGTTGAGGTTGACCTGATTGAGACCCTCGGCTCCGAGGCCCTGATCCACGCAACACTCATGGGCGAACCCTTTGTCATTCGCACCGGTACGGTCGGGCAGATGAACGTGCTGGACGGCATATCCGGATTTACCATCGAACCACATCTGGTCCGGGTGTTCGATGCGGAGACAGGTCAGGCATTGGCCGGTCAGGTGCTAGAGCAATGAGCGCCGATCCGAACGTAACAGGCCCCAAGACCGAGGAGATTGTCCTCGGCGCCGCCGAGGCCACACGCCGTCGCAGGGGCAGCCGCATGGTGCGCCTTGGCGATCATATGAAGCGTGAATGGCAGCTTTACGTGATGCTGATCCCGACCATTCTGTGGTTGTTGGTGTTCTTGTATAAGCCGATGTACGGCCTGCAAATCGCGTTCAAGGATTACTCGCTGTTCCGCGGTGTCGCTGCCAGCCCGTGGATCGGTTTCGATCATTTCGAGACGCTGTTCAGCAATGATCAGTTCCTGCGCGCGCTAAAGAACACGATCATTATCAGCTTCTACGGCTTGGTCTTTGGTTTTCCCATGCCGATCCTGCTGGCGTTGATGTTCAACGAGATCCTGAAACAGACGTTCAAGAAGACCGCGCAGACCATCGTTTATCTGCCGCACTTCATCTCCTCGGTCATTATCGCGGGTATCGTCATCACGGCCTTTTCCCCATCTGCGGGCATCGTGAACACGGTCATGGGCTGGCTGGGCTTTGACCCCGTCTACTTCCTGACCAAGCCGGAGTGGTTCCGCCCGATCTTTATCGGAACAGGCATCTGGCAGGAGGCTGGTTTCCAGTCGATCGTCTACCTCGCCGCAATCGCGGGTGTGTCGCCGACATTGTACGAAAGTGCTGTCGTGGATGGTGCCAGCCGCTGGCAGATGATGTGGAAAATCACGGTGCCGTCGATCCTGCCGACGATCATCATCATGCTGATCATCCGCATCGGCAACATCCTAGAAGTGTCGTTCGAGATGATCATCCTGCTGTATCAGCCCGCAACCTATGAGACGGCGGACGTGGTGAACACCTTCATCTACCGGCAGGGCCTACAGGGCGGACAATACGATTTCGCCGCTGCTGCCGGACTGTTCAACGCCGTGGTCGCCTTCACGCTGGTGATGACCGCAAACACAATCTCGAAGCGCTATTCGCGCACGTCGCTTTGGTAAAGGAGAGAGCAAAATGGCCAACATGAACCTCTATTCCCGCGGCGATAAGCTGTTTGTGATCGTCAATATGGTGCTGATCGCGCTGTTCACGATTTCCACGCTGTATCCCTTTATCTACATCGCGTCCCTGTCGATGAGCACAGGGTTCGAGGCACGGGCAGGCAACGTCGTGCTAACGCCCGTCGGCTTCACGCTAGAGGCCTATAAGCAGGTGCTGAGCGAGCCGCAGTTCTGGAACAGCTACAAAAACACATTCATCTACACAGTCGGCGGCACCTTGATGAGCCTGGCGTTCATCATCCCCGGTGCCTACGCGCTATCCCGTCCCCAGCTATACGGGCGGCGGTTCTGGAACCTGATGGTGGCGTTCACCATGTGGTTCAACGCTGGCCTGATCCCGTTCTTCCTCAACATGAGGGACCTTGGGTTACTGGACAGCTATTTCGGCATCATCATCGGATTTGCCGTCAACGGCTTCAACATCATCCTGCTGCGCAACTTCTTCGAGGCAATTCCACAGTCCTTTGAGGAAGCAGCCCGGATGGATGGAGCCAACGAGTTCCAGGTTCTCTGGAAAGTTTACATGCCGCTTTCAAAACCGGCCATCGCTACGGTCGCTTTGTTCTGCATTGTATCGCGCTGGAATGGGTTCTTCTGGGCGATGGTACTGCTGCAAGATGAGGATAAAATCCCGCTGCAGGTCTACCTTCGTCAAGTCATCGTCGATCTGACCGATGACGAAACGTTCGCAGCGACTTTGCTCAACGCGCCTTATTCGGTCGAGACCGTAAGCGCCGCGATCATCGTCTGCTCGATCATCCCCATCCTGCTCATCTACCCGTTCCTTCAGAAGTACTTCTCAAAGGGCATCCTGCTGGGTGGCGTGAAGGAATAACAACGATTTCGCTATAGGGAGGAAACCATGCGAAACTTACCATTGGCCTTGGCCATGATCGGAACAACTGCCCTAACCATGCCGGCATTTGCCGACGGGCACTTGCAGATTGTTGATGAACCGCTGGATCTGTCGATCCACATGCACTGGCCGCGCAGCCAAGGGTATGACGAGAGCTATGCCGTTGAGCGTGTGGCCCGTGAGATGACAGGTATCCACCTGCGCGAGGCAACATTCGGCCGCAATACCAGCGATTCCGCCGAGGCGATGAACCTGCTGATCGCATCCGGTGACATGCCCGACATCGTTGGCGGTCACCTGATCAAGCAGCCGGTAAACGAATACGGTCCGCAGGGCGCATTCCAGCCATTGAACGAGCTGGTAGCAGAGCACGCACCGAACATTCAGGCGTTCTGGGACAGCCATCCGGGCCTGCAACAGGCGATCTCCGCCTATGATGGCAACTATTACTACATCCCCTATCTGCCAGACGGCAAATACGGTCGGGCCTACTTTATCCGTCAGGATTGGCTCGACATTCTGGGGCTGCAACAGCCGCAGACCGTGGATGAGCTGCACACTGTTCTGACCGCCTTCCTCAACGATGATCCCAACGGCAATGGTTTGCAGGACGAAGTGCCCGCATTCTTCCGCAACTGGGAGGAGGTCATCCGCCTCGTCACGTTCTGGGATGCACGGTCGTCAGGCTCGGACACCTATCACGATTTCTACGTCAATGACGAAGGCACCGTCGTACACCCCTATGCGCAGGAAGCGTATCGCGACGGTCTGACAATGGTGGCCCAGTGGTACGAAGAGGGCATCATTGATCCAGAGGTATTCACCCGCCGCTCGACCGCGCGTGAATATCTGCTGGGTGAAAACCTCGGCGGGTTTACCCACGATTGGTTCGCGTCCACCTCCGGCTACAACGCCGCATTGGAGGATAAGATCGAGGGCTTCAACTTCGTGCCGTTCCTGCCACCTGAATCTGCCGGTGGCGTTCGGATGGAGGAGCACCGCCGCATCCCGATCAAGCCGGACGGATGGGCGATCAGCCACTCCAACGAGCATGCAATCGAGACGATCAAGTATTTCGACTTCTTCTTCAGCGAGGAGGGGCGCCTGCTGTCCAACTTCGGCGTTGAGGGCGAGACATGGAACATGATCGATGGTGAGCCCGTCTTTACCGACGAAGTGCTGAACAGCAGTGAGCCAATCAACTCCCAGATGTATGCGGCGGGCGCACAGATCCAGCGCGGCTACTGGCAGGATTACCGCTACGAATGGCAGTGGACTGCACAGGCTGCGCGTGACGGGATCGAGCTGTACGACCAGCACGATCTGTTGGTTGAGCAGTTCCTCGGCGTCGCCTTCACCGAGGATGAGCAGGTCATCTACGACCGCTACTGGCCGTCGATCCGCACCTATATGCTGGAGCGTCAGCAGGCATGGGTTCTGGGCTCGGGCGATTTGCAGGCCGACTGGGATTCCTATGTCGAGACGCTGGATAACATGGGATACCAAGAGGTTATCGAGGTTCTGAACTCGGCCTATGCCCGTCAGTACGGCTGATCCTTCACCGCTAGTTTGAACACGGGTGCGGCCGATCCGGCCGCACCACCCCCACGACGACCAACAGGAAGATCACAGATGCCCGGCCACGCGACACCCCTTCTCGACGAACCCAAAACTGGCCGTTTGACGATCCAGTACGGCCCTGACGCGCAGTCGGATATTACCGAGAACCCGCCCCGTTTCACTTGGCTGCCCGTGATCGAGGATGAGGCCAAATATGTTCTGCGTATCTCGCAGGACCCCGGATATGACGACGCGGCGACCACGTATTACACGCAGATCCCGCTGAACTTCTTTACCCCCGATGCAACAATACCCGCAGGTGTGCACCACTGGTCCTATGCCGTCTGCGACCCGAAATCCGGCGCGGCAACGACAGCGTGGAGCCAGACACGCACCTTTACCATTGCTGATGATCTGCCCGAAACGCCCCTGCCCTCACGCACGGACCGTTTTGCCAACACCACCCGCGCCCACCCGCGCCTGTGGCTGACGCCGGACCGGCTGGATGGGTTTCGCAAGGATGTGAAGGCTGATCCCGATCATTGCACTTGGGCGACCTTCTACGACAAATCCGTGCTGCCATGGATGGACCGCGACATCATCCCCGAGCCAGCAGGCTATCCCAACCATCAGCGCGTCGCACCGATCTGGCGCCAGACCTATATCGACTGTCAGGAACTGATGTACGCGATCCGCCATCTGGCCGTCGGCGGTCAGGTGACGCAGGATCAGGCGATGCTCGACCGCGCCAAGGAATGGCTGCTCAGCGCCGCTGACTGGAACCCGACCGGCACGACCTCGCGCAGCTATACTGATGAATGGGCGTTCCGCGTGAACCTCGCGCTGGCATGGGGCTATGACTGGCTCTACGATCAGATGGACGAGGACGAGCGGACCCGCGTGCGCACCGCATTGCTGGCCCGAACCCGCGAAACCGCCGATCACATTATCAAGCACGCAAACATCCACCTGTTCCCGTTTGACAGCCACGCCGTGCGCGCGGTTTCCGCCGTGCTGATCCCCGCCGCTATCGCATTGCTGGATGATGAGCCGGAAGCCGCCGAGTGGCTGCACTACTCCGTCGAATTCCTCTACACAGTCTATACGCCGTGGGGTGACAAGCAGGGCGGCTGGGCAGAGGGTCCGCACTATTGGATGACCGGCATGGCCTATCTGATCGACGCGGCGAACCTGCTAAAGGGGTATAGCGGTCTGGACCTGTATCAGCGCCCGTTTTTCCAAAAAACAGGCGATATGCCACTGTTCACCAAATCGCCGGATACACGCCGCGCGACATTTGGCGATGACAGCACCATGGGCGATCTGCCTGCGGTCAAGATCGGCTATAACCTGCGCCAATATGCAGGCGTGACCGGCAATGGCGCGTATCAGTGGTATTACGACGAGATCAAGCGCACCAATCCCGGAACCGAAATGGCGTTCTATAATTGGGGCTGGTGGGACTTTAACTTTGACGAGCTGGTCTACCGCACCGACTTCCCGATTATCGAGGCACAACCACCCGCCGATGATGATAAGCTACGCTGGTTTCAAGGCATCGGCTGGGTCGCGATCCAGCAGCAGATGCAGGACCCCGACAACCACATCCAGTTCGTGATGAAGTCATCGCCCTTTGGATCGATCAGCCACAGCCATGGCGATCAGAACGCATTCTGCTTGGCCGCCTTTGGCGAGGATCTGGCGATCCAGTCAGGGCATTACGTCGCCTTTAACTCAACCATGCACCAGAACTGGCGGCGTCAGACGATCTCTAAAAATGCCATTCTGATTGACGGTAAGGGGCAATATGCGGGTAAGGACAAGGCACGTGCCATGACCTCCACCGGCAAGATTGAAATCGCCGAGGATCGCGACGACCACATCTTTATCCGTGGCGATGCAACGGCTGCCTACCGCACGTTGTCGCCCGAAATCACATCCGTCACCCGCGAAGTCTATTTCGTGCATGACAGCTATTTCGTCATCGTCGATGCGATCGATGCCGAAACGCCGGTCTCTGTTGACTGGCTCTTCCACGCCAATGCACCCATGACGCTAGGCGATACGACGTTCCGCTATTCCGGACAAAAGGCTGGCTTTTACGGTCAGGTTCTATGGTCGGAGGCGGGCAACCCGCTGATCACGCAGGAAACCGGCTTTGCAGGGGTGAACCCGGCAGAGATCGAGGGCCTGCCCGTCAGCACCTGCCTGAAGGCGACATATCCCAAGGCAATTCGCCACCGGATTGCCACCTTGATCGTTCCCTATCCGCTGTCCGCGCCGCGCCGCGTGTTCAGCTTCCTCGACGATCAGGGCTACGACTGCGACCTCTATTTCACCGATGCCGATGACCGCTCATTTAAGGTCGTCGTCCCCAAAACATTTGACGTTGGCACATCGCCAACCACGACACCAAAGAAGGAAACAAAATGAAACTTCAGGGAAAAACAGCGATCGTTACTGGCGGCGGCCGCGATATCGGTATGGCCGTCGCGCTGAAGCTGGCATCCGAGGGCGCAAGCGTTGCGATCAATTATTTCTCCAGCAGCACCGGCGCGGATGAGGCTGTCGCACAGATCACCGCAGCGGGCGGGCGTGCCTTTGCCCTGCAAGGTGATTTGACCAAGCAGGCGGATGTAGACGCGCTGGTCGAGAAGACCGTTGCTGATTTCGGCAGCATCGACGTGCTGGTAAACAATGCGGGCGGCCTGATCGCGCGTAAGACGATTTCGGAGATGCCGCTGGACCACTGGAACGCGGTGATGGACCTGAACCTGACCAGCACGTTCCTGCTGACCAAGGCATGCCTTGCACACATGAAGGACGGCGCGATCGTCAACCTTGCAAGTCAGGCTGGCCGTGATGGTGGTGGGCCCGGTGCGGTTGCCTATGCAACGGCAAAGGGCGCAGTCATGACCATGACACGCGGCTTGGCCAAGGAATTAGGCCCGAATATCCGCGTCAACGCCTTGTGCCCCGGCATGATCGACACAGATTTTCACAACGTCCACACCCCCGATGCAGGCCGTCGTGGGTTCGAGGCGAATGCACCGTTGAAGCGTCAGGGTCACACCGATGACGCCGCCAATCTGGTTCTTTTCCTCGCATGTGGCGATTCCGGCTTCATCACTGGTACAAATATCGACATCAATGGCGGTATGCTGTTCTCCTAAGCGTTAGACCAAGGACTACACATGTCTGATTTTCCTATTGTCACAACCGGCGAAGACGTCACTCGGCAGGTCCTATCTGACCACCCTGCGCTGATGGTCGTTGCGTTCCGGTTTGGCAAACAGGGCGCCATTGGCGCGCTGCACGACCATGTGCATGTGCAATCGACCTATGTGGAAAGTGGGCGTTTCCGCTTCACCCTTGGTGAAGTGGAGCGTGAGGTTGGGCCCGGTGACAGCTTTGTCATCCCCTCCAAGCAGATACATGGTTGTGTCTGCTTGGAGCCCGGCACCCTGGTTGATTGCTTCGCCCCACGCCGCAACGATTTTCTTTGATTGCAAGGATATTCCAGAATGCACTTCCTCGCGATTGGTGAATGCATGGCCGAGCTTGCTCCGGCCGCCCAGCAGGGCGACTTCCACCTCGGCTTTGCCGGTGATACGTTTAACACCGCGTGGTATCTGGCGCGGATTAGCCCCGACACGCATGTCTCGTTTTTTACCTGCGTCGGGGCTGACGCGATCTCGCAGCAGATGCGGGATGTTTTTACGAATAGCGGCATTGATGACAGCCACGTTCAGACTGTCGCTGATCGCACGGTCGGCCTGTACCTGATTTCGCTGAACAATGGCGAGCGCAGCTTCTCATATTGGCGCGGCCAATCCGCCGCGCGACTGCTTGCACAAGACCCCGCCGCATTGGCCACAGCGATGGCAGCGGCGGATATCATCTATTTCTCAGGCATAACGCTGGCCATTCTGGACAGTGCGGGCCGCGAAACCCTGCTACATACGCTGCGAACAGCACGTGCAGCGGGTAAAGCCATCGCCTTTGACCCCAACCTACGCCCCCGCTTGTGGGCCGACACCGCCGAGATGACGCAGGCCGTCATGCAAGGGGCCGCCGTCAGCGACATTGCCCTGCCCTCGTTCGAGGATGAGGCCGATTGGTTCAAGGATGCAGACCCAAATGCCACCGCTGATCGCTATGCAGCGGCAGGTGCGACGACGGTTGTGGTCAAGAATGGCGGCGAACCTGTTCACTACCTGCACGGGGACGCGCGAGGCACGGTCGCTGTACCACCGCTGGCGTCGATCATGGACACAACTGCGGCGGGCGACAGTTTTAATGCCGGTGTGCTGGCTGGAATACGGCAAGGCTTACCCCTGCCAGACAGCATCGCAAATGCCTGCCGCATCGCGGGTAAGGTGGTTCAGGGTAAGGGCGCGCTGGTTCCTATCGGCGCAGATGTGCTGAACGGCTGACTTCCTGCCAGCCGATTTACGCCGTCACAATCGCGACCAAGGCCCGAAACATTTCGATCCCGTCCGGTAAAATCTCATCGGGGAAATCATAATCAGGGTTGTGCAGGGCCGGTTGCGATTGCCCCGCGCCCAGCCCGAACATTGCGCCTTCATACCGCTTGGTCAGCTCGCCAAAATCCTCGCCCCACCGAAAGGGCTGGTCGAGTTTCTGAAACGGCCGACCAGTCACCACCGCTGCCTGTTGGATCATATCGAACCCAGCCTGACCGTTCGTGGTGGCGGCAAAATCCTCTCGTGTTTCGAATGTGACATTCAGGCCGTATTGTTCGGCAAGCGTGGTCGCATGGTCCCTTAAATCCTGCCACATCTGCTGCACAGTCGCGGCCAGCGCGGCCCTTACCGTGAAGTGCACTTCACCCTGCGCCGGTGCGACACCGGATGCCTGAACGCCCATCTGCGTATAAACTGGCACGGCCAGAGCATAGGCATCTGGGCGATCATAGCGCGCCTGAATCTGTTGCGCGCACAGCATCAAGTCAGCCAGCGCAATGGCGGGGCTGTGGCCGGTTTCAGGTTGCGCGCTATGCGCCTCCTTACCGGTCATTTTGATCGCGGCGTATTTCACCTCGGACGCAAAGGTGCCGGTTTTGCAGATCACTGCCCCGGCAGGAAATCCCGGCAGGTTATGCAGCGCAAACACATAATCCGGTTCAATTTGCGCGAAATTCTGATGCTGCACACATGAGCGGGCACCGGTGCCGGTTTCCTCATCTGGTTGGAACAGCAGAACAACACGGCCCCGATCTGGCCGGTTCGCTAAGCAAAGCGCCAACCCCGCCATGATCGCCATATGCCCGTCATGGCCGCATTTATGCCCAACACCATCGTAGACCGAACTATAGGCGATACCTGTGTTGATCTCATGTATCGGCAGAGCATCCAGCTCGCACCGAAACAGAACCGTTTTATCGGCGGCGCGACCATTATAGACCGCTGCAAATCCTGCACCTTGCAACGGGATAATCGCATCTGGCGGTGCATGTTCGATCAGAAAACCACGCAAATGCCGTGCCGTTTCCCCCTCATGCCGTGAAAGCTCGGGGTGCGCGTGCAGCCAGTGACGCAGATGGGTCAACAGATCGATGTTTGACGACATGGTTTTTCTTTTGGGTAAAGGTCGCGCGCACCTCAGCGCGCGCGACGATTTGATTAGCCCAGGGTTTCGCGCACCACAGCCTCGGTCGTGGAAATCACGATATCGGCTTCCTGACGCGTCAGGCAGAATGGCGGCGCATAGCCCAGGATATCGCCCTGCGGCATAGCCCGCGCAATCACGCCCTTTGCGGCCAGCGCAGCGGAGAGTTTAGCCCCGACGCCGGCTGAAGCGTCATAGAATTTGCGTCCGTCGCGCTGCTCCACGAACTCGATCGCGGCCAACATGCCGACGCCGCGAATATCGCCAACATGGGGGTGATCGCCCAAACGCTCACGGAAACCGGCGCGCAGATAGTCACCCGTAACCGTGGTGTTTTCGATCAGGTTCAGGTCATCGATCAGCTTGAGGTTAGCCACCCCTGCCGCAGCACCAATCGGATGTGCGGAATAGGTCCAGCCGTGACCGATGGGGCCGAATTCGTCGGTCCCTTCCTCAAGCACCTTCCAAACCTTATCCGAGATGATGGAACCCGATAGCGGCGCATAGGCCGATGTCAGGCCCTTGGCGATCGTGATGATGTCCGGCTCCATCCCGTAATGCGTCGATCCCATCATCGAACCGGTGCGGCCAAATCCGGTCACAACTTCATCCGCGATCAACAGGATGTCGTGCTTTTTCAGGATGGCCTGAATGGCGGCCCAATACCCCTCGGGCGGGGGCACGATGCCACCGGTGCCCAGAACAGGCTCACCAATGAAGCCGGCGATGTTTTCCGCACCCTCGCGGGCGATCAGCTCCTCCAACTTTTGCGCGCAATGGGCGACGAAATCAGCCTCGGACATGTCCAGATCATCGCGACGGAAATAGTATGGCGCCTCGGTGTGGATGACCTGTTCCAGCGGCAGATCGAACTTCTTGTGGAACAGCTCCAACCCCGTCAGCGAGCCAGTCACAAGGCCCGACCCGTGATAACCGCGCCAGCGAGAGATGATCTTCTTTTTCTGCGGACGGCCCAGAATGTTGTTGTAGTACCAGATCAGCTTAACATTGGTCTCGTTGGCGTCGGAACCGCCCAATCCAAAGTAAACCTTGGACATATTGGCGGGTGCACGGTCCATGACCATCTTGGCCAATGTGATCGATGCTTCGGTGCCGTGGCCGACATAGGAATGGTAATAGGCCAGTTCATGCGCCTGTGCCGCAATCGCCTCCGAAATCTCAGTCCGTCCATACCCTACGTTAACGCAGTACAATCCGGCAAAGGCATCCAGCAGGCGCTTGCCGTCACGATCCTCGATATACACGCCCTTTGCGCCGGAAATAACGCGGGTCGGCATTTCGCCGCGTGCATGTTTGGCAAGGTGGGTCGAGGGGTGGAAGAAATTCTCACGGTCCCACTGGCCCAGTTGGTCGTTGTGCAAAGTGTCCATATTCTCAGCTCCAGTCACGGCAAACATATTTGATTTCAGTGAATTCTTCGAGGCCATGGCGCGCGCCCTCACGCCCCAGACCTGATTGCTTTACGCCACCAAACGGAATGGGCGGGCCGGTGACGGAGGTCCGATTGATCGCAACCATGCCGTATTCCAGCGCCCGTGACATGCGGTAAATCCGTTTGGGGTCCTGCGTATGAACATAGGCCACCAGCCCGTATTCGGTATCATTTGCGCGGGCGACAACCTCATCCTCGGTATCAAAGGGGGTCAGCGCGGCAATCGGGCCAAAGGTTTCGTGGTGCATAATGTCCGCATTGGCAGGCACGTCCACCAGAACTGTCGGTTGGAAAAACAACGGCCCCGCGTCGTGACGATACCCGCCCAGTGCGATACGCGCGCCCTTGGCCACGGCATCGGCAACCTGGCTTTCCTGCTTTTGGATCAATCGCTCATGCATCAACGGACCAATATCAGGGTCATCCATTCCGGCCCCAACCGTCAGCGCGGCGGCTGCCTGCGTGAAGCGTTCGCAAAATGCGTCATAGATGCCGCGCGCGATGAACATCCGGTTCGCACCGAGGCAATCCTGCCCGCTGGTCGCGAACTTCGCCCCAATTGCCTCAGAGACAGCGCGATCCAGATCGGCATCCTCGAAGACGATAAAGGGGGCATGGCCACCCAGTTCGAGCACCAACCGTTTCACCGTATTCGCGCATTGACTGTACAGCAAGCGGCCCACTTCGGTTGATCCGGTAAAGGACAGAGCCCGCACCCGCGCATCGCTGCACCACGGTGTGACGATGGTTTCCGCATCCCCCGGAACGACATTGAACACACCCGCAGGCATGCCCGCATCCTGAGCCAATTCGGCCAAGGCCAGGGCAGATAACGGGGTTTCAGCAGACGGATGTGCCACGATTGTACAACCGGCAGCCAATGCGGCCGCGGCCTTGCGCGTTAGCATCGCCGACGGGAAATTCCACGGCGTGATCAGCGCAACAACTCCGATTGGTTCGCGCCACAGCTCCACCTCGGCATTCGGCATATGGCTGGTTATACCCTCCACATTAGCGCGTTTTGCTTCCTCGGCATAAAATTCAACGAAGCTGGCGGCGTAATCAATCTCACCCCGCGCTTCCGAGATCGGTTTGCCCTGCTCCGCGACCATGATGCGTGCCAGATCCTCACGATGCTCAATGATTTTGGCGTGCCATTGTTTCAGAATCAGCGCGCGTTCCTGCGGCAACATCGCAGCCCATCTACCAAAGGCGCTTTGCGCGGCAGTTACCGCAGCCTCGGCCATATCTGCGCCCAACGCATCAACGCGCGCTATTTCCGCCCCTGTTGCGGGATTGGTCACAGCAAAGCTGTCAGGCGCGCCACACCAAACGCCATTGATATATCCGGCGGATTTTATCAAACGCGTCTGCGGTAATATCTCATCATTCACGGTCACGCTGATCCCTCCCCATTGTTGAGGGCAGCGTAGAAGGTTCTGATAGATGATGAGCCTGAAGTTACCTGTAGTTACAGATTAATCTTCTGCAAAAATCCAGTCGAACAACTCAATCCTGCTGCAAATCGGCAAATAAGTGCAGCGGCGGCCCCGGATGGCGGACTGTCTTTGTCACAATATAGGAATAGTACCGCGCAATACCGCCGGATTCCTCAAGCACGGTTTCGATTAGATTCTGATACTCCTCGATCGTTGGGGCAACGACCTGAATCAGGTAGTCATAACCGCCCCCAATCGCCCAACAGCCTGTGATTTCAGGGTGCTGTCTGACCGTATGCTCAAAGGATTGGAACCGCGCAGCCGCATGTGAATCCAGCTCAATCGTAACAAACACCGTCACAGCACCCGGTAATTTGCGCAGGTTGATTTGTGCCTGATAGCCAGAAATCAGGCCAGATTCCTCCAGCCGCCGCAACCGCTCCCAACAGGGCGAAGGCGACAGGCCAACCTGTTGCGCCAGCGCGGATTTCGCGATGCGGCCATTATCGGACAATACCCTGAGGATCTTCAGGTCGATGCGATCCAGTTTCAACATGTTCGACCCATAGCTGCTGACCTATTTCAGATCAATCCGGGAGGTGCCCCGCAGCGCACCATTTGGCAGATGGTATGGCCGAAGCACAGCAAGGGCATCTGCGGGCCTTCGCCTTTGAGCGCCCCCGCACCCATGCCGCCGATACCATTTTAGCGCCCCGCGATGCCGCGCAGTTTGCCAACCAGCCAGCCCCGCGCAAAGGTCGCCCGACTGTTGTGCCCGATATCGCGGATGCTTTTGACGCGCTTATGACCATGGGCAAGATCGACCTGAGCCAATCAATGAATGCTCACTATCCAGCCATCAGGGCATGGCTGCGGGTCCATCGCCCTGACGCCGCGCCAACAGATGCAAAACCCGATAGCGAGACGATCCGCAGGGTGATCTCTCCCTTGTTCAAGGCTGCGCAGAGCCAAACCAATAAACAATAAAAGCCACCCGCTTTTAGAGGTGTATTTGGAGGATCAGAACCGCGTCATACCCATCGCATAACAACGCCAGCAGGAGGGCAGCATATGCGAACGGCACCACGGTTCCCGATCTCGACACGCGCAGCGACTATTACGACGGCTTCATTGATGAAACGGCGGCGGCGGACTTTCTGTGTCAAAGCGTGCGCACGTTGCAAAAGTGGCGCGTCACAGGCTTTGGTCCGTGCTTCTTCAAATCGGGTCGGTCGGTTCGCTATCGCCGCCGCGACTTGCTGGCATGGGCGGAAAGCCGGATGCGCAGCAACACCTCGCAGGCCGACGCGGCATGAGTTTTGCCCCTGACGGGTTGGCAGCACTTCAGGGGATTTTGGGGCCGGATGGCTCGAAAACGGGGTGTGGGGCGACAGCTCCACGCCCCGCATCCTTTTCCGCTTTCAGCAACCTCCAACATCGCAGGGGCGCAGTATCGCCCGCGCCACGCGCCGAGACTTCAGGCCCGGCCCCAAAACAAAAGCTGCCCCGCCGGAGGCTCTTAAGAGCGCGTCAGCGCGTCCCCACCGCAGGCGGGATTGTGAGAAGCGAGCGGCAAAAAGGGGGGCCTTGTAACACCCCCCTCTATAAATACGAATGCGCAGGAGATCGTAAATGGACGTAGTGCATAGCGGCTTTGATGGGCTGAAGCTGTCGATTGAGGCTGATATCCCTCCAGACTTCCGTGAAGCCCTGATCGACGCCAAAACCCGTGCTGCAAAACAGAACGATCCGGTGATGATTGAGTGGAATGGCGTTGCGTTAGCAGTGCGCAAATCTGGCGGCATGTCAGCATTCTCGGCCCATACGGGAGATTACGGCGCGGAGTGGTACTTTCTGGACCCGCTCAATAAGCCAAAGAACAATCCCGGCATCACCGTAGACTTCCGCGCATTCCTGCTGGCAACCGGCGGCATCGCAGCCGCCCGCGCACAGTTCGAGGCGCAGTTGCAGGCGTTCGGCATTCGCTACGGCGATCACATGGTGAAGGTCGCGCGTGTGGACTTCGCGGTTGATGTTCTGGCCCCTTGGTTCACCCCAGACCGCAGCTGCATCGTGGCTCCGTCCGGCACACGGACCAGCGCCCGCGCCAGTGATATCCCGATCGAAGAATACGGCGTCGGGGATGGCGTGACCGGCCTGAAGGCAGGCCAAATCTCGAACCGTCAGTTGGCGATCTATGACAAGCGCCGCGAAGTGATCGATTGCCACAAGCGCGGCTGGGAGGCGATCTGGAACAGCCGCCGCGCTGCGCAGGGAAAGCCCCCGTTAGACCTAGCCGACGCCCCCAACAGCCGCGTCTGGCGATTTGAGATGCGACTTGGCTCCAAACAACTGCGCAACCGCTGGCTTATCCGGGGCTGGGATGAGCTGGACGCCAAAATAGGCGATGCCTTGGCCGAGGCTTATACCAAAACCCGCTACACCCTGCCCCAAGCCGACAGCAACCGCGCCCGCTGGCCAGAAGACCCGATCTGGCAGACAGTGCGTGAGGAAGCCACAGCGCACCTATCCAGCCATCGCAGCTATGCAGACCCTGCCCTAGTCAAAGAAGCCAACCGCGCCGCGCACAAGCTGCTCCTCGACACCCAGATACTCGGCTTGCTGGTGTCCCGCGCTGCTACCGAGGAGCTCGGTACAGATGAGTTTGAGGCGTTCATCGCACGCCACATAACCGCACTGCGCAATGCGTCCCGCGATCATCCGGTATCGATTGCAGAGCGGCTCGCTAAAGCAGAAGCGAGGTATGACTTTAAGTGAGAGGTGAAGTGGTCCGGCAAATTCGGACAGCGTGCTAAGATGTATCCAACCTTGAAGACAGGATACAGAAATGACGAAGAGACGCAGTTTTTCAGATAATTTTAAGGCCACGGTAGCGCTTGAGGCGCTTCGCGGAGACAAGACGGCGCAAGAGATTGCAGCTAAGCACAAGATCCACCCGACGCAGGTGACGACATGGAAACGGCAGGCAATTGATGGTCTGACGGGTGTGTTCTCTGACAAGGTCAGGAAGGCTGAAGATAACGAAGCCGAAGTCAAAGAGTTTCATGTGAAGATTGGCAAACTGGCGGTTGAAACTGATTTTTTTGTCATAAGGGCTTGACCTGCTCCCCTGAAAAGTCCGGTGTTTTGAGTTAGCCTGTTCTCCAAGAAGGAGACAGACGATGAAGAGAAGCCGTTTCAGCGAAGAACAG
>NZ_OCTN01000001.1 GCF_900231835.1 Pontivivens marinum | reverse complement strand
CTTCAGCGTCCGATCATTCCTTGTCTCCAGTAGTACCCGGCGCCGCGTTCGTTGTCGTTCCCGCCGCCGGTGAAAGGGGTTCTAGGCAAACTCACCAACACCCGCAACCCAATTCGACACCAAATTCACAAAAATCTCAAAAACCAACGCAACACCATGATAACGCACGCATATTATCGCACAAAACCCCACACACGATCGTTCAGCCTCGCTCAGACACAACCAAAAATCAGAATCAAACGGGGAATCGCACAGGCTCACACCGATCCGCCTAGAATCCCGTCCAATATGGCGCTGCGTGATCACTTGAAGCCGTATGCCGCGTTGAGAACCTCGCTAGGCACCTCAACCAACTCCACCCCACAGACCAAAGCCGTGGGGCATGATGTTCAATCCGAGTATTCGTCGGCGCGCCGTCCCGCGTGCCGACGGGTAGCTATGTTTACAGTCCGTTCAGGACCTGCTTGCCAATCACGCGGCCGCTTTCCTGACGGGTATGTGCTGTGCGCAAGCTCTCCACCGTCAATGCACCCAAACGCTCCGTCACGGTTGAGGTTAGCGTACCCTCATCAATCATCCCCGACACACGGTTCAGCAAATCACGCTGGGCATCCATATCCGCCGTGCCGAACATCGAGCGGGTAAACATGAATTCCCAACTGATCGTAATCGCCTTCGGCTTTGCCGGCGCGATATCCAGATTTTGCGGATCGTCGATCAGGGTGATGTGGCCACGGGGTGCGATCAGCTCCAGAATCTCGGCGTAATGCTGATCCGTCGCCGTCAGCGAGGCAACATAGCGCGGCGTCAGACCCAAGGCAGCAACCTGCGCGGCCAAAGGCTGCCGGTGATCGATGACATGGTCGGCGCCCATCTTCTTGACCCAGTCGCGGGTTTCATCGCGAGATGCCGTGGCGATCACGGTCAGGCCGGTCAGTTTTTTCGCCAACTGGATCAGGATCGAGCCGACACCGCCCGCGCCACCGATAACCAGCAGCGCGTCACCTGCGCCGCCGCCCTCAACCACGCGGAAGCTGTCGAACAGCAATTCCCATGCAGTGATCGAGGTTAGCGGCATGCCGGCCGCCTCGTCAAAATCCAGCGATGTCGGCTTGCGGCCCACGATACGCTCATCAACAACGTGCAGTTCGCTATTCGTGCCGGGGCGAGTAACGTCGCCGGCATAAAACACCTCGTCCCCGACGGCATATCCGGTCACCTCTGCGCCGATGGCGGTCACCACACCCGCAGCGTCATAGCCCAGCACCTTGTGCCCCTGCTCTGGCGATGCGCGCTCACGTACCTTCACATCCACCGGATTGACCGAGATGCCGCGCACCGCAACCAACAGGTCACGCGCGCCGATTTCGGGCTGCTCCGCATCAAAGGCAACCAGTGCATCAACCGGACCTGCGGCTGTATATCCAAGGGCTTTCATATCTCGTCTCCACATCGAGTTCAGTGTCTGCGCTTTGAATTACACCGGATATGGGATATAAAAACGGCCTGAAATGGAGTTCAGAATTCGGGTATAGGATATAATATGGATATGGATACCCTGCGCCTGTTCGTATTGGCCGCAGAGCTGTTGAATATCAGCGCAGCAGGGCGGCAGTTAAACCTCGCCCCCGCCGTGGCCAGTGCGCGCTTGGCCAAGCTGGAAAAAACCGTTGGCGCCCAGTTGATGCATCGCACCACCCGCAAGGTCTCCCTGTCGCTGGAGGGTGCCGAGTTCCTGCCCTATGCGCGTCAGATTTTGGCCCAACAGGAAACCGCGCTGGCCGTTCTGGGCAGTGGCGGGGCGGTTGCCACCGGCACATTGCGGTTTGCCGCGCCGTCCAGCTTTGCCCAGCGTCACATCATGCCGCTGCTGCCGGAATTTACTGCCCGCTATCCTGAGCTGACGCTGGACCTGCGGCTATCCGATACCCGTTTTGACCTGATCGAAGGCAGCTTCGATCTGGCCCTGCGCAGTGCGCCCCTGACCGATAGCTCGTTAAAGGGGCGCAAGGTTGCGGATGACATGCGCATTCTGTGTGCCTCCCCCAACTATCTGCGCCAAAACGGCACCCCGGCCACGCCCGGGGATTTGCAGCACCACCGCTTCATCGCCTTTCGCGATCTGGCTCCGCGCCAGATGATCAATGAGACCGGCGAAACCTTCATGCTGCAACCACAACACATGTCATGCCGTCTGGTGATGGATGATGGCGTATCGCAGCGGGTCGCCACCGTGGCCGGTGCCGGCCTGTCGATCAATTCACTATGGATCGTGCATGATGAGTTGCGCAGCGGGCAGTTGGTGCGGGTCCTGCCGCAATACCGGCTGAACGACCGCGCCGTGCTGTGGCTGGTTTATCCTCGGTCCAATGTGCTGACAGCCAAGGTGCGCATCTTCATGGATTTCTTGCTGGAGAAAATCGGCAGGAACCCCGAATGGGCCGTGGCTCCTGCCGTGGCGGATGTTAGTCCGCGACCGTAATTCCAATCTTACCCACATAGGTTTTTTGCAGGAATGCCTGCTGTGCGACCCGCAAATCGCGCAATGGATAGGTGGCTGCCAGAACGCTGCGCAGCTCCCCCGCCTCGATATACCGGATCAGGTCGGTAAACACGTTGTCAGGCTGGTGCGTACTACCGATCAGGGTCAGATCGCGCAGATACAGCGTGCGCAGGTCCAGCTCCACAATCGGCCCCGCAATCGCGCCCGAGGTCACATAGCGCCCGCCATTGCGCAGGCTGTCTGTCACAGCAGCCCATTGCGGCCCGCCCACCAGATCCAGCACCACGTCAAAGGCACCTGCGGGCAGTTCCGCATCACGATCCAGAGTCTCATCCGCGCCAAGTGCCAGCAAATCCTGCGCCTTACTGGCGCTGGTCAGGGCGGTCACATGGGCGCCACGCCGCTTTGCCAACTGGATCGCGGCAGAGCCAACACCGCCGGATGCGCCAGTGATCAACACCCGCTCCGCGCCCAGATTGGCACGCTGAATCATCCCCTCCGCGGTGGAGAAGGCACAGGGGAACGCGGCCAGCTCAACATCGCTCATGGGTGAGGTAACGGCCACTGCGTCCTTTGATTGCGCCGTTGTATACTCCGCAAAGCCACCATCCCGCTCGGACCCAAAGGTCGCCAGCGCCATCGCGTCCGTTGCATCGGCTGGCCGGTGCATACTGCGAACAAGGATACGCTGCCCGATCCGCGCCGCATCCACACCCTCACCCACCGCGACAATCACGCCGCAGCAATCTGCGCCCTGAATACGGGGGAAGCTCAACGCGCCATCCCAGCCGCCATCGTCATCACTAGCCCCGTCATACCCCCCGACGGAGCCTGAGGCCGTATCCCCGCGCACGCTCTTGGAATACCAGCCAGTGCGTGTGTTCACATCGGTATTGTTCAGAGCCGCCGCACCAACACGGATCAGAACCTCCCCCGCGATCGGGGTGGGAACGGGCAAATCCTCGCGCCATTCCAGCTTGTCCAATCCGCCATGCCCGGTCAGCACAACGCCCTTCATCACTGTGGGAAGTGTCATATCGGTCTCCATCTACAGGTAGAACATTCACTCTACTTGCGTAGGTAGAGGGATCACTCTACATCGTCAACTATGAACGAAACCATGACAAAAATCGCCGCCGGTCTGGAAAAGGCCTTTGCCGCCCGTGGCTTTGCCGAACCCAGTGTTGAGGATTTGCGCAATGCCGCAGGGGTCAGCCTGCGCACGCTGTATAAATACACGCCGTCGCGCGATCAGATGGTGCATGTCGCACTGAACCATCGGCACCTGCGCTATCTGGACCATATCTTCACGGATTTACCGACGGATCACGCCGCGGCGCTGAACGCGATAATGGATCGGGTGGGCACCTGGATGCAGCACGAGGCATCCCATGGCTGCCTGTTCCACGCCGCGGTCGCCGCCGCGCCGGACGATGCCGACCTGCGCACCTTGCTAGAACAGCATAAATCACAGGTGGCAGATCGCGCCGTCAACGCCACCGGCCTGCACGGCACGCAGGTGGATATCCTGCTGATCCTTGAGGGCCTGACGCAAAGCTGGCCCCTGTATCGCGATGCCGCTGTAACCAGTGCAAAGCGGTTGGGCGCATTGCTACAAAACAACAGCTAGCCCCAAACGAAAACGGCCGCGCCCACTGGGGGCACGGCCGTAAAATTCTGATCGCGGCGAAGATTAGTTCTTCGCGTAATATTCCACGACGAGGTTTGGTTCCATCTGAACCGCGTAAGGTACGTCGCCCAGCGAAGGCTTGCGTACGAACACAGTCGTCAGCTTGGAGTTGTCGCAGTCCAGATACTCAGGGGTGTCACGCTCGGACGAACCCATTGCTTCCATGACCAGCGCCATTTGACGGGACTTTTCACGGATCTGGATGATGTCACCCTCTTTCACGCGGTAGGAAGGAATGTTTACCTTCTTGCCGTTAACCGTGACGTGGCCGTGGTTTACGAACTGACGTGCAGCGAAGACAGTTGGAACCCACTTTGCGCGGTATACAACTGCGTCCAAACGGCTTTCCAGCAAACCGATGAGGTTTTCACCGGTGTCACCGCGCAAACGCTCAGCCTCTGCGTAGATGCGACGGAACTGCTTTTCAGTCAGATCGCCGTAATAGCCTTTCAACTTCTGCTTTGCGCGCAGCTGAAGGCCGAAATCGGAGAGCTTACCCTTACGACGCTGGCCGTGCTGGCCGGGGCCGTACTCGCGGCGGTTCACCGGGGACTTGGCGCGACCCCAGATGTTTTCGCCCATGCGGCGGTCGAGCTTATACTTGGCAGATGTGCGCTTGGTCACGATCTGGATCCTTTCTGTTGCGCGGATGCGCGTTGTGAAAGGTGCTTTCCTCTCCCAATCCTCTCTCGAGAACGGGGCGACAGGGTTCCCCTTGCAGGGACCACAAACACCAAGGCCCGAACGGCATTCGCCAATTCGGGATGGGCGGGTTATACGGACCCAAACGGGGGAGTCAACACGGACCGGCCTATAGGTTGCGCCAAATACTCACCTGACCGGCCCCGACCCTGCGTCGGGACAAGTGGATATTTGGAGAATGCGATGCTCAGCTATCAACATGCCTATCACGCGGGCGGCCCTGCGGATGTGCACAAACATATCGCACTGGCCCGCATTTTACGCGCCCTCACCGCGAAACCACGCGGTCTGACCTATATGGAAACCCATTCGGGGCGCGGCCTATATAATCTCAACAGCGTCGAAAGCCTGAAAACCGGTGAAGCAGCCGAGGGCATCGCCATTGCCGATCTGGGGGATGAGCCCTTTGCCGAAACCCTGTCGCTGGTGCGTGATCTGAACGGGCCAAATGCCTATCCCGGCTCACCATGGCTGGCCGCATCCATGCTGCGAGAGCAGGATTCGATGCACCTGATGGAACTGCACCCCGCCGAACATGCCGGATTATGCGAGGTTTTGCCCGGTGCAGATATCCATCGCCGCGACGGGTATGAGGGCGTCACCGCCCTGTCGCCCCCCGACCCCCGCGCCGGATTGCTGCTGGTCGATCCGTCCTATGAGGTGAAAACCGAATATGCACAGGCCGGCGCGTTTGTACGCAACCTGATGCGCACCGAATGGCCCGAGGCCTGCGCGCTGGTCTGGTATCCGATTCTGCGCGCCGGTCGCCACGCAGAATTGTTGGCCGAAATGGCTCCGCTTTCCCCTGTGGTGCATGAGGTGCGATTCGACCTCAAGGGCGGCACGGGCATGCTCGGTTCTGGCCTTGCGGCGGTAAACCTGCCGCGCGGGGTCGAACTGGGCTAGGGCTATTGCCCCGTGCGGCCGGGCATCGGGCGGGATACGGGTGCGCGAATATGGTCCAGAACGCGCCCCGGCCCCTGCGCAAACATCCGCGCCAGCGGTCCGCCGCGCAGGCGGGCCTTTGCCTTTTCAATCTGCATGACATTGGCGATGCGCCGGTCCAGAAATTCGCGCGTATCCTCATGATCGGCTGAGGTATCGCCCAGCCAATATAGCATCGTCGCCGAATAAACCGCCGATAGCGTCGCCCGCTTTGTGTACCAGTTATAATCCGTGGAGCTGTCGCCCAACCCGTTCCAGATCGTATCAGCGGTGTTCCAGATGGCGCTGGCCCCCTCGGATACATGGGTGGGCAGGGCAAACAAAGTCGCGCCGCGCCGCACGGCCTCCTTCTCCATCGCGACCAGTTCCAGACGATGCCAGACAGCTTGGGTGATTTTGGCGGTCATCCCGCCCTCAACCGTTGGCAACCATTCGGAGAGTTTCCGATCGCCGCGATAGTGGAATGCCAACGCCAGATCGACACCCCCGCGGGGGAACAGGGCGTGGGCCAATGCGGCCTCCACCCCCGAATCATCAATGGCGCGCAGCAATGTTTCCTGTGACCAGCCGTCAAATGCGACATGTATCAGGGCCGCGTCCAGCACAGCATTGCGTGCAATATCGTGCCAATCATCTACAGTATCAGTCATATCAACCTCACTCCCACGACCCAAGGGTAGACAAGTCGCCGCTCCACGTCTATCTAGCGCTTTCCTGCAATTCCGCAAATTTACTAGGAAGGTGGTGACTACAAGTGCAGGTACAGGTTCGCGACAACAACGTCGATCAGGCCCTCCGCGCCCTGAAGAAAAAACTTCAGCGTGAAGGTGTGTTTCGGGAAATGAAGCTTCGGCAGCATTACGAAAAGCCCTCGATCAAGCGAGCACGTGAGAAGGCTGAGGCCGTCCGCCGTGCGCGCAAGCTCGCTCGCAAGAAATTGCAGCGCGAAGGCATGCTCTGATACGATGAAAGCAACCGGTCGGTGCCACCCGACTGTTGTCATTCAGGCCCTCGCACCTCACGGTGCGGGGGCTTTTTTCTTGGGAGTTAGCATGCACACCGACGGCACACGGATTTATGCAATTGGCGACATCCACGGGATGATCGACAACCTACGCGAGGTACATGACTGGATCGCCCGCGATCGCGCCGAACATGCAGGGCGTGATGTGCGGATCATCCATCTGGGCGATTACACTGATCGCGGGCCCGACAGCCGCGGCGTGATTGATTTCCTGATCTCGGGCGATAATCCCGAATGGGTCAACCTGATGGGCAACCATGACCGGATGTTCGCGCGCTATGTCACGCATCCCGACTGGCAGGACCCGAAACTGTACCGTGACAAGGGCTACCACTACCTGCATCCGCGCATCGGGGGTAAAGAAACGCTGGCCAGCTATGGCGTGACGATGCCCAAACACGATCTGGGCCTGGATCAGGCCGCCGATTTCCACGACCACGCCGCACAGGCCGTGCCCCGTGCCCATACCGATTTTATCGAGGGGTTACGCCTGCATCACCAGATCGGGGACTATCACTTTGTCCACGCCGGCATTGACCCGACCCGCGCGCCGGATCAGCAGGATATCGTCGATCTGTTGTGGAAGCGTGAGGGCTGGCTGGACTGGACCGGCACCCTGCCCTTTACCATCGTGCATGGACATACAGTGGTCGAGCAGCCGGAACATCATGGCCACCGCATCGGAATCGACACGGGAGCCGTATTTGGTGGATCGCTGACATGCCTCGTGCTGGATGGGGACGAGGCGGGAATCCTGACCGGACATAACGTCCGGCCATTACTGCCGCGCAGCTAGATCAGGTGCGGAAAATCGCCAGAAACACCAGAACCGCGATGCATGCGATGCTCAGGCGCACACCAAACTTGATGAACCCCTCATAGGTTTGCTCCTGCACGGTGGTGTCCATCGTGCCATGCTCGTGTGCGTCGTGATGATCGGCCATGTGTAATTCCCTTCGGATGCTGTGAGTTTCATACACCAAGATTTGTGGCGTGCAAGTCAGCCCTTACGCTCCAATTCCGCCGCCAAACGGAATCCGATGCGTTGGGCGGGGGTTTTCAGCCGTGGCGCGGCGGTCAGCATGACGCTCAACTGACTGACATGCTGGATCAACTGGCGTTTGCTGCCCGCCGCGTCCGAGCCGTAAAACGTAATGATATCTGGCGCGAAATAGCCCATGCCCTGAATGGTCAACGTGCCGCTTTCCGATCCGACAAATCCCATGCCGACCTCATGCTCGGCATCCAGACCTTCCTCGAATTTCTGGATGTAGTTGATGATCCGCTCATAGGCCCATTGCGCAGGGGATTTACCGGCATCACCCTTGAGTGTTTCGGGGCGCTCGGCTTCCTCGGCTGCGGGCAGGTCGTCCACACGGAATCCGTGGGCCAAAACCGCGTTTTCCGCGGCCTCTGCGCTAGTGCTTACTTTGCCGTCCATATCCATGCTCCATCCGGTCCAAGGTCGCGCGTTACCAAACCTTCATGCCAGACATGGTTGAGATGGGCCACCGTCTCGGCCAAGGCCAGACCATAGGTCGCATCGTCGATCTGACGTTTGAACAGGATCGGAAAGCAATCGGGCGCACGGCGCGGCTCCGCCAGAAAGGCCAGCAAGCGCGGCAGTGCCTTACGATGATTTTCGATCAACTGGCGCAGGCGGATCGGAACACCGGTAAAGGGCAGTTTATGCCCTGGCAGGGCCAGATGCCGATCGGTTGCCAGCTCAAACAGGCGGGTGCAACTCTCGATCCATTCGCCCAACGGATCCGCCTCCGGCTCCGTCGCGTAAACGCCGATATTGGACGAAATGCCCGGAATGATCTGATCGCCCGCCAGGATCAGATCGCCCGACCACAGGGTTGCATGCTCCGGCGCGTGACCATGGCCGATATGCACGTCCCAATCGCGCCCGCCGATCCGAATGGAATCACCCTGCTGAATGCGGGTAAATCCAACGGGCATGGGGTGAACAACGTCCGCGAAATTAAACGGCCGATCCGTACGCCGTTTATCAAGGCGTGCCGCGTCCATCCCCGCCAGTTGATAGAACTCAACCGATTGCGGCGTCGCCTGCTTTTGCACGTCCAGCGTCAACATCCGCGCAAACATCCACGCGGTGCGCGTTGTGACCAGCTCCGCCCCTTGCTGCTGGAACCAGCCGACCAAGCCCACATGATCGGGGTGATGATGGGTCAGCAATACCCGCCGCACCGGTTTGCCGGCCAGCGGACCGTCCAGCAGGCTTTGCCAGACATCGCGGGTCATCTGCGTATCAACGCCGGTATCCACAACCGTCCAACCATCCCCGTCGTCCAAGATGTAGACATTCACATGGTTCAGAACCATCGGCAGGGGAATACGCGCCCACAGGATACCCTCCGCGATTTCCGCGACCTCACCCTGATCAGGCGGTTCGACATGGGGGAAACGGATTATGGCTGGAATATCCTCAGGCATCGGATTTTGCTTTCTCAATACGAACCAGCAGCGCGGCCAGAACCTCATCCAACGTCTCGGCATCACCAACGGCGCTGACCGGAATACCGATCGTTTCATTCGTGGCAGTGATGCGTAAAGTCGTGTTGTTTTTCAGAGATAGAATATGCGCGTCGGTGATGTCGGCATAGGGCATGGTCACGATACGCCCGCTCAACGCATTGGGCGGCGCGCTGATCGCATCCACACCAAAAATGATGGCACGGGCCGATCCGCGCTCTCGCAGATAGGCCCAGCCGGTAAAACATGCCATTGGCACGATCAGCAGCCCCATAAAGGGAACAAAGGCGCTGGCATCTGTATCCCCCTCAAACGGGACAAACGCCAGAATCGCCGTCATCACGACCATAACACCCGTTAAAATCAGGATCAGCATCCAGACTTCGGAACGATAGGGATAGCGCTGCTCGACCATGTTTCCTCCTCAGGAGGCGAGTGCCTCCGCATCCAAAGCGTATAGCGGCGCCGCGCCCTGAACAACCGCAGCGCAATGCGCGGTGGCCTGTGGCATCAGTTGCAGGATGTGGAATTGCGCCAGCGCCAAGCGGCTCTCATCCGCCATCGCACCGCGCAGCAGGTAATGCCCGCCCAGAACCAGCGCAAAGGCCCGCAGGAACGGAACGGAACCCGCAAAGCGGTCATTCACTTCCGCGCCCAGTAACCAATCCAGCGTCGCAGCCAGCGTTTCACCGGCATCCTGCAATGCGTCGGCCAATGCGGGATGTGCCGCCTGTGCTGCCTTGGCCGTGGCTTCAATCTCACCCAGCAGAGCCTCGGCCGCGATGCCGCCATCCATCAGCTTGCGCCCGACCAGATCCATTGCCTGAATGCCGTTTGTGCCCTCGTAAATACGGGTCACGCGCACATCGCGGGCATATTGGGCCGCGCCGGTTTCCTCGACAAAGCCCATGCCGCCATGGACCTGAATGCCCAGATCGGCAACTTCGGAACCGGTATCGGTTCCAAATGCCTTGGCAATCGGGGTAAGGAACGCGCCGCGCGCCTTCCACTTTGCCGCCTCATCCCCGCTGGTCGCCCGCGCCATATCCAGACTGAAGGCCGTGTCCAGACAGATCGCGCGCGAAACCCCGATCAGCGCCTTCATCTGCATCAGCATCCGGCGCACATCGGCATGGTCCAGAATGGTGTTGGTATCCGCAACCATGGTACGGCCCTGAACGCGGTCAGTGGCA
Source organism: Pontivivens marinum (assembly GCF_900231835.1). Classification (GTDB taxonomy): domain Bacteria; phylum Pseudomonadota; class Alphaproteobacteria; order Rhodobacterales; family Rhodobacteraceae; genus Pontivivens; species Pontivivens marinum. Next base: position 1,161,190 of record NZ_OCTN01000001.1, on the reverse strand, counting down.
AAGGCCAATGCCTGCTGATACGCACTCTCAGCAATACCCAGCCCCTGTGTACCCACACCCAGACGTGCATTGTTCATCATGGTGAACATCGCCGCCATTCCTGCATGTTCCGCCCCGATCAGCCAGCCGGTCGCGCCGTCAAATTCCATGATCGCGGTGGGCGATCCATGCAGGCCCAGCTTATGCTCCAAACTGATTGGCTTCAGCGTATTGGCCACGCCGGGATTGCCATTTTCATCAGGCAGGAATTTCGGAACGAGGAACAGGCTGATCCCCTTGGTCCCCGCAACACCGTCAGGCAAGCGCGCCAGCACCAGATGGCAGATATTCTCCGCCACGTCGTGATCGCCCCAAGAGATAAAGATCTTCTGGCCCGATACCTTATAGCTACCATCGCCCTGCGGCTCCGCCTTGGACCGCAACGCGCCCACATCTGAACCGGCCTGTGGCTCGGTCAGGTTCATGGTGCCGGTCCATTCGCCAGAAATCAGCTTGGGCAAATACAGCGCCTTGATCGCGTCGCTTGCGTGATGCTCCAACGCCTCGATCTGGCCCTGCGTCATCAGCGGGTTCAGCGCCAGCGACAAACAGGCGGAGTTCATCATTTCCCCCACTGCCGTGGTCAGCGTCATTGGCAGGCCCATCCCGCCAAATTCAGGGTCAGCGTTCATGCCGACCCAACCACCCTCGGCAATCGCCTTATACGCATCGCCAAAACCGGGGGACACGCGCACAACTCCGTTTTCCAGAACCGCCGGTGTCAGATCACCGTTACGGTTGACCGGCGCGAGGATATTGGCGGCCAGCTTACCTGCCTCCAGCAGGATTGCCTCGGTCGTGTCGGCTGTCGCATCGGCAAACAGCTCGGTCCGGGCGAGGCGATCCGCCCCGATGACCTTTTCCAGCGTGAATTGCATGTCGCGGATTGGGGGTGCATACGTCATGGGTGCAGTCCATCTATATCAGAGTTGACCAAACGCTATGCAAAGCACCGATGGCGAACAAGTAAGACGCGGCGACACTTTTTTCCGCCAAACCCGACAATTAACCGCAGATGTTGCGGGAATTGACGCTGCGGCAACCCTATTGCTGCGCGGCGAATGCGTCGCCTTCCCGACCGAGACGGTTTACGGCCTAGGGGCCGATGCCACAAATGGTCATGCAGTTGCAGGCGTTTACACGGCCAAGGGGCGCCCCAGCTTCAATCCTTTGATCGCCCATGTGGCCGATATTTCCATGGCCGAACGCTTGGTCACGATGAATGCGCAGGCACGGGTTCTGGCCGAAAAATTCTGGCCCGGTCCGCTGACATTAGTTTTGCCGCGCATCGGTGAAATCTCGGATCTGGTGACTGCGGGGCTGGATACGCTGGCCGTGCGCGTGCCTGCACATCCCGTCGCGCAGGCCATTTTGCGCGCCATGGATCGCCCTGTTGCCGCGCCCAGCGCCAATCCATCAGGCCGGATCAGCCCCACCAGCGCGGCCCACGTGACAGACGGCTTGGACGGCCGGATCGCGGCGGTTCTGGATGGCGGCGATTGCGCGGTCGGGCTGGAATCCACGATCCTAGGTTGGGATGGCGATACGCCCGTTCTGCTGCGCCCCGGCGGCTTGGCTGTGGAGGAGATCGAGGCCGCATTGGCCCGCCCCGTAACCCTGCATCAGGGCAGTGACATCACCGCACCGGGCCAGCTCACCTCGCATTACGCCCCACAGGGGGCGCTGCGCCTGAACGTGACGGACCCAGCTGAGGGTGAGCTGCTGCTACGCTTTGCCGACGGCCCGTCGGAATGGTCGCTATCCCCCACCGGTGATTTGACAGAAGCAGCGGCGAACCTGTTTTCCCTGCTGCGCCGCGCCGATGCGACGGCCCCGCGCATTGCCGTCGCCCCGATCCCGATGCACGGGCTGGGCAGCGCGATAAATGACCGCCTGCAACGCGCCGCCGCGCCGCGGGATTGAACGCTCCGCACGCATCCACTAGATACGGCACAGCACGGGACGACCCGCAGCTTTCATTTTCGACCGGGACGACCCGGCCCCTATAGGAGGGCCGTTTCATGCCCTGGTTTTACCTCATCCTCGCCGGTCTGCTGGAAGTCGTCTGGGCGTCTTTCATGAAAAAGTCCGACGGCTTCACCCTGCTGGTGCCGAGCATAATTACGCTCACCACAATGGCGGCCAGCTTTACCCTGCTGACACTGGCGATGCGCGCGCTGCCCCTTGGCACGGCCTATACCGTCTGGACGGGCATCGGGGCGATCGGCACGTTCACCGTTGGCGTGGTGTTGTTTGGAGAGGCGGTAACACCGCTGCGCCTAATAGCAGCGGTACTGATCCTATCGGGTATCGTGCTGATGAAGCTGGCTAGCGCCTAGGCCACCCCAACCTGTGTGCGTATCGTAATGACACGCTGCGCCACCTCATGCGGCACCTCGACCCCCGGCAAATGACCAACGGCGGAAATGACATAAAGCGTCGATCCCGCAATCAGACCTGAAAGGGTGCGTACCAACGCGGGCGGGGTGGCGTTGTCCTCCTCACCCGCGACACAGATCGTCGGCACGGTGATACCCGTCGCGCCTTGGGTAAAATCAGCGTCCCGAATGGCGGCGCTGACGGCGGCGTAGCCCGGCGCAGGGGTGCGCACCAACATGTTGCGATAGCCGGCCATCTCCACCGCGCGCTGTGCGTGGAAATCAGGCGAGAACCAGCGCTGCATCACCGCATCGCCCATCGGCTCCAACCCGCCGGTCATCGTTGCCTCGATCCGGTCGTTCCAAATCTCATCCGTGCCGATGGTCGCACCGGTGCAGCACAGAACCAGCCCTGCCACCAGATCGGGCCGAGTGATGGCCAAACCCTGCGCGATCATTCCGCCAACGGAAACACCACAAATCACCGCTGGCCCGATATTCAACTGATCCATCAGCGCCGCCGCATCCGCGACCAAGCGGTCCATGTCCAAGGGGGCCAAGCCGCTCAACCCGTGCCCCTGCTTGTCCATCCGCAGGATCGGCGCATCGCCAATTTGTGCAACAACCCCGTCCCAAATCCGAAAATCCGTACCTAGCGAATTCAGGAACACCACCGGCATTCCACTGCCCGCGCGCCAGTCATAATGGATCGCAACGCCGTTAATTTCGGTAAAGGTCATGGCTCAAATCTCCTGCTATCGGTTTATTCCCGCAATAGAACCGCAGCCGGGCCTGACACTCAACGTCCCCGTGCCATCTGCACCGCGAAAATACCGGCCATGATAATCATGACGCCGATCACATCGCGCAGGCCCAGCGCCTCGCCCAGTACAACACTGGCAATCGCCACGCCCAAAAACGGGTTAAGGAAATGGAACGTCGCCGCCCGCGTGGCCCCGATACGTTTTACCAGCTCGAACCAGATGATTGTCGCCAACAGGCCCGGAACCAGCGTGGTATAGGTCCACGCCGCGATTAACTGCCATTGCCAGTCCACGACCCAAACCTCGGTCGCCAGGCTCAACGGAAACAGAACTGAGGACCCGACCAGCATCTGCAATCCAACCACCATGATGATATTATCGCCCGAGGACGCCCCCTGCACCAGCAGCGTCGCCATGGTCAGTGCCAGCACGGCCCCCACGATAATCAAAACACCGCCCAGATCGGCACCGCCACTGATCCGCGTACCCATAATCAGCACCACACCGGCCAAACCCGCAAACAGGCCCAACATCGCGATCCAGCCCAACCGCTCACCGCGCAGCCCGTTTATGCCGGCCACCAACAGCGGCAGCAAACTGGCAATGATGACCGCCAAGGATGCATCAATCACCTGCGCGGCAAAGAAGTTACCACCCAGATACATCACGTTTTGCAGGACCCCGAACAACACGACAGCGATCCATTGCTTGCGCGTTAAATGCGCCCGCTGGCCCAGCGCCCATGCAATGCCCACCGCCAACAGGCCGGAAACCAGAAATCGCACGCTCAAAATGGCAAAGGGCGGGGCGTACACCACCGCAATCTTGGCCGAGGTAAAGGCAGAGGACCAGATCAGCGCGAAGCTGACGCCCATCAGAATAGCGCGAAAATCCATGACCCACCCTTTGCGTATAGGAAAGCCTCGCCTAACACGGATAGAATAGGCCCGTCGCGGCCAAAGATGTGAGGGGCACAATGCACGTTTCCGACGCACTATCCAAACGCCGGTCCACCCGCGCCTTTCTGGATACGCCCATCGAAACCGCCCGCCTAACGCGGCTGATCGCGCAGGCATCGCGGGCACCATCGGGCGGCAATCTACAGCCATGGCATGTGCACCTGCTGAACGGTGCGGCCATGACGCGGTTCCACGCCACCATGGCCCCCCGACTGGATGCAGGGCAAACCGATCCGCTGGAATACCCGATCTATCCGCCCTCGTTGAGTGAGCCCTACCGCACGCGCCGCTTTGCTGTGGGGGAACAGATGTATGCGCGTCTGGGCATCCCACGCACGGATAAAGCCAAGCGGCTGGAGTGGTTTCACCGCAATTGGCGGTTTTTCGACGCGCCCGCCGGTCTGTTCCTGTTTACCGACCGCATGATGGGCGCGGCGCAATGGTCCGACCTTGGCGGATTTTTGCAAACGCTGATGCTGTTGCTGGTTGAGGACGGCCTCGCCTCGTGCCCGCAGGAGGCATGGGCCATGCATCACACAGCCGTCACCGACTTTTGCGATACCCCGCCTGACCTAATGTTGTTCTGCGGGCTGGCGATTGGCATCCCCGATCCGGCCCACCCCCTCGCCACGTTCGAGACCGAACGTGCGCCCCAAACCGAATGGCTGACCTTGCATGAGTAACACCCCCAGCGCCGTCATCTTTGATATTGGCAATGTCCTGATCCAATGGCGGCCCGAACGTCTATACGCACAAATCATGCCCGCAGAGGAAATGGACCGCTTCTTCGCCGCCGTTGATCCGCATGAAATGAACGACCAGATTGATCGCGGCGCACCGTTCCGCGAAACGATCTATGCCCACGCGGAAAAATTCCCCGAATGGGCCAACATGATCCGCCTGTGGCATGATCGCTGGATCGAAATGGCCAGCCCCGTGATTGACGACAGCGTTGAAATGCTGCGCACCCTGCGTGCGAACGGCGTGCCCTGCTATGCGCTCAGCAATTTCGGCGTGGAAAGCTTCGCCTATGCCGAAACCTGCTATCCGTTCCTGACCGAATTCGACCGGCGCTATATTTCGGGCCACATGCGCACCGCCAAACCCGATGCGGAAATCTATCAGATGGTCGAGGCCGATTGCGGTTTCAGCGGCCCTCAATTGCTGTTTATCGACGATAAACCCGAAAATACCGCCGCTGCCGCACAACATGGCTGGCAAACCCATATTTTTACGCAACCGGCGGGCCTGCGCACGGTTCTGACCGATCTGGACCTACCTGTTCCGTAACGGCCCTATTGCGCGGGGGCGATATTGCTACTAAGCCCCCGCAATCCCCCATGTCGGAGGGAGAGGTCTTCCGCGACCCTCTATAAAAAACGGAAAGGATATCCCATGTCCCGTGGATTTATTATCGGTGTTGCCGCGATGGCCGCCGTTGTTGTTGCCTCCAATATTCTTGTCCAACACCTGCTGGGTAGTTGGCTGACTTGGGGCGCGTTTACCTATCCGGTGGCGTTTCTGGTCACCGATCTGACCAACCGCTTTCTGGGCCGCGATACCGCGCGCCGCGTTGTGCTGACCGGTTTTGCGGTTGGCGTCGCATGCTCGCTGATCGGCAGCCAGATTCAGGGTGAGTTCGGCCCGCTGGTCACGCTGCGCGTCGCGCTGGGTTCCGGCATCGCGTTCCTGACGGCGCAATTGGTGGATGTTGCGATCTTTAACCGGCTGCGGGCGCGGGAATGGTGGCGTGCGCCGCTGGCCTCGTCGCTGGTCGGGTCTGCGCTGGATACAACGCTGTTTTTCGGCATCGCGTTTTCGGCCGCCTTTGTGTTTCTGGACCCTGCGCAGCCAAATGGCTGGGCCCGCGATATCGTGCCATTGCTGGGTGTTGGCCCTGAATTGCCACTGTGGATCAGCCTTGCCGTTGCGGACTTTGGCGTGAAAATCGGGCTGGGCCTGCTGGCGCTGATTCCGTTCCGTGCCGCACTGCGTCAAGTCGAGGCTTGATTTATCCACTAGATGTGGCACCCTCCTAGGTGAACGTAACAACTGAAAGGAGGTGACCTGATGTCTAGTGGGATGCAGGAGCATGTGGTCGGGTTCAAGCGCGAGGTACGTGGCTGACGGGGCAACCCCCGACAGCTTTCCTTTCGCTCAGGTCAGTGACCTCCGGTCATTCGCCCCAGCTCACGAAATTTAATACGGAAAGGGGCCGCAGATGTGGCCCCTTTCTCATTGTGGAAAATACGATGATCGTCATCACGGATAACATCACCCTACAGGATTGGGAGCTGACAGAGCAGTTCGTCCGATCCTCCGGCCCCGGCGGGCAAAACGTCAACAAGGTTTCGACGGCCGTGGAACTGCGCTTCGAGGCAGAGCGTTCCCCTAATTTGCCCGGTGATGTAAAGGCACGCCTGCGCCGCATCGCCGGCCGCAAATGGACCAAGGAGGGCGCGCTGATCATCACCTCCGAGAAACACCGCTCGCAGTTAATGAATCGTGAAGATGCAGAACAAAAGCTGATCGACATGATCCGCGCCGCCCTGCACCGCCCCAAACGGCGCATCCCCACCAAACCGACCCGCGCCAGTCAGCGCCGCCGGATCGAGGCGAAAAAGGCCACCGGTCAGAAAAAAGCCCTGCGCGGCTCCGTCGATCCTGACTGAAAATGGCAATTGTGATCCCTGACCGGTTCGAAACCGCACGCCTGACTGCCCATCACTGGTTGCCAGACCTGACAGACCCTGGGCGCCGCACTGCGCTGGAACAGGTACTGGCCACAATCCTGACCCCCGCCGTATTGCAACACCTGCCACCTCCCCTGCATTTGGGCGCAGAGAACAACGCAATCGCAAACTGGATTACCGCGCGGGCCAGCAAGGCGGACGTGATGCTGATCACACCGACAGGATCGAACACGCCGATTGGCCTAATGCTTCACGCGCTGAACGCGGAACAGTGCACGATGTATATCGGCTATCTGTTCGCGCAAACCGCATGGGGACAGGGCTACGCGACCGAGCTGGTTTCCGGCCTGATCGCCACATTGCACCAGCACCCGAAACTGCGCCTGATCGGTGGCGTCAGCCGCGATAATCCCGCATCGGCGCGCGTCTTGAAAAAGGTCGGATTTACCGCTAGCGCCGCGCTGTCCACACCCGATGTCGATATGTACACGCGAACAATCGCGCCACAGGCTTAGCGCAACCGCAACGCCATCGGCACCAGGGCGGTCAGCACGAATAGCCGCAAAACATGATGCGCGGCGACAAAGGCAGGGTCCGCATCCAGCACAACCGCCATGGCGGCCATCGTCTCCACCCCACCGGGGGCAAAGGCGATCAGCACCTGCATCACCGGCAATCCTGTCAGCTTGGCAACGCCCAGCGCCCCAATCATCGCAATCGCCACCGACAGGCTGGTCAACACGACCGACGCGCCCAGCGCCCCGCGCAATACCTTTAGGTTGGCACCGTCAAAGCGGGTGCCGATCAACGTGCCCATAATCGCAAAACCCGGGATTGTCAGCCAATCGGGCGCACCGCCATGGATCACGCCGGCCCCGTGCCCGATCGAGGACACAAACATCCCGCCTAGCAACAGTGCCGCCGGCACCCCAAACCGCGCAAGGATCAGGCCCGCCACAGCCGAGGCCGCAAGACACAGCGCCAGCGGCAGAAACTCCAATGGCGGCACCGGCGCAGCAGGCGCACCCACCTGCCCGCCCAACACCACAACGATGGGAACCAGCAACGTCAACGCCAGCAATCGCAGGCTTTGCACCACGGTCACAAAGCCGATATCGGCCCGCATCTCGACGCCCAGCCCCAGAACATAACTCAGATGCCCGGGTGAGGCCGCCAGAACCGAGGTCCGCCAATCCTTGCCAAACAGCCACGCAATCGCCGCCGCGCCGGCGACCAAAATCACACCAACCACAACCACCAACAAGGCAACACTGGCCGGCCATGTTCGCACCGCCTCCAGCGTTTCGGGCGTCACGCCGGATCCCATGCCAATGCCGATGATGATGAACGCACTGTCGCGCAGCGGAACCGGCATATGCATGCGCTGCCCCGCAACAGCGGCAATCGTGACGGCAATGGCCGGCCCCATCAGCATCGGCGCGGGCAAACCGATCAGCCATGCCAGTGCGCCACCAACCGCCCCGATCATCAGGGCTCGTATTGTTCGTACTGCCTCGTCACGCATAGTCCACTCCTACCTTAGGCCGGACCATAGCGACGACAGGCCTCGCAACCAATTGTTGCATTGTACCAGCCCCCGATACCTGACCCTTTTACTGCGCAGCCGCATAGCAGCCATAACGCAGCCTGAAAGCAGCCCGCCATTTCGCTGCCAAACGACAGTTCCCCCCGCACCCCTAATCCAATAGGGTCCACCGGATGAGCCAGCCCCCCTTCACCCCCGGATTGCACCTGCTGATCGACCATTTTGGCGGCCATGGATTAACCGATCCGCAAATGCTGCGCGACGCCCTAACCGGTGCGGCCCATGCCGCCGGCGCGACGGTCCTGTCCTGCGAGCTGCACGGGTTCGAAGGCGGCGGCATCACCGGCGTTGTCCTGTTGGCGGAATCCCATATCACCATCCACACATGGCCCGAACGTGACTACGCCGCCATCGACATCTTTATGTGCGGCAATGCCGATCCACATCGCGCCGCCGCGCATCTAGAGCAAGCTTTGACGCCGGCCCGTACCACCGTCACGGCGCATCAGCGCGGTCACTGAAACCAGCGATCCCAACCATCCAGATAATAGGCCAGCAAGGCATGGGACTGGATCGTGTTCACCTGCACCGGCAGGGGCGCGCTGTCCGGTGAAAAGATTTGCGCCGCCGCCCATCCCTGAGCCGTCAGATAACGTAACCCACTTGGTAGGCTGGGAAATTCACGCCGTATTCCCGTGGGTGCGGCAATGACAAAACCCCAATCGCCAAAGCTGGGCACATAAACATGATAGGCCAATGTGCGCAGCCCCGCGCCGGGCTGCACAGGATTGGCGGCGGCGGCCAATGTACGCTCCACGGACCAAAATGCCTCACGCGCAAACATCGGCGATCCCGATTGCGTCACGATCAACCCGTTTGCGGCCAACCGTTCGGCCAGAAGGGAGTAAAACTCGCGTGTATATAGCCGAGATAGGGCAACATTTTTCGGATCGGGTAGATCGACGATGATGACATCAAAAACCTGCTGCACGTCCTCGATAAATTTCCATGCATCCTGGTTCAGGATGGTCACGCGTGGGTCGCTCAACGAATGCGCGTTCAGTTGCGCCAGCGGTGCGCTTTGCCGGAACAACTGCGTCACGCGAGGGTCCAGATCGACCAGCGTGACGGCCTCAACCCCCTGATGGCGCAGCACTTCACGCGCCGCCATGCCATCCCCCCCGCCAAGGATCAGCACATTCGCCGCCCGTGGTGCCAACACCATCGCGGGGTGCACCAGCATCTCATGATACCGATATTCATCCACCGTATCGAACTGGATTGCGCCATCCAGAAACAGCCGCGTGCGGTCCTGAAACTGCGTCACGGTGATCCGTTGATAGGGGGTTTGCTCCGCCAGAATAACGTCGTTTTCGTACAGGGCCGCCTCGGCCACGGAAACCAAACGTTCCGACTGCACCAACCCCGCCAGACACCCCGCAAAGGCCAATGCCCAGATGACGCGCGGCGCGGCCCCCGTTTCATCCCGAAACAGCCACAGCGATATGCCCGCCACCGCCAGATTTAGCGCCCCAAATGCCAAGCTGGCCGACATCAACCCCAAATGTGGTATCACCAGTAGGGGAAAGGCGACCGCTGCCACCAATGCGCCGACATAATCCACGCTCAGCACGTTTTCGAACCGGAATTCCGGCGCACCGATTTGCTTTAAAATGCGGGCGATCAGCGGGATTTCCATGCCTGACAGCACACCCACCAACATCAGCATCGTATATAACAGCACCTGCACATCGCCCAGCCAGCCATAGGCGACAAAGGCAACCGGCGCCAGAAAACCGCCAACCACACCCAGCAAAATCTGCGTCCAGACAAAGCCCTGCGTCGCCCGCCCGACATAGCGTGACAGCCACGCCCCCACCCCCATGGAGAATAGGAACACCCCGATCACCAGCGAGAATTGCCGCACGGAATCGCCCAGCAGATAACTGGACAGCGTTGCCGCAATCAGCTCGTAAATCAGGCCGGACACCGCCACCAGAAAGGTGGCCGCAAGCAGCCAAACCTCACGCACACGCGCAGCATCTGTTGGGATCATGAAAGGATGACAGCCGCGATAATAATCGCCATCGCCACAAATAGCAGGCCGATCACGATGGCCAGCGCGACGTTCTGATCCTCCTCAATTTCCTTCATAATCGGAAAGGGCGTGATCCAGTCGAGGAACTTCCACGCGCCGAACATCAGGATCATGCCCATAAATGTATAGAAAACCGTGCTGACAACTTCGGCCAGTTCGATTGCAGAAAATAGGTCCATGGGTCGTCCCCTTATTTGACTTGAGAATGCAAACCGGCGGTGCCGCCACTGCCCACCCGTACCGAAGTGATCAGATCGCGGCTTTCACCGCCCATCCCTGATGTGGAAACATAGGCCGCGCCACCCAGTGCCGCCGCGCAAAAGATTAGAAAGATGATGCGTACAGGGTTCATGGCCTATCCTATTCCGACCAATCGCCACCGGCAAAGCGGCGCTTGTACTTAAAGGCCCGCCAGCCGATTTGCAGACCCGCAATCACCACGAACATAAATGCCGCAACAAAGAGCATAACGCCGGAGGCAACACCCTGCGCAACAGAAACGCGGGTGTAACTGTACCCTAACTGCCCGTCTGAAACCTCTCCACGCCCCGATTCAGCGACATCAATATCCAGCGCATATTCACCCGCCATTGTGGGCCGGAACCGGATTGAACTGCTGCGCGATCCCTCACGCCAGGATTCACCATCCTCACGACCGTAATAATAGCTGACCTCACGGCCGGCCTCGAATAGCGGGATATCCTCGGGGTCTGTTACCTCGATATCCGTCCACAGCCATGAATTGTTAAGGTCCGCAGTAATCTGAATTTCCACCAAGCGGTCCGTATCCGTGACGGTAAAGGGAATCTCCACCGGAAAATCACGGGCTGTAAGGGTTGTTTGCGGCAAAACAACCTGTCCCGAGCCGGCCGTAAAGCTAAGGCCCAGAACAACGGCAATCACCGCAGATATGGCCGAAGCTGCGATGATAAAATTCGAATTCACCGACCGCTTAACCGGTTTCAACGGGTGCGGGTCGGCGGCGCGGGCAGGCAACGTGATGTCGAAGCCGGCCTTTACCTGCTGCGCCGTCACGTAAACGCTGCGATAAACCTCACGCTCCTGCGCGCTTTGCTCGAATGAGAGCATCGCATCATCGCCCAGCACGCTAACCGAGACGGTTTCCCGCCCTAGCTTGGGCCGCCATGTGAACTCACCCTCAACGAAATCGCTGCAGCTGTTGGTGGTTTCATAATAGGTGAATTTCTGGCCGTGATACGAGATTTTCGGCGGATTATCGGACGACTCCACCCGTTGCGAGGACAGCCAGCCACCATCGCGAATACGGCGGGTAAAGGCGTAGTGCCCATCCTCATAAGTTAGCCACGCATAGCCATGGGTTGGGGAATAGAGCTGGTGATCGACCCAACGCCATTCGCGGCCACGATACCGCTCCACATGACCGATTGTGCCGATGATCGTCCAATCAACATCATATAGCCGCCCCCGCTGGCCCAGTGAAAACGGGGTATCGGGGCGCTGCATATTGGCGAATTTTGCCAGCACTTTATAACTGTCATTGGCGTCCAGTTCCGCCCCGCAATACGGGCAGATATGCGTTGTCACACGCCCCCCGCCCAGAATATCGAGGCCGGCCCCGCATTCGGTGCAGTTAACCGCGGAAAGGTCAGATGTGCGGCTCATAAACGCTGCACCTTGATATCAAAGGGATCATGCCACCGGCCAAGGAACCATTTTTCGCCACCATCCCACGTTTCACCGGACAGTAGGTGCCCCCGCAAGCCCTCCGCGTTCACGAATTTATGGGTGTCGCCGACGCGGATCACCTCATCAAATTGGCCCTGTACGGCAATGCATTCGGCGGTCTCCACCTCAACCACGGTGAAGTCGTCCCGATCGATAGCCAGCCCCTCACCCACGCGGTAGCCACCGAATTTCGTTTGGCGGCTCGGCGGGTTTGTGGCGCGCTGCACGGCGACATCACCCTCATCAATCGAGATCCAGACCGGATCATCATCCGCATCGGTGCACCAGAATTCATCCCATGTGCCGCGCCCGTAGGAATAGCGCACATGGCCGCGCACGTGGAAAACCCTATGCCCGATCCGCACGTCATCACCCAAACCGAACAGCAGGGGCACGTCATGCATAACACCACCACTACCGGCGATTTGCACAACTGCATCGTTCAATAGCAGCGCTGTACCGCATGAGGTGCATGTGCTCATCCGAACGCAGGCAAGCTCTGGTTCTACGGCCGCTCCGCAGTTCGGACAGTTCAGGGTGCTCATAGGCGCCATCCTGCGCATTTTACGATACATCGCAAGCAGGGCGGCGCCCCTATTGTTTACAATACTTTAGGCGCACCCCGTATGATCAGATTTTCTGCCGGGTCGCGCGGGGCCGTGCCGCAACGGCCAGTGCGCTGGCGATGATAAAGGCCGCCCCTAGATAGAACCGTGCCTCGGGTGCCTCACCAAAGATCAGGAACCCGATTGTCGTCGTCAGCGGCAACGATAGATAACCCAGCACCGACAGGAACCCCGCCTCGGCCCGTGCATGCGCGGCGAGGAAGCAGAACTGCGCCGATTGAGCAAACACACCAATGGCTAGCAATGTCGGCCAGTCGCCCGCAGGCACCGGCACCCATCCGGTCAGCGCGAATGGCGCGGTACAAACGGCAAGGCCGGCGGTGTAGAACGTCATCATCACCACACGCGGTGCCGCATGCAGTCGTCGCGTCACGATAATCGCGCCCGTACCCGACAGAACCACCAAGCCGGCGGCCGGCAGGCCCCAGCTCCATTCCGCGCCGGTCGGCCCGATGGCAATGCCCGCCCCGACCAGCGCCGCAGCAGCGGCCCACCAGCGCCGGCGCGGTATAACCTCGCGCAGGATCAGCGTGGCCAGAACCATGGTGACAACAGGTCGCGTGAACTGGATCGCGCTGAACAGCGCCAGCGGCAATCGCGCCACGGCAAAGAAGCTGGAGGTCAACGTCACTGCCGACAGCCCCACCCGCAATGCATGCAGCGGCAGGTTATCCAGCCCGCGAAACCGGTCCCGCGCGACCCAGATCCACGGCAGGATCAGCACGAGGCCCGACAGCGCCCGTAAAAACACCAGTTGCACCGACGGGATGTCCAACCCCATCGATTTCACAATCACCAGCGCCCAGATGTTGAGCGACATATCCGCAATCAGCCAAGCACCACCGGATAGGTTACGCGGTTGGCTCATCTACCGTTTCGCCACGAGGTTCGCCATCAGGCGGAACGCACCGGGGGTCAGTGATTGCATCTGATGGTGCAGGTTCAGCGCACAATGTGTGTGCCGGCCCGCGCCAATATCCGCGCTGAGCAAGGCGCCCTGCAACGGGGCCTCATCCGGATCATGCAGGGACAGCAGCGGGGTATAGACCTCGTCCCATGATTTGGCGAAATACAGGCCGCGTTCCTTGTCCCAATCCTGCCAATCGGCATCTGCGATCACGTTGGGCGTGTTGAACAGCGGGTGCTGCGGCTGCTGCACATCAACATCCGCCTGCGCATTGGTCACGCGGAACCGCAGCGAGGGCGAACCGATTTCCAGCATCCGTGGCGGCACCACATTCGCATCCCAGTCATCCCATGGGCGATGATACAGCGTCAGCAATGTGCCGCCGGCCTCAACCCATTCACGCAGCTTGGCCATGATATCGGTCAGCCCGCGGAACCGCACCGCGAAAATACCGATAACCACCGTATCGAATTGATCGAGATCCGCGATCAGCGCCTCGTTATCAGGCTCCTCAACGTCCAGACCCATGGCACGCAACCAATGGGCGACATTGTCATTTCCGCCACCGACATAGGCGATCTTTACCTTGGGCAGCACCGCATCCAGCACACAAACCCGCAGCGTCGCAGGCGCGGCAAAGGCGCGGGTGGCAACATGGGGATAGGCCATCAGGCTCAACGTATCAGCCGGCATTCCGTCCAGCATCAGGCGCGCCTCATAGGTGCCGGGCTGCGCATCATCAGGCACGTCCAGCATGCCGTTTTCCGTCATTGCCCAACCCGTAGGCAGGTCAAAGGTCGGCGTCGCGCCGGCCGGCGTGACCTCACGCACCGCGACGGAAACCTCACGCGGGGCGGCGCGATTTATCAGCACGCCGGATGGCGCAACCATCCCTGTTACGGCAGGCACAACCACTGGCGGCGCCTCGAACGCGATGCGCTGCACGGCATCGACACCGGCAACGTTAAAGCGGACCTCAACACAAGGCGCATCGGGTTGGCCCGCACACCAGATATCAGGATAGGGGTCGCTATAGGTCGCAGGCGCAACCAGGCCACCGTCGGACAAGCTCCAATCCCCTTCAGTCACCACAGTCGTTTCCGGCGTCGTGGTGCCGGCGCGTGCTTCCACGGTAACCGCTGCCACATCACCGGGGCGCAGGATGACAGGGTGAACGCGTGCGTGCACCTCCAGCCCCGATGCCTCGGCCAGAACGCGGGTCAACTGGCGCTGCACCCGTTGGAGGCGGTGACCGTGCAGCGCGGTTTCCGCATCAGACATCGCGGCTTCCGCAACCCGAACCGCATGCAGAGCCGCCGCAGCCGGCCCACAAATCGCATCACCAACGGGGAAGCCCGCCGCAGCCTGCCCAATCGCTGCATCCGCTTGGGCCAATGCCGCGTGATCCGCCAGATCGGCCAGACAGGAGGGCAAACCATCAGTGATTGCTGTGTCCACACCGCTCAACCGCGTGGCGGCCAGATGCAGCGGGAATTCACGCTCACTGCCCGCCGGAACCCAATTGCCCATGGCCTGTGTGCGGTGATAGGCGCGCGATTGCTGGCCGATCCGCTCAAAACTCCACCCCGTCAGCGGGTCAATACCGCCCGGAACCACCATCGTGGCCGGCGGGGGCGGCAGATCATCATCATAGGCCTGACCCGCGCCGGACCATGCGGGCAGGTATAGCTTGGACACCTGCCAAACCGGCAAATCGCTGTCAAAGGCAGGATCAGCCGCCGCTGCAAACACGTCATGGGCCAGTTCGGTCATCGCACGGTGATGGCCATGCTGCCCCGGCACGTCGAGGAAGGTCGGGCAGATCGCGTCTGGGCGCTCCAACCGGATGATGTGCACAAAACGGGCCAGCGTGCGTTCGCGGCCCCAGATTGCCAGCGTTTCCTTACCGCTTTTGGAGAACCGGAAATCGTGAATATCGTTGGGGCGCTGGCTCAACCAATACATGTTCATGTCCAGAACGGCCGAGGCTTGCTCCATCTCTGCCGTGCGCAATGTGCCCAGCACCGGACCGGATTCGCGCCCGATATCGTTCTGGCCGCCCTCACCCCGGGTCGAGCACGCATAGCTCAGCGCGATACCGTCGCGAAACCGCATGGCCGCCAACATGGCCGAGGTTTCATCGTCAGGATGGGCGCCGGTATTCATAAACCCAACAACTGATCGCAGCGCGCTGAGCGCCTGACCCAGTCTGACGATGCGCGGTGCTGTCCGTTCAGCGGCGATACGAGACTGGTCTGGCGTCATGATAATTCCCTCATTGTAATGTTGGTGCCACCGGCGCAAATCGCGGTGTGAATAATCGGTTGAGAACAAGTGCAGCTGCCCCGCCAGCGGCGACCAGCCGTCCGGTGCGACCACAAATCAGGCGCGGAACGGTG
The DNA here is from genome assembly GCF_900231835.1 of Pontivivens marinum. Taxonomy (GTDB): domain Bacteria; phylum Pseudomonadota; class Alphaproteobacteria; order Rhodobacterales; family Rhodobacteraceae; genus Pontivivens; species Pontivivens marinum. The sequence continues at coordinate 1,145,074 of NZ_OCTN01000001.1, read as the reverse complement.
CGATCCGTCCGGTTTGAAATGGACGAGGCAGGCAGTTCTGCCGCCTGTACCAAATCACGCAAAATCTCCTCGGGCATAGCACCGCCAAGGATGACCGTTTCGGGATCGAACAGCGTTTCCACCACATGAACAGCGCGCGCCAATGGGCCCGCCGCATCTGCGATCCACTGGCGCACGATGGGATGATCCGCCCGCGCCAATGCGCCCAGCGTGTCGATATCGGGGGCGTCCACGCCCGCCGCCTCCAGCCGCGCGACAAGGCTGAGCCGCGACACGGCCCGCTCCAGCAACACGCCATCACCAGCCAGTGGCAAGTGTCCAATTTCGCCGGCATTGCCAAACGCACCCGTCACCAGATGCCCCCCGCTGAGCAGCCCAAGCCCAAGGCCCGCACCGAAATACAGGTAGCCATAGGTGGCGTGCCCCTCAGCCGCACCACCGATCCGTTCGGCCATGGCGGCGGCGTTGGCGTCATTCTCAACCGTAACCGGCAGATCCAGCGCGTCGCCGATCAGGGCAACGGGGTCTACACCCTCCCATCCGGGCAGCGCGCTGGCCTCCTCGCTCAAACCTGTGCGGCCAAACGGACCTGGCAGCGCAACGCCTGCGCCCAGAATACGGGTCGCGTCGATGCCTGCCTTTGCAGCCAATGCATCACGCATCGCCGTAATTATCGTTGCCGTTTCCTGCGGCCCGGCGGCAATGACACGTTCCCGCGCAGTGGCAATCTGTGTGCCGCGCAGGTCCAGAATCGCGCCTAGAATCGCATCGGGTCGCACCTCGAATCCCAGTGCGTATCCACCATCAGGGTTCACCGCATATAGGGCGGCGGGCAAACCACGCCCCGCGGATCGGGTGCCGTCCTGCATCAACAGGCCGTCTGCCTCTAATGTCGCGATGATCTTGCTGACCGCCTGCGTGCTCAACCCCGAGGCGCGCGCAATTTCGGCCCGCCCCATAACGCCTGCTGACAGGATACGACCCAGCACCAGTTGCCGGTTATGCACCCGCGACCGTTCGCCATTCGCACCAGTTTGTCCGTTTTCAAATCTCATTCCCAACTATTAAATCAACTGGGTTGATTATTCAACTGAATTGATACAAGCTCGTTTCCAGCGCGAGAACCGACGCTATGGCCACGCCCCCCTTGGTACTGGCCCCACAACAGGGAGACGCAGAACATGCGCAATAAACTTAAGTCACTGATCCTAGCAGGGGCCGCGACCGCGGCTCTGTTGCCTGGCGCGGCCTCGGCTGACGTCGAAATTGAATATTGGCAATATTTCTTCGACGCCCGCGTCGAAGCGATGGAGCAACTGATCGCGTCGTTTGAGGAAGAGAATCCTGACATCACCGTCACGATGACCCACTTCCCCTATGCCGATTACCGCACAAAGGTCGCAGCAGCGATCCCAGCGGGCGAAGGCCCCGATGTTGTTCAGCTGTTCTACGGTTGGTTGAACGATTACATCGAGGCAGGCCTGATCCAGCCGCTGCCAACAGATACATTTGATCCAGACGTGATCGACGCGGAATTCTTCCCGATGGTCGGCGCGATGAAAAAGGACGGCGTTTACTACGCGCTGCCCACCGCAGTGCGCTCGCTCGCCCTGTTCTATAACGAGCGTCTGCTCGAAGCTGCCGGTGTTGAGCCGCCCACCACATTGGACGAACTGGTCGAAGTTGCCGCTGCCACGACCGAGCGTGACGGCGCCGGCAACATCACACAGGTCGGCATCACAACCGGCATGACCGCGCAGGATCACCACTGGTTCCGCGAAGTCCTGATCCGTCAGTTCGGTGGTGAGCCTTACCTCGACGATTATCAGACTGTGAACTACGACACCGAGGCCGGCCGTGCCGCTCTCGATTACTACACCGGCTTGCAGTCCGAGCATGGCGTCACGATCGAAGGGTTCATGGATGAGCCACAGGCCGCGTTCAAGGCAGGCCGCGCCGCGATGCATATCGACGGTTCGTTCCGCATTGGATCGCTGGCTGATCAGCGCGGTCTGCGCTGGGGTGTGACCGAACTGCCTGCTGCCGCTGATGGTACGCAGTCGAACTACTCCTCCTACTGGGTGAACGCGATCACATCCAAGGCAGAAGGCGAGAAGCTGGAAGCAGCTGTGAAGTTCATGGAGTTCATCACCTCGGACGAGGCGATGCAGGTCTGGTTGGACGTTGTTGGCGAATTGCCCGCAAAACCATCCGTCGGCATGACAGATGACAACGCGAATGACGAGGTCTTCGGCCCCTTCATCCGTGGTCTGGAATATGCCCACACCACGATCTTCGCGAACGAGAGCAGCCAGCGTCAGGTGCTCGTCGATATGGTTAGCCAGATCAACATCGGTGGGCAGGAGCCGGGCGAAAGCCTGAGCGAAGCCGCCGCTGCCGAGCAAGCTATCCTCGACGATTACTACGCCGACTAACCTATCAGTCTGATTTTCAGGGCGGCCACGCAATCCGGTCGCCCTGAAAAGATAACCCCGAAAGCATCCCCTAATGTTTCGTTACCGCGACCTGACCATCCGTCAGAAGCAGATCGTCTGGGCCTGGATCTTCCTTGCCGTGCCGGTGTTGTTTTACAGCGTCATCCGCTTCTATCCGACCGGCAATGCCGTCCTGATCTCGTTTCAGGAATGGAACCTGCTGGGCACACGGACATGGACGGGCCTAGATAATTACGTAAAGCTCTGGAACGATCCGGTGTTCTGGAAGGTGTTTGTAAACACGTTCCTGTACCTGTTGATCGGTACGCCAGTCAGCTTGCTGATCAGCTTCGTCATTGCCTATCACCTGGACAAGCTGCGCTTTGGCCACAGCTTTATCCGTATGCTGTATTTCCTGCCATTCATGACATCCGCTGTTGCGATGGCATGGGTTTGGCGCTGGTTTTATCAGGGTGTGCCGATCGGGTTGTTCAACAACTTCCTCGCCAGTATCGGCATTGCACAGGTCGAGTTTCTGAACTCCACCACCAATGCATTGCCGGCGGTTCTGGCCCCGGCAATCTGGGCTGGTTTGGGCTTCCAGATCATCATCTTCATGGCCGGACTACGCTCGATCCCGCAAAGCTATTACGAGGCTGCGCGCATTGACGGTGTATCGTGGTGGACCGTGCTCAGTGAAATCACGCTGCCGCTGCTGCGCCCGACGATCGTATTTATCGTTGTGTTCTCGTCCATCGGGTTCCTGCGGATTTTCGATCACGTCTTTAACATGACGACGAACAATCCGGGCGGGCCGCTAAACTCGACCAAACCGCTGGTGCTGATGATTTACGACACCGCGTTTAACTCCTTCGATATGGGCTATGCGGCAGCGCAGACAGTGGTGCTGTTCACCATTCTGCTGATCGTAAGCTTGATCCAACTCTGGCTGCTGAGGGCCGACCGATGAGCGCGACAGAAATACGTCCGACGACGGCTGGGGTGCTCGACACCAAGGCCGCGCCAAAACCCCGCAATATGGGACAGATCATCCGCTGGCTGCTGCTATTTGCAGGCGGAATCGTGATGGTCATGCCCATCGCCTATATGATCTCAACCTCGCTGAAATGGCCGTGGGAGGTCTATAACGTCAACCTCATCCCCGAGGAGCCGACGGTCGAAAACTACCTCTATGTGCTTGAGGATGGACGCTTTTACTGGTGGTTCCTGAATTCGATCATCATTGCAACGGCGACCACGATCTCCGCGCTCTTTTTCGACAGCCTCGTCGGCTACACCTTGTGCAAGTTCAAGTTTCCGGGCCGCACGCTGGTGTTCATCGCGATCCTGTCGACCCTGATGATCCCGACGGAAATGCTGGTGATCCCGTGGTATCTGATGTCGCAAAGCTTCGGCTGGCTCGACAGTTATTGGGGCATCATGTTCCCCGGCCTGATGACGGCGTTCGGCGTCTTCTTGATGAAGCAGTTCTTCGAAAGCGTCCCTGACGATTTCCTTGAGGCAGCGCGCATTGACGGCCTGAACGAATTCCAGATCTGGTGGACTGTTGCGATGCCACTGGTCCGTCCGGCGCTGGCCGCGCTTGCCATCTTTGTCTTCCTTGGCAACTGGACTGCGTTCCTGTGGCCGCTGATCGTGACCAACTCCACCGATATGTACACCTTGCCCGTGGGCCTCGCCGGCTTTGGCGATGAGGCGGACGTAGCGTGGGAGCTGATTATGACCGGCGCTGCAATCTCCACCATTCCGACGCTGGTGGTGTTCCTTGTGTTCCAACGCTTCATCATTCGCGGCGTCGTTATGGCGGGGCTGAAGGGATGATTGATCTCGAGAAGTTCCCACACCCCGTTTACAAGGAAACGGTCCTCGCGCCGCTTTTCGAAGGGGTTAAGGCCAATCACGCCGCCGATATGGATGCAATCAACCGCGCCCATCTGGTGATGCTGAACGAAACCGGCATTCTGAACAACGGGGACGCGGCACAGATTGCCGCTGCCCTGACCGCGATCGAGGCGGAAACCGACCGTGACGCGCTGACCTATACCGGTGAGCATGAGGACTGGTTTTTCCTCGTGGAATCCGAACTGCGCAAACGTCTGGGCGATCTGGGCGGTGCCTTGCACACAGCCCGCTCGCGCAACGATATGGACCACACGCTGTTCAAAATGGCACTGCGCTGGCGGGCGGAGGGGATGCTATCGCAACTCCTCGCGCTGGCCGGTGCATTGATCGACACGGCACAGCGTGAATCCGCGACGCCTATCGTGGCCTATACCCATGGCCAGCCGGCGCAGCCATCCACATTCGGGCACTACCTGTCCGCAATTGCGGAGGTTGTTCTGCGCGATGCCGAACGCCTGAACGCGGCAATTCCCGCGCTGGACCTGTGCCCGATGGGTGCGGCCGCGATCACCACGACCGGTTTTCCGATCAGCCGTGAACGTGTGGCTGACCTGCTGGGGTTCGAGGCACCATTGCTGAACTCCTATGGCTGCATTGCCAGTGTGGACTACATCACGGGGCTATATTCCGCGATGAAGCTGCCCTTTGTGCATCTGGGTCGCGTTGTGCAGGACATGGCGTTCTGGTCCGCGTTCGAGGTGGGGCAGCTCGCTGTACCCGGCTCACTGGTTCAGATCTCCTCGATCATGCCGCAAAAACGCAATCCGGTTCCGATCGAGCATATGCGCCACCTTGCCGCCGTTACGGCCGGCCGGTGTGATGTGATGGTCGACACCATGCGCAACACTCCGTTTACCGACATGAACGACAGCGAGGGTGAGGTACAGCAGGCCGGTTATGCCGCCTTTGAAAGCGGCGGTCGGATGCTGGAGTTGCTAACCGCTTTCCTTCCTGCCTGCACGATCAATGCGGATCGCGTGCGCAAAAACATGGATGCGGCCTGCGTCACCATTACCGAACTGGCCGATACGCTGGTGCGGGACGAGGGTCTGACCTTCCGTCAGGCGCATGAGGTTGCGGCCACCACTGCCCGCGCTGTCATTGCCGCAGGCACACCACTTGGCGGGGGCTATGACGCCTTTTGCACAGGGTTTGCCAAGGAAACCGGACGCGACACGAAACTGAGCCTCGATGATTTCACAACCACCGTGGCCCCCGAAACCTTCATCGCGCGGCGCGACCGTTCCGGTGGACCGGCGCCACAGGCGCTGGCCGAAGCCATCTCTGGCTATTCCGGCACGCTCGACCAACTGCACACCGCGCAATCACTGCGTATCACCCGACGCGAGGCGGCCCAGTCCGACCTGACCGTCGCTTTCTCCGCCCTTCAGGAGTCCTGATCCATGGCCGAACTTTCCCTACATAAACTCGTTAAACGCTATGGTGACACAGAGGTGCTGCACGGCATCGACCTCAGCGTGAAAGACGGCGAATTCGTCGTTTTCGTTGGCCCGTCGGGCTGCGGTAAATCCACAACCCTGCGCATGATTGCAGGGCTGGAGGAAGTGTCGGGCGGTGAAATCCGCATCGATGATCGTGTCGTGAACAATCTGGAGCCAAAGGAACGCGACATCGCGATGGTGTTCCAGAACTACGCGATCTACCCGCATATGAGCGTGCGCAAGAACATCGCGTTCGGCCTACGCTCCTCGAAAATGGCAAAGGCGGATAAGGCAAAGCGGGTTGAGGAGGTCGCAGACTTCCTCGAAATGACCACCTATCTGGAGCGGAAGCCAGCCGCCCTGTCCGGTGGTCAGCGTCAGCGTGTTGCCATTGGCCGCGCGATGGTCCGCGACCCCGCGCTGTTCCTGTTCGATGAACCGCTCTCCAATCTGGACGCGCAATTGCGGACCCAGATGCGGTTGGAGATCAAGAAACTGCACCAGCGCGTCGGCTCCACCATCGTTTTCGTGACCCACGATCAGGTTGAGGCGATGACCATGGCGGATCGTATCGTCATCATGAAGGACGGCCATATCCAACAGGTCGGCACGCCCGAGGATGTCTATCGCAACCCCGCCAACACCTTCGTCGCCCGCTTTATCGGCGCGCCATCGATGAACCTGATCGAGGCGGATTCCACCGGCGACACCGTGCGTCTGCCCGGTGACACTGCCGTCGCGCTGACAGCACCGTCCGGCCCAGTCACCATCGGCATCCGCCCTGACGACCTGCGGCCTGTTGCGGCGGGCGGTCTGTTGACTGGCACCGTATCCGTGACCGAACCGCTGGGCCCTGAAACCCTGATCTATGTGGACACCCCCGCGGGTGAGATGATCGCAAAGGCATCGGGCCGCACCCCACCACTGGTTGGTGAACAGGTGCAGCTGGGCGCGGATATTGCCGATCTGCACATTTTCGATCGTACAAGTGGATTGGCAGTCCGGTGAAGGATTCCCGCGATACACGTCGCAGCGTTGCCTGTGCAGGTCGGCTTTACTGCGACCTCGTGTTCTCTGGTGCGGGCCGCTTGCCCGCCATGGGGCAGGAGGTTTTTGCGGAGGGGTTGAGCCTGCACGCCGGCGGCGGGGCGTTCATCACGGCCGCGTGGTTATCCGCACTGGATCGCCCCGCGGAACTGGTGGCCACCCTGCCCGCCGCACCGTTCGAGCAAACTGTACGTGCGCAAATCGCCGATGCGGGGATCATTCCATCGGGGTGCGCCACTGCGCCCTATGGAACAGATCCTCAGATCACCGTGGCGCTGCCATTGGGGGGTGATCGTGCCTTTCTAACACGGCGCGCCGGCCCTGCCCTGCCCGCAAATGTCAGTCTGGATCGTGTCGGCCACCTGCATATCGGTGAGCTGCACAGCCTGCTGGAACACCCTGAACTGATCCCTGCTGCGCGTGCTGCGGGGATTACCATTTCGCTGGATTGCGGGTGGGAGGACGATATCTCACCCGAGGCAGCAAAGCTGATCGCAGCCGTCGATATCTTTCTGCCGAATGAGGGCGAAGCCACCAAATTGGCCGAGGCAGGCTTTGCCGATCTGGCCCCGTTAACCGTGATCAAATGCGGTGCCGATGGCGCGCGTGCGCGCATCGGCGGCGTTGAAACCCATGTGCCGACCAATGCGACCACGGTCATGGACGCAACCGGCGCCGGCGATGCGTTCAATGCGGGCTTTCTGGATGCTTGGCTGGACGGCAAACCGCTGGACGCCTGTCTGGCAGCCGGAAATCGCACCGGAACGGCCGCCGTCAGCGCCCTGGGCGGGACAGGCGGCATTTCTCAATTGGAGATGTCATGACCCAATTCACGCTAGACGCTTTCGTTGCCGATGCACGCATCGCGGCATCCGCGCCCGATCCGCTACAGGCAACATGCACCCTGATGCAGGCCGCATTGGCCGGCGCGGCACAGGCTGACCTACCTGATTTCGAGGACGATGAAATCCTGCTATTCGAGGATGAAACCGTCAGCGTCTGGCATGAACGTTTCCAACCGCATGAAATCCTGCCCCCCCACGATCACGCCATGATCGCCGTTTTGGGAGTCTATCGCGGGCGTGAGCGTAACGACCTGTGGCGCAATGATGGGGGCGTCTGGCAACGCGGTGGCACATTGACGCTTGAGGCAGGACAGCAGCATGTCTTTGCCCCCCACGATATCCATTCCGTACAGGCAGAGGACGGCGTGCCCTCCTACGGCCTGCACATTTATCTCGGCGCTCTGACGAAAGTGGATCGACACCTCTTTGACTGGGACACCGGCGCATCCGTTCCGATGTCCGAAGCCGCCTTTATGTCGATGAAACGTACCTGAAAGCAGGAAACCCAATGACCGGATTGATGCGGGCGGAAACGCTCGAAATTCCTGAGGCCGCGGCGCGGCTGGATGGATCACGTGCAGCTATCACCGATATCGCGACCCGTATGCGTATGCTGTCGCCACCGGCGCTGGTCAGCGTGGCGCGTGGTTCATCGGATCACGCGGCGAATTCGTGGAAATACGCGGTAGAGATCGGAACCGGCCTGCCTGTCGCCTCGATGGGGCCGTCGGTGGCATCCATTTACGATACCAAGCTGAATGTCTCTGGCCTGGCCGCTCTGGCGTTCAGCCAGTCCGGCGCCAGCGAGGATATCGTCGCCCTCAGCGCCGCATTGCGTGATGGCGGCGCGCTGACCGTGGCCGTGACCAACACGCCGTCCAGCCCGCTGGCCATGGCATGTGATCACACAATCGACCTTGCCGCCGGCCCTGAACGCGCGGTTGCCGCGACCAAAAGCTACGTCAACACCCTGCTGGCCGGCCTGCGCCTGCTGGCGGAATGGCGCGAGGATGCGGCTCTGCATGCCGCCTTGGACGCAGCGCCCGATCATCTGGGTCAAGCATTGGTCGCGGATGAGCAGATCACCAACGCCCTGACCGTCGCCCCATGGGCCGTCATGCTGGGCCGTGGCCCCGGTCTGGGCATCGCGCGCGAACTGGCGCTAAAGGCGGCGGAATGCTGCACCATGCCCGCCATCGCGTTGAGTGCCGCCGAAAGCCTGCACGGCCCCGTCGCCGCTATAGGGCCTGATACGGCGGTTATCGCTGTGGGTCACGGTGCGGGTATGGACAGCTCGCTGGATACGCTCAGCTCCTACGGGATCAAACCGCTGCGCGTGGCGACAGCTCCGCTGCACCCGATGCTGGACCCGCTGATGGCATTGCCAACGCTGTATCTGAGCATTGAGCAGGCCGCCCGTGCACGGGGCCATAACCCCGACGCGCCGACCCGCCTGAAAAAGGAAACGGTCACGCGCTGATCCCAGTGCATGACCGTTAGGAATGATATGCGGGGCGCCGGTAGGCGCCCCGTTTCTATTAGTGCTTGAACGACTTGATCTCACCCGACGCCAGACGCGACGCGTAGGAGTTCAGCTCCTTGCGCACCAGCTTCATCAGGAAGTACAGCGCGAAGATGTTCACAACAGCCATCGCGAAGATCGCCGCATCCGAGAAGTCGATAACCGGACCAAGGCTGGCCGCCGCACCGATCACGATGAACACGCAGAAGATCACCTTGAATGTCAGCTCGGACGACTTGCCCTCACCAAACAGGAACGTCCACGCCTTCAGCCCGTAATAGGACCACGAGATCATGGTCGAGAACGCGAACAGAACCACCGCAATGGCCAGTACAAACGGGAACCAGCTGATGCTCGATCCGAATGCAGCCGATGTCAGGCCAACGCCGCTGGTGTCGCCAACAGTCGCGATTGCGCTGCCTGCTTCGTTCAGCATGTAGTTGCCGGTATCAGCATCCACGATCAACTGGCCGGAAATAGTGATAACCAGCGCGGTCATCGTACAAATCACAACCGTATCGATTAGTGGCTCCAGCAGGGAAACAAAGCCCTCCGTGATCGGCTCCTTGGTTTTCACCGCAGAGTGCGCGATCGCAGCCGAACCAACGCCCGCCTCGTTCGAGAAGGCAGCCCGCTTGAAGCCTTGGATCAGCGCGCCAACCATACCGCCAGCAACGCCCAGACCGGTAAAGGCCCCTGCGAATATCTGACCAAAGGCCCAGCCGATTTGATCAAAGTTCACGATCAGGATGACCAGCGCCGCGCCGACATACAAGATACCCATCAGCGGCACGACCTTCTCGGTCACGTTCGCAATGGATTTGATGCCGCCCACGATGACTGCAAACACGATACCGGCAAAGATGATACCCGTAATCCAGCCCGGATAATCGCCCACGATGCCCGAAATCTGTGCGTGCGCTTGGTTGGCCTGGAACATATTGCCCCCGCCCAATGCGCCCAGAATACAAAAGACCGAGAACAGGATCGCCAGAATTTTACCACCGGGCAGGCCCAGCTCGGTAAAGCCCTTGGAGATATAGTACATCGGACCACCGGAAACCGATCCGTCTGGATACTCGTTCCGGTATTTCACGCCCAGCGTACATTCGGTGAATTTGGACGCCATGCCCAGCAGACCCGCAAGGATCATCCAGAACGTCGCACCCGGCCCACCGATACCGACGGCCACAGCAACACCCGCGATGTTACCCAGACCGACCGTGCCGGACAGCGCCGTTGCCAGCGCTTGGAAATGGCTCACCTCGCCCGCATCATCGGGATCGGAATAATCGCCCTTAACAAGCTTGATCGCGTGGCCAAAGAATTTGAACTGCACAAAGCCGAAATAGATGGTGAAGATCGTCGCGGCCACAACCAGCCACAACACGATCCATGGGAACGCAGTGCCGGGCAGTGGGGCGAAAATCAGGCTGACAAACGGACCGGTGACGTTGGCGAACACTTCGTTCACCTTTGCGTCCAGCGATACGGCCTCCTGCGCGCTGGCGGATGTTGCCATGGCCAGAACGGCCAGCAACATAGTCGGGAATAGTTTCATGATCCGCTTCCTCAGTTGACGACCGTGACAGGCACAGTGGCATTCATGACAAGGTTGGACGTGGACGAGCCAAAGAACCGCTTGGCGAAACCACCCTCAGACGAACGCGCAACAACGATCTGCTCGGCATTTTCCTTGATGCTGATCGCGTTCAGCGTGTCCGCCACATCACCGTGGCGCACAACACCACGTGCGGTGATGCCTGCCTCGGTCACGCGGGCGATCGCGGGCTCAACCACACGGTTTTTGGCCATTGCGATTTCTTCTTCGCGGCGTTTATGGCGCTGCGCGTTTTCCTCAGCAGTTTGAAAGGAGAACGGTGACCACTCGATCACATAAACAATGACCAGCTCGCATGAGCCGATCAATTCAGCCAGACGCATACCATGGGCGAGCGCGCGCTCACCCGAGGCATGTCCATCAAGCCCGATTACCAATTTCGAAGGCATCAGGAATCTCTCCTATTGGTTTCCCAGCTCATCCTCCGGCAATAGGGCAATTATGGGGGATCGAAGGTGGCTGCGGCTATTGTTTGTACCCGTAGGAAAGTATGACAGTATTACGACCACCAATACGACCTTTTTTACGGCAAAAATCCGCCTATCTTCCTGCAAATTATGAAAATACAGGTCCGCACTTAATACTAAAGGCAGAACATTAGGCAAAACGACTTGGTGGCGAGGCACAGGCCCGCCAGATTCGTTGATAAACAGCACTCAACCGTCAGTTTACCAGTTAACCCTGTGAGCATTCCCAACACCCGTCAAGCGTGTTCACGCCCCAAATGCGATCCGCACGATGCCTACAGATGAATTACGCCCATATTCCGCGAATATCGAAATTCATGATTTGCGCGGTTCAGGGCGATCGGTGAAACTATAATCCGGAAATTTACAGGAAAGTTCTAACCACCCATGGACGGTATCGGACTTCTAATCATCGGCGCATCCGTGCTGATCTATGCAACCCTTGCGCAGCGACTGGCCACATCTATCCTGACCGGACCTATGATGTTCCTCGGGCTGGGATGGGCCTTGGCCGAACTGGGATTGGTACAATTGAGCAGCGCGGAGGAAGCGCTGCATATCTTGGCCGAGGTAACATTGGTTATCGTGCTGTTCTCGGACGCCTCAATCATCAATGTGCGCGCCCTGCGCCGACGCCATATCTGGCCGCAGCGCACATTGCTGCTGGGGCTGCCGCTGGCCATGCTGCTGGGCACTGTTACCGGTATTCTGTTCCTGCCCGACTGGCCGATATGGGAGGTTGCGCTGATCGCGGCCATCCTTGCCCCAACCGATGCCGCCTTGGGTCAGGCAGTCGTCAACAACGCTGCCGTGCCGGAACGGGTGCGCCGTGCGTTGAATGTGGAAAGTGGCGTGAATGACGGACTCGCCCTGCCCGCTGTGCTGCTGTTCGGTGGTCTTGCCGTGGGTGAGCTTTACAGCATTCAGGACCATAACTGGATTCTGTTTGTCGCGCAGCAAATCGGGCTGGGTGTGACCGTCGGCGTGCTACTGGGCTGGTTCGGCGGGAAATTCATCGCCTATTCCCGCGAAAACGCCCTGAGCGCCGCGCAATATGAGGGTATCGCCCTGATCGCACTGGCCCTGCTATGCTATCAAGTCGCGGATTTCACCGGCGGCAACGGATTTATCGCCGCCTTTACCGGCGGCGCTGCCTTTGGCGCATCACAGCCCAAGCGGGACCACCAATTGGCCGAGTTTATGGAGGGTGAGGGCACATTGCTGACCCTAGGTACGTTCCTGCTGATCGGGCTGGTGCTGGTACCCGTTGCTGTGGATATGGTCACGCTGCCGATTATGGGCCTGATTTTGGCAAGCCTGTTCATGGTCCGGCCCGCTGCGATCTGGCTATCGCTTATCGGCACCGATGCAGACATGCCTGTTCGCCTGTTCATCGGCTGGTTCGGGCCACGCGGGCTGGCCACTGTGCTATTCGCACTGCTGATCGTCACCCAGATCGAGGGCCTGCCTCATCGTGAGGAAATCCTCGGCATTGCTACCCTGGCTGTACTGATCAGCGCGCTGCTACACGGCATCACCGCCGCGCCGGCCGCACGCCGTTTCGGTCCACTCATGCGCGGGGCCGTCGATTGAATCAGGTTCTACCCCCCCAATCTATCGGCCCGAACTATACACAGATGTATATAAATATAGAGGATCAACCCAATTTGACCCATGAAACTCGCACTTACCAATTGATATAAAAATTTGTAATATTTTAAATTAAAATTACAATTCTATATAAACAAATTTGACAGTTTGCATTCATTATCAGACAATCATTACCAAACCAGTGGGGGCTGGCCATAATCGATAGGTTCAGGGCGGAGAATCTATCGATACGATGAGGACTGATATGTCTGGATTCGAGATCGAAGTCTGGGGCGCACGCGGATCCGTGGCCGCCAGTCATAGCGACCTCATGCGCGCGGGTTGCAACACCACATGCGTCAGTGTTCGGATAGATGGCCATGTCATCATTCTGGATGCCGGCACAGGTCTTGTCCCGTTGGGACACCACATTCAGCAGGAACAGGTGCAAAACCTATCGCTGTTTTTAACCCACTATCATTACGACCATGTTCAGGGGCTGAACTTCTTTACCCCGTTCAATACCGGCAGCACCAATGTCACGATCCACGCCGGTACAGTGCATACGCCTGAACCGCCCGAGGTTGTGCTGGACCGCCTGTTTGATGACCCCTTTTGCCCCAACAGGCTGTCCTGCTATCCGGCGAATATCGGCTTTTCCAGCTTTACCGACCGGCAGGAAATCGCCCTGCCCGCCAATGCGACACTGACGCCCTATGTCCTGAACCACCCCTCGGGCGCATATGGGTTTCGCATTCAGCACCGTGGCCGCATTTTCGTTTTTGCGCCCGATTTCGAGATTGGCGATCCCGCCGGCGATGCCGCATTGGCGGACCTGTTGCGCGATGCCGATCTTGCCTTTCTCGACGCGATGTTCACCACGCAGGAGTTGGAGAAGCGGCGCGGATTCGGGCATTCTGAATGGCAACAGGTGGCGCAGCATTGCGACGCGGCGCGTGTCAAATCATGGCAGATGTTTCACCACGCCCCCAATCGCTCCGATGACCAACTGGACACGATGGAGGCGACCCTACGCGAAACCCATCCAGCCTGCGGCGCCGCGCGTGAGGGGGACCGCTACGCGCTATAGCACCCGGATTTTGCCAGCCATATAGCAGCCGGAAAGCAGCCACTAACCAGCCAGTCTTTCCAGCCCAGATCGCGACACATAATCAATCGTGAACCAGTTCGATTTCCCGGTTCAGCAATGCTCCGAACAAAATGACAAAGCTGGTGACAAAGAACCACATCATCAGCGCGGCAACCGCCCCGATCGAGCCGTAAACCTCGTTATAATTCCCGAAATTCGTCAGATAATAGGAAAACAGCACCGAGGCTGTGGTCCACAAAATCGCCGACACAATCGCACCGAACGAAAACACAGGATAGCGTTCCCCCTGCCGGTTCGGACCATACCGATATAGCAGCCCGATCGCCAATGTCATGGCCCCCAAACCGATACCATAGGTCAGTAACTTCAGCGTGGTTTCCACCCCTGTTTTCAACGGGATATAAGTGAACATCAGCGGCATCGCGACCACAGCCAGCAATGCAAATATCACCACGCCGATCAGGGTCAGTGTCAGGACAACCGCCGTCAGCGTATGTTTCAAAAACGACCTGCGATCCCGATCCGAAAACACCAGATGCAACCCTTGCAGCAGTGCATTGGACCCAGCGCGCGCCGCCCACAACGTGAAAACGATCGACATCACACCGCGCAAACCATGATCCGACCGGCCCGTGGCGATGATGTTCAGCAACTGCGCCTGTATCAGTTCAAAGGCGGACGGCGGTAAAAACCCCTGCATCGTGTTGATATGTATCAGGATAATTGTCGGATCAGCGACATACCCATAAGCCGCAATCAAAAAGGCCATAAATGGAAAGATCGACAAGGTCGCAAAAAATGCCATTCCGCCCGATGCTAAAAATAACGAGCTATCGCCAACACCCTGCACAACACGGGCGACAACCGTCCGCCAATCGCGCCAATTCAACTGGCCCACGGGGCGCAACATAAAGGTTAGCTTAGGGTTCAAAATCGGGTCACCTGTCTGCTTTGATTGGATAATATCTAATCCAAATATCTATGACATTACTGCCGATGCATGAACATTCAATCACACTGCGCCGCGTGATCCGTAATGGGGCATCCGCGATTACATCGCCAGTCTGACCAGGAAACTGTAGCAATCCGTATAAATGACCACGGTATTGCCGCAATTCTTGGCCTATCAGGACTATGAATGGCACGGGCCATTTGCGATAACCAAGGCATACTAGACTGTCTGGGAGTGAGAATAGATGACCAAGCAATTAATGATTTATGAGCGCGCCGTACCGGTTTCCTCTGATGCACACCGTGATTGGTCTGTTCAGGCCGGACGTGATTTCTCTTTCGCTAGTGAAATCAACTCCGTACCGCTGTTGGCGGCTGAGTTTGCTGCCGCAGCAGGTGAGCACACAATCGTTTTCGCCGGTGAGGGCGATGCGATTTTCCCTTCGGTCATTCTGGGCCAGCGTGACGGGCAGAACGCCCATGTGAACGCCGAGGGTACGTGGCTGAGCGGTTATATCCCTGCATTCCTGCGCCGTTACCCCTTCGTTTTTGCCGGTGCTGAGGACACGTCCAACTTCACATTGTGCATCGATGAGGAATTCGACGGCTTTAACAAGGATGGCAAAGGCGAGCGCCTGTTCGACAGCGCCGGCGAGCGGACTGAATACCTTGAGCGGATGCTGAAATTCACATCCGACTATCAGACACAGTTCAACCGCACGCAGATGTTTGCAAAGCGTTTGGCCGATCTGGACCTGCTGGAGCCCGCACAGGCACAGTTCCGCGATGCAGAGGGCAAACAGTCCAGCCTGACCGGTTTCAAAACCATCAAGCGTGATGCACTGCGTCAACTGTCCGGCGATACGCTGGCTGAAATGGCAAAAACGGATGAGCTGGAGCTGTGCTACCTGCACCTGCACTCGCTGACCAACCTGCCATCGATGAACCAGCGTCTGGCGCAAAAGGCAGCTGCCTAATCTAATCTTGCGAGGTCCGTTTGCGGACCTCGCACCCCTTACGGCCAGGCTATAGCCGCACCCCCCACAAAGGTTTCTGATATGGCAGAGGCAAAGTTGCCTTTCCTGCGTCGCAATGCCCGTTGGTTGGGCGCCGGCGCAATGATGACGGGCCTGTCCAGTTTTGGGCAAACGTCATTCATCTCACTCTATTCCGGCGAAATTCGGGGCACCTATGACCTTAGCGATGGGGAATGGGGGCTGATCTATGCTGTTGGTACTTTGGCCTCAGCCGTGCTGATGCTGTTCACCGGCGGGCTGACGGACAGGTTTCGCGCACGCGATTTGGCCACTGTTGCGATGCTGGGACTGGCCTGTACCGCGCTGGTGCTATGGTCCGGACCGCCCTTGGCCGCGCTGCCGCTGATCATTCTGGGGCTGCGATTTTTCGGACAAGGATGGCTAAGCCATGTACCCAGCGTTGCGGTCGGCCGATGGTTTTCCGCCAATCGCGGCACGGGCATTGCCGCCACAAAGCTAGGCTTTTCACTGGGTGAGGCGACCCTGCCAGTCATATTTGTCGCTCTTGCCGCAACGGTCGGATGGCAGGGCAGCTGGGCCGCCGCCGCACTGGTCCTGATCGTCGCGATCCCGTTTCTGCGCTATCTGCTGCGCACCGAACGTGATCCCCGCGGCATAGTGACGGATGTCGGTACCCCCGGCATGGGTGGCCAGCATTGGACCCGCAGCCAAGCGTTACGCCACTGGCTGTTCTGGGCCTTGGTTCCCGCGCTGCTGTGCCAACCGATCTTCGCCACGGCTTTCTTTTTCCAACAGGTGCATCTGGTGGAGCTAAAGGGATGGAGCCTGTCCGCCTTTGTCGGGTTTTACCCTGCCTATACGCTGGCGGCAGTGGGCGGATTGATCCTGGGCGGCTTGGCCAGCGATCAATTTGGCGCCCGCCGGATCGCACCATGGATGCTGCTGCCCATGATCCCCGGTTTGATCGTCACAGCCCTAGGGCAAGGGATCTGGGCCGGCGCGGTTGGTCTGGTCTCCATCGGCGCGATGGCTGGATTTGCGAATGCAGTCGCCGGCACATTGTGGCCCGAGCTATATGGCACCCGAAATCTGGGAAGCATCAGGGCCGTTGCGACCTCTCTGATGGTGTTTGCAACGGCTTTGGGGCCTGCGGTGACCGGATTGCTGATCGATGCCGGAGTGGATTACAGGGTGCAACTGATCGCAATGGCGCTGTATTCCGCCGCGATGTGCATAGTGCTCGCTGTATCACTTAGCCGCGCGCCCGCCTGAGATAGACGTAATAGGCCCCGTCGCCGCCATGGCTGCGATGGGCCGGCGCGATCTGTAAAATAAGGCTGTGCAGCGGTGGCAGGCGCAGCCATTGCGGCACCTGATGGCGCAAAACGCCGTAGCGTTCCGGTATAATTGCATCATCCGCGCCGCGCTTACCCTTACCTGTAATGACAAGAGCCAGCCGCACACCGTTGCCATGGGTGCGCAGGATAAAGCCACGCAGCGCATCATGAGCGTGGGCGGCAGTCATTCCGTGCAAATCAATCCGCGCCTGTGGTTTTAGACGACCGCGCACCATCTTCTCAAACGCGCGGCGGTCCATAGCCAGGGATTCACGGCCCGGAGCAGGGGCGGCGTCAAACCGCGCACCGGGTTTCGCGGGCCGACCTGTGGGGCGTAGTAACTGTGGAACATGCAGCATCGGATCGGCCGGTGTCGGCTGCGGCATGGGGTCCTGCTCGATATCCGCCATGGATTGCGGCAAGTCGCGCTCTCGCATTTCGACGCTATCGGCCACACGCGACCAGAGGGCTTTCTCCTCCTGCGTTAGGGAGCGCCGCCGCCGCGCCACCTCAACCCCCGTCCAGCGTGGCACGGGGCATCAGGACAACCATGCGGCCCTCACCACGCTGCCGGCCGGCCAGCGCAAAGGCATCGGCACCCGAACCGAAAAAGATGTCAGCACGCTGCGCGCCTGTAACCGCCGCGCCAACATCCTGCGCAATCATCAATTGCTTTAGCGCGCCGGCATCGGTTTCAGTCTCCAACCAAACAGGCAGGCCCAGTGGAACGTAATCATTATCAACGGCAACGCTGCGCATCTGGGTTACGGGAACGCCCATTGCGCCCTCCGGCCCCTCACCACGGCTAAGGCCCGTGACCTCACGAAAGAAAATATAGCTGGGGTTCTGATTCAAAACCGCCCGTCCGATGGATCCATTTTCACGGACCCATGCCTTGATCCCCCCCGCTGAAACACGGTGCACAGGCAGCAGCCCCTCACGCGCCATATAGCGGCCAACGGATCGGTAGGGATGGTTGTTACGCCCGCCAAAGCCCAGACGCAGGATCGAGCCGTCCTGCAACAGCAAGCGGCCAGACCCCTGTACGTGCAGGAAAAAAGCATCGACCGGATCATCCAGCCAAGCGATCTCCAGCCCACGACCGGTCAACGCGCCCGCCTCGATCTGCTCACGGGTCAGCCACGGGGATCGCGAATTCGCAACCTCACGCGGGCGACGGTATAGCGGATAGCGGAACCGGTCGGTTCGCACTGTGCTGGCCTGTAATTCAGGTTCGTAATAGCCGGTAAACAGCGGATCGCCGCCATCCTCGATCAGGATCGGCTGAAAGGCAGCCTCGAAAAACGTGCGGGAATCAAAGGCGGCTTCGCCCGCGCGGCACAGCGATTCCCAGTGGTCATCGGGCACCAGATCACCGGTTGAACTGCGATCACAGCTGCGCAGGAAAACCGCCAGCGCAGCGTCGTGATCATCCTCATACCATCCATCTAGTTCAGCATAGGAAAGCGGTCGCATGGTTTGTGCATGAGCGGGCATCAGTCCGAGCGCACACAGCGCCAGCGCACCGAAAATCTTACGGTACGCCACAGCTTCACGCCCCGGTCGCGACGAGCAGCCAGTTCGGATTGTCCGAACCCATAACGCGCGAGAAGGTCCACGTATCCGACTGGCGCTTCACTACATGCGGGTCACCCTCGACCACATCGCCATTCGCATTCCGCACAACGGAGGTCAGTTCACCCACAAAGCGCACAACAACATCGCCGACATTATCCAGATCATCGAAGCGGGCATCCTTGAGCTTTACCTCACGCACGCCGATGAAGTTTGCCTCAACAGTCAGACCTGCCTCAGCACGCTGTTCAACGGCCTGTTCGAATCCCTGATAAACATCTGGAGCCAGAAATTGCTGCAAGGTATCCAGATCGCCGTTTTCATACGCCATCAGGATCATTTCATAGGCTTGCTTGGACCCTGCGATGAAGTCGGTCACGCCGAAATCCGGCTCGACCCGCTTCATCTGAACCAGAGCGTGGCCCGCATCACTGTCCAGATCAACGTGATCGGCGATGTCGCGATCCTTGCCGCCGCCCTCGATCACCTCAAATTCTGCATCGCGGGACGGTCCGGGCATAGGTGGCCGTGGCATTTCGTCGGCCGATGGCTCAAAACCCGTGCGCGTGCCCAGCACGCTGCGCAGTTTCAGCACTAGGAACACGGCAACCGCGGCAAGGACGAGCAATGGTAGCAAACTCATAACGTGTATCTCTTCCTTTGACGGGCATTTAGCATTGGTGCTGGCAACATTACAGATAGTGCATATCTAAGGAACGACAGGGGCCAAGTCCATGCGGTGCGCATGCAGAGCCCCAACAGGAGGCAAGACATGTTGATTTTTCTGGCGCTGATCGCGGTGCCGCTGATCGAAATCGCGTTATTTATCCAAGTGGGCGGCCTGATCGGGCTGTTCCCAACACTGGCAACCGTACTGCTGACAGCAGTTGTCGGTACGTGGTTGCTACGCAAACAGGGCGGCGGAGCCTTGCGTGAGCTACAGCACATCCTGCAAACCGGCGGTGATCCGCGCGGGCCACTGGCGCATGGGGCACTGATCCTCGTGGCTGGTATCCTGCTGTTAACACCCGGCTTCTTTACCGATGCGCTGGGATTCTCGCTGCTGGTGCCGTTTATCCGCGATATCGTCATTCGTGAATTGGCCAAGCGGGTAACCGTTGCCGCCACCCATCGCGCCGGCGCGGAGGCAGGGCGAGGCCCCGGCATGCGGCCTGATGTCATTGACGGCCAGTACGAGGTCGAAACCCCGCCCGAGGATGGCCCCCGCGGAAATTCCGGTTGGACACAACCGCGTGAGTGATCATATGGCGTCGGCGTTGTGATGGTGCCTCCGCTCTGATAAACGCAACGCCGAACACGACAACATTCCAGCGAGGAACGTCATGACGGACGAGACCACGGGTGCAGCAGCGCCAACCGATCAGCCGGCCGCACAGCCCCAGATCCGCATTCGGAACCAGTACATCAAGGATGTCTCGTTCGAGAACATCGCCGCACAAAAGGGCAACGCCCCTGCAACGCCACCACAGGTGCGCGTTGGTGTGAATCTGGACGCCAAGAAGGTCGGCGACACCGAGGTATACGAGGTTGTTCTGACGTTGAAAATCAACGCAGAATCCAACGATCAGCCGGTATTCCTGATGGAACTGGACTATGCCGGCATGTTCGAGATTTCGAACGTTCCCGCCGCGCAGATGCACCCGTTCCTGTTGATCCAGTGCCCCACGATGATCTTCCCGTTCGCACGCCGGATCGTCAGCGATATGACCCGCGATGGTGGTTTCCCACCAGTGAACGTCGATCCTATCGACTTCATGGCGCTGTACCGGAACGAACTGACCCGCCGCCAGCAGGCGCAGCAGGCATCCGAGGGCAATACCGGCACCGCATAATTCGCAGTTCCGTACCGAATTCAGGGCGGCATCGGGAAACCGGTGCCGCCTTTTTCGTTATCCCTTGGAAAAATCGTTCCAGAATGCCTTATCGCCCAGCTTTTCCACAAACCCGTCAAAGGCTTGCTGTTCTGCATCCGTGATACGCGCGGGCAGGGGTTGCGGACGGGCCGATGGGGTCCACTGCTTTGCGCTTACGGTGTTATTCGTGTTGTCCTGCACAACGGACAGCGTGAAATCCGGCTGCCGTCCGCCGACAAGCTCCAGATAAACCTCCGCCAAAATCTCGGAATCCAGCAGCGCGCCGTGTTTGGTACGCGCCGAGTTATCAATTCCGAACCGTCGGCACAGCGCATCCAGCGAGTTTTGCGCCCCCGGAAACCGACTGCGCGCAATGCCCAGCGTATCCAGCGCCTGCGCCATGGGCAGGGTTGGCAACCCCATCCACTTCAGCTCCGCGTTCAGAAATTTCATATCGAAGCTGGCGTTGTGGATCACCATCTTGCTGTCACCGACGAAATCCAGAAATGCCTGCCCGATTTTTCTGAAGACCGGCTTGTCCTTCAGGAAATCAATGCTCAACCCGTGAACATTGAATGCCTCCTGCGGCATGTCGCGTTCGGGGTTGATATATTGGTGATAGGTTTCACCGGTCGGCATGTGGTTGAACAGTTCAACCGCGCCAATCTCAACAATCCTGTCGCCGGACAGTGGGTCGAGTCCGGTGGTTTCCGTATCCAGAACGATTTCACGCATTCATTGTGCCCCTGATACTATCCAAAATGGCGCGAACCTGATCACGCGCTGCATCCATCCCCTGTGAGGTATCGATCACATGGTCCGCCTGCGCGCGCTTTTCTGCGTCTGGCACCTGCTTGGCAAGGATAGCTTCAAAGGCGGCAACCGTCATGCCATCCCGTGCAAGGACGCGTTCACGCTGTACCGCTGCCGGCGCGCTGACCACAACAACGCTATCATAGGCCTGCGCCTGACCCGTTTCGAACAATAGCGGAATGTCGAACAGGATGATTGGGGCCGTATTTTCCGCAACAAACTGCGTGCGATCCGCCCCGACGAGGGGGTGCACGATGCTCTCCACCTGTTTCATCAGCGCAGGATCGGTGAGCAATGCCTGTCGCAGGTGAATACGATCGACGGCACCGGCCTGAACAGCATCGGGGATCAGCGCGCCCAGCGGTACAACCGCCGCGCCACCCTGTGTATAAAGCCGATGCACCACCGCATCCGCGTCCCAAACCGGAACGTCCTCAGCCATGAACAGCGCAGCCGTCGTGGATTTTCCCATTCCGATGGACCCGGTCAGCCCGATCCGATGCGCAATCATGCCGCCAGCACAGCTTTGCGCAGGTCGTCATCAACCTCGGGCGCGTGCTCGAACCATTGCCGGAAACCGGGCACTGCCTGATGCAGCAACATTCCCAAACCATCCACAGTGACCAGGCCGGCAGCGTTTGCAGCCCGCAGGAACGGTGTCGTCAGTGGGTTATACACAATATCCGTCGCAATCGCCGTGCCGGGGGCCGCATCGAAGCTGATATTCAGCTCCGGCTGGCCAGCCATCCCCAGTGATGTCGTGTTGATGATCGTGCTGGCCCCATCCATCGCATCGGCGGCACGATTCCAGTCAATGACCTGTATCCGTGCGCCATACTGATCCTTGAGGATCTCCGCCCGTTGACGGGTGCGGTTCGCGATGCGGATTTCGGGCGCGCCCTCGGTTATTAGCGCAGAAATGATGCCCCGCGCGGCCCCACCGGCGCCCAGTACCAAGCATGGACCACTGCGTGCGGACCAGCCCGGCGCATTCTGGCGCAGGTTTTCTATAAATCCGTAACCATCTGTATTATCGCCATAAATACCGCCGTCATCGCGAAATATCAGCGTGTTAGCAGCCCCGATCAGTGCCGCACGATCGCTGATTTTATCCGCCAGCGGCAGCACAGTTTGCTTATAGGGCAGGGTAACATTCACGCCGCGAAAACCTAGTCGCGGCAGCGACCGGATACCGTTTTCAAAATCCTGTGGCGCGATGCCCAACGGAACATAGTACCCAGGAATCCCGTAACGTTTGAGCCAATGCCCATGCAACGCGGGTGAGCGTGACAGCCCGATCGGCCATCCAACAACACCGGCTAGCGGCGGCGATGTATATGTCATTCGGTCAAGATTCCCCGTGCGCGTAAAAACCCTAGGACTTCGAGCAAAGGTAGACCAAGTACGCTGAAATAGTCCCCCTGAACGCGGCTGAACAGCTGCGCGCCCTTTTCTTCGAGTTTGTATCCGCCGACCGTTTCAAACAATGCCGCGCCGCCATCTGTGACGTATTCTTCGAGATATGTGTCGGAAAAGGAACGCATTATCAACTGCGCACGCCCGATATGCCGCCAAACGGGCCGCCCCCCCTCGCAGATCACCGCCGCGGACAGAAGCTCGTGGCTGGTTCCGCGCAATTCACGCAGTTGGGCGCGCAATTCATCAGCATTTTGCGCCTTATCATATAGCTTTCCCGCGCTGACCAGCACCTGATCCGCCGATAAAACAAAGTCAGACCCGTTGCGCGCAGAGACCCGCAAGCCCTTTAGCTCCGCCAATTTATCCGCAATGTCACGCGGCGGTGCGCCCTCGGCCAGCATAGCGCGCTTTACCGCGTCCTCATCCACCCGCGAAACATCCACACGATGGGCAACGCCGGCATCACGCAACATTTTAGAGCGCGCGCTGGAGCTTGAAGCCAAGATTAGGTCTGTCATGTCGCGCGCTTTCTGAGTTTGGCGAGAATTGCTGCCGCTGTTTCCTCAATGGAGCGGCGGCTAACGTCAATAACCGGAATGTCGTGACGCTCAAAAAACAGGCGTGCCTCGGAAACTTCGGAACGGATCGTGTCGATATCTGCGTATCCCTGCGTGGCACCGCGATCCAACGCGACCAAACGATGTGCGCGAATTTGAGCCAAGCGGGCAGGGCTGACCACCAAACCCACCACCATCACGCCGACCTCGATCGCCGCCAGCAAACCGGGCGGGGCGGGGACATGGGGAACCAGAGGAACATTTGCTGCCCTAACTCCCTGATAACCAAGGTAAATACATGTCGGCGTTTTGGAGCTACGGCTAACCCCAACCAAAATCACATCCGCTGCCAGCAAACGCCCCGTATCCACGCCATCATCATGAGCCATGGCGAAATCAATCGCGCTGATCCGTTTCTGGTAATTCTGGTCCACACGATGCTGCTGCCCCGGCATTGATGGCCCCGGTGAGCCAAGATGCCGCGTCATCGCGCGCACTGTGGTATCGAGCACGCCAATCGCCTCAATCCCACGCTGCATCGCCAATGAAACCAGATGCTCCTCAAGCTTTTGATCGGCTAAAGTGTGCAAAATCAATGCCGGCTGCTGCACACGCTCAACAATCTGGGTGATCTGTTCGCGCGTGCGGACAAAGACGTTTTCCTCGGTCTGTAATTGCGCGCCCTCGAATCGAATTGCGCTGGCACGCGCCGCTGAGGCGATCGTGTTGCCTGTGGAATCGGAAATCAGGTGCAAGGTGAGGCGATTTTGCGCGGTCAAGACCAACAATCCTGTGGATGAATTCGGGGATATGCCTGTCAACGATAGTGGGTCCAACCTGTGGAGAAAAGCAAATGCACGGTTTCATCCTCGGTTTACCCAATTGCATTCACAGGCCGGCGACAGCCCGTGGGTAAAATCACATCACCTGTGGATAACTTCGCTGAGAATCCACAGACTCGGCAGGGTTCGAAGGAGTCAATCTGAGTCGGATTTGGAATGTCAAAATTCTGAAAAACTAAGCCACTGAAATAATACAAAAATTATGCTATTCAGTTACGCACATAGCAGCATGCAATTTGTCATGCAGAATCGATTCTCTGTGGGCAAGCATGTGGAGAAATCTGTGCGTAGAGATAATCCCCAAGATTCACAGACCTACTACAAACTACAACCTTTTCATTCTTTAAGATATTAAGGGGGCCAAAGCCGCACACTTGATCGCAGACACAAAACCGGCAAAGACGTTTGCATTGAGAAGGGTATGACATGTTTCAAGATCTCCTCGGCATCGCCTATCCATGGCTAAAGGCCGCACATCTGATAGCCGTCATCTCGTGGATGGCAGGTTTGTTTTATCTACCCAGATTGTTCGTGCATCACGCAGAACGGGCGAGACCTGGCAGTGAGATGTCGGAGACGTTCAAAATGATGGAGATGAAGCTCTATAGCGTCATCATGACACCAGCCATGATCGCAACATGGGTCTTCGGGCTTAGCCTTGCAGCGATACCCGGTGTTATCGGCTGGTGGTTCTTGCCCAAATTCATTGCAGTGATTGCTATGAGCGGGTTTCACGGTTGGCTAAACAAGCGCCGTAAGGATTTTCTGGCTGATGCGAACACCAAAAGCGGCCGCACCTATCGTTACGCCAATGAAATTCCGACGCTGCTAATGGTCGTAATCGTTGTAATGGTTATCGTAAAACCGTTCTGAGGTGGAGCAGAGTTGACATTTTGCTGCTATCCGCCATATCTAACTCAAACCGTCCCATTCAGCGACGCTTCCCTCCCTCTACTGTTGTCTGGCGCCCATATGCGCCGATCACACAATCGGACTGAAATTAATGGAAATTGAACGCCTCTCGCTCGCCGAGTTGAAAGCGAAGAGCCCTGCCGATCTTCTGAAGATGGCTGAGGAGCTCGAGATCGAAAACGCCTCGACGATGCGTAAGGGCGATATGATGTTCGCTATCCTCAAGGAAACGGCTGAGGATGGCGTAGAAATCTCTGGTGATGGCGTTCTGGAGGTTTTGCAGGACGGTTTCGGGTTCCTGCGTTCGCCTGAGGCAAACTATCTGCCCGGTCCTGACGATATTTACGTATCTCCCAGCCAAATCCGCAAATTCAGCCTGCGCACTGGCGACACGGTTGACGGTGTTATTCGCGCGCCCAAGGATGGTGAGAACTATTTTGGTCTGGTGAAGGTCACGCTGATCAACTTCGAGGATCCTGAGCGGGTAAATCAC
Source organism: Pontivivens marinum (assembly GCF_900231835.1). Lineage (GTDB taxonomy): Bacteria > Pseudomonadota > Alphaproteobacteria > Rhodobacterales > Rhodobacteraceae > Pontivivens > Pontivivens marinum. The sequence continues at coordinate 1,119,300 of NZ_OCTN01000001.1, read as the reverse complement.
AAGGTTCACTTCGACAACCTGACGCCACTATATCCTGATGAGCGTCTGACGATGGAAGTACAGGACCCAACGATCAAGGATCGTTCGGCGCGTGTTATCGATCTGGTTTCGCCGATTGGTAAGGGTCAGCGTTGTCTGATCGTCGCGCCGCCGCGCACTGGTAAAACGGTTATTTTGCAGAATATTGCAAACTCGATCGAGAAAAATCACCCCGAATGCTACCTGATCGTTCTGCTGATTGATGAACGGCCCGAGGAAGTTACCGACATGCAGCGCTCGGTTAAGGGTGAGGTTGTTTCCTCGACCTTTGACGAGCCGGCAACGCGCCACGTTGCGGTATCCGAAATGGTTATCGAGAAGGCAAAACGCCTGGTTGAGCATAAGCGCGATGTTGTCATCCTGCTGGATTCGATCACACGCTTGGGCCGCGCATTCAACACAGTTGTTCCGTCGTCAGGTAAAGTATTGACCGGTGGTGTTGATGCAAACGCATTGCAGCGTCCCAAGCGCTTCTTTGGTGCAGCACGTAATATCGAGGAAGGTGGTTCGCTTACTATTATCGCGACAGCACTAATCGATACGGGTAGCCGTATGGATGAAGTTATCTTCGAAGAATTTAAGGGTACAGGTAACTCTGAAATTGTTCTGGATCGTAAGATTGCTGATAAGCGTGTATTCCCAGCTATCGACATCATGAAATCCGGTACGCGGAAAGAAGATTTGTTGGTCGAGAAAACCGACCTTACGAAAATGTTCGTTCTGCGCCGCATTCTGAACCCAATGGGCACTACAGATGCTATCGAATTCTTGCTTGGGAAGCTGAAGCAGACCAAGAGCAATTCTGACTTCTTCGATTCTATGAACACGTAGTAAGTTACTATTATGGGGGTTCCCTTAGGAACCCCACGGTGGTTGCAATGTTTGATACAATATTTGCACCTGCGACGGCGCCGGGACGCGCCGGCGTGGGGATCATTCGGGTTTCCGGACCTCTGGCGCATGAGGTCGGTATAGCTCTTTGCGGTTCACTACCGGCGGCCAGAACGTCTGCGCTGCGACTGCTGCGCGATCCACGAGATAGTTCCGTTATTGATCAAGCGCTTATCTTAAGTTTCGATGCGGATGCCAGCTTTACTGGTGAGCCGGTGGTTGAATTCCATCACCACGGTTCGCCGGCTGTTCTTACCCAACTGATGAAGGTGCTGGGTGCATTCGGGGGTACTCGTGTCGCTGAGGCCGGCGAGTTTACACGGCGAAGCCTGGAAAACGGCCGACTTGACCTAGCACAGGTTGAGGGCCTTGCTGATCTGATTGATTCAGACACTGATGAACAGCGTCGGCAGGCATTGCGGGTCATGGATGGTGAATTATCACGATTGGTGAAAACGTGGCGGGCCAATTTGCTACGCGCTATCGCTCTAATTGAGGCGACAATCGATTTCGCTGATGAGGATGTTCCTGTAGATGTCTTTCCAGAAGTCAGGCAGTTGTTAACTTATGTCTCAGCCGGAATGAACGGGCAGCTGGCCGGCGCGAAGGCTGCCAAGCAAGTTAGAACCGGTTTTGAGGTCGCAATTGTTGGGCGCCCGAATTCCGGAAAATCGAGCTTGATTAACAAGCTAAGTCGGCGGGATGTGGCGCTGATCTCGGATATTGCCGGTACAACACGCGATGTAATCGAAGTGAGATTGGAGGTCGCGGGGCAACTTGTGACTTTTCTCGATACGGCGGGATTGCGGGAAACCAGCGATGTCGTTGAAGGGCTAGGTGTAGAGCTGGCAATCAAGCGTGCGACATCGGCGGATCTACGAATTTTCCTACTCGCGTCGGATCAGGATCAACCGGATGACGGCGTGCAGCCGCAGTCGCATGATTTGATAATCTATGGTAAGGATGATGACGGGGTTCGATCCGGAGTGTCGAGTCACACGGGCGCGGGCATTGATCAATTGCTTGATAATATTGGGCGGCAGCTCGGTGATTTGACGCAAGGGTCATCTTTGCTGATACGTGAGCGCCACCAGCAAGCGATGATGACTGCGGTTGAATATATCGGAGTTGCTCTTTCGAGTATCAAAATGGACTCGTTTGTAACGGAACTGATCGCCGAGGACGTTCGTTCGGCAATTATGGCCTTAGATAAATTGATTGGGCAAATAGGCGTTGAGGATGTGCTGGGTGAAATCTTCTCCAGCTTTTGCATAGGCAAGTGAGGATGTTTCACGTGAAACATAAAGCGTTCGATGTGATCGTAGTTGGGGGAGGGCATGCAGGTTCAGAAGCTGCAATGGCCGCCCATCGGATGGGTGTCCGCGTTGCCCTGATTACGCATCGGCGGGATCGTATTGGCGAAATGTCCTGTAATCCGGCCATTGGTGGATTGGGAAAAGGGCATCTCGTGCGCGAGATTGACGCCTTAGACGGTGTGATGGGGCGTGTCGCCGACCGTGCAGGTATTCAATTTCGGATGTTGAATCGCCGAAAAGGTCCTGCCGTCCAAGGGCCGCGAACCCAAGCTGATCGCGATCTCTACCGGAAACATATGCAGGCGGAATTCATAACTGCTGAAAACGTCACGATTATCGAGGCTAGCGTTGATGATCTGTTGATGGATGGTGGGCGCGTTACAGGTGTACGCCTGTCTGATGATAGCGAAGTTTCTGCTTCGGCAGTGATTTTGACTGCTGGTACGTTTCTGCGCGGCATTATCCATATTGGGGATGTAACGCATGAGGGCGGTCGCATGGGCGATCCAGCGTCATTGCTACTGGCAAAACGGATTGAGGACCTTGGCTTACCGTTAGGGCGATTGAAAACTGGGACGCCACCTCGCTTGAATTCCAAGACAATTGCATGGTCTGAGCTTGAATATCAGGATGCTGATGAAGAGCCTTCGCGCTTCTCATTCATGGATTCTGGGTCTTTGCCGAGGCAAATCGCATGCGGAATTACCCATACGAATGAGCGTACCCACGACATAATTCGCGAAAATCTACACCGCTCTGCGATGTATGGTGGGCATATTGAGGGTGTTGGCCCGCGATACTGCCCCTCAATCGAGGATAAAGTTGTACGTTTTGCAGATAAAACGTCACATCAAATTTTTCTAGAGCCTGAGGGTCTGACCTCTGATGTCGTATATCCAAATGGGATATCGACCTCATTACCTGTCGAGGTGCAAGATAATTATGTTCGGTCGATAGGTGGATTGGAAAACGTGGAAATCGTACAGCCGGGATATGCAATTGAGTACGATTACGTTGATCCTCGGTCGCTAGATTCCCGACTGAACGTACTGAACTGCCCGGGTTTGTACTTAGCGGGGCAGATCAATGGCACGACAGGTTATGAGGAAGCAGCGGCGCAGGGTTTGGTGGCCGGACTAAATGCCGCCCTATCTGTGAAGGGTAGGGATCCATTCATCTTGGATCGATCCCAAGCGTATATCGGTGTAATGGTTGATGATTTGGTGACGCGTGGGGTTGCTGAACCATACAGAATGTTTACTTCGCGGGCTGAATATCGGTTGGCTCTACGCGCTGACAATGCTGATCAGAGGCTAACAAAGCTAGGAATGGATATTGGCTGTGTTGGATCAAAGCGTTCTGATCTCTTTACGAAAAAGAGTGATGCACTGTCTCGCGGCCGTGAGATTCTGACAACAACGACGTTTACCCCAAACGAAGCGATCGCTGTCGGACTTCAGGTTAACCAAGATGGCCAGCGCCGTAGCCTATTTGAGCTGATGGCTCGACCAGATACGACTACGAAGGATGTCGTTGCGTTGTGTCCGCATGCTGCATCAATTGATGATCAGATCATGGGTCAGCTTTCGATTGATGCCCTATACGCAAATTATCTGGAGCGGCAGAAAAAGGATATTGCTGCACTTAAACGTGATGCAGAGGCGCTTTTGCCATCTGATTTAGATTATTCAGGCGTTGCGGGGCTTTCCACAGAGTTAAAGGGTAAGCTATCCACTGTGCGCCCCGGCTCAATTGCGCAAGCTTCTCGGATTGAGGGAATGACTCCTGCGGCGTTGAACCTATTGATTGCGGCTACCCGTCGATATTCACGAAAGTCGGCCTGATTTATGACTGATGCACGCTCTAAAATCGCCAATCATGTTTCACGTGAAACATTAGAGCGCCTAGAAACCTATGTTTCACTGCTTAACCGCTGGAATCCGCGAATTAACCTTGTGGCGCCCAGTACTCTGAAAGATGTTTGGTCGAGGCATATACTGGATTCTGTGCAGGTCGCAGAGCTTGCCAACGAAGATGCAAAGTGGGCTGATATTGGCTCCGGAGGGGGCTTTCCTGGTTTGGTTGTGGCGTGCCTGAACCCTAAGCGCGATCTTACTTTAATCGAAAGCGATCAGCGCAAATGCTTGTTTATGCAGACGGTCATTCGTGAATGTGGCCTATCAGCACGTGTTTTGAACGCCCGGATTGAGCAGGTTGAGCCACTTTCCGTGAGGGTTCTTAGCGCACGTGCGCTCGCGCCGTTAGCGATGTTACTGGAATTTGCCGAACGCCATCTGTCCGCTGATGGCACAGCATTGTTTCTCAAAGGGTCTAATCGGCAAATGGAGATCACAGATGCGCGCAAAGACTGGACTTTTGACCTGCTGGAGGTTCAAAGTCTTACCAACAAGGATAGCGCGATCCTTCAAATTCGGAACCTGAATCGTGTCTGAAAGTGACCCAAAATGAAGGTAATTTCACTCGCAAATCAGAAGGGCGGGGTGGGTAAAACCACGACTGCCATTAACCTGGGCACTGCCTTGGCTGCGGTTGGACAGCGTGTGTTGTTGGTCGATCTTGATCCTCAGGGTAATGCCTCCACCGGAATTGGGATCGAGAATAGCGCACGGCAAAAATCTACTTATGACGTGCTTGTTGAGCGGTTGCCTATTTCCGCCGCTGCACTCCCCACAATTGTTCCAAATCTGTCGATTGTACCGGCAACTTCGGATCTCAGTTCGGTTGATATTACGTTGTCGGGGGAGTCGAACAGGGCAAACCGGCTGCGCGATTGCCTACGATCTGAAAGTGGCGACTATGATTACGTGCTGGTTGACTGCCCACCCGCGCTAAATTTGCTGACATTGAACGCGCTTTCGGCTGCAAATTCCGTGCTGGTACCGCTGCAATGTGAGTTTTTTGCGCTTGAAGGGCTGACTCAACTCTTGAGTACGATCAAGGAAGTGCGCTCCGCCCTGAATCCAAAGCTGGAGATTGAGGGCATTGTCCTGACGATGTATGATCGCCGGAATAATCTATGCCATCAGGTTGCGGCCGATGCGCGTCAGACATTGGGCGAGATGGTATTTGAGACGGTAATCCCGCGAAATGTCCGTCTGTCCGAGGCTCCATCCCACGCGATGCCGGCCCTCCTTTACGATGAAACCAGCGCAGGTAGCCTAGCCTATCAACGTCTTGCGGCTGAGTTGCGAAGCCGTTCGGCGGGCGCTTAAATGATATTTGGAGTCCGTTATGCGTAAACCGGATCGTAAGGGCTTAGGCCGTGGTTTGTCTGCCTTGTTGGTGGACGTTGATCCGGCACAATCCTCTGGCAATCAGAACGTACAACACCTGCCAATCGATAATATCTCTCCAAACCCGGATCAGCCGCGCCGCAGTTTTACTGAAGAGAACTTAGAGGAACTGACTCGCTCAATCCGTGAGAAGGGCGTTATTCAGCCGCTGATTGTTCGCGTTGATCCCAAAAACAGTGAACGATACCAGATCGTAGCGGGTGAGCGTCGCTGGCGTGCATCGCAGCGAGCAAAACTGCATGAACTTCCCGTTGTTATACGTGAATTTAACGATGTCGAAGTGCTCGAAGTCGCAATCATCGAGAACATTCAGCGATCTGATCTTAACGCTGTTGAGGAGGCTCGCGGCTATAAGCAACTGATGGAAAAGTTCGGGCATACTCAGGAAAAACTAGCCGAGGCGCTGGGTAAATCCCGCTCCTACATCGCTAACCTATTGAGATTACTTGTACTTCCAGATGAAATTCTGGATATGCTGGTGGACGGTAAGCTGACCGCCGGCCATGCACGTACCCTTGTCCCCTTGGCTGATCCAGTACCGCTGGCGCATCAAATCGTGCAGCAGGGCCTGTCGGTACGTGAGGCGGAAAAGCGTGCAAAGGCGCCGGTTGGTTTGGGTACCCGTCAGCAGCCCCGCGCGCCGAAAAAGGACGCCGATACACGTTCGCTGGAGGGGGATTTGTCAGCGACGTTGGGTTTGGCGGTGTCTATTCAGCATCAGGCCGGCGGTGGCGGTCAGGTCAGTGTAACCTATAATGATCTGGATGAGCTGGATCGGTTGTGCCAATTGCTATCAGGCGGTGTCTGATCAGGCGATCAGTTCCCGTAGGATAGCATTTGTGATGGGCCGCCCGCGTGGTGTGATTTTCAATTGATCCGCATCGACCGAGACTTGTCCACCATCGGTCAAGCTAACCAAGGCGTCCTCGTTCAAGAAGTTGGCATCCAGTCTGCGAACCCGTTCCAAATTGATACCTTCGCTGAGGCGTAGCCCCATCAAAATACACTCCACAGCCTGATCGTGCGATGTCAGCTCCTCAGTGGGCAGGTAGCCATGGCCGGTGGTTTTGGCTGAATTTAACCATTCCTCGGGCATTCGCAGGGTCTCGGTGGCTAGGCGGTTGCCTTTGCCGTCGGTAATGCGACCATGCGCGCCGGGTCCGATACCGGCATAGTCGCCATAACGCCAATAGATCAGGTTGTGCTGCGATTCCGCGCCGGCCCGTGCGTGGTTTGAGATTTCATAAGCGGATAGGCCAGCCGCATCCATGATCTCCTGCGTGTCGAAATACATGTCGCTTGCATGCGCATCGCTGGGCAGGCCACGCAGCGCTCCGCGTGCGTGTAGCTCACCAAAGCGTGTCGTAGATTCGATGGTTAACTGATATAGGGAAAGATGATCTAAACCTAAGTTAATCGCTTGATTCAACTCGGATTTCCATGCATCCCGATCCTGCCCCTGACGTGCATAAATCAGATCAAAACTGACGCGGTCAAATGTGCGACGTGCAACGTCGAACGCATCCATAGCCTCACGCGCGGTGTGCATACGTCCTAGTCGTTTCAGGTCAGGGTCGTTTAGCGCCTGTATGCCCATGGACACACGATTGATGCCGGCATCGCGAAAGCCCTGGAACTTGCCTGCCTCCACGGAGGTGGGATTGGCCTCCAGCGTGACCTCTGCATCCGGCGATAGGGACCACACAGTGGCGATACGCTGCATGATTGCGGCGATGGTGTCGGGGTGCATCAGGCTGGGCGTGCCGCCGCCGAAAAAGACGGTATCGACGCGGCGTGGTCCGCTGAGCGCTGCGGCATGGTCGATCTCACGGCACAGGGCGTCGCGCCATGCAGCATGATCGACTTCACGCCGGACATGCGAGTTAAAGTCGCAATAGGGGCATTTGGACTGGCAAAAGGGCCAGTGCACATAGACGCCAAAGCCACCATTGCGCCAATCGGGGGATAGGACTTTAGACAAGGGCCTCAGCCACCAATTTACGGAACGCGGCGGAGCGGTGGCTCAGCGGTTCTTTCTGCGAATAGGGCATTTCGCCAAAGGTCACACTTTGCCCGTCGCGCATGAATATCGGATCATAGCCAAAGCCCTGATCGCCGCGGGGGGGCCAGACCAGTCGGCCTGACGCATCACCACGATAGATCTGATCATGCCCGTCTGGCCATGCGAGGCACAGCGTGCACACAAACCGACCGGTGCGCGGCTCGGGGGCGTTACGCTCCTCCAACTCGCGCCATGTGCGGCTCATCGCTTGCATAAAGTCCCGACCGTTTTCCGTTTCGGCCCAGTCGGCGGTGTAGACGCCGGGCGCGCCGTCCAGCGCATCAACTTCGATACCGGAATCATCGCTGAGAGCGATCAGGCCGGTTTCCTTTGCCGCGAAATGTGCCTTTAGCCGCGCATTACCGGCAAAGGTATCCTCGGTTTCTTCAGGCTCTGGCAGGCCCAGAACACCGGCGGAGGTAACGTCGATGCCATAGGGTTCTAGCAGTGCCGTAATCTCACGCAGCTTACCCGCATTATGGGATGCGAGGACCAGCCGGTCGCCCGAGGAAAGTTTGCGCATCATGCGATTGCTGTCTTTTGTGCGGCGACCAGTTCGTCAACGCCGGCGCCGGCAAGATCCAGTAGCTTGGTCAATTCATCGCGTGAAAACGCAGCCCCCTCAGCCGAGGCTTGAACCTCGATCAGGCCGCCATTGCCGGTCATGACGAAATTCGCATCGGTGCCGGCTGCGCTGTCCTCGGCGTAGTCGAGGTCCAGAACAGTTTGGCCGCCATAGATGCCACAGCTAACCGCGGCAACATGGGTGGGCAGCGGGTCGCTTTTCAGATCACCGGCCTTGAGCAGTTTGTTCACGGCCAGTCGCAAAGCAACCCAGCCGCCGGTGATGGACGCGCAGCGGGTGCCGCCATCAGCCTGCAAAACATCGCAGTCGACGGTGATCTGACGCTCACCCAAGGCAACGCGGTCCACGCCGGCGCGCAGCGAGCGACCGATCAGGCGTTGGATTTCCTGCGTGCGTCCCGATTGCTTGCCTGTTTGGGCCTCACGACGGTTCCGCGATGTCGTGGCGCGCGGCAGCATTCCGTATTCGGCAGTGACCCAGCCCAGTCCGGTATTGCGCAACCATGGCGGCACGCGGGGTTCCAGCGATGCGGTGCACAGAACGTGGGTGTTGCCACAGCGGATGATGCACGAACCCTCGGCGTGCATGGTCACATTCGTCTCGATAGAAACGGGGCGAAGTTGATCGATGGACCGGCCGGAAGGGCGCATGGTATTCTCCTGCTTAAGGTTGCTCTTCCCCTACATCATGCGGCTTATATCCGTCCAGTCGGGGGACGCCGGCGTTGACCTGCCTGCGTGGCATGTCTACCTGTGAATAAGCATGATAAATCCGCATACCAGCACGTTGGATGATATGAATGAGCGCGCCCGTGCGGTGTTTCGCTCACTGGTTGAGACGTATCTGGATACGGGAGAGCCTGTAGGATCACGTACCCTGTCACGATCCTTGGCGGAGCGTGTGTCGGCAGCCACGATACGCAACGTCATGCAGGATCTGGAGGTGCTGGGCCTGTTGGGTAGCCCCCATGTCAGCGCCGGCCGTATCCCGACGCAGCGTGGCCTGCGGATGTTTGTGGACGGATTTATCGAGGGCGGCGACGTGAACAGCGTTGACCGGCAGGAGATCGAGCGCGCGGTTGGCACCGATACAGATGACATCACAGGCGCGTTGAACCGCGCCGGCGGTGTGCTGTCGGGCCTGACGCGGGGTGCCTCGCTGGTGCTAACCCCGCAGGTTGAGGCGCCGATCCGCCATATCGAATTCGTTTCCCTATCCGAGGAACGCGCACTGGTCGTTCTGGTGATGGCGGATGGGCGGGTGGAAAACCGGTTGTTCACACCGCCACCGGGCTTGCCCCCCTCAGCCATGCGTGAGGCTGCGAATTTTCTGAACTCTATTCTGGAGGGTCGCACTGTCGGTGAGGCCCGCTCCATCGTGGAGCTGGAAATCACTGCGCGCCGTCAGGAGCTGGACGTTCTGGCGCGCAATCTGGTGGAATCGGGCGTAGCGCTATGGTCCGATAATACGAATGATGACCGCGATCGCCTGATTGTGCGCGGAACATCGCATCTGATTGACGCAACCGAGGCAGAGGACGATCTGGTGCGGGTGCGCCAACTGTTTGACGATATTGAGCGGAAGCGGGATTTGGCACAATTGCTGAGTTTGACCGAGGATGGCGACGGGGTGCGCGTTTTCATCGGGTCAGAAAACAAGCTCTTTTCACTTTCCGGTTCCTCTCTGGTCGTATCTCCCTATATGAACTCTGATCGGAAGATCATCGGAGCGATCGGCGTTATCGGCCCTACACGGCTGAATTACGGACGTATCGTGCCGATAGTTGATTACACCGCGCAATTGGTGGGCCGACTCCTCAAGGACGGTCGCTGAACGCGCTGAGCACGGAAAGCAAACATGTCGGACGAAAATGACGTGAACCAAGATCTAGAAGAAATCCTGAACGCCGAGGGCGAGAGCGAGGAAAATCTGGACGGCTATGCCGATCCGGATGCCGAAATCGCTAACCTTCGCAGCGAGAATGAGGAGTTGCGCGACAAATTGCTGCGCACCTATGCGGACATGGAAAACCTGCGCAAGCGGTTGGAGCGTGACCGTAAGGACGCCGAGGTTTACGGCGGCACACGCCTGGCGCGTGAATTGCTGCCCGTGCATGACAACCTGAAACGCGCGCTGGAAACCGTTACCGATGAACAGCGTGAGGCCGTTGGCGGCGTGCTGGAGGGTATCGAGCTGACCCAGCGTGAGCTGCTGAGCGCCTTTGAAAAGCACAAGATCACGCGCATCGATCCTGAAATGGGCGATAAGTTTGATCCAAAGCTGCATCAGGCAATGTTCGAGGCTCCAATGCCCGGCGTCGCGGCCGGCTGCGTGCTTCAGGTCATGACCGAGGGCTTCATGATCGGTGAGCGCTTGCTGCGCCCCGCGCAGGTTGGCGTATCTTCGGGTGGCTAAAGGATAGAGCAATGGGACGGATCACAGATGAGGCAAGCCTGCGCGCGCTATACGGCGAGAAAAGCGCACGGGCCGTTGCCAAGGAAATGATCCATCTCGACCCCCATTGCCGTCAATTTATCGCAGCGTCGCCATTCATGGTGATGTCCACATCCGGTGCTCAGGGTCTGGACCTGACGCCACGGGGCGACGCTGCGGGTTTTGTGTGTGTTGAGGACGACACGCATCTGCTGATTCCTGACAGGCCGGGGAATAACCGGCTGGATAGCCTCAGCAACCTGTTGGCTGATCCTGCGATTGGTCTGATTTTCATGATCCCCGGTGTACGTGAAACATTGCGTGTGCGCGGTGTTGCGGAAATTCGGGACGATGCGGATTTGTGTGAGAAATGCGGATTTAACGGCAAGCCGGCGCTGACCGTGCTGCGGGTTACGATCACCCGTGCCTATCTGCATTGCGCCAAATCCATGTTGCGATCCGGCCTGTGGCAACCGGAAACATGGGCAAAGATTCGTCCGGTGCCCACAATGGGTGAAATGCTGGTCGACCACGCCGGCGCGGATGCACCGCGTGAAACGGACGAGCAGATGCTCGCCCGCTATTCCAAATCGCTTTACTGAGGCATCAACCCCTTTAGCTCATAGATCAGATCCAATGCTTCACGCGGGGTCAGGCCGTCGGGCAGGATATCTGCGAGGCGGCTTTCTACCTGTGAATCCGCTTTGGGCGCGGCGGGTTCGCTGACCGGCACGGCGAATAGGGGTAGGTCGTCGATGCGCAGCTTGGCCTTGCCGCCATGCTCCTCGGATTCCAGCATTTTCAGCACGCTACGGGCGCGATCCACCACACTGTCGGGCAGGCCGGCCAGACGGGCGACCTGTACCCCGTAGGAGCGGTCTGCCGCGCCCTCACGCACCTCATGCAGAAAAACCACGTTGCCCTCCCATTCACGCACGGCGACGGTGGCGTTGGATACGCCGTCCAGCTTCGCCGATAGGCCGGTCATTTCGTGGTAATGGGTGGCGAACAGGGCGCGGGCGCCGTTGACCTCATGCAAATGTTCCATCACGGCCCATGCGATGCTCAACCCGTCATAGGTCGCGGTGCCGCGGCCGATTTCGTCCAGAATAACCATGGCCCGAGGGCCGGCGCGATTTAGAATGGCCGCCGTCTCAACCATCTCCACCATAAAGGTGGAGCGGCCCCGCGCCAGATCATCCGCCGCCCCAACACGTGAGAAGAGCTGATCCACCAGCCCGATTTCAGCCGAGGCTGCCGGCACATAGGCCCCGATTTGCGCCAGCAGCGCGATGATCGCGTTTTGGCGTAGCCATGTCGATTTACCGGCCATGTTCGGACCGGTCAGCAGGATGATCCGCGCTGCATTGTCGCCCTGCGCCGTTAGATCACAATCGTTGGGGATGAAATCTGCGCCGCCCTGTCGTTGCAATGCACGTTCCACCACAGGATGGCGACCACCGACGATGTTAAAGCTGCGTGACATGTCCAGTTTGGGCCGGGTCCAGTCGCTGTCCACGGCCAGCTCTGCCAACGCGCTGGCCACATCCAGTTCCGCCAATGCGCGGGCGATGGTGCTGATGCTGGCCCCATCGTTTAGCACTGCGTCACGCATGCGGTCGAACTGCTCCAGCTCCAGCTCTAATGTGCGCGCGCCGGCGTTCAGGATGCGGGTTTCCAGTTCGGACAGCTCAACCGTGGTGAAACGCACTGCATTTGCGGTGGTTTGCCGATGGATGAACGTATCCGATAGCGGGTCGGACATCATCTTTTCCGCATGGGTTGCCGTGGTTTCGATGAAATAGCCCAGCACGTTGTTATGCTTGATTTTCAATGCGGTGACGCCGGCCAGCTCAGCATATTTTGCCTGCATGGAGGCAATAACGCCGCGCCCCTCATCGCGCAGGGTGCGGGCCTCGTCCAGATCGACATCCACGCCCTCCGTCACGAAACCACCGTCGCGTTTCAGCAGGGGGGGTTCGGCCACCAGCGCGGATTCCAGCAAGGCGGCGCAATCGGGCAGGGTGGAAAGCACCTTTGCCGCCTGCGCGACCCCCTCGGGCAACTCACCGCTGAGGATAGCTCCCATGCGTGCGCCGGCGGTCAAGCCATTGCGGATGGAGGCCAGATCACGCGGCCCCCCCCGATCCAGCGCCAGCCGTGATAGGGCGCGATCCATGTCAGGCGCCTGTCGCAACGCATCGCGCAGGTCGGCGCTGAGGGTCCGGTCATCTACAAAGAGCTGCACGGCGTCCAAACGCTCACGGATAACCGTCAGATCGGTGGAGGGTGCGCAAACCCGTGTTTCCAGCAGTCGTGCCCCTGCGCCCGTCACCGTGCGGTCGATGGCGTTTAGCAGCCCGCCCTCGCGCCCACCGCTGAGCGCGTGGGTCAGTTCCAGATTGCGCCGCGTCGCCGCGTCGATCTGCATGGCCGCGCCCTGTTGTTCCTGCACAGGCGGGTGGATCAGGGGCAGGCGGCCCTTTTGAGTGATATCAATATAGTCGATCAATGCGCCTAGCGCGCCCAGCTCCGCCCGATCAAATTGTCCGAAGCCGTCCAGCGACCCTGTGCCGTATAGGCGTTCCAGCCGCGTGCGCGCACCCTCACTATCAAAGCTGGCGCGTGCGAGCGGGGTAATGACGGCGCTATCCTCGGTCAGGGAATCTGGCACATCGCCCTCAACCACCAGAACCTCACGCGGTGAGGTACGGGCAAGCATCGGGCCCAGCATGATTTTCGGGCAGCGTGTGACGTGCAGCTCGCCAGTGCTGAGGTCCAGCCACGCATAGGCCCCGCTATCGCGCACCTGCGCATAGGCGGCGAGGTAATTGTGCCGCCGCGCATCCAGCAGCGTATCCTCGGTCAAGGTGCCGGGGGTGACCAGACGCACAACCTCACGCTTTACCACGGCCTTATAACCGCGCTTCTTCGCCTCGGCGGGGCTTTCCATCTGGTCGCAAACGGCAACGCGGAAACCCTTGCGGATCAGGGTCAGCAAATACCCCTCGGCTGCGTGCTGTGGCACGCCGCACATCGCGATATCCTCGCCGTCATGTTTGCCGCGTTTGGTCAGTGCAATGTCCAGTGCAGCTGATGCCGCAATCGCATCGTCAAAGAACATCTCGTAAAAATCGCCCATTCTGTAGAACAGCAACGCATCGGGGTACTGCGCCTTGATCTCCAGAAACTGCACCATCATCGGCGTTGCGCCATTCGCCATGTCGGCCCCCATAATTGCGTGGCTCAGTCCTAACCTGACGGCCGCGTGGCGAAAACCCTTTGTGCGCATGGCATGGGCCGCTAACCTTGACGAAAACGCATTATGGTGGGAGCGCGACATGAGCAGAAATACACGGATCACGAATGAGGAGGCGCTGGCCTATCACCTCAGCCCATCTCCGGGGAAGCTGGAGGTCCGTGCATCCACCGCCATGGCGACGCAGCGTGACCTAAGCCTGGCCTATTCACCGGGTGTTGCTGTTCCATGTGAAGCAATCGCGGCGAACCCTGCGCTGGCATATGATTACACGACCAAGGGGAACATGGTCGCCGTAATCTCGAACGGAACGGCGGTTCTGGGACTTGGCAATCTGGGGGCGCTGGCCTCCAAACCGGTGATGGAGGGCAAGGCGGTTCTGTTCAAACGGTTCGCTGATGTGAACTCCATCGATCTGGAACTGGACACCGAGGACCCCGAGGCATTTATCAACGCGGTCAAATTGATGGGGCCGTCCTTTGGCGGCATCAACCTTGAGGATATCAAGGCCCCCGAATGTTTCATCATCGAACAGCGGCTAAAGGCGGAGATGGATATCCCCGTTTTTCATGACGATCAGCACGGCACGGCGGTGATCTGTGCAGCCGGCCTGATGAACGCGCTGCATATCTCGGGCAAGAAAATCGAGGATTGTAAGATCGTGCTGAACGGCGCCGGCGCGGCCGGCATTGCCTGTATCGAGTTGATCAAGGCGATGGGCGCAAAGCACGATAATTGCATCGCCTGCGATACCAAGGGCGTGATCTATCAGGGCCGAACCGAGGGGATGAACCAGTGGAAATCCGCCCATGCGGCCGTGACCACCGATCGCACGCTTGAGGAAGCAATGCGCGACGCTGATGTCTTCCTAGGGGTGTCGGTCAAGGGCGCGGTTACGCCTGAAATGGTGGCCAGCATGGCGCCGAACCCGGTGATTTTCGCGATGGCGAACCCCGACCCCGAAATCACGCCCGAGGAGGCCCATGCCGTGCGCGAGGACGCAATCGTCGCCACCGGCCGGTCGGATTACCCGAACCAAGTGAACAACGTGCTGGGCTTTCCCTATCTGTTCCGTGGCGCGCTGGATATCCATGCCCGCGCCATCAATGATGAGATGAAGATCGCCTGTGCCCGTGCCTTGGCCGATCTGGCGCGGGACGCCGTGCCGGACGAGGTCGCGATGGCCTATGGGCGCAAGCTGCAATTCGGGCGCGATTACATTATCCCGACCCCGTTTGACCCCCGTCTGATCCACGTCATTCCGCCGGCTGTGGCCAAGGCAGGCATGGATACCGGTGTCGCCCGCCGCCCGATTATCGATATGGAGGGGTATGAGCTGACGCTACGCTCGCGCCTCGATCCGACGGCGTCGATCCTTGACGGGTTGTTCAACCGTGCGCGCGGTGCGCAAGCGCGGATGATCTTTGCCGAGGGGGATGATGAACGGGTGGTACGTGCTGCGCTGGCCTATCGCCGTTCCGGCCTTGGCCAAGCGCTGGTGGTGGGTCGTCGCGACGATATCGCCGCGATGTTGGAGGCTGCGGGCCAGCCCGACGCCATCAATGATCTGGAGATTGTGAACGCCGGCACCGTCGATAATTTGCAGGAAATGGCGGACTACCTCTACACGCGGTTGCAGCGTAAGGGGCTGGATCAGCGCGATTGCTATCGTCTTGCCAGTCGTGATCGCCACGTCTTTGCCGCGCTGCTACTGGCCCATGATATGGCGGACGGCATGGTCACCGGTGCCACCCGCAAAAGCGCGCAGGTGCTGTCACAGATCGGACTGGTCTTCGACGCGACTGCCGCTGATGGCGCAGTGGGGATTTCTGCGGTGCTGCATAATGGCCGCCTGATCCTGATCGCGGATACGCTGGTACATGAATGGCCGGAACGCGAAGACCTCGCCAATATCGCCGAACAGGCAGCAAAGGTTGCCCGTGGTCTGGGGTTGGAGCCGCGCGTGGCGTTCTGCTCCTTCTCGAATTTCGGTTATCCGGTATCCGAGCGAGCCGAGAAGATGCACCACGCGGTGGAGGCATTGGACGCCCGCAATGTGGATTTCGAATATGATGGCGAAATGACCGTAGATGTCGCGCTGAACGCCGATGTCATGCGTCAATACCCGTTCTGCCGCCTGTCTGGCCCCGCAAATATCGTCGTCGTGCCGGCCCGCCATTCGGCGTCAATCTCGGTCAAGATGATGCAGGAACTGGCCGGCGCCACGGTGATTGGCCCGATCCTGACTGGCATTGATCGACAGGTAAAGCTGACCTCGACCACCGCCACGGTGAATGACATTCTGCACATGGCGTTAATGGCGGCGTGCCGCGTTGGGTAGGCGTTAATTGGCCACCAATTCCTCAAGCCGTCGCCACAGTTTTCTGAGCGACGGCTTTTGGTTTTGTGCGTCCTTATAGATGCGGATTTCCAGCGGCGCCGCAAAGCTGTCATTACCGGCAATCGCCAAACTGCCGGCGTCCAGTTCCCGTGTACATACCTCACGCGGTAACCAGCCCAAGCCGAAATTTTCCTGTACCATTTCCTTGATCCCGTGGGCCTGTCCGCCATGGGATATGGTCAGCAGGTTTCCGGGCATCATGTGTCGGCGCAGGATCGCATCCACCACCGGTTTTAGCGCCGAGGATGATCCGTAATGGAACATCGGCACGGGCTTTTTACTGCTGGCAGGCAGGGTATAGGCGGGCCGGCCATCGGGCAGGGCATGTGCAACGGGCAGCAGCATGTCGCGGCTTAGAACCAAGTGGTCAGCACGGGTCACATCCAGCGGCGACAAGGCCTCCATCGCGGGGTGCCAATAGGTCAGGATCACATCGCAGTAATGCTGTTGCAGGGCGGTCACGAACTGATCAGTCGCCCAACTGGTCGAGTTCAGGTCGATATCAACGCCGTCATGGTCGGCCATGGGACCGATCAGGCTGCGATAATGCGTCAGGTATAGCGATTGCGTGGTGGCAAAGCGGATCGTGTCGGCATTCGCTGCATCCACCGCCTGACACCGCTCGATCGTTTCCTCATAGGTGCGGGTCATCAGGCGCGCCTGCGCCAGAAAAATCTCACCTGCGGGGGTTAGGGAGAGCGGTAGTGAGCGCCGGTCAATCAGGCCGGCGCCGACTTCTTCCTCAAGTATCCGTATGCGCCGGCTAAAGGCAGGCTGCGAGACATTGCGATCCTCGGCCGCGCGCGAAAAATTGCGCAGGGTTGCCAATGCCTCAAAATCTTTCAGCCACGAAATTTCCAATGAATGCTCCAGCCGTCGATAACCCGTTGGGCTTAGACGGTTTCAATCCTGTCTTCTTCGACCGCATGACATGCAACCAGCGACCCGTCGGGCTGTGGTGCAGGAACCGGCCGTTCCACCGCGCAACGATCATTGGCATAGGTACAGCGTGAGCGGAACGGGCAACCCTGCGGCATATCGATCGGAGTCGGGATTTCACCGCGCAAACGAATATGGTTCGGGGCCTGATCGTCCAGCTTTGGCACGGCGGACAGCAGGGCGCGGGTATAGGGATGCTTGGGGTTCGCAAACAGGGTCGCGGTATCCGACAGCTCGCATAACGTACCCAGATACAGCACGGCCACGCGGGTTCCGAAATGCTGCACCACGCTGAGGTCATGGGTGATGAACAGATAGGTCAGGCCACGCTCAACCTGTGCCTCCAGCATCAGGTTGAGCACCTGCGCCTGAATGGACACGTCCAGGGCCGAAATCGGCTCATCCGCGATGATGAATTCGGGATCTACCGTCAGGGCCCGGGCGATGGCGATACGCTGCCGCTGACCACCGGAAAATTCGTGCGGATAGCGGGGCGCCCATGCGGGATCAACGCCGACGGAGCGCATAACCTCTACCACCTTATCCCGCACGCCCTGCGCGCTGAGGTCGGGGTGGTGATGCTTGACCGGTTCTGTAAGCGCCTGTTCGATGGTCATCCGCGGGTTCAGCGATGCATAGGGATTTTGGAAGATCATCTGCATCTTGCGCCGATAGGGCAGCATCTCGCGGCGGGTCAGGGTGTCGATCCGCTTGCCATCATAGGTGATTGAGCCGTTTGACGGGTTCAACAAACCCGCCACCAACCGCGCAACGGTGGATTTACCGCAGCCGGATTCGCCCACGATGCACAGCGCCTCACCCCGTTTGATGTCCAGCGTCAGCCCATTAACGGCATGGACCTCACGCTTTTCACGGCGGATGCGTCCCTTGCGCAGTTTTACCGTCTCCAGAAATCCGTGATCCAGTGCGAAGCGTTTTTCCAGCGCATCGATTTGCAACAGAGGTGTTTGGGTCATTTCGTTCTTCATGCGTAATCCACCTTATGCGGTGTGGTGCCGTGCAGGCGCTCAACCTCGATACAGGCCACGTCCGACCCGCCATGGCGCCGCAATTCGGGGCGCACGGTGCGGCAGGTGGGCACGGCATAGCCGCAGCGTGGGTGGAACGGGCAGCCGGGGGGAATGGCGCTGAGCGCGGGCATATTGCCGGGGATCTGGCGCAGTTTCTCACCGGGTAGGGTCTGCTGCGGCAATGCGTTAATCAGGCCCTGCGTATAGGGATGCTGTGGGTCGTTGATGATTTCACGTGTGCCACCGGTTTCGATAATCCGGCCGGCATACATAACTAACATGCGTTGCGTCATCTGGCTGACCACGCCCAGATCGTGGGTGATCAGGATCAGGCTGACATTGTTGCTTTCGCACAGCTCCAGCAGCAGCTCCATGATATCGGCCTGAATGGTCACATCCAGCGCGGTTGTCGGTTCGTCAGCGATAATCAGCTGAGGGTCCAGCAGCAGCGCAATAGCGATGACAATCCGCTGGCGCATACCGCCGGACAGCTCATGCGGATACTGCTTCAGGCGTTCCTCTGGTGCGGGGATATAGACCTCACGCAGCTTGGCCACGGCGATGATCTCCGCGTCCTTGCGACTGACGCGACGATGGGCCTGCAATTGTTCCACCATCTGCTGACCAATGGTCAGAACGGGGTTCAGCGTGACCATCGGGTCCTGAAAAATCATGGCGATGCGGTTGCCGCGAATGGTGCGGAACTGCTTATCGCTCAGCTTGGTCAGGTCCTGCCCGTCAAACATGATCGACCCGCCGGCGATATAGCCGGGGCGCGACAGCAGGTTCAGTATCGAGAATCCGGTGATGGATTTGCCGGCGCCGGATTCCCCGACGATGCCGACCCGTTCACCCTGACCAATATCGAACGAGATGTCGTTGAGCGCGGTAACCGTGTTGTTGCGCATCGCAAACTTCACGGTCAGGCCCTGTACGGAAAGAAGTGACATGGGCCTACCCCTTATACAGCTTGGGGTTCAGCACGTCGCGCAGCCAGTCACCCAACAGGTTGATGACCAGAACCAGCACGACCAGAACGACGCCGGGGATTGTTGTGATCCACCAGCTTCCCGAAAAAATGAACTCGAACCCGCCGGAAATCAGCGAGCCTAGCGAGGGTTGCGATACCGGCATTCCCAGCCCGAGGAAGGAGAGCGACGCCTCCGAAATAATCGCATTCGCAACCTGAACGGTTGAAATCACAAAGATCGGCGAGACGGAGTTTGGCAGAATATGCCGCACCATGATGCGGATCGGGCCAAAGCCCAGAACCTGCGCGGCATCGACATATTCCTTCTTTTTCTCCGCCAGCACAGTCGCGCGGACCGTTCGGGCATATTGCGGCCATTCGGACACGCCAATCACTGCGATCAGAAAGAAGATAGCGTAGCGGTTGAACACCTCTGACCCGAACAGCGCCTGCGTCACCGCGAGGAAGATGATCGCGACCATCAGCGTGGAAAAGCTCAACTGGATATCAGCCAAACGCATCAGCAAGCTATCCGTGCGCCCGCCAACATAGCCCGAGATCAGACCGATGGAGATGCCAAGAAACGCCTGCAACGCAACGGCACAGACGCCGATCATCAGCGACAGGCGCGTGCCGTACAGGATCGCGGACCACAGGTCGCGCCCCTGCGCATCGGTGCCCAGAATGAATTGCGGGTCCGTGAAATCACGCGGGCCGGCCCACCAAATGGGGGCCATCTCGGAATTCATGATGTCTTGCTGGCGCGGATCATAGGGATCGAATGGCGCGATCAGCGGTGCAAACACCGCCATCACCACGATAGCCACAAAGACCGCCATGGAGATCATCGCGACCTTATTGCTCAGGAACGAATATCCCAGATTAGAGGCACGAAATTTCTGCCAGCGGGTCTGGCTGTGCAGATTACTCTCCACGTTGCTCATGCGCCCATCCTCGACAAATTGACGGTCGGGTTGACCAGTCCGTAGATCAAATCGACCACCGTATTAGTTAGAACAAAGATGAAACCGACCACGATCAGATAGGCCACGATCAGGGGCGTATCGACGCGGTTCACCGCCTCTAGAAACATGAAGCCCATGCCGGGCCACTGAAAGACGGTTTCGGTCAGGATCGTATAGGCCACCATGGTTCCGATCTGCACACCACCCACGGTAATCACCGGCAGCAGCGTGTTTTTCAGCGCGTGCACAAACCAGATACGGCGCGTTTGCAGGCCCTTGGCATAGGCGTATTTCACATATTCGCTGTCGAGTGTTTCCAGCATTTCCGCACGGATCAGGCGGATAAACAGTGGCAACATGATCGAGCTGAGCGCGATGGAGGGCAGCAAAATCTGGCGCAGGCCGGCCCAGTTCGCGAAATTCGTTTCCCAATAACCAAACACATGAACCGGATCACCCCGCCCGAACGAGGGTAGCCAGCGCAGCTCAACCGCAAAGAAGAAGATCAGCAGGATTGCCGTCAGAAAGACAGGGATCGAGATACCGATGATGCTGACGCCCATCACGACTTTGGAAAAAATCGAGTTCGGCTTGATCGCAGTGTAAACGCCCAGCGGAATGGACAGGCCGATAATGATGACAGTCGCACCAAAGACCAGTTCCAGCGTCGCGGGCAGTTTGCGCAGGATCACGTCCAACGCGGGTTCTTTAAAGAAATATGAGGTGCCTAGATCGCCCTGAATGGCACGACCGGCAAAGCGTAGATATTGTTCGATAAAGCTATCGTTCAGGCCCAGCTCATCACGCAATTGCTGGCGGACTTCCTCGGATACGGATTGCCCGACCAGTTCACGCAGCGGATCACCCAGATTGTCCTGAATGGCAAAGGCGACAATCGATATCGCGAACATGACCGCAGCGGCCTGAAACAGTCTTTTGACGAGATAGGCAAACATGCCGTGTGTCCCCCGGTGAAAATGCAGGGGGCGCGCGGCCCCCTGCGGTATTGATATGCGGCCGGTTTGATCCGGCCTGCACGTTGCTTACTCGGTATCTACAACCAGATCACCAAAGTAGGGGAAGTTCAGCGCGTTCACGATAGGTGCAGCATTTACACCAGCGCGTGCGCCCCATGCCAGATCCTGCCAGTGCAGCGGGATAAAGGCAGCATCCTCGTACAGGATGCCCTCAAGCTGTTGCAGCAGGTCTGCGCGTACTTCCGGATCGGTTTCGGCATTTGCCTGCGCCATCAGGGCATCGGCTTCCTCGTTGCAATAGTTGCCCGAGTTATACTGACCGTTACCGGTTTCCTCATCAGCACAGGCTGTCAGGAACTGGTGGAAGTTTGCCGAATCCTCGGTATCCGCATGCCAGCCGATCATCATCATGTCGGCGGAACGCTCGTCGAATTCAGGCCAGTACTGGGCCTTTGGCAACGTTTGCAGATCAACCGTGATGTTGATTTGCGACAGCATCGAGGCAACAGCCTCGGCGATGCGCGCATCGTTCACGTAGCGGTTGTTTGGCGCCATCATCGAAACGGTGAAACCATCTGCATAGCCTGCTTCGGCCATCAGGCGGTTTGCCTCGTCCAGATCAAAGCGTGGCGTCAGCTCAGGATCATGGCCCAGATATCCAGCAGGGGATGCCTGTGCGCCAACGGTGCCGAAGCCGCGCATGATGCGGGCGACGATGCCCTCATTGTTCACAGCGAAGTCGATTGCGCGACGAACACGTGCGTCCTGGAATGCCTCAACACGGTCCTGGTTCAGTTGGAACGTGATGATCCGTGTGCCGGACATGGTGATCAGATCCGTCTCTGGATCGTCCTCGATGCGCTGCAAATCGGTTGGCGGAACAGGTGCGATGAAATCAACATCGCCGGCCAGCAGGGCCGCAACGCGAGTTGGATCCTCGGCAATCGGGGTCAGTGTGATGTTCTGAACGTTGCCCTCGGATTCTGTATCCCAGTAATCGGCAAAACGCTCGAACGTCATGGAAACGCCTTGCTCACGCTCTGTCACGACATATGGGCCGGTGCCGGAGATGTTGCGCGAGGCGAAGCTGTCGCCGTGCTTAACAATCTCGCCGCCATCCTCGGAACCTTCGTAGAAGGCACGCTCCATCGGGAAGATGTAGGTCGCGGTGTGCAGGACCAGCGGGTAAGGCTCAGCTGTGACCAGCTCAACCGTGTAATCGTCTACTGCGGTCAGCGAGACGAACGGTGCGAAGATACCGCGGAAGTCATCCGACTCCTTCAGGCGCTCAAACGTGTAAACCACGTCATCAGCCGTCATTTCGTTGCCGGAGTGGAACTTTACGCCCTGACGCAGGGTGAAGCGGGTGGTGACATCGTCAACCTGCTCCCAGCTCTCGGCCAGACGGCCCTCGAACTGTAGGTCCTGTGTCCAGCGTACCAGCGGGTCAAAGGTCATGTGCGACAGCTGTAGTGTACCGCCTGATAGCTGCTCATGTGGGTCGAGCGATACCGGATCGGCGTCATAGGCAATGCGGAGATCTTGTGCTGCTGCACCGAATGTCATGCCGACGCTCAATGCGAGCGCGGAGGCAATGGTGGTGAATTTTTTCATTTTCAGCTCCCTGAAGTTGGTTCACGGACGTTAGCGAGCGGATTTCCGCCCGACCAATGCTGAAAATGAATGACCTAATCAATTGATGGATCGCGTCCACTGTTTCCAATGCGGATACGCGAAATGAAAAAAGCCCGCACAGGGTGTGCGGGCCTTTCCAGTTAAACAGGTGGATGCGTTAGCCGGTGCCGCGCATGCCGTCCCAGAAACCCTTAACCTTGGACAGGAAATCCTCGCTGTCAGGGCTGTTCTTGGCGCTTTCGTCCTCGAACTCCTTCAGCAATTCCTTTTGCCGTGCGGTCAGGTTGACCGGCGTTTCAACCGCCAGTTCGATATACAGATCGCCAGTGCCCTGTCCGCGCAGATGGGGCATACCCTTGCTGCGCAGGCGCAATTGCTTGCCTGCCTGCACGCCGGCCGGAACCTTTACGCGGCTGCGGCCACCGTCCAGATTTGGTGCCTCGATGTCACCGCCAAGCGCGGCAGTCGCCATCGGGACCGGAATCCGGCAGAACAGATTGACGCCATCGCGTTCAAAGATCGGATGGCTGGCCACCTCGATAAAGATGTACAGATCGCCCGATGGACCGCCACGCTGGCCGGCTTCACCCTCACCCGCTAGACGGATACGGGTGCCGGTTTCGACGCCCTTGGGGATGTTCACGCTCAACGTGCGCTGCTTTTCAACCCGACCGGCGCCATTACAGTTGCGGCACGGGTTCTTGATGATCTGGCCGCGGCCATCACAGGTAGGGCAGGTGCGTTCAATGGTGAAAAAGCCCTGCTGCGCGCGGACCTTACCCATGCCTGAACAGGTTGGGCAGGTGGCGGGTTCTGCGCCGCCCTCTGCGCCCGAGCCCTCACATTCCTCACAGATCGCCGATCCGGGGATGGTGATGCTGGCTTGCTTGCCGGCAAAGGCTTCCTCAAGCGTGACATGCATGTTGTAGCGCAGGTCTGACCCACGTGCGGCGCGCTGGCCACCACCGCGCCCACCGCGTTGCCCGCCCATGAAATCGCCGAACAGGTCGTCGAACACGTCCGAAAACGCCGAGGAGAAATCCGCGCCGCCCTGCTGACGTCGCCCGCCGCCGGCACCCATTCCGCCCTCAAACGCGGCGTGGCCGTAGCGGTCATAGGCGCCGCGCTTTTCAGGATCCTTCAGCACGTCATGTGCTTCGTTGGCCTCCTTGAACAGGCCCTCAGCCTCAGGATTATTGGGGTTCCGGTCAGGGTGATGTTCCATCACCTTTTTCTTGAACGCCTTTTTGATTTCGACGTCGGTGGCACCTTTGGCTACACCCAGAACATCGTAGTAATCGCGCTTCGCCATGTCTTACTCCGATGGCTGAGCGGCGTCGCCCAGCACGAAAATTGTGTTGATACCGGTCTGCATTTCGATGTGGTAGCCGTGCCGGATCATCAGTTCCGGTAGGGGCCCACCCGCATCGCGGCCGGTTTCCATGATTACGAGCCGGGGCAGCATTTGCGGCAGAGCGCTCGCAAAAAATGCTGTCAGAACCGGAATTTCGTAACCCTCGATATCCATCTTCATCGCGTCGATACGCGGCAGCCCTGCATCCTGAACAACCGATAGCAATGGACGGCAGGGCAATGTCAGATCACCCTCGCCAATCCGTGCCTCACCCCGATTTTCCAAACCGCCCGAGACGAAGCTGACCTCACCCTCCGAATCGCTCAACGCGACGGCGGCGTGATGCACATCGACAGCATCGGACGCGGCAAGGTTGCATCGCAGGCGCCCCGCATTTACGGGATCAGGTTCGATCGCAACAATTTGCACAGCCTTACCAGCGCGCTGCGCATCCGCGCGCACGGATAGGGTGTACATGCCGACATTTGCACCGGCATCGACGAAGCAGAATGTATCACCTGCCTCCGCGATGGCCTGTGCCAACCGTGTTCGTTCGGGTAAGTCCCAATATTGCGTCCCTGACAAAACCCGTTTTTCGGCGCGGTTATCCGCGGGATGCAGCCGTGCCTTTTGATTGCCGAAAACGACAACATCATAGGGCTCGGCCTGTGCACGCTGGATCAAACGGCGGATGCCAGAGGCGATCCAGCGGCGCGGCGCACGTTCGGCACGCAGGCGCAAACGCTCAAGCGTGGGCGAAATTGCATAGGTGCCAAAGGGCGGGTTCGGGGGCGTAAAGGACATAAGCGTATCTGCCTGGTTTGTCGGGCGGTGGGGATCACCGCCCGACAGAACGATCAGGACGCCTTCTTGCCGTCGTCGTCAACATCGGTGAAGTCTGCGTCAACGACGTCGTCCTCACCCATTGCATCGTCGGCGGCGCGTGGCTCATCCGCCTCGGCCTCTGCTTCCTGCGCCTTATAGATGGCCTCGCCCAGCTTCATGGCCGATTCCGTCAGGTTCTGGATGGAGCCTTTGATCTTGCCCACATCGTCTGTTTCCAGCGAGTCCTTGAGCTGCGCCATCGCCAGATCGATTGCCTCGATCGTGGTGGAGCTGACCTTGTCCTTGTGCTCCTCCAGCGACTTCTCGGTGGAGTGCATCAGGCTTTCACCCTGGTTCTTCGCCTCGACCAGCTCGCGACGATCCTTATCGGCGTCAGCGTTCTCCTCGGCTTCACGAACCATTGCCTCGATATCGGCATCGGACAAACCACCGCTGGCCTGAATGGTGATCTTCTGCTCCTTGTTCGTCCCCTTATCCTTGGCGGAGACGGACACGATGCCGTTGGCGTCGATGTCGAAGGTCACTTCGATCTGTGGCAGGCCACGAGGTGCGGGCGGGATGCTCTCCAGGTTGAACTGGCCCAGCATCTTGTTATCCGCAGCCATGGAACGCTCACCCTGGAACACGCGGATGGTTACGGCGCTCTGGTTGTCCTCAGCGGTGGAGAAGACGTTGGACTTTTTCGTCGGGATCGTCGTGTTGCGATCGATCATTGGCGTCAGTACGCCGCCCATCGTCTCAATACCCAGCGTCAGCGGGGTGACGTCCAGCAGAACCACGTCGGTAACATCGCCCTGCAAAACACCGGCCTGAATGGCGGCGCCCATGGCGACAACCTCATCAGGGTTCACACCCTTATGTGGCTCCTTGCCGAAGAACTTGGTCACTTCGTCGTATACTTTAGGCATACGCGTCATGCCGCCGACCATCACAACCTCATCGATATCCGATGTGGACAGGCCAGCATCCTTCAACGCGGCTTTCAGCGGCTTGATCGAACGTGCGATCAGGTCGGAGACGAGGCTTTCCAGCTTTGCGCGGGTCAGCTTCATTACCAGGTGAACCGGCTGGCGTGTCTCAGGGTTCATCGAGATGAACGGCTGGTTGATTTCGGTTTGCGAGGTCGAGGACAGCTCGATCTTTGCCTTTTCCGCAGCTTCCTTCAGACGCTGTAGCGCCAGTTTGTCGCCGCGCAGGTCGATGCCGTGCTCTTTTTTGAACTGATCGGCCAGATATTCGACAATGCGCATGTCGAAATCTTCACCGCCGAGGAACGTGTCGCCGTTGGTGGATTTAACTTCGAACAGGCCTTCGTCGATTTCGAGGATCGAGATATCGAATGTACCGCCGCCAAGGTCATAGACCGCAATGGTCTTGGAACCCTCTTTGTCGAGGCCATATGCCAATGCCGCCGCTGTCGGCTCGTTGATGATGCGCAGAACTTCGAGGCCGGCAATCTTGCCCGCATCCTTGGTCGCCTGACGCTGTGCGTCGTTGAAATACGCTGGCACGGTGATGACGGCCTGCTCGACCTTCTCACCCAGATACTGCTCAGCTGTTTCCTTCATCTTTTGCAGGATGAATGCGGAGACCTGCGACGGGGAGTATTTCTCACCGCGTGCCTCGACCCATGCATCACCGTTGGACCCCTCGACGATTTCGAAGGGGACCATGCCCTTGTCCTTGGAGACCAGCGGATCACCGAATTGACGGCCGATCAGACGCTTGACTGCGAACAGGGTGTTTGTGGGGTTTGTGACGGCCTGACGTTTTGCAGGCTGGCCAACCAGGCGCTCGTCTTCTGTGAAGCCAACCATGGAGGGGGTCGTGCGTGCACCCTCGGAGTTTTCGATCACTTTTGCTTGGCTGCCGTCCATGATGGCGACGCAGGAGTTGGTGGTTCCGAGGTCAATACCGATAACTTTAGACATAATACGTCCCTTCTACTTGGCGATTGTAGGGCTCGGGTCCTGCTCGGAGGCCCCCGTTCCCCATCCCTGCCGTCCCTCTGCTGAGGTTCGGCTGTTACTGCACGCTGATATAGGAGGCAGCTTCACCCGCCGCAACCATCTGCTTTGCAATGTGCACATACATTTCAGCGCCAAATACGCAGCGGAACGCAGAACTACTGTTCAAACGGGGCGGGTGTGGTGAAATTTAGGGCAAAACCGGCGGGCCGCAGCGCGGGCAGGGCGTTGCCACCCTGCCTGAAGGAATGTCGTTATGATTTTACCGGCAGCGGTCGTTTATTGCCGCTGTCATCCACGGCAACAAAGGTAAAGACGGCCTCGGTCATTTTCAGTAGCTCACCACTGGGTTGGCGTGTCACCCAGACCTCAACCCCGATACGCATGGAGGTCGTGCCCTCGTTCTGGATCTCGCCATGAATACTGACCAGATCCCCGACATGGACCGGTTTGTAAAAGGTCATCGCCTCAACAGCGACTGTGGCGACCCGACCGCGGGCGCGGGTTCGGGCAAGAACCGATGAACCAAGGTCCATCTGCGCCATCAGCCAGCCCCCGAAGATATCTCCGTTAGCGTTCGTATCTGCCGGCATTGCAATGGTTTGCAATGCGAGCTGTCCATGCGGTTTGTCAATTTGATCTGTCATGCACGATAGAGTGCGCAATGCGCGCGCCACGATCAAGCATTAGGCGACATTCTCGTCCCGCGCATCCAGCCGTGCGGCCTCCCAGGCCAGCATCGCGCGTTTGACGGGCAGCCCCCAGTGATAGCCGCCCAGCCCGCCCGATTTGCGCATCGCACGGTGGCACGGGATCAGCCAGCTAACCGGATTGCGCCCAACGGCGGTGCCCACGGCGCGCACTGCCTTTGGGTTGCCGATAACCTCGGCAATTTGGGAATAGGTGGTGACATGGCCTGAAGGGATGGACAGCAGGGCCTCCCATACCTTGATCTGGAACGGCGCGCCGATCAGATGCAAGCGGGCCTCTCCGCCCTCGCCAAAGGCCGCTTGCGCCCATTTTGCAATGTTTTGAGGGGCCTCGACGAATGTGGCGGCCGGCCAGCGGCTGCTCATATCGGTAAAGGTGTCGGCACGAGTGCTTTCCGCCGCAAAGGCCATGCCGCACAATCCGCGATCGGTGCCCAGTGCCAGAACCTCGCCAAAGGGGCTGTCAAACCAGCCATAGCTGATGGTGATACCGGCCCCGCCCCGTGCATATTCGCCCGGCGTCATTGCCTCCCACCGCACAAACAGATCGTGCAGCCGACCGGGGCCGGATAGACCGGTCTCAAAGGTGGTGTCGAGCACGGTGAACCGTTCCTTGAGCAAATGCCGCGCATGGTCCAGCGTCAGATATTGTTGATAGCGTTTCGGGCTGATCCCGACCCATTGGCTGAACGCACGCTGGAAGTGCGGTGCGCTCAACCCGACCGAGGCAGCAACATCGCCCAGCGTCGGTTGGTCCAGACGGTTCTCCTCGATATGCCGCAGGGCGCGGGCCATCAGGGTGTATTGGGCGGCGGCGCTATCGTCGGACATGGGTGATCCCCCTTCGGTTACATGCTGGTCCAAACTAGTTGCACATAGCGGGTGATATAAACGACCCGAAACGTGCGGTTCTTGTGCATTTTGCTGCCTCATCTGCCGTAAATGTAGCCAGTTTGAGTTGCTTTGAGGTCGTAAAATAGTGTCCCGCCAGTGGCTGGGTTTATCCCGCCTTGGATGGGGGCACTGTTGCGCTGTCCAGCAATTTATGTGCGGGGTTGGATGCCCTATATGTGCCGCAATAAATCGCTGACGAATATGGGATGAATGCGGTCGCAGATCTGATCGGCCCGAATGGGTGCGAGATCTTCGACGTGACCGGCGACGGGCGTGGCGATGATTGGATCGCTGCCGACTGATTGCGTGAAAATAGCGGGCTGCTATTTGGCTGCGGTGCGGCTGCTATAAGGCTGGCAAATTTTGCGAAGGGGCTGGTTTGGTGCGAAACCGGCCTTTTTGCGTAACGCAGGGTTAAGATCGGGCCGGCGACAAATCTGTCTTTGATTGCAACGCCCACCCGTGGCATGAGGGGCGCCATGCCAAAGCCGCTTACATATTCCCAGATGGTCGAGGTTTTCACCCGGTTCCGCGATGATTGCGCCGAGCCGAAGGGAGAGCTGGATCACGTCAACGCCTTCACTCTGGTCGTCGCCGTCGCGTTGAGCGCGCAGGCAACCGATAAGGGTGTGAACCGCGCCACTGTGGAGTTGTTCAAGGTGGCAGACACCCCGCAGAAAATGCTGGATCTGGGCGAGGAAGCTGTGATCGAGCACATCCGCACCATTGGCCTGTATCGCAACAAAGCGAAAAACGTCATCAAGCTGAGCCGCATTCTGGTCGATGAATTCGGGGGTGAGGTGCCATCCAGTCGCGCCGCGCTGGAATCCCTGCCCGGTGTGGGGCGCAAAACCGCGAATGTGGTGCTGAACATGTGGTTCGGGCATCCCGCGCAGGCCGTGGATACCCATATCTTCCGCATTGGCAATCGTGCCGGCATCGCGCCGGGTAAGGATGTTGTCGCGGTGGAACGTGCGGTTGAAGATCGCGTGCCGGTGGAATTCCAGCAGCACGCCCATCACTGGCTGATCCTGCATGGCCGCTATACCTGCAAGGCCCGCAACCCTGATTGCGCGCATTGCCTTATCAACGATATCTGTACCTTCGAGGACAAAACGATATGACCAAACGCTACGAAGTTGTTGGCATCGGCAATGCCGTTGTTGATGTGATCGCACAAACCGATGACAGCTTTCTGGAACATATGGGCATCACCAAGGGCATCATGCAATTGGTTGAGCGTGAGCGCGGCGAGACGCTGTATGCCGCGATGAGTGAGCGTGTGCAGGCGGCCGGCGGTTCGGTTGCAAATACCCTCGCCGGTTTGGGCGCAATGGGGCGGTCCACTGCCTTTATCGGGCGTGTGCGCGATGATGCGCTGGGTCGGTTCTATGCTGATGCGATGACCGATGGCGGCACGGATTTCCCGAACGGGCCGGTTACGGGCGGTGATCTGCCAACATCCCGTTCGATGATTTTCGTCAGCCCCGATGGTGAGCGTTCGATGAACACCTATCTGGGCATCTCGTCCGAGGTTGGTCCCGATGATGTGGACGATGCGGTTGTCACGGATGCGCAGGTTCTGTTCCTTGAGGGATATTTGTTCGACAAGGATCAGGGCAAGGAAGCATTTGCCAAGGCGGCCCGCGCCATTCGTCAGGGCGGCGGCATGGCCGGCATCGCGTTGAGCGACCCGTTCTGCGTGGATCGCCACCGTGCCGACTTCCAAGCCTTGCTGGCCAATGATCTGGATTACGTGATCGGCAATGAGGCAGAGTTCACCACTTTGTATGAGGCGGGCACTCTGGATGAGGCACTGGCCACGGCCGCTGCGGCCTGCCCATTGGTGGTTTGCACCCGTTCCGGTGATGCGGTCGTCATCATTCGCGGGGATGAGCGGGTCGAGATTCCGGTGAACCGCGTCGTTCCTGTCGATGCAACCGGCGCCGGCGATCAGTTCGCGGCAGGTTTCCTGAACGGGTTGGTCACTGGTCGCACCCTACAGGATGCAGGTCGTATGGGCTGCATCGCTGCGGCTGAGGTTATCGGCCATATGGGCGCGCGTCCTGAAAAGGATATGAAGGCGCTGTTCGCCGATGCCGGCCTGTAAGGGCGCGTTGGTTTTGTGAGATTGGCCCCGTCGGACGCATCCGGCGGGGCTTTTTTATGTGGTGGCGGCAGCGGCCCGTCGTGCGCGGCGGCGGTCGCGACGTTCCGACAGCTTTACCCCCAGCATCAACATGGCAGGCGTTACGATCAGCGTCAGCACCGTGGCAAAGACCAGACCGCCGGCGATGGCGGAGGAAAGCTCGGTCCACCATTGGGTCGACGGTGCGCCGAACACGATCGAGCGGTCAAAGAAGTTGATGTTCACCCCGATCACCATCGGCATCAGCCCCAGCGCGGTGGTTAGGGAGGTCAGGACAACCGGCCGCAAACGCTGTGCTCCGGTGCGCAGCAGGGCCTCGCGTGCGGATTGGCCCTCCTTCCTCAGGTCATTATAGGTATCGATCAGAACGATATTGTTGTTCACCACAATACCGGCCAGCGCGATCACGCCGATACCGCCCATCACCACGCCAAAGGGCCGGCCCGTGATCAGCAGGCCCAGCAGAACGCCGGCGATGGAAAAGACGATCGCGCTCATTACAATGAAGGCCTGATACAGGCTGTTGAATTGTGTCACGAGGATCATGAACATCGCACCAAGTGCGGCAACAAACGCACCGACGAGGAAGATCATGGCATCTGCCTGTTCCTCGGCCTCACCACTGAACACCGTCTCGACCGAGGCGGGCAGGTCCAGCCTGCTGATCGCCGCCTGTAGCGCGATCACCTGATCATTGGCCAGCAGGCCCGGTGCGATATCGGCCGCGATGGTAATCACCCGCCGCTGGTCGATACGGTGGATGGTGCCGGTGCGCGGTGCGGGCACGAATTCCACAAAGTTGCTGACGGGGATCAGCCCTGCGGCGGTGGGGATGCGCAGGCTTTCCAGCTCCTCAAGCGTGCGTTCGGTGGCGGGGAAGCGGACGCGGATATCGACCTCACCCTCGGCGTCATCGGGGCGGTAATCCGCGACCTGAATGCCGTTGGTCAGCAGTTGAACCGCCTGGCCCAGCAGGGTGATGTCAGCGCCAAAGCGTGCGGCCTCGGCCCTGTTTACATCCAGCTGCCATTCCACGCCGGGCAGGGGGCGATCATCGGTCACGTCGGTAAAGCCGCCGACCTGATCCATGGCAGCGCGGATCATCGCAACAGCAGCCTGTTGTTCCTGCCCGTTGCGCGACAGCACCTCTAGCGAGATCGGTTTGCCGGCACCGGGTCCGCCCTCCTGCACGGCATATTGCACGTCCACGCCGGCGATATCGGCAACCGAGGCGCGGATATCCTCGCCTATTTCCTCAGCCGTGCGGCGGGTATCCCATTCGGTGAATTCCAGCTGGATCGTGCCGATCACGTCCTCACCCGTTTGACCGCCGCCAAGGGTGGAGCGGGCATAGACGCTTTGAATCTCATCAAAGGTCAGCAGGCGATCCTCAACCTGACGGACCAGTGCGTCGCGTTCATAGATCGAGAAGTTGTCGCGGGACCGGATTTGAACCTGCGCGAAGTCAGGCTCAACCGAGGGGAAGAAAGAGACACCGGTGCCGAATTGACCATAGGCAACAAAGGATGCAACCAGCGCCAGCAGGGCAAAGATCAACGTGCGGCCCGGTCGCAGGATCGCCCATTCCAGCGCCCGCACATAGGTGCCGGCACTACCGGTCATATGGCGTGGATCACCGGATTCCGCGGCGGCAAGTTGGCTGCGCTGCTTGGCCGTTTGCGGCTGCGCCTTGCCGATCATACCGCCCAGAACGGGGATGAAGATCAGCGCCATGAACAAAGATGCGCCTAGGGTGATGATGACCGTGATGGGCAGGAATTTCATGAACTCGCCCACGGTCCCCTCCCAAAACAGCAATGGGAAAAACACGCTGAGCGTTGTGGCGGTCGATGCTATGATCGGCCACGCCATACGCTGCGCCGCGTGGGCATAGGCCTGTCGCGGGGTATCGCCGGACAGCAATCGCCTGTCCGCCAGTTCGGTCGTGACGATGGCACCATCCACCAGCATGCCGACCACCAGGATCAGTGAGAACAGCACCACGATATTCATGGTAAAGCCCATGATCCACAGCACCGCCACACCGGCAAGGAAAGCCCCCGGAATGGACAGTCCGACAAGGATCGAGGTGCGGATGCCCAATGCGAACAGGATCACAATCATCACCAGCACCACGGCGGCGATCACGTTGTTTTCCAGATCGCCCAGCATGTCCTGCACCTGCTCGCTCTCGTCCTGCATATATTCGATCTGGACGGTATCCGGCCAGTCGCGGCTGGCGCGTTCGATGACATCCTTTACCTGTGCCACAGTCTCGATGATATTCGAGCCGACCCGTTTCTTGACCTCCAGCGCCAATGCGGGCTGGCCGTCAATACGGGCAAAGCTGTCAGGGTCGCGGTAGGTGCGGCGCACGGTGGCGATGTCGGCAAATGTGACGACGGTGGTGCCGCTAACCTTGACCGGCATGCTCATCACATCGTCGATATCCTCGATCAGGCCCGGAACCTTTAGCACCAGCCGACCGGCACCTGTGTCGATTGCGCCTGCTGCGATCAGGCGGTTATTGCGGCTGATCTGGCCGATCAGTTCCTCGAATGTCAGATCATAGGTTTCGAACACGGTGGGGTCGATTACGACCTCCAGCAGTTCCTCTCGCGTGCCGCCGATATCGACCTCCAGCACGCCCTCTAGTGCCTCCATATCGTCGCGCAGCTCCTCGGCAATACGGATCAGGGTGCGTTCGGGGACGGGGCCGGACAGGATGGTTGTCAGGATCGGGAATAGCGAGGTGTTGACCTCGTTCACGCTGGGCTCGGATGCGTCCTCGGGCAATTCGGTGGCGGCGCGGTCTACGGCCTCACGCACCTTTGCCATTGCCTCATCCGCGTCGAAGCCGGGGTCGAATTCCATGGTGACGGAGGCATACCCCTCAGCCGCGCTGCCGCTCATTTCCTGAAGCCCCTCGATTGAGGCAAGCTCGCTTTCCAGCGGTTCGACCAGCAGGCGTTCGCTATCCTCGGGGCTGATCCCCTCCAGCGTGGTGACGACATAGATGATGGGGATGGCAACCTCTGGCGAGGATTCCTTGGGGATCGAGATATAGCCGATGGAGCCGACCGTCAGGATGAAGATCAGCATCAGAGCAACGACACGCGCCCGCCCGAAGGCGGCGGAAATCAGGCCGTTCATTGGGCTGCATCCTGCGCGGCGATTGCGGCCTCATCCCGTGGGTCAACCACCTCACCCGCGCTGACAAAGCCCTGTCCGATAGTGATGATTGTCGCGCTGTCGGGCAGGCCGGAAATCCAGATGCCATCGGTTTGGGCGCGTACAATTTCCACCGGAGCGAAGCCGACGATATTGCCGTCCTCCAGCGTTTTGATGCCCAATGTGCCGTCGGTTCCCAGTGCCAGAATGGCGGGGCTGACGAAATGTGCGGTGGCGGTGCCGACCGGAACGCGGATTTGCGCCGAAACGCCGGCAGGGATCGCGCCATCGGGGTTTGGCACCTCAACCTCGGCGCGGAAGGTGCGGGTCTGCGCATTCGCGCTGCCCGAAACATAGGCCACGGTGCCCTCGCGTGTTTCGCCGGTGATGAAGTTTACGGTCGCGACCTGTCCCGCGTGGATGGTGGACACGGCCTGTTGGGGGACCTGAACCTCAATCGTTAGGGGATCGGTGTCGATGATGCGGCCAACCTCCGTGCCGGCCTGAACATATTCGCCGGGGTCGATGCTCAGATCATCCAGCAGGCCGGCAAAGGGGGCGCGGATGATGGTGTTTTCCAAGCCCTGTTCCACCGTCGCCAGTTGCGCCTGTGCGGTGGCCAGCGCGGCATTCGCATCGGTCACGCGGTCCTGTGTGGCAACGCCGCGTTCCAGCAGGGATTGGGCATTTGCAACCTCGCGCTGGGCACGCTCAATCTCCGCCGTGGCTTGGGCCAATTGGGCGGAGCGTTCGGCGGGGGCGATGCGGGCAATTTCTACGCCACGTTCAAGAATTTCGCCCTTGTTCACGCTGAGCGATTCGATCTCGCCCGAGGTTTCGGCCCGCAACATGGTTTCACGGTCGGGCAGGGCCTGCCCCTCAGCCACGAAGAATTGCGAGATCTGTTCTGCCATGGAATGACGGGTTGCGACGGTGGCGGCGCGGCGGCCATCCTGCCGTGGTTCTTCCTCAGGCGCGCTGGGCGTGGGGTAGATGTAACCGCTGCCCATCCATGCGATTAGGGCCAGTGTTAGCAACACGGCAAGCCAGCCTGAAACCCCCGACCGACGCGTATCGTCAAATGCGAGCGGCGTGCCGTTTTCGGTCGAATTGGGGTGCGTCATTTTTAGGGTCCGTCGTTAAGAGACTTGCGGTCTGTAAAGTCGTGTATGACTTGGGTTAACGCGACATGGAAGTCAACAAAGTGTTTCAACCGCGAAATGCGCGCAGCATCGGTCTGGTTTTTCTCGATATAGTGCAAAAGCTCCGTCATCTGTGACAAATGCTGATGAATTTTCGAGAGCAGAGATGAAAAAGCATCGTCGTGGATTTTATAGTAATCCTGCCGATCACCAGTTTGGCGCAGATGCTCCAAAAACCCCATCTCGATGAGCTTACGCGCATTGGTCGAAATACTGGCGCGGCTGACGGATAGTTCCTGCGCCAAGGAATTCAACGATCTGACCGTCCCATCGTAATGCAGGGTCGCAAAAATGCGTCTTGCAATAGGGCTCATCCCCGCATCGGTTATGAACTCACTGAAATGCTTAATGAAGGCCGTGCGAGGATCGGGTTTTGTGCTCATGTCTGTTCAGTATGGACTGAACTAAAAAAATGTAAGCCTGAAATTATGAAATTTTAATGCAAATCAGGTCGCGGCATCTGCTGCTTCTATGATCCGGCTATAACCAACGCGCCCGATATTTGATCCGCAGGCAATAATGCCCACACGTTTGCCCGCCAATTCATCGCGCAGTGGGCCGGTTAGCGCGGCAAAGGACGCGGCGCAGGCCGGTTCAACCATCAGTGACAGGTCCCTGTTCATGCGGCGCATTGCCTCGATCAACGCGCTGTCTGGCAGGGTGATCATGCGGTCCACATGGGCCTTTACCGCAGAGAAGGTCAGCGGCTCGGCACGGGACGCGGCCAGACTGACGGCGACGGTGTTTACCTCGCTGAGGGTTTGGGGACTGCCGACCTCAACCGAGCGGGTCATTCCGGCAGCGCCGTCCGGCTCCACCCCGATGACCTGACAGGCGGGTGAGAACAGTTTGACCGCGCGCGAAATGCCGGCCAGCAGACCACCGCCGCCAACGGGCACGATCATCGCGTCCAGATCAGGATGAGCGCAGACGATTTCATAGCCACAGGTCGCGGCACCCAGTAACATATGCGGGGCCTCGAACGGGTGCAGTTTCGTGCGGCCGGTCTGGGCGGTCATTTCGTCCAGCAGAGCCAGATTTGTGGCGCTGCCCGGTGTGCGTTGGATCGTGGCGCCCATGGCGGCAACACGTTCTACGGTTTGGGGGTCTGCTGCCTCTGGCATGATAATCAGCGCGTCGATGCCGGCGGCATTGGCAGCCCATGCAACGGCCAGCGCGTGATTTCCGCCTGACGACGCAATCACGCCGGCGGCGCGCTGTTCGGGGGTCATCGCATCGATGCCCAGCAAAACGCCGCGGGATTTAAAGCTGCCGGCCTGCTGGAACAATTCCATCTTCATATAGACGCTGGCGCCATCGGGCAGCGCGTCTGTCAGCCGGTCGGTGGTCAGGGGCAGGATCGGGGTTGCCACAATACGTCCGCGCAGCCGTTTGCGCGCGGCGTCGATTTCGTTCAGATCGGGCAGTGTCTGCTCACTTCGTGAGGCGCGCATGAACCTCATCGAGGTCAATCTCCTTTGCCGGAGGGTTCCGGTTTGGCTCTTTGGCATATTTGAACAGATTGAAATCGCGACGATAGATTTCAAGCATCATGAAGTTCGAAAGATCGTCGAAATAATCCTCGATCGGGAATTGCTGTTTTGGCCCGTGGCCTGCGCTCTCGTTAAAACGGGGCATGGTGTCCACATCCACGGCGTGGCGCGTTTCAACATTGGCGAGGACGTGCTTCATCCCGTCATTGAACCGTTCCGTCGGGAAGATGTGATCGTATCGCCCGCCATTGCGCACCAGGGTCGAGACATGGCCCGAACAGGCCGACCAGTGGATATCGGGGTCCATCGGTTTGCGAAACCGGATGGTGTCGCGCACGAACAGCAAGAACCGGCGGAAGCTTTGAATTTGGTCAAAGTCGCCCTCGACCTCCACGCCGTACCGTTTGGTCAGCATTGGCACCAGATTGCCGCGATAGCGTTTTCCGTTGCGCTGAATGCCCGCGATTTTATCAAAGAACGAGCTGAGGATGCGGGTATACGGATTGCGCACGGCGGTAAATGTATACAGCTCACGCCCCGTTACGGCGGCCTCTAGCAGGGGTTGGCTGTGTTCCAGCGCCCATTTGTGAATACCGGTTTTTGCATCATGAATGTCGCCATCGAAATATTCGCCGTGATCGGCGTAATACATGATCTGTCCCACTGTTGAGCACGCGCATTTCGGCACGACGCGGTAGATCATCGATTGACTCTCGGTCATCCAGGTCCCGGGAAAGGGCATGTTGGCCTCACATTTCAGATACAACTATATCCTTGGCCCTTGGGGGGGCGTGAAGTCAAGAAAACGCACAAGAAATGGGTCAATAAAGCTGTCATGGGCGCAAAACTCTTGCCCCGCGCCGGACCTCGACGCATTGATATGCCATGGTTCAGATCGCGTACATTCTTCTCTGCCACAAAAACCCCCAAGGGGTGATACAGCAGGCCCGCATGTTGACAAAACATGGCGACAAAATCGCCATTCATGTCGATAAAAGCGCAGCCCCTGCCGTCTGGTCCCAGATTGTCGAGGAACTGGGTGACGATCCCAATGTTGCCTTTTGTGACCGTGTAAAATGCGGCTGGGGGGAATGGAGTCTGGTTCTGGCCACGCTGAACGCGCTGAAAATGGCGCGCAGCAAATGGCCGGACGCGACGCATTTCTACTTTATCTCTGGCGATTGCATGCCGACCAAGCCGCGCGCCTATATCGCGCGCTACCTTGAGGAAAACGACAAGGATTTCGTTGAGCATAACGATTTCTATGAGAGCGATTGGATCAAGACTGGCATCAAAGAGGACCGCCTGCGCTATCGCCATTATTTCAACGAACGCACGCGCAAGGCGCTGTTCTATGGCGCGCTAAAGCTGCAACGTGCCTTGGGGATGGAGCGGAGCACGCCCAAGGGTCTGACGATCTATATCGGGTCCCAGTGGTGCGTTCTGCGGCGTAGTACGGTGGATAAGGTGCTGGCGCTGACGGCCTCTCGCAAGGATATACCGCGCTTTTTCGCCACCACCTGGATTCCGGATGAGACCTATTTTCAGAGCCTCGTCATGCATGTGGTCCCGCGTGAGCAGGTGGAAAACCGCACGCTGACCTTCCTCGCCTTTTCGGATTACGGATTGCCGTTGGTGTTTCATGATGACCAATACGATCTGGTACGCACCCAGCCCCATCTGTTCACGCGCAAGGTTTCGGAAAATGCGCTGAGCCTGCGTGAACGGCTGCGGGATTTATTCTCGCAGGATTTCGACCGCATGGTAACGGCGGATACCGCCGGTGCGCTGTTTGAATATGTCACCCGACGCGGCCGTGTCGGGGGCCGTTACACCGAACGTTTCTGGGAGCGGGGCGGCAAGATCGGGCGCGGGAACGAAATGCTGGTCGTGGTGTGCAAGAAATACCATGTCGGCAAGCGCTTCATGAACGCCGCCCGTCGCGCCGGCGGT
The DNA here is from genome assembly GCF_900231835.1 of Pontivivens marinum. Classification (GTDB taxonomy): domain Bacteria; phylum Pseudomonadota; class Alphaproteobacteria; order Rhodobacterales; family Rhodobacteraceae; genus Pontivivens; species Pontivivens marinum. Next base: position 1,080,743 of record NZ_OCTN01000001.1, on the reverse strand, counting down.
CCCATGGCTCATGGCTATGTTTTTGACGAGGATGCCGGCGCATTGCCCGCGCTGGGCGGGATTGAGACATCAACCCCCAAGCGTGGCCGCCACCGTCGCGCCGTTTTGCGGATGCTGCTGGAATATCACGACGCGGAACGCCTGATGATCTGTCTGGACCCGTCAAATATCGACGCGCTGCGCGATATTCGGGATGATCAGTGCAACCTGCGGGTGATGGAGCTGCGCACAGACATTGATGATGATTATCTGCTGGGCCATGCTAAGCGGGCGGGTCTGTTGCCTGACGAGGCGCGGTTGGAGGATTGCATGCCGCTGATCCGCACGCTGGACCGGCAGTTCAGGGATGACAGCAACGCGCTGCGCGATTTGAACCTTGCACATTTCTACACGTTGAACCTGCATGACAGTGCCGATCTGGCAGGGGAGCAGATTGCGCGTTTCCTCGATATTCCCTTTAAGAACGGGCGCGAAATGGCTGTAGCCGAGATGCCCTTTAACTAAGATTTACACTGGGAGAGCCGACATGGCCTACGCCTATGACGATCAGAACATTTTCGCCAAGATCCTGCGCGGGGAAATCCCCAACCGCACGGTGATGGAGACAGAGCACTCGCTGGCATTCGAGGATATCTCGCCGCGTGCCCCGCAGCATGTTCTGGTGATCCCCAAGGGGCCATATGTCACCTATGACCACTTCGCAGCCGAGGCCAGCGATGCCGAGATTCTGGACTACACCCGAACCGTGGCGAAGGTCGCGCAGCAGATGGGCGTAACGCCGGATGCCGGCGCAGGGTACCGGATGCTGTCCAATGCCGGCCCTGATGGTCATCAGGAGGTGCCGCATCTGCACATCCACATTTTTGCCGGTACATATCTGGGTGAGATGATTGACGTGCCAGCGGCGCAGTAACGCCTAACGCACCCACAGACCGGCGGCGCGCAGGCGCTTGCGGATCACTGCCTCATCATCGGGCAGGCCATCCGCAAACAAGGCCCGCGCCTGTGCGCCGCCGCCGCGATACAGCATCTGGTGAAAGGGCGGGTAGCCCTTGAGCAGCTTTTTTACGCGATTGATCTGCGCGATCTGGGTCAGACGCTCAATCACGGCATCGGATTCGCGGGCATAGGCTAGCGGCAGCGTGCGCCAGTGGCAGGTCGCCGTATCGTCCAGACCAGCAATCGCACGCGGACCACCGCCCAGCGATGCGATGACCAGCGGCAGTGCGATCTGATCCAGCCACGGGTTCAGCGATTGTCCTGTCAGTGCCGGGCCGGGATTTGCGTGGATTTCGGTCGCATATTCCACAAACCGCGCGCCGAATTGGCGTGGGCAGGGGCCGCAGAACCATCCGGCATTGTAATAGGGAAACCGCTGCCAGTCCTCGGAGGGGTGATTGGTATCCTCGGTCAAAGTCAGGCCGAATCGGTCATAGAGGCTGCGCCAGATTTCCGCGCGCGTGGGTCCGTCCGGTTGCAGTTTTGGCCACGTCGCCGTACGCCGCAGGCTGGCCGCAGGGCGCGAAGCGTCGATTTTCGGGAGCGGGCCAAGGAATAGCGTATCCGTGTCGAGGAACAGAAATGGCTGCTCCTCGGGCAAGGCGGACAGGGCCTCCATCTTGTTCCCATGCGGATAGAAGGCACCGAAATGCGTGCTGTGAAACGGTGTCAAAGCCGCGTGGCGTTGCAGTTCCGCCCGAATTTCAGGGTTTGCGACCCGCGGATCCTGTGGCCAGTTGGGGCCGGGTTGGGGTTCCATTAACCACAGGCGCACATCATCCGTGGGAACAAAACTGGCCGTGGCCAGCAGCGCTTCATAGGCCAAGCGCCCGTCCTGAACCACCATCATGACATTTAGCGGCATGTCGCCCCCATCAAGAACCGTTGCGCTCGTCCAATGCTTACAGTATGCAGCGAACGGACGCACCCATAGCTCAGCTGGATAGAGCGCTGCCCTCCGAAGGCAGAGGTCTCAGGTTCGAATCCTGATGGGTGCACCAATTTCCTAAACACTCCTGTCGGGTACGTGGGTGAAGATTTCGCCCGCGATGTTGCGCGCCAGATCGTTATCCACAGGGTCGCCGTTGAGCAGGGCGTACCAGAATGCGCCGTGGACGAAGCTGGATAGCATCTCGACATTGCGGGTGGGGGCGATCTCGCCGTTGTTTTGGGCGTTGCGCAGCAGGTCTGTGACCATTTTTTCGCGTGGTTTTACAAAGCGTTCGCTGAACACTTGGCGAAAGGCATGGTCGTCCTGCGCAGCGGCGATCAGGGCGCGGATGGGGTCGCCGTTTTCGGTCAGGTGGGTAAAGACCTGCGCTAGAAACCTTTCAAGCTGTGACTTACTGCTTTGATTGGGGTCGTGTTGCGGGGTGTCGGCATATTGGGCAGTTTCCTCGAACACGGCGTCCAGCACCAAATTCGCCTTTGTGTTCCAGCGGTTATACAGGGTTTGGCGGGCGACATTTGCCTCCGCCGCGATGGCGGCGATGCTGACCTTTCCGTAGCCGCGTTCGCGGACCAGTTTCAGGGTCGCGGCCTTGATCGCGCCTGCGGCCTCGGTATCGCGGGGGCGGCCTGCGGGCTGTTTTTCAGTGCTCATCTTTACCTCCTGCGGGGCGATCACAGGCATGTGTAATTTATTTGTGGACTGCCGTCCAATTATCTTTATAGACCGCAGTCTAATAAATACCATATCAGAGGTCACGACATGTCACGCGAAATCCTATCAGCCCGACGGGCGGCCTGTGTCACGGCTGTGCTGGGGTTGCTGTCCATCTTTCCTCCGCTTGCCACAGATATGTACCTTGCCGGTCTTGGCGATATTGCGCAGTCGATGGGGGCCAGTCATTCGGCGGCGGAATTGTCGCTGTCCATCTTCTTCCTCGGGCTGTGCGTCGGGCAGCTTATCATGGGGCCGTTGATCGACAGTCTGGGGCGCAAGGGGCCGCTACTGGGCGCGACGGCGTTGTTTATCGTGACCTCTTTTGCGCTGATCCTTGTCGAGGATATCGCCGTGTTTAACACGCTGCGGTTTTTGCAAGCCTTGGGGGCCTGTGGCGGCATGGTGGTCGGTCGGGCCGTGGTAAACGACCTGTATGAGGGGCGGCGTGCGGCGCAAGCCATGACGGTTCTGGTGATGTTGCTCACCATCGGGCCGATTGTGTCACCGACGCTGGGCAGCTTGCTGTTGGGGGCGTTTGGCTGGCGCTCGATCTTTGTCGTGATGTTGCTGATCGGAGCGCTGGCATTCATCCTGTCACTGCTGGTCGTACCCGAAACATTGCCGGTGGAGCAGCGGGTTACAGCGCCATTTCGCACGGGGCGCAAGGTCGCGGGGCAGCTATTGCGGCGTCGGGCATTCGTGATCCCCGCTGTGATTGCCGGATTGGTGCAGGGCGGGCTGTTCGCCTTTATCACTGGTTCCTCGGGCGTTTTTCAGGGCGTTTTCGGGCTGAGTGCGCTGACCTATGGTCTGATGTTTGCGGGCATCGCCACGGCTTTGCTGCTGTTCGGGCAGGTTAATACGCGGCTGCTGAACCACTTCACGGCGGAGCAGATTTTGAAGACCGGTTTGCCCTATTACGTGGCGGCTACGCTGGTGCTGGTGCTGCTATCGGGCACCACGACGCTGTGGGTCTTTATCCCGCCGCTATGGCTGTCGATTGGGTGTGTTGGGATGCTGTCTGCGAATGCGATGCATATTGCGATGGCCTCGGCCCGCGATAGTGCGGGGATCGGGTCGGCCGTGCTGGGCGCGATCCAGTTTGGTATTGCCTTCACCATCTCATCACTGGTCGCGCTGGGTGGCAGTGACACGGCACTGCCGATGGCGCTGGGGCTGTTGCTGCCTGCGATTGTGGCCCTGATCCTGTTGTTGAAATTCAGCGTCGGGGCAAAGGAGGAGGCGGTCATCGCCTGATGCCCTAGGGTATTGGCGGCGGGGATGGTGATTGCTATTTGTTGCGGTAATTCAGCGCCTGTGGGCGGAATCTGCCAGAAAGCATCAATATGGATAGCAAAGATCGCCAGATTATCGCGGCATTGCAACGCAATGGGCGGTTGACCAATCAGGATTTGGCCGAGCAAGTCAACCTGTCGCCCTCGCCCTGCCTGCGCCGCACCCGCGCGTTGGAGGAACAGGGTGTCATCACCGGCTATACCGCGATTGTGGATGAGAAGACCTATGGCCTGCCCATCACCGCGCTGGTGCGAATCCGGCTGGAAAAACACTCGGCTGCGGTGGTGGAGCAATTCGAGAAGAAGGTGCTGGAAACAGAACAGATTCTGGACTGCTATATCATTACCGGCAGCGAGGATTACCTGCTGCGGATTTTGGTCGAGGATTTGCAGGATTACGAGGAGTTCGTGCGGCGAAAATTGCACTCCATCCCCGGAATTGGCTCAATCGATACCAGCTTTGCCTATGGTGTGCTGAAACGGGCGACCGTCTTTCCCGATATCGGGTGAGTGCATAGCGAATTCTACGCGCTGTGTTGGCGTGGATAACCCCGCGAGTGGCGGCGGTGCGGGTACAGCGGGCCGTGTGGAATTAACCGATGGCACCAAATTGCGCATTAAGGGGCAGCAATTGGTCAGGTCTGGTCAAAGGTTGCGGTTGAGCCTGCTTGGTGGCGGCGGCTACGGTGCTTCTGCTGGGCGTGATGAGACGCTCATCGCGAAATATCTACGCGCGGTCAAGATTACGCCAGCGCAGGCAAAACACGATTACGGATTTAAAGGATAGTATGATGGCTAATAAACCACTCGCGCTGATCACAGGTGCCGCACAGGGCATCGGATATGCTTGCGCCGAAGCACTGGCAAATGATGGCTACGGCGTTATTCTGGCCGATATTAACGAGGACGGCGTGAATGAGGCCGCCGCCGCGCTGGGCGCTGTTGCGGCCTATGCCTGTGATATGGGTGACACGGCGCAAATCACTGCGATGTTCGATGCGATCACCGCAGATCACGGCCCGATCCATGCCTTGGTCAACAATGCCGGCGTTGCAATGCCCGGTGATTTCCTGACCTACGAGCTGGAAACCTTCGAGCGGGTGATCGACATCAACCTGCGCGGCGTTTTCACGGCGACCCAACTGGCCGCACGCATCATGGTTGCGAACAAGATCGAGGGCGCGATCGTCAACATGTCCTCGATCAACGCGCAGGTCGCGATCCCTGCTATCCCCGCCTATTGCGCGTCCAAGGGCGGCGTCATGCAACTGACCAAGGTGGCAGCATTGGCACTGGCCAAGAACAACATCCGCGTCAACGCAGTTGGCCCCGGTTCCATCGATACGGAAATGATGGCCGGCGTGAACGCCAACCCCGATGCGTTCAAGGCGGCAATGTCGCGCACACCGCTGGGTCGTGCAGGCCATGCGCGTGAAATCGGCGATGTGGTGGCGTTCCTGTGCTCGAAAAAGGCCAGCTATGTCACGGGTGAGACGATCTATGTCGATGGTGGCCGTTTGGGTCTGAACTACACCTGTTAGGAACCTGTATCATGTCGCGCTACGAAGAAACCTATCAGGTTTGGCAATAGGACCCTCAGGTATCTTGGGGTAAGGCAGCGAAGCAGATCGACTGGTTTACCCCGCTACGGCGGTGTTTAACGCGGATAGCGGCGCTTATGGCCGCTGGTTCGATGGCGCGACATGCAATACGTGTTACAACTGCGTGGATCGGCACGTGTTGGCGGGTCGGATCATTGCGTCATTCTGCAACGAGAAGCACAGGCCTGCGATTTGATCGCAAGGCGAGATGTGGATTAGGCGCAGGAGTTTGATGCGGCCATTGCAGCGGGGGAAAGCACCGAGTCGGAGCCCGTTGCCGCGACCGATCCACTTTATATCCTGTATAATTCGGGCGCGACCGGTCAGCCCAAAGGCGTAGAACGCGTCTGAGCGGTTTATATCGTCCTTTATGGCTGAGTATCCGGGCTATTACGCGACCTCGGATGCGGGGGTGATCGACGAGGATGGCTATGTCTTCGTCATGGCGCGCACAGATGACATCATCAACGTCGCAGCGCACCGCCTGTCCACCGGCGCGATGGAGGAGGTCATCGCTCAACATCCCGCACCGTCTTGTTTGGTAAGGCTGACCCGCTAAAGGGGCAGGTGCAGCTCGTACGTGCTAAAATCGGGGCGGTTGCGGCCTTCAAACATGGGGTGGAGGTAAAGCGCCTACCCAAAACCCGTTCGGGTAAGGTACTGCGCGGTACAGTTCAGAAAATCGCGGATGTGCAGGATTTCAAAATGCCAGCCGCGATTGATGATCCGTTAATTCTAGATGAAATCACCGCGGCACTGGGTGCCCGAAACCTGATCGGACCAATCACATGATCGAACGCCAGCACACAAACGACCGGATGAGCAAAATCGTCACCCATAACGGCACAATCTATCTGTGCGGTCAGGTCGGCGCGGGCGATGGTGTTGCCGCGCAAACGCAGGATTGCCTTGGCCGGATTGATGCCCTGCTGGTCGAGGCGGGATCGGACCGCGAACATATCCTGCAAGCAATCGTTTGGTTGGCGGATATGCAGGACTTTGCCGAGATGAACGCTGTCTGGGACGCATGGATACCACAGGGCCACGCCCCCGCCCGCGCCTGCGGCGAGGCAAAGCTGGCCCGCGACGCGCTGAAGGTCGAGATCATCATTACCGCCGCCCTAAAACCCACGAGCTGAGGATTTTCCCTGAGCATCTCCAGCGGCAAAAGAATCGTACTGTGCGGATCAGTGTCGAGAAAATCGATCCTGATCCGCACCATTAACCAGCTTGAGGAACATCATGCTGGCAAAACCCTGATCCACGGCGCGCAATTGTGTGCACACATTTCAGTCCTGAACAGGGCGCCGCAGACGCTATTCAGCGCGGATTAGCGGCGCTAGCATCGGTGCAAAAGGAGTGCCGATGGATACGTTCACCCATGCCGCCGAGGAAGATGCCCGCAACGAGGGGATCCTGATCTGGCTCAACGGAAAACTGGTGCCGCGTGCGCAGGCGCTGGTCTCCGTCTACGATAGTGGTTTCATGCTGGGCGACGGCGTGTGGGAGGGGCTGCGCCTGTATAATGGTACATGGGCGTTTCGCGACCTGCATATCGAGCGATTGTTCGAGGCGGCAAAGGCTATCGACCTCGACATCGGCATGACCCCCCAACAGATCATCGCCGCGCTGGACAACACGCAGCAGGCAAATGAAATGGTGACGGATGCCCATGCCCGTCTGATGGTCACACGCGGTGTTAAAACTCGACCATTCCAGCACCCCGCATTGTCGCGCAGCGGCCCGACGATCACCATCATCATGGAACATTCCAAGGCTCAGATCGGTCGCCCGATCCGGTTGGCCACGGTGCCGCATCTGCGCGGTTTGCCAATGACGCAGGACCCCAAGCTGAATTCGCATTCCAAGCTGAACTGCATCCTCGCCTGTATCGCCGCCGAAAAATCCGGCGCGGATGAGGCGCTGATGCTGGATGTACATGGTTTTGTGAACACGACGAATGCCTGCAACTTCTTCATCGTGCGGCGGGGCGAGGTTTGGACCTCTACCGGTGATTATTGCATGAACGGTATCACCCGTGCGGCGGTGATCCGCATCTGCGGTGAACTGGGCATTCCGGTGCGGGAGAAGAACTACTCACTGGTGGAGGCATATGGCGCGGATGAGGCGTTCCTGACCGGATCATTCGGTGCGCAAACACCGGTGAGTGAAATTGACGGCCGCCAGATCGGCACGGGTCAGGGCGGGCCGATTATGCAGCGCATCCGCGAGGCCTATATGCAGGAGGTCGGCGCATGAAAATCGCGATGTGGTCCGGCCCGCGCAATCTGTCCACGGCGATGATGTATTCCTTTGCCGCGCGTGGGGATTGCACGGTGTGGGATGAGCCATTCTATGCCGCCTATCTGGACGCGACAGGGATCGACCATCCGATGCGGGCCGAAACCTTGGCCCAGTGGCAGCGTGACGGCCACACCGTTGCCAATGCCTGTGCGCAGGATGGCGTGCAGCCGCATTTCTATCAAAAGCACATGTGCCAGCACATGGTGGACGGGATTCCGCGCGACTGGATGCGGGATGTTACGAATGTGTTCCTGATCCGGCATCCGGCGCGGGTTATGGCCAGCTTTGCCGCGAAATACGAGGACCCGACCCTGTCCGATATCGGGTTCGTGCAACAGGCGCAGCTATTCGACGCCGTTGCGCAGGATACCGGTCACGCACCGCTGGTGGTGGACAGTGCGGATATTCGCGTCGATCCGCAGGGTAAGTTGAGTGCGCTGTGCACCGCGTTGGGCATTCCGTTCCGTGTGGAAATGCTGCACTGGCCCGCTGGCCCGCGACCCTATGACGGGCCATGGGCGCCGCATTGGTACGGGGCCGTGCATCGGTCCACCGGATTTGCCGCGGCGGAGGGACCATTGCCGGAATTGAGCGGACAGGCCGCCCGCTTGGCTGACGCGGCGATGCCCTGTTACGAACGGCTGGCCGCACACGCGATTTAGGATCGGCCCCGTGTTGCCTCGACCCGCAATGCGCCGCCCAACTGCATGCGGCGGCGCAAACTGCGTGAGATCTGATCGATGATAAAGGTCAGCAGGATCGAGACCAGAAGCAGCGCAATCACGCGGTCCAGCCGCAATTCCTGCACGCCGGTCTGGATGTAGAACCCCAATGTGGCGATGCCCAGCAGGCCCATGATCGCGCTTTCCCGCAGGATAATCTCCCACCGATACAGGCACAGGGCCCAGAACGTGCCGCTCATACGCGGAAACAGCTCCCACGCCCATAGGGTCAAGCCGCGCGGGGCATCGGGGCGGAGGTCCACGCCGGTTGCCTGCCGACCGGCCAGATGCGCGATGATCGCGCCATTATGCAGCGCCAGCGCCAGAATGGCGGGCAGCATCGATGCGCCCAGGATTTGCACAAAGACAAAGGCCAGCATGTATTCGGGGATGGATCGCAGCACCACCAGCACCCCATGCCCGATCACTGCACCGACCCGACCCGCCACACGCGGTACAATCGCCGGAAAGGCAATCGCCGCCAACAGCGCCGCGCCGGCCAGTGCGATCTGCGACAGGACGAGGGTATCCATCGCGCCGGGCCATGCCTGTTGGACGAAGACCTTATCCAGCCAACTGCTCCAATCCGCGCCGGTGCGGATCGGGGCGGGGATGATATCGTTGAGGAACCGCATCAGCGCGCCGGCACCCATTGGCGGCGATTTAAACAGGCTCAACGCCATGATCGAGGCCAGCAGGTAAAACGGCACCAACCGCCAGATCACCCAACGCCGCATCGGCAGGATCAACGCGAGGAAGATCAGCAGCACCGCCGTTGCCTCACCATACAGCCCTTGGCGAAAGGTGGATTCCAGCTCGAACCCCAATGTCGGCAACCCCACAAAGCCCAGCACGGCCGAGGAGCGCAGTCCGCATTCCAGTCGGTACAGCGTATAGGTCTGCATTTGTGGCAAGCATTGCGGAATACGCACCCAGATCAGGCGGATCGTGGCGGGCAGACCACGGGGCAGGGCGGCCTCGGCTGCGGGGTCTGCTTCCTCTAGGTACTCTGCGAAAACCTTGGCGAAAATCCCCGAATAGGGCAACGCGATGGCCAGCACGCCGGTTATCGGTGAAATGCCGGTGATGTTGAGCAGCAGCAGCGCCCAGAACAGTTCATGCACGGCACGCACGGAAACGCACAGCACCCGCACTCGCGCATAGATCGGGGCCAGTATCAGGCCAACAGTCGCGCCCAGCCCGACCCCGCAAAAGGCAAAGGCCAACGTCAATCCAGTGGCAGTCGCCAGTCCGGTAAAGTCGCTGAAGTCGGGGGTGATGATCCCGCGCCCCATCGCAGCCAGCGTCAGCCAAGGGTCCGGCCGGCGGGCGGTCATGTCGCTGAGCAATATCGCGATCAACGTCACAACGGCAAAGCCTGCCAATGCGTGACGCGCCTTCACCCGTATAGCTCCGCCAGATCGGCATCGCTAATTGCATCGGGGGCGGCATCAATGGCTACGCCGCCCGCCTGCAATCCGATGATGCGCGTGGCGAACTGACGGGCCAGTGCGGCGTCGTGCAGCACGACGATTGCGGTTTCGAACCGGTCCGCAATCCCCCGCAGCAGGTCGGCCCCCTGTGCGGGATCAACGGCGGAGACAGGCTCATCCGCCAGCACAATCTGACCACCGCGTAGTAACGCACGGGCCAGCGCGACACGTTGCCGTTGTCCACCGGACAGTTCCGCAACCGGGCGACGGCCAAGTCCGGTCAGGCCAACACGGTCCAGCACCGCATCCACCTGCGCACGCTGCGTAGCGCGGGGCCAGATCAGCGTGGCCAGATTGCGCGCCGTGCCGAAATCATCCAGCCGCCCCATCCAGACGTTGTGAAATACGCTCAGCGACCCGACCAACCCGTGATCCTGCGGCACCAGCGCGATACGTGGGCCGTCCTGTTGCGCGGCCAGCGCGGAGAGCAGAGTGCTTTTCCCCACGCCGCTGCGCCCCAAAACGGCAATCCGCTCCCCCTGCGACACACTGATACTAAGGTTGGGCAGGACCATATGGTCCCCCCATCCCAGCGAGCGATCCTGTAGGGAGAGCAGCGTTTGCATCAGTCGATAATGTCCAGCGCGCGGGCTGTATCCTCGATCGGCTGGTAGAAGGCGTTTTCCGCAGGAATGAACGCACTGCGCGGGAAGGAAGCCAGCAGCGCCTCGTCCTGCATATCGATCAATGCGGATTGAACACGGTCTGTGAAACCTTCACCAAAGCGGGCATCCACATCAGCACGGATCGTCCAGTTGTAATCAGGGTAGGGCGGGGTTTTCCAGATGATGCTGGCCTGCTCAACCTCTGCCGCGCCATCGGCCACAGCACGGTCGTAGACGGAATAGTTCATCGCGCCGATTTCATAAGCGCCCGATGCGACAAGGCGCAGCGTCTGTCCGTGATCGCCAGAAAAACCGACATCCGAGAACAGCTCCGTAGGCGCCTGACCGGTGGATTCGCGAATCCAGAATTCCGGCATCAAACGGCCCGAGGTCGAGGTCTGCGCGCCAAAGGTAAAGCTGCGTCCTGCCAGATCGGGGAATTCCTCGCTTGGCTGCAATCCGGTTGCGGCATTGGCGATGAAATAGGTCACAAAGGTCTCATCCTCGGCGCCCTGTGCGATGGCCTGCGAACCCGGAACCTGCAACCGCGCCTGCACACCGGAGAGGCCGCCAAACCAGCCCAGTTGGATTTGATCATTACGGAATGCGGTTACGGCTGCGGCGTAGCTTTTGACGGGGATGTATTCGACATCAACGCCCAGCTCGGCCTCCAGATACTCGGCCACGGCGCCAAAGCGTTCGATCAGCCTTGTTTCATCCTCATCCGGGATCGCCGAAAAGTAGAGTGTTTCGGCGCTGGCGGGCGCGCTCATCAGTAACAGGCAAAGAAATAGGCGCTTCATGTCAAATTCTCCAAGAGGTGCATGCTGTTAGGCTGTACCGCGTCGGTTGAATATTTGCCAGTGGAGGGCGCTGTTAAATCGAACACCTGTTTTCATCGGCGTGCAGGGTAAATCGATGTCATTTTGCATCAGGCGACTTGCGCGCCGCCGCATCCGCGTGTAGGTGCGCGTCCTTTCTGAATATACGGGATGGGCGCGATGGCCGACGACATGCTTGCAATCGACTTCGGAACATCGAATTCCGCCGCGGCGGTCCTGCGCGATGGTGTGCCGCACCGTTTGCCGATTGAGGTGGGCGCAGACACATTGCCCACCGCCGTGTTTTTCCAGACCGAGGGCGGCGAGATGCTGCTGGGTGAGGCCGCATCGCGCGCCCTGATTGCGGGGGATGAGGGGCGTTACATGCGGGCGTTGAAAAGCGTGCTGGGAACATCCCTGTTGAACGAGGAGCGCCCCATCGGGGGCCGCCGTCGCACGCTGGCCAGCATCATCACCGATTTCCTGCGGGTCGTGAAGCAGCGGGCCGAGGATGAGGCCGGTCAGACCTTTACCAGCGCGCTGTCCGGTCGCCCCGTGCATTTCCATTCCGGCGATGCCACCCGCGATGCCCGCGCCGAGTCGGATTTGCGCGCCTGTTACAAGGCCGCCGGTTTCGACGAGGTGCGGTTCTTGTTTGAGCCGGAGGCAGCGGCGCTGGCCTCGCACCAGCTCAACAAATCCGGCACGCTGGGTCTGATCGTCGATATTGGCGGCGGTACGTCGGATTTTTCGGTGTTTCGCACCGATGGGCAGCATGTGGATATCCTCGCCAGTCACGGTATTCGGCTGGGCGGTACGGATTTTGACCAAGTGACCTCTATGTCCCACGTTATGCGCCATCTGGGGCATGGGGGTGAGCTGCGCCGGACCTTTGGCAAGGGGCTGCTGCCGGTTCCCAATGATATCTACGCTGATCTGGCCTCATGGGCGAAGATCCCGTTTCTCTATACCCGTGATGTGCAGCGGCTGGTGGATGATATGGTCAAGCAGGCCGTGGCCCCCCGCGATATGGAGCGTCTGTCCTATGTGATCGAGGAACAGTTGGGGCATGAGCTGGCCTTCGCGGTGGAGCGCGGCAAGATTGCAGCGAATGGCGATCAGGATGCCGCCATCGACATGCGCTTTATCGAGGGGGGGCTGACCGCCCCGATCACGCGCACCTCGCTGAACGCGGCGCTGACCCCCTTTGCCAACCGCCTGCGTGAGGCGATGGAGCATACCTTTACCCTTGCCACCAACCGCCCCGAGGAAATCGGCTCCGTCGTGCTGGTCGGTGGTTCCAGTTTGATGGGTATGGTTGAGGAGCAGGCGCGTGCGCTGTGCCCAACCGCTGAAATTTCACGCTCCGAGGCATTTACGGCGGTGGTTGACGGGCTGGCGATCGGAACCGGTCACCTGTGATCGGTGATTAGAATGCCGTTGAGGTGGTCCAGCTCATGCTGAAAGGCACGGGCGCCAAAGCCATCTAGCGTGCCGCCAATCGGCGCGCCGTCGGGCGACTGCCCCTGCCACGCGATTTGCGGCGGGCGGGTGATGGCAACGCGTCCATCAGGGTGCAGGGTTGCGGGGATCGACAGGCACCCCTCCGCACCCTCCTCGGGATCACCACTGGTGTCGGTAATCACCGGATTGGCCACGATCATCTTGGGCGTGCCGGCATGGCGGAGCAGGGTTGTGCCATCGGGCTGCGTCGCGTCCAGCAGGAACAGGCGCACGCCCTCACCCACCTGCGGGGCCGCTATGCCCGCACCGCCCATTTCATGCCGAATTCGGGCCATATCCGCGATAAGGTCGCGCAGCCACACAGTGCCGAAATCAGTGACCGGCGCGGCGATGCCGGACAGAACAGCGGCAGGGGCGGTGACGATGGTGCGCATATGACCTCCTTGGTTATTGGCGTAGGGCCTCAACCTCACGGGCCATATCCTCGGCCAGATTCAGCAGCTCCGCCTGATCTGTGCCCTGATGTAGCTCCAGCCGCAGCGCCGTCAGATTGGCCTGATATCGCCGTGCCAACCGCTCGGGATTCGCATCGGAGGGCAATTCGCCGCACGCCACGGCTGCCTCGAAAACCGCCGCGATCTCTGCGCGCATTTCGCCCATATATTTGCGCGATTGCTGCGATATGATGGTGTCGGTGGATCGGGTGTCCACCATCGTTTTGGTCAACATGCAGGCCTGTCGCGCCGCATCATCGGCGGATAGTTGCGGATAGGCCCGTAGGTTATTCGCCAAGCCCTGTAACGGCGTCGCAGCCCGCGCCGCCTGTTTGCGGAACGAGGCGCGCGAGGCCGTGAAGTATTTTTCCAAGGCAAGCAGGTACAGGTTTTGCTTGCTTTGGAATGCGGCATAGATGCTGCCCGGCTTCATGCTCAACGCGCCCTCCAGATCCTTGAGCGAGGTCGCGTGATAGCCTTTGTCCCAGAACAGGGACATTGCAGCATCCAGCGTTTGATCGCGATCATAGGGGGTAGCGCGGGCCATGGGTCAGGACTCTAGATTTGCCAGTTGGTTCAGAATATTGGTGTAATTCTCAACCCCCTGCGCCCCTGTGACAAGGTGCCGACGGTTAAACACCACTGCGGGAACGCCGGAAATGCCCTGATTTACCCAGAATTCCTCGTTTTCACGCACGGTTTTAGCATAACGCTGATCGGTCAGCACGGCCAAGGCCTCATCCCGATCCAGACCTTGCTCTGCCGCGATATCGGCCAGAACAGCATTGTCGGACAGATCGCGACGATGGGTGAAGTGCGCGGTGAACAGCGCCTGCTTCATGTCGTTCTTACGATCCTGCTCACCCGCCCAATGCAGCAATTGATGCGTGTTGAACGTGTTGTGCATGCGAGAATTATCCGCAAACTGGAAGTCAAATCCCAGATCAGTGCCCAGAGCGGTCATTTGCGCACGGTTTTGCACGGATTGCTCACGCGTGGCGCCGTATTTCTCTGCAACATGCTCAAACCCGTCTTGTCCCTCTGGCGGCATGTTCACGTTCAGCTCGAACGGATGCCAGTGGATTTCGTGTGGCGTGCCGGTTTTTTCCAACGCTGCGGTCAGTTGGCGATAGCCGATAATGCACCACGGGCACATCACGTCAGAGATGATATCGATGCGAAGCGGTTCGGTGGTCATGGCAATCCCCTTTCAGGACGAGCGGCGGTTCAAAAACCAAAGCCGTAGGTCATTGGTGTCGAATATTAGCGAGACAGCATCAACCAGTAATAATGCCGTCAGGAACAGCCCATAGCTGTCAGAGCCATCGGGCCGCGCGAAAATCAGCAGTAGGACCAGCGGGGGCCATGTCAGAACATGCCCGCCTGAAACCAGCTTTGAAAAGCCACGGTCGCGGATCAAAATCCCGACGCTGATCAACATTCCGCCCCATGCAAGGGCAGCAATCGTAATGCCCATCGGCTGATCCAGATAGGCCAGCGTGGCCATATTGATCGGGCCGAGGATCAGCATCATCCATAGCTTGACCCACATTGGTAGTGCAGTGAACGAATGCCACATTTCTAACATGCTGCCCTCACGCACGTGGAATGTGCGGCCCCCGTAGGGACCGCACCATGGATTATGCCTTTTCGGCGCGGGTCCATGCGAACTTCTCGAACACGGAATCCACTGGCGTTTTTGCGAAGTGGTTGGTGTAGTTCGACATGATTTTCTGGCTGTAGCCCAGGATCACTTCGAGGATGTTCTTCTGGGTGAAACCCGCATCCAGGAATGCCTGTGTGTCTGCCTCGGCAACAAAGCCGCGATCGCGAACCAGTTGCAGCGTGAAGGTGCGCAGCGCCTCCAGACGTGCATTTGGCAGGGGTGTCTCGTTGCGCAATGCGTCGATGATTTCGTCATCAACCTTCATCATCTTTGCGATGCCGGTATGGGCTGGAACGCAGTAGTGGCAATCGTTCTCAACGTTGATGGCCTGCCAAACAACGGTCAGCTCATCCTTGTCAAAGCTGGTTTCCATGAACAGCGCATGCGCCTGCTGGTAGGCGTTCAGCAGGCTGGGGGATTCCGCCATAACAGCATGCAGGCCGGGCAGGCGGCCCATGGATGCAACGGATTTAGCGACCAGCTCCTTGGACTCTTCGGGTGCGGATTCTGCGGTGTGCTTGGTGAACGTAACCATGGGTATCTCCTAAGACAGGTTTGTTTCTCGACCCCTGATTTAGTTGTTTTGAGCGATCACTCAATAGGTAATTTGAGCAATCACTCAAATGTGAGGCGAAATGCAAAAAACCGACAGCAACCATATGTTGCTGCCGGTTTGATAAGACTGTTCCTGAAATTCGAGTGAAGCTTAGGACAATACGGAGTGAATGCCGATGTTGTGTCGCCCAGTGCGCTCGGAGTGTACGTAACCGTGCCCATTGCCCGCCGCACCATTCGAGCGCGGTGCTGACATATTCATCATTGCCATAACAATGAGCAAAAGCGCTGCAATCGGAGGCTTTATGCCAAGCGGTAGAATGGATGCGGGAACGTCTGGATGCAGATTCACGTAGACCAAGCTGAGCATGATCACGATGGTGATCGCATTTGCCACCTGAAAGAGCGGATTGAATGCACCGGTTCTGAGAGTGGTCCATGCATAGGAAAACAGTATCAGGACAATGCCGGCGCAAATCTCCGTCGCGTGAATCGTAATGATCGTGGTTTGCGGCATCGGCAGCTGGCTAAGCGTGACTAAATCAACAAACTTGTCGCTGAAAGGTGCGAAAAATTTCGACAGACCACCGATGAGTAGAACAGCTCCGAGAATAGCGCTCAATATGCGGCCAGCCTGTATGGTGGGCGTGCCGCCAATCTGGCGCAAGATCATATAGGCTGCCAATGTCACAGCGGCGACAGCAGCTAATAGAGATCCTTCACGTATCAATTGTTCCATTCTTCGTCTCCACGCTTACTCACATACGAATCACATTTTTGGTGCAATCAAAAAACACTTACTTTAACTACAGTTGCATAGCTTATACCGATCGGTCAACGTGCTGATGATGTGTGTTTTGATACAGAGCGCTGCATTGACCGCATCATTGTTGAGCGTTGGAGTAGAATATGAATGCAGCAGGCGAACGGTACGCGCTTGGCTGGAGGGAGCACTCTTGGATGGCGTGGGAAATAGCGTTCGATGCGGATGAGGTGCTGGAAAGCGCCGCAGAGGTCTTCTCGATCAAGGGATATGAGGCAACATCCATTTCTGATCTGGTCAAGGGAATGGGGATAAATAAAGGTAGTATTTACAATACCTTTGGTGGAAAGCGCGACCTGTTCCACGCAGTGCTGGCGAAATTTGTGGGCGATCAGCAGGCGGATGCGTTGAAGCGTCTAATGGTGCTGGAGGATCCGATTGCTGCGCTGATGATGCCATTTGACGTGGTCATGTCGCATACGGCGATGGGGCAGCAGGCAAAGGGCGGGCTGATTATTACCGTCGCGATGGATTTTCCCAATCATGAGGATGTCGCGCAGCAATTGGTCATGAAATCATTTGGTGGATTGCAGAAGTTCTTCGCAACCAAGATTGCCGAGGGGCAGCGCTCAGGTGCCATTGCGCCTGACCTTGATGCAGATGCGGCAGCAAAATCACTCACAGCTTTGATGGTGGGTTTTCGCGTGCTGTCACGCGGTGCCTTTGACACCGACGCTTTGAAAGCTGTGCAAAGCAGCGCGCTGCGGTTGGTTGGAGTGTCCGTGCCAGCGTAAATGTCGGGGGGATTAGCCGATAGTTCATGCGGTCGCCCAAGGCTGTGCTTGGTGCGGGCATTTGCGACGGTGGTAGCCGCCTCAAATTTTGGTGACACTTTGGATCGCCGCCTTGGCGATCTGATCGAAAATCGCGCGATCGTTTGAGGGGGAGGCAACGATCATGCCGCCCTCTAGCGCCGCAACGATGAGGCAGGACGTGTCATCCGGGTTTTGGACGCCCTTACGCTGGAGCAGCTCAAGCAGCCAAGTCCGGTTCATTTTGAAGAATGTCTTTGTTTTCTGGTTCACATTCTTTGGCAAGCCGATCGCCTCGGCCCCCATGATCGCGCAAAGGCAGATGGATTCGTCCAGCACGAGCGCTTGGGAATAAAGGGCGACGTAGCTGTTCAGCGCTGTTTGCAGATCGCTGGTGTCGATCTGGTCAAGCTGTTCCTTGAACTGGCTGGTGTAGCGATCAACCAAAGCCTCACCCAGATCGGGTTTGGTGGGGAAGTGGTAATGTACGCTTGCGCTCTTGATGCCGACATCGCCTGCCAGATCGCGAAAGCTCATCGCTGAGAAACCTGCGCCACGGACGCGCTTTTCAGCGGCATCAAGGATTTTTTCTTTCATAGTCGGTGGCATGGCTTGTCCTGTCTATCTGTTGGTAGATAGGCGTTGACAGTGTGGGTGGCAACATCTTATCGATTGCCTATCAACTGATAGATAGTCGCAATGCTGCGTTGTACCGGAAGGACGAACCATGGACCTAAATGCAAATTTTGATGAACGCGCCGTTGTGCATTCGGATCAGGTCCCCTGGGTTGCCTCCCCGATGAAGGGTGTCGACCGGCGGATGTTGGACCGGATCGGGGATGAGGTTGCACGGGCGACCACCATTGTTCGCTATGCCCCCGGCAGCGCGTTTTCGGCACATACCCATACGGGTGGAGAGGAATACCTCGTGCTTGATGGTGTTTTTCAGGACGAGCATGGTGACTTTCCGGTTGGCACCTATGTGCGCAACCCGCCGACATCCTCCCACACGCCCAGCTCCGCACCGGGGGCGACGATTTTCGTCAAGCTATGGCAATTCGATATGGATGACCGTCAGCAGGTCACCATCGATACCAACGCGCAGACGCCGCAGCCCGTGCGTGACGGTGTATCGGAAATTCCCCTGTTCAAGGATGCCCGCGAACGTGTGCGCATTGAACTATGGGATGCGAATGTAGCGGTGGCACAGACAGGCCATAACGGGTTTGAAGCGCTCGTGATCGAGGGGAGCTTTCGTGAGGGCGATGAGGACTTCCGCGTCAATTCATGGCTTCGCCTGCCGCCCAATACGCCGCTAAGCGCTGTTTCCGGTCCCGAGGGGGCACGACTCTGGGTGAAATCAGGCCACCTTGCAGCTACACCATCTGCCCCGAATGTTGAGGGCTGACATGTCAGAGCCACTTGCAATAATTGGCGGAGCAGGCGCGGGGCTTGGGAAAAGCTTGCTGCATACATTCGCGCAAAGCGGCTACACCGCCGTAGGTCTGAACCGGTCGGTTCCTGATGGTTCTAGTGGCATGATCCATGGCGTTGATCTGTCCGATCCGGATCAGACGACTCAAGCAGTATCGCGCCTTATCCAAGCCCATGGCGCACCAAAGCTGGTGGTTCACAACGCCGCGAAACTGGTGATCTCGGGCTTTGAGGACACCACGAATGCCGATTTTGAGGCCACTTGGAGCGCGATGGTGATGACTGCGGTTAATCTGGCCCGCAGCATTTTACCTGCAATGGTCGAAAATGGCGGCGGAACGTTTATCGTCTCGGGCGCGACGGCAAGCCTGCGTGGTGGTAAGAATTTTGCTGCTTTTGCTTCGGCCAAGGCGGGCCTGCGCGCGCTGACCCAATCGTTGGCGCGCGAATATGGGCCACAGGGCATCCATGTCGCACATGTGGTTCTTGATGGAATTGTAGATACGGATGCCAGCCGCGCGCTGCACGGGATGGACCCTGCACGGATGATGAAACCTGCGGATATTGCCCAGACCTACCTGTCCCTAGCGGATCAGCCGCGTTCCACGTGGACGCATGAGCTGGACCTCAGACCGATGGGAGAGGCATTCTGATGCAGACCGATATTCTGATTGTGGGCGGTGGTCTGGCCGGTCTTGCTCTTGCGGATCATCTGACCAGTCAAGGTCGGGATTTCTTGTTGCTCGAAGCGCAGGATCGGCTTGGCGGACGCATATTGACCAAAGAGTATTCGGGTGCTGCATTTGACCTTGGCCCTGCATGGTTCTGGCCGGGCCAGCCGCGGATGGCAGCGCTAGCGGAACGTTTCAATATCCCCGTATTTGAGCAATTTTCGACCGGTGACTTGGTTTATCAAGAGCATAGCGGCGCGGTGCAGCGCGGGCGTGGCTATGCCTCGATGGCGGGATCATACCGGTTGGCTGGCGGGATCGGCAGTCTGGTGAATGCCTTGGGAGATATCGTGGACCCAGCGAAATTTCTGACCAATACGCGGCTGATTGCGGTCGAGCATTCAGCAGGCAGCATCACAGCGCAGGTTGATCATGGCGGCACCGCGCAGATCATCAAGGCAAACAAGATCGTAATGGCCATTCCACCTCGGGTTATTGCTGATACCGTTTCGTTCGAGCCCGCTTTGGACGCGGCCCAAATGCAGGCGCTGCAAAATGTACCGACTTGGATGGCGGGTCAGGCGAAGATCATCGCAGTTTACGACCAACCCCACTGGCGGAATGCAGGTCTGTCCGGGGATGCTATGAGCCAACGCGGCCCAATGGTGGAAATCCATGACGCCTCGCCGATGCAGGGCGGCCCCTATGCGCTGTTCGGGTTTGTCGGGGTGCCTGCGGATGTGCGTGTCCTGCACAGGGACGAAATGATGCGCCTTGCCCAAGAGCAATTGATCGCGCTGTTTGGCCCTAAAATGGCATCCCCGATGCATCTTACCTTGCAGGATTGGGCGAGCATCCCCGGGATCGCACGCCCGCAGGATCGACAGCCTGTCAGAAGCCATCCCAGCTATGGCTTGCCTACGAAGCTGAGCGGTCTTACTGCGCGCGGCCTGATTTTTGCATCTACTGAAACTGCCCCTGAATTTGGAGGCTTTCTTGAGGGTGCATTAGAGGCGGCCGAGCGTGTGGCGAATACGCTAAGCTTGAACGAAACGATGTCGATGTAATTACCGATGGCCCAATTCTTGGGGCCATCGGTTGGGGGGCCCTACTGGCCCTGCCTGCGGCATCTACGTGTCTAGAAGTCCAGGTTCTGCACGTTTAACGCATTTTCCTGAATGAAGATGCGGCGCGGCTCAACCACATCGCCCATCAGCTTGGTGAAGATTTCGTCGGCGCTGTCCAGATGGTCAACCTTGACCTGCAACAGCGTCCGTGCCTCCGCATCCAATGTGGTTTCCCACAGCTGATCGGGGTTCATTTCGCCCAGACCCTTATAGCGTTGCAGGCTCAGGCCGCGCTCACCCTCAGCGATCACCAGATCGAGTAACTCGGTAGGTGCGTTCAGGGTCACATGCTTGTCCCGACGGTGCAGTTTGGCTGGTGCGGAATAGACCTCCTGCAAGGGGTCGGTCATCTGTGCAAGGCGCCGCCCCTCGGCCGAGCGGAAAACGCCGCCGTCCAGAGTACGGGTTTCCTCAACACCGCGTAGCACGCGTGAGAAACGGAGGCCGCTATCCTGTGTCGGGCGACCGGTCCAGCCACGTTCCGTATCCGGTGCGATCATGTTCAGGCGATCAGCAACACGGTCGGCAGCGGCCTGTGGGTCGCCCTGAATATTCTCGGGCAATAGCGCACCGGCAATCGCGGCCTGTTCCAGCACAACGCGCGGCACATGGGTCGGGAATGCGTTAACGATATTGCGCACCTGACGGGCCGTGCGCACAACATCGGCCAGATCGGCACCGGTACGCTGCTCACCCGAACCAAGCTCAAGGGTGGCATCGTTCAGGCCCTGTTCGATCAGGTAATCATCCAGTGCGGGGTGATCCTTCAGGTACACCTCGGACTTGCCGCGCGACACCTTGTATAGTGGTGGTTGGGCAATGTAAAGATGACCGTTTTCAATAAGTTGCGGCATTTGACGGTAGAAGAATGTCAGCAGCAGCGTGCGAATATGCGCGCCGTCAACATCCGCATCCGTCATGATGATGATCTTGTGATAGCGCAATTTGTCGATGTTGAACTCGTCGCGACCAATGCCGGTGCCAAGCGCCATGACAAGGTTGCCGATCTCCTGCGATCCCAGCATCCGGTCAAAGCGTGCACGCTCAACGTTAAGGATTTTACCACGTAGCGGCAGAACCGCCTGCGTTCCACGATCACGGCCCTGCGTTGCCGAACCGCCAGCGGAGTCACCCTCGACCAGCAGCAGTTCGGTTTTGGAGGGGTCTTTCTCGGAGCAATCCTTGAGCTTGCCGGCTAAGTAGCTGACATCCATCGGGCTTTTGCGGCGTGTCAGCTCACGCGCCTTGCGCGCTGCCTCACGTGCCTGTGCGGCCTCAACGATTTTGCTGACGACCATGCGGGCCTCTGCCGGGTTCTCCTCGAACCACTCGGCCAGCTTCTCGTTCATCAGGGATTCAACGGCGGGGCGCACCTCGGACGAGACCAGCTTGTCTTTGGTTTGGCTGGAGAATTTAGGGTCCGGAACCTTAACCGACAGCACGCAGGTCAACCCCTCACGCGCGTCATCACCGGCCAGCGTGACCTTCTCACGCTTCGCGATACCGGAGGAGGCAACGTAGTTGTTGATCGTACGGGTCAGCGCGCCGCGGAAGCCGGCAATATGAGTGCCGCCATCGCGCTGCGGAATGTTGTTGGTAAAGGGCAGCACATTTTCATGATAGCTGTCATTCCACCACATCGCGACCTCGATGCCGATCTCGTCCTTTTCACCGGTGATGAAGATAGGATCGGGGATCATCGCCGTTTTGGAGCGGTCCAGATAGCGCACGAATTCGCGGACGCCACCCTCATATTCCAGTGAGGTTTCAAGGGGTTCCACCTCACGCTCATCACGGATGGTGATGCGCACGCCCGAGTTCAGGAAGGCCAGTTCGCGCAGGCGATGTTCCAGCGTCGGGAACTTGTAATTCACGTCCGAAAACGTGTCGGTCGAGGCGAGGAAACGGACCTCGGTCCCTGTACGCTCGGTCGGGCCGAGGCGTTCGAGATGTTTGACGGTATCGCCACGCTCAAAACGGGCGACATGCTCAAATCCCTCACGCCAGATGCGCAGTTCGAGCCAGTCGCTGAGCGCGTTCACAACCGAGACGCCCACGCCGTGCAAGCCGCCGGAAACCTTGTAGGAATTGGAATCGAACTTACCGCCGGCATGCAGCTGGGTCATGATGACCTCGGCCGCGGAAACGCCTTCTTCCTCGTGGATGCCGACGGGAATACCGCGTCCGTTATCGCTGACGGAAACGGAGCCGTCATCGTGCAAAGTGACGCGAACTTCGTCTGCGTGGCCTGCCAGGGCCTCATCGATGCCGTTATCCACGACCTCGTACACCATATGGTGGAGGCCCGAGCCATCGTCCGTGTCGCCGATATACATGCCTGGGCGTTTGCGAACAGCCTCCAAGCCCTTGAGAACCTTGATGGAATCCGCGCCGTAGTCGCTCTGGTTCGCGGGTGTGTCCGCCATGTCCGAAATCCCCTATTTTGTAGCCTTTGTTCTAGCGCTTGCGCGGGGGATTGTCACGCCTCTGACATGAAATTCGCGGGGCTGCTTTGCGGCTGCTTTCTGGCTGCTATGTGGCTGGCACATTTCGGGCCGGTTTCAGGGCGGATGACGCGGCCCCGCGATTGGAGGCCGCGCCGGACATGCCTATCCTATTAGTGCGGGACAGTCAGTGAATGCTGCGCCGGCGTGGTGCTCGCAACATAGGCGTGGACGGCATCGGTGCGACGAGTCCATGCGGCAGTTTGCGCGACCTTTGCCTTGAGATGCAGCACGTCAAAGCCCGCGATGATGCGGTAGCCATGGGCGAAGCGTTCGGCGGCGTCCTGTTCGGTCATGGCAATACCGCCCAGCGGGATGCCGGCACCGCGTGCGGCCTGCTCCACCCTGGCGCATGCTTTCACGAAGTGGGGGTGATCGAACTGGCCCGGAATGCCCATTGTCGCGCTGAGGTCGAAGGCCGCGAGGATCATGTAGTCAATCCCTTCCTCGGCCACGATGGCGTCGATATTGCTGACGGCCTCAACCGTTTCGATCAGGATGCCGCAGGTCAAGCGATCCTCGATGGTGCGGGCATAGGTCATCATGTCGGAGGGCCAGCGCGAATGTGCGATGAACGGGCCGAACCCGCGTGAGCCCATGGAGCCGGGATAGCGCATCGAGGAGACAGCGCGGCGTACGTCCTCTACATCGCGAACCAGTGGGAAGATGATCCCCTCCGCGCCCAGATCCAGCACCCGCTTTACCTCATTATCCGCGATTTCGGACACCCGAACGACGGGCGCGCAATCGGTGCCCTGTGTTGCGGCGATCATGGCGTGGCAGGTGCCGTAATCAACAGCGCCATGTTCACGGTCAATCACAACAACATCCGCGCCCGATACGGCGATTGCCTGCGTCGTTACGGCGGATGGAATGACGTTCACATGCATGGACAGGCGCTGGCTGGGATCTGCGAGTTTTGCTTTGAAGGTGGTCATGTAACTCTCCTTTAGGTTGATGCATCGACCATCGAGGATTTGTTAATTCGGGTAAATGGGATAAGTTATTATACTTTTTATTAAAATCTTAACTTTCACTTAATCGTTGACAGGCAGCGTAAAGTGGCGGAATTGCGCCGTTTATTCGCATCCACAAATGTTAATTCAATGAAATCAGTGGTCGGTAATTTGGGAGATGCCGTTCACATCTTCGACTTTGAGATTCAACGCATGGTTGTTTATCTCTGCAAAGAGGCTTGCATCGGTTCCGGTCATCCATGCCTGAATGCCCAGATCGACAATTTCCGCGTAAAGCGCGGCACGTCGCGTGGGGTCCAGATGGGCCGCAACCTCATCCAGCAGTAAAACGGGGGTTCCCTGATCTTCGGCGGCCAGTGCGCGGGCATTGGCCAATACGAGTGAGACCAGCAGGGCCTTTTGTTCGCCCGTGGAGCAGGCGCGGGCGGCAACCCCCTTGGCCGTATAGATCGCGGACATATCGGCGCGGTGCGGTCCGATCAGCGATCTGCCTGCTGAGAGGTCGCGCGAGCGGTGCGCGGCCAGTCGTGCGGCAAGGTCGCTGCTATCCTCCGGCCCGTCATCGGGGCCGGTCAGGGTCAATGTTGCCGATGGGAATGCGGTCGTGGCCCCGTCCTGTGCGCGGCTGAGGCGGGTAATGGTGTTTTGCCGTGCGGCGGTCATGCGCAGGGCAGCCTCGGCCATATGTTGTTCAAGTGCTGCGTACCATGCGGGATCGCGGACCTGATCCTTGAGCAAGCGATTGCGTTCGCGCATCGCCTTTTCATAGCGCAGCACGGTATCGGCGTGGTCTGGATCAAAGCTGAGCGTCATCCGGTCGAGGAAGCGGCGTCGCTCCGCCGCGCCCTCCAGCCACAACCGGTCCATGACCGGCACCAGCCACACCACGCGCAGCAGGCGGCCCAGTGCGGTTTGCGATGTTGCCTTGTCGTCGATCCGCACGGTGCGCGAGGCATCGCCCTCGGCCCCCGTAACGATCTGGTGGTCAGCCTCTGCGGTGATTTCGGCGCGTACCCGCCAGCCGATAGCGTCGGGTTTCCGGCTCAGCTCATCCGACGTGGCGCGGCGCAGGCCACGACCGGGGGACAGCAGCGAGATCGCCTCAAGTATATTGGTTTTGCCCGCGCCATTCGGCCCCCAGATCGCGACGGGGCGTTTATCCGCCGCGATGGTGGTTTGGGAGTGGGACCGAAAATGCGACAGGCGCAGCGAGGTTATGTGCGGCAACGGACCGCGTTAGACCCGCATTGGCATGACGACGTAGATGGCGCTGTCATCATTGCCCTCACGCATCAGGGTCGGATCGCCCGAGGAGTTGAACAGGAACACAGCGTTTTCGCGGTCCACCTGACTGGCGATTTCCAGCAGGTATTTCGCGTTAAAGCCGATTTCCAGTTTCTCATCCGCATAGGCCACGGCCAGTTCATGATCGGCGGCACCGCTATCGGGGGCATTCACGCTGAGGATCAGGCGATCCTCGTCGATGGACAGCTTTACCGCACGCGACCGCTCGGATGAGACGGTGGAGACGAGGTTGACCGCGGCTGCGAATTCCTTGGCGTCTACTTCCATACGCTTCTGGTTCTGCTGCGGGATCACGCGGGTATAATCGGGGAACGAGCCGTCGATCACCTTGGATGTCAGGATAATGTCGGGGGTGGCGAAGCGGATCTTTGTCTCGGAGACGCTGACATCAATTTGCGCGTCGTCATCGGTCAGCAGCTTCAGCACCTCGGTCACGGTTTTGCGCGGTACGATCACGCCCGGAATGGCGTCGGCACCGTCGGGCAGTTCCGTGTCGATACAGGCAAGCCGGTGGCCATCCGTCGCTACCGCGCGCAGCATCTGGCCGCCCGGCGCTGTGGCCGAGTGCAGATAGATACCGTTGAGGTAGTAGCGGGTTTCCTCGGTCGAGATCGCGAACTTCGCCTTGTCGAACAGGCGGTGCAGCAGCGATGCCTTGGCCGTGAAATTCGTGTCATATTCACTGGATGCCATCACGGGGAAATCCTCACGCGGCAGGGTCGCCAGTGAGAAGTGCGAACGGCCCGCGCGGATTTCCATCCGGCCTGTCGCGGCATCAGCGTTCAGTTGCACAGTGGAGCCGTCGGGCAATTTGCGCACGATGTCATGCAGCATACCGGCGGCAACGGTGGTGGAGCCTGCCTGCTCAACCATTGCGGCGGTTTTGTCCACGACCTCGATGTCCAGGTCGGTGGCGCGGAATGAAATGTCTGCGCCCTCTGCCTCGATCAGGACGTTGGCCAGAATCGGGATCGTGTTGCGCCGCTCAACGACCGATTGTGCGCGGCTCATGGCCTTCAGCAGGGCGCTGCGTTCGATGCTGACTTTCATCGGTCGGACTCCATCTTGTGAGTGTCGGCTTGGTGGATAATCGGACGGAAACGGTAAGGGGATACGGGGCGGAGTGCAAACACCTTTCCAGCGGTCGGATTGCTGTCAAATTGCACGGTGTTGCGACGTGGCTATACCGTGGGGTACCTTTTCGTTTATGTTTCCCCGGTGAAACGCAAACGAAAAGGTGCCCAATGTCCGACGCGCAACAGCCTGCATCGAAACCTGACCGGCGGCGGATCGTATCGTCGCGCCATCTGGCGGATGGCGATGGGTGGGAGGCATCCGAATTCGAATATGGCCTGATTATCGCGCAAAACGCCTTTAGCCGCTGGACGATGCGGTGCATGGCGGCGGCTGGGAACTCGGAAATCAGCGCGTTGGAAATATTAGTTCTGCACAATGTTAATCATCGGGGTCGCGATAAAAA
Organism: Pontivivens marinum; assembly: GCF_900231835.1. Classification (GTDB taxonomy): domain Bacteria; phylum Pseudomonadota; class Alphaproteobacteria; order Rhodobacterales; family Rhodobacteraceae; genus Pontivivens; species Pontivivens marinum. The sequence continues at coordinate 1,053,985 of NZ_OCTN01000001.1, read as the reverse complement.
ACTGACCGATATCTGCTTTTTGCTGAACATCGAGGACACGCACACGGTGAACTATGCGCTGCGCAAATTGTTAAAGATGGGCGTTCTGGTTTCAGAAAAGCGTGGAAAAGAAGTGTTTTACCGGACATCCGAGGAGGGCGCGGCGCTGTGCGATGCCTATCGTCGGGTGCGCGAACAGTGTCTATTGGACGGGATGCAGCGTACGGATATTTCCGGCGAATCCCTACGGGAAATGGCCACAAATCTGCGCGCGCTGTCTGGATTATATGATCAGGCCAGCCGCGCGGCGTCTTCGCTCTAGACGCTGGACTCCATGCGGGATTAGGTTTCGCACGGAGGTGGCCATATGGATCTTAACGAAGCAATTGACGCACGACGCGATGACCTGATCGCGTTGACGCAGGACCTGATCCGGATGCCAACGCTGAACCCGCCGGGCATCGGGTATCTGGAGATATGTGAATTCCTGCGCAATCGACTGACGCGCAGCGGATTCGAGGTGACGCTGGTGCGGGCCGAGGGGGCGCTGGGGGACAGCGACAAATACCCCCGTTGGAACGTGGTGGCGCGCAAGGAGGGCACGCGCAAGGGCGAGTGTGTTCATTTCAACTCGCATACCGATGTGGTTGAGGTCGGTCATGGCTGGACCAAGGACCCGTTCGGTGGTGAGCTGGAGGACGGCAAGGTTTATGGCCGTGGGGCCTGCGATATGAAGGGGGGCCTGGCCACCTCGATCATCGCGGCGGAGGCGTTTATCGCCACCTATCCCGATTTTGCCGGCGCGATTGAGATTAGCGGAACGGCAGATGAGGAATCAGGCGGCTTTGGCGGCGTGGCCTATCTGGCGGAAAAGGGCTGGTTCGATCCGACCCGCGTGCAGCACGTCATCATCCCCGAACCGTTGCACAAGGATCGTGTCTGTCTGGGCCACCGTGGTGTTTGGTGGGCGGAGATCGAGACCAAGGGCCGCATTGCCCATGGCTCCATGCCGTTCCTTGGCGATTGCGCCGTGCGCCATATGGGCGCCGTCGTGGCGGAGATGGAGGACAGCCTGTTCCCCGCATTGGCCCAAAAACGCACAGCTATGCCAGTGATCCCCGAGGGGGCAAAGCAGTCCACGCTGAACATCAACTCGTTCCATGGTGGTGCTGCGGTGCCTGAGGAAGATTATACCGGTCTGCCCGCGCCCTGTGTGCCGGATCGGGCCAGCATGATCATCGACCGTCGATTCCTGATGGAGGAAGCGATTGCCGATGTGAAGGGTGAGATGCACGACGTTCTGGAACGTGTTGCCGCGCGGCGTGAGGGGTTCGATTATTCGGTCAGCGATATGTTCGAGGTTCTGCCCAGCATGACCGAACGTGATGCGCCTGTTGTCACAGCGGTCAGCGATGCCATTCGCGACATTCTGGGCAAGGAGCCGGATTACGTGGTTTCCCCCGGCACCTATGACCAGAAACATATTGACCGGATCGGGCGTCTGAAAAACTGTATCGCCTATGGTCCGGGGGTTCTGGATCTGGCGCACCAGCCGGATGAATGGATCGGCGTGGACGACATGCTGGATTCGGCCAAGGTGATGGGGCAGGCTCTACGAGTGCTGCTCGATTGTGCGGGCGCGAAATAAAATTGCTTGGGCGCGACGTCAGGCGTAGATTTCTGGCGCGCGCTCGGATGTACTCGCGGCCGACTGCTCTGCACTGCAACAACATGGAGATACCGATGAAAACTCTGGCCCTTACTTTGGCGGCGGCGCTGTGCGCAACAACCGCTATGGCACAGAATACCTCGATCACGCTGGGCATGCAGTTGGAGCCGCCGAACCTTGACCCGACAGGCGCCGCAGCAGGGGCCATCGACGAGGTGGTTTACGCCAATATTTTTGAGGGCCTGACCCGATTTGGGTCCGACGGCGCGGTTCTGCCCGCGCTGGCGCGTGAGTGGGAGGTCAGCGAGGACGGCCTCGTCTATACTTTCACCTTGGTTGAGGGCGCTACATTTCATGACGGCACCGCGTTTGACGCGCAGGACGTAAAGTTCAGTCTGGACCGCGCCCGCGCCGAGGACAGCACAAACGCGCAAAAGGCGCTGTTTGCCAGCATCGCGGATGTTGAGGTTCTAAGCCCGACGCAGGTCGCCATCACGTTGAGCGCGCCAAACGGTGCGCTGCCGTTCAACCTGGCATGGGGTGATGCGGTGATCGTGGCTGAGGAATCCGCCGCCGATAACGCAACCAACCCCGTTGGTACCGGCCCGTTCCGCTTTGCCGATTGGGTGCAGGGTGATCGCGTCGAGATGGTGCGCAACGATGATTACTGGGGCGAGGCTGTGGCGCTGGAAAGTGCGACGTTCAAGTTTATCTCGGACCCGACTGCTGCCTTTGCTGCGATGATGGCGGGCGATCTGGATGCGTTCCCGACATTCCCCGCGCCGGAAAACCTGATCCAGTTCGAGGCGGACCCACGCTATAACGTCATCGTCGGCTCGACCGAGGGTGAGACGATTTTGGCCATGAATAACGGGTTGGAGCCACTGAACAACCCGCTGGTGCGTGAGGCTGTTTCCCGTGCGATCGATCGTCAGTCCATCATTGATGGCGCGATGTTCGGTTACGGCACCCCGATTGGCACGCATTTCGCGCCGCATAATCCGGCCTATGTTGACCTGACCGAACTGTCGGCATTCGATCCTGAGCGGTCGCGTGAATTGCTGGCTGAGGCAGGATATCCTGACGGCTTCACCACCACGCTGAAACTGCCGCCGCCCGCCTATGCGCGCCGTGGGGGTGAGATTATCGCCGCTCAACTGCGCGAAGTCGGCATCACCGTCGAAATCCAGAATGTCGAGTGGGCGGACTGGCTGGAGACTGTGTTCCGCGGGCGCGATTATGGTTTCACCATTGTCAGCCACACCGAGCCGATGGATATCGGCATCTATGCGCGTGACGGCTATTATTTCGACTATGCAAAGCCTGAATTCGTGGCGCTGATTGATGAGCTGGAGGCAACCTCGGATGAGGGCGCGCGCACAGATCTGATGCAGCAGGCGCAGCAGATGATCGCTGAGGAGCATGTAAACGCGTACCTGTTCCAGTTGGCCAAAACCGGTGTTGCTGATGCGCGGTTGCGTGGATTGTGGGAAAATTCCCCGACACAGGCGAATGATCTGACCGGCGTTAGCTGGGCTGAGTGAACTTTAGTTGAAGTTTGAATGAACCTTTCAGGGGTCTGGGCTTGACCCGGACCCCTTTTCGTTGCGCAGTGCGCCATGTGAAATTTAAGGAGGCCTCATGGCTTATGACGCGCTGATCGCTCATGTGAAACAAACGGAGTCGATCTCGCAGGCGCAGGGGATCCTGGGGTGGGATCAGGAGGCAGTGATGCCCCCTCGTGGTGCCGAACAGCGGGCCGAACAGATGGGCGCGTTGGAGGCGGTAATCCACGCCCGCCGCACCGATCCGCGTGTTGGCGACTGGCTGGCCGCAATTGACGAGGGCACGCTGGATGACGGTGCCCGCGCAAATCTGCGCCTGATCCGGCGGGATTGGCAGCGCAATCAAAATATGCCCGGCGATTTGGCTGAGGCGATTGCCCGCGCCACCAGCCGTGGCCATGGCGTTTGGGCGCAGGCACGGGCGGCATCTGATGTTTCCGCGTTTTTGCCCACATTGACCGAAATTGTGAACCTGAAGCGTCAGCAGGCCGATGCGCAGTGTCTGGATCGCGAAAGCCGTTATGACGCCTTGCTGGACGGGTTTGAGCCGGGCATGAAAACCGAGCCGCTGGACGCGATTTTGGGATCCCTGCGCGCACCGCTATCGGATTTGCGGGCGCGGATTGCGGGCAGTGGGCGGCAGCTTGCCACGCTTGAGGGGCAATTCGGGCCGGACGGTCAGATGGCCATCGCCCGCGAATTGGCCGGCGTGTTCGGTTATGACTGGACTGCGGGCCGGATGGATCTGGTGACGCATCCGTTCTGTTCCGGCACGCTGGGCGATGTGCGGATTACAACGCGGGTGGATGAGGCGCGTCCCTTTGATTGCCTATATTCCACCGTGCATGAGGTCGGCCACGCCGTTTATGAGCAGGGCCTGCCTGTCGCGCTGGAGCGGACCCCAGCGGGCAGTCATGCCAGTATGGGTGTTCATGAAAGTCAAAGCCGGGTGCTGGAAAACCAGCTTGGCCGATCGCGCGCGTTCTGTGGCTGGCTGCACGGGCGGATGGTGGACACCTTTGGCATCGATATGGATGCGGAGACATTTTATGGCGCGGTGAACTATGTTTCCCCCGGATTTATCCGGACGGAGGCGGACGAGGTGCATTACAACCTGCACGTCATCATGCGCTTTGATCTGGAGCGTGCCTTGATCGCGGGCGACCTAGATGTTGCCGATCTGGAGGGCGCATGGAACGAGCGGTTTGCTGCTGATTTCGGACAACACGTTACCGATCCGGCGCAGGGCGTATTGCAGGATGTGCACTGGTCGGCGGGTCTGTTCGGCTATTTCCCGACTTATTCGTTGGGCAATATCTATGCGGCTGCATTGCATGAAAAACTGGCGGCGGCGGTGCCTGATCTGGACGCGCAATTGGCGCAGGGCGATACAAGCGCGGTTGTGCAATGGCTGGGCCAGAACGTGCACCGGCATGGTTCCGTTTTGTCCGCGCCTGAATTGATGCAGCAGGCGGTTGGTGGTGCCGTGACCAGCGCGCCGTTGGTTGCCTATCTGGATGCGAAATTCAGTGATTTATACGGGATCTGAGGGGCGGCGCTCAGTTGAGAAGCAAGGGGCGCATTTACGCCCTGTTAACCATCGGCGCGCAGGTTGGACATATCGAACAGGCCGTGACGGTGACGACCGTTTTGTGGGTCGGCTGTTCGGGATTTCCCGTTTGCGGCCCAGTGTGGAGGGCGAATTTTGAACGGCTTGGATGCGGTAATGATCCGTTGGCAATTTTGCGCAGATGACGGGGGGGGCTGCCCGTGTTGATGCATGTTGCGCGGCGGTTGCTCTCTCTTGTTCTGACGCTGGTTGTTGCGTCGGTCCTGATTTTTTGCGTGATCGAGGTTCTGCCCGGTGATCCGGCTGCCTTTATGTTGGGCATGAACGCCCAGCCCGAAGCCGTTGACGCCCTGCGCGCCCAGATGGGTTTGGATGCGGGGCTGGTCTCGCGCTATTTCACATGGGCGGGTGGATTGCTGACCGGTGATTTCGGGGCCTCCTATACCTACCGTGTGCCGGTGGCCGAACTGATCGGGGATCGGGTTTGGGTCAGCCTGCCGCTGGCGTTATATGCGCTGTTGTTGTCCACAATCATTGCCTTTCCCATCGGGATTATTGCCGCGATGCGGCGGGGTAAGGCGGCAGATTACGGGATTATGGGTGCGACCCAGCTGGGTATCGCGATCCCGAATTTCTGGTTCGCAATGTTTCTGGTCGTGATCTTTGCCATCAACCTGCGCTGGGTGCGGGCCGGTGGCTTTCCCGGTTGGGAGGATCCGCTGGCCGCGATTGGCGCGCTGACACTGCCGGCGATTGCGCTGGCATTGCCACAGGCCAGTATCCTCGCACGGATCATGCGGTCCGCCCTGATCGACACATTGGACGAGGATTACGTGCGCACCGCGCGGGCCAAGGGGCTGAGCCAAGGTGGCGTTGTGCGCGGTCACGCCCTGCGCAATGCGATGATCCCCGTGCTGACCATCATCGGGTTGCAGTTTTCCTTTCTGTTGGCCGGCGCGATTATTATCGAGAACGTCTTCTACCTGCCCGGTCTGGGCCGGTTGCTGTTTCAGGCGATCAACCAGCGCGATCTGATCGTGGTGGAAAGCACGGTGATGCTGCTGGTCATGGCGGTGGTTGTGGTCACGTTCCTAGTCGATATGGCCTATGCCATCGTAGATCCGAGGTTGCGGCGATGATTTCACGAAATCTGATTTTAGGCGGTGTGCTGAGCGGATTATTCGCGGTGCTGGCCGTGCTCAGCTTTGTCTGGACGCCGTTTGACGTGGAAACGCTGTCGATCCCTGACCGGATGTTGCGGCCATCGGGTACGCATTGGCTGGGCACGGACCAGTTAGGCCGCGATATCTTTTCGATGCTGATGGTGGGGGCGCGAACCTCGCTGGCGGTGGCGCTGGCCTCGGTTGTGATCGGGATGGGGGTTGGTGTGCCGCTGGGCCTGACGGCGGCGGCGCGGCGCGACGGGTTGCTGGATGATGTGATCATGCGTGGCAACGACCTGATCTTTGCGTTCCCGTCGATCCTGATCGCGATCCTGTTCACGGCGCTGGTCGGGCCCAGCGTTTGGAACGCGATTCTGGCGATTGGTATTTTCAACATTCCGGTCTTTGCGCGCCTGTCGCGTGGCGCGGCGTTGAGCCTGTGGAGCCGTGAATACATCATGGCCGCGCGGGTCGCGGGTAAGGGCGCGGCGCGGATTTCAGCCGAGCATATCTTGCCCAACATCGCCAACCTTCTGATCGTGCAGGGAACGATCCAGTTTTCTGTCGGTATCCTGGTCGAGGCGGCATTGAGCTATGTTGGCCTTGGCGCGCAGCCACCCCTGCCCAGTTGGGGCCGGATGTTGGCCGATGCGCAGACGTTGATCTCGCTCGCGCCGCATATGGCGCTGTTCCCCGGCTTGGCCATTGTGTTGAGCGTGCTGGGCCTGAACCTGATGGGGGACGGGTTGCGCGATGTGTTTGATCCAAAGCTAAAGCGGGGGCGGGCGCGATGAGTTTGCTATCGGTACAAAACCTGTCTGTGCAGATCGGGAGTGTCCAAATCCTGCGGGATGTCTCACTGGAAATGGCGCCGGGGCAGGTGCTGGGTCTGGTTGGCGAAAGCGGGTCGGGTAAGTCGATGACCGCGCTGGCCATCATGCGCTTGCTGGCCGAGGGGATGCAGGCGTCCGGCTCTATCGTGTTGCAGGGGGAGGTGCTGGACACCCTCAGCGAACGGCAGATGTGCATGCGGCGCGGGCGGAATGTCGGCATGGTGTTTCAGGAGCCGATGACGGCACTGAACCCGCTGCACACGATTGGCGATCAGGTGGCGGAAACGGTGCGCCTGCATACCAAAACCGGCCGCCGTGCCGCGTTGGTACGCGCGCGTGAGGTGTTGGACCGTGTCGGGCTGGAACATATCGGCCTGAACCGGTTCCCGCATGAGCTGTCGGGCGGGCAACGTCAGCGGGTTGTGATTGCCTGTGCCATAGCCCTTGCCCCGAAACTGCTGATCGCGGATGAGCCGACAACCGCGTTGGATGTGACCACGCAGGGTGAGATTCTGGAGTTGTTGCGCCGTCTTGTGCGTGAGGACGGCATGGGCCTGATCCTGATCACCCACGATTTGGCCGTGGTTGCGGAAATGGCGGATGAGATTGCAGTGATGCAAACCGGCCGCGTGGTGGAGCGGGGCAGCGTTGATGATGTGCTGCTGCGTCCGCAACACGACTATACCCGCGCCTTGCTGGCTGCGTCGGTCCATCAGCCCGTGCGTCAGGTGCGGCTGGAATCGGAGACTGTTTTGCAGGTCCGCGATGTTCGGCGCAGCTACCCGGGTGCACGCCGTCTGATCGGGCGCGCGCCACCGGTACAAGCGGTGCGGGGCATCAGCTTTGACCTGAAACGCGGTGAAAATCTGGGTCTGGTCGGGGAAAGCGGGTCGGGTAAATCGACGCTGGCGCGGGCCTTGCTGGGGTTGGAACCGGTGCAAAGCGGCGAAATCCGGCTGGGTGAGTATCTGATGGACGCCGATGCATCCCGCGCATTGCGCCGCCGTATCGGCGTTGTGTTTCAGGACCCTTTCGGCAGTTTCGACCCCCGTTGGACGGTTGAGCGTTTGGTAGCGGAGCCGTTCCACCTGCTGGACAACCCACCCCCACGGCGCGCAGCGGTTGAGGAGGTTTTGGTGAGTGTCGGGATGAAGGCCAGCGACGCGGACCGCCACATCCATGCCTTTTCCGGCGGGCAACGGCAGCGGATCGCGATTGCGCGGGCGTTGATTATTCGCCCCGATATCATCCTGCTGGATGAGGCGGTCAGCGCGCTGGATGTGCAGGTGCGTGCGCAGATTCTCGATCTGTTGGCGGAGCTATCTGCCAAATATGAGGTCAGCTATCTGTTCATCAGCCATGACCTTAGCGTGGTGCGGGCGATCACCGACCGCGTGATGGTGATGCAGTTGGGGCAGATCGTGGAAAGCGGCGAGACGGAGCAGGTCTTTACCGCGCCACAGGCCGATTATACCCGCCAATTGCTGGCCGCGACGCCCCGCTTGCCCGAGGGTGTCGCTAACTGAGTGCTGCGCGTAGGGCCGCCGTCAGGCGGTCCGCCGTGCGGCTGATGCGAGCGGCGCGCAGGTCATCCTCGTGCCGGATCATGTGAAAGCTGCGGGTGAAGGCAATCTGATCCGGCAGGATTTGTTGCAGCTCTGGCCGTTTACGCGCCACGAAATCGGGCAGGATGCACGCGCCCTCACCCGCCGCGGTCCAGTCGAGTTGGATGCTGAGCGAGGTGGAGGTCAGTTGCGGGCGCAATTCGGCACCAACCATCGGGACGTAATCCAGCTCCTTATCAAAGATCATATCGGCGATGTAGCCGATGAACCGCACATCCTGTAGCGCGCTGATCTGTGTCAGTTTGTGGCGGGCGATCACCTCGGCTGTGGCGTATAGGTGCAGGTTGTAATCCGCGACACGGCGCGTGCGCAGGCGGCTGGCGCTGGGCGGCGTTAGCGCGATGGCGATGTCTGCCTCACGCTGGCTGAGCGAAAAGACGCGGGGCAGGGCCACCATTTCCAACCTTAGATCGGGATGGGCATCGGCAATACGTGCACAGGCGGGGCCGAGAATGGTGGAGGCGACGCCCTCGGGCGCGCCAATGCGAACGGCGCCTGACAAACGCTCGGTCTGGCCGGCCAAACTGTCGGCGGCGCTGCTGGCGGCGGCCTCCATTGCGGTGGCGGGATCGGTCAGGCGGCGACCTGCCTCGGTCAACGCGTATCCCCGTTGCGAGCGGTCAAACAGCCGTGCATCCAGCGATTGTTCCAGTGCTGCAATGCGTCGGCCAACGGTTGCTGCATCAATTCCCAACGCCCGCGCCGCGCCCAGTAAGGTGCCGCGCCGCGACAGCTCCAGAAAAATCCGCAGGTCATCCCAGCTCGGTTTCGACATGATGCAATGCTCCTGCATTTTTGCAGTATCGGTCAGGGAATTTACCTGTCGATCCGGCGTAGACGCAAGGCTAAGGTGCCCCAAAATTTGGGAGAATGACTATGCAGCAGCTATGGCACTTCATCGACGGTAAGCGCGTTTCGGGAACCTCGGACCGCAAGGCTGACATCTATAACCCCGCAACGGGTGAGGTTCAGGCGCAGGTTCCACTGGCCAATGCCGCCGATATGGATGCGGCTGTTCAGGGCGCAGCCAAGGCGCAGGTCGCATGGGGCGCAACAAACCCACAGCGTCGCGCACGGGTCTTGATGGAATTCGTTCGCCTGCTGCACCGTGACATGGACAAATTGGCCGAGGCGTTGAGCCGCGAGCACGGCAAGACCCTGCCAGATGCCAAGGGCGACGTGATCCGTGGTTTGGAAGTGGCGGAGTTCTGTCTGGGCGCGCCGCACCTGCTAAAGGGTGAGTACACGGACGGCGCCGGCCCCGGCATCGACATGTATTCCATGCGTCAGCCGCTGGGCGTTGCAGCGGGGATTACTCCGTTCAATTTCCCCGCCATGATCCCGATGTGGAAATTCTGCCCGGCCATCGCGGCGGGCAATGCGTTCATCCTGAAGCCATCCGAGCGCGATCCATCCGTACCGCTGATGTTGGCTGAGCTGATGCAGGAGGCGGGTCTGCCCGACGGTATCTTGCAGGTCGTCAATGGTGACAAGGAAGCGGTGGATGCGATCCTCGATCACGAGGGTATCTCGGCTGTTGGCTTCGTCGGCTCAACCCCGATCGCGGCCTATATCTACGAGCGTGGCTGCGCGAACGGCAAGCGGGTGCAGTGTTTCGGCGGTGCCAAAAACCACATGATCATCATGCCCGACGCGGACATGGATCAGGCGGCGGATGCGCTGATCGGTGCTGGCTTTGGCGCGGCGGGCGAACGCTGCATGGCGATTTCGGTCGCGGTGCCGGTGGGTGAGGAAACCGCAGATAAGCTGATGGCGAAGCTGGCGCCCAAGGTCGAGGCCCTGAAAATCGGTCCTTACACCGGCGGCGACGACGTCGATTTCGGCCCGCTGGTCACGGCAGAGGCAAAGAGCCGCGTTGGCGGTCTGGTGGAATCCGGTGTTGAGGCGGGCGCGAAGCTGGTCGTCGATGGGCGCGGTTTCTCGATGCAGGGATATGAGGACGGCTTCTTCTTTGGCGCATGTCTGTTCGACCATGTCACACCGGATATGGATATCTACACGCAGGAAATCTTTGGTCCTGTGCTGGTGACGGTACGGGCCGAGAATTACGAGGACGCGTTGAAGCTGGCCATGGATCATGAATATGGCAACGGCACCGCGATCTTTACCCGCGATGGCGATGCGGCGCGTGATTTTGCGAACCGGATCAATGTTGGCATGGTTGGCATCAACGTGCCGATCCCTGTGCCGCTGGCATACCACACCTTTGGCGGCTGGAAGAAATCGAGCTTTGGCGATTTGAACCAGCATGGGCCGGATGCCTTCCGCTTCTACACCAAGACGAAGACCGTTACGGCCCGTTGGCCCAGCGGTATCAAGGATGGGGCCGAGTTCTCCATTCCGGTGATGAAGTAAGGGGGACGGTCGGGGCGATTTCGTGGGGGATCGCCCCGACCAACTTTGAAAGGGACGCGCATGGATTTCGCACTGAGTGACGAGCAATCGGCGATTGCGGAAATGGCCACGGATTTCGGGCGGGACCGTCTGGGCCCGTCGGCCATTGCGGCGGAAAGTGCCGGTATCGATCGGGCGCTGCTGTCCGAAATCGGTGCGTTGGGCATGGGCGCGATTTACTGTGCCGAGGATCACGGCGGTTCGGCGTTGAGCCGTCTGGATGCCGCCCTGATTTTCGAGGGGTTGTCGCAGGGCGATCCGTCCGTGGCGGCGTTCGTTTCGATCCACAATATGTGCGCGTGGATGATCGACAGCTTTGCCGATGATGCGTTGCGGGCCGAGGTGATCCCCGGATTGGCGTCCTTCGACACCGTGGCCAGCTATTGCCTGACAGAACCGGGCAGTGGCTCGGACGCGGCATCGTTGAAAACAACGGCGCGGCGCGATGGCGATGATTACGTTCTGAACGGGACCAAGGCATTCATTTCCGGCGGCGATTATTCCGATTGGTACGTCGTGATGTGCCGTACCGGTGCTGACGGCCCCAAGGGGATTTCGGCGGTGCTGGTGCCCAAGGGTGCGGCAGGCCTCAGCTTTGGCGCGCAGGAACGTAAAATGGGGTGGAAGGCGCAACCAACCGCGCAGGTTCAGTTCGACGATTGCCGCATTCCCGCCCGATACTTGATCGGCGCGGAGGGCGACGGATTCCGCTTCGCCATGAAGGGGCTGGATGGCGGGCGTCTTAACATCGCCGCATGCAGTTTGGGCGGGGCGCAGGGCGCGCTGACCAAAACCCTGACCTATATGGGTGAGCGTAAGGCATTCGGCGCGACCATTGACACATTCCAGGCGCTGCAATTCCGGTTGGCGGATATGGAGACGCAGCTACAGGCCGCCCGTATCTTCTTGCGTCAGGCCGCGTGGAAGCTGGACCAGAAATCGCCCGATGCAACGCAGCATTGCGCGATGGCCAAACGCTTTGTCACCGATGCGGCGTTCGAGGTGGCGAATGACTGCCTGCAATTGCATGGTGGCTATGGCTACCTGGAGGATTACGGCATCGAAAAGATCGTGCGCGATCTACGGGTGCATCAAATCCTGGAGGGCACCAACGAAATCATGCGGGTCATCGTCGCGCGTAAGCTGCTGGCGGACCGTGGAAACGGCTAAAGGATACTATTCGTGAGCGACACAGATTTCCGGATCGAGGGCCATGCAGGGCGGATCACGCTGAACCGGCCAGAGGCATTGAACGCGCTGACCCATCAGCAGATACTCGATATCGAAAAACACCTGATCGCGTGGCGTGACGATCCAGCCGTGCAGTTGATTCTGATCGACGGCGCGGGGGATCGGGCCTTTTGCGCGGGTGGTGATATTCAAAAGCTATACGATAGCGGGCGCGCGGGCGATTACGATTATGGGCGGCAGTTCTGGGCCGATGAATACCGGCTGAACGCGCTGATCTGGAATTACCCCAAACCCTATGTCGCGATCATGCATGGCTTTGTCATGGGCGGTGGCGTTGGCGTGTCCGCGCTGGGCTCGCACCGTGTGGTGACGGATGGCACGCAGGTGGCGATGCCGGAATGTGCCATCGGGTTGATCCCTGACGTTGGTGGATCAATGCTGCTGGGCTGCGCGCCGGGGCGGCTGGGCGAATATCTGGGCCTGACGGGTGCACGGATGGGACCTGCCGATGCGATCCACGCGACCTTTGCCGACAGCTATGTTCCGACGGAGCATATCGAGGCGCTTAAAATGGCGCTGTGCGTTAAGGGACCGGATGTGATCGACGCCTTTGCACAAACGCCTGAACAGGGGCCGTTGCAGCAGGCGCAGCCACAAATCGACGAGCATTTTGGCGGCGAGTACGCGATGGATATCATCCGCTCGCTGGAACACAAAAATGGGGAATGGGAACAGGCGACGTTGAAAATGTTGCGCCGGAATGCTCCGTTTTCCATCGCCTGCGCGGTTGAGGCGATCCACCGTGCGCGCAACCTGAACCGGTTGGAGGACGCGCTAAAGCTGGAATACCGCTTTACCGCCCGCTGCATGGAACATGGCGAGTTTCTGGAGGGCGTGCGCGCCGCCGTGATCGACAAGGATCGTAACCCGCAATGGGCCGTCGCTCGGCTGGAGGAACTGGCGCAGATCAGTGTCAGCCAGATGTTGAGCCCCTTGGGCGCGGACGAACTGAAATTATAACAAACGTGGCTGTTGGGAGAGAGTGACATGAAGATCGGATTTATCGGGCTGGGCAATATGGGCGCGCCAATGGCGGCCAACTTGGTTGCCGCAGGGCATGAGGTTACGGGCTTCGATGTTGCGGGCGTCACGGTTGAAGGTGCCGAACAGGCCGCAACGGCGGCGCAGGCGGCCAGTGGGCGCGATGCGGTTATCACCATGCTGCCCAACGGTGCCATTTTGCGCGCGGTTTACGCCGAGATTGTCCCCGCCGGTAAAAAGGGCGCGGTGTTTATCGATTGCTCGACCGTGGATGTGGACAGCGCGCGCGAGGCTGCGGTCGAGGCAGAGGATGCCGGCTTGTTGCCTGTAGATGCACCGGTGTCCGGCGGGGTTGGTGGCGCGGCGGCGGGTACGTTGACCTTTATGGCTGGTGGCTCAAACGCGGCATTCGCACTGGCAGCACCCCTGTTTGAGATTATGGGCCAAAAGGCCGTGCATTGCGGTGCGCCGGGCAATGGGCAGGCGGCAAAGATTTGTAACAACATGATCCTTGGCGTTACCATGGTTGCCACCAGCGAGGCATTCGCGCTGGCGGATAAGCTGGGTCTGGACCGGCAGGCGATGTTCGATGTGGTGTCCACGTCCTCGGGCTATTCATGGAGCATGAATGCCTATTGCCCTGCGCCCGGTGTCGGGCCACAAAGTCCGGCGGATAACGATTACAAGCCGGGCTTTGCGGCGGAATTGATGCTCAAGGATTTACGGTTGAGCCAGCAGGCGGCGGATAGCGCCGATGCGGCAACGCCAATGGGCGCACGGGCAACGGCATATTATGAGGCCTTTGTCGGTGATGATGGCACAGGAATGGATTTTTCTGCCGTTCTGCCACGCCTGACGACCAAGGGCCGCAACGACGCTGATTAAGGTCTGGCGCCCGCACGATATTATATTCAAAGGAGATTCATCATGGCTACCGGACAGAATGATGGCCACGGCCCCTCGCTCGCCTCGTTCAAATGGGACGATCCGTTCCTGCTGAACGATCAGTTGACGGAGGAGGAGCGGATGCTGTCCGACAGCGCGCATACCTTCGCGCAGGACAAGCTGATGCCGCGTGTCACGGATGCCTATTTGAATGAGACAACCGACCCCGAGATTTTCCGCGAAATGGGTGAAATGGGCCTGCTGGGCGCAACGATCCCCGAGGAATATGGTGGTTTGGGCGCGGGCTATGTCAGCTACGGCCTGATCGCGCGTGAGGTGGAGCGCGTCGATTCCGGCTATCGCTCGATGATGTCGGTGCAATCCTCGCTGGTGATGTATCCGATTCAGGCCTACGGGTCCGAGGAGCAGCGCCAGAAATATCTGCCGAAACTGGCAGCGGGCGAATGGATCGGGTGCTTTGGTTTGACGGAGCCGGATGCAGGGTCGGACCCTGCCGGCATGAAAACCGTGGCCAAGAAAACCGACGGCGGCTACGTGCTGAACGGCGCGAAGATGTGGATCTCGAACGCGCCGATCGCGGATGTTTTTGTTGTTTGGGCGAAGTCCGAGGCGCATGGCGGCAAGATTCGCGGATTCGTTCTGGAAAAGGGCATGAAGGGGCTGAGCGCGCCGAAAATTGGCGGCAAACTGTCCTTGCGTGCCTCGATCACCGGTGAAATCGTGATGGAGGGCGTCGAGGTCGGTGAAGATGCCTTGCTGCCTAATGTCGAGGGACTGAAAGGGCCGTTTGGCTGTCTGAACCGCGCCCGCTACGGCATTGCATGGGGCGTGATGGGCGCGGCTGAGGATTGCTGGCACCGTTCGCGTCAATACGGGTTGGACCGCCATCAATTTGGCCGCCCCTTGGCGCAAACACAGTTGTTCCAGAAAAAGCTGGCCGACATGCAAACCGAAATCTCGCTGGGATTACAGGCCTCTCTGCGTGTTGGTCGCCTGATGGATGAGGGTCGCGCAGCGCCTGAAATGATCAGCCTGATCAAGCGTAATAACTGTGGCAAGGCGCTGGATATTGCGCGTCAGTCCCGTGATATGCATGGCGGTAACGGTATTCAGGCCGAATACCAGGTCCTGCGGCACGCACAAAACCTAGAGACGGTAAACACTTACGAGGGAACGCATGATGTACATGCGTTGATTTTGGGGCGTGCGCAGACTGGATTACAGGCATTTTTCTGAATAAGATGCGTGTCAGCTACAGACATTTGGGCGCGTGACATGTCTATTGTCGTCAACGCGTCGATGGAGCATGACATGAAAACATCTGTATTGCCGGTATTGGTTCTTCCGCTCGCACTAGCTGCGTGCGGAAGTGGCAGCAACGATCCACTTTCCGTGGTCAACTTGCCCACCAATGTTACGGGAACGGTTCTTGCCGTGCAGTTGTCGGCATCCCAATCATCGGAAACGGTGGATGGGGTGACGACCTACACAACCAGCGCAACGGAGGCGCAGGCCAGCGACCGAACGACAACTGCTGGTGTGACAGTGCAGGTTGACCTGACTGCGGATGCGACGGGCTCCAACACGGTTGAAGGCCGTCGTGAGGTAAACTCCGACACGCTGGCCGATATCTCCACCACGGGGGCAATGATCCGGGGCGGTACATTCACGGATGTGGCGGCTGTATCGGGTGTGACCCATTTTCAGAACGGCAATTTCGGCGACGCATCGGCCAGCAGCAATGCCCAGACCCAGCTAGAGGGCGTGAGCATTTTTGGCGCCGATCTAGCATCGCAAGTTGTGCTGAACGACGTTGCGATTGTGAATTTGACCAGCTTTGACAGTGCTTCGGGCGAGGGGGTCTTTGGTGTCGGCTTTATCGGAAATGAAACGGCGGTTGCCAATGTGCCGGTTGCAGGGGCGGCTGACGGGGTCTATCACGGGTTCCTGAACAGTGGCCAGACGATCTACAATGATGGCGGCACAACGCGGTCGCTGTTCATCCGGCAGCAGGGTGGCAGCGCGGTGCCCGCCTTTGACATCATTGCCGATTTTAATGCCGGTACTGTGACTGCAAATGTCGAGAATATCGAGCTATACGGTATTGATCCCGCCGACAGCACGAACACGATTATTCTGAATGCCGCAGTTGACGGGTTTATCATGGGCGGCTCCATCACGGGGAACACCATTACCGGCACGGATATCCGGTTTGTTGATTTTGCCGATGCGACTGTTGGCAGCATTATCAGCCAGCAGGTCGCCGGTGGCTTCTTTGGCGCCAACGCGGATGAAGTCGCATTGGCCGGTATTCTGGAGGGCGCGATGAGCATCGATAATGGCACCGCAACCGCCGTGCGCGAATATGTATTCGCAGTGACCGCAGGCGGCGCCCAGTAACCTGATGAAGAAGTTGATTTCGGGCCTTGCTCTCTGTTTCGCCCTTGCGTTGACCACACCTGCCGCTGCGCAGGAAACGGGTGCGCAGGTTTTATATCTGGATCTGGAGCAAGGGCAGCAGGTCGCCGTCATCGGGTCTCTGGTTGAGGGTGGCCAACTGGCCGAGGCGCAATTGCTGCTGGATGGCTCCGTCTTTAACGAGGGTGATTTCGGCTATCAGGCGGCCTATTTGCAGGCCGTCATCTATCGTCAAACCGGTCAGTTTGAGCAGGCGGCGGTCCTGTTGCGGCAAATTCTGGCGGAGCGGCCCGAATTCCGGCTGGTCCGGTTGGAATTGGCGCAGGTGCTAGCCGCGCTGGATCAGGCCGAGGGCGCGCAGTTTCACCTCAACATTCTGGCGGATGCGGCGGAAAACGCAGGTGAGCGTGAGTTTTTCGAGGCCGCAATTGATGCCGTAAGGCCAGAGGACCGGCTGAGCTTTTCCACATTCCTGACCATCGCGCCATCATCGAACCTGAACAGCGGCGGCGGGCAGGGCACAGTGTTGATTTCGGGGCTGCCATTTCAACTAGGCACCACACCGGAATCGGGCGTCGGCCTGTCCTATGGCGGCACGGCGATTTACACGATTCCACTGCAGAATGACCGACAGTTGTATTTTGCAGGTGCGGGTCAGGTGAATGAATATCCCGGGTCGCAATTCGACAATCAAATCCTGACAGGCCGCGTTGGTTTGCATCTGGGGCCTGTCACAAGACGGGCGACTGTTGAGTTTGTGACGGATCAGCGGTGGGTCGATGGAAACTCCTCGGATTCCAGCCTTGGCCTGCGGCTGGCCGGACGGTTGTCGCTGGGCGATGGTATGCGGGTTGAGGGGGAGTATAATTATTCCGACCGCAATTTCCGGATCAGCCCCGATCAGATCAATCAGGATGTGGAGCTAACCTTCCGCAAGGCGCTGAACGCGCAGCTCGGCTTTAGCCTCGGGGTCATTGTGGAGGATTCCGCGACCCTGCTGGATGCGAACAGCTATGATGGGCTTGGCATTGAAATCGGGGCCTATCGCGGGTTCGCGAACGGATTGCTGCTGGATGCCACTGCCGAATATAAGGAGCGCCGTTTTCGCGCGGTTAGCGTTGTGGCGGGCGGCGTGCGTGAGGATGCGATCACGCGCTTGCGCCTCAGCGCGCTGTCGTCGCAACTGCAATATCGTGGGGTCACGCCGCGTATCAGCCTGACATGGACGCATAGTGCATCCAATGATGTGCGCTATGATTACGAGGCCTATGGCGCCGAAATTTCGCTGACCAGTCGCTTCTGAATGCAAATGCAACCTGATGTTTTGATTATCGGCGGCGGTCCGGCTGGGCTTGCCGCGGCGGAGGTTGCCTCGGCCGCGGGTGCATCGGTTTTGGTTGCGGAACAGAAACCCAGCTTGGGGCGTAAGTTCCTGATGGCGGGCAAATCCGGCCTGAACCTGACCAAGGATGAAGGCATCGACGATATCATTGCGGCCTGCGGGGCCGCTTGGCTGGCCCCGATCCTGCGCAGTTTCGATGCGCAGGCGGTGCAGGACTGGGCGCAGGGGCTGGGCCAGCCGGTCTTTACCGGCTCCAGCGGGCGTGTGTTTCCGGTCAGCATGAAGGGATCGCCGCTGCTACGCGCATGGTTGGCGCGGCTGGATTCCGCAGGTGTTGAGATGAAAACACGCTGGCGATGGGTGGGTATGCAGGCGGGCGCGCACCGGTTTGACACCCCACAGGGCGAGGTTTTGGTGACGCCGCGGGCCACTGTTTTGGCGTTGGGTGGGGCGTCATGGGCGAAATTGGGATCTGATGGGCGATGGCTGGACATCATGCCCGAAGTTGCCATGGCCCCGTTTCGACCCGCAAATATGGGTTTTGACGTGGATTGGTCGGCGCATATGGCCAAATTCCACGGAATTCCGGTCAAGGATGTCGCGCTGCGCTGTGGCGACGCTGCGCGACATGGTGAATTTGTGGTGGGTAAAACAGGGGTTGAGGGCAGCCTGATTTATGCAATGTCCGCCCAAATGCGGGACCAGATGGGCGCGGATGGGCTGACCGTCTCGCTCGACCTTGCCCCTGCGCGGGATTTGGATGGGCTGCAACGGGCGTTGGCCAAGCCGCGTGGAAAACAGTCGTTGAGCAACCATCTGCGCAAGGTTTCCGGTCTGTCACCGGTAAAGCTGGCATTGCTGCGAGAGGCTGGCCCGCTGGGCACGCCGGACCAGATCGCGGCACGGATCAAGTCCTGCCCGCTTCACCTGACCCGCACCCGCCCGATGAATGAGGCGATATCGGTTGCGGGTGGTATTCGCGCCACGGGGCTGAATGATGCGCTGATGTTGCAGGCCCATCGTGGTGTGTTTGCGGCGGGGGAGATGCTGGATTGGGAGGCCCCGACCGGTGGTTATCTGCTGACGGCTTGCCTTGCGACGGGGCGTCATGCCGGTGCGGCCGCGGCCCAGTGGGCGCGCGGTTAGGCGTCATTCAGCGGCGATAATCCGGTCAGGATCGGCCAGCTCCACCAGATCGAACATGATGCGGTTCAGTTCGAAATCCTTGGGCGTGTAAACCCGTGCAACACCGTCGGCGCGCAATTGGTCGGCGTCTTCCTCGGGGATGATCCCACCGACAACAACAGGCACGGACAGGTTTTCGGCAGCCAGTCGGGCGAGCGTGTCGCGCACGAGCGGCAGGTGTGAACCGGACAGGATCGACAGGCCGATCACATGGGCGCGCCCCTCACGCGCGGCGGCAACGATCTGTTCCGGGGTCAAGCGGATACCGTCATAGATCACGTCCATACCGGCATCGCGGGCGCGGCAGGCAATTTGCTCCGCCCCGTTTGAATGCCCGTCCAGCCCCGGTTTTCCAACGAGGAAGGTCAGCGGGCGGCCCAGCCGTGCGGCGACATCGCCCACGGCCTCACGCAGATCATCCAGGCCGGTGGCGGTGTTGCTGACTGCCTTGGACACGCCGGTCGGGGCACGATACTCGCCAAATTCGGCGCGGATCGCGGTGCCCCATTCGCCGGTGGTCACACCCGCCTTTGCGCAGGCGATGGAGGGCGGCATGATGTTGCGCCCCTCACGCGCGGCGGTGCGCAGTTCGTCCAGCGCACGACGCACGGCGAGGTCATCACGTCCCGCACGCCAATCATTCAAGCGGTCGATCTGTTCCTGCTCCACGGCAGGATCGACGGTCATGATGCCGCCTTGCTCATCCACTAGCGGGGATTTTTCGCCACCGGTAAAGGCGTTGACGCCGACAACGGTGGTGTCGCCGCGCTCAATCTTGGCCAGCCGGTCTGAGTTACTCTCAACCAAGCGGGATTTCATGTAGTCGATGCTGGCAACGGCGCCGCCCATGTCGTCGATGCGGGCCAGCTCCTCACGCGCGCCAGCCTTTAGCGCCTCAACCTTGCGATCCACGGCGGGGTTGCCGTCGAACAGGTCGTCATATTCCAGCAGGTCCGTTTCATATGCCATGATCTGCTGCATCCGCAGGGACCATTGCTGATCCCACGGGCGGGGCAGGCCAAGCGCCTCGTTCCATGCGGGCAACTGCACGGCGCGGGCGCGGGCCTTTTTCGACAGGGTGACGGCCAGCATTTCCATCAGGATGCGGTAGACGTTGTTTTCCGGCTGTTGCTCGGTCAGGCCGAGGCTGTTGACCTGCACGCCATAGCGAAAGCGGCGCAGCTTGGGGTCCTCAACGCCGTAGCGTTCCTTGCAAATCTCATCCCACAGATCGACGAAGGCGCGCATTTTGCACATCTCGGTCACGAAGCGGATGCCGGCATTTACGAAAAAGCTGATGCGGGCGACCAGACCGGGGAAATCCTCGGCTGATACGCGGGGGCGAACCTCATCCAATACGGCGGTGGCGGTGGCCAATGCAAAGGCCAGCTCCTGCTCGGGCGTCGCGCCTGCCTCCTGCAAATGGTAGGAACACACGTTCATCGGGTTCCATTTCGGCACGCTGGTATAGCAATATTCCGCGATGTCCCCGATCAGTTTCAGGCTGGGCGCGGGGGGAAAGACATAGGTGCCGCGCGACAGGTATTCCTTGATGATATCGTTCTGTACTGTGCCCTTGAGCGTGGAAATATCCGCGCCCTGCTCCTCTGCCACTGTGACATATAGCGCCAGCAGCCATGCCGCCGTCGCGTTGATCGTCATCGAGGTATTCATCTGGTCCAGCGGAATATCGGCAAATAGTGCGCGCATATCGCCCAGATGGCTGACGGGAACGCCAACCTTGCCGACCTCACCCGCTGCCAGAACATGATCGCTGTCATATCCGGTTTGCGTCGGCAGATCGAACGCCACGCTGAGGCCCGTCTGTCCCTTGGCCAGATTGGAACGATACAGCGCGTTCGAGGCGCTGGCGGTGGAATGCCCCGCATAGGTGCGGAAAAGCCAGGGGCGGTCTTTCTGGGCCATGATGGGACTCACGCTGAATGTTGCACTGCGACAGAAATAGCGTGAGACATAATGTTGCGCAAGTGTTGTAATTTGTGCATATAGATTGCGTGATGAAATTGCGCGTGCTGCACCCATAGTACTGCAATCGGGCTAGACGTGGCCGCGTGCGTGCCGCAATGTCCCCCCGTGTTACAATCGGTCGAAATCCCGCTCTGGCTTGTTTTGCTTGGAGGATTAACGCTCACCATAGCGGTGCTGAACCGTGTTCTGGTGCCATCGGTGCGTTGGTTTTTTCGGGCGCGCATCAACCGTGCCTTGGGGCGTGTGAATGACCGTCTGCAATTATCGATCAAGCCATTCAGCCTGACCAAACGACAGGTGCTGATCGACCGCCTGACATATGATCCCGTCGTGATGGAGGCGGTTGAGGGTGAGGCCCGCAGTCGTGGTATCCCCCATGAGGTTGCCGCGCAGGAGGCCGCGAAATACGCCCGCGAGATCGTCCCCAGCTTTTCCGCCGCCACATATTTCCTGTTCGGGGTGAAGCTGAGTCGCTGGATCGCGCAGGCCCTATATCGCGTTCGCCTTGGCGCGGATGAGGAAACCTCGCTGGCGGATGTGGATGAAAATGCGACGGTGATTTTCGTCATGAACCACCGCTCGAACGTGGATTATCTATTGGTGACATATCTGGCCAGTGAGCGGACCTCGCTAAGCTATGCAGCCGGCGAATGGGCGCGGGTTTGGCCGCTGGAGCAGTTGGCAAAGGCGATGGGCGCGTTCTTTATCCGCCGCCGCTCGGAAAACCCGCTCTATCGCAAGGTGCTGTCGCGCTATGTGCAGATGGCCACAGATGGCGGTGTGACGCAGGCGGTCTTTCCGGAGGGTGGGTTGAGCCGCGACGGTGCGCTGCGCCCGCCGAAACTGGGGTTGTTGAACTATATTCTACAGGGGTTTGACGCTAGCAGCGCGCGCGATGTGGTCTTTATCCCCGTCGGCCTGAATTATGACCGCGTGGTTGAGGATCGGATTCTGATCGGCGCGGAGATGGACGCGAATGGGCGCCCGCGCTTTCGGGCCAAGGCATCAACCGCCTTCCTGTTTTTCCTGCGCCATGTGTGGATGCGGATGATCGGAAAGTGGAACAGGTTCGGTTATGCCAGCGTCAGTTTCGGCGCCCCGGTGTCACTGCGCTCGCTATCGCCCGATGGCAGTATCTCTGCTGGTGATCTGGGCCAGACGCTGATTGATGCGGTGGGGCGCGTGGTGCCGATTGTGCCCGTCCCGCTGATTGCGCAGGTTCTGTTGAAGAGTGAGCAAAACCTGACCCGCGATGAGATTTTCGAGCGGGCCTTGTTCCTCGTCGATCGGCTGATGGAGGGTGGAGCGCATTTCCACCTGCCGCGTGAGGATTTCGGCCCCGCGATCGAGGTCGGTTTGCGCAACATTCTTAAACGTAGGATCGTTACGGTTGAGGATGGTCGATTTAGCTGTGTTGAGGGGCAACTGCCTCTGCTACGCTATTATGCACGATCAATCGCACACCTTGATGATTCGCTTGAGCAGTGAGCTCGGCGCGAAGATGACCTTACGTAAGTTTCGTTCGATTTCGTCTACGACGTGTGCGTTTTTGCACAGTGCACGCATAGCGCGTGTGGCGATCAGATTCTTTGCCCTAAATTAACGAATACGCGCGCCTAACTATTCGCTGCTCTGATACTGCAGGGGCGCGGTGTGCGGTCATTTATGCCGGGTATTTGCGGGGGTATAGTTAGAGTGAGACTCTTCAAGAGGAAGTCCCCGGGGGAGGGACTGCAGTCGGTTCCTGTGTGGAATGCTGCGAACGAGGCCAGCCGGATTGAGCCGACTGTCCAAAATGATGAGAATGTGGGAAAATTATCTATGAACAATCAAGATTTGAGCGACGTCGAGGGCGTACAGGGCTTTATCGGTGCATGTCTGGTGGACTCCGAGTCCGGTATGATCATTAACGCTGTTGGCGGCGGTGCGCTCGATATGGAAGTCGCAGGCGCGGCTAATACTGACGTTGTTAAGGCCAAGCTGCGCGCGATGCGCGATCTGGGTCTGGACGATGCGATCGAGGATATCCTGATCACGTTGGGCAAGCAGTACCACCTGATCCGTCCGCTGGCATCCGAGCCTAGCGTGTTTATCTATCTCGCGATTGACCGCGCGACTGCAAACCTTGCGCTGGCACGTGTTGCCCTGCGTAAAGCGGACAAAACCATCAGCGGCTGATCGCAGCCCTACTGTTGAGAAAAAAGGCTCCAGCGTATGACGCTGGGGCCTTTTTTGTGCGCTGCACCTAGATTGTGCTTGCGCGATGAGTAATCTCGTTACATATATCAGCTATCAAACGTACTTTTATTGCGCAATTAAATTGCGCGTAGCTGAGGCAGGAGCGAGACATGGCCCCACTAGACACCCCCCTCGCCGTTGCGGCTGAGGATCGTCCGATGAAAGATCTGTATGAAATGGGAGATATCCCCCCCATGGGCCACGTGCCCCGTCAGATGTATGCATGGGCGATCCGCCGCGAGCGGCATGGTGAACCGGATCAGGCATTCCAGCTGGAGGTGGTGGACACGCCGCGCCTCGATTCGAACGAGGTTCTGGTGCTCGTGATGGCGGCCGGTATCAACTACAATGGTGTTTGGGCCGGTTTGGGCACTCCGATCAGCCCGTTTGACGGCCATGGCGCGCCCTATCATATCGCGGGTTCCGATGCGTCGGGCATCGTGTGGGCCGTGGGTGACAAGGTTAAGCGCTGGAAGGTCGGCGACGAGGTTGTCATCCACTGCAATCAGGATGATGGCGATGATGAGGAGTGCAATGGAGGCGACCCGATGATGTCTCCGACCCAGCGCATTTGGGGATATGAGACGCCCGACGGCTCGTTCGCGCAGTTCACCAATGTGCAGTCGCAACAACTTATGTCCCGCCCCAAGCATCTGACATGGGAGGAATCGGCCTGTTACACCCTGACCCTCGCCACGGCGTACCGGATGCTGTTCGGCCATTCGCCCCATGAATTGCGTCCGGGCCAGAACGTTCTGGTCTGGGGTGCGTCCGGTGGACTCGGCTCATACGCGATCCAGTTGATCAATACGGCGGGTGCGAATGCGATCGGTATCATCTCGGATGAGAGCAAGCGTGATTTCGTGATGGAGCTGGGCGCAAAGGGCGTCATCAACCGCAAGGATTTCGACTGCTGGGGCCAGATGCCCACCGTGAACACGCCCGAATATAAGACGTGGTTCGATGAAACCCGCAAATTCGGCAAGGCGATTTGGGACATCACCGGCAAGGGCAACAATGTCGATATGGTGTTCGAGCATCCGGGCGAAAGCACCTTCCCCGTTTCCGTTTTTGTCGTGAAGCGTGGCGGCATGGTTGTGATCTGCGCGGGTACGACTGGCTACAACCTGACCTTTGATGTGCGCTATCTGTGGATGCATCAGAAACGCGTTCAGGGCAGCCATTTCGCGAACCTCAAGCAAGCCAGCTCGGCCAACCGTCTGATGATCGAGCAGCGTTTGGACCCCTGCATGTCCGAGGTGTTCGAGTGGAACGAGCTGCCCGCAGCCCACACAAAAATGCTGCGCAACCAACATAAGCCAGGGAACATGTCTGTACTGGTCTGCGCACCACGTACAGGCCTGAGAACACTGGAAGATGCGCTGGACGGGTGACCCCCACGCACCTGTCAAAATGAGCGAAAATCCGCCTATCCCGCTGGTCGGGATAGGTTTTTTTTATTTTTAATATGAAACCTCCTCAGGGGTGGCGTGTTGTGAGGACGTGGGGCCAACGGCTCTCACTGATTTTTTAACAGAACCAATTTGAGGTTATTTACCATGAAAAAGTTTCTGATTACGACCGCTGTAGCTCTTGCTCTTACAACTACTGCTCACGCACAGTCCGCGTCCGTTGAGTACATTCAAACTGCTGATGATCAGTCGCTGAAGGCGTCCGATTTGCTGGGTGCGCGCATTTACGCGACCGAGACAAATGACGAGATCACATATGCCCCCGGTCTTGAGACCGAGTGGGATGATATCGGCGAAATTAACGACGTAATTGTCTCGCGTGATGGCTCCATTCAGGGTGTCGTGCTGGGCGTCGGTGGTTTCCTTGGTCTGGGTGAGAAAGACGTCGCCGTGTCCATGGATGACCTGCGCTTCGTTTCCGACGGTCCAGAGGCGGATGAGTGGTTCATCGTTGTGACCACAAATGCCGAGGCACTTGAGGCAGCTCCTTCCTTCGAGTTTCAGGATGACGTTGACGCCGCATCGATGGATATGACCACCACCGCCGCGCTGGAAACCGACACATCCATGAACACGTTGGCTGAGGAATCCAGCTCCGAATTGAGCGCTGATGTTGAGCCTACAACAGATGTGACCACTGATCTGAGCAATATGGCCAACGCTACCGGTGATGCGATCAACGATACCGGCGCCGCGATTTCCGACGGTGTAGGCGATGCTACAAACGCAACTGGCGAGGCCGTCAGCGATACAGTATCCAACCTGGAAACCTCGATGGCCAATGCCGGTGATGCACTGGACGAGTCGATTGAAGACACGACAGACGCCACTGAGGGCTTCATGCAGGCCGATATTGGCAGCATTCCACAGGATGCCCTGATGGGTGCGACAGTTTACGGTTCGGAAAACGAGGACGTGGGTGAGATCGACGCCGTCTACGAAACCGGTGCTGTGGTCAATGTTGGTGGCTTCCTTGGTCTGGGTGAGAAATCCGTTCTGGTGCCGCTGGAGGACATGCGTGTCATGACCAACCCATCGGGTGAGGTTCGCATCTATGTCGATGCAACGCAGGAAATGCTTGAGGAAATGCCCGCCTATGAGGGCTAATCTGCCAATCGGCTAACCTAACGTAGCGATATTAAGCCCCGGCCTTGCGCCGGGGCTTTTTCGTGTTTCTGATCGGCCCAACAATAAAATGAGGAAACGCCATGTCCCTGCCTGTGCCCGTAATGCTGTACGACACACCGCGCGCGCCAAACCCGCGCCGCGTCCGTATTTTTCTGGCGGAAAAGGGGCTGGAGCTGCCCTCGACCCAGATCGACATCATGGCGGGCGTGCAGTTCGGTGCGGAATTCCAGAAAAAGGTCGGCTCGCATAACGTGCCCGCGCTGGAGCTGTCCGACGGAACCGTTCTGACCGAAACCGTCGCCATCTGCCGGTATCTGGAGGCATTGTGCCCCGAACCAAACCTGATGGGCCGTGATGCGCTGGAAACCGCATTGGTTGAGATGTGGAGCCGCCGCGTTGAGTTCCAGATGATGATCCCCGTTGCCGCCGTTGCCCGCCACGGCATCCCCGCAATGGCCGCGCTGGAACATGGCGATCAGTGCCCTGAATGGGCGGCGGCGAATGATCGACGTGTTGATAAATCGCTGGAATGGTTGAATGACAGCCTGACAGGCAAGGATTGGTTGGCGGGTGATCGGTTTACGGTCGCGGATATTACGGCCATCTCAACGCTTGGGTTTATGCGCCTGATCCGTAAAAAGGTGCCGCAGGAACATGTTGCGACCCATGCATGGCTGGAACGCTGTGATGCACAGGGTACGATTGTGGACTGATCGCCGGACACGGTAGGATCGCCATAGAACAGAGGGGATTCGCGCCGTGGATCATATCGACCATCAGACACTGCTCGCCGCGCTCGCGTGGCAGGTTGAGATGGGCGTGGATGAGGCAATCGGGGATGATCCGGTGGACCGCTATTCCGCGCCCCCGCCGCCCGAACCCGTGGTGCAGGCCCCGCCTGTGGTTCAGGCGATTTCCGCTCAAAAACTGGCGGAGAACGAGCACGCGCAGTTGATTGCCAATTTCACCGCGCAGGCCCATGCGATGGCGGCGGGTTGTGCCACTTTGCCCGCGCTGCATGATGCGATGCAGGCTTTTGACGGGTGCACGCTAAAACAGGGCGCGCGCAATTTCGTATTCAGCGATGGTCATGCCAGCGCCCGTCTGATGATCGTGGGTGAGGCACCAGGACGGGACGAGGACCGCGAGGGGCGGCCCTTTGTCGGGCGCTCGGGTCAATTGCTGGACAAGATGCTGGCCGCAATCGGGCGGGATCGTAGCAGTGAGGCACCCGATCAGGGCGCCTATATCACCAATGTCATGCCATGGCGTCCGCCTGCAAACCGTGATCCTGTGGGTGAGGAGGTCGCGATGATGCGACCATTCCTGCTGCGGCATATCACCCTAGCCCAACCCGATTGCCTGTTATTGCTGGGTAATTCCGCGATGAAAACTCTGTTCGAGGTGGAACAGGGCATCACCGCCATGCGTGGCCAATGGCGCGAGGTTGCAGGCGTGCCCGCCATCGCGTCCTTCCACCCTGCGGCGCTGCTGCGAAATGGTTTGCACAAGAAATCGGCGTGGCAGGACCTGCTGCACATCAAATCCCGTTTGGACAAGACATGAGCGAACGCGCCTTTATCCCGATCCGCATTGCGGTTCTGACCGTCTCTGATACCCGCGACATAGCCGATGACCGGTCCGGCGATACGCTGGCCGCGCGGATCACGACGGCGGGGCATATTCTGGCCGCGCGTGATATCGTGCGCGATGATCGGGCAGGCATCGCGGCAAAGCTGCGCAACTGGACCGCCGACCCCGAGATTGACGTGATTATCTCCACCGGCGGCACCGGCCTGACGGGGCGCGATGTCACGGTTGAGGCGCATCGCGATGTGTACGAGAAGGAAATTGATGCCTTCTCCACCCTGTTCACCATGATCTCCGTCGGGAAAATCGGCACATCGGCGGTGCAATCCCGGGCCTGTGGCGGTGTTGCGCAGGGGACCTACCTGTTCGCGCTGCCCGGATCGCCGGGCGCGTGCAAGGATGGTTGGGACGAAATCCTCGCCTATCAACTGGATTACCGGCACATGCCCTGCAATTTTGTTGAGATTATGCCCCGTCTGGACGAGCATCTGCGTCGAAAGTAGTTTGCGCGCGTAGATGTGACGAATAATCGGCCCGCTACGTGTATGCTATTATACGGCCTGCCATCTTAGCGGAGTTTTCATGCGATTTGTCTTGCGCAGCCTAGTCGCACTGGTCCTAACGTGCCTGACCCTTGGTTTGGTCGGCGTAGGAGTCGTGCAGATTGTTCAATCGCGCAGCGCCGATGCGTCTGGCGGCTGGCCCCGTGGTGGCGGGCGAGAGCGGACCTTTGCCGTGTCGCTGCAAACCATAACTTTGGGCACCGCGACGCCCGTTATCCGCAGCTATGGTGAGGTAGAGGGCGCGCGCGTGCTGGAATTGCGTGCACCGGCGGGCGGTGTTCTGACGGACCTGACAGATGATTTCCGCAATGGCGCCGCCGTTGCGCAGGGGGACTTGCTGTTTCAGATTGATCCCGCCGATGCGACCGCCGCCCGCGACCGTGCCGCCGCTGCCTTGCAGGAGGCGCAGGCCGCATTGGCGCAATCCATCGCCACCCGCGCCTTGGCCGAGGATGAGCTGGCCGCCGCAATCGCCCAACGCACCCTGCGCGCCGCGGCATTGGATCGGCAGCAGGGCCTGCAATCACGGGGCGTTGGCACATCCACCACCACCGAAACGGCTGAACTGGCCTTGAGCCAAGCCGAGCAAACCGTGCTAACCCGCCGCCAGACGATCCTGACGCAGGACGCGGCAATTGCGCGGAGTGAGATTGAGGTGCTGCGCGCCCAGATCGATCTGACCGAGGCGGCGCGCACCCTGTCCGACACGCGCTATCTGGCACCGTTTGACGGCCTGCTGGCCGATGTGGTTGCCGTATCCGGTCGGCGGGTTTCGCAAAATGAGCAGATGGCAGTGCTGATCGACCCGACCCTGCTGGAGGTCGCGTTTCAGGTGACGAATGCGCAATTCTCGCGGTTGCTGGATGCGCGTGGGGCGTTGATGCAGGCCCCTGTTACGGTTTCACTCGATCTGGATGGTGTGCCGCTGAACGTGACGGGCCAAATCCTGCGCTCCGGTGCGGAGGTTGGTGAGGGCCAGACCGGCCGCCTGATCTATGCCCGATTGGCGGCAGATGGCGGCGCGATCCTGCGGCCGGGTGATTTCGTCTCCGTCTCGATCACCGAACCGCCGCTATCTGATGTGGCAACAATACCGGCGGCGGCTGTGACCAGCGCGAATGAGCTGCTGTTGGTGGATGAAAACAATCGCCTCTATGCCGTGCCGGTGCGTGTTTTGCGCAGGCAGGGCGATATGGTGATTGTGGCCGATGCCCCCGCCGGCGCGTCCTATGTGATGGAAACCCGCCCGCAACTGGGTCCTGGCGTTGCGATCGAACCGATTGTTCCGCTGGGCGAGGCCCCGGTGGTTGAGGCATTGCCTGAAAGTATCGCCCTCGACCCCGAACGACGTGCGCGTCTGGTTGCCTTTGTCGAGGGGAACACCCGCATGCCGCCGGATATTCGGGCGCGCACGCTGGCCGCCTTACAAGCAGATGAGGTGCCCCGCGCCACGGTTGAGCGGCTAGAGGGCCGGATGGGAGGATAAATCATGCTGTCCTATTTCGTCAGGCACCGCACGGCGGCCAACCTGATCCTCGTCATTATGGTGGCGCTGGGGCTGGCGGCGTTGACGCAAATCAGGGCGCAGTTCTTCCCCGATGTGATCGTAGACAATGTCAGTGTCTCGGTCAGCTGGGACGGTGCCGGACCCGAGGACGTGGACAACGCCATCGTCGCCCCCCTCGAACCAGTTCTGCTGGCGGTTGAGGGGGTTATCGCCACCACCGCCGTCGCCAGTGAGGGGTCGGCCTCGCTGCGGATGGAGTTTGAGCCGGGCTGGGATATGGCCCGTGCTGCGGATGATGTGGAAACCGCTGTTGCGTCGATCCGTACCTTTCCTGAGGGGGCGGATGATCCGGTGGTTCGGCGCGGGCAGTGGCGTGATCGGGTGACCAATGTGGTGATCTCCGGCCCTGTCGGGGTCGAGCAACTGGGCCGCTATGCCGATGAATTCGTGGCGCGACTGTTTCGTGAGGGGGTAACCCGCACCACAACATCGGGCTTTGCCGCGCCCTCCATCGCGATTGAGGTGCCGGAGGCCGCGCTGATCCGCAACGATCTAACGCTGGCCACGATTGCGCAGGCGATTGGCGACAGCGCGGAAACCGATCCCGCAGGCGAGGTTGCCGGCGGTGCCGCCCGCGTGCGCACTGGCGTTGCCCGCCGCACGGCTGAGGAAATCGCACAGATCGCTGTGCGGACTGAGGCAGATGGCTCCGCCCTTCTGGTGCGCGATGTGGCCACGGTGATAGATGAGGGGATCAGCCGCAACCAAGCGTATTTTGTCGGCGAAAACCCTGCCGTGTCGATCCGCGTTGATCGCTCGGATCAGGGCGACGCAATTCAGTTGCAGGCCACCGTGGACAGCGTCGCACAGGAAATGCAGCAAACCCTGCCGGATGGTGTGACCATCACCCTGACCAACACGCGGGCCGAGGCAATTTCCGACCGGATCGATATCCTGCTGGATAATGGCCTGATGGGGCTGGGGCTGGTGGTGGCGCTGTTGTTCCTGTTTCTGTCGGCGCGCACGGCGATCTGGGTCGCGGCGGGTATTCCCGTGGCAATGCTGGCGACGGTCGCGATGATGTTTGCCTTTGGCATCACGATCAACATGATCTCGCTATTCGCGTTGATCATCTGTCTGGGCATCGTGGTGGATGACGCGATTGTGGTGGGTGAGCACGCGGATTTCCGGCATCGCCATCTGGGCGAAACACCCGAAAATGCGGCGATCAATGCTGCCAAGCGGATGAGCCTGCCGGTGCTGTCCTCAACCATCACGACGGTTATCGCCTTTTCCGCGCTGGCGGTGATCGGGGGGCGGTTCGGATCGTTGATACTGGATATCCCGTTCACGGTGTCGGTTGTGCTGCTGGCCAGCCTTGTCGAATGTTTCCTGATCCTGCCTGCGCATATGCGTCATGCCTTGGCCGCGCAGACGAAAACCAACTGGTACGATCTGCCATCCTATTGGTTCAATCGGGGGTTCGACGTGGTGAACCAACGCCTGTTCCGCCCGTTTATGCGGCTGGTGCTGGCGCTGCGTTATCCCGTGCTGGGCGCGGCCTTTGCCATTTTTGCCTATATGTTGTCGCTGTTTTTCGCGGGGGACGTCACGTGGCGGTTTTTCAACTCGCCTGAGCAATCCGAGCTGACGGGCAATATCGCGATGGTCAACGGCACGACGCGGGCCGAAACACTGGCTATGGTGGTGGAGCTAGACCGGGCCGTGACCCAAGTCGGTCAGGATTTCGAGGCCGAATATGGCCGCAATCCCATCGTTTTCGCCATGACGCAGATCGGCGGCAGTGCAGGGCGCGCCATTGGCGGTAGTGATCAAAAGGACGCGGATCAGCTCGGCTCGATCGCGATTGAGATTTTGGACGCCGATAATCGTCCCTATTCAGCAGGCACCCTGCAACAGGCGATTGAGGATGCGATTATCCGCCACCCGAAACTGGAAACCCTCAGCTTTCGCCGCTGGGGATCCGGGCCGGGGGGCGATGGCCTGTCGGTGCAATTGTTCGGCGCGGATGCCCAAACGCTCAAGGATGCGTCCGAGAATTTTCAGGCGATCCTGACTGATTATGAGGTCGTGACAGGGGTGGAGGACGATCTGCCCTATGACAAAACCGAACTGATACTGGAACTAACCCCCCGTGGCGCCGCACTGGGCCTGACCACGGAAACCATCGGGCGGGAACTACGGCAACGTCTGGGCGGCATCGAGGCACTGACCTTCCCCGTTGGCGTACGCTCCGGC
Source organism: Pontivivens marinum (assembly GCF_900231835.1). Taxonomy (GTDB): domain Bacteria; phylum Pseudomonadota; class Alphaproteobacteria; order Rhodobacterales; family Rhodobacteraceae; genus Pontivivens; species Pontivivens marinum. Next base: position 1,022,337 of record NZ_OCTN01000001.1, on the reverse strand, counting down.
ACCGTGACCGTGCGCATGCCCGAGGATGAGCTGACCGCCGATTTTGTCGAACGCACGCGGGTTCAAACCGGCAGCGGAACATGGGTGCCCCTGTCCGAGGTGGTGTCGGTGCGGTCGCAATTGGGTTTCTCTCGTGTGTTGCGCGAGAATGGCCAGCGGATCATCACCGTGTCTGGCCAAATGTCCGAGGATGACCCCGCCCACGCCGCCGAGGTGACGCAGGAAATCCGTGACGTGATCCTGCCGCGTGTGGCTGGCCAATTCGGGGTGGAGTTCCTGATGACCGGTCTGGCGGAGCAGGAGCGTGACTTCCTGAACGAGGCGATGATCGGCTTCGCCCTGTGCCTGTTGGGGATTTACCTGACGCTGTGCTGGATATTTTCCAGCTGGCTGCGGCCAATTGTGGTTATGGCGATCATCCCCTTTGGCCTGACCGGCACCATCTGGGGGCATTATATCTGGGGCGTTCCGATGAGCATGTTCACCGTGATCGGCCTGCTGGGCATGACGGGGATCATCATCAACGATTCCATCGTTCTGATCACGACCATTGATGAATATGCCGAAACGCGTGGTTTGCTGCCTGCATTGGTCGATGCCGTCTGCGACCGCTTGCGGCCGGTTCTGCTGACCACGCTAACCACGGTGCTTGGCCTCGCCCCGTTATTATATGAGAGCAGCCAACAGGCGCAGTTCCTGAAACCGACTGTGATTACGTTGTGCTACGGGCTGGGCTTTGGCATGATACTGGTGCTGCTGGTGGTGCCTGCAATTATCGGGATGCAGATGGATGCAGGTCGCCTGTCGCGCAGCCTGCGCAGGGCAGTGACAGGGCGGCATGTGCCACGCGGGCCACGGGTGGTTCTGGTTGGTGCGACCTTGCTCAGCGTGTTGCTGACGGTCGGGTATGTGGTGCTGAGCGCGCGCCCCGAACTGCTGCCGGTGCAGGTGCCGTTGCTACCACTCTTCGCGGGCGGATTGGTCGCCATCGCATTGATTTCTGGGGTGTTGGTGCCGGTCATGACGCCACGGCGGGCGATTACAGCGGCGGAATAATCAGCAGCCTGATAGCTCAACCGCGCTGCGGCCTGAATCAACCAGCGTGATCCGCATGTCCTGACGCGACAGGGCAAAGGCGCCGTCGCCGAACCAATCCATCGGTGCGCTGAACAGCAGGCCGTCGCCTTGCTCCACCGCATCGGGCGTGCCGATCCATAGCGCGGGGTTATTCGCCTCGAACACCGCAACCAGATCGGGTGAGATTTCGGCATCCCCCGACAATTCTGCATCCAGCCGCCACGCACCCGCGGCGGAGACAACGGTGCAAGTGATCGCCATACCGCTGGCCTGCTCCGTCACGTGGTCGCGGGCATCTGCCAGCACTGCGGCATTGTGAACCTGCTCCATCGGGGCTGCCGTTGCGGCCATGGCATTGGCGGGAATGCAGATATCCGAGCAAAGACCAAAGCTGAGCGCGAGGTTCAGCGTGGTGTCCTGCGCCGGATCAACAACGTCGAACAGCACCGGAAAAACAACGCGGTCGTGATAGCCTAGGGACTGTAGGCCATATGTCTCGAACACTTCGGGCACGGGCCATTCGATATGAGCGGCGCTGATATTGCTGGACCCGCTCCAGTCAAAAATCGGGGGGATGCCACCCTCACCGGGTTGGCGCCAATAGGTTTTCCAACCGGGGGCCATCGTTACCTCAACCCCCGCCAGATATTGCCCGCTATCGGTGACATATCCGGGCAGCAACCGCACGGCGCTATAGCTCGACGCATCCTGCGCAAATGCGCTGGTGGTCATCAGGGCGAGTGCAAGTGCGGTCCGCATTATGGGCATCCAATCCTAGAATCTGACATATGCGAACAATACGCAGCAAAATAAGAATGGAAAATCACAACGGCGGGATCATGCCGATCTTGACGTTATGACATCTCAAAACAGATTAGAGGGTATGACACATTCCCAAAACCACTCGCCATTTCTGGATGGAACGCTGTTGGTCGCCTCTCCGGCGATGCCTGACCCGCGATTTGCGGGGGCGGTGGTGTTTTTATGCACCCATTCTGACCAGGGCGCGATGGGGCTTGTCATCAACCACGTGGCAGATGGCGTGGAATTTGCTGATCTGGCAGAGCAGTTGGACGTGGAGACCCCCTATACGATCCCCGAGCTGCCGGTAATGGTTGGCGGGCCGGTGGAACGGACCCGCGGCTTTGTTCTGCACTCCCCCGATTATGCGCTAAAACGGGCGACACTGGACGTGACGGATTGGTGCTCGATGACCAATAACGTGGCGATCCTGCGGGAATTGCTGGGCGGTTATGGCCCAGAGCAGGCGATGCTGGCGTTGGGATATTCCAGCTGGGGACCGGGCCAGTTGGAGGAGGAGCTGGGTGGCAGTTCGTGGTTGAACGTCACCGCATCCCCCGAGCTGATGTTTGAAACGCCCGCAGATGACATCTGGGATCGCTGTCTGGCGTCAATCGGGGTCAATCCTGCGATGCTGCATTCGATATCTGGCAACGCATAGCGTCAGCCTTTGCCGCGCCGATCATGCCGTAAATTGGCGTACAGGACATGGGTGCGCCATTTGCCCGCGATTTGCAGATAGCTGCGGGCGACCCCCTCATATTTAAAGCCGACCTTCTCCAGCACCCTGCGCGATGCGGCATTGCTGGGCAGGCAGGCGGCCTGAATCCGGCTTAGATCCAGTGGGCCGAAGGCGTGGTGGACCATGCCCTGCAAGGCCTCAGCCATATAGCCGTTGCCCGCATGGCATTCGCCCATCCAATAGCCGATCGTGGCATACTGCGCGGGGCCGCGTTGGATATTGTCCAAGGTGATCGCCCCCAACAGCACGTTGTCCTGCTGGCGAAAGATGAACAGTGGCACCGCCCGATCCGCACGGATCGCATGGGCGGACCAACGCGTTCGTGTGCGGAACGAGGTTTTGCTAAGGTGGTCATGGGCGCGCAGCGGCTCCCACGGGGCCAGATATTCATACCCGTCGCTGCGCAGTTTCGCCCAATCCAGATGATCTGCCAGTTGCGGCGGGCGCAGGTAGAGCCGATCTGTCTTTAACAACAGCTCTTTGCGCCGTGTGAACATCCGCTTAGGCGACCAGTCGTGCCGTCAATTCAGCCAGTGGCGGCGTCTTATCGACAGGCCCGTATAGCGCCATCGCCGTGTTGCCAGAGCTGACCAGCCGCGCCCCGTGGGCCATGACACTATCGGCGGACACGGCGTCGATGCGCGCGATGCTTTCGTCCAGATCGGGGATACGGTCCCAGATGGCCAACATGCGCGACAGACGTTCGGCGCGTGACGAGGGGCTTTCCAAGCCCATCAGCAATCCGGCCTTCATCTGCGCCTTGGCACGATCAATCTCGATCGCGCTCATATCCTGTGTGCTGCGGCGGAATTCATCCACGGTCAATTCGGCCAAGCCCGCGATTTCATCGCCGCTGGTGCCCGCATAGATCGTCAGCATCCCCGTATCGGCATAGGAGCCGGGTTGCGCAAAGATCGAATAGCACAGCCCGCGTTTCTCACGTGCCTCCTGAAACAGACGTGAGGACATGCCGCCGCCCAGCGTCATCGCATAGACTTGGCTGTCATAGATATCCTCGGCGCGGTAGCCGGAGCTTTCCAGTGCGAAGGTAAAGTGCGCCTGCTCCAGATTCTTGACCTTGCGCCGCTCACCCCCGCGAAACGCTGCGGGTGTGTGTTGCGGACGGGTGCGCCGTTGCAAGTGGCCAAAGGCTTCCTCGGCCGCGCGCACGATGCGGTCGTGATCTACGCCACCAGCGGCGGACACGATCAGGTTTTCCGGCCCGTATTGCTGCGCCACAAACCGCTCGAAATCGGCACGGCCAAAGGCCTTAACCCGTTCCGCCGGACCCAGAATTGTGCGGCCAAAGGCCTGTTCGGGATAGGCGGTTTCCTGCAACCAGTCGAAGATGATGTCATCGGGCGTGTCCTGCGACTGCCCGATTTCCTGTAGGATCACACCACGCTCGACCTCGATCTCACGCGGGTCAAAGGCCGGATTCAGCACGATGTCCGAAATCACGTCGAAGGCCAGTTCGCAATCCTCGGCCAATACGCGGGCGTAATAGGCGGTCATTTCGCGGCTGGTATAGGCGTTGATATAGCCACCAACATCCTCAATCGCCTCGGCAATCTGTAGGGCATTGCGTTTCGCTGTTCCCTTGAATGCCATGTGTTCAAGGAAATGCGCAATGCCGTTCTGATCCGCGGCCTCGTGCCGCCCACCTGCCGTGACCCAAATGCCCAAAGTGGCGCTTTTCAGGCCGGGCATATGTTCTGTTACGACGCGAACTCCATTGGAGAGCCGGTGCAGTTCAACTGTCATAGATTGCCTTCGATGTGCTCTTGCAGTGCGGCCAGATCACCCGGCAGTCGGGTTAGCCGTTCGGTACGTTCATACAGGTCCGCCATTCGTGGTGGCAAGTCCGGTCGTATTCCACACGCTTTTTCAACCGCATCGGGGAATTTCGCGGCATGGGCCGTGGCCAAGGCAACCATCGGGGCTGTTCCGTCCACTTCACGCGCAACCTTGGTCGCGACGGCGCAATGGGGACAGACAACTTCGCCCGTGGTTTCCATCATCAACTTGATCTCGGCGAGGGTTTCCTCCTCGCTGGCGCGACCACTGTCGAATTCAGCGCGCAGGGTTTGCAGCGCGCCTTGGCTCAGCGTGAAATGACCGTCATCCTTTAGCTCACCCATCAATTGGGTGATGGCGGCGCCCTCACGATCATACAGGTCAAACAGCAGGCGCTCGAAATTGGAGCTGACCTGAATATCCATCGACGGGCTGATCGAGGGGGCAACGCCCTCCTTCTGATGATCACCCGATTGCAGGGTCCGGTGCAGGATGTCGTTCTGGTTGGTGGCGATGACCAGACGCTCAATCGGCAGGCCCATCCGCTTGGCTACATAGCCCGCGAAGATGTCGCCGAAATTGCCGGTTGGCACGGTAAAGCTGACCTTACGCGCCGGTGCGCCCAGCGAAACAGCCGCGGTAAAGAAATACACCGCCTGCGCCAGAACCCGCGCCCAGTTGATGGAATTCACACCGGCAAGGCGCACACGATCACGGAATTCCAGATCGTTGAACATGTCCTTGACCAGGGCCTGACAAGTATCAAAATCACCATCCACAGCCAATGCGTGCACGTTATCCTCGACTGGAGTTGTCATCTGGCGGCGCTGTACCTCACTGACGCGGCCATGGGGGTACAGGATGAAAACGTCCACCGCCTCCAACCCGCGAAACGCCTCAATCGCGGCGGAACCGGTATCGCCCGAGGTTGCACCAACAATCGTTACCCGTTCACCTGACCGTTTCAGCGATGCCTCGAACATCTGGCCGATCAACTGCATCGCCACGTCCTTGAACGCCAAGGTCGGGCCGTGATGCAGTTCCAGCAGCCAGTCATTCGGGCCGGTTTGCACCATCGGGCAGCGGGCCACATGGCCGAAACCTGCATAGGCACGTTCGATGATGGCGCGGAATTCGTCATCGGTGAAGGTATCGCCGATAAACGGCTTCATCACGCGAAAGGCGACTTCTTCATAAGGCAGACCGGCCAGTGCAGCGATCTCGTCCTGCGACATTTGCGGCCACTCAGCCGGAACATACAGGCCGCCATCGCGGGCCAATCCGGTCAGCATTGCCTCCTCGAAGCTCAGCTCGGGCGCCTGTCCGCGGGTGGAGATATAACGCATGGGGTCGTTCCTTATGCCGTGCCGGGTCGGATACAGGCTTATCGCTCTAACATGGCGTGGAAAACAGCAAAAACGTAACCATCACATGATCTGTGGCTGTTTGCAGCAGGGTACATGTTATCGCGTGACAGTGGCGGCGTCGGTTCTTATCGATTGGATATGACCCTTGCACCCGCCACACCCGCCTTTCTTGATCGCCTCGCACAGGCGGTTCCTGCCGTTCGGATTGATCCGCCTAGCGCGCGCTGGTTGGAGGAGCCGAGGGGTAAGTGGACGGGACAGGCCGCCGCAATCCTGCGGCCGTCAACTGTTGAGGATGTCTCGACCATTCTGCGCATGTGTAACGAGGCGGGTATCGGCGTGATCCCCTATGGCGGCGGCACGGGATTGGTCGGTGGCCAGCTGACCAGCGCTGAGGGCGTTCTGGTCCTGTCACTCGACCGGATGGCCACGATCCGCGCCAGCGTGCCCGAGGATAACATGATCGAGGTTGAGGCAGGCGTCACCCTGCAAGCGGTACAGCAAGCCGCCGCCGATGCCGGTCGCCTGTTCCCGCTCTCCATCGCGTCCGAGGGGACAGCCTGCATTGGCGGCATTCTGGGCACCAATGCAGGCGGCACCGCCGTGCTGCGATACGGAAATGCCCGCGATCTGGTTCTGGGGATTGAGGCTGTTCTGGCCGACGGCACCATTATCCGCGACCTGAAGCGCCTGCGTAAGGATAATACCGGCTACGACCTGCGGCATCTGTTGATCGGGTCCGAGGGGACGTTGGGCATCATCACCGCCGCCAGCCTGCGCCTGCTGCCGCGTCCGGCACAGCGGGGCACGGCTTTCCTCGCGGTGGATAATCCGGCGGGGGCGCTGTCTCTGCTGCACAAACTACACTCGGAACTGGGCGAAGTAATCACGGCCTTCGAATTGATGCACCGGCAGGGCCTCGATTTTCTGGCCGAGTTCTTCCCGAACATGGCGCACCCGCTGGAAAACAATCCCGAGTGGATGGTTCTGGTTGAGGTCAGCGCCGCCACCGGTTGCGCCGATGCGTTGCAGGACGCGCTGGGCGCGGCATTCGAGGATGGCCTGATCTCCGACGCCGTTCTGGCCCAGTCCGAGGCGCAACGCGATGCGCTGTGGGCTATCCGTGAGACTATACCCGAGGGTAACCGTATGACGGGGGCCATCATGTCGCACGATATCTCTGTGCCGCTATCGCAACTGGCTGATTTTGTCGCGCGCGGTAATGAGCTGGTGCGGGCAATCGCGCCGGATGCGCGGATCAACTGCTTTGGCCATGTTGGCGACGGGAACCTGCATTACAACGTATTTCCCGCCCCGGGGCGCAACCGTGCGGAATATAAGGAGCTACAGGATAGCATCCAGCGCGCCGTGCATGATCTGACCCATGAGCTGGGTGGTTCGGTCAGTGCGGAACATGGCGTTGGGCGGTTTAAGGTGGGGGATCTGGAGCGTTACTCCGATCCGGGCCGTTTACGGGCGCAACGCGCGATCAAGGCCGCGATGGACCCCAACGGCATCCTGAATCCGGGTGCCGTGTTGAGCGGTGTCCCCCTCGGGTAAAAGGGGACACCGGAAACGGGTCGAAACCCGGCAAGCAGCAATTCGATTGCTCGAATACAAACTGCGTAAGTCGGATGTGTTAATCAGACGTTAATTGGTATTATTCGCCGGAATAGCTGCACAGGGCGTGCACCTCGACGCCCATTGCCTCCAGCCGTGCGCGTCCGCCTAAATCGGGCAAATCCACGACAAAGGCGCAGCCGGCAACCTTTCCGCCTAAACGTTCGATCAACTTGATCCCCGCCTCGGCGGTGCCGCCGGTGGCCAACAGGTCGTCAACGATCAGGACGCTTTCACCCGGCTCGAACGAATCCGTGTGCAGCTCAACCGTGGCTGTGCCGTATTCCAGCGTATAATCCTGCGAAATCCGGTCATGGGGCAGTTTGCCCGCCTTGCGCACAGGAATGAACCCGACGCCCAACTGGTGCGCCACCGCGCCACCCAGAATAAAGCCCCGTGCCTCCAATCCGGCCACACGATCAATCGGGCGACCGGCGAAGGGATGCAGCAACGTATCGACCGCCATGCGGAATCCGCGTGCATCATTAAACAGGGTAGTTACATCCCGAAACATGATCCCCTCATGGGGGAAGTTCGGGATGGTTCGAATGTAATCTGCGATCGTTTTCATAGGGGCCGCCGGATGATCTGAATTTCAGACCCTTTTTGCGCAGGCCCCCAAATGGCGCAAGTCCTTAGCGGAACCGCTCCATAAAGCTGCGATACATGCTGCTGGGCAGCCATGGCAGATGTGGTTTGTTCCAGTCACTGCGGTCACGCATGACGATGGCTTGTGCTGCTGCGATATTCATATCAATAACCCCTTTGTTACACGCCTCGAATCGGGCCATAATGCTACTCTGCTATACAACGTATATACATTCGATAGCCTTTCAAGTCTCGGGAATACCTCGTGAACAAAAAATCCGACAAAAAGCCCGATAAAAAGCCTGGAAAAAAGAGCAGCCAGCTGGTCATCAGGGTCGAAAAAGACGAGCGAGATGAGTTCGTTAGGCTATGTGAGCAGATGGACACCTCCGCGGCCCGTGAGATTAGGCACTTCATGCGCGCCTTTGTGAAAGAAAACAGTTAGCGCGCCGCGCGATCCTGTCGAATCGTCAAATCCGCGGTGATACCCGCCTGCGGTGGCCGCTCCAGATAGGTGGACAGAGCGACATAACTGCGCGTCGCCGTCACATCCTCAATCGCATATAGCCGTGCGAGGAACCCCTCCAGCGCCTCACTATCCGTCACCCGTACCTTGAGCAGCATACAGGTGTCGCCGGTGACGGAGTGAATTTCCTCGACCTCCGGCAAATCGGCCAGCGCCATCAGCGCGGGCGATTTACCCCAGCCGCTGGTATCCACATGCACAAAGGCCAGCAGGGTTTTGCCAACAGCATGGGGATTGATGCGGGCCTCAACCGCGTGCAGGGCGCCGCCCTTGCGCAATTTCCGCACACGATCATGGGCGGCGGGGGCGGATAGGCCAACCGCTTCACCCAGCCTGGCATAGCTTTGCGCAGCATCGCGGGTCAGCTCGGCTAACAGGGTTCGGTCGATCGTGTCCATTTGGGCCTCCGGTGGCACTAGTTCTGAATAATATTCGGCATATTTCGGCATTCGCAAAATATTAGTTGCGCGAATAGGGCCGTGGTGCAACCTCCGCCGGAATATCCAATCTGAGGTGCGCCAATGTCATTGCTGAAACCATCCGTCATTATCCTGACTGCTGCCGTTGGCGTTGTTGGTTCTAACTCACTGTTGCTGGGCCCGATTGCGACGGCGGTTGCGCAGTCCTTTGTGGGGGCGGGTGCGTCGGATGTTTTGCTGGCCTCGGCGGCTTACGGTCTGGCCACGGCGTTCAGCGCGCTGACGCTGGCACCGCAGGTGGACCGGATCGGGGCTGGGCGTGTGGCGGTGCTGGCGCTGATGGTGCTGGCCGCGGCGCTGGTGGCCTCGGCCATGGCGACCAGCGTACCGTTGCTGATTGCGGCGCAGTTGGTTGCAGGTTTGGCGTGCGGTGCTGCGCTGCCCTCGATCTATTCCCTCAGCACCGAGGTCGCGGACCCGGGGCGCGAGGCCGAAACCCTAGGCGTCGTGCTGTCCGGCTGGACCATTGCGCTGGTCGCGGGGGCCAGCTTGGCCGGACCTGTGGCGGAATACCTGCATTGGCGAGCGGCCTTTGCAGGGCTGGGCGTGTTTGCGCTGATCGCGGCGACGGTGCTGCATATCCGCCTGCGCGGGCGCGGCGCGCCGGTGGATGGTAAAACCACCTCTCCGCTGGTCGCGCTGCAAACGCCGGGGATCGTGCCGGCACTGATCGGGGTCGCGGCCTTTATGATCGCGTTTTACGGCATCTATACCTATCTGGGCTGGCATGTTCAGGGAGTGCTGGGGCAATCAACCGCGAGGACCGGCTTTCTGACGCTCAGCTACGGGATCGGGTTCGGGCTGGCCGTGCCGCTGGATCGCGTTATTGACCGGTTGGGTGCGGTGCGCATGGCGCCGGTGCTGCTGTTCACGCTGGCAGGGGTCTATGTGGCGCTGGCGCTGGTGATGCATAGCTTTGCAATGCTGGTCGCGCTGTGCTTCGTCTGGGGCTTGGTGAACCATATGGCGATGACGCTGATCGTATCGCAATTGTCGGCGCTAGCTCCATCGCGACGGGGTGCGATTCTAGGGTTATATTCCGCCACGACCTATCTGTGCGTGGCGGGCGGCGTTGCGGTGTTCCGTCCGATTGTGGAGCATTTCGGCCTGTCCATGGCGGCATTCGTATCGGCGCTGTGCATCCTGCCCGCCGCAGTGCAATCGCTGCAACGGCGTCGCGTTAGCGCTTAAACCGATCGGCCAGACGCTCCAGCGCGCTACGCTCATCCACTGGTTCTGGGGCAGGGGGGGCTGGTTTTGCGGTGGTGTCCGCGCGCGGTTTGCTGGTTGAGGATCGTGGCGGCGCAGTGCGCAGGGACACCGCGTTCAAAAACCGGCCGCTATCGCCCTTGGCCAGTTCCGCCGCGCCATCCGAGATTCCGCGCAAAACATCGTCCAGCCACGTTTCCTCCGCCTTGGCAAAGTCGGACAGAACATAGCCCGATACGCGATCCTTATGCCCCGGATGCCCGACGCCCATGCGCACACGCTGATAATCCGGCCCTGCATGCGCGTGGATCGAGCGTAGGCCGTTATGCCCCGCATGACCGCCGCCCATTTTGACCCGTACCTTACCGGGGACCAAATCCAGCTCATCATGAAACACGGTCACATCCGCCAGATCGACCTTCCAAAAGCGCATAGCCTCGCCCACGGATTGACCGGAATTGTTCATATAGGTGCTGGGCTTTAGCAGCCAGACCTTCTCGGTCCCCAAACGCCCCTCGGCGACCTCGCCCTGAAATTTGGTGCGCCACGGGCCGAAACCGTGATCCGAGGCGATGGTGTCCAGCGCCATAAACCCGATGTTGTGCCGGTTGCGCGCATATTTCGCGCCCGGATTGCCCAGTCCAACAAATAGTTTCATGGCTCTTTCCCCTTACAAACGAAAACGCGCACCGCTTGGGATAAGCGGTGCGCGTCAAAAGGTCTACGGAGTGGGAGGAATTACTCCTCGCCGCCCTCGGCTTCGCCCTCTTCGCCTTCATCCTCATCGGAATCAGCAATGCCGCCCGGTGCCTGAATGTTTGCGATGACGAAATCACGGCCCGTGATCATCGTGCGTGTGCCGTCAGGCAGGTCGATATCGGAGATGGTGATGGTGTCGCCAACTTCGAACTTGGACAGATCAACGACCAGCTGGTCAGGGATCTTGCTCGCCGTTACCTTCAGTTCAACTTCGGAACGAACAACGATCAGCGATCCGCCCTTCTTGATGCCGGGGCATTCTTCTTCATTCTCGAACACCACCGGGATGTAGAGGTTGATGCGGCTCTTGTCCGACAGGCGCAGGAAATCAACGTGTGTCGGAAGATCCTTGACCGTATCGCGCTGAACCGCACGACAGATCACCTTGTTCTCAACACCGTCAACCTTGACGTTCATCAGCGTGGACAGGAACTTGCCCGCTTTGAGCAGCTTGAGCAGCTCGTTGAACTTCACGCTGATCGACTGTGGCTCTGCGTTGCCACCGTAAATCACACCAGGGACCAGGCCCTCACGACGCGCAGCGCGAGCAGCCCCTTTGCCCACACCATCACGCGCCACTGCTTCGAGAATTGTGTTCTCAGCCATTGGCTATCTCCTAAAATCTGTTTCTTGGCGGCGATCCTCCAGGGGTGTAAGCGCCGCGCGAACCTGTCCCTTAGTCGATTCACTTTACAAGATAAAGAGCGTCGTTGGGGATTCGAGAAATAGAATGCCGCGCGCGGGCAGATGCCTCCGGCGGGGATATTTGGGGAATGCGATGGGCCTAGCGTGGCGGTAATTGCGCCCGCATCGCCTTGGTCAATCCGGCGCGCACCGTGTCATAGGAGGTTTCGATCCGCCCACACAGCTCATCCAGCCCCGTTTCGGTGAGGTTGAACGAGATCCAGCCACCCCGTGGCAGGTATTTCGCCCGCTGTGCGGCACCGATTTCAATCAGGAATGCTGCGGTGTCCACGTCCTGACATTTCACGGTGATCCGGTCCTGTTGCAGGCCCAGAATGGCAAAGACCTTTGCCTTGTCCCCGATCCCCACCTTGAACACATGCGCGCCGCCCCATTGCACGATCATGGTTGCGCCGGGCAATGCGGTGGCGTGATCCTCCAGTATTTGCCTCATGCATCAACCACAAAAATATGCAGCGCAATCGGTCCATGTGCGCCCAGTTGCAGCACCTGCCCGATATCGGCGGAACGGGATGGCCCCGTCACCATATTCAGGGTGCGCGGTGCCAATCCATCCTGACGCACAGCGGCAAAAACGCCCTCGAACCCTGCCTTGATATCGCTGGCCTTCAGAACGACGAAATGGGTTTCGCCCAAAAAGGTCAGCGTGACGGGATTGTCGGGACCAGATGCCAGAACCAGCGTTCCGGTTTCGGCCATGGCGTAATGTGCCCTCGACAGGGTTGCAGGTTCATCAATCCGCCCGACCCCCTGCGAGGTTTCAACCGTGCCCCAGTCCAGCGCGGTAAATGCAGGGTCCGCGCCATGCCTGATCGCTGCGGGCAGGTTGCGCCCGCGCAGCTCATCGGCCAATGCGGCGGGCAGGGCGGCCATATTGTCGATGCGGCTGACGGTGGCATCGGCGGCGGTTGCCTGTGCGATGAACCGGTCCATGCGGTCTGCGCCGTCAGTCATGGCGATGGCGGGCGTCGCGCCGCCACCCTGCCATGCAACATCATCAGGGGTGGATGCCTGTCGGATGCGGTTCAGGATGCGGTCACGAGCGCTCATCTTTTCGCCTTCCATTGTGCCATAAAGGTATCGCCCTGCGGGGCGGGCATGTCGCGCATATCGGTCCAGCCGCTGGCCAGTGGAACCTTGTGCAACCTGCCGCGCCCCCGCCCCAGTATCCGCATACCGGCCATGCCGGTGCGTGTTGCCAGCCGGTACAGGGCAGGCCGCTTGGCGAACCATGCCCAAACGCCCAGGCCCCATCGGGTGGCGGTGGGGGTCAGGTTTTTCTCGAATTCACGCTCACGCCAATGGCGCATCATCTTGGGCAGGGGGATGCGCATGGGGCAAACATCCTCGCACCGCCCGCAGAATGTTGAGGCATTGGGCAACTGGCCGCCCTCCTCCACCCCGATCAGGCTGGGCGTCAGGACCGATCCCATCGGGCCGGGGTAAACCCAGCCATAGGCGTGGCCGCCGACGGTTTGATAAACGGGGCAATGGTTGATGCAGGCACCGCAACGGATACAGCGCAGCATCTCCTGAAACTCGGTGCCCAACATGTTCGAGCGCCCGTTATCCAGCAGCACAACGTGATATTCCTCGGGCCCGTCCGGATCGACAGTACGGCGCGGGCCTGCGCTGAAGGTGGTGTACACGCTCATATCCTGACCGGTAGCAGATCGGGCGAGGATGCGCAGCACGGTGCCTGCATCCTCCAGCGTTGGCACGATTTTCTCGATCGAGGCCATGACGATGTGCACCTTGGGCAAGCTCTGGCTCAGATCGCCATTGCCCTCATTCGTCACGATAATGCTCTGACCTGTTTCGGCGATCAGCATATTTGCGCCGGTGATGCCGACCTCTGCCTCGAAATATTTCTCACGCAGAACGCCGCGCGCCTCGGTCAGCAGGGTGTCCAGACCGGAGAGGTCGCGGTCGGGGTCCAGATGCTGATGGGCCTTCAGGAATTCCTCACGCACTTGCGGCACGGTGACGTGAACGGCGGGGGCGATGATGTGGCTGGGGGCCTCGTCACGTAGCTGGATGATATATTCGCCCAGATCCGTCTCAACCGGTTTGATCCCGTTTTCAGCGAGGTAATCATTGATCCCGCATTCCTCCGAGATCATGGTCTTACCCTTGTTCACCGTTTTCGCATCCGCCTTGCGGCAAATGTCGAGCACGATGCGCTGGGCGTCCTCGGCGGTTTCGGCCCAGTGCACATGGCCACCCGATGCGATGACCTGTGCCTCATAGGCCTCCAGATAATCACCTAGATTGGCGAGGACATGGTTTTTCAGATCACGGCCACGGTCGCGCAGGGCGTCGAATTCATCCTCGCCCATTTTGGCCCGTGCAATGGCGCGCTTGCCCACGAAACCGTTGCGAGCCCCGCGCAGGGCGCTTTGCAGGTTCTCATCGGCTAGCGCATTGCGGGAATTCGCCTTGAACTGCGGAGTGGTGGATTCGTGCAGGCTCATTTGGTCGGCTCCCCTATGGCGGGCGTGTCGGTCATGCCGGCCAGAACCTCGACCACGTGGCGCACCTCGATCCCGCGCCCCTCACGGGTTGCCTTGCCTGCCATGTTCATCAGACAGCCCAGATCGCCGGCCAGCAGCAATTCCGCGCCGGTGGTGGTGGCGTTGCGCACCTTGTCGCCGACCATGCTGGCGGAGATATCGGGGTATTTCACGCAGAACGTCCCCCCAAAGCCGCAGCAGACCTCGGCCTCCTCCATTTCGCGCACGGTGGTTCCGGCGGATGCCAGCAGCGTGCGCGGTTGTTCCTTTACGCCCAATCCGCGGAGGCCCGAGCAACTGTCGTGATAGGTGGCCAAGCGGGGGATTTCAGCGGCGACGCTGTTCACGCCCAGAACATCTACGAGGAACGAGGTGATCTCATGTGTTTTCGCGGCCAATGCCTGCGCACGCGGCACCCATGCCCCCTCCACGATCGAGGGGTAATCCTTGACGATTGTGCCCGCGCACGACCCTGACGGGGCAACGACGTAATCATAGCTCTCAAATGTCAGGATAACCTGCTGCGCGATTTCGGCGGCTGTTTTGCGATCGCCGGAATTATAGGCGGGCTGGCCACAACAGGTCTGTGCCTCGGGCACGTCAACGGTGCAGCCTGCATCCTCAAGCAATTTCACAGTGGCAAAGCCGACCGAGGGCCGGAACATATCGACGAGGCAGGTGACGAACAACGCGACGCGGGGCATGCAGATCTCCAAATTGGTCAGTTTCTTTTACCACGCAGATGCCGTTACGCTAGCCTCAAAATCCCGCGCCCTGAAATCCGCTCAAATTACCAGCATTCGCAGTCCACCCGTCACATCGGCACGCACGGCCAACCGCAGCCCCGGTTCGTCGCCTGCCTTTAGCGCGGCGATGATCTTCATGTGGTGATCCACGGCGCGGGTCTGCTGCTGCTTTGCATACATTGCGCGCATCGTGGGGCCGGATTGCAGCCAGACGGTTTCGGTCAGGGCCAGCATGGCAGGGGCCTGCGCGCGCAGATATAGTGTACGGTGAAACTCCATATTGGCGCGAACATAGCCGGTGCGCGCGCCCTCGCTGACCAGGCGTTGAATCTCACCGTTAATGGTGTGTAACCGGTCGATCAGGGCCATATGGGCGCGGGGCAGGGCGCGCGCGGCCAGCTCCGGTTCCAGCAGGGCGCGGATAGCGGCCAGCTCCTCGATCCGCTCATTTGTCAGCGCGGGCGTGGAGATGCGACCGGATTTGGACAGGGTCAACGCCCCCTCCGCGGCCAAGCGGCGCAGGGCCTCACGCACGGGGGTGATGCTGACATCCATCTCGGCTGCGATGCCGCGCAGGGTCAGGCTTTGGCCTGGCTCGACCTCACCGTGCAGGATGCGATTGCGCAGCCGACGATAGACCCGCTCATGCGCGGGTCCGGGGCCGTCTATGTTGTCCTTGATGCTCATTGCGCAATGATCCGTGCCGCATCGTGGTGCGTCAAGCACAGGTGGTGGAGTTATTTTGGGAAAGTGAAATCCGGTCTATGGACAGCACGCGCCACGAGGTGAGATTGTGCCCTATCGCAACGCCGGAGACCCCAAATGGAATACCGCAAGGACTACGCCTTTACCGCCACTGATCTAAAGGCGGAAACCCATGACGAGATGTTCTTTTCAGGCGCGACCAGCTTTTGCCGCCGCAAATATGTGCGCAACTTGGACGGGGTTGAGGTGGCGGTCGTCGGCGTGCCCTTCGACACCTCGGTCACGAACCGCCCGGGCAGTCGGTTCGGCCCGCGTGCGGTGCGGGCAGCCTCGACCAATATCGCATGGGCACGGTCATGGCCGTCCAGCTTCGACCCGTTTCAGCGGCTGGCCGTTGGGGATTGGGGCGACATCCATATCGAGCATGGCCACCCCGAGAAAACCCCCGCCCTGATCGAGGCGGCGATCAAGCATGTGCACTCCAGCGGCGCCAAAACCCTGCTTATCGGGGGCGACCACTTCACCACCTATCCGTCGCTAAAGGCGCATGTCGCGCAGCATGGCCCGCTGGCGCTGATCCAGTTCGATGCCCACACCGATACGTGGAAGGATGACGGCACCCGCATCGATCATGGCACCATGTTCTATCACGCGGTGGAACAGGGTCTGATTGATCCCGCCAAATCCATTCAGGTCGGTATTCGCACCACCAATGATGACCCGATGGGGATCGAAATCCGCGACGCGATAACCGTCAACGACACCCCTACAGCCGAAACCATCGCCGCGATCCGCGAGCGTGTGGGCGATGCGCCGTGCTATGTGACGTTCGACATCGACGCGCTGGACCCATCCTGCGCGCCGGGCACCGGAACGCCGGTAATCGGTGGCCTGTCCACGCATAAGGCGATGAGCATCCTGCGCGGCCTGCACGGCATCAACATGGTCGGATGCGACGTGGTGGAGGTTTCGCCCGCCTATGATGTGGGTGAAATCACCGCCCTCGCCGGTGCGACCATCGCGCTTGAGATGTTGTGCCTTTATGCCAGTGCGGCTGATTAAGACCTGAGCAGTTGTTCCAGTTGTGACAGGGCGGCACCCCAGCCGCCCTCGAAACCCATTTCCTCATGCTGCTTTCGCCCCGCCTCGGTCGGATGCAGGACGCGGGCGGTATAGTGGGTTTGATCCCCGTCAGCACGCATCAGGATTTGCGCGGTCATGGGGAAACTGCTCTCAACCGGCTGAAACCCCTCGGACATGGTTGAGGTAAAGACAATCCGGGCCTGCTCCTCGACCAATAGGAAACATCCGGGTGCGGCAAGTTTCTGCCCGTCGGGGCTGATCATCTGCATGCTAAACCCGCCACCGGCCCAAACGTCATGCTGTAGGATTTCAGCACTCCACGGGTGAGGCACCCACCACTGTGCAAATTTCACCGGATCAACCCAAGCATCCCAAACCCGCGCGATGGGGGCATCTATCAGGCGGGTCAGCTCTAGCGTTGTGCTATCTGTCATTATCCGTCTCCGTTACAGGGCGGCCATATATCTGGGCCTAGGCGAACATGTCCGGCAGCTTGCTCCAAGCTTTTGTGGGCTTTCTGTATTTTTGGCTATCAGCACATAAAAAGGCGGCCCCCTGCGGTGCCGCCTTTTAAACTCGAATATTGCCGCCGTGATTACAGCAGGCCGTCCAGTTTTTCGACAAAGGCGTTGTAGCCCATGTTGGAATTCATCTCGCCGTTGATGACAAAGGATGGCGTGCCGGTGATGGGATATTCCTCGGTGTGCTCCTGATATTTGGCGACCAGCGCCTCAGCCAGTTCCGCGTCCTGTAGGCATTCGTCCATCTGCGCATCAGTCAGACCTGCCTGCGCGCCGATCAGACGCATTGCAGTGACGGCTTCCTCGCCGCTGCTGACCTGCGTCCAGTCTGCCTGATGTTCCATCAACAGGCCGATGATCCCGAAATAGCGCATTCCGCCGCCACACCGTGCCAGCATGCCGCCCCACAGGCCCAGACGGTCGAAGTAGACCTCGCGGAATTCGAACTTGGCCAGACCTGCATCGATGTAGTTTTCGCGCAGCTGGGGGAACACATCGCTGTGGAAGTTCGCGCAATGCGGGCAGGTCAGCGAGGCATACTCGATGATGTGCAGGGGCGCGTTTTCATCGCCCATGACATAGGCGCGGGTGTCGGGTCCGGCCTCCTGTGCCAGTGCGGTGCCGGTCAGGCCGGTCATT
The DNA here is from genome assembly GCF_900231835.1 of Pontivivens marinum. GTDB lineage: Bacteria > Pseudomonadota > Alphaproteobacteria > Rhodobacterales > Rhodobacteraceae > Pontivivens > Pontivivens marinum. The sequence goes on along the minus strand of NZ_OCTN01000001.1, from coordinate 1,004,460 downwards.
CCGCCCAACAGGGTCAGGCCGGATACGGCGCCAGTTGCCATTGCCTTGCGGCGGGTAATGATCGTGGTCATGTCGGGTGGTTCCCCTAATGTTGTTCGCTCGAAACTAAAGTGTCTTGCTCTCAATGTTTTTACCTAAGGACATCAGCGCCGCACGCAAGCCATCATCAGCCACCTCACGAAGGTCTGATCGCAGCGCCTCAACACGTTCCGGTGACAATTCGGGCTTTGCAGCGGCGGTTGCGCCCGCCTGTGGCACCGCCAACCCGCCGGGGGCTGTCTGTGTCAGGCTAACCCGACTGATTGCAGCATAGCCGTAGCAGGCGTTGACCCGATCCCGAATCGTGGGAGCCATCATCTGTACCTGCGGCGCGGCGGCCCCACTGACCAGTACAGTTAACGTCGCGCCCATGCCGTTCTTGGTGTACCCCACCTTGACTGGGCGGGCCAATGCGGCAATTTCAGGCCCGACCACGTCATCCCAATCGGTTAGCAGCCGCGTTTGGGCAAAGCCCCGCTTCTCGGATGCCTTGCGCAATTGCGGCGCGATCAGGCTGCCGGCCTGCGTGAATTTCCACTTACGCCGCGGCTGCGGCGGTTTACCCGGTTTGCGCACGTCTGTGTCCCCCGTTACGACAGATACGATAGCACCGCTGAAGGGCAGAGAAAACATGGACGCAGTGACCTTACTCAACTGGTACGACGCACATGCCCGCGCAATGCCGTGGCGAGTGCCGCCGCGCAGCAATCATCGGGCCGATCCCTATTTCGTGTGGCTATCCGAGGTGATGCTGCAACAAACCACCGTTGCCGCGGTCAAGGATTACTTCGTCAAGTTCACCACCCGCTGGCCCTCCGTGCACGATCTGGCCGCCGCTGCGGATGAGGACGTGATGGCGGCGTGGGCGGGCCTTGGCTATTACGCCCGCGCGCGCAACCTGCTGAAATGCGCGCGGGTCGTGGCCGATGCGGGCGGAACGTTCCCTGATACGGAGGAAGGTCTGCTAACCCTGCCGGGTATCGGGCCGTATACCGCCGCTGCAATCGCCTCCATCGCGTTTGACCTGCCCGCCGTTGTGCTGGACGGTAATGTGGAGCGTGTGATGGCCCGCCGTCATGCGGTGCTGGACCCTTTGCCCGATAGTAAGGAAACTCTTCGCGCCCTCGCCGCCCGCCACACTCCCACAATCCGGCCGGGGGATTACGCACAGGCAGTCATGGATCTGGGCGCGACGATCTGCACCCCGCGCAATCCGGCCTGCGGTATCTGTCCGTGGATGTCCGAATGTGAGGGGCGCATGGCGGGCCTCGCCGCTGAGCTACCGCGTAAACGCCCGAAAAAGGCCAAGCCCACCCGTCTGGGCACCGCCTATCTGGCCCGCCATCCAAATGGCGCGACCCTGCTCGAAACCCGCCCGCCCAAGGGGCTGCTGGGCGGTATGTTAGCGCTGCCCACAACCGACTGGTCCGATGCCCCCGTGGCGGCTCCACCACTGGATGCGGATTGGCAAATCGTGGGTGAGGTCCGCCACACCTTCACCCATTTCCATCTGATCCTGACCGTCGCCACCGCGACCGCCACGTCCATACCGGAACGGGGGGGCTGGGTGGAGAATGCTGATCCAAACGACCTGCCCACTGTCTTTGCCAAAGCATTTCGACTGGGCGCCAGTGCGATGTAATCGGTTCCGGTGCGCCAGCGAATACAGGCAGGATGCCGTCCAATAGCCATGACCGTTTAGGAGCGATGCCAGCCGACGGGCCAGGCGTTCCCTTGCGTTACATCCACCTGTAACATCGCGGTTAGGCTTGCCCGACGGGCTTTGCTCTTTCACACTTTGCGAAAACACCGGAGGGAAACCAAATGCCTGCGCCTGCTTTACCGTTCTGGCTGCCGCTATCGCTGGTGCCGCTGATTGCGCTGGCCGGATGGCAGGGTGGCTGGTGGCTGGGCGCGGTGTCGCTGTACACGCTGGGGCTGATTACGGTGCTGGATAGTGTGCTGGAGATGGACACAACCAATGCCGATCCCGCCACGCAGGACGAGCATCTGTTCTGGCACAAGATGGTCACATGGATCTGGCCGCCGATGCAGCTGGTGATGGTTTTCGTGGGCCTGTGGTGGGCGGTTTACGGCCCCCTGCGTATGGGTGAGGCGATTGCCCTGATGGCGATCATCGGCATTGCCTCCGGCGCGATCGGGATCAATTTCAGCCACGAGCTGATCCACCAGCGCACCCGATGGGAGCCCCGATTGGGAGAATTCCTGCTGACCATGGTGCTGTACGGCCATTTCAAATCCGAACATCTGCTGGTGCATCACCGCTATGTCGCCACCCCGCGCGATCCTGTGACAGCGCGCTATAATGAGGGGTTCCACCGCTACTTTCCCCGCGTGCTGGTCCAACAACCGATCAGCGCATGGCGGGCCGAGGGGGCGATGCTGGCGCGCAAGGGGCTGCCCGCCTCTTCATGGCGCAACCCGATCTATCGCTACATCGTGGCCAGCGTGGCGTTTCTGGTGCTGGCCTATGTTGTTGCCGGATGGCTGGGCGTGGCGCTGTTCGTGTTTCAGGCCTTTGTTGCGATCCTGCATCTGGAGATGACGAATTACATCGAGCATTACGGCCTGACCCGCCGCTATCTGGGCGACGGCAAATACGAGCACGTTAAGCCGCACCATTCGTGGAACGCCAATCACCGCGTTTCCAACCGGTTGCTGATCAACCTACAGCGCCATTCGGACCATCACTACAAACCCGACCGGCGCTTCCCCCTATTACAAGCGCGTGATGAAAGTGAGGCCCCCCAATTGCCATATGGATATCCCCTGATGACGATCCTCGCCACGTGCCCACCGCTGTTCCGGCGGGTGATGAACCCCCGCGTGCGGGCATGGCGGCGGCAATTCTATCCCGATATTCAGGATTGGAGCGCCTATAAGGCCGCCTCAAATCCGGTGCCACGATGATGGATGCGGATGCACTGATCGTCGGGGCGGGCCTTGCCGGTCTGGTTGCGGCATGTGAGCTGATCGACGCGGGCAAATCTGTGATCGTTATCGATCAGGAACCGCCGCAACATCTGGGCGGACAGGCATTCTGGTCGCTGGGCGGGATGTTCCTGATCGATACGCCTGAACAGCGCCGGATGGGGATTCGCGACAGCTTCGATCTGGCCCGTCAGGACTGGATGGGAACAGCAGGCTTTGATCGGGCCGAGGATAGCTGGCCCCGCCGCTGGGCTGAAAAATACCTCGAATTCGCCGCGACGGAAAAACGGGACTGGCTGCGCGAACGCGGCCTGCGCTTTTTCCCCGTTGTCGGCTGGGCGGAGCGTGGCGGCGTTTCCGCCGAAAGCTATGGTAACTCCGTTCCGCGATTCCACATCACATGGGGCACCGGTCCCGGTGTGATTGATCCATTCGTGGCGCGGGTGCAGGACGCGGCGCAGGCTGGAAAACTGCGCTTTGCGTTCCGGCATCGCGTTGACGGGCTGATTATCACCGATGGCGTGGTGCAGGGGGTGCACGGCGCGACCCTTGCGCCGGATGATGCGGTGCGCGGCTGTAAAACCAATCGGGATCAGGTGGGCACGTTTGAGCTGCGGGCGCCTGTCACCCTGCTGTCCTCAGGCGGGATTGGTGGCAACCACGACAAAGTCCGCGAACATTGGCCTGATCGATTGGGCGCACCACCAGAATTCATGATCAGCGGCGTGCCCGATCACGTGGACGGGCGCATGCTGGATATTGCCGGCGCGCAGGGTGCAAACCTGATCAACCGCGACCGGATGTGGCATTATGTCGAGGGCGTGCGCAACTGGGACCCGATCTGGCCCGCGCACGGGATTCGCATCCTGCCCGGTCCATCCTCGATGTGGTTTGATGCCCATGGCGAACGGCTGCCGGTTCCGAACTTCCCCGGTTTCGATAGCCTCGGCGCGCTGGAGTATATTTGCAGCACCGGCCAGCCCTATACGTGGTTCGTGCTGAATCAGGCGATCATCAAGAAGGAATTCGCCCTATCCGGTTCCGAGCAAAACCCGGACCTGACCGGTAAATCATGGCGGCAGGTGATCGGGCGTGCCTTCGGTAAAAACGCGATGGGCCCTGTTGAGGCGTTCAAGGAGCATGGCGAGGATTTCATCGTCGCGGATACTCTGGAGGATCTGGTGGTCGGCATGAACCGTGTCGGCACGGTCGAGGTATCGACAGACCGCATTCGCGAACAGATCGTGGCGCGGGACCGGAACGCGGTGAATCCCTATTCCAAGGACGCGCAGATGGCGGCCATCCACGCCGCACGAAACTATCGCGGCGACCGCCTGATCCGTACCGCCAAACCTGGCCCGATCCTTGATCCTGACAGTGGACCGCTGATTGCGGTGCGCCTGAACATCCTGACCCGCAAAAGCCTTGGCGGGATTGAAACCGATCTGGACGCGCGGGCGCTGACAGCATCGGGTGCGATCCTGCCGGGCCTGTATGCGGCGGGTGAGGCATCTGGCTTTGGCGGTGGTGGTATGCACGGCTATCGCAGTCTGGAGGGAACGTTCCTTGGCGGATGCGTTTTCTCAGGCCGCACGGCTGGGCGCGCCATGGCTGCGGCAAATTAGAAACATGTGGCGGAACATATCCGCCACATAGTTCGCCCAGATACATAAAGTCATGCCAAGTTAGGGCCTTCTCAACCATTCTATGCCCCGTTCAGGCATCCCCACAGGCTGGCATTTTGCCAGCCGGATAGCAGCCACAAAGCAGCCGCTTCGCAGCCTGCCGAATTTCTAAACTACCCTCTTCTCGAATCACCTGTTTGTTCCTATTTTGTTCTGATAGGAGCCAAGCATGAACGATCTCTTTACAGATGATATTGATGAGGCTGCCCGTCGCGGACGCGGCGCTGTTCGCAACCTGACCGGCCGGTTCGAGGCACTAACCCATCACCGCGCCGATGATGGCTGGGAGCCGCAGGAGCAAGCTGTTGTTCGCACACAGGTTTTGGACGACCACCCGCGTAAGATTATAACCCGAAACCAGTCGCCAGATGTCCCGTTTGACCGCTCCATTAACCCCTATAAGGGCTGCGAGCATGGCTGCGTCTACTGTTTCGCCCGCCCGACCCACACCTATCTGGGCCTCAGCGCGGGTCTGGATTTCGAAAGCCGTATTTTCGCGAAATCCAACGCCGCACAATTGCTGGAGGTAGAGCTGCGAAAACCGGGATATGTGCCTGCCACCATTGCGATCGGCACCAATACCGACCCCTATCAACCGATTGAAAAAGAAAGGCAAATTATGCGTCAGATCCTAGAGGTTCTGGACGCCTATAACCACCCCGTAGCAATCGTGACCAAGGGGGCGTTGGTTAGCCGTGACACCGATATTCTGGGCCGCATGGCGCGCCGTGGATTGGCCAAGGTTGCCCTGTCGCTAACTACCTTGGACTCACAACTTTCCCGCCGGTTGGAACCACGCGCCAGTGCCCCGCAGGTACGCCTACGCGCGATCGGTGCGCTGGCCCGCGCAGGTGTGCCGACGGGGTTTATGATGGCCCCGATTATCCCCGCATTAAACGATCATGAGATTGAAAAGGTTGTGGAATCTGGTGCACGGGCAGGGGCCACATGGTGCGCCTTTGTGGCATTGCGATTGCCGCGGGAGGTGTCACCGCTGTTCCGCGATTGGCTCGACGAACACTACCCCGCCCGCGCCCATCGCATCATGGCGCAGGTCCGCGAAATGCATGGTGGCAAGGATTATGATAGCGAATGGGGCAAGCGGATGAAGGGCGAGGGCGTCTATGCCAACCTGATCGCCCGCCGGTTTGAGGCAGCAATGAAACGCCACGGCCTGCGCCGCCGAACCGCCCCGCTGGATTGCTCCCGCTTTGCGCCACCTGCGCGAAAGGGCGACCAGTTTACGCTTTTCTAACGGTTTGCTGCGATAAGCGTCTGGGATAGGACGGGGCATGGTACAAATCCCTGATCCCGATTTCGAGGCGCGTTACGCGCATTTTGGTCCCGTTTGCGGCGTGGACGAGGTTGGGCGCGGCCCATGGGCCGGCCCTGTCGTAACGGCTGCGGTTATCCTCGGCCCTGATGCGCCGGACGGTTTGCGCGACTCAAAGGCACTCAGCGCCAGCCGGCGTGACGCGCTGTTCGATGCGATTCTGGAAACCTGTCAGGTGGGCATCGGCCGCGCGGAATTGGATGAGATTGAAAGCCTGAATATCCTCAAGGCATCGCTGCTGGCCATGACCCGCGCGGTCGAGGCTTTGCCCACCACGCCCGGATTCGCGTTGATCGACGGGAACAAGCTGCCCACGAACCTGCCCTGCGATGCTGAGGCAATCGTAAAGGGCGACGGCAAATCACGCGCAATCGCCGCTGCATCGATCATAGCGAAGGTAACACGTGACCGCGAAATGGTGGCGCTGGCGCAACAGTACCCCGGCTACGGATGGGAAACCAACATGGGTTACGGCACCAAAGCGCATCAGGAGGGGCTGTCCCGTTATGGCGTAACACCACATCATCGTAGGGGGTTCGCCCCCATACACAAGATATTGGTTCAACAAAATTATTCAACACGTTGATTCGATTGAAAATTGACACCGATTCGCTCTGCGGCCATTTTAAGGAAAACAAAATATAAGGGCAGCAGCACATGGCGATCCGGCAAAAACCGACCACAACCGACCTACCATTGGACACAATTCTCGCAGGGGATTGCATCGCACAGATGAATGCACTGCCTGCTGAATCGGTCGATCTGATCTTTGCGGACCCGCCCTATAACCTACAGCTCAAGGGCGATTTGCACCGTCCTGACAATTCCAAGGTCGATGCTGTTGACGACCACTGGGACCAGTTTAACAGCTTTGCCGTCTATGACCGCTTTACCCGCGACTGGCTGGCCGCCGCGCGTCGTGTGCTGAAACCGAATGGCGCGATTTGGGTAATCGGTTCATATCACAACATTTTCCGCGTTGGTGCGGCTTTGCAGGATCAGGGCTATTGGCTGCTGAACGATGTGGTTTGGCGTAAATCGAACCCGATGCCGAATTTCCGGGGCAAGCGCCTGACCAACGCGCATGAGACGATGATCTGGGCCGCGAAATCCGATGGCGGCAAGTACACCTTTAACTACGAAGCGCTGAAGGCGATGAATGAGGGCGTTCAGATGCGCTCCGACTGGTTGCTGCCAATCTGTAATGGTGGTGAGCGGTTGAAGGATGAAAATGGCGATAAGGCGCATCCGACGCAAAAGCCTGAAAGCTTGCTGCACCGCGTTCTGATCGCCTCGACCAAACCGGGCGATGTTGTGCTCGACCCGTTCTTTGGCACAGGCACAACCGGTGCCGTGGCCAAGCGTTTGGGTCGCCATTACATCGGGATCGAGCGTGAGTCGGCCTACCGCAAGGTGGCGGAAAAGCGTCTGTCCGAAATCACCCGCTATGACCGTGATGCACTGCAAGTTACCCAATCCAAGCGCGCCGAACCTCGCGTTGCCTTCGGATCATTGGTTGAGCGTGGCCTGCTGCGCGTCGGCGCGGAACTGCGGTCGCTGAATGGTCGTCACAAGGCGAAAGTACGCGCCGACGGCACGCTGGTCGCCTTTGATACAAAGGGCTCGATCCATCAGGTCGGCGCGGTTCTGGAGGGTGCGCCATCCTGCAATGGCTGGACCTACTGGACCTATAAGCGTCAGGGCCAGTGGGTGCCTATCGACGTTATGCGTCAACAGATCCGCGCGGAGATGGCCGCGGTTTAAATGCCCGGTTTCGCGCCTCGCGAAACCCAACTGCCCCGCCGGAGCAATCCTGCGGGGCTTTTTTGTGCCTGATCCTTATTGATGCCCGTCGGGATCGTCATCGCGTTGCAGCCACGCGGAATTTGCCAACCGCTGCGCGAGGGGCGCCACGGTCAAGCCCTGCACGATGATCGAGAAGACAACCACGCAATAGGTCGCGCCCAGAATCAGCGGTTTCCATTCCCCATCAGGCAAGGCCAGCGCCAATGCGATGGAGATGCCGCCCTTTAGCCCGCCCCATGTCATGACGGGGATCACATCCCGCTCTTGCCGTCTAAACGGGCGCAGCATCAGCACAGGCACCGCCACGGCGGCCAGACGGGCCAGCAATGCGATACCGATTGCAGCGGCCCCTGCGGTCAAAATCTCGGCTGAGAAGGCGACGGCGAACACCTCGACCCCGATCAGCAGGAACAGAACCGCGTTCAGAATCTCGTCAATCAGTTTCCAAAACCCGTCCACATAGGTGCGCGTGATTTCGGACATGCCATAGCGCGTACCGACATGGCCGATAAACAGGCCCGCAACCACTGCCATAATCGGTGCGGAGACATGCAGCGCAAGGCTAAGGGAATATCCACCAAAGGCGAGGCCGAGCGTCAGCAGAACCTCCAGCGAATATTCGTCAATCCGCTTCATCAATTGAAATGTCAGCCAGCCTAGGATCGCGCCCAGCAAGGCGCCGCCAAGGGCCTCCTGCACAAAGAGCAACCCGGCATCGGCAATCGTCGTCGCATGGCTTTCCGCCGCAGGAAAGGCCAGCGCGACAAGGATCAGGTAGACCACATAGCCAACGCCATCATTGAACAGGCTTTCGCCCGCAATCTTGGTTTCCAGCGAGCTGCGCAAGTTTGCCTCCCGCAGCACGCCCAGAACGGCAACGGGATCGGTCGGGGAAATCAGCGCGCCGAACACCATTGCAATCAGCAGCGGCATGCCGGTCAGCAGGGAAAAGGCCGTTCCCGCGATCAGCGTGGACAGGCCAACCCCGATTGTTGCCATCAGCAGAACGGGCAGGGCTTGCGCCCGCAATTTCTCCAGCGAGACATGCAGCGCACCGGCAAAGAGCAGCAGGCCCAGCATCCCCTCTAGCAATGCATCGGAAAAATCGATGCCCATAACGGTATTGCGAACCGATGGCCCGATGCCCAGATCGGGCACGGCCAGATCAACGCCAAGGATCATAAAGGATGCCAGCAGTGATACCACGAGGATGCCAATCGCCGAGGGTAGCCTGAGGTAGAGATGGTTCAGCGTTCCGAACAACCCCGCCAGAACGATCAGAATTGAGGTGATTTGCAGGATATCCATTGGGCGCTCCATCCGCTGTGATCACTTGGTCATAGCGCGAGGCACGGGTTTGGGTCCAGCGCAGGGCGGGTTGGGCAGATGCCTCCGGCGGGGATATTTCGGGAATGCGATGCGCTAAAGCGGCGCGGTTACCGCGCCTGCAACGCCGTCCATCGCGCCGGGGATCAGTTCCAGCGCCAATAGCCGGTCGGGATTTGTGGGGGGCGGATATTCCAGACCCGTCGCCAGATCGCGGCGAAATCCGAAGCGTTTGTAATAGGGCGGATCGCCGACCAGTATTACGCGGCTCCATCCCAAGCTCGGGGCCAGCTCCAGCGTGTGGCGCATTAACAGACCGCCCATCCCCTCACCCTGTCGCGTGGGGTGGACCGCGATGGGGCCCAGCAGCAGGCACGGACTGTCGCCCGCCAGCACCGGCCAATATCGAATCGCCGCTGCGAGGGTGTCGTAATCGTCGCGTACCATCCAGCTGAGCGCGGCCACAGGCGGACCCGCACGCAGCCGATAGCTCGACAATGCGGTGCGCCCCGGTGCAAAAGCGAGGTCGTAAAGGTATTCAACCTCAGGCGTATCGGCGGAAAGTTCAGGCAGAAGGCGGGTCATGGGGACTCCGAATAGGGGATCGCGGTCAGGGTGATATGTCCTAGCCTCGTCGCATCCTTGGCCTCTGCTCCTTTTCGGTTACATTCGCTTGGGCTAGCACGCCCTGACATGACCGCCAAGCCCAACAGACCGGAGAGTTTATGTTCTATCGTCCCGCAGATGGCCACGGCCTGCCCCATAACCCGTTCAATGCTATTGTAACGCCCCGCCCGATCGGCTGGATTTCGACCCGTGGCAGCGATGGCACCGAGAATTTGGCGCCCTACTCCTTCTTTAACGCGGTGGCCTATACGCCGCCGCAGGTGATGTTTGCCTCAACCGGTGCAAAGCCTGACCGCGATGGCACCAAGGATTCCGTCAGCAATATCCGTGAGACAGGTGTGTTTTGCGTTAACGTCGTCAGTTTCGAGATGCGCGACGCGATGAACACCACATCGGGGAACTGGGAAAAGACCGCCGACGAATTCGATCTGGCCGGCTTGGACCGCGCTGAATGTCAGAGCATCGCCTGTTCGCGTGTTGCCGCCGCGCCCGCCGCGCTGGAATGCAAGATGACGCAGATCGTGCCGTTGCAGGGGGATGCGAACTTTCTGATTTTGGGCGAGGTGACGGGTGTGCACATGCGTGACGATTGTGTGAAGGACGGGATTTTCGACGTTTTGGCCTTCAACCCGTTGGCCCGAATGGGGTATCGCGATTACAGTGTCGTGCGTGAGAAATTCAGCCTCACCCGTCCGGGAGAGTAATATGACACAGGCAGTTATCGGAATTATCGGCGGTTCGGGCTTGTACGAGATTGCAGGCCTACAGGACGCAACGTGGGTCAGTGTTGAAACGCCATGGGGTGCGCCCTCTGATCAATTTTTCACCGGAATGCTGAACGGGGTGAAGATGGTGTTCCTGCCGCGTCACGGGCGCGGCCATGTGCATACGCCATCCTCGGTGCCCTATCGTGCCAATATTGACGCGATGAAGCAGTTGGGCGTGACGGATGTGTTCAGCCTGTCTGCGACTGGCAGCTTCCGCGATGAAATGGCGCCGGGTGATTTCGTTATCGTGGATCAGTTCATCGACCGGACCTTTGCGCGGGAAAAGTCGTTCTTTGGCCCCGGTTGCGTGGCCCATGTGTCCGTGGCGCATCCGACCTGCCCACGCCTGTCCGACGCGGCGGAGGCTGCTGCGCGGGCCGAGGGGATCAATGTGCATCGTGGCGGAACCTATCTGGCGATGGAGGGGCCGCAATTCTCGACCCTCGCGGAATCCAGGATGTATCGTGAGGCATGGGGCGCTGATGTGATCGGCATGACCAATATGCCCGAGGCCAAGTTGGCGCGTGAGGCAGAGCTTTGCTACGCCTCCGTTGCGATGGTGACGGATTACGACAGTTGGCACCCTGACCATGGCGAAGTTGATGTGACCAAGATCATCGCGACGCTGATGGGCAATGCGGATAAGGCGCGCGGTCTGGTTGCCCGATTGCCCGAATTGCTGGGAGCGCAGCGCGCAGATTGCCCCCATGGTTGTGACAAGGCGCTGGAATTTGCCGTGCTGACAGGGCCGGAACATCGCGATGCCGCCTTGGTTGCAAAGCTGGGCGCGGTTGCCGGACGGGTGTTGTAACGCGGTATCGCATGCCCCGTGGGTGGGGTGCCGTAGGCTTCCGTTTTTGATGCGCAAATGCTAATGCGCCTCTTGCTCTCGCCTCGTTGCGGTGCAGCGAATCATCTTGAGAGGAAAACTATGTTCTTGGCACCTCGCCTACAGCGGCATTTTGACCAGCTGTTTCGTATGTCTGTACCGCAAATGCGGACAGAAGTTCTGTCCGGTATCACAGTTGCATTGGCACTGGTGCCAGAGGCAGTTGCCTTCGCCTTTGTCGCTGGTGTGGAGCCGCTGGTCGGGCTGTATGCGGCGTTTATGGTTGGTCTGATTACGTCGCTATTTGGTGGTCGTCCGGGCATGATTTCGGGCGCAACTGGCGCGCTGGCCGTGGTTATGGTTGCGCTGGTGGCGGAACATGGCGTGCAATATCTGTTCGCGACCGTGGTTTTGATGGGGATCATACAGATGATCTTTGGCGCGCTGCGCTGGGGTAAATTCATCCGTCTGGTGCCGCAGCCGGTCATGATGGGCTTCGTCAACGGTCTGGCCATTGTGATTTTCCTCGCACAGCTTGAGCAATTTCAGGTCCGCACGCCGGATGGGGGCCACACATGGTTGCAGGGCGCGGATATGGCGCTGATGCTGGCGCTGGTCGGTCTGGCGATGGCGATTATTTGGCTGCTGCCCCGCCTGACGAAAACGGTTCCCGCGCCGCTGGTGGCGATTATCGGTGTCTGGGCCGTGGTGGAGCTGCTGGGGCTGGACACGCGCAATGTTGGCGATCTGGCTGATATTCAGGGTGGCTTGCCTACCTTTGCGTTGCCTGTTGTTCCGATGAATATGGAAACGCTGTATATCATTTTCCCCTATGCGATCATCCTTGCAGGCATTGGTCTGATTGAAAGCTTGCTAACGCTGAACCTGATTGACGAGATCACCGAAACCCGCGGTCGTAACTCGGTTGAGTGTATGGCGCAGGGTGCTGCAAACATCGTGACCGGCTTCTTTGGCGGTATGGGTGGTTGTGCGATGATCGGGCAGAGCATGATCAACATTTCCTCCGGCGCGCGGCATCGCCTGTCCGGTGTGGTTGCAGCGCTGGCCTTGCTCAGCTTTATCCTGTTCGGCTCCGCCCTGATCGAGCAAATCCCGCTGGCCGCGTTGACCGGTGTGATGTTCATGGTTGTGATCGGCACGTTCGCTTGGCGCACCTTTCAGGTCATGCGCCGCGTTCCCCTGTCGGATGCCTTGCTGATCGTGGTTGTGACCGGTGTGACCGTGATCGAGGATCTGGCAATCGCGGTTGTGGTTGGTATCATTCTGGCCAGCTTGGTCCATTCTTGGCGTGTTAGCCGTCTGGTTAGCGCCCGTTCGTGGCGGTCCGAGGATGGCAACCTGAAGACCTATCACCTGAATGGTCCGGTTATGTTCGCCTCGACCGAGAAGTTCCGGGAGCTGTTTACCCCGAAAACCGATCCGGCGCGGGTGATCGCTGATTTCACGGAAAGCCGCGTTTGGGACATGTCCGGCGTTGATGCGCTGAAATCCCTTGCCGAACGTTATACCCGTGAGGGCAAAGTGCTGGAGTTTCACGGCCTCAGCCGCGATTGCGCCAAGCGTTTGGGCGATTACACCAAACTGGTGGTTCGCGATGAGGAGCACGACCCGAAATACGAACTGTTCGTGGATCGTGATAACCCTCCCGGTGAACCTGTAGGTCACTGATAACAGAGGATGCTGTAACGGCATCGTCACAGAATTAGGCTACCTTCTGTCGGTGAAATAACGCTGATCCGACAGGAGGTAACCGATGAGAGCTCTCGTCAGCTTTATGCTGTCTGCCGCGATGCTCACCACCGGTGTCAGCGCACAGGACGCCCCCGTTCAGGTCGCACAACCGATTGAGGGGCGTACCCTGAACGTGATCCTGATGGTTGCGGAACATGTCTCGCCCTATGAGGCAGTTCCAAACCTCGCCTTGGTCAAAACCTATAACATCAACGCCCAAACACCGGATTCCGCACCCACCGCAGGGGCGATGAATACGGGCGTGGAGCAGCGCCTTAACCTGATCAACCTTGGCGAAAACGCGGTCCACGACGATTGCAGCACCCAGACCGATATCACGACCCAGCTCATCGCTCCTATGCACACCTGCACCATCGATTTTGCCATGAGCGTGTCGTTCCGGCGTTACGGCTGAGCAAACTTACACCATCGCCACCACGCGAGATGCGGGAGGTCGCTCCCCTCGCGCTATATTTTGGAGTATGCGATGCGCCGCCGTACCTTCCTGTCTTTTGCCGCTGCTAAACTTGCTATGCCTGCACAGGCACAGGTGGAACAGCGGGCTGCATTACGTGGATATATGGCGCGGCCACGCCTCATTGTGACCTGTCTGCTTTGCGAGAACGCTGCCGACTGGCGTGATCCTGAGACCGGATTTGTCAGTCACGTCCGATTGACCGATGCCACGTTTGGACGCGCATGATGGGGCTGTCATTGGCGCTGCGCGACGTATCCGTCACGGCCGATAATGGCCGCGTTTTGCTACAAACCGGCGATGTGGACATCCCGGCGGGGCAAACCGTTGCGGTTCGGGGGCCATCGGGCGCGGGGAAATCCACCTTTCTGAATGTCATCGCGGGCTTAACCATGCCAAGGGGCGGGGCGATCCATTGGGGCGATACGGCCTTTCACGCGCTGTCAGGGGCGGCGCGCACTGCCTTTCGCGGGCAGTATCTGAGCATGGTGTTTCAGGATCACTTGTTGTTCGAGGAGCTGGGCGCCGAACAAAACGCCGCCATTGCCGCCGGTTTTTCGCCACGTGATCAGCGGGCAACTATTCGTGCGGCGGCCAAGCAGGCGCTGATGACCTTCGGTGTTCATCGTGATGATTTGCCCCCTGTCGCGCGCATGTCCGGTGGTGAGCGGCAGCGTGTCGCGGTGGCCCGCGCATTGGCCCGAACACCTGATGTGTTGCTGGCGGATGAGCCGACGGCGAATCTGGACCGGCAAACCGCCGACCGCTTGATCGAGGATCTGCTGGTCCACACCAAACGCCACAACATGACCCTGATCGTGGTCAGCCATGACGCCAATCTGATCATGGCGGTGGATCGGGTTCTGGGCGTTGACAGCGGAGTATTGCGGGATGCGTGACCTATGGTTGGGCCTGCCGGTAATGGCGCAGGACAGCATGATATTGACGGCGCTGCTGGTGCCCGTTGCGGTGATCGCGGTGGTGCTGCTGCGCCGCTTTGCGCCCTATGTGATGGTGCGGGCATTGCTGCGGCGGCACTTGGCGATCAATGCCGTCTTCGTTGGGTTGATCGCGATGTCCGTAGCGATTGGATGTGGATTGATCGCACAGGAGCGGGGCCTGCGACGGGCCAGCGCGCAGGCGACAGACAAGTTTGATTTGATCGTTGGCGCACCGGGCAGTGAGGTGACGTTGTTATTCAGCGCGGTCTATTTGCAGCCGGCGGATATCGGTCTGGTCGATGGGGAAGCATTTGCTGAGATCGCGGCAAATCCGCGTGTGGCACTGGCCGCGCCCATTGCCTTTGGCGACAGTTGGCCGGGACATCCCGCGGTGGGAACCGTGCCGGAGCTGATTGCGCATCTGTCACCGCAATTGGCGCAGGGGCATGGTTTTGCCACCTATCAACAGGCCGTAATCGGGGCCTCGGTCACGCTGAGCCTAGGGGATTACATCGCACCCGCGCATGGTGTTGGGCAGTTGGCTGAGCAGGGCGCCCATGGCGGTCATGAGATCGCAATTATTGGCCAGATGGCGCCAACAGGCACCCCATGGGACAACGCGATCCTGATGCCGATTGAGGGGCTCTGGCAGGTTGACGGACTGGGGGATGGGGCTGGCGGCGTTGCTGCACCACTGATGGGCGGACCCTTTGATGCGGCGCATTTCTTGGGTGCGACCGCGGTTCTGGTGATCCCGACCGAGCCTGACGCCACCGATTCCCTACGCCAGCAGTTCACGCGGGATGATATGATGGCGATCCTGCCCGGTGCCGTGTCGAGCCAGCTTCACGGCCTGATGGGGGATATTCGCGGGGCGGTGTCCCTGCTGACAGTGGTTAGCCAAGGGCTGGTGGCAATTGCGGTTCTGGCGGGGCTGACCCTGCTGATCCGGCTGTTCGCACGGCAATTGGCGTTGCTGCATGCACTGGGCGCACCGTTACGGTTTGTGTCCGCTGTGATCTGGAGTTACGCGATGGGGCTTGTGCTGTTGGGCAGCGTGATTGGACTGATCCTGTCACTGGGCGTGACATCCGCGCTGTCATCCATGATCGAAATCCGAACAGGGTTGAGTATGACAGCGGATATCGGCTGGGCCGAGATACGCCTGACCGCAGCATTCATATTGGCCGCTGCCATTGCGGCCGTGCTGCCCGCGCTATTTGGATTGCGGGGGGATATTGCGCGCAGGGTGCGCGGATAGGGCGACGCATTCGCCGCCCAGACGCTGTGATTAGCTGGCCGGATTGCGCGGTGCGGTGCAGCCGTCATTCGCGGTTGGTGTGCCGATCACGTCTGCCTCGAATACCTCAACGGAGGTTTGGGCATTTGCCTCCAGCGCGCCCAGCATGGCGCTGGCATGGGCGAATTGCTCAACCGTTGGGCGTGTGGTGCCGTCGAGATAGGGCGCGACAAAGGACTGCACTTCGGTGAAATCAGCCGCAACGCAATCCAGTGCCGCACGCATTTCAGGCGTTGGGGGCAGGATTTTCTGCATCGCGTCACCGGTGGCCAGCAGGTCCAGATTCTGCTCGATCTCCTGCAAAACGTCGTTCAGCGTGGCGATCGCGGCATCGCTATGCTGGTCCACGGCGATCAGGCACAGATTGGCGCTGATGGTCGTTGCCCGCTGCGTGATATCGGTCAGCGCGCCCAGGGTCGAAGATTCCAGCATGCCAATCCGCTGCAACATAAAGGTGGTGTTCAGGACATCCACAACCTCATGCGAGGCATCGGGGATCGGCGCATGTGCCAGATATAGTTGATCCAGATAGGGTGCAGACATCGTGCCACGTGTGCCAAAGGTGGCAAAGGCCAGATAGGCCTCAACCTCCTGCTCTAGCGTGTCCAATGCACGCTGCGCGCGGCGCGAGCGTACCGGCGCAATGCCCTCAGCCTCACCACCGGTGCGCAGCAGGGCGAGGGTGCTGTGGAACGTCTCAACATCGTTTTGCAGGGCGGTGACGGCCTCTGCGCTTTCGCTCAGGCTGATCTGGCAGGAATGGTCCAGCATATACTCGACCGAAGTAATCAGCGTCTGCGCCGCGTTGATCGTATTGATGCCCAGTGCCGTTGCAGTGGCGTCATCTTGAGCAAGTGCAGGCGTGTTCAGCGCGAGGAGGGACAGGGCTGTGCCCAGAATATAGTGCTTCATTTGGATGCTTTCGGTCGATTTCTTGCCACGCGCTTGCGCTGATTTGCTGCTCTTTTGCATGTTCTTGGCGATGTGTCCATTGACCATGGATTGCGGTTGTGGGCCGACGCTGCGTTCTGCGCAGGGGTTGTTATGCGCAATAAAAAAGGCCCAGCGGGGATCCGCCGGGCCTTAACATTTGCGCTATCCGCTGGGGTTAGCTGATGCGACCCAGCAGCGCGTCCAGCGATGCCTTTGCATCACCATAGAACATGCGGCTATTTTCCTTAAAGAACAGTGGGTTCTCAATGCCGGAATAGCCGGTGCCCTGACCCCGCTTGGAAATAAAGACCTGCTTTGCCTTCCACACTTCCAGAACCGGCATGCCCGCGATGGGCGAATTCGGATCCTCTTGTGCAGCAGGGTTCACAATGTCGTTGGCGCCGATGATCATCACAACGTCTGTATTGGGGAAGTCGTCGTTGATCTCCTCCATCTCCAGCACGATGTCATAGGGCACTTTTGCCTCGGCCAGCAGAACGTTCATGTGACCGGGCAGACGACCGGCAACAGGGTGGATGGCGAAGCGAACTTCCTTACCCTGTGCGCGCAGACGCTTGGTCAGCTCGGAAACGCTGGACTGTGCCTGTGCGACCGCCAGACCGTAGCCGGGCACGATGACGACGCTATCTGCCTCGTCCAGTGCGGCGGCAACGTGATCCGCATCGGTTCCGATCATTTCACCGTCGATTTCCATTGCGGGGCCAGAGGCGCCACCAAAACCGCCGAGGATCACGGACACGAAGTTCCGGTTCATCGCTTTACACATGATGTAGCTGAGGATCGCACCGGACGAGCCAACCAGCGCACCGGTCACGATCAGCAGATCGTTGCCCAGCGTAAAGCCGATCGCCGCAGCCGCCCAGCCGGAATAGCTGTTCAGCATGGACACAACCACGGGCATATCCGCACCGCCAATGGCCATAACCAGGTGCCAGCCAAGGATACCAGCCAGCACCGCAACCAGCCAAAGCTGCCATGTCGATGCGTCCTGCATCACACCCTCGGCATTCACGCCGTTAGACGCCGCAAAGCTGTAACCGATGATGATCGAGACAAGCACAAGCGCCACGTTGAACGCATGCCGCATCGGCAGGATCAGCGCCTTACCGTTGATCTGGCCCGCCAGCTTACCATAGGCGACAACCGAGCCGGTAAAGGTGACAGCACCGATAAAGACGCCGAGGAAGACCTCGACCTCCATGATCCCAAACTCGATCCCGATCTTGTGCGGGGGGTCGATAATGGTGTTCACGCCGATAAAGACCGCAGCCAGACCGACCAGCGAGTGCATCGCCGCGACCAGTTGCGGCATGCCGGTCATTTCAACCTTAACCGCGATGTACGAACCGATTGCGCCGCCGATCAGCAGGGCAGGGATCAGGACAAAGTAGTTGCCCGTGGCCTCGGCAAAGAAGGTTGCGACAACGGCCAGCGCCATGCCGACCATGCCATAGATGACGCCCTTTTTAGAGCTTTCCTGATTGCTCAGACCCGCCAGAGACAGGATAAAGAGGATAGCCGCGACAACATATGCCGCGGAGATAAGTCCGGTGTTCATTGTCGTTTCCTCAGCTCTTCTGGAACATGGCGAGCATACGGCGCGTCACCATGAAGCCACCGACGATATTGATGGAGGCGATCAGCACGGCAATCGCGGCCAGCACAACGGCCCAGCCCTCGCCCGATCCGATTTGCAGCATCGCACCGATGATGATGATCGATGAAATCGCGTTGGTCACAGCCATCAGCGGCGTGTGCAGCGCGGCCGTAACCGACCAGATCACCTGATATCCGATGAAGCAGGCCAGAACGAATACGATGAAGTGCGACATGAAGCTGGCAGGCGCAACGCCACCCAGCAGCAGGACCAGCAGGCCACCACCGATCAGGGTCGCCATCTGCATCTGGCCGCTTTTGCGTGCAGCGGCGGCTTCCTCGGCGGCTTTTTCCTCGGGCGTCTTTTCAGGTGCCTTCGGTTTTGCAGCCGCAATCGCCTTCGTCTTGGGCGGGGGCGGCGGGAAGGTGATGGCGTTATCATGCACCACGGTCGCGCCGCGAATGACGTCATCCTCCATGTTCTGCACGATCACACCGTCATTTGCCGGTGTCAGGTCGTCCATCATGTGGCGGATGTTGGTGGCGTACAGCGTCGAGGATTGCGTCGCCATGCGGCTGGGCAGATCGGTGTAGCCAATGATCGTCACGCCGTTGGCGCTCTCGATCTTCTCGTTCTCGACGGTCAGCTCACAGTTGCCGCCACGCTCTGCTGCGAGGTCAACAATGACGGAGCCGGGCTTCATCGCCTCAACCATGTCCTTGGTCCACAGGATCGGCGCGTCGCGTCCGGGGATCAGGGCCGTGGTGATGACGATATCAACCTCGGGGGCCAGTTCGCGGAATTTGGCGAGCTGCTTTTCACGGAATTCAGGGCTGGACGGGGCCGCATAGCCGCCGGTTTCCGCGCCATCGGTCTGTTCCTCGTCAAAGTCGAGGTAGACGAATTCGGCGCCCATGGATTCGATCTGCTCTGCCACTTCGGGGCGAACGTCGAACGCATAGGTGATCGCACCCATCGAGGTGGCAGCCCCAATCGCGGCAAGACCGGCAACGCCAGCACCTACAACCAGAACCTTGGCCGGGGGAACCTTACCCGCAGCGGTGATCTGACCGGTAAAGAAGCGTCCGAAATTGTTCGACGCCTCAACAACGGCGCGATAGCCGCCGATATTGGCCATCGAGGACAGGGCGTCCATTTTCTGCGCACGCGAAATACGTGGCACCATGTCCATTGCGATGACGGTGGCACCCTTGCCCTGCAATGTTTCCAGCAGCTCGGGGTTCTGGGCAGGCCAGATGAACGAGATGATGGTCTGACCGGCACGAATATGACCGATTTCGGCGTCCGCGGGGGCGCGCACCTTGCTGATCACATCGGCAGCAGCATAGACAGCCGCCGCATCTGCGACGACCTCTGCGCCGGCGGCGGTGTAGTCGGCGTCGTTGAAACGTGCAGCCGCACCGGCACCCGCCTCAATGACACATGTATGGCCAAGTTTGGCGAGTGCGACGACGCTTTGCGGGGTCATTGCAACGCGCGCCTCTCCTGGCCAAGTTTCCTTAATCGCGCCGATTTTCATGGGCATTTCTCCTCGCAAGGCAGCAGTTGCGGATTATGTGACACGTGCATGGCCGATAGGGAAGCCAAGTTTCCTTATCTGCAATGCCAAAACGCAACTTTATGTCTAGTGTCGTGGGGTAACTCTTTGCAGTTATTTCGCACGTGTTGCGGCTGGGCGACTCGGCCTTAGCCTGCTAAATCTAGCCGGATGAGCCAACCAGACCGCTATATAGATGCCGAACGACGTGTGATCCGTCAACTCGATGCAACCGAATCCAACCGTATCGCGGCGGGGGAGGTGGTGGAGCGTCCGGCCAGCGCGGTGAAGGAACTGCTGGAGAACGCATTGGATGCCGGTTCCAGCCGTATCACCATTGCCGTGGCTGATGGCGGGAAAACCCTGATCCGCGTCACGGATGATGGTCACGGCATTCCGCAATCGGAACTTTCCCTCGCGCTTAGCCGCCATGCCACGTCCAAGCTGGACGGCGATGATCTGGTCAATATCCGTTCCTTCGGGTTTCGGGGTGAGGCGCTGCCCTCGATCGGGGCGGTTGCACGCCTGCGTCTGTCCAGCCGCGTCGCGGGGGATGAGGCATGGGAGGTGGCCGTCAATGGCGGTGTGCTCAGCACGCCAACCCCCTGTTCTCTGCGCGGCGGCACGGTGGTTGAGGTACGTGACCTGTTCTACGCGACCCCTGCACGGCTGAAATTCCTACGCACCGATCGGGCGGAGCTACAGGCGATCTCCGAGGTGGTGAAGCGCCTCAGCCTCTCCGCGCCTTCGGTTGCTATCACGTTGCGTGACGTGTCCGGCGGTGGCGAGGGGCGCGTGATCTATTCCGCCGAGCGGGGCGATCCCGCCGCGCGGATGGAGGCCGTTCTGGGCCGTGATTTCCGCGCCAACGCGATTGAGATCAACGCCGAGCGTCAGGGCATCACCATGACCGGCTTTGCCGCCTTGCCGACCTATAGCCGTGGTGCGGCGGTGGCGCAGTTCCTGTTCGTGAATGGCCGCCCCGTGCGGGACAAGGTACTGACCGGCGCGCTGCGCGGGGCCTATGCCGATTTCCTCAGCCGTGATCGTCACCCCGCCGTCTGCCTGTTCCTGACCTGCCCGCCCGAGGAGGTGGACGTGAACGTGCATCCGGCCAAGACGGAGGTCCGGTTTCGCGAACCCGCGCTGGCTCGTGGCCTGATCGTGTCTGGCCTACGCCATGCTTTGGCCGAGGCAGGGCACCGTGCATCCACAACCGTTGCCGATGCGACACTGGGCGCGATGCAGCCGCGCACGGCCCCCAATGCGCCGATCTACCAGATGGACCGCCCGTCACTTGGCGCGCGGTCAGCGGCCTATCAACTGCAA
Organism: Pontivivens marinum; assembly: GCF_900231835.1. Classification (GTDB taxonomy): domain Bacteria; phylum Pseudomonadota; class Alphaproteobacteria; order Rhodobacterales; family Rhodobacteraceae; genus Pontivivens; species Pontivivens marinum. The sequence continues at coordinate 983,190 of NZ_OCTN01000001.1, read as the reverse complement.
TCGCCACGGGGATTTGCCGAGGAAAGCGTCGGCTGGACCGGTGCGCGGGTTGAACCTGCTGTGGTGGATGACAGTCCCGGGATACCGGAGCAGGACGCCCCATCCTATCCGCTTGGTGTTGCGCGCGCGCAATTGCATGAGAATTACATCGTTGCCCAAACGCCCGATGGCATGATCCTCGTCGATGCCCATGCCGCGCATGAGCGTCTGGTCTATGAACGGCTCAAGGGGCAGGCCGCCGCCCGATCCGTCCCGACGCAGGCCTTGCTGATCCCCGATATTGTTGACCTTGCCGCTGATGATGTTGCCCGCCTGACCGATGCGTTTGAGGCTTTGGCGCAGGTGGGGTTGGAACTGGAACCCTTTGGCGCCGGCGCAATTGCCATTCAATCGGTTCCCGCTGCATTGGGGCAGGTGGACGGCAAGGCATTGCTGACCGATATCTGTGATGAACTGGCCGATCAGGGCACCACGACGCGCATTGCGGATAGGTTGGACGCGATCCTCAGCCGGATTGCCTGCCATGGGTCCGTGCGCACTGGTCGCCGGATGCAGGCCGAGGAGATGAATGCATTGCTGCGCGAAATGGAGGCCACGCCCCATTCCGGTCAGTGCAATCACGGGCGGCCCACCTATGTGGAGCTGAAGATGAAGGATATCGAGCGGTTATTCGGCCGCTCGTGACCGCCACGCGGGCAGCACAAGCGGCCTGTTGGGTCAGTTCGACTTCTTGTTCTTCTTCTGGATTTTGCGGATGTTTTTGCCCAGAACCTTATCCTTTGCCTTGCGCATCGCCATGGTTACGGTGTTTTCGGCATCCTCGGATTTCAGTTTGAGCCAGCGGGTATAGCGGGCCTCGTCCACCTCACCACTCTCAATCGCGGCGCGCACCGCGCATCCGGGTTCAACGGTGTGCTTGCAGTCGTTGAATTTGCACTGAGCGGATAGCGCATGCAGATCGGCGAACAGATCGTCGATGCCCGATGCAGAATCCATCAACTGCAATTCGCGCATTCCGGGCGTATCCAGAACCATGCAACCATTCGGCACGATGTATAACTGCCGCCGCGTGGTGGTGTGGCGACCGCGGGCGTCATCCTCGCGGATTTCCTGCGTCTCAATCGCATCACTGCCGGCCAGCGCATTGGTCAGCGTTGATTTTCCAACGCCGGAGGTGCCGAAAAATGCAACGGTCTGACCCGGCTTGCACCACTGCGCCAATTGTTCGCGGGGTGCGCCCCCACGGGCATCCAGCGCGACAACCGGCACAGCGTCCGAGATTGCCCGCGCCTGTGCGATATAGTCCTCAGGATCGGCGGCCAGATCGGTTTTGGTCAGCACGATGACCGGCGCGGTATCCGCCTCCATCGCGAGCGAGATATATCGCTCCAACCGTGCGACGTTAAAATCAGGGTTGCAGGAGGACACGATGAACGCCGTGTCGATATTCGAGGCGATCAACTGGATTTGCAGGTTTGACCCCGGCGCACGACGCTTCATCAGGCTGAACCGGTCCAGTGCGCGGCTCAACAGCGTGTCGTCCTGATTCAGCATGATCCAGTCGCCAACGGTGACATTTGGCAGCGGCCGGATCGAGGTGTCGATCCCGTCGCCCACAACGTGCAGTGCCTTTCGGTGCACCTCGACAATGCGAACGGGCGGGGTGTCGATCAGCTCATCCGCGCTGACCTGTTGGGAAAAGAAGGGTCTCCAGCCAAGGCTGGTAATGATCGAGCGTCGTATCTCGGCCCCTGCGGGCGTGGTTTTCTGTGGCAGAAACGTGGAGTAATCCCGTGTCATGAAGGTCTGCTTTCATACCGTGGCTGCATCAGCAGCGCGGGTTTGGAGTGTCAGTCATATCTGAGAGCGCAATTCAACAGTCGCGCCAACATCCCGTCGGCGACGTGGTCGGGTGTTGAATGTGCATCGGGAGGGCTGTTGCCTCCCCACTTTACCGGGGCATAAAATCTCCATCTTGGTTGCCTGAATTATAGGCGCGTTGCGTCCTGTCGCACAAGCCTGCGCTGCGCCGGTGAAATTATTCCACCGGCGCACGCGGTTTTAGAAGTTATCCTTGCGGTTGCGCACCTCGGTAAAGACGGCGGCGTCATCCGCATCGGGCATACCGACGGCGGCCTTAACGCTGGCAATATGGGCGCGCAGGAACGGGTTGGTCGCCTTTTCCTCGGCCAGCGAGGACGGAACCGTTGGCATTCCCTTTTCGCGGGCGGCGTCAATCCGTGCGGCGCGGGCGACCAGCTCGGCATTGTCGCTCTCGATGCTCAGGGCAAATTTGGCGTTGCTCTGCGTATATTCATGACCGGAATAAACGATGGTGCTGTCAGGCATGGTCAGGAATTTCTGCATGCTGGTCCACATCATCGGGCCGTCGCCCTCAAACAAACGTCCACACCCCAGCGCCATCAGGCTATCCGCGGAAAACACTGCATCCGATCCGGGGAAGTGAAAGGCGATATGCCCGACTGTGTGGCCGGAAACGTCCAGAATATGCGCCTCGCTTTCACCCACGGTGATGGTGTCGCCCTCGGACACGGCCTGATCCAGCGGGGGCAGACGGTGCGCGTCGGGCTTTCCGCCAATGACGGTGCAGCCATATTTCGCGCGCAGCTCCTCAACACCCTGAATGTGGTCATCATGGTGATGGGTCAGCAGAATCATATCGAGGCCAAGGCCACGCGCATCCAGTGCCGCAATCAGGGGCGCGGCTTCGGGAACATCAACGATTGCAACGGTGCCTGTGGCGGCATCGCGCAGGATGTAGGCATAGTTATCGGACAGGCAGGGGATGGTCTGGATGTCGAGGGCCATGGTGTGACGCTCCTTCCTTGGCTAGAGTTGCCCTGAAACTGGGGTATCCGGACACCGAGCGCAATGCATCTAGACGTCGTCGATCTAAAGGCTTTCTACTATCGCACCCGTTTGGGGCGCGGTGCGCAATCCGCATTGCAGCGCCGATTGCGTGAAATGTGGGGCGACGTTAGCGGCCTGCATGTTGTGGGATACGGGTTCGCCGCCCCTTTTCTACGCCCGTTTTTGAGCGAGGCGGAAAGGGTGATGAGCTTTATGCCCGCGCCGCAGGGCGTCATGCCGTGGCCGCCGGGGCTGCCGAATCTCAGTGCCTTGGTCGAGGAAACGCATTGGCCGGTTCAGGCCAGCTCCATCGACCGAATCGTTGTGGCCCATGGGTTGGAGACATGTGAGCGCCCCCGCGCCTTGCTTGAGGAAATCTGGCGGGTGCTCGCGCCGGGTGGACGGGTGATTTTTATCGTGCCGAACCGGACGGGGATTTGGGCGCAGCGCGATGTCACGCCCTTTGGGTACGGTCGGCCCTATAGCTTTGGTCAGCTTGATGAACAGTTGCGCACGCACCGGTTCGAGCCTGAAACACATGCGGCCGCGCTGTATCTGCCGCCGTCCCATAAACGCTGGATGTTGCGGATGCAGGCATCGGTTGAGCGGGCGGGCCACCGGATGCGCGCGCATCACGTTGCGGGCGCCTTGGTGGTTGAAGCTGTGAAGCAAGTGCATAGCTTGCCACGAGGACTGCGCCGCGAAGCGCGCCGTCCGATAAGTATTTTGAGCGGTCTGGGCGTGCCCCAGCCAAAGCCAGAGCCGGGTCGCGCCGGCAGAACAGCCGTGGATTCGCGCTAAAACGCGGGCTGATGTGTTGCAACTGCGACATAATGTTGCGTTCTTAGGGGGCGCTAAAACGCCATATTGGGTGTTCTTGGGGCTTAACCCTATGTAACTAATAGATAGTCCTGATTCTAGGCGAGTCTTTGGACTATATTGCTCTGTGCGAAATGCTCTGCTATCACCCGCGCAGTTTCATCCGCAGGCCGCCTAACCGGCCGGTCATGAATCACTGCGGGCCGTTGTTATGCGTAATGGTCTGCTCAAGAATGGGGTGCCCCCTTGGCAACTGCATCCGCTCACGTTTCCGGCATTGCTGGACGCTATGCGACGGCTCTGTTCGAGCTCGCACAGGAAGACGGTTCCGTCGTACAGGTCGAAAACGACCTGAATGCGATTGAATCCGCACTGGCCGACAGCGCCGATCTGCGAGAGCTGATCGCGTCGCCTGTCTACAGCCGCACCGATCAGCAAAATGCTATGCGTGCGCTGGCACAGGCCATGACGCTCGGCAATACGGTCAGCAACGGATTGGAGCTTATGGCTTCACGCCGTCGGCTGTTCGTGCTGCCTGACGTGATCGCTGGTGTGAAGGCGCTTGCCGCCGACGCACGTGGCGAAATCACGGCAGAGGTCACATCGGCGACGCCGATGACCTCGGAACAGCTCGAAGCGCTCTCAGCATCGCTCAAGGCCTCTGTTGGCCGCGACGTCATACTGAACACGACCGTTGATGACAAAATCATCGGCGGTCTTATCGTCAAGGTAGGCTCGAAAATGGTCGATACGTCGATCCGATCGAAGCTCGCCGCCATGAAAAACGTAATGAAAGAGGTCGGATAATGGCAATCCAAGCCGCGGAAATCTCTGCGATCCTCAAGGACCAGATCAAGAATTTCGGACAGGACGCCGAAGTCGCCGAAGTGGGCCGTGTGCTCAGCGTCGGTGATGGTATTGCGCGTGCGCACGGCCTCGACAACGTCCAGGCGGGCGAAATGGTCGAATTCCCGGGCGGTGTTCGGGGCATGGCTCTGAACCTCGAGATCGACAATGTCGGTATCGTTATCTTCGGGTCTGACTCGAAGATTAAAGAGGGCGACACTGTTAAGCGTACACGCTCCATCGTGGACGTGCCCGTGGGCAAGGGTCTGCTGGGTCGCGTTGTTGACGCACTGGGCAACCCGCTCGACGGTAAGGGCCCGATCGAGGCAACCGAGCGCCGTGTTGCGGACGTCAAGGCGCCCGGCATCATCCCCCGGAAGTCGGTTCACGAGCCTATGCTGACCGGCCTGAAATCCATCGATGCCCTGATCCCCGTTGGCCGTGGCCAGCGCGAGCTGATCATTGGTGACCGTCAGACCGGTAAATCGGCTGTCGCTCTCGATGCGATCCTGAACCAGAAGTCCTATAACGAGGCTGCTGGCGACGACGAAGGCAAGAAGCTGTACTGCATCTACAATGCTGTGGGCCAGAAGCGTTCCACCGTTGCGCAGTTGGTGAAGAAGCTGGAAGAGACCGGCGCGATGGCATATTCCATCGTTGTTGCATCGACCGCGTCCGAACCTGCTCCAATGCAGTTCCTCGCACCTTATTCCGCCACTGCGATGGCTGAGTATTTCCGCGATAACGGCATGCACGGCCTGATCATCTATGATGACCTGTCCAAGCAGGCTGTTGCCTATCGTCAGATGTCCCTGCTTCTGCGTCGCCCACCGGGCCGTGAAGCGTATCCTGGCGACGTTTTCTACCTGCACTCCCGTTTGCTGGAGCGTTCGGCAAAGCTGAACGAAGATAACGGGTCCGGTTCCTTGACGGCGCTGCCGATCATCGAAACGCAGGGTGGCGACGTTTCGGCGTTTATTCCTACCAACGTGATTTCGATCACCGATGGACAGATCTTCCTTGAGACCGAATTGTTCTATCAGGGCATCCGTCCTGCTGTGAACACCGGTCTGTCGGTTTCGCGAGTTGGTTCCGCCGCTCAGACGAAGGCGATGAAATCGGTTGCCGGCTCGATCAAGCTGGAGCTGGCGCAGTACCGCGAAATGGCGGCATTTGCTCAGTTCGGTTCCGATCTGGATGCATCGACACAGAAGCTGCTGAACCGTGGTGCGCGTCTGACCGAATTGCTGAAGCAGGCGCAGTACTCGCCCCTGACCAACGCAGAGCAGGTCATCGTGATTTACGCGGGCACCAAAGGTTATCTGGACGATCTGGCCGTGAACAAGGTCAAGCCGTTCGAAACCGGTCTTCTGGCTGATCTGCGTGGCAACCACGCTGACCTGCTCAACGATATCCGGGATAACGACCGCAAGGTTGCCGGTGATCTGGAAGAGAAAATCAAGTCGGTGCTCGACGCATTTAAAAAGTCGTTCGCCTGATTCGTCGCAGATAGTTAAGGGAAGGGAGCAAGGCATATGCCGAGCCTCAAGGACCTGAAAATCCGCATCGAATCAGTCAAATCGACGCGGAAGATTACAAAGGCGATGCAGATGGTCGCCGCCGCTAAACTGCGCCGTGCGCAGGAAGCGGCGGAGGCTGCGCGCCCCTATGCAGATCGCATGGAGGCCGTATTGGGTAACTTGGCTGCGGGGGCAAAGAATTCTGCCTCCGCTCCGCTGCTGCTACGCGGCACCGGAAACGACCAAACCCATCTGCTGATTATCGCTACCTCCGAGCGGGGACTGTGCGGCGGTTTCAATACGAACATCGTCAAGCTGGCACGCGGCCACATCCAGAAACTTCTGGCTGCTGGTAAAACAGTCAAGATCATCACGGTCGGCAAAAAGGGTCGCGAGCAACTTCGCCGCGATTTCGGATCGCTGATGGTGGATCACGTCGATCTATCGGCTGTAAAACGTGTGGGTTACGAAAACGCCTCTGGCGTGGCCGAGGATGTCCTCAGCCGCTTCGCTCAGGGTGAATTCGACGTTGCAACGCTGTTCTATTCAGCGTTCGAAAACGTAATTACCCAGCGCCCGACTGCACAGCAAATCATCCCGGCCGTGGTTGAGGAGGGCGCCGAAACCGACGCACTCTATGATTACGAGCCTGAGGAAGATGCAATCCTTGCAGATCTGCTGCCGCGTTCGGTCGCAACGCAGGTCTTCACCGCTTTGCTCGAAAATGCTGCCTCCGAACAGGGTGCGCGGATGTCCGCAATGGATAACGCGACACGCAACGCAGGCGACATGATCGACGATCTGACCATCCAGTATAACCGGACCCGTCAGGCCGCGATCACGAACGAGCTTATCGAAATCATTTCGGGCGCTGAGGCGCTCTGACGACTGGAGAAAACAGACATGGCAAATGCTGTCGGTAAAATCACCCAGGTGATCGGCGCGGTCGTCGACGTTCAATTCGACGACCACCTGCCTGAGATCCTCAACGCTCTGACTTGCGACAATAACGGTCAGAACCTTGTGCTCGAGGTTGCTCAGCACCTCGGCGAAAGCACCGTTCGTGCCGTGGCTATGGCCGCGACCGAGGGTCTGGTACGCGGTCAGGCTGTGACCGATACGGGCAATTCCATCCAGGTTCCTGTTGGTGAGGGCACATTGGGCCGCATCATGAACGTGGTTGGTGAGCCTGTGGATGAAAAGGGCCCGGTTGTTGTGACCGAGTACCGTTCGATCCACGGCGAAGCTCCTTCGTTCGAGGCACAGTCCACTTCGTCGGACATCCTCGTCACCGGTATCAAGGTGATCGACCTTCTCGCCCCCTACTCCAAGGGTGGTAAAATTGGTCTGTTCGGCGGTGCCGGCGTGGGTAAAACAGTTTTGATTCAGGAGCTGATCAACAACATCGCGAAAGTACACTCGGGCTATTCCGTGTTTGCTGGTGTTGGTGAGCGTACTCGTGAGGGTAACGATCTTTACTACGAATTCATCGACTCCAAGGTTATCGACGCCGAGGACCTGACGAAATCGAAGGTGGCACTGGTTTACGGCCAGATGAACGAGCCTCCCGGTGCGCGTATGCGTGTTGCGCTGTCCGGCCTAACCATGGCTGAGCAGTTCCGCGACCAGTCCGGAACCGACGTTCTGTTCTTCGTGGACAACATCTTCCGCTTTACACAGGCTGGTTCCGAGGTGTCCGCGCTTCTGGGTCGTATTCCTTCCGCTGTGGGTTATCAGCCTACGCTGGCAACCGATATGGGCGCCATGCAGGAGCGTATTACCTCCACGAAGTCGGGTTCGATCACTTCGGTTCAGGCGATCTACGTGCCTGCGGATGACCTTACCGACCCTGCACCTGCAACGTCCTTTGCGCACCTTGACGCAACGACCGTTCTGTCGCGTGCGATCTCCGAGCTGGGTATCTACCCTGCTGTGGATCCGCTCGACTCGACGTCTCGTATCCTTGATCCACAGGTTGTGGGTGAGGAGCACTATCAGGTGGCTGTTGACGTTCAGCAGATGCTTCAGCGCTACAAATCGTTGCAGGATATCATCGCGATTCTGGGCATGGACGAGCTTTCCGAAGAGGATAAGCTGACCGTGACCCGCGCGCGTAAGATCCAGCGATTCCTGTCGCAGCCCTTCGACGTGGCAGAAGTGTTCACCGGTTCGCCGGGTGTGCAGGTTCCGCTCGACGACACGATCGCGTCCTTCAAGGCCGTGGTTGCGGGTGAGTATGACCACCTGCCAGAGGGTGCGTTCTACATGGTTGGTGGCATCGCAGATGTGATTGCCAAGGCTGAGAAGATGGCCGCAGCTGCGGCCTGATGAACTCTGTCGCGGTTTCGGGTGATCCTGAAACCGCATCGAACAGGAGGCTATGATGGCCGATACGATGCAGTTCGATCTCGTCAGCCCTGAGCGGAGCCTCCATTCCGCTCAGGTCACGCGGGTCCAGCTTCACGGCGAAGAGGGCGAGATGACGGTTATGCCGCAGCACGCCGCTACGCTGACCCTTCTGCGTCCGGGCTTCATGACGGTGCATGAGGGTGGCGAGGTTCACGATTACGTCGTGACCGGCGGTTTCGCGGAAATCGGGCCTGAGGGTCTGACCGTGTTGGCCGAGCAGGCAACCCTGCGTGCCGATGTGACGACTGACTGGATGGACCGGGTTATCAATGCGGCTGAGAAAGCTGCTCTTGATGCGCCTGATGACAACCGGATCTCGCTGAACCAGCGTGTAAACCACGCACGGTTCCTGGCGGAGCAATTGGGTATCAAATCCGATATCTGATCTGCTTTTAAACGATCTTTAAAAACCCCGTCGCTCTGGCGGGGTTTTTTCGTTAGGGCGGTAGAATGAGACGAATAGACACAAATTGGCTGGGCGTAGCTGAGGGCTTCGTCACATTGTTCGATCACTGGGAAACCGCGACGGATATGTGGGATGGTGTTGGGGAGCGGCAGGTCCGCCACCCGATCCAGTTTGACGGCACCTTTGCTTCGGTCCCTGTTGTGCAGCTGGCGCCCACCTTGATCGATGCGCATTCCGATACCTATTTGCGGCTTAACATGCGGGCGGAGGAGGTCACGGAGACCGGCTTCGTGCTGACCGTCGATATTTGGGACGATACCCGCATTGCACGCCTTGGCGTGAACTGGCAGGCGCTTGGCCCGTTGGATGACCCAGATGAGATTTGGGACGTTTAGACCCCAAACAAAACGGGCGCCCCTGTCGAAACAGTAGGCGCCCGTAATGTATATCATTGAAGAATGAGCATTAGCCCATCGGATAGAACGCCTCGTAAATCGGGCCGAGTGTGTCCTCGTTGAACAGCGACGAAACGCTCGACCCGTTCGAGATATTGAGGATCGCCTGTGCAAACATCGGGCCGATGGGCACGACGCGGATGCGCGGCTCGTCCTGAACGGGTGCTGGCTGCTCGATCGAATCCGTGACGACCAGCGATTTCAGAACCGAGTTACCGATGCGGCTGACCGCTGGGCCGCTCAGAACACCGTGCGAGATATAGGCGTGTACTTCCTTGGCACCGCCCTGCTGTTCCAGCAGCTCAGCCGCCTTGCACAGCGTGCCAGCGGTGTCACAGATGTCGTCTACGATGATACAGACGCGATCCTTAACGTCGCCGATGATCATCATCTCCTCGATCTCACCGGGCTTGGAGCGGCGCTTGTCCACGATGGCAAGGCCAGCACCGATCCGCTTGGCCAGTTCACGTGCACGCGCAACACCGCCAACGTCCGGCGACACAACCGTCACTTCGCTGAGGTCGGGGAAGTGCTGCTTGATATCCAGCGCAAAGACCGGCGCCGCATACAGGTTATCCACCGGAATATCGAAGAAGCCCTGAATCTGGCCCGCATGCAGGTCCATGGTCAGAACGCGGTCAACACCGGCCTGCGCGATCAGGTTTGCCACCAGCTTCGCCGAAATCGGCGTGCGTGCGGCGGTGCGACGATCCTGACGGGCATAGCCGAAATAGGGGATCACTGCCGTAACCCGCTGGGCGGAGGAGCGACGCAGCGCGTCCGCCATAATCAGCAGCTCCATCAGGTTGTCATTTGCTGGGTTCGACGTGGACTGGATAATGAACATATCCTCGTCACGGACATTGTCGAAAACCTCGACGAAAATCTCTTTGTCGTTGAAGCGCTCGACCCGCGCATTGGCGAGGGTCACGGGCGCACCGCGATAGACCGTCATGCGACGGGCAATATTGCCCGCGAGGTCCTTATTCGCGTTCCCGGAAATGAGCTTAAGATTGATGTCGGATTTCATCGGGGCAGTCCTCTTGAACGGCATGGGAGACCTCTGCTGCGGCGGTATGGGCGGGCAATACCATTGAGCAGGGTGTATGCAAAGCTTATCTGAAGTAACGAAACAAAACGGAGCGTCCGATGTCGCAGATCGATTACTATCTCTTTCCCCTGTCCCCGTTCACGTATCTGGCTGGAATGCAGTTGGAGACCATCGCGAAAAAACATGACGTTAAAGTGGTTTACAAGCCTTTCGACCTGTTCCGCGTCTTTGCCGAGCATGGCACACAACCCCCCGGAAAACGCCACGTTTCGCGTCAGGCATACCGCCTGCAAGAAATTGAGCGGGTAGCGGGTATGAACGGATTGGACGTCAACCTGAAGCCTGCCCACTGGCCAACGGACCCGAAACGGGCTGTTGCGGCAACAATTTACGCGCAGGAATTCGCGGAGCAGCACCCTGGCGGTGATGTGGGTAAGCTGAGCTTCGAGATTTTGCGCGCCTGTTGGGCGGGTGAGCAGGACATCGCGCGCGAGGACGTGATCGAAAAATGCCTCGTCGCCGCAGGCTTTGACGGTGGTTTGGCGCAACGCGATCTGCAATCCGCGCTGGATATTTACGAGCGCAATACGGATGAGGCATTGGCGGCCAACGTCTTTGGCGCGCCGACCTATGTTTACGGCAATCAACTGTTCTGGGGTCAGGATCGTCTGGCGCATCTGGACGCACATTTGGCGACGATAGGCTGATGCAGGTTCGCCTTGCAGGGGCCATGACGGGCCTACATCGCACGGGGGAGCAAGGGCCGCGGCTGTTGCTTTCCCACTGCTCACTGGCGCATTCAGGCGCGTGGAAGGGCATGTTGGGCCATCTAGGCCCTGTTCGGGCCGAGGCACTGGACCTGCCCGGTCATGGGATGAGCGAGGCTGATCCCGATCGCCGCCCCCGCAGACAGGCCGCTGACGCCTTGCTGGAGGTGCTGGGCGATGAACCCGCACATCTGGTCGGTCATTCCTTTGGCGGCGGTGTGGTGCTGCGCGCAGCATTGGACCGGCCCGAGGCTGTGGCAAGCCTGACCCTGATCGAGCCGATGATGTTCTATCTGCTGGATGCCGCCGACCCCGTCGCGATTGATGAGGCTGCGGCCACAGCAGGCTATATCAACGCCGTGCAAAGCGATCAGGCGGAATTGGCGGCCGAGGAATTCATGACCCTATGGGGCAATGGCGTTCCGTGGAAAATGGTGCCGGAAAAGCTGCGCACCTACGCGATTGAGCGGATGGGCTTCATCACTGCATCCGCCGATGATGTGGCGGGGCGTGGGCCGGATCAGATCACGGTGGAGCAGATCGCCTCACTACCCTGTCCGGTGCAACTGATTGCTGGCGCGCAGACCCGCCCCTCGGCCATCGCGATCTGTGAAACCATCGCGCAACCGTTGGGCGTCACCCCGCATCTGGTGCAGGGTGCAGGGCACATGGTGCCAATCAGCCATCCGGCGGAAGTCGCCAAGCTGATCGGTGCGATGCTTTAATCAGCCCTTTAGCGTGCTGAGGAACGCATCAATCTGTTCCTGGGTGGTCGCCCAATTGCAAACCAGACGCGCACCAAGCATTTCGTGCGCGTCCCCCTCTAACGGCGCATCCGGCGTCAGGTAATATTGCGCCCCTGCCGCCGTGGCCCGTTGGTGGGCCGCACGCGGCAACCGGCAGAAAATCTGATTGCCCTGTACGGGAAACATCATCTCTGCGCCTGCATCACGCAATCCATCAGCAAACCGCGCGGCCGCATCATTGGCGGCGGTTGCCAGATCATGCCACAAATCATCGGTCAGATAGGCGTCCATCTGCGCGGCCAGATAGCGATGTTTCGAGAATAGATGACCGGCTCGCTTGCGACGACGCTCCAGTTCCTGCTGTTTGGCGGGATCGCGCAGGATCACCGCTTCAACCCCCGGCAGGCCGTTTTTCGTACCGCCGAAAACCAGTGCATCAATGCCAGTGGCCATGACTTGCGCAGGGGTGTATCCGCCCGCAACCATGGCATTGGACAGGCGCGCGCCGTCCAGATGCACGGTCAGGCCCGCCGCGTGGGCGATCTCAACCACGGCTGTAATCTCGTCCAGTGGCCAATAGGTGCCCGCCTCGCTAAGGTTGGACAGGGACACCGCCGCCGGAGCCGCCGAATGTACGCCCGATGCTGTTGCCGCCAAGGCGTCGGACAGCGTTTGTGCGCTGAACTGTCCATCAGGGCCCGAGATCAGCGTCAGCTTGCCGCCGCCGATGAAAAACTCGGGTGCGCCGCATTCGTCCTGCTCGATATGTGCGTCATCATGGCAGTAAATCCGGCCCCATGGCGGGCATAGACAGGCCAAAGCCAGTGAGTTCGCCGCCGTTCCCGTCGCGGCCAGAACAATCGCCGCATCTGGCGCATCAAACAAAGCACGCAGGCGGTTTGCGATGTCGCCGCTCAATGGATCATTGCCGTAGGGCATGGCGTAACCGGCATCTGCGCGGGTTAGGGCCTCCCAAACTTTGGGGTGGGTCGGACCGGAATTGTCTGAGGCGAAATTCATGCCAAATCCTCTACTATGTGATCTTCGTAATCTTCCTCATCGACCTCATATTCCGCGACGGTGCGACCGGTCATGGAATGGCCCGCCATCGCTACACTGCCGGAATCGCCGGTCAGCAGGGGATGCCAGTCGGGGATGGGTTTATCCTCGTATCGCAGGCGATATGCGCAGGTTTGGGGCATCCAGAACGCGATTTCGGGCAGGGTTTCCGCGTCCAGCACCACACAGCCGGGCACCAGTTGTTTGCGCACGGGATAGTTGCCACAGCGGCAGGTGTCGGGGTCAAACAGTCGGCACGCGATGTCGGTATAGGCGATGTCGCCGTCATCATCCTCCAGCTTGAGCAAGCAGCATTTGCCGCAACCATCGCACAGGGCCTCCCATTCGGGGCGGGTCAGGGCGTCCAGCGGCAGGGTCCAGAATTCAGGGCGTTTGGTCATGTCGTGATCCTACCGTTTTGCGGTTGGAGGGGATTCGAAAATACAGTCAGGCCAGAAGCTTGCGCGTTTCGACAACATCGGCGTGCATCTGTACGATCAGTGGGTCCATGCCGTCGAATTTCAACTCGGGCCGCTGGAAATGCATCAGCGCTACGGACAATTCGGCGCCGTACAGATCACCGGAAAAGTCGAGCAGCATTACCTCAAGATTTGGCGCGTTATCCCCGAATGTGGGGCGTGATCCCAGCGAGGCGACTGCTTTATACGTGCCCATATGCCGCCCGTCGCGCACGTCCACAGTACAGGCGTAAATGCCGAAAGCAGGCAGGTGCAGCCCCGCCATGGAGATGTTCGCGGTGGGGAATCCCATCTCGCGTCCACGCTTGAATCCATGCTCGACGATGCCCTCGATCCGGTGCCAATGGCCCAGCATATCGGCGGCGTCAGTGGGGCGTCCCTCGCTCAACGCAGTGCGGATTGCGGTGGAGGAAATCGCGCCATTCGGGCCCTGAAGCAGTGGAGCGATAGAAAGCTCGAATGGGGCCTCTGAGAGCGTATTTGTGTTTCCTTTCCGTGACTTACCGAATTTAAAGTCGGCACCGACAACCAGATGCCTGATGCCGAGCTGTTTGACGAGCACTTCGTTAACGAAAGCTTCAGGTGTCAGGTTGGCGAGGTCACGGTTAAAGGGGATTTCGAACAGGTGCTGCACGCCCAGTTTTTCCAGCCGATGCGCGCGGGATGTCGCGTTCATCAGGCGGAATGTGGGGGCGTCGGGGGCAAAGATTTCACGCGGATGCGGTTCAAACGTCACCACGCCCAACGGCATGTCGGGGCGACGGGCCAGATCCAGAACCGATTGATGGCCCAGATGCAGGCCATCGAAATTGCCCATCGCGACAGATGCGCCGCGTGCGGTTTCAGGCACCTCAAGGCTTTGATATCGTTGCATGGCCTACCCGAATGGGGCCGGGCGGCCCGGCGGTTAGTCTAGTTTCGCGGAGGGCGCCAGAACCAGCGCCTCACCCTTTAGAACTACGGTATCGCCCACGTGGGCGGCGCAATCAAGCGTGACACGGCGACGGGCGTAATCAATGGCTGCAACGGTGACGGTTGCCTCGACATGATCGCCGGGGCGAACGGGGGCCATGAATTTCAGGCTTTGGCCCAGATAAACCGTGCCGTGACCGGGCAATTGTTCCCCGATTACGGCCGAAATCAGCCCCGCTGTCAGCATTCCGTGGGCGATGCGACCGCCAAAAATAGTGTCCTGTGCGTATTCCTCGTCCAGATGGACGGGGTTGTGATCGGTGCTAAGGGACGCAAAAGCCTCAATTTCTTTCATGCCAATGGTTTTCCCAACCGAACGGGACATGCCGATTTCGAGTTCCTCGATAACGATTGTACCTTTGGGAAGGTTGTGGCCGTGGTCGAGCATATTAATCTCCTGCTGCATCTGCGAAGAGATATAGCACGCGATTTTAGTCACGCAAGATAAAAACATTTATGTGCAAAAATATGAAATCTTTGATCGCGATGGATTTTTGAAATTTAACGCAAACTGGCCAAAGATGAAGACACCTTTCCCCGATGGTCATCATTGTTAACGCCCGAAACGGTTGGCTGCCCTGTGGCTGCTATCGGTATGGCATGCGTATGGCACCTGTCTGGCCGCACGGAAAGGGTTAACGCGCCGCGGCGAAGGCGGCGCGCCCCTGTTTTCTAAGGCAGTGGGCCGAAAACCTGCGCCAGAATCGCCTGTAGCGCGTCGCGGTCATCTGTGTCGAACGCATCGGGTAAATCGCTATCTACGTCAAAAACCGCGATCAGCCGACCAGAGGAAAAGACGGGCACCACGATCTCCGATTTTGTGGAGGAGGCGCAGGCGATGTGCCCCGGAAAGGCATCCACATCTGCGACCAATTGTGTCTCGCCGGTTCGTGCCGCAGCGCCGCAAACTCCGCGTGCAAACGGGATGACGAGGCAGCCATGCCCGCCCTGATAGGGGCCGATTTTCAGCAGTTCGGGTGCGACCACGCGGTAAAATCCGGTCCAGTGGAAGTTTTCGAAATGGTGATGCAGCTCACATGTAACTGTCGCCATCAGCGCGATGGGATCGTCTTCCCCTTCACACAGGGACATGATTGCGGCATGTACATCGTGATATCTGGGGTGCATTCGGCTCTCCTTTTATATGGCCAGTCAGCATGAGGTGCTATGATGCGCAACCCGTACCTTCCCGTATTACCCGCGCCCTTGATCCGCAATGCGGTTGAGGCCGCGTTGTTGGAGGATCTGGGTCAGGCGGGGGATGTGACCTCGCTCGCCACGATCGGACCCGCTGTTCAGGCCACAGCCGTTATGAATGTGCGCCAGCAAGGGTATATCGCGGGCATGGATGTGGCCAAGGCCGCATTTGCCGCGCTGGACGCCGATACCGTTTTCGAGGCACTGGTCAGCGATGGCGACGCGGTTCAGGCGGGACAGGATATTGCACGCATCACGGGATCGGGCCGATCGGTCATGGGAGCCGAACGTGTGGCCCTGAATTTCCTGATGCATATGTCCGGCATTGCCACCCACACCGCGCGCTTTGTCGAGCAGTTGCAGGGCACAGATGCGCGGATTGTTTGCACGCGTAAAACGACGCCGGGTCTGCGCGCGTTCGAGAAATACGCCGTTCGGTGTGGCGGTGGCACCTCGCATCGCTATGGTCTGGATGATGCGGTGTTGATCAAGGATAACCACATCGCGGTTTGCGGCGGTGTGCAGCAGGCGCTGGATCTGGCCTATAGCTATGTCGGGCATCTGATGGCGGTGGAGATCGAGGTCGATACGCTGGAACAATTCGAGCTGGCGCTGGATGCAGGCGGTAAGGTTGTTCTGCTGGACAATATGGACCCCGACACCCTGCGCAGGGCAGTGGCGATGAATAGGGGCGCCGCGTTGGAGGCGTCCGGAAATGTTGATCTGGATACTGTGCGCGCCATCGGGCAAACGGGCGTGAACTTTATCTCAACCTCGAAAATCACGATGGCGGCGGGAACGCTGGATATCGGGCTCGATATCAAGCTTGGAGACGAAGCAAAATGAACTGGAATGAGTTGCAGGCGGCATACGGCCCCACGATCGCGGAATTGCAGGACGAGGACCGCTTTGACGGGTTTTCGGTCACCTTTGACGACATGCTGTTCGATTTTTCACGCACCCAGATGACCGAGGACGCCCGTGAGGGGCTGATCGACATGCTGGAGGAGCGTGAGTTCGAGCTGACCCGCGATGCCATGTATGCCGGCGAAAAGATCAATGTGACCGAGGGGCGGCGCGTGCTGCACACCGCGCTGCGCATGCCTGAGGGCACGCAGATGGTCGCGGATGATGAGGATATTGCCCAGACCGTGCTGAACAGCCGCGCGGCCTGCTATGCCTTTGCCGAAGATGTCCGCTCTGGCGCCTATGCGGCGGCTGCGGGCAGCTTTACCGATGTGGTCAATATCGGCATTGGTGGCTCCGATCTGGGGCCTGTTCTGGTGGCGGAGGCATTGACGGCGCAGATGGACGGCCCGCGCCTGCACTTTGTGTCGAATGTTGACGGTGCCGCGCTGAACCAGGTACTCAAGACATGTGACCTAAGCCGCACATTGTTCATCATCGCCTCCAAAAGCTTTGGCACGATTGAGACGATGGAAACGGCCAAGGTTGCGCTGTCCACGATGCAGGGCGTTGTTGCCGATGCCTCGATCCATTTTGCGGCACTGACCACCAAGCCTGAAATGGCGGCGGAGCAGTTCGGGATTCCGGCGCAGCGGTGCTTTGGCTTTGCCGATTGGGTCGGGGGGCGGTTCTCTGTCTGGTCACCGATTGGTTTGCCGCTGATGATCGGTCTTGGCTCGGCGCAATTCGGCGAGTTTCTGGCCGGCGCGCATGAGGTGGACGAGCATTTCCGCACCGCGCCACTGTCGAACAATATGCCGGTGCTGATGGCGTGCGTTGGCGTTTGGCATCGCAATGGGTGCGGATATCCGACGCGTTGCGTTGTGCCCTATGACCAGCGTTTGGCGACGCTGCCGCAATATTTGCAGCAGCTCGACATGGAATCGAACGGTAAGCGGGTCACGGTTGAGGGGGATGAGGTCGATGTGGCGACATCGCCTGTCGTCTGGGGTAGCGCTGGCACAAATGCGCAGCACGCCTATTTCCAGATGCTGCATCAAAGCCCGACGCCGCAGCCGCTGGAATTCATGATCGCGGCCAAACCTGTGGCCGAGGGTTTCGAGCATATGCAGAAAATCCTGATCGCCAACTGCTTCGCGCAATCGCAGGCGCTGGCCTATGGCCGGTCCGAGCGTGAGGCCGAGGAGCTGATGATCGCTGCCGGTATGGATGCGGGCGAGGCGCGTGAACTGGCACCGCATCGGGCCTTCCCCGGAAATCGCCCGTCCACATTGCTGATGTACCGCGAGCTGACGCCGCGCACGCTGGGCCGGATTATTGCTTTGGCTGAGGCGCGTTGCTTTACCGAGGGTGTGTTCTGGGGCGTGAACAGCTTTGACCAATGGGGTGTTGAGTTGGGCAAGGTGCTGGCCACCGATATGCTGCCACATGTTGAGGGGCGCTTCTCACCCGATATGGTGGATGAGGCGCTGTCAGGCCCATTGGCGCATTACCACGCACTGTAATCTAGGTTTGGGGGCGGTCCGGTGGGCCGCCCCTTTGCATTATTCCGCAACGGTAATGTCGATTTTGGCGGCGGGGCCGGTGCCGCGCCCCCATGAGATTCTGGACCATGCCATTTCGTGCAGAAAATAGGCGATGAACCCTGTCACCGCGCCGGTCAGGGCAATGCCGCCGCTGGCCACGACTGATCCTGTGAACAGAAATCCAATCAGCATCATCGAGAAAAAGCCTGCGAACTGCCATGTCACTGCTTTGGTTGCCAATCTGATCGTGCTGTCCATATCCGGTTGCTCCGTTTGGTGGTGATACCTGCATTTGCTATCGCGAACGGCGGAAATTGGACATTTGGTGAATTTGCTGCGAAAAACCAAGGATGGTGTTTTTAATCTGCAAGGTTGCCAAAAATGGACAAGCGTGAGCGCGCCACCCTATTCCGAAATCGGCTGGATGAGGCGATGCAGCGTGCAGGCATCACCAAGAGCGCGCTGTCGCGATCCACGCATGTAGATCGGTCCACCATCGGGCAGTTGCTGAAGGAGGATCACCCCCGCCTGCCCAATGCGCAATTGGCCGCAGATATCGCACAGGCGTTGAGCGTTAGCACCGATTGGTTGCTGGGTCTTACCAACCGCCCCGAAACCCCCGGCGATATTGTGGCGGCGGCGATGTCGCTAAGTCCGGCGGAGCGAACATCGGCGGATGAGCAATTGCTGGAATGGCATCGTGAGGCGGCTGGCTACAAAGTGCGCCACGTTCCCGCGACCCTGCCCGATTTGTTCAAGACGGAGGCAATGCTGCGCTGGGAATACGGTGCCTTTCTAGAGCGGCAATTGCCCCAAGCGTTCAACACCATGCAGGACCAGTTACATCTGCTATCCGCCGGTATCTATGATTACGAAATCGCCATTCCCCTGCATGAGGTTGAGGCCTGCGCCGCCGGCACCGCCTATTACAAGGGTGTTGCGCAAAGCATCCGCTACGAGCAGCTAAACGTCATCGCGGATCAATGTGAGCAGATGTTGCCGCGCCTGCGGGTGTTTCTGTTCGATGCGCACAGGGTCTTTAGCTCACCCGTCACGATATTCGGGCCTAATCTGGCCGTCGTTTATGTCGGGCAGTGCTATCTGGCATTTCGGGAGATTGACCGCGTGAAGTCCCTGACCAGTCATTTCGATTGGTTGGTGCGTGAGGCAACCGTCGATGCGCGCGATGTGCCTGCCTATATCCGGTCCCTGATGCAGGGATAATCCGACCATTAGGCAAAAAAAGACCCGAACCGCGAAGGTCCGGGCCAAGTTAGAATGAGCCGCTATAAAAGCCCATTCCGGGGAAAACAGGTTGCGGCGAATGTGATCGCCGCAACCTCACCGGGCCTTAGCCCTTTGTGAATTCTGGGTAGGCTTCCATGCCCATTTCCGTGGTGTCGAGACCCATGATCTCGGCTTCCTCGTCAACGCGGATGCCCATTGTGACCTTCAGGATCATCCACACGATGTAGCTGACGATGAAGACGAAGGCGCCGATGGAAACAACACCGATGAACTGTGTCACGAAGCTGGTGCCGTCATTGGTCAGCGGCACAGCCATTGTG
This sequence comes from Pontivivens marinum, assembly GCF_900231835.1. Lineage (GTDB taxonomy): Bacteria > Pseudomonadota > Alphaproteobacteria > Rhodobacterales > Rhodobacteraceae > Pontivivens > Pontivivens marinum. The sequence continues at coordinate 963,572 of NZ_OCTN01000001.1, read as the reverse complement.
CCCCAGATACCGGCAACCAGGTGTACAGGGATCGCGCCAACAACGTCATCGATCTTCAGCTTGTCCAGCAGTGGAACTGTGAAGACTACGATCGCTCCACCGATACCACCTACGATCAGCGCCATCAGAAGCGAGGGTGCCAGAGGCTCGGCCGTGATGGATACCAGACCAGCCAGCGCGCCGTTCAGCACCATGGTCAGGTCGATCTTGCCATAGACAGCTTGCGTCAGGATCAGCGCAGTAACAGCACCGGCAGCAGCAGCCATGTTGGTGTTCGCAAAGATGCGCGAGATGTCGGTTACGTCGCCAACAGTACCCATTGCTAGCTGCGAACCACCGTTAAAGCCGAACCAACCCAGCCACAGGATGAACGTACCCAGTGTAGCGAGGGGCATGTTCGAGCCGAGCATTGGGATAACGCGGCCATCAGCAGCATATTTGCCGATACGTGGGCCGAGGATCATAGCGCCTGCAAGTGCTGCAAAGCCGCCTGCTGCGTGAACCAGTGTGGAACCGGCGAAATCGGAGAAGCCCATGCCGCTGAGGAAGCCGCCGCCCCACTGCCAGGATGCTTCGATCGGGTAGATGAAGCCGGTCAGGACAACAACGAAGATCAGGAATGGACCCAGCTTGATACGCTCGGCCAATGTGCCCGAAACGATGGATGCGGTGGTCGCACAGAACATCAGCTGGAAGAAGAAGTCGGAACCGACGGATGCATAGTCGAGGGTTGCATCAGCAGCAGCCAGGCCGACAGGCTCCAGCGTGGTCCAGAAGAACGCACCAACCATGCCGTCCATGACCCATGCATCGCCCGGATACATCAGGTTGAAGCCAACCAGCCAGTACATGATGGACGCGATGGAGAACAACGCGATGTTTTTGGTCAGCTGGGTCGTTACGTTCTTGGAACGTACCAGACCTGCCTCAAGCATGGCGAAGCCTGCTGCCATCCAGAAGACCAGAAAACCGCCGATAAGGAACAGCAGCGTGGTCAGGATGTAGGGGGTAGGATCGGCAGCGGCATCCTGTGCCAGTGCAGGGGTAGCAAGCATCAGGGCCGTGGCCCCCGCTGTACCGAATTTAAGGAAATTGGTCATTTTTATCTGGTCCCTCGTTGGTCTGATCAGATGGGGTCAGGTTCAGATTGCGTCGGCGCCGGTTTCACCGGTGCGCACGCGAACTGCTTGCTCTACGTCGAGCACGAAAATCTTGCCGTCGCCGATCTTGCCGGTCTTGGCTGTGGTGGAGAGGGTCTCAACGGCCTTCTCGACGATGGCGTCATCAACGACCATCTCCAGCTTTACCTTGGGTACGAAGTTCACGACATATTCCGCACCGCGATAGATCTCGGTGTGGCCAGCCTGACGGCCGTATCCTTTAACTTCTGATACCATTAGGCCCTGCACGCCGATGGTGGTGAGCGCCTCGCGCACCTCCTCCAGCTTGAAAGGCTTGATGACGGCGATGATAAGCTTCATTGCGTTCCCTCGTGTTGGTCTGCATCTGTCGCCGTTCAATATGCAAGAACCGTGCCAACACGAAAATCGAGGTAACATTTCACTGAAGTGTCAATGAAACCGGTTGCGGGTACAGCTTTGAGCACTACGTTGCGATTCAATTGCGCCCAAAATTTAGACAGCGAAAATCCGCCGATTAAAAAATAGGCATAAAAGTTGTGCAAAATTGCGCCGCCTTGGGTCATCCAACCACTTCGCAATGTCGCGCCATCATACTAAGTTGCATAAACAAGCCCGAAAAACGGTGCGGAGCAGATGAGCAGCAAGAAATCCAAAACGGCCACGGCGAAACCCGTGCGTAGGCCGTTACTAATTCGTGTATTCGGTGGCCTGTTCCGGCTGATCCGAACAATCCTGTTCCGGCTGATCGGCTGGGGCATCGTCGTGGCTGCGGCGGTGGTACTGTATTTCTATCTGCAATTGCCCGATGCCAAGGAGTTGCTGGACGGTCGTGAGAGCGGATCGGTTGCGATGGTCGATCGCCACGGCGATATCTTTGCATGGCGGGGCGAGCAGGGCGGTGTCGTCGGGTCCGCGCAGATGAGCGAGGATTTGCGCAACGCGGTCGTCGCGACCGAGGATAAGCGGTTCTATTGGCATATGGGCATCAGCCCGCGCGGTATTCTGGGCGCGATCCGCATCAATCTAAGCGAGGGTCGCAGCGCGCTGTCAGGCCATGGCGGGTCCACCATTACACAGCAGGTCGCCAAGCTGGTTTTCCTCAGCGAGGAATCGACATGGCGGCGCAAGGTTCTGGAAATCCCCTACGCCTTGGCAATGGAGCTGGCCTATACCAAGGAGGAAATCCTCTCCATCTATATGAACCGCGCCTATCTGGGGGCCTCGGCCACGGGGTTCGAGGCGGCGGCGCAGCGCTATTTCGGGATCAGCGCGCGTGAGGTGGACGTGCAGCAGGCGGCAATGCTGGCGGGGCTGCTGACCGCGCCCAGCCGTTATGCACCGACACGCGATCTGGGCCGTGCGCAAAACCGTTCGCAGGTGATTTTGCGGTTGATGCATGAGCAGGGCTATATCGACGATACTGTTTTTGCACAGGCGCGCGCCAATCCGGCGGAGCTGAGCGAATCCGCCCGTCGCCGCGCCGGTGGCTATTTCGCCGATTGGGTGATGGAGGCCGGCCCCGAATTCCTGATCGAGGGCACGCGTGAGGATGTGGAGATTTCCACCACCTTTGACCCCGCGATTCAGGAGGCGGCGGAACAGGCGCTGTTCTCCGTCTTTGACGATCTGGTGCGTGAGGGGTCCGAGGCACAGGCCGCGATTGTTGTGCTCAGCGCGGATGGCGCGGTGCGTGGCATGGTCGGCGGGCGTGCCATTGGCGGGGCCGGTACATTTAACCGTGCAACGCAGGCGCTGCGTCAGCCCGGATCGGCGTTCAAACCCTTTGTCTATGCTGCGGCGGTGGAATCAGGGATGCACCCGACCGATTACCTGAACGACGCGCCGCTAACGATCAACATACCGGGCTCCGGCCCGTGGAGCCCGCAGAACTATGGCCGCTCCTATCGCGGCCCGATGCCGATGTACGAGGCGCTGGCCCGTTCCACCAACACCATCGCCGTGCGCGTGTCCGAGGAAGTTGGCCGCGCTGAGGTGATCGAGGTGGCGCATGATCTGGGCCTCGACAGTGATCTGACGAACTCACCCGCACTGGCATTGGGCGCGTCGGAAACCACGCTACTGGACCTGACTGGCGCCTATGCCAGCATCCTGAACCAAGGTTTCCGTGCGGAGCCTTACGGCCTGACCGAGGTACGTTTGCGCCATGGCGGCGAATTGCTGTTGTCCGAGGAGCCATCCCTGGGCAAGCGGGCGATTTCCGAGCAAACCGCCGGCTACGTGACGTGGATGATGAATCAGGTGGTTGAGGCCCCCTATGGCACTGGCCGCCGTGCCGCGCTGGGGGATCGCCCCGTTGCGGGTAAAACCGGAACGACCGATGCGGCCCGTGATGCGTGGTTTATCGGATTTTCCGGCGATTATGTCGTCGGGGTCTGGATGGGCTATGATGATAACACCCCTCTGACCGGCGTGACCGGTGGTGGCCTGCCAGCGGAAATTTGGCGCCGCACCATGTTGGGTGTGCATGAGGGGATGCCGGTTTCCGCGTTGCCCATGCTGGTGCCCAATACGCCGAGCTATCAGGACAACATTGCCACCGCTGGCAATGACGTGGTGCGCCGGATCGAGGATGCCGCACAGGATGTCGATGACGGGTTGAGCGGTATTGTCGAGGGGCTGCTGCGCGGTCTGCTCGGCGGAAACTGAGTTTCAAGTGACGAATTTAACAGGAGTAACAGGATGCATGCGACCTCAATGCAACGCTCAGGTTGGCGATTTGCCCTGCTGGGGGCCGCTGCCTTCGTGGTGGGATGTGGTGGGCCAGTCGCCAATGCTACGGCGCAAACCACCGGTGATGTCGTGACCTCGGTCCGTCCTGAACCGCGCGAACCGCTGGCGGATCGTCAGGCGCGCGCGTTGTCCTTTGACCAATGGCTGGCGCAATTCCGCACCCGTGCACTGGGTGAGGGGATTAGCGCGCAGGTGTTCGACACCACGATGCAGGGCGCTGCGCCCTCGACCCGCGTTACGGATCTGGACGGCGCGCAGCCCGAATTCGTGCGGCCCGTTTGGGAATATCTGGATAGTGCCGTTTCCGATACCCGCGTCGCAAATGGTCAGCGTGAGGCAGGCGCCCGCGCTGAAACCCTGCGCGCGATCGAGGCGCGTTACGGCACCGATGCCCGTGCGTTTCTGGCTATCTGGGGCATGGAAACCGCCTATGGCGCCATTCGGGGCAGCTTCCCCGTGGCGCGCTCGCTGGCGACGCTGGCCTTTGACGGTCGGCGGCGTGATTGGGCGGAGCGTGAGCTGATCGCCGCGATGCGTATCGTGCAGGAGGGGGACGCCCGCCCTGATGAGCTGGTCGGATCATGGGCCGGTGCGATGGGGCATACGCAGTTTATGCCGTCCAGCTTTCACAACTACGCGCAGGATTTCGACGGGGATGGCCGCCGCAATATCTGGTCGGATGATCCAACGGACGCGCTTGCCTCTGCCGCGCATTACTTGCGTCAGGAGGGTTGGAACCCCGGTCAGCCATGGGGGATGGAGGTGCGCCTGCCTGCCGACTTTAACTGGCTGCTGGCGGATCGCTATGTACGCCGCCCTGCCGCGTTCTGGAACGAGATTGGCGTGCGGACCTATGCGGGCGGTGCTGTGCCGGATCACGGTGTTGCGGGGTTGTTTGCGCCCGCAGGTGTGGGCGGTCCGGTTTTCCTGACCTATCCGAATTTCAATGTAATCAAGCGGTACAACAACTCCGATTCTTATGCGCTGGCTATCGGGTTGCTGGGGGACCGGATTTATGGCGGTGCAGGTGTACAGGCATCGTGGAGCCGTGATGTGCTGCCGCTGACGCGCAGTGACCGGCGCGAGGTGCAGCAGCGCCTGACCGCGCTGGGCTATGACACGCAGGGCACGGACGGCCTAATCGGGCCGAATTCCGAGGCAGCGATCAAGCGGTTCCAATCCGCAACCGGTCTGATCCCTGACGGATATGCGTCGGACCGGTTGCTGGCTGCGTTACGCGCTGCTGGCTGAGTTAGTTCAGGGCGCTGACCGTTGTGGTCAGCCCCTGCGGCTGTCCGACCACAACAACGGTCAGGTCGTCGGATTGCAGCAGGCGCGCGGCGACGCGGGCGATATCGTCAACCGTTACCGCCTCGATCAGGGAGTTGCGGCGCTGGGTGTAATCAATGCCCAGCTCCGCCTCCTGCACGCCGACCAGAATATCCGCGATCTTTGCATTGGTATCAAAGCGCAGGGGATAGGCGCCGGTCAGGTAGCGTTTCGCCTCGTCCAGCTCCTGCTCCGTCACGCCACCCTCGGCCATACGGACCCATTCGCGGCGCACCAGCTCAATCGTTTCGGCAATCGTGTCATTGGCCGAGGCAACAGAGCCGAGGAAAAGCGGCCCGTGGCTGAGCGAGGCCATAAAGGTCGAAATGCCATAGGTCAGGCCGCGCTTCTCACGGATTTCCTCGGTCAAGCGTGACGAGAACCCGCCGCCGCCCAGAATGTGGTTCATCACATAGGCGGCCATAAAGTCGGGATCGTCGCGTTGCAGGCCCTGATGACCGAACAGCGCGCGGCTTTGCGTGCCGGGCAGATCCACAACATGCACGCCGCCGCGCAGGTGTACGGGCATATCGCCGGGCAGGGGGGTGTCGCTGCTGGGAATACCAACCATGACGTGATCCACCAGCTCGGCTGCTTCGTCGGCGGAGATGTCACCAACGACCGAGATATAGGCGCGGTCGCGGCTGATTGCGGCATGGTGGGCGGCCTGCAAATCCTCAATGGTCATAACGGCGATACTGGGGGGCGTGCCATCGGTTCCGCGGCTATAGGCATGGTCAGGGAACGCGATGGAGAACAGCGCCTCACGCGCCAGTTCGCTCGGATCGGTGCGGTTCGAGCGGGTCACAGACAGCAATTGCGAGCGCACGCGGGAAATCGCATCGGGGTCAAACCGTGGTTCCTGCACTGCCAGACGGACCAGTTCGGCCACATCGGTGCGGACCTCGCGCAGCATGCTGGCGGAAACGGTCAGGGTATCACGCCCCGCATCGAAGCTGATGCGCGCGGCGAGCTCCTCGCTGGCGGCGGCATATTCCAGGGCGGTCATATCGCCCGCGCCCTCGTTCAACAGGCCGGCCATCATGGTGACGGCACCGGGGCGATCCGCGGGGTCAACGCCCGCGCCACCACGAAAGATGATCTCCATGCTGACGATGGGGATCGTGGGTTCAGTGGCCAGCCAGAAGGTCGTGCCACCGGGGGTCACGATTTCCTCGATATCGGTTTGGCACATCGCAGCGATCGGCGTAAACGCGATCAGCGCGCTAAGAATGTATCGGATCATTGGAAAGCCTCCGTTGGCGCAAGGCCACGTAATTCAGCGGTGACGGATTGGCGCAGATCCAGAACCTGTTCTGCGACGCGCATCACATCCTGTGTCGTTACTGCCTCCAGTGCGGCGGGCCAGTTTAGTACATCCTGCACAGTCAGCCCCGAGGTTAAAGCGGCACCAAAGGCACGGGCCAGCCCCTCCTGACTGTCGCGGGCGAAAATCTCGGCGGCACGGACCTGAACCTTGATCCGCTCCAGATGCTGTTCGTCCGGTCCGTCCAGCATGAATTGTTCCAGCGCGATGTCCAGTGCTGCCTCGGCCTGCGACAGCTCAATATTCGCGGCGGGCACGGCGTAGATGCCGAAGCTGGTGCTGTCCAGACTGGTGCCATTGTAGAATGCACCGGCGGAAACTGCAATTTCCTGCTCAACCACCAGTGCGCGGTTCAGTACGGAGGTCGGCCCCCCGCCCAATAGTTGCGCCAGAATCGTCAGCGCGGCGGCATCCTCCTGCGCGCCTGCGTCACGTTCCTGTGCCAGATAGCTGCGCATGACATAGGGCTGCTGAACGCGGGGGTCCTCATAGGTCAGGCGACGGGCGGCCACGGCGACAGGTTCCTGCGGGCGCACCCGCGCATGAATGGTATCTGAGGGGGGCAGCGGGCCGAAGTTTTCCTCGGCCAAGGCGACGACCTCGTCCAGCGTGACATCGCCCGCCACGATCAGGATCGCATTGTTGGGGGCGTAATAACGGGCATAGAAATCCAGCGCGTCCTGACGGGTCAGCGATGACATCTCATGCTCCCACCCGATGATCGGCGTGCCATAGGGGTGGTTGAGGTATAGCGCGGCGTTGCGTTGCTCGCTCATTATCGCGGAGGGGTTCGACGCGACGCGGCTGCGCCGTTCCTCGAGAATCACGGCGCGCTCTGGCACCCAGACTTCCTCGGAGATGATCAGATCGGTCATCCGGTCCGCCTCCATCTGCATGACCAGTGGCAGGCGATCAGCCGCGATTCGCTGAAAATAGGCGGTGTAATCGTAGGAGGTGAACGCATTATCGGTGCCGCCATTGGCCGCCACGATCTGGCTGAATTGTCCCTCGGGGATTTCATCGGTGCCCTTGAACATCAGATGCTCAAGGTAATGTGCGATCCCTGATTTGCCCGCAGGTTCGTCCGCCGCCCCGATCCGATACCAGACCATATGGGTCACAACAGGGGCGCGGTGATCCGGGATCACCACGATCTCCAACCCGTTGGACAGGTGGTGGGTTTCAACCTGCGCCTGCGCGCTGGCAGGAAGTAGCAGCAGAAGCAGGCTGAATAGGGCTGCAAGACGTGAAGTCAGTATCAAAGGGGCGCTCCGCGGAGTTTCACTGCGGTATAGCGTAGCGCCATCAGCGCGGGCTGCAAGCGGCCTTTATTCTGGTGTCCCCAACGGCGCGTTCGGCGTCACGATATTTGGATATTCACGGCGCAAACGGGCAAGCTCGGCAACGGGGTCCAACTGCTGATCGCGGTAAGGGTTGCCGATTGATGAAAACGCCGACGCGAATATGCCGGTATCGGCACCATCCAGCGTGCGCTGATGTTCCGTCTGGATTTCATCGCGCAGATCCGCAGGGATTGTTTCGGTGCGCAGGTTGGCAAGCAGCATCTGTTCCGCAGCACCGGGACCGGTGGAGAAACTGCGCGTTGTGCCGCCCAGTGCAGCAGCGACCAATTGGTCGGGCTGTGGTTCAACACGGCTGACGGCACCGGGGCGCGGGGTGGGTAGGGCGCGGATGTTCGCAGGTATTTCCAGCATACCATGCTCAACAACCATGAACGGATCGGGTCCACCCTGCCGGACCTGTGCGCGTTCCAGCAGGCTGCGTTCCTCGGTCAGGTCATCACCGCATGCGCTGAGGACCAGCACGGCGCCAAGGGCGGCCATGATTGCGATGGCCCGGATCGGGGTGGAAGGAAATGTCGTTTTCATGGTCTCTCCCATACGCAATTCAGGTCGCCGCGTCACGCATCGTCTGTTGTGCGGCCGCTCAATACAATCAAAAGGCCCGCTCCGGCGAAGATGAACACATCCGCCACGTTGAAGGTATAGGGATTGCGCAAGCCACAGCAACTCATGTTCAGATAATCAGCAACAGCGCCGTACTGAATCCGGTCCCAAACATTGCCGATCGCGCCGCCAATGACCAAGCCCGCGCCGATATGTATCCATTTACCGGCCTGCTGGTTGGCCCACCATAGCAGCCAGATACTGATTCCAATGGCCAGCAGGGTCAAACCCCAGCGGGTCCATTCCTCGTGGCCCGCCAGCAATCCGAAGTTGATGCCGCGATTCCAGCCCATGGCGAAATTCAGATAGGGGTCGAAAACCTCGATATACAAAATCTCGCGCAGATTGGCCCATTCGACGATCCACAGCTTGGACAATCGGTCCAAACCGCATGCCAGCAGGGCTATCGTTAGAATGCGGATCAGGGGCATGGGGGCTCCGGTTTAGGTTTGTGGCACAGGATGCGCGCCATGTTTGATGTATTCAAGAGGGTGCCCCGCCAGATGCCTCCGGCGGGGATATTTCATGAATGCGGTCCGATCAGTGACGGAAGTGGCGCATTCCGGTGAAGACCATGGACAGGCCAGCCTCATCGGCGGCGGCGATGACTTCCTCGTCGCGCATCGATCCACCCGGCTGGATGACCGAGGTCGCACCGGCCTGTGCCGCGGCCAGCAGACCATCCGCGAAGGGGAAGAAGGCGTCGGAGGCGACGACCGAACCCTGTGTCAGCGGTGTGGTCAGACCCATCGCCTCAGCCATGTCCACGCTTTTGCGCGCGGCGATGCGCGAGCTGTCAACGCGGCTCATCTGACCTGCGCCGATGCCGACGGTTGCGCCGTCCTTGGCATAAACGATGGCGTTGGATTTAACGTGCTTTGCCACGCGCCATGCGAACAGCATATCGGCCAGTTCGGCGGGCGATGGCTGCCGCTTGGTCACGACCTTCAGGCCGCTCATGTCTAGGCGACCGTTATCGCGGTCCTGAACCAGCCAGCCGCCGGCGACCTGCTTCCAAGTGCGCCCAGCGGTTGCCGGATCGGGCAGGCCATCGGTCAGCAGCAGGCGCAGGTTCTTTTTGGCGGCGAAGATTTGCTGTGCTTCCTCATCGGCTCCGGGGGCGATGACGACCTCGGTGAAAATACCGGTAATGGCAGTTGCCGTTGCCGCATCCAGTGGGCGGTTCAGGGCCACGATACCGCCAAAGGCGGAGGTGCGGTCGCAATCATAGGCGCGGGCATATGCCTCTGCCATGGTGTCACCGGTGGCGACGCCGCAGGGGTTTGCGTGCTTGATAATCGCGACTGTCGGCTTGCCCGCGTCGAATTCGGCGACCAGTTCTACCGCAGCGTCGGTATCGTTGATGTTGTTGTAGCTCAGCTCCTTGCCCTGCAACTGCTGTGCGCTGGCAACGCCGGGGCGCATATCGCCGGTGACGTAGAAGGCCGCGGACTGGTGCGGGTTTTCGCCATAGCGCAGGGTCTGGCGCAGGGTGCCGCCCGTTGTGCGACGCTCCGGCACGGAATCGCCGATAGCCTCGGCCATCCAGCCGGATACGGCTGCGTCATAGGAGGCTGTGCGGGCATAGGCCCGTGCCGCCATTGCCTGACGGAAGGGACGCGAGGTCGCACCGCCATTCGCCTCAAGCTCGGCCACCAGATCCTCGTAGGTATCTGCATCGACGATAACAGTCACATCACCGTGGTTTTTTGCGGCGGCGCGGATCATCGCGGGGCCGCCAATGTCGATGTTTTCAATGCAGGTATCGTAATCGCCACCAGCCGCGACTGTTGCCTCGAACGGGTACAGGTTCACGACCAGCAGATCGATTGGCAAAATGCCGTGATCGTCCATTGCGGTCACATGCTCGGGGTTCGAACGCTGCGCCAGCAGGCCGCCATGCACGCCGGGGTGCAGGGTTTTGACGCGGCCGTCCATCATCTCGGGGAAGGAGGTCAGCTCGGACACATCACGCACCGTCAGCCCCGCATCGCGCAGCGCCGCCGCCGTGCCGCCGGTCGAGACAAGCTCAACACCCATAGCGGCCAGAGCTTGCCCAAGGCCAAGAAGGCCGGTTTTATCGGAAACGGATAGCAGCGCGCGCCGGATCGGCGCGAGATCGGTGGTCATGAAAACAGCCTCTTACTGGTCGGTCTCGAAATCCCGGACGGCGTGCCTGCGGTCCCCCGCGCGGCCAACCACCCACTTGATGCGGCTCGCATAGTCCATTGCGGCGACAGAGACCACGATTTGTTGTGTTAAACGTGGGTTTAGCCGCCGTTGATCTAGGTAAGTTGAGGGTTCCAACGTCAGATCACCGCCCGACTGGCGGAAAATCCAGACCTCGCCCGATCGCAATGTCAGGCTGACCGCATCCCCGCCAAGGTCCAGGGACGCCTGCACGCCAGGGTGCAAATGGAACCGTGCGCGCCATGTTACAGCGCCGGTTTCGCGCATTCTGGCAAAGCGGGCCTGACCGCGGCTGGATTGCGCGCTCATCGTGTCCTCACCGCGCAGTTCCATGCCGTCGGGGGTCATGAACAGGCGGCGTTCGTGGAACAGGCCGTAGGCGGCGGTATATCCGTCGTGACTGCCAAGCGCCCAATGCCCGCTAACATCCACCGCCCGTTCCAGCGCGACCTGTTTCGGCCCATCGGTCAGGGTTTCTGTGTCCGCACAGCCAAAGGACTGCATCGGCACGAATTTTGCCATCGCGGTTCCTGCAACCTCAACCGTGGAATGGGCGCTGGTTTCGCGGGCATGGCGGCGCCAGTCGGTGCCGAAGGCATCACCGGTTCCCTGATTGACAATCATGGGGCGACGGCCGGACGACATCTCGAACGCTAGGGTGCCCGCATGGGCGCGCAGGCCGTTCGCGCCCTCGGCCGGTGGGGCGGCGTCCATGATCGCAACGGTGCGCCCGGCGGCCAGTCGGCTGTAGCCCATCACGGTTTTGGCGCGCGCGGCTGACCGGATGCCACTATCGGCGAGGCTTTGATCTAGCAGCCCCTCCTCCCCGCGCCCACCGCCGTGGAACCGTGCCAAGGTGCCGTCGCCCATGCGCAACCCGCGCAGGGTGGGGGCGATGCGAGCGATGGCGGCCTGTTGAGCGGCCTCGCTGGGTTGTCCTGCCTCACGCTGGGCATGATCGGCCCAGACCAGCAGGGTGAACAGTTTTAGTAACTCTTCGGGGCTGCGGCTGGGCACGGCACCGTCGGCGTCCAGTGCCTCACATGCCTTGGCCAAGCCGCGACGGGCGCTGCGCAACAGCCCCTCCGCGCCCTCCAGCGATAATGCGGCGTAGAGCAAGCCGGTCAACGCCTCGACCCGCGGCAGGCCCTGTGCGGCGTCGGGCCATGCATGGGCGAGGTAATTTGTCTGCCGACCAAGGCTCTTGAAGAAGCTATGGGAGCGCTGGCTTTCCTGCCCCTTGAGCAAGAATGGCGCGTGACTGATCCAGCGGATCAGGCGGCGGCCGGCCAGATCGGGATACCACCCCGGACCGCGTGCCGCGCCGTAGCGTTCAATCCATTGCCACAACCAGTCCTGCGCCAAGGCGCGGGCAGGTGCATCCCCCGCTGCGGCCAGATCGTCCAGCCATTCAAACCCGTGCAGGGCAAAGGTGAACGCATCCGACGGTTGCTCAATATCCCAGATCGCGGTTGCCGGTGCCTCGACCAGCTCACCGCCGAACAGGAAATTGCCCGATTGCAGTTGGCGGGCCCGTGCAACGGTGCCGATGGCGCGCGGCTGTGGTTGGCTGGTGATCGCAGTAACGCGACCCCCCAACGCGGAGCGCCACGCCTGAATGCGATTATCGGCGCTGCGTGCGCGGGTACTGAGGGTCGGTTTCGCCATTGCGTCGGAAAACTTTCGCTTTTTACGACCTTACCCTCAGTTCTGTAGCAGTGTCATGCACTCTTGATAAGATGCGCAATATAGAACCCGTCCATTCCGCCCTGTTCTGCCCAATAATCAGGACGCAGGCGTAATGCACCGTCAACAACCCAATGTTCGTCACCGCCTAGGGCAGTTGCGTCAATCGGGTCCAGCGACCAGTCAGGATGGGTTTCGAGGAATCGGGACACAGGCACCTCGCCCTCGGATGGCAATAGCGAGCAGGTGCAGAACACCAGTCGGCCACCGGGCTTGACCCATTTCGCGGCACGCTCCAGCAGGTCGCGCTGCAATTTGACCAGCGATTTATTTTCCTCGCCGGTTTTGACAAAGGGCAGGTCGGGGTGGCGGCGTAGCGTACCGGTTGCTGTGCAGGGGGCATCCAGCAGGATCGCGTCAAAGGGCGCATCCGGTTGCCAGCCCATGGCGTCGGCGCGCACGATTTCCGCCGTCAGCTTGGTTCGGGCGAGGTTTTCACGCACCCGCTCCAGCCGTTTCGAGGAAATATCCAGCGCCACAACATCGGCCCCGGCGGCGGCGAGCTGCAATGTCTTGCCCCCCGGCGCGGCGCATAGATCCAGCACCCGCTCGCCAGATTTCGCATCCAGAACACGGGCGGGCAGGGCGGCGGCGGCGTCCTGTACCCAGAACGCGCCCTCCTCATATCCCGGCAGGGCGCTGACCTGACCCGAGCGATAGCGGCGCAATGTGCCGGTCGGGGCCATCTCGCCCTCCAACCCCTCGGGCTGTTCACCGCGCAGGGTCAGATCCAGCGGCGCACCGCCTGCGTGAACCCGCTCCATCGCGTCAACGGCATCCTCACCATAGGCGCGCAGCAATGGCGCACGCAGCCAATGTGGCAGGCGCTGCGGTTCCATCTGCGCCCAGATATCGTATCCCTCGCGGCTGATATTGCGCGCAACGGCGTTGACCAGACCGCTCAACCTAGAGGATTTCGGGTCAGAACGCGCGGCACGCACCGCCGCATCCACGGCGGCATGGGGCGCAACCTCATCTATCAGCATTTCCGCTGCGGCAATCCGCAGAGCATGCATCGCGCGCACTGGCGGTTTGCGTGTCAGGAACTGGTCCAGCACCGTATCAATGGGCTCCAGATTGCGCAGCACCATCGCGGCGAGGCTTTGCGCCCGCGCCCGTGCAGGTGGCGGCAAATCGCGGGGCAGCTTTTCGACCAGATCGCCCAGCATGATCCCGTCGGACAGGACGCCGATCAACAGCTCCGCTGCGGCCAGACGTGCGGGTAGGCCCGGCGCGCTCAACGCTTGCGTCCGATGGTTGGAATGGAGCTGGCCCGCACGGTGGGGCGGGTCATTTCGGGGGAGTCTGCCAGTTTCATCAACGCCTCGATGCGGTTGTTCACGTTTGGATGTGTCGAAAACAGATTGTCGGTCCCGCGTCCAGAGAGCGGGTTGATGATAAACATATGCGCAGTTGCCGGATTACTCTCAGCACTTTCTATCTCATGCGCGGGTACAGCCCCTGAAATCTTGCGCAAAGCATTGGCCAGACCGACCGGATCACGGGCAATTTGCGCCCCCATCTTGTCCGCCGAATATTCCCGAGTGCGGCTGATCAGCATCTGTATCATCATCGCGGCCAGCGGCGCCAACAGCACCGCCGCAATCATTCCGATAGCACCTAACGCCCCCCGTTCACGGTGATTACCCCCGAAAAACATGCCGAATTGCGCCAGCATCGCGATTGCACCACCCACCGTTGCGGCAATGGTCATAATCAGCGTGTCGTGGTTCTTGATGTGGGCCAGCTCATGCGCCATCACGCCGCGCAGCTCATCATGGCTGAGCAATCGCAGGATGCCGGTGGTCGCCGCCACGGCAGCGTTCTCAGGATTGCGGCCCGTGGCAAAGGCGTTTGGCTGATCCTCGGTTATCAAATAAATCTTGGGCATCGGCATTTCGGCACGTTGCGACATTTCCTGAACCATATCGAATAATTCAGGGACCGATGCGCGTGTGACCGGCTGGGCGTTGTGCATTTTCAGCATCGCCTGATCCGATCCCCACCACGCCCATGCATTTGTTCCCACTGCAAAACAGAACGCGATCAGCATGCCCAGCTGCCCGCCGACAAACCAGCCAACCGTCATGAATAGCGCCGTTAGGGCCGCCAGCAGCAGCCCGGTTTTAAAATAGTTCATGCCTACGACCCCTTGCGCGCAAAACCCTGCGGGACATATTCAGGTTATACTCGTCCCGATAGGAGATGTAGGATGTCAAACGATCCCGAAAAGACCGCGCGCCTGCGCGCCGCCGCTGAACGTGCCTTGGCCGAGGCGGATCAGCGCCGCAAGGATACCCCGCCACTGGACCTGCCCGAGGAACTGGGCGGCCGCGATGGGCCTGAGCCTATCCGCTTTGGTGACTGGGAGAAAAAGGGCATCGTGTCCGATTTCTAATCTATTTTAATAAGCAAAAAATGATCGCCGGGAGGGCACTATGAAACTCGACAATCCGAAATTGTTCACCACGAAATCCTATATTGATGGCGCATGGGTTGATGCCGACAATGGCGCGACCTTTGATGTGACCAATCCCGTTGATGACAGCAATATCGCGCAGGTGGCCGATCTGGGTCGTGCCGAGGTGGCCCGTGCCATCGACGCCGCAAATGCCGCACAGGCCGGTTGGGCGGCAAAGCTTGCCTCGGAACGCTATGCGATCCTGATGGAATGGTATCGCCTGATTATGGCGAACCAGGAGGATCTGGCGAAGCTGATCACCGCCGAAATGGGCAAACCGCTCAAGGAATCGCGCGGCGAGGTCGCCTATGGCGCGTCCTTCATCCAGTGGTTCGCTGAGGAGGCCAAGCGGATTTACGGCGACACCATCCCCCAGCATCAGGCGGATAAACGGATCGTGGTTATCAAGCAGCCCATCGGCGTTGTCGGCTCGATCACGCCGTGGAACTTCCCGCTGGCGATGATTACCCGCAAACTGGCCCCCGGTCTGGCGGCGGGCTGTACCTGCGTGGCGCGCCCTGCGGAACTGACACCGCTAACCGCATTGGCACTGGCCGAATTGGCGGAACAGGCGGGCTTCCCCAAGGGGGTGTTCAACGTCGTAACAGGGTCCGACAGCTCCGCCATGGGCAAGGAACTGTGCGAGAACGACAAGGTGCGCAAGATTACCTTCACCGGCTCCACCCGCGTTGGGTCGATCCTGATGGAGCAATGTGCAGGCACGATCAAAAAGATGAGCCTTGAGCTGGGCGGCAACGCGCCGTTCCTCGTGTTCGATGATGCCGATATTGATGAGGCGATCGAGGGTGCAATCATCTGCAAGTTCCGGAATGCCGGCCAAACCTGCGTTTGTGCCAACCGCATCTACGTGCAGGCAGGCGTCTATGATGAATTTGCCAAGAAGCTGGCAGCCCGCGTCGCACAGATGAAGGTCGGCGACGGCACTGACGCGGATACCGATATCGGTCCGCTTATCTCCGGTCCCGCGCTGAAAAAGGTGCAGGAGCATCTGGATGACGCGGTATCCAAGGGCGCAACCATCATTCAGGGCGGCACGGCCAGCGATCAGGGCGGCACGTTCTTTAACCCCACCGTCGTCACCGGCGTAACGCAGGATATGAAGGTCGCGCAGGAAGAAACCTTCGGCCCGATGGCCCCTCTGTTCAAGTTCGAGACAGAGGAGGAGGGCATCAAGCTGGCCAATGACACGATCTTCGGCCTCGCCGCCTATTACTACACCCGCGATATCGGTCGTGTTTGGCGCGTGGGTGAGGCACTGGAATACGGTATTGTCGGCCTGAACACCGGCCTGATCTCGACCGAGGTTGCCCCCTTTGGCGGCGTCAAACAGTCGGGTCTGGGTCGTGAGGGCTCCAAATACGGCATCGAGGAATATCTGGAGCTGAAATATATCTGCATGGGCGGCATCTAAGGCCCATCGCATTCGCTAAATATCCCCGCCGGAGGCATCGAAACAGATCCTCTGGCGGGGCATCTGATGAAACTGAATTGGACGCCCCGCGTGCGAACCTTTAGGCAGCGGCCATGACCCTGATCCTTGGTATCGAATCGAGCTGTGACGACACGGCAATCGCCGTTGTGAACACGGATCGTACAATCCTGTCGAACCGCGTGTTCTCGCAATCCGACCTGCATGCTGATTTCGGCGGTATCGTCCCCGAAATCGCGGCCCGTGCCCATGCCGAACGGCTGGATATCGTGGCCGAGGCCGCCTTGACCGAGGCAGGCGTGGCGCTGGGCGATATCGATCTGGTTGCCGTCACCTCAGGCCCCGGCCTGATCGGCGGCGTGTTGTCCGGCGTGATGTTTGCCAAGGGGATGGCCGCAGGCGCAGATATACCCCTGATCGGCGTGAACCACCTAGCCGGTCATGCGCTGACGCCGCGTCTTACGGATGGGCTAGAATTTCCCTATCTGATGTTGCTGGTATCGGGCGGGCATTGCCAGTTCCTCGCCGTGACCGGCCCTGATGAATTTACCCGCATGGGCGGCACCATCGACGATGCACCGGGTGAGGCATTCGACAAAACCGCCCGCTTGCTGGGCCTGTCCCAACCGGGTGGCCCACTGGTGCAGGCCGAGGCGGAAAGCGGTGATCCCAAACGGTTCGCCTTTCCCCGCCCCCTGATGGACCGGCCCGGATTCGATATGAGCTTTTCTGGCCTGAAAACCGCCCTGCGCCGTGCCCGCGATAAAATCGTCGAGGAAAAGGGCGGCATCACACGACAGGACCGCGCAGACCTGTGCGCCAGTTTCCAGCAGGCCGTGGCCGATGTGTTGCGCAAAAAAACCGCCCGTGCGCTGACTGCCTTTGCGGCGGAGCACGGCGCGACAACTATTGCCGTTGCCGGTGGCGTCGCTGCGAATACGGCAGTGCGCGCCGGTTTGCAGCAGGCCGCCCGCGATGCGGGCTTTACCTTCACCGCGCCGCCGCTGAAACTGTGCACTGACAATGGCGCCATGATCGCATGGGCGGGTTGGGAGCGGTATCGCCTTGGCCAATCCGACGACATGACGCTGGCCGCGCGACCGCGCTGGCCGCTTGATAAAACCGCCGCTCCGATGCTCGGTTCTGGCAAACGAGGCGCGAAAGCCTGAGAGGAAATCCCATGTTCTATGCCATTATCGCCCATGACAAACCCGGTGCATTAGAGGTGCGTAAGGCCAATCGCGACGCGCATCTGGCCTATATTGCCGAAACCGGCGTCGTGGCACAGGCAGGCCCGTTGCTGGACGCGCAGGGCGACATGGCCGGATCGCTGGTCATTCTGGACGTGGCTGATATGGACGCCGCACAGGCATGGGCCGATGCCGATCCCTATACCAAGGCGGGTCTGTTTTCCTCGGCTGATATCCACCCGTGGAAGCGTGTGATCGGGGGCTGATATGGCATATTGGCTTTTTAAATCCGAACCCAACACATGGGGCTGGGACGATCAGGTTGCCAAGGGCGATGTGGGCGAGGAATGGGACGGCGTGCGCAACTATCAGGCTCGCAATAACATGCGTGCCATGAAAATTGGTGACAAAGGCTTCTTCTACCACTCCATCGACGAAAAGCGTGTCGTCGGCGTGGTCGAGGTGATTGCCGAGGCACATCCCGATAGCAAGGCAAACGACCCCCGCTGGGAATGCGTGGATATCAAGGCAATCGGCCCCTTCCCCAAGCCTGTTACCTTGCAGGATTGTAAGGACGATCCGCGCCTGTCCGCTATGATCCTCGTGAACAATTCGCGCCTGTCGGTGCAGCCTGTTTCCGACGAGGAATGGCAAATCGTCTGCGATCTGGGCGGGTACGAGGGCTAGGTCAGGCCCCACAGCTATGGCATCCTCCGTTGCAGGAGGATGCAAATGGATATTATCGCAGTGTTTCTCGCCGCCGCCACAACTTGGGGTATCGGCGCGTTCTGGTACGGGGTCATCTCCGGCCCATGGCTGGCCGTCAGCAATATGACGGCGGAACAAGCCGCCGACACACCCAAATCCGTCTACCTTCTCAGCTATCTATGCTTCGTCGTGATGATGGGGTTTGCGCAATATGTCTACGTCCTCGCCGATGTGCGCGGCGCGGGTGAGGGCATGTTGCTGGGTGCAGGATTTGGCGCGTTTATCGCCCTGCCATGGATGGCAGTGAACAACATGTACCAACACCGGCCCGTACTGCTAACCGTGATTGACGGGGCCTATGCCGTGGCCGGAATGGCCGCAGGTGGCGCGGTGCTGGGACTGTTTTGAGCGGCCGCCCCCGTAGGGGCGACCAGCTGTATTATTCCGCCGGGATCGCGTCAGCCAGATCGCTGAGCGGTGCGGCCAGACGGCTGAGCATTTCCTTGGGGCAGACCTGACGGAATTTACCCAGCTCATCGGACCAGTGGCGCAGGATTTCCTCGCCCCGACGCGAACCGGTTTCCGCGACGTGCTGCTCGATCAGATCGCGCAGGACGCCCTCCCAATGAGCGCTCTCGACGTTGACGGCGATGATGCTCTCATCATTCATCCGCACATCGAAATCACCTGCTGTGTCATAGATGAACGCCATGCCGCCGGTCATGCCCGCGCCGAAGTTATCACCGACCGACCCGAGGATAACCGCCGTGCCGCCGGTCATATACTCACACCCGTTCGAGCCGCAGCCCTCAATCACCACAGACGCGCCGGAGTTGCGCACGCAGAACCGTTCGCCCGCGCGGCCATTGGCGAACAATTCACCCGCCGTCGCACCGTACAGAACCGTATTGCCGATGATGGTGTTATCCGCCGCGACCAGCGGGCTGCCCAGCATTGGATGCACGACGATACGCCCACCGGACAGGCCCTTGCCGACATAATCGTTGGCATCGCCTGCGACCTCCAGCTTTAGCCCCGGTGCCGCGAATGCGCCCAGCGACTGACCGGCAGAGCCTTCCAGCTTTACCGTCAGGTGGCTGCTCTGCAAATCGTTGCGCATGCCAAAGCGGCGGACGATATGCGACGAAACCCGCGTGCCCACTGTCCGGTCGGTGTTTTCCACCGAATAGCTCAGCTGCATCTTCTCACCGTCCTTAAAGAACGGTTGGGCGTCGCGCACGATCTTGGCGTCCAGCGTGTCCAGAACGACCTGACGAGGCTTGTCACGGTCGTAAACGGTGCCGCGCTCCTCATCCACCGCGATCAGCATCGGGTTGAGGTCAAGATCATCCAGATGCGCCGCACCACGCGAAACCTGTGTCAGCAGATCGGCACGGCCGATAACCTCATCCAGCGATTTCGCGCCAATGCTGGCCAGCACTTCACGCACTTCCTGCGCGTAGAATGTGATCAGGTTTACAACTTTGTCTGCATTGCCGGTGAACTTGTCGCGCAGTTCCTGATCCTGTGTACACACGCCAACAGGGCAGGTGTTTGACTGGCACTGGCGGACCATGATGCAGCCCATTGCGATCAGAGCGGCGGTGCCGATGCCGTATTCCTCGGCACCCATCATCGCGGCAATCACGATATCGCGGCCCGTGCGCAAACCACCATCGGTGCGCAGGGTAACGCGCGAGCGTAGGTTGTTCAGCGACAGCACCTGATGTGCCTCACTGATGCCCATCTCCCACGGCAGCCCCGCATGCTTGATCGAGGTCTGTGGCGATGCGCCCGTACCACCGTTATGGCCCGAGATCAGGATCACATCCGCCTTCGCCTTGGCCACACCAGCCGCAATCGTGCCTACGCCGCTTTGCGCGACCAGCTTTACGCAGACCTTCGCATCGGGGTTGATCTGCTTGAGGTCATAGATCAGCTGCGCCAAATCCTCGATCGAATAGATATCGTGGTGTGGCGGGGGTGAAATCAGCATCACGCCGGGGGTGGAGTGGCGCAGCTTCGCGATCATTTCCGTGACCTTGAAGCCGGGCAGCTGCCCGCCCTCACCGGGTTTTGCACCCTGTGCGACCTTGATCTCCAGCTCCTGACAATTGTTCAGGTATTCCGCCGTTACACCGAAACGACCGGAAGCCACCTGCTTGATTTTCGCAGAGGGATTGTCGCCGTTTGGCTCGGGGTGGAAATGCTTGGGGTCCTCGCCGCCCTCACCGGAATCGGATTTCGCACCGATGCGGTTCATGGCGACGTTCAGCGTTTTATGCGCTTCGGGCGACAGCGCGCCCAGCGACATGCCGGGGGTCACGAACCGCTTGCGGATCGATGTGATGCTCTCCACCTCATCCACGGAAATCGCGGTCTGGTTTGGTTTGAAGCCCAGCAAATCGCGCAGGTGGATCGGAGCACGCGCCTGCATGGCGTTGCTATATTCCTGCCAGATTTTGTAGCTGCCGCGATCACAGGCTGCCTGCAACATGTGCATGGTCTGTGCTTCCCACGCATGCGCCTCGCCGGAACGGCGCGCCTTGTAGAAACCACCGACCGGCAGCACATCGGTGCCGCTGGCATAGGCGCGATCGTGGATGCCCACGGCCTTTTGCTGAATGCCGCTGATGCCGATACCGGAAATCCGGCTGGGCATTCCGGGGAAGAACTCGGCGCACATTGCGCGGCTCAACCCGACCGCCTCGAAGTTCAGGCCACCGCGATAGGACGAGATGACGGAAATCCCCATCTTCGCCATGATCTTGAGCAGACCCTGATTGATCGCCTCGACAAAGCGGTCCATCGCGGCGGAAAGTGGTCCGTCCATCAGGCCACGCTCAATCCGGTCCGCGACCGAATCCTGCGCCAGCCATGCGTTAACAGTGGTCGCGCCCGATCCGATCAGAACGGCGAAGTAATGCGGGTCAACGCATTCCGCCGACCGCACGTTGATCGAGCAGAAGGTCCGCAATCCCTTACCTGTCAGCCATGAATGCACGGCGGAGGTGGCGAGGATCATCGGCAGCGCGATGTGACCGGCATCCACGTGTTCATCCGTCAGAATAATGTGGTTCGCACCGGCGCGCACAGCTTGCTCCGCCTCGGACCGCACACGGGTCAGCGCGGCGCGCATGCCACCGGCGTCATTTTCAAACGAGCAGTCGATCACGGCGGCGCTGTCACCGAAATAACCAACCATCCGGTCCCAGCGCGCATTGGTCAGAACAGGGCTGTCCAGCGTCAGGATTTCGGTCTGGGCGCTGGTCTGATCCAGCACGTTTTTCAGGTTGCCGAACCGTGTTTTCAGCGACATCACGCGATGCTCACGCAGACTGTCGATTGGCGGGTTTGTAACCTGACTGAAGTTCTGACGGAAATAGTGGCTAAGCGGACGATACTTTTCCGATAGCACAGCCTGCGGCGTGTCATCGCCCATAGAGCCGAGCGCCTCTTTCCCGTCCTCAACCATCGGATGCAGGATTTGCTCCAGCAACTCGATGTCATATCCGGCGGAGATCTGACGCTTGCGCAGGGTTTCAGCGGTGCTGACGACGGATTCCGTCGGGCTGCTGGTAATGGAGTCAAGGTCAGCGATCTGCCCGACCCATTCGGCAAAGGGCTGCGAGCCGGCCAGTTCGTCCTTCAGCTCAACATCATGCAGCAGGATGCCCCGCTCCATATCAACGCCCAGCATCTGTCCGGGACCAAGGGCACCCTTCTCAACGATATGCATTTCATCCACGGGTACCATGCCTGCCTCGGACCCGGCGATGACCATGCCATCCCCCGTCACGACATAGCGCATCGGGCGCAGGCCGTTCCGGTCCAGACCTGCGCAAACCCAACGACCATCGGTCATGGCCAGTGCTGCGGGGCCGTCCCATGGTTCCATCACGGAGTTGGAATAGGCGTACATCTCTTCCCATTCCTTGGACATCTTGGTCGCGGTCTTGGACCATGCCTCAGGCACCAGCATCGTTTTCGCCATTGGCGCGTTACGGCCTGCGCGAACCAGAACCTCGAACACGGCGTCCAGTGCGGCGGAATCGGAGGAACCGGCAGCGACGATCGGCTTGATATCCTCGGCCATGTCACCGAAATAGCTCGATGCCATGCGAATCTCGTGGGATTTCAACCAGTTCAGGTTGCCCTTCAGCGTGTTGATTTCACCGTTATGCGCCAACATGCGGAATGGCTGTGCCAGCCACCACTGCGGAAAGGTGTTGGTGGAATAACGCTGGTGATAGATGGCAAAGGCGCTCTCGAACCGCTCATCCATCAGATCAGGATAGAACACGGCGACCTGTTCGGCCAGCATCATGCCCTTATAAATGATCGAGCGGCAAGACAGCGAACAGATGTAGAGCTGCGGAACCTGCGCAGCCAGTGCTTCCTTCTCAATCCGGCGGCGGATGACGTAGAGCTCACGCTCGAACGTGTCCTTGTCCACACCCTTGGCGTTGGAGATCAGGATTTGCTCAATCTCGGGGCGGGTTGCGTTCGCCTTCTCTCCTAAGCACGAGATTTCGACGGGCACATGACGCCAGCCATAGATGGTGTAGCCCATGCGCAGGACTTCGGTTTCAACAATCGTCCGGCACCGTTCTTGCGCCGCGAAATTCGTGCGTGGCAGGAAGATTTGGCCGACCGCGATCAGCTCACCGCGATGGGTGTGGCCGGTGCGCTCAATCTGATCCTTGAAAAACTCAACGGGGATTTGAACGTGAATACCCGCGCCATCGCCGGTTTTGCCGTCCGCATCAACCGCGCCGCGGTGCCAGATCGCCTTTAGCGCGTCGATCCCGTTTTGCACCACCTTGCGCGATGGCTTGCCGTCGACGTTGACGACAAGGCCAACACCGCAGCTCGCGTGCTCTTCCTCAGGCAGGTACATGCCCCGCTCGGCTAAATCAGCGGCGCGGGCTTCGTAGGAGGCTGCCCATTCGGCATCGTAATTGGTCATGGTCATGCTCCTTAAATGTCGACGCTGTACAGCGCGAGGACGTCAGCTTTGCTCAGCAATTCACGCTCACCCGCATAGGTGAAGGCGTCTGGTTTGCTATCAATGAAAATTTCACGGGTCATTTTCAGACCGTTTGCGTCGTCCAACAGGCCGACAGGTATTTCGTAATTGCCGGCATGGGCCACATCGGCCGTAACGCGGTACCACAGGCCGGTGCCGCATTTATCGCACCATGCCCGCTCTGCCCAATCCGAGGATTGGATCGTCTTGATATTCTCGGCGCCGGTAATGGTCAGGTCTGCCACAGGCACCGAAATGCCCAATAGCGCGGAGCCGGTCCAGCGGCGGCACATCTCACAATGGCAGGTGCCATATTCCGCGGACAGATCGCGGATAGACAGCGCGACCGCGCCGCACATGCACTTTCCTGTCGCCATGTTACCTCTCCCACGGAACGGTTCTGATGAACCGTTAAGATTGCATTGGGGGCATTACGTCTGCATGCCTGACCTGTGTTATCCGTGCAACTGCCGCCTGCTGGCCATTTTGCCAGCCGTATAGCAGCCATAGAGCAGCCACATCGCAGCCGCTCTATCGTGATGATTTACTCTGCCGCGATTGCGTTTGCAGCCTTGTCGAATTTCTTGAGGATAGCCTCCGCCGCCTCACGCCCGTCACGGATGGCCCACACGACCAGCGACGCGCCGCGCACGATATCGCCGACCGCATAAACACCGGGCATCGGTGTTTCATGGGTGCCGAATTTGGCGGTAACAGTGCCCCAGCGCGTGACTTGTAGCTCAGGCTCGTTCCACAATGTCGGCAGGTCCTCAGCCTCAAAGCCCAGAGCCTTGATCACCAGATCTGCATCCTCGACATAATCGGCATCGGGGATGATTTCGGGGCTTTGACGACCCGTTGCATCCGGTGCGCCCAGACGCATTTTCGAGACCATTACGCCGCTGACATCACCCTCGCCGGTGAAGCCCTTGGGCGCGGCAAGCCAAACGAATTCAACGCCTTCTTCCTCGGCGTTCTGGGTTTCACGCTGCGAACCGGGCATGTTGGCGCGGTCACGACGGTACAGACATTTCACGCTGGTCGCGCCCTGGCGGATGGCTGTGCGCACGCAATCCATTGCCGTATCACCGCCGCCGATGACCACAACACGCTTGCCGCTGGCGTTCAGCTCTCCGCTCTCGAATTCGGGAACGTGATCGCCAAAGCTGTTCTTGTTCGAGGCGGTCAGGTAATCCAGCGCCCGCACAATGCCGTTCAGACCTGCACCGGGCCCGCCCAGATCGCGGGACTTGTAAACGCCCGTCGCGATGATGACGGAGTCGTGCTTCGCCTTGATATCGCTAAAAGAAATGTCCACGCCCACATTGACGTTCATTTGCAGGTCAACGCCGCCCTCAGCCAGCTGCGTGTTGCGCCGTTCAGTCACCTGCTTTTCCAGCTTAAAGCCGGGGATGCCGTAAACCATCAGGCCACCCGCGCGGTCATAGCGGTCATAAACCGTGACCTGCACACCTGCACGGCGCAGCATGTCAGCAGCGGCAAGGCCACCAGGCCCCGCGCCGATAATGCCAACGCTTTCAGTGCGTTCACGGGCAGGGGTGATCGGTTTGACCCAACCATTTTCCCACGCAGTATCGGTGATGTATTTTTCGATCGAGCCGATGGTCACAGTGCCATGGCCGGACTGTTCGATGACGCAATTGCCCTCGCACAGACGATCCTGCGGGCAAATGCGGCCGCAAATCTCCGGGAAGGTGTTGGTCGCTTGGCTCAGCTCATATGCCTCTTGCAGGCGCCCCTCGGCGGTCAGCTTTAGCCAGTCGGGGATGTTGTTGTGCAGAGGGCAGTGCGATTGGCAAAAGGGAACGCCACATTGCGAACAGCGCGACGCCTGCTCGTTCGCCTTTTCCTGTGCGAACTGGCTATAGATCTCATCAAAGTCCGCCGTCCGCGCATCCGCTGCGCGTTTCTCCGGCATTAGCCGAGGCACTTCGGTGAACTTCAGCATCACTTGCTTGGCCATTACCATTTTCCCGTCTTCTCATCGCACATGCCGCTGGTGGTGCAAAAGCGGTGCACCCAACGTCTTGCTGTTTTGTTATAGCAGGTCGGCGTATATATAAAGTCAGAAATGCTGACCTAAATGCGGGAATTTTAGGCGGTCCGCGCATTTTTCGAGCATCGTCCGCTAAATTTAGGTCCGAAGCGGACTTAATGGGGCGATTCACAGTCTACTGATACATCTATAGCTTACCCCCGAACGTGATTCGAGTGTCAGGAAACCCAATGCCATTGTTCGACTTGCTCATGCTTGCGCTGATACAAGGTATCACTGAGTTCTTACCAATTTCTTCATCCGGCCACCTTATCCTATTACCCGCTTTGACCGGAGCGCAGGATCAGGGCGTAACGTTGGACGTTGCCGTGCATGTCGGAACATTGGTCGCGGTTATCGGCTATTTCAGGGCTGAGGTCGCTGTAGCCCTGCGTGGGACGCTGGATGTGCTGCGCGGACGGCTCACGACACCAGCGGCGCATTTGGCATTGGCCTTGGCGATTGCGACGGTGCCTGTGGTGATTGTGGGCCTGATCCTGAAGGTCACGGGCCTGAACGATCAGATGCGCTCAATCACGGTGATTGGCTGGACCATGCTGGTTTTCGGCATCGTGTTATATTGGGCGGATAAGGCCAGCCCGGCAGATCGGGCGGATACGGAATGGACGTTTCGCCATGCCATTATCATGGGGCTGTGGCAGGCTGTTGCCCTGATCCCCGGCACGTCGCGGTCCGGTATTACCATCACCGGCGCGCGTTTTCTGGGCTATGACCGTGTTTCTGCGGCGCGGTTGTCGATGCTGATGTCGATCCCGACCATTGTGATGGCGGGGGGGCTGATCGCGTTGGACCTGCCCACAGCCAGCGCCGAGGTGTGGCGCGATGCAGGGATTGCCGCAATATTTGCAGGGCTATCGGCGCTGGTTGCGCTGAGCCTGATGATGCGATTCCTCAACAGCGTAAGCTATACGCCCTATGTGATTTACCGCGTCATCCTGGGCATCGCCCTGCTGGGCGTCGCCTACATGGCTTAACGCAGGTTTTTAGCGGATTCGAGGATATCGGAGAACTGCCCGCTGGGGCGGAAACGCCACAGATAGCTGTCGAGGATGCCATCCATATCCCGCGGAACGATGCCCAGATCGTCAAAGGTCATCGCATCATCTGCCACTACATTATCCTGCTGTAGCTGGATAACCTGACCCGGTGTCAGGATGGAGTTGGGCAGGATGCCGAAGGTCAGCTTGGGCAACAGGTTCAGCAGATGTGCGCCCAGTTTTGCCAGACCTGCCGGAACGGGAACCAGCACACGCCGACGGCGGATGGTGCTGACCAGACGCTCCAGCAACTGACGGAAGGTCTCGATGTCAGGGCCGCCCAGCTCGTATGTGCCGGGTTTCGCATCGCCGCGC
Source organism: Pontivivens marinum (assembly GCF_900231835.1). Taxonomy (GTDB): domain Bacteria; phylum Pseudomonadota; class Alphaproteobacteria; order Rhodobacterales; family Rhodobacteraceae; genus Pontivivens; species Pontivivens marinum. The sequence goes on along the minus strand of NZ_OCTN01000001.1, from coordinate 936,853 downwards.
AGGATTTTGGCTGCGGCCAGCGCGATGTCATCCACATAGACCGGCTGGAAACGGGTCGCGCCACCAATCATCGGGATCAGCGGTAGATCTGCGGCCATGGTGCCGAAACGGTTGAAGAAAGAGTCCTCGGTTCCGAATACCAGCGAGGGGCGCAGGATAGATGCCTCGGGGAAGGCGGCCAGAACGGCTTGCTCGCCCTGACCTTTGGTCCGTGCGTTGATGCTGGCGGAATCGGCATCTGCGCCGATTGCGGAAAGGTGCAGCAGTTGCTGTACGCCTTCAGCCTTGGCCAGACGGGCGATACGCTCGGCGCCCTCAACCTGCACGGCGTCCAGTTCCTGTTTGCCATGCGGGTACAGAATGCCAACGCAGTTCACGACAGCCGATGCGCCGCGAATGGCTGCAAGGGTCGAATCCTCGTCACGGATATTTGCCTGAATCGGCTGAACCTGACCTACGCGGCCATAGGGCATGGTGAAGGTCGCCTCGTTCGGGCGACGCACCGCGACGCGAACACGCCAGCCGTCACGTACAAGGGCCTGCACGATATAGCGGCCGACAAAACCGGATCCGCCAAAGACCGTTGCAATCGGTGGCGTGACTAGGGTGGACTGGCTGCTCATCTGCGCGCTCCTACATCTGCTTGCGTTTGTGAATACTTGCGCAAACCCCGTGCGGCAAGGGGGCGTATCACCGGAGTAACAATCCGAGAGCGATCACCCACATCACAACACCCACCAATCCGTCCAGTATGCGCCATGCCGAGGGGCGCGCGAAAAACGGACGCAGCAGTCGTGCGCCATATCCCAGCGCAAAGAAAAAGCTGAACGAGGCCATGACCGCGCCCGCACCGAAGCTCCACCGATGGGGATCAAATTGTGTCGAGACGGAGCCGACAAAGACTAACGTATCCAGATAAACATGGGGGTTCAGCCATGTCAGCGCCAGACAGGTTGCCAAAACCGTGCCTAGCCGCGCGGGTGCCGTATCGCTGGGCGACAAGGCATCTGTCGCGGTAAATGCCGCGCGAAAACTGCGAAAACCGTAGACCAGCAGGAAGGCAACGCCGCCATATAGGAAGACCGGCTCGACCCACGGGGCCGTTTCAACCAGCACACCGAACCCGCCAACACCGGCCAGAATCAGCAATGCGTCGGACAGCGCGCAGGTCAGGCAGATCATAAAGATGTGCTCGCCGCGCAACCCTTGGCGCAGGACAAAGGCGTTTTGGGCGCCAATGGCGAGAATCAATCCCAGCCCTAGGGCATATCCGGCGAAAAGTGCTTCGATCATGGTGGTCTCTCCCTGTTGGGGCTGTGATAGGGCCGGAAGTGCTTGAGTAAAAATGAGAAGTTCTGCATCTAATTAAGCTATGCTTAATCACATTGATCCCGCCGCTTTGTCCGCCCTGCGCGCCATTCTGGAAACTGGCAGTTTTGACGGTGCCGCCGCCGCGCTGGGGGTGACGCCATCTGCTATTACGCAGCGCATCCAGCGGCTGGAGGATCATGTCGGTGCGCCGCTAATCCTGCGCGGGCGACCCTGTAGCGCCACACAGGCGGGCAGGCGGTTGCGCCAGCACGCGGATGAGGTTGCTCTGCTGGAGCATGGATTGCAGGCCGATCTGGGCTTGCAGGCATCGGGGATCTGGCCGCGCATCCGGATTGCGCTGAACGCGGATAGTTTGGCCACCTGGTTTTTGGGCGCAATGGCCGCGATTGATGGAATGCAATTCGATCTGGTGTTGGACGATCAGGATCACAGTCATGCTTGGTTGCAACGCGGTGATGTGATGGCGGCGATCACGGCCTCACCGGCGGAGGTTCGTGGATGCGATGTGCGCCCGTTGGGAGCGTTGGCATATCGTGCCACGGCCAGCCCTGACTTTATGGCGCGGTGGTTTGCGGACGGGCTGTGTGCCACGTCCCTCTCGCAGGCGCCAATGCTGGTGTTTAATGCCAAGGATGGGTTGCAGCGACGCTGGCTGGAGCAGCAAGGATATGGGCGGGTAGCGGGTGCGCCGGTCCATTGGCTGCCCTCGACCACGGCGTTCGTTGAGGCGGCGGAGCGGGGCATTGGTTGGGGGCTGAATCCGTACCCCCTCGTGCGGGACCAAATCGCGGATGGGCGTTTGGTGGATATGGGGGGCGCGTTCAGCACCCCGCTATATTGGCATTGGAACCGACGTATAGGGGCGCAATTGGCCCCCGTGACACAGGCGGTGCGGGGGGCTGCGCGCAAACAGTTTTGCGAAGTTTGAATTTTCCTGATCGATTGCCGTTGACACCCCCTGCGCACAGGTCTAAACGCCCCTTCACGACACCTGCCCAGGTGGCGGAATTGGTAGACGCGCTGGCTTCAGGTGCCAGTATTGGAAACGATGTGGAGGTTCGAGTCCTCTCCTGGGCACCAATATCAAAAAGCCCTTGGAACTTCGGTTCTGGGGGCTTTTGCTTGTTGGGAACCCGAAATGCTCTGGCCACACATGTAATTCAGGGGTGTGCCTGCGGGGCGAATAGATTAAGCCATTTGAAATCTGCTTTTCGGAGGGCACATGGCGATCCACCTGCATCTCAACGACCTGCCTGACGGGCTGGACCTTGGTCCGGTTGTGGCGATCGACACCGAAACCATGGGCCTGATCCCGCATCGCGACCGGCTGTGTCTGGTCCAACTATCCGCTGGCGACGGGGATGCACATCTGGTGCAAATCACGCAGGATCAAACCGACGCGCCTAATATGGTGGCGATGTTGACCAATCCCGATGTGTTGAAGCTGTTCCACTATGGCCGTTTTGATATTGCCGTTTTGCAGCACCGGTTCGGAGCCGTCACAGCGCCGGTATATTGCACCAAGATCGCGTCGAAACTGGTGCGGACCTATACGGACCGGCACGGATTGAAAAACCTGCTGCACGAATTGCTGAGCGTGGATATTTCCAAACAGCAGCAATCCAGCGATTGGGGTGCAAAGGTCCTGACACAGGCGCAGCAGAACTACGCCGCCTCGGATGTTCTGTTCCTGCACCGCCTGCGTGAGGTGCTGAACCGCAGGTTGCTGCGTGAGGGGCGGATGGAAACCGCGCAGGCCTGTTTTGATTTTCTGCCAACGCGTGCGGCGCTTGACCTCGCCGGTTGGCCAGAGACGGACATCTTCTCACATTGACGTATAAACCCTGCGTCACAGGGATGCGCGACTTTACCTTGTTTATGCGGCCACCTAGGTACACCAGATGAGCGACACACAAAAAATGATCGACGCAGGCCGTGAGGTTCTGCGGATTGAGAGCGCCGCACTGGCCGGTTTTGCCGATACGCTGGGCGACAGCTTTGCCGAGGCGGTGCAGGTTCTGCTGGCCACCAAGGGGCGCATCGTCATTTCCGGTATGGGAAAGTCGGGCCATGTGGGGCGCAAGATGGCAGCGACATTCGCCTCCACCGGCGCGCCGGCGCAATATGTGCATCCGGGTGAGGCAAGCCACGGCGATCTGGGCATGGTGACACCCCATGACAGCCTGATCGTGCTGAGCAATTCGGGTGAAACGCCTGAACTGAACGACATCATCGCCCATTCGCGCCGCTTTACCATTCCGCTGATCGGCGTGGCAAAGCGGGCGGATTCAACGCTGCTAAAGCAATCCGACGTGGCGATCCTGTTGCCTGACGCGCCCGAGGCATGCCCGAACGGCTTGGCGCCGACGACCTCCACCACGCTGACATTGGCGCTGGGCGATGCGCTGGCGGTTGCGTTGATGAAGCAACGGGATTTCACACCCGAGAATTTCCGCGTGTTCCACCCCGGCGGCAAACTGGGTGCGCGCCTCGTCAAGGTTGGCGATCTGATGCATTCCGGCGATGAAATGCCGCTGGTTGCACGCGACACGCCGATGTCTGAAACGCTGCTGACGATCACGCAAAAGGGCTTCGGCACCGCGGGCGTGATCGAGGATGGCCGTCTGGTCGGTGTCATCACCGATGGCGATTTGCGTCGGAACATGGACGGCCTGCTGGCCCGCTCCGCCGGTGATGTGATGAGCGCGAACCCCAAAACGATCGAGGCGGGCGAACTGGCCGAGGCGGCTTTGGCCCGCATGTCGGGACGTGTGACCACGCTGTTCGTGACGCAGGATAGTGCCCCCGTCGGGATCGTTCACGTGCATGACCTGCTGCGGGCAGGGGTGGTGTAAGCATATGGCGCGCGGTCCAGGATATTCACGGCTGGTCCGCTACCTGAAGATTGTGCTGCCGATGGCGGCTGTTGTTTTGCTGAGCACGATTTTCCTGATCGATCAGGATCGCATTGATTTCGACGAAAGCCTGCTGGGCGAATTGCCTGAGGGGCTGGATTTCGAGGAGGGCGTCCTGTCGCCCCGCTTGGCGGGTGAGCTGGCCGACGGCACCCCCTATTCACTGCGCGCGGAATTCGCGGTGCCAGTCCTGAGCGGGTATCGCCTGCGCGATGTGACTGCGCGGGTGGAGCGCGAGTTGGACCCGGTCGAAATGATCGCGGCTGAGGGCGTGTATAGTGGCGATGATAAACAGCTTACCCTGAGTGGTGGCGTTGATCTGCATACGCAAAGCGGGGCACAGCTGGTAACGGACAGTGCGGTTGTTGGATTGAACGACCGCTCCTTATCCTTACCATCGCCACTGGAACTAACTTCACCCGGTGCGCAATTGCGTGCGAATAGTCTACGAACAGAACAGATGCCCACGGGCGACGATATTATTTGGTTCGAGGGGGATGTTCGGCTAAGCATCGACCCAGACCGGATGGCGGAGGAAACGGAATGACGAAACGATTTGCGGGTACTTTGATTGCTGCCCTGATGATAGCTGGCAGTGTGCTCGCGCAGGCGTCACAGCCATTCTCGTCGTTCCGCCATGACAGCTCGCAACCGGTTGAGATCGCGTCGGACCGTCTGGGTGTTAGCCAGCAGGCGCAGACTGCGGAATTTATCGGTAATGTTGAGGTTTTGCAGGGCGCGTTGACCCTGCGCGCCGATCAGATGCTGGTCAGCTATGATCAGGGCACCGGTGATATTCGCCAGATGGTCGCCACCGGCAATGTCCTACTGTCCAGCGGAACCGAGGCCGCCGAGGGGCAGAGCGCGGATTACAATGTTGAGACAGGATTTCTGGAAATGCAGGGCGATGTTCTGCTGACACAGGGGCAAAGCGCGTTGAGCGCGCAGTCGATGCGCATCAACCTGAACGAAGGCACCGGTGAGTTCGCGGGCCGCGTGCGCACGGTATTTGTTCCGCAGTCGCAGTGATGGTGCAGGCTGACGCGCAGGGCCTTCAGATTGCGAATCTGGGGAAATCCTACAAAAAACGCCCCGTGCTGCGGGATATCTCGCTAACCGTTCAGCGGGGTGAGGTTATTGGCCTGCTCGGGCCGAATGGCGCGGGTAAGACGACGTGTTTTTATTCCATCACGGGATTGGTCACGCCGGATGCCGGCACGATCACAATCGACGGGACCGACGCGACATTCCTGCCGATGTATCGCCGCGCGCGGCTGGGCGTTGGGTATCTGCCGCAGGAAGCCTCGATTTTTCGGGGATTGTCCGTTGAGGATAATATCCGCGCTGTGCTGGAATTGGTTGAGCCGAAATCCGACCGCCGTGAACAGCAGCTAGATGAATTGCTGGCGGAATTTTCGATCACTCACTTGCGGCGCACGCCCTCCGTCGCGCTGTCCGGTGGTGAGCGGCGGCGGGTCGAGATTGCGCGCTGCCTTGCCTCGCGGCCGGCCTATGTGCTGCTGGACGAGCCATTCGCCGGTGTTGATCCGATTGCCGTGGGTGAGATTCGCGATCTGGTGCGGCAATTGCGGGATCGTGGCCTTGGCGTGCTGATCACTGACCATAATGTGCGTGAGACATTGGAGATTATCGACCGCGCCTATATCCTGCATGACGGCACGGTGCTGATGTCCGGCACGCCCGAGGATGTGGTGGCGGATGAAAATGTGCGGCGTGTCTATCTGGGCGATGGATTTCGCCTCTGACCGCGTATTCGTGGTAGACCCTGTGCCATGTCGCTAACGCAACGTCTCGACCTAAAGCAAACACAGCAGTTGCGCATGACGCCGCAGCTAACGCAGGCGATTGCGTTGCTGCAACTGTCGGCCAGTGAACTGCTGGATCGCGTGGGTGAGGAGGTCGATAAGAATCCGATCCTCGAACTCGACCGGTCCCGCCCCGTTTCAGGGGGCGTTGCCGCCAGTGGCGGTGAGGATTTCGACCGTGCCGCAAATGTGGCGGAAAGCATCACCCTGCGCGCGCATCTATTGGCGCAAATCGGGGGGATGCGGGCGGGGGCACGCACGCGGCAACTGGCACAGGCCCTAGTGGATGAGCTGGACGCAGATGGCCGGTTGGCGGCGCCCCTGTTTGAAATCGCGGATCGCTACGGCGTGGTCACGGGTAAGGTGGAATCGGCGCTGGCCTTGGTACAGGCCTGTGATCCGGCGGGCGTTGGGGCGCGCAGCCTTGGCGAATGTTTCGCGTTGCAACTGGATGAGCGGGGCCTGTTGGACCCTGAAATGCGGCTGATCTGCGAAAACCTGACCAGCATTGCAGGGGCAGGCCGTGCCGCATTGATCGAACGCACAGGCTTGGATGCGGCGGAGTTTGCGGCTCGGCTTGCCCTGCTGCGGGATTTGGACCCGCGGCCGGGACAAGCCTATGCCGAGGACGCGACAGCCCCCGTGATCGTGCCGGATGTCATCGTGCAGAAGCGCGCCGCCGGTTGGTATGTGGAACTGAACAGTGAAACCTTGCCCCGTGTTCTGGTCAACGACATCTATGCCAGTGAGGTGTCCGCCAGTGGTGAGGAAGCCGCGCAATTCATCAGCACCTGCAAGGCCAGCGCAAATTGGCTGGTTCGGGCGCTGGAACAACGTGCGCAATCGATTCTGAAGGTCTCGGAGGCATTGCTGCGCCATCAGCGGGGCTTTTTCGAGGAGGGTGAAATCGCATTGCGCCCTCTATCCATGGCTAAATTGGCGGAGGAAATCGGCGTTCACGAATCGACCGTCAGTCGCGTGGTTGCCAATAAATACATCCTGTCCCCCCATGGCGTGCGGCAGTTGCGCGGCTTCTTCAGTCAGGGGGTTCCGGCAACGGGACAGGGCGACGGATTTGCCGCCGGGGCGGTACATGCGCGCCTGCGAAAGCTGTTTCAGGGGGAAAACCCAGATCGACCATTGAGTGATGACGCACTCGTAACCATTTTAAAAGATGACGGTATTCATATTGCGCGCAGAACGATTGCGAAATACCGTGATGTTATGGGCATCCCGTCATCGGTTCAGCGTCGTCGTCTCAAATCCGCCAAGCGGGGCTGAGAAGCTGGGTTGAGCGGGCCGCTAACGCCCGAACTCCCAACGCTGAATTTAGACAAGATGCCCTCAACCCCGCGCCAATTTCGGCGCGTAATGCAAAAGGGGACTATCCATGCGAATTCAGGTAAGCGGTAAGCATATCGACGTGGGCGATGCCATGCGAAGCCATGTGTCCGATCGTATTCAGGACGTGGCTGGGAAATATGCAGGACGAGCAACCGAGGGGAATGTTACCTTCTCCAAGGACGCCCATGAATTCAAATGTGATGCATCTGTTCATCTATCTACGGGTATGACGACTCAGGCCACCGGACGCGCGACGGAGATTTACGCCGCCTTCGATTCGGCCGCAGATAAAATGGAAAAGCAGCTGCGCCGGTACAAGCGCCGCCTAAAGGATCATCACAAGGACCGCAGCGACCCGATCGAAATGATCGGTGCACCATCCTATGTACTGGCAAATCCTGAACATACAGAAGATGATGAGCCAGAGACGCTGCAACCCGTAATCATCGCAGAGACGAAGACACCGGTTCTGACATTATCTGTTGGTGAGGCCGTGATGCAGTTGGAGCTGTGGGGAACCGCGTTCCTTGTGTTCCGAAACTCTTCACATGGCGGCGTTAATGTGGTTTACACCCGCGACGATGGGAATGTCGGGTGGATTGATCCCAGAACGATGTCCTGAGTAACACGTTCTCGCAATGATACATGCAGGTGAGCTCTATGGAGCTATTAGACATTATTGGCTCTGACGCGGTGATGACCGGTCTAAAGGTCGGTAGCAAAAAACGGCTCCTGCAGGAAATGGCCAGCTTCGCTGCTGGCCGTGACCCGTTGGTACCCGCGTCACAGTGCCTGGATGCATTGCAGGAACGCGAAAGCCTCGGCCCAACTGGTATGGGGGGCGGTGTTGCCATCCCCCATGCACGCCTAAGCCAGCTGGACCGTGTGGTCGGCTATTTCGCGCGGTTGGAGAAGCCCGTGGATTTCGAGGCTGTCGATGGCTTGCCCGTTGATCTGGTCTTTATGCTGCTGGCCCCGCAGGAGGCCGGAGCGGAGCACTTGCGTGCGCTGGCCCGTGTGTCACGCACACTGCGCGATGCGCAGATTTGCGACAAGCTGCGGTCCACAGGTGACGCTTCTGCGCTATACGCGATTTTGACCGAACCGGCCGCATCGCGCGCGGCCTGATCAGCTCGCGCTCCAATCCTTGAATCCGAACTGGTGATAATCACGACCGTAGATCGCGCGGCACTGAGCCTCGATCTGCGGTGTCCAGATTTCGCGCAGGGCGAAGATGTGATCCTGTCCTGAATCGCGCAGCACTCCATTGCGTAAATCGCCAAGGTTGAACCGTTTGCGCATATAGGCAGCGCCTGCGATCAGGTCTTCCTCACGCAGGATCAGGTGCAGGGTCACGGCTGAGGAGAACCCCTCAACAAATTCGGCCTGCGCGGTCCACAGGGCGTCCTTACGCATGGGAGTGCGGCCTGCCAGATTGGCCCGCAGAAAATCAAGGAATGCGCTGAAGCTGGCCCTGTGCCGTGTGACGTCATAGCCTGCGCGCTCCAGCTCCGCCCGATCGGTGCGGCCCTCAACCGGTAGGTACATGCTGAACTGTTCATGGGCGTAATTACGGATGCGCGGGAATGTTTCCTGCCCCGCTCCACCAAAGACGCGGTTCATAAACACATCATAGGCCCGTGCCACTGGGTGCCGGACACTGGTAAAGCAGACATGGCCGGGGTGGGTTTGCTGCCAATCGGTCAGTGCTTTGCGATTCTGGATGCTGCCAAAGGGCGGCGCGTTTTCCATCAGCTGCGGGAAATCCCGCCGCTGGGCATCGCCACCATCCACGCCGTGCAGCCAGCGCAGCACCTGCTCGTTCGGGCCACCCGGGATCGAGGCGTATAGTAACGGTGCATTTTGCGTGGTGTACATATATCGCAAGCCACCAGCACGGTCGCTGCGCGCGCCCTCACCGGTGCGGTGCATGCCGCCCTCATTCCGCAGCAGGTCTACCATCTCAGCGTAATTTTCGACCTTCTCCTCCATCGGGCCAGGATTTTGGCGCTGGATGGTGGTTTCAATCGAATCGAGCCGATCCGGCGTGCCCAGCCACGAGGCGATGCCGTTGATGATTGCCACGTCGTTTAGTTCGCTAAAATCGATAATGAACGGTGTTTGGCCGGCAACCTTCATCATGTGTAATGCGCGGGCATAAAAGCTGTCAGATTGCGCCACGTAATCGCGATATTCGGCAATGTCGAAATGGATTTGCACGCTGCGCCGCGCCCGTTGTTTCATCAGCATCCACTGGTCGGTTTCCTTCGCAATCTTGAGGGAAACGTAGCTGTCCAGCGGGTTTCGGCGCAGCATAATCTTGGCCGCTGTCGGGTCGTGTAGAACGGCGGAGGTAACCTGCGCATTGTGCCCCTCGAACAGGCGAAACCCTGAAAGGGTGCGTGGTTTGCCAGATGCGACCATTTTATCGATCAGCGACATTGGGTCGGCGTCACGCTCGGCGCAGGTCATGCCGAAATCAGTTTGATTGGATGGGTCGTTGATAAATGCCGGATTGAACAGTTCACCGTAACAATTCAGCGAAGGTATCTGGTCCAGCGTGCGTTGCAGCAGGTTCGATCCCGTGCGCATCACGCCCAAAATGGCAAAGTATCGGTATGGGCTTTGCGCCATCAGCCAGTATCAGATTGTTTAAGGTGCCGAATATTCGCCGCGCCAATGCCCGATGCCGGTGCAGAAATGCCTGCTGTCGTCATGTTGTAGGCCAGTTCGTTCAACCCGTGTTCCTTGCGCATTTTTGGCATATGCCCTGTTTGTGCAGCTTGGCTGCCCTCGATCATCTGCGCAAGGGCGTTTAGCGGTAGTGTCGGGTCGGCAATCACCTGCGCGAGGGTCCAGCTTTGCACCTGTGCGCGGGTTTTATTGCTTTCCAACTCATTAATGTGCTTTTGCTCTAGCAATTTAAGGCGCATTGCCCGACGGCGATATGCTGCGGCACTCTCATCCGGTTTTTGTGTCATGCCGAGGGCCCACGCGCCCTTGATAAACAGAACATGGGCATTCGGGTCCTTTAGGATGAACGAGGCCATGCGTGTGCTGTCGGAGACGTGGAACTGAAAACTTTGCTGCTCGTCCCGTGTGTGCCAGATCAGGTTGGTCAGGAACTGCTCGGTATTCCAGTCGCGGATGCGTGGATTTGCAACAACACTGCCGGGCATAACCTGCGCATTGCCGTCAAATTCCACGGAGTTTTTATTAAAAATCCGCCCATGGGCACGCCCGATGCCGAGCGACTTTTGCCACAGTTGGATATCCTCGAATAACAGGTCATAACCGTCCAGCACCAGATAAGGGCGCGCCGTGACATGCTGCGGCTCAAAGGCCTGGACGGGAAAACGGCTTTGCATCAGCAGGCCGGGGCGACCGACGCAGCGGTTTTTACGCCCCTCGGCAACGAGATCGTCGAGCGAGCCACGCTTGGGGCGACGTGCGGCGATCATCGGCTCCACACCGTTTAGGTATTTATTGTACAGACCGCTGGCGCCGTGCCACACCTTGCGCGCGAAAAAGTGCGAGGCGCTGCCCCGCAGTAGGTGCGCGTGGTCGTCATAGAAGGTGAACGGCTTACCCTGCGGGTCAAATTCGCTCAAACACAGGGTTTGATTGACCAAGCGGCGTGTATGCGTGTGTACCAGCGTTTGAACATATGCCTCATCCACAATCCAGCATTTGCGGAAATAGGCATCTGTTTTGGGCTTTAGCGGGTCATCCAGAATCCGGCGCAGCGTGCCGCGGGACAGGGTCCACCATTGAGAGCCGACTGCGATGCGCAGATGCTGCGGAATGGTGCGCTGAATACGAAAACGGCGTTGCAGGTCCACCGCACGGTCGAACCACCAGCGGCGCGATTGCCAGCCAAACGGGAAGAACAGGGTGAATCGTTCCTCGGACAGGCCGCCATGGATCCACTTTTCCTCGTCCAGAAAATGGGTGTCGACGAAATCAGTGTCGCGGTTGCGCGCAAGGTGGGATTTCAATGCGCTGACCGATTGGATCGGCAGGCAGGACCCGCTGATCAGGCAAACATGGTCCACATCCTCAAATGTATCGATCAGCAGTCGGGCGGATTCCAGCGAGGCATCATGCAGCGCAAACGTGCCCCATTCGCAGCGGCGGCGTTCCGCAAAGATCGTGTCGGTATCGGATAGTGCGTCCTTGAGCGCATCGAATTCGGTTTGGGGAGTGTTTGAATCGACATGAATGACGACTCTGCAATCGGCTGCCGCGAAATGTCGCGCCAACTCCTCCACCCGATACAGGTGGTGGTGTGACATTATGCAAATGCCTACACTCACTTTTGCCCCCTCAAATCCAACTCCCCGAGGACATCAGTCCTAATCCCTCGAGTTGCCTCCATCCCACGTACTCGACAGACCCCTCAGTCCAGAACGTGCCGTTTTGTTCAATCGTCTCCTGGTAAGCTTGGTACTCGCGTCCTCCAGCATAGTGTTGCTTTCGTTCAAGTTCCTCGTCAACCTTCGAACCAATTAAGCTGAGGAATTTGGCGTGAAGAAGGCAGCCTGATGGCTTCTCTCCGCCCCATTCATCAAACACACGATTTAGCCCGCGTGGCAGTAAACTGTGCGTCGAGCTGGTGTATACGTAACCACGATGCCATTTGACGAGTGGAATCTTGTTTAACGCTGGGGCGCGAGCCGGTTCTGTCGCAAAGACGTTGCGCATGCGCGGGCCGCCCTGAATCCACAAATTGCCGTGACGGCGATCCTTGCGAATCAAGTAATTGCCCGGATCAAACCATCGCAACAGGTCAAACGGGTTCTGCCCGCGCCTGTAATGTGTCTGAGAGATCGGGCCCTTTGAGTACATGTCCAGCAGCATTGCGCTAAATGACTTTACAGAGGATGAATCCAACCAATCTGTCATCGCATTTAGTGGGCGCGTGTCGGAATGCGGATAGACGAGGAATTCGTCAACATCCACGGTCAGCGTCCAGTGGCCATGGGCATATAGCGCCTGTAGCCCGTTGAGCCAGTCACAGCCAAATCGGGCGCTGCGATAGCTGGCATCGGTGTGCCACAGCGACACATCGTCCTGTTCCTCTAGATATTCGCGGCTGCCATCGGTTGAGGCATTATCGACGATCACAAAGTGGTTGCAGCCAATTTTGCGATAATAATTCAGGAAGTAGGGAAGTCGGTCCAACTCGTTACGTTGGGTGGTGAAAACGAGAATATCTTCGGGGCGGATATTAGCTGTGCGGTTCTGCACCGGCTTCAGCTCACGCCGCTTGCGGCGTGCACGCAATTGTAAACGGCGACGGCGCGCGCGCAGTAGTAGCTGGTTGAGGATAGCAGTGATCTTCATTTCGCAACCATTATTGCAGGGCTATCTGTGCCTTCAGAACTTTGGCGGAGTGCGTCCATGAATCCCACAAAACCGGTTCCTGCTCGCTCGTCGATCTGTGCTCATTGAGAGCTTTGGAGATTGCCAGTCTCCAATCCGTGATATCATGTGTCATTACGTATTCAATGCTATCCCCGTGCAGTTCACGCAGTTCTGACAGGTTTGACGCAATCACAGGTAGTCCCCGTACCCGCGCCTCCATCACAGGTAGGCCATAGCCCTCGGCCTTCGATGGAAAGAGCAGACTGTGCGCTGTGGCGATTCGCTGCGCAATATCGGCATCAGAGGCATTGTTAATCTCATGCACCGCGGCGGGTTGGCTGTTCAGATGCTCGAACAGGGTTCGGCTGTTCCACCCCCGCGTGCCGATGATGGTGAGGTCCGCGCGGTGTGCAAAATCATCCCAGATATCGAGTATTGTTTTGTGCCCCTTGCGCGGTTCAATCGTGCCGATCATCAGCATATTGGGGCGTTTGCTGGGCTGGCGAGGAAAGCTGGGGAGCTCGGTCGCACCCATCGGGAACAGGGCATTGGTTTGGTCGGGGCGCGTGCCATAACGACTGATCCAGCGGTCCTGACCAACCTGCGTCAGATGCAGGATCAAGTCGGCATGAGCGGCCGTGACCTGCATCGTTTTGGCAAAACGCTTCGCGGGGGCAGGGCGTGACCATTCTGGATGATCCAGCGGGATAAGGTCGTGAACCAGCACGGCCAGCCGCCCGCCATCGCGTTTCCATCTGGCCACGATGTGATGCGGGGGCAGGGAATGGCCAACACAGATCAGCCATTTCCCCTGTTGCGTCCCCCGTGGCAATGAGCGGCTGCCGCGTCCCAATGCAGTGCGAATGCTGCTTTCGGCGCGGCGTCGGGTGATGTCACGCCATGGCTGCAATCGTGCTGTCAGATCTGTGATGTTATGCTGCCCCACCGCGGGACTGATACTGTCAGCCGGTCCGGTCCAATGGCGACCGCCACTGCGGATCAGCCCCTCAACAGGGCCGAGTTTGGAGAGGGCCGTGAATAGCGACCACTCAACGCGATCAATCCCTGTTGGAGTTCCCCGATCTAGTCGGGAAAAGCTCCTGCTCAGGTCAAAAATGATCCCGGTCATCCGGGAGGCCCCGTGCGGTTAGGCGTTGAGGTCGAGTGTGGATAGGAAGTCGGTCAAATCCTGACGCAGCTCATCACGAGCCAATCCGAAGGCAACTGTCGCCTGTAGGTAGCCTGCCTTTGATCCGCAATCGAACCGCTTACCCTCGAACCGCTGGCCGTAAACGCCGTCCGGCCCTGAAATTTCCGCTGCGATGGCATCGGTTAGCTGGATTTCGTTGCCGGCGCCGCGTTGCTTGCTGTTCAGGTTTTGCAGCACGCGTGGCGTCAGGATATATCGCCCGATCACGGCGAGGTTGGAGGGTGCATCGGCGACGTCCGGCTTCTCAACCATCTGATCGACCTTAACACGTGCGCCGTTTTCCTCGGATACACCCAGAATGCCGTAGGACGAAACCATCTCGTTCGGTACGTCCATAGCAGCAACCACGTTGCCGCCGGTTTCCGAATGAGTTTCGATCATATCGGCCAGACAGCTGCGTCCGCCCTGAATCACGTCATCGGGCAGCAGCACAGCAAACGGCTCATCCCCGATCAGGCGACGCGCACACCAGACGGCATGGCCCAGACCGAGTGCCTCACGCTGACGGATATAGGCAATTGCACCGGAATCCATATCGGTGCGCTTTAGCTCGTTAAGTAGGGCTGTTTTACCCTTTGCGGCCAAAGTGCTTTCAAGTTCGGGCGCACTATCGAAATAGTCTTCGAGGCTTTGCTTGCCGCGTGCGGTAACGAAGATAAAATCGCTGATACCCGCGTCGCGTGCCTCATCAATGGCGTACTGGATCAGCGGGCGATCCACGAGAGTCATGATTTCCTTGGGGATGGATTTGGTCGCCGGCAAAAATCGCGTGCCTAGCCCTGCAACAGGAAATACAGCTTTCGTTACCTTGCGTTCCATATCTTCTCCAATTCTAAAAGCATCTAACACCGCGCCACCTGATGTTGCAGTGCGTCAAAGATCAAGTTAGCGTCAAAGCGCGCGACTGTCTCTAACTTATTGTTTCTGTTTATTGAGCTTTGGTCGATAGGTTTTTGACCTAAGTCAAAAATCTCTCCACCGCCGCGTCGTTTGCCTAGGATTAGATGTGTGTATCTTCGGTGCGCATCTGTCCGTATCAATTCCCACATCACTGCCCTGTTCCATTTAGGCACATGGTTCCCGTCGCGAAAAAGGCCACCCCGATGATGGAAATATCCATCATGGCACCATCGAACGCGCATCGGGCGATTGAGCCAAGTTTGGGTGATGAGCGTAACGTCAAAGCCCTTTTGATTTAGATCGCGCGCCACTGATTTAGCCGTACGCCGGTCAATCATGCGCGGGGCTAATGCGATGCGGGGCCTATCTGCTGGGGGCGATGGGGGTGTGGCGTGGGCGGTGGGAATGCTCACTTGGGTGGCGCGTGGTGCGGGGGTTTGTAACCCGTGTTCGACAGCCTCTAGCCGGCGGGCGAAACCCGTGCCTGACAAAAAACCGATATCGTGCATTTTGCGCAGGCGGTGCCATTGGACCTGTTGCAAGTGTTGCGCGGCCAGAGCGGCCTCGCCCTCATCTGCATGGCTGAGGGTAAAGGCGGCCACACTGCGTCCTAGCTGGCGAAATCCGTCAATCGTGGACCCTGCGCCGCGCACTGCGTTGCTGTGAGCGGCATGGTGAACCAGCGCCCCCACGGTCCATTTGTTGCGCCACCCGGCCTGTACAAGGCGCAGCAGCATGTCGGTTTCATCCAGATAATATGCGAAGCGTGTGTCAAAGCCGCCTATCGCTGCAATGGCCGTGCGCCGCAGGGCCATGTTTGTGCCGTGCAACTTTACATAGGGTCCATCAGGGCTATCCCGCCCCGCACGGTCAAAGCGGGTTTCACCCCATTGCACGCGCACGCCATTACCGCCCAAAACGGGCCCGCCAACCGCGCCGATAACAGGCGCATCAAATGCCGCTGACAGTTGCAGTAGCCAGTCCGGTTCGGGAATGGCATCATCATCGCAAAAGGCAATGATCTCACCTTTGCTGGCAACCAATCCGGCATTCCGGGCGCTGGATATGTTGGCATCCGCGTGGCGCAGCCATGTGACGCTAAGGTCCCGTGGGGCCGGCGCATCAGAGACGACGATGATTTCTGCGGTAATCCCGCGTTGCCGTTTCAGCGCCTGTAGGGTCAGCGACAGGGACCATTCACGGCCCCTGTTTACAACGACAACGCTGACCGACGGTCGCATGACCTTAGTCGAGACCGTGATCGCGCAGGATGCCCTCGATCCGCTCAACATCTACAGGGTTGTTCAGCTCCCAAAAGGCGCGGCCCTTTGCGTCAACCTCAACACACTGCACCGGCACGCCATTTTCCATGAAGCGCAGTTGCTCCAGCCCCTCCCACGTTTCCAGACGGCCCTCGGGCCATGTGGAATAGGCGGCCAGTGCGGCGGGGCGATATGCGTATACGCCAACATGGTGGAAAACGGGGTTTTCCTCACCATCGGCGAATTCACGGCCGGTATAGGGGATAACCTCCTTGGAGAAATACATCCCACGGCCCGCGCGGTCGAATACGGCGGTTGTGCCGCCAACGCGCCCGTTGCGGCGATCCTCAAGGAAGCCACGCAATGCGGCGGCATCAGTGCGCAGAACGGGGGTGGCGACCTGCATTTCAGGGTCAGCCTGCATGGCGCGGATCAGATCCTCAACAAACCACGGTGGTGTCAGCGGCGCGTCCCCTTGCAGGTTCACGACGATATCGGGGGGCGTGTCCAGCGCGGCCACAGCCTCGGCGCACCGCTCCGTCCCGTTGCGCGCGGTGGTGGAGGTCATGATGACCTCGGCCCCGAAGGCGCGTGCATGATCCGCAATCCTGTCATCATCGGTGGCAACCGCCACACGATCAGCACCCGCAACGGACAGTGCCGCATCCCAGCTGCGCCGGATCAGCGACCGTGACTGACCCGAGGCACCGGTCAATTCCACCAGAGGTTTACCCGGATAGCGGGTGGAGGCATAGCGGGCGGGGATCAGGATCAAGACGGACATTACTGCTCCAGCTTCTGGGTTGCAGGTGCCGCGATGAAGAACGGATTCTCGAACCCGGATTTGCCATAGGCCAGCGGGGTATGGTCGTCAAAGCGCACAACCGTACCGCCAGCACCGCGCAGAACCGCGTCGCCCGCCGCCGTGTCCCATTCCATCGTGCGACCCAGTCGGGGGTACAGATCGGCCTCTCCTGCCGCGACGAGGCAGAATTTCAGCGACGATCCGGCGGCGACCAACTCGGCCACCTCGTATTTTGCGATATAGTCATCCGTGGCCGCATCGCGATGTGATTTCGACGCAACGATGCGCAGGGCGCCCTGCGCGGATGAGACGTTCATCGGGATGGTTGGGCCAGCGATAGTGCCGAAATCGCCGGTTTCCTCAACCGCCTGACCGGATGCATCGGTGTAGAACAGACGTCCAACAGCGGGCGCGTAGACGATGCCGCGGGTCGGGATGCCGTCCTCAACCAATGCGATGTTCACCGTGAATTCACCGCGCCGCTGTACGAATTCCTTTGTGCCGTCCAGCGGGTCTACGATGATAAAGGTCGAAACGCTTTGCCCGTGGGTATCTGCCTGTTCCTCGGTCACCAATGCGATATCGGGGAATGCAGCCCGCAAACCAGCGGAGATCAGCGCGTCTGCTGCCTCATCCGCGGCGGTTACGGGGCTTTCATCAGCTTTGGACCGGACGTTGAAATCATCCTCGCCATAGATTTCCATAATCACCGCACCTGCCTCAAGCGCGAGTTTACGGAAAGTGGCGGTAACGTTTTGGTAGTCCATGGCATTCATCCTTAGCTGTAGCGGGACATTTAGCCCTCGACTAATGTATGAGATACCTACCGTCGTCTTACAAGGACTGGCCGCGATGCCCCGCCTACAGAAATATCACCGCAGTACAACATTCTGGGAATCCAGCCTCAGCCTGTTCGAGCTGAGCTATATCTCGATCGTGCGATCCTTCCGGTCGGCAACGGGCGGGTCGATGCTGGGCCTTGCCGGATTGTTGATGAAGCCATTGCTGCTGTTCACTGTTTTCTATGTGATGTTCGAGGTGTTCGGTCGCACGGCAGTCATTCGCGGTGATTTCCTGCTGTTTATGATGACGGGGATTTTCCTGTATCTGGCGCATATTCAGGCCGTGCAAAACCTAAAGGGTGCAGGCCATGCCAGTGCAGGCATGTTGTTTTATGCCAAGACATCGACACTGCTCAGCATCCTCGCTGCTGCGGTCAACCAGCTATACATCGTTGTGCTGTCGGTGATCGTGATTATGGGCACGGCCTATCTGATCCGTGGTCATCTGGAGGTTTATAATCCCGCCGGAATGCTGCTGCCATTCTTTCTGGCATGGGCCAGTGGTCTGTCTGTAGGGTTGCTATTTATGGCGTTCTCGCCCCTCGCGCCCAGTGTGATACCGATGTTTTATCAGGTGTATCGACGGGCGCAGATGATCACGAGCGGTAAGATGTTTGTCGCCAATGCGCTGCCATCTGCCTATCTGCCGTTTTTCAGCTGGAACCCGCTGTTCCACGCGATTGATCAGGCGCGGGGCCATGCCTTTATCAACTATATCCCGCGATATACGTCGATTGAGTATCCGCTGTACTTCACGCTCGCCGCGCTGGCGATCGGGTTCACGGGTGAGTTTGCGATGCGTGCACGGCAAAGCTACGGGACGGAGTAACCTACCAGATTACATCGCCTTGCTTTTTGAAATGTGCGGCCATGAATTCAACAAAGGCGCGCAGCTTTGGCTGTGGAAAACGGCCGGGCGGATAGACGGCATAGATGCCTAGTAGCGGTTTGCGCACTTGGGGCAGGATTTCGACTGTGCGGCCCATCTCGATTGAATCGCGCAGGATGAAGGTTGGCACGGCTGAAATGCCTAGCCCTGCCTCAACCGCGCGCAGCAATGCCTCACCGTTATTGGCGGTCAGTTTGCCGCCTGCGCGCACCTGTTTTTCCACGCCATTCTCACTGACCAAACGCCAGAAATTGCCGGTGGATAGGTTCGAGTAGTGCAGCAAGTCGTGGTCGGACAGATCCTCAATGCTTTGCGGAGTTCCGCGTCTGTCCAGATAATCCTGCGAGGCGACCAGCAGGCCGGTTGCCTCGCCTAATTTTCGCGCGCGCAGGCTGGAATCGGGCAGGTTGCCGATACGAATGGCCAGATCGAATCCCTCGGAAACCAGCTCAACAAAGCGGTCATCCATGGTCATGTGGATGGAAACGTCGCGATACTGTTGCAGGAACGCGGCAACTGCTTCGGAGATGTGGGTCGTGCCGAACCCGACAGGAACCGACAATCGCAGCTCACCACGGGGTTCGGATTGCATGGAGGTGACCATGGCATCCGCGTCGCCAGCCTCGGACAGGACGCGACCGGCCTTGTCATAATAGGCCAGCCCGATTTCCGTTGGGCTGACCCGACGGGTCGTGCGGTTTAGCAGTCGCGCGCCCAATCGCGCCTCAAGGCTGGAGACATGCTTCGAGATCGCGCTTTTCGAAATATTCAGCTTTCGCGCCGCATCGGTGAAGCCACCTTGGTCCACGACAGCGATAAACGCTTCCATTTCTGCCAGACGATCCATCAGAGTCTCCGTTTCCGTATCTGCATCAGAAAGTCATTCTGACGCCGATTGTCAACGGATCGTCGATCACGCTCTGCGACTGGGGCACCCGTTTAGTTGTAATTGATAGGTTCCCGTCATGGTTTGCACCTCGGCTGCGGCATTGAGCAGAAATTCCTTTTGCCAATATGTGCCAAGGGTAAAGCCACGATGCCCCTCATGATAGGCGAGGTAGTGAGCAAAGCTGTCACTGGTCGCCAGCCCGTTTTGCCGCACGGTTTGCGTCATGTACCAACCGACAAAATCAGCCGCATCGGCGAAGTTATCGCGGCGGGCATGCCGATTTCCCGTAACGTCCTTGTACCAATCCCATGTCGAATTGATCGCCTGCGCATAGCCATAGGCCGATGTTGTGCCCGGGCTGGCATGTTGGCGAAACCGGCTTTCGCGCCACATGATGCCCATCATGACATGGACGGGGGTGTTATACCGTGCAGCGGCGGCCTCCATATGGGTGCGCCAGTGCGGTTTTTCGTCGAAAATCGCGCAAATGTTGAATGTATTAGATGGGGGGGCATCCGCGCGCGATGCGCTGTCGCTATCCCCACGGCCACCGCATGATGCTAACGCGCATAGCATCGCGATACCCGCAAGGCGGGCAAACTGGATGATCCTCATTATTGTCACCTGTACTGTCACTGCTCGGCGGACCTGTTTGTCAGGCCTCTGACGGGACCATAGCACGATCAGACCGGTCTTGGGTGGTCAAAATCATAGGGATAGGGCGCAATGGCCCACGCTGGACAGTTTGCGGTGTTATCCGTATCACTGCCGATGCAACAAGAAAGGAATGAGAATGACAGTTAAGGAAGCGAAATTTGCGATCGGGCATGTGGTGCGTCACCGCGTCCATCCATTTCGCGGTGTCATTTTCGATGTAGATCCGGAGTTTTCGAACTCGGACGAATGGTGGGAAACCATCCCTGAGGAGCACCGACCCAGCAAGGATCAGCCCTTTTACCACCTGTTTGCCGAAAACGACACCAGCTACTATGTGGCCTATGTTTCAGAGCAAAACCTGTTGGCAGATGACAGTGGTGAACCTGTGGATCACCCCGATATTGGCGGGATGTTCCACACGTTGGAGGATGGACGCTATCGCCTGTCGGGTGTCGCGCACTGACCGCTCAATAGCCTAGGGCGCAGCCATCCTTACGTGGGTCACTGGCGCCTTCTAGCACACCATCGGGCCGGATGCGGATTGCCTGCGCACCGCCAATTGCGGTTTCGGGCGATTGCACCGCGTGGCCCTTGGCCCGCAATGCGTCCCAGACCGCAGGCGCATAGCCGTTTTCCAGATCCATCGGACCCAGCGCGCCAAAGCTGCGCGGCGCGTCGATCGCCGATTGCAGGTCCATGCCGTAATCGAGCAGGTTGGACAGCAACCGCGTATGACCGTTCGGTTGATAGGCCCCGCCCATTACGCCAAAGGGGATTTCGACCCGTCCGTTCCGCTTGAACATCGCGGGGATGATGGTGTGCATCGGGCGCTTGCCCGGGCCAACCTCGTTCGGGTGTCCCTGTTGTAGGGTGAAGCCCGCCCCGCGGTTCTGGAACCCGATCCCGTATTTGGTGGAGGCAAGGCCGGACCCGAAGCTGTGGAAGATCGAATAGATCAGGCTGACGGACAGGCCATCGCCGTCTACAACCGTGATATAGATCGTATCCTTGTGAACCTGTTCAGCCAGCGGCTGCGGGGCGGGCATCGCGTGATCCATGTTCACCAGCGCGGCAAGTTGCTGCGCCGTCTGCGCCGACAGCATGTGATCCAGCCGCGTTGTATGCGCCGCATCCGCGATAAAGCGGTTGCGGGTGTCGTAGGCCAGCTTTGCGATCTCGGCCTCCAGATGGGCACGCTCCGCACCAAAGGGATCAAGTGCGACAACGTCGAACCGCTCCAGCATGTTCAGCATCAGCAGCGCGGTCGCTCCTGATCCGTTTGGCGGCAATTCGACCAGTTCCGTTCCGCGATAGGTGCCGGTGACCGGCTCCACCCAGTCGCAATCGGTGGCGGCAAAATCGGCCAGCGTATGTGTGCCGCCCATAGCCCGTAGCGAGGCAACCATATCCTGTGCGACCGGCCCCTCGTAAAAGCCTGCGCGGCCCTTATCCGCGATCTGGCGTAGCACTTCGGCCTGACCGGCGGCGCTGAACATCGTGCCTGCCGTGGGAACTGCGCCGTCCACCAGAAAATAGTCGCGCGCGATTCCGCTGAGGTTGCCCGCCTTGGTCCAATCATCAGCCACACGGGGGGCGACTGGGACGCCGCTTTCGAAATAGGGGATCACAGGGCCTAGGGTGTCGGCCATGCCCAGACGCCCCATCTCCGCCGACAGCTTGCAAAACCCGTCTACCGCGCCCGGTACGGTGACAGCCTCAACAGCGTAGGTCGGAACGGTCTGGTGCCCATCGGCGCGCATTTTATCGGCACTGATGCCAGCAGGTGCGCGGCCAGATGCATTCAACCCGCGAATGGTGCCGTCCTTGGCGATCAGGGCGAACATATCGCCGCCCAATCCGGTCATTTGCGGTTCGCACAGCCCCAGCAGGACTGCCCCCGCAATGGCTGCATCCACAGCGTTTCCCCCACGCTTTAGCGTATCAATGGCAATTCCAGCGGCCAGCGGGTGCGACGTTGCGCACATGCCGTTCGTTGCAAAAACAGGGGACCGGCCGGGTAGGTGGAAATCGCGCATGGGGCACCTCGCTATGTCGTAGGAGGGCAGACCCTATCGGATCGACATCAGGATTCAACTGTTAGGAAAGGTACGGCACACCGAATGATCCGAATTCAGTTTGGGGGCATGAAATAGGATCGTCCCGTGTGCCGCACTATCGTTAAACGGGAAAATCATGGCGGGAAAGCGGGCAAAATCGGGCTGTTTCGGGAAGAGTTTTAGGCGCCTCTGCCTTAATCTGATCTGTGTGCTTGCCTAACCACGCAAACCGCATATTTTTGCACTATGAGTGTCGTCACAAACCTGAACGGATCCCGTAAACCGGATGAGGTAGTCAGCTACCACCGGACCGAGTTGAACGTTATCCTGTCGCTATACGGTCGTATGGTCGCCGCAGGCGAGTGGCGCGACTATGGCATTTCCGCTCTACGTGAGGTTGCGGTCTTCTCCGTTTTCCGGCGTGCGGCGGAACATCCCCTGTATCGTATTGAAAAACGGCCCAAACTGGCGCGCGCGCAGGGCATGTATGCGGTGATCGGGATGGATGGCCATATCCTGAAGCGGGGGCATGAACTGAAAACCGTACTGCGCGTGTTGGAGCGTAAGTTGATCCGCGCGGTGGATCAGTAGCACTGGGCGCTTTCATGCGTCCACTGGCGCGCCTGTCAGAGGTCACATCGCCACCACCATCGGCGGGCCGAAGCTTGCTTCGGAACGCCAGGTGGCAGCGGGTATATTTTACGAGCGTCGTGATTTATTACGCCGGATTTTCGACTTGGTCAGCTTACGCTTTGGGCCGCCGCGACGGGGGCCTGAATTGCCCTTGGGCATGGCGCGATCCTCAACCGATAATAGCTCGAACAGCAGGCCGCCGGTGACGGGCACCGCTTCCTCCAGCCGGACGGTTACGGGCATTCCCAAACCGATGATCCGACCCGAACGGTCCCCTTGCAGGGTTTGCGTGTCGGGGTCGTGGCTCCAATATTCGCGACCCAAGCGGCTGATCGGGATTAGGCCGTCTGCGCCGGTCTCGTCCAGCTTTACGAACAGGCCAAAGCGGGCGACGCCTGCGACCTTGCCCTCGAACTCATTCCCGATGCGATCCGCCAGATAGGAGGCGAGGTAGCGGTCGGTCGTGTCACGCTCAGCCAGCATGGATCGACGCTCGGTCTGGCTAATATGTTCCGCCGTTTCGGCCATCCGGTCCTCATCCGTGGGGGTCAGTCCGTCACTGCCCCAACGATGGGTCGAGACGAGCGCACGGTGCACGATCAAATCCGCATAGCGCCGGATTGGAGACGTGAAATGCGCATAGCGGGCGAGGCTCAACCCGAAATGGCCGAAATTTTCCGCCGCATAATATGCCTGCATCATCGAGCGCAGGACCGAGACGTTGATCATCTCGGCATGTTCCTGCCCCGCGCTGTCATTCAGCAGGGCGTTCAGATGCGAGGTTTTCAGCACCTGCCCCTTGGCCAGCACCATGCCGACGCTGTCCACCACCTCACGCAATTGATCCAGCTTCGCGGTCGAGGGTTCCTCGTGCACGCGGTACAGGAACGGGCGTTGGCCCCGTTCCAGCGTTTCGGCGGCGCATACATTGGCGAGGATCATGAATTCCTCGATCAGTTTATGCGCGTCGAACCGGTCGCGGAAGGCGACGGTTTTTACCTCACCTGTTTCGGTCAGGACCACTTTGCGTTCGGGTAAGTCCAGATCCAGCGGCGCCCGTGCGGCCCGTGCGATTTTCGCGGCCTCATAAGCGGCCCATAGGGGACGCAGCACCCAGTCGAGCAGGGGTTCTGTACGCTCCGTTACCTCACCATCAATGGCGGCTTGCGCCTCCTCGTAGCTGAGCGAAGCGGGGGAGCGCATCAGCGCGCGGGTAAAGCGGTGGTCGATCTTTTGACCCTGCGCGTTCAATTGCATGCGCAGCGCGATACAGGGGCGGTCTACCCCCTCATGCAATGAACACAGATCGCCGGACAGTTCCTCGGGCAGCATCGGCACGACGCGGTCGGGGAAATAGGTGGAGTTGCCACGCTTGCGGGCCTCCGCATCCAATGGCGAGCCGGGGGTGACATAATGAGCCACATCGGCAATCGCGACCCAGACGACATGTCCGCCCTCATTCGCGGGATCGGTATCTGCCTCCGCTGCGACGGCGTCATCGTGGTCGCGCGCGTCGAACGGGTCGATGGTGATCAGGGGCAGATGCCGCAGGTCCTCACGCTCGCCCAACGTAACGGGTTTCGCCTTGATCGCCTGTTTGACGACCTCATCGGGGAAAGCATCGGGGATGCCATGCTCGTGGATTGCAATCAGGCTGACGGATTTGGGGGCGGCTGGATCGCCCAGCCGTGCGGCGATGCGTGCCTTGGGCAGGCCAGTATGACCGCTGCGGCCGATTTGCTCGCCCTCAACCAGTTCGCCATCGCGTGCGCCGTTGCGATCGCCAGGTTGTACGATCCATTCCTTATCGGCCTTTTTATTGACCGGAATGATACGACCGCCGAATTCCTGCTGACGGAAAATGCCCAGAACCTTCTGCGGGCCGGACCCGATTTTGCGGATGACCTTGCCGAAATAGCCTTGCTCACCACGGTCGATCTTAACGAGGATCTGATCGCCCTCACCCACGGCCTTGTCGCCACGACCGGGGGCGATTGCCACGCGGGGGCGGGCATCCTCGCTGTCCCATTGCAGGGGTTCGGCCCACAGGTCGCCATCGCTATCGGGGGCCATGACGCGCAAAACGGCAACAGGGGGCAGTTCGCCCGCCTTGCGGAACTGTTTGCGCCCCTTTTCGATCAGGCCCTCATCGGCCATTTCACGCAGCAAGCGTTTCAGCTCAATACGCGCGTTGCCCTTGATGCCAAAGGCTTTGCCGATCTCACGCTTACCACTGGCGCGAGGGTTCGCGCGGATAAAGTCGAGGATCTGCTCTTTGCTTGGAAAGTCTTTCATGTGCTCGCCTTAGCACGCCCCGCAGCCGGAAACGAGAGCGCCCCGCCCGCGAAATGCAGACGGGGCGCAAAACCATGCGTTTCGTGGCGGATCAGGCCGCAGCGGCGCGGTTGATCCCGCCGATTGCCAGATCGCTCATCGTGCTATCGCCATCATAGCTGGCGCTGAGGCAGGTATCGAGGCGCTTGGCATCGTCCTCCAGCTCCAGCCTGTGCGCAAATGCTTTGCAGCACCCGTAACCGGCAATGGCGTAATGCGCCATCCGTTGATATTGCGTGATAATCATCGCATCGCGAACATCGGAATCGGTGAAGTCCTGACCCAGAACATGGGCGTGAACTTCCTTCACCAGCCCCTCCATCCCGCGACAAAACTCACCATCCGGATTTGCGTCATGGCTAGACAGGATCGTGGAAAGCGTGTCCATGCCATCCTGAATGCCGGTAACGCCGGCGGCCAGCGCATCGCGCAATGCCGGATCAGTGGCGGCGTCATGCAGTTCCTGCGTCGCAGCGCGGGATTGTTTGCAGGCGGAATAAATGTCCTGCATCTGGTCGATATAAATCTCGTTCAGATTCGAAAAAGCCATTATGTAATCCTTTCGTTAATCGAATGGGTTAGGTCCGATCAACGTGTGGGTATGGCTGTGGTTCCGAAGTTTCCGGCCGCTGCTGTTCACAGTTTGCGCAGGCGACCCAGCAGGCTGCTCAATACGGGGTTATGCTTGGCGGTCAGGCGGGCGGTATTGATCGCCCATCGCTTTGCATCCTCGGTTGATCCGGCCAGACCGCGCAGGGGCAGGATTTGCCGAACGGGGCGCGGGGGTACGGTGCATTGGTTGGTGACATCAACGTTATACATGCCCTCAACCAGGATATTCAGCGTCAGGGTGATCCCCTCGGGCAGGGTATCGTCGGCGGGGCGCAGGCTGACCATCATCGGGACCAGCCCCATATGCAGGGTAAAGCTGTAATGCGGCATTATCTGCCCCAGCCACGGTGTTAAATCCGCGTGGTGGCGTGGTTTGCCAAAGGTTTTCCGGACCCATTCGGTTAACTCCGCGTGGCCCAGATCGGTTTTTTCCTCAACCCGCCGCCACAGCTCCGCCTCCGCCGCGTCGGTCAGCGAGATCGTGTCATCCGTCCGCATCGTGACATCGTGGCGCAACCAGTGGGTCGTGCGGGCGCTGTTGACGAAGGCCTGCATCGCCTCGACCTGTTGCGGTTCGTCCAGTTTGGCAAGGCGCGCACAGTCCCAGCGCCCCATGCCGAATCGCAGCGGTACGCGCAGTGCGGCATCATGCACGGCACGCGGTGTCATCAGCGGGCTGATTGGATCGGGTTTGTTATGCCCGAACGCCGCACCCATTACGGTGAAGTCACCCGAGCCGATTTTAAGGGTCGTCATATGCAGCCTCCGGCCAGAATTGGCCTGTTGCCGCATAAATGCAGCTACGACAGGTACAGTCCAGAGCAACAGCCGGTTTGGCCGTTACCCTGACTGTGCTGTGTCGGTTAGCTTTCGTCATCTACCACGTCAGGATCAGCGGCTGGCGTGGCGGCCTTTTTAGGGGCTGCCTTCTTAGCCGGAGCCTTCTTTTTCGCGGCAGGTTTCTTTTTCGCAGCCGTTTTTTTGGCGGGTGCTTTCTTCTTGGGCTTCGAGCCCGCCTTTTCCGTGATCAGCGCCAGTGCCTGTTCCATGGTGACGGTTTCAGGCTCCACGTCCTTGGGCAGGGTCGCGTTGATTTTTTCCCACTTCACGTAGGGGCCGTAACGCCCCTTCATCACGTTGATCGGCCCGCCATCTGGGTGATCGCCAAGCTGTTTCAGCGGCTCGGCTGCCACGCCGCGCCGCCCGGGGTTCAGCTTTTTCTGTTCGATCAGGTCAACGGCACGGTTCAGGCCGATTATGTGCACTTCCTCGGGGTCGGCGAGGTTGGCGTAAACCTTTTTGGGTTTATCCTTGGCGCCGGCATCCTCGGGCAATGGCTCGGTCAGCATGACATAGGGGCCGAAGCGCCCGATATTGGTCTCGATATCGCCGCCATCTGGGTGCTTGCCGATAAAGCGGGGCAGGGCCAGCAGGGGCAGCGCCATGGCCAGATCGACCTTTTCCAGTTCCGTCCCCTTGGGGATGGAGGCGCGCTTGGGCTTGGGGGCCTCCTCGGTCGGTTCGCCGAGTTGGACATAGGGGCCAAAACGACCGGTGCGCAGGGTGACGGGAACGCCCTCATCATCATGACCCAGCAGCTTACCATCGGGACCAGCCACATCGCCGCCCTCAACCTCGCCCGCCATGGGGCGGGTGTAGCGGCATTCGGGGTAGTTCGAGCAGCCGATAAACGCGCCGCCGGACCGTGCCGTGCGCATCGACAGGCGACCCTGCCCGCAATTGGGGCATAGGCGTGGGTCGGAGCCGTCCTCCTTGGCGGGGAACAGATGCGGTTCCAGAACCTCGTTGATTTTCTCAAGCACTGCCGTGATCGACAGGTCCATGGTTTCGTCCAAGGCAATCTTGAAATCGACCCAGAACCGTTCGAGCAGCTTGTGCCAATCTGCCTCGCCCGCCGAAACGTGGTCGAGATCCTCCTCCAATTTCGCCGTGAAATCATAGGACACATAGCGGCGGAAGAAATTCTCAAGGAAGGCTGTTACCAGACGGCCCTTATCCTCGGGGATCAGGCGGTTCTTATCCTTGCGGACGTAATCGCGGTCCTGAATCGTGGTGACGATGCTGGCATAGGTGGACGGACGGCCAATGCCCAGTTCCTCCATCCGCTTGACCAGAGTTGCCTCGGTATAGCGGGGTGGGGGCTGGGTGAAGTGCTGCTCGGGTGTAACCGATTCCTTCTTCGCGGCCTCACCTGCGGTGATCTGGGGCAGGCGCTTTGCGTCATCTGCCTCAACATCATCGCGGCCTTCCTCGTATACCTTGAGGAAACCGTCAAAGGTGACGACCTGACCGGTGGCGCGCAGCACAACCTCACCATCTGTCGAGCCAACCTCAACGGCGGTCCGCTCCAGCTTGGCGCTTTCCATTTGCGATGCGATGGTCCGCTTCCAGATCAGATCGTACAGCTTGCGCTGCTCCGCCTCGACCGTGGAGGGCAGTTCCTCCGCCGCGCGAGTCAGTTCGGTGGGGCGAATACATTCGTGCGCTTCCTGCGCGTTCTTCGCCTTGTTTTTATAAACGCGGGCGGTGGCGGGCACGTATTCCTTGCCATAACGCGCACCGATGGCATCGCGTGCGGCGGTCACGGCCTCTGGCGCCATGTCGATGCCGTCGGTCCGCATATAGGTGATGTAGCCTGCCTCATAGAGCCGCTGCGCCACGTTCATCGTCTGACGCGCACCCCATGAGAATTTGCGGCTGGCCTCCTGCTGCAAGGTCGAGGTCATGAACGGAGCCGCCGGATTGCGGGTCGCCGGTTTTGCCTCAACATTCAGAACGGTCATATCGCGGGAGTTAATCGCCGCAACGGCCAGTTCCGCCGCCTCACCGGTTGCCAGATCGTAGCGATCCAGCTTTTTGCCACCCAGATGGGTCAGGCGGGCCTCGTAGTTCTGGCCGCGCGGGCTTTCCAGCATCGCCTTGACGGTCCAGTATTCGCGCGCCTTGAACGCCTCGATCTCCATCTCACGCTCAACGATGACGCGCAGTGCGACGGATTGCACACGGCCTGCGGATTTCGCACCGGGCAGGCGACGCCACAGAACGGGGGACAGTTTGAAGCCTACCAGATAATCCAGCGCGCGGCGGGCCAGATATGCCTCCACCAGCTCCATATCGACCTGACGGGGGTTTTTCATTGCCTCGGTCACGGCGGTTTTGGTGATGGCGTTGAACACCACACGCTCAACCTGAGTGGACTTTTTGATGGCGCGGCGTTTGGTGAGCGCCTCCTGCAAGTGCCACGAGATTGCCTCACCCTCTCTATCAGGGTCGGTCGCGAGGATCAGTTTGTCGTCGGTCTTCAGGGCCTCGACAATGGCCTTGATGTGTTTTTGCGAGGCGGTGGCCACCTCCCACTTCATCTCGAAATTATCGTCAGGATCGACGGATCCATCCTTGGGGGGCAAGTCACGAACATGACCATAGGATGCCAGAACAGTGAAGTCCGACCCTAGATACTTGTTGATGGTCTTTGCTTTAGCAGGGCTCTCGACGACGACGACTGGCATGAATTCTCCCCCAGCGGACCCCAGGCCCGTTTGTTGCGGGAAAATGGGTGCAGGTGTGCCAAGTGTCAACGGGGCACGGAGTCCACATTGAAGGCGGACCCCGCATTATCGCCCTGATTTGGGCATCCAGCGGCAATATTTCGCCGCTGCCGCCTCGATATTACAGCCCGCCCTCAGCGGCCTCGGCTGCGTTGATCAGGTCCAGCCCGATTTCATCCTCGAACTGTGCCCACACTGGTGCCAGCGCACTGACCCATGCGGCGCGCGTTTCTGCGTCCAGCCGACGGATACGCACGCCATCCTGCCGGACGCGGATCTTGTTCAGCTCACCCAATTCAAATGCGAAGCGGTTCCGCTCATGCGTGACCTCCAGCAGGATTTGGGCCAGATCGTCGCGCAATTCGGGGTCCAAGCCGTCCCACCACGTGGTCGAGGTTACGACCAGATAGTCGAGAATGCCGTGATTACTCTCCGTCACGCCGTCCTGCACGGTATGGAAGGACTGCGTGTAGATGTTGGACCAGCTATTGGCCTGCCCGTCGACTCCACCTGATTCGAGGGCCGCGTAAACCTCGCTAAAGGGCATCGGCGTTGCGGTGGCACCCAGTGCCTCGATCTGTGCATTCAGGATGGCGGAGGGCTGGATGCGGAACCGCAATCCGGCGGCATCAGAGGGCTGGATCAACGGGCGGTTGGCCGAAAATTGCTTCATCCCGTTATGCCAGAACTCCAGACCCAGCAGGCCCTCATCCACCATACTTTCCTTTAGCGCCTGGCCCGCATCAGAGTTCTGGAATTCCTCGACCGCCAGCATATCCTCGAACAGGAAGGGCAGATCGAACAATTGCAGGCTTTGCGTGTAGCTGCTGAATTTGGACAATGACGGCGCGGCCATTTCGACCTCGCCGCGCAGCATGGCCGGCAGCACGTCGTCGTCGTTGAACAAGGTGGAGCTTGGGTAGACCTCCATACAGGCGCGGCCGTCCAGCTCGTTATTGACGCGCTCTTGCAGCAGCAAAGCGGCTTCACCCTTGGGGTGGCCTTGCTCGGCTGTAACGTGGGAGAAGCGGATGACTTCCTCGCCCGGGTCGCATTGCGCCATTGCAGAAGTCGTTGCCAGTACGCCAGCCAGCGCTACGGTATATGAAATCGCTCGCATCAAAATTCCCCCTATTTCCGAGTCGTCACCCGGTCCCCCAATTCTTATTGGGTGTGATCTGGGCGTTTTTTAGTCGTAACACGGCGTAATCAAGGTGAGTGAACGAATTTGTTCAGCTTTTATCAGGGATTAAGTTTGTAGGTGTAGTGGTCTACCCATTTGCACGACTATGATGACACGATATCCACACGCTTGCCCCGCACCATGCCGCCTGACATAACGCGCGGCGAGGCGGCAGAGAGGAATACGTGATGTTCGAACATCGGCATCTTCTGGGAATCGAGCACCTGAAACCCAGTGATATTACTGCGATTCTGGATCGGGCGGATACCTTCGCGACCACCCCTGACAGCCGTGCCGTGCGCAAGGACAGTCTGGCCGGTTTGACCCAGATTAACATGTTCTTCGAGAACTCGACCCGCACACAGGCGAGCTTCGAGATCGCGGGCAAACGTCTGGGCGCTGATGTGATGAATATGGCGATGCAGGCCAGTTCGATCAAAAAGGGCGAAACCCTGATCGACACGGCCCTGACGTTGAACGCCATGCACCCCGACTTGCTGGTCGTGCGTCACCCCAATTCCGGCGCGGTGGCCCTGTTGGCGCAAAAGGTAAATTGCGCGGTGATTAATGCGGGCGATGGCAAGCATGAACACCCGACGCAGGCCTTGCTAGACGCGTTGACCATTCGCCGTCGCAAGGGCCGCTTGCAGCGCCTGACCGTGGCGATTTGTGGCGATATTGCCCATAGCCGCGTGGCACGATCCAACATCATGCTGCTGGGTAAAATGGAAAACCGCGTCCGCTTGGTCGGACCGCGCACCCTGATGCCTCCCGGGATCGAGAAATTCGGGGTTGAGGTCACGGATGACATGGAAACCGGCCTAAAGGATGCGGACGTCGTTATGATGCTGCGCCTGCAACGCGAACGCATGGACGGCGGCTTTATCCCGTCCGAGCGTGAATACTACCACCGCTTCGGTCTGGATGCAGCCAAGTTGTCCCACGCTAAACCCGATGCCATCGTCATGCACCCCGGCCCGATGAACCGCGGGGTCGAGATCGACGGTGAAATCGCCGACGACATCAACCGCTCTGTCATTCAGGAACAGGTCGAAATGGGCGTCGCTGTCCGCATGGCTGTACTGGAGATGCTGGGTGAGGGGCGGGGATGAGTGATCGTTCATATTTTATTCCACGTTGCGATTTCTTAATTCAAAAAGAGGATACTTTTTAATGATTGAGATCGCGGCAGGACTAGCAATCGCTAATGGCCCGTTGGCTCTTATCGAAAAAGTCACGGGTGCAATTGGAAAAAAAGATCCAAACGAAGCCAAAGAGGCGCTCATTGAAATTCGCGGGAGTGTGCTCGACCTTAAATCCGCCTTGCAGGATGCGCTAGAACGGGAGTCTTTGCTTCGGGATGAAATCTCGGAGTTCAAGCGGGACGCTAAGGTCGAAACGAATTTTGAAGATGAAAACGGCTTGCTTTATCAGTTGGATAGTGATGGCAAGCGCGTAGGTGCACCATACTGCCATCAGTGTTATGTGGACCAAGATAAATTGTTCCGCGCTGAGAAAGTCGATTTAGAGAGTGGCCACGATTATAGATGCCGAAATTGCAAAAACCCATTGGGAACAAAGGGTCCAGTTCGAAAGTCTCCGCTTGGGGTGAGATACGAAGCGATATCCAAATGACCCTTCTCTACAATGCCCGCCTGATTGATCCCGAAGCAGGCACCGATACTCTTGGCGCGCTCCTCATCGAGGATGGTGTGGTGCGGGAGGTGTTCGAAAACCCCGTTGATCTTCAGCAGTTTAGCGCGCGCACTCAAATTGACTGCGGTGGTAAATGCCTCGCGCCCGGGATCGTGGATATCGGGGTGAAAATCTGCGAACCGGGTGAGCGGCACAAGGAAAGTTTCCGCTCCGCGGGTCGTGCGGCTGTGCGTGGCGGAACGACAACCATCGTGACCCGTCCCGATACCGAGCCGACCATCGACACCCCCGAAATGGTACGGTTTCAGATTGAGCGGGCCGAGGATGACACCCCCGTAAATGTGCTGCCTATGGCCGCCCTAACCAAGGGGCGCATGGGGCGTGAAATGACGGAGATCGGGTTCCTAACCGATGCCGGTGCTGTCGCCTTTACCGATTGCGATGCTGTGGTTGCGGATACCAAGGTTCTGTCGCGCGCGCTGACCTATGCGGCGGGCCTTGGCGCGTTGGTGATAGGTCACCCGCAGGAACCGCAATTGTCCAAGGGCGCGTGCATGACCTCGGGGCAGTATGCCTCGCAATTGGGTCTGCCGGCGGTTTCCCCCTTGGCCGAGCGGATGGGGCTGGAGCGTGAGCTGGCCTTGGTTGAGGCAAGCGGTGTGCGCTGGCATGCGGATCAGATCACAACGGCGGCGGCCCTGCCGATCCTGCGCCGTGCGCGGACAGCGGGTTTGCCGGTGACGGCGGGAACCTCGATTCACCATCTGACGTTGAATGAGTTCGACGTGGCGGATTACCGGACCTTCTTTAAGGTCAAACCACCCCTACGCTCCGAGGAGGATCGCCTTGCCATCCTGACCGCGCTGATCGACGGTGATATCGACATCATCTCCTCGATGCACACCCCGCAGGATGAGGAGAGCAAGCGCCTGCCGTTCGAGGAAGCCGCCAGTGGTGCTGTCGGGCTGGAAACCCTGCTGCCCGCCGCGTTGCAACTGGTGCATGGTGAGTATCTGACCCTGCCGGAACTGTTCGCAAAGCTGTCGTTGAACCCCGCAAGGTTGTTGGGGCTGGAATGCGGGCGGCTGACCGTTGGCGCGCCTGCGGATTTGATCCTGTTCGATCCCGATCTGCCCTATGTGCTGGACCGGTGGTCGCTGGCCTCGAAGTCCAAGAACACCCCCTATGACTTGCGCAGGATGCAGGGCAAGGTGCTGGGAACATGGGTCGCTGGAACCCGAGTCTACGCGGGAGACGAAGCATGAGCGCATGGTTGCCGGATATCATGGGGTGGGACCGCGCGGGCCCTGCCTTGGCGATGATTTTCGTCGCGGGCTACCTGATTGGTTCAATCCCGTTCGGGTTGCTGGTGACGCGGGTTTTCGGGCTTGGCGATGTGCGTAAAATCGGCTCGGGCAATATCGGCACAACGAATGTGTTGCGCACCGGCAGCAAGAAGGCCGCAGCGCTGACCCTGCTGCTGGATGGCGGTAAGGGCGCGGTGGCTGTGCTGATCGCGATGTCGATGTACGGAATGCTGGCCGCTCAGGTTGCGGCGCTGGGCGCGTTTCTGGGGCATCTCTATCCGGTATGGTTGCGGTTCAAGGGCGGAAAGGGCGTTGCAACCTTTCTGGGCGTAATCCTCGCATTACACTGGCCTGCGGGCTTGCTGGCCTGCGCCACTTGGTTGGTGACTGCGTTTGTTCTCCGAATGTCGTCGCTGGCGGCATTGGTTGCGGCGGCGCTGGTCCCTGTGTGGTTGTGGGTAACCGCGGCGGAGCCTGTGATTTGGCTCGCCGTGTGCCTAGGCGCACTGATTTTCATAAAGCACAGCGCCAATATCGCGCGTATTATTAGCAGGACAGAGCCGAAAATCGGCAAGTCCTAGTAGGAGATAACAGATGGGCTTTTCCGAAGCTGTACAGGCCGTTTTGGCAAAATATATGGTCATTGAGGGGCGTGCGCGGCGGTCTGAGTATTGGTGGTTCACGCTGGCCATGATCCTCGGCAATATTGCGACGGGCGTTGTTGATGGCATTTTGGGCATCTCGCTGCTGTCGATCCTGTTCGGTTTGGCGGTCCTGATCCCCAGCTTGACGGTTTCTATCCGCCGCTTGCACGATGTGGGTAAGTCGGGCTGGTGGCTGCTGATCGTGTTGGTGCCAATCGTCGGATGGTTGGTGTTGCTGTTCTTCACCGTGCAGGACAGCCAGCAGGGCGCGAATGCCTATGGTGAGAATCCAAAGCAGGCTTAACGGTGCGTTAACCCGAATCGAGGTCAGGTGGGGCAAGGAGATTTGCCTTGCTTGACCTCGATACAGACCTGCCTGACCGCGATACGCTGATTACCCATCTGGCGCTGGCCCGTTCGCCCCGTGTGGGAACGGTGACGTTTCGCCGCTTGATTGCGACCTACGGCTCCACGGCGCAGGCGCTGGCCGCATTGCCAGAACATGCCGCGCGCGGCGGGATGAAGGGGTATCGCCCCGTTGATATGGCAGCAGTGGAACGCGAGGTGGCGATGGCCGCCGATGTTGGTGCGGTGCCGCTATTGCTGGACCAAGCGGGATACCCCGAACGATTACGGCAATTGCCTGATGCACCCATGCTGATCTGGATGCGCGGCTCAATGCCTGACCATGATCGTGGAGCGACAGCAATGGTCGGCGCGCGCAATGCCTCTGCATTGGGGTTGCGCATGGCACGAACACTCGCGGCGGAGCTGGGGGAGCTGGGCCACGTTGTCGTTTCAGGATTGGCGCGGGGTATTGATACCGCCGCGCATGAGGCGGCGCTCGAAACCGGTACGATTGCCGTGATGGCGGGCGGAATTGATACGATTTACCCACCGCAGAACCTCGATTTGGCTGAGCGGATCGCCGCGCAAGGTGCCCTACTGACTGAGGCCCCTCCCGGGCTGGCCCCCATGGCAAAACACTTTCCACGCCGCAATCGCATCATTTCCGGCCTGTCGGACAGCATCGTGCTGGTTGAGGCGGCGGAGCGATCCGGCTCGCTGATCACTGCGCGCATGGCGCTAGAACAGGGGCGTGAGGTGCTGGCCGTACCGGGGCATCCTTTCGATGCCCGCGCCGCCGGATGCAACCGATTGATACGTGAGGGGGCGGGGCTGGTCCGGTCCGCCAGCGATGTGGTTGAGGCACTGGCAATGCCCTCACCCATGGGAATTTCTGAGGAACAGTTGGTTTGGGCGCCTGAGCCACCATCGGATGGAGTCGGTGATGCCTTGGCTGCGCTATTATCCCCCACGCCGGTGGCCGAGGATGAGTTGATCCGGCAGATCGACCGCCCCGCAGGGCAGGTCATGGCGGCATTGATGGATATGGAGCTGTCAGGTGCAATTGCCCGACATCCCGGTGGTATGATCACGCTGGCCTGATTGAATTAGACTGGTGGCCAGCGGGCCGTGTGGATAGGGTCACGGCATGACGCTTCCCGTACAATATTCCGACGATCAGGCCCAAGCCTGGGACGCCATTTCTGACCTGCTCGGCGCGGCTGGGGTGGATATGGTCAATGGCACCACTGTTCCGGCGGTCGAGGGGGCGAAATCCTCGATTCTGGCGGTGATGGGCAAGGCGGGATCAGGCAAAACGCTGCTGCTGGCCGAATTGGTCAAGGCGCTTGGCGATATGGGGTTGGAGACAATCTCGGGCGATTGGGAAAGCCGCAAGCGGGCGGAAAAACGCACGCTGGCCATCCTCGCCCCGACGAACAAGGCGGCGAGCGTGCTGCGCAATCGCGGCGTACCTGCGACGACGATCCACCGCATCATCTACACGCCGGTTTACGACCCCGAATATGAGAAAATCGCTGAATGGCTGGCAGGTGAGGGGGACCGCCCCACGATTGAGGGCCTGACGGAGGAGGCACTGGACCGCGCCCATGCCTTCTATCAGCAACAACCGAGCGTTCCGGGCGCGTTGGCCGCTGCGGGGCTGCGCGGGTCTGATTTTATCACGGGGTGGAAACGGCGGGACGATCCGCTGGATATCGGCTTTGTCGATGAATCCTCGATGCTCGACGACAAACAGATGAACGACCTGCGAGAGATTTTCTCAACCCTCGTGCTGTTTGGCGATCCGGCGCAGTTGGCGCCTGTTGGGCAATCCGGCTCCATGGTGTTTGATGCCTTGCCCGAGGGATGCAAACGGATGCTGGACCGCGTTCACCGGCAGGAGGCTGACAGCCCAATTCTGGACTTGGCCCACGCGCTGGCCGACCCTGACCTGCAATTCGAGGATTTCGAGCGGATGATCGAGGATGCCGCGCGACAGGATGATCGCGTGGTTGTGGCGCAGCGGGTTGATGCGGAACTGATGGCGCGCTCTCCGGTGCTGGTCTGGCGCAACGCGACCCGTATCCGGCTGATTTCCGCATTTCGGGCCGCGCATCAGGCCCCTGAATTTGCGCTGCTACCCGGTGAGCCACTGATCTGTGATGGGGTCGAACTGCCCCTTAAACATCGTAAAAAACGTATCGACCTTGAGGCGCGCGGTCTGATCAAAGGCGCGCAATGCGTGTTCATGGGCGAGGGGCGCAAGCCGGGATTTTCGCGCCTCTATGTGATGGGGGCGGAGGAGCCGCAGGTAAATGCGGCGACGATTATCAAGATTGAGAAGCCGGATGAGGAGGAACCCTTCATCCCGTCCGCTGCCCGCATGGGTGCCGCTTTCGTCCACGGTGCGGCCTGCACAATCCACAAGGCGCAGGGCTCGCAATGGTCCGAAGTGCAGGTTTTCGCCCCCGACCTATATGGCGCGGCGCGGATGGGCCGGACCGAGGCAGGCATCGCGCTATGGAAACGGCTGGCTTATGTGGCGATCACGCGGGCGGAAACTCGGCTGCATTGGGTGACGAAGTACCGACTGGCCCGTCCATCAGCCCCGTTGGGAATTGAGGATCTGCGTAATCCTGAGCCTTCTGTGCTAACATTGCAGGCAGAACCAACGATCTGACGCGCCAATTGGGCATTTTGCGGGAAATTTACGCAAATTTGCAGCAGGTGCGTAAAGTTTCCCCCGTTTGCTTGCCCTTCGTGATTTGATGTTACATCAGGGCCGGTATCAAATTCTCTATGTAATATAGGGACGTAATCCGGTTTCAAAACAAACAGCTACGGGCGTTGCGTTACATCAAAGGGTAGGTGGCCATGGAATTCCTAGAATATATCTTCGGTAAGATCGGTGATTTGACATGGGGATGGTCGCTTATCCCGATTTTGGTGATTTTCGGCGTGTTCATTACGATCACAACCGGCTTTGTGCAGTTCCAGTTTTTCCGGCGCATGTTCCGCGTATTGTCTAGCAATAATAATTCCGCCGATCCCAACCAGATTTCCGCCCGTGCGGCGCTGCTGCTGTCCGTTGGTGGGCGCGTTGGCGGAGGTAATATTGCTGGCGTGGCGGTCGCAATTTCGCTGGGTGGTCCGGGTGCTGTGTTCTGGATGTGGGCGATTGCGCTGGTTGGCATGGCGACCAGCCTTGTCGAAAGCTCACTAGCGCAGTTGTTCAAGCGTAAGGTCGGCGATGGTGATTATCGTGGTGGTCCGGCCAGTGCGATTATTTACGGTCTGGGTATCGAGTACCGGTGGTTGGCTGTCGTTTATGCCATCTGTCTGATCGCGGCATTTGGCCTAGGGTTTAATGCGTTTCAGGGCAATACGGTTGCCGGTGCGATGCAGGATAGCCTTGGCATTGATCGTTTGTGGACGGGCGTTGTGCTGTCAGCGGTTTCTGCTGTGATCATCTTTGGCGGTATTCGCCGCATTGCAAAGGCAGCGGACGTCATCGTGCCGATCATGGCTGTCGGTTATCTGGGGATCGCGGTTATTATTATCCTGATGAACATCACCAGCATCCCCGGTGTGCTCTACGATATCTTTACCAATGCATTCGGTCTTCAGGAGGCTGTCGGCGGCGGCATGGGAGCTGCAATCGCGCAGGGTCTGCGGCGTGGTCTGTTCTCGAACGAGGCCGGTCTGGGTTCGGCCCCGAACGTGGCGGCAACGGCTGAGGTGCGTCACCCGATCAGTCAGGGCATTACGCAATCCTTCTCGGTCTTTATCGATACGATCATCATCTGTACCTGCACGGCCTTTGTGATCCTGCTGGGCGATGTCTACGTTCCGGGTGCCGAGGGGATTGATGGCGTTGCGCTGACCCAGCAATCCATGGTTTCGCATATGGGTGAGTGGGTGAAGTACTTCCTGACCGGCGCGATCCTGCTATTTGCGTTCTCGTCGATCATCTACAACTATTATTTAGGTGAGAATGCGATGGCGGTCCTGACCAAAAGCCCGG
This sequence comes from Pontivivens marinum, assembly GCF_900231835.1. GTDB lineage: Bacteria > Pseudomonadota > Alphaproteobacteria > Rhodobacterales > Rhodobacteraceae > Pontivivens > Pontivivens marinum. The sequence continues at coordinate 898,248 of NZ_OCTN01000001.1, read as the reverse complement.
TGGGTATTTTGGTTTTGCGTATCGCCATTATCTGCATCGTGTTTCTGGGGGCAACTGCACCGGGCGCAACGGCGGTGTTCTTCTTCTCCGACCCGATGATGGGCATTCTGGCGCTGGTTAACCTGCTGGCGATTATGATGCTGTTCCCTGTCGCGATGCGGTTGCTGCGCGATTTCCGTGCTCAGCTAAAGGCAGGGGTAGAGCGGCCGGTGCTGGATCCAGACGCCTATGCTGATCTGGATATTGACCGTGAGGCGTGGAATCACCCCTCCGCCTAACGACGCGGCCTAGTTAGAAATAGATCAAGCCGCAGCTATGTGCTGCGGCCTGATGTTTATTGATCCGACGGCACCCAATCGGCCAGCGGCGTGCCGCCGGTGTAGTGGTTTTTCGCAGGATTCTCGCGGAACAGAACGTATAGGTCGATGGGGTCCACGCCCAGTTCGGTCTGTAGGATCGCGGCGATGGCATCAGTCAGGGCCTTTTTGCGATCGGCCTCGCGACCGGGGCGCAGGTCAACAGTGACCAGCGGCAGGCCGTCACCAATCTCGCCGAAGGCTTCACGAACGGCGACATAGTCATATTTGATCTCTTTAGGCGCGAGCGTATCCAGCACGGCCTGCTTTACGCCCTCGCGTATGCGCCTTTTGATGGTTTGCTCTGTTCCTTCGGGAACCTCGACACGAATTACGGGCATGGGAATTTCCTTCCGATACTTATTTGGCGCCACGCAAGGGCGCGCGCTAAGTTAAGCATCGCGGATAATTTGCCTCAAGCCATGGCCCGATCACGATTGTGATGGGCAACGTGGCGGCTGGGCTGTGTTCGCTAGAAGCAATCTAGCGTGGCACACGCGCTCATCGCGTATGCCACAGTTGCTCTTAAATCCGGAACCCGATGGAGAGCGAACCGATGCGCTGTGCTTCGTCCTGTCCGTCAAATTCTTCGCTCATCCATGTCTGGCCGAACATGACACTAAACATGCCAATTTTTGCCTGTACCCCTAGTCGGGCACGCACACGGGTTTCTTCGATATCGACTTGGGAGTTGTTCGGGAACAGATATGATGATTCTGCATGGCCAATATCCGCACCAGCAATGAAGCTGAAGCCTTCGATGTCATGCATTCCGGCGGTTAGCGGCATTCCCGTAACGGCATCACGGGTCCAGCGGTGTTCGTCCGATACGGCGAGGGGGCCAAAGATGAAATCACTGCCAAACCGCACCGTTGTCTCACTGCCTGCTTGGGCAAGGGCATAGGGCCGCACACGGAACTCGTTCTGGATCGAGTAGTTCGCTGCAAATTCAACCTCGACAGTGCCCCCGATCGAGTTCGAGATACGCGGGTCATTGCGGTTGCGCCCGTCATAGCTGCTGTCCAGTCCGAGGAGGTCGTGCGCCTGATGCTGCAAGCTGTGCAGGCCTGTTTGCCCGCCAATGACCAGTAATTCGGCACCAATACGCGTTTCGAACGCTCCGGTACGGGTATGCGCATATGCAGCGAAGCCCAAGGCCGAGCCGTATGACCGGTTTCTGGAAACCGCGCCTGCGCCTGGATTGGCAGGATCGACATAATCGGACTGACCTGTCCATGGTGACACGATCTGGCCGCGTAGGCGGAATTCCACAGCATCATCCGGCGCGAAAACATTTCCGTTGTAGAACCATGAGCGCTGATACGACGCAGATTGCCAGCGATCATTGCCGTCACCTATAGCATCATTTGTGAAGTTACCAATAGAGCCGATTTGGCCGCCTAGACTAAATCCGTCGGCACTTGCCGCTATAGGACACAGGGTAACTACTGCTGTGAGGCAGGCAGCCTTTATGAACGAAATCATGGATTATCCTCTCGGTCGCTGGACACATTTCCGAAGGTACACTGGAAATTTGAACCTGTGTAAAAGATAGTTCATAATTATGATTGAGTAATTGGGTCGGTCGATGCGCGAGATTGAGTATCAATTTATACTTTGGTATAGTTTTTTAGGGGTGTATTTCGCTTATCTTGTGCATTTTGCACGGTCGGTATGTTCGGTATTGAGACGCAATTTTGCGACATATCGCGTCACGAGCATTTAGAGAATCCACAGCTTCCGCAGGTAAGGCAGCCTTCTAGCATCCGTAGTTCATATGCTCCGCAACTTGGGCAGGCTGGTCCGGGTTTTGTGGTGCTGATTTGTGGGGCTACCGGATCAGGGCTGAGAGTGCTGCCCTGTGCAGGCAGGAACTCGATTGCTATCATGTGCCGCTCGATCACACCGCCGATGGCGGCCAGAATTGAGGGTACATATTTCCCCTGCATCCATGCGCCGCCACGCGGATCGAACACGGCCTTCAGCTCTCCAACGACAAAGCTGACATCGCCGCCGCGCCGGAACACAGCGGAGATCATGCGGGTCAGCGCCACGGTCCACGCGAAATGCTCCATATTTTTGGAGTTGATGAAGATTTCGAGCGGGCGCCGCAACCCGTCCACCACAACATCGTTCAGCGTGATGTAGATCGCATGTTCGGAATCGGGCCATTTGATCTTGTAGGTCATACCGTCCACCGCATCGGGGCGGGCAATGGGGGCGTCGAATTGCGGCATCTCAACGGTCGGTTCGGCGGGGGTGTCCACGCTTAGAACAGAGCCTGTGACGGCGTTGGGGCGATAGGTTGTGCAGCCCTTGCAGCCTGTATTCCATGCTTGCAGGTAGACATCCTTGAAGGTTTCGAAATCAATATCGGCTGGGCAGTTGATGGTTTTGCTGATGGAACTGTCGATCCATTTCTGGGCGGCCGCCTGCATGCGAACATGATCCGACGGGGCCAGGGTTTGTGCGTTCACGAAATAATCGGGCAGGGGGCCATCGCCGTGCAGGTCGCGATACAGCTTTACCGCGTAATCGACCACGTCCTCCTCGGTGCGCGTGCCGTCCTTTTGCAAAACCTTGCGGGTGTAGGAATAGGCAAAGACAGGCTCGATCCCGCTGGACACATTGCCCGCGAACAGCGAAATCGTGCCTGTCGGTGCGATGGAGGTTAGCAGCGCGTTGCGGATGCCATGCTTGCTGACGGCGCGGCGGACATCTGCGTCCATCTCCATCATGGTTTCCGAGCCTAGAAAGGCCTCCGCATCGAACAGTGGGAACGGCCCCTTTTCCGCCGCCAACTGCGCCGAGGCGAGGTAGGAGGCGCGGGCGATTTGATGCAGCCAATGTTCGGTCTGTTGCGCCGCCTCGACCGAGCCATAGCGCTGTCCCACCATCAGCAACGCATCGGCAAGGCCGGTAACGCCCAGCCCGATGCGCCGCTTTGCCTGTGCCTCATCCTGCTGCTCGGGCAGGGGGAAGCGGGAGCTATCGACAACATTGTCCATCATCCGCACAGCCATGGCGACCAGTTCGGTCAGCGCGCCCTCATCCAAAGCGGCATCGTCGGTGAACGGTTCAGTGACCAGTCGGGCGAGATTGATTGATCCCAACAAACACGCGCCATAGGGCGGCAATGGCTGTTCACCACAGGGGTTCGTCGCCGCGATTTCCTCAGCATAATATAGGTTGTTACGGCGATTGATCCGGTCAATGAAAATGACGCCCGGTTCCGCGTAATCATAAGTGGACCGCATAATCAGGTCCCACAGATCGCGGGCCTTTACGGTGCGGTAAACCGTGCCGCCAAAGGTCAGATCCCATGTGTGACCTGCCTCAACCGCCTCCATAAATGCATCACTGACCAGAACGGACAGGTTGAAGTTGCGCAGACGGGTTGAATCCTGCTTGGCGGTGATGAAATCCTCAATATCAGGGTGATCGCAGCGCATCGTTGCCATCATCGCACCGCGCCGTGCGCCTGCGCTCATGATCGTGCGGCACATGGAATCCCAGACATCCATAAAGCTGAGCGGCCCCGACGCATCGGCCCCAACACCGGCAACCGGCGCGCCCTTTGGCCGGATGGTGGAGAAGTCATAGCCGATCCCGCCACCCTGCTGCATGGTCAGGGCGGCCTCACGCAGGGCGTCAAATATGCCACCGAGTGAATCCGGTATCGTGCCCATGACGAAACAGTTGAACAACGTGACGGTGCGCCCTGTTCCGGCCCCTGCAACGATCCGGCCTGCGGGCAGGAATTTGAATTCGGACAGCGCGGCGTGAAAACGGTCCTCCCACAGGGCGGGATCGTCCTCAACACTGGCCAATGCACGCGCGATGCGCCGCCAAGTATCGTCAACGGTTTCATCCGCCCCAGCGCCATCCTGTGGTTGGAAACGGTACTTCATCTCCCAAATCTGTTGCGCGATTGGGGCTGCGAAATCGGACATGACACGACCTGCGATCTAGGGAATGGAGGATATGCCGAGTATGAGGCCAGCACCAAATGTGTCAACCGGCGGCAATTCGGCGCGTGATATACCTGCCCGGTTACCTATATGTAGTCGGTACGAAACCGCCTGTAAGGACACATCATGCCGACCGAACCGCTGAACCTGATCAAGCTATGTGTCGGAGCAGAAAAGGTTGAGGACCTGTTGAACTGGCAGGCGCATGTTCGGGAAACCCGCACGGCCCGTGGTGAGCCCGCGGAACATCGCCACGTAACCCGCATGTGGCCCAAACGTGAGGCAGAGCTTCTGGATGGCGGATCGTTGTACTGGGTGTTCAAGGGGCAGGTGCTGGCCCGCCAACAGATCGTGCGTCTGGATGAAGTGATCGGCGAGGATGGCATCCGCCGGTGCGGTATCGTTCTGGCGGATGAGGTGATCAAGACGGAGGCCGTGCCCCGCCGCCCGTTTCAGGGCTGGCGCTACCTCAAATCAACAGATGCGCCGCAAGATTTGGCCGCCGACAGGGAGGGGGAAACCGCCCTGCCGCCGGAACTGGCAACCGCACTGGCCGCGCTAGGCGTTAGGTAAGCGCCGGAACCGGTAGGTCCAAACGACCGCACAGCGTTGCGAATGTCGCACGGTTGGCATCTGACCAATGAGCATTACGCGCCGCAAACAGCGTCGCCTGTGATTTCAGGATTTCGCCATCGGTCAAAATCCGCAGGTGGTTCGCCGTCAGGGTCGCACCGCTGGAGGTGATGTCGGCAATCGCCTCAGCCGTTTGGTTCTTGATCGTCCCCTCGGTCGCGCCCTGTGAATCCACGATCTCGAAATCAGCCACGCCCTGCGTGCTGAGGAAGCCCCGCACGAGGTTGTGGTATTTCGTAGCAATCCGCAGGCGGTGTCCGTGATTGGCGTGAAACTGTGCTGCGGCATCATCCAGATCGCGCAATGTAGTCACATCCGCCCAGCTATCGGGGACAGCAACGATCAGGTCGGCAAAGCCGAAGCCCATATGCGCGACGGCGGGCGTGATCTGCGCCCAGTCGGCCAGCTTTTCCTGAATCAGATCCTCACCGGTTACACCCAGATGGATGCGTCCGGCGGCCAATTCGCGGGGGATTTCGCTGGCTGATAGCAGGACCAGCTCGATCCCGTCCAGACCAGTGACCTGCCCTGCATATTCGCGGTCCGATCCGGTGCGAGCGACGGTGATGTCTGCCTTGGAAAACCAGTTGATTGCATCCTGTTGCAAGCGTCCCTTGGATGGCAGGCCGAGTTTGAGCGCAGTCATTTGGCCACCTCATCAAGTGCGGAGAGCAGGATTTGTGGCCGGATCATACCACCAATGGCGGGCCAATCGGCGGCACCGACCTGTTGCGACAGGCGGTCATAGCGGCCACCGGCGGCGATAACTTGGCCTGCATGGGCCATCTCGAAAACGAACCCGTCGTAATATTCATGCCGACGCCCGAAATCGGCGCGGAACGGTGTGTCCAATGCTTCAGGGCCGAGACGGTGGCACAATTCGCTGAGCCGATCCTCGAACCGCGCCAGCGCATCGTCGATCCGATCACCGAGCAGGGCGCGGACCAGTTCCGGAACCTGCCCAATCGGGCCGGTAATATCCAGATAAGCCAGTAGTGTTTGCGCCGTATTCGCAGGCAGCATGTCATTGGCACGGGCGGTCAGCAATTCGGCGACCTCGGCAGGGCTGCGCTTGCCCTGAATGGTCAGGGTGTCGTGCAGCTTTGCCTCGATATCAGGTCCAGCCAGCGTATCCGGCACGGCGATAGGCGTTTGCATGCGAGTGATCTGTGCGCGCAATTGCTCGGGCCGCCAGAACAGGCCGCGCAGACGGGCGCGGATGCGGTCTGACATGTCCAGCGCATCCAGAACCGCGTGGAACAGCGCAACATCGCCGGTCATCACCGGAACATCCTTTAGGCCGGAGCGGTGCAGCGCCGCGAGGATATTTGCGAAAATCCGTACATCCGCCGCCTCGCGTCGCAGCGAGCCGAAATATTCGATGCCCAGTTGCAGGTATTCCGTGGGCCGATCATCGCCGGGGGCGCTGCGCCGGAACACCGGACCGCTATAGCAATAGCGCGGCGTGCCGGCATCACGGCCCCGTTCAGCGTGCAGCAGGTAAACCGGCACCGTGAAATCCGACCGCAGGGCAAGGCCGTTGCCCATCAGATAGGTCAGATCCAGCAGGGTTTGACCGCCCAGCCCGACATGTGCCGCGTCGTGCAGCATTGGCGGATCAATCCGCTCATACCCGGCCTGTTCAAACCCGCCCAGCAGGCTTTCGGACAGTTCGACGAGGCGGCGATAATCGCTGCCCCTGCGCGCCAGCCCGCTCATTTCGAGCGTGCGAGCAATTCACGCACTTCGCTGACCAGATCGGCGCGGCTCACTTCGAACTGCGCGGCGTTCTGCTTCCACTCCTCGTTCGAGGTGATTTCCTGTGCAAGGCGGGCGCCAAGGGCCAGATCCTTGATCTGAACGATGCCGTTTTCCTTCTCCTGCGCGCCCTCGATAATGGCGATGGGAGAATTGCGGGTGTCGGCATATTTCAGCTGGTTGCCGAAGTTTTTCGGATTGCCAAGATAAACCTCGGCCCGGATGCCTGCATTGCGCAGCTCGGCCACGATGGTCTGGTAATCGGCCATGCGATCACGATCCATGACGGTCACGATGACGGGGCCCGCAACCTCATCCGCGCGGGTCAGGCGATTGTCCAGCGCGGCCAGCAGGCGGTCCACACCGATGGATACGCCGGTTGCGGGAACCTCTTGGCCGGTGAAACGCTTGACCAGATCGTCGTAGCGGCCACCACCAGCGACTGAACCGAATTGACGGGGGCGGCCCTTTTCGTCGAGCACCTCGAATGTCAGCTCCGCCTCGTAAACGGGGCCGGTATAATAGCCGAGGCCACGCACAACCGACGGATCGATCAGGGCGCGGTCGGGGCCGTAGCCCTGCGCCTCAACCATCTCCGCGATTTGCTCTAGTTCTTGCACACCCTTGGCACCGACAGCCGATCCGCCGACCAGTTCGCCCAGACGTGCGCAGGTTGCGGCGTTGCTGTCGCGCAGGGCGGAAACGAAGCCCATGACGATATCGGTCTGTTCGTCGCCCAGACCTGCACCCTTGGTGAAATCGCCGGAGACGTCCTTGCGTCCCTCACCCAGCAGCGCACGCACGCCGGATTCGCCGAGGCGGTCCAGCTTGTCGATAGCGCGCAGCACGATGCCACGCTCATGCGCGCGGATGGTAGGGTCGGATGGGTTCAGCAGGCCGGTGACCTCCATCACGCCGTTCAGAACCTTGCGGTTATTCACGCGCACAATGTAGTCGCCGCGCTGAATGCCCACGCCCTCCAGCACATCGGACAGCATCGCGCAGATTTCTGCATCGGCGGCCACCGTTGGCGTGCCAACCGTATCGGCGTCGCACTGATAGAACTGGCGGAAACGACCGGGGCCGGGCTTTTCATTCCGCCAAACCGGACCAACCGCATAGCGGCGATAGGGCGTTGGCAGGTTGTTGCGGTGCTGTGCATAGACGCGCGCCAGCGGGGCGGTCAGGTCATAGCGCAGCGCCATCCAGCTTTCGTCATCGTCCTGCCATGCAAACACGCCTTCGTTCGGGCGGTCCACGTCAGGCAGGAATTTACCCAGCGCCTCAACCGTTTCCACAGCCGAGCTTTCCAGCGGATCAAACCCGTATTGGTGATAGATGCCGGTGATGGTGCGCAGCATCTCCTGCCGATGGATTACCTCGGGGCCGAAATAATCACGAAAGCCGCGCGGAGGGGCAGCTTTGGGGCGTTGGGGTTTCTTTTGCTTATCCTTGGCCATCGGTCAGTCCTCAAACCCTATAGGGGCTCTGAAATTGGGATTGTTGGCGGTGTAGCGGATGCCCCCCTAGGGGGCAAGCGAGGTGGTTTACGCCAGTCGCGGATATAGGCCCGCATGAAACACCAGCGGATGCGGTGTCGGATCATGTTCCAGACTGTCCACGCGCCCCACAACGATGGCGTGATCGCCCCCCGGATGCACGGCATGGCGGGTACAGCGGAACATCGCGGCGCATCCGCTGAATTCGGGAACACCTGTCGGACCATGCGTCCAATCCATATCGGCAAAGGGATCGCAACCGGATCGTGCAAAGGCTGCGGCCAGTTCCAGCTGTTCGGCATTCAGGATATGGATGGTGAAATGTCCTGCCTGTGTGAAGGCCCCAAAACGGGCGGAGCGTGTTGCCGGTGCCCACATGACCAGCGGCGGGTCTATCGACAGCGATGAGAAGCTGTTGGCCGTCATACCCAGCGGCCCATCCGGCCCTAGCGTTGTGACCACCGTCACGCCGGTTGCGAAGGCGCCACAGGCGTCGCGCAAATCTCTGGCTGTGAAATGGGTCATCGTACACTCCTCGTTTCAACCGGATTTATCCTGTTTCCCGCGCGATGCAATGCGCGCTATCCATAGAACATGGCCGAAAGCGATCTATACCATCCGATTAAGACGTTGTTGAGCGCGCAAGGCTACACCGTAAAGGGTGAGATAGGCCCCTGCGATATCGTTGCCATGCGTGGAGACGAACCCCCCGTGATTGTTGAGATGAAGACCGGCCTGACCATGGCCCTGCTGTTACAGGGCGTGGACCGCTTGGCGATGAGCGAGGCCGTCTATCTGGCCGTGCCGCGCCTGCCGGGGCGCAGTCGCAAGGACGCCACGCGGATCAAGGGGATGCTGCGCCGCCTCGGTCTCGGTCTGATCGTGGTAAAGAATGGCGTGGCCGAGGTGCGATTGGACCCCGGCCCCTATGCCCCCCGCGCGAACGCAAAGCGGCAGGGGCGTTTGCTGCGTGAATTCCAGTTGCGGCGCGGTGACCCCGAAATTGGCGGGCAACCTGCCGGTGCGGTGATGACGGCCTATCGTCAGGGATGCCTGCGACTGGCCACGCATCTGGCACAGCATGGCGTGGTCAAGGCATCGGTAGCGGGCAACGCGGCCGAGGTGGAGAAAGCCGCAACCATCCTGCGCGCCAATCATTACGGCTGGTTTGAACGGGTTGAGCGCGGTTTTTATGGCCTAACCCCCGCCGGTCACGATGCGCTGGCAGCGGATGATTCGACCGCAGATACGTCCCGCCATGGACGCACGGCGTCGCACGCGATAAACGACGCATAAAGGAGCCTTTGCCATGTCTCTCAATTCGTTCGGCCATCTGTTTCGTGTCACCACTTGGGGTGAAAGCCACGGTCCTGCCCTAGGCGCAACCGTCGATGGGTGTCCCCCCGGCGTGCCGGTGGAACCCGCGATGCTGCAACACTGGCTGGACAAGCGGAAACCGGGCAAGACCAAGTTCGAAACCCAGCGGCGCGAGGCGGACGAGGTGCGCATCTTGTCCGGCGTATTCGAGGGGCAGACCACCGGCACACCGATCCAGTTGATGATCGAGAATACGGATCAACGCTCCAAGGATTACGGCAATATCGCGGAGACTTTCCGCCCCGGTCATGCCGACATCACCTATTGGCAGAAATACGGCATTCGCGATTATCGCGGTGGCGGTCGCTCCAGTGCGCGTGAAACAGCCGCGCGGGTTGCAGCGGGCGGTATCGCGCGTGAGGCGCTAAAGGTTCTGGCACCTAACCTGCGCATCGTCGGCGGGTTGGTGCAAATGGGTCCGCACGTGGCCACGGGACGCGATTGGGATGAGGTTGAGAACAACCCGTTCTGGACCCCCGACGCCGCTGCCGCCGCGCATTACGCCGAATATCTGGATGAAATCCGCAAGGCCCATTCCTCGGTCGGCGCGGTGATCGAGGTTGTCGCGCAGGGCGTGCCCGCAGGTATTGGCGCACCGGTTTACGGAAAGCTGGACACCGAACTGGCCGCCGCGATGATGAGCATCAATGCCGTCAAAGGCGTCGAAATCGGTGAGGGCATGGCCGCCGCCTGCCTAACGGGTGAGGCGAACGCGGACGAGATCGATATGGGCCCCGACGGCCCGATCTATTCCTCGAACCATGCGGGCGGCATTCTGGGCGGTATTTCCACCGGACAGGACGTGGTTGTGCGGTTCGCGGTAAAGCCGACCAGCTCTATCCTGACGCCCCGCCGCTCCATCACCAAATCGGGTGAGAGTATTGAGGTCGTGACAAAGGGCCGCCATGATCCTTGTGTCGGCATCCGTGCCGTTCCCGTGGGTGAGGCGATGATGGCCTGTGTCCTGCTGGACCAAATCCTGCTGCATCGCGGGCAAATCGGCGGCAACCGCGGCGCAATCGGGGGCCTGCTATGAAGCGTTTCCTGATGCTCGCGCTACTGGCTGGCTGCGTGGCGGAGCCTGAGGTTGTGGCTGTCGTACCGGTAGAGCCGGAACCGGTCGCGGAACCCCGCCGTCAGTTCAGCGATGATAACATCCCCTTTGACCTGACGGCGGGCGCGGACATTACCGTCATCCCCGATTACTGGGTCGAGATTTTCTGTACACTGACATGGGAAAGCCGCGCCGAGCCGTTTACCGGTGTTGAGCAGTGGAACCCGTGCCTGCGGCCCGACATGTTTACCGACGGACCACGGGTCGCGCAGGCACCTGCGCCAACGCCGGAGCCCGCTGCCGAACCGGAAGCATTGGAGCAGGCCAATCCGGTAGCAGCGGTCCGTGCCGAACCTGTGCAGCAACAGACCTATGTCATCCCCAGCCCGACCACGGTACCGGTTCTGACAGCGCGTTCTGTCGAGTTCGACATAGCGCCGGACCCGACCCTGTTCCTGAACCCTGACGGGTCGTTCTCGCGACGGGCTCAGTAACCCTGCGCGTAATCGACGGTATTGTGCATCTGCTCACCCCGCGATGCGCGAGCAATGTTGCGCGCGGCTAGCACAGCGGCGGATGCGACCCGTGTTTCTGACGCGATATGCGGCGTGACCGTGACGTTGGGATGCGCCCAGAACGGGTGCTCCTGCGGCAACGGCTCAATGCGAAACACGTCCAGCGTTGCGTGGCCGATCTGCCCCGAGTCCAGTGCGGCAATCAGCGCCTCATCGTCGATCAACGGGCCGCGCCCCGGGTTCACAATCATTGCGCCACGCGGCAGCATCGCCAACCGGTCCGCGTTAAGCAGGTTTTCCGTCGCAGGGGTGGAGGGCAGCAGCATCACCACGATTTGCGCGACGCTTAGAACCTCGCTCAGCCCGCTATCGCCGTGATGGCAGGTGATGCCGTCGATCTGCTTGGCAGAGCGGCTCCAGCCGTGAACGTCGAAGTTCAACACGCTTAGCGCCTGTGCGCAGGCCGATCCCAGCGCCCCCAGCCCCAGCATCGCGACAGGGCGATCACGGGCAAGCGGGGCAATATGCGGCTGCCATTCGGCGTCAGTACGCTTGATATCAACATCCATGCCTAAGTGGTTGCGCAGGACGTGGCCGGTTACCCACTCGATCATCCCCTCGGTCATGCCGGGGTCAACCATGCGGGCCAAAGGAACCTTTAGCGTTGGGTTGCCGACGATTTTCTCAACACCGGCCCATAGGTTCTGTACGCCCTGCAATCGGGTGAAGGGCGAAAAGTCCTCCAACCCGCTATTGGGCGCGTAGATGATCCAGTCCACCGTTTCAGGGTCCATCTGGGTGGCCAGATTAACCTCAACCCGTTCCGCCGCGAAGGTGTCCAGCAGTGGTTTGCGATACTTGTCCCATGCTTCGGGACGGGCGGAAAACAAGACATTAATCATCCATAGGCTCCTCTAGGACGGTGGACATGGGCGCTTTGAATCAGGCCGAATGCGCCCAGCAGGACCAGCATCGCTGACCCGCCATAGCTGACCAGCGGCAGTGGCACGCCTACAACCGGCAGCAACCCCATCACCATCGCCATATTCACGGCGAAAAAGAAAAAGAACGTGGCGGTCAATCCGCCGGTCATCAGCGCCCCGAACCTGTCACGGTTTGAAAAGGCCGATAGCAGGCAAAACATGATGATCGCCGTATATAGCCCCAGCAATGTCAGCCCGCCGACAAAGCCGAACTGTTCTGCCAGCGACGTAAAGATGAAATCGGTATGTTTCTCAGGCAGGAAATCCAACCGGCTTTGCGTGCCCTGCATAAAGCCACGGCCCGACAGGCCACCGGCCCCCAGTGCAATCTTGGCCTGTGTGATGTGATAACCGGCACCCAGCGGATCCTTGGACGGGTCGAGGAAGATGTCGATCCGGCGATATTGGTAATCGTTGAGCAATTGCCACGTCTGCCCGCGCGACTCGAATACGGCCCAAACCGTCGTGGCAACCGCCGCAATGGCCGTGCCGAAATACCACCAGCTAACACCTGCTAGGAACATCACCACGCCAGCTCCCGCCACCATCAGGATCGAGGTTCCCAGATCAGGCTGTTTCAACACCAGCATCACCGGTATCGCGGTCATGACCAGTGGGACCGCAACCCAGAACGGGTGCGAGACTTTCTCCTGCGGTAACCACGCATAATATTGCGCGATCACCATGACGAGGGCGACCTTCATCAGCTCGGAGGGTTGCAGGCGCAGCGGGCCAAGGTCGATCCAACGCTGCGCGCCCATGCCAACCTCACCAATGAATTCCACGGCCAGCAACAGGGCAAGCCCGCCCAGATAGGCAAAAATCGAAATCCGCCGCCAGAAATCCACATGGATCATTGCGATGAACAGCATCGCGATAATGCCCAACCCGAACCGCATCATTTGCGGACGTGCCCAGCGATCCAAATTGCCGCCAGCCACGGAATACAACATCAAAAAGCCGGCACCGCAGACGCAGCAGATCAGGATCACCAGTGGCCAATGAACGTGTAACAGCTTTGCCGGACCGGTCGGGGTCGGGCGGGCGTTCATTTGCTCCCAGTAGATCATGCGCGGCTCCACTGTACGCTGGCGCTATCCTGCCCCAGGCGGCGGCGTTCGCGGATGGTTTGGTGCATGGCAGAGGGCCAAGCCTCAATCGGTGGTTCGGGGCCATATAGCGCGCGGATCATCACATCCTGCGCAATCGGGGCCGCCGCGGTGGACCCGCCGCCGCCATGTTCCACAATCGTTGCAATCGCATAGCGGGGCGCATCAAAGGGGGCGAAGGCGACGAACAGTGCATGGTCGCGTCGGTTCCACGGCAAATCCTCGTTTCGGAAAACGCCGGTGCGGCGCTCCGCCTCGGTGATGCGGCGTACCTGTGAGGTGCCGGTTTTACCCGCCATGGCCATTTGAGGGTCCGCGATGCGCGCGCGATAGCCCGTACCGCGCCGGTCATTGGACACTGCAAACATGCCAGCGCGCACTGCATCCAGTGACGCTGTCTGCACTCCTAGCGGCGCACCAGCGGACAGGTCAGCAGGCACGCCGTCAACAGATCGGATCAGCTTTGGCGTGACCGATGTACCGGATGCGATCCGCGCGGCCATCACGCACAGCTCCAGCGGTGAGGCCAGCATAAAGCCCTGCCCAATGCCCGAATTGACCGTGTCACCGATCAGCCAGCTTTCCCCGTGGACCCGCAGCTTCCAATCGCGATCCGGCATATTTCCTGCGCTGACCGCTGGCAGGGGTAAGTCGTGGCGGATGCCTATGCCTAGCCGATTGGCCATTTCGCTGATTTTATCGATGCCGACCCGTTGCGCGATGTCGTAGTAGTAAACGTCGCATGAGTTTTTCAGGCTGTCGCGCAGGTCCATCCAGCCATGCCCACCGCGCCGCCAGCAATGGGCGCGCCGATTCCCGACCTCGATCGAGCCGCCGCAGAACACGGTTTCGGACGGGTTGATGTGGCCTTCCTCTAGCGCGGCAAGTGCGACCACCATTTTGAACGTGGACCCGGGTGGATAAACGCCCGACACGGCCTTGTTATAAAGCGGGCGATATTCGTCAGTGTTCAGTGCGTTCCATTCACCGGTTGAAATGCCAAAGACGAAGCTGTTGGGATCAAAGGACGGGGCCGAGGCCATCGTTACAATCTCACCTGTTTGCACATCCATGACCACCGTGGCGGAGCTTTGCCCCTCCATCCGGCGTAGGGTGAAATCCTGTAGGCCGCTATCAATGGTCAGTTGCAAATCCTGACCCGAGCTACCCTCAACACGGTCCAGTTCACGTATGACGCGGCCGCTTGCATTGACCTCGATCCGCGAATTGCCGGCGGACCCGCGCAAATCAGCCTCGGCTCGTTTTTCCACGCCGTTTTTGCCGATCTGGAAATCGGGGATTTGTAGCAGGGGGTCAGGGTTCTCAATCTGGCTGAGGTCATAATCGGAAACAGGACCGACATAGCCGACAATATGAGCAAAGACCTCATCCGCCGGATAGTGGCGCGACAGGCCAACCTCGGTCAGAACACCGGGTAGGGCAGGGGCGTTCGATGCCACGCGCGCGAAGCTGTGCCAGTCCAGATGCTCCGCCACTGTCACGGGGACAAAGGCGGGGCGGGCGTACATATCGCGCAAAACACGCTCACGCCGGTCGGGGCTGATTTCGATCAGCAGGGACAGGCGGCGCAGCACCTCACCGGGGTCGCCTGCCCCCTCACGCACCATGACGATGCGGTAGTTTTGCTGGTTGATGGCAACGGGTTGCCCATCGCGATCATAGATCAGGCCACGCGCAGGGGGTAGCAGCCGGATGTTAATGCGGTTTTCCTCGGCCAGCAGTCGGTAGCGTTCCGCTTCCTCAACCTGCAAATGGCGCATGCGCCAACCCAGCGTGCCGACAAGGGCAAGCTGTGCGCCCATCAACACCAATCCGCGTCGGGTAATGCTGGGGCTGTTTTTCTCTTTACGGGCCATTTTAGCCCTCACCTAAATAATTGGAGTATGAAATCTTGCCGCTGGTGCGGTGCCGCAGCCCCAGTATCCCGCCACAAAATAGCGCGACGGCAGGATAGCTGAGGATTGTTATGCCTGCATATTGTGCCATCTCAACCGGCATAGGCAATGTGCCAAGGCTGATCCACAACAGCGCCATTTGCAACAGCATTCCAATGCCGACAAGCATGGCGACGGTCAGCCATTCCAGCGGAAATGCAGTGTCGCGCAATGTGCGGATCTGGGCGCGCAGCAGCTCTGTTATCAGAACCAACGTCAATGCGCCGATGCCGATGGGCCGCATCAGGATCATATCCGCGATCAGCCCAAGAGCGAACAGCACAAGGATCGGCGCGCAGTCAGGTCTGCGCAGCACCCAGTAACAGCACAGCATCAGCAGTAAATCAGGCATCGGCCATTGTGTGGCGCCCGGTTGAACTGGAACTGCCACGATCAGGATGCTGGCAAAACCTGTCAGCGCCAGCATCAGGATACGGGTCAGGCGGCGGGTCATTCCGGCTCCTCACCGAAAAAGAATTGCTCATCGGTAATCAGGCCACCGGGTTGGTCGATGGCGGGGCGCGGGCGATAGTTCAGCACGCGCACAAACCGCAATTGTTGGTAATCGGCGGCAAGGCGCAGGCGCAGGCGTCCATTTGCAGAGACGATCACCTGACCGGCCAGAACATCGGCGGGCAGGACACGTCCGTCGCCTGAGGTGACAACCCTGTCACCGGCCTGAACACGTTCGGTATCCTCAACAAAATCGATCAGCGGCGCGTCGGTATTGTCACCAATCAGGATCGCGCGCTGCCCCGACGGTTGCAGGATGACCGGCACGCGGCTGTTAATATCGGTCAGGAAAATCACGCGGCTGGTTTCCTCACCAACGCCGGAAATCCGCCCGACCAGACCCAGTCCGTCCAGCGCGGCGGATCCATCCATGACCCCGTTCTCAGACCCGACATTCAGCAGGCCGGAGCGGCTGAACGGGCCTGCGCCCTCTGCCATGATCTCACCGGTGATAAAGGTTGCCTGCGGGGACAGTTGCACGTTGTTCAGCGCGCGCAGGCGGGCATTGCGTTGTTCCAGCTGCAATGCGGCCTCGTGCCAGCCGTTCATGGCCTGCAATTCGCGGCGCAGTTCCTCGTTCTGTTCGTAAACCCGCACATAGGACTGGAAATCCTGCACCATGCTGGTGACCTTGGCCGCGGGGCGTGTGGTCCATTCCAGACTGGGCAGGACAGCATCCGCCACGGCCATTTGCAGGCGTTCAACCCGTGGGCTGTCGATGCGCCACAGGATGAACAGGGCAAGGCAGATCAATACGATCACGCCCAGCAAGATTTGCCGCGTGGTTCGCCAAAGGCTGTTTTGATCCTGTCCACTCGTATAGGCCACGCTCGGACTCCCGCCACGGGCTTACATTCGATGCCTGACCCACAGATTAACGCGGGTAGGACATCCACTCAAAATCAACGGTTACTGGTTGCCGTAATCGATGACGTGCTGGATTTTGCGCTCGAATTCCAGGCTTTTGCCGGTGCCCAGAGCAACACAATTCAGGGCGTCATCCGCCACCGTAATCGCCAGACCGGTCTGTTCGCGCAGGGCCAGATCCAGATCACCCAGCAATGCACCGCCACCGGTCAGCATAACGCCACGATCAACGATATCTGCGGCCAGATCAGGGGGCGTTGCCTCCAGCGCGGTCATCACCGCCTCACAGATTTGCTGGACCGGTTCGGCCAGCGCCTCTGCCACTTGGGCCTGCGTAACCTCGGTTTCCTTGGGCACGCCGGTCAGCAGGTCGCGACCGCGGATTTCCATGGCGTGACCGCGACCATCCTCAGGCATACGGGCGGACCCGATGGAGGTTTTGATCCGCTCTGCCGTTGCCTCGCCCACCAACAGGTTATGTTGGCGACGCAGATACGAAATAATTGCCTCGTCCATACGGTCGCCACCCACGCGGACGGAGCGCGCATAGACGATATCGCCTAGGGACAGCACAGCCACCTCGGTCGTGCCGCCGCCAATATCCACAACCATCGATCCGGTTGGTTCGGTGATGGGCAGGCCCGCACCGATTGCTGCGGCGATCGGTTCTGCGATCAAACCTGCCTTGCGTGCGCCGGCGGCCAGAACGCTTTCGCGGATAGCCTTCTTCTCAACGGGGGTGGCACCGTGAGGGACGCAGACGATGATTTTGGGTTTGCCGCGTTTGTTCACCTTGTTGATGAAGTGCTTGATCATCGCTTCGGCCACGTCGAAATCGGCGATAACGCCGTCGCGCATGGGGCGAATGGCCTCGATCGAGCCGGGCGTGCGGCCAAGCATCAGCTTCGCTTCCTCGCCCACTTCGAGAACCTTTTTGCGTCCGTCGCGCACATGATATGCCACTACAGACGGTTCGTTTAGGACGATCCCTTTGCCCTTCACGTAAATCAGCGTGTTGGCGGTTCCGAGATCGATTGCCATGTCCGATGAGAACATGCCTGAAATAATACTGAACATCTACGCACTGCCCCTGACCCGATACGTGCGCCATTCCCATTGCGGCGTCTTTTCGCATCACTGACAGTCTTATACGACTCACAGTCCCGTACCGTAAAGGGTGTGCAGGATGGGAATGCACGACAATGCAAGCCCAGATCGCATGCTGTCCCCCGCTGTGAGCAAAGAACCGCCGAGTAAGTCACTCATGTAACGCCAATTTGCGGAATAGACGCCCGATTTGCGGCGGCGCGAATCAGTTGGCCCGGTATTCAGTGCCGGTCGAAATCAACGGGTCACAGCGTCGGGAGTTTGTCCTGAAAGGCGCCGAATTATCTACAAGGGGAATAGTACCATGGACCAATTGCAAAGGTATGAGCAGTTCGCCGCGCTTCATCAGCCGGGCGTGCCTGTCGTGCTGGTTAATATCTGGGATGCGGGCAGTGCGCGCGCCGTCGTGGCAGGTGGGGCGGTTGCGGTTGCCACCGGTTCCGCCTCTGTCGCGGGGGCGTTGGGGTGCGCTGATGGTGAGGAATTGCCGATGGAGTGGTCGTTGCAGGCTGCCCGTCGGATTGTTGCTGCTGTGCATGTGCCGCTGACTCTCGATTTCGAGGGCGGATATGCCCAAGGCGCTGCGGAATTGTCTGCAAACGCTGCATCGGTTGTGGAAACCGGCGCGGTCGGGCTGAATTTCGAGGATCAGGTCGTCGGCAGCAGCAACCTGTATGATGTGGCCGAACAGGCGACACGCGTGGCGGCCCTGCGCAGTGGTGCCGGGTCCGCGTTTTGGATCAATGCCCGCACGGATGTGTTCCTCAAGGCCAAGCCTGACACGCATGACATGGCCAAGGTCGATCAGGCGCTGCGCCGTGGTGATGAATATGCCAAGGCTGGGGCCGATAGCTTGTTTGTGCCCGGTCTGCGCGATCTGGATCTGATCCGCAGCGTGT
Source organism: Pontivivens marinum (assembly GCF_900231835.1). Classification (GTDB taxonomy): domain Bacteria; phylum Pseudomonadota; class Alphaproteobacteria; order Rhodobacterales; family Rhodobacteraceae; genus Pontivivens; species Pontivivens marinum. Next base: position 879,652 of record NZ_OCTN01000001.1, on the reverse strand, counting down.
GTGAGCGTTCGTCCTTACCGGTCAACATCCTGATGTTTCCTGACATGGCCACACGGGCCGAGCTGGCGCAATGCGGTGTTGCGCGCATCAGTCACGGGCCATTCCCGTGGGTTGCAGCAATGGCTGCGGTGGCTGTGGCGACAAAGGTGGCCATGTCCTAGAGATCAGATTGTGGCGCCCGTTTTTGCCTTGATCGATGCCTTTAATACGGCTGGGCGCAGCATTTCAAAGCGTCCAGTCAGACCGCCAAAACCTAAGAAGCGCCAAGCGCCTACGATATGCGTCAATGACGGGTTTATCGTGCCGGAGTAGTGCACAAAATCGGCATCTGGATGCGATATTTGATAGGTTTTGACGAATGTGATGGTTTGGCCCGACCGCTCACCATTCAGATCGGCGCGCAGTGTTGATGGAGCATCGGCCATGAAGGTATTCGGCTCATCGCTCCACCCGTCAATTATGCCGGCATGTTCATCTAGCAGGGCTGTGAACGTAACCGGTGGCGCGAAGCGGGCGGGATAGGTGTAGCGCCCCGACCAATGGCCGGAGACGCTGATTTTGTCGCGCGACATTAGCTGGTGATGTCTTCGGGTGCGGATTTCTCACGCCGGACCATCAGTTTATTCAACGCGTTGATATACGCCTTGGCCGAGGCAACGACCGTGTCGGTATCGCTGGATTGTCCTGCGACGATCTTGCCGTCCTCCTCCAGCCGAACGCTGACGGTGGCCTGCGCATCGGTGCCCTCGGTCACGGCGTGCACCTGATACAGCGCCAGACGGGCCGTGTGCGGGACCATTTCCTTTAGTGCGTTGAACGTCGCATCAACAGGGCCGTCGCCAGTGGTCTGGGCACTTTTTGCTGTACCCTCAACCATCAGGGACATGGTGCAGGTCTGCGGACCAGTGGTGCCGCAGCGAACCTCCATCTCCGTCAGGCGCACGGTGTCGTGGCCTGCGCTGGTGGTCTGGTCGGACATCAGCGCCACGAGATCCTCGTCATAGACCTCCTTCTTGCGGTCAGCCAGATCCTTGAACCGGACGAACACATCCTTGAGCTGGTTGTCGCCCAGCTCATAGCCGAGGTTTTCCAGCTTGGAGCGCAGCGCGGCGCGGCCCGAATGCTTGCCCATCACCAGCGAGGTTTCGGACAGGCCGACATCCTCGGGGCGCATGATCTCGAACGAGGTGGAATCCTTGAGCATCCCATCCTGATGGATGCCGCTCTCATGGGCGAAGGCGTTTTTGCCGACGATCGCCTTGTTATACTGCACGGCAAAGCCGGAAACCGATGCAACCATGCGGCTGGCATGCATGATGCGGCTGGTATCAATCTGGGTCTGGTACGGCATAATGTCATTGCGCACCTTCAGAGCCATGACGACTTCCTCCAGCGCGGTATTGCCGGCCCGTTCGCCCAAACCGTTAATGGTACATTCGATCTGACGCGCACCTGCCTCAACTGCGGCGAGGGAGTTCGCCGTCGCCATGCCCAGATCGTTGTGGCAGTGCGTGGCGAAAATCACCTCATCCGCGCCGGGAACCTCTGCGATCAGCATGCGGATCAGCTCTGCGCTTTCGCGTGGAGCGGTGTAGCCGACGGTGTCGGGCACGTTGATCGTGGTGGCGCCTGCCTTGATCGCGATCTCGACCGTCCGCTTCAGGAAGTCATGCTCCGTCCGTGTCGCATCCATCGAGGACCACTGCACGTTGTCGGTCAGGTTGCGGGCATGGGTGACCATGTTGTGAATGTGCTCGGCCATTTCATCCATGCTCATCCCTGTGATGCCGCGATGGCTGGGGGATGTGCCGATAAAGGTGTGGATGCGGGGGCGAGCGGCGTGCTTGATCGCCTCCCATGCGCGGTCAATATCACCGGTTGCGGCGCGGGACAGGCCGCAGATTTGCGCACTTTTCGCGATCTTGGCGATTTCGCTGACGGCGGCGAAATCACCGGGGGATGCGATGGGGAATCCTGCCTCGATGATATCCACGCCCATTTCGTCGAGCAGGGTGGCGATCTCCACCTTCTCCTCATGGGTCATGGAGGCACCGGGGGATTGCTCACCGTCGCGCAGCGTGGTGTCGAAGATCAGGACTTGGTCCTGTTTCTGATCGGTCATGTGGATGTATCCTTAGAGCTTGTTGTGGTCGATCCGGCGCTCACTTCTCATATCCCCTGAGCGCGCGCGCCAGGGTCCCGGCACGCTCAGAGGCTGCTTAGGAGAAGGAGGCTGCGAAGGATCATTCTTGTGCTCATGCGGGTACTATAACGCGAAATACCGGAACGAAAACCCCGTAATTTACGCTGTGTTGTTTGGCGACATGGCGATCACCACGCGGGGCCGCTGAATTGTACTCATGACGCTAATTGTTATTGGCGAGGCGCCGTTTTGGGCGTAACGGAACATCATGCGTACTGTGACCCTAGACCAAGCGAAGGCCCTGCCTATTTGGGGCGGCCCTATCGCGTTGCTGATCCTGATGGCGGCGGCGATGCCGTTGGCGTTTTCCACGTGGAATGCCCTGCTGAATAATTTTGTGATCGAGGCGGCACAGTTCGACGGCTCCGATATCGGATGGCTGCAAACCGTGCGCGAGATCCCCGGATTTCTGGCCGTCGGTGTCATTGCGATCATCATTTATGTGCGCGAACAGATTTTGGGGCTGGTCAGTCTGATCATGCTGGGGGTCGCCGTGGCGATCACGGCCTATTTTCCGACATTTCAGGGGCTGTTGGTCACAACGCTGATCGGCTCCATCGGTTTTCATTATTACGAGACGGTCAACCAGTCCCTGCAATTGCAGTGGATCGATAAAAAACGCGCCCCCCAAATGCTGGGCTGGATTGTGGCTGTCGGATCGGGTGCGTCGCTGCTGGCCTATGGCCTGCTGGTTCTGGGATGGAAGAATTTCGGCTGGACATATGAGGCAGTATATCTGGTTGGCGGTGGTGCGACCGTTCTGCTAGCCCTGTTCTGCTTCGTTATGTATCCGCAATTTGAGAGCCCCAACCCTCAGATCAAGCGGATGGTCCTGCGCCGTCGCTACTGGCTGTATTACGCACTGCAATTCATGTCGGGCGCGCGTCGGCAAATCTTTGTCGTGTTCGCGGCGTTTATGATGGTCGAACGGTTCGGGTTCGAGGTTCACGAAGTCACCGGCCTGTTCATCGCCAACTATGTCGCCAACATGTTTTTCGCACCGATGATGGGCGGTTTCGTGCAGAAGTTCGGCGAACGCCGCGCCCTGATTGTCGAATATATCGGGCTGATCGGCATCTTTCTGGCCTATGGCGCGCTGTATTTCGCCAGTTGGGGCGATCTGAAATGGGGCGTTATGATCGCCGCTGGACTGTATGTGCTGGATCACTTGTTTTTCGCGCTGGCCTTTGCGTTGAAGACATATTTCCAAAAGATCGCTGATCCGGAGGATATTGCGCCAACCGCTGCCGTTGCCTTCACAATCAATCACATTGCTGCGGTCGGATTGCCGGCGGCTCTGGGTTATCTGTGGCTGACATCGCCTGCGGGTGTTTTCATCTTGGCCGCCGGATTTGCCTGTGTTTCCTTGATGCTGGCGCTGATGATCCCCCGGCATCCGGCAAAGGGGCATGAGACTGTGTTCGCGCCCCGCCTAACCCGCGCACCGGCGGAGTAATCCGGTGCCATCTTGCTGCGCGCGCGCGGCTTCCTATCTTCTGGTGCAAAGACAAGGGGAACCCAATGCTGTTTAGTCGTACAAAATCCACGATGGTCACTGCCGCTGATGCGTTGCCTGACAATGCACAGCCCGTAGCCACCGCCGAACATCACTTTATCAACGGTCGCCCATTGCAGGGACCGTTCCCCGAGGGGCTGCAAACAGCCATGTTCGGTATGGGCTGTTTCTGGGGTGTGGAGCGGATGTTCTGGAAGCTGGACGGCGTCTGGGTCAGCGCCGTTGGCTATGCCGGTGGATACACCAAAAACCCGACCTACCAGCAGGTTTGCACCGGTCAGACCGGCCATAACGAGGTTGTTCTGGTGCATTTCGATCCTGCGGTGATCTCATATGAGGATCTGCTCAAGATTTATTGGGAGGGGCACGACCCCACGCAGGGCATGCGGCAGGGCAATGATGCGGGTACGCAGTACCGGTCCGGCATCTATGTGTTCTCGGATGAGCAGCGTCAGGCCGCAGAGCAGTCAAAGGAAGCATTCGCCGTGCGCCTGACCGCAGCAGGCTACGGCGCTGTAACCTCTGAAATCGTGTACGCGCCGACGTTTTACTATGCCGAGGATTACCACCAGCAATATCTGGCAAAGAACCCCGCCGGATATTGCGGAATCGGTGGAACAGGCGTGACCTGTGCCATCGGAACAGGCGCGTAATATCCGGCGCTATTTAGATTCTTGCGGTAGGCGGGCTTGATTCAGCGCAGTCTGGGCCGCATACCGCGCTGAACCTGAACGAGGATATGTAGCATGACGACCTGGACAGCCCTGACGACGCTTGCCGGTGAAAAGCCGGGGCTGGCTCTCGCCGAAGCGATCGAAAACCTTGAGCCGACCCCAACCGGTGTTGGTGTTTTCGAAGTCGAAGATGGCTCCGGCCTATGGGAGGTCGGTGGCTATTTCACCGAAAAACCCGATGAGATCGGCTTGGCCCTGCTGGCCGCCGTGCATGGAGCCGCAGATTTCGCGGTGTCGAAACTGGATGATCGCGATTGGGTGGCACAGGTGCGACGTGAGCTGTCACCGGTGCCTGCTGGCCGGTTCCTTGTCCATGGCTCGCATGACCGTGGCGCCGCTGGAATCCACCAGATCTCGCTGGAGATTGACGCGGCCATGGCGTTCGGAACAGGGCACCATGATACAACGCTGGGCTGTTTGCTGTCCTTTGATGCGCTGCTGAAAACCGGACTGCGGGCGACGAATGTTGCGGATATTGGCGCTGGAACGGGCGTTTTGGCAATGGCCGCGGCCAAGGCATATCCGTGCCGTGCCATCGCATCTGATATTGATCCGGTTGCGACACAAACCGCGCAGGCCAATATGCGCTGGAACGGGCTGGGCGATCAGGTGGCTTGCGTGACCGCCGCTGGTTTCCGGCAGGCCCGCTTGCATGAACGTGCGCCCTATGATCTGGTCTTTGCCAACATCCTCGCCGGTCCACTGCGTAAGTTAGCGCCGCAAATGGCCGAGCATACCGAGCAAGGGTCGATCATCATCCTGTCTGGCATTCTGAACCGTCAGGCAACCGGCGTGGAGCGGACCTATCAGGGCTGGGGCTTTACCCGCCTCGACCGCCGCTCGATCGGGGAATGGACCACGCTGACATTGCTGCGTAGCTAATAAAAAAGGCCGCTCCGAACGGATCGGAGCGGCCTAAAGGAACAGCGCTGCCAGCGGTCAGAGAACGCGGCGCGACATGTTACGGGCGATGCGCTGGATATCGGCGCGCACGAGGCCCAGATCAGAAAGCTCACGATTAGAAAGACTGTTCAGGCTCTTTACCGTAGCGCGTGCGCGGGGGATCGCGCGAAGTTCGACAATCGCATGTTCGATGCTGGTCACAACCCGATAAACGAGGTCGGAGCCGATCGGCGCAAAGGCGGTGTTAACAGTCATAGTCATCGTGGTATTTCCTTGAATGGGATTTGGTGTTCCTTGGGTTGCGTGAAATTGCATTTGGCGTTTTCTGCGGCTTGCGACAAGAGGGAAAATGTACCCCGGACACGTCAAAATTTCCTTACCGCTGGCATCAGTGTGCATGACAAAATTATTGCGTCGTTTTGGGGTGATAGCGTGTCGCTAAAACCGCTTTTGATCTTTCGGGCTTGGTGGATGTTCTCGGTTCGTGCTAGGGCTTCCAATGTGCGGAAATGTGGAAGGTTTTGTGAATGCGCGTTCTTGGGATCGATCCTGGCCTACGCAAGATGGGATGGGGTATCATCGACGTGTCGGGAACGCGCCTTGCGCATGTCGCAAATGGCGTATGTACCGGTGATGGCACGGATTTAGCGAATCGCCTCTGCGCGCTGTTCGCGCAATTGCAGGTCGTTCTGGACGGCTACAAACCGGATTGCGCGGCGGTGGAGCATACCTTCGTGAACAAGGATGCCGCCGGTACGCTAAAGCTGGGACAGGCGCGGGCGGTTGCCCTGCTGGTTCCGGCGCAGGCGGGGTTGCCGGTTGCGGAATATGCGCCCAATCAGGTGAAGAAGGTGGTGGTCGGTGTCGGCCACGCGGCCAAGGCGCAGGTTGATCATATGGTCCGTCTGCAATTGCCCGGTGTTCAGATCGCCGGACCCGATGCGGCTGATGCGTTGGCCATTGCAATGTGCCATGCACATCATGCGCGCTTTGCCGGACGTTTAGATGCGGCAATCGCCCGCGCAGGAGGTTGAGATGATCGGCAAGATTTCAGGGCGGTTGGATTACCGCATGGGCGACCACGTTTTGATCGAGGCATCAGGCGTCGGCTATATCGTTCACTGCTCCGAGCGCACGCTGGCGGCGTTGCCGGTGGAGGGTAGCCACGTCGCGCTATATACCGAAATGGTGGTGCGTGAGGACCTGATGCAGCTCTACGGCTTTCTTACCTTGGCGGAGAAGGAGTGGCACAGGCTGCTGACCTCGGTTCAGGGTGTGGGGGCAAAGGCAGCGCTGGCGATCCTCGGCACATTGGGGCCGGAGGGGACCAGCCGCGCCATTGCGCTAGGCGACATTGCTGCGGTTAAGGCGGCGCAGGGCATCGGCCCCAAAATCGCGGCCCGCGTTGTCAATGAATTGCAGGACAAGGCACCCGCGATCATGGCGCTGGGGGCCAGTGGCGCGCGACGTGCGATGGCAGCTGCTCCGGTTGTGGCGACTCCGGTTGCAGACGCGCCAGTAATCGACACGGTGATTGATGAGGGACCGGCCAGCGATGGCTTGGCGCAGGCGGATGCCTTATCCGCGCTGGTCAATCTGGGCTACGCCCATGGTGAGGCCGCCAGCGCCGTCGCACAGGCCAGCGGTGAGGGCGGCGACGCAGGTGCGTTGATCAAGGCAGCGCTAAAGCTGTTGGCGCCCAAGGGATAGCTCCGCCCTTGTCCACGGCCTGCGCGGCTGCGACAACAGGATGAACCGATGAGCAGGCAAAACGCGCAATGACCGATCCGATTCCAATGACGCCGCAGGAACAGCCAGAGGACGCAGACCGCGCCCTTCGGCCCCAAACGCTTGAGGATTTCACGGGGCAAGCGGATGCCCGCGCTAACCTGCGCGTCTTTATCGAGAGCGCCCGACGTCGGGGCGAGGCGATGGATCACACGCTGTTTTACGGCCCGCCCGGGTTGGGTAAAACCACGCTGGCGCAAATTGTCAGCCGCGAGTTGGGCGTGAATTTCCGCATGACCTCGGGTCCGGTTCTGGCCAAGGCGGGCGATCTGGCCGCGATCCTGACCAATCTGGACGCCCGCGACGTTCTGTTCATTGATGAGATTCACCGCCTGAATCCGGTGGTTGAGGAAATCCTGTATCCCGCGATGGAGGATTTCGAGCTGGATCTGGTGATTGGTGAGGGGCCGGCCGCGCGCACTGTGCGGATCGACTTGCAGCCTTTTACCTTGGTCGGGGCCACCACGCGCTTGGGCCTGCTGACAACACCGCTGCGGGATCGTTTCGGCATTCCCACACGGCTGGAATTCTATACCGTGGATGAGCTGGTCAAGATTGTGGAGCGCGCGGCCAAGATGCTTGGCGCCCCCGCAACCCCCGGCGGCGCGCGTGAAATTGCCAGCCGCGCCCGTGGCACCCCGCGTATCGCGGGCCGTCTGCTGCGCCGCGTCGTGGATTTCGCGATTGTTGAGGGGGACGGAACCGTCACGCAGGAGCTTGCCGATCGGGCGCTAACACGGTTGAGTGTGGATGATCTGGGCCTTGATGGTGCGGATCGCCGCTACCTGCGCCTGCTGGCCGATAATTACGGTGGCGGTCCCGTGGGCGTTGAAACAATCGCCGCCGCATTAAGCGAGGCCCGTGACGCGATTGAGGAGGTGATCGAGCCGTTCCTGTTGCAACAGGGCCTGATTGCACGTACTCCGCGCGGCCGAATGCTGGCGCATAAGGCGTGGACGCATCTGGGCTTGGCACCACCACGCCGCCCCGATCAGTCCGACCTGTTTGATGCCGGTTCCAGAACCAACCTGCCGGAGTGATTGCCATGTCCGAACAACTCGACGTAACGCGCCTGTTCACCCGATCCGATGGCAGCTACGCCTTTGCCCGTTGGAACCGCCCCATCGCGCCGGTCGTGTTCGGGGTTGAGGATCAGACGGTCGCTTTGGTCAAGGATGCCCTGCAAGCGGTCGCCACATTGGCGAATATGCCGTTGGCGGAGACAGATCCGGAACTCGGCGCGAATATGATGTGGTTCTTTCTACGCGACTGGTCCGAGCTGACGGCCACGCCCGACCTGGATCAGTTGATTCCAGAGCTACCTGATCTGATCACGCGATTGCAGGCGGCTGGCGCGAACCAATACCGGATATTCCGCTTTGATCCTGATGGGGCAATTCGCGCGTGCTTTGTGTTTATCCGGATGGATGCGCAATTGGCGGATGTGCCTGCGGATACCTTGGCGCTTGGCCATGCGGTGCAATCAATCCTGCTATGGTCGGATACGGCGTTTGCACAGACATCCCCGCTGGCAATTGTGCAAACCGGCGGCCCTGCGGTGCTGCGTCCCGAAATTGCCGACGTGATCCGCGCGGGATATGCGGCGGCATTGCCCGCCCATGCGACAGATGCCAGTCATGCGCTGCGCCTACAGGCCCGATTGCCATCAGCAAGGCGCTAGCGTTGTTTGCTGTGGTGAAGAATGTTAGGCCCTAGTACGTAGATCAATCGGGACCGCAGCATGACCTATCGCACTCAGATCCGTGTCTATTACGAAGACACCGATATGGCGGGCATTGTCTATTACGCCAATTACCTGAAATTCCTGGAGCGTGGCCGCTCTGATGCTGTGCGTGAGGCAGGCATCAGCCAGCTTGATCTGCGTGATGCGGGGCTGGTTTTCGTCGTGCGTCGCGTGGAAATGGATTATAAACGCTCGGCCCGGTTCGAGGACATCCTGACAGTGCATACCGAGCTGGAGGATATGCGTGGTGCACGCTTTACCATGCCGCAATCGGTCTGGCGGGGTGAGGAGAAGCTCTTGGATGCGCGGATTGAGTGTGCTGTGATGGACCTATCGGGGCGGCCGGCGCGACTTCCGGCGGAAATCCGCCTTAAACTTGCCGAGTTCCTAGGCTAGGCGCCTGTGTAAGTTGAATTCTACGTGTCCCACCTGCGAGAAGCTTGCAAATGGGGCAAATAGGCTGAATTAGTTTGACAAAACGCGACCCGGATACCGGGCGCATCAATACGGGCGGCAGGCATATGGAAGCGGACGTAATAGGCGCGGCAAGCGAGATCGATTTTTCGTTGCTGGCACTGTTTCTACGGGCGACGATCACGGTCAAACTGGTGATGATCATGTTGATCGGCGCCTCTATCTGGTCGTGGACAATCATTATCGACCGCACAATGGCCTTCCGCCGTGTGCGCAGCGCGGATTCCGAGTTTGAGAGCACATTCTGGTCCGGTCGTATGTTGGATGAGATTCATTCGGATATTGATGGATCGCCAGATGCCCCAACCGCGACGATCTTTTCCGCCGGTATGGATGAGTGGACCAAAACCCAATCCAGCAAGGGGCTGCGCGCCGGTGCACAGCAACGTATCGATCGCGCCATGAATGTTGTTATCGCGCGTGAGAGTGAGCGCCTGAACCGTGGGCTTGGCTATCTGGCCTCGATCGGCGCGGTTTCACCCTTTATCGGCCTGTTCGGCACGGTCTGGGGGATCAAACACGCCTTTGAGGAAATCGCACTACAGCAATCCACCGATCTGGCCGTTGTGGCGCCCGGTATCGCGGAGGCCCTGCTGGCCACTGCACTGGGCCTGCTGGCCGCGATTCCAGCCGTTATTTTTTACAACAAGCTTAGCGCCGACAGTGACAGCATCGGTGGCGCGCATGAGAATTTCGCAGATGAATTCGCCATGATCCTGTCCCGACAGCTTGAACGTCGGGGGGAATGATCGATGGGTGCGGGAACGATCCAGCGATCTGGTGGGGGCGGGCGTCGTCGTAGACGGGGCCGCGCCGCCGCGATGAGCGAGATCAACGTGACGCCATTCGTGGACGTTATGCTGGTTCTGCTGATCATCTTTATGGTTGCAGCACCACTGCTATCCTCCGGCGTTCCGGTGCAATTGCCCGATACCGCCGCCGGTGCCTTGCCGCAGGAGGATGAGCGTCCCCTGACGTTGAGCCTGACGGCTGAGGGCGATGTTGTTCTACAGGACACGTCCATCGCGCGGGATGAGTTGATCCCACGTATGCGTGCGATCGCGGCGGAGCGGACCTCGAACGCGGTGTTCCTGCGCGCGGATGGCGCAATTCCCTATTCGCAGGTCGCACAGATCATGGGTGCGCTGAACAATGCGGGCTTTAATCAGATCAATCTGGTGACCAGCAATGGCGGACCTGATTTCGATGGTGCGGCCCCTGCCGCGCCGTCCGAGTGAGGGCGCGATGCGCAACGCCGTAAGGATATCTGCCGGGCTGCACGTCCTGCTGATTGCGGCGTCGCTGCTGAAATTGCCATGGCAAAGTGCTGAGATTGAGCCTGCGATCAGCATTGCGGAGGTCTCGATCCTCAGCGAATCCGAGTTTAATGCCGCAATCTCGCAGGCACCGCAGGTGGTGCCGATGGCAAATCTCAACAATCTGGCCGCGCCGAGCTTCGAGGATCTGGACGCTGCACGGCCTGATGATGAAATGGACGTTACGATCAACGATCTGGACGGGCCGGATGATCCTAGTGATGCGGATGCCGAGGCTGATTTGACCGCCGTTCTGGTGCGCAATCAGGTTGAGGTGGACAGCGATGTAACCTCGCTGGCTCCATCCCTGCCCGGTGCATTTGATACTGCGCTGGCCCCAACCACCAGCACTCCGGCGGAGCGACGCCCGCAATCGGTAGCGCGGCCTGCCGGAATTTCATCGCCACGTCCACAGGCGCCCAGCCTGCGCATCGACACAACCCCCGCCGCGCCCCCGCCTGAGGAGGCACGGCCCGACGAGGAAACCAACGAGGAAATCGAACTCAGCACTGAGGGCACGATCGAGCAGGAACCGCAGGAGGCCACCGCCCCTGAGGAAGCCGCGACCGAAATCGTGCCCGAGATTGCTGAGGATTTGCCCGAGCCGGAGCTCGCCCCCTTGGCCGAGGACCCGTTGGATGAGCTGGTTGCAGAGGCCCCTGAAACCGGCGCGCCGCTAACCTCCGCCCGTCCACAGGCACGGCCGGAGATTCGGGAACCTGAGCCTGAGCCGGTGCAAACTGCACAGACCGAACCGGAAACACCGCCCGCGGCAGCCGAGGAGCCTGCGTCAGAGCCAGCAAGCGAACCGGTTGCAGAACCAACGCAGACCGCCAGCAACGCCCCCGCATCCGGCCCGCCAATCGGATCCGGCCCGATTGATGCGGTTCGGCGTGGCATGGGCGATCACTGGAATATCAACTTTCAGGGCGTCGCAGGCTGGGAGACATTCATCGTCACCATGCGCTTCAACCTGTCGCCCGACGGGCAATTGGTTGGCGATCCGGAGCCAATTGTTCCGCAACGTATCGATGGTGGCTTTACTGTCGCCGCGCGCGATGCACGTAGTGCAATCATACGCGCCGCACGGGCCGGAGTTTTTGCCGCGTTGCCACGCGAAAGCTATGGCCGGTGGCAGACGATTGAGATGACATTCGATCCCGGACGGAACGCTGTTGGCTTTGGCTCATAGGTCAGACTTTGATTTTGGGGTATAAGAAGGTAGGCTTGGAACATGATTATTAGATTTCTAACGGCCCTTTTCCTAACGTTCGGCGCTGTTACGGCGTCGGCCCAGAATGCTCCGCTGCGGATCACAATCGACCAAGGCGTGATTGAGCCGATGCCATTCGCGCTGCCGAATTTCGTCGCGCGCGATGCGGCATCCTCTGAATTTGCCAGTCAGGTCTCGGCGGTAATCCTTGCCGATCTGTCCAATACGGGCCTGTTCCGTGCCATCCCGTCAGACGCGTTTATTTCGCAGGCGGTGGGCGTGGATATGCAGCCTACCTTTGGCGATTGGCAGATCATCAACGCGCAGGCGCTGATCGCGGGCAATGTCTCAACCGCTGCTGATGGCCGTCTGACGGTGGATATGAGGCTGTGGGATGTGTTCGGCTCAACTGAGGTTGGACAGGGCGTCAGCATGACGACAAACCCGCAAAACTGGCGGCAGGTTGCGCACCGGATTGCGGATGTCATCTATTCCCGCCTAACGGGCGAGGCCCCCTACTTCGATAGTGAGATCGTTTTCGTGTCCGAGTCCGGCCCCAAGAGCAATCGCGTAAAGCGTATTGCGATTATGGATCAGGACGGCGCGAATGTCCGCTTCATCACAGGCGGCGATGATCTGGTTCTGGCGCCACGGTTTGCACCAAATGGTCGCTCGGTTCTGTATACCAGCTACGCGACGGGCGCGCCTCAGGTGTATCTGCATGACCTTGCCACGGGCCAACGGCGACAGCTTGGTGGGGTTGAGGGGATGACCTTCGCACCCCGTTTTTCGCCAGATAGCAGCCATGTGATTTATAGCCAGACCAGCGGCGCGAATACCGATATCTATACGCTGGACCTGTCCACGCAGGCGCGTAATCGCCTGACCCGCAGTCCCGCGATTGACACCGCACCCAGCTATTCGCCAGATGGTCAGCGCGTGGTTTTTGAAAGCGATCAGGGCGGCAGCCAGCAATTGTATATTATGCCTGCGGGCGGTGGCGCGGCGCAGCGGATCAGCTTTGGCCAGGGGCTGTATGGCACTCCGGTATGGAGCCCGCGCGGCGACAAGATCGCCTTTACCAAACAGGTCAATGGCCGCTTCCATGTGGGCGTGATGAACGTCGATGGAACGGGTGAGCAATTGCTGACCGCATCCTTTCTTGACGAGGGCCCAACATGGTCACCGAACGGTCGTGTGTTGATGTTCTTTCGTGAAACGCCGGGGCCGTTGGGGGCGGCCTCGCTTGTGTCGGTCGATGTGACCGGTCGCAATCTGCGATACGTACAAACCCCGAGCGGAGCATCGGACCCGAACTGGTCCGCACTGCGCTCGAACTAAACAAATGGCCTAAAATCGGGCCGCATACAGGTAAGAGTAGAGGACAGCACTATGAAACTCATTCAGATCGTTGCCGCAGCAGTCGTCGCTGTTTCACTGGCAGCATGTACAGACGCAACGGATGGATCGGGCGGCGCCGGTTTGGGCGGGCTGACATCCGGTGTTGCACCTAGCAACGCGGTTGACCGTGGCTCGCTGGCCTATTTCACAGCGACGGTTGGTGATCGCGTGTTCTTTGACACCGCATCCAGCACGCTGAACACAGCAGCACAAAGCACGCTGAACCTACAGGCGCAGTGGTTGCAGCAATTCTCCGACCGCACGCTGACCCTGCAAGGGCACGCGGATGAGCGTGGAACCCGTGAATACAACCTCGCGCTGGGTGCGCGTCGTGCGCAGGCTGCATTTGACTATCTGGTTGCGCAGGGTGTTTCCCCATCGCGCATCAACACGGTCAGCTTTGGTAAAGAGCGCCCTGTTGAGCTGTGCTCGGATGAGAGCTGCTGGGCGGTCAACCGTCGTACTGTGACTGTCATCGCCGGCGGCGTTGGAAGCTGATAGCTAGGGGGCGCGGCCCATCCGGCCGCGCCTGTTCTTTGCCATAGGGGGCATATCATGCTGTTGCGTGGAATTCTGATCGCTGGACTTTCCTTTGCGCCGTTAACTGCGTTCGCGCAGGTTGATCCGCTGCAAAGCGTGCTGGACGGGGCTGAGGCCCCTGCGCAAACGCTTGAGGATCTGCGGTTGAGCCTGCAACGGCTGGATCAGGACCTACAGGAATTGCGCGGGCAGCTTGTCTCGACCGGTCAGGTTTCGCCCGGTGTTCCCTTTGACGCGGGCACATTGGCCCGCCTCGATTCGATGGAGGGGCGCATTCGCACCCTGACTGGTCAGGTTGAGCAGATTCAGTTCGAGGTCCGCCAAGTGGCCGAGGATGGTGGCCGCCGCATCGCCGATATGGATTTTCGCCTGACGGAGCTAGAGGGCGGTGACACGGCTTACGTTGCTCCGGCGACAAATCTGGGCGGTAACGCGGTCGGTACGACCACCACCACCACGCAAAGCGCGCCGCAGGTTGCGTTGACAGAGCAGGCCGGTTTCGACGCAGCGCAGGCGCTGCATGATTCCGGCGATTACGCGGGCGCGGTGACGGAGCTGGAGCGTTTCTTGGAAACCTTCCCCGGTGGTCCGCTGACCACGGATGCGCGCTATCTGATGGCGTTGAGCTATGAGCAGCAGGCGCAACCGCGCGCGGCGGCCATCAACTACCTCAACGCATTTTCTGCCGAACCAGAGGGCGAACATGCGCCCGATGCGTTACGTCGTTTGGCCGGCTCCTTGGGTCAAATCGGGCAGCAGACCGAGGCATGCCTGACCTATGACGAGGCGCTATCGCGTTTTTCGGGCGAGGGTGATGCATATCGCACCAGCATAGCCACGGCCAAACAGGCGCTTGGCTGCTTCTAATCTGATGCTCGATCTATCCGTCCTAGCGCAACGGCGTGATGGCCCGCTGGGGATCGCCGTCTCGGGCGGGGGTGATTCCGTTGCGCTGCTGCTATTGTTGCGAGAATGGGCGCAATCCACGGACCTAACCATTGCGACGGTGGATCATGGATTGCGTACCGAAAGCGCGGATGAGGCTGCGTGGGTCGCGGCCCTGTGCAAAAAGCTGAACCTGCCCCACTGCACGGTGAAATGGGCGCGCCCAGCGGAGATATCAGGAAATCTGGCGGAGCAAGCACGCGATGCCCGCCGCCAATTGCTTGCTGATTGGATCGTGACCGAGGGCGGGAATACCGTCTGCCTCGGCCATACGCAGGATGATGTCGCGGAAACCTTTCTAATGCGGCTGTCCCGAGGCTCAGGCCTGGATGGGTTGAGTGCGATGCGTGCGGTTAGCCAACGTGACGGTGTAACGTGGTTGCGGCCTATGTTGCAGGCTGGGCGGCAGGACTTGCGGGAATATTTGCGGTCGATGGGGCAGACATGGGTGGATGACCCGACGAATGAGGATGACAACTACGCCCGCGCCCGTACTCGGAAGGCACTGCGCGTGTTGCAAGATTTGGACATTGATCCGGCAAAGATCGCACAGACGGCACAGCGGCTGGAATCCAGCCGTGATGTGCTATCCGCCGAAACCGCGCAGTTGGCACGGCGATGCATACATCAAACGCACTATGGTGAGCTGATCCTGTCGCGGCTCGCCTTTGAGCAAGCGGCGCATGTCCTACAGGAACGGTTGCTGCGGGTGGTGATCGCGTATTTTGGTGGCGTTGCACATACCCCCCGTCAGCAGGCGGTGCGGCGTCTGCATGACTGTGTGATGTCGGGTGGGGCAACGACTCTGGCCGGCGTGCAGATGCGTGGCGATGGCGGAAAGTGCCACTTCTTTCGGGAGCCAGCGGCGGTTTCCCCCGCGATTACGCCACAACCCGCGGCGATCATCTGGGATCACCGGTGGATTATTTCGCCATTACGGGCCGATTGGCATGTCGCAGCACTAGGTGCCGCCGGTCTGTCGCAATGTGATACCCGCCCCAAGGGGTTGCGTGCCGTGGTCGCTGAAACACTCCCTGCGGTTTGGAATGGTGGTTCCTTGGTCGCGACACCTGTCCTGAAACCACGTGATGACATCACATTCCGGCAAAAACGCCTGTGATCTATAGGCGGCTGACATTGAATGCCTGACGGTGGAGGTCTATGTTGCTTTCCATAACACGGTAGCGCGGCATGAGGGTCGCGCAGGTGTGCGGGAGTATTCTGTTGGCCAACGGCAAAAATATTGCGTTCTGGGTTGTCTTATTTGTCCTAGTGATCGCGCTGTTCAATCTGTTCGAAGGGTCTTCGACATCGACGCGGGCAGGCATGCAACCCTATTCGACATTCGTCGATTCGGTTGAAGCTGGACGTGTTTCGAGCGTTACCATTGATGGTGAACGGGTAACCTATCTGATGGGTGAGGGCGGTACGGAGTTCCGGACCATTCGCCCCGTTGATGACAGCGAGCTTTTTGCCCAGTTGCGCGAAAACGATGTCGCGATTGAGGCTGAGGCACAGCAGCAAACCGGTTTGCTGGCCATGATCGGTCCTTTCCTGCCAATCCTGCTGCTAATCGGTGTGTGGATCTTCTTTATGAACCGCATGCAGGGCGGCGGTAAGGGCGGCGCAATGGGCTTTGGTAAATCCAAGGCAAAGCTGCTGACTGAAAAATCCGGCCGCGTCACCTTTGACGAGGTTGCCGGTATTGATGAGGCAAAGGACGAGCTGGAGGAAATCGTGGAATTTCTGCGCGATCCGCAGAAATTCTCGCGCCTTGGCGGTAAGATCCCTAAGGGCGCGCTGCTTGTCGGCCCTCCGGGTACTGGTAAAACACTGCTCGCCCGCGCGATCGCGGGTGAAGCAGGCGTGCCGTTCTTCACCATTTCCGGCTCCGATTTCGTCGAGATGTTCGTCGGTGTTGGTGCCAGCCGCGTGCGTGATATGTTCGAGCAGGCCAAGAAAAACGCCCCCTGCATCGTGTTTATCGATGAGATTGACGCAGTTGGCCGCTCGCGTGGCGCCGGTTATGGCGGCGGCAATGATGAGCGTGAGCAGACCCTGAACCAGTTGCTGGTTGAGATGGACGGTTTCGAGGCGAATGAGGGCGTGATCCTGATCGCTGCCACCAACCGCCCCGACGTTCTGGACCCTGCGCTGCTGCGCCCCGGTCGTTTTGACCGTCAGGTCCAGGTGCCAAACCCGGACATCAAGGGGCGCCAGAAAATCCTCGAAGTGCATTCGCGTAAGGTTCCACTGGGCCCCGACGTCGATTTGCGCGTGATTGCCCGCGGTACGCCCGGTTTTTCCGGTGCTGACTTGGCCAACCTCGTGAACGAAAGCGCCCTGATGGCGGCGCGCACCGGCAAACGGTTCGTCACGATGGAGGATTTCGAGAGCGCGAAGGATAAGGTGATGATGGGTGCGGAGCGCCGTTCCATGGTCATGACCGATGATGAGAAGAAGTTGACGGCCTATCACGAGGCTGGCCATGCCGTTGTCGGCCTGAACAGCCCGCTGCACGATCCGATCCACAAGGCGACGATCATCCCTCGCGGTCGCGCGCTGGGTCTGGTGTTGAGCTTGCCTGAGCGTGACCAGCTTTCCGTTAGCTACACCAAATATACGTCGATGATCGCAATGGCGATGGGTGGCCGCGTGGCGGAGGAACTGATCTTCGGTAAGGAGAACATCACCTCGGGCGCGTCATCGGACATCCAGCAGGCCACACGGATTGCCCGCGCAATGGTCACGCAATTCGGCTTCGCTGAGGAGCTGGGCTATGTCGATTACGCGAATGAGCAAAGCTCGTATCTGGGCAGCTATGGCGGCGGCACGAACCATTCGGGCCAGACGCAAAAGCTGATCGACGATAAGGTCCGTGAGATTGTGAACACCGGCTATGAAACCGCGCGTCGTATCCTGACGGAACGGGCGATTGATCTGGAGCGTTTGGCACAGGGTTTGTTGGAGTACGAAACTCTGACCGGTAACGAGATCACCAAGGTCATCAACGGCGAGGCGCTAAAGCGTGGCGGCGATGATGATGAAACGGATCAGGGCGGAACCCCCTCTGTCACCGCGATCCCCAAGGTGCAGAAGCCACGCAATACCGATGGCACAGGTGATCCTGAACCCCAGCCGTCCTGAGGATGGCTGCTACATCAAATGACTGGGACGCCGGAAGCTATGATCGCTTCCGGCGTTTGCGTTTGCGCCCTGCTATGGACCTGTTGGCCCAAGTGCCGACTGTGCCGGATGGCGATATCGTCGATTTGGGCTGCGGGTCAGGTGCTGCTGCGACAGCATTGCGTAAACGGTTTCCGAACCGTCGGCTGATAGGGATTGACCGCTCTCGGACGATGCTGGAGCAGGCCGAAGCGTTGGGTATCTATGATACTATGCATGAGGCGGACATCGCCCATTGGGCGCCGACCGACCCCGTCGCGCTGATCTTTAGCAACGCGGTTTTACATTGGCTGCCGGATCACGGGCCATTGCTGCGGCGGTTGCAGTCCATGCTGGTGGCTGGTGGGTCGCTGGCAATCCAAATGCCACGCCAGTTGGGGCGACCGTCCCATGATCTGATTTATCAAACCGCACATGCCATGTTTCCCGAGCGTTTCGACGGTGTGGTTCCCGTACAGGTTGCGCCGCCTACAGTGCTGCATCAAATGCTTGCGGCCTTTGGGTCAGTCACAGTTTGGGAAACCGAGTATTTGCAGCACTTGCCTGCATCGCAAATAGGTCATCCGGTTCGAATCTTTACGCAATCCACGGCTGCACGTCCTGTTTTGACAGAGCTGGACGCCGCTGATCAAAGCGCGTTTCTAACGCAATATGATGCGGCGCTGTTGGAGACCTATCCGCTGGACCGCGACGGTTGCGCGCTGATGCCCTTCCGGCGACAATTCGCCGTCCTGACCAAAGCTGGAGCCTGAGTCATGCCCGTTCTGATGCCGACCGAAATCACCGGTGAGGTGGTGTGGCTGGGCCTCGTCGCCAACCGCCGCGTGAAACTGTCCTCGGATCCGGTGCAGCGGGTGGAGGCGGAATTTTCGGGGCTGGTCGGGGAATACCATTCGGGCCTGATCCGCGAAAGCTGCTCGCGTGTTTCGTCGCAATACGCCGTGGGCACGCCGATCCGCAACACGCGGCAAATCTCGATCCTGTCGCAACAGGAATTGCAGGCCACAGCGGACAAGCTGGATTTGCAGGAGCTGCCCCCCGAATGGGTCGGCGCTAATATCATCCTGTCGGGCATTCCAGATCTGACGCAGATCCCCCCAGCCTCGCGCCTGATTTTTCAGCGCGGTGCCAGCCTCTGCGTGGATATGGAAAACGCCCCCTGCATCTGGCCCGCAAAGGAGATCGAGGGTCATAAACCCGGCCATGGTAAGGGGTACAAGGCCGCAGCCAAGGGACGTCGCGGCATCACCGCATGGGTTGAGGCGGAGGGCCTGATCGCATTGGGCGACATCGTTCGGCTGCATATCCCGCCACAGCGGATCTACAGCCACGCCACAGGGCAATTGCCCCTTTAAGAGGCCGTAGTTTCGCATAGGCGGCGTGGTGACCGGATCGTACCCCCGAAATTGCCGATTCATGGCAGAACCGCGCTCTGCATCCTTGCGAGGGCGATGATGTGCAGACAGAACATAGCGAACACTTCTGACGCGGGTCACGGACATGGCTAACGGGATAAACACTGCGATCACGCGCCCTGCGCGACAGTTTGACCGGTATCGCAGGTTGACGGCTTGGCGCCTGCGGGGCAGGACATGGCCCAAACAGGAGGATCGCACGTGACGCACCCGACGGATTGCAACTCGATGGCTGAACTTCGGCTGGGGATCGACGCGCTTGATCGGGAGCTGATCGCCCTGCTGACGCGCCGTGCCAGCTTTATCGACCGTGCGATTCAGCTAAAGCCTGCCGAAAACCTGCCCGCGCGCATTGATAATCGTGTGGAACAGGTCGTTTCCAATGTTCGCCATCTGGCCACACAGCAGGGGTTAGACCCCGCGCTGGCCGAGGATATCTGGCGCACTGTTATTGAGTGGTCCATTGCGCGGGAACAGCGCGTTCTGGGCGACTAAACCAAACCGAGGAGAGCGACATGACAGCTGACATTATCGACGGAAAGGCCTTTGCGGCCACAGTTCGGGGAAAAGTGGGCGAGCATGTCGCACGGTTAAAGGAGCAGGGCATCACGCCCGGTCTGGCCGTCGTTCTGGTGGGTGAGGATCCGGCGAGCCAAGTTTACGTGCGCAACAAGGGCAAGCAAACCCTTGAGGTCGGCATGGCCTCGTTCGAGCATAAGCTGGACGCCTCCACATCCGAGGAGGACCTGCTGGCGCTGATTGAAAAGCTGAACGCCGACCCTGCCGTGCACGGTATCCTGTGCCAACTGCCCGTCCCCGATCATATCAACGCGGATAAGGTGCTGGCCGCGATTGATCCGGCCAAGGATGTGGATGGATTCCATATCTCGAATGTGGGCCTGCTGGCGACAGGGCAAAAGGCAATGGTCCCCTGCACGCCGCTGGGCTGTTTGATGATGCTGCGCGACAAGCTGGGCTCGCTTTCCGGTCTGAATGCTGTGGTTGTCGGGCGCTCAAACATTGTGGGTAAGCCGATGGCGCAATTGCTGCTGCGCGACAGTGCAACGGTTACGATTGCCCATAGTCGGACCAAGGATATCGAGGCGCTGTGCCGCACCGCCGATATCGTGGTCGCCGCTGTTGGCCGCGCCGAAATGGTGAGCGCCGATTGGATCAAGCCCGGCGCGACCGTCATCGACGTAGGCATCAACCGCGTTCCAAATGGTGAGAAGACGCGCCTGGTCGGTGATGTTGATTTCGCCAGTGCGTCGCAGGTCGCGGGCGCAATCACGCCGGTCCCCGGTGGCGTTGGCCCAATGACGATTGCCTGCCTGTTGGCCAATACCGTGACGGCCTGTTGCCGTGCGAATGGCTTGGCGGAGCCTGAGGGCCTAACCGCTTAACGCATCTATAGGGATCGCGTGCTGCGGCGCACGGGTCATACGAACGGTTGCGTTGGGCTGTAACAGCCCGCGCAGCGCGGGATCGGTGACGTGCAGCCCCCCAGTATAGGTGCCAAAGGCCGGTAGGATCAGCCGGTGTTCATCCATCGCAAAGCAGGCGGAGGTCATCCTGCGCCCGCGCAGTTTCAGGCTCGCCTTCGGATGGTAATGCCCTGAAACCTCAGGCGTGGTGCTGTTCGGATCGGCGATGTGGCGAAACCATGCGGTGCCTATCTGAAGTTCGAACAGGTTTTCACCGCCCAGATCAGTGGCCGCAGGGTCGTGGTTGCCCTCGATCCAAACCCAACGCCGCCCATCCATCAGTGCTGAAATCTTGGTACGGCTGGTGTTGTCTAATGCCTGCACCGCGGCCATATCGTCGAAGCTGTCGCCCAGACAGATGACCGTTTCGGGCGCGTGGCGCTCAATCTCATCTTGTAAGCGATCCAGCGTGGCCAGCGTTTCATAGGGCGGCAGCAATGCGCCGCCCCGTCTTGCCATACGTTCCGATTTACCCAGATGTAGATCGGATACGCACAACATTGACCGCGCCGCGCACCACAATGCGCCACTGCCCAATGCTGTCAGCGTTAAATCCGCGAAGGAAAAATCCGCCTGCGCCATAGATTACAGGGCGATCCGTCGCATAGAAGTCAGCGCCCCATCGCCCTGCGCCTTGATCCGGTCGCAGGCCAGATCGAATGGCTCCAATACGGTGGCCATCGCAAAGGCATTCGCGTGCAGCAGCGTTTTATCATCGACCAACACGCCGACATGCCCCTTCCAAAAGGCCAGATCACCGCGCTGCAATCCGGCGGTCGGGTCGATCTGCTGACCCAATGCGCCCTGCTGCATGTCACTGTCGCGCAGGCACTCCTGCCCGATGGCTTGCAATGCAATCTGGATCAAGCCGGAACAATCGATTCCTGACGGTGTGCGTCCGCCCCACAGATAGGGCGTGTTGATGAACAGTTCCGCAATGGCAACCCAGTCGCCACCGGGCAGGGCTTCGGACAGATGGCGGCCGGGAACCCAACCACCGGTGCTCAGCTCCAGCCACTTACCCTCCTGTCCCACAACGGTAACAGCGGCGAGCATTGGCAGCATGTCAAAGGGGCGGGTTTTCAGGTCCGGCTCTGGATAGCAATGCGTCATCAGGGCGGTAACGTGATGGGTCGGCGCCTGTACCGGTTCCAGCATGAAGTTCGGAACCCAACCGACATAGCCGTCCTGCTGCGCCTGACCCCATGCTAGGCCGGTATCGTCGTCAACATCATAGACGGTGAAGATCTCGCCACTCAGCAACTGCGATGTCAGGCCCGCCTCTGGATCCGCCTGCGCGGTCATCGGCGCGGTGGATGTAGCGACCATCCGGTCCTGACCAGTGACGAATTTGGCGGCCTCAACCTGCCCCTGCAAATGTGCGGCGGCTATATCAGGGCGGGCAGGGGTCAGGCGGGGATCGAAGCTCATTGGTAGCGCCTTTCGATGACATTTAGCAGGGCGCGGATGCCTTGGTTGGCTCCGCCCTTGGGTCGGGCCGGTTTTGCCACAGGGGTCCAGCCGAAAATATCGAAATGGGCAAAGCTACCCGCATTTTCAACAAACCGCCGCAGGAACAGTGCGGCGGTGATCGCGCCTGCCATGCCACCTGCGGGTGCGTTGTCCAGATCGGCGATGCCGGGCTCAATCATCGGCTCATATGGCTCCCAGAACGGCATGCGCCACAGGGGGTCGTGCGCCTGAATCGCGGCGCAATCAATCATGGCGGCCAGCGCGGGATCATCGGTGAAATAGGGCGGCAGGTCTGGCCCCAATGCGACCCGTGCAGCACCGGTTAGCGTGGCCATGCACAGCAGCAGATCGGGCTTTTCCTCATCCGCGAGGGCCAGCGCATCGGCCAGCACCAGACGTCCCTCAGCATCGGTGTTGTTAATCTCAACGGTCAGCCCTTTGCGGCTGTGCAGGATGTCACCGGGGCGGAAGGAATTGCCGGATACCGAATTTTCAACCGCAGGCACCAGCAGGCGCAATCGAACCGGCAGGTTCAGCGCCATAATCATATGGGCTAGGCCGATTGTGTTGGCGCTGCCGCCCATGTCCTTTTTCATCAGGCCCATCGACGCACCGGGTTTCAGGTTCAACCCGCCAGTGTCAAAGCAAACCCCCTTGCCGACCAGCGTAACCTTGGGCGCGTCCTCATCACCCCAGCGCAGGTCCAGCAGCCGTGGCGCAACCGCTGCGGCGCGTCCGACGGCGTGGATCATGGGGAAGTTCGCGTCCAGCAGGGCGTCACCCTTGGTCACTGCAAAATCGGCCCCGTGCGTGTCGGCAAGTGCGCGGATGGCAGCCTCCAGATCATCGGGGTTCATATCCGAGGCAGGCGTATCGATCAGCCGCTGAGCCAGTGTTGCGCCATGGGCGATGATTTCCAGCCGCGCGGCGTCGCACCCATCGGGGCAGATCAGCGCCGCCCCCTGCGATTTAGGCTTAACGTAGCGATCAAACTTATATCCGCTCAACAACCAGCCAAGCGCCTGTTCATCGGCGTCGAAATCCTCAGGAGTATTGGCAATGCGGTAGGTTCCGACCGGCAGTTGGGTCGCGTATTGGGCAAACAGCATACGTCCCCGCGCCCGAGCAGAGCCAGTGCCCCACCCGACCAACGCGGCCGTAATCTGTCCATCCTCATCCGGAATCAGGCAATGTGTTCCCAGTGCGCCTGTAAACGTGGTCGCATTGACCCAATTGCGCTGCTGCTTGGTCAGTGGCACGCTATCCGTCGCGCCCTTTGCCACAACATGCAGATCAATTGCTGTGCTTGAATCGGTTGCAAATTTCAAAGTCATCTCAAATGCCGCTCCGCCATTAGGTGGGCGAAGACTATGCACTGTACCGCAGGGTGTCACGCCCCGACGCGGATTAGATCAGACCCCGTCGCCACCCAAACGAACCAGCGTAAACAGCGAATCCTCGCCCAGCCGAACCAGTCGCGCCGTAACCGCGCCGATTGCTGTTTCGTCGCGCAGGGCCAGCACCTCACACAGATCCGAGGCAACCACACTCATCCGTAGCAGACCGATCCGTGTGGTCAGTCCGATCAGCGTGCGCGCGGCATTGGTTGCTGTCTCGAAATCATCGGCCCGCACGGCGCGCTCCAGTTTTGCGAGGCGCGTCGTGATCTGATAGATCGCATCCTCGACCATTTCCTGACATCGCAGCGTGCCCAGACTTTGCTGTAACCCCATTACAGCCGTCGTATCCACAAGCGCAGATTCCTGCGCCGTGATACGGATCACTTGATCCTGCATCACTTAGCTCCATGTTTACCCATTATTGGCACGTTAATTGGCTGCAATTGCGACCGGACAACATGCCCCACCGATAAGCAAACGCGCTGATGCGTTGAATCGTTGCGTCGGCATCTGTAATGCTGACTTCACAGTTAATATCGGGGAACGAAATGCATCGTATCAAAGTCTTGCCAAACTATCTGACAAAACGGCTTGAGCGGTGGCGTGCGACCACGTTTGACGACAACCGCGAGTGGTTTTCGCATTTGGCGCAGCACGGCCAGCACCCGCGGGCAATGTTCATTTCGTGCTGTGACAGTCGCGTTGACCCTGTTGCAATGTTCGAGGGTGAGCCGGGCGACTTTTTCCTCGTGCGTAACGTGGCCAACCTTGTTCCGCCCTATGCGCCGGATAGCGAACTGCACGGCACATCCGCCGCGATCGAATATGCGGTTACGGTTCTGGGCGTCAGCCACATCGTGGTTATGGGCCATTCCGGCTGTGGCGGTGTTGAGGCATGTTACGAGAAATGTGAGGGGAACCCCGCAGATTGGGAGGAGCAAACCAGCTTCGTCAGTCGCTGGATGGATATCCTCGTCCCGGGATATGACCGGATCAAGGATCACGAGGGTGATCGCGGCGAACGCCTCAGCGCATTGGGGCATGAGGGGATCAAGGTCAGCCTGGAAAACCTGCTGACCTTCCCGTTTGTCAGTGATGCCGTGACGGACGGCAAATTGGCGCTGCACGGCGTGTGGACCGATATCGCATCGGGCGATCTGCATGCATATGACGGCGCGGCTGAGGAATTCCGCTCCGTCTAATGATAGGTGTTGCCGTCATGGCGCAGCACGCGCGCACCGGCATTGCTCCAGATAATGATATCGCGGTAGGCGCCATTGGTGCTTGCCGCGATTTCAGGTGTCCCCTGTGCTGTCACATCCGCTAGAATCGTGGCGTTGGGGGCGGTGATGCTGACAATCCATGTGCGGCATCCATCGGCGGCACAGAATTCCGCGCCCTCACCCTGAACGATGACCTCTGGTATCTCATCCCCGTTCAGATCGGTCAGTCCTGCGGCCAGCCCGTCAATCGAGATGTCCAATTGCTGCGCCACAGCCTCCAACGCGATGACGGCCTCCCCCGCAGGACCGGGCGATCCGGGAACAACACCGACGAAATCAAACTCATCCGCCTGCCATGAGGTTGCCTGGGGCAGGTCGAACACCTCGCCATAGATCAGGCCCTCCAGCTCATCGTGGTAACTAGCACCGTCGAATTTGTGGACGATGTCGGCGAACCCCTCACCATGGGCCACCAGATCGGGCCAGCCCATGGAATAGGACCCCGCGACAGTCACCGCGCCCTCGGCCGCGAGGATGATTTGCCAGTCATCCTCCTCGGTCCTGTGCAGCGCCCATAGCAGGCAGTTTTCTTCACAAAACACACCGGGCAGGGCAAAAGTGATCAGAGTGTCGTCGCCCATCCCGCCCAGATCACAGCGGGCAAAGCCAAAGGCATCATCTATGGCGATATTTTCGGATGTCAGTACGGCTTGCTCCGGCACGAATAGGCGGGCAAAGCCGTCTTGTTCCGCTGCGGTTAGGTCGGCAAAGCCCAGCGTCGCGCGCAGGTCTTCCCCCGGTGCACAGGCCATGGCCGTACCGGCGCTGAGCATCATGCCCATGGTCATACTGATAATACGGTAAGTTTGCATAATGGCCCCCAGCCTGCGGCGGTGGCATCCATCCCCCGCCTGACTGGCAGAGGATGGCAGAACCGGACGCATCCGGCAAATGGGTCTGGATCAGCCCTTTTTCAGGACACGACGTCCCAGCAGCTCGGCGATCTGGACTGCGTTCAGGGCAGCACCCTTGCGCAGGTTGTCCGAAACGCACCAGAAGTTCAGGCCGTTATCAACTGTGCTGTCCTGACGGATGCGGCTGATATAGGTCGCATATTCGCCAACGCATTCGATAGGTGTGATGTAGCCACCATCTTCGCGCTTATCGATCACCATGATGCCGGGCGCCTCACGCAGGATGTCGCGTGCTTCGTCCTCGTCCAGAAAATCCTCGGTCTCAACGTTGATGGATTCCGAATGACCGACAAAGACAGGAACACGCACGCAGGTCGCTGTGACCTTGATGCTCTTGTCGATGATTTTCTTGGTCTCGGCGACCATCTTCCATTCTTCCTTGGTCGAGCCATCGTCCATGAAGACATCGATATGGGGAATCACGTTAAAGGCGATCTGCTTGGGGTAAACCGATGGCTCACGCTCCTGCCCCGGAACATACATGCCCTTGGTCTGCATCCACAGCTCGTCCATCGCCTCCTTGCCCGAGCCGGAAACCGACTGGTAGGTGCTGACCACAACCCGCTTGATCGTGGCGCGATCGTGCAATGGCTTTAGCGCGACAACCATCTGCGCGGTCGAGCAGTTGGGGTTCGCGATGATGTTCTTCTTGGAATAACCCTCGATTGCGTCGGGGTTTACCTCAGGCACGATCAGGGGCACATCCGGGTCGTAGCGGTACAACGAGGAGTTATCGATGACGACACAACCTGCCTTGGCAGCGATTGGTGCGTATTTCTTCGTCGCGTCCGAGCCAATGGCGAACAGCGCCATGTCCCAACCAGTGAAATCGAACGTGTCGAGATCCTGAGTCTTGAGAGTTCGCTCCCCAAAGGCGCATTCTGTGCCGAGGCTTTTCCGGCTGGCTAGCACGGCAAGCTCATCCACGGGGAATTCGCGCTCAGACAAGATGTTGAGCATTTCGCGGCCCACGTTACCCGTGGCTCCGACTACGGCGATCCTATAACCCATCTCCCTTTGACTCCTGATAAGGGTTTTCAAACAGGGGCGTCATAATCCATTGGCGCGCAAAAGGGAAATGGCGATGGCTGTACCCTCACAACATCTTGGTCATTTGGGTGGCATGGCGAAACCCGAAGGCATATTGCAGCACCCCCAAATCATGTGATCCGGTGATCTGATACCCCTGACGGGCGTACAGCGCGCGGGCGCGGTCATTACGATCAATCACGTCCAGCCGCACGGCACGCTTGCCCAAATCCACGGCCCGTTGTTCCAGCGCATGCAGCAGGGATGTGCCGATACCCTGTCCGCGATGGCTATCCGCGATGGCAATGCCGTCCACCAGGAATTTGTCTGACGTCTCTGGCGTTTCCAGCATGTCCAAGATGATGCCGCGCCAAAGTCCGCCAAACTGCCCGTAATGGGGGCGCAACTCATCCCCGAACCGGTTGGTCAGCCCACCGCGCTCGGTCCGATAGCCTGCAATGCCGATCACCTGATCGCTGGCGCTGTCCATAGCCGTAATCGCAAAGGCCGGATCGATGCTGGCCGCCACGAAATCCTGCGCACGCTGCGTTGTGCCCAAAATCCGGCCCAGCTTCGGCCCGAAGGCCTGCATGTATATAGCCGTAACCTGCGCCCGCTGATCGGGGGGGAAGCCATGCTGTAATCGGGTGAAAGGCTGCATTGTGTCAGTTTTGAGAACAGTCATACGCGGCTAAGGAGTATTCTGTCGCGCGCTTGTGAAGGGACAGTTACTTTCAGGTAGTGTAGGGTCGTCCTAGTTAAAAGGAGATCGCTATGATCCGTCGTCGTATTAGTCTGACCCGTGTGTTCGAAGTTGTCATGTTCGGAAGCTGCCCTGAAAAGGTTAGCGGTTTCCGTCTGTCCTGCCTGATGAACACGCGTCCGTGCCAGTGCTGAAGTGGATGCTGCCGCTGCTATTCGCAGCGGCGCCCGCTCTTGCTGACAATCCGCGTATCGTTGACGTTCAGGCCCGTGCATCTGCATCAGGTTGGACATTTAACGTGACGGTCGCCCATGCCGATACCGGCTGGGACCATTACGCTGACGGGTGGGAAATATCCGCACCTGACGGCACTGTTCTGGGTCACAGAACCCTGACCCACCCCCATGTGAACGAGCAGCCCTTTACCCGCAGCCTATCCGGCGTTGCGATTCCTGACGCTGTGCAGGATGTGCAGGTGCGTGCGCATGATACCGTGCATGGCTGGGGCGAAATGCAGTCCTTCACCCTACCGCGCTAACCATTATTCCTTGTCGCTACGCTGCGCTGACTTGCCACGGCTGAGCAAGCGAATGATATCGCCTGTCCGCATGCCCAGTGCGGTGTCGCCACGCATTGTGCGGCTGGTGGTGACGGGACGCGCCACGGTGTTGCCGCCGCCCTCCTCGCGCATCACGATATAGATACCGCTGGCAATGATGATCGCGGTGCCAACAATCGTCAGCAGTTCTGGCGACTCATCGAAAAACAGCAGGCCGAACAAGACCGCCCAGATGATCTGCGAGTATTGCATAGGCGCGACAATCGATGCGGGCGCGCGCTGATATCCCACCAGCAGCCCCAATGTTCCCGCGAATCCCAGAACCGCAAGCAACATCAGCATGCCCAGATCAGGCATCGGCATAGGCACGTACACAAAGGGCATCAGCGCGCCCATGACGATCAGGTTTGCCAACATCGGGTACAGAATCATCACGGCGGAACGTTCCTCCGACCCGACCTTGCGCAGAATCACCGAAACAAACGAGCCTGTAATCGCCGCCGTCAGCGCCGCCAGATGGCCTAGGCTGAACTGCGTCGCGCCCGGTTGCAGAACGATCATCACTCCGATCAGACCGACGGCAACAGCGGCCCAGCGACGTGGCCCGACCTTTTCCCCCAGAATCGGTACGGATAGGGCGGTGATCAGCAAGGGTTGCGCGAACAGGATCGCGTACACTTCGGTCAGGGGTAGGCTGGCAAAGGCATAAAATGCGCCAAATCCGGTCACGACACCCAATCCGGTCCGCGCCGCGACCCATGCAGGGCGACGGGGAATCAATGTGCCGGGCGTCGTGTCGCGCACCAGCATCAGCATCACCAATGGCAGGCCCAGCAGGACTGAGAAAAACGCGATTTGAAAGGTGGAGTAGGTGCCGCCCAACGCCTTGATCACGGCATCATGGCTGGCGAAAAATGCAAAGCCGATCAGCGCGGTTACAGCGCCGCCTTTTGATGCTGGAATCATGTCAGTTCACCCCTTGCCTTATAACCAGCTAAGGAAAGCTGTCGGCTGGGTCAATTCTATCGCAATAGAATGGTGCGCACCGGCGGCAATCAACGTGCCGCCGGTGTGCATTTGGTATTATGCCAGCGATGCTGTCAGCTCGGCCAGGATCGCGTCGCCCATGCCGGATGTGGTCAGCGGGGTGCCGCCTTCCTCGCCCATCAGGTCAGGCGTGCGGGCGCCATTGCCCAATGCACGCTCTACCGCTTGCTCCAGACGATCTGCTTCCTCGCCCTGATCGAACGAATAGCGCAGTGCCATGGCAAAGCTGAGGATACAGGCAATCGGGTTTGCCTTGCCCTGACCTGCGATATCCGGCGCGGAACCGTGTACCGGCTCGTACAGCGCCTTAGGCATACCGCTTGCCATTGGTGCGCCCAGCGATGCGGAGGGCAGCATGCCCAGCGAGCCGGTCAGCATAGCGGCAGTGTCGGACAGGATGTCGCCGAACAGGTTGTCGGTAACGATCACGTCGAACTGCTTTGGCCAGCGGCACAGCTGCATGGCGCCAGCATCGGCATACATGTGGGTCAGTTCGATATCGGGATATTCTGCGTCGCGCAATTTCTGCACTTCTTCACGCCACAGAACGCCGCTCTCCATCACGTTTGCCTTTTCCATCGAGCAGACGCGGCTGTCACGGCGACGGGCCAGTTCGAATGCGGAACGTGCAACGCGGATGATTTCGGATGTGGTGTAGCGCTGGGTGTTGATGCCAACCCGCTCATTGCCTTCTTGGAAAATGCCACGAGGCTCACCGAAATACACGCCCGAGGTCAGTTCGCGCACGATCATGATGTCCAGACCGGCAACGATATCCCGCTTGAGCGAAGAGAAATCGGCCAGCGCGTCGAAACACTGCGCAGGACGCAGGTTCGAGAACAGGTCCATCTCCTTACGCAGGCGCAGCAGGCCGCGCTCCGGCTTGATGGAGAAGTCAAGATCGTCATATTTCGGGCCGCCAACAGCGCCCAGCAGAACCGCATCAACGGATTGTGCCTTGGCCATCGTGTCATCGGTCAGGGGGGTGCCATGGGCGTCATATGCCGCGCCGCCGACCAGATCCTCGAACACGTCAAAGGCCATTGCGCGGTTCGCGCCGTACCAGTCGATGATCCGCCGGACCTCCGCCATAACTTCCGGACCAATGCCGTCGCCGGCCAGAATAAGAAGGGAGGGATTTTTCATGGCGGTCTCCTTGCTGAAAGCCTCCTGCGTGTTGGCGTCCGAGGGCCGGAAAGTCAAGCTAGGGCAGGGTTCGGGTGCTATAGAATGGTTGTAATTTTCGGTGCAGGTCTAGGGCAGTTCCACATCAACCCACACGATACGGTGGTCGGATGCGGTGGCCTCCTCGGATAGCCGGTCACCCGGTGCAGGCCAGAAAACACCGCTATCCGTGACGGTTAGCGTGGCATCGGGCAGCACATAATCCACGCGCAGATTGCCCGGACCCGGATCATCCCGCCAGTCCGCAGTGTCCTGCGCAACAGGCCCGCGATGCGTATCATTTGCACCGCCAATTCCTGCGATGATTGCGCCAGTGCTGGTCGGCTCGGGATCTTGCAACCGTGGATGCGCCAGTAATGTCAGCATCGGTGCGCGCAATGCCTCGCCGTCAAAGGGGTCGGCGTTTAAATCACCCAACACAACCACAGGGCCATCGGTCAGCGCGGCGACCGTGCCGTTATCATCCGCGATCGCCTCACCATTCAGATAGCGCAGGAACCACACGATCTCATCGGCGTTGCGCCGCCCGTTGCGATCCTCTGGCCCGTCAAAAACCGGAGGAGTCGGATGCGCGGCCAGAACATGCAGCGCCTGACCATTTGGCAGCGCGACACTGACATCCCAATGGCTTTTGGACGATAGCCGCTGGATCGCACGCACCTGCGCCGGTTCTGTCACCGGAATGCGGGTATCCGTGGCGTCGGCCCATAGGCCCAGTTGAAACGTTCGCGTCGGGCCTAGCGGATAGCGGCTGAGCAACGCCATCCCGTAATGCCCCGGCCAGCGGCCCCAGCCCTGCGCGTCATTTGGCCCGCTGAACCGCCCGTCACCGTCCAGATCCAGCCCCGTCATCTGCCCAGTATTCACAGCACCGGCAAAGCTGTACCCATAGGCCAGCCCGTCCTGCGCCAACAGGTCGATAAACCCACGCAGCGCGCGTCCCTCCGGATCTCGATCCAGTTCGGTAATCAAGATAATGTCGGGTGCGATTTCACGTAGCAGCGCCGCGATGTGCAGCACTTGGTCATCTCGCTGTTCCACGTCACGGATCAGGTGCCCCGCATAATCACGGGAAAGCGCTGCGTTAAAGGTCGCAATGCGGATCGTTTCAGCCTGCGCGGCGGTGCCCAGCAACAGCAATAGGGCCAGCCACTTGGTCAATCCGTACGTGCCCGATCGATTAACCATGCGATTTTCAGCATCGCACTGCCGCGGTTGAACAGCACGACCGGTAAAAAGGCCCAGAACAGGCATCCCCAGACGAGGGACTGGTAATTGCTCAACGCAGCCGGATCAAACCAACCGCCCCCGCGCGATGCGATGGACACGGTTGTATAGGGCAGGGCCATGGCAACGATGATGTTCATCAGGCCGGAGCGCCGTAACCGCCACGCGATATCCTGCCCAACGGATGGATCAAAGGTAGGCAAATTGATCCACAGGTTGAACCCGTCCCGCTCCGCTGGCCAACGGAACACCCAGACATAAAAGGTAAAAAACAGCACGGAGCCTAAGGCGATGGTAAAGCTTAACGCCGCCGCCCGCTCAACCAACTGGTTCAGGCCCGGTGCCTCGGAGCCGATCAGCGTTTCGGCCAGCACAACGGGGCTAAGCGGCACACTGAAAATCGATACCAGCCGATCTGTCAGGGCCAGAAAATCTGCCGAAAATGAATCCGCGCCTGCATCCGCACGGCACAGAAACACCAATGCGAAAACCAGTACGGCAAAGGTTAGAAACCGAAACCGGTTATAGGGCGGTGCAAATCGGAAATCGATCAGTCCGGGATGCGAGGACGCATATTCGAACATCGTAAACAGGGCAAATAGCGCCCCGATAATCAGCGAAATCTCCTGCCCCGTCCGTGACGTTTCGGGCAGGAGAAATGCCGGTAGTGCAATGAACACCAATACCAGGAACGCACGTGATACGCCCGTGACCAATCTGGTCAGGGTTTGTCCAACACCGGCCCTAGCATATGCCATTCACGTTACCTCAGATCCAAGGCGCGGCAGTTTCATACTGCGCCTCGAAGGCGTCAATGGACGCCGCTTTTTGCATGGTCAGCCCGATATCGTCCAAGCCGTTCAGCAGACAATGCTTGCGAAATGGCTCTACGTCAAAGCTGATTGTGCCGCCATCTGGTCCCTTGATCGTCTGGCTTTCCAAATCAACCGTTACAACCGCGTTGGCGCCACGCTGCGCATCATCCATCAGTTTATCAACTTCGGATTGTGGCAGCACAATCGGAAGGATGCCATTCTTAAAGCAGTTATTGAAGAAGATATCTGCGAACGAGGTCGAGATTACACAGCGAATGCCGAAATCGGCCAGCGCCCATGGCGCGTGCTCACGGCTGGAACCGCAGCCGAAATTGTCGCCGGCAACCAGAATTTTCGCATCGCGATAGGCGGCCATGTTCAGCACGAAATCTTCGATTTCATTGCCATCAGCGTCAAAACGCATCTCGTCGAACAGGTTTTTGCCCAGTCCGGTCCGCTTGATCGTTTTCAGGAACTGCTTGGGGATGATCATATCGGTGTCGATATTGACCAGTGGCATTGGCGCCGCAACGCCCTCAAGTGTGGTGAATTTTTCCATTGTGTCGAAACCTTTATCTAATGTGCGTTCCCCCGACCGGATTACGGTCGAGGGGGGAGGGTGCGCCGTTACAAAACGGCCTCAGTCCAGCTCCCGCACATCTGTCAGACGACCAGTGATCGCGGCGGCGGCAGCCATCGCGGGCGAGGCGAGGTGGGTGCGGCCACCACGGCCCTGACGACCCTCGAAGTTACGGTTGGAGGTCGAGATGCAACGCTCCTCCGGCTTCAACTGGTCGGGGTTCATGGCCAGACACATGGAACAACCCGCCATGCGCCATTCAAAACCGGCCTCGATCAGGATGTCGGCAATGCCCTCTTCCTCAGCCTGTGCGCGGACCAGACCGGACCCCGGCACGACCATTGCACGCAGACCGTCCTTGACCTTCTTGCCCTTCATGATCGCGGCCACTTCGCGCAGATCCTCGATCCGGCCATTGGTGCACGATCCGATGAACACGGTGTCGATGGTCACGTCGCTCAGCTTTTGACCCGCCTCAAGGCCCATATAGGCGATGCTGCGGCGCACTGCGTCTACCTTGCCGCCGGTGTAATCCTCGGGCGAGGGCACAACAGCGGTGATCGGCAGAACGTCCTCGGGCGAGGTGCCCCAAGTGACCAGCGGGGCGATATCCTCGCCTGCGATGGTCAGAACCTTGTCAAAATGCGCGCCCTCATCGGTGCTGAGGGTTTTCCAGTAGGCCAGCGCGGCCTCCCATGCGGCACCTTTCGGCGCGTGGGGACGGCCCATGCAATAGGCGAATGTCTTCTCATCCGGTGCGATCAGACCGGCGCGTGCGCCACCCTCGATCGCCATGTTGCACACGGTCATGCGACCCTCCATCGAGAGGTCCTCAATCGCGGTGCCGCAATACTCGATGACGTACCCGGTGCCGCCGGCGGTGCCGGTTGCGCCGATAACAGCCATGGTGATGTCCTTGGCCGTGACACCGGGGCGCAGATGGCCGGTGATCTCGACCTTCATGTTCTTGGACTTTTTCTGGATCAGCGTCTGCGTGGCCAGAACGTGCTCGACCTCGGACGTACCGATACCATGGGCCAGCGATCCGAACGCGCCGTGGGTCGCGGTGTGGCTGTCGCCGCACACAACGGTCATGCCGGGCAGGGTCCAGCCCTGCTCAGGCCCGACAATGTGCACGATGCCCTGACGAACATCGGAAACGGGATAGTAGTGAATGCCGAATTCCTTGGCATTGCTGTCCAGCGCATCGACCTGAACGCGGCTATCCTCGGTCATGGTCGCGGCATTTGCGCGGTCCAATGTGGTGGGGACGTTGTGATCGGGTACAGCGATTGTTTTTTCAGGCGCGCGCACAGTGCGGCCGGACATCCGCAGACCCTCGAACGCTTGCGGGCTGGTCACTTCGTGAACGAGGTGACGGTCGATATAGAGCAGGCAGGTGCCATCATCAGCTTCGTGGACGACATGTGCGTCCCAGATCTTGTCATATAGAGTCTTAGCCATGGGATTCCCTCGATAGTCAGTAGAGCGCGTGTGCAATAGATGCCGACAGGTCATCCTGTCGGAAAAACCGGACGGGAATCACAGTTGTGATTCTAACGTCTTCGCAAGACCGAAGAAGCGCCATGGCAGGCGTGCGTGATCGTCGAGGATCGGAATATGTACGGTCTGTTGCGACATTCGCGGAACCTACGCCCGCAGATGCAACTGCGCAAGATGCTGCCTGCGCCTACTGTCCCGCAGCCGCCGTGGTGATATCTGCCCGCGCGCATTGCGAAATCACATCCGCATTGGACAGCGACCCATCGCCGATTGACGCCATCCAGCGGCGCAACTGGTTTACCGCACGGGGGGATGTCATGAATTCATCCTGCGGGATCAGACGTTCCAGCGGGCTGTCGGCCACATTGATATTATCGGCCCCGCCGACCTGCGCGATGACTTGTAACGCGCAATATCCCTGTGTGGTCGGGCATGTTTGCGCGCAATAGGCGTGGACCGTGGCAAGATTCGCATCGTTTTCCACCTGGTTCGCCATAACACTGGCCGCATTGTGCATATTGCCCGATTCAATCAGCTCCGCCGGAAAACCGCGCATGGCGATGGAATATTCGCGCATTTCCTCGCTCGGCTGTAGATGCGGAGCCAGAACCGGTGCGACGAGTGAGATCATCATCATACCGCCCGAACGGCCCGTTGCAGGGGTTTGATCCAGCCAATCCCAGCTATTCGCGGTAGGGGGCGAAGCAAAATAGGCCCGCATCCACAGCACAAAGTCGAGCTGCTCTAGCAGGGGATCATCTGGCGCCAGCGCGAAGATTTCATCCCAGCGACCGCGATCAAAAATTTCCCATGCCAGCTTTTGTGCGGCCTCGTGCTCCCCGCTCTGCAATAGCGCGCGCACAACGTCCATATCGGCATCGGGCAGACGCGAGGCGAGCAGTGCTGCGGCGAGTTCATCGCCCTGCTCCGCGCGGACGCGCAACCATGATTTGCCGGATAGCCCACCGGCAGAACGCAGCAAATTGATGCGATCACGCCGTGACAGGGCGCTTACAAAGAGGGAGCCGGCGCCCGGTGGTACGACTGCCTCGATCTGGCCCAGCAGCATTTGCGCGTCTTCGTCGCCTGACAGTGCCATGCCTGACAGAATTGGTAGCGCCTCGGCATCGTTATCATCCAGCCAGAATGCAACAGCGTCCTCAATCGGGCCTGCCACTAGCGGTGCGGTTAAGGCTCCGATTGATAGGAAAGTTGCTGTTATTAGTCGAATAAATGACATGGTAACTCTCCACCGATCGGATGCTTTTGATCCATACCTGAGCGTATCTATCGTGTATTGGTTCACAAATGCCAGCGTGAAGTTCACACCTAATTTGGCGCCTCATACCAATCCAGCATCATCTGGGTCCATCCACGCGGAATGGAATGCCCGCCAGTATGCAACGCGAGGTTGATTTCGCCACCATTCGAGCAGCTTGTCCAGTGCTGTATCTCAAATTGTCCCAGAGTTTCCGTCTGCGCAGGTATATCGATGGGACAGCCATGTAGGGTGCGCTGGTTTTGCAGAACCTCAAACACATCGCCCTGTTGCGCACCTGATCCGACGGTTCGGCCAGCCAGCGGAACAACGGTGTCGCTGGTTCCGTGGGTGTGGAATATGCGGATCGGGGCGGCGCAATCCTCGGGAATCGGGTTCCAGAAGGTTCCGGCGATCGGGGCATATGCGGCGAAGGCGTCGGGAGCGTCGCAGGCGACCCGCCATGTCATCATGCCGCCACCGGAAAATCCTGCTAGGACGGTGTTTTTTCTAGGAAAATCAAAGCGTTGTTCTGCATCATCCGCCACTGCATCGATAAAGGCCACATCATCGCGCCGTCCATCGCCGCGCGCGCGGCTGTTCCATGACCCGCCCTGCGACCCCTGCCGCACCGGCATGCCCTGTACCGCGATCACGGCGTACCCTTGAGAATTCATCGCGTTCATCAGGCCGGTATTTCTGACAGTGGCTGAGGCGCGCCCGCCATATCCGTGCAGAAAAACAACTGCGCCTGTTACGTCCCCGTCCGGGATGGAGGCATGGTAGAAACCGCCCGAAATTTCGCAGGGAGTATCAGCATCCCCGCAGGTTTGTGCGTGGGCACCCCCCGCGACGAGAGTGGCAAATGCGGTGATGATTTTGAGCATGGGAACCTGCCTTTCATGGCGACCCTAGCGCGGATTTTTGCACGACGAGGTCACGTTTTCGCAAGGCTGCTTTCCGGCTGCTCTATGGCTGCTATGCGGCTGGCAAATTTATGGCTGTTGCGGGGGATGTGGCCCCGCAACAGGGTCGTGGGTTAATGTGCCTCGGCCCAATTTGCGCCTGTGCCGCCCTCAACAATCAGGGGTACGTCCAGCGCGACGGCGGGCATGTGGGCGTTTTCCATGACCTGACGTACGGTGCCGATCAGGTCGTCGGCGGCTTCCTTTGGTACCTCGAACAGCAATTCATCGTGAACCTGTAGCAGCATCCGACCGGGCAGTTTTGCGGCCTCCATTGCCGCAGGAACGCGGATCATCGCGCGGCGGATAATGTCGGCAGCGGTACCCTGAATCGGGGCGTTGATCGCAGCGCGGTTGGCGAAACCGGCACGGGGGCCAGCTGCGCCAATTTCGGGCGTATGGATGCGGCGACCGAACAGGGTATCGACGCGCTTATGCTCCTTCGCGAAGGCGACGATGTCGTCCATATATTTGCGGATGCCGGGGAAACGCTCGAAATAACGGTCGATAAAGGCCTTTGCGTCTTCACGCGGAATGCGCAGATTATTGGCGAGGCCAAAGGCAGAGATGCCGTAGATGACGCCGAAGTTAATCGCCTTGGCCTGACGGCGCACATCCGAGGTCATCTCGTCCAAAGGTACACCGAACATTTCCGACGCGGTCATGGCGTGGATGTCGTGGCCATCGCGGAACGCCTGCTTTAGCGATTCGATTTCGGCGATATGGGCGAGGATGCGCAACTCGATCTGGCTGTAATCGAGGCTGACCAGCACGTTGCCTTCCTCGGCGATGAAGGCCTCGCGGATGCGGCGGCCCTCCTCGGTTCGGACGGGTATGTTTTGCAGGTTCGGGTCGGTGGAGGCGAGGCGACCCGTATTGGCCCCAGCGATGGAATAGGACGTATGCACGCGGCCCGTTTCGGGATGGATATGTTCCTGCAACGCATCGGTATAGGTCGATTTCAGCTTGCTAAGCTGCCGCCAGTCCAGCACCCGCGCGGGCAGATCATTGCCCTGTGCCGCAAGCGTTTCGAGGATATCCGCGCCGGTTCCATAGGCGCCGGTCTTACCCTTTTTACCGCCCTCCAGGCTCATCTCATCAAACAGGATCTCGCCCAGCTGTTTGGGCGATCCGACATTGAATTTACGCCCCGCAAGGGTGTGGATTTCATCCTCGAGCCCCGCCATTTTCTGGGCGAAGGTGTTGGACATGCGGCTGAGATGGTCGCGATCCACCTTTACCCCGTGGCGTTCCATCTGGGCCAGAACAGGGACCAGCGGGCGCTCCATCGTTTCGTACACATTGGTGGTGCGCGATGTGACGAGGTTCGGTTTCAGGGCGGTCCACAGGCGCAGGGTGATGTCTGCATCCTCGGCCGCGTAGGGGGCGGCGTCCTCGATCTTGACCAG
The DNA here is from genome assembly GCF_900231835.1 of Pontivivens marinum. Taxonomy (GTDB): domain Bacteria; phylum Pseudomonadota; class Alphaproteobacteria; order Rhodobacterales; family Rhodobacteraceae; genus Pontivivens; species Pontivivens marinum. Next base: position 841,440 of record NZ_OCTN01000001.1, on the reverse strand, counting down.
ATCGAAAGTGATTTGTTTTTTGCCGGTGCCGATCAGCGTTTTGATCGGGATCGTCTTATGATCCAGATACCGCTCAGCCAGCGCATCCATGCCATGCCCGTGCAGGCCCGCATTTTGTGCGTAGGAGATCAGCATCGTATCGTCGAACGGCGCGACGGTAACGTCGAGCCGTGCGAAGATCTTCATATCATATTTGGCGTTTTGCATGATTTTGAGGATGGCTGCATCCTCAAGCATCGGGGTCAGCATTTCGAGAGCTTGAGCGAAGTCCATCTGGCCCTCGCACCGTTCCGCCCCGCCCAGCAGGTCGCCGGTGCCGTTCACGTGGGAGAGCGGGATATAGCAGGCCTCACCCGCCTCCACGCTGAGGCAGACGCCAACAAGGTCGGCGCGCATTTCATCAAGGCCGGTGGTCTCCGTATCCACCGCAACGTAGCCGCGCTGATAAACCCGGTCGATCCATGTTTGCAGGGCCGCCGCATCGCGCACGATCTCGTATTTCGAGTGGTCGATGGCGGGCATGTCCGGCTCCGCGCCGGTGCTGGTGTCGGGGGGCGGTTCCGCGATGGTCGGTGCGGCCGCGCCCAGCTTGGCCGCGACGCGGGTGGTCATGGTGCGGAACTCCATATCGGCGAGGAAAGGCAGCACGACCTCGGGGTCCAGCGGCTGCACCTCCATCGCGTCGATGCTGACTTCAACCGGTACGTTTTTCTCCAACGTCACAAGGCGTTTGGAAATGCGGACCTGTTCGGCATTGTCGATCAGGGTTTGGCGGCGCTTGGGCTGCTTAATTTCAGATGCGCGTTCCAGCAGGGTTTCCACGTCGCCATATTCGTTAATCAACAGAGCGGCGGTTTTGATGCCGATCCCCGGCGCGCCCGGCACGTTATCAACGCTGTCACCGGCCAGCGATTGCACGTCGATCACACGGTTGGGGGCGACGCCGAACTTTGCGTGTACCTCATCCGGTCCGATGGTGACGTTCTTCATGCCGTCCATCATTTCAACGCCGTCACCGACCAGTTGCATCAGGTCCTTGTCAGACGAGATGATGGTAACACGCGCGCCTGCATCACGGGCCTGACAGGCGAAGGTTGCGATCAGGTCGTCGGCCTCCCATCCTTCCTGCTCGATACAACACAGGCCAAAGGCGCGGGTTGCCTCACGCGTTAGGGGCATTTGCGGGCGCAAATCCTCGGGCATGGGGGGGCGCTGGGCCTTGTATTGCGGGTAGATGTCGTTTCGGAACGTCTTGGACGAATGGTCAAAGATCACGGCCAGATGGGTTGGCGCGTCGTGGCCTGTATTCCCCTCAAGCATTTTGAACAGCATGTTGCAAAAGCCCGAAACCGCGCCCACCGGCAGGCCGTCGGATTTGCGTGTCAGGGGCGGCAGGGCGTGGAAGGCCCGAAAGATGAACCCCGATCCGTCGATCAGATGCAGGTGGTGTCCCTTGCCGATAGCCATGTCGTGCCCCTTCGATTTTGAGGGGGCAGATTAGGGGATCGGCGTGGGGAATGCGAGGGGACGGGAAGCCTGCGGCGCGGATATTTTGAGAATGCGATATGGCCGGTTATCGCTGATGGTGACGCATGGCAAAGAAGGTGCGCAGCGAGGTTTCCTCGGTTTCGGTGAATGGCGCGCCAAGTGTCAGGTCGGCAATGCGATCCACACGGAACATGCGGTAATCGTGGCGCAGTTCGCACCATGCCACCAGCGTCCAGACTTGGCCCCAGAACCATAGGCCCAGCGGGCGGATGATGCGGGTTGAGGCTTGACCGTCCTTGTCGCGATAGGCGAAGTGCAGGCGGGTGTGGGAATTGCAGGCGGATTGGATCTGATCCAGCAGCGGGCGGGCGAGGCTGGTGGTCTCGCCGCCGCCAATTGCATAGATCGGGACGGCGTTGGCATCGATATTCGGCGCATCAGGCACTGCGGATTCGATTTTCGACAGGGCGTCCTCGGCCGCGAGGGCCAGTGAGGCCCCGCCAAAGGCCCGCGCCATGCGGATGCCTGCGACCAGTGCGTGTAATTCGTCGCGGGTGAACATTAGCGGGGGCAGGTCGTACCCCTCGCGCATCAGATACCCGACGCCTGCCTCGCCCTCCACCGGTACGCCGGAGCCGATGAGGTCAGCGATGTCGCGGTAGATTGTGCGTTCGGATACTTCCAGCCGTTCGGCCAGAGTTTTAGCGGTGATCAGCCGACCGCCCCGCAGATACTGAACGATCTGGAACAGGCGGTCGGCGCGGCGCATGGCTTATGCTGCCTTCGGCTCAAACAGGCCGATGGAGTTGCCGTCCGGATCGGTCGCATAGACAAAGCGGCCAGCGGGGATGGTGACAGGGTCCGAGATCACCTTGCCGCCAGCGGCGCGGCAACGTTCGGATGCGGCCTCCACGCTATCTGGCAGGAACAGGTGGATGGTGCTGCCCTCGGTTGAGGGTTTGCCTGCATAGAGGTGGCCGGAAACGCCCGTTCCGCCCTGATAGGGGAAGAACGAGATCGGTTGCGGGCCCATTTCGGAGGTGGCTTCCATCTGGCAACTCAGTACGGCGCCGTAGAACGCCATGCCTGCGTCCAGATCCAGAACCGGAATTTCAAACCAGATGGCGGCATTTACAGGGGGAGTGGTCATTGCGTGTTCCTTGTCACATCGTTGCGATGGCACAGGATTAGCACCCCCCTGCTGACAGCGTTCTGTCAGGAGTGTTAGCGGTCGTCGGCGACGCTGCCCTCAAGCACGAATTTCTTGTCGCAATAACCGCACTCCACGTAACCGTCCTCTGGCGCGATGGTGTACCATACGCGGGGATGGCCCAGACCTGCTGTGCCACCGTCGCAATGGATGCGGGCTTTGGTCACGTATTCGACTTCGGGGGCCTCGATCGTCATATGTCTCTCCGACAACTCTTGGGTTTGGGGGCCGGACGGCCTACATCGCTGTTGGTGTGCATGATAACGATAGCGCACACGGCGACAAGACCGGACAGAGCATCAGGAGAGCAGGACTGTGGAAAACGCAATTGAGCTGGCGGGCTTGCGCAAGGTTTATCGTGGTCAGGGCGGCGGCGATGACAAGATCGCGCTGGAGGGATTGGATCTGAGCATTCCTGCCGGATCAATCTTTGGCCTGTTGGGGCCGAATGGTGCGGGTAAGTCCACGACCATCAACATCATGGCCGGTCTGGTGAACAAGACGGCGGGCAATGTGCGAATCTGGGGATTCGATCAGGATGAAAACCCACGCATGTCGCGTGCCTCGATCGGGGTGGTGCCGCAGGAGCTGAACGTCGATCCGTTCTTTACCCCGCGTGCCGCGCTGGAGGTTCAGGCCGGTCTATACGGTGTGCCACGGTCCGAGCGTCGCACGGACCAGATTCTGGAGAAGGTTGGCCTGCTGGATAAGGCCGAAGCCTATGCCCGCACCCTGTCCGGCGGTATGCGGCGGCGGCTGCTGGTGGCCAAGGCTTTGGTTCACGCGCCACAGGTTCTGGTGCTGGACGAACCCACCGCGGGCGTGGATATCGAATTGCGTCTGATGTTGTGGGATTACGTGCGTGAGTTGAACGAGGCAGGCACCACCATCATCCTTACCACCCATTATCTGGAGGAAGCCGAGGCGATGTGTGATCGCATCGGCATCATCTCCGCCGGTAAATTGGTGGAATGTGATGAGACGAGCAACTTGCTGAAACGTCTGGACGCCAAATCGCTGGTGGTTACGACGGAGGGGCAGGGCGTTCCCGCCTTGCCCGAGGGTGTGAACGGCACCCGTCGTGAGGATGGCGCATTGGTGCTAAGTTACCGCAAATCCGCGCATTCCGCGATGGATTTGCTGGACCACCTGCGTAATCAGGGCGTGGTGATCCAGGATATGGCGACCGAGGAACCGCATCTGGAGGATGTGTTCCGCGAGATTACCAAGGCAGCTTAGGTTTTACGCCATGCGCCGTTATTGATGCCGTCAATCGTCCAGTCCCCGATGCTGTAGCGGATCAGCCGCAGCGTGGGGAAGCCGATGGCGGCGGTCATGCGGCGGACCTGCCGGTTGCGTCCCTCGCGGATGGTGATTTTCAGCCAGCTATCCGGCACGCTTTTGCGATAGCGGACGGGTGGGGTGCGGGCCCAGACCTTGGGCTCCTCCATCAACTCAACCTCGGCGGGGGCGGTTTTGCCGTCCTTTAGGGTAACGCCGGTGCGCAGGGCGGCGATGTCGCGATCGGTGGGCGCGCCCTCGACCTGTACCCAATAGGTTTTAGCGGTCTTATATTTCGGATGCGCGATGCGGGCCTGTAGCTGACCGTCATCGGTCAGAACCAGCAAACCCTCGCTGTCGCGGTCCAGACGGCCGGCGGCGTAGACGTGTTTTACGTCGATGAAATCGGACAGGGTGCGGCGGGCCGAATCCTTGGTGCCCTCATCCGTGAACTGGGACAGCACGTCGAAGGGCTTGTTGAACAGGATCGTTGTCATGTGCGGGATGCTTTCTCGGCAATGCCGGAGGTGCCTTCACGGCGCTCAAGCTCGGTCAAAACGTCGGCCCATGCGATGCCGCGGGCGGTCAGCATGACCATCAGGTGATAGACCACGTCTGCGGCCTCATAGGTCAGTTTGTCGGTATTGCCCTTGGCGGCCTCGATAATGGCCTCGATGGCTTCCTCACCGAATTTCTCGGCGCATTTTTCGGGGCCCCTGGACAGCATCCGTGCGGTGTGCGAGCTGTCAGGATCAGCATCGGCACGGGCGGCGATGGTTTCGGACAGGCGGGTCAGGACGTCGGTCATGTCAACCTCATGGGGATGCCGGCGGCGGCCATGTGGGCCTTAGCCTCGCCGATTGTGTAGGTGCCGAAGTGGAAGATCGAGGCGGCCAGAACGGCATTCGCGCCGCCCTCGGTCACGCCCTCAACCAGATGGTCCAGCGTGCCAACCCCGCCGGATGCAATGACCGGCACGGAAACGGCATCGGAAATCGCGCGGGTCAGGAGCAGGTTATAGCCGGATTTGGTGCCGTCCTTGTCCATAGAGGTCAGCAGGATTTCACCCGCGCCGCGCCGTGCCATATCGGTGGCGAATTCCACGGCGTCGATGCCGGTGCGCTTGGTGCCGCCATGGGTGAAAATCTCCCAACGGCCCGGCTCCACCGTTTTTGCGTCAACGGCGACGACGATGCATTGCGCGCCGAACTTTTCAGCCGCTGCGTCGATTACATCGCGATTGGCGACAGCGGCGGAATTGAAGCTGACCTTATCCGCGCCCGCCAGCAGCAGGGCGCGCACATCGGCCACGGTGCGCACACCGCCGCCGACGGTCAGGGGCATAAAACACTGTTCCGCCGTGCGGCTGACCACATCGAACATGGTGCCGCGATTTTCCAGTGTCGCGGCAATGTCGAGGAAGCATAGTTCATCCGCACCAGCCGCATCATAGGCGATTGCGGCCTCAACCGGATCACCGGCATCGACGAGGCCCTTGAAGTTAACGCCCTTGACGACGCGCCCGTCCTTTACGTCCAGACAGGGGATGATGCGTGTTTTCAGCATGGGAACTCCGGCGCTTAATTTGGCGTTCATATACCGTAACTAAGCTCGATCAAAACGGAGGAAGCTATGGTATTGAACGTGTTCGCAGTGTGTTCGGCATTCGCGCTAATTGCGACGGCCGCCTATTACTAGGATTTTAGCAGGGCGACAGCCTGTGCCAAATCGATCTTTCCATCATATAGGGCGCGGCCCGAAATTGCGCCATCCAGTGCGGCGCCGCTATCCTTGAGCGCGCGCAGATCGTCCAGCGAGGAGACGCCGCCGCTGGCAATTACGGGAATCGAAACCGCGCTGGCCAAGGCAGCAGTCGCCGCAACATTCGGCCCCTGCATTGCGCCGTCGCGGTCAATGTCGGTGTAGATGATGGCGGCAACGCCTGCATCCTCGAACTGGCGGGCCAGATCGGTGGCTGTGGTGTCGGTGGTTTCTGCCCAGCCCTCAACCGCGACCATGCCGTCGCGGGCGTCGATGCCGACGGCGACCTTGCCCGGGAATGCTTTGGCCGCCTCACGCACCAGCGCTGGATCACGCACGGCGATGGTGCCCAGGATGACGCGGGCCAGCCCCTTGTCCAGCCATGCCTCGATCGTGGCCATGTCGCGGATGCCGCCGCCCAGTTGTGCGGGAACGTTTGTCGCGGCCAGAATCGCCTCAACTGCGGCGCCGTTCACGGGCTTACCGGCAAAGGCCCCGTTCAGATCGACCAAGTGCAGCCATTCGCAGCCTGCCTCGACAAAGCTGCGGGCCTGTGCGGCGGGGTCGTCGCCAAACACGGTCGCCTTGTCCATGTCGCCTTTGTACAGACGCACGCAGGCGCCATCTTTGAGGTCGATTGCAGGGTAAAGGATCATCGCGTCAGCTCCAGCACAGTAGGGTTGTGTTGCAGGTAACGGGCCGAACGGGATTTTGCAAAGGCTCGCTGCTCCCGCTACGTCGCAGTTGACCGCAATCAGGTGCCGTATCAGGGTTTGAGGTAATAATAACGGGGAGATATCCATGAAGAAGATCATTCTAGCTGCCGCCCTGACATTGGCACCAATGGCCGTACACGCGCAGGACGTGGCCGGTACGTGGCAATCCGCGCCCAGCGATACGGGCAGCTATATCACGGTCGATATCGGCGCATGTGCAGCCGAGGCCAGCCAGACATGTGGTAACATCACCGGTGTGTTCGAGGCGGACGGGTCCGCGGGCAATCAGGAAATCGTGGGCAAGCCGATTATCTGGGACATGCAGCCAAGCGGCACCAATGCATGGGATAGCGGCACGATCTGGGCGCCGGATCAGGACAAGACCTATACATCCAAGATGGAGCTGAACGGTGACACGCTGTCCGTTTCGGGATGCGTTCTGTTCATTTGCCGGTCGCAGGATTGGACCCGCGTAAACTGATGCGGTGACCGGGGCGGTGGATGCCGCCCCGATCTATTTTACTGGTGCAGGGTCAGGTGTGGCACGCCGTCCGATGTCCGCTCCTGCGATGTGCCCTGCGGCCCGACGGTGCCACGGATGCGTTTGCGAAAGTTGGAAAAGCTGTCAAAGGTCACGACATCGACCGGTTGATCCAGATCCAGCTCCACGCCGAACCAACCGGGGCGCTGGGCGTCGATTGTCACCACCGTAGCCGTGAAATCCTGCGACAGATATGCGCCGCGCACCCGTGCGCCGATCCGCCATTCGGGGGGCGGGGTATTCGCGATGCGCGCGCTAAGCGTGTTCCAATCGGCAAACCCGTATTGCTGGGCCACACGCTCCAACGCCTGCGCATGACCGATTTCGGTGCCCTGCGCGGCCAGTTGCGTGCGCAAAGCCTTGGCCTGCGATTTGGCTTGGGTGGTGGTGGGTAATGGCGTGTTCATGATTGTTCCCCCGTGATGGTGTGGAAAATGCCCCAGCGCAGTGATTTCTGGCGGGCAGTGTAGGTCAGGACCGCGATGGTCAGGGTTAGCAGGCACAGCTCGGCTATCGGTCCGGCGATCCAGATGCCGTCCTCGCCCATGGTCAGCGTCAAAATGCAGGTCATCGGGATGGAAAACAGGTAGGGCTTGGACAGGCTCAACAGTGCCGCGCGCGTCGCATCGCCCGTTGCCTGAAAATAGGCCGAGATCATCATCAGTGGGCCCGACAGGAAAAACGCCAATGTGATTGTTGGCAGGATGCGTTCAACCTGCGCAATGACCTGCGGGTTTTCAACGAATGCCGCGCCGATTGGCCCTGCCAGCGTTTGCATCACAAGTTGCGCCGTCGTGCAGTAGATCAGCGCCGTCAGCACCGCAAAGCTGACGCTATTGTTCGAGCGGTGCCGTTGCGCCGCGCCGAAATTATTGCCCGTGATCGTTTGCATCGCATGGGACAGCCCCAGCAGCGGCAAAAACACAAAGGTCATGACCCGCGTGATGATACCATAGGCCGAGATTGTCGCCTGATAGTCGGGGCTGTTCACGAATTGCAGCGCCCCCATGATCGTTGCGGACCCCAGCGCCATGCCGATAAAGCCGAGGCTTTGCGGTGCGCCGAGTTGCAGGATGCGCTGCCAGCCATGCATCAGGCTGTTTTCGCGCAGGATGCGTAGCGTCAGGTCCGTGCGCCCCCAGATGCGAAAGGTGATGATGCAGCACATGGCAAATGCTTGGGCCAGTGCGGTGCCATAGGCGGAACCGGCAACGCCCATCTCCAACACCGCGATCAGCAGGTAGTTGAAGGCGATATTGGCGAGGGAGACCAGCAGGCTTGTCCCCGCCATCAGCGCCACCCGCCCCTCGTTTCGCAGGGTGTCGGAATTGACGGACAGCACGAAAAGCAGGGGTGAGAACAGCACCGTGATGCGCAGATAGGTCAGCCCCATATCGGCCAGCGCAGCGGAACCGCCCGCCGCCAGATTTGCCGCAGCAACTCCTGCCACGAAGAACAGCGCAATCAGGATCGCCGCGACGGTCAGGGCAAGGCCGTGTGCACCGGCAAAGACCGCCTGCGCCTGATCCAGCCGCCCTGCGCCAAGGTGCCGCGCCAGCAGGCTGGACATACCGCTGGAAACCAGTGTCGCCAGTGCGATAATCAGCATATATAGCGGAAACATCAGCGTCACAGCGGCTAGCGCGTCCGGCCCGACATAGCGGCCCAGAAACAGCGCGTCGGCAACCGAAAGCAGCCCGTTCATCCCCATGACAAAGATGATGGGCAGCGCCGTTTTCGCGTAGATGGACCACATAGGTCCGGTCAGAAATGAATTGGATCGGGTGTCGGACATCGGCCCGTATTCCTCATGCAAGGTCGCGCGAAATTAGGATGGACACCCGCATTGCCACCCGCGCGATATGCGTAGGGGAATCTAACCAATCATCATTCAGAACTTTACCAAGACATCATGTCAGCGGGCGGCAGGCGTCAGAGGCCTGCGCCCCGATACGCCCGGCGACGCCCCCGCGTCAAGCATTACCCGAAAATCGACCAACCGGTTTTGCGGGCCAGAACCTCGACCGCGATGGTGCCCAGATGCGAGTTGCCGTAATCGTTCAGGCCCGGTGACCAGACCGCGATTGAGGCTTTGCCCGGTGCGATGACCAGAATGCCGCCGCCAACGCCGCTTTTCCCGGGTAGGCCAACCCGATAGGCGAAATCACCCGAGCCGTCATATTGCCCGCAGGTCAGCATTAGCGCATTGATCCGGCGCACACGGCCATCCGACACCATGCGCGGCATGTCCGGTGCATTCATCAGGAACCGCCCCGCACGGGCCAGTTGGTCCGTGTTCATCGCGACGGCGCATTGGTGGAAATAGGTGCCGAGGGTCAGCTCCGGCGCGTGGCGCAGATTGCCATGGGACTGCATATAATGGGCGAGCGCGAAGTTGCGGTGGCCGGTTGCGATCTCGGATCGGGCGACGTCCTCATCGATATGGATGCTGTCATCATCTGCTGCCTCGCGGATGAAACGCATCAGGCCGCCCAGTGCCTCGGCCGGACTGTGCCCCTCCAGATAGGTATCTGTGGTGACGATGGCGCCTGCATTGATGAAGGGATTACGGGGGCGGCCCTTTTCCTGCTCCAATAACAGGATCGAGTCGAAGGCCTGACCGGACGGTTCGCGCCCGACGCGGGTCCACAGGTTGTCGCCCACGCGGCCCAGGGCCAGTGCGAGTGAAAAAACCTTGGACACTGACTGGATCGAAAACGGCACCTGCGCATCGCCTGCGGACAGTTGCGTGCCATCAGCCAGACAGATCGACATCGCAAACTGGTCGGGGTCCACATTGGCAAGCTGCGGAATATAGCGCGCAACCGCCCCACGATCGGGGCGGGCGGCCATGTCATCCGTGATCCCGTTCAGGATCGCCGTCAGGTCCACTTACGGTGTCCAGTTCAGGAAGTTGCCGATAACGTCCAGACCGGTGCGCTGTGATTTCTCGGGGTGGAATTGCAGCCCGATAATGTTGTCACGCCCCACGGCGGCGGTCACTTCGGTTCCGTAATCCACATGGGCCAACCGGTGCGCCATGTTATCCGGTGTCAGGTGGAACGAGTGTACGAAATAGGCATGCGCGCCCGCCTGTACCCCGTCAAAGATCGCGTGGGGTTGGTCGATGTGCAGTTCATTCCAGCCCATATGCGGCACCTTTAGCGCCGGATCGGACGGGGTTAGCGCGGTAACCGCTCCCGGAATCCAGTCGAGACCCGGCGTTTCGCCAAATTCACGCCCGACGGTAGCCAGCAACTGCATGCCAACGCAGATCCCCATGAAGGGGGTGCCTGCATCGACCCGTTCGCGCAGCACCTCAACCATGCCCTGCGCCGCCATCAGGCCCGCCTGACAATCGGCAAAGGCACCAACGCCGGGCAGCACGATGCGGTCTGCCTTGCGCACGACCTCGGGGTCGGCGGTGACGATGATTTCGGGGCCGCCTGCCTCACGCCGCATCCGCTGGAACGATTTCTCAGCCGAGTGCAGGTTGCCGGAGCCGTAATCGATGATTGCGCAGGTCACAGCATGCCCTTTGTCGAGGGGATCGCGTCGCCCTTGCGCGGATCGGTTTCCAATGCGTCGCGCAGGGCGCGTGCCACTGCCTTGAATGCGGCCTCGGCGATGTGGTGCGAGTTGATGCCGTCCAGCTTTTCAACATGCAGCGTGATGCCTCCATGGGTCGCGAAGGCTTGGAAAAACTCACGCACCAGTTCGGTATCGAAGGTTTTGATCGCGGGGGTGGGGAAGTCTACCTTCCACACCAGATAGGGCCGCGCGGACAGGTCCAGCGCCGCACGCACCAGTGAGTCGTCCATCGGCAGCAGGCAGGAGCCATAGCGCACAATGCCGCGCTTGTCGCCCATTGCCTGTGTCAGGGCCTGACCCAGTGCGATGCCCACATCCTCCACCGTGTGGTGGTCGTCGATATGCAGGTCGCCCGCGCACCGTACCGTCATGTCGATCAGGGCATGGCGGGCAAGTTGGTCCAGCATATGGTCAAAGAACCCCACGCCGGTCTGGTTATCGTACCGCCCCGTTCCGTCGAGGTTGATGTCTACCGTGATGTCGGTTTCCGCTGTTTTGCGGGTGATGGTGGCGCTGCGCATGGGGAGCCTCCGCTAAGGTCTGCGCTGCCTTATAGCGCCGCGCCGCGCCGGTCGCAAACAAGGTTGTTGCCAGATAAATGAACATGTGTTCATATACCCGTAAGCGGCGATGATCGCATTTGGAGGAAAGCCATGTTTAACGCATCCATGAATTTCGCACTGGGTGAGGAAATCGAAGCACTGCGCGATATGGTGCATCGTTGGGCGCAGGATCGTGTTGCCCCGATGGCAGCCGATATCGACCGCAAGAACGAGTTTCCGGCCGAGTTGTGGCGCGAGATGGGCGATCTGGGCCTATTGGGAATCACTGTGCCCGAGGAAGATGGCGGCGCGGGTATGGGATATCTGGCCCATGCCGTCGCGGTTGAGGAAATGGCGCGTGCGTCTGCCTCGGTCAGCCTCAGCTACGGGGCGCATTCCAACCTGTGCGTCAACCAGATCGCGCTGAACGGCAATGCCGAGCAAAAGGCGAAATACCTGCCCAAGCTGATTTCCGGCGAGCATGTCGGATCGCTGGCCATGTCCGAGGCAGGGGCCGGTTCCGACGTTGTGTCGATGAGCCTGCGCGCGGAAAAGCGGAACGACCGCTTCGTTCTGAACGGCAATAAATACTGGATCACCAACTCGCCCGAGGCATCCACCCTGGTGGTTTATGCCAAGACGGACCCCGATGCGGGATCGCGTGGCCTGACGGCGTTTCTGATCGAAAAGGAAATGACCGGTTTCAGCGTCGGTCCGCATTTCGACAAGCTGGGCATGCGCGGGTCAAACACCGCCGAGCTGATTTTCGAGGATGTCGAGGTTCCGTTCGAGAATATTCTGGGTGAGGAGGGCAAGGGCGTAAACGTCCTGATGTCCGGTCTGGATTATGAGCGTGTGGTGCTGTCAGGCATCGGCGTCGGCCTGATGCACGCCATTCTGGACCATATCATGCCCTATATGCATGAGCGTAAGCAGTTCGGTCAGAAGATCGGCGACTTCCAGTTGATGCAGGGCAAGATCGCGGATCTGTATACCTCGATGAACACGGCGCGGGCGTATTTGTATGCCGTTGCGGCAGCCTGTGATCGGGGGCAAGTGACCCGTCAGGACGCGGCGGCCTGTGTGCTGTATTGTTCCGAGCAGGCCATGTTGCAGGCTATTCAGGGCGTGCAGGCGATGGGCGGCGCGGGCTTCCTGAATGATTCGCCCCTGTCGCGGATCATGCGCGATGCCAAGCTGATGGAGATCGGCGCAGGCACCAGCGAAATCCGCCGGATGTTGTGCGGGCGGGAGCTGATGAAGGTCACGGCGTAATGCGCGCCTCATCCGTGCGCGGTCTGGGCGGTAACGATCAGGCGGGTTTGGGTGTCGCTGATTTCATCCCTACCTTTTCTTCTATCCAAGAGTTCGGACAGAGGGAGGCTTTCAAGTGATGTTGTACGGCACTCAACTGACGAGGCTCGATTTTGCGAGGGGCGCAGCACTGGCTGTTGCCGCCCTATGCGCATCGGTCGGGCCGGTATCTGCGCAAGACCTGGAGTTTGACGCGGAGATTGTCGCGCAATGCGCGGCGCGTGATGGCGATAGTCGTGGCTGTATCGGTCGCGCGGCAAATGCTTGCATGAAGGATTCTGTCGGTGGGGAAAGCACCGTCGGCATGGGAGGCTGTCTGGACCGCGAATTGCAGGTCTGGGACGGGATGCTGAACACCGAATATCAGCGCGTGGTCGCCGTGATGGAACGTCGGGATGCGGAGGGCGCTGACTATAACGTGCCACCGATGCAGCCAGCCCTGCGCGACATGCAGCGGGCATGGGTCGCCTATCGTGATGCGACCTGTGATTTCGAGCGTGCGCAATGGGGCGGCGGCACTGGTGGCGGGCCTGCAACGCTTGGCTGTTTGATGCGCTTAACGGCGGAGCAGGCATTGTACCTTTCGACCGAGGGGTTGCCCGATGGTCAGTAACCTAAAAGCAGTACCGCAACTGGATGAAGTGGCGCAGGACAGTGTTGATCTGCCCCCGCAGGCCTGTCGGGCCGTGTTGGCCGAGCAATCGCAATATCGCGTGCAAAGGCCCGCAATCCTGCCCCGATTCGCCCGTGCGGTGACACGCCCTGCGGGGTGGATCGCGTCACGGCTGATTCCGGTGGAGGCGATCGAGCTGGCCCTGACCGGTGCGGATTTCGCCGCCAATGCCAGCCTGCGCCGTGTGTTGATCGACCATGATTTCGCGGATCTGTTCGCATGTGATGCCGCCGCTCAGGATGCCCGACGCTGGGCGATTGGCTACGGTATGACATCCGGCGGCGCGGCTGGCGCTGTTGGTGCGATCGGGCTGGTGGTGGATGTTCCGACCTCCATCACCTTGGCCATGCGCACGGCGCGTGCGGTCGGGCTGTGCTATGGCTTTGGCGAAAGCGGACCGGCGGAGCGGAGCTTCGTCATGAGCATCCTTGCGCTGGCCGGTGCAAATGATCGCGCGGACAAGGAGCAGGCCCTGCTATTCGTCGATGCGGTCAACCGGCCCGAAGCGATACAGGACCATGATTTTCAAGCCATCGCCCGGATGAGCGGCCCGGGAACGGCCAGCGTTGCCGCTGTGCGTGCCTTGGCCGAACAACTGGGCGTGAATTTGGCGCAGCGTAAGGCGGCACAGATTGTTCCTGTGTTCGGGGCCGTGATCGGGGCGAGCGTGAATGCGGCCTTCCTCAGCGATGTGGCGCTGGCGGCCCGATATGCCTACCGCGAACGCTGGCTGGCCACCCGTGGCTACGCCGAGACCGTTGAGGAAACGCCGGTATGAGAGTGAACAGCAGCGCCGTAGAGAGAGATTTGCGATGACCAAGTTACAGACCGAGGCTCTTGCCGGATCAGAGGTGTTCGAGGCCAATCAGGCCGCCCACGCCGCCGCCGCTGCTGAAATTGCAACGGCTGCGGCTGCTGCGGCGGCGGGTGGCGGTGCGCGTTCGCTAGAGCGGCATGTGTCGCGCGGGAAAATGCCTCCGCGTGAACGGGTCGCAAACCTGCTGGATGCCGGCACGCCGTTTCTGGAGGTTGGCGCCACAGCCGCCCATGGCATGTATGACGGCGCGGCGCCCTGTGCGGGCGTGATTGCGGGTATCGGTCAGGTCGCCGGTCGTCAATGTATGATCCTGTGCAATGATGCGACGGTTAAGGGCGGCACCTACTATCCGATGACCGTCAAGAAGCACCTGCGCGCGCAGGAAATTGCGGAGCAGAACCGGCTGCCCTGTATCTATCTGGTGGATTCCGGCGGTGCGAACCTGCCCAATCAGGACGAGGTGTTCCCTGATCGCGACCATTTCGGGCGTATCTTTTACAATCAGGCGAATATGTCCGCAGCGGGCATTCCGCAAATCGCGGTGGTGATGGGCAGTTGCACAGCGGGCGGAGCGTATGTTCCGGCGATGTCTGATGTGACGATCATTGTGAAGGAACAGGGCACGATTTTCCTCGCCGGCCCCCCCTTGGTCAAGGCGGCAACGGGTGAGGTTGTCACCTCCGAAGATCTGGGCGGCGGCGACGTGCACACGCGTTTGTCCGGCGTTGCGGATTATCTGGCCGAGGATGACACACACGCACTGGCCCTCGCCCGACAGGTCGTTGGCAACCTGAACCTGACCACCCCCGCAACGGTCGAGTGGCAGGAGCCCGAGGCCCCCGCCTACGCCCCCGAAACCCTGACAGGTGTTGTGCCTGCCGCGCTGACCACCCCCTATGATATTCGTGAGGTGATCGCCCGCATCGTAGACGGATCACGCTTTGACGAGTTCAAGGAACGGTATGGTAAAACACTGGTAACAGGCTTCGCCCATATCGAGGGCTGCCCCGTTGGCATCATCGCCAATAACGGCGTGCTGTTTTCCGAGGCCGCCCAAAAGGGCGCGCATTTTGTTGAGCTGTGCAGCCAGCGCAAAATCCCGCTGATCTTCTTGCAAAACATCACCGGCTTTATGGTTGGTCGCAAATACGAGAACGAGGGTATCGCGCGCCACGGGGCCAAGCTGGTCACGGCCGTCGCCACCACCAAGGTGCCCAAGATCACGGTGCTGGTCGGCGGCAGTTTTGGCGCGGGCAATTACGGCATGGCAGGGCGGGCATACTCTCCGCGCTTTCTGTGGACATGGCCCAACAGCCGTATCTCGGTCATGGGGGGGGAGCAGGCTGCTGGCGTGCTGGCCACCGTGCGCCGCGACGGGATTGAGCGTAAGGGCGGCACATGGTCCGCCGAGGAGGAGGCCGAGTTCAAGCGCCCCACCGTTGAGATGTTCGCCGAACAATCCCACCCGCTCTATGCCTCCGCCCGCCTATGGGATGACGGCGTGATCCCCCCCGAAAAAACCCGCGACGTGCTGGCATTGTCCCTACGCGCCTGCCTGAACGCACCGATCGAGGAGACACGCTTCGGCGTGTTCCGCATGTGATGATTATGCGTGGAAGTTTCGATCAGATCGCTGCCCGTGACCCGTCAGCTCAAGGGAGCGCACCATATGTTCACTAAAATTCTCATCGCCAATCGCGGCGAAATTGCCTGCCGTGTGATCGAAACCGCCCGCCGCATGGGTGTGGCCACGGTCGCGGTCTATTCTGACGCCGATGCGCAGTCGAAGCATACGCAAATGGCGGATGAGGCGGTGCATATCGGGGCAGCGCCTGTTGGGGAAAGCTACCTCAAGGGGGATCGTATCATTCAGGCGGCGCTGGATACCGGCGCGCAGGCGATCCATCCGGGCTATGGCTTTCTGTCGGAAAATCCTGATTTCGTGGATGCGATCACGGCGGCTGGTCTGATCTTTATCGGGCCGAGCGCCGATGCCATCCGCGCCATGGGCCTAAAGGATGCCGCGAAAAAGCTGATGGTCGAGGCGGGCGTGCCCGTCGTTCCCGGCTATCACGGGGCGGAGCAGGGGGCCGACTTCCTTGCGGCAGAGGCTGACAAGATCGGCTATCCCGTCCTGATCAAGGCCCGCGCCGGTGGCGGCGGTAAGGGTATGCGCAAGGTAGACGCCCCCGCCGATTTCCGCGCCGGGCTGGAGGGGGCGCAGCGTGAGGGGCTTGCCTCGTTCGGGGATGCTGCTGTGCTGATCGAAAAGTGGATCACCACGCCCCGCCATATCGAGATGCAGGTCTTTGGCGATGGTAAAACCGCGCTGCATTTGTACGAGCGTGATTGCTCGCTACAGCGTCGCCATCAAAAGGTGATCGAGGAGGCCCCCGCCCCCGGCATGACCGCAGAAATGCGCGCTGCAATGGGCGCCGCAGCGGTCAAGGCAGCGGAGGCGATTGGCTATGCCGGTGCGGGCACAATCGAATTCATCGTGGACGGGTCCGACGGCCTGCGCCCTGACGGGTTCTGGTTTATGGAGATGAACACCCGCCTACAGGTCGAACACCCCGTGACTGAGGCAATCACCGGCGTTGATCTGGTTGAGTGGCAGTTGCGCGTTGCGGCGGGCGAACCGTTGCCCGCGCAGCAGGATGACATCACCCTAACCGGCCATTCCTTCGAGGCGCGGCTATATGCCGAGGACGCATCCAAGGGGTTCCTGCCTGCCACGGGCCGCCTGAATGCGCTGAGCTTCCCTGACAATGTTCGGGCCGATAGCGGTGTGCGCGCGGGTGATGAGATCACGCCGTTCTACGACCCGATGATTGCCAAGCTGATCACCCACGGCCCGACCCGCGATGTGGCGCTGGGTCAGTTGCGCAGCGCGTTGGAGCAGACGGTCGTCGCCGGATCTGTCACCAACCTGCCATTCCTCGCCGCGCTGACCCGTCATGCAGGGTTCGCCGCCGGTCAGGTTGATACCGGCCTGATTGAACGGGACCAAACCGCGCTGACCTATGTGGAGCCAGCAACGCCGCAAATCACGGCCATTGCCGGGCTGTCACTGATGGGGCTGTTTGATGCGCCTGCGCGGGCAGGCTTCACCCTGTGGTCGCAGCACGTCCAAACGATCGAATTGGGCGAGGATGCGGTGCGCGTTACCACCAACGGCCCTGACGATTTCGCGGTGCGTGTGGGTGATGCTGATGTGGCGATCACGGGCCTGCGGGTTCAGGGCCATGATGTGCGCTTCACCGGCGGTCGCTATCGTTTTAGCCGTACTGATGATACAGTAACGATCTTCGCCGGGGCCGTGCCGCATGTGTTTACACGCATCGATCCGCTTGCCCGCGCGGCAGAGGGCGGCGCAGGTGGCGATGTCCTGCTGGCCCCGATGCCGGGCCTGATCAAGGTGGTGAACACCAAACCGGGCGATGCCGTATCGCAGGGCGACGCGTTGATCGTGATGGAGGCGATGAAGATGGAGCATACCCTGACCGCCCCCCGCGATGGCATCGTGGCGCAACTGGCCGCTGCACCGGGGCGTCAGGTTGCTGATGGCGACGTTTTGCTAAGCCTTGAACCGCTGGAGGACTGATCGTGCCATCGCATTCACCCAAATATCCCCGCCGGAGGCACCATGGCTGAGCACGTTACCCTGTTCGAAGTTGGCCCTCGCGACGGGCTGCAAAACGAAAAGACCCAGATCGCCACAGCAGATAAAATCAAACTGGTGGGCCTGCTATCAGATGCCGGTTTGACGCGGATCGAGGCGGCCAGCTTTGTCAGTCCCAAATGGGTTCCGCAAATGGCGGATGCGGCGCAGGTTATGGCAGGGATCGACCGGCGTGCCGGTGTTCGTTACGCCGCGCTGACCCCGAATATGCGCGGGCTTGAGGGGGCAGTGGCGGCCAAGGCGGATGAAGTCGCGATCTTCGTTTCCGCGTCCGAGGGGTTTTCCAAGGCGAATATCAACGCCACCATGGCTGAGAGTCTGGACCGGTTGCGCCCCGTCGCACAGGCGGCACTGGATGCGGGGGTAAAGCTGCGCGGTTATGTTTCCTGCGTCACCGATTGCCCCTTTGACGGTCCCGTGCCGCCGCATAACACGGCCTTTATGGCTGAGGCGCTGATGCGGATGGGCTGTTACGAGGTCTCGCTGGGCGACACAATCGGTCATGCCACCCCGCGGACCACGACCCTAATGCTGGATGCGGTGCTCAGCGCGGTTCCCGCGGCGCAATTGGCGGGGCATTTTCATGATACAAAGGGTGCCGCGCTCGACAATATCGAGGCGTCGCTGGCGCTGGGTTTGCGCACCTTTGATGCGGCGGTCGGTGGTCTGGGCGGCTGTCCCTATGCGCCGGGCGCGTCAGGTAATGTCGCGACGGAGGCAGTGGTCGAGCGGCTGAGTGCGCTTGGCTATGAAACCGGCGTTGATCCGGTGGCCTTGGCAAAGGCCGCAGCATTTGCGCGCAGTTTGGTTGCGGGAGGTTAAGGTGATCAGGGCAATCCTCGTTTGTTTGATGGTGCAGGGCGCAGCAGCGCAGGCGACACCGTTCGAGGATGCCTTGACCCAATGGCTGGGCGGACATGACCTGCCGGCCTTGCAGCTGATAGCGGATGCGGCGGCGGCTGGGGATGTCGATGCGCGGCTGTTCCTTGGCACGGTGGAGCATATGGGTGAGCTGCATGGCGACGGTGGTGTTGCCGCACTGGATCGCGCGCAGCGGATTGCCCTGTTCCGTGCGCCTGTGGGTTTGTCCGGCACCTCGTGGCTGGACGGTTTGCAGGGGGCATTGCCCGAGCTGATCCGCGATCTGGATTCGGTGCGGACCGCGCCCGAAACGGTCCTCGGTTTGGACGCCATGGGCGAAACACGACTGGCGCGTGAGGCATTGCGCGCGCAGGCCAAGCGTGAATATTTCGATCTGGTCGCGGCCTCGCTAACCGGCGTGCCGCATATGGCTGCGGTCGTGGCAGGGCGTGCGCCGAATGCGCCTGATCTGCCGGATGTTAGTGCGATGAACCTATCCACCAATCCTGACGCGGTTCTGCCCCGTGCCGTTTGTGGCGCGGATTGTGGGGCGCAATGCCTGCAGCAGATCGTCGTCGCGATTGGTGGTCATGCGGGGCTGATGCAGTTGGGCTCACCCATCACTACGCTGATCCCCGAGGATATCTGGAATGACAGCACCCGCGCCATGATGAGCGTCGAGGGGTTGGCCCGTCTGCGGGGGCAGTCGCTGCCAGCCTGTGCCAATTAAGGAATAGAACATGCCTACCGATTTCAACGCGATCACAGTGAGCACAGATGCGCGCGGCGTCGCGACGCTGACCCTCAACCGGCCAGAAAAGCATAATGCCCTGTCCGCCGTGATGATTGATGAGCTGACACAGGCCGCCGCCATGCTGGGCGCAGATCCTGCCGTGCGGGTGGTGATCCTGACCGGTGAGGGGCGTAGCTTCTGCGCCGGTGGAGATCTGGAGTGGATGCGCCAACAATTTGACGCCGACCGTACGACCCGCATGGCTGAGGCACGCTTGCTGGCG
Source organism: Pontivivens marinum (assembly GCF_900231835.1). Lineage (GTDB taxonomy): Bacteria > Pseudomonadota > Alphaproteobacteria > Rhodobacterales > Rhodobacteraceae > Pontivivens > Pontivivens marinum. The sequence goes on along the minus strand of NZ_OCTN01000001.1, from coordinate 821,947 downwards.
GAAATGTTGGATGGGCTGAATACCTTGCCCAAGCCGCTGATCGGGCGGATCAACGGGCAAGCCTTCGGTGGCGGTATCGGTATGATGTCGGTCTGCGACGTGGCGATTGCGCAGGACGATGCCCGCTTTGGCCTGACCGAGGTGCGGTTGGGGCTGATCCCCGCAACGATCTCCCCCTATGTTTTGGCCCGTATGGGTGAGGGTAAGGCGCGGCGCGTGTTTATGTCCGCCCGCCTGTTTGACGCGGCGGAGGCCGTGCGGCTGGATATGGCCGCGGATGCCGTTCCTGCGGCGGAACTGGATGCGCGGGTCGAGGCGGAGGTGGTTCCCTATCTGGCGGCCGCCCCTGCGGCTGTGGCGGCTGCCAAGGCGCTGGCCCGTGCTCTTGGTCCCCGTATTGATGCGGCGGTGATTGATGACACGATCAGCCGTCTGGCCGATACATGGGAAACGCCCGAGGCGCATGAGGGCGTCGCCGCCTTCTTTGACCGGCGTAAACCCGATTGGGGTACAAAATAACGCACCCGCTACCTCTGTTTTATTGAGCAAAAAATCCCATCTGTAACGCCTGTCGTTGCAGAGGGCGAAGCCATGTGTGTTTGGTGTAATCGAGAGTTGATATCCCCTAATGGCGGGGTGCGGGTATGAGCGTGCTGGATGATCCGCGTGAATCGTCGCTGCGTGGCATGTGGGCCGATATGGTTGCCCGCCGTATGCCGCGCGCATCCGCCCGCCGTGGGTGGAGCGTTGACAGCCCCGAATGCTTTGCCCGTATCCTGTTAGACGCCGCCGGTCGTCAGCCATGGCGCGGTGCGGTTGAGGCACCCATCTGGGGCGCTGCCTCGATCGAGGTGCTGGAGGATGCCACCGCATTGGGTGAAGCGGTGATGGAAGGTTCGGCCGATTTTGCCGCTTTAAACCGATTATCTGCACAAATGCGCAAAAAGCTTCAGTAAGCCGCTTGACGCCCCCCGCGCAGGGGGCTAATTGAGCCTCCGTTGTGGCTGGGTAGCTCAGCTGGTTAGAGCGCGCGACTCATAATCGCGAGGTCGGGAGTTCAAGTCTCCCCCCCGCCACCACAACACCTCCTTATTTTTGGAAATCCGTTCGACATTAGGTCGACTGATACGGAACCCACCAACACATTGCGCGTTGTCCCTGTAATTGAATTATTAATTTCAGGAGATGACCTAATGGCACAAGCAACCACAAAGCCGACAGAAGCAACAACCGCAGAACTGCAACAGCAAGTTGAAGCACTAAAGGCAGATATCGCCGCATTGACTGACACCATGACATCGCTGGGCAAGCAAAAGGTCAGCGCAACCAAAGGTGAAGTTGAGCAGCAGGCCGCAGCCCTGCGTGCCCGTGGTAAGGACGCGATGGACTATGCCGGTTCCGAGGTGGAGCGTCTGAGTGGCGAAGCAGAGCGTACAGTGCGTGAACGGCCTATGACCTCACTGGCGGTAGCCGCCGGTGTTGGCGTGCTGTTCGGCCTGCTGACTGCGCGGAAGTAACCGATGCCTCATGCAATGATTGCGCGGATTACCGCGATAGTCGAGCTGAAGGTGCGGCGGGCAGTGATGTCCGCCGTATCTTCGGTATTTTTGCTGGTCGCCTTTGGCTTCGCGCTGTCGGCGGGGTGGTTATGGCTGGCACCCCAGATCGGTGCGATGTCCACCAATCTGGTTTTTGCAGCCGCCTTTGCTGCGATGGGGCTGATCGTCCTGCTGCTGGCCCGTCCATCAAGGCCCGCTAAGGTTCAGGCAACCCCAACACCAGCGCCTGTTGCGCCGCCCCAACCGGCCAGCATTACGGATGATCTGATCGCGGCATTTGCAGCAGGGTCACAAATCGGACGGTCTGTGCGTCGCTAACACGCCCGCACGGCCGGGGCGCAGGTGATAGACCACGACCTTGGCGCTCAACAGGAATGGTACAGCCAGAAACGCCCCGGGCGCGCCCCACAGCCACAGGCAGAATGTCAGCGTGCAGAATACCAGAAACGGGTTCAGCACCAAGGCGCGCCCGACGATGGACGGTGTTGCGAACTGTCCCTCCATCAAATTCAGTGTGACAAAACATGCCGCCAGCAGGACCGCCGTTTGCATCGCGTCGAATACTAACAGCCCGATGGAAAACAGGATCGCAGCCATCAGTGCAGGTCCGATATACGGCACGAAGTTTAGCGCCGCCGCCAATCCACCCCAGACATAGGGCGTCGGCATTCCGAACATCCAGGTCAGCAGCCCGACAGCCAGCCCGAACACCACGTTGATTGCGGCGATGGTGCCGAAATAATGCGACATGCCCCCCTCGATATCGCGGAAGATGCGGGCCACCCGCCAGCGGGCGCGCCGTGACATGCAAAAGGACAGCATGAAATCGCGGATCTGGTGTCGTGTCGCGAGGAAGAAATAGACCGCGCCGATAAAGATGACGAATTGCCCGATAAGTGTCGGGGCCAGTCGCAGTGCAGGCAGGATTGAGCTGAGCGGATCAATACCTTGTCCTGCTGAACTGGTGTTTGCGCCAATCGCCTCGGAGATATCGCCGGCCGCATCCTCGAACTCTTGTATGTGGGCCTGAAATGTCCATCCCAAACGCTCTAGCCGTTGCCAGATGTCGGGGGACCGTTCGATCCAGTCATTGATCGGGAGTACGATACCGGTGGCAAAGGCGCCAATCCCGATCAGGACGAGCAGGGTCATGGCCCCTGCGGCTAGTGGCCCGGGAATGCCGTTACGCTCCAATTTCGATGCAACAGGGCCCAGGACCAGCGCGAAGGTCACGCCGAGGAAGATCGGCGCGAAAACAAAGTAGGTTGCCTTCATCCCGACCAGCAGCGCGATCACGAAAATGCCAATGATCGCGATGCGCGACATATAGCTCATCAACAGGGCTGCACGCGAATCGTGAGAGGGCATTTCGGGAAATGCAGAATTGTGCCTAGTCTGTTCGGGCATCATGGCTCGCTATATAAGAAGGACGGGATATCAACGCCGTTGCAGGAGCTTAGTTCCCAGTGGCAATTTGTACACTTGATGTACAGCGTCACGTGCTTCACATCTGCACTATGTTCAAGGGCCTGTTCAAATCGCAGCTAAATTACCTGTTGGCCGGATTGCTGACGGTTGCGCTGTCCTTGCTGGCTTATGCCCATGAGACGCCTGTGCGTACGGGGCCGATTGTGCTGGCCCCTGATGGGACTGTGGCTGTTTTATGCCTTGCCGTGCCGCAGGATGATGCGCCGGTTCACTTCGCCGAGGAATGCACCGCCTGCCGGATCGTGCACGCGATAGATTGCCCCGATATTGCCGGTCCTGTTGGAACTGTCGCATGGCATCGGGTTGAGCGGCGGATTACGACGCCTATCATCGGACATGACATCGCGCGGATATTCGACGCGGCCCCGCGCGCGCCACCCGCCTGAAATCGCCGTTCACGCACCGCTTGGTGCATCCAAACACGATTTCTATAGGGGTTTCCCATGTTCAAGACACTTACACTGACTGCAATGATCGCTGCCTTCTCGCTGCCCGCTATGGCTGAGGACGTGACCGTCGGCGATCTGATGATCACCGATACGTGGATGCGCGCGACAACTTCGGTTGCACGGGCCACTGGCGGGTTCTTTACCGTTCACAACCACGGCGACACGGATGAGCGCCTGCTGTCCGCCAGCACCGATTTCGCCATGGTTCAGGTGCACGAAACCGTCATGCAGGATGGCGTGAACCGTATGCAGGAACAGACCAATGGCGTCGTAATCCCAGCGGGCGGCAGCGTCAGCTTCGCACCCGGTGACTATCACCTGATGCTGATGGGGCTGGAGACAGGTCTGCCCATGGGTGAGGAGCGCCAGATCACCCTGCTATTCGAAAATGCAGGTGAGGTTGTTCTGAACTTCGAGGCAGAGATGCGCCAAGGGGCCGCCGCGCAGGGCCACGATATGGACCACGGTGAGATGGATCACGACACCATGGATCATGGGGATATGGAGCATGGCGACGGGCATGAGGCCGCCCACGACCACTAAGCGCTCAGAATTGCGCGCCTTCGACGCTCGGATCGGTTTTGTCCGGTCCGAGCGTTAGCACTTTCCGGCGCATCGCCGCCGTTGCATCGGTGGCGGTTATCGCCTGTTCCACGGTAAAGGGCGCGGCGGTATAGGCATCCACCTGCGATCCGATCCGCTGATAAAACCCGTTGATCTGCAATCCATTGCGTAGGGTCGGATGCACGAATCCCACATTGTCAAAGAACGGGCGGGACTGCGTCGGGAAACAGATCGGCGCAATTGGCGCGCCGCTTTCCATGGCGATGCGGGCGGTAAAGCTGCTCCACGGGCATTCATGCGGCCGTTGAAACGGGCGCGGGGGGCAGGCGGTTGCCCCTGCGGGAAACATCGCCACGATCTGTCCGGCGTTCAGGGCAGCCAGCGCGGCGCGGCGGGTTTGCAGGTTTCTGCGCGCCGCCTCACGTCCGCTGTCAAAGCTGATCGGCAGGATGTAATCGGCAATCGGCCCTGCGCGGCCATAAACCTCGTTCGCGACAATCTTGAACGGTTGGCCGGTTTCGCTGAGCATTTTGCACAGCGCCAAACTGTCCAGCAGGCCGTAGGGATGGTTTGCAATGACCAGCAGCGGGCCGGTTGCGGGCAAGGGCGGCCCGATCCTGTTGAGTTTCAGGTCAAACACATCCCACAGCGCGTCCCAGATCGGTTGCCCCTGCGCGATGCGGTCTGCCAATGGGCGCAGCCGCATCAGAACCTGCGGGCGTCCCGTCAGGTTTTCCAGTGTGCGAATGGTCAGCCGCCCCAACCGCCCCTTGGCAATTGCGCTATAGCTCAGGTCGCGGGGGTTCAGATCCATCGGGGCGTCGTCAATCATATGGTGGTGCGGGCAGGGCGAACCCCGCCCGCAGGTGTTATTATTCAGCCGCGTCCAGGTAATCCTCCAGCGGCGGGCACGAGCAGACCAGATTACGGTCGCCCCATGCATTGTCCACACGGTTGACCGGTGCCCAGTATTTATCCACGCGGAACGCGCCCGCGGGGAAGCATGCTGCCTCACGCGAGTAGGGGCGATCCCACTCACCCACCAGATCCTCCATGGTGTGTGGGGCGTTGGACAGCGGGTTGTTTTCGCGGTCTAGCGTGCCGTCCTCAATCGCGGTTGCCTCCGCACGGATGCTGAGCATCGCGGCGATGAAGCGGTCCAGCTCTGCCTTTGGCTCACTTTCCGTGGGCTCGATCATCAGGGTGCCTGCGACCGGCCAGCTCATCGTGGGGGCATGGAACCCGCTATCGACGAGGCGTTTGGCGATGTCGTCAACGCTAACGCCTGCGCTATCCTTTAGCGGGCGTGTGTCGATGATGCATTCATGGGCGACATGGCCGGATTTGCCGCGATACAGCACGCCGAACGCGCCCTCCAGCCGCTTGGCGATGTAGTTCGCGCTGAGGATGGCAACCTTGGTCGCCTGTGTCAGGCCGTCACCGCCCATCATGGCGCAATAGGCCCATGAGATCGGCAGCAGCGAGGGTGAGCCATATGTCGCGGCACTAACCGCACCGGCAGAACCCTCATCCGTATGACCGGGCAGGAACGGGGCCAGATGCGAGCGCACGCCGATCGGGCCCATGCCGGGGCCACCGCCACCATGGGGGATGCAGAACGTCTTGTGCAAATTCAGGTGGCTAACATCCGCCCCGATCTTACCCGGACGGCTGAGGCCAACCATCGCGTTCATATTCGCACCGTCCAGGTAGACCTGACCGCCATGGGTGTGGGTGATCTCGCACACTTCACGCACGGTATCCTCGAACACGCCGTGGGTGGACGGATAGGTGATCATGCAGGCGGCGAGCTTATCTCCTGCGGCCTGCGCCTTGGCACGGAAATCCTCGACATCGATGTCGCCGCGTTCGGTGCATTTCACCACGACAACCTTCATCCCGACCATCTGGGCCGAGGCAGGGTTGGTGCCGTGTGCGTTGACGGGAATCAGGCAGATGTCGCGATTGTCGCCATTGGCGGCGTGATAGGCGCGGATCGTCAGCAGGCCCGCATATTCGCCCTGCGCGCCGGAATTGGGCTGCATGGAAATCGCGTCATAGCCGGTGATCTGGCACAGCTTATCGCTGAGATCGTCGATCAGCTCCTTATATCCCTGCCGCTGATCGGCGGGGGCAAAGGGGTGGATGTTGGAAAATTCAGGCCAGCTGACCGGCATCATTTCCGCCGTGGCGTTCAGCTTCATCGTGCACGAGCCCAGCGGGATCATCGCGCGATCCAGTGCCAAGTCACGATCGGCGAGGCGGCGCATATAGCGGGTCATCTCCGCCTCGGCCCGATTGTGGTGGAATGTCGGGTGGGTCAGGTATTCAGACGTGCGGATCAGGGCGTCGTGCAGGTGGTATGTGCTTGCCTCACCCCCATCGGTGCCGCCGAATACAGCGATCAGGCGGATGATATCCTCGGGCCAGATCGCCTCGTCCAAAGTGATGCCGATCTGGGTGTCGCCAACGCGGCGCAGGTTGATACCTGCCTCGACCGCGGCGCGCAGGATCGCCTCACGCGGGGCGCCAACCTCAACGGTGATGGTGTCAAAGAAGGTTTCGGGCACGACGTTATAGCCCGCGGCGGTCAGGGCATCGGCCACGCGAACCGCCTTCAGGTGCACACGCTGCGCAATGGCGCGCAGGCCGGCGGGACCGTGGAACACAGCGTACATCGACGCCATGACGGCCAGCAGAGCCTGTGCAGTACAGACGTTCGAGGTCGCCTTCTCACGCCGGATATGCTGTTCACGTGTTTGCAGCGACAGGCGGTAGGCGCGGTTGCCCCGTGCGTCGATGGACACGCCAACGATACGGCCGGGCATCGAGCGTTTATAGGCATCGCGACAGGCCATATAGGCGGCATGCGGTCCACCCGCGCCCAGCGGCACGCCGAAACGCTGTGTGTTGCCGATGGCGATATCTGCGCCCATTTCGCCCGGTGCCTTTAGCAAGCACAGCGCGAGGGGGTCCGCCGCAACCACGGCCAGTGCCTTGGCCGCGTGCAGGGATTCGATAATATCGGTGAAGTCGTGAACGTGGCCATGTGTGCCGGGATACTGGAAAATCGCACCAAACACGTCGGCAGGGACCAGATCGGTGAACGGATCGCCGACAAGCACGTCCCAGCCCAGCGGCTCGGCCCGTGTGCGAATCACGTCGATGGTTTGCGGGTGGCAGTGGTGATCGACAAAGAAGGTCGTCGCCTTGGATTTACCGGCTCGCTGGGCCAGCGCCATCGCCTCGGCTGCGGCGGTGGCTTCGTCCAGCAGGGATGCGTTTGCGATCTCCAGACCGGTCAGATCGGCAATCATGGTCTGATAGTTCAGCAGCGCCTCCAACCGGCCCTGCGAAATCTCGGGCTGATAGGGGGTATAGGCGGTGTACCATGCAGGGTTTTCAAAGATGTTGCGCGCAATCACCGGCGGCGTGATCGTGCCGTGATAGCCCTGACCGATCATCGAGGTTTTGACGATGTTCTTTTTGGACATGGTGCGCAGGGCACGCAGGGCCTCCTGCTCGGACAGGGCGGCGCCGAAATCCAGTGCTTCACGCTGACGAATGCCAGCCGGAACCACCTGATCGATCAGCGCGTCGAGGCTGTCCGCGCCCAACACTGCGAGCATTTCCTCCATCTCCGCCGGAGAGGGGCCGATATGGCGACGATTGGCGAAATCATAGGGGGCATAATCAGTCGGAGAATAGCTCACGGGGGGTCATCCTGTCTGGGGTACACGCGGAGGAGGGGAATGTGGTCCCGACACGGGGTCGGGACCATAGGGGTCAGTCGATGAATGCCTTGTAGGCAGCCTCGTCCATCAGGTCGTCCATCTCGGACGGATCATCCAGCTTCATGCGGAAGAACCAGCCATCTTCGAGCGGGTCCTCGTTTACGAGGCTGGGCGTCTCGACGATTTTGTCGTTCACGGCGGTGATCTCACCGTCGAGGGGCGCCATAATGTCGGATGCGGCCTTAACGCTCTCGATCACGACGATTTCCTCGTCTTTCGTGACCTTGACGCCCGGCTCTGGCAATTCGACGAAAACCAGATCGCCGAGCTGGCCCTGCGCATGCTCGGTAATGCCGACGATGACCTCGTCACCATCGACTTTCAGCCATTCATGCTCTTCGGTATATTTGACTGTCATTGGAGTTACCTCTTGTAGGTCTGCTGAACGAAGGGAAGGTTTACGACCCTGATCGGAACATATTTTCCACGCAGATGCGCGAATAATTCGGTGTCACTATCGGTGTGACCTGTCGCGACATAGCCCATGGCCACCGGCCCGCCAAATGTCGGACCGAACGTGCCCGAGGTGACGGTGCCGATTTGCGGCCCGTTTTCCTCGGCATGCAGGGTGGTGCCAGCGCGGATCGGGGCGCGCCCGCCCGGCTGCAATCCGACGCGCTGACGCCCGGTTCCATTGGCCAGTTGCGCCTGAATGATGTCTGCACCGGGGAAGCCGCCATTTTCGCGGCGGCGTTTCTGCATGGCCCAGATCAGGCCGCCCTCAACCGGAGTGGTGTTTTCGTCGAGGTCATTGCCGTACAGACACAAACCGGCCTCAAGCCGCAGGCTGTCACGCGCGCCCAACCCGACGGGGGCAACGCCGTCCTGCTCCAGCAGGGCCTCGGCCACGGCGACGGCCTCATCACGGGGGATCGAAATCTCGAACCCGTCCTCACCGGAATAGCCGGAGCGGGTGACGATGCACTCACCATCAATCAACGGCATGATGCGGGCATCCATGAAACGCATATCGCGCACATCTTCGTTCAGCGCGGCCAGAGCGTCCTCGGCCTTTGGTCCCTGCAATGCGATCAGCGCGCGGTCCAGCACGGTGGCCTGCGTTACGGATTGAATGTGGGGGATGTCATGATCGGCGCGGGCCGCGTTAACGACAACGTAAATCCAGTCGCCCATATTGGCGAACATCAGATCGTCCAGAATGCCGCCATTCGCAGCGGTCAACAGGCCGTAACGCTGGCGACCGGCCTTTAGCTCCGCCACGTTGACGGGCATCAGGGATTCCAGCGCCTCAACCCTGTTCGGGCCGTCCAGCCGCAACTGGCCCATATGGCTAACATCGAACAGGCCCGCATGTTCGCGGGTGTGCAGGTGTTCCTGCATGACGCCCATGGGATATTGAACCGGCATTTCCCAACCGGCGAACGGCACCATTTTACCGCCAAGCGTTGCATGCAGTGGTGCGAGCGGTGTGTTTTTTAAATCTGACATTCAGGCAGCCCCGTAGCATCTGGCCGCGCGACAATCGCACGGTCCGTGATGCCCCATCTGTCCTTTTGCCTGAGATCGTTATCCCGTCGGCGGGCGCGTGCGCCTCTCTCCAGAGTTTTAGCTATCCCACCGGTCCTGTAACCTGAGAGTTTCCGGGGCGGTTGCTCCTTCGGCAGCGGCGAACCGCGTTCTCCCGGTGAGATGGCGGCACATTATGCACGCTTCGCTGCGTGAGCAAGTTTTTTTGCTGCGGTCAGTCGATTGTCAGTGTATCGCGCATGTATGGAACAAATTACGATAGACAGGCTCGGCCATCAGGGCGACGGCGTGGTGCAGGGCGGGGGTGAACGCTTTGTGCCCTATACCTTGCCGGGTGAAGTGGTTGAGGTAAACGCCAAGGGCGATTTGCAAAACGTGGTGACGGCATCGCCCCACCGTGTGGACCCATTGTGCAAACATTTCGGCACCTGTGGCGGATGCGCTGTGCAGCATGGCGCAGATGCGTTCGTGGCGGAGTGGAAGGTCGATGTCGTGCGGCGCGCCCTGTCCGCGCGCAGTATCGAGATGAAATTTGGCGGTTTGGCGACCTCGCCTGCGGGCACACGCCGCCGCGCGGTGTTTGGTGGACGGCGCACGCGCAAGGGGGTCAGCGTCGGCTTTCACCAGCGCGGATCGAACCAGTTGGTTGAGATTGAGGAATGCACTGTTGTCGATCCCAAGGTGTTGGCCGCAATGCCCGCGCTGGAGGAACTGACCGCAATCGGTGCGTCCCGCAACTCAACGATTCGCCTGTCCGTGACGCTGTCCGTGGCCGGTCTGGATGTGTTCGTTGATGAGGCGCATGAGTTGGAGCGGCCGATGCTGCCCCAACTGGCGGAGATCGCGACCCGCCACAACCTCGCCCGTCTGACATGGAATGATGAGGTGATCGTCAGCGCCAATGCGCCGATACAGCGTATGGGCCGCGCCCGTGTCGTGCCGCCGCCCGGTGCGTTCCTACAGGCGACCCCGCACGGTCAGGCCGCATTGCTGGCCACGGTCAAGCAGGCAGTCGGCAAAGCATCGCGCATTGTCGATCTGTTTGCGGGTTGCGGCACATTTGCCCTGCCGCTGGCCGAAAATGCCGAAATTCATGCTGTGGAAAACGATGGCCCGATGTTGTCCGCGCTGGAAACCGCCTGGCGCCGGACCGAGGGTGCATTGCACCGGATCACCACGGAAAACCGTGACCTGTTCCGCCGCCCGATGTTGTCGAGTGAGCTAAAGGGCTATGACGCTGTTGTCATCGATCCGCCCCGCGCAGGTGCCGCCTCGCAAATCGCGGAGCTGGCGCAAAGCGCGATCAAGACGATTGTGTTTGTGTCCTGCAATCCCGTGACCTTTGCCCGCGATGCGGAGGTGCTGACCAATGCGGGTTACACGATGGGATCGGTTCGGGTGATCGACCAGTTCCGTTGGTCGCCGCATATCGAATTGACGGCCACCTTTACCAAGTGATCTGCGGGCGGCGTGAACCGCCCGCAAAATATGCTTTACGCGTTGATGATCGTGCGTGTGGGGAACGGGATGTCGATATTCGCGGCATCCATCGCTTCCTTCACGGCCTGCATCAGATCGAACTTCACGTTCCAGAAATCCGCGCTGGAGGCCCAGACACGAACCGTGAAATCAACCGAGCTGTCACCCAGCGAGGTAACTTTCACGAAAATTGGCTGATCGTCGTGAATGCGCTCTTCCTGGGCCAGGGTGGCGCGGATGACCTCCTCGGCCAACTTCAGGTTCGCGCCGTAGCCAACGCCGAAAACCAGATCGACGCGGCGATTGTCGTGGAAGCTGTAATTTCGGATCGCGCCGGACCAGATATCGCCATTGGGAACAAAGACCTGAATGTTGTCAGGGGTCGTCAGCTCACATGTAAACAGCGCGATTTCGGTGACGGTGCCGCTTTGCCCGCCTGCCTCGATATAATCGCCGATCTTGAACGGGCGGAATGCCAGCAGCATCAGACCCGAGGCAAGGTTAGACAGCGTGCCCTGCAATGCCAGACCAATGGCCAAACCGGCAGCACCGATAACCGCGATCAGTGACGCGGTCTGAATGCCAAAGCGCGCCAGAATAAAGATCAGCGCAAAGGTCAGAACCACATAGCGCGCAACCGTGCCGAGGAAGTTGAACAGCGTCTCGTCAAAGCGCTCATGCCGTTTGCCAAGGTTGCGGATCTGCCGGTTCACGAAACCTGCGACGATAAACGCCACAATTGCGATGACGCCCGCGACGAGGACGTCAAAGATTAGCTCAAGCCACCATTCCATTTCATATTCTCCTATTTATGCACATTTGGCGCATGGATATGCGGCATTGGACCCGATTGCCAAGCCTGCCGTCGCGGATCGCGTCTGGAAGCTGCCGCCGAAGGCCGTTAAACCCGCCCCCATGAACGATTTGACCCCGCTTCTCTCATCCGTATTCGGCTTTGACGGCTTCCGCCCCGGACAGGAGGAAATCGTCGAGGCCGTGGCCGCCGGTCAGGATGTGCTGGCGATTATGCCCACCGGTGGAGGAAAGTCGCTGTGCTATCAGCTACCCTCGCTGGCGCGGGATGGCGTGACGGTCGTGATTTCCCCGCTGATTGCCCTGATGCGCGATCAGGTCCGTGCCCTGCATGCGGCAGGTGTTGTGGCCGGTGCGCTAACCTCCGCCAATACGGAGGAGGAGAACGAGGAAGTCTTTGCCGCCATCGATGATGGCACTTTGCGCCTGCTATATATCGCGCCCGAACGTCTGGCCGCTGGTGGGACAGAACGTCTGCTGCGCCGCGCTGGTGTTACTATGATAGCGGTGGATGAGGCCCATTGCGTCAGCCAGTGGGGCCACGATTTCCGGCCCGATTACCTGCGCATTGGTGAGCTGCGCCGAACGCTGGGCGTGCAAACCACCGCCTTTACCGCCACCGCCGATGCCGAAACCCGTGCTGAAATCGTTGAGCGCCTGTTCGATGGGGCCGAGCCACGGACATTCCTGCAAGGGTTCGACCGCCCCAACCTGACGCTCGCATTTCAGGCCAAGAACCAACCCCGCCGCCAGTTGCTGGACTTCGCTGTGGCGCGCAAGGGGCGATCCGGCATCATCTACGCCGCCTCGCGGAACAAGACGGAGGTGCTGGCGCAGGCTCTACGCGAAGCAGGCGTTAGCGCGCTCAGCTATCATGCAGGCATGGACCCCGACGACCGGCGACAGGCCGAGGCGCGGTTCCAGACCGAGGATGGTCTTGTCGTTGTCGCCACCATTGCGTTCGGCATGGGCGTCGATAAACCCGACATCCGCTACGTGATGCACGCCGATCTGCCCAAAAGTATCGAGAGTTACTATCAGGAAATCGGCCGCGCAGGCCGCGACGGTGATCCGGCGGAAACGCTAACACTCTACGGTCCCGACGATATCCGTCTGCGCCGCGCGCAGATCGAGGAGGGTCTGGCCCATGTTGAGCGTAAGCAGGCCGATCATGCCCGCCTGAACACATTGCTCGCGCTGGCCGAGGCACCAGTCTGTCGCCGCCAAACCCTGTTGGCCTATTTCGGTGAGGTTATGCCCCAGCCCTGTGGCAATTGTGACCTGTGCATCGACAAGCCCGAAACCTTTGATGCGACAGATGCGGCGCGTAAGGCCCTGTCCACCGTGTTCCGCGCCGAGGAGTGGTTCGGGGCCAGCCATCTGATCGACATTCTGTTGGGTGAGGAAACGGAGAAAGTTCTGGCCCGCGGCCATGACAAAATCTCAACCTTCGCCATTGGTCGTGAATATAGCCGCAAGCAGTGGCAAACCCTGTTCCGGCAGCTCATGGCGCTGGATCTGGTGCGCCCCGACCCCTCGCGCCACAACGCGCTGCGTCTGACCGAAGCCGCCCGCCCGATCCTGAAGGGTGAGCAAAGCCTGACATTGCGCAAGGACAGCATCGACCGCCGCGATCGCAAGCGTCCACGAGTTGAGGCGATGGTGCAGGAGGCCGACGAGCCGCTACTATGGGCGCTGAAATCCAAACGGCGCGAACTGGCCGAGGCAGCAAAAGTGCCCGCCTATGTCATCTTTCCCGACCGTACATTGGTTGCGATGGTGGATGCGAAACCGCAAAATCTGGATGCCTTTGCCGCATTGCCCGGCGTTGGCGCAAAGAAGCTGGAGAAGTTCGGCCGCATCTTCCTAGAGGTACTGACAGGCGATGCCGAGCCAGAGGTGCATCCCGCGAAAATGAAAGCCGCCGCACGGGGCAATGGCGACCTGCTGGATCGCTTACACGAAATGCAGCGCGATCTGGCCTATGGCAGCGATGGCACGGCCAAGCGGCTAGACTGCCCCACCACCACCATCGCCCGCATTGCCGAGGCAAAGCCGAGCAGCATCGACGCATTGTCACGGATCAAGGGGATGGATGAGGCGCGGGTGCAGCGGTTCGGGGCGGATTTCATAGCCCTCATCGCTGAACATGGCTGATAGCTGAGCCTCCGGCGGGGATATTTAGCGAATGCGAGGCCGTAGGGGCTTGGTATTGCCTGACCATATCGCATTCTGGAAATATCCGCGCCGCAGGCAGCTTTCTTACAAACCGGCTTCCTCGGCGATTTGTTTACGGGATTTCCGCTCACGCTCGGTTGCGGATTTCAACTGACCACAGGCGGCCATGATATCCTCGCCACGGGGGCGGCGAACGGGGCTGGCATAACCGGCGGCGTTCACGATGTCGCCGAATGCCTCGATCCGTTTGCGGGTGGAGCGTTCATAGGGCGCGCCGGGCCATGGGTTGAACGGGATTAGGTTGATCTTCGCCGGAATGCCGTCGATCAATTTAACCAGACGGTGGGCGTCCTCATCACTGTCATTGATGCCGCGCAGCATGACATATTCAAAGGTGATCCGCTCGGAATTGCTGAGCCGTGGATAGTCGCGGCAGGCCTGTAGCAGGGCGTCGATGTTCCAGCGCTTGTTGATCGGGACCAGTTTGTCGCGCACATCATTTGTCGTCGCGTGGAAGGAGATTGCCAGCATACAGCCGATTTCATCGCCGGTGCGGATGATTTCAGGCACAACGCCGGATGTGGACAGGGTGATGCGGCGGCGAGACAGGGCGACGCCCTCCGGGTCCATCGCGATTTTCATCGCGTCGCGCACGGCATCGAAATTGTACAGCGGCTCACCCATGCCCATCAGAACGATGTTGGACAGCAGGCGCTTGTCATCCGGTCCCTTTTCCCACTCGCCCAGATCATCGCGGCACAGCAGAACCTGGCCAATAATCTCGGCGGGGGTCAGGTTGCGAACCAGCTTTTGCGTGCCGGTATGGCAGAACGAGCAGGTCAGCGTGCAGCCCACTTGGGATGAGATACACAGCGTTCCGCGATCCTTTTCGGGGATGTAGACGGCCTCAACCTCGTGCCCGCCCTCGATGCGCAACAGGTACTTGCGGGTGCCATCTGTCGAAACTTGCTTGGTCACGATTTCGGGCAGCGTCACGCGGAAATTTTCGGCCAGCATCGCGCGGAACGGCTTTGCCAGATTGGTCATGGACTCGAAATCATAGACGCCCTTGTTGTAGATCCAGCTCCAGACCTGCCCCACGCGCATTTTCGCCTGTTTTTCAGGCGTTCCGGCACCAATCAGTGCTTCGCGCAGCTGTGGTCGTGTCATGCCAACCAGGTTTGGCAATCCGACAATGGGCGCACGCTTGATCGTCATCAGATCCTGCGTGATGGGGGCTGTGGCATCGGTCATCGGTCATACTCCAACAAAGACGCCTCCCCGGTGAGGAGGAGGCGTAGACCGCTCCTTAGCAAATATTGCGGTGCTTGGCCAGATGTCAGCGGATGTGACTATACGGACGATAAATCAGGGGGCCTCGTGGTGCAGCCCGCCATCGTTGCGGTTACGCAATGGAATGCTCTGTGCACCCGGAATAGCAAAACGGACCAGATGCGTTAACATCCGGTCCGCCTCAATCATAAACGCTGCCGTCAGGGCAATTACTGGGCGGTTACGAACCGCTGGATTGCCAGACGTGTCATGCCGGGGGTGCCGTAATAGCCACCGGGCCGACCAACCGCGAGCACATAGGTGCCGGGGTTCACACGTGCCGCGATCTGCGAATCGTAGCTGCCGCCGATATCGTCGTTCTGGTCGATGCGACGTCCCAGATCATCGAACAGGGTCAGCATTGGGTCACTGCCTGCGGTTGCGATGCCTTCAATCAATACCAGACCGGATTCGGTCACTTCGAAGCTGAACCAAGTCAGGTTGTCGCCGTCACGCACATCGCGGCGCAGGCGGGTGTCTAGCGTGCCCAGTGCCTCAACCGGATAGCTGCCATCCAGCGGTGGGCTGGCATCTGCCATGTTGTACAGGTTCTGCATGTATTGCTGCTCGCTGAACTCACTGACCGTTACGGTTACAGGTGCAAATTCGTCGCTAAGCGATTCGAGCGCGATGCAATATGTGCCTGCCTGAAGCCCGTCGATGAAATCGATGCGGGAATTCAGCCCGTCGAAATCGTCGTTTTCTGCCAGCAATTGGCCGAAGTCGTCATAGAGCGACAGCACAGGATCGGCGTTCGGGTTTTCAGCGGTGATGCTGAGGCTTTGCGTCGAATCCAGTGTGAAGCGATAGAACGGCGTCTGGCTGATGGTGTTCGTGCTGGAGATACCTTCGGCCAGCACGCTGTCCAGCGCGCCCTCGGGGCGGAAGGGAGTTGCCTCGGTCGAAGGTTCGCAAACTGCGCTATACCCACCGGAACTGCCGGATGTCAGCGTTTCATGCTCCATGCGTGAAACACGCAATTCGGCCAGCAGATCAGCGCCATCATAGCTGGTGGCGACCAGGCAATAGGTGCCCGGATCCAGCTGTGCCTCGGCACGTGAGGAGAGGAACCCGCCGCCATCATCGTCGGACAGGATGTACATGCCGTTCGCGTCCTGAAGCTCAATCACGGTATCGCCGGATTCCGTGGGGGCTGCCTCCATCCGAACCATGATCGGGCTGCTGACTGTGAACAATGTCGTCAGTTCGCCACCGGCGGGAATGTTGCCGACAAGGCCGAGGTAATCCTCAGCCGAGCTGATATCGGACATGTCCTGAGTTCCGCCCGCCCATAGCGCATCTGCACCGGACCCGCCGCAAAGCGCAGAGGTATCGTCCTGTGCCATCGCGGGTAGCGCCGACGCTCCAAGAAGTAGACAGCTGGTAACCGTGAGTTTTTTCAGGTTCATCTCGTATTCTCCCAATCTTGCAGTAGGCGGAACTTAAGTTCTCATTACACCGATGTCGGTATCATGACGCACATCGTCCCGCAGCATTGTTGAGCGCGGCAGTGAAGCCGATCAACGATACTGAGTCGGTTGTGGTCGTGCCACGGGCAGACATTCCGACGATCCGTGCATCTGCGCCTGCACGCATCGCTGCAACGACCCGCTGGTCATCTGCCGGTGACGATGGCCATGCCCATTCGCCGCGTGTGTAGAATTCAAAATCCTGACCGCCGACTGTAACGGTGACGGAGGATCCGTCGCGGAACGGATAACCGCCGGTATAGCTGACCTCGTTCGCCACGCTTTGCCCTGGACGGTTTGTGACCATCAGCAGGATTTTCCCGCGGTTGACCTGAACCGTTGATCCGTTGCGCGTTGCGCGGCTGGATGTGGGGGCGGATGCGATCCAGCACTCGGATGAGCTGCCCTCGCTTTCGAAAACGCTCCAACGCTCATGGGCGTCGACCCGTGTTGTTTGTTCCTGTGCTGATGCACCGGTTGCGACTGCGCTGCCAAGCGCGGCTAGAACCGTGATCGTAGCGATGAAACTGGCCTTCATGTCCTGCTCCTTCGTTGATGCGCAATGCTGTCTCGTGTGGACGGCTTGGTGCGCGATCGCCTCAAATTTCTGAACCTTGCCAATATTGGGTCCGGCTCCGATAATGTATCTGCAAGGGGGTTGCATACGCTACCCCGCAAGCGGATTTTTCGCCTTTGTGGCGAGGGTACGTGACACCGAGCAAGGACGCCACCCAGTGTCGGAAATTGATCCGCATCTGCTAACACCGTCAATGACGGGCTGTGATGTCGCATTGGCAGACGATTCCCAATTGCTGTTGCGAATCGCCACGCAGGACCGCGCCGCCTTTGCCGAATTGTTCGGGCGGTTCGCCGGACGGGTGAAATCATTCCTGCTGCGCTATGCCATGCCGGATGAGCAGGCCGAGGAGGTCGCGCAGGAGGTCATGGTGCAGGTTTGGCGCAAGGCGGCCAGCTTTGATCCTGCGCGCGCCGGTGCATCGACCTGGATATTTGCCATTGCGCGCAACCGCCGTATCGACGTGATTCGCAGCAATATGCGCCGCGATTTCGACCGGTTAGACCCCTATTTCCAGCCAGAGCCGGAGGCAGATGCCTCCGCCGTTCTGGGCCAAACGCAGCGGGCGCAGATTATCCGCGATGCCTTGGTCGAATTGCCATCGGTACAACGCGATGTGCTGCACGCCACCTTCTTTGACGGGTTGAGCCAAGCGGAAATTGCACAACGCGACGGCTTGGCGTTAGGAACAGTGAAATCCAGAGTCCGCCTCGCCTTTGCGCGATTGCGCGAACGACTGGGGGAACAGATGCTAGGAGAATTGCGCGATGACTAACCGATCCAATGATGCAGCAGAGCTGGTTGAGGTTTGGCGTGGTGACATTCTGGAATCGACCCATCGCGGCCACGCGGTTATTTGTCGCTCCGATGGTGAGATCGTCGCGCAATGGGGCGCGCCCGAGGCGATCATCTATCCCCGCTCGTCGTGCAAAATGCTGCAAGCCTTGCCCCTGATCGAAAGCGGCGCTGCCGATGCGGCTGGTCTGGGCACGGAACAACTGGCCCTGTCCTGCGCCTCGCATAAGGGCGCATTGATCCATACGGAGCGGGTTTCCGACTGGCTGGGCACATTGGATCTGGGCGAGAGCGACCTGCGCTGTGGTAACCAGTTCCCCACCGACGGGCCAGAGGCGGATCGCCTGCGCGCAACGGGTGAGGGGGCATGCCAGCTTCACAACAATTGCTCGGGAAAACATGCAGGTTTTCTGACGCTGAACAAACATCTGGGCGGCGGTGCCGATTACCACGAGATCGACCACCCCGTGCAGCGTATGGTCAAGGATGCCTACGAGGAAATGACCGGCGAAACCTCACCGGGCTTCGGAATCGACGGCTGTTCTGCGCCCAATCACGCCAGTTCGCTGCACGGTTTTGCGCGCGCTATGGCCCGCATGGCTGATCCGTCCAGTTTGGGCGGTGTGCGTGGTGCGGCGGCGGAACGCTTGGTCGCCGCGATGCGTCAACATCCCCTGCTGGTGGCAGGTGAGGGGCGCGCCTGTTCCGAGATGATGGCCGCAATGCCAAATGCCACCGCCATCAAAACCGGTGCCGAGGCTGTGTTCATCGCCATTCTGCCTGAGCAAAAGCTGGGCGTCGCGCTGAAGATCGAGGATGGCACAACCCGTGGCGCCGAATGTGCCATCGCGGCACTGTTGGCGCGGCTGGGCGTGGCCGACCCTGCGCATCCGATGATCGCAAAACGTCTAACGCCAACGCTGCGCAATTGGCGTGGTACTGTTACCGGCGATATTCGACCGTCAGTCGGCTTGTGGGCTGATGGTGCGAAACTCTAGTCGGTAGATCACGATTAAACCTGAAAGATAGTCGGGCACGTGCCCAATATTCTTTGCCTCTTGTCAATCGCAGGCAACTTGCCTTTGATGCAGGCAGTCAAGAAAATAACGGGAGACTACCACATGAAGAAGTTTCTGATCGGCACAGCCATTGCGGCGCTCGCCTCGACCAGTGCGCTGGCGGATAGTCACGCCGAAACAGCGAATATCGGCATCATTCTGGGCTTCACCGGCCCTATCGAATCGCTGGCACCTGACATGGCTGCCGGCGCGGAGCTGGCCATTGCCGAGGCAAACACATCCGGTGCTTTTCTTAACGGTACGCTGCTCGCCTCTGTGCGCGCAGACTCGACCTGCATCGATGCGGGCGCGGCAACTGCTGCTGCGGAACGTCTGGTCACCGGCGATAACGTCATCGGCCTGATGGGCGCGGATTGTTCCGGCGTGACCACCGCGATTGCCAGCAACGTAGCCGTGCCAAACGGTGTGGTTTCGATCAGCCCATCCGCAACATCGCCTGCGCTGTCTTCTATCGATGATAACGGCTTCTTCTTCCGCACGGCCCCGTCCGATGCCCGTCAGGGTGAGGTTCTGGCCGAAATCGTAGCCGAGCGTGGCATCGATTCGCTGGCCATCACCTATACCAACAACGATTACGGCCTTGGCCTTGCCGATGCATTCCAGGCCGCGTTCGAGGCAGCTGGCGGCTCGGTCGAGATTGTCGCCGCGCATGAGGACGGCAAGGGCGATTACTCCGCCGAGGTTGGCGCACTGGCCGCTGCCGGTGCAGATGCGCTGGCCGTGTTCGGTTATGTCGATCAGGGTGGCCGTGGCATCATCCAGTCCGCCATCGATACCGGCGCATTTGATACCTTCGTTCTGGGCGACGGCATGATCGGCGACAGCCTGACCGAGGGCTTCGGTTCGGACATCAATGGTTCCTTCGGTACTGCACCGGGTTCGGATAGCGATGGTTTCGCGTTCTTTGATGCGATGGCAAAGGCCAATGGTATTGAGGGTGACGGCCCCTATCGTGGTGAAAGCTATGACGCCGCAGCGCTGATTATCCTTGCTGCGCAGGCGGCTGGTTCGACCGATCGCGTTGGTATTCAGGCGAATATCCTGAACGTCGCTAACGCACCGGGCACGCCGATTGCACCGGGTCAGTTGGGCGCGGCATTGGCTATTCTGGCTGCTGGTGGCGAGGTCAACTATGTCGGCGCGACTGGTGTTGAGCTGATCGGACCGGGTGAGGCTGCTGGTTCCTATCGTGAGCTGGAAGTCATCGATGGTGGCTTTGAAACCATGGGCGTTCGCTAAGTATCGTTCTGTAGTTAAAGTGAAAAATGGCCCGGAGGAAACTCCGGGCCTCTTTGTTAAAGTCGGGGTGAACGCATGATCCGGGTCGAAGACCTTCACATGCATTTCGGTGGCATCCGTGCCGTTGATGGCGCGAGTATCGAGATCGAGAAGGGCTCCATCACGGGTCTGATCGGCCCTAATGGCGCGGGAAAAACCACGCTTTTCAACGTGGTAGCAGGGCATTACACGCCCACATCCGGACGGGTGTTTCTGGATGGTGAGGACGTTACCGGCCTGGCCCCGCATGAGCTGTTCCACAAGGGGCTGCTGCGGACATTCCAAATTGCCCATGAATTCTCGACACTTACGGTGCGCGATAACCTGATGATGGTGCCAGACGCGCAAAAGGGTGAGAACCTGCTGGATGCGTGGTTGCGGCCCGGTCAGGTGCGCGCGCAGGAGCAGGCGATCCGCGAAAAAGCGGACGATGTTATTGATTTTCTTGAGATTAGTCATGTCGCGGATGAGCTGGCAGGCAACCTGTCTGGCGGTCAGAAAAAGCTGTTGGAGCTGGGCCGCACGATGATGGTGGATGCCAAGATCGTGTTTCTGGATGAGGTGGGCGCAGGCGTGAACCGCACCCTGCTCAACACAATTGGTGATGCGATTCAGCGGCTTAACCGTGAGCGCGGCTATACGTTCTGCATGATTGAGCACGACATGGACTTTATCTCGCGGCTTTGCGATCCGGTCATTGTGATGGCTGAGGGCAAGGTGCTGGCGCAGGGCGATGTTGAGGCCGTGAAATCGGATGAGCGCGTGATCGAGGCCTATCTGGGCACCGGTCTGAAAAACAAGGAACCGGCATGAATATTATTCCGATTGCCGCCGGTTTCAGCACAAATCAGATGGCTGCTATAGGGCTGCTTTCCGGCTGCTCTATGGCTGGCAGAATAAAATTCTTCGTGGAGGGGCCGCTATGAGTTTCCTAAGGGCGGAGGCCATGACCGGCGGGTATGGCGCGGCGGATATTCTGCATGATTGCGAAATCAGCGTGGAGCAAGGCGAGATCGCAGTGATCGTCGGCCCCAACGGCGCGGGCAAATCCACCGCGATGAAGGCCGTTTTCGGGATGCTGCCATTGCGCGCGGGCACCGTGACGCTGGACGGCAATGACATCACCAACCTGTCGCCGCAGGAACGTGTGGCGATGGGGATGGGGTTTGTGCCGCAAACCTCGAACGTGTTCACAACGATGAGTGTTCAGGAAAATCTCGAAATGGGGGCTTATCTGCGGCGCGATGATTTCATGCCAACGATGGAGCAGGTTTTTGACCTGTTCCCGATCCTGCGCGAAAAACGCAAACAGCCCGCAGGCGAATTATCTGGCGGGCAGCGCCAGCAGGTTGCGGTTGGCCGTGCGCTGATGACGGAGCCCAAACTGCTGATGCTGGACGAGCCGACGGCCGGCGTGTCGCCCATCGTGATGGATGAATTGTTCGACCGTATCATCGAGGTGGCGCGCACCGGCATCGCTATCCTGATGGTAGAGCAGAACGCCCGCCAAGCGTTGAACATTGCGGATAAGGGATATGTGCTGGTGCAGGGCGCCAATGCGTGGACCGATACCGGTGAGGCCCTGTTGGCGAATCCCGAGGTTCGTCGCACGTTTCTGGGGGGCTGAGTATGCACATGGTATGGCTGGGAACTGCGATATTACTTTTTCTAGGGGTGGGGCACGCGGCAAAAGCTGAGATGTTTTTGCGATGCTCTCTTCAGAGCTATTGCTACGTAGAGCCGACAACGGAACCTATTCAAAACTGCGAAACCTACGCCAATGATACGGAGTACTTCTTTTTCTCGACACCATCTGCGCCGAATGTCGTTTCTGGCTATAATGGGTTCGAGTGGTCTGAATTTGGCAAAGACCACAATATTGATGCGCACTTTGGACTGACTGAGTATGGCGTCAGCATTCTGACGTTGCCGGGCGAATCGGATTATCTATCAATTGCTTATCTCGAAACAATGCACGGTGGAGCGGGTGTTGAGCATTATGTTTGCGAAGGTGAGTGAATGTGGAAAATTTGCGCTTAGTAGTTCTGCTGGTTTCAATATTGGTTCGAGAATGAGCAAGGCGAACCTTAGCTTTGTGGCGTTTCTGGGCGTGTTCTTTGCGCTGATCGCAGGGGCAGTCTGGTGGAATGTGAACCAGATCACCATGGCGCGGCGCGCGGCGGCGCAGGCGGCACCGCGTCTGGCCTGCGCCTTTGCCCAATGGTGCGTGAACGGGAATTGCGAGGTCGGCAAACCCGCGGATTTCGTGCTGATCACGCAGGGTGCGCATGGCCGGTCCTATCTGCGAATGGACGGGCGCGGTGGGCAGTTGCGCGGTGTATTTACGGCGGATCGCGACCCGCGCTATTGGCGGCAATATGTTCAGTGGCAGCCCGATCGGGGTGAAATCACGGTAAGCGTGCTGCAAAATCTGAATTTCGATTTCCTCTATGCCTTACAGGACGGGCAGGAAGCGGACATCGCATCCGCTTCGGCCCAAGGCAGCGGAACCTGTGACTGGATCGTGGAGGAGGCGGCATGAATGCGGCGACCTGTCCCGACATCGTACGCCGTAGCGGCGTGGAGCGAGTGATATGATTGATATTCTCAACGCGATTGTTCTGTTTTCGAATTTCGTGCTGATCCCCGGAATGGCCTATGGCGCGCAACTGGCGCTGGGGGCGCTGGGTGTAACGCTGATCTACGCGGTGTTGCGTTTTTCGAATTTCGCCCATGGCGATCTGATGGCGTTCGGCACAGCAGCGACGATCCTGTTTACGTGGTGGCTGCAAAGCATGGGCGTCAATCTGGGCGTCTTGCCCACGGCGCTGCTGGCGCTGCCGGTCGGGATCGCGGCGGCGGTGGCGATGTCGCTGGTCATGGATAAGGCGGTTTACAGTTTTTACCGCGCGAAGCGATCAGCCTCGGTGGTGTTTGTGATCTCCTCGGTCGGGGTGATGTTCGTGCTGAACGGTCTGACGCGCCTGCTGATCGGGCCGGACGACCAACGCTTTGCCGATGGTGAACGGTTCGTTATTCGCGCCCGTGACTTCAAGGATATGACCGGATTGGACGAGGGGCTGGCCCTGCGCACAACGCAGGTGATTACTGTTGTGGTTGCGATCCTCGTGGTGATTGCGCTGTTCCGGTTCCTGAACCATTCGCGCATGGGCAAGGCGATGCGCGCCTATTCCGATAACGAGGATCTGGCGCTGCTGTCGGGCATTGATCCCAAGAAGGTCGTGTTCTGGACATGGGTGATTGCCGCCGGTCTGGCGACCGTAGCCGGTGTGCTGTACGGGCTGGACAAGTCGTTCAAGCCGTTCACCTATTTCCAATTGCTGCTGCCGATATTCGCAGCGGCCATTGTTGGCGGAATTGGCAACCCTGTGGGGGCCATTGCGGGCGGGTTTGTCATCGCCTTTAGCGAGGTGACGGTGACCTATGCCTATAAGAAATTTCTCGGCTATATTGTGCCCGGATGGGAGCCGGATGGCCTGATGCAATTGCTGAGCACCGATTACAAATTCGCGGTCAGCTTCGTCATTCTGGTCGTGGTATTGTTGGTTAGGCCCACGGGGCTGTTCCGGGGGAAGGTCGTATGAGCCAGTCCGTTCGTATCATTCTGCTATATTCGCTGATGTTTGCCGCACTGGTTGCGGTTGGTTTCGCGCAGAGCTGGCCGCTGGCGCTCGCGATCCTGAACATGTGCCTGATCTCGGGCATTATGGCGCTGGGGGTTAACATCCAGTGGGGCTATGCAGGCCTGTTTAATGTCGGGATCATGGGGTTTGCCGCGCTTGGCGGTGTGGCGGCGGTGTTGGTTAGCGAGCCTATCCGCGGTGAGGCTTGGTCCGTCGGCGGGCTGGGGCTGGTCGCCTCGTTCCTGTCGATTCTGGCGGCGGCGGTTGCTGTTGGCTGGGTGCGAAAGCATTTGCCGCAGCGCGGGCGCGGGCTGATAACGGTGCTGTTGCTAATCGCGGGATATGCGGCGGCGCGGCAGTTCTTTGGTCCTGCGGTGGGCGCGATTGAGGCGCTGGACCCGACGATCTATGGCAATATTGGCGGTGCGGGCCTGCCCGTTATCTTTAGCTGGCTGGTGGGTGGCCTGTTCGCGGGCGGTGCGGCGTTCCTGATTTCGCGCATCGCGCTGGGGCTGCGGTCGGATTATCTGGCGATTGCGACGCTGGGTATTTCGGAGATCGTGCTGGCGGTGCTGAAAAACGAGGACTGGTTGGCGCGGGGGGTGAAGAACGTCTCGGGTCTCGATAGCCCTGTGCCGAGCGCGATTGAGCTGCAAGCCTCGGACTGGTTCATCAGCTTTGCTGCGGATATCGGGATGACAACGATTGAGGCGTCCACCGTCTTTGTTCGCGGCTCCTATACGTTGCTGTTCGTGATCGTTCTGGCGCTGCTGATGTGGCTGACGGAGCGCGCGTTGCATTCGCCGTGGGGCCGCATGATGCGTGCCATTCGTGACAACCGCGACGCAGCGGAGGCGATGGGCAAGGATGTGGTCGCACGGCACCGGCAGGTCTTTATCCTCGGGTCGGCTGTGGTCGGGATCGCGGGTGCGATGTTGGTCACGATGGACGGGTTGTTCACGCCGGGGACTTATAATCCGCTGCGCTATACCTTCCTGATCTGGGTGATGGTGATCGTCGGTGGGTCCGGTAACAACTGGGGCGCTGTTCTGGGTGGTTTTCTGATCTGGTTCACATGGACACAGGCCGAAAACTGGGGGCCGCAGGCGATGGAGTTTGTGACATCGGGCATGGCGGGGGACAGTGCATTGCGGCTGCATCTGATGGATAATGCGCCGCATATGCGCCTGATGATTATGGGGCTGGTGCTGCTGATTACGCTGCGCTTTTTCCCCAAGGGGCTGATCCCCGAGCAGATCCGCCGTTAGGCGGGTCTAGCTGCGGGTGAAGTGGGGCAGACGTTTTGCGCGGCGTGCGGCCAATGCCTCGGCGTGGTCGGCGCTGGCAAAACAGGTGGTGACACGTTTGCGGGCACTGTCACCCTGATTCAGGGACCGCTTCATCCCCTCAACTGACAGCGGTGCCAGTTTGGTCACATGGGTGGCCAGCGCGTTTGAGGCCTCGTCCAGATCGTCAGGTGCGATCAGGTCGCTGACCAGACCGGCATCGCGGCATTGTTCATCCGACAGACGTTCGGCCGCCAGAAACAGGCGGCTGGCGACCAGATGACCAAGGCGCGATTGGGCGCGGGCAATCGCTGCCCCCGGATAGTGCACACCGATTGCGGCGGCTGGAACCTGTGCCACCATGCCGGTAACGCCCAGCCGTAAATCGCAGGCCAGCGCCAGATCGAGGCCCGCGCCAAAGACACCGCCATTAAACGCCCCGATAACCGGAACGCGCAGGGCGGTGATCTGAGTCGAAAGCTCGGTCAGGGGGATGTCGGGGCGGTTGCCCGCCTCAAGCTCCGCAAAATCGGCACCGGCGCAAAAGACCGATCCGCGCCCCGTCAGGACGGCGACGCGCAGTTCGGTGTTGTCGTCGATATCGCTCAGCGCGTCTGTCAGCTCTGCCATATCGGTCAGGCGCAGGGCGTTGCGGCGGTCCGGTGCGTCCAGAATTATGCGGGCAATCGGACCGTCACGTTCCAGACGAATCACGGGTTAAAGGCCGCGATGATTGGCGCGTGGTCCGATGGCTTCTCCCAACCGCGCACGTCGCGCAGGATTTTGGTCGATCCGGCAACGTGATTGGCATCTGGGGTGGCCCAAACATGGTCTAGGCGGCGGCCTTTGTCAGCGTTGGACCAATCCTTGGACCGGTAGGACCACCACGAATATAGCTTTCCGTCGGGGATATCGGCGCGGGTTGTGTCGGTCCAGCCGCCATCGGTGCGGACCTTTTCCAGTGCCTCGACCTCCACCGGAGTGTGGGACACCACCTTGAGCAGCTGTTTGTGGGACCAGACGTCGTCCTCAAGCGGGGCGATGTTCAGATCGCCGACCAGCACGGATTTCGACGGCGCGCTATCAGCCCCCCATTTTGCCATATTGGCGAGGAATTCCATCTTATGCGCGAATTTCGGGTTTGCTTCGGTATCGGCGATATCACCGCCGGCAGGAACGTAGAAGTTGTGCACCGTCAGGCCGTTTTCCAGCCGTGCCGCGCAGTGGCGGGCGTGGCCCGTATCGCAGAACAGTTGCGTTCCGGCGTCAACGATGGGCAGGCGGGACAGGATGGCGACGCCGTTATAGCCCTTGTTCCCCTCAGCCACGATATGGCCGTAACCAGCGGCGGCAAAGACATCCAACGGGATTTTATCAACGGGACTTTTGGTTTCCTGCAAACACAGCACGTCAGGGGCCTGCTCCGCCAGCAATCGCAACACGAGGTCGGCCCGAAGCCGGACGGAATTGATGTTCCAGGTGCAAATGGTGACGGTCATTTCAGGCTCCAATCCAGATTGAAGCGCAGTGTCTGCGATGGAACGCGCACCCTCAATAGAGAAAGCGCCCAATCCGGTTTTACGGATCAGGCGCAGTCCCTTGTAACAGCCACCTTGGAGGGGGGGAAAAGTGGCCGGGCACGATCGCCTAACGTGGGGGGGAGGCGACCGATGGTTCATATTACGGCCTATGGCGCGCATCTTTCAACTGAGTGCGCCTGCAAGTTGTGCATTTTGCATCGAAAAATGCAGTTCGTGTTACGAGACCAGCCGGTATCCACCAGATTCAGTAACGAGAAGGGTTGCGTTGCTGGGGTCCAACTCAACCTTTTGGCGAAGTCGGTAGATGTGAGTCTCTAACGTATGCGTTGTTACGGCTGCGTTATATCCCCAGACCTCATGCAGCAACACGTCACGGGCAACCACGCCATCATTCGCGCGGTACAGGAATTTCAGGATGTTGGTTTCCTTCTCCGTCAGGCGAATTTTCCTGTCATCCTCGGTGATTAACATCTTTGCCGAAGGTTTGAACGTATATGGCCCGACGGAGAAAACGGCGTCCTCGCTCTGCTCATGCTGACGCAATTGGGCGCGGATACGGGCCAGAAGCACGGGGAATTTGAACGGTTTGGTGATATAGTCATTGGCACCCGAATCGAGGCCAAGGATCGTATCTGCATCCGTGATGTGGCCGGTCAGCATAACAATCGGGCATTTCACGCCCTGCTTGCGCATCAGGCGGCAAACCTCGCGGCCATCCATATCGGGCAGACCAACGTCGAGGATCACCAGATCGTAGAGGCCCTGCTTGGATTTTTCCAAGCCTTCGCCGCCGGTGCCTGCCTCGAACACGTCGAACTCTTCGGTCAGAACCAACTGGTCGGCCAGCACTTCGCGCAGGTCCAGATCGTCATCCACCATCAGGATTTTCTTAAGATTGCTCATGTCACGTCCTTTATCTGCGCTTACCTTGTGTAAGACATGCGTGAGCGGAGCGGTTCCAACAAGTTTTACAGCGTTACCTCACATAGGCGTGTCCGCGGATGGGCATTTGTTTCACATCTGGCGGGGATCGCACTATATCCAACAGCAGAACGTAACATGAGGCGGTTCCATGACCCTGCGCCCTACCACAGCCGAGCGCATTGCGCGGGCGAGAAACGATTTGCGGATCGGTGTGCCTGTGTGCATCGCCGGCAGTGTTGTGGTCGCGGTTGAGAGCCTGAGCCAGTCACGCTTTGACGCATTGATGGCGCTAGGGCGAGATCGGGCGCGCCTGGTGTTGACCGAGCGCCGTGCGGCCACGTTGCGGGCGCGTGCCTATGACGGGGATGTGGCGCGAATTGTGCTGCCTGAGGGGGCGACATTGGCGTGGTTGCGGGCCAGTGCGGACCCGTCCACCGATTTGGCGAACCCGATGAAGGGGCCGTATCACAGTGACCGTGAGGGCTCTGCCGATGTGCACCGTGCCGCGATTGCGTTGTGCAAGCAGGCGTTTTTGTTGCCTGCCGCGCTGGTGATTGAGGGGGCGGGCGATGATGCCTTTGCTGCGGCAAACGGGTTTACCACAGCGCCGTTGCTGGACCCTGATCCCGAGGTGGTTGTGCTGGATGAGGCATCCGCCGCGCGGGTTCCGCTGGAGGTTTCGGCCGCCGGTCGTGTCCATGTTTTCCGCCCGCGCGACGGGGCGGAGGAGCATTACGCGATTGAGATCGGGCAGCCGGATCGGACGCAGCCTGTTTTGTCGCGGCTGCATTCTGCCTGCTTTACCGGTGATGTGATCGGGTCGTTGAAATGTGATTGCGGCCCGCAATTGCGTGCTGCCTTGGCGCAGATGGGGCAAGAGGGGCATGGCGTTTTGCTGTACCTGAACCAAGAGGGGCGCGGCATCGGCTTGGCGAACAAGATGCGGGCCTATGCGTTGCAGGATCAGGGATTTGATACGGTTGAGGCGAACCATCGCCTCGGCTTTGAGGATGATGAGCGGGACTTCCGCATCGGGGCGCAGATTCTGAAATCTCTGGGTTTTTCGGCTGTTCGTTTGATGACCAATAATCCGGGCAAAGTGCGGATGATGGAAGGTGAAGGCGTGCAGGTGGCCGAGCGTGTGCCGCTGCGCGTGGGGGAGACTGAGCAGAATGCCGCCTATCTGGCGACCAAGGCGGCCAAGAGCGGTCATTTTCTGTGACGCCGACACGCCACGATTTGGTCGTGCGCGGGCAGTTCGCGTGGTTTGCAGGGCGGCGATTTGTGTGCGCGATCGGGCGCAGTGGCAGGGTGCTGGACAAGGTTGAGGGCGATGGCGCCACCCCGACCGGTTGCTTTCATCTGACCGGTGGATTGTGGCGCGCCGATAGGGTGGCGCGGCCGGATACCATGTTGCCCATGGCGCGGGCGGCGTATCCTGATATCTGGTCGGATGATGTGCGTGACCCTGCCTATAACAGCTTTCGCAAGGATGCCGAGACTGAGTTCGGGCATGAGCGGCTGCGCCGACGTGACCGCCTATATGATATCGTTTTGTTTACGGATCAGAACACGGACCCCGTTGTGCCGGGGGAGGGCTCTGCGATTTTTGTGCATATCTGGCGCGGGCCAAGGCGCGGCACCGAAGGGTGCGTTGCCTTTGCCGAAGCGGATTTGCGCTGGATATTGCAGCGCTGGACCGTGCGCAGCCGGTTGATCGTTCAGCCGTAATCGCGCTTGCCAAAGATGGCGGAGCCGACGCGGATGTGGGTGGCGCCAAAGGCGATTGCTTCCTCGAAATCGCTGCTCATTCCCATGCTAAGACCGGTCAGGCCGTTACGCGCGGCGAGCTTTCCCAGCAGGGCGAAATGCAGGCTGGGGGTTTCCTCGACCGGTGGGATGCACATCAGGCCCGCGATTTTCAGGTCCATTTGGCGTAGCTCCGCTAGGAAGCTGTCGGTTTCTGCCGGAGTGATTCCCGCCTTTTGCGGTTCCTCACCTGTGTTGACCTGCACGAACAATTCAGGACAGCGGCCCAGCGATTGGGCCTGATCCGCGATTCGTTGCGCCAGTTTCAGGCGGTCCACGGTGTGGATGGCGTCGAACAGCTCCATCGCGGGGCGGACTTTATTGGATTGTAGCGGGCCGATCAGGTGGACCTGTGTGTCGGGAAAAGTGGTGCGGAAATCGGGCCATTTGCCCTGTGCCTCCTGCACCTTGTTTTCACCGTAGAGGGTGTGGCCCTGTTCCAGAACAGCCTGAACGCGGTCGTTTGGCTGTACCTTGGACACGGCAATCAGAGAGACGGAGGACGGGTCGCGTGATGCTTTGCGGCAGGCGGCGTCTATACGGTTCCGGGTTTCGCTGAGTGACATGATTGCTTCCCTGTTATGCGGGGATCTGGCCCTGCTGTGCAGCGTTATGGGGAAGGATTGCACAAAAGAAAAGAGCGGGCCAATGGCCCGCTCCTCCCTAAACAGTCTCTGATCGGAAGGATCAGAAGGACATGCCGATGCCTGCACCGAACTGTGTGTCTTCGTTGCCAGCGATATCTTCGTCTGTACCAGCAGCAGCAGTGAAGGTTGCACCACCACCGAGAGGCATGGAGTACCAGATGCCGTAGCCAGTGTTCTCGGAAACACCGTCAACTTCGTCGTAGTCGTAGTTGACTGCCAGAGTGCCTGCACCCAGAGCGATTTCAGCGGACACGCCGTATGCGTCCATGTCGTTGCCGCCAGTTTCACCAGCAGAGTAGTTAGCTGTCAGGTCAACGGAACCCAGAGCAACCGATGCGGAGATACCAGCGATATCGTCATCGCCAGCTTCCTGGTAGCCGATACCCATGCTGACTGTGCCGAACGTGAATGCAGCACCGATGCCGTATACGTTCTCGGAGCCAACCGAATCATCGCCGTCTTCGTAGGAAACGGACAGCGTGGTGCCGCCGAATGCGATGTCGTAACGAGCAACCTGATCTTCAGCATCCTGTGTGCCGTCGAAGCCGGAGTTGCCGTTTACGTAGAAGTCAGTCTCGTCAACCAGACCACCGGAAGCGATTTCGATCATTGCTTTGTCGAACGCGCCGTCTGTGTCACCGATGGTGATGGTGCCGAAGGAACCGGAGATGTAAGCGTGTGCTTTCTCTTCAGTAGGAGCTTCGTCCCAGTCGCCGGATGCGCCGAACTCGAGGCCGCCATCGGTGGTGCCGACGAGTGCCCATGTCAGGTCGAAGTCGTTGTGTACCTGGATGTGGCCGTCATCAGTAGCGGAAGTGTCAGCATCGCGCGATGTGAAGCCGAGCTCTGCGGAGCCGGACAGGGTGATGGAGGTGGAAGCGTGACCGTCAGCGAACGAAGCGCCCGCGAAGCCGAATGCTACAAGTGCCGTGGAGGCGAAAAGCACGTTTTTCATGGGAAGTCCCTCATGGTTTAAAATTGACCGACACTCACACCCCTGTGAGCCGGATGACGAGAACCTCGCCAAATACCCCCGACTCGTCAAAACCTTTCGCAGGGTAAAATCGCTAATCGGGGTTTCTGATGCTTCGATGTCACAGTAGCCGTCTCGGCCAATGCCGCCCAAAAGCCTTGTCGCATCGCAGTCCCCCCGATATGAGGAACAGGACCTATATATACGGAGGCTGCGCGGACCGATGTCAGCGAAACTGTTTGTTAGTGTTGCTATAGTAGCGGCTGTCCTTTCGTCTTGTGGCGAAACCTCACTTCAGCCTGAGGAAGACCGGCTGCGCGCAGAGGCGGATGAGGGGATTAGCATCAACCGGCTGTTATCCGGTGATCTGTTTGGCAATCAGGGGCCAACCCTGAATGTGAACGAATACCTGTGGCGTGCGTCCTTGGACACGCTGGACTTCCTGCCTTTGGTGTCGACCGACCCGTTCGGGGGAATCATCACCACCGATTGGGGCACACCTGAGGGCGTGGCGGATGAGCGTTTCCGCGCAACCGCTGTGATCGATTCCGATCAACTGGCCGTTAGCTCGCTGCGGTTGGCGCTGTACCGGCAGGTGCTCAGCAATGGTGTGTGGACCGATGGCACGGTGTCCGACACCACGGTTCGTGCGATCGAGGATGCGATCCTGCTGCGCGCACGCCAGTTGCGCCGCGAAGATGCCTTGAACGGCTGATCCTATATAGCGGGGGGCATAGTTGTGCCTCTCGCATTTCAGACGAAAGAATATGATGTCACGTTATAATGCCCGCGTGGCCGAGCCGAAATGGCAGCAGGCCTGGGACGACGCCCGTGTATTCGAGGCGGTCGCTGATCCGAATCGCCCGAAATATTATGTGCTTGAGATGTTTCCCTATCCATCGGGTAAGCTGCACATGGGCCATGTCCGCAATTATACCATGGGCGACGTGGTTGCGCGGTATAAGCGGGCGACGGGCCATGCGGTGCTGCATCCGATGGGCTGGGACGCATTCGGCCTGCCCGCGGAAAATGCCGCGATGGAGCGGGGCGTGCATCCGGGGGACTGGACCTACGAGAATATCGCCGCCATGCGGGCGCAATTCGGTCGTTTGGGGTTCAGTCTGGATTGGAGCCGCGAATTTGCGAGCTGCGATCCTGAATATTACGGGCAGCAGCAGGCCCTGTTCATCGACATGCTGGCGGCCGGACTGATCACGCGTAAAAACGCTGTGGTGAACTGGGATCCGGTGGATATGACCGTTCTGGCCAATGAACAGGTCGAGGATGGCAAGGGCTGGCGATCCGGCGCACCGGTGGAGCGTAAGGAACTGACGCAATGGTTCTTTAAGATATCGGACATGGCGGATGATCTGCTGGACGCGATCGACGGCTTGGACAAGTGGCCGGAAAAGGTACGCCTGATGCAGGCGAACTGGATCGGACGCAGCCGTGGTTTGCAGTTCGAGTTTGAGTTCTCGTCCGGTCTGGACGGATTCGAGACGCTGGACGTGTACACGACACGCCCCGATACGCTGATGGGCGCAGGCTTTGCCGCGATTTCGCCCGATCATCCGCTGGCCAAGGCGCTGGAGGAAAAGCGGGACGATATTAAGGCGTTCAACGAGGAGTGCCGTCGTACCGGCACCTCCGAGGAAGCGTTGGAAAAGGCGGAGAAGCGCGGTATTGATACCGGTCTGACTGTTGCGCATCCATTCGATGCGGATGTTGAACTGCCGGTCTGGATTGCGAACTTCGTTCTGATGGAATACGGCACCGGCGCGATTTTCGGCTGTCCTGCCCACGATCAGCGCGATTTGGACTTTGCGCGTAAATACGATTTGCCAGTGCGCGACGTGTTTGTCGCGGCTGAGGGGGCAGACCCCGTAGCCAATGAGGCGTTCGTGCCGCCCAAAACTGACGCCGTCTATTATATACGCCCGCTGGGCGAGGCCGGCACGATGACCGGTCAGGACGCTGTCGATCAGGCGATTGAACTGTGTGAGGCGCAGGGCATCGGCAAGGGCGTGACCAAGTTCCGCCTGCGCGATTGGGGCCTGAGCCGCCAGCGTTATTGGGGCACACCGATTCCTGTCGTTCATTGCGACGATTGCGGTGTGGTGCCCGAGAAGAAAGAGAACCTGCCGGTTGAGCTGCCCAAGGATGTCACGTTTGATCGTCCGGGTAATCCGCTGGACTGGCACCCGACATGGCGCGATGTGCCGTGCCCGTGCTGTGGCAAACCGGCCAAGCGTGAAACCGACACGATGGACACTTTCGTCGATTCGTCTTGGTATTACGCCCGCTTTACCGCGCCCGATGCGGCAACGCCGACGGATATGGATGCGGCGAAATACTGGATGAATGTGGACCAGTATATTGGCGGGGTCGAACACGCGATTCTGCACCTGCTATATTCGCGCTTCTTTGCCCGTGCGATGCAGAAAACGGGGCATTTGCCTGCTTCGGCCAGTGAGCCGTTCGACGCGCTGTTCACGCAGGGCATGGTCACGCATGAGACCTATGCGACCAAGGGCGCAGATGGCCGTAATGTCTGGCATGAGCCGGGCGATGTGATTCGTGAGGGCGACTCAGCACGGTTGGAGGATGGCACCGAGGTTGATGTTGGGCCGGTCATCAAGATGTCCAAGTCCAAGAAAAACACGGTCAATCCGCTGGATATTATCGATCAGTATGGCGCGGATACCGCCCGCTGGTTCGTCATGTCCGACAGCCCGCCCGAGCGGGATGTGGAATGGACGGCCGCCGGTGCCGATGCTGCATGGAAACATTTGCAGCGGGTTTGGCGCTTGGTGGTGGAGCTGGAGGACGACGTTCCTGCTGTCGAAACCGCTGATGGGCCGGATGCGATTGCACTGCGCCGCGTCCTGCACCGCACGATTGCGGATCTGACGGCATCCATCGACGGGTTCGCGTTTAACAAGGGCGTGGCCAAGCTGTACGAGCTGACCAACGCGATTGCCAAGGCAAAGGGCGGCGCGGATGTTGTGCGCGCGAAACGCGATGCGCTGACGACTCTGGCCCGTTTGATGCAGCCGATGACGCCGCATCTAGCCGAGGAAATGTGGGAAACGCTGGGCGGTGAGGGCATGGTGCTAGAGGCACCATGGCCCGTCGCGGATCAGGCCTATCTGGTGGATGACACCGTGCTGATGCCGATCCAGATCAACGGCAAGAAGCGCTCGGAAATCACGGTCGCCAAGGACGCGGACAAGGCCAGCATCGAGGCGTTGGCAATGGCTGATCCCGCCGTGATCAAGGCGCTGGACGGTGGCACCGCTAAAAAGGTCATCGTTGTGCCGGGAAGGATCGTGAATGTCGTTATCTAGGCGACATCTGCTGGCAACGCTTGCGCTCGCCCCCCTCGCAGGGTGCGGGTTCGAACCGCTATACGGCTCGGACGGGGCGGCGTCGCAATTGCGCGGGCAGGTGCGTGTCACCAGTCTGGGCACGCGCGACGGTTATTTCCTGCGTGAGCGGTTGTTGCAGCGATTCGGTGCACCGGAACCGGATGCGCCGCTGACGCTGTCAGTCACGCTGGTCACGGAATCAGAGGCGCTGTCGATCACGCAAACCAATGACATTACGCGCTATAATCTGTCCGGCACGGCGGCCATCACCCTGCGCGAGGCAGGTGTTGATGAGCCTGTTCTGCGCGATGAGCTGTCCGGTGATGCCAGCTATAACGCGCCGTCGCCTGTGGTTTCGGCATTGAATGCCTCCACCATCGCTGCGCGTGAGGCGGAGCAGGACGCGGAGCGGCGCTTGGCCGAATATCTGGCGGAACAGATTGCGGATCGCGTTTTGATCGCGGCGGAACTTCTGTCCCAATGAAATTAGGGCCGCGGGATGCCCCTGCCTTTCTGGCGCGACCTGATTTGACGCGCACGGGCATCCTGATTTTCGGGCCGGAGGCGGAGCGGATTGCGCAACGCCGCCGTGCCCTCGCCCTGACGGTTGTTGGACCGCAGGGGGTTGAGGATATGCGGCTGGAGCGGTTGAGCGGCGCCGACCTGCGATCAGATCCTGCGCGCCTATCCGATGCGATGAAGGCGCAGAGCTTTTTCCCCGGTCCCCGCGCCGTTGTTGTTGAGGATGCCACAGACGGTCTGGCCAAAATGCTGACCCCTGTACTGGAGGATTGGCGCGAGGGTGATGCCTTTCTGATCTTTACCGCCGGGCAATTGACCGCGCGATCTGCGTTGCGGAAATTGTTCGAGGGCGCGCGCAATGCCTATGCGTTGGCGGTCTATTCCGATCCCCCCGGACGGGCGGAGATTGAGGCCGCAATTGCCAAGGTTGAATTATCCGTATCCGGTGAGGCACTGAATGACCTGACCGCGCGCGGGCGGACCATGCCTGAGGGGGACTTCGCCCAGTTCCTCGACAAGTTATCGCTGTATAAACGGGGCGATGCGGAGCCGCTGACCACGTTGGAAATCGCGGAGCTGGCCCCGCAGGCCGCGGATGGTGAGGTAGATGAGCTGGTCGCCGCCGTTGCCAATGGCGCGGCTTCGCAGATCGGGCCGGCCATGATGCGGTTGCGCGCGCAGGGCACCAACCCGACGACATTGTGCATCGGCATGACCCGCCATTTCCGGCAGTTACATGCGGGCGCGGGGGCAGGTGGGCGGCCCGAGGATGCGTTGGGACGCTTGCGCCCACCGGTATTCGGGCTACGACGCGATGCGATGGCCGCGCAAATTCGGGCTTGGGGTGTGCCTAGGCTGGAACGTGCGTTGACCACGCTGACCGATGCCGACCTGACGTTGCGTTCGGCAAGCAAGGCACCGCAGGAGGCGATGCTGGAACGTGCTTTAATCCGCATTGCGATGATGCGCCCACGCGGCTGATTTGAGGATATTTCCATGACCCAACTGACCCTGATCGGACATCCGACCACCCGTGCCATGCGCGTAATGTGGATGCTGGAGGAGCTGGAGCTGGATTATGATGTGCAGGGTTCCAAGCCGCATGGCCCTGATATCTTGCGGGTCAGCCCCTCGGGCAAGGTGCCTGCGTTGATCGTGGATGACGTGGTGCTGACTGATTCGGTGGCGATTTGCCAGTTTCTAGCCGATCGTGAGGGTAAGCTGACCGCACCGGCCGGCACTATCGCGCGGGGGCAGCAGGATGCCCATCTGCAATTTGCCTGCGATGAGATTGATGGGTCGCTATGGACCGCGACCAAGCACAGCTTTGCCTTACCGGAAAAGCTGCGCGTGGCGGCGGTAAAGGAGAC
The DNA here is from genome assembly GCF_900231835.1 of Pontivivens marinum. Taxonomy (GTDB): domain Bacteria; phylum Pseudomonadota; class Alphaproteobacteria; order Rhodobacterales; family Rhodobacteraceae; genus Pontivivens; species Pontivivens marinum. Next base: position 785,521 of record NZ_OCTN01000001.1, on the reverse strand, counting down.
GGCGCGGGCGGAGTTTTCCTTGGCTATGAAGCGGTTAGAGGCGCGCTTGGGGGATGGCCCCTATCTGGCAGGTGACGATTTTACCGTGCCGGACCTGATTATCGCGCATTGCCTGTCATGGGCGCGTGCCGCGAAGTTTGAGATCGAAAGCGAGACCGTGCAGGCCTATGGCAAACGGTGCCGTGCACGCGCTGGTTTCCGCCGTGCTGTGGAACGTGCCGCAACGCTGTGAGGCGTTAGGGCAACAGTTTGTGACGGGCATTGCCGGGAAATTTCCTAAAATTCGATGGATTGTCAGGCGCGAATCCTGACCTGCCAGGCCGCTATGCTGGAGTGGCCAAATGGGTATTCCAGAAGGCCCGATTGCGGTTCTAAAGCGCATTGATCCGGCTGCCATGCGCGGGTTTTGCGGCGCTGGCAAATTGCGTTGTGACGTAACGTCACTTTCTAAACGCCAAGTATCGTCAAAACCGGCGTCGCAATCAGACAGGAAAGACCGGCAAATTTAGCACGGGTGCCAATGCAAAATTCCAAGGGGGGGAGACAGGTCAATGTCTTCGGGGGTATAGCGTATTGTGACATTATTGTGCGCTCGCTAACAAATGGTCAGCGCTACCCCCAGCCGGGAGGCCCTTGATGCCCGAATTCTCGAAAATCCTCATCGCAAACCGTGGCGAAATCGCCATCCGCATCATGCGTGCGGCCAATGAAATGGGAAAGAAAACCGTTGCTGTCTTCGCTGAGGAAGACAAGCTGGGTCTGCACCGTTTCAAGGCGGACGAAGCCTACCGCATTGGCGAAGGGTTGGGGCCGGTAGCGGCCTATCTGAGCATTGAGGAGATCATTCGGGTTGCGAAATTGTCGGGCGCGGATGCGATCCACCCCGGCTACGGCTTGCTGTCGGAAAACCCCGAATTCGTCGATGCATGTGAGGCGAACGGCATTACCTTTATCGGTCCCAAGGCGAAAACCATGCGCCAATTGGGCGACAAGGCATCCGCCCGCCGCGTCGCGATGGAGGCGGGCGTGCCCGTTGTGCCCGCGACCGAGGTTCTGCCCGAGGATATGGACGAGGTTCGCCTCATGGCGGAGGAAGTCGGCTATCCCTTCATGCTCAAGGCAAGCTGGGGCGGTGGTGGCCGCGGCATGCGCCCGATCATGGGGCCGGACGAGCTGGAGGAAATGGTCCTTGCTGGCCGTCGTGAGGCAGAGGCCGCATTCGGCAACGGTGAGGGTTATCTGGAAAAGCTGGTGCGCAATGCGCGCCACGTCGAGGTTCAGATTCTTGGCGATAATCAGGGCAATATCTACCACCTGTACGAGCGGGATTGTTCGGTTCAGCGCCGCAACCAAAAGGTCGTGGAGCGGGCCCCCGCGCCCTACCTTTCCGAGACCCAGCGCGAGCGGATCTGTGAGTTGGGCCGCAAAATCTGCGCCCATGTGAACTATGAATGCGCGGGAACGGTCGAATTCCTGATGGATATGGATTCGGGTGAATTCTACTTCATCGAGGTAAATCCCCGCGTTCAGGTTGAGCATACCGTGACCGAGGAAGTCACCGGTATCGACATCGTGCGCGCCCAAATTCTGATCGCGGAGGGCAAGAGCCTGACCGAGGCAACGGGGTGCGCCAGCCAGTATGACGTGAAGCTGGACGGTCATGCCCTGCAATGCCGGATCACCACCGAGGACCCGCAGAACAACTTCATCCCCGATTATGGCCGCATCACTGCGTATCGGACCGCCACGGGTATGGGTATCCGTCTGGACGGCGGCACCGCCTATGCCGGTGCTGTCATCACGCGGTTCTACGATTCATTGCTGGTCAAGGTGACCGCATGGGCACCGACGCCCGAGGCGGCGATTGCCCGCATGGACCGGTCCCTGCGTGAATTCCGTATTCGCGGTGTGGCGACGAACATCGCCTTTGTCGAGAACCTGCTGAAGCATAAGACCTTCCTCAACAATACCTACACCACGACCTTTATCGACAACACGCCGGACCTGTTCGAGTTCAAGAAGCGGCAGGATCGGGCGACGAAAATCCTGAACTACATCGCGGATATCACCGTGAACGGGCATCCTGATGTGGAGGGTCGGCCAAAACCGCCTGCCCATGCCAAGCTGCCGGTCGCGCCGCGTCAGCCGGTGGATGCGCCACCCGCAGGCACCAAGCAGATCCTTGAGGCGCGTGGCGCAAAGGGGCTGGCCGACTGGATGCTGGAGCAGCCGCAACTGCTGATCACCGACACCACGATGCGCGACGGGCACCAGTCGTTGCTGGCCACACGGATGCGGTCCACCGATATGATCGCCATCGCGCCGACCTATGCGCATGAGCTGTCCAACCTGTTCTCGGTCGAGTGTTGGGGCGGGGCGACGTTCGATGTGGCCTATCGCTTCCTACAGGAATGCCCGTGGAAGCGCTTGGTTGACCTGCGTGCGGCCATGCCGAACGTGCTGACACAGATGTTGCTGCGCGCGTCCAACGGCGTGGGCTATACCAACTATCCTGACAATGTGGTGCAGAGCTTTGTCGCGCAGGCGGCTGATTCCGGTGTCGATGTGTTCCGTGTGTTTGACAGCCTGAACTGGGTTGAGAACATGCGCGTCGCGATGGATTCCGTCATCGAAAGCGGCAAAATCTGCGAAGGCACGATTTGCTATACCGGCGATATCCTCGACGCGGATCGGGCTAAATACGACCTGAAATACTACGTTGAGATGGGTAAGGCGCTGCGTGATGGCGGGGCGCATGTGCTGGGCCTCAAGGATATGGCGGGCTTGCTGAAGCCTGCTGCGGCGCGTGCCTTGGTCAAAACGCTGAAGGAGGAGGTCGGTCTGCCGATCCACTTCCACACGCATGACACTTCGGGCATTTCGGGCGCGACGGTTCTGGCCGCGGCCGAGGCCGGGGTAGATGCGGTTGATGTAGCGATGGATGCGTTTTCGGGCCTGACCTCGCAGCCGCCATTGGGGTCGATTGTGGAGGCGCTGGAAAATACCGACCGCGCAACCGGATTGGACCGCAGCGCACTGCGCCGTGTCAGTGAGTATTGGGAGGATGTGCGCGACCAATACGCTGCATTCGAGACAACCATGAAATCGGGCTCGTCCGAGGTGTGGCTGCACGAAATGCCGGGCGGTCAGTTCACCAACCTCAAGGCGCAAGCGCGTTCGCTGGGGTTGGAGGAGCGTTGGCACGAGGTCGCACAGGCCTATGCTGATGCGAACCAGATGTTCGGCGATATCGTCAAGGTGACGCCATCGTCCAAGGTTGTGGGCGATATGGCGCTGATGATGGTGTCGCAGGGTCTGAGCCGTGCGCAGGTTGAGGATCCGGCGGTCGATGTTGCCTTCCCCGATTCGGTTGTGGACATGATGCGCGGCAATCTGGGGCAGCCTCCGGGTGGATGGCCTGTTGCGCTGCAATCCAAGGTGCTGAAGGGCGATGCCGGTTCGACGGAACGTCCGGGCGCGCATTTGCCCGCCGTTGATCTGGAGGCGACCCGGGCCGATCTGTCCGCACAGCTGGACGGGCTGGAGATCGATAATGAGGACCTCAACGGCTATCTGATGTATCCGAAGGTGTTCCTGGATTACATGGGCCGTCACCGTGAATACGGCCCCGTGCGCATCCTGCCGACCAGCGTTTACTTTTACGGCATGGAGCCCGGTCAGGAAATTCAGCCTGAACTGGACCCCGGTAAGACGTTGATCGTGCGCCTACAGGCCATTGGTGAAACCAACGAAGATGGCGACGTTAAGGTCTTCTTCGAGCTGAACGGCCAGCCGCGCGTGATTCGCATGGCCAACCGCAAGGCTGCTGCCAGCGTGGCCAAACGGCCCAAGGCGGAGCTGGGCAATGCAGATCACGTTGCCGCACCAATGCCGGGTGTCATCGCGTCGGTTGCTGTGACGGTCGGGCAGAAAGTGTCTGCCGGTGACATGCTGCTGACCATCGAGGCGATGAAGATGGAGACAGCGATTCACGCCGATCGTGACGGAATTGTTGCTGCAATCCATGCCCCGGCGGGCAGTCAGGTCGATGCGAAGGACCTGCTGGTCGCATTCGGCTAATAAATTCAGCGGGCGGGGCAATGGCTCCGCCCGCCTTGAAATCCAGATCCTGCGTGATGATATCGTACAAACCGGCTACTTCGGGCGTTAGGTGAAATACCCGAAACTTACAGTTTCCGGTGATCTGGGACATTTCCCTCTTGATCCTCCTCCGTTGAAGTCGAAATGTAGAGGGAGCGCCTCCGTCGCGCTCGCCCGTCGTGCCATCACGCGCGGCGGCAGACGAAAGGACCTGCGGTATGCCGTCATTCACGAATACTCTCGAAGCCGCAATTCACAATGCGCTGTCACTAGCCAACGCGCGAAAACACGAGCTGGCCACGCTGGAGCATTTGCTGCTGGCGCTGATTGATGAACCGGATGCGGCGCGGGTTATGACCGCGTGCTCCGTTGATCTGGATCAGCTGCGCGGCACAGTGACCAATTTTCTGGACGAGGAACTGGATGCGCTGGTCAGTGATATCGAGGGTTCCGAGGCCGCACCGACCACCGGTTTCCAGCGGGTGATCCAGCGTGCGGCAATCCATGTGCAAAGCTCGGGCCGGACCGAAGTGACCGGCGCGAATGTGCTGGTCGCCATGTTTGCCGAGCGGGAAAGCCATGCAGCCTATTTCCTGCAAGAACAGGATATGACCCGCTATGACGCGGTGAATTATATCAGCCACGGCGTGGCAAAGGACCCGACCCATTCCGATACCCGCCCTGTTCTGGGTGCGGAGGACGATCATGAGGAGGCCGACGGCCAAACCGGCAATCCACAGGGCGGCAAGGAAGAATCCGCGCTGGAGAAATACTGCGTCGATCTGAACGCCAAGGCGCGCATGGGTGGTGTTGATCCGCTGATCGGCCGCGCCGAGGAAGTGGAACGCTGCATTCAGGTACTGTGCCGCCGTCGCAAGAACAACCCGCTGCTGGTGGGTGATCCGGGCGTTGGTAAAACAGCAATTGCTGAGGGGCTGGCGCGCAAGATTGTGGACGGTGAAACGCCCAAAATCCTGTCCGAGGCAACGATTTTCTCGCTCGATATGGGCTCTCTGCTGGCCGGCACCCGCTATCGTGGTGATTTCGAGGAGCGGCTAAAGGCCGTGATGAAGGAGCTGGAGGATCATCCGGACACCGTTCTGTTCATCGACGAAATCCACACGGTAATTGGCGCTGGTGCGACCTCGGGCGGGGCGATGGATGCGTCGAACCTGCTGAAACCAGCGTTGCAAAACGGTGGCCTGCGCTGCATGGGATCGACCACCTATAAGGAATTCCGCCAGCACTTCGAAAAGGATCGGGCGCTCAGCCGCCGGTTCCAGAAGATCGACGTGAAGGAGCCAACCGTAGATGACACGGTGAAAATCCTGCGCGGGCTGAAATCGATCTTCGAGGAGCATCACGAAATCCGCTATACGCAGGAGGCGATCAAGTCTGCTGTGGAGCTGGCCGCACGCTATATTCACGACCGCAAATTGCCCGATAAGGCGATCGACGTGATTGATGAGGCGGGCGCGGCACAACACTTGTTGCCGGATTCCAAGCGTCGCAAGACCATCACTGCCAAGGAGATCGAGGCCGTTGTCGCGAAAATCGCGCGCATCCCGCCCAAATCGGTGTCCAAGGATGACAGCGCCGTGCTCAAGGATCTGGAGGCCTCGCTCAAGCGGGTCGTCTTTGGTCAGGATGCCGCGATCGAAGCCCTGTCCGCGTCGATCAAACTGGCTCGTGCCGGTCTGCGTGAACCTGAAAAGCCCATCGGAAACTACCTGTTCGCGGGTCCAACCGGCGTGGGTAAAACCGAGGTGGCCAATCAGCTGGCATCGACGCTGGGCGTGAAATTGCTGCGCTTTGACATGTCCGAATACATGGAAAAGCACGCGATCAGCCGTTTGATCGGTGCGCCTCCGGGCTATGTCGGGTTTGATCAGGGCGGAATGCTGACCGATGGTGTCGATCAGGACCCGCATTGCGTGTTGCTGTTGGATGAGATCGAGAAGGCGCATCCGGACGTGTTCAACATCCTGTTGCAGGTCATGGATCACGGTAAGCTGACTGATCATAACGGGCGGCAAGTCGATTTTCGCAATGTTGTGCTGATCATGACCTCGAACGCCGGTGCGTCGGAGCAGGCGAAAAACGCCCTCGGCTTTGGTCGTGAGCGGCGCGAGGGTGAGGATACAGCCGCGATTGAGCGGACCTTCACACCTGAATTCCGCAATCGTCTCGATGCTGTGATTTCGTTCGGCGCATTGCCGAAGGAGGTTATCCTGAAGGTGGTCGAGAAGTTCGTTCTGCAACTCGAAGCGCAGTTGATGGACCGGAACGTCACCTTTGAATTGACCCGCGCGGCGGCTGAATGGCTGGCGGATCGTGGTTATGATGACCGTATGGGTGCGCGTCCACTGGGCCGCGTGATTCAGGAACACATCAAGAAGCCACTGGCCGAGGAGCTGCTATTCGGCAAGCTGGCCAAGGGTGGTGTGGTCAAGGTGTCGGTCAAGGATGACAAGCTGAAGCTGGACATCGCGGATGATAACAAGCGGATCACGAATGACAAACCACCGCTGCTGACAGCGGAATAAATCGAAAAGGGCGGCTCCATCGGAGCCGCCCTTTTTCGTTTCAGCGTTCGGTGAACTTTAGCTCGATCCGGCGGTTGCGGGCCAATGCCTCGAAGCTGGACCCCTCATCCACCGGTTGGAATTCACCGTAACCTGCTGCGGCCAATCGGTCGGGCGCAATGCCCTCAACCTCCGCCAAATAGCGTACAACTGACAGGGCGCGGGCCTGACTCAGTTCCCAGTTATCGGCATATTCCGAGGTGACGCCGACAGGAATGCGGTCCGTGTGGCCGTTAACCTGTAGAATCCAGTCGATATCGGTGGGGATTTCATCGGTGATGCTTTGGATCACGCGGGCAACGCCGGTGATCTGTCCACGCCCGTCAAAGCCGAGCGAGGCGGAGCCGGGTTCGAACAGCACCTCGGACGAGAAGACGAAGCGGTCGCCAACGACGCGCACGCCCTCCTGACTGCCCAGAACCTCACGCATGCGGCCAAAGAATTCGGAGCGGTATTGGCGCAGTTGAACGGCTTCATCCTCCAGCTCCTCAGCACGGCGGCGCTGTTCGGCGGCGACTTGGGCGAGAGCGGTGTTGAGCTGGCTGCCCAATGCCTCGATCCGGACCTCGTTTTCAACGTCGCGGGCCTGTGCCTCATCCAGCAGGGATTGCAGGCTGGCGAGCTGTTGACGTAGGGCGGCGGATTGTTGGTTGAGCAGGGCGACCTGCCGCCGTGCCTCGGCCGTTTGGGTGCGCTGATCGGTCAGCAGGTTATTGGCCTGTGCCAGCAGGCCGCGCTGGCGCTCCAGCTCGCTCAACTCATCTGCGCGGGCCTGATCGACCAGTGACCGTGCGGATTCGGCGGCCGCCAGCAGGGTCAGCGTGTCCTCTGCCTCCTGCCGTTGCTGTTCCAGTGCGAGGGTCATGGCGGTCAGCTCGGTGTCGGATTCCTGCAATCGGGCGCGCAGGGCGGCGGTGGCAGCTTGCTCGGCCAGTAGCGCGCGTTCGCTTTCCGTTAGCTCGCCACCTGTTTCGGCGAGTTGCTGGCGCAGGCGTTCGGCGGCGGCGGCTTCCTCTAACCGTGCGCGCTCCTCATCGCTCAGCGCGGTTTGGGTTGTGTCTAGGCGTTCCTGTAGAGCGGCAATCGCGGCCTGTTCCTCGAGCCGTGCTTGCTCCTCCGCGCTCAGACGGGTTTGCAGGCCGTTGATTTCGGCGCGTAGATCTGTGCCCTCAGCGATCAGGGTGTCACGGCGGGTTTGCGTTTGCTCCAGGGCAGCGGCAAGGCTGGCGATGCGAGTGGCACGGCGTTCACCCTGTTCCATACTGTTTTCAAGCTGTTGGGACAGTTGGGCAAGGCTGGCCTGCTGCGCGGCGGATTGTGTTTCCAGATCGGCGATCATGGCCTCCAGCGCCTCACGCTGGGCGGCGGCGAGGCGGGCATTTTCTGTCCGCTCGTCAATCTCGGATCGTGCCTGTGCGAGGGCCAGTTGCAGGGCCTCCGCGCGGCTGATTTCCTGTGCGTTCACATCGCGCAGACGGGCGATTTCATCGTTCGAGGCGGTTAGCTCATCCGAGGTGGCGGCCAGTTGTTCCGCCCGCTCCGCGTTTTCATTACGGGACGAGGCCAGCGCCGTGTCCAAATCGGAGTTGCGGGCCAGAAGTGAGGCGACCTGAGCCTCGAAACTGGCGATACGTGTGGTGGCATCCGCAACATCGGCCTGTAGCGAGGCGATGGTCAGGCGGCGTGCCTCGGCCAATTGCTCGCTCTCGCTCAACGAACCGGTCAGGGTGTTCACCTCAGTCTCAAGCTGATCGGAGTTCTGCTGTTCCAGCCCCAATGCCTCGGCCAGTGTGGAGAGTTCGACCCCCAACTCGTTCAGGCGGCGATCCTGTCCGTTAATGGTTTCCTGCAATACGAATTGCATGACCATAAAGATGGTCAGCACGAACATCAGCACTAGTAGCAGCGCGGTCATCGCATCCACAAAACCGGGCCAGATATTTGCGGTGAACCCCTCGCCCGATCGGCGGCGCAGGGCCATCAGGCGCCCCTAAGCGCAGCGGCGACTGTCGCGATTTCGGCACGGATTTCCGTCACGCTGTCCTGACGGCCGGCGGAAAGCTCCTCAAGCACGCGCAGCAACTGCACGTCGATATTTTTCAGGCGCAGGCGGGTTTCGGCATCTAGCGCGCCGGTTTCCTCGTCTCGGGCCTCCATCAGAGTGATCAGACGGTCCTGTCCATCAGCGATGCGCAGCAGCGTGGGATCGGATGCGCCACGGCTATTGCCATCCATATTGTGGGCAATGGCGGACATGGTTGCGACCAGTTCGGCCATGCGTGCGCCATCCTCGACCCGACGTTCCTCGGCCCGATGCATCATTTCGCCCAGACCGGCCAGATCATAGGCAACGCCGACCTCACCATCGCCGCTATCCCCCTCACCACCGACGCCGATGCGGGTGATGGAGGACAGCCATTCCTCAAGCTCCATGTAGAACCGGTTCTGACCGTGGCCCGCGAACAGTTCCAACATGCCAACCACCAGCGATCCGGCAAGGCCCAGCAGCGACGACGCGAAGGCCGTGCCCATGCCGCCAAGCTGGCTTTCAAGGCCGCTCATCAGGCGTTCAAAGACGGCGATGCCTTCCTCACCATCGGTGGGGGCGAGGGACCGGATCGTTTCAACAACGGCGGGGACGGTCGTGGCGAGGCCGTAAAACGTGCCCAGCAGGCCCAGAAAAATCAGCAGATTGATGATGTAGCGCGTGATGTCGCGTGCCTCATCCAGTCGGGTTGCGACCGAATCAAGGATGGAGCGACTAGAATTTGCGGTCACGCCGCGGCGTGCGCGCTGGTCCTTGAGCAATGCCGCCAGTGAGGCCAGCAGCCGTGGTGATTGCACAAATTCGTGGCCCGGACGGTTCAGCGCGAACCCCTCGATCCAGTTGACGGAGCTGGTCAGTTGCAGCGCCTGCCAGAAACACGCCATCACGCCCAGGATAAAAACCGCGAGGATAAAGCCGTTTAGGTAGATATTGGCGAGGAAGATCGGCGCCACACTGCCATAGATCAGAAAGCCGCCAGCCCCTGCGAGGATGAGGATCAGCACCATCAACACGATCTGTCTGATCGGCTGTGAGAACTGTGGTTCTTTTTCTGTTTCGAGAAGCATTCCGAGCGCCCGCCTGTTTTTTCGCGATCCTACTCAGCTTATGCCGGTAATCCAATCTTATACTGCCCATTACGTTGATGAGCAGGCTGTGATGCCGGTAGGCTTGCCAAGACTAGCGCTTTCGTGTGCAAATGCGTACAGAACACGATGAAAGATAAAGTACTCAGGGGACAGCCGTGAAACAGAAGCTATTATCGTGCGCGGTTGGCGTCTCTGTTGCGTTTACCGCAACGACCGCATTGGCTCAAACAGCGTGTGAGCCATATACGATTCAGGTGGGCGACACCCTGCGCGGCATCAATATCCGGGCTTATGGGCACGACAATTTCCGTCCGCTTTATGAGGCTAATCAGTCGGTTATCGGACCTGATCCAAACCTGATCGAGGTTGGCAGCGTTCTGGATATTATTTGCGCACCGAGTGAGGCGCAGATCCCCGTTGTTGTTGCCCCTACGATTGTCGAGCCTGTGCCGACCGCACCAGAGCCTCGCCCAGAGGTTGTTTCGGAGCCGATTGTTTCGCCTAATCCTGAAGTGGTCGCGGAGCCGGAATCATCTGCGGAATTGGATGTTAGCTTCGTCACCTATGACGGAAATGCACCATATTCGGGCCGTGATTTGCCAAATGGCGGCTTGGCGACCGAGTTGTTGCAGACCGCATATCTGGATGTCGTGCCAAATGCGCAGATTGACGTAACGGTAGCGCGCGATCTGCCCGGCTTCCTGCGTGCGATGGGCAGTGAGGCATATGATATCGGCTTTCCGTCGATCCGCCCCGATTGCAACGTGATCGAAACCTTGGCGGTGGAGATGATCGAGCTGTGCGCGAAATACGCCTTCTCGCAGCCGTTCCATGAGATTCAGATGACTGGCTGGACCCTAACGGGCAGCCCTGTCACCGGCGCTACGGATCCATCCGATCTAAGCCGTTCGCGCATTTGCCGTCCTGAAAACCTGTTTACCTTTGATCTGGATGCGGATCGTTTGCCCGGTCGTCGTGGATCGCTAACCACGCCTGCGAATGCGGCGGCCTGTTTCGAGGCACTGGCAAGCGGTCAGGTTGATGTGGTCAGCCTGCCCCGTTCGGATGCGCAAGCCGCGATCGCAACATCGGGTCTGGCCGGGCGTGTCGCACCGGTTCCCGCGTTGGAGCGTGGCGTGACCCTGCATGCGGTTGCCAACCAGTCCAATCCGGCGGGCGTTGCCGCGATTTCTCGCATCAACCGTGGTTTGGCTGGAATGCGGTCCGATGGATCGTGGTTCCGCATCGTCGCGCGACAGCTTAGCGGAGGTTAAGCCCGCTTACCATTTCCTCTAGCGTGTGCAGTTCGTCATCTGCGATGTTCTGCTCACGCAATGCGGCCACTGTCGCGCTGAGGTAATCGGTGTTCGGGCCGCGCCCGCCAACCGCCCGCGCAATGATTTCGGCCTGCTGTGGCAGTGTCAGGTCACGCGCATATTGGACATGGTTCAAGTCCATCACATAGGTTAGCGCCTGAACCATGCGCCCATCGGCCAGTTGCACGGGGCAGACCCGCTCCAGATAAGCATCAGTGACCAATTCACGCGCGCGCAGATAGGCCAGTGTTTCCTGCGCATGGGCGGGGGTCGCCCGCAGGGCAACGCCGTGGCAGGTGGACATGGGCATTTCCTCTAGCGCAAGGACCAGACCGGGTTCCTCGGGCGTGCCGCGATGCTCAACCGAATGCATACAGAATGACCGGCGATACCCGTGCAGGGTCGCAACCTGCCGGTCATCATGTTCAAAACCGGGATTCCACATCAGCGATCCGTAGCCGAACACCCATAAATCTTGCATATCCATTGAACTTCCTCCAAGCCGCGCCAAGCTATAGGCCCTTGGGGCCGCAGGATCGAGAGGGATCATCATGTCGTTCAGAGCTATCATTGCCATTGTCGTGATCGCCGTAATCGGGTGGTCGGGCTATTGGTGGGTTAATGCCAGCCTGCGTCGCGATGCGGTCGAGACGTGGTTTGCCGAACGGCAGGCGGATGGTTGGGTCGCGGATTACGCGGATTTGCGCATCACCGGCTTTCCCAATCGGGTGGATACGATCCTGACCGATGTGGAACTGGCTGATCCTGATAGCGGCTGGATGTGGCAGGGCCCACGGTTCGAGATGCTAACGCTGAGCTATCAACCGTTCGAGATTATCGCCGTCTGGCCGGGGCAGCATCAGCTTGCCTCGCCCTATCAACGCATCACGGTCGAGGGCGATTTGCTGCGCGCCTCGCTGGCCGTATCGGCAAATGGCCGGTTTGAACTGAACCGATCACGGGTTGAGGGGCGGGATGTGACCTTTACCAGCACCGCAGGTTGGGTGGTTGAGGTGCCGGAACTGTTCATGGCAACGGAACAACCAGAGGGCGTTAGCGATGCGACGCAGCACCGTATGGGCCTGACCTTAACGAATTTGATGATGTCGTCGGACCTAAAGGACCGGTTCGATCCTGCCGATATTCTGCCCGAACGTGTGGATAGCGTGCATGTGGATGCGGTGGCCGGGTTCGAGATGCCCATCAGCCTCAGCAATCTGGAACGTGATCGTCCTATGCTGGATGCACTGGATATCGCCGATGTCAGCGCGGCTTGGGGGCAGTTGGATATGCGGGCGCAGGGGGCGGTTCAGGCCGATGCGGCCGGTCTGGCCGAGGGGAACCTGAACGTGCGTCTGCGCAATTGGGAGGACATGCTGGACCTTGCCGTGGTGAACGGTGCGCTGGATGAAACGGCAGCGCGTACGGCCAGCTTTGGCCTAGGGCTGTTGGCAGCGGCGGATGGGGATCGTGCGTCACTGGCCGCGCCGCTGACCTTTCGCGATGGGCGGACACGGATTGGTCCGCTCAGCCTAGGGCCAGCGCCGCGCCTGCATTAATCTGATCGGGTGCGTCCGAAATCGGGCGCATCCGTATCCTGACCGGCATCCAGAATACCGCGCCGGATTGCTCGGGTGCGGGTGAAGTAATCGAACAGCAACTCACCGTCCCCCTTGCGGATCGCGCGTTGCAGGGCGAACAGCTCCTCGGTGAAGCGGCCCAGAATTTCCAGCGTTGCGGCCTCGTTATTCAGGAACACATCGCGCCACATCGTCGGGTCAGATGCGGCGATCCGCGTGAAATCACGAAAACCAGCGGCGGAATATTTGATGACCTCGGAATTGGTCACCCGCCGCAAATCATCCGCAACGCCAACCATTGTGTAGGCGATGATGTGGGGCACATGGCTGGTCACGGCCAGAACGCGGTCGTGATGTTCGGCGTCCATCTGCTCCACCTTCGCGCCCATCTGTTCCCAGAAATCACGGTAGCGGGCGACCTCATTCACAGGCGCGGCATCGGTGGGGGTCAGCAGGCAAAAGCGGTTGTCGAACAAGGTGGCAAAGCCTGCCTCGGGGCCGGAATGTTCCGTTCCTGCCAACGGGTGCGCGGGGATAAAGATTACGCCATCGGGCAGGTGCGGGGATACGGCATCAATCACCGCCTGCTTGACCGAACCCACGTCTGAGATAACACATCCCGCCTTTAGATGCGGACCGATTTGCGCGGCGACGGCCGCCATGGCACCCACCGGCACGCATAGGATCACCAGATCGGCATCCTTTACCGCCTGTTCAGGTGTTTCGAAAACCTCATCCACCAGCCCGATTTTCTGTGCGGTTTCCCGCGTTTGGGCGGTGCGGGCTGTACCCACAACCGTTTCTGCCAAGCCGCGCCGTTTTGCGGCCAGCGCAATCGAGCCGGCAATCAGGCCCAGACCAATCAGGGCAACACGTTTGTAGATCATCGGCTCGCCATAAATTGTGTCAGGGTATCGGCCACTGCGCGGGTTGCAGTTTCATCGCCAATGGTGATGCGTAAACATCCCGGCAGGTTATAGCCCTGCACGTCGCGCACGATCAGGCCGCGCTTGCGTAATGCCTCATCCGCGGCGTGCGCTGTCGCTGCATCTGGGAAACGGGCGCAAATGAAATTGCCGTGGGACGGGTCGCTGGGGATGCCTGCGCGGGCCAGTTGGCGGGCCAGCCATTCGCGCCAGACCTCGTTCTGGATGACGCAGTGCTCGGTCCATTCGGTGTCGCGCACCGCAACCTCCGCCGCAGCCAGCGCCGCAGAAGTTACGTTGAACGGGCCACGCACACGGCCCAGCACGTCGATCACATGTTCCGGTCCGAAGGCCCAGCCAACGCGTAGCGCGCCAAGGCCGTAAACCTTGGAGAAGGTGCGGGTCATCACCACGTTTTCACGCTGTTTCACCAGCGAGGCATAGCCGTCATAGCCCGGTTCGCGCACGAATTCCGCATAGGCGCCATCCATCACCAACAGAACATGTGGCGGCAGGCTGTCGGCCAAACGCTCGATTTCTGCATCGGGGATCAGGGTGCCGGTGGGGTTGTTCGGGTTGGCCACGAACATCAGGCGCGTGCGATCGGTCACGGCGGCCAGCAGGGCGTCCACGTCGGTGTGGCGGGTATCCTCCTTGACCACAACGGGGGTGGAGCCTGCGACCTTGGCATAGATCGCGTACATCGCGAATCCGTGCTCGGTGTGCACAATCTCCGTGCCCTGTCCGGCATAGGCCTGACACAGCAGGCTTAGAATCTCGTCCGAGCCAGCACCGCAAATGATGCGATCCGCGTGCAGCCCGTGCACATCGGCAATGGCCTGACGCAGCGCGGTGTGCCCGCCATCAGGGTATGTGGCCAGATTGCCCGAAATCTCACGATAGGCCTCAACCGCGCGGGGGCTGGGGCCCAGCAGGTTTTCGTTCGAGGACAGCTTGGTCACATGGTTCGCGCCGTGGGTCTTGCCCTCTCCACCCACATAGGGCGTGACGGACATGATGCCGGGTTGTGCGCTGATTTGATGTGCCATTGGTGTTTCCTCGCGTCGAAGGGTGTCCTGCGATCCCTACCGCGAGTGTCAGGCAGTTTCCAGTGGCTCGACATCCAGATGGTAACGAAGAAACGCCGAGGCCGCATTTAGGGCCTCATCCGCCTCGGGCAGGTGGGCGTGCAGGTGTTGCCAGCAATGCGGCGTCTTTTCCCAGTAATCCACCTGCACATCGACACCCTGCGCGCTGAGCGTGACGGCCATGGCGCGGGTGTCATCCTCCAGAATTTCGGCGCGGCTGGCTTGCAGCAGGACCGGCGGCGCGCCGTCAAAGGTGCCATTCACCGGTGAAGCGCGTGGATCAGTGGGGGTGGTTGTGCCCAGATAGGCATCGCGTGCCTCTGCCACGCGGCTGGCGGGCAGCATAACCTCACGCCGCGCATTGCGGGTGTGGCTTTCGCCGGACAGTGTCAGGTCCGTCCACGGGCTGAACCCAACGGCACAGCATGGATAGGGCAGGTCGGTCGTGCCGCATAGGTGCAACAGCGCCATAGCCAGTCCGCCGCCCGCACTGTCGCCCAGCAGGGCAATATCCTGCGGCGCATGGCCGATCTCCAGCAGGTGGCGGTAACAGGCCAAGGCATCATCAATCGCGGCAGGAAAGGGGTTATCCGGTGCCAGACGGTAATCCGGTACCAGAACCCGCGCTTTGGTGCGGTGAGCCAATGCAGCCGCAAGCGGGCGATGCGATCTGCTGCTGCCAAAGACATATGCCCCGCCATGCAGCAGCAGGATTACCTTGTCCCGCCGCGCCTGTCCGTTGCTGATCCACACCCCGTCTAGGCACCCTGTCAGGGTGGGGATGCGGACAGGGTTCACATGGGTGCCGGCTGGCTCGCTCAATCGGGCGGCCTGCCGGTCGGTTCGTTCGTTCAGCAGGTCGTAATCCTGTACTCGGGCAAGGTAGGGTTGCTCGATATAGCGGAAATACAGGTTTACGAGGGCCAGCCGAAACGACATCAGGCAGCGCGCCGCCGCTCGATTGCTTCCCAAATTTTTGCGGTGACATTGGTGTCGTCGAAACGCTCCAGCTCCTGCAAGCCGGTGGGAGAGGTCACGTTGATCTCGGTCAGCCAGTCGCCAATCACGTCGATGCCGACAAATATCTGGCCCTTTTCGCGCAGGGTCGGCCCGATAGCGGCGCAAATTTCACGATCACGCTTGGTCAGTTCCACCTTCTCTGGCCGTCCGCCGACATGCATGTTGGACCGGGTTTCACCCGCAGCAGGCACGCGGTTGATCGCGCCGACGGGTTCGCCATCGACCAGGATCACACGCTTGTCGCCCTTACTAACCGCTGGCAGGAATTTCTGCATGATCAGCGGTTCGCGGTTGATGCCGGAAAACAGCTCGTGCAGCGAGGACAGGTTGCGATCCTCGGGCGTCAGGCGGAACACGCCCGCGCCGCCATTACCGTAGAGCGGCTTGAGGATAACGTCGCCATGCTCCGCCTTGAACCCGCGCAGCGTGTCGAGGTCGCGCGCGATCAGGGTTGGCGGGGTCAGGTGCGGGAATTGCAGGACCAGCAGCTTCTCAGGATAGTTCCGTACCCAAGTCGGGTCATTCACCACCAGCGTGCCGGGGTGAATGAAATCGAGCAGGTGGGTCGTCGTGATATAACCCATGTCAAAGGGCGGGTCCTGCCTCAGCCAGACCACGTCCATATCGCCGAGGTCTACCTCAACCATTTCACCCGCTTGCATGTGGTTGCCATGCTCACGGCTGATCACAACGTGGCGCCCCTTGGCCAACACGCGGCCCTCGCGCCAGCTCAGCTTATCCGGCGTATAATAGAACAGCGAATGACCGCGGGCCTGTGCCTCCTCCATGATGCGAAAACTGCTATCGGCATTGATGTCGACATTTTCGAGGGGGTCCATCTGAACCGCGACCTTGAGAGGCATTTCGTGTCCTTTCGGCTGCCCGAAACCCGAATGGGTTCAGGTATTATCCCGCCGCCGCCGTGGGTCGGTCGTCAGCAATACGTGGCTGATCACCTGCTGCACGCCAGAAACCTGCGAGGCGATCTGTGTGACGCGCTGCAATTCTGCTGTGCTGCGGGCCAAGCCCATCACATGTACGGTGCGGTTAACCGTTTCAATATCGTAATTCACAGAAACAATATCCTCGGCTCCCAGCAGGCGTGCGCTGATTTCCGTATCGATGCGGGTATCGGTGGCCACATCGCGCCAGCCGCGATCCGCGACGATCAGCTCGTTGATGACCTCTCGCACATCGGCAATGCCCGCAGCGATCTGTCCGACACGTTCGCGATCCTGTGCGGTGGAGACTGCGCCCAGCAGGACAACGCGCCCCTCGGTCACGCTGGTTTCAACCTGGCTAAACAGGGTGCTGTCCTGCTGTAGCAGGGCGTCGCTGATCCGTACCTTGATCTCGGCATCGGTCAGGGCCTCACCCGCGCTGCGCGCCTGCGCCGTTGTGATGGCACCGGTCGCGATGCCGCCAACAATAACCGGTGCGCATGCGCCCAGTAGCATCGTGCCAGCAAGGGCTGCCACCCGCATTCCATTCCGCAAAAACATTATCTCGCCCTTTTCAAGCCTACAGACACTACCTCAAAAACAAGTGGGCATTCTCAACAACCTGCATCTGGCCAGTGCGATCCATCAGGACCGCATCAAAGCGCATGTCGGTCGTGGCGCCCACGTTGTTTTCCATCATATATCTGTTTGCTGCGCGCTCCAAGCGTTGCCATTGGCGTGGGGTGATTGAATGTGCTGCCTCATCTATCGTGCGGCGGGATTTCACCTCACAAAACACGATCTGTTCGTTTAGCCAGAAGATCAGGTCGATCTCCCCCTCACGCACGCGGTAGCGTTGATGCAGCAACCGTGCGCCGCGCGCCAGATAGGCCTGTAGGGCGGCTTCCTCGGCCAAATGACCGGTTTCATAGGCGATTGCCCCGCGCCGCTGACGGGCGGATTTAGCTGGTGGGCGTGCGGCATGGGCGTGGGACGCAGAATCGGTGGGTGCCGTCAGTTCGGGTAGGAAGTCGAGTTGGCGCGGGTTTTGGCTCATTCCCGTAGGGTTTCACCTTTTGGTGAACAAACCCCTAATCGTCCTTTAGCTCCAGCGCGCGGCGATACACGTCACGGCGGGGCAGGCCGGTTGCCTGTGCAACGGCATCAGCCGCATCGCGGATGCGCAGGGTTTCCAGCGCCTTGCGCAACATGTCGTCGATATCGTCGGGGTTGTGACGCTCACCATCAGGCGGGCCGACAACGATAACGACTTCGCCCTTGGGCGATGGCTCGTTTGCATAGGCCTCGGCCAGTTCACAAATCGTGCCGCGGCGAATTTCCTCGAACCGTTTGGTCAGCTCACGACAGACAGCGAGGTGTCGCGTTTCCCCTAGGGTCTTCGCCATATCGGCCAACATCGAGGCCAGTCGCTTGGGGCTTTCGTAAAACACCAAGGTCGCAGGAACCTGCCCGAATGTGCTGAGGAACGTCCGCCGCGCTGCCTGCTTTTGCGGGGCAAATCCGGCAAACAGAAACCGGTCAGTCGGCAGGCCCGCCACGGTTAGTGCCGCCAAAACGGCCGAGGCACCGGGGGCCGCGCGCACGACGTGCCCCTCCTCAATCGCGGTGCGGGCCAACTGGAAACCGGGATCGGCGACCAGCGGCGTCCCCGCATCCGACGCATAGGCCACGCTTTTCCCGTCGGCCAAGGCGGCCATCAGGCGTGGCCGCATCGAGGGGCCGTTATGGTCGTGATAGGGCAGGACCGTGCGACCGGCCAGCGGCACGCCGTGGATCTCCATCAAGTGGCGCAGGGTACGTGTATCCTCGGCGGCGAGAACATCGGCTTCGCGCAAGATATCCAGCGCGCGCAGCGTGATGTCACGGGCCGCACCGATGGGCGTTGCGACAAGGTGCAATGCAGCCTCTGGTCCTTTGGCCATAATCGGTTCCTTCCCTACGTTATTTTGCCGGATCGAAAACACTGGTGTTGTCCGGTGGGGTCGCCGTACTACACTTTGTGTCAATCTGTCATCCCGAAGCATCCGTGAGGTTCTAAATGTCCGTTCTGTCCCAATTGCCTGCCCGACTGGCCCGAACCGCCGGTGCGACATTGCTGGGGCTCGCGGCGCTGACCGCATGTGCCCCTACGGTTGCTACCGGTCCGACAACCCCTGTTGAGCCTGCCGAGCCGGTCATCCCCCAACCGGGTGAGATTGCAATGACCGGTCCCGTGCGCGTTGCGCTGCTGGTCCCGACGGGCAGTGGCGATGCGGATCGCAACGCACTGGGCAATGCGCTGGAGCGGGCGGCACGCCTTGCCCTGACGGATCGGCCCGGTTCCAGTATCGAGCTGACGGTCCTGTCCACAGGTGGCGACCCGACCATGGCGGCCACTGCGGCGACGCAGGCTGTCGCGATGGATGCGGATCTGATTGTCGGTCCGCTCTTTTCCGGTTCCGTTTCGGCGGTTGGCCCCATCGCGCAGCAGGCTGGCATTCCGGTGCTGTCCTTCTCGAACAACGCAGCGGTTGGCGGGGATAACGTCTATGTTCTGGGCCGGACATTCGGCACCAGCGCACGGCGTCTGGTGTCCTTTGCTGCGGCACAGGGCCTGCGCAATACCGGCCTGATCCACACGCAGGATGCTGAGGGGCGGGCCGCCCTTGCCGCTGTTCAAACCGCGGCGACAGAAAGCGGCGCGCAACTGGTTGCCGTTGCATCCTACCCGCGTTCGCGTGAGGGGATTCCAGCGGCTGCGGAATTCTTTACCAACCAGATGTTGCGCGCAGGCGTTGATAATCTGCTGCTGTCTGATCGGGGCACTGGCCTGATTTATGCGGCGTCCTTTCTGCCATTTCACGGCATGAATGTGACCACGACACAGATCATGGGCCTACAGGAACTGACCGGTGGCGCAATCTCGGCCGAGCGTGCGCTGGAGGGGGCATGGTACACCGTGATTGATGAATCCGCTGTCGCCGCATTCAACAATCGCTACGCTTCGCAATACGGTTCTGCGCCGCATTCCCTTGCGAGCCTAGCGTATGATGGTATTGCTGCTGCGGACACATTGGTCGCGGATGCGCGGGCCAGTCAGAATCCGCGGGCGTTCGATGCGTCCAACCTGACCCGCTCCGCAGGTTTCACCGGGGCGGAGGGGACGTTCCGGTTCCGCCCAGATGGCGGTACGGATCGCGCCCTTGCGATCATGGAAGTGACCCGTGACGGACCCCAGCTTGTTGATCCCGCCCCCGGAGCACGCACTTTCGCCGGTCTCTGACACGGCTATGACCGATCCGTCGGCCAGTGCATTTGAACTGCCCGATAAGATTATCGACCCCGAGGCGCTGCTTGCCAAAATGCAGGGCGCCTCGGACGTTGAAAGCCAGCGTGAAAGCATCGTCGCAATTCTGGCCGAGGCACGGGATGAGGGGCGCGCGCGTATTTCCGCAGCCCTCGCCGATGGGCCGCTTTGTGGGCCTGAGGCAGCACATGCCTATTCGCGCCTGACCGATGGCTTGGTACGCGCCGCGATGGACGCAGCCGCTCGTTGGCTGCATCCCAACCCCACCCCGACGGAGGGCGAGCGCATTGCCGTTCTGGCCGTTGGCGGGTTCGGACGGGGCGAAATGGCACCTTTCTCCGATGTCGATCTGCTGTTCCTGACCCCCTATAAGCAAACCGCATGGGGTGAGAGCCTGATCGAGGCGGTTCTATACGTCCTGTGGGATCTGAAAATGAAGGTCGGCCAGTCCGTGCGCACGGTCGATCAGTGCTTGCGGTTGGGCCGTGACGACATGACGATCCGCACCTCGCTGCTGGAACGTCGCCTGATCTGGGGGGATGAAACCCTGTCGGCGGAGCTGGATGACCGCATCTGGCCCGAGCTGTTCCGCGATACCGGCCCTGAATTTGTTGAGGCAAAGCTGGCGGAGCGTGAGTCGCGTCATGAACGCAATGGCGGTTCGCGCTATTTGGTTGAGCCGAATGTAAAGGAGAGCAAGGGCGGTCTGCGCGATCTTCAGGCGCTGTATTGGATCGAGAAGTATCTATACGATGTTGATGATCCCGAATCCCTGATTGCCAAGGGTGTTTTCACCGCAGATGAATTCGCGATCTTTACCGCAGCGGAGAGTTTTCTGTGGTCTGTGCGTTGTCATCTGCACCTTGCCGCAGGGCGCGCGAACGAGCATCTCAGCTTTGACATTCAGGTCGAAGTGGCCGCCGCAATGGGGTTCGAGGATGTTGAGGGCCAGCGCGCGGTTGAGCGGTTCATGCAGGTTTACTTCCTGCACGCCCGTTCGGTGGGCGAGCTGAGCCGCATCTTCCTCGTCGCGCTGGAGGCCCAGCATATTAAGGCGAAACCGTCGCTGGGCCGTGCCATTCGCGGGTTTTTCGGACGCGATGCGGATACAACGCCGGATGGATTTACGCTGCTGGACGGTCGCTTGACGGCTGCTGACCCTGATACGTTTTTGCGTGATCCCGTCAACCTGCTGAAACTGTTCAAGATCAGCCTGGAGGTGGACGCCATGATCCACCCCGATGCGTTGCGATTGGCCACGGCTAATCTGGACCGGTTGGAGGAAATCCGTGGCGATAAGCAGGCCAATGCGATCTTCCTCGATATCCTGCTGGGGCACTCGAATCCTGAGCGTGGGCTGCGCCGAATGAACGAAACCGGTGTTTTGGGCGCGTTTTTGCCTGAATTCGGCCGGATCGTGGCGATGATGCAGTTCAACATGTATCACCATTACACGGTGGACGAACATACGATCACTTGCCTATCGGTTATGTCGCGGATCGAGCGGGAAATCCTCAAGGATGAACTGCCCTATGCCACTGCGATCATGAGCGGAGTCGTTAATCGGCGTGCGCTTTATGTCGCTATGTTGCTGCATGATATCGGTAAGGGCTTGCCGCAGGATCACTCGATCATCGGTGCCGAAATGGCGGCGGAGATTTGCCCGCGCCTCGGCTTGGATGAGGCGGATACGCAAACGGTGGTATGGCTGGTGCGCAACCACCTGTTGATGAGCGATACTGCGCAAAAGCGTGATATTTCCGATGCCCGCACAGTTAGTGATTTCGCCAGTGCAGTTGCCAGCCAGGAGCGGTTGAAGCTTCTGCTTGTTTTGACGGTTTGTGATATTCGCGGTGTTGGGCCGGATACTTGGAGTAACTGGAAGGCGACATTGCTACGGCAGTTGTATTCTGCGGCTAAAGATTACTTGACTGACGGAATTGATAGCCCCAGCCGCCATCAGCGTGAGGAAGAGGCCAAGGCGGCGCTGGTCGCAGGCATCCCTGATCTGCCCGCAGATTTCATCGCGCAGGAGCTGGAGCGGCACTATACGCCGTACTGGTTGGGCCTGCCGACGGTGACGCATATTTGCGTTGCGCGGATGATTGGTGAGGTGGATGATGGGGCCATTGCCAGTGATTTTACTGAAGATTCTGAACGGGATGCGACCCGTGTGACCTTTGCCCACACCGATCATCCGGGCGCGTTTGCGCGTATGGCAGGTGCATTGGCGATGGTGGGGGCGAATGTGCTGGATGCGCGCAGTTACACCACCTCGGACGGGTATGCGACATCGGTATTCTGGATACAGGATATTGAAGGGCATCCCTATGAATCGCACCGTCTGGACCGGTTGCGGACCACGGTTCGGCGCACCCTGATGGGCGAGGTTCTGGCGCGTAAGGAGTTGGAAACGCGGGATAAAATAAAGCGTCGTGAGCGTGATTTTGTTGTGCCGACCAACATCACCTTCGACAATTCGGGATCGGATCTGTTCACCATTGTTGAGGTGGATACACGCGACCGGCCCGGATTGCTGCATGACCTGACGCGAGAACTGGCGACCTGTAACGTCAACATCTTCTCGGCCATCATAGCGACTTACGGTGAGCAGGCGGTTGATACCTTCTATATCAAGGATCTGTTCGGGATGAAGTTGTCCTCGGAATCCAAGCGGCGTCAGGTGGAAACAGCCCTGCGTGCGGCCGTGATGCGGCGGCCCGAGGGAACCATGTAAAGGGCGGGCTGCGAAGCGGCTGCTGTGCGGCTGCGCACTAAAACGCTCGGGTATTGGGGCTAATGTTCCGTCACGCAGTGGTCATGGTCGGCCAGTGCGGCCATGACGTGGCATTTATCCAAGGTGCCTGTACCCGAGCAACCCGAGACGATGCGGTCCAGCTCCACCTCCAGCCGTTGCAATCGGGCGAGGCGGGCGCGGACATCGGCCAGTTGGTCGCGGGCGATTTGCGAGGCACCGGCGCAGGGCTGATCGGGATGCGCGCCGAGCGAGATCAGCTCAGCTATCGCCTCAATCGTGAAGCCCAGATCGCGGGCATGGCGGATGAAGGTCAGCCGGTCCAGCGCCGCCGCGCCATAGCGACGTTGATTGCCCGCCGTGCGTTCGGCGGGGGCCAGCAGGCCCATATCCTCGTAATAGCGGATGGTCGGAACCTTGACCCCTGTGCGGTCTGACATTGCGCCGATAGAAAACATGAAATGACCCCTTGAACCTCTAGTCCCTAGAGGAATTATGTTGCTGGCTGACATATAATGCGGGAGTCCATCATGTCAGCAGGATGCTGTAATAATAACGCTACTTTCGACGGGTTATCTGCCGATTACAAACGCCGCCTATGGCTGGTTATTGCGATCAACGCAGTGATGTTTGTGGTGGAAATGGGGGCCGGACATGCGGCCCGATCGCAGGCATTGCAGGCCGATGCGCTGGATTTTCTGGCCGATGCGGCGACATATGGCCTGTCACTTGCGGTGATCGGGGCGTCGGTGCAGGTGCGCAGTTCCGCCGCGATGGTCAAGGGCGTTAGCCTGCTGGCAATCGGCGCATGGGTTCTGGCATCGACTATCTATCAAGTGTTCGTTCAGGGCGTGCCCGAGGCGGAGGTCATGGGAATCATCGGGTTCCTGGCTCTGGTGGCGAATCTGGCCAGTGTTGCCCTGTTGGTGCGGTACAAGGATGGCGACGCGAATGTGCGCTCCGTTTGGTTATGTTCGCGCAATGATGCTATTGGCAATGTTGCCGTTATGATCGCGGCCTTGGGCGTTTGGGGCACCTCTAGCGGCGCGCCTGATTTGATCGTGGCGGGGATCATGGCGGCGCTGTTCACCACATCGGCGGTGCAAATCCTGCGGCAGGCCATCGTGGAGCGGCGCGTAACTGCGTGACCCCCTTACGGTAGCCAATAAATAGCGGTATCGAAGGGGGGAAACCCCCGGAGAGCCCCCATGAAGTCGATACGTCTATTATCTGCGTTCCTTACTGTTGGCGGGTGGACATTGGCGAGCAGGGTTCTGGGCTTTGTCCGGGATATCCTGATCGCGGCCTATCTGGGGGCCGGACCTGTGGCGGAGGCGTTCCTGATCGCCTTTTCACTGCCCAACATGTTTCGCCGCTTTTTCGCGGAGGGCGCGTTCAACACCGCCTTTGTGCCGATGTTTTCCAAAAAGCTGGAGCAGGATCGCGACGCCCTGACCTTTGCCCGCGA
This sequence comes from Pontivivens marinum, assembly GCF_900231835.1. Taxonomy (GTDB): domain Bacteria; phylum Pseudomonadota; class Alphaproteobacteria; order Rhodobacterales; family Rhodobacteraceae; genus Pontivivens; species Pontivivens marinum. The sequence goes on along the minus strand of NZ_OCTN01000001.1, from coordinate 761,299 downwards.
TGCGTTTTCGGGGCTGGGCGGTGTGTTGATCGTGTTCACGTTGCTATCGCAATTGGCGATGCCGGGCTTGGTGATGCTGATGGCATCGGGTTTTGCGGGGGATGAGCGGTTCGATATGGCGGTCGATATGGGGCGAATTGTGTTCCCCTATATCCTGTTCATCTCGCTCGCGGCGCTGCTATCGGGTGTTCTGAACGCGATGGGGCGGTTTGCAGCGGCGGCGGCGGCGCCGGTGGTGTTGAACATTATTCTGATCGCGGCGGTTCTGATTGGCGCATCTATCGGCGCGGATATTGGCATGGCGCTGGCATGGGGAGTGCCGCTGGCGGGTATTGCCCAGATGGGCTTGATCTGGATAGCGGCCTCGCGCGCGGGGTTCCGCATTGTGCCGCGTCGCCCGCGCCTGACGCCTGAGTTGCGACGGTTGGCCGTGATCGCGCTGCCCGCCGCGCTGGCCGGTGGTGTGATGCAGGTGAACCTGTTGGTGGGGCGGCAAGTGGCGAGCTTTTTCGAGGGGGCGGTGGCCTATCTGAACTATGCAGATCGCCTGTATCAATTGCCGCTAGGCGTGGTTGGTATTGCGATTGGGGTTGTGCTGTTGCCGGACCTGTCGCGCCGTCTGGGTGCGGGGGATGCTGCGGGTGGGCGTGATGCGGTCAACCGTGCGGCGGAGTTTTCGCTGGCCTTGGCGGTGCCTGCGGCCATTGCGTTGATCGTGGTGCCATTGCCGTTGGTCGCGGTGTTGTTTCAGCGGGGCGCGTTTGAGTTTCGCGATGCCGCCCTGACCGCGCAGGCGGTTGCGGCCTATGGCTGGGGATTGCCGGCCTTTGTTTTGATCAAGGTAATCTCCCCCGTGTTTTTCGCGCGTGAGGATACGGTGACCCCGTTCCGGTTTGCCGTTGTTTCAATGGTGGTGAATGTGGTGGTGGCTGTGGCAGCGGCGCCGTGGCTGGGATTTTTGGCGGCGGCATGGGGCACGACGCTGGCGGCGTGGGTGAACTTTGCGTTGCTGTGGCGCGCGTCGCGGTCGTTTGGGGATGCGGTGAAGCTGGATCAGCGCTTGGTTCGGGCGGCGCCGCGGATTTTACTCTCGGCGGCGGTAATGGGCGTGCTGTTGGCTGGCTTGGTTCAGGCGTTGGGCTGGGTCATTGATTTGCCCGGTTGGCGTTATCCCGCGCTGTTCGGATTGGTGACGCTGGGCGCGGTCAGCTATGGCGCGCTGGCACTGGCGACCAAGGCGGTGACGCTGTCGGGCCTGCGTAAGGTCGTGCGCCGGTGAGGGTGCTTGCCATCATTTGCGTCAAGGATGAGGCGGCGGTCCTGACCGAGTGGCTGGCCCATCACCGTGCGATTGGTGTGACGGATGTGCTGGCCTTTTCAAACGATTGCTCGGACGGGACGGATGCGATGCTGGACCGGTTCGAGGCGTTGGGCCTGCTGACCCATCTGCGCGGGCGGGCAGGGCAGCGTGGGCCGCAATGGCGGGCCTTGCGTGAGGCGGCGGAGCATCCGTTAATGGCCGTGGCCGACTGGGTGATTTGCATCGATGTGGATGAGTTCATCAATCTGCGCGCGGGCAACCTGTCCGATCTGGTCGGCGCGGTGCCGCAGGCGGATTGCTTTGCCCTGACATGGCGGATGTTTGGATCGTCAGGGTTGCGGCATTACGAGGATTTGCCGGTGGCGCAGCGGTTTACGCATTGCGCGCCGGACCCGCTGAACTGGCCGTGGCGTTGCGCGATGATCAAGACGTTGTGGCGGCGCGGGGCGTATCAGCGGCCCGGTGTGCACCGCCCGATTGACGCGCAGGGGCCTGCGGTTTGGGTGGATGGCAACGGCGCAATCTTGCCTCCGCGATTTCAGGATCGGGGCGTTTATACCAATTACCTGAAGCCGTCCTATGGCTTGGTACAGTTGAACCACTATGCGCTGGGCGATGCGGAAAGCTTTGTCGTCAAGGCCGCACGGGGGCGGGCCAATCGTGAGGGATCACCAGCGGATGCTGGATATTGGGCTGAGCGGAACTTGAATCAGGTTGAGGATGCCTCGCTACAGATCGACATGGCGGAATTGATGGCGGATGCGGACATTGCGCGCCTGCATCAGCAGGGTGTTGCGTGGCGGCATGCCCGTGTGGATACGCTGCTGCGTGAGGATTGTTGGCGTGATTTATACACCCGCATCGTTATGGCAGGGGAAAGCCGTGCATGGACCGCTGAGGAGGCCCATGCGCTGATCGCCCGCGCCCGTAACTAGGCCGCGCGGGATTCCCGCCATGCCAGAACGCAGGCGGCGGACACGATGATGCCACCACCGATAAGGCTGATGACATCGGGGACGATGCCGAACAGCGCCAGATCCCACAGGGCCACCACGATCAAGGTTCCATAGAATAGCGGCATGACAAAGCTGGCATCGGCGGCGCGCAGGGCCTGAATGAAGCAGATCTGTGCGCTGACCACGCTCAACCCGACACCGGCCATGATTAGCCATTGCGCGCTGGTAGGCGTGACCCAGACAAAGGCGGCGGTGCTGATTGCCAGAATGCAGCCGATGGAATTGTTGATGAGCAGGATTTGGAAGGGCTTTTCCAACAGGGTCAGACGCTTGATCGCGATAACCTCGGCCCCCATAAAACATGCGGCGGCGAGTGCGACCAGCGCGGCGGGTTGTATGCCCGATGCGCCAGGGCGAATTAGCAACATTGCTCCCAGGAACGACACAGCCACCGATCCCCAACGCCAGCGGCCCGGACGCTCGCCCAAGAGGGGAATCGCCAACAGCATCGCAATCATCGGATTGAGGTAGCTGATCGCCGTCGCATCGGCCATTGGCATGCGGGCAACTGCAAAAAACATGCAGGTGATACCCGCCCAGCCGAACAATACGCGTAGGACGTGCAGGGGTATATTCGGGGCCACAATACGGGGGCGCAGGATGGCCGCCGCGATCCCTAAGGCGAGCAGGGCAAAGCCGAAACGGCCCGCGCTGATCTGGAACGCATGTAGGGAATTTTCGCCAGTTCCCAACAGCTTGGCCAATAGGGATGCCGTGCCCATGCAGGTGGCGGCGAATACCATCATGATCGCTGCGCGTGGCTTGTTCTGCATGGGGTGCTCCGTTTGAAAACATGCTTACGCCTGCCATGTCTATAGCGCAACTGTTCAGGTAATGTTCTGATTTTGTGTTGTGCGATTATGCACAAACTGTCGTCGATCTGTCGCACAACTACGGGAAAAGGGCGGCGTACAGACCGCTTTGGAAACCCTTTGCACAGGTGTGCATCGGCACCACTGCACACCTGTGCAAAGGAAAGATTTTCTCAGGATCGGGGACGATTATGACAATAACGACTACCTTTGTGCGCCGTGGCATTGCTGCTGCGTTGATGTCGAGCGTGGCCTTTGCTGCCTCCGCGCAGGATGTAACCATTACTGTCTGGGCCGGTGGTTCGGGCGAGGAATCGAACTATCGCACCGAAGCCATCGTCATGGCTGCCGACATCATGGAGCGTGAGGCCGCCATCCGTGGTGACGAGCTGAACATCACCATCGATGCGCAGTTGTGGAGCGGCTGGGAGGATTTCAAACAGGCGTTCTCGCTGGCATCCGAGGCAGGCAATGCCCCCCAGATCGTTGTTACCGGTCACGAGGATATCGGCACGTGGTCCAATGCGGGCCTGATCGTTCCGATCGAGGATTACGTCTATTTCGATAGCTGGCCGCTGAACTCGATCTATCCAAACCTGATCGATGTTGCGACGTATAACGGCCAGATCTGGGGCGTTCCGCAGGATGCCGAGGCGCGCGTTTTCTATTGGTCGATCCCCGCGCTGAAGGCCATCGGCTGGACCGACGCCGAAATCGACAGCTTGCCACAGCGGGTGCAGGACGGTGAATTCACGCTATACGACATGCTGGATGTTGCTGCTGCGATGCAGGATGCCGGTATTGTTGGTCCCGAGATGGGATTTGCGCCGCGTGTATCCAATGGCCCTGACTATTTGCAGTACTATCAGGCCTTTGGTGGTGAGATGCTGGATGCGGAAACCGGCAAGCTGTTGCTGGACACGCAGGCGCTGACCGACTGGTATCAGTTCTTTGCCGATGCGACAGAGATGGAGGTCGTCTCCGAAACCTATCTGGGCACGGAATGGGATGTCTGGCACCAGAACGTCGCCGCCGGTAATTACGGCACATGGCATGGTGGTACGTGGCATTATGCGCAGTGGGAGAATGGCTTCGGTCTGGAGGATTTCTTTGGCACGGTTCAGTACACGCTGTTCCCTGCCGGTAATGCGAATGGCCGCGCCAACTCCATCACGCACCCGCTGGTCTATCTGGTCGGGTCCGGCGCGACTGAAGATGAGGCAATGATCGCGGCTGAGCTGATCGCAACGGCATCGGAGCCGCGGATCAACGCGCTGCACGCTGTGAAATCGGCGCATCTGGGCATTTCCGAGGTTGAGTCCACTGTGCCGCTATACGCCGAGAACCGTTGGCTGACCGCCGCGTCCGAGCGTTTGGCACCCCATGCCAATGCAATCCCCAACGATCCTGATTTCGGTATCGTCTGGGATGCGATGTTCGAGGGGCTGGAGGCATCGTGGACTGGCGTGATGTCGGTTGAGGATGCTGTGGCCGAAGCCGAGGCAACTGTTACGCAGGCGCTGGGCGACAATGTCGTTGTCCGCTGATCTGTCAGGAACCAAGGGGGCGGTGCATGCGCATCGCCCTACTGGTACGGCCATGGCGCAGGATCGCGGCAGGCCCCGTGTCAGCCGCCTTGGCTTGATCCTCGTCGCGCCTGCCTTGTTCTTGCTGAGCTGTTTCTTTCTGGCGCCGGTTGTTCTGACAGGTGTTTTTGCGTTCACGAATATGTCCACCTCTACCGGTATCGGGGCGGGGGAATATGTGATCTCGCCTAACCTGCTGGACGATCTGGCCGATGCGGGCCTGTCCGAGGAGGTGGTCACAGCCATTTCCGCCGAGACTTATGAGATTACGCCCGACGGGATCGAGGCCGCCCGCGCCGGTGGTGTCAGCGCCGACTTCCTGCGCGATATCGAGGGACTCCTGCTGGGCGATGGTTTCGACACCGCACGTGGAATCGAGACGGCCCTGCGGGGTTTGCCATCAGCGCCGCGCAGTCCGCGCAGCCTAAAGCTGACCGCCGAATTTTTCGGGCATAGCGTGTTGAACCAACGCTTTGACAGCGCGCAGGAGCTGACGGAGGCCCTATCGCTGGCCGTGCCTGATGTGGATGCGGGTATCCGGTCCGAAATTGTCGGGGCCAGCTATACCGGTGCCATCTACACGACCGAGAATTTTACCTATCTGGCGACGCAGCCCTCCACCATGCGGTTGGTGGCGAATACCGTGATTTACGTGGGCGCAACGCTGTCGATTTTTAACGTCGGGCTGGGGCTGTTTCTGGCGATCACGCTGTTCTACATGCCCAAGCGGGTTTCGTCGTTTTACAGCACGCTATGGCTGTTGCCGCGTATCACGCCACTGGTTCTGTATACGATCATGTGGAAGTGGTTCACGTGGGAGGACGGCTTTCTGCCCTTGCTGGCCGAACAATTGGGCCTGCCCGCGTTTAACTATATGAAGGGGTCGGTGATAACCGCGTGGATGACCATGATTTCGGTCAACGGGTTTGTCGGCGCATCCTTTGGCCTGATCCTGTTTTCCGGTGCGATCCGCGCGATCCCGACACAACAGCTATGGGCGTCCGAGGTGGATGGCGCGACCCGTTGGCAGCAGATCCGGCGGATTATCCTGCCGCAGATGCGGTGGCCGATCCTGTTTGTGGTGTCCTACCAGACGCTGTCGCTGCTGTCCTCATACGAGTCGATCTGGCTGACCACCAATGGCGGGCCGGGCAAGACGACAACGGTTTGGGCGCTGGAGGCGTTCAAGACCGCATTGTCCAGCTATACCGGCAATCTGGAATACGGATTGGGGGCTGCTATGGCCTTGGTTCTGGTCGTGGTCGGGTTGGCATTGTCGATCATCTATCTGATGGCGTTCAAGTTCGGTGAACTGGTCGGCCGCCCGCGTATCGAGTTCTGAGGGGGCCATGATGACACGCAATTTCTCAACCATTCCGTTTATCATTGTCATCACCTTGATAAGCATGCCGTTGATGGTGATGTACGGGTTTCTGATCCTCGACACCTTTACCGACGCACCGGCGGGTGAGTTATGGCCGGACCGGTTCACGCTGAAACATTGGCGGTTCCTGTATGATTTTTCCGAGGTGGGGAATGTCTGGGTCGCGACCTTTAACAGCCTGACACTGGCCGTTTCGATGGCGGTGATCGTGTTGTCGGTATCGTCCACGGCGGCGTATGCGATTTCGCGGCTGCACCTGCCGTTTCGCCGGTTTTTTCTGGCGGGCATTCTGGTGATGCATGCTTTTCCAGCGGTCACATTGCTGATCGGGACGTTTTTCGTGCTGAATTTCAGCGGGCTATATAACACGATGATCGGGGTCATTCTGGTCAAGGCCTCGCTGTTGCTGCCCTTTGGTATTTGGATCATGAAGGGGTTTTACGACACCGTCCCGTGGGAGATCGAGATGGCCGGCGTGCAGGATGGTGCCAGTCGTTTCACGGTCTGGCGGCGGCTGATCCTGCCACAGGTAAAGCCGGGTCTGGTGGCGCTGGGGGTTTTTGCTTTCCTCGACGGATGGGGCGAATACCTGCTGCCCAGCATTCTGGCCCCTGGATCGGACATGCAGGTTTTGTCCATATTCCTCAACGATTTGATCGCGGCGGAGCGGGTCGGGTATGACTTCAACCTGTTTAAGTCCGTCGGCGTTTTCTACACCCTTCCGGTGGTTGTCCTGTTTGTGATTTTCCAGAACCGGCTCATGAACATTTTTGGCGGAGGCACGAAAGGCTGATGCAACTCGAACTCGAAAACTTCACCAAGTGTTTTGACGGCACGCCCGTGATCGAAAATCTGAACCTGACGGTGGGGGATGGCGAAATGCTGGCTCTGCTGGGGCCGTCGGGATGTGGTAAATCCACGACCCTGTTCGCCATTGCGGGGATTTACCGCGCGGATGGCGGGCGCATTCTGTTTGGCGATCGCGACATGTCGGACCTGCCATCGCAGCGGCGCAATGTCGGCGTGGTGTTCCAGAATTACGCGCTGTACCCGCATATGACGGTGGCCGAAAACATCGCCTTTCCCCTGACGGTGGGTAAAAAACGCCCCCCCGCTGCGGAGGTGGATCGCAAGGTGCGTGAAATCGCGGAGCTGATCCATATCGAGGAATTGCTGGCGCGTCGCCCCGCGCAATTATCGGGGGGGCAGCAGCAGCGTGTTGCCCTTGCCCGTGCCATTGTGCGCCGTCCCGATGTGCTGCTGTTTGATGAGCCGCTGGCCAATCTGGATGCCAAACTGCGGTTGGAGATGCGCTCCGAAATCCGGCGTATCCAGTTGGAGACGGGCATCACCGCGATCCTCGTGACCCACGATCAGGTTGAGGCGATGTCGATGTGCGACCGCGTGGCGATCATGGATAAGGGTAAAATTCTGCAAACGGCCTCGCCCACACAGATGTACCGCGCGCCGGTGAACAAGTTCGTTGCGGGCTTTCTGGGCAACCCTCCGATTGTGTTTATGGACGGCGTTGTTGCGGCGGATGGCATGTTCCAGATGGGGCAGGGATTTACGCTGCCCTTGCCTGCCCATGTGCGTGGGTTGCCCCTTGGGCAGGTGATCACGCTGGGTCTGCGGCCCGAACATTTCGGCGGCGCGGGGGCTGGCATGGCGTCTGGGCGGGTTAGCTTTGTCGAGCCGCAGGGCCGTGAAACCCTGTTCGATGTGGACGTCGCGCCGGGGGTTACCCTGCGCTCGATCCAACCCATGCGTGAGGATGTGCGCCTGGGCGATACCGTCAACTGGGCCGTGGATGTGGAAAATATGCTGGCCTTTGATGCCAACGGGGACCGGTTGTGAGGGCCTCGCTACGCTATCCATGGCCCAGCCGCGCGGATGGTCGCCCGCTTTGCATTGCCCATCGCGGGGCGTCCGCCCATGCGCGTGAAGCAACGCCGTTGGCCTATGAGTTCGCGGCCGATCTGGGCGCGAATATGTGGGAGGTTGATATCTGGCTAACCGCAGATGGGGTGCCAGTGGTGTGCCACGATCCCGTTGTGCAGGGTGCGGATGGTTTGTTGGAGGTTGCGCAGACACCCTTGGCGCAATTGCAAGCGTCCTGCCCCGACCTGCCGACATTGGCGCAAACGGTGTGTCGTGCCATTGCGCTGGGACAGGCGCTGTATCTGGATATCAAGGCACCAAATGCCGGTTCGGCCTGTATGGCGGTTCTGGCTGAGGTGGAGTTCACCGCCGCCGCATTGGGCGCGTTTGATGATGCGGAGGCTCGCGCCCTGATCGCCGCCGCATGTCCGTGGCCCGTGACCGTTCTGGTGCGGTTGGGCGAGGATCCCTTTGCCCGCGCGCAGGCGACAGGTGCTGATATTATCCATCTGTGCTGGGAGCATGGCGGCCCCCGTCCGCAGGATCTGGTCACGCCGGAATTGCAAGCGCAGGCGCAGCAGCAGGGTCTGGGCATTGTGCTGTGGCATGAGGAGCGGGCCGAGGTGTTGGCTGATCTGGTCCGGCTGCCTGTCTTGGGCATTTGCACGGATAATCCCGAAATGCTGGGCGGGTTTCACGCGATGCCAGTTGAGGAGCGTGGCATCGAGGTGGTTTGCCATCGCGGTATCAATCACATCGCGCCGGAGAACACGCTGGAATCGGCACTTCTGACCTATCGGATGGGCTGTGACTGGCTGGAGCTGGATGTGCGCCTGACCGCTGACGGGCAGATTGTGGTGATCCATGATGAGACGCTGGACCGCACCACCAACCTGTCAGGGCGGGTTGGTGACCATACGCTGGACCTGATCAGGCAGGCGGATGCGGGTAGCTGGAAATCCCCCCATTGGGCGGGCGCAAAGGTGCCGACATTGGCCGAGGCGATTGCCCTGTGTCAGCAGCACGGCAAGCGGATGTATATCGAGAATAAGGACGTGCCGACCCAAATCCTGCTGGATGCGGTGATCGCGCAGGATTTCCTGCGCGACTGTTTTTTCTGGTCTGGTAACCCGATGCTGCAACTGGAAATGCGGCAGTTATCAACGGATGCGAATATCAAATCCAACATCGTTCATCACGGCAGTTTCGACGCGATGGTCGCCACGATGGCCCCGCAGATATGCGAGATCGATCTGGAGCGCTGGGCGGACGAGGCCCCGCTATGCCGTGCGAACGGGATCGTGCCGATGCTGAAATATTTTGGCAGCGATGTTGATGTCTTTGCGATGATTGCCAAAATGCGGCCCGAGATGATCAACCTTGATCGGGCGGATTTGCTGCTGGCGGCGCTAAAGGCGTAATTATGATCCATAAACATGCCAATGCGACCGATGTTGCGAACCTTGCCGGTGTTTCGCGATCTGCTGTCAGCCGTACCTTTACCGAGGGGGCGAGTGTTTCGCCTGAAACACGGGCCAAGGTGATGGAGGCCGCCGAGGAGCTGGGCTATCGCGTCAACTTTCTGGCACGCAGCCTGATCCGGCAACGATCCGAGCTGGTGGCGCTCGTGGTGTCGGATATGGATCATTCCTTTCGCGCCGCGCTGGTAGATTTGCTGTCACGCAAGCTGGTGGCGAAGGGATTTCGCCCCGTTCTGTTACCGTGGAGCGAGGGCGACGAGCCGCGGCAGCTGATCGACATGATGCTGCAATACAACCTGTCCGGCGCCATCGTGACATCGGATACCCCCCCTGCCGAGATTGCAGCGGATGCGGCGCGGCATGGTGTGCCCCTGGTTCTGGTGAACAAGGCCTCGGTCGATAGTCGTGTGGCGCATGTGAATCAGGACGCGGATGCGGCGGGCCATTTGGCGGCGATGGCGTTGTTCGAGGCTGGATGCCAGAACATCGTCTATGCGGGGCAGGCGCGACCGTCCTTTTCCATTGATAGCAGGCGCGCCTCCTTTCTGATGGCGGTGGCCACGTTGGGCATGACCCATCGCAGTACGGTGACGGGCGGCGCGCAAAACCATGCGGGCGGTATGCGGGCCGCGCAGGCATTTCTGGAGCAGGGCATCGCGGCAGACGGGGTGTATTGCTGCAACGACTTCTTTGCCTTGGGGTTTCTGGATGGATTGCGGGGCAGTGGCATTCGTGTGCCACATGATCTGGCCATAGTTGGCTGTGATGATATTGTTGAGGCAAGCTGGCCCGCCTATGACCTGACCAGCGTTCGGCAGGACACGGATGAGATCGCCGAGGCCTGTATGCGCGCGCTGGCCGACCGGATCGCCGATCCGCACAGCATCGCCCCGCGCATTTTAACGGAAAGCACGCTGGTGCGGCGTGGGTCCACCGCGCGTAAATTGCTGGGCGGATAGCGGGCATCCGCCATGTTGTGCGGGTAAATCGGTGGGTTTGACCTGAAATCGCATCCTGATTTTTACTAATTTCATCCTGCTGGCGGGTAATCTGCGCGTTTTCGTTGACTTGCGGCTGTGTGGTTCGGATAAACGCAGCTTCCGCATTAGCTTGGCTGGAGCTGTGCGGTCGTATTTTTCCAGCCGGTGATCTTGAGGAGTAACGATGTGATCACGCCCGTATTGCCAACCTATGCACGGGCACCGCTTTCCTTTGTGGAAGGTGAGGGCCCTTGGCTGAAGACCGAAGATGGAACGCGCTATCTGGACATGGGGGCAGGCATCGCCGTTGCCTCGCTGGGCCATGCGCATCCACGTCTTGTCGAGGCATTGGAAACGCAGGCGCGACGATTGTGGCACACGTCCAACCTCTATGAAATTCCGAACCAGACGCGGCTTGCCGAAATGCTGATCGAGAGCAGCTTTGCCGACACCGTCTTTTTCACCAATTCGGGAACCGAGGCGACCGAGGCTGCCGTGAAAATGGCGCGCAAGTACCATTCGGTTAAGGAAACCGGCCGGTTTGAGATCATCACCTTTAATGGGTCGTTTCACGGACGGACATTGGGCATGATTTCTGCCGCTGGTGCGGAAAAGCTGACCAAGGGCTTTGGCCCGCTGCTGCCCGGTTTTGTTCACGTGGATTACGGTGATGACGCAGCATTGCATGCCGCGATCAACGAGCGCACCGCCGCAATCATGGTTGAGCCCGTGCAGGGTGAGGGCGGTATCGTTCCGATCCCTGATGAGGCGCTGCGTGCCCTGCGGACCCTGTGTGATGAGCAGGGCATCCTGCTGATCTATGACGAAATCCAGTGCGGTATGGGCCGGACGGGCAAGCTGTTTGCCCATGAATGGTCGGGCGCCACGCCGGATATTATGGCTGTGGCCAAGGGCATTGGCGGTGGTTTCCCGCTGGGCGCGTGCTTGGCGACGGAGGAAGCGGCAAGCGGCATGGTCGCAGGCACCCATGGCACCACCTATGGTGGCAACCCGCTGGCTTGTGCCGTTGGTTGCGCCGTGATGGAGGTAATGGGCGAGGATGGCTTCCTCGAAAATGTCAGTCGCGTCGCGGGGCATATGCGACAGGGGCTGGACAGTCTGGTCGCCCGCTATCCCGATGTGTTCGAGCTGGTCCGTGGGTCCGGCCTGATGATCGGCGTCAAATGCGTGGTTCCAAACATGGACGTCGTGAATGCAGGTTATGATCACAAGCTGCTGACGGTGCCCGGTGGGGATAACGTGATCCGCATCCTGCCACCGCTGAACATCACAACCGATGATGTGGATGAGGCGCTGCGCCGGCTTGAGGGGGCTGCGGCGGATATTTCGGGTCGTGCGGCCTGAATATCACTTCGTTCCGGTGGTGCGCGCGGATTATCCGCTGATTTCGTACTGGCTGCGCCAACCCCATATCGGCGGTTGGTGGGGCGCGCCGGAACATGAGATCGCCCTGATTGAGAAAGATTTCGGTCAGGGCAAAACAGATATGCGGATGGTCTGGTATCGCGGCCATGCTTTCGCCTACGCTCAGGATTGGGATGTAGGGCAAGAGGACGCGCCGCACTACGCCCACCTGCCACGGGGCAGTCGGGGGCTGGACACGTTTCTGGGCGATCCGGCCTATTTGGGACAGGGCCATGCGGCGCGGTATTTACGGGTGCGGGCGCAATGCTTGATTGCGGCGGGCGCGCCCTGTGTAGCAGTTGATCCCGATCCGGCAAATGTTCGGGCCGTGGCAACCTATAAGAAGGCCGGTTTCGCGGGCGATCTGATTGCGCTGTGTCAGGATGGGGACCCGGTGCAAGTGATGACATTCCAAGGGGGGAAGGCCTCCGGAAGGACTGAGACATGAGACATTTCCTCGATCTGCACATGACGGATGCAGGTGAGTTGCGCGGTATGATCGACGATGCGCGTGCCGTTAAGGAGGCCCGCGCAGGTTTGCCCAAGGGCACACCAGACGCCGAGCAGCCGTTAAAGGATCGCATGGTTGCGCTGATTTTTGAAAAGCCATCCACGCGCACGCGCACCTCGTTCGATCTGGGCGTGCGTCAGATGGGTGGTCAGACGATGGTGCTGACCGGTGCAGAGATGCAGTTGGGCCATGGGGAGAGCATCGCGGATACTGCGCGTGTGTTGAGCCGCTATGTTGACCTGATCATGATCCGCACCTTTGCCGAGGAAACTCTGCTGGAAATGGCGGAATATGCCAGCGTTCCGGTCATTAACGGCCTGACCGATCGCACGCATCCGTGCCAGATCATGGCGGATATCCTGACCTTTGAGGAGCATCGCGGTCCGATCAAGGGCAAGCGGGTGGTCTGGGCCGGTGACGGGAACAATGTCTGCGCGTCGTTCCTGCATGCGGCGGGGCAGTTCGGGTTCGACTTTACCTTTGCCGGACCCGAGGCGCTGGATCCTGAATCGGAGGCAGTTGCCTTTGCCCGCGCGCAGGGTGTGAACGTAACGATTGAGCGTGACGCGATGAAGGCGGTCGAGGGTGCCGATCTGATCGTTGCAGATACGTGGCTATCCATGCATGACGCCGATGATGCGCGGGACCGCCGCCACAATCTGTTGCAGCCCTATCAGGTGAACGAGCATCTGATGCAGCAGGCCGGATCGCAGGCATTGTTCATGCACTGCCTGCCTGCGCACCGTGGTGAAGAAGTGACCAATGCCGTTATGGATGGCCCGCAATCGGTCGTCTTTGACGAGGCGGAAAACCGTGTGCATGCGCAAAAAGCCGTGTTGAAATGGTGCCTTGCCTGACATTCGGCGCATAGCCTATCCAACATTTGTATGAACGAGCGGGGAGCGTGAAGAAATTCACGCTCTTTTTGCATTTATTGCGCGGGGTTGGCGGTTCTTAGCGAATTTATGCGCGTGATGATGGCTTTGTGGATGTTTCATGCTGTCGGGTGAATATCCGGCAGCGTCACGGCAAATTCACATTGCTTGCAACGTATTCGGGTTTGGGTCAGCCTTTTGAGAGGTAAAAACAACTATAGGGAGAATACCATGCCTCGCACCCTTCTGCGCACTGCCGCGCTGACATCTGTTCTGGCGCTGACGATCGGGTCGCAAGCCCTTGCCCAGACCTATTTCCGTGGCTCTGACGGCGATCCTGAAACGCTGGACCAGCATAAAACATCCACCGTTGTTGAGGCGAACCTGCTGCGCGATATGTTCGAGGGGCTGGTGACCCTTGATTCCACCGCGCAGGTGGTGCCCGGCGTTGCGATGGAATGGGACGTGTCGCTGGACGGTCTGACCTATACATTCGACCTGCGCGATGATGCGAAATGGTCCAATGGCGATCCTGTTGTGGCCGGCGATTTTGTATACTCGCTGCACCGCATCATGAATCCTGAAACCGGCGCGAAATATGCCAGCATCCTGTACCCGATCAAAAACGCCGAGGCGATCAATTCGGGTGAGATGGACATTGATGCATTGGGCGTCGTGGCGCTGGATGATCATACGCTGCAAATCACCCTGCAACAGCCGACTCCGTTCTTTCTGGAGCTGCTGACCCACCAGACCGGTTTGCCGGTACACCCTGCCACGGTTGAGGAGTTCGGTTCGGATTTCGTACAGCCGGAAAACCACGTCTCGAACGGGGCCTATACGCTGGAAAGCTTCTCGCTGGGCGATAGCATTGTCCTGACCAAGAACCCTGAATTCCACGACGCTGAAAATGTCGCGATTGAAACCGTGCAGTTCCTGCCGTTCGAGGACCGCGCCACCTGTGTGCGCCGTTGGGAAGCGGGCGAAGTGCATTCCTGTTCCGACCTGCCAGCCGAGGATATTGGCCGTCTGGAATCGGAATATGGCGATGCAGTGCATGTCGCGGCTTATCTGGGCACGTATTATTACTCGGTGAATACCACACGCGAACCGTTCGGTGATGCGCGCGTTCGTCAGGCCATGTCGATGGTGATCGACCGTGAATTCCTGGCGGACGAGATTTTCGGCGGAACGATGGTTCCTGCGGAAAGCTTCGTGCCGACAGGTATCAGCAACTATGTTGAGGATGCGCCGCGCTTCGAATGGGCGGATATGTCCATGCTGGATCGTGAGGATGCCGCCATCGCCTTGATGGAGGAGGCCGGTTACGGTCCCGACAACCCTGTCACGGTCGAGATTGCGTATAACACCTCGGAAAACCACAGGAATGCGGCCACCGCGATTGCGGATATGTGGTCGGTTCTGGGGATCGAGGTCACGTATAACGTACGCGACGCATCCGCCCACTATGCCAACCTGCGCGACGAGAAGGATTTCGATGTCGCACGAGCTGGCTGGATCGGGGATTACTCCGATCCGCAGAACTTCCTGTTCCTCGTGGAATCCGACAATGACGGGTTCAACTATCCGGCCTATATGAACCCCGAATATGATGCGCTGATGGATGATGCCGCAGCGGAAACCGATCTGGCGGCGCGGGCTGAAATCCTCGCCGATGCGGAGCGGATGTTCCTGCGGGATAACCCACAGCTTGCCCTGCTGTATTATTCCTCGCGTTCGATGGTGTCCGAGGCGCTGATCGGTTGGGAGGATAACCTGCTGAACGTGCACCCGACACGTTTCATGAGCATCGCTGAATAAGGCGATCCCCGTGCCGCCCCTATCGTGGGGCGGCACATTCCAATTCGGGCGTTATCACATGCTTTCCTATGCAATTCGGCGTCTGCTGGGCGCCATTCCGACCTTGTTTTTCATCGTTACGGCGGCGTTTTTCATGATGCGCGTAGCCCCCGGTGGGCCGTTCGATCAGGAGCGCGCATTAGAGGCCACGGTGTTGGCCAATCTGAACGCGACCTTCGGTCTGGACCAACCGTTATGGCGGCAATATCTGATCTATCTGGGCAATTTGGCACAGGGTGATATGGGCCCCAGCTTTGTCTATCGTGACCTGAAGGTGCACGAGATTCTGGCGATCGGTCTGCCCGTGTCGATGAAGCTGGGCGGCATGGCGCTGGCCCTTGCGATGGTTGTCGGATCGGCATTGGGGTCGGTGGCTGCGCTGCGGCAAAACTCGGCAGTGGATTACGGGGTGATCGCGATTGCGACCTTTGGCATCACGATCCCCAATTTCGTGGTGGCGCCGGTGCTGCTGCTGGTTTTCGCGCTATATTTCGATTTCTTTCCTGCGGGCGGTTTGACCCAATGGCAAAGCTATATCTTGCCGGTGATCGCGCTGGCCCTGCCGCAAATCGCGGTGGTTGCGCGCCTGATCCGCGGCGCAATGATCGAGGCATTGCGGTCCGATCATGTACGCACGGCGCGGGCCTATGGCCTGCCGACGCGGATGATTGTGATCAAGCACGCCCTGCGCGCCGCCTGCCTGCCTGCGATCAGTTACATGGGACCAGCGGCGGCGGCATTGCTGACCGGTTCTATCGTGATCGAGCAGATTTTCGGTATTCCGGGCATTGGCCGCTATTTCGTGCAGGGCGCGCTGAACCGCGACTACACGCTGGTGATGGGAACGGTGATTGTGGTCGCCCTGTTCGTGGTGGTTTTCAACCTGATCGTTGACCTGCTTTACGCCGTACTGGACCCAAGGGTGCGTTATGACTGACATGATGGTGAACGAGGCGGCGGTGAAATCCCGCTCGCTGTGGCAAATGGCGGTGATCCGGTTGCGGCGCAATCGGGCGGCAATGCTGTCGATCTTTGCTCTGGGGTTTCTGGGGCTGTGCGGGATTTTCGGGCCGATGGTCGCCCCCCATGATTATGCGGAGGTTTACCCCGCCTATGTAAAGGTGCCCGCGTCGATCAGCGCCTATCCCCGCGCCGAGGAGGTTGTCCCCGAGGCGGAGAGCGCGCTGCGCCGTGCCCGTCTGGATCTGGAACTGGTTGAAGTGAATGGCGAAACGCTGACGGTTATCGGCACCTCGGAACGGGGTGTGGATGCGCGGGTGACACGCTATCTGGACCGGTCCGATCTGTTCACCAATGCCCGCGTGGTTACGCTGGCCGAGGATGGATCGCGGATCGAGATGCAGGCGGATGTGGACCGGTTATATTTCCTGTTCGGCACAGATGCGAACGGGCGCGACCTGTTCAGCAGGGTGCTGATTTCGCTGCGGGTCTCGCTGATGATCGGTCTGTTGGCGGCGGGCGTCGCGCTGGTCATCGGGGTGCTATACGGCGCGACGGCCGGGTTTCTGGGCGGGCGGATCGACAACATGATGATGCGCATTGTGGATGTGTTGTATTCGCTGCCGTTTATTTTCTTTGTGATCCTGCTGGTGGTGTTTTTCGGGCGGAATGTGGTTCTGATGTTCATCGCCGTGGGTTGTGTCGAGTGGCTGGACATGGCGCGGATTGTGCGGGGACAAACCCTGTCCCTGCGCCGCCGTGAATTTGTGCAAGCGGCGGAGGCATTGGGCGTCGGGTCCGGTGCGATCCTGAAACGGCACATCATTCCCAACACGTTGGGCACGGTAATCATCTATATGACGCTGCTGATCCCCAAGGTGATCCTGCTGGAAAGCTTCCTGTCGTTTCTGGGGTTGGGCGTGCAGGAGCCGCTGACCTCGCTGGGGGTTCTGATTTCCGAGGGGGCGAAGAACATGCAGAACGCGCCGGATATGCTGATCTTCCCTGCGGTGACGCTGACAGTGCTGCTATTTGCGTTGAATTTCCTGGGCGATGGCCTGCGTGATGCGCTTGACCCGAAGGACCGGTGATATGACCCAACCAGTTTTGGAAATTGACGATATCCGCGTAACCTTTGACACGGCGGATGGCGATGTGAATGCCGTGCGCGGTGTGTCCATGCACGTCATGCCGGGGGAAACCGTGGCGGTCGTGGGGGAAAGCGGATCGGGCAAGTCGCAGATCATGATGGCGGCGATGGGTCTGTTGGCCGGTAACGGCGCGGCGACGGGGGCGGTGCGCTATCGCGGAACCGACCTGTTGACGCTGCCCGCGCGCAAGCTGAACGACCTGCGCGGGGCCAAGATCACGATGATCTTTCAGGAGCCGATGACCTCGCTCGACCCGCTATATCGTATTGGTGAGCAATTGGCGGAGCCACTGCGCGTGCATGGCGGGCTAAGCGTTAAGGCTGCCATGGCCCGCGCGCTGGAGCTGCTGGAGCTGGTGCAAATCCCCAACCCCGAGGCAAAGCTGCGCGCCTATCCCCATGAGATGTCCGGCGGGCAGCGGCAGCGGGTGATGATCGCGATGGCGCTGGCCAATGACCCTGATCTGCTGATCGCGGATGAGCCGACAACCGCGCTGGACGTGACCATTCAGGCCGAGATCTTGCAGTTGCTGGCCGATCTACAGGCGCGGCTGGGCATGTCGATCCTGTTCATCACCCATGACCTGACCATCGTCGAGGCCTTTGCCGATCGGGTTTACGTGATGCGTCAGGGATTGTTGGAGGAGGAAGGGACGGCGCAGGCGATCTTTGGCAATCCACAGACGGATTATACCAAGATGCTGCTGGCGGCAGAACCGGATGGCGTGAAACTGCCAGTGGCTGCGGATGCGCCTGTCCTGTTACAGGGGGATGACGTGCGCGTGACCTTTGGCAAGGCTGCGGGCTGGTTTTCCAAGGACACAACCCTGCGCGCCGTGGATGGTATCAGCCTGTCATTGCGCAAGGGGCAGACGATCGGCGTGGTGGGGGAATCCGGTTCCGGCAAATCCACGCTGGGGCGTGCGCTGCTGCAATTGCTGCCCGCAGAGGGGCGTGTGGTCTATCAGGGTGAGCAGATCGGCGGCTTGGATCGTGCGGGGATGCGGCGCTATCGCGATCAGTTGCAGATGGTGTTTCAGGACCCTTATGGTTCGCTGTCACCCCGCATGACGGTGGGCGAGATCGTGGCGGAGGGGCTGAGCGTGCATGAACCGGAATTGTCGCGGGCGGAGCGTGATGCGCGGGTCATGCAGGCGCTGGATGATGTCGGGCTGGAACCCTCGTTCCGCAACCGGTTTCCCCATGAGTTTTCGGGGGGGCAACGTCAGCGTGTTGCTATTGCGCGGGCTGTAATCCTGCGCCCCGATGTGATCGTGCTGGATGAGCCGACCTCGGCGCTGGACCGGTCCGTGCAAAAGCAGGTGATCGATTTGCTGCGCCGGATTCAGGTGGAATATGGGCTGAGCTACATCTTTATCAGCCACGATTTGGCCGTTGTGCGTGCGCTGAGCGATTATGTGATGGTGATGAAAGAGGGCGTCGTGGTTGAGGAGGGGCCGACCGCGCAAATCTTTGGCGCGCCACAGATGGAATATACCCGTGCGCTGATGCGCGCGGCGTTTAACCTCAAGTCACTATTGCTGGAAAAGGCAGGCTAGGGTCCCGCCGGTGGGTGATGCCTCCGGCGGGGATATTTCGAGAATGCGATAGGCTTAGCGTACGAAGCCCACAATATCGTAGGTTTTGGCGATGATCGGGTCTGCGATTGCAGCGGCCCGTTCGGCGCCAGCGGCCAGAACGCGGTCAATTTCGGCAGTGTCGCCCATCAGTCGGGACATTTCGGTGCTGATCGGCGCAAGCTTGTCCACGGCCAGATCGGCCAGCGCGGGTTTGAAGCTGCCAAACTGTGAGCCGCCATGTTCTGCGAGAACCTGCGCGGGGGTGATTTCGGCCAGAGCGGCGTAGATGTTCACCAGATTGCGGGCCTCGGGGCGGTCGGCCAGCCCCTCGGTCGTTTCGGGCAGGGGCTCCGGGTCTGTCTTGGCCTTGCGGATCTTCTTGGCAATCGTGTCGGCATCGTCGGTCAGGTTGATGCGGCTGGCATCCGAAGGGTCGGATTTCGACATTTTCTTCGTGCCGTCTCGCAGGGACATAACGCGGGTGGCAGCACCCTCGATGATCGGCTGCGTTTCGGGGAAGAACTCAACGCCGTAATCGTGGTTGAACTTCGCCGCGATGTCGCGTGTCAGTTCCACATGCTGTTTCTGATCATCACCAACCGGCACATGGGTGGCGTGGTAGACCAGAATGTCCGCAGCCATCAGCGATGGATAGGCGTAGAGGCCTAGTGAGGCTTTCTCGGCGTTTTTGCCTGCCTTATCCTTGAACTGGGTCATACGGTTCAACCAACCCATGCGGGCCACGCAGTTGAACACCCATGCGAGCTGACTGTGCGCGGGCACTTGGCTCTGGTTGAACAGGATAGATTTTGCCGGATCCAAACCGCAGGCCAGATAGGCCGCTGCCAGTTCGCGCGTTGCGTGGCGCAGGTCGGCGGGGTTTTGGAAATTGGCGGTGATCGCGTGCTGGTCAACGATGCAATAGATCGTTTCCATTCCATCATTCTGCATGGCGACAAAGCGCTTAACCGCGCCCAGATAGTTGCCCAGTTGCAGGTGGTTGGTCGGCTGGATGCCGGAAAAGACGCGTGGCGTGAAGCTGGTCATCGGTAAGCCCTCGGGATAGATCGGGGGTGTTATCGCGCCCCGCGCGCCGCAACGCAAGGTTTGCTCATGCCACTCTATATCGATGCCGATGCCTGTCCCGTAAAAGAAGAAGCCAAGAAGGTCGCTCATCGCTATAAATTGCGGGTTTTTGTTGTGTCCAATGGCGGTATTCGCCCTGATCCGCACCCGGACGTCGAAACCGTGGTGGTTGAGGCAGGGCCAGATATTGCCGATCAGTGGATCGCGGATCGCACAGGGCCGGGGGATATTTGCGTTACGTCCGACATTCCGCTGGCGGATCGCATCATCAAATCGGGTGCAGCGGCCATTCGCCCCGATGGTGAGGTGTTCACCGAAAGCTCGATCGGGCATCAGCTGGCAATGCGCGATTTGATGACGGACCTACGGGCGGCTGATCCGTTTCGTCAGGGCGGCGGTAAGCCGTTTTCCAAGTCGGACCGGTCGCGGTTCCTAGATAAATTGGACGGGTTGGCGCGCAAGGCCTTGCGATAGCGCAGCAGCACAGCGGTGAGGGCGAGGGCGCTGATCAGGGCGCTGGTGATCAATGCACCGCGCAGGCCGATCACATCCGCCGCTGCGCCTAGGGCCAATGCGCCAAGGGCGGTCGCGCCGATGGCCGTCGTTGTCCAGAGGCTCATCACACGGCCGCGCATGTCGTCATCCAGCCGAATTTGGATAGCGGATTGAATACCCACACCAACCTGCGTGCCCGATGCGCCCAGCCCCGCCGCGCACAGCAATGCGACCCACCAATAGGGCGCAAACCCCAGGACCACCACGAGCGTCAGTGACGCCCCTGCGCCAATCAGGGACGCGCGGGGCAACCCAGCGGCGCGGTCGATGGGGTGTGAGGCCAGCTTGATGGATGAAATCAGTGCGCCCAATCCTGCCGCTGCGGTCAATTGGCCCAATCCTGACGCGCCCCGATCAAAGGCTCCATCCGCGATTACCGGCAAAATCTCCTGCACGCCGCGGGCGGAGAGGGATGTCAGTGCGGTGACGAGGATGCCTGTGACGATCAGCGGGTCGGAGCGTGTATGGGCGATTCCCGCGCGGAAGCTCTCGATAAATCCACTGGGAACCAATGTGCCGCCTGATTTCGGGCGTGGCCGGATCACGCTGAGCGCCAGTAGCAGCGGCAGGAATGCCGCGCTGTTCACCAGCAATGCGGACCCTACCCCCAATGTCGCGATCAGGGTGCCCGCGATGAACGGGCCCAGAAAACGCGACAGGTTGAAGTTGATTGAGATGATAGGCACCGCCGCCCCAATCGATTCGACTGGAACAAGGCGGGGGGCCATCGCCATGCGGATCGGGTGGTGTAATGCCGTCACCAATCCGATGGTCAGCGCGCAAATTGCCAGCACCATCGCGTTCAGGAAATCGGTGAAATAGGCGATTGTCAGCGCTAATGTTACAATAAAAAGAGCGGATTGTGTGCTGAGTGCCGCAATTCGCACGTTGGTGCGGTCCGCGACTACCCCCAAAAAGGGGCCGAAGATCAGGGTTGGCAACATCATCAGAAACGCGAGCAAGCCGACGAAACTGGCGCTGTCGGTCAGGGACCAGCCGAGCCAGGATATCGTAATGCGTTGAATCCAAACACCATTTAGGGCGAAAAAGTTGCCGATTACATAAATACGAAAGTCGCGGTGCGCGAGAGCTTTGGGGATCATGTCCTAGACATAGAAGGTTTTGTGACAAGAGCCATGCAGAACCTGCAATGCGGCACGGCATCAAAGCGCTTTGATTTGTGTGAGTACACACCCAAGTATTGCACTGCAACAAGCGCGGCGCCGGTCATGGGGATCGGTGGCCGAGATCAGGAAGGAGACCTGATATGACAATGTTGATGCAAGAGATGACCGCTTCGCACGGCCTGACCGGTTGGATGCAGAATATCACGCAGAGCTTCGCTCGTTGGCGTGCATACCGTGTTTCTGTTGAGCAATTGAGCCTGCGCAGCGAACACGAGCTAGAGGATTTGGGCATGACGCGGGCTGATATCCGCGATGTGGCACGGCGCGCTACCTATGGGGTAGGCGATTGACGTTAGGTTAATTACGCCCTCCCTCGCAGTCTAGCCATGCGCAAAATGCATGGCGATGCGGAGGGATCGGCGATTGTGGGATCTGCTGCTATCCCTACATTGCACTGCAGCAAAGCATGGAGGCCACGGACGGCCTCACACTTAGAAGGACCGAAGAAATGGCATTTGTAACTGCAACCGACATCCGTAACGAAAACACAATCGTAGCACGCATCTCCGCCTTTGTGGCTGAGCAGGCAGCGGCATTCGCGGATTACCGCCTGTACCGCCGCACCGTGAACGAGCTGTCCGAACTGAGCAGCGCCGAGCTGTCCGATCTGGGCATGTCCCGCGCATCGATCGTTTCGGTCGCATATGCATCGGTTTACGGCGAGTAATCCTATCCCGTCCAAAACGGGGGGCATTGACCGGCATGGCGCCCTACGCCGTGTAGGTCATAATGAAACGACAGCGTGCGATCGGGTCCTCCCCCCGATTGGCGCTGTCGTTTTTGTTTGGGGTGCCGGTTTTAGAACGGCACATCATCCGAAGCGCTCAGATAGCTGGCGAGCACCTTTTTCGTGCCTGCCTTCTCAAACGCGACGGTCAGCTTATCACCCTCCATCGCATCCACCGTGCCGTAGCCGAATTTTTGGTGGAACACCCGTTCACCAATCGCAAAGGCGGGCATGGCTGTGGCGTCGATGGTCATATTGCGTGCTTCGGACGGGGCGCGTGTGCCACGGCGGGCGGTGTTGCGTTGCATTCGCGCCCAACCGGGGGAATTGTAGACATCCGCCTTGGCGGCCTTATCCATCAAATCACTGCCCTGCATGGCCTGTTCGCGGGGGCTGGCACTGGCTGCTGCGCCGAAGCCGCCACCATATAGGCCGGGTGGGGTCAGAACCTCGACATGTTCCTCGGGCAATTCGTCGATAAAGCGGGAGGGCATCGCGCTGTTCCACTGACCATAAGTCATGCGATTCGCTACGAAGCTGATCGTGCAATGCCGTTCGGCGCGAGTAATACCGACATAGGCGAGGCGGCGTTCCTCCTCCAACCCCTTCAGCCCTGATTCGTCCATGGAGCGTTGCGAGGGGAACAGGCCGTCCTCCCATCCGGGTAGGAAGATCACGGGGAACTCCAGACCCTTGGCGCCGTGCAGGGTCATGATCGTGACCTTTTCCGCCGCGTCCTCGGTGTCGTTGGACATGACCAAGGCGACATGTTCGAGGAAGCCCTGAAGGTTTTCGAACTCCTCCAACGCGCGCACCAGTTCCTTGAGGTTTTCAAGGCGGCCCGGTGCCTCCGGCGTTTTGTCGTTTTGCCAATGGGCGGTGTAGCCGGATTCGTCGAGGATGACCTGCGCCAGCTCAACATGGGTCAGCGGTGCGTCCAGTCCGTCAGGCTGCGCGACCATCGGTTCATCCAGATCAATCACATCGTCGGATTGTGGGCCGGGTTTCGCAGACCACGCCATGATGGCGCGCCAGCGGTCAAGGTTGCGGATCAGTTCGGCGAGGTTCTTGCCGCCCTTGCCCTTGATTCCACCATCCGCAACGACCGTGCGCGCGGCATCCATCATCGAGACGCCGTTTTCGCGGGCGAAGCCATTGATTGTGGCCAGCGCCTTATCCCCCAAACCGCGTTTGGGTGTATTGATGATCCGTTCAAAGGCCAGATCGTCGTCCTGCGAAATGACCACGCGGAAATAGGCCATGGCGTCGCGGCTTTCGAGGCGCTCATAAAAACGCGGGCCGCCGATGACGCGGTAGGGCATGCCCAGTGTCAAGAACCTGTCCTCGAACGCGCGCATCTGGAACGAGGCCCGCACCAGAATCGCCTGATTGTTCAGGCCGATCGGGTCTAGGCCACGGGTGCCGCGTTGGTAATTCTCGATCTCCTCACCGATCCAGCGGGCTTCCTCATCCCCGTCCCAATGGCCGATCAGGCGGACCTTTTCGCCGCCCGTATCGGCGGTCCACAGGGTTTTACCCAAGCGGTCCGCATTGCCGGCGATCACACCGGATGCCGCGGCGAGGATATGTTCTGTCGAGCGGTAGTTTTGTTCCAGCCGGATAACGGTCGCGCCGGGGAAGTCCTTTTCGAACTTCAGAATGTTGCCAACCTCCGCCCCGCGCCAGCCATAGATCGACTGATCGTCATCGCCAACGCAGCAGATATTCTTGTGACCCTGCGCCAGCAGCCGCAGCCACAGGTACTGCGCGACGTTGGTGTCCTGATACTCGTCCACGAGGATATATTTGAACCAGCGCTGATATTTTTCGAGCACGTCGGGATAGCGTTGGAAGATCGTCACGACATGCAGCAGCAGATCGCCAAAATCGACGGCGTTCAGCGTGATGAGACGTTTCTGGTATTCCTCATACAGCTCGGCCCCGCGATGATTATAGGCGCCATGTTCCGAGGTGGGCAGTTTGTCCCATGTCCAACCACGGTTTTTCCATGCGTCGATGATCCCCGACAGCATCCGCGGCGGCCATCGTTTTTCATCGAGGCCGTGGGCGCGGATGATCTGCTTCAGCAGGCGCAGCTGATCGTCCATGTCCAGAATCGTGAAGTTCGATTTCAGGTCCACCAGTTCTGCATGGCGACGCAGCAACCGGTTGCACAGTGAGTGGAAGGTGCCCAGCCATGGCATCCCCTCAACAATGCCACCAACATGACTGCCGACGCGGGTTTTCATCTCACGCGCGGCCTTGTTGGTGAAGGTAACGGCGAGGATCTCGTTCGGCTGCGCGCGGCCCGTATTCATCAGGTGGGCGATGCGGGTGGTCAGCGCCTTCGTCTTGCCGGTGCCGGCACCTGCCAACATCAGGACGGGGCCGTCCATCGTCTCAACCGCCTGCCGTTGTGCGGCGTTCAGATCGTTCAGATACGGGGCCGGACGTGCGGCCATGGCGCGGGCCGACAGGCTTTCACGCTCATAGCTCTCGAAGGGATCATCGTCGAAATCATTCATGGGCGAAATGTAACCCGACCTGCGGCTAAGTTAAAGCACTGTTCACGGTAGGTTCTGTGCGATTAATCCTCGTGGTAAATCCGGTGACATCCGCCGCAGGATTGGCCCAGAGCAACAATTTGCGGCAGCGCTGTTCCTAGATCGGGTGCCACGGCAATACTGCGGGCCAGATCAGCCAAGGTGGTGGCGCGGCCTCAAAATCGTCACGATTCTGGGCGATGGAGAGCAGAGCCTCACTAGGGAATGCAAAGGAGCCATCGGGATATTGCGCCGGAATCAGGTCGGCATTGTTGGTGATCAAGTCGGTTACACGGGTCAGTAGTTCTGGTTCGAACGGCAATCCGCCAGCCCGAATCAAGGCAAGTGCCTTACTTGCCTCGTTCATCTCTTTCATGCTTTCCATGCGCTGTAACACAATACCTGTAGCGCCCGCATGGGCGAGTGTAGATGTTGTGGCGCAAAGGGCGGTTATTGCGATGATATATTGGCGCATACAGGTTGCCTGGCGTTGAGTTTGGTTGGATCAATAGTTGGCTATATTTCAGATTCCTGAAAAACTTTAAGGCGAGTTAAGAAAGTTCTTATCTACCCTCGGTTGGTGTGCTAGTATGCGCGTGGGGGAGATAGGAGTTAATGTGCTTTTTTTCTGGGCCCTCGCGTTAGTTTGGCTGACTGGCGCCGTCATTGTTGGCGGGGCAGCGTACCTGACAGGACGTAGCTTTCTTCGATACACCATACACGGGATAATCCTGTCGCCTATTTGGGCGGGACACATGCTGCGACGACGCTATTTGCAGCATGGGCGTAAAAAACGGGCTGTTCACTATTGGTACTAAGGGTGCTTGACGCCTGTGGGGGGCGATGCTTCGCTGCCGATTATGAACAATCTCGACGATAAATATCCAGCGATTAGCGATCTAGCCAAAGCTGCCAAGCGCCGTATTCCGCACTTTGCGTGGGAATACCTCGATAGTGGTACGACACAAGATGTCGCAATGCGTGAAAATCGCATTGCACTGGATCGTGTGCGTCTGATGCCCCGATTTTTAAAGGGGGATCAGGCGCCCGATCTATCTACAACCCTATTTGGTCAGCGATATGATGCCCCCATTGGCATGGCCCCTGTCGGAATGACGGGCCTGATGTGGCCCGGTGCCGAGCTGATGCTGGCAGATACCGCACGGCGGGGTTCTGTCCCCTATTGCCTGTCCACCGTTGCCGCAAAAACACCCGAGGAGGTTGGACCGGTTGCGGGCGATATGGGCTGGTTTCAGTTATATCCGCCGCGCGACCTTGGCCTGATGCGCGATGTATTGGCGCGGGCATGGGATAGCGGCATGCGGGTGCTGGCCTTGACCGTAGATATTCCCGCGCCCAGTCGGCGTGAGCGGCAACGCCGTGCCGGTCTGTCCATTCAGGCGGGCGTAAACCGGCAGATGCTCAGCCATGTGGCGATGCGGCCTGCATGGGCGCTGGCCACGGCGCGTCATGGGGCGGCGACACTGGCGACGGTTGCGAAATATGCGGACGGCACGGATATGGAGACGGTCCGCAAATTCTTCGTCACGCAATTCATGCATAACCCCTCGCTGGACTATCTCGACGCCTTGCGCGCGGAATGGAAGGGCGCGCTGGTTGTGAAGGGTATTCTGGACCCTGAGGACGCGCTGTTGGCAGAGCGTGCAGGTGCCGATGGCATCTGGTTGTCCAATCACGGGGGGCGGCAGTTCGACGCAGCACCCGCCGCGATTGATGCATTGCCCGCCGTGGTTCAGGCATTGGGCGGCAGGGTTCCAGTGATCTATGATAGTGGCATCCGGTCCGGTCTGGATATTGCACGTGCAATCGCGCTGGGCGCAGATTTTTGCTTTGCAGGCAGGCCCTTCCTGTATGGCGTGGCTGCTGCGGGGCAGGCGGGGGCCGATCAGGCGCTGCATATTCTGACCGATGATTTACGCAATGCGATGCTGCAATTCGGCGCGAAAACGCTGCCCGGGCTGCGGCGCGTCGGCGGTGTGATGTCGTAAGCTTGAGTGGCGTTCGGATGCACTGATCGCTACAGGGGGAGAAACACCTGATGGAGAGTTCTATGCCCCGTACCGCTGCTATTTTCGCCGTGTCGGCAGTGACCATTGGTCTTGCCACAACTGCATATTTCGTCCTGTCGGCGGAGAGTGGTGATCGCTTTGCCCAGTGCCGTGGCGGTGTGGTTTCGGGCGGCGGTGGCGCGATTGGCGGGCCGTTCTCTCTGATCTCCGAAACGGGTGAGCGGGTGACAGAAACAGATGTGATCGACGGGTTGTCGCTGGTCTATTTCGGCTACACCTACTGCCCCGATGTGTGCCCCGTTGATCTGTTCCGTAATGGTGAGGCCGTGCGCGCGCTGGATGAGCAGGGGATCGAGGTAAAGCCCGTCTTTATCACCGTTGATCCCGAGCGTGATACCGTGCAGCAAATGGCGGAATATACCGACTTTATGCACCCGCGCATGGTTGGCCTGACCGGCCCGCGCGCGGATATTGAGGCGGCGATTGCGGCCTATCGTGTGTATTCTGGTCGCGTCGGTGATGATCCGCAGGATTACCTGATGGACCATTCCTCCTATTCCTATCTGATGGACCCGAATGAGGGGTTCCTGGAGTTTTTCCCCAGCAGCACCCCGCCTGAGGAGATGGCAGAACGGATTGCCTGCTACGCAGCGGAATTGTGATAGATAGATCCGACAGGGCATTTCTATCGTATTCATTTGCGTAACAAAAAGGAGTTTTGAGCATGTCCCCGATGACTGCTGAACTTGATCTGGGTGTTGATCCGTCCTTGCTACTGCTGGACGATGATGAGCCGTTTTTGCGACGCCTATCGCGTGCGATGGAAAAGCGCGGCTTTGCCGTGCGAGAGGCCGGAACCATTGCGGAGGGGCTGGCTGCGGTAAAGACATCGCCCCCCGCCTATGCCGTATTGGACCTGCGGCTGGAGGATGGCAACGGGTTGGAGGTGGTTGAGGCCCTGCGCGCCGCTCGCCCCGATGCGCGGATTGTCGTGCTGACCGGATATGGCGCGATTGCCACGGCGGTTGCTGCGGTCAAAATCGGCGCGACCGATTACCTGTCAAAACCCGCCGATGCCAATGACATCGTGTCCGCCCTGCTGGCATTGCCAGAGGATAAGCCCGCCCCGCCCGAAAACCCGATGAGCGCGGATCGCGTGCGTTGGGAGCATATTCAGCGGGTTTACGAGCTGTGCGACCGCAATGTCTCGGAAACGGCGCGGCGGTTGAACATGCACCGGCGTACCCTGCAACGGATATTGGCCAAACGCTCCCCGCGCTGAGGCTTGACGTTACCGCTCAGCATGGCACCTTTGCCCGCCTAGGGATGAGGAGAGCGCAATGACGCAACTACCGGCGAGCATCGATGCAACGCAGGCCATGCTGGACAGCGCAGGCTATGTTGCGGGGCGTGACCTGAGCACGGTTGTGTTCCTTGCCCTGAAACTGGGCCGCCCCCTGTTTTTGGAGGGTGAGGCCGGTGTTGGTAAGACCGAGATCGCAAAGGCGCTGTCGGCCGCACTGGGCCGCCGCCTGATCCGGTTGCAATGTTATGAGGGGCTGGATGCGTCCTCGGCTGTGTATGAATGGAACTTCGCCGCGCAAATGGTCGCGATCCGCACGGCGGAGGCGCAGGGCGGTGCAGAACGTGCCGAACTAACCCGAGAGTTGTTTTCCGACGACTACCTGATCGCGCGTCCGTTGCTGGAGGCAATGCGCCCGCAAGAGGGCGGCGCGCCGGTTCTGCTGATTGATGAGCTGGATCGTACCGATGAACCGTTCGAGGCATTTTTGCTGGAGGCGCTCAGCGATTTTGCGGTGACGGTCCCCGAATTGGGCACAATCATCGCGCCCGAGCCGCCCATCGTTATCCTGACCTCGAACCGAACCCGTGAAGTGCATGACGCGCTAAAGCGTCGCTGCCTGTATCACTGGGTCGATTATCCCAGTTTCGAGCGTGAGATGCAGATCGTCACCGCCCGCGCCCCTGAAGCCGCTGAAAAACTGAGCCGTGAGGTTGTCGCCTTTGTCCAAAAACTGCGGACCGAGGATTTGTTCAAAAAGCCGGGCGTGGCAGAAACCATCGACTGGGCCAAATGCCTCGTCGCGCTGGACGCGATTGAGCTAAGCCCCGCCGTCATTGCCGATACGCTGGGCGCGATCCTGAAATATCAGGACGACATCCAGAAATTGCAGGGCTCCGAGGCAAAGAGACTGCTGGACGCGGCAAAGGCGGAGTTGTGAGGTTTCAAGGGGAACCAGTGCTGTCGAGGCAAACGCATTCGTCGCTTCGACTGGTTTATATATCGACGTTCACTGGTATTCTTTTCCAGCTCGAATGGATCAGTTTGGCCGATAATATTGTTTTCGGCTTGTCAGTGACGCCTGAGAAGTTGGAGTGGATTCTTAGCGCCGGTATTTTTGCGTTTTTTATTGGTCACATCGTAAATTGGCTGGGTGATAGAATATCATTAAATGGATGGGACGTTATTGGTGGTAAAGATTCTGGTAACGCCCATTTTGATAGTGGTTCAAAAACAAATTTTAAGAAGATTTATGAGATATTTGATAAGATAAATTTAAAATTTAATGAGTCTGGCTTTGAGGGGGATTTAAATTATAAAATTTCTGATCTTATGAAGTTATTAAATAAGTTTCAGGATGATAAATCTAAATTTACGTTTATGTTGCATTTGTACTTTTGGGGGTTCGCGCTTTTTTTTCCGATTTTAGCGGTGATTTATTATTTTCACTTAGCGCTGTCCTATGGCTGAACTTGCCGACCTGCCCCTGCCGGAAAACCCAAAGCTGGCGCAGAACCTGACGCATTTTGCGCGGGCCTTGCGCCGTGCGGGCCTGCCCATCGGGCCTGCACAGGTGCTGGACGCCATTCGCGCGGTTGAGGTGGCCGGTTTTTCCGCGCGGGCGGATTTTTTCTGGACGCTGCATGCTTGCTTTGTGCGCAAGCCTGAACAGCGCGAGGTTTTCGCGCAGGTGTTCCGCCTGTATTGGCGCGACCCGCAATTTCTGGAAAAGATGATGGAGATGCTGACACCCATGGTGCGCGGCGTGAACGAGGCGCCCGATCCAAAGGCAGCTGAACGGCGCGCGGCGGAGGCTTTGCTGGACCAGCCCGACGCCCCACCCCCGCAGATTGAGCAGGACGAGGGTGAGCTGGTTGAGATTGACGCCACCCTGACATTTTCCGCCGATGAAAAGCTGCGCAAAACGGATTTCGAGCAGATGACCACGGCGGAGCTGGCCGAGGCACGGCGGGCAATTGCGCGGTTGGAACTGCCGGTGCAGCCGATTGCCTCGCGTCGCACACGGCCTGCTGCACAAGGGCATTTGCCCGATTGGCGCGCGACGATGCGCGGGGCGATGCGGGCGGGCGATCTGCAAAAACTGCATATGCGTGAGCGGCGGCAGCGATGGCCGAACCTTGTGGCGCTGTGCGATATCTCCGGCTCTATGTCCGGCTACAGCCGGATGTTGCTGCACTTCCTGCACGCCGCCGCCAATCAAAAGGGGGCTGGCTGGGCGCAAGTGCATGCTTTCACCTTTGGCACGCGGCTGACCAACATCACACGGCATTTGCGCCATCGCGATGTTGATGCCGCCCTTGCCGCCACGGGGGCGGAGGCCCGCGATTGGGAGGGCGGCACGCGGATCGGCGCGTCGCTGCATGCGTTCAACCGCGACTGGTCGCGGCGGGTGTTGGGGCAGGGGGCCGTTGTGTTGCTGATCACCGACGGGCTGGACCGTGAGGAACCCGCGCAATTGCTGCGGGAGGCGGAGCGGCTGCGGTTGTCCTCGCGCAAGCTGATCTGGCTGAACCCGCTGCTGCGTTTTGACGGCTTCGCGCCCAAGGCACGGGGCGTGCGGGCCTTGCTGCCCCATGTGGACAGCTTTCGCGCGGCGCATTCCATTGCCTCGCTTGAGGATTTGGCACAGGCCCTGACAAAACCCGAGGATGCAGGCGTGCGCCGTCGCATGATGGGGATGATGTCGGAATAATCCGTGCTGTACCTGTTTGCCAGCCGCCCGTGATGGTGCCACAGTAAAAGAAAACACGGGGAGGTGCGACATGGTGCAGGATCTGGACAGGATTCCCGAAATCGCGCTGGAATGGCTGGAATCGGGTCGGCGTATCGCGCTGGCCACGGTTGTGCAGACATGGGGTTCGGCGCCCAGGGCCGTTGGCGCGCAACTTGTCATCTCGGACGAGGCGCAGATGATGGGCTCTGTCTCAGGCGGGTGTGTGGAGGGCGCGGTGGTTGAGGAAGCCATGGCCGCGCTGGATGACGGACAGCCACGCCTGCTGACCTATGGCGTTAGCGATGATGATGCCTTTGCCGTCGGGCTGGCCTGTGGTGGTACGATCCGTATTTTGGTTGAGCCTGTGGGCAGTTCATATGGATTTGACGAGGGGTTACTGCGGCAACTGGTCGATGCACGCAGTAATGGACGCGCGGTTACCTTGGTGACCTCGCTGCGCGATTGGTCGCGCCTGTTGATGGATGGCTCTGCGGGAACGCCACTGGGAACTGCGGTGCGCGATGCGATAACCTCGGACCGGTCGGGTGTTGCGCTGCTGGAGGATGAGGAGTGGTTCATCGGGGTGCATAATCCACCCCTGCGGATGTTCATTGTCGGTGCTGTTCACATCGCCCAACCGTTGAGTCGCATGGCGAAGATGGCAGGATATGCGGTGACGGTGATCGACCCGCGCGGGGCCTTTGCCACGGCGGAACGGTTTCCCGATGTCACCCTGATGCAGGATTGGCCGGATGAGGCGATTGCCGCCCTTGCCCCCGATGCGCGCTGTGCCGTCGTAACGCTGACCCATGATCCAAAGCTGGACGACCCTGCGATCACGGCAGCACTGGGGTCGGATGTGTTCTATCTGGGGTGCCTCGGGTCAAAGCGGACCCATGCCAAGCGGGTTGCGCGCCTGACAGATGCCGGGTTTAGCGCCAGTGCGATCGTCCGCATTCACGCGCCGGTCGGGGCGGATATAGGTGCGAAAAATCCGGCGGAGATCGCGGTTTCGATCCTTGCGCAGATTGTTGAGCGGTTGCGCCGTGTCGAAACGCGGCCCGGGGCCTGATCGATGCAATTCGGTGCTGTGCAAACCATAGATGCTGTGGGCGCAATTCTGGCGCATTCGGTCCATGCAGGGGATGTTCGCCTGCGCAAGGGGCGCTGCTTATCCGAGGCTGATATCGCGGCCTTGCTGGCCGCTGATGTGCAGTCGATCACCGTGGCGCAGTTGCAAGCGGATGATATTCCCGAGGATCAGGCCGCGCAGCGGATTGCGGCGCATATGGCGGGTGAGGGGCTGAGCATTGCCGCGCCCTTTACCGGTCGGGTGAATGTACATGCCGCATGTGCCGGTGTTTTGCGGGTGGACCGCAGGGCGGTTGATGCGCTGAATGCCGTGGATGAGGCGGTTACCCTCGCCACCTTGCCCGATTATGCGCGGGTTGATGCGCGCACCATGTTGGCCACGGTGAAGATCATTCCCTACGCCGTGGCGGATACCACTGTAGCGGCGGCTGAAGAGGCGCTATCCGCCCCCGCCCTGACCCTGCATCCGTTCCGGTCGCGGCGCGTCGATATCATGTTGACCGCCACATTGGGGATGAAGCCAAGCCTGCTGGACAAGGGGGAGGCCGCCGTGCGCCGCCGCCTGGACCGGTTGGGTCTGCAAACCGGCGATGTCATCCGCTTGCCGCATGAGGTTGAGCCATTGGCACAGGCGCTGCGCGACAGCACCGCGCCAATGGTGATGATCCTTGGCGGGTCTGCCACATCGGACCGCGCCGATGTCGCCCCCGCTGCCGTGGTTGCGGCTGGCGGCGTGATTGAGCGGTTCGGGATGCCGGTTGACCCCGGAAACCTGCTGTTCCTTGGCGGAATTGGATCACGGCAGGTTGTCGGCCTGCCCGGATGTGCGCGCTCACCCGCATTGAACGGTGCGGATTGGGTGCTGGAACGCTTGGCTGCTGATCTGACGGTTGAGGATGCAGATATTGCGGTGATGGGCGTGGGTGGTTTGCTCAAGGAAATCCCAACGCGCCCACAGCCGCGTGACCGCGTGGCCCCATCGCGCAAACCACGGGTGGAGGCGATGATCCTCGCCGCAGGTGCCTCGCGCCGTATGGGCGGGCGGGACAAGTTGCTGGAGCAGGTGGATGGCCAGCCCCTGTTGTCGCAGGTGGTGGAGCAGGCACAGCAAAGCGGCGCGGATGCCGTGCATGTAATGTTGCCCGCCCAATCCCCGCGTCGGGATATTGTCGGTACGGGCCGTGCGAAAATCGTGACCGTGGCTGATCCGGAGGAGGGGATGGCCGCCTCGATCCGCGCGGGTATTGCGGCGCGCGGAGCGCAGGCCGATGCGGTCATTATCATGTTGGGCGATATGCCCGAGGTAACGGCCCACCATCTGGACCAGCTCATCGCCGCGTTCAGCCCCGCCGATGGGCGAGAGATTATTCGCGCCACTGATGCTGACGGCACAGCAGGACATCCGATCCTGTTTGGTGCGCGTTTCTTTGAGAGCCTAACCCGTGTCGAGGGGGATCGCGGCGCGCGTGATCTACTGCGTGAGGCAAAGGATTACGTTGTGCAGGTCGCATTGGATGGCCGCGCTGCGACGACCGATCTGGATACGCCGCAGGCATGGGCCGCGTGGCGCGCGGGGCGTTAGGGCAGTTCCAGCAGCATAACTTCGGCGTTTCGGCCGATCCGTACTGTTTCGCGATCAATTGTCAGGACGCGCCACCCCTGAACGACAGTGCCACGGGCGACGGGCTGAAAATCGCCCTCGGGTGTGCGTAGCAGGGCGCGTCGGGCCTCATCCGTGCCGAACACGCCGATCAGGGTGATCCGGTCCAATGCGATCTGGTTCGGCCCACTGACGGCCTCGCGCACGGTGGCTGTGGTGGGTGTGCTCTGATTCTGTTGCAGGACGGGGGCGACATCCCGGGTTGCGGCGGCGGCCCGCACGGATTGAGCAAATCCGGCCGGGCGCGGTTGTGGGCGCAGGATATCCTCAACCACGTCAGGTGTTAGGCCGGCAGTCGTCACCTCCTGCTGCGGATCGGGGGCGCTGTCGGCGGCAACAACCGTTGTGCCCTGTGGGCGGGGTTGCGGGCGGATAATGGTGCCGCTGGCATCGGTATAGACCGGCTCACCACTGGCGGCGCTCTCTCCGACCAAACCGGTCAGGGTCAGCCCTGTGGGGCGCGGGCGGGGGCGTATGGACAACTCCAGAACCTCACCAGCCTGTGCAACGCGGTATCCGGCGCCACTGGGGGCAGGGCGCGGTAAATAACCCGCATGGGGAATATCTGCGGTCAGGGGCGATTCAACCTGCGCCGCATGGGAAATACCTGCCCGCTCATATGCCAACCCGCCCGTTGCCATCATTGTGGCGGCGAGTGTGATCCAAAGGGTCCAGTTTGAGCGGCTTGCGTGCACGTCGTTCTCCTTGCCCGTAGGGCGGCAGCGGGCGCGATCGTACAAGATCGCTCTCCGCGCTTGGTCCAGTATGTTACCCGCCCTACATGCTAGAAGAGAGTAACCGGTTTCAAGGAGCCTGCCATGCGCCGAATGATGTTTGTTCCGATTTTAATGCTCGGTCTTGCCGCTGTGTCCCCCACATTGGCACAGGATGCGCCAGAGCGGCGGGTAACTGTAACCGGTGAGGGCGGCGTTAGTGCCGTTCCCGATCTGGCCACGATCACCGTTGGCGTGAACGAGCAGGACGATACCGCCACCGATGCCCTGCGCGCCAATACCCGTGCAATGCAGGCGCTGTTTGATGTGCTGGACAATTCGGGGATTGAGGGCGCCGACCGGCAAACATCCGGCCTGAACCTGCAACCTGTCTATGATCACAGCACAACCCGCGCTGGTGAGGCCCCGCAGATTGTCGGCTATGAGGCATCCAATACCCTGATGATCCGCGTGACCAAGCTGGACCTGCTGGGTGATGTACTGGACAGCGTGACGGTGGCCGGTGCGAACCGGATCAGCGGCATCAGCTTCGGCCTGTCCGATACCGATGCAATGATGGAGGAGGCCCGCCGCGCCGCGGTACAGGACGCCATGGCGCGTGCGCAGCTATATGTTGAAACGGCAGGCGCGACCCTGGGCCAGGTTATCACCATCAGTGAGGCTGGTGGCCGTTCCCCCAGCCCGATGCCGGAAATGGCGATGATGCGGATGAGCGCGGATACCTCCGTCCCGATTGCCGAGGGCGAGGTCGGTCTGAGCGTGCGCGTCAACGTGGTTTTCGAGATTGAATAAACAGGTTTCGCCCCGTCCGGAATGTGATCCGGACGGGGCGGTTCTAATTAGGTCAGTGCGGCCGTCAGGCCCTGATCCAGATCCGCGATCAGATCGTCCGCGTTCTCCAACCCGATGGACACCCGAACCACATCAGGTCCGGCACCTGCGGCCTCCTGCTGCTCCGGCGACAACTGGCGGTGCGTGGTGGAGGCGGAGTGGATAATCAGGCTGCGCGTATCGCCCAGATTGGCGACGTGGCTGAAGATGTTGACCTCTTCAACCAGCTTGCGGCATGCCTCGTAACCGCCCTTAACCTTGAACGTGAACAGGCCCGATGCGCCCTTTGGACACAGCTTGCGCGCGCGGCGGAATACGGGCGAGGATTTGAGCCCGGCATAGCTGACGCTTTCAATCCGCTCGTCATTTTCCAGCCAAGTCGCGATTTTCAGCGCGTTTTCGCAGTGACGCTCCATCCGCAGGCTGAGGGTTTCGATGCCCAGCAAGGTTTGGAACGCATTTTGCGGCGACTGGCATGGGCCCAGATCGCGCAGCCCGATTGCGTGGCCGTGCAGGGTGTAGGCCAGCGGGCCGAATGTCTCGTGGAACTTCAGCCCGTGATAGGCAGGCTCCGGCTGGCTGAGGCTGGGGAATTTATCGGATGCGGACCAGTCAAAGGTGCCGGAATCCACGACGATGCCGCCCATCGACGTGCCATTGCCGCTGAGATATTTTGTGGTCGAATGCACGACGATATGCGCGCCATGCTCGAACGGACGGCACAGATAGGGGGTGGCTGTGGTGTTATCTACGATCAGCGGCACGCCCTTACGCTCCGCGATTTTTGCAATCGCAGGCAGGTCGGTGACGTGACCGCCGGGATTGGCGATGGCCTCGCAGAAAATCGCCTTGGTTTTTTTTGTGCAGGCACGGCTGACAGCGCCACGGTCGTCGAAATCGACGAATTTTGCCTCCCAGCCGAACCGCTTGATGGTTTGCGAGAACTGCGTGACCGTACCGCCGTATAGACGTGTCGAAACCACGATATTGTCACCCGGACCCATCAGCGGCAGTAGAGCGAGGATTTGCGCTGCATGGCCCGATGAACAGGCTGTCGCGCCGACGCCGCCCTCCAGCGTTGCGACACGTTCCTGCAATACCGACACGGTCGGGTTGGTCAGGCGGGAATAGATGAAGCCCACCTCTTGCAGGTTAAACAGTGCCGCCGCGTGGTCCGCATCGCGGAAAACATAGCCGGTGTTCTGATAGATCGGCGTCTGACGCGCGCCGGTTGTGGGATCAGGCTGCGCGCCTGCGTGGATTTGCAGCGTCTCGAAGGAATATTTCGGTGCATCGTCGGACATTGTGTCTCTTCCCCAGTTGATTTTGGGCAAGGTTAGGGGCGGATGCTGGCAAACGCACCCGCATTTCACGTGTTTTCGTTAAAAAGGCCGGATTTTCGTCCCCGTGCGAGAGTTCGAGAACAAATTTCGCTGTTCACAGCTTGGATGAGATGATGCCCGTGGCAAATCCGCCCCAGCGCAATTCTCCGAACAGGCGCTGATATTCAATCTTGGGACAGCGATCCATGATAGTGGTGACGCCCTGCGCCTCGGCCCGTGCGGCGGCGTCGTGATCCTCAACCCCGATTTGCATCCAGATGGTGGACAGGCCTCGATCGCCCAGAACCTCCAGCGCCTCATCCACCACAGCGCCCGCCTGATCGGCGCGGCGAAAGATATCGACCATATCGATGTTAACATCCGCGGGCAGGTCGGCAAGGCTGGCAACAATCGGATGCCCGAATGCCTGCTGCCCCGCATAGGCAGGGTTCACGCCATAAACATCGAAACCCTTTAGCGTCAGGTATCGCGCCACGAAATAGGAGGGCCGGATTTCCTTTAGCGACACACCGACACAGGCAACTGTGCGGGTTCGTTTCAGGACGGATTTGAGTAATTCATCAGAATAGGTCATGGGCGCACGATAGCTTTCCATTCGCCCGTGACTACAAAAAAACGCCCGAAGCGATGCTCCGGGCGCAAGTCAGAACGAGGGACAGTAATGGAGTCTGACGGGGGTCGTTCACACCCCACCTCCAGTCAAAACCATAGCACAGCATCTCCATATTTCTGAGTCCGCCCGTGCATCTGCGAAGGGCTATTAAATAGCGCTTTCGCAATGGCTTAGCTGTATGTTCTGCCTTTTAATTATTTTCCGCTAGCGGCGAACCAGTGGTTGCAAGGTGGATTGCACGCGCAACCTATGGGTGATTCGCCTCAGTCCAGAATGCTGGGCCAGTTGGCGTCGGCCTGCTCGATAAAGCCCGGAATGTCGCGCACCCAACGGGCCTGAACATCGGCGTCGTAGTTTAGATATAGCTTTCCATCGACGATGCGCCACATTTCAGGGTCAACGGATGCAAGGCTGCCCTGTGCGATGGCCCATGCGCAATATCCGCCATATTGTGGCGCATATGCTGTGGGGTCTGCGTCGAACAGCGCCTTGTTTTCAGCGCTGGAAAACCGCCATGTCGCACCGTTCCATTCGGAGCGGTAGGCGCGCTCACCCTGCACGGCACGTCCCTCGGTGAAATAGGCAACGGGATCATAGCCACGGATCGCACCGGATAGCAGGCTGGAATAGACGGGCGGCTCTGCTGCCGCTGCGGGCAGGGCGGTAAGCAGTGTTGCACCGGCGGCGAGAGCGAAGCTGTGGCGTCGAGTGATTTTCATAACGGGTTCCCATCAAGTTGCTGTCCAGATCATATCTGACCGCAATCTGCACAGGGAACCCACCCTGACGCCGTTGTGAACGTTAGCGATCTAGATGCGATTTCGTCGCGTATAGCGATACCGCCGCTGCATTGGACACGTTCAGCGATCCAAACTCACCCGCGAACGGGATCTTGACCAGACGGTGGCAGGTTTCCTTGGTCTTGTCGCGCAGGCCCGGCCCCTCGGCACCCAGTGCCAATGCGATAGGCACGTTGGGCAGCTCGGCCAACGTACCGGCAAGGGTATGTTCCGCCTCACCATCCAGACCCATGATGAAATACCCCATTTCGCGCAGGGCAGTCATGGAGTTGGCCAGATTGGGGACGCGCAGATAAGGCTGCCGTTCCAGCGCACCCGATGCCGTCTTGGCCAAGGCACCGGTTTCTGGTGCGGAATAACGATGGGGGGCGATAACGGCCCGCGCGCCGAAAACCTCGGCCGAGCGCAGGACGGCGCCCACATTATGCGGATCGGTCACGCGGTCCAGCAGGACAACCAGCGGCGCGCCATCGCCCGAGGCGCAGCGTTCGCTGACAGACCCCCAGTCGAGGGGCTTAACCTCCATCGCGGCACCCTGATGCACGGATTGCGGATCGAGGGGCGCGTTGAATTTGCGCGGGTCCACGATCTCCGGCTCGGGGCCCATGGTCAGGGCATCGCCCAAACGGTCGGCTGCGTTCTTGGTCACGATCAATCGCAGCTTTTGTCGCTTCGGGTTTAGCAGCGCATCGCGCACCGCATGCAGGCCGAACAGCCAAACTGTATCGGGTTGGCCGTTACGGCTGCGTTCCTTTGCGACAACCCATTTGGGTTTCTTGTCTGCCTGACCTGCCATGATATCTCCGATCTGAGTGTTGATTGTGCATAGGCTTGTGCGGCGTCGGGGTAAAGGTTTGGCACTTTCGTGTTGACGCCGGTTGCCCCCGACGGTAATCACCCGCCACGTCACCTAGAGACGATCGCGTCGGGGGGGTGGCAGAGCGGTCAAATGCAACGGACTGTAACTCCGTCGGGGAAACCCTACACAGGTTCGAATCCTGTCCCCCCCACCACTTTACTTCAGGAACAGCGCAACGGTTACAGCGCGCTTTTCCGTCGCTAAAAAATTAAGAGAATTTAGGTCTCTTATCCGTGCGAAGCCCTTGTTTCTCTAGGGTTGTCACCCAAATAGGGCGCAGCATGTAGAGAATAAGGGGCACGAAATGGCGTATCATCTATATTGGTTGAGTGGTGCACCACCCGTTTGGCGCGTGATGTTGGCCCTGAACCTCAAGAAGATACGCTTCACCGATACCCGGTTTGAAATGGGCAGTGACGAGATGTCCGACCCTGCGTTCCGTTTGATCAGCCCGCGTGGCGAGGTCCCTGTGTTGATGACGCCGGACGGTCCGGTGCGCGAATCATTGGCGATTCTGGCCTATCTGGACCGTGTGAAGCCTGATCCCCCCCTATTTGGCCGCAGCCCGACCGAGGCCGGGGTGATTTGGCAATGGATCATGGATTACGAGAATCACCTGCGTGGTGCGATGGTCACCATGTCCACCATCGCCTTTCGTGGTGAGCAGGAGGCGCGCAAGGATGATCTGGCCGCCGCGATGGAGGTCGGCTGTCGTGAGATGGAGACGATCCTGCACCGCCTGCGCCTGATGCCATGGCTGGGCGGCAATCAGCTATCCGCTGCGGATATCGCCTTCTATCCCGGTGTGCAGTGGATGCGCCGCGCCATGCGTCACGTCGATGAAACCCCCATGCACGCGCTGATGGATCACCCTGCCTTGCGCAAGTGGGAGCAGAAGATCGAGAAGCTGCCCAAATTCGCGCAGACCATTCCCCCGCATTGGACGGCGGATGAACCTGCAAATATCTCGGGCTTACTGGGTTAAACCGGCGTCAAGAATTGCACAGAGGTATCGCCAAAGCTGCGCCGCTCGATTTCTCGGAATTCGGCGGGCACGGGCTGTGGCGATGCTTCCTCCCACACGATCAGGGCATCCGCAGCGATCCAGCCCCCGGCTAGGGCGCTGGCCAGCGCGGTTGTGCCCATTGATTTGCCATAGGGCGGGTCGAGGAAGATCAGGTTGCACGGGATATCGGTCGCAAACAGCTTTCGCGCATCGCGCCGAATGATGCGGCTGTCGGCGGCAACGTCCAGCGTCGCGATGTTGCGTTTCAGCAATTGCCCTGCCTTCGCCCCATCATCGACAAAGGTTGCGTGCTGCGCCCCACGGGACAGGGCCTCCAACCCCAACGCTCCGGTCCCTGCAAACAGGTCCAGCACGCGCGCACCGTCGAGCATGTCATAGGCGCGCAGGATGTTGAACAGGGTTTCGCGCACGCGGTCAGTGGTCGGTCGCAGGTGGGCGGCCATGTCGCCCTTGCCCAATGCGGCCAATGCCCGCCCGCGATGCTGTCCGCCAACGATCCTCATCGAATTTTCCGTCCGTATAGTTCCAGCCGATGGTCCACGATCTCGTAGCCCAGCTCCTCGGCGATGGTGCGTTGCAATTCCTCGATACGCGGAGAGGTGAATTCAACCACCGCGCCCGTCTCAATATCAATCAGATGGTCGTGATGTTCACGATCCGCCTGTTCAAACCGTGCGGGACCGCCCTGAAAGGCATGGCGTTCCACGGCGCCGGTTTCCTCCAGCACCTTCATCGTGCGGTACACGGTGGCCAGTGAAATGCGGGCGTCCATCTTGGCCGCGCGCTGGAAGATTTCGGTCGCATCGGGGTGGTCACCGCTCTGCTCCAGAATCTGCAAAATGATTCGCCGAGGTTGCGTTATGCGCAGTCCGGCGTTCTTCAGGTCGCGTTCATATCGAGAAAGTTCTGTCATGTTTCTCAATAAAGCGCATTTGCGTCGCAACTACAAGTCTTAATGAGAATGGTTCGCATTTGCATTGACATGCTGTTGGAACCGCCTAACGTCGCCTCAAATGCTTATTGGAGGTTCTAATGTTTACTCGTTTTACGCTAATCGCTTCGCTGCTATTCCCTGCCATCGCGCAGGCGCAGGAGTTCAAGGTTGTCACGACCTTCACCATTATCGCCGACATGGCGCGCAATGTTGCGGGGGATGCGGCAGAGGTGCACAGCATCACGCGCCCCGGGGCGGAGGTGCATTACTATCAGCCAACGCCGCGCGATATTCTGAATGCACAGGATGCCGACCTGATCCTGTGGAACGGCCTGAATCTGGAACAGTGGTTCGAGCGCTTCTTCCAAAACCTTGATGAGGTGCCACAGGCAACGGTGAGCGACGGTGTTGAGCCGCTGGGCATCGGCTCCGGTCCCTATGCTGGCCTGCCGAACCCGCATGGCTGGATGTCACCGGTCAGTGCCATCATCTATGTCGAGAATATCCGTGATGCGTTGATGGAGCATGATCCGGACAATGCCGAAACCTACAGCGCCAATGCCGACACCTATATGGCCGAGATCGAGGCGATGGTGCAGCCGATCCGCGACAGTCTGGCCGATGTGCCCGAGGATAAGCGCTGGCTGGTCACGTCCGAGGGCGCGTTTAGCTACCTCGCACGGGATTTCGGACTGAAGGAGCTGTATATCTGGCCGATCAATGCCGATCAGCAGGGCAGCCCCCAGCAGGTGCGTGATGTGATTGATGCCGTGCGTGAGCATAATATCGGCGTCGTCTTCTCGGAAAGCACGGTGCCTGACGATCAGGCACGTCAGATCGCACGTGAAACCGATGCGGAATATGGCGGCGTTCTGTATGTGGACAGCCTCAGCGAGGCGGACGGCCCCGTGCCAACC
This sequence comes from Pontivivens marinum, assembly GCF_900231835.1. Lineage (GTDB taxonomy): Bacteria > Pseudomonadota > Alphaproteobacteria > Rhodobacterales > Rhodobacteraceae > Pontivivens > Pontivivens marinum. The sequence continues at coordinate 719,502 of NZ_OCTN01000001.1, read as the reverse complement.
TATCTGGACCTGCTGCGCGTCACATCTGCGACCATCGCAACGGGGCTTACCGAATGAAGGATGGATCAGCATTAGGCCTGTCGGTCACGGATTTATCCGTGACCTATCGAAACGGGCACAATGCCCTGCGGGATGCGAGCTTTGCCATTCCCGCAGGGTCCATCACCGCGCTGGTCGGGGTGAACGGATCGGGTAAATCAACGCTGTTCAAGGCGTTGATGGGCTTCGTTCCAGTCTCGGACGGATCGGTGCGGATGTTCGGCGGTACTCGGGATGAGGCGCTGAAACGCAACCTCGTGGCCTATGTCCCACAGGCGGAGGAGGTCGATTGGGACTTCCCCGTTCTGGTTGAGGATGTCGTGATGATGGGCCGCTATGGCCGCATGAACTGGTTACGCATTCCCCGTGCGGCTGATCGTGACGCCGTGCGTGATGCACTGGCCCGCGTTGGCATGACCGATTTCGCAAAACGTCAGATCGGTGAGCTGTCGGGTGGCCAGAAAAAGCGTGTATTCCTCGCCCGTGCCTTGGCGCAGGAGGGGCAGATCATTCTGCTGGATGAACCCTTTACCGGTGTTGATGTCACGACCGAGGATCAGATCATCGCCCTGATGCGTGAACTGCGCGACGAGGGGCGGGTGATGCTGGTTTCCACGCATAACCTCGGTTCGGTTCCTGATTTCTGCGACCGGACTGTGCTAATCAACCAAACCGTTCTGGCCGCCGGTCCGACCGCGGAGGTGTTCACAGCCGAGAACCTGCAAAAGGCCTTTGGCGGGGTGCTGCGCCACTTCGTTCTGGGCGGCGCGGATCTGCACCATGATGACGACCATGACGAGCGGCACGTTACCGTCATTTCGGATGATGAGCGGCCCTTCGTTATCTACGGGGAGCGTGATGGAAGTGCTTCTTGAACCCTTTACCTATGGCTACATGGTCAATGCCATGTGGGTTAGCGCGCTGGTCGGCGCGATTTGCGCGTTTCTAAGCGCGTTCCTGATGCTCAAGGGCTGGTCCCTGATCGGTGACGCACTAAGCCACGCCATCGTGCCCGGTGTGGCCGGTGCGTATATGTTGGGGCTACCCTTTGCGTTGGGGGCGTTCCTGTCCGGCGGCTTGGCTGCGGCGGCGATCCTGTTTTTTCAGGCCCGCACGCGGCTAAAGGCGGATGCGGTGATCGGCCTGATTTTCACCAGCTTCTTTGGCTTGGGGCTGTTCATGGTTTCGCTCAGCCCGACCAGTGTGAATGTGCAAACCATTGTTATGGGCAATATTCTGGCCATCACGCCCAGCGATACGGCGCAATTGGCCATTATTGGCGTGGTGACGCTGGTGTTGCTGACGCTAAAATGGCGCGACCTGATGCTGACCTTTTTTGATGAGGCGCATGCCCGCTCGATCGGGCTGCACACTGTGGCCTTGCGGGTGATGTTCTTCACCCTGCTGGCGGCGTCTACGGTTGCTGCGATGCAGACGGTTGGCGCGTTTCTGGTGATTGCGATGGTGGTGACACCGGGAGCGACGGCCTATCTGCTATCGGACCGGATGCCGCGGATTATCCTGATTTCCATCGCTATCGGTGCCGGGTCCAGCTTTGCCGGTGCCTATCTCAGCTTCTTTCTGGATGGGGCGACGGGGGGCATCATTGTCTGCCTGCAAACATTGGTCTTTCTGATCGCATTTGTATTCGCACCAAAGCATGGATTACTGGCCGCCAAACGGCGTGCCCGAATGGCGAGGGCTGCGTGATGGATTGGACAACTCCTTTTATCTTCGATTTCATGCAGCGGGCCTTTGTGATCTCGGTCCTGATTGCGGTGCCGATGGCGATGCTCAGCTGTTTTCTGGTGCTGCGGGGGTGGTCGCTGATGGGGGACGCGATTTCCCATGCGGTGCTGCCCGGGATTGTTCTGGCCTATGTAGCGGGTATTCCGCTGGCTGTTGGGGCGTTTTTCGCGGGCATGTTCTGCGCGGTGTCGACCGGATGGTTGAACCTGAACAGCCGCATCAAGGAGGACACCGTGATGGGTGTCGTCTTTTCCGGCATGTTCGGGTTGGGGATCGTGCTGTTCGCGGCGGTGCCGTCAAACCTGCACCTGGATCACATCCTGTTTGGCGACATGCTGGGCATTGGCTGGTCCGATATCGGCTGGACCGGACTGGTCGCAATTGTGATCACGCTGGCGTTGCTGGTGCTGCGTGCGGACCTGATGGCGCTGATCTTTGACCCCGCCCATGCACAGGCAATCGGCCTGCCTGTGCGTGCATTGCATTACGGTCTGTTGGCGATGATTTCGTTGAGCGTGGTTAGCGCGCTGACGGCAATCGGGATCATCCTGGCCATTGGGCTGTTGATTGCGCCGGGGGCGATTGCGTTCCTGTGGACGCGCCGTTTTGGGCCAATGTTGGCCGTGGCTACGGGTGTTTCAGTGGTGGCAGCGGTTTCCGGGGTGTATCTAAGCTTCTGGCTGGACAGCGCGCCCGCACCCACGATCATCCTGTTGCTGACGGCGACATTCACCGTCAGCTTTATCATTACCGTGCGCCGCGACCGCCGCGCACGGCAGGCCGCTTAACGCGGGGCGTCATCGCCGCTGGGCGCATCATCGGATTCAGGCATCGCCTTATGCGGGTCTGTTTCCGGTGCGACCTGCGCGGCAGGAGGATGATCGGCGCTCTCACCGCTGCGGGCATGTTCCACAACCTCACGCAGGACGCGCATTGGTGGTGCCTTGCCTTGCTTATCCTCACCGAAATAGATTGTCTGATGCGGGAACGGGATTTCGATCTCACGCTCATCAAAGACACGTTTCAGGATCAGGTTATAGGCACGCCCGATGCCCCACTGCTCGCCCGGAATCGTCTTGATCCGCGCACGCAGCACAATCGCACTGTCGCCAAAGCTGTTGAGGCCGAACCATTCCAGATCACCCAGAATGTTGCGCCCGTGCTCGCTTTTCTTCAGCTCAGCAAAACCTTCGAACATAGCCTCACGCGCATCGTCGATATTCTCACGATAGGCGATGCCCATGTCGCAGACGAAATACGAGAATTCGCGCATATAGTTCGACACCAGATCGACCGAGGAAAACGGGATGATATGAAACACCCCGTGCACATCGCGCAGCGAGACTGAGCGCACGGTCAGCCTCTCCACCGCGCCGGTGATGCCGCCCACCTCGATCACGTCGCCCACGTTGATGGCATTCTCGAACTGGATGAACACGCCGGTGATGATGTCCTGCACCATTTTCTGCGCACCAAAACCGATGGCCAGACCCAGCACACCAGCCGAGGCGAGCAGCGGGCCGATGTTCAGGCCCAGCTCACTCAACACAATCATGATCGTGATAATCAGCAGGGCAATCGTTGCCGCATTGCGCAGCAGGGTTAGCAGTGTTTTCTCACGCGCGGTGGCGGGGCGGCCAAAGTCGGGGTTCAGCCGGAATTCCACCCATGAGCTGAGCACCAGCCACATCGCAAAGGCCACCGTCGTGATCAGGATCACGCTGACCGCACTGGTCAGAACCAACGTGCCCGTATCGGTGCTGAGCCAATAGACCGTGTCGAATACGCCAAACTCATCCAGAATGACCGCCAGCACGACGATGAACATCACAGTCCGTAGGGCCTTTAGCATACGCGGGACAAAGGAGTTCAGGCGTCCCTCCAGCAGTGGGAATCGCATTTTCCAGCTATCCGGCAGGCTAACCCCTCGCGCAATTGCGCCAGTCAGGAACTGCACCGCCATCATCGCAATCAAAACAGTGCCAAGGATCAGGCCCGTGCTGCGCAAGAGCGGGATCAGCACGCCGCCCGGACGTGTCGCCACAATCGCCAGCAGCCCCAACAGATAGACGGCTACAGGCAGTGGCCATAGAGCGACAAAACTGTGGACGAAGCTGCGCCCGCCCTCGGTCTCTGGCAACATCCAGTTGGTGATATTGCGGTGATGGATCGCCAGCATGACCAGCGCGCTCAACACAACCGCAATGGACAGAACGGTGCCAAAGGCGCTGCCGGCCAGCACCGATGCGTTGGCGTTGACCAGTGGTACAACCAGCATCAGCCCGTAGCCCAGCAGCGATGTGCAGGTGGTCAGCCACCGTGCCAGAATGCGCGCACCCCGATCGGGCAGGTGTACCAGCCGCAGCGTGGACATGCGCGGGGACAGAACAGTGCGCACGGCAATCTTACTGATTTCGACCAGCAGAAACGCATTCAGATACAGCGCTTGTGTGTCACCAACACCGGTTGCACCGCGGACAAAGGCGATTTGCAGGCCATAGCCAACAGCCCACGCGACCAGAACGATCAACATATCCTTGAACGCGGCGAGCAGCGCATAGCCGAACAGCAGCGCCGCATGGGAATCGTCCACGCGCCGCGCAATGCGTGTATCCAAGCGGCGACCAAAGAAGCGCAGCGTCAGGAACACCGCATAGGTCATCAGCACAACGAAGAGCAGCTCCGACAAAGCGGCCATCAGGACAAGCTCGTCAAAGGCCGCCAGCGACCGTTCCAGCACCGTAGGCAGGTGGCTCATGCCCAGCGACAGGCTGTCGAGTGAGCGTCCGAGATCCTCGGCCACTGAGGTTGTGACATTCGCGATCTGACGCCCGACAGAGATCTGTGCCTCGGGGATCGGCGCGGGTTGCGAGGCGTCAGGTGTGCCGTCTTGCTCCGCCGCGCTTAACCGTTCCGTCAGTTCCTCCAACACACCGGGATTGCTGAGGAGTTGCAGCAGCGCGTCAACCTGCGTTGCGGCGGTTTGCTCGGTTTCCTCCTCGGTCGTGGTGTCCTCGGATGTGGTGGATAGGCCCGGTATGATCTGGGCGTATAGCGGCTGAGTCAGGAAAACGCTGAGCAGCAGGAAGGCTGCGAGGCGTGCAAAATGCATCATTCGGTCGGTCTCTCAGATGGGACGTTTGATCGGTGTGTACCGTTCTAAACGCGCCCACGCCACCTAACGTTCCGCGTCAGTTCCACGGCTGAGCAGGCGCCCCTTTTCCGTCACCAACAAAATAGCCAGTGTTACCAAGCCGCAAAAGACGTAACCCACGCTCAACGGAACGATCGTATCATCAAAGGATTGACCGATAGCCGACCCGATCAGCGTGCCCATCGTTACCGTGATCGCACCGATCAGCGAGGATGCCGTGCCCGCAACATGGCCCTGCGGCTCCATCGCCAATGCGTTGAAGTTCGAGAAGGTCAGCCCGACCATCAGCATCATGAACGACAGCAGGATCAAGAACGGAATCAAAGTGATTGTTGTCGCGGTCAGGAACAGGATGACCGCCAGCGTCAGGAAAATCAGAACCGCGCTGTGGCTTAGAAACCGCATGCCCCAACGTTCCACCAGCCATGCGTTCAGAAAGGACGAAAACGCGATGCTTCCCGCGATCACAGCAAAGACGACGGGGAACATATTGCCCAGCCCCATTACCTCACCCAGTACCTGCTGTGCGCATGTGACAAATCCGAACAGTGCGCCCATGAATGCGCCCGCCGCCAAGGTATATCCCATCGTCATGCGTGAGCCGAGGACGGAGCGGAATGCCTCGACAATTGCGGGGATGCGGATCGGGCGGCGATCCTCAACAGCCAGTGTTTCAGGCATCTTGGTTCCGCAAATCCACGCCATCACAACGGCGTATAGCGCCAGAACCCCGAATACAGCCTGCCATGGTGCGATCAGCAGGATGCCCTGACCGATGCTGGGCGCCATAACCGGAACCGCCATAAAGATCGTCATGCTGAGTGAGATTACCTGCGCCATTTGCCGACCGGAATAGCAATCGCGCACCACAGCGGTGCTGATAACCCGTGGCGCGGCGGAGGCGATGCCCTGCACCACACGTGCGGCCAGCAGCATCTCGAAACTGGGAGCGATAATGCAGGCCAGTGCGGCCAGCGCATAGGCGACCAGTCCGAACAGCAGAACCGGCTTGCGGCCAAAGCGGTCGGCCAGCAGGCCAATGAACAACTGCCCGCCACCAAAGCCCGCCATATAGGCCACGATTACAACCTGTGCGCGATTGGGATCATCCAGACCGAACGCTTGCCCGATGGCGGGCAGGCCCGGAAGCATAATGTCGATGGCGAGGGCGTTTAGCCCCATCAGCGCCGCGACCATCGCAACGAACGCGTTAAAACCTAGCGGAGCATGGCGCGGGCTTACATCTGTCATGAAACTGTCCGGTCAGGAGGGGAAGAAAGGTCAGTTCCTTCCACCTATTCCTTGCAACCGCAGGTGTCGAGAGCCTCAGCCCCGTTTAACCCAATCGTCATAATCAGCGACCAGCAGGTGGGTTGGTGCAACGTCTTCTTCAACCTTGGCAAAACGGCCAATTGGTTCGCGGAAAATATTATCGGTCAGGTCGTCATTTACTGTCGAAACCTCTCCGATCAGCACATCGCCGCCCTCACCCCAAAAGGCATGCCAGTCGCCGGGGCGCAGGGTTACGCTTTCCCCCGGGGCCAGCATCAGTTTGTCACCGGGGGCCAGTGTGCGCGCAATGCCGTCACAGGCCACTGTGCAGCCGCGATCCCCAGCAAAGCCGCCCTTATCGTCGCTGCCGAACAGCTCGATCACCAAGGTCGCGCCGCCCTTGTTGATGATGTCCTCGACCTTGTGAACATGGGTGTGCATCGGGCTAAGCTGATCCTGCCGCGAGATCATGATCTTTTCAGCGTAGAGCATACCGGTGCCGCCATCACGCTCCGACAGATCGCCATTGCGGGTGGTGAACAGGAACAGGCCCATTTCGTCAAAACGCCCGTCACCGTAATCGGTGATGTCCCAACCCAGTCGGCGGTCCATGATCTGTCCCGCATCGGCATTGATCCGCGCCACCAGATCATCTGGCGACCAGTTGGCAAAGCCCGGCAAGTGCTGGCCGTGTTGCGCGATGAACGCTGCGCCATCTGCGAGGATTTGGTTGATTTGCGAACGTTTCATGGCGAACCCCGATTATGTATTTGTTCTGGCGGAGCTAGTGTTTTCTGCCGCATGGCGTCAACGAAACAACACCGAAACCACGGGGCTGCATGCATGAAAAAGGGGACCAGAGGCCCCCTTGATCCGTATCGTGATGAGCGGCCTATCAGCCAGGCTGCTTTGTTTTGCGCAGGTAGGGCAGGATACGCTCGAACGAGCCGAACTTCTCCGTTGCTTCGTCATCGCTGACGGCGGGCGTGATGATCACGTCCTCGCCCTGCTTCCAATCCGCCGGGGTCGCAACCTTGTGGTTCGCGGTCAGCTGGATCGAGTCGATGGCGCGCAGGATCTCGGCGAAGTTGCGGCCTGTGGTCATCGGATAGGTCAGGGACAGCTTGATCTTCTTGTCCGGCCCGATGACGAAGACGGAGCGTACAGTCGAGTTGGTCGCGGCGGTACGGCCCTCACCCGCAGTTTCCTCGGCTGGCAGCATGTCGTAAGCCTTGGCCACGGCCAGATCAGGGTCGCCAATCATCGGATAGCTGACCGGCGTGCCGGAAACCATTTCGATGTCGGCCTTCCATTTCAGGTGGTCCGAAACAGGGTCAACGGAAATGCCGATAACCTTGGTATTGCGGGCCTCGAACTGGTCGATCATGCCGGCCATCGTGCCCAGTTCCGTGGTGCAGACCGGTGTGAAGTCCTTTGGGTGACTGAACAGCACGGCATATCCGTCGCCGATCCAGTTGTGAAAGCTTACCTCGCCCTCCGTCGTGTCGGCGGTGAAGTCGGGGGCAGTGTCGTTGATGCGCAGGGACATGATGTATCCTCAATTCGTTAAAACGGCGTAAACATGACGTAAGTGCGCGGCTGTGCGCGTGCAACTCAGTTCCGCGGAATCGTCGGGGTTATGCCCTGTGCGCGCTGTGCTGCAATCAGGCGCGCTGTGGCCACAACTGTGGAATAACGCTGCGTGCCCGGTGGGTGCGTGGCGAGCAGCGAGCTGGATCCTGCGAAACGGGCGAAACTGGCCGCGCCATCAACGGGATCGTAGCCTGCGCGCTCGGCGATATAGGTGCCCAGAACGTCTGCCTCCAGTTCGAAATTCTGCGAATAGGCGCGTCCGCCAAAGGCCCCGCCAAGGTCGCTACCTGCCTGTGGATCACCACCCAAACCCGCCACGATTAGCGCACCGGCCAGCGCCCCGAGGCCCGTTTGTTGTTGTTTTCGTTGAAGATGTCCGGCGATGTGGTGGCCTGCCTCATGGCTGAGGATGAAGGCGACCTCGTTTTCGTTTCGGATTGTGCGCAGCATGGCGTGGTTAAAGGTCAGGATCGGGCGTCCATTTGCGTAGGACTGGTAGGCGTTTGGTTGGTCGCCTGCCTCAACCTGAATGTGGAAATCGCAGAAATCGCCGCCGCGGCCTGTTTCCTGCTGGCAGGCGGATTCGGCAATGGGCTCAACACGTTGTGCGACCTGGAACAACAGCGCGGTGCCCTGCGCGACCGTGCGATTGGCCGCTGGGGCCGCTGTGGCGGGCAGGGATGCGCCGCTGGCGGAGCTGGGCACGACATAGGTGGGTTCGCAGGCGGTTATGGCTAATACGGCCAGTGCGGAGATCAGGATGCGCAACGGGGTCTCCCTCTTGTTTACGAAGTGTAGAATAGCGCGTTTTTAGCTGGCTGCCATAGGGCTGCTTTGCGGCTGCTATGTGGCTGGCAAATATCTGGCAAGCAGGCATTAACCAATTTGCGCGATAGTGGAGCCTTTCAGCACAAAAGGATTATCCGATGGCCGGCGAATATTACAACTACACCGAGATCCCCGAGCGCAAAAAGACCAAGGCAGAAATCCGCAAGGAAATGGAGTTGACGATCCTGCTATCCGAGCAGAAGATCGAGATGAGCAAGATGATGAACGAGCTACAAATGATCCCGACCGAGTGGCGAGACATCGAGGGGATGTTTCCCTGCAAGCCGCGCGGCACCAAGGTGACGCTGCGGCTGGATGACGACATGGTAAAATTCTACCGCGCCATGGGCACCGGCTGGCACGCCCGCGTCAACGGGATTTTGCGCGCGTGGATGCTGGCGCGTTTGGCCAAGGTGATTGAGGGGGATGGCGACGAGGATTGGCTGGGGCGGCCGTTGTGAGGTTTTGAAAAAACCGATCCAGCTGTTAGCCATGTTTGTGCTAGTTTCTTTGTGGGTGATTTTCGAGAATTTGAATGATACTTGTCACCGGATATAGCATTTTCGGCTGTCCACCACCTTCGGAGTATTCTTTAAATCCTATCTTCTCGTAGAATTTCGTGGATTTCTCATCGAAGGATTGCACGGTTAGCGCGTAGAATCCGACATGCTCTACCATAATGCCTACAGCTGCAAATATATGATTGAGTAAATATTCGCCTAAGCCTTGGCCTTGAACGGCTAGATAGGTTAGGTTTATTGCGGGAAAAGCTGGGTAGTTGGTGGCGTAGTCTTTTTGTTTATACTTAGACGATTCTGGGATCGAATCTGACCCGACCTGCAAAGCGTAGTAGCCTATGCAATTAGGCGACCCATCAAGGGTCGCCACAACTACCTTATATTCAAGTCGTTTAGAGCGGCTTTTAGCTTTGTTTTTAAGGAAGACGTTAAGTGGATTCGCTCCGCAATCAAACCGGTTCACCACGTGCTTGTCGCTGTCGTAAGACTCTATATTCACCTGCGCGAGATTCAGAGTCTTGGGCTGCCTTGCGTTCTGCCTGAATAGCGACGTACTTCCTCCGCATCATCATAACATGCTGGTTTGGCTTGTTTTTGTTCGAGATGCTCCGAACGAACTCAGCTGCTTCGCGAGAGTTCCGAAACTTAATTTTTTGGTTGCGATTAGCCAATCTGTTCCAGAATGACATAAAATTATCGATTAGATTCATGATGCCCTCCACCTAGCTAGTCGTACATTAACCGTACACGCCATTTAATGGCATATCGTTAAAACTCAAGTACTTTTAATGTGCTGGGGTGCGGTTTGCAACCGCCTCACATTAGGTGACTTGCCTTAGCAGCATCAGTGGAATTGCACGGAAATAGAGCTCAAAAGAGGTTGCCCGAATGCCTTTTGAAAGAAACCTCTTTTGAGCAGCTTCAGTTACCGCACAAACTTCTTATGCTTCATGCGCTTCGGTTCCAACGCATCGGCACCCAGACGGCGCTTCTTGTCTTCTTCGTAGTCCTCGAAGTTACCCTCGAACCATTCCACATGTGCTTCGCCTTCGAAGGCCAAGATGTGTGTACACAACCGGTCGAGGAAGAAGCGGTCGTGGGAGATTACGACTGCGCAACCGGCGAAGTCTACTAGGGCGTCCTCTAGGGCGCGCAGGGTTTCTACGTCCAGATCGTTGGTCGGTTCGTCGAGGAGCAGGACGTTGCCGGCTTCCTTGAGCAATTTGGCCATGTGGACGCGGTTACGCTCACCACCTGACAGCATGCCGATTTTCTTTTGCTGGTCGCCGCCCTTGAAGTTAAAGGCGCTGACATAGGCGCGGGAGTTCATTTCCGCGTCGCCCAGCTTGATGATATCCAGCCCGCTGGAAACCTCGTGCCAGACGGTTGCGTCGCTATCCAGCGCGTCGCGGGACTGATCCACGTAGCTGAGCTGTACGGTGTCGCCATATTCCACGGCGCCCTCATCCGGTTGTTCCTGACCGGTCAGCATGCGGAACAGGGTCGATTTACCCGCGCCGTTGGGGCCGATCACGCCGACGATGCCGCCGGGGGGCAGCGAGAAGTTGAGGCCTTCGATCAGGGTGCGGTCACCATAGGATTTTTTGAGGTCGGTTACCTCGATCACCTTGTTGCCAAGGCGGGGGCCGTTGGGGATGACGATTTGGGCCTTGCTGATCTTGTCCCGCTCGGATTGCGCGGCGAGGTCGTTATAGGAGTTGATCCGCGCCTTTTGCTTGGCCTGACGGGCCTTGGGCGATTGGCGCATCCATTCCAGTTCGCGCTCCAACGTTTTCTGACGGGAGTTATCCTCACGCGCTTCCTGACCCAGACGTTTGGATTTCTGCTCCAGCCATGCGGAGTAGTTGCCCTCGTAAGGGATGCCGCGGCCGCGATCCAGTTCCAGAATCCAGCTGGTAATATCGTCGAGGAAATAGCGGTCGTGGGTGACGATCAGGATCGTGCCCTTATAATCCATCAGGTGCTGTTGCAGCCATGCGATGGTTTCTGCGTCGAGGTGGTTTGTCGGCTCATCCAGCAGCAGCATATCGGGCGCTTCGAGGAGCAGTTTGCACAGGGCAACGCGACGGGCCTCACCACCGGAGAGGTTCTCGACGCTGGCATCGTCGGGTGGGCAGCGCAGGGCCTCCATCGCGACGTCGATCTGGCTGTCCAAATCCCACAGGTTCGCGGCGTCGATCTGATCCTGAAGCAGGGTCATCTCGTCCATCGTTTCCTCGGAATAGTTCATCGCCAGTTCGTTATACCGGTCGAGGATCGCCTTTTTATCGGCCACGCCCAGCATCACGTTTTCGCGCACGTTCAGGGAGGCGTCGAGCTTCGGCTCCTGCGGGAGGTAGCCGACCTTTGCGCCCTCGGCCGACCATGCCTCGCCGGTGAAATCCTTGTCCATGCCGGCCATGATCTTCATCAGCGTGGATTTACCCGAGCCGTTGACGCCAACGACACCGATTTTCACGCCGGGCAAGAAGGACAGACGGATGTTCTCGAACAGCTTCTTGCCGCCGGGATAGGATTTGGACACGCCGTCCATGTGGTAAACGTACTGGTAAGCGGCCATGGGTATGCTCCGAGTCTGAATTCAGGTTTGAGGTGGAGATAAGGCGTTTAGCCTGCGGGGGCAATTGCAAGCGGTCTGTGATATTTGGTGCAGCATAGGGTCAGCCGAGTGTGCACGCTGCGCTTTAGGCGAAACAAGCATCGGAAAGTGCAGATGGCTGAATATCCCGTGGGTGAAGTTCTAATCCTCAACAATGCAGCGGCAGTGATCAGCGCGCGTTGCGTATCCTTGGTGAAAAGTAACCATGGCTATTATGATGGTTTTGGCAAAGGCGATTTTTCAACCGGCGTGCCGGTCGCGCAAGTGCTGAGCCTGAATTTGGGTATGATGACTGGCATGGGCGGTCCTGCTGATGGTCAGGAGTTTTACGTGCAGGTTTGGCCCCACGGGGTCGGGCACAATGATTGGGTCACATATACGGCGCAAACGTTCACACGATCCGGCGATGCGCATGTGTGGTTCAAGGCAACGGGCACGATTTGGGATCTGGAACTTGATATTTATCCCAGCCCTTCGGCCGAAGAATTACAACTAGCACGCACGGGGTTTGCGTAGCGGGAATACACTCAGGCACAGCGTTCCACCGTCGCATTACGCCATTCGGTTCTTTGCGCTGCGCAGGTTGACAACTGCCTGCGCAAACCCTGAAAAGCATCCATCGCAACAGGACGGAGCGCGCGACACCATGCGCATAGGGTATCCGCGCGCCGCCGACGGGCAGATTGTCGGATTGTTGGGGGGGTCGTTCGATCCGCCCCATGCTGGCCATGTGCATATCACTCGTCAGGCGCTGAAGCGGTTCGGGCTGGATCGTGTGTGGTGGCTGGTATCGCCGGGAAACCCGCTAAAGGCGGATGCGCCTGCATCACTGCCGCGTCGGGTTGCGGCCTCGCAGCAGATTATGGACCATCCGCGTGTGGATGTGACCGATATCGAGACGCGACTTGGCACGCGCTATACCGCTGAAACCATCAAGGCATTGCAGGTCCGCTATCCGCGCGTGCAATTCGTCTGGCTGATGGGGGCCGATAACTTGGCCAGTTTTCACAAATGGGATGATTGGCAGGGGATCGCGCGCGCGGTTCCTATTGGCGTGTTGGCCCGACCGGGTGAACAGGTACGTGCCGGTAAATCCCCAGCCGCCCGCATGTTTGCAGGTGCGCGGCTGGAGGAGGGCGCGGCCAGTGCGTTGCCGCACACGCCGCCCCCTGCATGGACCATGGTGACGGGACCGATGGTCGATCTGAGCTCAACCGCGATCCGCCGCGCAGGGCTGTGGGAACGTTAAGCCGCAGGTGTGCGGTTAAAGTCATCCTCGGTCACTGCCTCTAGCCATACAGTTTCGCCGTCAGGCTCCTCCTGCATCGCAATGTGGTTCATCGCCGTTGTTGGCGTGGCGCCGTGCCAATGTTCGACATGGGGCGGAATAAACACTGTGTCGCCCGCGCGGATATAGTGCGGTGCCTCACCCCGCAGGGCGATCAAACCCGTACCGGACAGCACGCGCAGAGTCTGGCCCACGGGGTGGTGGTGCCAGAATGTGCGCGCGCCCGGTGCAAAGGTCACATCAACCGACCGCAGGCTGGCCGGTGCAGGTGCGGAGATCACCGGAGAGATCAGGACAGTGCCGGTAAACGAGTTCGCTGGCCCCGAAACCCCGGGGCGGTCGCCATTGCGATGTATTATCAAGCTCATCGGATGTCCTCTCGCATTCTCAAAATATCCCCGCCGGAGGCGCACCTGCCGGCTGGATGCTTACACAGGTAGGCGCGCGTGACGGGCGCGGGCGCCGCGTTCAATCGCGGAGGCAACCAGACGGTCCACATTCATATCGTGGCGAATGATTTCCAGCAGGCGCAGCTCCTCCATCTTGACCGTGCCGTCCGCGGCCGCAACGTCACAGGCCAGTGCGTAGGCTGTTTCGTTCAGCGTGCCGGGCAGGGCGTCAGCGATCAGGCCGACCAAGGCGTCAACGCCGTCTTCGTCCTCGAACAACTCGAATACGATCTGTGCAACGGTGGGAACATGGGCTGGATCGTAGTCCTCGAACACGGGCAGAACCGCGATCATGCGGCTGATACTCGCGGTTTCCTGATCGCTGAGTGTGCCATCCGCGGCAGAGACCGCGATCATGGTTGCGACCAGCGCATCCTGTGGGCTGAGTTGTGCTGACATGGGATTCTCCTCGTTTCGCTTTGGTCCGATATATTGACGTGCCTGCCGCCCCTCAATAGGTGTGCGCGTATTCCCATGGAGTATGAACAGATGAGCGATCTCGCTGCCCTTGCACAAACGTCGAAAGCCTGGCCATTCGAGGAGGCGCGAAAGCTCGTCAAACGGTTCGAGAAAAAGGCACCTGAAAAGGGCTATGTCCTGTTCGAGACCGGCTATGGCCCGTCCGGCCTGCCCCATATCGGGACCTTCGGTGAGGTTGCGCGCACAACGATGGTGCGTCAAGCCTTTGAAACGATGTCCGATATTCCGACAAAGCTGTTATGCTTCTCGGATGATATGGATGGTTTGCGCAAGGTTCCGACCAATGTGCCCAATGGCGATGCACTGGCGCTGGATCTGAACCTGCCATTGACGCGGGTGCGCGATCCGTTCGGAACCCATGAAAGTTTCGGCGCGCATAATAACGCACGTTTGATGGCGTTTCTGGATTCGTTCGGATTCGAATATGAGTTCGCGTCCTCGACCGATTACTATTTGTCGGGTCGTTTTGATGAGATGTTGCTGCGGGCCTTGGCGCGTTTTGACAAGTTACTGGCGATCATGCTGCCCACCTTGGGCGAGGAGCGTCGCGCGACCTATTCGCCGTTTATGCCCGTCAGCCCCAAAACCGGTCACGTGTTGCAGGTGCCGACGCTGGAATGCAATGTCGAGAAGGGTACGATCGTCTACGAGGAGCCCGATGGTGAGCGGATCGAAGTTCCCGTCACCGGTGGTCACGTCAAGATGCAGTGGAAGCCTGACTGGGCGATGCGCTGGGCGGCCCTTGGCGTGGATTACGAGATGTCGGGCAAGGATTTGATCGACAGCGTCACGCAGGCGAAAAAAATCTGTGCGGCCTTGGGTGAGAAATTGCCCGAGACGCTGACCTATGAGCTGTTCCTGGATGCGGGCGGGCAGAAAATCTCGAAGTCCAAGGGCAATGGTTTGAGCATGGAGGACTGGCTGACCTATGCCAGCCCCGAGAGCCTGTCATTGTTCATGTATCAAAAGCCCAAAACCGCCAAGCGGCTGCATTTCGATGTGATCCCCAAGGCGGAGGACGAGTATCACCAGCATCTGCGCGCCTATGTCGACCAGGATGACAAGGCGCGGTTGAATAACCCTGTGCGCCATATTCACGGAACCGATGTGCCGGTCAGCGATATGGAGGTGACGTTCTCCATGTTGCTGAACCTCGCATCGGTTGCGAATGCTGAGGATAAGGACGTTTTGTGGGGCTTTATCCGCAAATACGCCCCGAATGCGACGGCGGAAAGCCATCCCGGCTTGGACAAGGCGGCGGCTCATGCTGTGCGCTACTTCCAGGATTTCGTGAAACCGGCCAAGGTGTACCGCCTGCCGACCGATCAGGAGCGGGCCGCGTTGCAGGATTTGCGTGCGCGTCTGGCCGCTTGGGATGGGCCGCTTGAGGCAGAAGCCTTGCAATCCGAGGTCTTTGCTGTGGGTAAGGCGCATGAGTTTGATCCACTGCGCGCATGGTTCGCCGCGATCTATGAGGTGTTGCTTGGCGCGACGCAGGGACCACGCTTTGGCGGGTTCGTTGCGTTGTACGGCGTGGATGACACGGTTGCGTTGATCGATCAGGCCCTATCAGGCGCATTCGTCGCCGAGGCGTGATCGTTTCGGGGGTTCCGAAACAAATTGGCGTTTACGCACGTTGCTCTGCATAATTCGGGGATGTCGCTGGTCTGCCTACGGCTGGCGACATTCAACCGGAACATCTGCGGAGGATCGTGATGCGTGTATTCTATAAGATGATCGTCGTTCTGGCGTTGCTGTGGCCCGCCGCCGCGCGCGCGGATGAGGCAGCGGTGCGCGATGTTATCGCGTTGCAAATCGGTGCTCTGCAACGGGATGATTTTGACGAGGCGTTTAGCTATGCCTCTCCCCTGATCCAGGATATTTTCGAGACGCCCGAGAATTTCGGCACCATGGTACGGCGCGGTTATCCGATGGTGTGGCGGCCTAGCGCCCTGCGTTTTGCCCTGATCCGGCAGGATGGCGACGTGTTCTATCAGCAGGTTGTACTGGGCCACGGAACGGATGATAGCGTGGTGGCGGAATACGAAGTTGTGCAAATTGACGGGGCGTGGCGGATCAACGGAGTGCAATTGCTGCGGGATGCCGGTGCTGGGGCCTGAATTAACCAGCCGTTAAGGCCGCTATGCGAAAAAGACGTGTCCGCCCGAGGAATCGGTTGGGCATTCCAGTGGAGATTTGCTGTTCCGGCTTAGTCGGCGCGATGCCGGTTTCCCTCATCAAATCCTTCGCGCCCGTCGGGCGAAAGGATTTGATCGATGAACAAGGCAGTTACCGACGGTATTGACCTGATGCCGCCAGCATTCGCAGACGGCTTGTCCGTTTGGTCCAGCGAAAACGGGCTTTCAACAGAACCAACATATGATGGTGCATCAAACGCGGCGCTGGTTTCAGCGGATGCGGATTTTGGTGATTGCCTCGAAATTTTCAAAACGGATAGTGTCCAGCCCCTGCGGTGGACCGGCACCACCCCCATGACGCCCGGCTGCTATTTGCGGATCTCGGCGCGGGTAAAGCTGGTGGGCGGCAACCGGCCCTATGTGCGGATTGCAAGCTATGCGATGGATTCCAGCGGTGCGGCTGTCGCGGTGGATACCACCGGCGATGAGGTGTTTCTGGAGACTTATGGCGAGGTGTACGAGGTTTCTGCCGTGGTCGGGCAGGGCGCGCGTGGCGGGGTCGATCTGATCTGGTCGCAGCCGGCGGTGGCGGCGCATTTCGGCTTGGACCTGACGGGTGACAACAATTGTTCGGTTCGGATTGAGTCGATCCAGATCGAGGATGCGACCGCTGATTTCCTGCGCACGCTG
The DNA here is from genome assembly GCF_900231835.1 of Pontivivens marinum. Taxonomy (GTDB): domain Bacteria; phylum Pseudomonadota; class Alphaproteobacteria; order Rhodobacterales; family Rhodobacteraceae; genus Pontivivens; species Pontivivens marinum. The sequence continues at coordinate 702,684 of NZ_OCTN01000001.1, read as the reverse complement.
ATGGATTGGGTGGATGTGCGCGATTACGGCGCCATTGGTGACGGTGTGACCGACGATACGGAGGCGTTCTTTGCTGCGGATGCAGCGGCGCAGGGGCGCGATGTGGTGGTGCCTGAGGGGACATATTACATCGGATCGGAGCTAACGCTGGATGCGCGGGTGCGGTTTACTGGTAAGATTGCGCACGACTCACCCGGGCGGATCGCGCTGACCCATAACTACAATTACGATACCTATCTGGACGCCTTTCAGGATGAGCAGGTGGCGCTGGAACGCGCGATCGGGGCGCTATATGCCTTTACCGACCATGACAGTCTGGACCTGTGCGGGCGGCAGATCCGGCTGACGCGCCCTGTGGATGTGCATGCGGCGGTCGGGGATCGGGATACCTATGGCAACCGGCGCGCCATTCGGAACGGGCATCTGGAGGCGGCGAATTCGTCCGATTGGGATGAGAGCACAGCGACCTCCAGCGCATCCTATGATGCGAGCGAGCCGCTGGAGTTGAGCAATGTGGCCAATGTCGCGCAGATCGAACAGGGCAGCCTGATCACCGGCACCGGCGTGGGGCGCGAGGTTTACGTGCGTGAGGTTGATATCCCCAATGCGAAACTGGTGTTGAGCCAGCCGCTATATGCCGCACCTGCCTCGCAGACCTATAGCTTCACGCGCTTTCGTTACATGCTGGATTATTCCGGTTTTACCTCGATCAACCGTCAGTGCCTGATGCAGATCGAGTTTCTGGGCAACCGTCGTGCCTCGGCCGTGATGCTGGCGCAAAGCGGCACCGCGTGGCATATCCAGGATTGCTGGTTTGTCCGTCCCAAGGATCGCGGCATTACCTCCATCGGTGAGGGGTGCAACGGTATCTCGATCGAGAGTAACGAGTTCCTTGCGCCGGATTCGGATCAGGATGTGGGGGACCGGACCTCTATCGCGCTGAACACCAACAAGAACGATATGAAGATCCGCAATAACCGCATCGTGCAATTTCTGCACTTCGCGGTCGTCGCGGGGGGGGGGCATATTTTCTCCTGCAATCACTGGTGGCAGGGCGATAATGCGGGTGAGGGGGCTGCTCGCTCCGCCGGTGTGGTTCTGACCAATCGCAATGTGAAAACTGTGTTTACCGGGAATTACTGTGACAACGCCTTCATCGAGCTGACGGATGAGCATAGCAGCAATATCGACAGCGATACGGCCTATGGCAATCTGACGATCACCGGCAATATCTTTACCTGCTCCAGTGTTCCCAAAAGCTTCACCTATATTCGTGTCGCGCCGATCGGGCAGGATCAATATCTGGACGGTATTGCCATCATCGGCAATGCGTTCAAGACGATTGGCAACGATGTTATCAGCCGCTTTGACGGGGTGGATCTGGACCGTGGAACCTTGGACGGAACACGCTCGCGATCCATCACCGTGTCGGGCAATGTGTTTGAGAGCGTGCAAATCCGAACCGCAAATCCGGTTCCCGTGCCCTATACCAAGTTCGGAACGTCGACGAATTGGAGCATCTCGACCGCGGGGCGTCTGCCGTTTGGATTGCGGGCCTTGGGCGTGGATGGTGTCGCGCCGACGCAGGGCATCAGCTCCAACTGGGACGGGCGGTTGCCGAGGGTCGCGGTGCAGCAGGGCAGTGCGTTTGATGCCGTTGCGCTAACGTGGCCCGAGGCTGTGGGCGGCAGCGTTATTGTACACACACGTTGCGATCTAGTCGGCTGATATTGGTCTGGTCAGATGTCAGGACCGCTGCGATACGAGCGCGCAATTGGTCGCGATCCAGCGGTTTTGCCAAATACCCATCGAGGCCTGCGCGCAGATAGCGCGCAGCGTCCTCGGGCATGGCGTCTGCGGTGAGGGCGATCACCGGAATATTGGCCCATTCCGTATCCGAGGCGCGGATCGCGGCAAAGGTTTCCAGCCCCGACATATGCGGCATGTTCATGTCCAGCAGCACCAGATCGAAGGGTGATTTGTGGAGCGCCTCCAGTGCTTCCGCTCCACCCTCAACCTGAACGGCATGCATTCCATCGGTTTGAATAAAGGCGGCCGCAACCATTCGGTTGGTCGCGATATCATCAACCACCAGCACATTGCGACCGGCCATGAACAGCGGTGCATGGGTTGTTTGCTGCGGACGCGGCTTTTCGGGTTGGTAGGGCGTGGCCTGAAAGGACAGGCAGAAGGTTGCGCCGCTATCCGGCCCAGCGGAATAGGTGATATCGCCGCCCATTTGTCGAGCAAGGGAACGGGAAATGGCAAGGCCCAGACCTGCGCCGTCCGAATGGTTGCCCGGGCTGGGAGAGGTCGAGTTTTTATGGGCTTGGAAGCCGATCTCGAACAGGTTTCGGCGTACATTTTGCGGGACGCCGATGCCGGTATCGCTGACATAAATCTCGACCATAACGGTTTCGTCGGATTGCTCGCGGGTTTTGACCAGAATGCGCACGGCGCCGCGCTCTGTAAATTTCAGGGCATTGCTGAGCAAATTCGTGATGCATTGGCGCACGCGCAGCGGGTCGAAGGTCAAATCGGGGCTTAGGTCGGATGTGAATTGCAGCTCACATGTCAGCCCCTTGGACATGGCGACAGGGCGATGCAGATCGACAACGGCGCTGACCTCTTTGATCAGGTTAACCTCAATCGGGCGGAACACAGTCTGTCCCTGTTCGATGCGGGTCAGGTCCAGCACATCATCGACCAGTTCCTTCAGGCTGCGTGAGGCGGCCTCCAGCGCGGTTATCCGCTTGGCAGAGGAGGGGTGGTCCGGTTGTTCGCGCAGCAATTGGCTGACGCCCATGATGGCATTTAGAGGGGTGCGTAATTCGTGGCTCATCGCGGCGAGGAACCTGCTTTTCGAAGCACTGGCGGCAGTTGCGCTGTCGCGAGCGATGAGTAGAGCGCGCTGGAACTTGTTATAGGTGTAGATCGCGTAAAAGAAATAAACACCGAGCATTGTAATGCCGATAAGGCCCATAACCGTGTAGTCGATATTTTTGAATTCAATATGGTGGAGGTATATCAGATAATAGTACGTGATTAATGGTGGTAATGAGGATGAAAATCCAAATGTCAAATGTGGTGATCGAACCAATACGATGTGTAGTAGCGATACTGTTAGCATAATAACGCAAACCAATCGCGGATATACCTCTCCTATGCTCCACAGTAGTGCAATGGGCAGCAGGATGGCGATGGGTTCGATAATGGCCACAATCAGTAATTGCAGATAGGATTCTTGGTTGGGTAGGTCGCGATATCGTTTTCCGGCGCGGTATTGCAGTGTTTCAATGATAATAAACAGCACGCTGGAGTAGAGCGTCATCGTGCTGTCTACAAAGTAGCCGCAAATCCCGAGGATTACGCATATCGAAGGGACACGGAACCACATGTCCTTGTTCAGTAATGCGATTTGTCGCAGAAGCTCTGGGTGTTTTGAGTCAGTTATTACTTGCGACACAACTGTCCCCGCTGAAATTCTGTCGCAGAATGTCACTTAGGGCGCATGGGAAACAACCCTATTCGAGGGCTATGAGCCGAATTTCTTTTGACTTTTGCCACGATAATGTCGCGTTCCACCCTTTCCTGCTGTTGACCTGCCTGATGATTTCTTTGCGTCACTGACGGCCTGGTCCACCGCGCTTTGTCGGGCGAGGGGGTCGTCGGCGATGGTAAGTTCGACTGTTTCCAGACGCTTGACCTCATCACGCAGGCGCGCGGCTTCCTCGAATTCGAGGTTTTCGGCGGCCTTGATCATCTCCTTGCGCAGGGCCTCCAGATGCGTGGCGAGGTTGTCGCCCAGCAGTGGTTTGTCGACCTTAACGGTGACGCGGGACTGATCGGTATCGCCCTTGTACAGACCGGCGAGGATATCCTCGACGTTCTTTTTCACCGTGGCAGGGGTGATGCCATGTTCGAGGTTATAGGCCTCCTGCTTTTGTCGGCGTCGGTTGGTTTCGCCAATCGCACGCTCCATCGAGCCGGTGATGCGGTCCGCGTACATAATCACGCGTCCCTCGGCATTTCGCGCCGCGCGGCCAATGGTTTGCACCAGCGACGTTTCCGAGCGCAGGAACCCCTCCTTGTCCGCATCCAGAATCGCGACCAGCCCGCATTCGGGGATATCGAGCCCCTCACGCAATAGGTTGATGCCGACCAGCACGTCAAAGGCACCAAGGCGCAGGTCGCGCAGGATTTCGATGCGTTCCACCGTATCGATATCCGAGTGCATGTAGCGGATGCGGATGCCCTGTTCGTGGAAATACTCGGTCAGATCCTCGGCCATCCGCTTGGTCAGCACTGTGACAAGCACGCGCAGGCCCTGTGCCGCGACGATGCGGATTTCGTCGAGCAGATCGTCCACCTGCATTTCCACTGGGCGGATTTCGACCGGCGGGTCCAGCAGGCCGGTGGGGCGGATCACTTGCTCGGTGAACACGCCGCCTGCCTGCTCCAGTTCCCACGCGGCGGGCGTGGCGGACACGTAGATGGATTGGGGGCGCATGGCGTCCCATTCCTCGAATTTCAGGGGCCGGTTATCCATGCACGAGGGCAGGCGGAAGCCATGCTCTGCCAACGTGAATTTGCGTCGGTAATCGCCCTTATACATGCCGCCGATCTGGGGGACGGAGACGTGGCTCTCATCCGCGAAAACGATGGCATTGTCGGGAATATATTCGAACAGGGTGGGGGGTGGTTCGCCCGGTGCGCGGCCCGTCAGATAGCGGGAATAGTTCTCGATCCCGTTGCAAACGCCTGTCGCCTCAAGCATTTCCAGATCGAATTGCGTGCGTTGTTCAAGGCGCTGTGCTTCGAGCAATTTGCCCTCACCCTCCAATTGGGCGAGGCGCATGGCCAGCTCTTTCTTGATGCCGACGGTGGCCTGCGACATGGTGGGGCGCGGCGTCACATAGTGGGAGTTCGCGTAGATGCGGACCTTCTCCATCGTTCCGGTCCGTTCACCGGTCAGGGGGTCGAATTCGGTGATGCTTTCCAGTTCCTCACCAAAGAAGCTGAGCCGCCATGCGCGGTCATCCATGTGGGCGGGCCAAACCTCCAGCGAATCGCCGCGCACGCGAAACGAGCCGCGCTGGAACGCCGCGTCGTTGCGTTTATATTGTTGGGCGACCAGATCGGCCATCACCTTGCGCTGATCATATTCCTGACCGGCCACGATATCCTGCGTCATCGCGCCATAGGTTTCGACCGAACCGATGCCGTAAATGCACGACACGGAGGCGACGATAATCACGTCATCACGTTCCAGCAGCGATCGCGTGGCCGAGTGGCGCATCCGGTCGATCTGCTCGTTAATCTGCGATTCTTTTTCGATATAGGTGTCAGAGCGCGCGACATATGCCTCGGGCTGGTAATAGTCGTAATAGCTGACGAAATACTCGACCGCATTGTCGGGGAAGAAGCCCTTGAACTCACCATATAGCTGTGCCGCGAGGGTTTTGTTCGGGGCAAGGATAATGGCGGGGCGCTGGGTTTCCTCAATCACCTTGGCCATGGTGAATGTCTTGCCGGTGCCTGTTGCGCCCAGCAATACTTGATCCTGATCGCCCGCCTTGATCCCGTCGCTCAGCTCCACAATCGCGGTGGGCTGATCGCCGGCCGGTGTGAATTCGGTATTCATGACAAAACGGCGCCCGCCCTCCAGCTTGGCACGGTCGGGGCGCACGACCTCGGGCAGGGTGATGGCGTCGTTCATGTTTTTCCCCTCGCTGCTCCGCTCAGATATAGTGGAAATACTGGCCGCTTCAATCGGCGCGGGCAATCACTATGAATTAGTTCAAATTGAATCGAACTTCTGCGCAGGATGATTTGCCGAATTCATGTGATGGCCTAACTTGACCCCTGCAAGCAGCAAAGCCGTCGGCCGGGACAATACCACCCACCCACCCAAACCCCTTGTCCGGGTCGACGGCAGCTTGAACAGGAATTTGCTGTGAAATGTTCGCGCCTCTTGCGCCAGAGGCCGTTTTTGCACATACCCTGAAGCGGAATTAAAATTGGGATGTGATCCATGCTTGCCCGTATCTATCAGCCAGCCAAAACAGCCATGTCGTCGGGAACCGCGAACAGCCAGCACTGGGTGTTGCAGTTCGAAGCCGCCGAGGCCAAGCGTATTGACCCCTTGATGGGATGGCAGGGGTCGGGCGACACAACCGGTCAGGTCCACCTGCGGTTCGATACCCGCGCCGCTGCAATCGAATATGCGCGCCGTCACGGTATCCCCCATCAGGTGATGGAACCAAAACCACGCAAGCCTAATGTCAGAAACCGTGGTTACGGCGATAATTTCGCCCATGACCGTCGCGGCGCGTGGACCCACTAATCCCCATACGGCCCCTTAGCTCAGCTGGATAGAGCAGGTGACTTCTAATCATCAGGTCGGGGGTTCGAATCCTCCAGGGGTCGCCATTTAGATTTTAAGTGGCTGATAATAAGGGTTTTTATCGGTTGTTTTCCAGCTTTCATGGAAATGCTTTCCAAGCTTGAATTGCACTGTGAGTGCATCGTTGGATGCGCCAGAGACACATTATATTCACACGGTTTTCCACCCTCATATAAGCGGGGCGGTAACTGCGTTTGCGCATTTTGTTGAGCGCAGAGCCGATGCCTAGCGAAGTCGTCTTGAGTCTATTCGCGAGGTAGCGACGTTGGGCGGTTGGGGACTGCCGATTATCCTGCATTGCGAGTGAACCGCATTCTCTTGCGTCGCAGTATGGCCGCCACAAGGGCTTATCTCGATGGGTGCGCTGTGCTGAATGGTTACTGATTGGCACCTGCGCCTTGCAACTCTGGCTCGCCACTCAATTGATGAGCGACGAACTGTTTTTCATATGAGAAGCACTCTACGGGCGGCGAAAGTTAAAGCTGCCGTTTTAGAGGCGCAGTCTTTTAGTTACTGATCAGCGTGTAGAGGCGCTCATCCCACAGGCTGCCGGTCAACATGTTTAGCACGAATTGTGGGTCTGGATTCACGCCACCGGCTGCTGGAATGCCGGAAAGCTCATTGCGGAACGCCTTTTTGGCATCTGTGATCTGATGCGCAGCTTGACTCGCGGAGCTATCCCACATTTCAACAACGGTCATGTGATTAGCCCGATTGGATTGGGTCAGGATGTCAAAGCGCATGCTGCCATCGTGATCGCGGCTGAATTCAGCGAGGTCAGTCATCATGGCGTTGCCGCAAGGGCCGCTTGCATCCACTTGGCGATCGCAGGGGGCGAATTGCTCGGGTGGAATGATGTCGGCATGGGTAATGACATATACTGTATCGGCATCGCCGGCCGGTATGCTTGATGGATCGGCGGCGTCTAGGCCAACATGTGGACGCTCATCATAGGGCGCATATAGCATTGGCTCCAATGTATTGCGAAAGGCGATGGTGTGGTCAGATGCGGCATGGCTATTGCGTTCATCTGCGCTGGCCCATGCCTCAATGATGACGAAATGATTGTCCTGACCGATCCGTTGCAGGCCCTCAAAGCGCAAGTTGCCATCCTCCTGCGTGCTTGCCGAGGTTTGGTCCTCGATTAACGCCTTAACGGCGTCTGAGCTGGCGGCGTCTGCCTCGATATAAGTTACGATGAAGGTCGGCGCGTCCGATAAGACCGTGCCATCCTGCAAGGTTACATCGGCACTAGCCATTGACGCGGAGAACGCAAGAGCGCTGGCCGCAAGTCCGATTTTCCCGATAACGTTTAGCATTATATCCTCCCAGATACTTTTTGATCACTTGGACCACAGGGGTGATTGCCCTATGCGATCCAGCGCGGAGGGTTGGCTGAGCTTTGCGCCCTTACCCTAGGGTGCCCTAGATGGAATTGGTTGACCAATTTATGATCAATGCGCATCTACAACCCAATTTGACGATGAGCCAACTTGTGATTCCAATTAAATTAAATTTGGCTATTTCGTGACATTCAAATATTGGAAACGGTTTGCGGCGCCAATATTGGTTGACCAATTGTGGTGAGGGTTAAGATTGCGGCGCCCAAGCGGAACTTAAACGGGGACGCCTTAATCGCGGCCTGATCCCCACTGCAAAAATTGAAAAGGCCCCGCATCGCTGCGGGGCCTTTTTCTATCGTGATGTCCCGATCCTGGTTCAGCTCCCTCGCCGCAATGGAGAGGATCGAGAGACCCAACGCACGGGACGTTGCGCCGGATATCTCTACAAACCTACTACCGACCGCTCTTAGCGCGCGAAGTCAGCGTAGGAGTTGATGTGGTTCTCGTCGTCGTTGATGATCGCACCGATTGTAGCGATCTCGCCCTGGGTCAGGGTCTGGGCAACGTCAGCAGGGATGCCGATGGAGGCAGCCAGCTGCGAGTTGTTCGCCAGAACAGGCGATGCCAGAGCAGCAGTCAGAGCAACAGTAGCGAGAAGTGTTTTTGCAACATTGGTCATGGTCTTAATCCTTAAATCTTGGGGTCCGGAGGCAAGCGGTCATTCGCGCCTCGACAGGGAAACCGGCTCTTAGCGTGCGAAGTCAGCGTAGGAGTTGATGTGGTTCTCGTCGTCGTTGATGATCGCACCGATTGTAGCGATCTCGCCCTGGGTCAGGGTCTGGGCAACGTCAGCAGGGATGCCGATGGAGGCAGCCAGCTGCGAGTTGTTCGCCAGAACGGGCGATGCCAGAGCAGCAGTCAGAGCGACAGTAGCGAGAAGTGTTTTTGCAACATTGGTCATGGTCTTAATCCTTAAATCTTGGGGTCCGGAGGCAAGCGGTCATTCGCGCCTCGACAGGGAAACCGGCTCTTAGCGTGCGAAGTCAGCGTAGGAGTTGATGTGGTTCTCGTCGTCGTTGATGATTGCACCGATTGTGGCGATCTCGCCCTGGGTCAGCGTCTGGGCAACGTCAGCAGGGATGCCGATGGAGGCAGCCAGCTGCGAGTTGTTCGCCAGAACGGGCGATGCCAGAGCAGCAGTCAGAGCGACGGTAGCGAGAAGTGTCTTTGCAAAATTGGTCATGATCTTAATCCTTAAATCTTGGGGTCCGGAGGCAAGCGGTCATCCGCGCCTCGACAGGGAAACTGGCTCTTAGCGTGCGAAGTCAGCGTAGGAGTTGATGTGGTTCTCATCGTCGTTGATGATTGCACCGATTGTGGCGATCTCGCCCTGGGTCAGCGTCTGGGCAACGTCAGCAGGGATGCCGATGGAGGCAGCCAACTGCGAGTTGTTCGCCAGAACAGGCGATGCCAGAGCAGCAGTCAGAGCGACGGTAGCGAGAAGTGTTTTTGCAACATTGGTCATGGTCTAGGTCCCTTAAAATCTGTGTCTTGAAACTGCCGGAGTGTTCCGCGTTTCGATAATGAACAGATGGGGACGTCTAGCGTTTGGAGTAGGGCTGATTGGGGCGTCTGAGCGTTTCCAATATGGCGACAATTACCGCATATCACGCGAATGAGAGCGATCTTGAGGGACAGTGAGAATCCCTGAACTACAGCTAACCCACCGTTAACCTACACATTTTCCTAAATATGGGCCGGAACCACCGGATCCTATCGCCAACTCGATTGTTTACTCAATGTGGGTGGATCGCAGCTCGCTCCGAGGGGTCGGATCGAGATTAAAAAATGCGAACCGCAAATGGTGGTAGCCGGTGACGTCGTCGCCTGTCCAGAACACGGACAGGCGACGCGCACGGCGGGTTAAATGGGTGGTTCCATGTTGACGGGCGTTACGCTCGCCTCTTGCGCAGTCGATGCGCAGGACAGATATCTTGCGGCCTTGAGCGGGGTCGCATTCCTTGAAACAGCCAGCGGATTGCAGATCATCACCGCCTCGGCAGGGGAAAATGCCGTCACGATTGATGTTGGTTCCCGTGCTCTTTCAAGCCACCTGCGATGGACGAATTGTTGGCGGATTTGCGGCGAGGAAACAAATTTCACATGCGCTTGGGCTGGTTAATGCAGGGGAATGGACGCCAGCCATTCCTATTCCGGGTTTAGCCGCCCGCAGGCCATGCCTTCTTTATCTGAAAGCGTGACCTGCGCGATGTTGCGGCTGGCTCAGCCGATTTGGCAGGATTTGATCAGGCCGTCGCGGCTGGATTCTGTTGCCAAATCGGCCAGATATTGTGCCTTCAGCCCATCCATGCCGTCTGGCTTTGGGGCAGTTCCTGCGGTCACTGCTTGCATGAAATGGTTCATTTCGGCGAGGTAGGCGGCGGCATAACGTTCTAGAAAGAAATTCTTGGTCGGCGCGTGGGTGAAACCATCAGTCGTTGCCAGCTCGACATTGTTTTCCAACTCGTTATGGGCGCGGATCATGCCTTTGGAGCCGTGCACTTCAACCCGCTGGTCATAGCCATAGGTCGCGCGGCGGGAGTTAGAGATTTGGCAAATCCGGCCACTGGCGGTTTTCAATGTCACGGTGGCGGTATCCATATCGCCAGCCGCGCCAATGCCCGGATCGACAAGGCACGAACCCATTGCGTGCAGCTCCACCGGATCTTCACCCAGCAGAAAGCGTGCCATATCCAGATCGTGGATCATCATGTCGCGGAAAATCCCGCCGGAGCTTTCGATATAGCTGACAGGGGGCGGCGTGGGGTCGCGGGACAGGATCGTGACCATCTCCACATTGCCGACCACGCCATCGCGCAGGGATTGCTGTAAGTGCGCGAAGTTCGGGTCGAATCGGCGGTTAAACGCGACCATGAACGGCACGCCTGTTGCGTTGATCGTGTCCAGACATGTGCGGATGCGCTCGGTGGACAGGTCTACCGGCTTCTCGCAAAAGATCGCCTTGCCCGCCGCCGCTGCCTGATGGATCAGGTCGAAATGGGTCGTGGTTGGGGTGCCAATGATCACGGCATCCACGTCTGGGCTGTTGATCAGGGCGTCGCTGTCCATCGCCTGTGAGGCGGTGCTGGCGGCCAATGCCTGTGCCGCGGCGGGGATCGCATCGGATACCGCGCTGACACGTGCGCCCACCATTTGGGCGATGCTGCGGGCGTGGACCTGTCCGATCCGGCCACAGCCTAGAATACCGATATTGAGCATAGTTCTAATCCTGAGCAGGCGCCCCAAAGGCGCGGATCACGGTGCGGGCGGCGTCGAGCAATCGCGGCTCAACGTCCTTTAGGATACCCACACGGTCAAATTTTTGCGTGTCGGCGGCCAGAACTTCACGCAGGTTGGCGCCAAAGGCCATGCGCAATTCGGTGCCGATGTTGAATTTGCAGATCGAGGAGTGGGTGGATAGGTGCTGTCGCTGCGCAACCGGTACGCCGGACCCGCCATGGATGACCAGCGGAACCGTGGTCAGCGCGTCGATTGCACGGATTGCGTCCTCGTCCAAGCCGCCCTCACGATCCTGTTGCAGATGGACGTTCCCGACCGAGATCGCCATCGCGTCAACGCCGGTTTCCCGTGCAAAGCGCGCCGCCTGCTGCGGATCGGTTCCGGCGGAGCCATCGCCGCCGGAATAGCCGACAAAGCCGATCTCGCCCTCGCATGAAATACCTGCACTATGGGCCAGTTCCACGATTGCGCGGGTCTGTGCGATGTTCTCACCCAAAGGCGCGCGTGAGCCGTCGAACATCAGCGAGGTAAAGCCCGCATCCAGCGCCGCCTTACACTCATCCGCCGTGTAGCCATGATCCAGATGCGCCACGACCGGCACATCAACATCAGCGGCCAGATTACGCATCATCGCGCCCAAGACGGGCAGCGGTGTGTGCGCGCGGCAGGACGGACCCGCCTGCAGGATCACCGGCGCGTTTTCGGCCTGTGCGGCATGGGCATAGGCGCGCATGTCCTCCCACCCCAGACAGACCAGACCGGCGACTGCGTAATTGCCACGCAGCGCCGGTTGCAGAACATCGGACAGGGTGGCCAGTGTCATTTGAACTTTGCCACCATGTCTTTAATGCCGGGAATAGTCTCAACCTGATAGGCATGGGTGGGTTGGAAGAACTGCACCAGACTGCGCTGGCTCAACCCGCCAAGGATGGTGAAATAATACATCTCGTATCCGGGCATAACGGCGCAGGGGTGGTATCCCTTATCAAGGCAGATCGTAGAGCCATCCATCAGTTGATAGGCGTCGCCGGGCTTGCCCTCCTCGCGCTGTAGGATTTGCACGCCGGACCCGTGATTGGGGCGGAAGCGGAAGTTATACGTCTCATCATGCCGGGTTTCGATGATGTTGCCGTCTGCGTCCTTGCGGTCGGTATCGTGTTTGTGCGCGGGAAAGCCTGACCAGCCGCCCTGACCAACCGTGAACAGTTCCGAGACGAGCAGACGCCCGACCTTATCATGCTGCTGCTGGCCCAGGATGTGCTTGATCTTGCGGTGTGTTTTCGTGTCGTCCGACCCGTATTGCACCTTGTCCAGTTCCGCCACACGCACGGCGAAGGGGTCCAGTACCTTGTCATAGCGCGCACCGGCGATGAACACCTCGGTCGTGTCGGATTTGCAGATGATGCGCGCGGTGACGCCTACAGGGATGTAAACGCCCTCAGGCTCACCATCCCAGACATCGGTGCCGCGTCCGCCCAGATTATCGGCGGTAAAGCCCTCGGCCTGCACATCGACAGTGCCGGTGGCGGGCACGATGCAGGTTTCGTAGCCGGGGGTGGTGTATTCGAACACCTCGTCACGCTTCAGCTTTACGATGTTGAAATAGTTCAGCGGCACCGTGGGGTCATCAATGTCCACGATGGGTTTGTTCTGGTTGTCATGGGGTGCAATATGCATCTGTCGGTCCTTTCATACGTCCGCAGTGCGGGCGGTGGGCCCGGGATGTGTCTCAAGAAATTGCTCTAGATCGGCGGCATCGGGCATGGCGGGCGCGCAACCGGGGCGGCCCACGACGATTGCGGCACAGGCGGAGCCGCGCAGGACTGCCTCATCCAGCGATCGACCCTGTGCAATTCCGGCCAGCATTCCGGCCATAAAGCTGTCACCGGCGCCGGTTGGTTTCAGGGCGGTCACGGGATAGATGCCGGTCTGGCGTTCGTGCCCCTCACCAATGGTGATGGCCCCTTCGGCACCCATTTTATAAACGATGATCCGGCCATTGGAGGACAGCTCACGCGCCTTGGCCAATCCCTTGTCCAGACCACCTGCCATAAATCCGAATTCCTCATCATTGCCGACGATCACATCGGACAATTCACCGGCACACGACAGAACATCGGCTGCGACCTGTGCCGAGGGCCATGAATAGGGGCGGTAATCCACGTCGAAAATCACCGGCAGGCCCGCCGCGCGGGCGCGCTCGAACGCATAGAAGGCAGCATCGCGTGAGGGTTCCGCCGCAAAAACAGTGCCTGCCGTGACCAGTGCGCTGAACTGCGAGAAATCCACCGCGTCGATATCTGCGCGGTCCATCTGAAAATCAGCGGCGCCGTTGCGATAGATGACCGACTGGTGATCCTCGACCCGCGTTTCATAGACGGCCAGCGAGTTGCGAAACTCGCCGCCGACTGCACGCACGTGGCGTTTGTCCACGCCATATGCGTCCAGCTGATTGCAGCAATACCGCCCGATAGAATCGTCGGAAACACATGTGACCAAGGCAGCCTGACAGCCCAGCTTGACCAAGCCCGCCGCGATATTCGCGCTGGAGCCGCCCATGCCCACGGTCATGTTCAGCGCGTCCTGCGTCGCGGTGCCCGGTGGGTCGGGGTACAGGTCGATGCCGACGCGGCCGACGACCAGAAAGCGGCCCTGTGCGATGCCCTCACGGATGTTCATCAGATGCCCTTTCGTTGGCGAGAACGGGCGCTTTCAACCTCGGCATGGGCGTCGCGGATGCTTTCATGTTCCGAGGTGTGGGGCGTTCCGACCTCCCACCATGCGTGGCCCTCGGTCGTCCAGCCCTCGTAGGGGTCTACCTTCATTACGATGACGGTGGTGCGGTCTGAAGCCTTGGCGCGGGTGAAGGCCTCACCCAGCTCAGCCGGATTGGCGACGGTCATGGCGTCGGCACCCATGGATCGGGCGTGCCCCTCGAAATCCACGCCGAACTGTCGGGTGGCTGTCGGCGTGTCGGCGATCAGGTTGTTGAAACTCTCATTGCCGGTGTTGTTTTGTAGTTTGTTGATGACGGCAAAACCACCATTGTCCAGCACGAGGATGATCAGTTTTTTATCCGTCAGGCAGGCCGAATAAATGTCCGAATTCATCAGCAGGTACGATCCATCCCCGACAAAGACGACGGTGTTCGCATCCGGCTCCTGCTCGGATTGCGCGATACGTGCGCCCCAACCGCCGGCGATTTCATACCCCATGCAGGAAAAGCCGAATTCAACATCGACGGTTCCAATGCCCAGCGTGCGCCAGTTGGCTGTAACCTCCGCCGGTAATCCGCCCGCCGCAGTAACCACGCGGTCGCGGGGGTCGCATAGATCATTCACAACGCCGATGGTCTGCGCATAGGAGTTCGGGCGGTTCCCAGCACGCACATTTTTCGCGACATAAGCGTCCCATTTCTGACGCTCACCCTGTGCGAGGGAGGTCCAATCGGACGGGGCACTATATCCATCCATCGCGACCGTCAGATGCGTCAATCCGACCTGTGCGTCACTGACGATGGGCAGGGATTTATGCTTGCCCGCATCGTGGCGTGCAGCGTTGAGCGAGATGATCTGCGCATCCTGTGCAAAGGCAGTCCACGATCCCGTCGTGAAATCCTGTAGGCGGCACCCAACGGACAGGATGACGTCCGCCTGCTCCGCGATTGCGTTGGCGCTGTCCGAACCTGTTACACCAACGGGACCTATATTCAGCGGGTGCGTGGCCAGCATATTGGCGCGGCCTGCAATGCTCTCAATCACGGGGATGTTGTGTGTGGTGGCAAACTCGGTCAGCTCCGCCACGGCGCCGGAATATTGCACGCCGCCACCTGCGATGATGACTGGGCGCTTGGCACTGCGCAAAACAGCAGCGGCGCGGGCAACCTCACCCGCATCGGGGGCTGTGCGGCGGATGTGGTGGGTGTGCTCCTCGAAAAAGGCGAGGGGGTAGTCATAGGTCCAGCCCTGAACATCCTGCGGCAGGCCGATAAAGGCGGGGCCGCAATCCGCCGGATCCAGCAGGGTGGCCAAAGCGGCGGGCAGGGACTGCATGATCTGCGCGGGATGCGTGATGCGATCCCAATAGCGGCTTACCGCCTTGAACGCGTCATTCACGCCAAGGGTCGGATTGCCGAAATGCTCTAGCTGTTGCAGCACCGGATCGGGCAGGCGCGTCAGAAATGCATCGCCGCATAGCATCAGCATGGGCAGACGGTTCGCATGGGCCAATGCGGCAGAGGTCAACAGGTTCGCGGTGCCGGGGCCCGCACTGGCAGTGCACAGCATAAACCGGCGGCGCAGGTGGTATTTGGCATAGGCCGCAGCGGCGAATCCCATGCTCTGCTCGTTCTGGCCGCGATATAGGGGCAGGGTTTCGCGATGGTCGTGCAATGCCTCGCCCAGACAGGTGACGTTCCCGTGTCCGAAGATACCGAAGCCGCCGCCGCAAACACGTTGCCGCACGCCATCTGTCTCAATGAATTGCGCGTTCAGATACCGTATGATGGCCTGCGCGGTGGTCAGCCGGATGGTTCCTGTCTCAATGTCCATTTATGCCATCCCCCGACATTAGAATTTGATGCGATCAAGATCGGTTGTTGACCAATCTGCCCGATTGAAGATACTCACTTTGCAACCGGTTGCAACCGGTTTTCTGAGGGAGGACAGAATGGCTGAAATCGGAATAGGTCTGGTCGGCGGCGGCTATATGGGTAAGGCCCATGCAGTCGCGATGTCGAGCGTTGGCGCGTTGTTCGGAACCGAGCTGCGCCCGCGATTGGAGATGATTTGCGGCGCATCGCCTGCATCCTCGGATCGGTATCGCGTTGCATATGGTTTTGCCCGTGCCGCACCGGATTGGCAGACGCTGGTTGCGGACCCGGCGGTAGAGGCAATCGTGATCGCCTCGCCACAGGATACGCACCGTGCGATAGCCGAGGCGGCCTTTGCACTAGGTAAGCCCGTGTTCTGCGAAAAGCCGCTGGGCGCATCGCTAGACGATAGTGCGGCAATGGTCGCGGCGGCGCAGGCATCGGGCTGCGTCAACATGGTTGGTTTCAACTATATCCGCACACCGGCATCGCAATATGCGCGGGATTTGCTGGCGCAGGGCCGTATCGGGGATGTGACATGGTTTCGGGGTGAGCATACCGAGGATTTCTACGCCGATCCTGATACCCCGGGAACTTGGCGTGCGCAGGGTGAGGCGAACGGAACGCTGGGCGATCTGGCGCCCCATATGGTCAACGGCGCACGCGCACTGATGGGCCCGATTGCGCAGGTGATGGCCGTCGCGCAGACGGCCCACGCGACACGCGGCGGCGTGCCTGTGACCAATGACGATCAGGCGCAGATGATGTGCGAATTTGAGAATGGCGTGATGGGCCATCTGTTTTTCAGCCGCGTCGCGACGGGGCGAAAAATGGGCTATGCCTATGAGATTCATGGAACAAAGGGCGCCATTCGCTTCGATCAGGAGGATCAGAACGCGATCTGGCTATATCTGGCCGAGGGGCCAGAGGCCGAGCGTGGTTTCCGCAAAATCCTGACCGGCCCCGCCCATCCCGATTACCTACCGTTCTGTCAGGGGCCGGGCCACGGAACCGGCTATCAGGATCAGATTATTATCGAGGCGCGCGACTTCCTGCACGCCATCGCGACCGGTGCGCCGGTTTGGCCGACCTTTGCCGAAGGTCATGCCGTCAATCAGGTGATCGACGCCGCGCGTCGGTCCAACGCAACTCGCAATTGGCAGATAGTCGCCACGTAAAGAAAGCTGAACAGATGATTAGAATTGGCAATGCGCCCTGTTCCTGGGGTGTCGAATTTGCGGCCGACCCGCGCAATCCGGACTGGAAAACCGTGCTGCGGCAAAACGCCGAGGCTGGCTATAAGGGGATCGAGCTGGGCCCAGTTGGCTATATGCCCGAGGATCCGGCCGAGCTGGGCGATGCGCTGGCGGAACATTCGCTGGAGCTGATCGGCGGCGTGGTGTTCCAACCGTTTCATGAGCCCGCAAAGTGGGATCAGGTCATGGATGCCGCGCACCGTACCTGCAAATCGCTGGTTGCCCATGGCGCGCAGCATCTGGTGTTGATCGACAGTATCTCGCCCCGTCGTGCCCCCACTGCCGGTCGCGCGGCCGAAGCGGAGCAGATGGATGCGGCGGAATGGACCGCTTTCCGGGATCGCATCGCCACCATTGCCCGCCTAGGGGCGGAGGAATATGGCCTGACCGTTGGCATCCACGCCCACGCGGCAGGCTTCATGGATTTCGAGCCGGAGCTGGAGCGCCTGCTGGATGAGGTGGATGAGAGCATCCTGAAAATCTGCTTCGATACCGGCCACCATTCCTATGCCGGCTATGATCCGGTGGCGTTTATGAAGCGTCATATCGACCGCATCAGCTATATGCATTTCAAGGATATCGACCCCGCAGTTAAGGCTGATGTCGTTGCCAATCGCACCGACTTTTACAAGGCGTGCGGGCAGGGGATATTCTGTAATCTGGGGCAGGGCGACGTTGATTTCGCAGCCGTCCGTCAGGTTCTGTTGGACAATAATTTCACTGGCTGGTGCACGGTCGAGCAGGATTGCGATCCGACGCTGGACCCTGATCCACTGGGCGATGCGACGGCCAACCGCGAATTCCTGCAATCCATCGGCTTCTAAGGGGCGTATCATGAGAAAACTCAATTGGGGCATGATTGGCGGCGGTGAGGGCAGCCAGATCGGACCAGCGCACCGTTTGGGCGCGCAGGCTGATGGTAACTTCACCATGGCCGCCGGAGCATTGGACGTAGATGCCGCCCGCGGGCGCGATTACGCGCAGCGTCTGGGGATTGCCTCGGACCGTGCATATGCCAACTGGCAGGACATGCTGGAGGGGGAGAGGGCCCGCGAGGATCGCATCGATCTGGTCACGGTCGCCACGCCCAATGCCACGCATTTCGAGATCACCAAGGCGTTTCTGGAGGGCGGGTTCAACGTGCTTTGCGAAAAGCCGATGACCATGACCGTTGAGGAGGGCGAGGAGATCGTGCGTGTGGCCGCTGCTACGGGTAAGATTTGCGCAGTGAACTACTGCTATTCCGCCTATCCGATGGTGCGCGAAATGCGTCACATGGTGGCGACGGGGCAAATCGGTAAGCCCCGCCTGATCGTCACGAATTTCAGTCACGGTCATCACGGCGATGCCACGGATGCGGATAATCCCCGCGTACGTTGGCGCTATGATCCCAAAATGGCGGGTGTTTCGGGGCAGTTTGCGGATTGCGGCATTCACGCGATGCACATGGCCAGCTTTATCGCGGGCGATCAGGTTCGTACGCTGTCGGCTGATTTCGCCTCGACCATTTCCAGCCGTGAACTGGAGGATGACGCCATGGTCAACTTCCGAATGGAGGGTGGCACCGTTGGCCGTCTGTGGACATCCTCGGTCGCGGTCGGGCGGCAGCACGGGTTCGACATTCAGGTCTTTGGCGAAACGGGCGGCCTGCGCTGGGCGTCGGAGCAGCCGAACCAAGTCTATTACACCCCTGTTGGTGGTCGCACCCAGATCATGGAGAAAGGCGAGGGCGGCTTGTGTGATGAAGCAACACGGCTAAGCCGCGTTTCCATTGCGCATCCTGAGGGGTTCCCGTTGGCCGTCGCCAATATCTATGTCGATCTGGCCGCTGCAATCCGTGGCGAGGCACATGGCAGCCTGCCATTGGCCGAGGATGGTGTGCGGTCGATGGCTGCGGTTCATCAGGCCGTCGCCTCGGCCAAGGCGGATGGCGCATGGGTTGACGCCCGCCCGCCTATGTATCGGTAATCGTTACGGGGCGAGGCGCAATGTGCCCCGTTCCACTACGTGACAGGGGCATAATCGTGCCTCCGGCGCGCGGTTGGGGTCGGTTAACATGCCCACGATCAGCTCAATGGACGACGCGATGATCTGCTTCACAGGCTGGTGAATCGTGGTCAGGTTGATGTTTTCCCAGCGAGCCATTTCCATATCGTTCAGCCCGATAATCCCGACATCCTGCGGCACGCGCAATCCTGCGGAGGTAACGGCAGATAGCGCACCAATGGACAGAACGTCATCGCCGCAAAAATAGGCCTGCGCGGGATCGGTCATCAAACTCTTGGTCATTTCGATCCGCCCTGCATCAAAGGAATAGGCGCTGGCGAAGGTATATGTCAGTTCCATATCGGGCTGACGCAGGATTTCCTGAGCAAAGCCATGCAGGCGATCCTGCGTCGAGGTTGCATCAACCGGCCCCCCCAGAAACGCGACCTTTTTATAGCCGCGGCGGATCAGCTCATGCGCGGCCATGCGCCCACCTGCGGCGTTATCAATGCCCACAACATGCACATTCGGGCTGTCGGAATGACGGCCAAAGGAATGCACGACGGGGACCTTTGCCTCGCGAAAGGCCTGCGCGAAATTTGGCGGCAGGGTCGAGGACGCGACGATCACGCCGTCCACGGAATATTGTTGCAACATGCGGATCGAGTGTTCGGGGTCGCGCTCATCCGACAGGTTCACCAACAGGGGGCGCAAGCCGCGATCCTGCAATCCCTTGGTGAACAGGTCAAAGACCTCCAGAAAAATCGGGTTGTGAAAGTTATCCGCCACCAGTCCGATCAGCTTTGTCCGCCCCGTGGTCAGTGACGAGGCCAACGCATTCGGGCTGTAGCCTAACGAATCTGCCGCTTTTTTCACCTTGCGCCGTGTTTTGTCGGAAACGGATGCGCCCTCGGTAAATGTGCGTGACACAGCGGAGCGCGACACGCCTGCAAGCTCCGCTACGTCCTTGAGTGTTACGACCATCTGCATCCCCTTGTTCTGTATATTGATACGCGATGCGCTGAACGGAGAACAGGTCGGTATATCGATTTTTTTGCAACCGGTTGCAAAATGAATTCACCTGTGTTTGTCTGAGGGCGAAGAAGCGGACCAACCGCTCTTTTGGCCTGTACGGCCATCCAATTGGGAGGAAGATCATGAAGACCATTGTGAAAACAATTGGCGTGGCCGCCGCATTCGCGGCAGCGTCCCTGACAGCAACCACCGCATTGGCCGAGGGTGAGCGCTACGTTCTCGTCAGCCACGCGCCTGACAGCGATAGCTGGTGGAATACAATCAAAAACGGCATCGCCCTGGCGGGTGAGCAGATGGATGTTGAGGTTGAGTATCGCAACCCGCCTACCGGTGATCTGGCCGACATGGCGCGCATCATCGATCAGGCCGCAGCCTCGCAGCCCAACGGCATCATCACCACGCTGGCCGATTTCGACGTTCTGTCCGGCCCGATTCGCGCGGCTGTTGATCAGGGTATCAACGTCATCATCATGAATTCCGGTACGCCCGAGCAGGTCGCAGATGTTGGTGCGCTGATGTTCGTTGGCCAGCCTGAATATGATGCGGGCCATGCTGCCGGTATGCGCGCGGCGCGTGACGGTGTGGAAAGCTTCGTTTGCGTCAACCACGTCATCAGCAACACCGTAGTGGGTGAGCGTTGCCGCGGCTTTGCCGACGGTCTGGGCGTGGATTTGGGCGACAGCATGATCGACAGCGGGCAGGACCCGGCGGAGATCAAGAACCGCGTTACCGCCTATCTGACCGCAAACCCCGATACAGACGCAATCCTGACGCTGGGCCCAACCTCGGCTGATCCGACCATTCAGGCGGTCAAGGAGATGGGTCTGGACGGCGAAATCTATTTCGGCACCTTCGATCTGGGCACAGAGATTGTGAGCGCGATCAAGGACGGCACCATCAACTGGGGCATCGATCAGCAGCCATTCCTACAGGCCTATCTGCCGGTTGTTGTTCTGACCAACTATGACCGCTTTGGCGTTTTGCCGGGCAACAACATCAACTCCGGTCCGGGTTTCGTGACTGTTGATGCGCTGAGCAAGGTCGAGGAATTCGCGGGCGAGTACCGCTGAAAATTCCGGGTGGGGGGCGTTCGTCCCCCACCGTTTTCATCTAAAGGAGAGCGGGCATGTCCGGCATAGTGCAGGGCGCATCTGACGAGCGCGTCAAGGAAATCTCATCACTGCGAAAGGCCCTGATCCGGCCCGAGCTGGGCGGCATGATCGGTACGGTCGCTGTCTTCACCTTTTTCGGTTTGGTTGCCTATGATAGCGGCATGTTCAACGCGCAGGGCGTGATGAACTGGTCCACGGTCAGCGCGCAGTTCATGATCATCGCTGTTGGCGCCTGTTTGCTGATGATCGCAGGCGAATTCGATCTGTCCGTGGGGTCGATGATCGGCTTTGCGGGGATGGGCATTGCGCTGCTGGCAACGACATTCTCGCTGCCGATCTGGTTGGCCATTCTGCTGACCTTTGTGGTTTGTATCGCAATCGGCGCGCTAAACGGTTTTATCGTGGTGCGAACGGGGCTGCCCAGCTTTATCGTTACACTGGCCTTTCTGTTTATCCTGCGCGGGCTGTCCATTGCATTGCCGCAGTTTCTGGAGCGGAAAACCAATATTGGCGGCCTGCGCGAGTTGGCCGAGGGCGACTGGCTCGCCCCTGTTTTCGGCGGCAAGGTCGGCACAGGCTTGTTCCAGTGGCTGGGCGATCAGGGCATCATCGCAGTGTTCGAGCGTGGAAACCGCGCGGGTCAGCCCGTTGTTGATGGCATTCCGATGATGGTCGTATGGGCGGTTGTGCTGATTGTTTTCGGTCATGTGCTGCTGACCAAAACGAAATTCGGCAACTGGATTTTCGCCTGTGGTGGCGATGCGCAGGCGGCGCGATATGTCGGTGTGCCGGTCAATCGGGTTAAAATCCTGATGTTCATGTTCACCGCATTCTGCGCCACGGTTTTGGCCACCTGTCAGGTGATGGAGTTCGGATCGGCGGATGCGGGCCGTGGCTTGCTCAAGGAATTCGAGGCGATCATCGCGGTGGTTATCGGCGGCGCATTGCTGACCGGCGGTTACGGATCCGTTCTGGGGGCGGCGCTGGGTGCGTTGATCTTTGGCGTGGTGCAGCAGGGTCTGTTCTTTGCCAATGTGGAATCCAGCCTGTTTCGGGTGTTCCTTGGCGTGATTCTGCTGATGGCGGTCATCCTCAACACCTATATCCGCCGCATCATCACCGGGGAGCGTTGATATGGCCGAACCTATCATCCGCATGAACAATATCGAGAAGCACTTCGGCGCGGTCATCGCGCTGGCCGGAGTGACGTTGGAGGTCTATCCCGGCGAATGCCATTGCCTGCTGGGCGATAACGGCGCGGGGAAATCGACCTTCATCAAAACGATGTCGGGCGTGCACAAACCCACTAAGGGCGATATCCTGTTCGAGGGAAAACCCCTGCATTTCGACGATCCACGCGATGCGATTTCAGCCGGAATTGCCACCGTGTATCAAGATCTAGCGATGATCCCGCTGATGTCGGTGGCGCGGAACTTCTTTATGGGGAACGAGCCAACACGCAAACGGCTGGGCCTGTCCTTTTACGACCACGACCATGCGAACGAGATCACGATGCGCGAAATGCGTGAAATGGGGATCAACCTGCGTGGTCCCGATCAGGCCGTTGGCACGTTGTCAGGGGGTGAGCGTCAGACCGTCGCCATCGCACGCGCCGTGCATTTCGGGGCGAAGGTGCTGATCCTGGACGAGCCGACCTCGGCGCTTGGCGTGCGGCAAACGTCGAACGTGCTGTCAACGATCGACAAGGTGCGCAAGCAGGGCATCGCGGTGGTTTTCATCACCCACAACGTGCGTCACGCGCTGGCAGTGGGTGATCGGTTTACCGTTCTGAATCGCGGCCAAACGCTGGGTACTGCCGACCGGCAAACCGTCACGCCAGAGGGGTTGCAGGACATGATGGCGGGCGGGCAACAGCTCGCCACGCTTGAGGGTTCGCTGGGCGGCACGGTTTAAGAAATCGGGCGGTTCCATGGGCCAGATGGCCGCCCGATAGGCACCTTCGCGGCAGCTTTGTTGCGGAGGTTGCCTCGTTTTATCGCTTGCTGACGCGGTTACATTAGGTTTAATCGTCAATAAATTGATTTTGATATATAATATTTTTTCTAATCTCTAGGTTTTTCGTCCTGTTTAACACCAATGCTTCCCCTTGACCGGCGCGGCGCCTATTTATGCGCCACCCTGATACAGGTTTAGGGATGTTCGACGCATTGACGGGGCAGCTTATGACCAACGCACATCACTTAGCCCCCGACCTGCGCCTGAATGGCGCGCGTGTTTTGCTGGATGATAGGTTCGAGGATACCTCGATTTCCCTAAGCTCAGGGCTGATTTGCCGTGATGGCGGGCGGCCTGTCGATTTGTCGGGATGCGTCCTGCTGCCCGGTATTATCGACCTGCACATAGGTGCTACGGATCGCCCGCTACCGGTTCTATCTGCGCAACTTACCGCCGCCGGAACGACCACCGCTTATCTGGCACAACCATGGGGCTGGCAGGGCGGGGCGTGTATCCCCGATACGGCCCGCACACTGGCCACGGCATTGGCTGCTTGGACTGGTGGCATCGACCTGCGCATGCAGTTGCGGGTCGAGGTCCAGATGAACGCGGAATTCAACGCAATTGCCCGCTTCGTTCGGGCGGCTAGGGTGGGCTATGTTATGCTACTGCCCAACCAAAGGGCGCACAGTTCCCAAGGGTACATGGCCAATGTTTCTGTGGCGCAATTGATCGCGGAACTGCCTCCGGTTCGGCTTGGGCTACACGGTGCTGCGGATGCGGCGATGCGGGATATGGGCGTCAGCATCGTTGAGTTTCCGACAGACGCGCCCGCCAACGGTGATATCGTCTTGTCGGCAGCAACTGTGATGCAGGGGCGCGGTGCGGCGTGCGTTGTGATGGCATCTGGCTATGACAATCATACGCCGCTGGATGTTGTGCGCCATTTGGTTGCGCAGGGCATGCCATTGCCACAAGCATGGCATCTGGTTTCCGCCGGACCGGCGCGCGTGATGGGGGTGGCGGATCGGGGGCAAATTGCGGTGGGGCGACGTAGCGATCTGGTGGTGCTGGACCAGCGCGACCTATCGCTGGTGGCTACGGTTGCCCGGGGGCGTCCGGTGTGGATACGGCCGGACATGGTGGACCGCTTGGCCGGATAGGGTAGCGCACGCACCAAAATGCCGCGCTGGTTATTAACGCGAACGTGTTGCGCGGTGTCGGGCGATGGGCCATTCTGCCAGACGCGCGGCTGCCGCGCCAACGATAGGGAGGCCTGAAGATGCGCAAGTTCCTAGTGGTTCTGGATGATAGCCCAGAGTGCATCAACGCCATTCGCTTTGCCGCGCTACGTGCGAAGAACACGACCGGCGGTGTACAAATTCTAGCCGTGATTCAGCCCGAGGCATTTCAGCACTGGGTCGGGATAGGTGACTTGATGCGGGCCGAGGCGCGCGAAAAGGTTGAGGAGAAGTTCGCTTTTTTTGCCGAAAAGATACGCGAGAATGAGGGCATGGAGCCCGAGCTGGTGATCCGTGAGGGAGAAACGGCCAAGGAGGTACTGGCTCAAATCCATGAGGATCGTGAGATTGGCGTGCTGGTTCTGGCTGCGGGAACCCATGGCGATGGCCCCGGTCCGCTGGTCACACAGCTTGCTGGGCGTATGGCGGGCGATATGCCTGTGCCGGTAACGGTCGTGCCCGGGGGCATGACGTTGGATCAAATCCGCTCCGTTTGCTGAGCATACTTTTGCGGTCATCCTGCTCTAACTTGGAATCATTCCAGATATATCTTGAATGTTTCTCTCAGGATGGCCATTTTAGGGACAACCAAGGAGCGCACCATGTTCATCCAAACCGAAGCAACACCAAACCCCGCTACGCTAAAATTCCTGCCCGGTCAGGCTGTCATGTCCGCTGGCACCGCTGATTTCCCCAGTGTCGAGGCGGCCGAGGCGTCCCCCTTGGCCAAGCGGATTTTCGGTGTGGAGGGCGTGGCCGGCGTCTTCTTTGGCCCTGATTTCGTGACCGTGACCAAAACCGATACCGTTATGTGGGATCATATCAAGCCTGCAATTTTGGGCGCAGTGATGGAGCATTTCCAGTCCGGTGCCCCTGTAATGGAGGGTGAGGCCGGAACCGTTGGTCACGCCGAACATACTGGTGAGGACGGCGAAATCGTTGGCCAGATCAAGACGTTGCTGGACACCCGCGTCCGTCCTGCCGTTGCGCAGGATGGCGGCGACATCACGTTCCATGGCTTTGATCGCGGTGTTGTTTACCTGCACATGCAGGGCGCATGCGCGGGCTGCCCGTCCTCGACCATGACGTTGAAGCACGGCATCGAAAACCTGCTGCGCCATTACATCCCCGAGGTGACGGAGGTTCGTCCTGTCGGAATCTGATCTTCGCATTCTGGCATTTGACACGTCGGCCGCACATTGCGCGGTCGCGCTGTTTTCGGGTGGCCGAATGCTGGCCCATGCGCGCGAAGAAATGAGCAAGGGGCAGGCCGAACGCCTGATGCCTATGCTATCTGATGTCAGCGATGGATTCGCGGTGGATGCGCTGGCGGTTTGTACCGGCCCGGGTAATTTCACCGGTATCCGTATTGCTGTAGCCGCGGCGCGCGGACTTGCCCTGTCCCGTGGAATTCCCGCGGTGGGCGTCAGCGCGCTGGACAGCCTTGCCCCGTTGCAGGGTGAGGCATTGGTCGTGGCCGATGCGCGTCAGGGGCGGCTTTACTCGCAACTGTTCCGCGACGGGCAGGCGGTTAATGCCCCCGATATGCTGGAGATTGACGAGATCGCGCAGGCGGCCCCCCAGTGCTGGCACATTGTCGGCCATCGGGCGGAGGAAGTGGCGGAGCGTTTGGCCTCCACCGATTGGCGTGAGGCACCCCATGCTGACCTTGCCGCTATTGCACGTTTGGCTGCTGAGCGGATCGCGGCAGGCACGGTTGAGCGCCCCGCGCCGCTATATTTGCGGCCCGCTGATGCGGCGGTGCCTAGCGAAGCCCCTCCAACCCTGTTGCCATGACATCCGCAGAACTGGCCGCACTGCATGCCCGCTGTTTCGATGACGGCCCGCGACCATGGAGCGCATCGGAATTCGCGGAATTCGCGACCTCTCGCTTGGACAGCATTCACTCAGATAACCATGCGTTGGGCGTGATCCGTGTGATCGCGGATGAGGCAGAGCTGCTGACGATCTGCGTTGATCCGGTGGAACAGGGCCGTGGGCATGGGCAGCGGATGTTGGCTCGGCTAATGCAGGCCGCACGTGATCGCGGCGCGCTGACCATGTTTCTGGAGGTTGCGGCGGATAATATCGGCGCAATGGCGCTATATTCCGGCGCAGGTTTTCAAATCACGGGGCGGCGTAGGGGCTATTATCAGCGGGCAACCGGTCCTGTTGATGCGGTGGTTATGTCCTGCGATTTGACCGCCGCCGCGACGTCGCGTCAGGGCTGACAGCACCACCCGCACAGCGCAAGCTGCGCGCAAAGGAGATGCCCGATGCCAAATATTCTGGACGCGACCGACCTGAACTTCCTGCTCTATGATCTGCTGGATATTGAGGCGACGCTGACGGCAACGGGCCATGATCGGGCGATAGCGGATGCGATCCTGACCACGGCGGAGCGTCTGGCCGAGGACATGTTTCAACCCTTCGCGGCCAAGGCTGACGCGCAGGAGCCCAGCTTTGACGGGACGCATGTTCACCTGATCCCCGAAACTGAAGCCGCTCTGACCGCCTATGCACAGGCAGGTTTTCCCGCCGCCGGATTTGCCGAGGCGGATGGCGGCATGGGTCTGCCCTATCTGCTATGTCAGGCTGCGGCGGGGTGGTTTACGGCGGCGAATGTGGGCTTTGCCGCCTATCCGTTTCTGGCGCTGGCCGCTGGCAATTTGCTGGCCGAATACGGAACCGAGGCGCAAAAGGCCGCGTATCTAACCCCGATTATCGAGGGCCGCTATTTCGGCACCATGTGTTTGAGCGAACCGCAGGCAGGATCGTCACTGGCCGATATTCGCACGCGGGCCGAGCCGCAGGATGATGGCAGCTACCGCCTGTTCGGGAACAAGATGTGGATCTCGGGCGGGGCGCATGAAATGGGTGAAAACATCATCCATCTGGTGCTGGCCAAGGTGCCGGGCGGACCGGCGGGCACCAAGGGGATATCGCTCTTCATAGTCCCGAAATTTCTGGAGGATGGTACGCTTAACGACGTGCATCTGGCCGGATTGAACCACAAAATGGGCTATCGCGGCACGACCAATTGCGCGCTGAATTTTGGCGAGCAGGGTGGCGCCGTTGGCTATCTGATAGGTGAGGAAAATCGCGGCCTGTCCGTGATGTTCCATATGATGAACGAGGCGCGGATCGGCGTCGGGCAGGGCGCGTCCGTTCTGGGCGTTAGCGGCTATCTGCATGCGGTCGAATATGCGCGGGAACGGACGCAGGGCCGCGCCGTGGATAATCGCGATCCGGCCTCGCCTATGGTGCCGATTATCGAACATGCCGATGTGCGTCGCCAATTGATGCAGGCACGCAGCTATGCCGAGGGCTCGCTGGCGCTGTGCCTATATGCGGCCAGTCTGGTGGACCGTCTGCGCGCGGGTGAGGATGGGGTGGAGCTGCTCCTCGCCATTTTGACACCCGTTGTGAAATCATGGCCGTCGGAATTCGCGTTGCGGGCAAATGATATCGCGATCCAGATTCACGGGGGCTACGGCTATACTCGTGACTATCCGGTGGAGCGTTTATACCGCGACAATCGCCTGAACCCGATTCATGAGGGGACCAAGGGCGTGCAGGGCATGGACTTGCTAGGGCGCAAGGTGGTGCAGGATGGCGGCGCGCCGCTACGTGCCTTGGCGCAGGAAATCATGGTGACCCTCGGCACGGCGGATGCTTTCCCGCAGGAACGCGATCAGCTGGGCGCGCTGTTGCAACGGGTTGGCGCGGTCACTGCGGGCATGGCGGCGCAGGCGGCCAGTGATCCGAAGGCGTATCTGGCCAATGCAACCATCTATCTGGATATGCTGGGACACGTGGTCATGGCGTGGATGTGGTTGCGACAGGCCATCGCCGCGCAGGGCCATAGCGATCCCGGCTTTGCGCAGGGCAAAACCGCCACGATGCGCTATTTTTTCCGGTATGAGTTGCCCGCAACAGGGCCGCAACTGGACTTGCTGGAATCCATGGATCGGACCTGTCTGGATGCGGATACAGACTGGTTCTAGGGTATATTTGGGCCACTGACGGGCTGTGGACTTGACCAGAGCAGTTGCGCGGGCCAAATCGGATGGCATGACACAACATCTCTCCGACCTGACCCACGCCCTGATCGACGCTGCGCGCAAGGCGGGCGCCGATGCTGCCGATGCAGTGGCAATCACTGATGACAGCCTGTCTATTGAGGTGCTCAAGGGCGCCCTGGAGCATGCCGAGCGATCCGAGGGGACCGCAATCGGTCTGCGCGTGATGATCGGGCAAAAACAGGCCAGTGTGTCTGCATCCGATATTCGGGCGGAGATGATTACCACCTTGGCACAGCGGGCCGTTGCAATGGCGCAGATCGCCCCCGATGATCCATGGTGCGGATTGGCCGAGCCAGAGGCGCTGGCGCAGGATACCAACGCGACCGCGCTGGACCTGATTGATGATGAACGTCCCGACCCGCAAATGCTGGAGCAATGGGCGCTGGAGGCGGAGGCCGCTGCGCTGGACGTTGCGAATGTAACGCAGACACAGGCATCGGGGGCCGGTTGGTCCACACGCCAGATGCATCTGGCCGCCAGCAACGGGTTTTCCGCCGGATATGGCCGCACAGGCTGGTCGGTATCCTCGGTTGCGATTTCGGGCGAGGGGCTAACGATGGAGCGGGATTATTACGGCGACAGCCGGACCCACCGCTCCGACCTGCTATCCCCCGCTGAAATCGGGCGTATCGCAGGTGAACGCGCGGTTGAACGCGCAGGTGCATCCAAGCCGCCAACGGGCCGTTATCCGGTGCTGTATGATGAGCGGATCAGCTCTGGCCTGATCGGGCATCTGGTGCAGGCCAGCAATGGCGCGTCGGTTGCGCGTGGGTCTAGCTGGCTCAAGGATGCGCTGGGCGCGCAGATTCTGCCCGACGGCCTGTCCCTGACCGAGGACCCGCACCGCGCCCGCGCAGGCGGCTCGCGTCCCTTTGATGGTGAGGGGCTGCCAACGCAGCGGCGTGATTTGGTGGCGGACGGGATGCTGACCGGCTGGACGCTGGATCTGGCAACGGCGCGGCAGCTTGGCATGACGTCCACCGCGAATGCGGCGCGGGGCACAGGCGGTGCGCCGTCCCCCTCGGTCGGGAACCTGACGTTGACGCAGGGCGACAAAACCCGCGACGAATTGTTGGCGGAAATGGGTACAGGGCTGTTGATCACCTCGCTGATCGGGTCCTCGATCAATCCGACGACGGGTGACTATTCGCGTGGCGCGTCCGGCTTCTGGGTTGAAAACGGTCAGATCGTGCGGCCGGTCAACGAATGCACTGTCGCGGGCAATCTGCGCGAGATGTTGATGAGCATCATCCCCGCCAATGATGCGCGCCTGCATCTTAGCCGCGTTGTGCCCAGCCTGCTGGTTGAGGGGCTGACAATTGCGGGAGCATGACGCCGACCGCGCCCTGCTGATCGATGCCGCAACAGCCGGGGCGCAGGTCGCCCTGCGCTATTTCGGGCAATCGCCAGAGGTGTGGGACAAGGGGCAGGGCCAAGGACCGGTTTCCGTTGCCGATTTGGCGGTGGACCAGTTGCTCAAGGAACAATTGCTAAACGCCCGCCCCGATTATGGCTGGCTGTCCGAGGAAACCGCCGACGCACCTGATCGTTTGCAGCGCCGCCGGTGCTTTATCGTTGATCCGATTGACGGCACTGTCAGTTTTATCAAGGGGCGAAACGGTTGGGCGATTTCAATCGGTGTGGTTGAGGATGGCATTCCCGTCGCCGGTGTCGTGCTGATGCCCGTGACTGGCCATATCTACAGCGCGGCGCTGGGGCGTGGTGCCTTGTGCAATGATGCGCCTCTTGTCATCGGGGCTGCACAGGTTCCTGCGCGGGTCTCTATCCCGCAAAACCAGCTCGACACACAGTTCTGGCCGAATGGCAGTGACCATATCGCGCCGATGCGGGGTGGGGCGCTGGCCCTACGCCTGACCCGATTGGCGGAGGGTGACGTGGACGGTACGGTTACCTTTCGAAAGGTGTGGGAATGGGACATCGCCGCCGGTGCGCTGATCGCGCAACAGGCCGGTGCGCAGGTATCCGACCTGACCGGCACTGATTTGCGGTTTAATACCCCCAGCGCGCAGTTGAACGGATTGATTGCGGCGGGGCCGGACCTGCATGCTGATCTGGTTTCCAGCTCCGGCAATGCATCAACTTGACCTTCTACGCACCGTGACTAGGGTGCGCGACACTTCAACCCTGTAGCGGAGAGCCCGATGACACAGCGCCTGCACCTCGTATTCGGTGGTGAGTTGACCGACACGCAGAAAACCACATTCACCGATGTGTCCCAGATCGATGTCGTCGGAATTTTCCCCGATTACAAAAGCGCTTACAGCGCATGGAAGGACGCGGCACATCGCACCGTTGATGATGCGCAAACCCGCTATTTCATCGCCCACCTGCACCGCCTGCGGGACGAGGAAGCAGCAGCATCCTCGACCGAAGAGCTGAGCTGAAGCCAGTAAAATGCGTGTGCTGGGATGGTTGTTTCATGTCTACCTACGGTTGGTTTGGCTGACCGCACGGGTGGATGTTTCGGGCAATACCGCCCTGCGCACGCGCGCCCTGAATGGTCAGGTTAGCCTCGTCTATAGCATCTGGCATGGCCGCTTGCTGGGCGCGACCTATGATTCCTTTTGCGGGCTGGCCGTCACGGCAATTGCATCCCGTTCGGGCGATGGCGAATTCGCCGCGCAGTTTCTGGAACCGTTCGGCATCAAAATGATTCGCGGCTCTAGCTCGAACCCCAAAAAGCCGAGCAAGCAAAAGGGCGGTGCGGCGGCAATGGCTGCGGCGTTGCGGTTTTTGCGTGAAGCACCTGCCGGAATTATTGCGATGACACCGGATGGACCAAAGGGGCCACGTGGCGTGTGCCATTTCGGGGTTGCGGCGATTGCAATGCGGGCAGGGGTGCCTGTTCTGCCGCTTGCATGGTCATCATCGCGGGCGATCACCTTTAACAGCTGGGACCGCGCCATGGTGCCGCTGCCGTTTACCCGCATTCACTTGGTTTGGGGCGATCAACTGGTCCCGCCAACAGATCACGCCGACCGCGATGTGGTGGAACGGTTTCGTCTGGATGTGGAAAACGCGATGCTGGCCGTGACCGTCGCTGCGGACCGGCTGGCAGGGCGTAAGGATGTCTATACGCAGGCCGTGGCGGAGGAAGCGTGATGCCCTCTATCGGGCTGGGCCTGTACCGGATGTTTTCCCATATGGGTGAGGGGTTCGGCCGCCGTGCCCTGAACAAACGCCTTGGCCTGGGTAAGGAAGATCCGGAGCGCGTAGCGGAGCGTATGGGCATCGCTGGTCGCCCCCGCCCTGACGGACCGCTGGTGTGGTTCCACGCGGCCTCCGTCGGTGAATCGCTATCGGTGCTGGACCTGATCCGCCGCATCGAATTGCGCTGGCCCGAACTGCGCGTGCTGGTCACGACGGGCACCGTTACCTCGGCGCAGTTGATGGCCAGCCGCCTGCCTGAAAACGCGATACATCAATTCTACCCCCTCGATTTTGCGCAGCCTGTGCGCAGCTTTCTGGATCATTGGCAGCCTGATCTGGTGCTATGGACGGAAAGCGAGTTCTGGCCGACCATGTTGGCCGAGGTAAAGCGGTGCAAGGTGCCGTTGATCCTGCTAAATGCGCGCATGTCAGAACGCTCGGCCAAGACATGGCGGTGGGCACCTGCTGCGGCGAAGCGGATTGTGCGGTCCTTCGACATCATCATGACGCAAGATCAGGCCACGCGGGACCGTCTGTTGCGCATGGGCGCACTGCCCGATTGTGTTGAGGTGACTGGCTCGCTCAAGGATAGCGCCGCGCCGTTGCCCCATGATGATGTGGAACGTAAGCGGCTGAACGCGCGGCTGGGTGCCACGCCGGTCTGGTGCGCCGCCTCGACCCATCGGGGCGAGGAAACGATCGTGGCGCAGGCGCATCGGCTTGCACGGCGCAGCGCACCGGGGCTGGCGTTGATCCTCGTGCCGCGTCATCCTGAGCGGGGGCCGGAAGTTGCCTCCATGCTGGAGAGTGACGGCTGGCGCGTTGGTTTACGCAGCCGTGGCGATGACATTCAGGAAAGCGATGAGATTTACGTCGCCGACACATTGGGGGAGCTGGGCCTGTGGTACAGGCTATGCCCCGTTTCGATGGTCGGCGGGTCGCTGGTGGCGATTGGTGGGCACAATCCGTTTGAGCCTGCTGCGTTAGGGTCTGCCATCGTGCACGGCCCGCATATCGCGAATTTTGAGGACGCCTATCGCCAGTTGCACAAGGCAGGCGCGGCGGTCGAGGTGACGGGTGCCGCTGACCTTGCCGCTGCTATCTCCGATCTGGTGCGACCTGATCGGGCGGCAACGATGGCCACAGCGGCGTGGGATTTATCCTCGGCCGGTGCGGGTACATTGGACCGTGTGCTGTCCCTGCTTAGCCCTGTCGTGGCTGAGGCGGTGAAGCGGTGAGGGCGCCAGCATTCTGGTATACACGGCAGGCAGGCTGGCAGGCGACGCTGTTGCGCCCGCTTGAGGTTTTGTGGCGGTTTGGCGCGGCCCGCAGGCAGGCACGTGGAGCGGCACAGCGCGTTTCCATTCCCGTAATCTGTGTCGGCAACCTGACGGTGGGCGGCACTGGCAAAAGCCCGACTGTGATTGCGCTGGTCGCGGAATTACAGGCACTGGGATTACAGCCCCATATCCTCAGTCGTGGTTACGGCGGGGTGGAGCAAGGCCCTCTGCAAGTCACCGATGGCATGACCGCAGCGCAGGTCGGGGATGAGCCGGTCATGCTCAGCGCCTTTGCGCCGGTCTGGGTGTCGCGCGATCGTGTCGCCGGCGCACAGGCCGCTGCCGCAGCGGGCGCTGATGCGGTGATCCTCGACGATGGGTATCAGGACCCGAAACTGGCCAAGGACCTGTCGATCCTGGTGGTTGATACGGCGACCGGATTTGGCAATGGCCGCTTACTACCCGCCGGTCCCTTGCGCGAACCGATCGAAAGCGGGCTGTCCCGCGCCGATCTGGTGCTGGCGCTGGGGCCTGCCGCCGTGCCGGATGTTGGCGCGGTGCCGGTTGTCACGGGGCAGATCGTGCCACTGGCCACAGGAATGCCATGGGCGGGCCTGCGGGTGATCGCCTTTGCCGGTATCGGACGGCCCGAGAAAGTGTTCGCCACCCTACGTGGTTTGGGCGTCGATCTGATCTCCAGCCACGGTTTTGGCGATCATGAACCCTATAGCGACGCTGTGCTGCAACGCCTGTTGCACGAGGCGCAAACCGCGAATGCGCGGCTGGTCACAACGGAAAAGGACGCGGCGCGATTGCCGGAATGGTTCCGCCCGCATGTGATGCCACTGCCCGTGCGGTTGCAATTCACGCAACGGGCGGCACTGGATGCCGCCCTTGCAACGCTGATACGCTAGTTCCCGATCCGCAGATCGGGCAGCGGATAACCCAGATTGTCCTGATCGTAATAGGCGACGTGGCAATCATGGCAGAAGGATTGCGAAATCCCCATCGGGTTGCCGTTCGGCTGCACAGCTGAATAGACCCAGTTGCCGTATTCATCAGCGGTGCCTGCTGCGACCTTCTCCATGATGAAAAGCGGCCCACGGCGGACGGCTCCTGTATCGCGAAAGCTAAAGCTTTCCTTCGCGAGAATGGAACCGGCGGGCATCGCAAATTCCTCGGAGATTTCGTAATTGCGATAAGGCTCCGCCGCGACATCATTGGCGAATGTCATCAGAAAACGGGACGAGTGCGGACCGGCAAGGCCAGGCAGCGTCGCCGTAACAGCCCAGTCGCGATACTCGGCGGCAACAGGATTGTCGCCAGCGGCATATCCTGCGGCCAGCTCAGCCTCAACACAGTCATAAACTGCGGAAACTTCATCAGAGGTCAGATCCCATGGATCCTGTCCTGCATCAATCGAACAGTCCTGCGCCGATGCGGCACCGGCAAGTCCGACAAGAATGGTGGTGAGTGCGAGTGTTTTTTTCATTATGGCCTCCCAAGCGCGGCATATTGCCGTAGGTACGCCGAGGATGCCGTCAGTCCCGAATTATCGGAACTGACAAGTTTTCACGGATACGTGATGGTTAGCGGGCCGTGGGCAGGTCCGCGATCAGCGCGTCCAGATCACCACCACGCCGGTCCAGCATATTAGCGATGGCCGTGCGTTCCGTGGTCAGCAGGCTAACGCCCTCGGCTACGATATCGATCAGCAGGGGTTGACCGGACCGATCAGAGAACTGCCACTGCACCACGATGGAACTGGAACCGGGGCGTTCGACTGTGCTTTCAACCACGATACCGCGATTGCCCAGGTCGTTTGCGTTGCCAATGGAAATCTCGCCACCCTCATAGCCGCTGAACTGCGAGCCATATTTGTTGGAGAGGTATTCACGGAACGCATCGGCAAAGGCCTCTTGCTGTGCCGGGGTTGCGTTGCGCCATTCAATACCCAGAACATAACGTCCAATGGCGGATGTGTCGGCGTAGCGGTCCATAGTTTCACGGAACGCGGCCTGTTTTTCGGCCAGCGTCATGTCACTGTTCACATAGCCCAGAACCTCCTCGACGATGGTGTCGGTCAGGTCTGTGGCTTCCTCCGGCGTCAGGGCGCTGGCGGATATGGGCATTGCTGCAAATAGGGCCGCGAACAATGTGGTGCGGGCGGAACTGAAGATAGGCATGATAAGCTATTCTCTCCGAATGAAATTATTCAGCATATATGTCTACAAACCCCTCATCGGTGGCATCCGTTCCATTCACAAATGCGCGACGAAGCTGAATATAGGCAGTTTGGGCGGCGGAGTAGCTGTCCTCGGAATCGTACAGGATACCGTCTAGAACCGGTCCCAGCTCGTCACGCGTGTCGATAACGGCAACCACTGAGGCGCCTGTCAGGATATCGGGTGCCGCATCGCCATCGGCCAGACCGGTGGGGTCGGTAATCAGGTCAACAACGATACCAACTGCGTCACGCGCGGTGCTGGGGCCGTAAAGGGGCAGTTCGACATATGGTCCCTCACCCACGCCATATGTGGCTAGGGTTTGCCCGAAATCGGCGGGCTGACGCTCAATCCCGGTATCGCCAGCAACATCCAGCAATCCGCCCATCCCCAATGTGGTGTTCATCAAAAACCGGCCAAGGTTATCGCCAAGCGCGTCAGTATCGCCTTGTAGGGCGTTGTTTACGATGTCGCTGGGCAGGGCCAGATTGCCGATGAAATTCTCGACGGTACGCTCAACCGGTTCCGGCATGATGGTGCCATAGGCCTGTGAGACGGGGCGGATGATGATCGTGTCCGCGCCCTTGTTAAAGGCATGGATGCCGCGGTTCACAGGTTCCGCAGGGTCGGCAATCAGGGCCGTCTCATTTGCATCGGGGCTGGCACAAGCAGCGAGGATCAGCAGGGCAGGGGCGGCGGTCGCGCGCAGGATAAATTTCATGGTTATGTTCTCGCTCAATTCAAAACTACGCGGATCGGGGCTCGTGGTTGTATGGCCCTTACAATAGCAGATATGTTGCGCGTCAAGGTTGCCAATCCTTGGACCTGTGGAAATCAGGTGCTAAACCCAATTAGAGAGCAACGCTAATCAGCCGATAAAATGCGACCTTCGCGCCAAAATTAGTCACATTCTAATGGCAACAGGGTCTGTGATATTCAATACAGGTAGATGATCATGGCGGCCAAGCCCCCAGCACCGGGACGCGAAGAGCTTCGCGCGACACTCAAAAAAAGCCGCGGCCTATTCCGGGTGGTGCTGCTGTTCAGCATTTTCGCGAATATTCTGGTTCTGACAGGTCCGCTGTTCATGTTGCAGGTCTATGACCGCGTTCTGGCCAGCCGGTCCGAGGCGACATTGGTCGCGCTATTCGCGCTGGTGGCGGTGCTTTACGCGATCATGGGGGTGCTGGACTATTCACGGGGCCGCATTCTGGGCCGTGTCGGTGCACGGTTTCAAAGCATGCTGGACCGGCGGGTATTTGATGCCTTGCTGCGGCGCTCGGTCGATCCGAATTTCCGCAACCGGCCTGCAACGGGGCTGCGCGATCTGGAATCGATCCAGCGGTTGCTGTCCTCGCCTGCGCTCTTCGCCTTTTACGATCTGCCATGGACGCCGGTTTTCCTGTTCGCGATCTTCCTCTTTCATCCGCTGCTGGGCTGGATGGCCGTTGCGGGTGGCGTGGTTCTGATCATTGCGACGGTCCTGAACCAGGTGCTGTCCAAAACCCCCCAGCGTGAGAGCTTGCAAGCCTCCGGTCAGGCGGAGGCCTTTGCCGAGGCGGTGCGCCGCGATGCGGAGGTTGTGCAAACGCTGGGCATGCGCGGTGCGGTGCTGGGCCGGTGGCGGCAACAGCGCGATGTGGCGTTGGCAACCTCGATCAAGGCGGCGGACGTGTCCGGTTCCTTCTCGACCTTTTCGAAGACATGGCGGTTGTTTTTGCAGTCGGGCATGCTGGCGCTGGCCGCCTATTTGGTGTTGCAGGGCGAACTGACCCCCGGTGCGATGATTGCCGGTTCGATCCTGCTGGGTCGGGCGCTGGCGCCGATCGAGCAAGCCATTGCCCAATGGTCGCTGGTACAACGCGCCCGTCAGGGTTGGACCTCGCTGACGCAATTGCTGGAGGCCACCCCCGAGGAGGAGGAAAAGACCGAGCTGCCCCGACCCAAGGCGATGCTGGACGTAGCGGGCCTGACCGTTGTGCCCCCCGGTGAGAAGGTCCCGACGCTCAAGGCGGTTTCCTTCCGCGTCGGGCCGGGTATGGCGCTGGGTGTAATCGGGCAAAGTGCGTCGGGTAAATCCACGCTGGCCCGTGCGATCACCGGTATCTGGCCCGCTGTTCAGGGCAAGGTGCGTCTGGATGGTGCCGCGCTGGAACAATTCTCAAGCGAGGTTCTGGGCCAGCATATCGGGTATTTGCCGCAGGACGTGTCGCTGTTCGATGCCAGTGTTGCCGACAATATTGCACGCTTATCGCCCAACCCGGACCCCGCAAAAATCGTCGAGGCCGCTAAAAAGGCCGGCGCACATGAGATGATCCTGAAACTGCCCGAGGGATACGACACCCGCATCCAGTCCGGCGGCAGCCGTCTGTCTGGTGGGCAACGGCAACGTCTGGGCCTTGCCCGTGCACTATACGGCTCACCTGTGTTGCTTGTATTGGATGAGCCCAATGCCAATCTGGACAATGAGGGATCGAACGCCATGAATGCCTCCATCGAACAGATGAAGGCGAATGGCGGCAGTGTCATCATCATGGCCCACCGGCCCGCTGCAATCGCGCAATGCGAACTGTTGCTGGTGATGGAAAACGGCATGGTCAAGGATTTCGGAAAGCGGGACGACGTATTGCGAAATAATGTCAAAAACCATGAGAAACTGGCCGCAAATCCGGAACAGCCAGCCAAGATTGCCACACAACGCGCCCCCGCGATTGCATCAGATCAGGCAAAACCCGCAGCATCCGTTGCATTGGGTCAAGTCCCGCCAGCCAAGGCACCGAATGTGGAGCGTAAATCATGAGCGAACCAGCAAAGTGGAGCGCAGTTCGCCCGATTGCACTGGGCGCACTCGCCCTGCTGGCCCTGATTGGCGGCGTGCTGACTTGGTCCATTACAACGACAATCGCAGGCGCAATCAT
This sequence comes from Pontivivens marinum, assembly GCF_900231835.1. Taxonomy (GTDB): domain Bacteria; phylum Pseudomonadota; class Alphaproteobacteria; order Rhodobacterales; family Rhodobacteraceae; genus Pontivivens; species Pontivivens marinum. The sequence goes on along the minus strand of NZ_OCTN01000001.1, from coordinate 664,779 downwards.
CGCGTCCGGTCAGCTTGAGGTCGAATCAAACCGCCAGATCATCCAGCACCCTGAGGGCGGCGTGGTTGGCGAAATCTTCGTCGATGATGGCGACGTGGTCGAGGCAGGCGAAATCCTGATCCGGCTGGATGACACGATGCTTCTCTCCGAATTGGCCATTATCGAAAGCCAGTATTACGAACTGATCGCCCGTCGCGGACGCCTGCGTGCGGAAAGTGAGGATCTGGACATCATCCGCTTCGACGATGGCTTGCTGGAAATCGCCGCCACGAACGAGGAGGTGGCGGAACTGGTCGGTGGACAAATCCGTCTGTTTAACACGCGGGTCGAATCCAATGCACAGCAGGTTAGCCAGCTGCGCGAGCGCCAAACCCAGATTGATGAGCTGATCGAGGGGCGCAATGTGCAGCTTGCCGCGCTGAACGAACAACTCGCCCTGATTGCCGAGGAATTGATCGACCAGCAATCGCTTCTGGATCGCGGGCTTGCACAGGCTAGCCGCGTTCTGTCCCTGCGGCGTGAGGAAGCATCCTTGCGCGGTCAGGTTGGCGAACTGGTCGCATCGGTCGCGGAAAGCCGAGGCCGGATTGCGGAGCTGGAGATCGAAATCATCAGCCTGCACACCACACGGCAGGAGGACGCGATCACCACCCTGCGCGATGCCCAATATCGTGAGAATGAGCTGCGTGAGCGTCGCCTATCCGCCATCGAAACCCTGTCGCGGCTGGAAATCCGCGCCCCCGTTTCGGGCATTGTTTATGGCAGTACGGTGCATGCCCTACGCTCGGTCATCCGGTCGGCTGATCCGGTGATGTATATCGTGCCGCAGGACAGCCCGCTGGTCATCGCCAGCCGGATTGAGACGATCAATATCGACCAGATCGTTGTGGGGCAGGAGGCGGTGTTGCGCTTTTCCGCCTTTGACCAACGCACCACGCCTGAACTTTACGGCGTTGTGACCCGTATTTCGGCGGATGTTCTGACGGATGAGGCAAGCGGCCTGAATTATTACGAGGCGCAAATCCTGCCTTATGACGGTGAGATCGAGAAGCTGAACGACGTGGAACTGGTCCCCGGGATGCCGGTTGAGGCCTATATCCAGACCGGTGAGCGTAGCCCGCTGACCTTCCTGACCAAGCCGCTAACCGATTACTTTACCAAAGCGTTCCGTGAAACCTGAACGCTATTTCCAAGGAGATTCCCATGTCCATCGATGCGCGCCTCGCAGAATTGAACATCACATTGCCCGATGCGGCTGCGCCTGCGGCGAATTACGTGCCAACGGTCCGCACCGGAAACCTGCTCTACGTGTCGGGTCAGGTGCCTATTCAGGACGGTAAACTGGTCGTGGGCCAGTTGGGGGCCGGTTATTCCGTTGAGGATGGCGCCGCCGCGGCCCGTTTGTGTGGCCTGTCGCTGATCGCGCAGGTGCGTAAGGCTGTTGGCGATCTGGACAAGGTGCGCGTGGTCAAACTGAACGGCTTCGTCAACGCGACCGGCGATTTTGGCGACCACCCTGCGGTGGTGAACGGCGCATCGGACCTGATGGTTGAGGTGTTCGGTGATAAGGGCCGCCACGCACGTTCGGCTGTTGGCTCCTCGTCGCTGCCCTTTGGCGTCGCGGTTGAGGTTGAAGGCATTTTCGAGATCGAATGATGAAACTTCCCTCTGAATTTCTGGCCCGCCCTGTGGCGCATCGCGCGTTGCATGGGCCGGGGTGCCCCGAAAACTCGCTCGCGGCCATTCGTGCCGCAGTCGCGGGCGGCTGGGGGATCGAGGTAGACGTGCAGCCCTCCTCGGACGGCACGCCAATGGTGTTCCACGATTACGCGCTGGACCGGCTGACTGGGCGCGAGGGCTGGATTCGCCTGCACTCGACCGAACAGTTGCAGGCGATCCTGTTGCTGGGCGGGGATGAGTGTATCCCCACGCTGCAACAGGTGCTGGACGTTGTTGCCGGACAGGTGCCGCTGGTTGTTGAGATCAAGGACCAGGATGGCAGCCTGGGCCCATCGGTCGGCGCGCTGGAGCGTGCGGTGGCTGATGTGCTGCTGGGCTATGACGGACCTGTTGCCGTGATGGGGTTCAACCCGAATTCGATCCGCGTATTTGGTGGCTTTGCCCCCGATATTCCACGTGGATTGGTGACAGATGCCTTTTCGGCGGAACACTGGCCAATGGTGCCTGCGGCCCGTCGGGAAAAGCTGGCCGAGATGCGGGATTTGATCCCGTCGGGTGCGTGCTTCATCTCGCATAATCGGGCATCGCTGGATACGCGGCAGGTGCTGACGCTGCGCGATCGGGGCTTCCCAATCCTGACATGGACGATCCGTTCGGCTGAACAGGCGGAAACGGCGCTGCATGTCGCGGACCAGATCACGTTTGAGGGCTATACCCCCGAATGATCCCATCAGGGATTTATACCAAACTGATGCAGCATATCGCTTGATCATGCTGCATCAGACGCCAAATGGGATACGAGCAGGAGGCGGAACATGCGCGATGATACCCGGATTGAGATTGACGTCCTTGGTGACCTCACCCAAATCGACGCCGCTGACTGGGATGCCTGCGCAAATCCGGAGGGTGGACGCCCCCGCGATCCCTTTAGCACTCATCGGTTTTTGAGCGCGCTTGAACGCTCCGGCTCCGTCGGGCCGCGCACGGGCTGGCAGGCGCGCCATCTGGTTGCGCGTGCTGGCGGTCAGGTGCTGGGCGTTATGCCGCTATACGCCAAGGGGCATTCGCAGGGCGAGTATATCTTCGACCATAACTGGGCGGATGCGTATGAGCGGGCAGGCGGGCAATATTACCCCAAGCTACAGGGCGCGATCCCCTTTACCCCCGCAACCGGGCGGCGCTTTCTGACCCGATCGGGCAGCGAGGCAATCGGGCAATCGGCGCTGATGCAGGGCTTGGTCCAATTGGCCAGCGAGAACGAGCTTTCCTCCGCCCACATCACATTTTGCACCCAACAGGAATATGAAGCGGGCGGCGCGGCGGGCCTGTTACAGCGCACGGGCCAGCAATTTCACTGGTTCAATCGCGACTATGCGAATTTCGATGCGTTCCTCGCCGACCTTAGCTCGCGCAAGCGTAAGACAATTCGCAAGGAGCGCCGCACCGCTCAGGATTTCGGCGGCACGATCCATCTGCTGACCGGCGATCAGATCCAGCCATCGCACTGGGATGCCTTCTGGCAGTTTTATCAGGACACAGGCGCGCGAAAGTGGGGCACGCCCTATCTGACCCGCGCGTTTTTTGATGAGGCACAGGCCACCCTGCGCGATGATATCCTGCTGGTGATGTGCGAACGGGGCGGCCGCTGGGTTGCCGGCGCGATGAACGTGATCGGCGCTGATACGCTATATGGTCGCTATTGGGGCTGTGTTGAGGATCACCCCTGCCTGCATTTCGAGGTCTGCTATTATCAGGCCATCGACTGGGCATTGGCGCACGGCCTGTCGCGGGTTGAGGCAGGCGCGCAGGGCGAACACAAATTGGCGCGCGGCTACCTGCCCACGCCGACCTATTCACTGCACTGGATCGCCGATCCCGGCTTTCGCAAGGCAGTGGACACCTATCTGGTGGCGGAGAGGGAGGCCGTGGACGAGGAGATCGAGATCCTCACGTCCTATGGCCCGTTCCGCAATGTTGAGAGAGAAGAGTGATGATACAAAAACTGGACCGCACCGAATGTGACAGCGCATTGCAAGCGCTGGACGGTTGGACCTATTCGCGCGACGGCGATGCGATCACAAAAACCTACAAGTTCAAATCCTTCGTCATGGCATTCGGCTGGATGAGCTCCGCCGCGATTCTGGCGGAAAAGGCAGATCACCACCCCGAATGGTTCAACGTCTACAATCGGGTGGATGTCACGCTGACCACCCATGATTGCGACGGCCTGTCGGCGCGCGACTTTGCGTTGGCTAAAAAATTCGATGCGATCTGAGTGCGTGGCCCCGGCACAAACCGGGGCCACGTTTTCTGAGCAGGTATATCTTACAGAGCGTCCAGCATCGTCTCGCCGCCGCTCAGCTCACACACACCGGGGCTTTCCTCCAGGTTCAGCTCGGTCACGACGCCGTCCTTGACCAACATCGCGTAACGCTGCGAACGGGCAATCAGGCCAGCGGGCGGCGCGGTGAAATCCATGCCGATAGCCGTGGTAAAGGCGGATTCAGCGTCGGACAGCACAGTGATGTCTGCGGCTGCGGCGCCGGTTGCGTCGCTCCATGCTTTCATCACGAAGGGGTCGTTGACGGAAACGCAGGCGATCTGGTCCACGCCCTTGGCCCGCAATTTATCGGCGGTGCGCACAAAGCTGGGCATGTGGGCCGAGGAACATGTCGGGGTGAATGCGCCGGGAACTGCGAACAGAACCACGGTCTTACCCGCGAACAAATCGGCGGAGGTTACGCCCTCTGGTCCGTTTTCGCCCATGGTGATGAAGGTAGCGTCGGGAAGTTTTTCCCCTTTTGCGATCGTCATGTCGGTTGTGACCTTTCGGTTTGGCGTTGTTTGACGCAAATAAAGTAGGGACGAACTGGGCAAAGGGCGAGGGCCATGAACGGACATATCGTAATTGGAGCAGGTCAGGCAGGTGCGGCACTGGTTGCAAAGCTGCGGCAAGCGGACCCCGATACCCCTATCACGTTGATTGGTGAGGAGCCGGTGCCGCCCTATCAGCGCCCGCCACTGTCCAAAAAATATTTGATGGGTGAGATGGAGCTGGAGCGGCTATATCTGCGGCCCGAGAGTTTTTACACCGATCAGAGGATCACCCTGCGCCTAGGCACCCGAGTCGCCAGCATCGACCGGCAGGCAAAGGTGGTGGTGCTGCACGATGGCGAACGACTGCCCTATGACACGCTGGCGCTGACCACCGGCTCAACCCCGCGCATGCTGCCCGCCGCGATTGGGGGCGCGTTGCGGGGGGTTTATCCGGTACGCTCGCTGGCGCATATCGACCTGATGGCGGGGGATTTCGCGCCGGACACACGCTGTCTGATCGTGGGTGGTGGCTATATCGGGTTGGAGGCAGCAGCGGTTGCGGCCTCTCGCGGTCTGAAGGTTGTGTTGGTGGAGGCAATGGACCGCATCCTGCAACGTGTCGCCTCGGCGGAAACCTCGGACTATTTCCGCGCTTTGCATAGCAGCCACGGCGTAGACATTCGGGAGGGCACCGGTCTGGAGCGCCTGACCGGCGATACCCGCGTGAGCGGGGCAGTTCTGACCGATGGAACCACACTGGACGTTGATTTTGTCATTGTCGGCATCGGGATCGCGCCGGACATCACCTTGGCCGAGGAAGCAGGGTTGCAGATCGAGAACGGCATCCGTGTCGATGCGCGATCCTGTACCTCGGACCCGTCAATCTTTGCGGCGGGCGATTGCGCGTCCTTCCCTCATGGCGCGACGCGCATCCGGCTGGAATCGGTCCCGAATGCGATTGAGCAAGCGGACGTTGCCGCGCTGAACATGGCGGGGCAGCAGGCGGATTATGGTGCGAAGCCGTGGTTCTGGTCGGATCAATATGATGTGAAACTGCAAATCGCGGGCCTGAACACCGGATATGACCGCGCCATCGTGCGGGCCGGTGCACGGGCGGGAACGCAATCGGTGTGGTATTTCTGCGGCGCTGACCTGCTGGCCGTGGATGCGATGAACGATCCCCGCGCCTATATGATCGGCAAGCGGATGATCGAGGCGGGAAAATCCCCGCCTCTGGATGCTGTGGCAGATCCTGAAACGGACCTGAAATCGCTGATGGCCTAGGCGCTGCCGCCGATTGTCAGCCCGCCGATCATCAGGGTCGGCTGGCCGACGCCAACCGGCACCCACTGTCCTGCCTTGCCGCAATTGCCCATGCCGGGATCGAGGGACATGTCGTTGCCAATCGCGCGGATATGCTTCAGCGCGGTTGCACCGTCACCAATCAGGGTTGCACCCTTAACCGGTGCGCCGACCTTGCCGTTCTCGACCTTGTACGCCTCGGTGCATGAGAAGACGAATTTGCCATTGGTGATATCAACCTGCCCGCCGCCAAAGCCGACAGCGTAGATTCCATCCTTTAGGCCGGCGAGGATGTCCTGCGGTGTTGTCTCACCGCCCAGCATATAGGTGTTGGTCATGCGGGGCATTGGCGCATGCTCGAACCCCTGACGGCGGCCATTGCCAGTGGGTTCGACCCCCATCAGGCGCGCATTCTGGCGATCCTGCATATAGCCGACCAGCACGCCATCCTCGATCAACACGTTGCGGGCCGAGGGCGTGCCCTCATCATCAAAAGTGATCGAGCCGCGACGATCAGGAATCGTGCCGTCATCGATGACCGTGACACCCTTTGATGCGACCTGCTGCCCCATTAGCCCAGCAAAGGCGGAGGTTTTCTTGCGGTTGAAATCACCCTCCAGCCCATGGCCGACGGCCTCATGCAGCAGAATTCCGGGCCAGCCCGGGCCAAGCACAATGTCCATCATGCCTGCGGGGGCGGGGATCGCGTCCAGATTGACCAGCGCGACGCGCAGCGCCTCATCCGCCACGGGTTTCCAATGCGATGCGTCCAGCAATCCGGCCAAACCGAACCGCCCGCCGCCACCTGCCGCTGCTGATTCGCGGCGGCCGTCGCGCTCCACAATGACCGAGATATTCAGCCGCGCCATCGGGCGCGCATCGACAAATCGTGCGCCAGAGGCCCGCAAAATCTCGACCTCCTGAAAACTTGCCGCCATAGACGCGCTGACCTGAACAACCCGCGCATCGCGGCTGCGCAGATAATCGTCGATTTCCTTGAGGACATCGATTTTCACTGCAAATTCAGCATCCGCAGTCGGATCAATATCCGCATATAGGCGTGTATTCGTGCGTGCAGGATCAGGGGCAACCGTGCCGCCGCCATCCCGAATAGCCAGCCGAACGGTTTCGCTGGCGCGCAACAATGCGGCCTCATCCAACGTGGTTGCGTGGGCATATCCGGCCATTTCACCATGAACAGCGCGCAGGCCGAACCCCTCGGACGCGGTGTAATTCGCGGTTTTGATGCGCTGATCGTCTAGAACCAGTGCTTCCGAGCGCCGCCGCTCCAGAAAAAGTTCGCCATCATCGGCACCCGAAAGGGCCGCGCGAAGCGTCGCAAGCGAGGTTTCAGGGTCCAGATCGGTGCTGAAGGGGCGAAACGGTGCTGTTTGTTCGGTCATTGTGGCTCCGTTCGTTGGGATGCTATGATGTCATCTGCGACAGGATGCTGCATACTCCTGCCTTGTCCTAACGGACCTAGTGTGGTTTTAAGCAGCAATCAATTGACCGCGCCGTTTCAGTGGCGATGCCCTGACGCTCGTGGTTGCAAGACGACGATCCGGGATTCGACACATGCGATTTGCCAAGACCCTTTCGGCAGCCTTCTTTGGCTTTCTTGCTGGCGGTTCCGCCTATGCTCAGGAGGAGGCGCTGACCAGCGACCTTCCCGTCATCGGCATCCCACAGCCGGGTGGTATAGCTTTCCAGCCTGCTTCGACCAGCGTTGCCCACGACATTCACTTCCTCGACAACATGCTGTTGGTGATCATCACGTTGATCGTGCTGTTCGTAACGGCGCTTTTGGTCGTGGTCGCGATCAAGTTCCGCGCAAGCAAGGGGCATGAGGCCGCACGCTTTACCCATAACACCACGGTTGAGATTGCATGGACCATCGTGCCAGTCGTCATTCTGGTCATTATCGGCGCATTCTCGCTGCCCAAACTGTTCGATCAGCTTGAGGTGCCAGAGGCCGATGTCACGATCAAGGCGACCGGATACCAGTGGTATTGGGGCCATGAATATCCCGATAGCGGCGTTTACTTCGAAAGCTACATGCTGGCTGAGGAAGATCTGGCCGAATACGGATACGGACCTGAAACATACCTGCTGGCCACCGACACAGCCGTTGTTGTGCCCGTTGGTGCGGTTGTTAAGCTGCAAACCACTGCTGCGGACGTGATCCACTCGTGGAAAATCCCGGCCTTTGGCGTGCATATCGATGCTGTTCCGGGCCGTTTGAACGAGACATGGTTCCGCGTTGACGAGCCAGGCATCTATTTCGGTCAGTGTTCCGAGCTGTGCGGTATTTCGCACACCTACATGCCGATCACGGTCAAGGCTGTCCCACAGGACGAATATGACGCATGGCTTGCTGCCGCAGTTGAGCGGTATGCAGATGGCGGTGCACCTGTGACGCAAGTTGCAGCAGCCGAGTAAGCCTAACCGGTTTCTTTCACAGGGCCGGACGCTGTCCGGTCCTGTGGTGTTTTACGACTACGCTCAGATTGACTGCGGATGATTTGCGATGACCGATATGACGATTGATGTTGAAAAGGTCGGACCAGCCGAGGCGCAGGTGAAGGATTACTTCGCCTTGATGAAGCCGCGCGTGATGTCGCTGGTTGTTCTGACTGCCGCAATCGGCATGTTTGCCGCCCCTAACGGCGTGCATCCGATTATCGCATTCGCAACAATCCTGTGCATCGCTATCGGTGCTGGCGCGTCCGGCGCGCTGAACATGTGGTGGGACGCGGATATCGACGCCGTGATGAAGCGGACAGTGAACCGCCCCCTGCCATCCGGTGCAGTGGAGCCGGGTGAGGCGCTGGCCATCGGTCTGACTTTGTCGATCATGTCCGTGCTGATGCTGAGCATTTTCGGCAATATCTTCGCCGCAGCTTTCCTAGCATTCACCATCTTCTTTTACGTCGTCATCTATTCGATGTGGCTGAAGCGCTCGACGCCGCAGAATATCGTGATCGGCGGTGCTGCCGGTGCGTTCCCCCCGATGATCGGGTGGGCTGTGGCGACCGGTGGAATCAGTCTGGAATCAGTGCTGATGTTCGCGTTGATCTTCCTGTGGACCCCACCGCATTTCTGGGCGCTGGCGATTTTCCGGAATGAGGATTACGTCAAGGCAGGCGTTCCTATGCTGCCCGTCGTGGCGGGGGATCGTGCGACGCGAAACCAGATTTTGATCTACACCTTGCTACTGTTCCCGGTGGCGATCGTGCTGGCCTTTACCCCCATCGGTGGACCCGTCTATTTCACGGTGGCCTTGGCCTATAATGCACGCTTCGTCTGGGGTGCATATGCGATCTGGAAACGGGATGAGGCATCGGCAACGGCTGATAAGTTCAAGACCGAACTGCGCGTCTTCCTCGAATCCATCGGGTATCTATTTGCATTGTTCATCGCGCTAGGGATCGAGATTATCCTGCGCGCACTGGACCTTAGCTGGTCCGCGTGGCCGGTTCTATTCTGAGGAGAGCGCTCTATGTCTATCGACCAGACTGCGACCCACGAGATTTACGCCCGTCGTAAGGGGCGCAACGTCGCGGTATTGCTGATTTTGCTGGCCTTCGTGACGCTGATTTTCGCTGTGACCATCGTAAAGATGCAAAACGGCGCCAGCATGGAGGCATTCGACCACGCGATCCGTCCCTCTATCCTGCCGCAGGTCAGCGAATGACCCCGCGCAAGACAGCCTTTGGCCTGCTGGGCCTCGTCGTATTAATGGTCGGGATGAGCTTCGCCGCCGTGCCACTATACGATCTGTTCTGCCGCGTCACCGGATATGGCGGCACCACGGCTGAGGGCGCAGGCTCCGAGCGTGTGCTGGAGCAGACTATTTCGGTGCGATTCGATGCTTCCAAAAGCCGCGACATGGCGTGGGAGTTCACTGCGCCTGATGTTCGCGTGATGGATTTGCCGATCGGCCAGACAGGTTTGGCCTTTTACGAGGCGCATAATCCGACGGATCGTGTGATCGCGGGGCAGGCGTCCTATAACGTGACGCCCTATTCCGCCGGTGGATACTTTACCAAGATCGACTGCTTCTGCTTTACCGAACAGGTGCTTCAGCCCGGTCAGACCGTTCAGATGCCCGTGACTTTCTACGTGGACCCTGAAATCCTGACTGATAGCGAAGCGAAGTTTGTGCAGGAGATCACGTTGTCCTATACGTTCTATGAAATCGATATTCCGGTGGATGAGGTTAGCCTCGCCCCCGCACAGCCTGCCGACGAAGAGGGATAAAATGGCCCACGCCAAGAATCACGACTATCACATTCTTCCGCCTAGCTACTGGCCATTTGCGGGCGCTGTCGCGGCGTTCGTCATGCTGTTCGGGGCCGTGTTGTGGATGTCTCCGAACTCGCCACTGCCGCAGCCATGGGTTTTTGCCATTGGTTTCGCTGCTGTTTTGTTCGTCATGTATGGCTGGTGGGCTGACGTTATTGTTGAGTCCAAGGTCGGCGACCACACCCCCGTTGTGCAGATCGGTCTGCGCTATGGCGTGATCCTGTTCATCACCTCCGAGGTTATGTTCTTCTTCGCGTGGTTCTGGAGCTTCTTTAAGCACGCGTTGTATCCATCCTCGGTTGATACGGTTGGCGGTGTTTGGCCCCCGGTCGGCGTTGAGACATTTGACGCATTCCACCTGCCACTGATCAACACATTGATTTTGTTGCTGTCCGGTTCGGCTGCAACATGGGCGCACCACGCAATCGTTCACGACAATGATCGTAAGACGATGGCAAAGGCGCTGTTGATTGCGGTTCTGCTGGGCGCGGTCTTCACTGTGTTTCAGGCATATGAGTACAGCCACGCGGCGTTCGGTTTCTCCGATTCGATCTATGGCGCGAACTTCTTCATGGCGACTGGTTTCCACGGCGTACACGTTCTGATCGGAACCATCTTCCTGCTGGTTTGCTTGGTCCGTGCCCGCGCTGGCGACTTCACATCCGAGCGCCACATCGGGTTCGAGGCAGCCGCATGGTACTGGCACTTCGTTGATGTTGTTTGGCTGTTCCTGTTCGCAGCGGTCTATATCTGGGGCGGCTGAAGCCTTTCCGGACTACCTAATTGACGCCGCGCGGCTGGACTGCGCGGCGTTTTCCGTTTCCGGTTTCCCTGTGAGGCATGCATGAAACGCCATCTCGGTCCTCTTCTCTTTGGTATTATCGGTTGCGCGATCCTGATTTCGCTGGGCGTTTGGCAATTGCAGCGCCTGTCGTGGAAGCAGGATCTGATCGACACGACGGAGCGGATGATGTCTGCCGCCCCTATCGCGTTGCCCTTGGCTCCGACTGAGGAAAATGACGAATATGTACCTGTATTCGTTGAGGGAACCATCCTGAGCGGTGAGCTGCACGCAATCACAACAGCGCGTGGTTCTGGCCCCGGTTTCCGCGTGATTGCCCCGTTTGAAACGACCGATGGCCGACGCATTCTGGTTGATCGCGGCTATGTTGATGAGACGCAGAAAAATGCGACGCGCCCCATTGGCCCTGCTACGCTGAACGGTGTGCTGCATTGGCCGAATGAGCGGACATTCGACACGCCGGCAAATGATCTGGAAAACAACTATTGGTTCGCGCGCGATGTCGCGGAAATGGCCGATGTTCTGGAGGCGGAGCCGGTGATGATTGCGGTAGCCGCCAGCTCAATCGAGGGTGGACCGCAGCCCCTGCCGCTGACGGCGGCGTACCATAATCGACATATGGAATATGTGGTGACGTGGTTCGGGCTGGCCATTGCGTGGGCATTTATGACGGGCGTTTGGATCAACGCCCGCCGTAAGAGTTAACGGCGGAAAGCAAGGCTGCGAAGCGGCTGCTATATGGCTGGCAACGGGCCAGCACGCAGTAAGGGTTAACGGCGGGCGTCAATCGCCTTGGACAACACGCACATCAGCTCGAATATGATGTTCACGCCCAGCCACGCGGTGCCGCCGGATTGGTCAAAGGGCGGTGATACCTCGACCATATCAGCGCCGATCAGGTCTAATCCCTCTAGCATCCGCACGCATTGCTGTGCCTGAAAGCTGTTCGGGCCGCCAACCTCTGGCGTGCCGGTGCCAGGGGCAAATGCGGGGTCGATGAAGTCGATGTCGAAGCTGCAATATGTCAGGCCATCACCGACGACTTCACGGGTTTGGCGCATGACCTCTTTGACGCCGAGGTCAAAGAACTCCTCGATGGTGATGATGCGAACACCGACGGAGCGGCCGAACTCAATATCTTCACCATCATACATCGGGCCGCGAATGCCGATCTGAACGACCCGCTTGGGGTCGAGGATGCCCTCTTCAATCGCGCGACGGAACGGGGTGCCGTGGGTATAGCGGTAGCCGCCGAAATAGGTGTCGTATAGGTCGGTGTGGGCGTCGAAATGCACCATGCCCAACGGCTGCGCATAGGCGGAAGATAGCGCGCGCAGAACGGGTAGTGAGCTGAGGTGATCGCCACCCGCCGTCATGGGCGCGATGCCCTGCGCGGCAACATCCGCGTAGAATTCCGTAATGCGGGTCAGGGTGTCCTGCACATCCACCGGATTGGGGTTCACATCGCCAAGATCAGCGCAATTGCACAGGGCGAACGGATCGATTTTCGAGGCGGGATTCACCCGCCGCATCATCGTGGAATAATCGCGCAACTGGCGCGGACCATGGCGGGGGCCGGGGCGATTGGTGGTGCCTGCATCCCATGGAATGCCGATCAGGCCGATTTCAACATCGGCGCGACGGGCATCATCGGGGGTTAGGTGGGGCAACCGCATAAAGCTGGGCACACCGGCAAAGCGGGGTAGATCCTGCCCTGAGATCGGGTGAAAAAACGGGTCTGACATAGGTAGCCTCGCATTTTGCCGACCTCGCCCCTTGCCGCGCCGGACCTGCTCCGCCACCTTGGCACGGGAAATCGAGGATCGAAAGGAGCTGCCATGCGCAAGGTCGCCGTCATCACCGGGGCGGGCACTGGTTTGGGCCGTGCCGCTGCGGAATCGCTGTCTGCTGAGGGATGGTCACTGGGCCTGATCGGGCGGCGCGAGGAGCCATTATTGCAGGTGGCCGAGGGGCGCGATGCGGTTGTCGCCAGCGCTGATATTGCACAGCCCGCCGATGTGGAGGCAGCTTTTGCCAAGATTATCGCCGCCTATGGCCGCGTTGATTTGCTGTTCAACAATGCCGGACGTGGATCGCCGACGCGGACGATTGACGAAACCTCGCTGGAGGATTGGTTCGGCGTGTTGGGGGCAAACCTGACCGGATCGTTTCTGTGCGCGCGGGCGGCCTTTGCCCAGATGCGGGCGCAGGAGCCGCAGGGCGGGCGGATCATCAATAATGGCTCGATTTCGGCCCATGCGCCGCGCCCCGGATCAGCACCCTATGCTACGACGAAACATGCGATTACCGGCCTGACGCGATCGCTGAGCCTGGACGGGCGGGCGTTCAACATTGCCTGTGGGCAGATCGACATCGGTAATGCGCTGACCGATATGGCGATCCCGATGACGCAGGGTGTGCCGCAGGCCGATGGCTCGATTATGGCGGAGGCGACGATGGACCCCGCCGATGTCGGGCGCGCTGTGGCGCATATGGCCGCGCTGCCGCTGGACACGAATATCCAGACCATGACGATCATGGCGCGTGACATGCCCTTTGTCGGGCGGGGCTAGCTGTTCAGGTGTTGGCGCAGATCGCGCAGGAAGGGTAGGGCCGTGCGGATGCGTTCGCGGCCCATCCCCTCCATCACATCCTCGAAAACCGGTGTGATGCTCTGCACCGCATAATCGCGGGCGGCACGGCCAGCCGGGCTGATGGCGACCCATTTTTTGCGGCCATCGTCCCAGTCGGGGCGAATGTGGACCCAGCCCGCTGCCTCCAGCTTTTGCAAGGTATTGGTCATCGTGCCACGGGTGACGTGGAACACACGGGCCAGTTGAGCAGGCGTTTTTTCGCCCCCCAGACGGGCGAAGTGGTTGAGCACGGAAAACTGGCTCAGCTCCATCCCCTTGGGCAAGGCGCGTTGCAGGCGCGATTGCACCAGTTGTTCCAGCGTGTCGATCTCGCTGAACAGGGCGATTGCCAGTGGGTCTGAGGGTGTTGTGGTCATGTCGGCGAAGGTGCGGCGAATGTCCTTCGGTTGGCAAGAGCGGGAATGGCCTTACGTGCCGTTTCTACCGCGCTTAGGTCCAAATCAGCGGTGATTGTGCAAGGGGCGTCACCGGCCTGCGCGATAATCTTGCCCCAAGGGGAGATAATCAGCGAGTGGCCCCAAGTCGTGCGGCCCGAACCGGGATGGGTGCCGCATTGCGCAGGGGCCAGAACGTAACTGCCGGTTTCAATTGCGCGCGACCGCAGCAGCACCTCCCAATGGGCGCGGCCCGTGGGCACGGTAAAGGCGGCGGGCGCTGTGATGATGCGCGCACCGGCAAGGGCCAGCGCGGCGTATAGCGCGGGGAACCGCATGTCGTAGCAAATGCTCAGCCCCAATGTGGTGCCTGCGGCATTCGCGGTAACGGCCTGCGCACCGGGGGCGAATCCCTCTGATTCGCGGAAAATCGTATCGGCATCCACGTCCACATCGAACATGTGGATTTTGTCGTAATGGGTGATGATCCCGCCATCGGGTCCGATCAGGATGGACCGGTTCAAGAAGCGGTCATTGGCACCGCCCAGTAGTGCCAGTGAGCCGAGCAGTACCGTCACACCGGCCTGCGCCGCGGTTTCGCGGATCAGGGCCAGTGTGGGGTCCGTTTCCTGCGTGTGCAGGACGTTTTGCTGGTGCGCGCGCGACATCGACAGACAGTTTGTAACCTCGGGCGTGGCGATGAATTGCGCACCATCCGCCGCCGCCGCGCGTATTGCATCGGTGGTATAGGCTGCGTTTTGCGACGGATCATCGGTTGAGGTCATCTGGGTGAGAGCGACGCGCAGGGTGCTCACGCCAGCATTCCGTCCAGCTTGCCGGAATGATCCAGTGCGTGCAGTTCATCGCAACCACCAATCGGCGTGCCATCGATAAAGATTTGGGGAACCGTGCGGCCGCCATTGCTGCGCTTGGTCATCTCTGCCCGCTTGGCCGGATCGGTCATGACGTTGAATTCTTTGAAGCTGACATTCTTGCTGGTCAGCAGACGTTTGGCAGCGTGGCAAAAACCGCAGATCGGCGTGGTGTAGATTTCGACTGTTTTCATGGGGGATACTCCTATTCATCCATAGATATAACGCCCTATGGCGCACGCACAACTCGTGCGAGGACGCAGATTGAAACATCTGCCGCTCCCTCGCCTAGAAGTGTACGCGCACAGGCATTCAGCGTGGCGCCTGTGGTCAGCACATCATCCAGCAGAAGGATGCGTTTGCCCGTTACATCATAGCGGCGATGCACGGAAATAGCGCCATCCAAAATTTCGGCGCGCTCGGTCCGTGTGGCACCGTCCAGGCTGCGCGTTAGGCGGGTGCGGCGCAGTAATTGCGGGACGGCATTATCCGGTGCTGCGGCGCGGACCAGCTCAGCCGATTGGTTGTAACGCCGAGTATATAGGCGCGTCCAATGCAGCGGAACGGGCGCGACCATATCCGCCTGTGCGATCAGATCACCGGCGCTGCGGGTGATCCAGCGGGCCAAGGTGGGCGCGATGTCCAGCCGGTCACCATGTTTGAGTTGCAGCACCACGGTCCGCCCTGCCCCGCCATAGATGATTGCTGCACGACCTGCGGACCATGCCGGGGGGTGGCGTTCGCATTCCTCGCAGCGCATGTGCTGTGGCGCGCCGCCGCCCTCAACGGGTGTGCCGCAGAATTTGCATGTGGGGCCGGTGATGAACTCCACATCTGACCAGCAGGCCGCGCACAGGCCGCCCGCAGTTTCGGTTTCCGCAGGGCAGGACAGGCAGCGGGGGGGATAGATCAGATCGCGTATCGCGCGCAGCATGGTATGGCCCCTTTCCACGGGCGGGTTGGGCGCTTAAATGATGGCCATGACTCTATTTGACCGCACCGCCCTGACCCTGCACCGCAAACGCGCAAGCGGTGCATCCTTTCTGCATGAGGCAGCCGCCCATGAACTGTCAGAAAGGCTGCAAGAGGTTAACAGGACGTTTACCAACGCCGTTTTCGTCGGGCCCGAGGCCAAGTTATGGTCACAAATCACCGGCCAAACCGGACGCTGTATCGAGGATAGCCCGACGCTGGACCTAGCGGTGGGTGAGGCGGATCTGATCGTGCACGGATTGGCGCTGCACTGGGCCGAGGACCCTGTCGGGCAATTGGTGCAGATGCGCCGTGCGTTGCGTCCTGACGGAATGCTGGTTGCGGCGCTGTTCGGGGGGCAAACCCTCAACGAATTGCGGACCTCCTTTGCCGAGGCAGAGATCGCGGTTGAGGGTGGGTTAAGCCCCCGTGTTGCCCCCATGGGAGAAATCCGCGATCTGGGCGCGCTGCTGCAACGGGCACAACTGGCACTGCCGGTTGCAGACTCGATTGACCTGAAGGTGGATTATGCTGACCCGCTGGCCCTGATGCGCGATCTGCGTGCGATGGGGGAAACCAACGCGGTTGAGGCGCGCCGCCGCAATTTCCTGCGCCGTGCGACGCTGATGCAGGCTCTGTCCCATTACGCGACGCATTTCGCCCGCGCCGATGGTCGTATCGAGGCGACTTTCGAGGTTGTATTTCTTACCGGTTGGGCCCCTGCGGATACGCAACAGCAACCCCTGCGTCCCGGTTCGGCCAAGACCAGATTGGCCGATGCGCTGCGTGTGCCAGAACAATCAATGGATATGCGTGAGGAGCGCTAGCTCTTTACTACTCTCGTTGCTACGGTGCCGCGATTAAACGGGAGTTATAATATGGCTGGTGGACGCGGTATCTGGGTTAAGGAGTGGCTGCGCGGTACAATACGCGATCCCAAACAGCATCTTCAGGTTCGTAAATCACGCTATTGCCCCTGTTGCCAGCGCACCGGAAAGTTTGTTTCGGCTAAAAAGACCGGACCGGTCGAGTTCCGCTGCCCGTGGTGTGCTTCGCGCCCACGGGATCGGCAAATCGCGCTGTTGTTCGAGCGGATGGACCTCGACCTTGAATCTTTGCGTGTTTTGCATTTCGCCCCTGAATGGTGGTTGTTCCGGCGGCTAAACGGCACGCCCGGTTATGTTGGTGGCGACATCATCCAGCGGCGCAACGCAAATGCGGTGGTGGATGCAACGGCAATCAGCTTTGCCGATCAGAGCTTTGACGTGTTGGTCTGTAACCACGTTTTGGAGCATATCCCCGATGATCGCCTTGCCATGCGCGAGTGCGCCCGCGTGATGACTGACGATGCGATCGCCATCTTTACCGTTCCTACCGAACCCGGTGTCGTGGACACATGGGAGCCGCCCGCCGACATGCCCGTACAGCAGGTCGAGGAGATTTGCGGCTGGGATCACAAGCGTAAATACGGCTATGACATGGCGATCCGACTGGCGGAGCAGGGCCTGCACACCCGTATCGTCGAGATGAACGACGAGGCGCGCGCACAGTGCCGCTTGTTCGAGGAGCCGATCTTCCTATCTGCGCGTGACCCTGCGAAATTCGACAGGCTTGATCTGGGATCGCAAATTTCGCTGCGTGAACTTGCCTAAGAAGTGATCCATGCGACAATACCCCGCGTAGTGATGTGTTGACCGTGCTGCCTGACGGCTTCACATAAGTCAGCTATCAAACATGCGGAGGGCCCGATGCGGGACGAGACAACCAAAACGGCAGTCGATCACCCCGGGACCGGGCGCTTGGCCCGTGCGGATAGCGATCACCCACCAGTGCCACGGGCCAAGGTGGCGGTGATCCTATCCAATTTGGGCACGCCCGATGGCACCGATTACTGGTCGATGCGCCGCTATCTGGGTGAATTTCTGTCCGATCAGCGGGTTATCGATTACTCGCCTTGGTTGTGGCAGCCCCTGTTGCAGTTGATCATCCTGACAAAGCGTCCGTTTTCTTCGGGCAAGGCATATGCTGGTATCTGGAACAACGAGCGGAACGAAAGCCCGCTATTGACCACTACCCGCAGCCAGATGGAGAAGGTCGCGAAGGTCATGCAGGATCGCTATGGCGATGATGTGATCGTTGATTTCTGCATGCGTTACGGCAACCCCTCGACCAAATCGGTGATCGAGAAGGTCAAGGCGCAGGGCGCGGAGAAGATCGTGTTCTTCCCGCTATATCCCCAATATGCCGGCGCCACGACCGGCACTGCCAATGATGAGGCGTTTCGCGCCCTGATGCAGATGAAGTGGCAACCCTATATCCGCACCGTGCCCGCCTATTACGAGCATCCGCTGTATATCAAGGCGCTGGCCCGTTCCGTGCGTGAGGCATATGCCAATGCGGAGCGGAAGCCGGATATCCTCGTCACATCCTATCACGGTGTGCCCAAGCGGTATTTGATGGAGGGCGACCCCTATCATTGCCAATGCCAGAAAACCACGCGCCTATTGCGTGAGGAGCTGGGCTGGGACAAGACGGAAATCATCACCACCTTCCAGTCCAAATTCGGGCCGGAGGAATGGTTGCAGCCTTATACTGTTGAGGAGGTCGCGCGGCTGGCCGAGCAGGGTAAGAAAAGCATTGCGATCATGGCGCCTGCCTTCTCCTCTGACTGCGTTGAGACGCTGGAGGAGATCAACGAGGAGATCAAGGAGAGCTTCGAGCATGCAGGTGGTGAGGCATTTACCTATATTCCGTGCCTGAACGATAGCGACGATCATATCGAAATGATGGACGCTATTTTGCAGCAGGAAATGGCCGGCTGGGTCGGGTAACGAAAGGACCGCGTAACCGCATGTGGCGGTTACGCGGTCCTAAATCTGATGGCCATACCGGCCATTTACGCGCCTATGCGCATTTAGCTGATCGGGAAGCCCTGAAACAGCTTTGATCCGACGCGGATCGAAATCCGGCCATCGGTCAGCTGCTCGACGAAACGTCCCTGTGCAGTGATATATGTGCTGAGCTTGATTGTTCTGAACATTTTCCATTCCCCTAGATTTTTTGACGCGCAATTTTATGCGCTTGGTAATAAAATTGCGTGCAGATGCCCGTGTGTCAAACATCAATTCGCCCGTTGGTTGTGCAGGCTGTCACTATTTTGTTTTAATTTTATCTAATTGCGCGCGAGTGCGCTTGGTACGGCATAATCTTGCGCAGCTTCGGTCGATCTGGGGTGGTCTATTTCAATTTGGTATGCATTGTTGACCTAATCCGACTCACCAATGAGACCGAACATGCAATCAACATCACAAACCGCCCCATGGACCCCCCGTTTTGCCGACCGGATGCAGGGTATGCATGCATCCGAGATCCGCGAATTGCTCAAGGTTATCCAGCAACCCGGCGTCATTTCCTTTGCTGGCGGCATTCCGGACCCTGATCTGTTTCCCAAGACGGAAATCAGGCAGGCCTATGCGGATATTATGAGTGATGATGTTCAGGCCGGAAATGCCCTGCAATATTCGGTCAGTGAGGGGGATCCAGACCTGCGCGCGTGGATCGTGGACCATATGCGTGGCAAGGGCGTTGACTGCACGGTCGATAACATCCTGATCACCAATGGATCGCAGCAGGGGTTGGAGTTTCTGGGAAAGTTGTTCCTGTCGCCCAGCGATACGGCGCTGGTCGCTGCGCCAACCTATCTGGGGGCGCTACAGGCCTTTGCCCCGTCGCAGCCGGTTTTTGATGAGCTGGGGTTGAGCGGGTCAAACCGCACCGCCGCCTCCTATGCTGATGCGGCGGCGCAGGCGGGGGGGCGGACCTCCTTTGCCTATGTTGTGCCTGATTTTGCCAACCCGACGGGTGAGACTCTGGACGTTCAGCAGCGGCAGGATTTGCTGGCCATGGCGGCGGAACTGGACATGCCGGTGATCGAGGACAGCCCCTATTCCGCGCTGCGGTTTGAGGGGGAACACCAGCCGTCCCTGCAATCGTTGGACATCGCGCAATGCGGCGGGATCGAACAGTCGCGGGTGATCTATTGCGGGTCGTTCTCCAAGATTTTCACCCCCGGTCTGCGTGTCGGCTGGATCTGTGCGGCAACGCCGATCATAGCACGTTTGGGATTAATCAAGCAGTCCAGCGATCTGAACAGTCCGGCGATCAACCAGCGGGTCATGCTGCATCTGGCGCGCTCGATCTGGGATGCGCAGGTGGCGAAAACCTGTGCCAGCTATCGTGTGAAGCGTGATCTGATGCTGGAGCTGATGGAGGATACCCTGCCGCAGGGGGCCACATGGTCACGGCCCGAGGGCGGGATGTTTGTCTGGGTGACTTTGCCCGAGGGGATGGACGCCGCTGCGTTGCTGGAAACTGCGGTTGCGGATCACGGCATCGCATTCGTGCCCGGCCATGCCTTTTATGCGGACGGACGGGCGCGCAACACGATGCGGTTGAGCTTCTCACTACCCTCAGCCGACGCGATCCGTGAGGGGATGCGCCGGCTAAAGGCAGCCTTGAGTTAAAGCCAGTCGCGTAGATGGGCCACCAGTGGCACATCGGCGGCGGGCATTGGCAGGTCCTTCATGGCGTCTGAACGGACCCATTTCAGGGCCTGCCCCTCACGCCCCTGCGGGATGCCCTGCCATTTGCGGCAGGCAAATAGCGGCATCAGCAGGTGGAAATCATCGTAGCTGTGGCTGGCAAAGGTCAGCGGCGCGAGGCAACTGGCCCATGTGTCGATGCCCAACTCCTCCTGCAACTCACGTATCAGGGCGACCTCGGGTGTTTCGCCGGGCTCAATTTTGCCCCCCGGAAATTCCCACAGGCCCGCCATGCTCTTCCCCTCGGGCCGCTGTGCCATCAGCACACGGCCATCGGGGTCGATCAGCGCAACAGCGGCGACGAGGACTGTCCTCACGACCGGTAATCCGCGTTGATGGTGATATAGCCGTGGGTCAAAT
Organism: Pontivivens marinum; assembly: GCF_900231835.1. Taxonomy (GTDB): domain Bacteria; phylum Pseudomonadota; class Alphaproteobacteria; order Rhodobacterales; family Rhodobacteraceae; genus Pontivivens; species Pontivivens marinum. The sequence continues at coordinate 644,040 of NZ_OCTN01000001.1, read as the reverse complement.
CGCAGGTCCACACGGTGGCCTGACCGCCGCCAATGCCCAGATCGACGTTGATCTCGATGTCCTGCTCCTTCATCAGCGCGGCGCCGTCGGCCTCCTTATAGCTGGGGGAAACCCAGCCATTTTCAGCGACCAGCACATGGCCAAAGCGGATGGATAGGGCGTCACGATCCGCAGGCTCACCCGATTTACCGACGGCCATGACGATGCGGCCCCAATTGGGGTCCTCACCCGCGATGGCGGTTTTCACCAGTGGCGAGTTCGCGATGGATAGGCCAATTGTGTGGGCGGAACTGTCGGAGGCGGCGCCGGTGACATTGATGGCCACGAACTTTGTCGCGCCCTCACCATCGCGCACAACCTGATGGGCGAGGTCGCGCATGATCTCGCCTAGGGCAACGGCGAATTGTTCGGCGCGGGGATCATCGCGGCTGTCGATCCGGTCCATCGCGGCGCGGCCAGTGGCGGCCATTACCAAGCTGTCGGAGGTCGATGTATCGCCGTCCACGGTGATCGCATTAAAAGTGCGGATGTTCAGCTCGGACACGATCTGCTGCAACACAGGCTGCGCGATTGCGGCGTCGGTGAACATATAAACCAGCATCGTGGCCATATCGGGGGCAATCATGCCCGATCCCTTGGCAAAACCCGAGATCGTGACCGGTGCGCCGAGGTCCAGCGTGGTGAACGCGCCCTTTACATAGGTGTCGGTGGTCATGATCGCGGCGGCGGCATCTGCGCCTGCATCAGGGCGCAGGTTTGTGACCAGCTCGTCCAGCTTTGCGGTGATCCGCTCATGCGGCAGGGGTTCGCCGATCACGCCGGTCGATGCGGGGAAAACGTGGTCGGGGGCACAGCCAAGTGCGGCGGCGGTCCGCTCAGCCAAGGTGCGCGTACTGTCAAAGCCGTTCTTGCCGGTGAAGGCGTTGGAGTTGCCGGAGTTCACCAGAATCGCCGCGGGGCCGGTGGACCCGTCGAACTTTGCCAGATGGTCCTGACACATCAGCACAGGCGCGGAGCGGGTGGAGGATTTGGTAAACACACCTGCAATCGACGCACCGGTGCAAATCTCCGCCAGCATCACGTCCAGACGGTTGGCGTATCGAACGCCGGCCATCGTGGCGGACAGGCGCACGCCGTCGATGGCGGGCAGGGTGGTCACACCCGTTGTCGGGGCGAGGGGGCCTGCATTGGCCTTGGGTGTTTGGGGCAGCAGGCGGGTTAGTGTCGTCATAATGTCCTCCCGGACGAAGCATTCCTTCGTCCGGGAGGATTGATGTTATTCGCCGTTCAGATCAAGCGTCGTCATCGATTCTGCGGGAACTTGCAGCTCCGGCATCTCGATTTCTGCGGCTTCACGCAGGGCGTCGATATGCGATTGCAGCGCGTCCTGGTTCAGCTGACCAACGATTTCGGGCTGAATCTGCTCCAGCGGGGGCAGCGGGCTGAGGCGGGTTTCGTTGACAACAATGACGTGCCAGCCGAACTGGGTCTCGACCGGTTCGGACACGGTGCCGACCTCTAGCGCCTGAACAGCCGCGTCGAATTCGGGAACCATCTGGCCCGGGCCGAACCAACCCAGCTCACCACCATTGGGTCCGGATGGGCCTGTGGAACGTTCTGCGGCCAGCGTTGCAAAATCGCCACCCTCGTTCAATGCCTCGATCACGGACAGGGCGTCCTCTTCGGTTTCGAGCAGAATGTGCGAGGCGTTATACTCGGACGTGCGGGTCATGCCCGCGGTCAGGGTTTCATAGGCCTCGGCGATTTTCTCGTCGGTGACTGCACCCTCGAGCACATCGGCGATTGTCTCGTTCGACAGGACGCCGCGACGCTCGTTATCCAGCTGCACGCGGACGCGGCGCAGATCCTCGGCGCCATTGTCAGCGGCCGCTGTAGCCAGCAATTGCTGGTCAATCAGCTGATCGACAAGGCCGGGGAACAGAACTTCGGCTGGCAAGGAGCGGTAGTTTTCGGGAAGCCGATCGCGGATTGCAACGACATGTGCAACGGTGATTTCAACACCGTTTACAGTCGCAACAACCGTGTCCAGATCGTACTCGGTCGCAACTGCCGGCGCGTCTTCGGCCGGGGCTGCGGTGTCCTGCGCAATGGCTGCACCCGCAAAGGCGAGGCTGATTGCGAACGCGCAGGGTGTCATCAACTTAATCATGTGTTCTCCGAACTGCTCGGTCGGGACCGTGACGGTCCTCTTGAAAATCGTGGTCGGCAACGGTTCAGCCCGCCGCCGGCAGCGTTGACAGCATCATGTGTGGCACTTACATCCTGAGACGCTGTGAATGGCCAGCCGCACCGCCGCCGCGCCAACCTAGATTGTCGATCGCGGTCGGGCAACCTCCCGCTTGGTATCAGTTTGGTGAGTGGTGATGAGCGTTTGGCCGCTGATCGAAACGCGAGGAATATCCATGCTGGGACTGGCAACGGTGGCGAAGAAGGTGTTCGGCACCGCCAATGACCGCAGGGTCAAGAGCGTTCGTTCGCTCGTCGAAAAAATCAATGCTCATGAGCCCGCAATGCAGGCGCTGGATGACGCTGCGCTAAAGGCAAAGACGCAGGAATTCGCCGAACGCTACAAGGGCGGCGAAAATCTGGACGCAATGCTGCCTGAGGCATTCGCGGCAATGCGCGAAGGTTCGGTGCGTGCGCTGGGCATGCGCCCCTTTGATGTGCAGCTGGTTGGTGGTATTTTCCTGCATCAGGGCAATATCTCCGAGATGAAGACCGGTGAGGGTAAAACCCTGATGGCGACGCTGCCGGTTTACCTCAACGCGATTACCCATCGCGGTGTGCATGTTGTGACCGTGAACGACTATCTGGCCCGCCGCGATGCGGAATGGATGGCCAAGCTGTATAACTGGATGGGTCTGACCGTCGGCATCGTTGTGCCGGGCATGGATGAACCTGCCAAGCAGAAGGCATATGCCTGCGACGTGGTCTACGCGACCAATAACGAGCTGGGCTTTGACTATCTGCGCGACAATATGAAAACCTCCGTGGATCAGATGGTTCAGCGTGAGCATTATTTCGCCATCGTGGATGAGGTCGATTCGATCCTGATCGATGAGGCCCGCACGCCGCTGATTATCTCCGGCCCGACCGAGGATCGCTCGGAGCTATATGTCACCCTCGATAAGTTCATCCCAGAGGTGGCCGAGGAACATTACGAGCTGGACGAAAAGGCCCGCACCGCTGTGCTGACCGAGGAAGGCAACGAGTTCCTTGAGGAAAAGCTGAAGGAAGCGGAGCTGATCGGCGCGGATAGCTCGCTCTATGATCCCGAATCGACCTCGGTTGTGCATCACGTCACACAGGCCCTGCGCGCGCATAAGCTGTTTGCCCGTGACAAGGATTACATCGTCAAAAACGATGAGGTCGTGCTGATCGACGAATTCACCGGTCGTATGATGACCGGCCGTCGTATGTCCGAGGGCCTGCATCAGGCGATCGAGGCGAAGGAGGGCGTGAAAATCCAGCCTGAAAACGTCACGCTGGCCTCTGTTACCTTCCAGAACTATTTCCGCCTGTACGAAAAGCTGGGCGGCATGACCGGTACCGCCATGACCGAGGCAGATGAATTTGCCGAGATTTATGGTCTGGGCGTCGTCGCAATCCCGACCAACCGCCCCGTGGCGCGTAAGGATTTCGACGATCAGGTTTACCGCACTGGACGTGAGAAATACGAGGCGATCACCAAGACGATCAAGGAAGCGCACGCCAAGGGCCAGCCGACCCTCGTGGGCACCACCTCGATTGAGAAATCCGAACTGCTCGCGAAATTGCTGACCGATGCAGGCGTGCCGCATAACGTGCTGAACGCCCGTTTTCATGAGCAAGAGGCCGCGATCATCGCACAGGCGGGCCGCTTTGGCGCGGTGACGATTGCGACAAACATGGCCGGACGCGGCACCGACATCAAACTGGGCGGCAACGCCGAGATGATGGCCGAGGTCGAGGCCGCCGAGCAGGGCATCACCGATCCGGAGGCAATCGCCGCGCTGGAGGCAAAACATGCCCTGACCGTTGAGGCCGAAAAGCAAAAGGTGCTTGAGGCAGGCGGTCTGTTCGTTCTGGCGACCGAGCGTCACGAATCCCGCCGCATCGACAACCAGCTGCGCGGTCGTTCGGGCCGTCAGGGTGATCCTGGGCGCACGAACTTCTACCTCAGCCTTGAGGATGACCTGATGCGGATATTCGGGTCCGACCGTCTGGATTCCATGCTGTCCAAACTGGGCATGGGCGAGGGCGAGGCCATCATTCACCCATGGGTGAACAAGGCGTTGGAGCGCGCACAGGGCAAGGTCGAGGGTCGCAACTTCGACATCCGCAAGAACTTGCTGAAATACGATGACGTTATGAACGATCAGCGTAAATCGATCTTTAGCCAGCGGCGCGAGATCATGGAGGCAAGCGACCTGTCCGAGACGATCACGGATATGCGTCATGAGGTTGTGGACAATCTGGTCACAGAATTCGTGCCCCCCCGCGCCTATGCCGATCAGTGGGACACCGAGGGGTTGACCGCGCAGGTCAAGGAAACCTTCGCCATGGATCTGCCCATCGTTGAATGGGCCGCCGAGGAGGGCGTCGATGACGACACCCTGCGTGAACGGATCACCGCCGAGGTGGACAAGGCAGCAGCAACCAAAGTGGCCAAGCATGGCCCAGAAACCATGCGATCGGTTGAAAAGCAGATACTGCTGCAAACCATCGACAAGGAATGGCGCGATCACTTGCTGACGCTGGACCACCTACGTTCGGTTGTCGGTTTCCGCGGCTATGCGCAGCGCGATCCGCTGAACGAGTTCAAGACCGAGGCGTTCGAGCTGTTCCGCAACTTGCTTGAGGGGCTGCGCTCGCAGGTCACGCGCCAGTTGTTCAACGTGCAAATCCTGACCGAGCAGGAGCGCGCCGAGATCATCGCAAAGATGCAGGCCTTGGCGATGGAGCAGCAAAATCAGGGACGTGCGGCGGCTGATGCCGCGCAGCCAAATCCGGCGCCGAACCCTGCGCCAAATCCGGGCGGCGTGCGGATTTCGCAGCGCGATCCACAGGATCCTACAACATGGGGCACCGTTTCGCGCAACGAGTTGTGCCCATGTGGGTCGGGCGAAAAGTACAAGCATTGCCACGGCAAGCTGTAACAGGCGATCCGATCTGATAGATTAGGTCGCATCAATGCGCCGTCCTAACGGGCGGCGCATTTTTCATGAGGGATAGGAGCAGGTCGTATGATTGTTCGGGAACAACCCTCCGCATTGCGTCTGTTCTTTGTGGTGCAGGGGTCGGTCGTGCCGCGCATCATCGGCAAGCTGCTGTTCATCAGCGTGATCGCGGTCGTCGTTTTGCTGGTGGATCAGTTTCTAATGCCGCTGCCGCATATCTCCTTTGCCGTGATGAGTGTGTTCGGCGTCGCGCTGTCGCTGATTCTGGGGTTCCGCAATAATGCCGCCTATGAGCGGTGGTGGGATGCGCGCAAGCTGTGGGGCGATATCATTGGTGAGGCACGACAACTGGGCCGCATCGCCACGATCTTTGTCATGCGCTCGCAGGATCGCGCCGATTTACTGAACCTGATCGTTGCCTTTACCCATCTGCACCGCGGATTTCTGCGCGGCGTCGATGCGGCCCCGCAGATTACCAGCTGGATTGGTGAGGAGACAGCACAGTCCATGCTCACCACACAAAACCCCGCCGATGCCGCCCTGCGTGCCGTTTCGGGCAAGGTTGGCGACCTGCATCGCGAGGGGCAGATTGACGGCTTCGGACAGGTTGCCTTTGCCAAGGCTTTGGCGATTTTGGGTCATGCGCAGGCGGGATGCGAACGGATCGTCACAACGCCGCTGCCGCTGGCCTATTCCCTGCTGGTGCGCCGCACGACCTATATCTATTGCCTGCTGCTGCCCTTTGCCCTGATCGAGAATACCGGCTGGCTGTCGCCCTTTTTCACGCTGGTCGTGGCCTATGTGTTTTTCGGATTGCAGGCCGTGACAAATGAGTTGGAACACCCGTTCGGGGATGTAAAAAACGGCCTGCCGCTGGATGCGATGTGTCGCACGGTTGAAATTTCCGTGGCGGAGGCAACGCAGAAAACGCCGCCACCACCGCTAATGCCGCGCAATCATCTGCTGACCTAGGTGCGCTGATATGCGGTTCATGCGGTTGTGATGCAGGCCGGTCACCCGCAGAGCTTCATGCGCTATATCGAGCCGCAGAACATGGACCGATCGAGATTTCGCGCGGCAAAATATCGTCCAGATATAGACGGCCTCACGACAGGAAACACGGAGTTTAGCTGGGATTGTCGGCCGAGCTGTGCCTAACTTTTGTCTGATTCTGAATTCTGTACTGAGCGCAAGTGGTAATTTTTTATGGTTACGCTGTGTCCAGTAGGGGCAAATGTGCCGCTTTCCGGCCACAATGGCCATCTATTGCATGTCGTCCGGACGTCAATCCAACAATCCCGACTTGGTGCATTGAAATTGAGTATCATTTGTCCGTTAATGGTCGAAACGGGGTTCGCCCTGTATCGCAAAGATGATTCGTGGGGGATCAACTTATGAAGGCCGATGACCGGCTCATGGTGATATTGACGGCTGTGGTCCTGGTGGTCGCAGTTGGAACCATGGCGCAACGTAGTGAATTCATCATGGCGGCTTTTGGGTCGGTGGATGAGTATGAGGCCGTCGATGACGCCTTTACCGTACGTGCAGGGCGGACGCAGCCTCTCGACGTTCTCTCGAATGACATCAACGCGCAGGAGGGCGATTCCGATCGCATCCTGATCGTTCAACAACCTGTTTGTGGCACCGCACGGCGCAGTGGCGGGCGTATCGACTATCTTAATAGCGATGCCTGTAGCGGCCGAATGGTGTTCACCTATTGCGTGATTCAGGGCGATACATGCCCCAGCGCGGAGGTCGTGCTGAACGTTTCCCTGCCTGAGGCAATGCCGGGTCGTGACGGTGCCGCGATTGCGGATGCCGGTTCCACCGGTTTCCCGACTCTGCGCGCGCCATCGCTGGCAACGCCTGACAGCAATGTCGGTATTGCGCCTGCGGATGCGACCGCCTCGATCCGTAACCGTGATATTCAGCCGGTTCAGATTGGTCGCCCAGCGGATAGCGCCGGTGTTGGCATCGCACCACAGCAAAGCGCCGCGATTTCCATTGGTGGCGCTGGCGTTTCCGGTGGCTTCGGAGCCTCTGCACCAAGCGTTGATAGCGGATTGCCCACTCTTAGCCGTGGTGATGCGCCGGAACGCGTGACGATTGCACGTGCGCCTACACCGCAGCTTGGCAGTGTTGGCCGTGATTTTGCATCGACGACCCCTCCGTCCAGCCCGCGCCCCTCCGGCTTGGCCTCGCCCTCCGCGCCATCCATGGCCGGTTTGCGCAGCCCGGGTGCTAGCGCACCCGCCCCACGGCCCGGTGTGCCTAGTCAGCCACAGGTTGCCGAGGTTGATACGGATAGCGGCGTGACATCGCAGCGCAGCGCCGGTCGTCTGACCCTGCGTTCTGTCACAACGATGTTCCGCCCTGTTGGCACATCTGCTGATGATACCTCGCCAACTGTGACTGCACAGGCCAGCGCGCGCCCACGGGTGAACCTGACGCCGGGCTTGCAAGGGTCCGCTGTCGTGACCGAGCGTGCGGCGCAGATCATTGTTCCTGTTGCAACGGAAACAACTTCCGTCCGCAGCGGCTCCTCACCACAGGCGCCATCCATGCCGGTTGAGCAATCCATCGCATCGCTGGGCGGCACGGCATCGCCACAGGCCCCGTCGATTGGGTCAACTGCGCCAGTTCGCTCCGCGTCACTGGGATCGGTTGAGCCACAATTGCCCGTTGTCGATGCGACACCGCAAATCGCAGTCCCTGCTGATGTTCAGTGTAACGCGAACCTAGTTTCGTCGTCGAAGCTGGGTGAGATGCTGGCGCTGACCGTAACGTCGGAATGCCGTCCGAACAGCTTGCTAACGCTCAGCTATTCCGGGCTCAGCTTTACCGCTGTAACGGGACCGTCCGGCTCGCTGCAAATCGACGTACCTGCCTTTGACGAGGATACGACGATCGTTGCTGAATTCCTCGACGGAACCACGGCGCAGTCGGAGATCACAGTGCGCGGGATCGACCGTGTCGCGCGTGTTGGCATCGCGTGGGAGGGGGAGGCGAATCTCGACCTTCACGCATTTGAATACACCGCGGCTGAGGGTTCGGAAGGCCACATCTGGGAGGGTAACGAGCGTAGTTACCGCGAATCCCGTCGTAATGGTGGTGGCTACCTGACACGTCTGGGCCTGCCCGGCGCCCGTCAGGTCGAGGTTTACACGCTGCCCGTGTCGCGTCGCACACAGGCAGGCGTTATTGACACACAGATTCGCTTTACGAATGATGCAGAACTCTGTGATGATCGGATTCAGGTGCTGTCACTTTATAATAACCAAACTCTGACATCAGATCAGCGTAGCGTTAGTATCGAAACAGCACAGTGTGGTACGGGTGGTGATGTGATCTCTATTGATTCAGCCGTACGGAGCATTTCCGTTGCCGGACGCTAATCGGCAGATAAAATAGGCGTCAACGCCGCAATACAAACTATGACGAGGGACGGGATACATGGATTCGATTAAGACGGCACGCGGCGGGTTAATCCGCGTCGGTTTTGCTGCAGCCATGGCGCTGACAGCTTTGCCAGCATTCGCGCAACAGGTAACCCTGCAGTCTTATGACGGCTCCATCACATTGCGCGGCAATCTTGTCGAGTTTGATGGCCAGAATTACCAAATTTCCACAGCGATCGGCGCGATCACCATCGATGCCTATCAGGTGACATGTGAGGGCGAGACCTGCCCCGATCCGTCGCTGCTGCGCTCCGAATTCCGCATCGCCGGGTCCGAGACAATCGGCGCCGATCTGATGCCCGCCCTGATCGAAGGATATTCCTTCGCGCTGGACGCGGATATCGCATCGAACCAGATCAATGCTGACGGCTCGCTTGGCCTCGCGATTGAGGATCTGAACGGTGGTCGCATCGCGGATATCGAGATTGCATCGCTGAATTCCGAGGGCGCATTCTCCGCGCTGCTCGACGGGTCCAGCACCATCGGCATGGCATCCCGCGCGGTCCGCCCGCGCGAGGCACAGGCATTTGATGCGGCCGATCTGGGCAACATCACTGACCCCTCGCAGGAACATATTCTGGCGCTGGACGGTATCTTGGTCGTGGTTGCCCGCAGCAACCCTGTCCACAACCTCTCGATTGAGGAAATGGCCGGCATCTTCTCGGGTGAGATCACGAACTGGTCGCAGGTTGGCGGCATCAACGCGCCAATCAACGTCTACACACGCGAGGATGGCGCCGGTACGCGCGCTGTTTTCCAGCAAAACGTTATGGATGTGATCGGTAGTGAGGTTAGCACCAACGCCGTGATCGTGGATGACAACTCCGACCTGTCCGACGCTGTTGCGGCTGACCCGTTCGGCATTGGCTTCACCGGTTACGCCAACCAGCGCAATGCGCAGGCTGTCGGGATCGAGGAAGTTTGTGGCATCGTGACACAGCCTTCGGTCTTTAACATCAAGGCGGAAGAATACCCGCTGGCCCGTCGTCTGTACCTGTACACAACCAATGCAGCGCTGCCCAACCACGCACGCAACCTGCTGGAATTTGTGAATTCGGATGAGGCTCAGGACATTATCGCTGATGCAGGCTTTATCGATCAGGGTATCTCCAGTGCATCGATGAGCGAGCAGGGCCTGCGCCTCGCCTCCGCTATGATCTCGGCTGAGGATGTTGGCCAGCTGACCGATGTTCGTGATTTCGCGACGCTGATGCTGAACGCGGAACGCCTGTCCACCACGTTGCGTTTCCAGCCGGGTTCCTCGCTGCTGGATGCCAAGGCACAGCGCGACGTTGTTCGCATTGCTGAGCTGCTGTCCAATGGCGGTTTCGACAACAAGGAAGTGCTGCTGGTTGGTTTCACCGACTCCATCGGCCGCCCCGATTTGAACCGTGCCCTGTCCGAGCGTCGCGCAGAGCAGGTGCTTGAGGCGATCCTCGACTCCGCGCCAAACGGCACGATTGCGGATGATCAGGTTACGGTTCTGGGCTTTGGTGAGATTTCGCCGGTTGGCTGTAACGAGACCTTCACAGGCCGTCAGGTAAACCGCCGCGTTGAAATCTGGGTCCGCGATCGCGTCTGATCCAATCGGATATGAGATTTGAAACCGGCGCCCCAGTGGCGCCGGTTTTGTTTTGGCCATCACCTAATTCAGATAAGCCCTTTTGCGCGAAAGCTTAGCTCCGACCCCTTGCCGATGATCAGATGGTCGTGAACCCTGATCGACAGGGGGGTTAATGCGGCAATGATGTTCTTGGTCATGGTGATGTCGGCCTGACTGGGCGTCGGATCACCGGACGGGTGGTTGTGTACCAAGATGATCGCGGTGGCGCTCAGCTCCAACGCACGGCGAGCGATTTCACGCGGATATACCGGCACATGATCGACGGTGCCACGTTGCTGCGCCTCATCCCCCAGCAGGCCATTGCGGCTGTCCAGGAAGAGGATATGGAATTGCTCCGTCTCACGATGGGCCATGACGGTGCGGCAATAATCCAGCAGGGCGTCCCAATTGCTCAACACATCACGGGCTTCAACGCGGGTCTGGGCCAGCCGATGGGCCGCAGCCTCCACGATCTTTAGCTCCTGCACGATGGCCGCGCCGACGCCTTGGAACTCGGTTAATTGGTGGGCAGATGCGGAGATCACAGCGTTAAAGCCGCCGAAATGGGCGATCAGCGCCTTAGCCAATGGCTTTACATCGCGACGAGGAATGGCGCGGAACAGCACCAGCTCCAGCAATTCGTAATCGGGCAGGGCCGCCGCGCCGCCCTGCATAAAGCGATCCCGCAGGCGCGCGCGATGGTTCACCTGATCAGGCCGCGCCGAGGGGGCGATCGGCTGCTGCATTTCTGCGAATCCGGGAAGGGGTAGGCGCGCGCTCATGCGATCAAACATGGCGCGCAATTGGTTAACCCAACCCTAACGAATGCGCCTATCGCGTGAATTGAGGCGCGTAAATATTGGCGGGCGACAGGGTGAAAATCTCGCACCCTTCCTCGGTCACGCCGATGGAATGTTCGTATTGCGCGGTCAGGGACCGGTCCTTGGTCACGGCGGTCCACTCATCGGCTAGGATCTTCGTCTCGGGCCGACCAAGGTTGATCATCGGCTCAATGGTAAAGAACATCCCCGGCTCCAATACCGGCCCGCTGCCCGCGCGCCCGTAATGCAGCACGTTGGGCGCGGAGTGGAATTGCCGCCCCAGTCCGTGCCCGCAGAAATCCCGCACAACGGAACAGCGCTGCGCCTCGGCAAAGCGTTGGATCGCGTGGCCGATATCTCCAAAGGTATTGCCCGGTTTGACCTGCGCAATGCCCTGCATCAGCGAATCGTGGGTGATCTGGATCAGGCGCTCCGCCTTGCGCGGAACACGACCGGCCCAATACATGCGGCTGTTATCGCCGTACCAACCATCGACAATCACGGTGACGTCGATGTTCAGGATGTCGCCCTCACGCAGGACCTTTGGCCCCGGAATGCCGTGGCAAACCACATGGTTGATAGAAATACAGGTTGCGTGCTGATAACCCTTATACCCGATGGTGGCAGAGGTCGCGCCAGCCGCCGTGATCTGGTCCAGAACAATCTGGTCCAGTTCCGCCGTGGTCACACCCGGCACAACATGCGGGCCGATATCGTCCAGGATTTCCGCTGCCAATCGCCCTGCTGCGCGCATTCCGGCAAAGCCATCTTCGGAGTGGATGTTGATTCCGTCGCGGTTCATGCGGATGGACGTTGCGGCGTCGGCTGAAGTCATGGTGCGGTCCTTGGGATTCGATACATTCCCCATATAGGGGCTTTCACGGCAGGATGACAGGTAGCGCACGGCCTAGCGTAATACCGTGCGCAGAAATACGGGTCGCCCGTGCGATCATTTGCACACCGGCCTGTGCCGCTTGGGTCACTTTCATAGCATAGACGGGGTCCAGATCAGCAGCAAAGCTAACGGCGTCGCAATCGGTTCTTTGCACGACATATAGCATCGTGGCGCGATGACCGTCGGCGACGACCTGTATCAACTCATCCAGATGTTTGGCGCCGCGGGCGGTCTTGCAGTCGGGAAATTCGGCCAGCGTGCCCGCACGGCGCAGGTTCACGTTTTTAACCTCTAGATACAGGTCGGACTGGTCAGGGTCGCTCAGCAGGAAATCAACGCGGCTGCGGGTGCCATAGGGAACTTCGGGGCGGATGGTGTCCCACTGGGTCAGCTCCGCAATCTGCCCGTCCTGCAATGCCTGCGCGACGAGGCGGTTCGGCAGGCTGGTATCAATGCCCGCAAATGCACCACCGCCCAGTTCCGTCAGCACCCACGACCACTGCAATTTTCGCTTTGGGTTGATGGAGGCTTGCAACCAAACAGCAGCACCTGCATCGGCCACACCGGTCATACGCCCCGGATTTGCGCAATGAACCACAACCTCGCGGCCATCGGGCAGGATGACATCCGCGAGGAAGCGTTTATATCTGCGCAACAGAATAGCGCGGATCAAAGGGGGATCGAACAACATCCCCCCGCGTAGCGCAGATCGAGGAGCCAGACCATGCCAACCGCCGCAATGATCGTTATCGGGGATGAAATCCTGTCGGGACGTACACAGGATGTGAACGTACAGGTGCTAGCACAGGCGCTCGGCGCGCGGGGCATCACCTTGGCCGAGGTGCGGGTCATCCCCGACGATGTGGCAACGATCGTGCGCACCGTGAATGAACTGCGAGGGCAGATGGACAACGTCTTTACCTCGGGCGGCATCGGCCCAACCCATGACGACATCACGGCGGATTGCATCGCGCAGGCATTTGATGTTGGCATTTCGATCCGCGACGATGCGCGCGCCATACTGGCCACGAACTACGCCGACCCCGAAAACGACCTGACCGATGCCCGTCTGCGCATGGCCCGCATTCCCGACGGCGCAACCCTGATCGACAATCCGATCAGCAAGGCCCCCGGCTTTACCATCGGCAATGTCCATGTCATGGCCGGAGTGCCCAAGATTTTCGCCGCCATGGTCGAAAGCATCATCCCCACCCTAACCGGCGGCGCCCCGATGCTGTCGGATGAGGTCCGCATCGAAAAGGGCGAGGGCACGCTGGCCGCGCCACTGGGCGAAATCGCGGCGCGGCACCCGCAAGTCTCCATCGGCTCGTATCCACGCGCAGTGGACGGGCGTTTCGTCGTAAACGTGGTGGCCCGCAGCACAGATGCCGATTTACTGGCCACAGTTATGGCCGAATTGCGCCAACTCGCTTGACGCTGGCGCGCAGGCACGGCACACAATCCATGCCTGCCCGCTTGGTGGAATTGGTAGACACATGAGACTTAAAATCTCCCGGCCATAGGCCGTGCCGGTTCGAGTCCGGCAGCGGGCACCAATTCACGTCTTACACCATCAAAAACCGTAATATTGTATTCGCGGTTAACTCCGGCTGGGTCAGGGCATAGCCGCCGTCGCAGGGCGTAAACGCTAGGCCGGATTGCTGTAGAAACCGATACATCTGCGCCGGATCGGGCATCGCTAGGTCCATAGCGGCGATGCAGGGTTGGTGCTCGTCGTGCAGGGCGTCAGGTATAGGGCCGATCTGGGTTTCGAACCCGCCGTCATTTAGTACGCGCAACACGCCGTTTGCGGTTTGAAACTGGAATCCTCCCTGCAATTCGTTCGCCTCGCCATACAGGCCGCTGAACCGTTTGCGCAATGCATCGTGGGTGTCGTCGTCGGCCAAAATGGTCACGCCGCAAATGCCGGTGACTTGGTTAGGGTGCTGTAGCCATTCGGGCACGTAGATCAGCTCGGGCCGATGCTGTTGGCACAGAAACAGGGACAGGCGAGGGAATTCAGCGTCAGGCATTAGCGCCAGCGTGGTTTTCGTGCGGCCTGTACTGCCATCGGGCAGGGTAACGTCACGGCCAAATTCCAGATGACCCGCAATGGTAAAGCCTACATCCTGCGCCCGCGCGGCATCCACGGCAGAGCCGGTGCTGTGCAGCGCGGACAATGCGACGCCCTCACGCTGTTGCAGATGGTCATAAACATGCCGACCAAACCGGAAATCACCTGCGGGAACCTGATCCAACAAGGTATCGTCAGAGATGCCCATAATCTCGATCAAGCAGCCGTTGAACATGGCGAGGCTGGTGCTGGTGCCCCACGGATGCTTTCCCACGGCGGTCATGTTGAACCCCAGCGCGATTAGCCGGGCGCGTAGGGCATCGATGTCATGAGTGGCCAGCAACGGGTGGTCGATACCAAAGGACGCGTTCATGCGGTGCCTCCATCCTGCGGAGCGTATGAAACCTGAGCCTGTCCGCGCAGCGTTGCCTTGGCACCGATGGCCAATGCGTTGTCGGGAATGTCCTGCACCACGATGGCCCCTGCGGCGACATTCGCCCCCGCGCCGATGGTGATGCCGCCCAACAGGATAGCCCCTGCGCCGATCACCGCGCCGCGCCTGATATGCGGGTGCCGCCGTGGCCCGCTATCGGTCAACGTGCTGCCCAGAGTGACGTTGTGCCAGATGGAGACATCATCCTCGATGATCGCGGTTTCGCCCAATACAAAGCCCAGCCCGTGATCCAGCCAAAAACCGGCTCCGAGCTGTGCAGCGGGGTGCATATCGGTGGAAAAGGCCCGCCCGAATGCCGCCTTGGCCGCGAGGGCCATGTTGGTATCCCCTTGCACCCATAGCCGATGCGCCACGCGATGCCCCATAACGGCCTGCACACCCCGTGCGAACAGCAACGCGGTGGGCGCGCCGCCCGGTTCGAAGTTCCGGCGGGCGGCCTCCGCTATGTCATGGCACGACATGGCAACCAGATCAGGATCGGCGGCATAGACATCGCGCACCAGCCGCCCGATGGCCGGATTGCTGCACAGATTGGCAAAGATCGCACCGGCCAGCTGCGCGAAATCCGCAAAGGGGCCAAGGTCGAGCACCGTTGCCAAATCCGGCGAGGTCTCCAGCATCGCCTGTACATCATCAACCAGCTTCATTTGGCCCCCTCAGGATACATATCCGAATGCGATGCGCGGCGTTGGCGCGCTGTCCAGCCAGACACTCTTGGCCGATGTATATTCCATTAACCCGTCCATGCCGCTGGACCGGCCAAAGCCTGAATTCAACGACCCGCCAAAGGGGGACGAGACGTGGATCGCCTTGTAACTGTTGATCCAGAATGTCCCCGCCCGCACCGCGTCTGCCATACGATGGGCACGTCCGACATCGGCTGTCCAGACCGCACCGGCCAGCCCGAATTGCGTATCGTTGGCCAGCGCGATTGCCTGTGCCTCATCCTCGAACGGGATTGCGGCAACAACCGGTCCGAAAATCTCGGTCTGGGCGGCAGTGGCTGAATTGGACAGATTGCGCAGCACGGTTGGCGGCACGAAATAGCCCTGCGTCGGGCGGTCATCGCGCGACAGCACGGATGCCCCGTCGCTTTGTGCCTGTCCGATCATGGTGTTCACGTGGGTAAACTGACGCGCATTGCTCATCGGGCCGATTTCCGTTGCCTCGTCCAGCGGATCACCCAGCTTGATATTGTTCATGCCGGTGGCCAGCATTTCGATCAACTCATCATAGACCGATTTATGCACCAGCAATCGCGACCCCGCGACGCAGCTTTGCCCCGCGCCGGAAAAGATCGCCGCCTGCGCGCCCAGACAGGCATGTTCCAGATTGGCATCCCCGAAGACGATATTCGCTGATTTTCCGCCCAGCTCCAGCACCGCAGGCTTTAGCGCCGCCGCCGCAGCCGTGGCGACATGGCGTCCGGTTTCGGGCGACCCGACAAAGATCACCTTGCGCACTGCCGGATGCTGGGTTGCGGTCTGGCCGGTGGTTGGGCCCAACCCGCATAGAACATTGACCAAGCCACGGGGCAGTCCGGCCTCCTCCGCCAGTTTGACCAAGGCAACGGTGGTCAGCGGCGTCAGCTCGCTCGGCTTGATCACCACACCATTGCCCGTCGCGATGGCCGGCGCGATCTGCCAGCCGCCGGTAAAGACGGGGGCGTTCCACGGCGTGATCTGAAATACCACGCCCAGCGGTTCACGCATTGTGTAGTTCAGATGGCCCGACGGAACGGGGATCACCTCACCATGCAGCTTGTCAGCCCAGCCGCCATAATAGGCGAACATCTCGGCCACTTTCGCGACCTCGATCCGGCAGTCGCGGATCGGCTTGCCTGCGACAATCGCCTCAACCGTTGCCAGATCCTCCACATGGGACAGAACCGCGCGGGAAATATCCTGCATGACCTGCCCGCGCGCGGCGGCGGATATCCCCTTGGCCCAACCACGCTGCGCGCGCTGGGATGCCTCACATGCGGCAATGGCGAGGGGGGCACCGGCATCGGGATAGCTGAACAGCTCCTCCTCGGTATAGGGATCAACCAACGTGATGGCATCGCCCGTCCCATCGACCAGCGCACCGTCAATCCAGCTTTGCGGTTGCGCGCCAAGCCCTAGCGCCGCCATTGCTGTCAGCAGTTTTTGCTTGTGATCAGACATCGTCACTCTCCACGCCGGTGTGTTTTACAATCTCGTTGAAATCAGCGGTATCGGGGATGTTGCCGGACCTGTTCAGCCAGATATCCGCGATGCTGGCAAAGCCGCTAACATCCACGCCGGACCCCTTGGCCAGATCCAGCGCCAGCCCGACATCCTTGCGCATCAGCCCCATGGTGAATCCGGAATCGAACCCGCCGTTCAGCACCCATTTGGGGAAGTTCACCTCACTCACCCCACTACGGCCCGACCCTGCATTGATGCCCTCCAGCAAATCCTCGGGGTCAACGCCTGCGGCCTGACCCAGCCGGACCGCCTCACCCACCAGAATGAGGTTGGCGGCGCACAGCATGTTGTTCGCAATCTTGGCCGCGTGACCTGCCCCCGAACCGCCCACGATCACCGTTTTGGCCGTGATGATGTCCAGCACAGGGCGCAGCTGTTCGATGGCCTGCGCATCACCGCCCAGCAACATGGTCATCGTCCCCGCATTCGCCGCCGCCGGTCCGCCGCTGACCGGACCATCGACAAAGGCGAACCCGTGCTGCTGCCCGGTCGCCGCCATCGCCTGCGAGGTTGCGGGTTCCGAGGTCGAGGTATCCAGCACAATCGCGCCGCCCTGAAAGTCGCTCGCAATCTGCTCCATGACGGCGGTGACAATCGCGGCCTTGGGCAGGGACAGGATCAGCACCTGAACCGCGCGCGCCAGCTCAGCAGGGGTTTTCACGACAGTCGCACCCAGCGTTTGCATTCTGGCCTGTGTCGCGGGATCAGGGTCATAGCATGTTAAATCGCGGCCATTGGCCAGCAATTGCGCCGCCATACCGCCGCCCATATTCCCACATCCGATAAGTCCGATTTTCACGCTGACACTCCCACCGCTGATCCTGTTTCAAGCAGGATAGGCCGGTTTTTCGGGGCGAAGAATGCTGCGAAATCGACTATTTTGTTGCGCTGAACGCAACGCTTAGCGAAAGGCAGACATCCGCCGCAAATGCTTCAAAACCAAATTGGCCGCCTGTGGCAGCTTGCGCCCCTCACGCCGCACCAAGGACGAAACTCCCTCGGCAAACCCGCTGGAGGAAATGGGATGCGCCGACAGGATACCGTCGGACAGCTCGCCCTCGACCACAAAGCGGGGCAGGATGGTGTAGCCCATATCGTTGCGCACAAATGCCTTCAGCGCGGAGATCGCTCCCGTCTCCACCACGGCGCGCAAACGAACGCTGTGCTTTGCCTCAACCGCGGTAATCATCGCGCCGATGCCAAAGCTTTTGGGCGGAATCGCGCAGGGCATCTTGGCCAGCATGGTCAGGTCCAGCGCGGTATCATCAAACCGCCCACCCTTACGAACCAAGGCGACGAGGGGCTGCGTCTTGGCCGTTTCAACCCGAATTTGCGGATCGCGCGCGACATTATAGGCCAACCCCAGATGGGCGCGTTCGGAGGTAACCTGATCCACAACATGCTCGGTCGAACCCACGGTCAGCGCCAGCGTGATGTCGGGATATTGCTGGGCGAAACTGTTCAACGCGCTGTCGAACAGATCGCCGACAAATCCCTCACCCACGGCGATGGTCACTTTGCCACGCTTCATATTGCGCAGGGCGTCGAATTCGGATTGCAGCAGGTCCAGCGCGCCCTCCTGCTGGCGTAAAAACGCGATCAGCAATGTGCCTGCCTCGGTCGGGCGAACACCGGTGCGGCCCCGTTCCAGCAGGGGCACAGCCATTGCTGTTTCCAATGCGGACAGATTGCGGCTGACGGTGGATGGCTCAATGCCCAGCTGCTCCGCCGCGGCGCGCACTGTTCCGGCCTGAACCGCGGTCAGAAAACAGGTGGTATGTTTGGGGTCAAGGTTTTGCATCCCCCAATGCTGATGCAACAAAGGGTTGAGATCAATGCGCGCAATGCAACAAGCGGTCCGTTAACCAAATCGGGTCGGCCATGATTTTGCCAGCCATAGCGCAGCCCGATAGCAGCCACATAGCAGCCGCCGGATTATCGCGTTAACCTTTGGCCGGTTTGACGTGCCACGCGACGGTCATCTCGTTCACCTTGGTGCCGGTTTCATCGGTGATATCGACGATCACATCGAACTTCACGCGCCCCTCGGATTGGAGGGTGGCCATAGCCTGAGCCCCGGGGATCGAGGTCCGCGCCCGCGCTGTCAGATCGCCCTTGGCCAATGCCAGATAGGTTATTTTTGCCTCGGCCGCGACGGGGCGCGATTGCAGGATCACGGGGGCCAGCGCGCCGGCCAATGCGGCACCGCTGGCCGTTTCACCCAGAGTAAACACAGCCCCCGCATGGGGCGTGCCGATATGATTGCAAGTCTCTGGCGTTGCAGGCAAAACAGCCTCGGATATGCCATCGCCAACCGTCACAATCTGCACACCTGAATGGGCGGCAAAGGGGATGGATTGGCCTAGATGCGCGCGGATCATCTCATAGGGGTTCATTGCTGTTTCCTCCGGTTTTGGGGAATGATGCGCCGCGCCGCAGGGCCGATCAACGCTGCCCTAACGGCAGGCACGTGACGTAAGGATAGGGTTGAGCGGCCGCCGAAAGCATTGCCAAATATGGTCGAAGGGACGCCCATCATGACGCTACAGCTCCTCGGCCTGTTGGTCGTTTTCGGTATCACAGGCATTGTCATGCTGGTCCATTTTACCGGTGGATCGCAGGCCGCATCCCTGTCGCAGGATGAAGATATTCGGGACGCATGGCATGCCGATTGGCCCCATAATAAGCCGCTGAAAACGATGGTAAACACGGGCGGAACCGCTGCGCTGATCCACCTGCCGAATGACGCGCTGGGCCTGATCTGGAGCTTTGGCGCGGACACGGTTTCGCGCACCCTTACGGCGGGTTCGCTGCGGTCGGTAAAGGCGCGGGGTAACACGCTGATCGTGCAGTTCAACGCCTTTGACTGCCCCACCGCACGCATCCCGCTAACCCGACGTGAGCTGCCCGAATGGCACGCGCAACTCGCCCCCTATCTGCCGCAGGAGGTTTCCCATGGATGACGCAACCAGCTTTCCCGATGTTGTTGTGCTGGCCGTACCTGTCTTTATTCTGCTGATGATTGTTGAGATTTTCTATATTCGCTGGCGTGACGGCGCAGGTCGATATGAAACAAAAGATACAGCAACCAGCCTAATCATGGGCGCGGGCAGTGTCGTTGCGGGACTGTTGCTGGGGTTTATCGCCTATAACGTCTATTTTTGGGTGTGGAATTTCCGCCTGTTCGATTTGGGCACTGCATGGTTCGTCGTTCTTCTATGCTTCGTTCTGGATGACCTGCGCTATTACTGCGTGCACCGCATCGGCCATACGTCACGCTGGGTTTGGGCCAGCCATGTGAACCACCACTCATCGCAGCATTACAACCTGTCCACGGCCCTGCGGCAAACATGGACGGGGGAGCTGACGGGGATGTTTATTCTGCAAATCCCGTTGGTTTTCATGGGCTTCCATCCGCTGATGGTGTTGTTCGTGGGCGGGCTGAACCTCGTGTACCAGTTCTGGATCCATACCGAGGTGATCGACAAGCTGCCGCGCCCGATCGAGTATATCTTTAACACCCCGTCCCATCATCGCGTCCACCACGGGCGCAATGCGCAATATCTGGATGCGAATTACGCTGGCACGCTGATCATCTGGGACCGCATGTTCGGAACCTTTGTGCCTGAGGAAGAGAAGCCGGATTACGGCCTGGTGCATAATTTGGGCAGTTTTAACCCGATCCGGGTCGCCTTCCACGAATATGTGGGTATTTTGCGCGATGTGACACAGCGCGGCATCACTTGGCGCGACCGTTGGAACTACGTGCAGAAACCGCCGGGATGGAGCCATGATGGCAGTCGTGAAACCTCAGAGGATATCAAGCGCCGCCATGTTGAGGCGAACCCGAACCTGCGCGGTAAACCGGGGCTATAGGTCATGATCCGGCTGGATCAGGCGCTGGTGGTGCAGGGCCTTGCGCCCAGCCGGTCGCGGGCCGCGCAGTTGATCGCGGCGGGCGTTGTGCAGGTGAACGGGGCGTCGGTGGCCAAACCATCGGTCAAGGTGGCCGAGGATGCCGCCATCACCCTGACCCACAATCCGATCCCGTGGGTTAGCCGTGCGGCGTTGAAGCTGGACCATGCGCTGGATGAATTCGGGCTGGTGCCGCAGGGCGTTTGCCTCGACCTTGGGGCCTCAACCGGTGGGTTCACGCAGGTCCTGCTGGCACGCGGTGCGGCGCAGGTTTTTGCCGTGGATGTGGGTCGGGACCAGTTGCATCCGGATGTTGCTGGCGATGCCCGCGTGGTGCGACTGGACGGCGTGAATGCCAAGGATATCACCGCCGATCTGTTGCCGCCGCTGGATTGGATCGTGACGGATGTCAGCTTTATTTCTCTGGAGAAAGCCCTGCCGCCCGCATTGGCACTGGCCAAGCCGGGTGCCCGTTTGGTCGCATTGGTAAAGCCGCAATTCGAGGTTGGCCGCGCCCATATTGGCAAGGGTGGCATCGTCAGCGACCCCGTTGCCCGTGATGCGGCGCGCACGCGGATTGAGGGGTTTCTGGCCGATCAGGGCTGGCAGGTGCAGGGCACCACGCAAAGCCCGATTACGGGGTCTGACGGTAATGTGGAATATTTGATGACGGCGGTTAGGGCGCGGCACTGATCCCGCGCCACTTGGTAATTACAGCGATGCGGCCAGCTCGGACCCTTGCTTGATCGCGCGTTTCGCGTCTAATTCCGCGGCCACATCCGCGCCGCCGATAACATGCACGGTACGACCAGCGGCCTGTAGCTGATCGGCCAAGTCGCGAAAGCTGACCTGACCCGCGCACATCACCAAGGTATCGGCGGCAATCCAGCGGGGGTTTTCGCGGGCTTCACCGGAGGATACCTGAATGCCCTGCGGCCCGATCTGTTCGTAATTGACGCCTGCGACCATCTGCACGTTTTTCATCTTTAACGCGGCGCGGTGAATCCAGCCGGTCGTTTTGCCCAAGCCCGCGCCGGGTTTCTTTGCCTTTCGCTGCATCATGGTGATGGAGCGGGCAGGGGCCTCTGGCTGCGGTCCCTCGGGGCGCAGACCGCCGGCAACATCTGCCGGATCGCCAACGCCCCATTCGGCCAACCATTCGTCGCGGTTCAGAGTCGGGCTTTCGCCCTTTTGGGTCAGGAATTCGGACACGTCGAACCCGATCCCGCCCGCGCCGATGACAGCAACGGTTTCGCCCACAACGGCCTTGCCGCGCAGCACATCGACATAGCTGACGACATTGTCGCCATCCTGCCCGGCGATACCCGTATCACGGGGCAGAACGCCGGTGGCGATGACGACCTCGTCAAATTCGACCAGTGCGGCAACCGTGGCCTCGGTTTCCAAGCGGACATCGACGTTGTGCACGTCTAGCATCCGGCGGAAATAATCGACCATGTGCCAGAATTCCTCCTTACCCGGAATCTGCTTGGCCATGTTGAGCTGGCCGCCAATCTCGCTGTCCTTCTCGAACAACGTGACCTTGTGGCCCCGCTCGGCGGCGACAATGGCGGTGGACAGACCGGCAGGGCCAGCACCGACCACGGCGACGGTTTTGGCCACGTCCACGGCGGGATAATTCAGGATCGTTTCATGGCAGGCGCGCGGGTTCACAAGGCAGCTTGTCAGCTTCATCGAGAATGTGTGGTCCAAACACGCCTGATTGCACGCGATGCAGATGTTGATCTGGTCGGATTTCCCCTCGGCCGCCTTGCGCATGAAATGGCCGTCGGCCAGCCATGGGCGGGCCATGCTGACCATATCGGCGCAACCCTCGGCCAGAATGCCCTCGGCCGTTTCAGGATTGTTGATCCGGTTCGAGGTAATCAGCGGGATCGACACCGCGCCCATCAGCTTTTTCGTGACCCAAGTGAATGCGCCGCGCGGGACGGAGGTTGCAATGGTGGGCACCCGTGCCTCGTGCCAGCCGATGCCGGTATTGATGATGGTGGCGCCTGCGGCCTCCACCGCCTTGGCCAATTGCACGACCTCTTGCCATGTTGATCCATTGGGGATCAGGTCAATCATGCTGAGGCGGTAGATGATGATGAAATCGGGGCCGACGGCCTCGCGACAGCGGCGCACGACCTCGACCGGCAGGCGCATACGGTTTTCATAGCTGCCGCCCCAGCGATCCGTGCGTTTATTGGTGTGGGTGACGAGGAACTGGTTCAGGAAATATCCCTCGGAGCCCATAATCTCCACGCCGTCATACCCTGCCTCACGCGCGCGCAGGGTGGCGGTGACCATGTCCGCGATCTGTTTTTCGATGCCTTCTTCGTCCAGTTCAGTGGGGGGGAACGGGCTGATCGGGGATTTCACGGGCGAGGGGGCCACGCATTTGTGGTTATAGGCGTATCGTCCGGCATGCAGGATCTGCATCGCAATCTTGCCGCCCGCCGCATGAACTGCGTCGGTGACGATGCGGTTATTTGCGATGTCCTTATCCGTGAACAGGCCCGCGGCACCGGGTAGTACGCCGCCCTCTTCGTTCGGGGCCATGCCGCCGGTGACCATCAGGGCGGCACCGCCCTCGGCCCGTTCTGCGAAATAGGCGGCGATGCGGTTATAGTCGCCAACTTCCTCCAACCCCGTATGCATCGAGCCCATGATGGCGCGGTTTTTCAACGTGGTGAAACCCAGATCGAGCGGTGCAAGCAGGTGCGGGTAGTTGGTCATGATAGCCTCCGAAGTGTCACGCGGGCCTTATGTGCGGCTCGCTTTGCGATCACTTTACGTGGAGGTCAGGTGCTGTAAATAAAAACGCCACGGCAGGGCGGGATGCGTCAATCGCTGACAACGAAATCATCATCGGTATCCAGGCCATTTGCCTGTTTGCGCGACAGGATTGCCGCCTCGCCCCGTGTCAGGACGCCACATTCGTCGCCGTGCAGCCCGAGCGAAAGCTCAAGCTGCACGCAACCCAATTCAGGCGTTGGGTTTAAAAGTCCGGATTCGGCAGGATCAAACGGGCGTTCGCCCTCTGCACATGCGCTCAATGCCATAGCGGCGATCAGGGGTGTGAGTTTCAGCAACATGTTCTTCTCTCCGTTCTACAATACTTCACATAGGTCGCACCTATGCCAGTTACCAGTGAACGCACGATTGCGTGACAGGATAGGGCAGTGCTAGTTATCCGGAACCGACTGGAGAACATGATGCATATCACCCTTCGCCGCCCCGATGACTGGCACCTGCACCTGCGCGATGGCGCAATGCTAGAGGGCATATTGCCGGAAAGCGCACGGGACTTTGGACGGGCGATCATTATGCCCAATCTGGTGCCGCCAGTTGTGACCGGCGCGGATGCTGCGGCTTATCGCGATCGTATCCTAGCCGCATTGCCAGAGGGCGCGGACTTCGCCCCGCTGATGACGCTGTACCTGACCGAGGGGACCGACCCCGACGATCTGGCCGCCGCTGCGCAATCTGGCCTGATCACGGCGGTTAAGCTTTATCCAGCAGGCGCCACCACAAACTCCGATAGCGGCGTGCGCGATATCGACAAAGTCATGCCAGTGCTGGAGCGTATGGCCGAAATCGGTCTGCCGCTATGTATGCATGGTGAGGTCACAGACCCCGCCATTGATATTTTCGACCGCGAAGCCGTGTTTCTGGACCGTGTGCTGGAGCCCCTGCGGACCCGCCTGCCAGAACTCAAGATGACGTTGGAGCATGTGACGACCAAGGATGGTGTGGATTACGTGCGCGGCGCGGATCGCAATCTGGCCTGTACGCTGACCACGCATCACCTGATTATCAACCGCAATCACATGCTGGTTGGCGGCATCCGGCCCCATTACTACTGCTTGCCCATCGTGAAGCGGGCCGAGCATCAGCAGGCGCTGCGGGCGGCGGCGACATCGGGCGATGCGCGCTTCTTCCTCGGGACGGACAGCGCACCACATGTGGATGCGGCCAAGGAAACCGGCTGCGGTTGCGCGGGCGTATTCTCGGCCACCAACACCATGCCATTGCTGGCGCAGGTGTTTGACGAGGAAAACGCGCTGGATCAGCTCGAATCCTTCGCCTCGCTCAACGGTCCTGCATGGTATGGGCTGGCCCCGAACGAGGCGCAGATGGTGCTGGAAAAAATCCCCGGTGAGTTTCCCGCCACGATCGAAACCGGTGCAGGCCCCGTAACGGTTTTTGACCCCGGCTTTGCCCCCCAATGGCGCGTGCGCCGCTGAATTTCACGGCCGCGTGGCGGTATCGAAAGGACATCAGATGTTTCAGAATTCTTACCCCTCGGATGCGGAAATGGCGCGGCTGACAGCACGGATGTTGCTGGAAATCGGCGCGGTGCATTTTCGTGCGGATGAGCCGTATATCTTCACCTCGGGCATTGCCGCGCCGGTCTATATTGATTGCCGCAAGCTGATCTCCTTCCCGCGCATTCGTGGCGCGCTGATGGATTTCGCCGTGGCCAAGCTGTACCGCAATGCTGGTTTCGAAGCATTCGACGCCGTCGCCGGTGGCGAAACCGCTGGCATCCCGTTTTCGGCCTGGATCGCGGAGCGGATGGCCCTGCCGATGCAATATGTCCGCAAAAAGCCCAAGGGCTTTGGCCGTGACGCACAGATCGAGGGCCTGATCGAGGAAGGCCAGCGCGTGCTGTTGGTTGAGGATCTGACCACCGATGGCGGCTCCAAGGTCAAATTCGCCGAGGCGATCCGCAAGGCCGGCGCGAAATGCGATCACACGGTCGTCGTCTTTTACTACGACATCTTCAAGGACGCGCCGGAAAAGCTGCGCGAGCATGGTCTGGAGCTGCACTGGCTGGCCACATGGTGGGACGTTCTGGCCGAGGCACGGGTGCAGGGCCATTTCGATACCAAGACATTGGACGCGGTTGAGGCATTCCTGAACAACCCGCTGGAATGGTCCGCAGCGAATGGCGGTAAGGCAGAAACTTCGGTTTAAGGCATAAATGTAAAAGGGCCCGACTGATGCGATCAGCCGGGCCCTTTTCTACTCTAACTGACGCAGATTACTGCGTTGGTGTGATCACCAGCTCAACACGACGGTTGGTCGCGCGGCCGTTTGGCGTGTCGTTGGACGCGATTG
Organism: Pontivivens marinum; assembly: GCF_900231835.1. Classification (GTDB taxonomy): domain Bacteria; phylum Pseudomonadota; class Alphaproteobacteria; order Rhodobacterales; family Rhodobacteraceae; genus Pontivivens; species Pontivivens marinum. The sequence goes on along the minus strand of NZ_OCTN01000001.1, from coordinate 618,285 downwards.
GCTGGCTCTCACCGGCGCCGGATGCGATCAGGCGGCTCTGCTGTACGCCATTGGCAACCAGCACGTTGGAAACGGCCTGTGCGCGGCGTGTGGACAGACGCTGGTTGTAATCGTCAGCACCGGTGGAGTCGGTGTGGCCGGTGATGCGAACGATCGAGCCCGGGAATTGACGCAGGTTGCTGGCCAGAACCGAAAGCTGGTTCTGGAAGCCCGGCGCAACATCGGCGCTGTCGGTGGCGAAGGTGATTGCTTCAGGCAATGTTACGATCAGCTGATCGCCAGTGTTTTGAATGCCAACGCCCGAACCAGCCAGATCGCGGCGCAGTTCAGCCTCCTGACGGTCAAGGTCGGCACCGATCAGTGCGCCTGCACCTGCGCCCACAGCGGCGCCAATCAGCGTGCCCTGTGTGTCACCGCCAGCGAGCTGACCCGCAGCCGCGCCCAGTGCCGCGCCCAGCAGCGCGCCCTGATTGCGGTTTGCGCTTTCGCCAGTGGTCAGTGATCCCTGTGCGCATGCAGTCAGTGTCATGCCTGCAAGTAGAAGTGCGCCAGTTGTTTTGAATGCGATAGTCATAAGGAAATACCCCCGTTAGTGCTGCAGTCTCTAGAGCTTAACGCCCCAGACCCGGCACGGTTTCACAAATGTGGTGCGCCTCGGGTCTGTGTCCAGTGCTGAATGACACGATATTAACGAGTTTGCCGCGTTACCTCACGCGTTTGTGTGCTCTACTTCCTTCAGCTCCTCCATCACGGCGACCAGTTCGGCGGTGATGCCGGGTTCGGACAGGGCGTGCCCTGCGGTGCGAACTGAGCGTAGTTCGGAATCGGGCCATGCCTGGTTCAGGGTCCATGCGCTGACCGGCGGGCAAATCATGTCATAGCGGCCCTGTACGATATATCCGGGTATCCCCTTGAGCCGAGAAACTTGGTCGAGGATTTGACCCTCCTCAATCCAGCCCAGATTCGAGAAATAGTGGTTTTCAATCCGGCTAAAGGCGCGCGCATATTCGCCCGACCCGCCAGAGGATCGCCCATGGCTTTCCAGGGCGGCAAGGTTGGATTCCCATGCGGCCCATGCGCGGGCATAGCGGACCTGCTCCGCCCGATCCGGCCCGAACAGGCGGCGGCGATAGGCGGCGATCATGTCGCCGCGTTCCTCCATCGGGATCAGTGCGGTGAAACGCTCCCATTCCTCGGGCCAAAAACGGGCGACGCCGCCATTATAGAACCAGTCCAGTTCGGTCTGCATCATCAGGAACACACCACGCAGGATGATCCCCTGCACCCGCGACGGATGTGCCTGCGCATAGAGCAGGGCCAGCGTGGCGCCCCAACTGCCGCCGAAAACATACCAGCGCTCGATGCCCAGATGTTCGCGCAGCAGCTCGATATCCGCGATCAGATCGTGGGTCGTGTTGTTGTCAACGCTGGCATGGGGAACCGACCGCCCGCATCCACGCTGATCAAACAGGATGGAGCGGTAGTGATTCGGATCGAAAAAGCGGCGCATCGCAGGGCTGCATCCGCCACCGGGGCCACCATGCAGGACAACGACGGGAACGCCGTCCACCTTGCCCGATTCCTCGGCATAGAGCTGGTGCCCGCCGGGGACCTCTAGCACAAATTGTGCTGATGGTTCCCGTGGGGGATAAAGACTGCGCCGATATGGCACGCTATTTCGGCTTCCGTGTTCACGCATTTTCGAACTATGTCCTACTGCAACGGAGAGTTAAATCCATCGAAAGGCGATAATATGCCCGCGCAGACAAGTGTAAATGACGGCGAGATCGCAAAGTTTCAGGCGATGGCCGATGAATGGTGGGACGAGGAGGGTAAATTTAAGCCTCTTCATATGCTTAATCCAACACGACTGGATTATATCACGCGCCAGATTGCTGCGGAATTTGGTCGTGACCTAACGGCAGAATTGCCCTTTGCCGGATTGCGCATCCTCGATATCGGGTGCGGCGGCGGGTTGTTGAGCGAACCAATGGCCCGGCTGGGTGCAACTGTTGTCGGCGCGGATGCGGCGGAACGGAACCTGCCCGTGGCGCGGCTACATGCCGAACAATCCGGCCTGACCATCGATTATCGTCACACCACGGCGGAGGCGATGGCCGCAGATGGCGAGCAGTTCGACGCAGTTCTGAATATGGAAGTAGTGGAGCATGTCGAGGACCCCGCCAGTTTCCTGACCACCTGCCATGACCTGCTGAAACCGGGTGGGTTGATGGTGTGTTCAACCCTGAACCGGAATCCGAAGAGCTTTCTTTTCGCGATCATCGGTGCGGAACATATCATGCGCTGGTTGCCTGTCGGCACGCATGAGCATTCGAAATTCATCACGCCCGATGAACTGTTCGAATTGCTGCGCGGCGCAGGCATGGATCCGGTGGATCGCACCGGATTCAAATTCAACTTCGCCCGCTGGGATTGGTCACTGGACGCGCGCGATCTCGGCGTGAATTACGTTACGGCCAGTGTGAAGCCCGCTTAGCGCAGGATCGGCGGCTTTGACGGATCAGTGCCGGGGGCTGTGACCTCGCGCACGATTTCCTGCCGCTGGGGGATTTCAAAGCCTAGGCCCTTGGCTCGCAGGGATGGCAGAGCCTTGGCGCCCTCGTCCAGAAACACGATATCCAACTGTCCGGCATCCAGACCGGATAGACGCAGGGCCTCGGACAGGGCATCGGCGATTGCGTCCTTGGCAGGCGGTAATGCGTCAACGATGGCCAGCATGTGGCCGCGTGTGCCGTCGCGATAGGATACGCCGACCAGCCAGCTTTCACGGGCCAGCCCCTCCAGCGTTGGCAGCTTCTCGGCAATCGCGCTGAGCAAGGCGTCGGGCACCCCCTGCGGGCGGGTTACGTCGCGCACGGCAGCCTCTCGCACCACGGTCAGGTCGGTTAATTGTTCCACCGCCCATCGCAGGGCGTCCACCGGCAGGATCGTTTCGGACGTATGCCCGCCAAGGTTCAGCGCCAAGGCGATGTCCTGCTCGACCAGCATCTTGACCAGGCGACGACCGGACATAGCGGCAAATTCGCTGGGACCCTCCATAAACTCAACCAAGCGCAGCTCACGATCAAAGGCCAAGGCGATGCGCCCGTCATCCGTGTCGAGGATCACAGGGCGGATCGTTTCGCCATCCGCTTCGTCCTCCAATGCGACGAACAGTTCGGTTTCCAGCAGGCGCGACCAGAAACGCGGGCGCTGTGCCTCGTCGGTTTCGGCTTCGCTATGGGCGGTGTCTAGGGGCGTGATCTCTGTCATGGGGGATAGATGTCAGCCGCGCCCCGCCAGTGCAAGTGTGACCGCATCACGCATGCGCGGCAGGACGTCCGCCTCGAACCACGGGTTTTTCTTGAGCCAGCCAGAATTACGCCAACTGGGATGGGGCAGGGCAAAGGTATCGGGCGGATAATCCCGCCAATCCGCTACGGTTTGCGTGACATTGGTTTTCACGCCCAGATGCCATTTTTGCGCATACCCGCCGATCAGCAGTTTGACGCGGGTTTGGGGCATCGCGGCGATGCAGTCCGCACGCCACGTGCTGGCGCAAACCTTGGGTGGGGGCAGGTCCGATCCCTTTGCATCATAACCCGGAAAACAGAACGCCATCGGCAGAATGGCGAATTTCGAGCGGTCATAGAATGTTGCACGATCCACACCCAGCCAATCGCGCAGGCGGTCGCCGGACCTGTCGTCAAACGGAATGCCCGATGCATGAACCCGCGCGCCGGGGGCTTGGCCCGCGATCAGGATCGGCGCTTGCGTGGACAGCCAAACAACGGGGCGGGGGCGGTGCACTGTTTTGGTCACGGCAAAGCGATCGGCGCAAATTGTGCACTGCTCGGCGCGGTGGATCAGGGTTTCGAGCGTGGACATGTGACCCCCTTGCAGATGTGATATGATCTACACCCTATACCAAGGCGGCAGACCCCGTTGCCAAGATATCGTGAGGCGACATTCCGCAAACACTGGCCACAAAGCCGTGCATTGCGGCATCAGGTCTGAGTTGCTACTGAAATGATTGAACGAACACGTGTTGCTGTGCCCTTGATTTCCATTCGTGCCCTCAAACCGTAAAAAGAGTGCCGATGCCGATCATTAAGCAGATGTTCATCGACACACGTATAATTTCTGTCGAAACGGGCGGAGCTGATACCAGATGATTGAGTTTCGTAATGTAAGTAAATCCTACTGGACCGGTGTGCGGCGCAAGGTGATCCTGGATCAGGCCAGCTTTCGCATTGATCTGGGGCAGTCCCTTGGCATCCTTGCCCCGAACGGAACGGGGAAAACCACGCTGATCAATATGATGGCCGGAATTACCCGACCGGATGAGGGGTTTATCCTGCGCGAAAGCCGGATTTCCTTTCCCATGGGCTTTATGGGCGTTGTTGATCCCAGCCTGTCCGGCGCCGAAAACGCCCGATTTGCGGGCCATTTCTACGGCGCCGATCCAGATTACGTTGAGGCATTTTGCCGGTGGATGTGCAATCTGGAGGAATATTTCGAGCAACCGGTCAGCACCTATTCCTCGGGCATGGCGGGGCGGTTGTCGCTTTCCCTGCTGCTCAGCCTCGATTTTGACATCTATCTGGTGGATGAGGGGATGCCGACGATGGCCGATGCCGAATTTGTGCGCAAGGCGGGCGAGGTATTTCGGGAGCGTCTGAAACATGCGACACTGGTGATGGTATCGCATATGCCAAAGCAACTTGAGGCCTATGCACAAAAGGCCGCAATCCTGAAAAACGGGCGCCTGAAATTTTACGATACTCTCGAAGAGGCCAAGCAGTTCTATGACTACACCCGCTGATCAACCGGATCCGTCCGAGCCAGTCGATAAGGACAAGGCCGAGGTAATGGCCCGCCGCGCCCGTCGCCGTGCGCGAAAGTTGATGAACGAGGCTGACAGTTGGGAGGAGCATTCCGCCAGTGACGGCAAGGTGCCGCCACCGGTTGATGGTTCGTCCCCGATCAAAAAACGACAGGACGTGATGTCTGTTATCAACGCGCAGATGCGGGCCGAACAGCAAAAGAGTGACGAGAACGAAAACATCCAACTGCCCGCGAAACAGCGTGAGCAGGGCGTGGCCAAGGTTGAGCCGGGTCCGGCAAACGCACCGCCAATTGATCCGCGCGATGCGGAAATCCTTGAAATTCAGCGCGAACTGGTTCGGCGGCGGCGGCGGCGGTTTATCCTGCTATGGCTGCGTCTGGCCTTTTTCGTGGTGCTGCCAACGGCGCTCGTGGGGAATTACTACTTTAATTACGCAACGCCGTTTTATTCCTCGACGTCGAATGTGTTGCTGAATCCGGCGGCGGCCTCGCTGAATTCTGAATCCGCGACCGGTGTCACGGCCAGTGCAAACCTGCTGCGCGACTCGATTGCGATTCAGGATTTCCTGACCTCGCGTGAGGCGATGCGGATTCTGGATCAGGATCTGGGCATCGTCGGGCATTATTCTGATACCAGCATTGATCCGATCCAACGACTGGCCGCTGATGCGAGCGAGAATGAAGCATATGCCCTGTACAAGGATCGCGTGCTGATCGGCTTCGATCTGCTTGAGGGGATTTTGCGGATTGAGGTAATCGCGGCCACGCCCGACATGGCCTATGCAATATCCAACCGCTTGATTGAACTGGCAGAACAGCGTGTTGATACCATGTCGGACAGGAACCAGCAAAACGCGCTGGCCAGTGCGCAATTGGTGCTGGAAACGGCTGAAGCTGGCCTGGAGGAAGCATATGAGCGGGTTCTGACCCTACAGGAACAACGCGGCATCTTCTCCGCCGAGCTGGAGGTTGGTCTGGTTCAGGCGCAAATTTCCGGCCTGACAACCGCGCTGGAGGAACGGCGGCTTAGCCTTGCCGCCTTGCAGGACAATGCACGGCCGAATCCGGCGCAGGTCCGCGTTTTGAATGCCGAGATCGCGCGGCTGGAGGAGGCAATCTCCGAACAGCGGCAATTGGTTGTTAGCGCGCAGACCGAGCGCACATCACTGGCGCGGATCAGTGCCGAAATGGCGCAGGCCGAACAACAGCTTGCAACGCGCAACCTAATGGTGGAATCCGCAGTTGCAGGGCTGGAGCTCGCCCGTCGGGATGCGTCACAGCAGCTGATGTTCCTTGCGCGGGCGGTGAATCCGGTGCGTCCGGTTGTGCCCAGCTATCCGCGGGCGCTTGAATATACCGTGTTGGCTTTCGTGATCTTCTTTGCGGCCTATATGATGGTCAGCTTGACGATTTCGATCCTGCGCGAACAGATGAGTTATGGGGACTAATGATGAAAACCGTTGAAATCCGCGACCTTACGATTGGCAATGACCGCCCGCTGACCATTATCGCGGGTCCGTGCCAGCTGGAGGATCGGGATCATGCCTTTATGATCGCGGCAAAGGTGGCTGAGGCATGCGCCGCAACAGGCGCGCAATTCGTCTTTAAGGGCTCGTTTGACAAGGCGAACCGGACCTCGCTGAACGGTAAGCGTGGTATCGGGATGGAGGAAGGCCTGCGGATATTCGAGGCGGTTCAGGCCGAATTCGGATGCCCCGTTATCACCGATGTTCATACGGAGGAGCAGTGCGCCGCCGTGGCCGAGGTGGTCGATATCCTGCAAATTCCCGCATTTCTATGCCGCCAGACGGACCTATTGCTGGCCGCTGGCCGCACTGGCCGTGGCGTAAACATCAAAAAGGGTCAGTTCCTGTCCCCGCCTGAAATGTCCAACGTCGCGGATAAGGTCGCCAGCACCGGCAACGACAAGGTTATGCTGTGCGAACGCGGCACGACCTTTGGCTATAACAATCTCGTCGCGGATATGCGCGGGCTGCCAACGATGGCGCGCACCGGCTATCCTGTGGTGATGGATGCGACCCACGCTGTTGCACAGCCCGGTGGCCTGGGCGGCTCGTCCGGTGGTCAGCGCGAATTCGCGCCGGTTCTGGCGCGGGCTGCGGTTAGCCTTGGTATTGCGGCGGTATTTATGGAAACGCATCAGGATCCTGACAACGCGCCATCCGACGGGCCAAACATGATTTATCTGGATCAAATGCCCGCCGTTATCGCCTCGCTTATGCAGTTCGATGCATTGGCCAAGGCGGACCCGCTGCGGGTCTAATCGCTGGCGATGGCTTGGGCTGCGGCCCAGCCTGACGACCACGCCCATTGGAAGTTGTAGCCGCCCAGCCAGCCTGTAACGTCTACAACTTCGCCAATGAAATACAGGTCGGGCACGGATTTCGCCGCCATGGTGCGGCTGTCCAGCCCGTCCGTATCTACACCACCTAAAGTGACCTCCGCCGTGCGATACCCCTCACTGCCGGATGGGGTCAGGGACCAACCGTGCAATTGATCCGCAATCGCACGCAATGCGGCATCGTTCAGATCAGCAATGTTACCGTCCTGCGGTGCCAAATGCGCCGCCAGCCGTTTCGGCAGAACAGACCCCAAGGCCGTGCGCACCGTTTGCCGCCCGGCAGTTTGCCGTGCGGTGCGCAGCACCTCGAACGCATCGGTGGCAGGTAGGACATCCACTGATATCCGGTCGCCCTCACGCCAATAGGAGGATACTTGCAAGATCGACGGCCCGCTCAACCCGCGATGGGTGAATAGCAACCCCTCACGAAATCGCGCGCTGCTTGCCGTGACATTAGCATCAATGCTCAGCCCAGCCATTGCGCCAAAGGCGTCCCGATCCGCATCACCAAATGTTAGCGGCACCAATGCAGGGCGGATTGGCGTTACCGTTAGCCCGAATTGGCGCGCCACGTCATAGCCAAACCCGGTCGCGCCCATTTTCGGGATCGATTTACCGCCCGTTGCGACGACCAAACTGCGCCCGCGGAACTTGCCCTGATCGGTTGCGACGGTGAACTCATCGGGCCGTTCGATTGCATGTACGTTACAGCCCAGCTTGATCGAGCCGCCTGCATCCTCGATCCCGTTGACCAGCATCGCAACGATCTGCTTGGCCGAACCGTCGCAAAACAGTTGCCCCAGCGTTTTTTCATGCCACGCAATGCCGTGTGCATCGACCATGGCGATAAAGTCGTGTTGCGTATAGCGGCGCAGGGCCGATTTGGCGAAATGCTTGTTGCCGCTCAGGAAATTCTCAGGCGCGGCGTGCAGATTGGTGAAATTGCACCGCCCCCCGCCTGAAATGCGAATTTTCTCACCTGCTGATTTTGCATGGTCGAGGATCAGCACGGATTGGCCGAGCTGCGCAGCATGAAGGCCGCAGAATAATCCTGCGGCCCCCGCGCCGATAATGATGCTGTCGTAGAGGATTGTTTTTGCCCTAGGCAGGGACAGACCGGGCCGAGAAGAACAGCGCCTGACTGACGGTTGCGCGCACCTGCTCCTCGGTGAACGGTTTGGTGATCAGAAAGGCGGGCTCCGCCTGTTGTCCTGTCAGCAATCGTTCGGGATAGGCGGTGATAAAGATAATCGGCTGGTCGGTGGTTTCTTCCAGAATTTCGGTTGCGGCCTCGGCCCCGCTGGACCCGTCGGCAAGATGGACATCCATCAACACCAACTCGGGCTTATGCTTTGCATACATCGCAATAGCCTCGGAATGGGTGCGGGCATTGCCAACAACCGTATGACCCAGGTCGGAGACGATTGCCTCCAGATCCATGGCGATCAAAGGTTCATCCTCAACCACCAGAATACGCGAGGCCAGCCCGCCCTCCAGCTCGGCTGCGCCGATCCGGACCAGCTCATCTGCTTTTTGTGTACTCGTACTCATAATCTCGCCAACTTCTTCAATGGTAAACTGTTCCATAACCTTAAGGAGCAGGGCTTCTCGCGCGCTGGGTGTCAGCTTTTCTAGCCGCGCGGCAGCAATCCTTTCATTGGCCATGGCACCATCCTCAACCGAGGTACCCAGCCGTCCCTGCGCCATCCATGTGGTATGAAATACGCTGAACAGACGCACGGCCGGTCGGCCAACGGTGTCCATCAATGTCATATCCAACAGGATCGCCTGCAACGTGCTGGCAGCCAGAGCATCCCCGTGTTTCTGGGAGCCTGTCAGCGCACGTGCATAACGGCGTAGGTATGGCAGGTGGGTTTCGATGTCGTTAACAATTGTCATGTCATCTGGCATCAGTGCAATCCTCCTCAACTGCCCAAGCGGCGCTGCGTTGTGCACTATCTATGTGCGTTTTTGAGAAAGGCCAACATATCGTCGCTGCAATATCATATTTCCGGAAAAAACACGGAACCAACTGCACTGCGGGGCGTTCCATTCACAGCCAGAGGAAGAACCTCGAATAATGCATTACAGGGTCAGGATTGAGATGGAATGAAACGTTCCCGTTCCAGCTTTTTCAATCGTATCTCACTCGCATGGCAGATTGTAATTTTACTCAGCATCGCGTTGCTGCCCATTGGCGGCCTTGCCGTGTACGAGGCCGTGCGCGCAAATGACCGTGCAAAATCACTCGCCGCATCCGAATTACTGTCTGCTGCACGCATCGCGGCGGAGGGGGAGCGGCTAGAGGTTGGCGAGGGATTCGGCGCGGCGGCTGCACTGGGCCGAAACTCATATGTCTATGCAGGATCCATGGACGAATGTTCTGGGGAATTGCTGCAATTTATAGATGCATCCCCGCGTTATATCTTTGCCGGTTTTATCGATGCATCTGGTCAGATGAACTGTTCGTCGCGACCCGGAACTGTGCGGGATTATTCCGAGAGCCCTGATCATATTGCGCAGGCCGAACACCCGCATCGTACGGCACGTGTTGTTGAATCCGGTAATGTTACCAATCGTGCTGTTGTTGTTGTGTTGCATCCGGTGATCGTGGGCGGCGAATGGCGTGGCTCGATTGTGCTCTCTATCCCGCGGGAGGTTATTAGAGTCTTTTCCGCAGCGGATGAGGGGATTGAGCTGAACGTCGCCTTGATTGATGACCGTGGTCGGATGTTGTCACGCGCGGTCGAGGATCGTGAGCAGGGGTGGTGGCTGCCGGTTGGGCTTGAGGAGGATTTCGACGCCACGGGCGGCGTTGTGCTGTTTGAGGGGGTCGATGCCTTCGGCTCAACCAGAACCTATGTCCGTGTCCCGATTGTCGAGGATGAGGTCGTTGGCCTGTTCTCACGCCCTGAAGGTATGGATGCAAATGGCGCCCTGCTATCGGTTCTGCGCGCGATTTTGCTGCCCGGACTGGTCTGGGGCATTTGCATCGCGCTGGCCTATTTCGCGATGCGCCGACTGGTTGTGACCGGTATCCAGCGGATTCAACGCTCGATTCTGGCATTTAAACGAGGGGATCGTGAACGTGCGATGCGACCTATCGTTGGGGCCTCGGGCGAGCTGGAGGAGTTATCAGGCAGCTTTGTCGAAATGGCGCGTGCTGTTGATGCGGGTGAGCAGGAGCTGTCTGATCTGGTTGAGGAAAAGACCGTCCTGCTATTGGAGGTCTACCATCGGGTGAAAAACAACCTCCAGCTCATCATCTCGATCATGAATATCCAATTGCGCAGCGCGCAGGATGACCGCGAGCGGGTTGCCATTATCTCGCTGCGCGAACGGGTCATGGGCCTCGCGCTGGTGCATCAGCGGCTATACGAAACGCCCAGCCTGACCACAGTTCCCGCCGACACCTTGCTGCGCGAAATCGTTAGCAATCTGACCGATATCTCACCGGGTGAGAGCCGCTCGACCATTCTGTCCGAGCTGGACAGCTTTAATCTGCACCCCGATCAGGCCGTTCCCTTCTCACTGCTGGTGACGGAGGCGATGATGAACGCGCTGAACTATTCCGGGCAGGGGAAAAAGGATTGGCGGATCGATATCTCCCTGACCATTGATGCTGATGATATGGTCGACCTGAAGGTGACAAACACCATTCCAGTCGAGGGCCAGCCTGAGGCATCTGAACCCTATGCCGGAATGGGCCAGCCGCTGATCCGTGCTTTCGTCATGCAACTGGCTGGCAATATGTCGATCGACAAGACGGACGATCATTACGCGCTGGAGATTAAGTTCAAGCGCAGTTCACTGGATGAAATGGGCGGCCAAAGCATCGGCATGCCCGGCCGGACCAAGGCCCAGCAGATGGCGCAGGCGTCCACACGCTAACCGATCAGGCGTGTGATCCACAGGCCCGCAACCGCCGAAAATCCGGTCAACACGCCACCCCATGTTGTATCGACGGCAACCATGGTCCAGTCCCAATTGCGCATCACTGACATGCTGGTGAATTCATAGGTGCCATAGGCCAGCAAGCCCAGGATCGCGCCCCGCAGAAACACCTCGCCATAGGCGGCGCTATCTAATGCGGGTGCTGATGCAAAATAAAGGACGCCTGCGACATAGGCGGCATAAAAACCTGCGGCGACACCGATCAGGGGTTGGTCGCGCATCATGTCGCCGATGCGGCTTTCAAACAGATGGCGTACCACCAGTTTTAGCCAGATCACATCGATGCCCAAAAACACGGCAAGGGTGACGGCGTATAGTGTTAGATAGGTGGTTAGGCTGGCATCCATGCTTTCGCTCCCTGTTTATGAAGCGAAAGCATGTGTCGAGTTCGGGAAAAGTAAAGCGGATCAGATCAGACCGATACGCTCCACAAACCAGTACAGGCCGATTGCGCCGATAATCAGCGATGCGGGAATGACGACAACCGCACGATACCAGCTCTTGTTACGGAACCACAGGCCAACGGCGAGGAAGCATGCCGCAATCACAGCCAACTGGCCGATTTCCACACCGATATTGAACGCGATCAACGAGGTGAAGAAGTGCTCACCGCTGAGGCCAACATCGCCCAGCACGCCGGCAAAGCCCAAGCCGTGCAGCAATCCGAACATGAAGATCACAATCGGACGCCACCACCGCATTTCACGGGTCAGAATGTTTTCGACACAGACATAGGTGATCGACAGGGCGATCAACGGCTCCACCACGGTGGGGGGCAGATTCAGAATGCCAACCGTGCCAAGCGCCAATGTCACCGTATGCGCCGCGGTAAAGGCGGTGACTTGCATCAGCAGCGGGCGAACATGGGCGGCCAGCAGGAACAGACCGATCACGAACAGGATGTGGTCCAGGCCCTTGGGGATGATGTGCAAGTAACCTTGCTCGGCATAATTCACAAAAACCGACCACTGGCTCTGACGCTCCACTCCGGTCAGATCAAACGAGGCGGATGTCGCGCCGGATGACAGATATTCCTGATGAACCGGCTCACCATCGGGGCCATCCACAACTAGGATTGCTGGGCCACCGGCCGCGATCCAAGTCATTTGCGCCGATGCAGTGGCGGGCAGGGGGGCGGTCAGGGTGACGATGCTTTCACGCGCGACATCCAGATTGCCAACGGCAGGAATTTCGGCGCCCTCGAATGCGAACGTGACCGGCTGGCCATCAACATCCAGTTGGACAAAGTTCAGATCGGCTGCCTGCAATTCTGCTGCTAAGGCATCTGGAGACAGCCCACGCAGGCGGTCATATTCAGCGGCCTCGGGTGCGTCGGCTGTGTCCTCATGCTCCTCGCTGATACCGGCCAGCGCGGCCTCAAGGTTGAAATCGATGTTTAGTTCCAATGCCGCATCGCCGGATGTCAGCGTGGCAACGGCCGGACGCATCTCATGCGCAGTGGCTGGCACAGCACCCAATAGGGTCAGTGCCAGTAGTAATCTGGTTAGGATCGAAATCATTTGAAAGCCTTCAGGTCAATTCTTTGCGATGAGAGTAGCGCGTGAAACCGCCATAGCAAACTTTCCGTGCAGATTTCTGAGCGGCGGTAACGAAGAATTATTGATCCGGCGGGATACCGGTCCCGTGGTTTTACATTGGGAGGACGCGATGACGGAAATTCTGTTGCCCGCACGGGCTGATGCCGAGGTGGCGATCCAGACCCGACAGGACATTCTGAATGCCCCTGCCGATGAACGTGTCGTGATTGATGCGGCACAGGTCACCGTGTTTTCCACCCCGCTGGCCATGGTTTTACTGTCCGCGCGCGACCGTGCAGGCGGCCTGACCCTGCGCCGCCCATCCGAGGAAATCGTGGACGGCTTCTCCACCCTCGGCCTGTTTGCGCAAATGATGCAGATGGAGATCGAGGGATGAGACGAATTTTAGCCGTTGATGACACCCGCTCCATGTTGGGAATGCTGGTGGAGTGCTTGCAGGATGGCGGCCACACCGTCTTTACCGCCAATGACGGGGTTGAGGCACTGGCCGCCCTGTCCGAGCATTGCCCCGATATCGTGATTACCGACCTGAACATGCCGCGCATGACCGGTCTGGAGTTCATCGACGCCGCCCGTAAAACCCCAGAGGGACGGCTGTTGCCCATGCTGTTGCTGACAACAGAAACCGCGCAGGAGCTAAAGGACGAGGCCCGCCGCATTCGGGCCACCGGCTGGCTGTGCAAACCCTTTGACGCGGACCAGATCCTTGGTCTCGTCGATCAGTTGACGTGACCGCCATGGATCAGGATGAGGATTATAAGGAGCTGTTTTTCACGGAATGTGACGAACTTTTGGGTCAGTTACAGGATCACCTGACCGAACTGGCGGGCGGGACGCAGGATCGCAGCATTCTGGATGCTGCCTTTCGGGCCGTGCATTCGGTCAAGGGCGGGGCGGCGGCCTTTGGCATGGATCAGCTGACCAGCTTCGCCCACGGGTTCGAGGCGGTGATGGATGCCTGCCGTTCCGGCCAGTTGAACGTTGATGATGAAACGATACCGGTTCTGACCCGCGCATCGGATATGATGCTGGAATTGGTTGAGAGTAGCCGCAGTGGCGCACCGGTGCGCACCGAAACCCTCGCGCAAACCTCCGCCGCGTTGGCGGGTTTTCTGGGCGGTCAGGTTGATGAGCCTGCCGCACCGCCACCTGCCGCTGCGCCCGCTATGCCTGAGGATGGCGATAGCGTTATCATCCGCTTTGCACCCCGTCCCGACTTTATCTATGCGGGCCATGATCCGCTGCGTATGTTGCGAGCCGCACAGGGCATCGGGCTGACCAGCGTTGCGATTTCTGGCGACCTGCAACCGCTTACCGATCTGGACCCGCTGTTGATGCCATGGGAATGGCAGCTAACCTTTACCGACGCGGATCCCACCGCATTGCGCGATTTCTTCTCTATCTACGATCTGTCTGTGGATGTGCAGGGATTGCCCACGATTGAGGCCGCGCCCGCCCTTCGTACCGTGAACCAATCGGGCACGGTCGCGTCCCCGCCTGCATCCCTATCCAGCTATACCAAATCCCTGCGCGTGCCGCTGGATCGGATTGACCGGCTGGTGAATCTGGTCGGAGAGATCGTCATCACTCAGGCCGCTGTCGCGCAGGAAATGTCACTGATCCGGCAGGAAAATGACGAAACGCTAGATCACAGCATCGATGCGCTGTCGCGACAGGTGCGCGAAATGCAGGACAGCGTTATGGCAATCCGTGCGCAACCGATCAAATCGGTGTTTAGCCGCATGCCGCGCATTGTGCGGGACCTATGCGAAACCCTTAATCGCGAGGTGCGGATCGAGGTTTCGGGTGAGGAAACGGAGGTTGATACCTCCGTGATCGAGGAGCTGGTAGAGCCATTAACCCACATGATCCGCAATGCGATGGATCACGGGATTGAGGCACCTGACGACCGTGCCGCCCTTGGAAAACCTCGCAATGGCCTGCTGCGTCTGACCGCGCAACATCGGGGTGAGCGGGTGTTGATAACGCTGGAGGATAACGGACGGGGCATTGATCGGGACAAGGTCGTGGGTGTCGCATTGCAACGCGGCTTGATTACCTCGGCTGAGGGGTTGAGCGCGGAGGATATCGACAACCTGATTTTCCTACCGGGCTTTTCCACCGCCTCAACAGTGTCCAGCGTGTCCGGCCGTGGTGTTGGAATGGATGTGGTCAAACGGAAAATTCAGGCGCTGGGCGGGCGCTGCCTGATCCATTCAGCCCCGGGTGAGGGAACACGTTTTCAGGTGACATTGCCCCTGACACTTGCCGTGCTTGAGGGGATGATCGTCGAGGTTTCCGGCGAACGCTATGTCATCCCCCTCAGCGCGGTGATCGAGGCGATGCAACTGCGCGATACAACGGTGGAGCGCTTGCATAACGGTCAGTTGATGGTTGCGCGGCGGGGCGAATACCTGCCGGTCTACGCACTGGATGAACTGTTTGGCGGTCCATCGCTGGCCCCTGCGGCGACCCATAAAATGGCTCTTGTGGTGGATACAGAAACCAATGGGCATATCGGACTACTCGTCGATGCGCTGATCGGGCAACGGCAGGTGGTTCTAAAGGGGCTGGAGGCGAATTTCAGGCCGATCACCGGAATTTCGGGCGCAACAATTCTGGGCGATGGACGGGTAGCGCTGATCGTTGACGTCCCCTCGCTGGTCGAGCGTCAGAAACGGGCGAAATCCCCACAATTCAATTCTGGACAGGAGGTCGCGCCATGCAAGGTGTAGCCAAAATCGCAGATGTCGACATGGAACAGGACCCCACCGGCGACGGCGATGCAACTCAGCAATTCCTCAGCTTTGTCGTCGATGGTCGGCAATATTGCGTGGGAATAGGCGAGGTGCGTGAAATCCGTCAATGGATGCGCACCACGCCGCTTCCCAACCAGCCGCCTCATATTCTGGGCGTTTTGAACCTGCGCGGGGCGATCGTGTCGATACAGGACTTGCGCCTGCGTCTGGGCGCACCTGCGCCGGAGCCGCTGGAAACCAATGTGATCGTGATCGTTCAGCAGGGCGAACAACGGGTGGGACTGTTGGTGGACGCAGTTTCCG
Organism: Pontivivens marinum; assembly: GCF_900231835.1. Taxonomy (GTDB): domain Bacteria; phylum Pseudomonadota; class Alphaproteobacteria; order Rhodobacterales; family Rhodobacteraceae; genus Pontivivens; species Pontivivens marinum. Next base: position 602,500 of record NZ_OCTN01000001.1, on the reverse strand, counting down.
ACATCCTGACCTTGCGTGAGGCTGATATTCAAACGCTGCCGATGAACCGCAATGCTAACGGGTCGGATGTCATGCTGCGTGCACTGGCTGTCGCATCTGACGTGATGGTCGGGATTATCGACATTGAACGTGTCATGGGCCTGAATTTGAGCGATCCGTGCGATGGGTGATGACGACCGATCAACTGGGGGGGATGGCCTAGGCGCGCAGCTTGCTATGATGGTTGAACGTAAATACGGCATCATCATGCGCTCTCGCCACGCGAAAAATGTCTGCCAAACCCTGCAAAACCGGGCTGTGGCAAAGGGGTGCGGCAGCTTGAGCAGCTATCTGGACTATCTGGACAGTGGGGCCGCGCAGGAGGATGAGGCGCATCTGATTGCGCAGGTAACAACAAATGTGACCTCCTTTTTCCGCGAGCCGCACCACTTTGAGCGGTTGAGAGCCCATGTCGCCCAACTGCCAACAGATCGCGCGGTCCGCTGCTGGTCGGCTGGGTGCTCGACTGGGCAGGAACCATGGTCGGCCTTGACCACAATCGCCCCGATGATTGCGCCGGAAATGCGGCGCCTGATGCTGGTTCTGGGAACGGATATTGATCCCGTCGCACTGGCACAGGCGCGGGCGGCGATCTATCCGGTGGCGGGCATGCAGGACATCCCGTTGGACCGCCGCGCGCAATTTATGACCAATGCGACAACGATGGAGCCCCGCGCCGACCTGCGTCCACTGATGCGAATTCGCACGCTGAACCTGACAGAGCCGTTCCCGTTCAAGGCACGCTTCGACGTGATTTTTTGCCGGAACACCCTGATCTATTTCGGGCCGGAACAACGGGCCGATGTGGTTCGCCGCTTGGCCGCACGCATGCATCCCGGCGCGCTGCTGATGTTAGGCCACTCAGAGACATTGCACAAACCGCCCGCCGGGTTGGAGCCTGCCGGGCGCACGGCTTACCGGCGTATGGCGTAGGAGGAGTATATGCGTAAATTGTACTTACTGGTTGTCGATGACAGCCGTCTGATGCGCCGGTTAATCGGCGATATTTTGGCGGAAATGCAGATTGTGGCCCGTGTCGCATTTGCCCCTGATGCGCAGGCCGCAGGCAAATTGCTGGCGGAGGAAAAACCGGATGTGATCACGTTGGATATCGAAATGCCGGACATGGACGGCATAGCGTTTCTGGAACAGCTGATGGCGCGTAATCCGTTGCCGGTCGTGATGGTTTCGGCGCTGACCTCGCGTGGGGCTGAGGCAACATTGACGGCGCTGGAGAAGGGCGCGGTTGATGTGGTGGCGAAACCGACAGGCCTGGACGGAATGCGCGCGTTCCGTGCGGACCTCGCCGCTGCTGTCAGCTTTGCGGCGTCAGCGCAGGTGGATCGGATGTCGAATGTGGACACTGAACCGGTCCCCGCACCACGACGCGCCTTGATGGAGCCTGAACTGATCGGCATCGCCGCATCAACAGGGGGTGTGTCCGCGCTGGCATCGGTCCTGCCCGCGCTGCCCGAAAATTGCCCGCCGGTTCTGGTAACACAACACATGCCCGCCGCGTTTGTTGAGAGGTTGGCGCGACGTTTGCGCGGGCGACTGGATCGCGACATCGCAGTCGCGCAGGATGGTGAGGTATTGCGCCGCAATATGATCCGTTTTGCGCCGGGGCACCGACATCTTGTGCCAAAATCGAGCTATAACGGCCTGTCATGCTCGCTATCTGATGCGGCTGCACCGATGGGGCACACGCCCTCGGCGGACCTGATGTTCGGCGGAATGGCACGGCTGGGGCGGCCAACTATTGGCATCATTCTGACAGGTATGGGGCGCGACGGTGCGCAGGGATTGGCGCAATTGCGTGAGGCTGGATCGGTGACGATCGGGCAGGATCAAAGCAGTTGCGTTGTGTACGGAATGCCCCGCGCCGCGTTTGAGATTGGCGCCTTGGACGAAGTATTACCGCTCGCTGAAATTGGCGCGCGTATATCCATCTTTTGGCAACCTTCTTTGGGCAAGGTCGCCGGGTAATTATTGGGGAGGGGCATGATGCCACTGGCACGTTCACTAATGGTTTTAGTTGTTGATGATCAACAAAGTATGCGGGGGTTGGCACGGCAATGCCTGTCGCGTCTGGGGGTGCAGGGGGTTGCCCTCGCCGCGACGGGGCAGGCGGCGTTGGACATGATGGCGGAGCGCAAATTCGACCTCGTCATTTCGGATCTGAATATGCCGGGGTTGAGCGGTGTAGATCTGGCGCGAAAGATCAAATCGCATCCCGTTTTCGCCCGCATTCCGGTCTTTCTAGCGACGTCAGATGCATATCGTGAGGAGGCAGATGACGACACCGTCGATCATTTCGTGGCCAAGCCGTTTTCGGTTGCCGATATGCGCAGCGCGATTGAGGAGCATTTGGGGGTGCTGAGCTGATAGTTGAAAAGAAGTATTTTTACCAATTGATAAAAAATTGACCCTGTGCCACGATTTTAAAAATCGCAACCCAGGGAGATTGACCTTGACCCGAGGCACACGGATCGACGGCATAGCAGCAGGCAGGCTGGAGGCGGAACAATACACGCAGAACTTTGGCGATCTATACACGCCATTGGATCGGCATGAGGCACAGGTCGCCTCGGATCGGTGTTACTTCTGCTACGACGCACCATGCGTTACAGCCTGCCCGACTACGATTGATATTCCACTATTCATTCGTCAGATCGCAACTGACACGCCCGAAGCAGCAGCAAAGACGATTTTCAACCAGAACATCCTTGGCGGCATGTGCGCCCGCGTATGCCCAACCGAGCAACTGTGTGAGGAAGCCTGCGTACGTGAGGCGGCTGAGGGAAAACCGGTTCAGATCGGCCTGCTGCAACGCTATGCGACGGATACATTGATGGGGCGCGACACGCATCCCTTTACCCGCGCGGCCACGACTGGCAAAACAGTTGCGGTTGTCGGCGCTGGGCCTGCGGGCCTGTCCGCCGCGCACCGCTTGGCCATGCACGGCCACGATGTGACACTCTATGATGCCCGCCCGAAACCCGGCGGCCTGAATGAATACGGCATCGCCGCCTATAAAACGCCCGAGGATTTCGCGCAGGCGGAGGTAGACTGGTTGATGAAAATCGGCGGCATTACCTTTAAACACGATCAAAAGCTGGGCGCGGAAATCGCGCTGGACAGCTTGGCGGATCAGCACGATGCGGTCTTCCTTGCCATCGGCCTCAGCGGTGTAAACGCGCTGGGCGCACAGGGCGATACGCTTGAAAACGTGACCGACGCTGTACGCTTTATCGATGCGCTGCGTCAGTCGGACAAATCGGCGGTTCCGGTTGGCCGCAATGTTGTGGTGATCGGCGGCGGTATGACGGCGGTTGATGCCGCGGTGCAATCCCGCCTGCTGGGCGCGGAAAACGTGTCCATGGTCTATCGCCGCGATCAATCGCGGATGAGCGCAAGCACGAAGGAACAGGACCACGCCGCGCATGAGGGCGTTCGCCTGATCTTCAACGCGCAACCGGTCGCGGTTCACGGCTCCGGCGCGGCGCAGCAGGTTGAGTTTGAATACACCGTTGATGGCCCCGGTGGCCTGACGGGCACGGGTGAGACATTCCAACTGCCCGCGGATCAGGTTCTGGTTGCGATTGGCCAAACACTTGGCGCGGTTTCTGTTGATCTGGACGGGCGCAAAATTGCGGTCACGGGCGCGGGCCGCACGTCGCGTGATGGCGTCTGGGCTGGTGGTGATTGCGCCGCTGGCGGCGACGACCTGACCGTAACGGCTGTGGCCGAGGGGCGCGATGCGGCGGAGGACATTCATGCTTATCTCTCCGCTTAATTTCCCCCGTCAAAACACCCCCCAAACCCCAGTAGCGGAGGCTTCGACCAATGGCTGATCTGAGCATTAATTTTGCAGGTATCAAATCGCCGAACCCGTTCTGGCTGGCCTCCGCGCCGCCAACGGACAAGGAATATAACGTCCGTCGTGCGTTCGAGGCAGGCTGGGGCGGTGTCGTATGGAAAACGCTGGGTCTCGATCCCAGCGTGGTTAACGTAAACGGCCCACGATATGGCGCGATTTACGGGGCCGACCGGCGCTTGCTGGGCCTGAATAATATCGAGCTGATCACCGATCGCCCGCTGGAAACCAACTTGCAGGAGATCAAATCGGTCAAACGGGACTACCCCGATCGCGCCGTTGTGGTCAGCCTGATGGTCCCGTGCGAGGAATGGGCGTGGAAACAAATCCTGCCCTTGGTCGAGGAAACCGGCGCAGATGGCGTGGAGCTGAACTTCGGCTGCCCCCACGGGATGAGCGAACGCGGCATGGGCGCCGCCGTTGGTCAGGTCCCCGAATATATCGAGATGGTCACACGCTGGGTGAAGCAAAACACCCGCATGCCCTGCATCGTAAAGCTGACGCCAAACATCACCGATGTTCGCCTGCCGGCGGAGGCAGCACATCGCGGCGGCGCGGATGCGGTCAGCCTGATCAATACAATCAACTCGATCACATCGGTCAATCTGGACCTGTTCGCGCCAGAGCCTACGATTGATGGCAAGGGCGCGCATGGCGGCTATTGCGGTCCAGCGGTGAAGCCGATTGCGCTGAACATGGTTGCTGAGATTGGGCGCAATCCTGAAACGGCAAACCTGCCAATTTCGGGCATTGGCGGCATTACGACATGGCGTGATGCGGCGGAGTTTATCGCCCTCGGCGCTGGGTCGGTACAGGTTTGTACGGCTGCCATGACCTATGGCTTTAAAATCGTGGACGAGATGATCTCCGGCCTTAGCCAATGGATGGATGAAAAGGGGCATGAGAGCATCGACGCAATCACCGGCCGCGCCATCCCGAACTGCTCTGATTGGAAGCACTTGAACCTGAACTATGTGGCAAAGGCCAAGATCGATCAGGACCTGTGCATCTCGTGCGGACGTTGCTTTGCCGCATGCGAGGATACATCGCATCAGGCCATCAGCATGAGCGAGGATCGCACATTCGAGGTGATCGACGAGGAATGCGTCGCCTGTAACCTATGCGTGAATGTCTGCCCGATTGAGGATTGCATCACGATGGAGGAAATGGCCGCCGGCACAACCGATCCCCGCACGGGCAAGGTTGTGGAGGAGGAGTTCGCGGACTGGACCACCCACCCGAACAACCCTGCTGCGGTCGCAGCAGAATGACCAACACGCGACAGGGCCATGCGGCCATGTTGCTCTACGCGTTTCTTGTGGCAGGCTCGTTCAGCCTTGGGGGGAAGATCGCACACATGGTGGACCCAACGGTCCTGACCCTGGTGCGGTTCATGATTGCGGCGGCGGTGCTGGGGGGCATCGCCGCCGCAACTGGTCGTATACGTGGGGAACATCTGCGCGCGGGGTGGCGCTATCCCCTGCTGGGCGGGATCTTTGCGCTATATTTCATCCTGATGTTTGTGGGGCTGCTGACGGCCCCGCCAATCAACACGGCTGCGGTGTTTACGTTGACGCCGATCCTGACAGCGGGCTTTGCCTATATGCTGCTGGGGCAACGCACGACGCCGCGCATCGCGCTGGCGCTGATCCTTGGCGGAATCGGAGCGTTGTGGGTGATTTTCGACGCTGATCCGGGACGCTTTCTGGCCTTCGATATCGGGCGAGGGGAGGCGATCTTCTTCCTCGGCGTGGTCGCACATGCGATCTACACACCATTGGTGCGGAGGCTGAACAGGGGCGAGCCACCGCTGGTCTTTACGTTCGGAATGCTGCTGGGCGCGGTTGCGCTGATGGGGCTGTATGCAGGCGCGGATGCGCTGCGCACGGATTGGGGCAGCTTGCCGCCGATCTTCTGGATTACGCTGGCCTATCTGGCGCTATTTGCCAGTGCGACGACATTCCTGCTGCTGCAATTCGCAGCGATGCGCCTGCCCAGTTCCAAGGTGATGGCCTATACCTATCTGGCCCCTGCCGTGGTGATCGTGTGGGAGGGCGCATTGGGCAATGGCTGGCCTGCGCCCGCATTGGGGATCGGCGTCGCCATAACCGTTATTGCGCTATTGCTGCTGCTGCGCGAGGAGCCGACCTAGCGCGGCAGTAGCCCCTTAAAGAACAACGCCTCGATCGTGGCGGCCGCATCGTGGAACCGTGCCTCATCATCCGACCCTAGAACCGCACGCACCTGCACGTCGAAATCGGCGTAATGCTGCGTGACGGCCCAGATGGCAAAGATCAGATGCTGGGGGTCAGTCTTGGCCAAGCGCCCCTCATCCATCCAGCGACGCAGGACAACACTTTTTTCCTGGATCAAATCGCGCAATGGCCCCGCCAATTCAGCATTAATGCGGGGCGCACCCTGAATGATTTCGTTCGCAAACAGGCGGCTTTCGCGCGGAAAATCGCGGGCTGCCTCCAACTTGCGTTGGATATATCCGCGAATTTCGGTTAGCGGATCGCCATCTGCATCCAGTTCGCGCAGCGGGTCCAGCCATGTATCCAGCAGCCGGTCCAACAGTTCCGCGTGGATCGCCTCCTTGCTTTCGAAATAATACAGCAGGTTAGGCTTTGACAAACCTGCATTTTCTGCGATTTGATCCAATGTAGCACCGCGAAATCCGTGCAAGGAAAACACATCCAGTGCCGCCTCGCGGATCAATTCACGCTTTTGCCGTTGGATGCGGGTGGGTTTTCGTTGGGTTCCGTCAACCATCTCTCATCCGTTTCGATCCCGTGCTTGACTGGCCTTGTGACGCCGCCTAGCGTTCTGACCAATTGGTCAAAAGACCATACAAGCCACGGGAAACAGCGCAACGTTGAATTCCCATCAGCGAAAGGAAGAGTGGCCATGTCAGGTCGCACGAACGTAGCCCCCAACGATCTCAGCGCATTTTGGATGCCTTTCACGGCGAACCGCCAGTTCAAAAAAAATCCGCGCATGTTCGTTGGCGCCAAGGATATGCATTACACGACCTCGGATGGTCGTCAGGTGCTGGATGGCACGGCGGGCCTGTGGTGCTGTAATGCGGGCCATGCGCGCCCCAAAATCGTTGAGGCTGTGGCAAAGCAGGCGGAGGAACTGGACTACGCCCCCGCCTTCCAGATGGGCCACCCCAAGGCGTTCGAACTTGCCAACCGCCTCGTCGATATTGCGCCGGACCCTATGAAGCATGTTTTCTACACCAACTCCGGTTCGGAAAGCGTCGAGACCGCGCTGAAAATGGCAATCGCCTATCACCGCGCACGGGGTGAGGGCACGCGGACCCGCCTGATCGGGCGCGAGCGTGGCTATCACGGCGTGAACTTCGGTGGTATTTCTGTTGGCGGTATTGTTAAGAACCGGATGCATTTCGGTCAGATGCTGGCGGGTGTGGACCACTTGCCCCACACGCATTTACCCGAGCAGAACGCCTTTACCAAGGGCCAGCCGGAACATGGCGCTACCCTTGCCGATGATCTGGAGCGGATTTGCGCGCTGCACGATCCGTCCACCATCGCGGCGGTGATTGTCGAGCCACTTGCAGGCTCCACCGGTGTTCTGGTGCCGCCAAAGCAGTATCTGGAGCGTCTGCGTGCGATTTGTGACAAGCACGGCATCCTGCTGATCTTTGACGAGGTCATCACCGGCTTTGGCCGTCTGGGCGCACCGTTTGCGGCCCAGAAATTCAACGTGATGCCCGACATGATCACCACGGCAAAGGGCCTGACCAACGGGGTGATCCCGATGGGCGCGGTTCTGACCACGGCAGAAATCCACGATGCGTTTATGGACGGCCCCGAAAACCTGATCGAGCTGTTCCACGGCTACACCTATTCGGGCAACCCGATGGCCTGCGCCGCCGCGATTGCGACGTTGGACACCTATCGGGATGAGGGGCTGCTGGAGCGCGGCACCGAATTGGCCAGCTATTGGGAGGACGCCGCCCATTCGATGCGCGGCTTGCCCCATGTGACCGATGTGCGAAATCTGGGCCTGATCGCAGGTATTGAATTGGCCCCGATCGAGGGACAGCCAACCGCCCGCGCGTTCGAGGCGTTTTTGCGTGCCTATGATAAGGGCATCCTGATCCGCACCACCGGCGACATCATCGCGCTCAGCCCGCCGCTCGTCATTTCAAAGGCGGAAATCGACACGCTGTTCGGCACACTGGCCGATGTATTGCGCCAACTGCCTTAACGCTTTCTGCCAGCCACTTAGCAGCCCGTGTTTTTCGGGTTGAGACCACAGGAATTAACTATGACCTATACGATTAAAAATGCCATCGGGGGCCAGCTGGTCGACAGCACCTCGGATCGCACCCAATCGATCTATAACCCCGCCACTGGCGAGGCCGTCGGAACCCTGCCATTGTCCACTGTGGATGAGGTGAACGCAGCCGTCGCAAATGCCAAGGCAGCGTTCCCCGCTTGGTCGCGCACCCCGCCGTTGAAGCGTGCACGGATCATGTTCAAATTCCTTGAGCTGCTGAACCAGAACGCCGACAAAATGGCGCGTGAACTGTCGCGTGAGCATGGCAAAACCCATGATGACGCCCTTGGCGAGATTCAGCGCGGTCTGGAAGTGGTCGAGTTCGCATGCGGCATCCCGCAACTGCTCAAGGGCGAGTTTTCCCGCAATGTCGGCCCCGGCATCGACAGCTATGGCGACCGTCAGGCGCTGGGTGTTGTGGCCGGTATCACGCCGTTCAACTTCCCCGCAATGGTGCCGATGTGGATGTACCCCATTGCAATCGCTTGCGGAAACACCTTCGTTCTGAAGCCATCCGAGCGTGATCCATCCGCCCCGATGCTGGCATGGGAACTGCTGCGCGAGGCTGGCCTGCCCGATGGCGTGATGAACATCGTGCATGGTGACAAATCCAGCGTGGACGCTCTGCTCGACAACCCGGATGTGAAGGCGGTCAGCTTCGTTGGCTCCACCCCGATTGCTGAGTATGTTTACAGCCGCGGTACGGCAAATGGTAAGCGTGTTCAGGCACTTGGCGGCGCGAAGAACCACATGATCGTCATGCCTGACGCCGATATGGATCAGGCAGCGGATGCGCTGATGGGCGCAGGTTACGGTTCTGCTGGTGAGCGTTGCATGGCAATCTCCATCGCGGTGCCAATCGGCGCAGAAACAGGTGAGAAGCTGGTTAAGGCCCTGAAGCCAAAGGTAGAGGCGCTCAAGGTTGGCCCCTCCACCGATGCCGATGCCGAAATGGGTCCGGTTATCACAGGTGAGGCGAAAAATCGCATCACCGGCCTGATCGATAGCGGCGTTGAGCAAGGCGCCGATCTGGTCGTAGACGGGCGCGGGTTCTCGCTGCAAGGCTATGAAGATGGGTACTTTTTGGGCGGCTCGCTGTTCGACAAGGTTAAGCCGGACATGGACATCTACACGACCGAAATCTTCGGCCCGGTGCTGGGAGTGATGGAACCGCAGACCTACGAATCCGCTGTGGACCTGATCAACGACCACGAATACGGCAACGGCACCGCGATCTTCACTCGTGACGGCGATGCAGCACGCGATTTCGCGGACCGGATCGAGGTCGGCATGGTCGGCATCAACGTGCCGATTCCGGTTCCGGTCGCCTACCATTCCTTTGGTGGATGGAAGCGGTCCAGCTTTGGTGATCACTCGATCTACGGTCCAGAGGGCGTGCGCTTCTACACGCGCCTGAAAACGGTAACGACCCGTTGGCCCGCAGGTATCAAGGCAGGCGCGACATTCAGCTTCCCGTCCTGAACTAACATTTAAAACAAGGAGATAGTCCCATGGCAGCACCCGGTGAAAACCTCAAAATCAACGCGGATCGGCTGTGGGACAGTCTGATGGACATGGCCAAGATCGGGCCAGGCATTGCTGGCGGTAACAACCGCCAGACCTTAACGGATGAGGATGGTGAGGGCCGCGCCCTGTTCCAGAAATGGTGCGAGGATGCGGGCTGCACGATGGGCCTCGATCAGCTTGGCAATATGTTCGCTACGCGGGCCGGAACGGACCCGGATGCGCTGCCCGTCTATGTGGGTTCGCATCTGGATACGCAGCCAACTGGCGGTAAATATGACGGCATCCTAGGTGTGTTGGGCGGGCTGGAAGTTATCCGCACGCTCAACGACTTAGGCATCAAAACCAAGCACCCGATTGTGGCAACCAACTGGACGAACGAGGAGGGCACCCGCTTCGCCCCCGCCATGCTGGCCTCGGGCGTTTTTGCTGGCCTGCACACGCAGGAATGGGCCGAGGATAAAACCGACGCTGAGGGCAAACGCTTCGGTGATGAGCTGGACCGCATCGGCTGGCGCGGGGATGAGGACGTCGGCGCACGCAAAATGCACGCCTTCTTTGAACTGCATATCGAGCAAGGCCCGATTCTGGAGGCAGAACAAAAGGATATCGGCGTCGTCACCCACGGCCAGGGCCTTAGCTGGACCCAGATCACGGTAACGGGCAAGGACGCGCATACCGGCTCCACCCCGATGCCGATGCGCAAAAATGCGGGCCTCGGCATGGCGCGCATTCTCGAACTGGTGGATGAAATCGCATGGTCCCACGCACCCCATGCGGTGGGTGCTGCGGGTCATATCGACGTCTATCCGAATTCGCGCAACGTGATCCCCGGACAGGTGGTGTTCACCGTCGATTTCCGCTCGCCCGACCTGTCGGTGATCGAGGATATGGAGGCCCGCTTGCAGACCGGCGCGCAGGCGGTTGCCGACGATATGGGCCTAACGATTGCGTTCGAGAAAGTCGGTGGTTTCGACCCTGTCGCCTTTGACGAGGGCTGCGTCACTGCCGTCCGCAACGCGGCCGAACGCCTTGGCTATTCCCACCGCGACCTGATTTCCGGCGCAGGCCACGACGCCTGCTGGATCAACCGCGTGGCACCCACGGCAATGGTTATGTGCCCCTGTGTCGATGGGTTGAGCCATAACGAAGCCGAGGAAATCTCAAAGGAATGGGCCGAGAAGGGCGCAAACGTGCTGTTCCATGCAGTTGTTGAAACGGCGGGAGTGGTGGGGTGAGCTCCTCCGCTGTTCCGGGCTTGACTCGGAACCTCGCCCATTGGTGTTGCTCTGGCCGAGAGTTGCACCCGCTTTGGGACCGGGCAGCGCGGGGCGCATTCGATGCAGTACTACGTTTATCTTCTCGCATCCCGGCCACATGGCGCACTTTACCTCGGCTCAACCAACGACTTGCGACGGCGTGTGGAACAACATCGGGCAGGGGCAATCCCTGGCCATACAGCGCGTTACAATATCGGGACGTTGGTCTGGTTCGAAACACACCAAACCCATCACGAAGCTATCGTTCGAGAACGGCGCATAAAAAAATGGAGACGCGATTGGAAGATCGCTTTGATCCAACAGCACAATCCAGATTGGCGCGATGTCGCCTTCGACATACCGTATTGACCATAAGCGCGCTGTTCCGGGTCAAGCCCGGAACAGCGCAGCAGCAGGAGCAAATCCAATGACCAAAGTCATCAAAAACGGAACCATCGTCACTGCGGACCGTCAGTGGAAAGCGGACGTCCTGATCGATGGTGAAAAAATCGTCGAGATCGGTGAGAATCTCAAAGGTGATGAGACCATCGACGCTACCGATGCTTATGTCATCCCCGGCGGTATTGACCCACATACGCACCTCGAAATGCCGTTCATGGGCACGACTGCGGCGGAGACGTTTGAGTCCGGCACCTTTGCTGCGGCCGCTGGTGGCACCACGATGCTGGTGGATTTCTGCCTGCCCGGTGAGGACGGATCGCTGCTCAACGCGATTGATGCGTGGGACAAGAAATCCAAGGACCAGATCTGCACCGATATCAGCTATCACATGGCGATTACCGGCTGGAACGAGAACATCTTCGAGGAGATGGAGGCGGTCGTAAAACAGCGTGGCATCAACACGTTCAAGCATTTCATGGCCTATAAGGGCGCCTTGATGGTCGAGGATGACGAGATGTTTGCCTCGTTCAAGCGCTGCGCGGAACTGGGCGCGCTGCCACTCGTCCATGCGGAAAACGGCGATATCGTGCAGGCCATGCAGGAAAAACTGCTGGCTGAGGGTCAAACCGGCCCCGAGGCGCACGCCTATTCCCGCCCGCCGGAATTGGAGGGTGAGGCCGCAAACCGCGCGATCATGATCGCTGACGCCGCCGGCACGCCGCTCTACATCGTGCACGTATCATGTGAGCAGGCGCATGAGGCAATCCGCCGTGCCCGTCAAAAGGGCATGCGCGTTTATGGTGAGCCGCTGATCCAGCACCTGACCCTCGACGAAAGCGAGTATTTCAACAAGGACTGGCAATATGCCGCACGCCGCGTCATGTCCCCGCCGTTCCGCAATAAAATGCATCAGGACAGCCTGTGGGCAGGTCTTTCCTCCGGCTCGCTGCAAGTGGTTGCGACGGATCATGCCGCGTTCTCGGACGTGCAAAAACGGATGGGGCTGGAGAACTTTACGCTGATTCCAAACGGCACTGGTGGGCTTGAAGAACGGATGGCGATGCTGTGGACGCAGGGGGTCGAGACCGGCCGCCTGACGCCGGAGGAGTTCGTTGCCGCGACCTCGACCAACATCGCTAAAATCCTGAACATCTACCCACAAAAGGGTGGCATCATGGTTGGCGGCGACGCGGATATCGTGGTCTGGGATCCGACAATAACCAAGACAATCTCGACCTCCACCCAGAAATCCATCATCGAATACAACGTGTTCGAGGGGTATGAGGTCACGGCGCAGCCACGCTATACCCTCAGCCGTGGTGATGTGATCTGGGCCTATGGTCAGAACTCGCAGCCCCAGCCGGGTCGCGGAAAATTCGTGCGTCGCCCTGCCTTTGCCAGCGCGTCCAAGGCGTTGAGCAAGTGGAAATCGCTGAACACCCCGCGCAAGATTGAGCGCAATCCGATGAACATCCCAAGCGGGGTTTGATCTGCTATAACCTGTAATTGACGGGGGCGCTGACTATGGTTGGCGCCCCTTTCTTTTTGTGGCTGCGTAAATGCCAGCGCTTTTGTGCAAATTGGCGGATGGAGCTGTTTTGTGCACACTGAATGTCCAGGCGATATCTGCTGCTGGAGTGTTTGTGGTGCTCATATTTATGGCAGTGTCTGTTTGCGTTATGTGCGCCTGGCTAATAGCGCGGCAAGTTATGTGATTAACTGCACGCAACCCTTGACCGACCGGTCAAAAATTGCGTCACTCTATTCAAGCAACCTGAGAGGCAGCCTTTGCAATATCCCGTTATTTCCGCCCGCAATCTGTCTCTGACCTTTCAGACCAATGATGGACCGGTTCACGCACTTAAGGATGTGAACCTCGATATTGGTAAAGGTGAGTTCGTTTCTTTCATCGGTCCGTCGGGATGTGGTAAAACCACGTTTCTGCGCGTCGCTGCTGATCTGGAACAACCTACAGCCGGTGAGATTACCGTAAATGGTATGACGCCTGAGGAGGCCCGCAAATCCCGCGCCTATGGCTACGTCTTTCAGGCGGCTGGCCTGTATCCGTGGCGCACGATCGGCGGAAATATCCGCCTGCCGCTGGAGATTATGGGTTATTCCAAGGCAGATCAGGCAGAGCGGGTGAAACGCACGCTGGAACTGGTTGACCTTGCCGGATTCGAGAAGAAATACCCGTGGCAATTGTCCGGCGGCATGCAGCAACGCGCCTCCATCGCGCGGGCGCTGGCCTTTGACGCTGATATCCTGCTGATGGATGAACCGTTCGGTGCGTTGGACGAGATTGTGCGCGACCACCTGAATGAGCAATTGCTGGCATTGTGGGCGCGCACTGAAAAAACCATCGCTTTCGTCACGCATTCGATCCCCGAGGCTGTGTACCTGTCCACCAAGATCGTGGTGATGTCGCCACGCCCGGGCCGCGTAACCGATGTGATCGAGAGCACTTTACCACGCGAACGCCCGCTGGAAATCCGCGATACGCCGGAATTTATCGCCATCGCCCACCGTGTTCGTGAGGGGCTGCGCGCGGGGCATGAGGATGTTTGATGCAACCTGCCGCCCTGTGGAGGTCAAGGCGACAGGCCGACTTCGCTCACTAATACCGGCTTTGCGGCCTGTACCATGTCTGACGTTCAATCATGCGAACCTTACCGCGCCGTTAAAATTCATGAATGGCAGCCGTAAATCCGGGGGGGCGTCATGAGGTCCCTCGTTCCGATTTTGACCGTCCTCGCCGCGATGATCGCGATTTGGTATGCGGGCGCTGTCTACCTCAACGCCAACTGGGCCTATCAACAGGCGGAGCGTCAGGACAGGGTGCTGACCACCTCGCAATTGATCGCCGAAACTTGGTCACAGGACCGCCCCCGTTTGCCCGCCCCGCATCAGGTCGCGACGGAGATCTGGGAAACCACGGTCGAGAAGAAAATCACCTCCAAGCGCAGCCTGATCTATCACGGCTGGGTCACGCTCAGCGTAACGCTGGCCGGATTTGGTTTTGGTGCAACACTGGGAATCGCGCTGGCCATCGGCATTGTCTATAGCCGCGCGATGGATATGAGCGTGATGCCATGGGTGATCGCCTCGCAAACCATCCCGATCCTTGCCATTGCGCCGATGATTATCGTGGTGCTGAATTCGGTCGGGATGCAGGGGTTCATCCCCAAGGCGATTATCGCCACCTATCTCAGCTTTTTCCCTGTGACCGTGGGCATGGTTAAGGGGTTGCGCGCGCCCAGTGGTATGCAGCTGGACCAGATGAAAACGTGGAATGCCAGCGGCTTGCAGGGGTTCATCCAGCTGCGGCTGCCCAGCTCGCTGCCCTATCTGTTTACCTCGCTCAAGATTGCAGTCGCGGCCAGCCTTGTCGGTACGGTGATCGGCGAATTGCCAACAGGCGCGGTTGCGGGCCTGGGCGCGCGATTATTGGCGGGCAGTTATTATGGGCAAACCGTGCAGATCTGGTCGGCACTGTTCGGGGCGGCAGCCCTTGCCGCATTGCTGATCGTGGCAGTGGGTCTGATTGAGCGGATTGTAACCAAACGCATGGGGTTCGGACGATGAGTGTGGGATTGATGATTGCCGCGCTCGCCATCTGGGTTGGCGGTTGGTGGGCAAATGTTCGCTTGGCACGGATCACCGGCAACCGCTGGTCAGGGTTAGCGGCACCTGTGATTTTCGGGACCACTCTGCTGGTATTGTGGGAGCTGCTGGTGCGCGCGCTGAACGTGCCCGGTGCGATCCTGCCGCCGCCCTCTGCCATCGGTCTGGCCTTTGCGTCGAACCTGCCGACACTATGGGCTGACTTCGTTCAAACCTTCGTAAAGGGCGCGCTGTCGGGATATATCATCGGGTGCGGAGCCGCATTCCTGATGTCATTGGCGGTGGACCGGTCCGACTTCCTGAAACGTGGATTGCTGCCCGTTGGCAATTTCGTTGCCGCGCTGCCGATCATCGGCATGGCACCGGTTTTCGTGATGTGGTTCGGTTTCGGCTGGCAGTCAAAGGCAGCCGTGGTTGCCGTGATGTGCTTTTTCCCGATGCTGGTAAACACGGTGCAGGGGCTGGCGGCGGCGGACCGGATGCAGTCCGATTTGATGCGGACCTACGCGGCCTCGCCTTTGCAGGCATTGACCAAGCTAAAGCTGCCCGCAGCGTCGCCGTTCATCTTTAACGGCCTGAAAATCTGCACGACTCTGGCGCTGATCGGTGCCATCGTTGCGGAATTCTTTGGCTCACCCACATTGGGCATGGGCTTTCGTATTTCCACTCAGGTCGGTCGGCTTGCGCTCGACATGGTCTGGGCGGTTATTTTGGTCGCGGCTCTTGCGGGCTCGACCTTCTACGGCGTGGTAACGCTCCTCGAGAGAGCGGCCACCTTCTGGCATCCGTCGCAAAGGGGAAGGTGACGGGGGCTAAGGCAAAAGGCCCCGAAAAGGGGTTACCCAACAAGGAGAAGAACATGAAATTGCTCAAAACACTGGCCGCAGCCACCCTGCTTGCGACGCCTGCCATGGCGCAGGACGAGGTTACGCTGCAATTGCAATGGGTCACGCAGGCACAGTTCGCCGGTTATTACGTGGCACTGGATAACGGTTACTATGACGAGGAAAACCTCGCAGTGACGATCCAGCCGGGCGGTCCTGACATTGCGCCTCCTCAGGTGCTGGCCGGTGGCGGCGCTGATGTGATGCTGAACTGGATGCCATCCGCACTGGCCGCACGCGAACGCGGCGTGCCGGTTGTGAACATCGCGCAGCCGTTCAAATCCTCCGGCCTGATGCTGACCTGCTGGGCCGATGCAGGTATCGAAACGCCCGAGGATTTCCGCGGCAAAACCATCGGCGTTTGGTTCTTTGGCAACGAGTATCCGTTCCTGAGCTGGATGAGCCAGCTGGGTATTCCAACCGATGGTGGCGAGGACGGCGTGACCGTTCTGCGTCAGGCGTTCAACGTGGACCCACTGTTGCAGCGTCAGGCCGACTGTATCTCCACCATGACCTATAACGAATACGGTCAGGTTCTGGATGCAGGCGTGGGTGAGGACGAGCTGGTTACCTTTAAGTATGAGGAGCAGGGCGTCGCCACGCTTGAGGACGGCATGTACGTGCTTGAGGAAAACCTCGACGATCCGGAATTCGTAGACCGGATGGTGCGCTTCGTCCGTGCCTCCATGCGCGGCTGGAAATGGGCCGAGGAAAATCCGGCTGAGGCAGCAGAAATCGTGCTCGACAATGATGCAACCGGTGCGCAAACCGAATCGCATCAGGTCCGCATGATGGGTGAGATTGCCCTGCTGACCGCAGGTTCGAACGGCGCGCTGGACGTTGCCGATTACGAGCGCACGGTGGCAACGCTGCTGGGCGGTGGTTCGGATCCGGTTATCACGGTTGAGCCTGAGGGCGCATATACGCTCGAAATCTCGGACGCTGCTCTGAACTAATCCTGTGTCGGGGGCGCAACCCGCCCCCATCGCATTCGCGAAATATCCCCGCCGGAGGCGCATCTCTCGAAATGCACCTCCGGCGGAGTTGTCTCGAACCCTAGCCAGTCAACGCATCGCGCATCGCGTACCAGCTATCCTTGGGCGTGCGGGCCAATGTGTCGAAATCGACATGCACCAGACCGAAGCGTTTGTCATAGCCGGCCGCCCACTCGTAATTGTCCATCAGGGACCACACGAAATAGCCCTTTAGCGGCACACCCTGCGCAATCGCCTGCTTTGCCGCATCGAAATGGTCCCGCAGATATTTGACGCGCTGCGGATCGGGGCATTTCTCATCGAGCAGGTAATCATGCCCCGCCATGCCGTTTTCGGTGACGTAGATCGGCAGATCGCCGGAATATTCCGACGCGGCCCAAGTCAGGAAATGGCGCAGGCGATCCGGCTCGATCTCCCAGCCAAAGGATGTTTTTTCCAGCGGGCCGGGGGCCTCGCCGATCTGGGGCCACGGGCCGCCGGAATTACAGATGCGTTTGCGCGTGTAGTAATTGATGCCCAGCCAGTCCACCTTGGCCTGAATGGTCGGGAAATCATCCTGCCAACCCTGTGGCAGATGCGGCTCCAGCCCCTCCATCGCGGCCTTGGGGTACTCGCCCTTGAACACGCCGGATAGGAACCATTCGTTATACAGGGCGTGGTTCCGCTGATGCGCGGCGATGGTTTCGGGGCGGTCATCAACGGGCTGCGAGCCCTCCAGATTGGTCACAATCCCCAGATTGCTCAGGCCCAAGCCGCGCATCACCTCGATCGAGCGGCCATGCGCCAGCAGGACATGGTGCATGGCGCGGGCGGCGGCGCGGATGTCGCGCATTCCGGGGGCATGCCCGCCGATGAAATGGCTTAGCCACGCAACGCACCACGGTTCATTGATTGTGGCGGTCGCCTCCACCCGATCACCGATACGCGACATCGTGGCCTCGGTGTAATCTGCGAACCAGCTTGCCACGTCGCGGTTGCGCCATCCGCCCTTATCGGCGAGGGCCGAGGGCAAGTCCCAGTGATACAGCGTCGCATAGGGGCGAATGCCGCGGGCCAACATGCCGTCCACCAAGCGGTCGTAGAAATCCAACCCCTCGGGATTTATCGTCTGGCCGTCAGGCATCACCCGCGCCCAGTTCATGGAGAAACGGTAAGCGTCAAAGCCGCCCTTGGCGATCAAATCCAGATCGCTCTCCCATGTGTTGTAATGCCCGCAGGCCACCGCGCCATCCTCGGCCCGCTCCACATTGCCGGGGGTTGCGGCAAAGGTATCCCAGTGGGATTCGCCGCAGCCGCCGAATTGCGTGCCCTCGATCTGATAGGCGGATGTGGCGGTGCCAAAGACGAAATTTTCGGGAAAATCCGCACGGGTGAAGCCTACGCCGCTCATGCCGGGGTCTCCTTAGGTGCGGGACCGGTGGAGCGGCCCTCGATGAATTCGCATTTCCAGATCTCGCTGCTGACCTTCTTGCCCGCGATATGGTCGATCAACATACGCGCACATTTCGCACCAGCGTCACGGATTGGCGATTGCAGGGCGGTAAAGGGCGGCGGATCGCCGACATTGCGCATAAAGGACAGGTCGTCATCATGGGTGATCAGCGACACGTCATCGCCAATTTGCAGTCCCGCATCCCGAATGGCACGCGCCACGCCGAGCGCGGAAATCGTGCTGGAGGTCAGGATCGCCGTCGGTGGTTTCGGCTCGTTCAGCCACTTCATCGTGACGTCATAGGCGTTGGTCTCGGTCATCTCCATGTCCACCATGCGCGATGCATCCGAACGCAGGCCGTTATTCTGCAACGCTTGCTCAAACCCACGGCGGCGGCGGCGGGCAAAGCTGATGGTCTCCATCCCGTTCAGCAGGGCAAAGCGGGTGTGGCCCAGCTCAATCAGATAGGTGGTCGCCTGCTCGAACGAGCGGCGGTTATTGGTGTCCAGAAAAACGGGGCGATCCTCGATATCCACGGATCGTCCATGCACAACAAAGGGCAGCTCCAGTTCGCGCAGCAGGTCAACGCGCGGGTCGTTCAGGCGCGGGGCGTGCACGATCAATCCGTCAACGGACCGACGGCGGGCCAGCTCACGATAGGTCTGCACCTCGTTCGCGGCGGGCACGGCGGCCAGCAGGGTTTCATAGCCCTCGCTGCTGTAGATTTCGGACGCGCCCGCCATGAACTCCGCAAAGATCGGGTTGATCATCTGGTGGTTGCTCAACGGGATCACGTGGCCAATCGCCATGGATCGACCGGTTGCCAGCTTGCGCGCCATGGTGTTCGCACGGTACCCATAGTCACGAGCGGCGATTTCGATTCTGGCGCGGGTCTCTGCGTTTACCTCGGGATAACCGTTCAGGGCGCGCGATACAGTGGTTGGCGATAGACCTAGACGGTCAGCCAGTTCCTTAAGTGTCATATCGGAAAAGCTCCCTCTCAAAGCGTTTTGGCAATATGCCGAGTGTTGTTAAGACTGGCAACGTAAACGCACCCATCTATTATCACCGTACTTGACTCCGAGGTGGCAAGTTAGCATCGTGCCGACACCTCAAAGCGGTTTGGTATAGCCTCATATCGCCGTATCGAGAGAAAAACCATTAAAAGATCGCCGCAGTGTGATCAGAATCGGGAGAAACTCTATGAAACGCAATCTGTTTGCGGGCGTCGCTGTTGCAGCCATTATTGCTGGACCGGCATTTTCGGATGAACATCTGGTATTTACACCGGGCGAAGGGGATCAGTTCACGTGGAGCTCCTATGAGGAATTCGCGGCAAACGCCCCCGATTTGACAGGTCAGACCGTGACGATTGCGGGCCCATGGCTGGGCGCGGAAAAGGACACGGTCGAGACAGTTTTTGCCTATTTCACGGCGGCCACGGGCGCAACTGTTGAATATGCAGGGTCCGACAGCTTTGAGCAGCAAATCCGCATCGACGCGCAGGCAGGCTCCGCGCCGAACCTCGCCGTTTTCCCGCAGCCGGGCCTGTTGGGCGACATGGCGCGTGACGGTCTGGTCGCGCCGCTAACCGCCGAAGATGGCGCATGGATTGCCGAGAATTACGCCGCAGGCCAGTCCTGGGTCGATCTCGCCACCTTTGACGAGGAACTGTACGGCATCTTCTACCGCGCTGACCTGAAGTCGCTGGTTTGGTATTTGCCGGAGAATTTCGAGGATGCAGGCTACGAAGTGCCCACCTCGATGGAGGAGCTCAAGGAGCTGACCGACCAAATCGTTGCAGATGGCGGAACGCCGTGGTGCATCGGTCTGGGTTCGGGTGGCGCGACCGGCTGGCCCGCAACCGATTGGGTTGAGGATATGATGCTGCGCACGGCGGAGCCATCTGTCTATGACCAGTGGGTTGCGAACGAGATCCCGTTCAACGATCCGGCGGTTATAACTGCGATCGAGGAATTCGGCTATTTCGCCCGCAATGATGACTATGTTGCCGGCGGTGCGGGTGCTGTTGCCACAACTGATTTCCGCGACAGTCCCAAGGGTCTGTTCTCGTTCCCGCCTGAATGCTATATGCACCGTCAGGCATCGTTCATCCCTGCCTTCTTCCCCGAAGGGACAGAGGTTGGTCTGGACGCGGACTTCTTCTACTTCCCATCCTATGCGGATCGCGATCTGGGCACCCCTGTTCTGGGCGCTGGCACCGTGTTCGGCATCACCTCTGACAGTCCGGCAACCCGTGTGATGATCGACTTCATCAAGACGCCAATCGCGCACGAAATCTGGATGGCGCAGGGTGGTCTGCTGACTGCGCATGCTGGTGTGAACACCGATGCCTATATCAACGATTCCACGCGCGCACAGGGTCAGATCCTGCTCAATGCAACGACCTTCCGGTTCGACGCATCTGACCTGATGCCCGGCGGTATCGGCGCGGGCGCATTCTGGACAGGCATGGTTGATTATGCCGGTGGAGCGGATGCAACCGATGTTGCGACCTCCATTCAGGAAACATGGGACGCTCTGAAGTAATTCGGACCATCCATAACCCAGATCGGGGCGCGTCCAACGTGCCCCGATTTCGGCCCTAGCCACGCCAAAGACGTGTGCAGGCCATGAATTTCCGGGGAGAAATGCGGTGAACCCAATTATTTTGGCATTGGTGACGGTCGTTTTGGGCGTGATTGCCTGCGTGACCTATTTCTTTGGCTCGAACTGGGTGCTGGACCGCATCTATCCTGATACCGGCCCGAATGCGGGGCGCAATATCAACCGCGCAAACGCTGTGCGCCCGTGGTTGTTCATGCTGCCGGCGATAGCGATCCTCGGGCTGTATCTGGTCTATCCGGTGTTCAATTCCATCTGGTTGAGCATGATGGACCGCAGCCGCGAAAACTTCGTCGGACTGGAGAATTACCGCTGGATGATCGCGGATGATAAGTTTCAGGAAAGCCTGTTTAACAACGCCATGTGGCTGATCATCGTGCCGGCCATGTCCACGCTGTTCGGACTGATCGCAGCGGGTCTGACGGATCGTATCTGGTGGGGCAATATCGCGAAGTCGCTGATTTTCATGCCCATGGCGATCTCCTTTGTCGGGGCGTCGGTGATCTGGAAATTCATCTATGATTATCGCGGCGAGGATCAGACACAGATCGGTTTGCTGAACTCCATCGTGACCTCACTGGGCGGTGATCCGCAGGCATGGATTACGATCCCGTTCTGGAACGATATTTTCCTGATGGTGATCCTGATCTGGATTCAAACCGGCTTTGCCATGGTGATCCTGTCCGCCGCATTGCGCGGCATCCCCGAGGAAACGATCGAGGCGGCCGTGCTGGACGGTGCAGGCCCGCTGACCGTGTTTTTCAAGATCAAAATTCCGCAGATCGCAGGCACCATTGCCGTGGTCTGGACGACGATTACCATTCTGGTGCTCAAGGTGTTCGACATCGTGTTTGCCATGACAAATGGCGAATGGGGCACGCAGGTTCTGGCGAATTATATGTACCGGATGACCTTTATCGACGGGCATGCGGGGCGGGGGTCTGCGATTGCGCTGACCATCATGGTTCTGGTGATCCCGATCATGATCTGGAACATCCGTAATGCATTGAAGGAGAACGCGTGATGCTGGGTTTGGCAGGCAAAAGCCCCGCACTGGTCTGGGTGGTTAACCTCTCGGCCTTGCTGCTGGTGGTGCTGTGGACAATCCCGACCTTTGGCATCTTTGTGTCATCGCTGCGGGATCGGGATGCGATCTCGACCTCTGGCTGGTGGACGGCGTTGAGCGCGTCCGAGCAATCGCTGGTCGCCCGCGCCGGTGCGCCGGACGATGCGCAACAGGTGGGCGGTGCTTGGGTTGTGGCCGGTTCAGTGTTCGAGGATGGCACGACCGGCGATGTCACCGCCTTCGGGTCCCGCGCGCAGGACCCAACGTCGAACGAACCGGGTGAGCCGCTGGTGCTGCGCGATGATGGCGTGTTGGAAATCGCGGTGAACGGCGATTACACCATCACCTATGCTGACCAGCCCGAGGGGCGGCGCGGCGCGCGTATCTTCTACACGACCGAGGTTCCGCCCACCGTCACGACCGAGAATTACGAGGCGGTTCTGTCCTCCGAGGGGGTGGCGCAAAGCTTCCTCAATTCGCTAACCGTGTCGATCCCCGCGACGATTATCCCGATCCTGATTGCGGCCTTCGCGGCCTATGCGCTGGCATGGATGCAATTTCCAGGGCGGATCATGCTGGTCGCGATCATTGTCGGCCTGCTGGTTGTGCCGCTGCAACTATCGCTGATCCCGTTGCTGAAATTCTATGGCGTGGTCGGAGAGGCATTCGGCGTGTCGGCCAAGGGCTATGTCGGGATATGGCTGGCACATACCGGATTTGGCCTGCCGCTGGCGGTCTATCTGCTGCGCAATTACATGGCGGGCCTGCCGCGTGAAGTGATCGAGAGCGCGCGCGTCGATGGTGCCACCGATTTCGGTATCTTCATGCGGATCGTGCTGCCGCTCAGCTTTCCGGCGTTGGCGTCCTTCGCGATCTTCCAGTTCCTGTGGACATGGAACGACCTGCTGATAGCCAAGGTGTTCCTGGGCCAATCGGACAACCAGATGGTCCTGACGGGCCGGTTGGTGGAGCTTCTCGGCTCACGCGGGGGGGATTGGGAAATCCTGACCACCTCCGCCTTTATTACGATCATCGTTCCGCTGGTCGTGTTTTTCTCAATGCAACGTTATCTCGTGCGCGGCCTGCTGGCCGGCTCTGTCAAAGGTGGCTGATATGAACCTTGCTGTTTCCGTTGAGCCTGAAAAGGTACTTGCCGCAGATCCCGATTGGTGGCGCGGCGCGGTGATCTATCAGATCTATCCCCGCTCGTATCAGGATACGAATGGCGACGGCGTGGGCGATCTGTCAGGGATCATCCACCGGCTGCCCCATATTGCCAGTCTGGGCGTGGACGCGATCTGGATTTCGCCGTTCTTCCGCTCACCCATGCTGGATTTCGGCTATGACGTGTCGAATTACCGCGATGTTGATCCGCTATTTGGCACGTTGGGCGATTTTGATGCGCTGATCCACCGCGCCCATGAATTGGGGCTAAAGGTCATGATCGACCTCGTGCTCAGCCATTCGTCGGACCAGCATGAATGGTTTCAGGAAAGCCGCTCGTCTCGCGATAATCCCAAATCGAACTGGTATGTCTGGGCCGATGCCAAACCGGACGGCACACCGCCCAATAACTGGCTGTCGATCTTTGGCGGGTCGGCGTGGGAATGGGACGGCGAGCGTCTGCAATATTACCTGCACAACTTCCTCAAGGAACAACCCGACCTGAACTTCCATGAGCCGGAGGTGCAGGACGCGCTGCTGGACGTGACGCGGTTCTGGTTGGAGCGTGGTGTGGATGGCTTCCGTCTGGATACGATCAACTTCTACATCCATGACAAGCAATTGCGCGACAACCCCGTATGCCCGCCCGAGGACCGCAATGCCTCCACCGCGCCTGCGGTGAACCCCTATAACTGGCAATTGCACCTGCACGACAAAAACCAGCCGGAAAACATCGCGTTCTTGGAACGCTACCGTGCGCTGCTGGACGAATATCCGGGTAAAACCGCTGTGGGTGAGGTGGGCGATTCCCAGATGGGGATGCAAATTCAGGCGGAGTACACGGCGGGCGATGACCGCATCCACATGTGCTACGCCTTTGACTTTCTGGCGCCCGAGGCCCCGAACGGCACGATGGTGGCCGATGTCCTGACCCGGTTCGAGGATGTGGCCAGCGACGGTTGGGCCTGCTGGGCGTTTTCCAACCACGACGTTGTGCGCCATGCCAGCCGCTGGAATCTGGGTGAACAGGCGCAGCGTCTATACGCGGCATTGCTGCTCAGCCTGCGTGGCTCCGTCTGTCTGTATCAGGGTGAGGAGCTGGGCCTGACCGAGGCATATGTCAGCTACGAGGAATTGCAGGACCCCTATGGCATCCGCTTCTGGCCGAAATTCAAGGGGCGCGACGGTTGCCGTACGCCGATCCCGTGGTCTGTGGACGGACCGACTGGCGGCTTTACCGATGTGAAGCCATGGCTGCCCGTCGCGATGGAGCATCTGTCCCGAGCCGTGTCCGAGCAGGATCGCGATGACCGCTCGATGCTGAATTTCTACCGCGAGATGGTCGCCTTCCGTCAGGCACATGAACCACTGCGAAACGGCGCGTTCGAGCTGGTGGACTCCGGTGATGACATCGTGTCGTTCATCCGCACCGGTGATAATGGCGACCGTGTGTTCTGCGCCTTCAACATGTCCAACTCGGCCACGGCGATCAGATTGCCCGATGGCGATTGGCGGCAGGATATGGCGGCACCTTTCAGCGCAGCGGTCACAGATAAGGGCGTCACCTTGCCGCCCTATCAAGCATATTTTGCTCAACAAAGCCTGTAAGCAATAATCAGGGCAAAAACTCTAGGGGAGACCAGAATGGCATCGCTGCTGTTGCAAAATATCGCGAAGTCCTACGGGACCGTCGAAGTGCTCAAGGATATCGACCTTGATATCGAGCAGGGCGAGTTGATCGTCTTCGTCGGGCCGTCTGGATGCGGTAAATCCACCCTGCTGCGCATGATTGCAGGGTTGGAAAAAATCACCGGCGGCGACCTGTATATCGATGGTGAGCGTATGAACGATACGCCGCCGTCGAAACGGGGCATCGCGATGGTGTTCCAATCCTACGCGCTGTACCCGCATATGACGGTTTACGACAACATGGCCTTCGCGTTGAAGGTCGCAAAAATGCCCAAGGCCGAGATCGACCAGCGTGTGCGCAATGCCGGCAAAATCCTGCAACTGACCGATTATCTGGACCGCCTGCCCAAGGCGCTGTCGGGCGGGCAGCGGCAGCGTGTGGCCATCGGGCGTTCGATTGTGCGGGATCCAAAGGTGTACCTGTTCGATGAGCCGCTCTCGAATCTCGACGCGGCCCTGCGCGTTGATACGCGGATCGAGATTGCGCAGCTCAAGGAAAACATGCCCGAGAGCACGATGATCTACGTCACCCACGATCAGGTGGAGGCGATGACGCTGGCCACCCGCATCGTGGTCTTGAACAACAAGACGCACACAATCGCGCAATTCGGCACCCCGCTGGACCTGTACCAGCGGCCCGAAAATACCTTTGTGGCGCAATTCATCGGCTCACCAAAAATGAACCTGCTGCCCGGCACGATCAGCGCGGCGCAGGACACCACGACCACCATTGATGTGACCGCTGGCGGCGTTGCAACTGTACCGGTCAGCGCGGCAGGATTGCCCAGCGGGACCGAGGTCCAGCTTGGCGTACGGCCTGAGGATTTCGTGGTTGCCCAACCAGGTGATGCGGTGATTTTTGAGGGGCAGGCCTCCTATACCGAGAAACTCGGAGAGGTCACCGTGGTCTATTTCACCCCGCGTGATGGCGAGGATTCGGTGATCGCAAAAATCCCCGGAATCGCGGATGTGTCCAAGGGAACGCAGCTGAGCCTGACGGCAAGCCCCGATAAACTGCACCTTTTCGATGCAAGCGGGCATAGTTTCTTCTATAAATAGGCCTTGGCTATTGGCATCAGGCGCATTTGACGCCTATCTGCGGCGCGTGTTTCGGCACGTGCCGATGATTTTTGCCCCAAGGGGTGACCACTTCCTCCGCCCATGGGGCGTTGATCTGACGGAGCGACCTTATGTTTCTGATTTGCGGCGACAATCTTTTCGACGTGTTCATGGAACCCGGCACGGATGCAGCCACGGCGAAATTCACGTCGCGGGCAGGCGGGTCGCCGTTCAACGTGGCCATCGGTATGCGCCGGTTGCAGGCGGATGCGGGCTATTTCTCGGCGCTGTCCATGGACCCGCTGGGCCGCAAATTGCACCGCGTGTTGCAGGATGAGGATGTCGATCTGCGCTACACGCTGGATACGGACCGCAAAACCACGTTGAGCATGATTACCCTCGATGAGGAGGGCGTGCCCGCCTATACCTTCTATTCCGAGAATGCAGCCGATACCGGCGTCACGCCTGCGGATGTGCCCACGCTGTCCGATGATGTGCGCGGCGTGCATTTCGGGTCCTATTCTCTGGTCACAATGCCCTGCGCCGATGCGCTATACGCTTTGGCGGAACAGGCGCAGGATCGTCTGATCTCGCTCGATCCGAATATTCGCCCAACGGTACAGCCTGATATGGCTGTTTGGCGCGCCCGTGTTGCGGCCCTGATCCCGTTTGTCAGCGTGCTGAAAATCTCGTCCGAGGATCTGGAGCTGATCCACCCTGACATGGATGCGGCGACCTTTGCGCAGAACATGCTGGCCGCGGGGGTGAAACTGGTTGTCGTCACCGATGGCGGTGAACGCGCGCTGGGCTGGGCGGCGAATGGTGCCCACGCTGTTGCATCGCCCCCGGCTGTTGATGTGATTGATACGGTCGGCGCGGGGGATACGTTTATGGCGTCGCTGCTGATGCAATTGGGCAAGGCGGACGACATTCACGGGCATATTGCGGGTATGGATGCGACAGGACTTGAGCATTTGCTCAACTTCTGCGCAAATGCCGCAGCAGTCACATGTACTCGCCAGGGGGCCGACTTGCCCCGTCTTTCTGATCTCTGAACGACAGGAGAGTCGTTATGGTTTCGCGCGTCATTCCAGTACAGCCCTTTGATTTGATTATCTTCGGGGCTACCGGCGATCTTGCCCGCCGCAAAATTCTACCGGGTCTTTACCGCCGGATGGTTGCAGGCCAGATGCCGCAGGATGCGCGCATTATCGGTGCGGCCCGCTCCGCGCTGACCACCCGCGCCTTTCGCGATATGATCCGTGAGGCGCTGGAAACCTTTATCGGCAAGGATAAGCTGGACGAGGAAATCGCCGCCAAATTCCTGTCCGTGCTGGATTACGTGACCGTTGATGCGACAGGTGAGGATGGCTGGGACGAGCTGACCAAAAAGCTCGCCAAAACGAAGAGCCAAACCCGCGCCTTCTACCTGTCCGTAGGCCCGTCGCTGTTCGGCCCCATCGCTGCGCGTCTGCACGAAACCGGCATCGCGACCAAGGATAGCCGCATCGTTGTGGAAAAGCCGCTGGGCCACGATCTGGAATCGGCCCGCGCACTGAACAAACAATTGAGCGATAGCTTCGACGAGGCGCAGATTTACCGCATCGACCATTATCTGGGCAAGGAAACCGTCCAGAACCTGATGGCCGTCCGCTTCGCCAATGCCTTGTTCGAGCCGCTGTGGAATGCACGTCATGTCGATCACGTGCAGATCACCGTGTCCGAGAGTATCGGCGTCGGCGGTCGTGGCGGCTATTACGACAAATCCGGCGCGATGCGGGACATGGTGCAAAACCACCTGATGCAGTTGTTGTGCCTGACCGCAATGGAACCACCAGCCCAGTTCGACGCCAACCGCGTGCGGGATGAAAAGCTGAAGGTCATCCACTCGCTGGAGGATGTCGCCCGTGAGGATATCGTGCGCGGCCAATATCGCGCGGCCAAGGATGAACCATCCTATGTGCAGGACGCCGAAAATCCTGACAGCCTGACGGAAAGCTATGTCGCGCTAAAGGTAAACATCTCGAACTGGCGCTGGAGCGGTACGCCGTTCTATCTGCGCACTGGAAAACGTCTGCGCGCACGGATGAGTGAGATCGCGGTGATCTTCAAGGAGCCGCCTCACTCGATCTTTGCCAAATTGCCTGCGCACCAGACCAATGCGTTGATCATCCGGTTGCAGCCGGATGAGGGGATCACCCTGCGCATGACGATCAAGGAACCGGGCCCGGGCGGCATGCGTCTGGCCGATGTGCCGCTGGACATGACCTTTGCCGATGCACTCGGGCCAAGTGCGGAATCCATGCCCGATGCCTATGAACGTCTGATCATGGACGTTATTCGCGGCGACCAAACCCTGTTCATGCGCGGGGATGAGGTCGAGGCAGCTTGGGAATGGGCGGATAAAATGTTGAATGACTGGACCGAGCAAGGGCGCAAGCCAGCCGCCTATGATTCCGGCAGCTCGGGCCCCGAGGACGCATTGGGCCTGATGCACCGCGATGGCCGTCGCTGGCGGGAGATTGAGGCATGAACCGCTACGATAGCCGCGAGGCATTGATGGCCGCACTGGCCGCAACAGTTGCTGGTGAGCTGGCCACGGCGCTGGACGCCCAACCAACCGCCACGCTGGCCGTGCCGGGGGGCACCACACCGGGGCCGTTCCTCAGCGCGCTATCCACTGCACCGCTGGATTGGTTCCGCGTGCGGGTGATGCTGACGGATGAACGCTTTGTGCCTGAAACGTCGGAGCGGTCGAACACCCGACTGTTGCGCGGCACCCTGCTGCAAAACGCAGCGGCAGTGGCAACCATGGTGCCGTTCTACCGTCAGGGTGACCGGCCCGAGGACGTGCTGGAGGCGCTCACCGCAGATATCGCCATGGCCCTGCCACTGGATGTTTGCGTGCTGGGCATGGGCGCGGATATGCACACGGCCTCAATCTTCCCCGGTGCGGATCTGTTGGAACAGGCGCTGGCCGCTGATGCGCCGCCCTTGCTGCCGATGCGTGCACCGGGTGCGCCTGAACCACGGCTAACGCTGACTGCCCCCGTGCTGTCCGCCGCGCGCAATCTGCACATCCTGATTCAGGGCGCGGATAAGGCTGAGGCCCTGACACAGGCGCAGGCCACACCCACCACGGCCGAGGCCCCGATCCGCCTTGCCCTACAGGCGGGTGCTACGATCCACTGGGCTGCCTAAACATCAAACTCTCTCCCCCACGCGGCGTTGCCCTTGACGGTGCGCGCGGCTGCGTCACCATGTGGCCAAAATATAGGGGAGAGATTTATGTCCAGCACCGTCACCATTACCCGTCAGGATGGCATTGCCGTCGTCACCATTGATAACCCGCCGGTAAATGCCGTCGGGCAGGCGGTCCGGCAGGGGCTATGGGATGCTGTTCCGGTGTTGGAGGAGGATGCCTCGGTACAGGCGGTGGTGCTGGCCTGCGCGGGGCGTACCTTTATCGCAGGTGCTGACATTCGGGAATTTGACGGCGGGTCCATGCAACCATGGCTGCCGGATTTGGTGGAGCGTATCCACGCCAGCTCCAAGCCATGGATCGCGGCATTGCACGGCACCGTGCTGGGTGGCGGGCTGGAAACGGCCCTTGGCTGTCATTGCCGGATTGCGGATAGCCGGACGAAGGTTGGTCTGCCCGAGGTCGCACTGGGTATCCTGCCCGGTGCTGGCGGCACACAGCGGGCGCCACGACTGACCGGTGCGGCGGCGGCGGTGCAGTTGGTCACAACAGGCGCGCCAATTTCGGCAGCACAGGCGATGGAGGTCGGTCTGGTGGATCGCCTCAGCGATGATCTGACCGCAGATGCAATGACCTTCGCACGGGATGTGGCGGGCAAACCAGTGCCGCGCCTTGATCCGGCCCCGGCACAAACCGACCTGACCGCAGATGATTGGGACAAATTACGCGCCGAGGTTGCGAAAAAGGCCCGCGGCCAAATCTCCCCCGTGCGGGCCTTTGATTCCGTGCGCAATGCCTTCACCATGGATCTGGCGGATGGAATGAAGGCGGAGCGGGAGATCTTCCTTGAGCTAAAGGAAACCGATCAGTCAAAGGCCCTGCGCCATGCCTTCTTTGCCGAACGTGCGGTTGGCAAGCCAGCCGCGCTGAAATCCGGCACGCCGCGCGACATCGCACAGCTTGCCGTTATCGGCGGTGGCCTGATGGGATCGGGCATTGCGACGGCTGCAATCTCCGCCGGCTACCCCACCACCATCGTTGAGCAAAGCGCGGAGGCCGCGCAGGCGGCACAAGATCGCGTAGCGGGCAATCTGGCATCGGCTGTGAAGCGTGGCAAAATCACCGAGGCCACCCGCGACGCAACCCTTGCCCTGCTGACCACCACCGATGATTTCAATGCCGTCGCTACTGCCGACCTGATTATCGAGGCTGTGTTCGAGGAAACCGACGTAAAGCGCGCCGTGTTTGACAAGCTGGCGGCAACGGCCCGCCCGGACGCGATCCTCGCCACGAATACGTCCTATATCGACCCCACCAGCTTTACCGCACAGGTGCCAAACCCCGAGCGGATCATGGGCCTGCACTTCTTTTCCCCCGCGCATATCATGCGCTTGGTCGAGGTGGTCAAAACGCCTGATACCCACCCCGATGTGCTGGCCACCGGTTTCGTAATGGCCAAAAAGATGCGCAAGGTGGCGGTGCTGTCGGGCATCTGCGACGGCTTTATCGGCAACCGTATCCTCGGCGCCTATGGCCGGATGGCCGGCTATCTGCTGGAGGATGGCGCCAGCGCCGCGCAGATTGACGGCGCGATGAAGGCATTCGGTATGCCCATGGGCCCGTTCGAGATGTTCGACATGGCAGGCCTGCAAATCGGCTATGCCAATCGCAAACGTGAGGCAGCAACCCGCGATCCGAACCGCCGCTATTCCCGCATCCCCGATCTGATTGTGGAGGATGGCGCAACCGGTCAGAAAACCGGACGCGGCTTCTATCGGTACGAGGCTGGCAACCGGGCTGCGCTGCCCTCGCCGGAAACCGATGCGCTGATCGCGGCGGAGCGTGCGGCGCAGGGGATCACCCCGCGTGATTTCACCGACGCGCAGATCGTGGCCATGCTGCATGCCGTTCAGGTGAACGAGGCGGCGATGATTTTGGCCGAGGGCGTGGCAGAGCGTCCCCTCGATATCGATGTGGTTAAGATGATGGGCTATGGCTATCCGCGCTGGCGCGGTGGCCCTATGCAGCAGGCCGATGCCTATGGCACCGCGCAAGTACTGGCCACGATGCAGGCCATTGCAGATGCTGATCCGGCCAGTTGGCAGGTTGCGCCATTGCTGCGTGAGGTGGGCGTGCAAAACAGCCCGTTTGCCGCGCGAAACAAATAACCGAGCCGACCGCGCCACCACCCCCCACAGGTACTGACGCGGTCGCTCGTTCACGTGTGTGCCGATTGCCCAGCCCCCACCGGCAATGGCATCACAACGTGATATGCGGACGCCAGGACGACGAAGGCAGGCTGTCCACCTCTGGGGCAGACGGCTGCGTTCATGTGCAAGACGCATTTCAACCCAAACCCATCACGATCACGCGGCCCTAGCTGTCATGGGCGCATGCTCCAACCTGTTCACAGGCTGCGTATTCTCGGAACGCCATTCTTCGAAAACCTGCTGGACACAGCGCTATTGCGCAGGTGTCGGTTCGGGCGATCCACATACGAGTGACGGTCTGATTTGACCGCATGGCGTCTGCTATAGACCCCCGCCAAGAAGGGCCATCGCGTGATCACGCTAGTTTTGTTAATATCGGGACTGACGTAGCGGCACGACCTGCGTGTCCAATTGGATCACGTTTGACCCCAATCCTATTATGGCAGCTGACGTTCGGTCCGTGACCCCGAGTTTGTCATAAACACGCCGCAAATGCGTATCCACCGTATGGGGTGAAATGTTGAGGATGTCAGAAATCATCGCATTGCTTTTGCCCCGCGCGATCCACGCCAGAACCTCCCGTTCCCGCTTTGACAGATCATATCGGGGGCGTCGGTGGTTCAGGCTCATCTCACAGTATCGCTGATGGGCGGTCTGTGCTGCCAATTGCAACCCTAGGATGATTCTCGAATCAATCTGCGCTGCGTCGTCGGCAAAGCCCAGCCCGATATAACCGTTTCGCAAACCGGGCCCGTATACCTGTATTGCCAGCCCGTCACCCACATGCCAGCGGCGCAATTCCTCCAGATAGGATTGCTGCTCCGCCGTGATTGAGGTCAGGCTGCCGACCTGTGACCACAGAAAAGGCTTGTCCAACTGCGCAGCCAATTCCGGTATCGGATCATCGCGATGGCGCGCATTCTCGATGTATTCCTTGGCCCAGCCCTCTGGATAGCCATAGGTCATGATCTGCACATGTGCCCCGCCAAATGTACTGAAATGCTGATAGTTCAGCGAACACACATCGCTGCGCTGCGAAAATTCAAGCACCAGTTGCCATAAATCGACCGGTTTATGAATGCTCGCGCATTGCTCAATGAAGATAGATAGATCTGTTCCGATCATCCGACTGTCTCCGCCCGCAGAATCGCAGTGCTATACTATCTGACGTTACGGAAGGTTCGGCTACTTTCCTAGGCGGCTATACTAAATAGCCCGAAATCAAAAAATGGCCGCGTCCTGTAGGGCGCGGCCATTTAAAATGAGTGATGTTTGATGAACAAACAGATCAGGCGTTCACAGAATCCTTGAGCGCCTTGGCAATAGTTACCTTTACCGCGCGGTCAGCTTCCTTTTGCATCTGCTCGCCGGTGGCAGGGTTGCGGACCATCCGCTCGGGACGATCACGGCAGAAGACCTTGCCGATATTGGGAATTGTCACGGCGCCGCCTGCGGCAACTTCGCTGGTGATGATCGCGGACAGCGCATCGAGAAACTCACCAGCTGATTTTTTGTCGCTTTCAGTACTCTCGGCGAGGGCTGCAACCAGTTGTGTTTTCGTCATGGGTTTTTGCGTCATTGGTTTCCCTGTGCGTTTTTAATTTGCTCAACTTAATCCGGCGGGTGCGGCGTTCGTTGATAATGACCTCATGCGGCGCTTCGCCGCAATCGTTTTCGTTCACTTTCAGTGACTTTGATGCGTTCCAAGCCGCTTTAAAGACTTACAGGAACGCCGTTTCGTCAAAACTTCGCAATTTGCGAGAGTGTAGTTTTTCAAGTGGCATTTCGCGCAAGGCCTCCATCGCGCTAATTCCGATTTGCAAATGTTGCGCCACCTGTCGTTTGTAGAAATCTGTGGCCATGCCCGGTAATTTCAACTCACCATGCAACGGTTTATCCGAAACGCATAGTAAAGTTCCGTATGGAACACGGAACCGGAACCCGTTTGCGGCGATGGTGGCGGATTCCATGTCTAGTGCAACCGCGCGGCTTTGGCTCAGGCGCTGCACGGGGCCGGACTGGTCGCGCAACTCCCAGTTGCGGTTGTCGATGGTGACAACCGTGCCGGTGCGCATGATCCGCTTCAGCTCGTATCCCTCTAGACCCGTCACGCTTTCCACTGCGTGCTCCAGCGCGATCTGGATTTCGGCCAGCGCGGGGATGGGAACCCAGACCGGTAGATCGTCGTCCAGCACGTGATCTTCGCGAACATAGGCATGGGCGAGAACGTAATCGCCCAGACTTTGCGAATGGCGCAAACCGGCACAGTGGCCCAACATCAGCCACGCATGGGGGCGCAGTACGGCGATATGGTCGGTGATCGTTTTGGCGTTGGACGGCCCGACGCCGATATTGACCATGGTGATCCCGTTCCCGTCCGCCCGTGTCAGGTGGAAGGTCGGCATCTGAGGCATCTTGACCGCAGGCGTACCTGTCGTGCCGTCGCGTGTTGTCACCGCACCGCCCGGCTGAACAAAGGCAACATAGCCGCTGTCAGGATCAGCAATCTGACTGTGCGCCCATGTGACAAATTCATCCATGTAGAACTGGTAATTGGTGAACAGGACGTGGTTCTGGAAATGGGCAGGGCTGGTCGCTGTGTAATGGGCCAGTCGCGCCAGCGAATAATCGACCCGCTGTGCCGTAAACGCGGCCAAGGGCCGATGCCCCTGCGCATCACGTCCGGCCGTGCCGTTTACGATGTCATCATTTGTGGTTTCCAGATTTGGCACGTCGAAAACATCGCGCAGCGGCCCGCCCAAACGATCCTCGATGCTGCCCTCGACATGCGCGCCCTCGGGCAATGCGAAATGCAGCGGGATCGGTGTGTCGGAAACGCTTACCTTTACAGGGACGTTATGGTTGCGCATCAACAGCTTGATCTGCTGTGTCAGGTAATCGCGGAACAGATCAGGGCGCGTCAGGGTCGCGGAATAGGTTCCCGGCTCACTAACATGGCCAAAGCTCAACCGGCTATCGACCCAGGCAAAGCTGGTCGTGGTCATTTCCAGCCGCGGGTAAAACGCACGATACCGACCCTGTGGCTCGTCACCCTGCATGACCGCACGGAAATGGCTGCGCAAAAACTCCGTCGCTTCGTCATATAGGGCGATGATGTGGGCGACAGCCAAGGCAGGATCGTCAAATGTTTTCACACCCTGCGCGGCAGGGGTCAGAACGGCAGCTTCAGCTGGGGCGTAGGGTACGCGCATTCGTGTATCTCCGTTTTGCAGGTTAAGTGCCTGCCTATTTGATTTTTGTAACGGCGGTGCGACCCGCCGTTCGGGATACGAACCTTGGCTATCATCTTTCAGGCACAATGGAAATCCCTACGGAATACCTAGCCAAGGCGCGGGGGATGCTCAGTCCAGAAACAGATCCACCTTCTCGAACCGGGTGACATCGACCAAGCCAACATCCGAAATCCGCAATTCTGGGATCACCACCAGCGCCAACAGTGAATGCTGCATATAGGCGTTGTTCAGGGTGCAACCGCAGTCCTGCATCGCGTCCATCATGCCCTGCGCCTTGCCCGCGACGGTTGCGGCAGGCTCATCCGACATCAGACCCGCGATGGGCAGCTCAACCATGGCAACCTCGACGCCATCCTTGAACAGGCAGATACCCCCACCAACAGCGCGCAGTCGGTTTGCGGCCAGCGCCATGTCTGATTTCGAGGTGCCGACAACGATCATGTGGTGGCTGTCATGGGCCACTGTGGACGCCATCGCCATATCGCAATCATAGCCAAATCCCGAAACGAAGGCATTGGTCACGCCCCCTGTCGCACGATGCCGTTCGACCAGCGCGATCTGGCAAACATCATTGGCACGGTCCATCTGGACGAGGCCATTTTCAACGCCCAGATCCGCCTCTAACGCCTTGGTCGGGGCTTGGTTCTCAACCACACCGATCACGCGGGCGCGCACGGCGTCACCCTCAGCCGGAATATCGAAATCCTCGGCGCTCAGGTCGCGCTTCATGTTCACGGTGGCACGGCTGTCATCTGGCCATGTGAAGTCCACCTCCTGCGGTACGATTTTACCGTCGCGGGCGACAACCTTGCCCCGTGAAATCACCACCTCAATCGGCAAAGTGCGCAGGTCCGAGGACAGGATCATATCCGCCCGACGCCCCGGTGTGATCGAGCCGATATCCCGCTCCATCCCGAAATGCGTGGCGGTGTTGATCGTGGCCATCTGAATGGCAATCACAGGGTCCAGACCACACTCGATAGCATGGCGCACAACGCGGTTCATGTGGCCATCATTGACCAAGGTGCCGGAATGGCAATCATCGGTGCACAGGATGAAGGACCGCGGGTCCAGACCCTTTTCCGTCACGGCGGTCACCTGCGCCTCCACATCATACCACGCCGACCCCAGACGCATCATCGCGCGCATGCCCTGACGGACCCGCGCAATGGCATCCGTCTCGGATGTGCCCTCATGATCATCCGCAGGACCACCGGCAACATAGGCATGGAACGCCGGCCCCAGGTCAGACGAGGCATAATGTCCGCCCACAGTTTTCCCCGCCGCCTGCGTTGCTGCAATCTCACCCAGCATGGCCTGCGAGCCGTTGATGACACCGGGGAAGTTCATCATCTCACCCAGACCAACAATATTCGGCCACGCCATGGCTTCTTCAACCTCGGCTGGGCCCAGCTCGGCACCGGTATTCTCCAATCCGGGGGCCGATGGCGCGCAGGAGGGCATCTGGACGAAGACGTTAACCGGCTGTGCCAGTGCCTCATCATGCATCAGGCGCACACCGTATAGGCCCAGCACGTTTGCCACCTCATGCGGGTCCACAAACATCGAGGTCGTGCCGTGGGGGATGACCGCACGCGAAAACTCGGTGACGGTCAGCATGCCGCTTTCGACATGCATGTGGCCGTCGCACAGGCCCGGAACCATATAGCGGCCCTCGGCCTCGATCACTTCGGTTTCATCCCCGATGCAATGGGACGCATCCGGCCCGCAATAGGCAAAGCGGCCGGACTTGATGGCGATGTCATGCCCCGCCAACAGCTCCCGCGTGTGGACGTTGACCCAAATGCCCCCACGCACAACCATATCGGCAGGCGCACGGCCTGCTGCAACGGCGACCAGATTTGCGGCTACGTCCTGCCATGCTGGGAACATTGGGTCTTCTCCTTGGTGTGTTCTAAGTCGTCAGCCGCCCGCGCCTAGCGCAGGAAGCCCATTGATGCTGTCGGGCTAAGCTGGCGTTCCTTCAGGAACAGTTCCAGCTTGGCCGGATCGGGCTGGGTCACTGTGCCCGTTTCAGCGGCCGCCAAACCGCCAGTGATGAACAGCGTATCGATGCTTTCGCCCACGCCGCCTGCAATATCGGTGTTGATGCCGTCGCCAATGCACAGAATGCGGTCATCGGAAACAACCTCGCCACGGGCTTCCTCCAACCGGCGCCGGGCCAGTTGATAGACGGGGGCGTGGGGCTTACCGAAATAGCGGGCATCGCCACCTGCCTCCTGATAAGCCTGTGCGATGGCACCGGCGCAGTAAATCCGCTGCTCACCCCGATCGACAAAGATGTCGGGATTGGCGCAGAGCATTTTCAGCCCCTTATTCATGCCGTACAGGATGATTTCGCGGTAATCAGCAGGGGTTTCGACATTGTCGTCGAACAGGCCGGTGCACACGATGCCCTCTGCCTCCTCCATCTCAACACGCTCAATATCCTGCCCGCCATAGAACTCATCATCGGATACAGCGGCGAAAAATCCGGCATCCCGCGCCGGGCCGATATGATAAACCTTCTTGCCGAACATGCCCGAGGCCAGCGCATCAATCGCCGCATCGCCCGAGGACGCAACCGCCTGATACAAATCGCGCGACACACCCAGCTCATCCAATTGCGCAATAACGCCACTGCGCGGGCGGGGCGAATTGGTCAGCAAAACAACGGTGCCACCGGTCTGGCGGAATGCCTCTAGAGCAGCGACCGCGGCCTCGAACGGGCGCACGCCATTGTGCAGGCATCCCCATAGATCGCAAAACACCGCGTCATAGCGCGAGGAGATTTCCGACAGGTTCTCGATGATTTGGGTCATTCGCTCACTTCTCCGTCCAGGTTAACGCGCGTGATGTCAAAACCTTCGCCCTCCAGCAAGCGTAAGAGTCCCTCTTCGCCGCCCAAATGCAGAGCTCCTACAGCAATTACCGCTGGTCCGTTCTGCGCAGCGTCCAAAATCGCGGGCATCCAGTTATTGTTGCGGCCCACCAGCAGCGCGTCAAAGACGGCCTCGCTCATCGTCTCAACCTCATCCATCGGGGCAACGCGGGCTGAAAATACATTGGACAGGGCGTAAACTTCCGCAATGCGGCCCTCGGCATAAATTTGCGCGACGGTCATGAATAACGGCTCTGCAATCTCGGCGGTGCTGATGCCGATGCGCAGGAAATCCATCTGCACCGGCTCAGGCATACTGGCCAAGGCGTCGATTGCCTGCATCGCGGTTTCCAGCCCCAGAACGGGTTTGCCCTGACCGCTGGCAATCTGCTCGATCTGCGCATCAATGGCCTGCGCACCCTGCGCCTGATTCATCAGCTCACATGCGGGTAGGGCCAGCATCATACCGGCGAACCAGGGCTGCAATCTGTCCACGGCGGCGGCTGGCATACCATAAGGCTCAAACGCGGTGGTCAGTACATTCCATTCCTTGGCGGACAGTGTTTCCAGCAGGCCATCCCCTTCCATATTCATAATCAGGCCGGGATTGGTCTGCATCTGACGGGCCAGCCGCTCGTTTTCCGCGATCGTTACCTCAACAAAAACCTGCGAGGCATTGGCCAGCGCATCGGTCAGTGGGGCGGGCAGGGGGCCAGCCTCGGCACTGTGCAATGTGCCAAACAAAAACAGCTCCTCATCACCGCGCACGGCGGTAAAGGCACGCCCGATACCATAGGGTACATCTGCAACCTCACGCTGGATCGTGGCGCGCTCTGCCTCGGTCAGTTCTGTGCGCAAATCCGCAGGGGCGCATTGCGCAAACAGGGGCAGGGCGGCGGTCATGCCGATCAGAAATGAGGCGAAGGCGTGTTGCATGTGGGGATGCTCTCCATAAATGTACTGGGGCGTTCTACCTTAAATAGCGCGCAATTGATGCGATCACATGACTTGGATGAAAAAGTCTGTGCGTATCCATCCGCTCCTCCGGTTGACAGGTTACATGGGGTTGCCTAAATCCGCTGTTAGCACTCCGGGGTGGTGAGTGCTAAGACCCATCCACCCGTAAACGCAACTGAGCCTTTTTTGTAGGAGAGACTCATGGATTTTACACCGCTGCATGACCGTGTGCTGGTCCGCCGCATCGAAAGCGACGAGAAAACCAAGGGCGGCCTGATCATTCCTGATTCCGCCAAGGAAAAGCCAGCAGAGGGCGAAGTCATCGCCGCCGGCGCAGGCGCACGTGACGAATCCGGCGCGCGCATCGCGATGGACGTCAAGGCTGGCGACAAGGTCCTGTTCGGCAAATGGTCCGGCACAGAGATCAAGATCGACGGCGAAGACCTGCTGATCATGAAAGAGAGCGACATCCTCGGCCTGCTGGCCTGAGCTGACGCCTCTCCCTTTCAACGCACATCCAAGGAGCTAAAACATGGCTGCTAAAGACGTAAAATTCGGCACCGACGCCCGGAACAAGATGCTCAAGGGCGTCAACATCCTGGCCGACGCTGTTAAGGTCACGCTGGGTCCAAAGGGCCGCAACGTGGTTCTGGACAAATCCTTCGGCGCCCCGCGCATCACGAAGGACGGTGTATCTGTTGCCAAAGAGATCGAGCTTGAGGACAAGTTCGAGAACATGGGCGCACAGATGGTCAAGGAAGTCGCTTCGCGTACCAACGACGAAGCAGGCGACGGCACCACCACTGCGACGGTTCTGGCTCAGGCCATCGTCAAAGAAGGCGCAAAGTCCGTTGCTGCCGGCATGAACCCGATGGACCTCAAGCGTGGCATCGACATGGCAACCGCCAAGGTTGTCGAGCAGATCCGCGCAATGGCTCGCCCTGTCAACGACACGGACGAAGTCGCACAGGTCGGCACCATCTCCGCGAACGGCGAAGCTGAAATCGGCCGCCAGATCGCAGACGCCATGCAGCGCGTCGGCAACGAGGGTGTCATCACCGTCGAGGAGAACAAGGGCCTCGAGACCGAGACCGAAGTTGTTGAGGGCATGCAGTTCGACCGCGGCTACCTCTCCCCTTACTTCGTCACCAACCCTGACAAGATGATCACCGAGCTGGAGGACGCTATCGTTCTGCTGCACGAGAAGAAACTCTCGTCGCTTCAGCCAATGGTTCCCCTGCTCGAGCAGGTCATCCAGTCGCAAAAGCCTCTGCTGATCATCGCTGAGGACGTAGACGGCGAAGCTCTCGCAACCCTGGTTGTGAACAAGCTGCGCGGCGGCCTGAAAATCGCTGCTGTTAAGGCACCTGGCTTCGGCGATCGTCGTAAGGCAATGCTTCAGGATATCGCAGTTCTGACCGGTGGTCAGGTGATCTCCGAAGACCTCGGCATGAAGCTCGAATCCGTAACGATGGACATGCTCGGCTCGGCCAAGCGCGTTTCCATCACCAAGGATGAGACAACCATCGTTGACGGTCACGGCGACAAGGCTGAGATCGAGGCACGCGTTGCCCAGATCAAACAGCAGATCGAAGAGACCACTTCGGACTATGACCGTGAGAAGCTGCAAGAGCGTCTGGCCAAACTGGCTGGCGGCGTTGCCGTTATCCGCGTTGGTGGCTCCACCGAAATCGAAGTGAAAGAGCGTAAGGACCGCGTCGACGACGCCCTGAACGCAACCCGCGCCGCCGTCCAAGAGGGCGTTGTCGTTGGTGGTGGTGTTGCTCTGGTTCAGGCCGGCAAATCGCTGTTCGGCTTCGAGGGTGCAAACTCCGATCAAACCGCAGGCATCGCAATCGTGCGTAAAGCGCTCGAGGCACCTCTGCGCCAGATCGCTGAAAACGCAGGCGTCGACGGCGCAGTCGTTGCAGGCAAAGTACGTGAGAGCGAAGACAAGACCTTCGGCTTCAACGCACAAACCGAAGAGTACGGCGACCTGTTCTCCTTCGGCGTGATCGATCCTGCAAAAGTCGTGCGCACCGCGCTCGAGGACGCAGCATCCATCGCGTCCCTGCTGATCACGACAGAAGCTATGGTAGCCGACAAACCATCGAAAGACGGCGGCGCACCAGCCGGCGGCATGCCCGACATGGGCGGCATGGGCGGCATGATGTAAGCCACCCACTAGTGGGTTTTACTTCTAGCGAACCTAAGAAGGGCCGTAGTGGAAACTACGGCCCTTTTATTGTTGCCATCACGACCTTGATCGCTGGTATGTCGCCTTATGGCTGAACTGTGGCTATGAAAGCTTCATTGCTGTGTTGGCAGTCAACTCAAGGACCATCTTCTAATCGTCCTAGGGTGGGCTTGCGTGTGGTCACTGTTGAATCGCCTTTATAGGCAGTTGGGCTGCGGCCAATCCAGTAAGCCCGCCGATCACTGTCATCGTTAGCAACATTTTGAAGCTTGGTTCCTTCACAAATACCGCAGTTGCAACGCCAGCAATAGCCGCCCCGGACAGTGTGCTTTTCACTTGCCGCGACGATACATTCAGTCCCGTTGCCCAGTTTGTGAAATGTTCACAATTGGCACTAAGAAGCTGGTATTGCCATTTACCCAACTTGGAGCGAGCACGCTTCAAGATGGTGTTGGTGGGCAAGGAGGACTGTTGCGGAGCAAGGCAGGTCGGGCGCCCGCGAACGACATTGTGATAGGGCTCTTCAGTGACTGTCATGGACGTATCGCTCGCAGATATTAGCATAAGGTTTCCATTGATACATCGAGCGCTGCTTACGATTGAGAAATGTGTATAATTTCCGCAGCTTGTGATAATTACTTGACCGGGCTTTAGTGGGGGTGTCACTTGCATTCATTTTTCTTTCAATTGGGGCCTGAGCGGCGTTTATGCTTGATTTGGGGCGTTTAGGTCCCCATTTTAGGTTTACTCTACATTGGTTCAAATATCCAAATTGGATATTGAAATTTAAATTGGATATTGGAGCGCATTTTGTCAAGCGGCAACGCAACATACTCAATGATTATCTGCACGCTCATATCTCAGCGTCTCGAAGAGCGAGGGCTGACGCAGCAGGATTTTTTTAGGAGATCTGGTATTGCGACAGGAACTTGGTCGCGGATCGCTCGTGGGCAGGCGCACTTTCAGATCGAAGATCTGCGCTCTGCTTGTCGCGTGCTAAACTGGTCGATCGGGAATCTCACATCACAAGCCGACAAAATGGCAGAGGCACTGGAGAAAAAAGAAGATGTTAATGTGGTGTCTAAGGAGGAATTGAAGGCCGGAGATTCAAACACCGGTGCATTCATTGCGGGTGCGGCGCTGGCATTTCTTCTTACTAGGTTAAACTAGAAAAACGGACGTGTGGGGTGCCCTGTCGATCCGGTGTTCAAGGTGTTCGGCGCTACGCTGTTGGCCAATACCCGACCAAAATCCTACGCATACCGATAGCAGCCACAAAGCAGCCGTTTTGCAGCCTGTGGATAACCACGTTGTGACTAGCTATTTTCCCTCGATCTGACACAAGGCCCCATGCGCCTTTTTATGACCATCTGCCTCGTCCTGATTTTCTTCGCTGCGAACTCGGTCCTGACCCGCGCCGGTCTGGTCGAGGGCGGGATTTCCCCTGCCGCATTCACCGCAATCCGCCTCGCTGCGGGTGCCGCAATGCTCGCAATAATCGTTGGATTTCAAGGATATAAGCCATGGTCCGCCGCCTCACCCAGCGGCGCCGCATCCCTATACCTCTACGCCGTAATGCTATCCTTCGCCTATATCGCCATCCCCACCGGACTAGGCGCGTTGATCCTGTTCGGAGCCGTCCAGATCACCATGTTCGCCGGCGCAGTTATCAAGGGGCAGCAGCCTAGCGCAAGGCGTTGGATAGGCTCACTTTTCGGCGTCCTGGGTCTCGCCGTTCTAGGCGCTCCGGGTGCCGATTCCCCCCCCCTTTGGGCCGCCGTTTTGATGGCCCTGTCCGGCGTCGCATGGGGCCTGTACTCCCTGATCGGAGCAAAAGGCGCCGACCCCACCCGCGCCACCGCCGGGAACTTCCTGTTTGCCGCCCCGCTGGGCCTGCTGACATGGCTGTTTTTCCCCGGCCAAACACCTGAAATGAATGGCATAATCATGGCGGTGGCTTCGGGCGCAATCTCCTCCGGCATTGGCTACGCGCTCTGGTATTCGGTCCTGCCACGCCTAGACGCCACCGTCGCCGCACTTGCTCAACTGTCCGTCCCCCTAATCGCACTGGCCGGTGGCATGATTTTCTTGGCCGAGCCCCCCGACCTAACCTTTGCGCTATCGGCCATTCTAATCCTAGGCGGCATCGCCCTCGGCCTTAGTAAATCGCGAAAAAAGTTGCCCTAAGCGATCGCGACTGGCACGATTCCGCATGACGGGCGACTGGCCCGCGCCTGTAGGGATGAGAGGACCATTGCCATGTCGAAACGCCAAGAACTGATCGAGAAATACACCGCTGCTCTAGAGAAAATCGGCATGGACGTTGATGAAAGCTTGCTGACAGCAGTGACCATCGCCTGCGGTCCGTCCATCTATAATGCCGATAGCAGTACCGTTTCAGCAACATCCGAGGGTGAGATGCTGACGGTTCAGAATAACTTCTGCACGAAAAAGCTGGGTATTACCGATGAGGCTGCTGCCAAAGCAGCGGTTGAGAAAGCCGTCGATACCTATGGCCGCTCAAACACCAACAAATATCGCGCGGTTTTGTACTACATCATCACAAAGCAGCAGGGCAAAGAGGGCGTGTTCGCTTAATCCACGATGGGCTCCAGTGGGTCGTAAATCACTGGGCCATCGGGGCCGAATGCCATCTCAGCGACCGTGTCGGGCTTTACGCGCAGCCCGACATATTCCTGCTGTGTGACCCAGCGCCAGCGGTTAACCACGCCCTCCGCATCGCGCCAGTTCTCGTCGGGAAAGCCGTCGGCAATCGTGCAGCGATAGAATAAATCCACCTGATGGTAATCTTTGGCGGGCGCATGAAATTCCGAGACTGCCAGCAGTCGCCCAACGGCGATGCGCATGCCGGTTTCCTCGAACACTTCGCGGATCAGGTTGTCGGGGATGCTTGCGTGCCGCTCCACACCGCCACCGGGGCAGCACCATAGATCGGATTGATTGCCGGGGTAGGCATTCACCAAAAACAG
The DNA here is from genome assembly GCF_900231835.1 of Pontivivens marinum. Taxonomy (GTDB): domain Bacteria; phylum Pseudomonadota; class Alphaproteobacteria; order Rhodobacterales; family Rhodobacteraceae; genus Pontivivens; species Pontivivens marinum. The sequence continues at coordinate 558,862 of NZ_OCTN01000001.1, read as the reverse complement.
GCGATCTTGTTCTACAATCACGGCGCGCACGGCTAGTCGGGGGGAGCGGTCTGTCATTGCCGCATGATGCGCGAAAGAAGTTTTCAGGCAAGTGATTGCAAACACGAAAAGCGGCCTATCTTAGTCTCATGTTTAGATTTGCCCTGATATTTATGTTGCTTCCCGGTGTGGCGCTCGCGGATTGCGTTGTGCTGCTGCATGGCTTGGCCCGTACCGATGCGTCGTTGATCGTTATGGAAACGGTCCTCTCGCGTGAGGGGTATAGCGTCGTCAACCACACCTACCCGTCCAAGCAGGGGCGGATAGATGAACTGGCCCGCGATGCGGTTCCCGATGGCGTGCAGGCCTGTCAAGGGGAACAGCCGGTACATTTTGTGACCCATTCCATGGGCGGAATTGTGCTGCGGCAATATCTGTCGGACAGCACGATTGCGGGTTTGGGACGGGTTGTGATGTTGGCACCGCCCAATCAGGGTGCGGAGCTGGTGGATCAATTGCGCGACTTGCCGGTGTTCAACTGGATCAATGGGCAGGCAGGCGCGCAGTTGGGAACGGATGCTGCATCTGTGCCAAGCCAGCTTGGCCCCGTGCGGTTCGAGGTCGGGGTTATCGCGGGTGATCGCACGATGAATGTCGTGACATCCGCGCTGATCGACGGTCCCGATGATGGTAAGGTTTCGGTCGCGGAAACACGGGTTGAGGGGATGACGGATATGATCGTTTTGCCCGTCACCCATACCTTTATGATGAACGACCCCGTTGTGATTGCGGAGGTTCTGGCATTCTTGCGCACGGGTCAGTTCGAGCGCGATCTGGGGCTTACAGATGCGCTCGAAGAAATCGTTACCGCGCCCGCGCAGTAATCCGGTTTACGTGGCCCATCTTGCGTCCGGCACGGCTTTCGGTTTTGCCATATAGATGCAGGGCGCTGCCAGCCTCGGCTGCGTAATCGGCCCAGCTATCGGCATCTGCGCCGATCAGGTTCAGCATTTCAGCATCGGAATGGCGCTGTCCATCGCCCAGCGGCCACCCTGCCACGGCGCGGATATGCTGTGCGAACTGGTCGGTCAGGCATGCATCCTGTGTCCAGTGGCCGGAATTATGCACCCGTGGCGCGATCTCGTTCACGATCAGGCCCTGCTGGGTCACGAACAATTCCACCCCCATGACGCCGACATAGTCGAGCGCGTTCAGGATGCGACCCGCGATCAACACAGCATCCGTTTGCAACCCGCGTGATACGGGTGCGGGAACCGTGGTGGTGTGCAGGATGCCGTCGCAATGCACGTTTTGACCGGGGTCAAAGCAGACCGTCGCGCCGTCCAGCCCGCGCGCACCAATGACGGAGATCTCGGCGGTAAATTCAACAAAGCCCTCCAGCACGCTGGGGGCGGTAACCTCGGGCAGGGTGGCGTCGGTGATGCGGGCCTGCCCCTTACCATCATAGCCAAAGCGACGGGTTTTCAGGATCGAGGGTGTGCCGAGCTGGTCAACAGCAGCTTTCAGCGAGGTCGCATCGTCAACCGCCGCAAAGGGCGCGACGTTCAGGCCGATACCTTGCAGGAATTCCTTCTCGGTGATCCTGTCCTGCGAAACGGCCAACGCGCGGCGGTTCGGGCGGATCGGCACGAGGCTCTCGATCAGGTCGAGCGCAGCGGTGGGCACGTTCTCAAACTCGTAAGTGACAACATCGCAGGTCGAGGCAAAGGCACGCAGGGCGGCTTCATCCTCATATGCGGCGGTCGTGCAGGTATCCGCGACCTGCGCGGCGGGGCAATTTGCGCCCGGTTCAAAGATATGAACCCGCAGGCCCAGCGGTGCAGCGGCCAGTGCCAGCATGCGCCCCAGTTGTCCGCCGCCAAGGATACCAATGGTCGATCCGGGTTTCAGCGCATCATTCATCAACTGGTTCATCCGGAATTGATGCGGAAAGGGCCGCGCGCCATGCGTCCAGACGCTCAGCCAATGCGGGATCTTCGTTCGCTAGGATCGCGGCGGCCATCAGACCGCCATTTGCCGCCCCTGCAATGCCGATGGCCATGGTGGCAACGGGAAAGCCCTTGGGCATTTGCACGATGGAATACAGGCTATCGACGCCTGACAGCGCCTTTGTCTGCACCGGAATGCCGATCACGGGCACGCGGGTTTTGGATGCCATCATACCAGGCAAGTGCGCGGCACCGCCAGCACCGGCGATAATCGCCTTTAGGCCCCGTCCAGCCGCGGCGCGCCCATAATCCCACAGCCGATCCGGCGTGCGATGTGCGCTCACGATTTTGGCCTCATAGGCGATGCCTAATTCATCCAGTATATCTGCTGCTGCTTTCATCGTAGGCCAGTCCGATTGGCTGCCCATGATGATCCCGACTTTCGGCTGCATTGCCACCTCCGCAAAAGATGAGGGCGCACCATAGGCGCGCGGCCCGTAAACTCAAGCGATGATATCAGGGGTCAGGTCATCCTCGATCCGGGCGATCTGATCCTTGAGCGCGAGTTTTTGTTTCTTCAGCCGCCGCAGGGTCAACATATCGGCGCGGCCTGACTGATCCAATGCGGCGATTGCCTCATCCAGATCGCGGTGTTCGCGCAGGAAAACGTCGAGGCGAACACGCAGGACGCCCTCGCGGTCCATTTTGGTCATGTCACGCATGTGCCACCCTTTGCGATATTGAGATTTGAATCTAACATTACTGACCTTCGGCGCAATGGCTGCCTGTTGTTGTCGCGCAATGTCTGCTTACATGAGTCGCATGAAACTCGTTCAACTTTTTCGAAAGCGTATGAAAAGAAAGCCCGTTGTGGCGGTCATACGCTTGCACGGTGCAATCGGGACCGGTGGTGGTATCGGGGGGCGAACGCTTTCCGATGTCGGAACAGCGCAATTGATCGAGCGGGCATTCGCGTCCAAGCGGTTGAGCGCGGTTGCCCTGTCCATCAATTCGCCCGGTGGCTCGCCAGCGCAATCCGCGTTGATCGCGGCGCGCATCCGCAGATTGGCGGCGGAAAAGGATGTTCCCGTCTATGCCTTTTGCGAGGATGTTGCCGCATCCGGTGGATATTGGTTGGCCACAGCTGGGGATGAGATTTTTGCGGATGATAACTCGATCATCGGGTCTATCGGCGTCATTTCGGCCAGTTTCGGTTTTCAGGAGTTGATCGCCCGCCACGGGATTGAGCGGCGCGTTTATACCGCAGGTGAGGATAAATCGATGCTTGACCCGTTCCGCCCCGAACGGGCGGAGGATATCGAACGGCTGAAATCATTGCAGCGCGATATCCACGATAACTTCATTGCGCAGGTCAAGGGCCGTCGCGGTGCGCGCTTGGCTGATCGTGATCTGTTCACCGGTGAGGTCTGGGTCGGTGCACGTGCGCAGGAGGTCGGCCTGATCGACGGTGTTGCGCATCTGGTGCCCAAGATGAAGGAAGTCTTTGGCAAGGATGTCGCGTTCCGTGTCAGCAGCCCGCGCCGACCGCTTTTGTCGCGTCTGGGCGCACCGGGCGTCAGCGACCTGCTCGCCGCTGTTGAGGAGCGCGGCCAGTGGCAGCGCTGGGGGTTGTAGGCGTGATTGTAAAGATTGTCGTTCTATTCCTCGCCTTCATCGCCATCCTTGGCATGTTCGGAAAGCTGAGCCTGCTGGGCATCGGGAAACGTCGCCGTGTATGCCGCGACTGTGGCGGACATGTCATAGGTAAGAGCTGTCCGTGCGGAAAGTCACAATAAACTGCTCATAATTGTCTTGGCCATATTGTCGCAGGGCATCGAATACCTATGTGCCACACGACCATGCCGGAGGTTCGGTGTGATGGAGGCGGTATGAATTTGATCTTAACGGCGAGCGGGCTTGTTCTGCTGGTCATTGCTGGCGATCTTCTGGTTCGTGGTGCGGTGGCTCTATCCTTACGCCTTGGCATACCTGCTCTCGTTGTTTCATTGACCATTGTTGCATTCGGCACCTCAGCGCCGGAATTGCTGATCGCGATCCAGTCCGCCTTGGACGATCTGCCGGGCATTGCCTATGGCAACGTTGTCGGTTCGAATATCGCGAATGTTCTGTTGGTGATCGGCCTGCCGGCATTGCTGGCCACGATCCGCACGCGCGAATGTGATACCCGCCGCAGTTTCGCGCAGATGATTATCGCCTCATTACTGTTTATCGGGCTGTGTTTCGTTGGGCCGCTGGACAGTTGGCACGGCATTGTCATGCTGGTCGCATTGGCGGTGGTGCTGTTGGATGCATACCGTTCTGCCCGCGCGGCCCGCAGCGCATGTAGTGGCCCTGTGGATGATTTGGCTGATCTGGAGGATGCAGAGCCGGACATGCCCGGCCTGAAGATTACCGGATTTCTGCTGGTAGGTTTGTTCGGTTTGCCGCTGGGCGCGCATTTGCTGATTACCGGTGCGCAGGCTATCGCGATCAAGCTGGGCGTGTCCGAGGCCGTGATCGGCCTGACATTGGTTGCTATCGGCACATCTCTGCCAGAACTGGCCACCACGGTTATGGCGACATTGCGCAAACAGGCCGATGTGGTTCTGGGCAACGTGATCGGGTCGAACCTGTTTAACCTGCTGGCAATTATGGGTGTCGCCTCGTTCTTTGGTCCGCTGGAGGTGCCTGAGGGCTTCCTCTCGTTCGATTTGTGGGTGATGTTGGGCACATCGTTGCTGTTGGTGCCGTTCGTGTTCGGCTGGTTCAACGTAACCCGCATTTGGGGCATCATCTTTGTCGCACTATATGTCGCCTATCTGATGTTGATAAGTAATACCCACTAAGGAGACGCGCCATGAAACCGGGATATGCACTTGTCACCGGCGGCGCGCAAAGGTTGGGACGTGCGATGTCTCTTGCGCTGGCGCAGGATGGCTGGGCCGTTGCGATCCACTATAATTCCAGTGATGAACAGGCGAACGCCTTGGCTGAGGAGATTTCGGCCGCTGGCGGTACTGCCGTGACCGTGCAGGCGGACCTGCTGGATGTGGATGCGACGGCAAGCTTGGTCGCGCGCGCATCTTCTGCATTGGGGCAGCCGCTAACGCTGCTGATCAACAATGCCTCTATCTTTGAATATGACAACTTCGCCACCGCCACGATGGAAAGCTGGGAACGGCATGTCGGCTCGAATGTGCGGGCGCCGTTTCAGTTGACCCAAGCCTTCGCCGCGCAGGCCCCTGAGGCCGTTGCGGACAGTAACGGTGAGCCGGTCGCTCAGGCCGCCGTTGTGAATATGTGCGATATGCGGGTGCGAAAGCTAACGCCGGAATTCACCACCTATACCATCGCGAAATCCGCGCTGTGGACCCTGACGCAAACAGCGGCGCAGGGATTAGCGCCGCATGTGCGGGTCAATGCAATCGGTCCCGGGCCAACCATGCAGGGCACCCGGCAATCTGACGCGCATTGGGACAATCAGCGCGCGGCAACGATTCTAAACCGGGGCTCGGACCCGCAGGAGATCGTCGCGGCGCTGCGGTTCATGCTGTCTGTGGATGGATTTACTGGCCAGCTTTTATGCATGGATGGTGGTCAGCATCTTGCATGGAAAACACCGGATGTGCAGGGGGTGGAGTGACCTTTACGATTCGTCTGAGTCGAATTGTCCACGCGTCATATATCTGTCGTTGGACTGTTATGATTCATCGTGGAATTTCAATGATCTACCTTGTATGTAATAATTTATCGTTCAAAAACAGCAACTTAAAATGCTGATTAAAAAATAGGCAAATTGAGAGAGGCCCTTATTTACAAGGGCTATGGTAAGTTCACACACAGGTGTCCTCAGGTTTATCCACAGGAATGGTGGACAGCTTTCCCCTTGTACGCATCCAGGCCGCATTGCAGGCCAAACGAGAATCACGAAACTGCACAAATGGCACACAACAATCAGCACAGCTTTGACGAGGAGGGTCGCGCACGGACCGCGCAGGATGATGTGCGCCCGGGTGTCGAGGTTATCAGCGACCATGTGAAAACCCTGCCCGACGCGCCCGGCGTGTACCGGATGTTGGATGCAAAGGGTGAGGTGCTCTATGTCGGCAAGGCGCGTTCGCTGCGCAAGCGGGTGGCGAATTATACCAAGCTGGTCGGGCAGTCAGCACGCATTGGCCGGATGATCGCCAACACCGCCTCAATGATGTTTCTGCGCACGGAGACGGAGACAGAGGCGCTGCTGTTGGAGCAGAACCTGATCAAGCAGCTCAAACCGCGTTACAACGTGCTGCTGCGCGACGATAAGAGCTTCCCCAATATCCTCGTGACAGACGATCACGGCTATCCGCAAATCACCAAGCATCGTGGAGCCAAGGCGCGCAAGGGCACCTATTTCGGGCCCTTCGCCTCTGCCGGATCGGTGAATGCCACGCTGAACACGCTGCAAAAGGCATTTCTGCTGCGCAATTGCACCGACTCGATGTTTGAGAGCCGGACCCGTCCCTGTCTGCTGCATCAGATCAAGCGGTGCTCCGCCCCTTGCGTTGGTAAGGTGAGCGAGGAGGAGTACGGCGCGCTGGTCGATGATGCGGTGAAATACCTTCAGGGCCGCTCTACCCGCGTACAGACGCAGTTGGCCAAAGAAATGGCAGAGGCTTCCGCCGCGATGGAGTTCGAGCGTGCAGCCGCCCTGCGCGACCGTATCCGTGCCATGACCAATGTGCAGTCCACGCAGGGTATCAACCCCGATACCGTGGCCGAGGCGGACGTGATCGGATTGTACGAGACGAACGGGCAGGCCTGCGTGCAGGTCTTCTTTTTCCGTGCGCATCAGAACTGGGGCAACCGGGCCTATTATCCGCGCACGGGGGGGGCCGAATCCGCGGCGGAAATCCTTGAGAGCTTTATGGGCCAGTTCTATTCGACCAAGGATCCCGCCCGCATGATCCTGATGAGCCATGAGATCGAGAATGCCGACCTGATGCGTGAGGCACTGAGCCTGAAGCTGGGCCGCAAGGTCGTGATCGGCGTGCCGCAACGGGGTGAGAAGAAGATGCTGGTTGAGCAGGCGGTAAGCAACGCCCGCGAAAGCCTGGGCCGCCGGATGAGCGAAACCGCAACGCAGGGCAAGCTGCTGGCCGGTTTGGCCGAGGCATTCGATCTGGACGCGCCACCGCAGCGCATCGAGGTTTACGATAACTCCCACATTCAGGGCGCACATGCCATCGGCGCAATGATCTGCGCGGGGCCTGAGGGGTTCCTGAAATCGAGCTACCGTAAGTATAATATCAAGGGTGAGGGCATCACCCCCGGCGACGATTTCGGCATGATGAACGAGGTGCTGGACCGCCGTTTCGCCCGCCTGATGAAGGAAGACCCCGACCGCAAATCCGATCAATGGCCCGATCTGGTTCTGATCGATGGTGGCATGGGACAGGTCAGCGCGGCTGAGGCAGCCTTGGCCGAGCTGGGGGTTGAGGGCGTGGACATCATCGGCGTGGCCAAGGGGACAGAACGCGATGCCGGTAAGGAGGTGTTCTATCGCCTCGGCATGCCGCCCAAGGCCCTGCCATTCCGCGATCCCGTTTTGTATTTCACGCAACGCCTGCGGGATGAGGCGCATCGCTTTGCCATTGGCACCCACAGGGCCAAGCGGGCAAAGGCGACCACCGCAACCCCGCTGGACGAAATCCCCGGTGTGGGCGCGGCGCGCAAACGTGCTCTGCTGGCGCATTTCGGCTCGGCCAAGGCGGTCACGCGGGCAGGGCTGGCGGATCTAAAGGCGGTGGACGGAATATCGGATCAATTGGCCGAGCAAATCTACGGCTTTTTCAACACGGGTGGCTAGCGGCCCGGTGTCGGTGATTGAGGTGTGGCGGCTACGAATATGTGGGAAACCATAGTTTTTGCGCAACTCTCTCTATCGCCCGCGCTATGCAGCGGCTAAATGGGATATATGCGCTGGACCATACCAAATATTCTGACCGTGCTGCGGGTGCTTTGCGCCCCGCTGATCGCGATTGTCTTTCTCGCACTGCCCCGCCCGCTGGCGGATTGGGCAGCCCTGATCCTGTTTGTCGGCGCGGCCTTGACCGATTTCGTCGATGGCTGGATTGCCCGCCGGTATAATATGGGTACTGCCTTTGGCAAAATGCTGGACCCCATCGCGGATAAGGCGATGGTGATTATCGCGCTATCGGTGCTGTTCGGGTTTCTGGGGTTCAATTGGTTCTATGCCGTGCCCGCAGCATTCATCCTGCTGCGTGAGGTTCTGGTTTCCGGCCTGCGCGAATTTCTGGGCAACGTGAAGCTGGATGTGACCAAGCTGGCAAAGTGGAAAACCACGGTGCAGATGGTCGCAATCGCCACGCTGCTGGGGGCAGGTGCCTTTGGCGCGGAATATCAAAGCCTCGCCTTCACACTGGAGCCTGCATTGCATGACGCAATTTTGCAGGGCGAGGTGGCGGATACTGTCGGGTTGGTGCCGCTATACCTCGCCGGTGATTTTGTGCTGCTGTTGGGCCTGATCCTGCTGTGGATCGCGGCGCTACTGACGGTTCTGTCCGGTTTGGATTATTTCCGTAAGGCGATGCCCTATCTGGAGGACGCGAAATGAAGGTGCTTTATTTCGCATGGCTGCGCGAACGGATCGGCCTGAACACTGAGCAGGTCGAAACACAGGCCGCCACCGTTGCAGACCTCGTCGCGGAGTTAAGCGCGCGCGAGGAACGCTATGCCGTTGCCTTTGCCGACATGTCCGCTGTTCGGGTCGCTGTGGATCAAACCATGACCGATATTTCGGCATCGCTGGTTGGCGCGAGCGAGGTTGCCTTCTTCCCACCGATGACGGGCGGGTGATGAGCGTTTCTGTTCAGACAGAGGATTTTGATGTCGGGGCGGAAATTGCCGCGCTGACGCAGGATCGTACCGATATTGGCGCTGTTGTGACCTTTACCGGCCTCGTGCGTGACATGGGCGGCGCGCAGGCGGTCAGCGCGATGGAGCTGGAACACTGGCCCGGCATGACCGAACAGGCATTGGAGCAGATCGCGGCGGAGGCATCAGCCCGCTGGCCCCTACAGGCGGCGCGGATTGTGCATCGCTATGGCCCGCTGTTGCCCGGTGATCAGATTGTGCTGGTCGCGGCTGCTTCGCCCCATCGCGGTGCCGCGTTCGAGGCAGCAGAATATATGATGGATTTCCTGAAAACCCGCGCGCCCTTTTGGAAAAAGGAAACGACGCCCGATGGTGCGCGCTGGGTTGATGCACGGGATGCGGATGATGCAGCGCAGGCGCGCTGGGATCAGGGCTGAGAGTCAGCGCGGGCCTTTTCTGCCTCATAGGCGGCCTGCCATTCCGAATTTTGCTGCCGTGCCGTGCGGAGGCCATCCATGGCGGCGTCGAGTTCCGCCTGCTTTTCGCGCAATTGCGATCGTAGCGATTGGTCGGTGGCGGCCAGTTGTGCGGCGATGGCGGCTTGGCCTTCCTCGGCCTGTGTCAGGCGGGCGGTCATGCTGTCTACGGTTTCGACCATTGCTGTGCCCGCACGGGCCAGACCGCTATAGATCCAGCGCAGGACCCAGCCCAGCAGGACCGCCCCGACAAGTGCGACAGTCATAGCGATCACCAGATCGGAGCGGGTCATTGGGCCTCATCCTCTTCTACGGGAGTGGTTTCATCAGCGGCGGGGGCCTCTGTCAGGGTGAATTCGATACGGCGATTTGCCTCGCGCCCCTCGGCGGTGCCGTTATCAGCAATCGGCGATGCCTCACCATATCCGGTGGCGGTCATCCGGTCCAGAAAGACACCCCGCGCCAGCAATGCATCCAGCACACTATCGGCGCGGCGTTGCGAGATGGTCTGGTTCATTTCCTCACCACCGCTGCTATCGGTATAGGCCTCAACCGTGACGTTCAGGTCAGGGCAAGTGGCCAGAATGCGTGCGATGGCGTCTAGCGGCGGCGCGGACGCAATTTCCAGCGTGGCAGAGGATGGCGCAAATATGATGCGGTCCACGGCCTGAACCGCCGTTACCTGCTGCTGACATTCGGCCAGTGTTTTGTGCAGTACCTCAAGCGTGACCGCCGTAGCGGCTTGTTCCAGCTCGTATTCCTCAACCTTGACCATGATGGTTCGGTCACCGGACAGGCGTTCCTCAAGAATGGCGGTAATATTATCGGCCAAGCCGTTTCCGGCGCCACGGCCCGTAATATTCACACTGCCAACGTCGATGCGGATGGTGCCCGTGTCCAGCATGGCCAGCACATCGACCAGCGCCAGCGCATCGGCCAGCGGTGGGGCTGTGCCGGGCAGGTCGGCGATCAGGTCTAGGCTCAGCTCACGCCCGGGGAATTCGGATTCGGCATAGCTCAGCATGGTTTCAACACCTGCCTCGCCGGTCACTGCTCCAACCGCGCTAAGTCGATCCGGTGCGATTGTCAGCGTCATATCCCGTGGTGGCGTGATGATGCTGTCCGGCGCGACCTCTGGCGTGATCGTGATGACGCGCAGGGAATATCCATCGGGCAGATCGGTTTCAAACTGTCCGGTGACTGTGTCCAGCCGAGCCTGCTCCAGATCATCAGGGATGCTCAACGCGACAACGCGGTCGCGAATGGAGATAGCAGCGTCGGATAGTTCGTTGAGCATTTCTATGGAGAGCTGAACCGTGTGGGTCCAATCCGCATCTGGTGCCCCCAGCGCGACAGAGCATTCCAGATCGTTCTGCCCGCTGGTGGCGGCGACTTGGCGGGTGATGGTGTTGCTATCTTCCTCGGACTCTGCTGCGCAGGCACCCAGTTGGAATGCGCCGTCCTGTACGGATAGGTCAAAGGGGTACGGGCTCAACGTCATGCGCGGCGCGCTGAGCGATAGGGCCATCTCCTGCCCAGCGGGCGTTGCCGCGGCGATTTCTGCCAGCAATTGTTGGCGGATCTCGGCATCGGGCAGAGCTGCCTCAATCGACACTGTGCCGTCAGTGACCATGATGCGGCCCGTCGCGATTTGTGGGGCGATTGTGCCAAGCAGCGCCATGGTTTGCTGCCAATCGGCCTGTGGTTCCGTCTCAACCACGCGGGTCAGGTCAACGACGCGGCGGTCGAAAACCTCGGCCATTTGGGGCAAGGCATCGGTCAGCGTCGCGGGCGTGCTGCCCAGCAGGGTGACGAGGTCAGGCGCGAGCAAAATGTCAAAGGATAGCGGATCAGGCACAGCAATCGCGGCATCGCTCAGCACGATCTGATCTGTGATATGCTCGCGGCGCATCACGGCCTCGGCTACCTCCAGCGCGCGAAAGCGTGCGGCCTCGCTGGGGGCATTGCCAGTCAGGGTTACGTTAAACCCGTCGGCGGTGGCGGTGACCCAATCCTGCCCTGCGGCGGACAGGGCGGTGCCAACGGTGCGCTGGGTTTGGCCCTCAAACTCATCCGCGCCGATCCGGGCCAGATGCCAAGCCCCGACGCCTGATGCGCCAAATCCCGCTAGGGCGACGATGATTGCGATGACCTTCATGCGAACTCCAGTGATTGCCGCGATGCCCTTGACCTAGACATGCGGCAAATCCATCGCAAGGCCAGCCTCACACCATTAACATTGGTAATGCAGCCGCCAGTGATAAAGCACCCGCCAGCAGCACCCCCGCATCCCGGTTGGATCGGAACAGGTGCAGGCAGACATCCGTATCGTCGATATCTAGATGCCGCAATTGCCACCATAGATGCGTCCCGAACGCCCAAACGCCGCCAAGTGCGATGACCAATACCAGCACAGATGCACCGATCAGCGCCGAGATCACAGAATACAGCGCCAAAACGACCGCAAGCACGAGGAACAGCATCAGCCAGCGTGGCGTGCGTTCTGCAAATAGGCGCGCGGTTGATTTAACCCCGATCAGGGCATCGTCTTCCTTGTCCTGATGGGCGTAGATCGTGTCATAGAACAGCGTCCACGCAATACCGGCGAGGTATAGCGTCACCGCCGGCCATTCCAGCGTGCCGCGCACGGCAACCCAAAACAGCAATGCACCCCAGTTGAACGCAAGGCCGAGGAACACCTGCGGCCACCACGTAAACCGCTTGGCAAAGGGATAGATCGCAACGGGGATCAGCGCCACAACACCCATCCAGATCGCCGCCCATGGGAAGCTCAGCAAAATCGCGAAGGACAGGGCCAACTGTCCGCCCAGCCACAGATAGGCCTGCCGGCGTGTGACTTGGCCGGATGGTAACGGGCGTGAGCGGGTGCGGGCCACGGCGGCGTCGAATTCCTGATCGCTTAGGTCATTCCACGTGCACCCCGCGCCGCGCATCAGGAACGAGCCTAACGTGGCGGCCAGTGCGTACCACAGCGTTTGTGCGGTCCAACCGCCCATGGTTGCCGTGGCCAGCGCCAATGCCCACAGGCAGGGCAGCAGCAATAGCCACGTTCCGGCGGGGCGGTCGGCGCGGCTCAACCGTAAATAGGGGCGCAACCCGCGCGGGGCATAGCGATCCACCCAGTTTTGGTCCACTGCATCGGCCACGCGGCCATCATCGGGGCTGATATTTTGCGAGTCGTCATTCATGCCGCCCTTATTGCAGATCGGCAGGGCAAGTTCAGCAACCACGTGCAGATAGTTGCAGGTGACGCGCGCTGCTTTGACGGATATTGCAGGGGCAAAGGTGGAGGATCGCATGGAACAGGCAAAGATCAGATTGTTCGTCGAGGATGACTTGGCCGAGGGGGCAGTGCTGAACCTTGCCGCGCAGGCGCATTACCTGACCAACGTCATGCGTTTGCAGGCGGGTGCGCTGGTCGCGCTGTTCAACGGGCGCGATGGCGAATGGACCGCACGCTTGGTCGAGGCAGGTAAGCGGCGCGTCACTGCGGAATGCTTGGGGCAGGCCGTGGGGCAGGGCATGCCGCCCGATCTGTGGTTGCTCTTTGCCCCGATCAAAAAGGCCCGCACCGATTTTATCGTGGAGAAGGCGACGGAGATGGGGGCACGCCGCATTCAGCCGGTCTTTACCCGTTTCACCAATTCCGAGCGCGTGCGCCCTGATAAACTGCGTGCCCATTGTATCGAGGCGGCGGAGCAATGCGGCGGCGTTTACGTGCCTGAATTGCTGGCCCCGACACCACTGGACAAGCTGCTGGATACGTGGCCCGCTGATCGCCGCCTGATGTTTTGCGATGAAACGGCGGATGGCATGGATGCTATGGGCGCGTTGACCGCGGCGGGCGGCGATAAATGGGCGATCATCATCGGGCCAGAGGGCGGTTTCGCGACTGAGGAGGCCGAGCGCCTGCGCGCATTGTCGCAATCGGTTCCGGTCAGCCTTGGCCCGCGTATCCTGCGTGCGGACACTGCCGCAGTCGCCGCGATGGCGCTGTGGCAGGTCGCATGTGGTGATTGGCGCGTGTGATTAGTCCACCGCATCCGCCGCGATACTGGCAAAGCCTTCATCCAGTTCCGTGGCAATAGCGGCCAAATCATCGCCGCCCTCGGCCATATAGGGGCTGAGCACGAAGGTCGGCGTCTTATAGCTCAACGTGGCGGTGCCATCCTCGTCTTCCGTGACATACATGCGGATCGGGGCCTCGATCATCGCGGCCGTGCTGATGGCGAGGGTCCGCACGGCAATGTCGTTGTTAAACACGCCGATCACGCGGTTGCCCGGAATGGTGATGCCACGTTGTGCCGCCGCGCCGGTCGGGCCTGCCTGTGTTACAACGCCGTATCCATTCGCGGTGACGGCCGCAGTTACATCGTCCACCAATGTTTCATAGGCTTTATCCGTGGGCATAACGACCCAACCTTCGCGTTCGGTCAGCGGTCCGGCCAGCGCAACAGTGGGCAGCAGGGCAAGGGCGGCAAGTGTAGGTAAAAGGCGCATGTGCACTCCTAGGTTGTGTTCGCCCTATAGGTAGGGGCGATCCGGTCAAAGGTCGCATCACCAATCCGTGCACGGGCACTGGCAGCATGCCGCGTAGATGCCTATCATCAGGTATTCTGTGAAAGGACACCCGTCATGATCCGCCCCGAAATCGTGGAATGGACCCGTCGTAATGCCGAGGCATTGGGCATGATCACGCTGGTCCTGCTGGGCCTGTGGATTGCAACACGCGGCGGTCCGGTTTTGGCCGTGATGGGCGGTGTGGTCATCCTGATCGGTCTGGCGCTGCTACGCTCGGCGTTGTTGCGCTTGCGGTTCACGCGGCGCAAGGGCGACCCCGGTGTCGTTTTGGTGGACGAGTTGCGTGTTGGCTATTTCGGCCCGGATACCGGTGGGTTTTTCGAGATGGGGCAGGTGCGCGCGATTGAGTTGGTTAGCTATCCCACCGGGGCACATTGGACCCTGCGGGGTGAGGGTGAGCCCCTGAAAATCCCCACGGCGGCGGAGGGTGCGGCGCAGCTATTCGACGTCTTCGCCACATTGCCCGGCTTTCCGATGAAGCGCGCCATGGATCTGGTCGAGGGCGGCGGAGGCTCCGTCACGCATCGCCTATGGGTGGCAAAGGACGAGGATTCCAGACCGATGCGCGCGCTGCATTAATCAGTCGCGGGGCCGCTCCATCTGCCATTGCAAATGGGCCCGCACGGTCGGCCATTCGGACGCAATAATCGAATAAACCGCCGTGTCGCGCAGTGATCCATTGGCCAGCACGCTATGTGAGCGCATGATCCCGTCCAGTTTCGCACCCAACCGCTCAATCGCGCGGCGGCTTTGATGGTTCATGAAATGGGTGCGGAATTCCACGGCGATACAGTCCAGTTGCTCGAACGCATGGGTCAGCAACATCATCTTGCATTCGGTGTTCAGGGGGCCACGCTGTACGGATTTGCGATACCATGTCGATCCGATTTCCAGCCGCCGGTTCACGGCGTCGATGTTCATATAGGTGGTCATGCCAACGGCGCGGCCTGAACTGCGCTCAATAATCGCGAAGGGCAACATATTGCCCAGCGACAGGCGGCGGTCGATTTCGGCCTCAACCGCATCGGGGGCAGGGATGGTGGTGTACCATAGGCGGTGTAGCTCACCATCAGCGGCTGCCTGTTGCAGATCGGCGCAATGGGTTTGGGCCAGTGGGGCCAGCATGGCGGTGTCACTGGTCAATGTTACAGGGTCGGGCCAGTTTGACATGGTGTTCTCCTCTAGCGTCTAATCCTGACTAGAGTGTCGTGAATGCACTGGCACGTTATGAATTGCGTTGAATACAATTGGCCGTGCACGAAACAGTGATTTTCGGGTTGGGACGTTGCCAAGTCTAAATGTTCCCGTTACGCCAGAAAGTCCTTAGCGCATGCCGGAGGAGGCCCGCCCAATGTCCATCCCTCAATCAGGTGGAGGGCCGATCGAACATCGCGATCAGCTTGCCGAATATCTCGAATCCGGGTGCAAACCCACACAAGACTGGCGCATCGGCACCGAGCACGAGAAGTTCGGCTATTGCCTCGAAACGCACCAGTCGCTGCCCTATGAGGGGGACCGGTCCGTCCACGCCATGCTGTCGGGCCTTAGCACACGCTATGATTGGGCACCGGTGCTGGAGCAGGGCAAACTGATTGGTCTGCAAAAGGCTGGGGCAAATATCTCGCTGGAACCGGGCGGCGCGTTGGAATTAAGCGGTGCACCGCTGGAAACCATCCACCAGACCTGTGACGAGGTGAACACCCATCTGGCGCAGGTAAAGGCGATTGCGGGCGAAATCGGCGTCGGCTTTATCGGTCTGGGTGCGGCCCCGAATTGGCTGGAGGAAGATGTCAGTCTGATGCCCAAGGGGCGTTATGCCCTGATGGACCGCTATATGCATCAGGTCGGAACCACCGGCACATGGATGATGCGGCGCACCTGTACCGTGCAGGTCAACCTCGACTTCGGGTCCGAGGCCGACATGGTCAAGAAATTCCGCGTTGCGCTGGCCCTGCAACCCGTTGCAACCGCGCTGTTCGCGAACTCCCCGTTCTGGGAGGGTAAGATTAATGGCTGGCAAAGCTGGCGCGCGCGCATCTGGCGGGACTTGGACAAGGCCCGCACCGGCATGCTGCCCTTCGTTTTCGAGGACGGCATGGGGTTTGAGCGTTACGTGGATTACGCGCTCGATGTGCCAATGTATTTCGTCTATCGCGACGGGAAATATATCGACGCGCTGGGCATGAGCTTCCGCGATTTCCTCAAGGGTGAATTGCCTGCGCTGCCCGGTGAGGTGCCCACACTCAGCGATTGGGCCGATCATCTGACAACCACCTTCCCCGAGGCGCGGATCAAGAAATACATGGAGATGCGCGGCGCCGATGCTGGCCCGTGGCGTCGCCTCTGTGCGCTGCCCGCGTTCTGGGTTGGTCTGATGTACGATCAGGGCGCGCTGGATGCCGCATGGGATCTGTGCCGCGACTGGACCGAGGAGGAGCGCGCCGCGCTGCATCACGACGCCGCGAAATATGGCCTAAAGGCTGAAATTCGGGGTGAGACGATGCAAAGCCTTGCCGGTCGCTGTATCGAGATCGCCAATTCCGGCTTGATCGCTCGCGCCCGCAGTGGTGCCGGTGGTTTGATTCCGGACGAGACGCATTTCCTCGACGCCTTGCGCGATATCGTGGCGCGGGGGCAGACGCCCTCGGATGAGCTGCTGGCGCAATATCACGGTGCTTGGAACGGCAATATCGACAAGGTTTTCGACGAATATAGCTATTGATTCAGGCGGGGAGCAGGCAATGAAGGTCTTCAATTTCGGACTATCAGGGCAGGAACGTGCAGGTATTGTTGATGCGCAGGGCGTGTTGCGGGACCTGTCCGGCCACATCGGGGTGATTGATGCCGCGACCATTGCGGCGGGCCTGCCGCAGGCACTGGCCAGTATCGATATTGATCTGCTGCCCGAATTGCCTGCCAATATCCGTCTGGGCCCCTGCGTTCTGAACCCGCCGACCTTTTACTGCATCGGCCTGAACTACGCCGCCCATGCGGATGAGGCAGGCATGGCGCATCCGTCAGAGCCGCTGGTGTTTTCCAAGGCCGCGTCCGCGCTGGCCGGTCCGAATGATGATCTGATCCTGCCCCCCGATGCGGCCAAGGCGGACTGGGAGGTCGAGCTGGGCGTCGTGATCGGCACGCATGCGTGGCAACTGGATGAGGCAGACGCCCTGAGCGCCGTCGCCGGTTACTGCGTCATCAACGACCTATCCGAACGCGCATGGCAGTTGGAGGGCACAGGCCAGTGGATCAAGGGGAAATCCGCGCTCGGCTTCGGCCCGATCGGCCCTTGGCTGGTCACGGCGGATGAGGTGGCAGACCCTGCCGACCTGAACCTATGGCTGGATCTGAACGGTCAGCGGTTGCAGGATTCCAACACCTCGGACCTGATCTTTAACATCCCGCAAATCATCGCGCATATGAGCCGCCGCATGGCGCTGTTGCCGGGTGACGTGATCGCGACAGGTACGCCAGCGGGCGTGGGCATGGGGCTAAAGCCACCACGTTATTTGCGTGATGGTGACGTGATGGAGTTGGGCATTGCGGGCCTAGGGACGCAGCGGCAGGTCGTTCGGGCTTAAGCTCGCTGCGGCATGAACTGCTGCGCGATCCCCGCCAGCAGCAGGTAAACACTGGTCACGACGAGTGCTATTTGCATCCAGTAGGGGCCAGTGAACCCTGTCCACGCGGCAGCCGTCGCCAATGCACCCCAGATCAGCATGACGGGTAGTGAAAATTTGCGCCACCGCTGCGTCCGCACGGGGTGAATGAATTTCAGCGACAGGAACTGCGCGATTGCGATGCCGATCAGCAGGAACATCGCGGTCCAGCCATCGGGGCTGATCGCGAATAGTACCAGCACGACCATGTTCCAGCAGCCCGGAAAGCCGGAAAAGCTGTTATCGCTGGTCTTCATTCGCGTATCGGCAAAGTAGATCACGCCGGATACGCAGATCAGCAATCCTGCCGCGAGGCTCCACCCCTCACCAATCAGATTGGCGGAAACCAGCGCATAGGCGGGAATGAACACATAGGTTAGATAGTCGATAATCAGGTCCAGCAGCACGCCATCCCATTGCGGGGCGTTCGTCTTTGTATCCACCGCGCGTGCCAAGGGGCCGTCGATGCCGTCCACAAGCAGAGCGAAAATCAGCCATAGAAACATCACAGGCCAGTTTTCCTGCGCAGCAGCCAGCATCGCCATCAGGGCCAAGCCTGCGCCAGTTGCGGTAAGAAGATGTACGGAAAATGCGCGGGCAAACATGAATTGGTGCTCCTCGGTTTTGCGGCAACCTAACAGGGGTTAGGCGCGGCTGAAACCGCATTCGTTAGCGGCGTCGCTCACGCAGGCGGCGCTCCAACACCCGCAGGGCGAGGCTGAGGCCGATTGTCATCATCAGATAGATTACCGCGACGATATTGTAGGTTTCCATATAGCGGAACGAGCCGGAGGCGTAGATTTTGCCCAGCTGGGTAACATCCGCGACGCCCAGCACAGAAACCAGCGAGCTGTCCTTGATCAACGCGATGAAATCATTGCCCAGCGGGGGCAGTATCGTGCGTAATGCCTGTGGAAAAACAATCAGGCGAAATCGCTGCCAGCCGGTAAAGCCCAGTGCCTTTGCTGCCTCTAGCTGGCCGGTATCAACGGATTGAATCCCTGCGCGAAAAACCTCGGCGATAAAGGCGGAATAGCCGATGGTCAGCGCCAGAATGGCCCGCCACATCAACGACAGATCGCGCGTGCGCATCGCGTCAAAGCCCAGCGGTTCAATCGCCAGATTGATCGCAGCCACCAATGCGGGCGCGCCGACAAAGGCGATGTAGAACAGCAGCACAAGGATCGGAATGCCGCGCACGATCTCAATATAAAACCGCGCGATCTGGCGCAGGACCAGCGATTTGGACAGGCTCATCACCGCCAGCAGCAGACCGACAGTCGCGGCGGATAGAAAGGCAACAATCGTGACAAGGACGGTGATCTTCACCCCTTTGAGCACGGTCGCGAATATCTGCGAATACAGGTCATCCGCAACGATCTGCCAGCCGGCGATCAGGGCGATAATGCCTGCCACGACCAACCACCACGGAAAGTCCTGATCCTGAGAATTGGGATGCATCGGCCCTCGTGACAGTGTTTGAGGAAGGGATGGCCCCGCGTGACGTGCCGCGGGGCCGTTAGGGCTTAGCCACCCAGCTTGTAATCGAGGAACCACTTGTTGTTCAGCGCATCGATTGTTCCGTCGGCCTGCATCGCGGCAATTGCGGCGTTAACCGGCGCAACCAGATCGGAGCCGAGCGGGAAGATGAACCCGAAATCCTCGGAACCCAGCGGTTCGCCCACCAGCTTGAACACATCAGGATTTGCATCGACATAGCCGTTGCCCGCAGTGCCATCGGTCAGCACTACATCCACGTCACCCGCACGCAGGGCCTGAACGCCGGCGCCAAAGGTTTCGAACAGCTTGATCCGTGGATTGCTCTCATCCCCGTCCAGTACATCGTATACTGCAACGTAGAATGGCGTGGTGCCCGGCTGCGCGCCGACCAGCCCATCCTCAATCGCGGCAAAGCTGGTGGCATCGGTAAAGCGGTCCTCGTCCGCGCGCACCAGCATGAACATCTCGGACCGCATATAGGGATCGGAGAAGTCGATAACCTCGGCGCGATCCTCACGGATGGTGATGCCGGTCATGCCGATATCGTACTGGTCCTCGGCCACGGCGGGGATCATGGCGTCCCACGAGGTGTTCTCGATCTCGATCACGGCGTTCAGGCGCGATGCGATTTCCGCGATGGCGTCATATTCCCAGCCAATCGCCTCGCCGGTGGCGGGATCGACAAATTGCAGGGGGGGATAGGCATTTTCTGTCACGACCGAAATCGTGCGGCCCTCCAGATCGGGTAAGTCCTGAGCGAAGGCAGCTGGTGCCAGAATGCTAGCACCAAGGGCCAGCAATGTGAGCGACTTGAGCATTGAGGTTACTCCGGTGGCATGTGTTTGCGATGGCCCTAGTGTCAGCACCATGGGCGTAAGGGCAAGGGAGTTGTGAATTTTTTAAGTCACTTACCCTTCAGTCGTGGTTCGTTTCTTCTTGGCCGCGTCATAGATTTCCATCAGGCGCGTTTGGTCGAGCGAGGTGTAGATTTGCGTGCTGGACAGCGACTCGTGCCCCAGCAGGGTCTGGATGGCGCGCAAATCACCGCCTGCCTCCAGCAAATGCGTGGCAAAGGAATGGCGTAGCGCGTGCGGCGTCGCCGTGGCGGGCAGGCCCAGTTGCGCGCGCAAATCCGCCATCCGTTTTTGCACCATCGACGCGGCTAGGGGCCCACCGCGTGCGCCCAGAAACAGCGCACCATCTGGGTCCACCTTGTACGGACACAGTTGCAGGTAAACATCCACGGCCTGTTGCGCGGCGGGTAATACGGGAACCTGTCGTTCCTTGTTTCCCTTTCCGATGATGTGCAGCGTTTTACCCAGCGGCGCATCGGAATGGCGCAGGGCGAGAGCCTCGGATATGCGCAAACCGCAGGCGTAGAGCAGGGTTAGCACCGCCGTATCGCGCGCTGCGATCCATGGCTCTGGGTGGTGAACGTCGGCATTGTCGATGACGGCACGGGCTGCCTCGGTGCTAAGCGGGCGGGGCAGTCCGGCCTTCACTCGTGGCGCACGTGTGGCCATGACGGCAGTTGCGTCTAGCCCCTCGGTCTCCGCCAGCCAGCGGTGAAAGCTTTTGACGGCGGATAATGCACGGGCGGCAGATCGCGCGGAGAGGTCCGCATCGCGCAGATGGGCAATCCATGCGCGCATCTCGGGCGAGGTCACCGTGCCTAGCCCGTTTAGGCCCACCGGCTCCCCACGATGCAGGTTCAGAAACCCCAGATAGTTGGACACATCATGACGGTAACTGTCCGCAGTGCGGGGCGATTGGCCGCGAACTGCAACGATCTGGTCAATCCAGCGGGACAGCAGCGCCAGCGCGCCATCTGTGCCTGAAAGGGGGTGGTTGCTCACACCAGCCAGCGGCGCACTGCACGCTCAAAACAGCCGGTGAAAAACTCCAGCAAGTCCGATCCCTGATCCGGTGCAAAGCGATCCGGATCGCCCGCGCCAAAGACAAGCATGGCCGCACGACGCCCCTCGCCCAGATCCAGACGCATCAATGCCTCGGACCGGATGCGCAGGGTTTCCTCCTCAAACACAGCGGTCGCATTGGCACCGGTTGCGCGCAGGGTAATGCGCGCCGGATCGCGGTCGCGCACAGCGCCGATATAGCTGTCCACACCACCAACCGGCAGCGCGACAAGACCGGGAGCCGCCGCAATCGCCCGCTCCGCATCCGTTAGCTCCAGCGCCAAACGCACTGTGTCCACCGTCAGAATATCGGCAACAGGGCCGGTCATCGTGGCCAGAAAGTCGGAGAAGCCCGTAGGCTCCAGAATTTCGAGGACCGCGCGGTGTACTTGCTGGGTCCCCGACAGGTTTTCATAGGCGGCGGCGATAACGGAACGGTGGGTTTGCTCCAGCGCGCCCAACCGTCCCTCTAGCCGATCGACCAGCACACCCCGTAAATCGGTGATGCGCCCGTCGCCATTATCCTGCGCGGTGACGAGGGCGCGCATAACGTCCCCGTCGTCGAGTACGAGGGCCGGATCATCAAGGATCAGGTCACGGATCGCCGCGCGTTCCATATCAGAGGATCTTCTGTCCGGTCTTGGCCCAATCGGCCATGAACGTAGCAAGGCCCGCATCGGTCAGGGGGTGGGATGCCAGCTTCTTGAGAACCTCGGGTGGTGCGGTGATCACGTCTGCGCCGATACGTGCGCAATCGCTGACATGGTTCACGGTGCGGATCGAGGCCGCGAGGATTTCGGTGCCGTAGCCGTAATTGTCATAGATCGTGCGGATATCAGCGATCAGGTCGATGCCGTCGATGTTGATATCGTCCAGACGTCCGATGAAGGGCGAGATGAACGTCGCGCCGGCCTTTGCCGCCAGCAGCGCCTGATTGGCCGAGAAGCACAGCGTGACGTTGACCATGCGGCCCTCATCCGTCAGCGTCTTACATGTTTTCAGGCCAGCCCATGTCAGCGGAACCTTAACCGCGATGTTGTCGGCGATTTTGGCCAGCTTGCGGCCCTCGGCGATCATCTCATCCGCGTCAACTGCGGTAACCTCGGCGGAGACAGGGCCGTCGATCAGCTCACAGATTTCCTTGGTTACTTCCAGAATGTCGCGGCCCGATTTCATGATCAGCGACGGGTTGGTTGTAACACCATCCACAAAGCCCAGATCGTTCAGCTCGGAGATCGCAGCAACATCGGCGGTATCGACGAAGAATTTCATGGTTGGCATCCCTAATAGGTGATTTTGCGCGGACCTTACATCAGCCCGCGCCGAACGCAAACCCGCACAAATCGGCAGGGCGAAATGTGATGGCCGCGAAGGCCGAACGTTAGGTTTCCGCCGCTGTTTTGCCGTGGTATCTGGCATGGAATGAGAGAGCAGATCGAATATCTAGAGGGTGGCGCGCTGGCGGCGGTTTTGACGCCGGATATGCCGGACCGAACACTTGATTACCGCGTGCCAGAGGGCGGCGCGCGGGTCGGTGCATTTGTGTCCGTTCCACTGGGCCCGCGCCGCGTTAAGGGCGTGATCTGGGGGCCGGGTGCCGGTGATTACGACCTTAGCAAAATTCGCCAGATCGGCGCGATTCTGGATGTTCCCCCGATGAGTCCCCTGATGCGCGAGTTTGTGACGCGGGTGGCGGATTACACGATGACGCCGCTGACCGCGATCCTGCGACTGGCTACTCGCGTGCCGGGACTGGGCGACCCGCCCGGTAAACGCCGGATTGTGCGCCTGACCGATCAGCAACCCAGCCGGATGACCGATGCGCGCGAGCGGGTGATTGCGTTTCTTGAGGAACATCGGGGCATGGGGTTTGCCCCGTCCGAGCTGGCGGCACTGGTGGGGGTGACCTCATCGGTGGTGAAGGGACTGGAAAAGCAGGGCGTTCTGCGCAGTGAGGACGCGCCACGCGATGCGCCCTTTCCGCGACTGGACCCCGATCTGCCGTCCAAGGACCTGTCGAACGATCAAAACAATGCGGCGACGACCCTGCGTGAGGCCGTGCGCAGCCGGACCTATGGCACAACTCTGCTCAAGGGCGTGACAGGTTCCGGCAAGACGGAGGTCTATCTGGAGGCCGTCGCCGAATGCCTGCGCGCGGGGCGTCAGGCGCTGGTTCTGTTGCCGGAAATCGCGCTGACCGGCGCATTCATGTCGCGGGTTGAGGCACGGTTCGGCGCGGCCCCTGCCGAATGGCATTCCGGTGTCACACAGGCTGGGCGCAGGCGGGCATGGACCGGAGTGGCCGAGGGGCGCGTTAGCTTGGTCGTCGGCGCTCGATCCGCACTGTTCCTGCCCTTTACCGATCTGGGTCTCATCATCGTGGATGAGGAACATGACGGGTCATACAAGCAGGAGGAGGGCGTGCTGTATAATGCGCGCGACATGGCGGTTTTGCGGGCCTCACTGACCAAGGGGCAGGTGGTTTTGGCCTCTGCCACGCCATCATTGGAAAGCTGGGTGAACGCCCGCGCCGGTAAATATGCGCGCATTGATCTGACCGAACGGTTCGGCGCGGCGGTCCTGCCTGAAATGCGGGCCGTCGATTTGCGCATTGATCCACTGGAGCGCGATTCGTGGATATCCGAGCCTCTGGCCAATGCCGTGCAAAAACGGGTTGAGGCAGGGGAGCAAAGCCTGCTGTTCATCAACCGGCGTGGCTACGCCCCGCTAACCCTGTGCCGCGCCTGCGGGCATCAGGTTGGGTGCGATGATTGCGACGCGCGCATGGTTGAGCACCGGTTCCTGAACCGCCTGATGTGCCACCAATGCGGCGCGACCAAACCGATCCCGACGGAATGCCCCTCCTGCGGGAATGCCGATCACATCGCAGCATTGGGACCGGGGGTGGAGCGTCTGGCTGAGGAGGTCGAACGCCGCTTTCCGGATGCGCGAATGGCCGTTCTGTCCTCGGACATGACGATGAGCGCTCGCGCCCTGAAGCAACGGATAGATGAGATTGCCGCAGGTGGTGCGGATATCGTCATCGGCACGCAAATGGTGGCCAAGGGGCATAACTTTCCGCTGCTGACTCTCGTCGGTGTGATTGATGCTGATCTGGGCCTACAGGGGGGGGAATTGCGCGCGGCGGAGCGGACCTTCCAGCTGATCCGGCAGGTCGCTGGCCGTGCAGGGCGCGCTGATAAGCCGGGGCTTGCCATGATCCAGACCCATCAACCTGAACACCCCGTTATCAAGGCCATTCTGGGCGGCGATGAGGAGGCCTTCTGGCGGGCGGAGGCGGCGGAGCGTCAGCAGGCCGGCGTTCCCCCCTTTGGCCGGATGGCCGGTATCATCGTCAGCGGGCCGGAGGAGCGCGAAACCTTTGATCTGGCCCGTGCCTTGGCTGCGCGGGCAGGGATTTTAACACAGGCTGGCGCGCAGCTATTCGGCCCCGCACCGGCCCCGGTGGCGCGGATCAGGGGTCGCACGCGGGTTCGTTTGCTGGTCAAGGCGCCCAAGGGGCTGGCCCTGCAATCGCTACTATCCCATTGGGTGCGCGATGTTGTGCCCCGCCCGAATTACCGGATCGCGATTGATATCGACCCGCAGAGCTTCTTTTAAAGCGCCAGACGATAGGCAACAGCCTCCGCGATATGGTCACGGCTGACGGCATCGCTGCCTGACAGGTCAGCAATGGTACGCGCAACCCGCAGAATCCGGTGATATCCCCGCGCCGTCAGCCGGTGTTTATCAGCCACACGGGTCAGCAATTCGCGCCCCGCTGCATCGGGGGTTGCGATGCGATCCAGCAGGTCGCCGTCCACATCGGCATTGGTGGTTGCATCAGTCCCGACCAGTCGCCGGGCCTGTACCTCACGTGCGGCGGCAATCCGGGCGGCGACAGTGGCCGAGCGTTCGCCCACCTTGCTGCCGGACAAATCCCCAACCGTAACCGGTGACACATCAATGCGGATGTCAAAGCGGTCCATTAGCGGGCCTGATATCCGCGACAGATAGGTTTGCCCGCAGAGCGGTGCCTTGGAACAAGCACGCGACGGATCGGGCAGATAGCCGCAGCGGCACGGATTCGCGGCGGCGACCAACATAAACCGGCAGGGATAGCGCACATGCGCATTGGCGCGGGCAACCACCACATCGCCTGTTTCAATCGGCTGGCGCAGGGTTTCGAGGACTTGGCGCGGGAATTCCGGAAACTCATCCATGAACAGCACACCATTATGGGCGAGGCTAATCTCGCCCGGTCCGGCGCGCCTGCCACCGCCAACGATCGCAGCCATAGATGCGGTGTGATGCGGCGTGCGGAACGGGCGCTGACGCGAGATGCCGCCCTCCTCGATCTGCCCCGCCAGTGATAGGATCATGGAGGTATCCAGCGCCTCGGCTGGGGTCAGATCAGGCAGGATACCGGGCAGGCGCGCGGCTAGCATGGATTTCCCCGATCCCGGCTCCCCCACCATAATCATGTGGTGGCGACCGGCGGCAGCGATTTCCAATGCACGCTTGGCCCGTTCCTGCCCCTTTACATCGGCCATGTCGGGCACGACCCCGCGATTGGCGACCATACCTGCCTGCGCGGGGGGCAGCACCATGCGGCCGTTGAAGTGGTTCACAATTGCCAGCAGGGATGGCGTGGCGAGGACCTGCACCGCTCCGACCCACGCGGCCTCCGCCCCGCAGGCTTCTGGGCAAATCAGGCCGCAATCTGCCTCCGCCGCGGCCATTGCGGCGGGTAGGGCACCGATGACCGGAACGGTGGAGCCATCCAGCGACAGTTCCCCCAAGGCGATGAAGTTCTGCACTTCCTCCTGCGGGATCACCTCCATCGCGGTCAGTAGGCTCAACGCGATCGGCAGGTCGAAATGCGGGCCTTCCTTGGGCAGATCGGCGGGGGACAGGTTTACAGTGATACGCTTGGCCGGCATGGCCAGCCCCATCGCGGTCATCGCGGCGCGCACACGC
Organism: Pontivivens marinum; assembly: GCF_900231835.1. Lineage (GTDB taxonomy): Bacteria > Pseudomonadota > Alphaproteobacteria > Rhodobacterales > Rhodobacteraceae > Pontivivens > Pontivivens marinum. Next base: position 532,925 of record NZ_OCTN01000001.1, on the reverse strand, counting down.
TCCTTTGCCTCGCTCACCGCCTTATCCGGCAGTCCGACAAGGTGGAACGCGGGTAAACCAGCGCTGAGCGCGCATTGCACCTCAACGCGGCGGGCCTCCACCCCGTGAAAGGCGACAGTGTAGGCGCGCGCGACCATGATCATCCTCCGAATTTATGCGGAGGATGACCTTAGCTTGGTTAATGCGGGGTTAACCGCGCACCGCCTCCAGCATGCGATGCACGTTTTCGGGGTCCGCATCCGGCGTAATCCCGTGGCCAAGGTTAAAGATGTGCGGCCCGCCAGAGAACCCTTTGACGACCTGCTTGGCGGCCAGCGTCAATGCCTCACCCCCCTGAACCAGCAGCAGCGGGTCAAGATTGCCCTGAACGCAGGCGTGGGGCTGCAATTCACGCGCAGCCCATGCAGGATCAACGCTGGTATCCAGTGCAACGCCCTGAACACCGGTTGCCTGCACATAGGTCGCATAATTGCGGCCCGCACCACGGGGGAAGCCGATGATAGGCAGGTCGGGATGTTCGGCGCGGATCGCGTCAACAATCCGCTTGGCCGGTGCGATGGCATATTTCGCAAAGACCGGACCGGGCAGCGCGCCAGCCCAGCTATCGAACATCTTCACGACCTCGGCGCCCGCCTCGATCTGTTTGAGCAGGTAGTGGATCGTTGCCTCGGTAATGCGGTCCAGCAGGGCCTCGAATGTTGCGGGATCACCATACATCAGGCGTCGCGCGGGGGCCTGATCGGGGGTGCCCTTACCCGCAATCATATAGGTCGCAACGGTCCATGGCGCACCGGCAAAGCCGATCAGCGGCACATCTGCGGGCAGTTCGCGGCGCAGCATCTTGACCGTTTCGTAGATCGGGCTGAGCACCTCATCGATATTATCCAGCGGGCCAAGTTTCGCCAGATCGGCAGCCGAGGTGACGGTGGACAGGCGCGGCCCCTCGCCCTGCACGAAGGTCAGATTCGCCCCCAGCGCCTGGGGCACCAGCAGGATATCCGCGAACAGAATGGCGGCATCGAAGCCATAGCGCCGAATGGGCTGTAACGTCACTTCGGTCGCCAGCTCGGGGTTATAGCACAGGTCCAGAAAGCTGCCCGCATGGGCGCGGGTCGCACGATATTCCGGCAGGTAACGCCCCGCCTGACGCATCATCCACACAGGAGGAACCGGTAAGGTTTCGCCCTTTAGCGCGCGCAGCAACAGTTTTTCGGTCATTCGGGCGCTCCATCCGTTTAAATTGGCGTTCAGATATGGCCGAGCGACCGGTTAGGGTCCAGCCCGTTTTAACGGGTGCGCGCATGGGTAGCAGGTGATTTTCCATGCGAGATCAATGCGTGTGTCGATATTTCCACAAACTTGATCTTGATCAATATGTGAACTCTGGAATCGCTCTAAATCCTTGACCACGTATTGCTGTATGGCGCAGTGATGTAGAACACGTGCGGCATCGCGACACTTTTCACGATGTGCAAGATCGCATAGGTCATCGCATGACAGAGGCGCCGGGCCTGACGGTGCCGCAAGGGACGAGACGACACATGGATTACGACCAGCTTTTCCGCACGCAACTTGATGCTTTGAAATCCGACGGTAATTACCGCGTTTTTGCAGAGCTTGAGCGGTATCGTGGTGCCTATCCCAAGGCCCGCAATCACGGTGCCGGTGCGGATGAGGTTACGGTCTGGTGCGGCAACGATTACCTCGGGATGGGCCAACATCCCGAGGTTCTTGCCGCTATGCATGAGGCGCTGGACAAATGCGGCGCAGGTGCTGGCGGTACGCGCAACATCTCCGGCACGACCCATAGCCATGTGTTGCTGGAGGCCGAGCTGGCCGATCTGCACGACAAGGAAGCAGCGTTGCTGTTTACCTCGGGTTATGTTTCGAACTGGGCCGCACTGGGCACATTGGGGTCGCGCCTGCCGGGCTGCACGATCCTGTCCGACGCGTTCAACCATGCCAGTATGATCGAGGGTATTCGCCACGCCCGCTGTGACAAACGCATCTGGGCGCATAACGACCCGCGCGATCTGGAACGCAAGCTGGCTGATCTGGACCCCGACGCGCCCAAGGTTGTGGCCTTTGAGAGCGTGTATTCCATGGATGGCGATATTGCCCCCATGGCTGAAATTCTGGACGTGGCTGAACAATTCGGCGCCATGACCTATCTGGATGAGGTCCACGCCGTTGGCCTATACGGCCCACGCGGCGGTGGTATCGCGGAGCGTGAGGGCCTGGCAGACCGTGTGACCCTGATCGAGGGGACGTTGGGTAAGGCATTTGGCGTTGTTGGCGGCTATATCACCGGCTCGGTTGAGCTGGTCGATTTCATCCGTTCGTTCGCGTCCGGCTTTATCTTCACAACAGCGCTGCCGCCTGCGGTTGCTGCTGGTGCTGCGGCCTCGATCCGCACGCTGAAGGGTGAGGAGGGCACAGGCCTGCGCGCCCGTCAGCGTCGTCAGGTTGCCCGTTTGCGTGATGCGCTCGACCGCGCCGGTATTCCGCATCTGGACAACCCATCGCATATCGTTCCCGTCATGGTGAAGGATCCGGTCAAATGCAAAATGCTGGCTGATATCCTGATGCAGGATCACGGTATCTACGTGCAGCCGATCAACTATCCGACAGTGCCCAAGGGGACAGAGCGCCTGCGCTTTACCCCATCGCCGTTGCATGATGATGGCGATATTGACGCATTGGTATCGGCGCTGCATCACCTGTGGAGCCAATGCGCACTGGCCCGCGCCGCCGCCTGATTCTGTCGGCGCTGCACCTGCAATTGTGATCGGGTGCCATTGGAAATCTGCTGGTCTCGGCACTATGTGTGCTCTCACAACGTCTGCGGATAACGCTGCGCTGATTGGAGGACGACTTATGATCAAAGCTACATTTCTGACGGCAGTCGCGGCTGTGACGATGGTTGCCGCGCCTAGCATGGCACAGGATTCGTCCTCATTTAACCAATGCCAGTCCTGCCATGTTGTAACCTCACCCAGCGGCAACAATATCGTGGGGCGTGGCCGTACCGGTCCGAACCTGTACGGCATTATCGGCCAGCAGGCAGGTGCGGTTCCTGATTTCCGTTATGGCGACAGCATTGTTGCTGCGGGCGCTGCGGGCCTGGTCTGGAACGAGGAAAATCTGGCGGCGTATATTACTGATCCGAGTGGCTTCCTGAAGGAGTTCACCGGCGACGATGCTGCACGCTCGCGCATGTCCTATCGGACGCGCAGTGGTCAGGCTGAGGTTGCGGCCTTCCTCGCCGCGGCGCGATAGGATGGCGCTGCGCGTTTGGTGGCAGACGTGAACGGGTGGTCGTCACCTGATGCTGCGGATATGTCACCGGCGCGCAATAACTGGCTACGCCTACGCACGGTAATTGGCCTGCGGTGGGGAGCGATCGGCGGGCAGCTATTGGCTGTGCTTATTGCCCACTTCGTTCTGGGCATCGATCTGGCGTTCGAGCTGTGCGTCGCAGTGGTCTTGCTGTCGCTTGCTGTGAACCTCAGCGGGACGATTGTTCTGCCTGAAAACAAGAGGTTATCGGCGGAATACACGGCGGCGATCCTGCTGTTCGACCTATTCCAATTGGCGATCATGCTGTACCTGACGGGCGGGTTAACGAACCCGTTTGTGGTGCTGATCGTGGGGCCTGTGGTGATCGCGGCATCAGCGCTGCCTGTTGTGCAAACGGTGGTGCTGGGCGGCGTTGCGCTGTGCCTGACCTCGGCGCTGGGGTTCTGGTATCGCCCGATGACGATTGCGGGTAGCGAGGTTTTGGACCTGCCCGATATCTACCTGTTCGGGATGTGGCTGGCCGTGACCATCTTCACGCTGTTTTTCGGATTTTACGCGGCGCGGGTGACGCGGGACAATAATGCCATGTCCGAGGCACTGGTCGCCACGCAAATGGCGCTATCGCGTGAGCAGCGCCTGTCCTCGCTAGGCGGGGTGGTCGCTGCCGCCGCGCATGAGCTGGGAACACCGCTGGCCACGATCAAACTGGCGGCGGGTGAGCTGGCCGATGACCTCGCTTCACTGCCGGATGCGGACCCCCGCTTTGCCGAGGATGCGCAGTTAATTCGTGCGCAGGCAGATCGCTGTCGGGATATTCTCGCGGATATGGGGCGCGCCGGTAAGGATGATTTACACCTGCATTTCGTCCCGCTGGAGGCCCTGTTGCATGAGGCCGCCGAGCCGCATCTTGATCGCGGTAAGGAGGTCATCTTCCGTCTGGATGGCCACCTGGAATCGGTGCGAATGCTGGAACAACCCGTTGCGGCCCGCACGCCAGAGGTGGTCCACGGATTGCGTAACTTGGTGCAAAACGCGGTTGATTTCGCACAGACAACTGTTTGGATCGATGCCTCATGGGATGATGACCGTCTGCGCATTACGGTCGGCGATGACGGGCATGGCTATCCTGAGGATATGATTGGCAGATTGGGCGATCCGTTTCTGGGGCGGCGCAAGCGCAGAACATGGTTGCGGCCGGGATATGAGGGGATGGGGCTGGGCCTGTTTATCGCGAAAACCTTGCTCGAACGCTCGGGCGCGGTGCTGACCTTCACTAACGGAACGGAGCCAAAACGGCGGCGTGGTGCGCTGACGGAACCCGATCTCGCGAATCCTCCCGGCGCTGTGGTCGATGTGCAATGGCCGCGTGAGCTGATCGCTCCGCTAAAGGATGCCTCGCGTGCCGCATTGGGACAGAACAGCCGAAATGACGAGGAGCAGGTTTAACGCTTCGTTAATCAGTACCTCGGATGCTGGTGTTCCATTGTGGGACCGGAGCAGCGTCATGTTCATATTTTCCAACCTGAACGTTCTTGCGGTTTCTGCACTCGGAATATTTTGTACTGCGCTGTTGATCTTAGCGCTGCGGCAGTGGCGCGTGAGCTTCCGAAAACAGCCGCCGTCAAGAGAAACGCTTTTTCGGCTGAGTGGTGATGTGCTGACAGGTGCAGATGTCACGCGGGATGTGGACGTCTTTGCCAGCGACTTTGTTGAGGATGCGCGCGCGCCTTTGTTGCGTGCGATTTCAGCCCTTCAACAGACCGGTGCAGCCTTTGATCTTGTCGGCGATGATCATGAGGGGCGGCATTTGGAGGTGATGGGATTCGTTCACGGGGCAGGTGCATTTGTCTCGGTGCTCGACATCACATTGCGCGAACAGGCCGCGCGCGTCCGACAGGATGCAGCGATTGCAGCGGCGGATTTGGCCGCGCGACATTCAGATATACTTGGCCATGCACCCTATTTGCAGTGGCGAATGGATGCGTCTGGTGATGTCGTATGGTCTAACTTGGCAGCAATGCAAAAACGCGGATTGCATCCAGCTATACCGAAACTTCTGGCGCAACGAGCCCATCGGTTGCCGATTGGTGAAGCCGCTGAGCAGCATCGAATGTCCGTGCAGCCGGATGATGAAGGCGCACCGATTTGGTTCGACGTTACCTTGGTTGCCCGTCAGGACGGTGTGATCCTCGGCTATGCTATCGCAGCAGACCGGATCATGCGAGCGGAGGCCGCGCTGAGCCGATTTGTCGAAACTTTGACAGAAACATTTGCGCATCTACCCATCGGATTGGCGATTTTCGATCGCGATCGTGAACTTGGCCTGTTTAACCCCGCGCTGGCGGATTTACTGCGGCTAGATCCTGCATGGCTTGCGGGGCGTCCAACCTTGGCGAGCTTTCTGAACCACCTGCGAGAACGGCGCGCCCTGCCGGATCAACGCGATTTTCGACAATGGCGTGAGCAGCTGATCACATTGGGGCGCGATGGCGGTACGCAGGATTTCGCGGAGGTCTGGGTCCAGCCCTCGGGCCGTACCCTGCGCGTGGTCGGGCGTCCGCATCCACAGGGCGCGGTTGCCTTTTTGCTGGAGGACATCACCCCCGCAGTCACATTAGAGCAGCAGTTTTGTGAGGGGATGACCCTGCGCGCGGCGGCGTTGGATGCACGGCCTGGCACGCATCTGATTTTTGACATCAGCGGTGCGGCTGGGTTCGTTGGCGCTGATTTCTCGAAACTCATGGGGGTGCCGATTTCATCCGACAGTCTGTCCAGTGCTGGTGCGATTCACGAGGTGCTACGCCATTGTCGCGCAACCTTTGGTGCGGCCCCTATCTGGGACCGTGTACTAAGTTATGTTGTGGGCAGAGCATCCGAGACGGAGCGCACGCCGATGATTGTGCCGCTGCAACGCGATGGGCAGGTGCTGAGTGTGCTGGAACTGCACCCCTTGCCCGGTGGCGGAACGCTGCTGTCCTTCCTGCCGCCAACCGCCGTAGCGGAGGTGCCCAATCGCAGCCTGCGTCGTGCAGTTGATTTGGCGTTGGAGCAGGCGCGCAACTTGACCGAACCCGCCGATATATCGGTTGCCGTTGCTGATGATGGCGCGGGGCAATTGCCGTGCACCCAACAGGACCTGATCCGTCGGGCGGGCTACAACATGTTGCTGGCTGCGGTCGATGTGGTGCCTGCGGGGCATGGCGTCACGCTGGACCTCTCCCATGATGAAGCGCAGGCGATTCTGACGCTGCGTGCAGATGTGTCCTTGGCTGATAGCAACGAAATAGGTGCGACTTTGCCGATTTCACTGCTGCGTCGCTATCTGTCGGATGTGCAAGGACAGGTTGATGTGGTGCAGGGCGAAAGCCTGTGCATACAGGTGCGCATTCCACGCGCAGCCCTTGCCGGTCGCGATGTGGGCGGGCCTGTGCAATTAATGGCCGGCATTCCCGCGCAATAGATCGCCGTAACCTGTTCCTGTCCGGCATCGGGTCTGCTAAATCGGGCTATGCCTCACACCACGCCAGATTACCGTTTGACCCTTGCTGACCCTGACGCAACTGATGCGTTTGCGCAGCGGATCTCCCGCCATTTATCGCCGCCGGATTGCGTCTTGCTGTCCGGTGCGATTGGCGCTGGGAAATCACATTTTGCGCGGGCCGCCATTCGCGCTATGACCCATGCGGAGCAAGACGTTCCGTCGCCCACCTATACGCTGATGCAAAGCTATGAGGCGCAGCGCAGCCCGATCTGGCATATGGACCTGTACCGTTTGGGTGAGCCGGAGGAGTTGATGGAACTTGGCCTCGACACGGTGCTGGACGACGCGATCTCGTTGATCGAATGGCCAGAGCGGTTGGGCAGCCTGACCCCCGCAAGGCATCTACACATCACCATATCGCAATTGGGCGAGGGGCGGCAGGCGCAACTGCGCTTTGCCGGTGCGGGTTGGGGCTCGCTACAACAGGAGCTATCGCAATGAGCGATCGGGATGCATTGGCCCTCGATTTTCTAGACAGCATCGGGTGGGGGGATGCGCATGTTGCCCCCTTGGCCGGTGATGCCTCGAACCGTCGTTATCTGCGAGTCAACGGGGCCAAGGCCGCAGTGCTGATGGATGCCCCCCCGGAGAGGGGTGAGGATGTCCTTCCCTTCGTGCAAGTGACCGAATTGCTGCATGCTCGTGGGTTCAGCGCGCCGATCATTATGGGGTCTGATCCGCAGAATGGCTTTTTGCTGCTGGAGGATTTGGGCGATGATCTGTTCGCCCGTGCCGCGGCAACGGTTGATGAGGGCGTGCTGTACAGTGCCGCCGTGGATTTGTTGGTCGAGCTTCAGACGGAAGCGGCGCCGGAGAATTTGCCCCCCTATGATGCCGCGACATATCTGCGCGAGGCGCAATTGCTGACCGAATGGTACGTTCCGAGGGCAGGGCGCACTGTGGATTCCGCGCAGTTTGATGCACTGATACAGGCGGCATGTGCCCCGCTGGCCGGTGCGAATTCCGTTGTTTTGCGTGATTATCATGCGGAAAACCTGCTTTGGCTGCCCGACCGGCAGGGAACAGCGCGGGTTGGATTGCTGGACTATCAGGACGCGCTGGCGGGGCATCCGGCCTATGATCTGGTTTCGCTGCTGGAGGACGCGCGCCGCGATACCTCTGCGGAATTACAATCGGCGATGATCGACCGGTTCGTGCAGGCAACCGGGGCGGAGCCAACTGAGTTTCTCGCCGCCTATGCAACCGTGGGCGCGCAGCGAAACATCAAGATTCTGGGCATCTTTGCACGACTGTGGATGCGCGATGGTAAGCAGGCCTATCTGGATCTGATGCCCCGTGTGTGGGCGCATCTACAGCGTGATTTGGCGCATCCGGCCTTGGGCGATCTGCGCGACTGGATCGCGGAAAATGTGCCTGCGCCGACCCCCGAAATCCTCGCGCGAATTCGGGCCGCAGGATGAGCTTGCCTGACGTTGCCATGGTTTTCGCGGCTGGGTTCGGCACGCGGATGGGGGCGCTAACCAAGGACGTGCCAAAGCCGCTGTTGCGGGCCGGTGGCGCGACCTTGCTGGATCACGCGCTGGACCGATTGGCGCGGGGGGGCGTTTCGCGGGCTGTCATCAACACTCATTACCATGCGGATCAGGTGGCGCAGGCTGTGGCGCACCGCTCTGCGCCTGCCGTGCATCTGTCCTATGAGCCGGATATTCTGGAGACAGGCGGCGGAATGCGCGTGGCGTTACCGCATCTGTCCGATCCGGTTATAAGCGTGAACCCAGATGCGATCTGGGCGGCAACTGCCGATCCGCTATCGGTTCTGAAGCAGGCATGGCGTCCGCAGATGCAGGCCCTGCTGTTACTGGTGCCGGTCGCGCAATGTCGGGCCTATTCGCGGGCCGGTGATTTTGACCTCGCCGCGGACAGCCAGTTGATCCGGCGCGGCGCGGCCCCTGCGGCCCCCTATGTTTATTCCGGTTGGCAAATATTGCGGACCGAGCGGTTGCACGATGTTGCGGAGGAGAAGTTCTCGCTCAACGTGGTGTGGAATGCGATGAATGCGGCGGGCGGCCTGTTTGGTGTGATCTGCGATCAGCCATGGGTGGATGTTGGTACACCCGCCGGATTGCAGGCCGCGGACCAGATTTTGAGTGAGGGTGAGTGATGTTCGATCCAATCGATGGGCTGCGTGTTTTTACGGTTCGGGCAGGGGCTGATTTCGCGGCCACATTGAAGGATGGTTTGGCCACGCGGATGCAGGGAATGGACCCCTTTGCGCGGGCGGGGGTTACGATCCGCCTTAACACCCGCCGTGCGCAGCGCGTGCTTGAGGAGCGGATGGCGCGGGATGCGCGCTTTGCCGGACCCATGCCACAGATCGGCGGGGCGGAGTCGCTTCTGAGCCTGCCGGATTTACCACATGCCGTCGATCCGCTGCGGCGAAAGCTGCATGTCGCGCGCCTGATCGGTGGATTGATCGCGCAGGAGCCGGGCTTGGCCCCGCGCGGTGCGCTGTTTGATCTGGCAGAGCGGTTGCTGGACCTGCTGGATACGTTGCAGGCGCAGGGGGTTAGCCCTGATCGCCTCGATCTGCTGAACCTCGATGATGTGTCTGCCCATTGGCAGATTTCGGCGCGCTTTATGCGGCTGATGTGGACGCTATGGCCGCAAATCCTGCACGAGGCAGAACCCGGCCATGCCGATCCAGAGGTTGCGCGCATGGCCCAGATCGCGGCGTTGGAGGAAGCATGGGCGGTTGAACCGCCTGCGCATCCGCTGATCCTAGCCGGTTCGACCGGATCGCGCCCATGGATGCGCCGCCTGATGTGTGCCGTTGCGCGGTTGCCGCAGGGGGCTGTGATCCTGCCCGGTTATGATGCTGATTTGCCCGAGGATTTGTGGCAGAAAACGGACCCACCCGCCTTGCCTGCCGATCATCCGCAATCCGGTTTGGCGCTGGCGGGGCATGCGCTGGGGGTTGATGTTGCGACCCTGCCGCAATGGTTTGGTGGGCGAGACAGCGATGCGCGCAGCCGCCTGATCTCTCTGGCGCTGCGCCCTGCGCCCGTCACCGATAGCTGGCTGGCCGAGGCTCCTGAGCGGTCCGTTGAGGTGCAGCAGGCCACAACCGGCATCTCGCTGATTGAGGCCCCGGCTGAGCGTGAGGAAGCCACCGCAATCGCCTGTGCAATGCGCGATGCGGTTGAACAGGGCAAAAGCGTAGCGCTGATCACCCCCGACCGTGACCTGTCGCGGCGGGTTTCTGCGGCGCTGGATCGCTGGCGGCTGATCCCTGATGACAGCGCGGGCCGCCCGCTGCATCTGACGCCCCCCGGTGTGATGCTGCGGATGTTGCTGAATATGGTCGGCACGGTGCCACAGCCCGCCGCGTTGATTGCGCTGCTGAAACACCCGCTGGTTGGTGGCGCGAGCGAGGCACGCCGCCTGCATCTACGCCGTGTGATCGGCCTGCAAACGGGCCGCGATGTGCTGGCCACGCCTGAGGCAGATTGGCAGCGGATCATCGGTTGGGCCGAGGATCGTAAGAATGACGACGACGCCACCACATGGGCGTGCTGGTTGCAGGACTGCTTTGCCCCGCTCAGTGCCCTGTCAGATACGGATACGCCTGAGGATATCCTGACCACGCTGCGCATGGTTGCTGACCGCCTGTCGCGTGGCGTGGCGGATGATGTGCCTGAGGTCTGGCGTGAGGAAGCGGGCCTTGCCGCTGTTACTCTGCTGGACCGGTTACAGGGCGCGGTGGATGCGATGGCGGGGCTGGCTATGGCCGATACCGTGCGCTTGGTCGAGGATGAGCTGATCGCCGCACAGGTGCGCCGCGCGGCGTTTCTGCCCCATCCCGATGTGCTGATCCTTGGCGCGCTGGAGGCACGGATGACCCGCGCCGATATCACCATCCTTGGCGGGTTGAACGAGGGTGTCTGGCCCGAGCGTCCAGCCCCCGATCCGTGGTTGAGCCGTAAAATGCGCAGCGAACTTGGCCTGCCCATGCCGGAGCGCGATACCGGCCTTGCTGCGCATGATTTCCAGAATGCGATCAATGCGCCCGAGGTCATCATAACCCGCGCCGCCCGTGCCGGTGGTGCGCCGACCGTGGCCAGCCGCTGGGTGATCCGCCTGACCAACCTGATCGCCGGTTTGGGCGATGATGGTAAGGCGGCACTGAAATCGATGTCGCATCGCGGCGACCGGTTTTTGGATATCGCCCGTGCGCTTGAAAAACCTGAGGCTGAGATGCGCCCCGCGCCGCGCCCAATGCCCGCCCCCCCTGTCGCGGCGCGTCCGCACGAATTGCCGGTCACAGGGGTGGAGGTGCTGATCCGCGACCCCTACGCCACCTATGCCCGCTACGTGCTGGGCCTGCGTGCGCTGGACCTACCGGGGCGTGAGGCGGATGATCGTGAGCGTGGAAACGTGTTGCACAAGGTGATGGAGCGTTTCGCCCCCGATCTGAACGGTGCGGAGGGTGCCGCGGCGCATGCGCTGTTTGCACGGACCGCGACCGAGGTTCTGGACAAGCTGGTCCCGTGGCCCGCAACCCGCGCCCTGTGGCATGCCCGCCTGATGCGGGTGGCCCCTGTATTGGTTGAGCGTGAAATTGCACGGCAGGTCGATGCCCGCCCTGCCAAAACCGAGGTAAAGGGCCGTCGGCAACTGCCCGCGCCACCCTTTACCCTGACGGCCAAGGCAGATCGGATTGATCTGGCGCAGGATGGCACCTTGCGCATCTACGACTACAAATCCGGCAGCCCGCCCAGCCCGAAGCAAATCCGCACCTATGCGTTGCAATTGCCCCTACAGGCCGAAATTGCACGCGCTGGCGGGTTTGAGGAAATCGACGCGGCGGATGTGTCCCGCCTCGAATATATCGGCATGGGGGCGGGTGCCAAGGTGCAGCCGGTGGATGAGGATCAGGACGCCACCCGCGATGCGTGGGACCGGTTTGCCGAACTGATCGCCGCCTATGAAAACACCCAACGCGGCTATCCGGCGCGGCAACAGCCTGCTCTGCTTAGCTATGCATCCGATTATGACCACCTGTCCCGATTGGGCGAATGGGATGATGGCGATGATGCCGCTTTGCAGGAGGTTGGCCAATGACATTGAGCGATGCAAGCCGTGCCCAAAACCGCGCATCTTCGCCCGCTGGCTCTGCATGGGTTGGGGCGAATGCCGGCTCTGGCAAAACACGGGTGCTGACCGACCGCGTGGCGCGATTGCTGCTGCACGGTGCCGATCCGCAGCGCATTCTGTGCCTGACCTATACCAAGGCCGCCGCGGCGGAGATGAAGAACCGCCTGTTCAAACGCTTGGGCGCATGGTCGATGATGCCTGATGCCGAATTGCTTGAGGAGTTGGCGCAGCTTGAGGAAACCGGTGAGGTTGATTTGGGCAACGCACGGCAGCTATTCGCCCGCGCATTGGAAACCCCCGGTGAGCTGAAAATCCAGACGATCCACGCCTTTTGCGGCACCATCCTGCGGCGATTCCCGCTGGAGGCAGGCGTCAGCCCCAGTTTCCGCGAAATGGACGACCGCGCCACGCTGGCCCTGCGTACTGAGCTGTTGGATCAGATCGCGGAGGTTGAGCCCGATATCTTTGCCGCTATGGCAGTGCATTGCCCCGGTGACGGGCCCGAGGGGCTGATCAATGCCATCCTCAGCCAGCGCGATGCCTTTGCCACTCCTTTTGATCCTGCTGCCTTGGCTGATGAACTGGGCGTGTCACTGAACGGACCACCGATGCAGGTCATGGGACCGGATGAACGCGATCTGCTCAGCCGCTTGGCTGATGCGATGGTTGCTGTTGGCACGGCGAACGAGAAAAAGAACGCTTTGCCCAAGGTGCTGAACGCCATGCAAGCCCAGGGAGATGAACCGGTTGAGAGCTTGCTGCTCTACGGTGAAAAGACCGACAAACGGGACCATCTGGCCAAGGTTGATAAGTTCGCCACCAAAAAGGTGATGCAGGCGCTGGACCCCGCCGATGTGGAGGAACTGAACGAGCTGGCCATGGCGGTGGAGGCCGCCCGCAGCGACCGCTTGGCCCGCGCCGTGTTGGAGCGCACGCAGGCCTTGCACGACTTCGCAGACGTGTTCCTGACCCGTTATGACGAGGCGAAGGCCGCGCAGGGCATGCTGGATTTCGACGATCTGATCCTACGCACGCGCAGCCTGCTGACCCGCCCCGATATGTCGCAATGGGTGCTGTATAAGCTGGATGGCGGGATCGAGCATATCCTCGTGGACGAGGCGCAGGATACCTCACCCCGCCAATGGGATGTAGTTGAGGCGCTGACGCCAGAATTCTACGCTGGTGAAGGGGTGGAACGCCGCGAACGCACCCTGTTCGTTGTGGGTGATGAAAAGCAGTCGATTTACTCGTTTCAGGGCGCGCAGCCCGCAGAATTTGGCCGGATGCGCGAGGTTTTTCGTGGGCGGCTGGGGGCTGCTGATAAACCGTTTGGTGAGGTGGCACTGGACGTGTCCTTCCGCTCCGCCGCGCCGATTTTGTCGCTGACAGATGAGGTTTTCGCCCCCACGGATCGTGGCGGTGTAAGTGATGAGGTAATCCATGCCGCCTTTGACGATGGCAAGGCAGGCCGCGTTGATCTGTGGCCGTTTCTGGAAACCGAAAAGGACGGCGTAGAGGTCCCGTGGTGGGAGCCCGTCGACACGCCATCGCCGGATCGCGCCGACCTACAGCTTGGCCGTTACATCGCCGCGGAAATCGCGCGTCTGATCGCAGGCGGCACCTTGATCCCCAGCCCAGATGGCCCGCGCCCGATGACGCCAGGGGACATCCTGATTTTGCTGCGCAGCCGCGGCCCGCTATTCCATGCGTTGATTGGCAACCTCAAGGAAGCAGGCGTTGCCGTTGCCGGTGCCGACCGTGTGAAACTGGGTGGCGAGCTGGCGGTAAAGGATTTGCTGGCCCTCATGCGCTTTGCCGTGACGCCGGATGATGACCTGTCGCTGGCGGCGGCGCTGCGCTCGCCCCTGTTTGACGTGGATGAGGACGCGCTGTTCCGCTTGGCCCATGGCCGTGGAAAATCTCGCCTGCTGGGCCGGTTGCAGGACGATCCGCAGCACAAGGCCGTGGCCGATTTCCTGCAAGAGGTTCGCGACGACAGCGATTTTACCCGCCCGTTTGAATTCCTCGACCGGATTTTGACGCGCCGGGATGGGCGCAGGCGGTTCATCGCCCGCTTGGGGGCGCCGGCGGCAGAGGGCCTGGACGAATTGCTGGCACAGGCGCTGAACTATGAGCGGACCGAACCCCCGACCCTCAGCGGTTTTCTGGATTGGTTGGAGCCCGATACCCTCGATATCAAACGCGAATTGGGAGAAGGCGGCGATGCCGTTCGCGTGATGACCGTGCACGGGGCCAAGGGGTTGGAGGCACCTGTCGTCATCCTGCCCGATACCGCACATCGCAATCGTAAGGCCGCGCCGCCGGTGCTGCCCCGTGATGATGCCGCCCCGATCTGGCAGGCCAGCCCTAATAGCGATGTGGAGGCAGAGGCCGTCGCCGCGCATAAGGCCCGGGATGATCGTGAGCGGGAACGCTTGCTGTATGTTGCGCTAACCCGTGCGGAACATTGGCTGATCGTCGCCGGTGCGGGTAAGCGCGGCAGCGATGCGGACCCTGCATGGTACGATATGGTTGAACAGGGGATGATGGACCTAAGCGCCACGACGCACACCGCCCCCGATGGGTTGGAGGGGCCATTGCTGCGGCTTGAAAGCCACTGGTCCGGCGGCACCTCCACCGCAATTGTTGCTGAGGCAGCCCCCGCGCTGGTTGCGCTCGATTGGGGCCACGTTGCCCCGCCGGTTGCGGATCGCTTGCTGTCGCCCTCTGGCATGGATGGGGCGCATGCTCTGCCTGGTGAGGGCGAGGAGGCCGCACGCGCATTGCTGCGGGGTGATGTGACCCACGCACTGTTGGACCTGCTGGGGCAGCGGGACCGCGCCGCTATGGCCGCACCACTGTTGGATCGATTGCCGTTAGACATGCAGAGCGATGTGTTTGACGAGGTTTGCGCCCTGTTGGACACATCTGAGCTGTCGCATTTGTTTGGAGCGGATGCGCTGAGCGAGGTGCCCGTTTCCGGCACAGTGGGTGGGCGCGCGGTCTTTGGCCGCGTTGATCGCATCGTGCGCGACGGCGATCGCATTTTGATCGTGGATTTTAAAACCAACCGTGTGGTGCCCGATCAGCCCGAGGATACGCCCGAGGCATTGTTACGCCAAATGGCGGTGTATCGTGCTGTTCTGGCTCCGACATTTGCCGGTAAACAGGTGGATGTCGCCATCGTCTGGACCGCCGCGAAACGCATGGATGTTATACCGCACGAGGTTGTGAATGGGGCACTGTTACGGGCGGGCCTCTCTTGACCCTCTGGCGGTGCCTCCCTAGGTTTGGCATCGAACACTGAAACACCCCCTATATATTCTCTGAAAGGAGCCACATCATGGCCACCGTAAAAGTCACCGACGACAGCTTTGAAGCCGACGTTCTGAAATCCGACATTCCTGTTGTTGTAGATTTTTGGGCGGAATGGTGCGGCCCGTGCAAGCAGATCGGACCGGCTCTTGAGGAACTGTCCGCTGCTTACGAAGGTCGCGTAAAGATCGTTAAGGTCAACGTGGATGAGAACCCCAACTCCCCTGCACAGCTGGGCGTTCGCGGCATTCCTGCTCTGTTCATGTTCAAGGGCGGTCAGGTTGTGTCGAACAAGACTGGCGCAGCACCAAAGGCTGCATTGCAGGGCTGGATCGAAGAAAGCATCTAAGCTTCGATCCCATAGAATACGGAAAACCCGGCCATTGAGCCGGGTTTTTTGTGTCGGATGCTAATCTGGTACGTTGTCAATGCCGGACCCGCCCAGCGGATGACATCGCGCGATCCGTCGCGCGGCCAACCAGCCACCACGTACCGCGCCATGCTTGGACAATGCCTCCAGCGCATAGGCAGAGCATGTGGGCTGATACCGGCAATTATGCCCGACATATGAGGAGAAGGTCACCCTGTACGCGCGTACAGGCAGGGAGAGAAGCCATGCGCCCGGGCTCACCGGTGCAGCTTTCCCAATGCGGTGCGAAAATCATTCAGCAAATCGGCAAAGTCACGATCCGCAGTTTCTGCACGGCGTCCGATTAGAACGTAATCATATCCCGCATGGCCAAGTTCGGGCAGCAGGGCGCGGGCAACCTCACGCAAGCGACGCTTGGCGCGATTGCGGGCAACGGCGTTGCCGACCTTTTTGGAACAGGTATAGCCAACCCGCATCGCCGATGCAGAGTGTTCATTTTCCGCACGTTTTCTGGCCTGAACGACCATGCCAGTTGTCGCCTGACGGCGGGCACGGGCGGCCTTCAGAAATTCGCTACGCTGCCGTATGACGGATAGCGTGGGCGTTTCGTGCGAGCATGACAAAGCCGCCGGGTGCTCTGACCCATTAGGTGCAGCATCCGGCGGCGAAATCATCATCGACCTGATATCAGGCGCTGAGGTGCTTACGACCCTGTGCGCGACGCGCGTTCAGGATCTTACGTCCGTTTTTAGTCGCCATGCGGGAGCGGAAACCGTGGCGCCGTTTGCGGACCAGGTTGCTCGGCTGGAAAGTACGCTTCATATCTCGTCTCCTCGCCCTATCAGGGCCTTCCAGATCGTGCCGGGGCGGTATGCCCTGCGGCGGTGCCGATCCGGTCTATCGGATTCGTCACCCTAATTCGTGTGAGCCGCTTCGATATGACGGGCCTAGCGGGAAGTCAATTCCCTTGGTCCGGTTTTGTGCGCGGCGTCATCACTTGCGCGTCTTTGAAACAATTCCTCGCGCTTGGTCAACCCAACGTGAGGGGGGCTATCGCGACACATCATCGCTGTGCAGATGTGCTGTAACGAGATGAAACCGCCACTCAAAGGGTGCAAAATGAACGATACGAAGAAAGAGGGCATCACGCTCGGCCGCGTTGCCCCTGTGGCGGCAATCATTATTGCGGCGGTGCTGGGATTTATTTTTCTACGCGATTACCTCAGCTTCGAGGCATTGCGTGAGAATCGCGAGGCGCTGCTGATGTGGCGTGACGACAATTATGTGCTGGCGGCGATCAGCTTTATCGCGCTGTATATCATCGTCGTCACGTTTTCCCTGCCCGGTGCGGGGGTGATGACGCTGACCTCGGGATTTCTGTTTGGCATCATCGGCGGAATGGCATTTTCGGTCATCGGGGCGTCGATTGGCGCGATGGGGCTTTTTCTGGCCGTTCGCTTCGGTCTAGGGGAATTTCTGTCGCAACGCATGGATGAGTCAGGCGGTCGAATCGCCAAGATCAAGCACGCCTTGAACGAAAACGAGATCAGCGTGATGCTGTTGCTGCGTCTGCTGCCGATCTTTCCGTTCTTTGTGGTCAATGTTGTGCCCGCGCTGGTTGGCGTGAAATTCCGCAACTTCGCGCTGACAACGGTGGTGGGGATCATTCCGGGCAGTGCGGTTTTTGCATCCATCGGCAATGGCCTGGGCCAAGTTTTCGCACGGGGCGAGGACCCTGATCTTGGCATCTTGTTCGAGCCGCACATCATCGGACCAATTCTGGGGCTGGCGGCGCTGTCCGCTCTGCCCATCGTTATCAAGGCTATTCGCGGTGGCTCCGCCCTGCCGATTGAGGAGAACTGAGAATGACTAAGCGTATTAAGACCGATATCTGCATTCTGGGCGCCGGTTCCGGCGGGTTGAGCGTGGCCGCAGGCGCCGTTCAGATGGGAGCAAAGGTTGTCCTGATCGAGGGCGGCAAGATGGGCGGCGACTGCCTGAACTATGGTTGCGTCCCGTCCAAGGCGATGATCGCCGCGGGTCATCACGCCCACGCTCAGGCCCATTCCGCCGCGTTTGGTATCGCAAATGTGGTCCCGCAGGTCGATTACGCCGCCGTGAAGGACCACGTGGCCAGCGTGATCGGCGCAATCGCCCCCAATGACAGCGTTGAGCGGTTCGAGGGTATGGGCGTTGAGGTCATTCAGGATTACGGCACCTTTATCTCGGAAACCGAGGTGCAGGCAGGCGACACGTTCATCGAGGCGCGTCGCTTTGTGATTGCCACTGGCTCCTCGCCCTTGGTGCCCCCGATTGAGGGGTTGGATACGGTTGAATATCACACCAACGAGACGATCTTCGAGCTGCGCGACGCGCCTGAGCGCCTGATCATCATCGGCGGTGGCCCTATCGGGATGGAACTGGCGCAGGCGCATATGCGGCTAGGTATTCCTGTGACCGTGCTGGAGGGCGCAAAGGCGCTTGGCAAGGATGATCCGGAGCTGGTGGCCATCGCGCTGGACCGTATTCGCGCGGATGGCGTGGTGATCGAGGAGGGGTTCAAAGTCTCTCGTGTTTCGCAGCAGGATGGCATCACTGTGCACGCCGAGGATGGCCGTACAGTGCAGGGCTCGCATCTGCTGGTCGCTGTGGGGCGCAAGGCGAATATCGCCAGCCTCGGGTTGGATAAGGCCGCTGTGAACCATGAGCGTGCGATTGAGGTTGATGAGGGGCTGCGCACCTCGAACCGCAAGGTTTACGCCATTGGGGACGTTACCGGTGGCCTGCAATTCACGCATAAGGCGGGTTATGACGCGGGCATCATCATCCGGTCCATGCTGTTTGGACTGCCGTCAAAGGTACGCACGGATCACATCCCGTGGGCGACCTATACAGACCCTGAAATCGCGCAGATCGGACTGACCGAAGCGCAGGCGTCAGAGAAGCATGGCGATAAGCTGGAGGTGCTACGCTTTAAGTTCGATGAGAACGATAGGGCGCAGGCGGAGCGCCGCACAGAGGGCCTTATCAAGGTTATGGTCGTGGGTGGTAAGCCGATTGGCGCCTCCGTCGTTGGCCTGCGTGCAGGCGAGTTAATACAGCCCTATGCGCTGGCCATTGCCAACGGGCTAAAGATTTCGGCGCTGACCAATATGGTATCGCCCTATCCGACGATGACCGAGGTCACAAAACGCGCTGCGGGTCAGTATTACGTGCCGCGTCTGTTCCAGAACGATTTCGTCAAAAAGGTCGTCCGGTTTACGCAGAAATACCTGCCATAAGTTAAGAACCGGTTTCCTCGCGCCAATGTCGGCGGCAAAGCGACACATATGTTTCATTGCCGCCGATCTGCACCTGCTCACCCTGCGTCATGGTTTTGCCGTTTTCATCATGGCGGATCACCATCGTCGCTTTGCGTCCGCAATGGCATATAGTCCTGATTTCACGTAAAGAATCCGCGATGGCCAGCAGGGTGGCAGAGCCGGGGAAAAGCTCGCCCTGAAAATCCACGCGCAGGCCAAAGGCCATGACGGGTACATTTAAATCGTCCACGGCGCGGGCCAGTTGCCAGACCTGATCCTTGGTCAAAAACTGGGCCTCATCCACGAAAATACAGGCGAGTTTCTGGGTTTTTAGATGATCCTCAATGCGGGCAAACAGGTCGTCCTGTGGCAGGTAAGTTTCTGATTCTGCACCTATTCCAATGCGGCTGGCGATGCGCCCCTCACCCGCGCGGCGGTCCAGATTTGCGGTCAATAGGAAGGTGTCCATGCCACGTTCGCGGTAGTTATAACTGGCCTGAAGCAAAACCGTGCTCTTGCCTGCGTTCATGGTGGAGTAGTTGAAGTAAAGCTTTGCCATCGTTGAATTTTCCCAGCACGATCTAAATTGTACCCTTTGGTCAAAATGACGCACTATGTTGTTGACAGTGAGGCGCAGGACGCCAAATCTAGCGCGAAATAACAAAAATAAACGTAGGCGACCATGTTCGATTCATCCACAGTCGAGGCAGGCACCACCCATTTAGGTGTGGTGTGGCTGCACGGACGCAACGGCGTTAGATTTCGGTTTGAAGTCAGGGACTTGCACGTTCCGGCCCCTGGCGCGGTTGAAATCCAGTCCAACATTCGTGGTGGACGCTATACGTGGTTGCGCCTGGGCCCCAGCGGCCAGACCGTGCCGCACCCCAAGGCCAGATATACCCTGACCCACCGCCCCGCACCCGGCGATAAGCTGAGTGTGGCAGAGGTCATTGAGGCGCTGAAAACCTGAGGCTGCTTTGTGGCTGCGCAGTGGCTGCTATCGGTATGCGCAGTGATTTAGTCGGGTTTATGAGTGGTTAATGGCTGCTGTGCAGCATCGTCCACAATTTCGACGCTAATCCCTCGGCTCAATTGTTTGGGCAGCGTGTCTAACCATCGATCAGGTCGGTGGCACAATCGAGTATTGCCCCCACCCGCGTACGGGTGAGGGCAGGCATTGGTTCGACGCTCAGAGTTCCTGTAGCGACGTTACCGTGATTTCACCCTCAAGCCGGTTGCGCATGGCCAGTGCGGCGGCTTGCGATCCTGCTGCGGTGGTGAAGTACGGGATCTTGTCATATAGCGCGACGCGGCGGATTTCGCGGCTATCCTCGATGGAGCGAGCGCCCTCGGTCGTGTTGAACACGATCTGCACGCGCTTGTCCTTCATCGCGTCAACGATGTTTGGGCGGCCCTCGAATACCTTGTTCACCGTCGTTGCCTCAACCGCGTTTTCGCGTAGCCATGTTGCGGTGCCAGCGGTGGCGAGAATTTCGAAGCCCAGCGAGGCCAGAACCGTTGCGGCGTCCAGCATCATTGCGCCCTTATCCGCGTCCTTGATCGAGATGAAGGCAGTGCCATGATCGGGCAGTTTGACGCCTGCGCCCATCTGTGCCTTGAGGAAGGCACGGGGGAACGAACTGTCCAGACCCATGACCTCACCGGTGGAGCGCATTTCTGGCCCCAGGAGGGTATCAACGCCAGGGAAGCGGGCGAAGGGCAGCACTGCCTCCTTGACCGCGATGTGGTCGGGCTCTGCGGACTTCAGCGTGAAGTCGGACAGCTTCTCACCCGCCATCAGGCGCGCGGCGATGGAGGCGATGGGTGAGCCCACAGCCTTGGCCACGAAGGGCACGGTGCGTGAAGCGCGTGGGTTGACCTCCAGCACGAAGATCACGCCGTCCTTGATCGCGAATTGCACGTTCATCAGGCCGATAACGCCCAGTTTCAGGGCCATCGCCTCTGCCTGACGCTTTAGCTCTGTCACGGTTTCCGCGCTGAGGGAGTGTGGGGGCAGCGAGCAAGCACTGTCGCCCGAGTGGACGCCTGCCTCCTCGATATGCTCCATCACGCCGGCGACGTGGACGGTGGTGCCGTCGCACAGGCAATCCACGTCCACCTCGACCGCGCCGGTCAGGTAGCTGTCGAGCAGGACGGGTGCGTCACCCGAAACCTCAACTGCGGTTTTGATGTAGCGTTCCAGATGAGCGGTATCGCGCACGATTTCCATGCCGCGTCCGCCCAGCACGTAGGAGGGGCGGATGACCAGCGGGTAGCCGACATCCTTGGCAATCTCCATCGCCTGCTCGGAGGAGGAAGCGATGCCGTTGACGGGCTGTTTTAGCTCCAGCTCGTTCAGCATGGCCTGGAACCGCTCGCGGTCCTCGGCCAGATCAATCGCGTCGGGCGAGGTGCCGAGGATCGGGATGCCCTCATCCTGCAACGCATTGGCCAGTTTCAGCGGGGTTTGGCCGCCGAACTGAACGATAACGCCGTGCAGGGTGCCTGCCTCCTGCTCAACCCGCAGGATTTCGAGGGTGTGCTCCAGCGTCAGAGGCTCGAAATACAGGCGGTCGGAGGTATCGTAATCGGTCGAGACGGTTTCAGGGTTGCAGTTGACCATGATCGTCTCGTACCCGGCCGCCGTCAGGGCGTAGCAGGCGTGGACGCAGCAATAGTCGAACTCGATGCCCTGTCCGATCCGGTTTGGACCACCGCCAAGGATGACGACCTTCTTTGCCTCGGATGGGCGTGCCTCACACTCCACCTCGCCCATCATGTCCGCCTCGTAGGTGGAATACATGTAGGGGGTTTGCGCCTCGAACTCCGCCGCGCATGTGTCGATCCGTTTGAACACGGATTTGACGTTGGCGCGCAGGCGGGTGTGGCGAATGTCGGTTTCGGTGCGGCCGGTCAGGGTCGCAAGGCGGGCATCGGTGAAGCCCATCATCTTGATCTTGCGAATAGCATCCGTGGTTTCGGGCAGGCCGTTGGCGATAATCTCGGCCTCGGCCTCCACAATCTCACGTATACGGGCGAGGAACCACGGGTCGAAGGCGGTGATTGCCTTGATATGATCGTCGTCCAGCCCCATCCGCATGGCCTGTGCAATCACGCGCAGGCGGTCAGGGGTCGCGCGGGCCAGTTCGGCCAGCAGGTCATCGCGGCTGTCAAACTCGATGTCGTCAAAGCCGGACAGGCCGGTTTCCATCGAGGCGAGCGCCTTTTGCAGACTCTCATGGATGGTGCGGCCGATTGCCATCGCCTCACCCACGGATTTCATCGCGGTGGTCAGGTTGTCCTGCGCGCCGGGGAATTTCTCAAAGGCAAAGCGTGGGATCTTGGTGACGACGTAGTCGATTGTCGGCTCGAACGAAGCAGGCGTGACGCCGGTAATGTCGTTGTCCAGCTCGTCCAGCGTATAGCCGACAGCCAGCTTCGCCGCGATTTTCGCGATGGGGAAGCCGGTCGCCTTGGACGCCAGCGCGGAGGAGCGAGATACCCGTGGGTTCATCTCGATCACGACCATGCGGCCATTTTCGGGGTTTACGGCCCATTGCACGTTCGAGCCGCCGGTTTCTACGCCGATCTCACGCAGAACGGCAATCGAGGCGTTCCGCATCATCTGATATTCGCGGTCGGTCAGGGTCAGCGCAGGGGCGACGGTGATCGAATCGCCGGTATGCACGCCCATCGGGTCGATGTTTTCGATGGCGCAGATGATGATCGCGTTATCCGCCTTGTCGCGGACGACTTCCATCTCGAACTCTTTCCAGCCAAGCAAGCTTTCGTCGATCAGGATTTGGGACACGGGCGATGCGTCGAGGCCGGAGCGGCAGATCGCCTCGTAATCCTCGCGGTTATAGGCAACACCACCGCCGGTTCCGCCTAGGGTAAAGGCAGGGCGGATGATAGCGGGCAGGCCAACATGGTCGATGGCGTCCATCGCCTCGTCCATCGTGTTTACGATTGTGGCCTTCGGGTTTTCGAGGCCGAGGCGGTCCATTGCCTCGCGGAACAGTTTGCGGTCCTCGGCCATTTCGATGGCCTCACGCTTCGCGCCGATCAGCTCGACGTTGAATTTGGCCAGCACGCCCATATCGTCCAGTTCCAGCGCGGTGTTCAAACCGGTCTGGCCGCCCATCGTTGGCAGCAGCGCATCTGGGCGCTCCTTTTCGATGATCTTGGCAACAACTTCGGGGGTGATCGGTTCGATATAGGTCGCATCGGCCATATCGGGATCGGTCATGATCGTGGCGGGGTTCGAGTTTACCAGAATGACCCGGTAACCTTCCTCGCGCAGCGCCTTACACGCCTGTGCGCCGGAATAATCGAACTCGCAGGCCTGTCCAATGACGATAGGCCCTGCGCCGATGATCATGATGGATGAGATATCGGTACGTTTGGGCATGGGTCGTCCTCAACTGGCGGCGGGCAAATTGGGGCGTTGTTACGCCCGAGCGGCCTGCGGTGCAACCGTATTGGCTGGGGGTTTTTCGTGAACCTTTGTATAGATGGCCCGTTGCGCAGTGGGGAGTGGCATATGCCCGACAGAATCAGACCGTTAGAAGCCGTGATCGACGACTTTTCCGACGCGATTCACGCGGACGGCACCAGTGTCGGCGCGTTGGTCCATGCGTTCGAGGATCGGTCACTGGGCGCGGTGCTGGTTTTGCTGTCCGGTTTGCAACTGATTCCGATCATCGGGGCGATTCCCGGTGCGACCGATGTGCTGGCCGGTTTGGTCCTGATTTTCATCGTGCAAAGCTGGATCGGGCGTAAGGGCGTCTGGGTGCCGCAATTCATCGGTAAGCGTGAAATTGGCGAGCAGCGCTTGGACAGCGCCATTGAAAAGGCCCGCCCATGGGCGCAGCGCGTGGATGCATTGCTGAAAACCCGCCTGAGCATTTTGGTGAAAAGCCGTATCGCGCGGTTGGGCATCACTGTGGTGTGCGCGGGTTTGGCGATGTCGATCTTTGTTCTGGGGTTTGTTCCATTTGCCGCGATGCCGCCGTCCTTCGCGATTCTGGCCTTCGGGCTGGCATTGCTGGGGCGCGACGGATTGATGGCCTTGATCGGTTATCTGTTTGTGGGCGGCACGCTGATTCTGTCAGGGCGGGTCTGGGGCATGGTGTTTTAGGCTATTCGCCGAATGCGGGCCGGAATTGTAGCTGCCCCTGCGCTGCCTGATTGCCAAAGGACAGCCACTGTACGTTCCGGTCGGGCACGTTCGCGTAATGCAGCTTGCCATCGCTGCGAAATCCGAAGCGGCTGTAATAGTTCGGATCGCCGATCAGGGCGCAACCGGCGGCGCCCATGGTTTTCAAGCGACGCAGGCCATTCGTGATCAGCAGGCTGCCAATGCCTGTGCCTTGCAGGTCTGGCCGGACTGCGACTGGTCCCAGCCCGTACCAATCGCCCGCCTGTCCGTTCAGCGTAACGGGAGAGAAGGCAACATGGCCCACCACCTGCTGTTCCCTAGCCGCGGCGAGGGACAGAGTAAGGTCGCCGTCATCGCGCAGGGTGCCGATTAGAGCTGCTTCGGTCCCGTCGCTGAATGCTTTGGGTGCGAAGGCGGCGGCGGTGATGTCGAAAATTACCTGCGCATCTTCGGGCCGTTCGGGGCGGATTTCGACCTGCATCGTTCAGCTTTCGTCCGGTTTGCGGCGAATCCCCAGTGGTGCACCCAGTTGCGGTGGGCGGGGGTGATCGGCGTGGTCCGACTTCATTTGTGCCAGACGGGCCTGCGCCCAGTCGGGATAGGAGGTGGAGCGTCGTGTCGTCAGGTCCACCGCCATGACAAGCTGTTCGGCCATCGCACGCACGGTGCCGTCGACCACCAGCTCTCCCATTATGTGCATCCGCTTTGCGTCATGATCCAGCAGGGTAAAGCGGCCTGTGATGCTCTCTCCCTGCAAAATCTCGCCAATGTAATGCATGTGCATCTGCACGACATATGACCCCTGTCGTGCGCGGGCGACGTAGTCCAGCCCAAGGCCGAGATGGTCCTCGAACATGTGATCGACGGCCTGATCCAGCGCGATCGAGTAATATCCGACATTCATGTGGCCGTTATGGTCGATCCACTCTGCTGGCACCTGACGTGCCGGTGTTGTGATGGGGGCAGGGTAGGGGCCGTCATGTCCGTCGTGCATCTGGGTTTCGTCCTTTGACAATCCTGTGCCCCCTGCGCAGGATCGCGCCAAAATGGGAGGCTATTATGAGTATTCAAGCGGCGATTGACGCCTTGGGCAAGGCATTGGGCGACAAGGTTCAGACCGGTGCCAGCATTCGTGCCCTACATGGCGGCAATGAGAGCTATTTTGACGAGGTTCTGCCCGACGCCGTGGTTTTCCCATCCAGCACCGCAGATGTCCAACAGGTCGTGCAGATTTGTGCCGCGCAGGGATGTCCGATTGTGCCGTGGGGGACCGGAACCTCGCTGGAGGGGCATGCGCTGGCCATTCGGGGTGGCATCAGTCTGGATATGACCAATATGGCCGCGATGGTGCAGGTGAACGCCGCAGATATGGATTGCCGTGTTCAGCCGGGTTGCACGCGTGAGGCGCTGAACACTGAGCTGCGCGCCACCGGCTTGTTCTTTCCGGTCGATCCGGGGGCGAATGCGTCACTGGGCGGTATGGCGGCGACGCGGGCATCTGGCACAACCGCTGTGCGATACGGCACGATGCGCGAAAACGTGCTGGGGCTGGAGGTGGTTCTGGCTGATGGGCGTGTGATCCGCACGGGTAGTCGCGCGCGCAAATCTTCGGCCGGATATGATTTGACCAAGCTGATGATCGGGTCCGAGGGCACATTGGGCATCATCACCGAGCTGACGTTGAAATTGCAGGGGCAGCCAGAGGCAGCAGCCAGCGCGATTTGTGCCTTCCCTGATGTGGATAGTGCAGTTCAGGCTGTGCAGATGACCATGCAGATGGGTGTTCCCATGGCGCGGATCGAGTTTCTGGACGCGGAATGTGTGCGCGCCGTCAATCAGGCCGATGGGCGTGATATGCCCGAGGTGCCGCATTTGTTCATGGAATTCCACGGAACCGAGGCAGGCGTGGCCGAGCAGGCAGAGACGGTGCGCGGCATTGTGGATGAGTTCGGCGGCAGTGCCTTTGACTGGTCCACCGTACAGGAGGTTCGCGCAAAGCTGTGGCATGCACGGCATAATGCATATTACTCGATCAAGGCGCTGCGCCCCGGTTGCCGTGCGGTGACGACGGATGTGTGCGTCCCGATCTCGGCTCTGGCGCAGGCGGTGCAGGAAACGGCGGCGGATATTGCGGCCAGCACCCTGATGGGCCCGATCCTTGGCCATGTGGGCGACGGTAATTTCCACGCCGCCCTGTTGATCGAGGAGGGGAACGCGGCCGAATTGGCAGAGGCAAAGCGCCTGTCGCATTTGATGGCGGAACGCGCGATCCGTTTGGGCGGCACTGTCACCGGTGAGCATGGCGTTGGCATGGGTAAGACCAAATATATGGCCGATGAACATGGTGAGGGATGGCAGGTCATGGGCGCGATCAAGATGGCGCTGGACCCGCAGGGCATCCTGAACCCCGGTAAGGTTGTGGATGTGAACTAAGGGCCTCCGGCGGGGATATTGGGAGAATGCGATGAGGGTCAATGCGCCTGGAGAACTGCCCCATGCCTTTGCCGCCGCGTGGATGGCGCGGGATGCTGCTGCCTTGGCCGCGCTATTTGTGCCGGATGCTGACTTCGTCAATGTGGTCGGCATCTGGTGGCAGGATCGCGGGGCGATTGAGGCGGCGCATTATTACGGTCTGACCACGTTTTTCCGCGATTCCGTTCTGAGTGTCGGGCGGGTCAAGCTGCGCATGTTGGGCGCGGATCATGCCGTGGTGCATGCACGGATGCGGCTGCGGGGGCAATATGCGCCGGATGGTGGTATTGCGGCGGATCGGCAGAACATGCTGACCTTTGTTTGCACGCGGGATGCGCTGGGCTGGCAGGCGGTTGCCGTGCAGAACACCGATATTGTGGCCGGAGCAGAGACTTTGGTGGTTGAGGGCGCTGGGCTGCGCCCGCAGGATTATCGCGATACGACCTGATCGGTTGGCAGGGCCGTTGCGAATTCGCCGTGTAGCTGGTCGATTGCGGCGTCATGGATGCTTTGCGCGCTGGCGACCTGTCCGTTGCGCCATGAGGGCTGCACGTTTTGGGTAAAAGCGGCGCAGGCATCGTGGACCAGCGTAACACTGAACCCCAGATTGGCGGCCATACGGGTGGTGGTGGACACGCAATGCGGGGTGGTGAGGCCGCAAATCGTGACCTCCGCCGCGTTCAGCGCGATCAGGCGGTCCTGTAGGTCGGTGCCGATAAAGCCGGAATTGGTGGATTTATCGAGAACCGGCTCATCAGGGTTCGGAGCCACGACTGCCTGAATTTTGGCGCCGTTACCGATCAGCGGGGATTTCGGATTGGTGGTCAGGTGCCGCACAAAGATCACCGGCTGTCCTGTCGTGCGCCAATGGGCCAGCAGGTGGGCGGCGTTTTCCTCGGCGTTCGGGTTGTTGCGCTGACCCCAATAGGGGGCATTTGCAGGCTCGATGAACGCTTGCTGGATGTCGATCAGGAGGAGGGCGTTGGTCATGGCAAAACCTTTGGTCGCCCCGCCACATGGAACAGCGGCGGGACGGGTTCAGGGTTACATGTTTTTCTGGCGATAGTGCAGACGGCGCACCGATCCGGTTTTGGAGCGCATGAGGATCGTCTCCGTTTCCAGATAGTCGCCATCGCGGCGTGCGCCCTGAACGATGGAGCCGTCGGTCACGCCGGTCGCGGCAAAGATCACGTCCTCGGTCACCAGATCGTCGCGCTCGTAAATGCGGTCGTAATCGGTGATGCCTGCCTTGTCCGCGCGGCCACGCTCGTCGTCATTGCGGAACAACAGGCGGCCCTGCATCTGGCCACCCATGCATTTCAGCGCTGCTGCGGCCAGAACGCCCTCGGGTGCGCCGCCCGAGCCCATATACATGTCGATGCCGGTCTTTTCTGCCTCGGCGCAGTGGATGATGCCAGCAACGTCGCCATCGGTAATCAGGCGGATGCGGGCACCGGTTGCGCGGATCTCAGCGATCAGGGCCTGATGGCGGGGGCGTTCCAGAACGCAAACCATGACGCCCTCGGGCGTGCAGCCCTTGGCCGCGGCCATGACCTGAATGCGCTGGGTCGGTGACATGTCCAGCGTGACCAGACCGGCGGGATAGCCGGGGCCGATTGCCAGTTTGTCCATATACACATCCGGTGCGTGCAGCATTGATCCACGTGGCCCAAGGGCGATCACGGCCAGTGCGTTTGGCATATCCTTGGCTGTCAGGGTTGTCCCCTCCAGCGGGTCCAGTGCGATAT
Source organism: Pontivivens marinum (assembly GCF_900231835.1). Taxonomy (GTDB): domain Bacteria; phylum Pseudomonadota; class Alphaproteobacteria; order Rhodobacterales; family Rhodobacteraceae; genus Pontivivens; species Pontivivens marinum. The sequence goes on along the minus strand of NZ_OCTN01000001.1, from coordinate 504,601 downwards.
CCACGCCGGGGCCGTTGCCGGTGCCGACTTCCTCACCGATGAACAGCATGGGGGCCTCGTCACGCTCACCCTCACCGATAACGACGACGCCCTTGATGTCGAGCATGTTGAGCTGCGTGCGCATGGCGTCCACGGCGGCCTGATCGGCGGCCTTCTCATCACCCGAACCGATCAGCTTGGCCGAGGCGATGGCGGCTGCTTCGGACACACGGGCGAGGCCGAGGCTGAGCATACGATCCGAGAAAAGGGGGTCTTTTGCGGGCATGGTGGCCTCCGATAATTGGTGTCGCACCTTTCCTGCGCGCTGACCGTTCACGTTGCAAGACCCTTAGCACGACGCGCGCGGATCAAAGCGGTTGCAGGCCGTCATGCCCGTATTTCTGGCACGCACTGCCCGACATTTTTGCAGGGATGAACCGTTTCGGGCGCTGTGACGTCGGGGAAGCAGCGGGAAAAGGCTATGCATAGGCGCGCCTGCGGGCCACGCTGGACAAAACAAAAAATGGGGATGGAAATGCTGATCGAGATCTTTTTGCCATTATCACTGGCATTCATCATGTTTTCGTTGGGATTGGGCCTAACGCCCGGCGATTTTACACGGGTGGCGCGAATGCCGACCGCCTTTGCCATTGGCGCAATTGCGCAAGTGGTGGTTTTGCCTTTGGTCGCGTTCGCGCTGTTGCCACTCTTTCGGGTGCAGCCTGAACTGGCCGTCGGCGTGATGATATTGGCCTGCGCACCGGGTGGCGTGACCTCAAACGTCATTACCAAACTTGCGGGGGAGGCTGTTGCGCTGTCGGTCAGTTTGACGGCGGTGGTCAGTTTGCTGAGTGTTGTGACAGTCCCGATGCTGGTCGCATTTTCCGTGTGGTTTTTCATGGGCGAGGACGCGCCAGAGGTTGATGTGACATCCCTCGCGGTCACGATGTTCATGCTGACCGCTGTTCCTGTCGGGCTGGGCGTCGCAATGCGTGCATTCGCTACCAGTTTCGCCATCCGGTTCGAGGTGATTGCAGGGCGGATCGCTGCGGTTCTGTTCGTGCTGATCGTTATCGGTGCCGTTGCTGCGAACTGGGCGCTATTCATAACCTATCTGCCAGTGCTGGGACCGCTGCTGGTTCTGCTAAACATTTTGATGCTGGCGATCGGCTATGCTTTGGCGTTGGCCGGTGGGCTGGATGTGCGCGAACGGATCACGGTGGCGATTGAGGCCGGAGTACAGAACAGCACGGTGGGTATCACCGTTGGGGCAATCGTTGGTGCGGGGGCTGCTGGTGCGGCGTTGGGGCCGTTCAGTTTGGCGGCCGGTGTTTACGGGATCACCATGTATTTTGTGGCTGTTCCCGTCCTGCTATGGATGCGGCGCAAGTGAGGCGCTGCCCGTCGCAGGTAACTGCGGCGGGCGATTTCAGGCGGGTTGCCCCTCGGCCTTAACCTCACGAATGGGCAGGTGCACGATGGCAGAGAACGCGCCGATACCAACACCGACCCACCAGACCGTCGTGTAGGTTCCGTACAGATCGTAGAGCTTGCCCCCCAACCACACGCCAAGAAAGCTGCCCAATTGGTGTGAGAAAAACACGATCCCGTATAGCGTGCCCATATAGCGCAGCCCGTAAATATGCGCGATCAGGCCAGAGGTCAGCGGCACAGTGGCCAGCCACAAGCTGCCCATCGTGATCGAGAAGATGACCACCGTTAGCGGTGTCATCGGCAGCAGGATAAACAGCGCCGCGATGATTGTGCGGCCCGTATAAATCCCCGCCAGCAGGTATTTGCGGGGGAAGGTCGCGCCCAGTTTGCCTGCATAGATCGTGCCTGCAATATTGGCTAGGCCAATCAGCGCGATGGACCATGCGCCAAGCTGTGTGGTGTTTGAAATACCTAGGCTGTCCAGAACCCCACCCGCTGTGATGGGACCGCAGACCTCTGCCACAAAGGCGGGGAAGTGTGCGGTGACAAAGGCCAGCTGATAGCCGCAGGAAAAGAAGCCCACAAAGATCAGTATATAGGACGGGTCGCGGAATGCGCGGCCCAGAATTTGACCCATGGTTTCCTCCAGCTCCGCACGGGGGGCGGGGGCGGGAACCTTCATCAGGGGTAGGAACATTAGTGAGGCGAGGATCAGCCCCGCGAAAACCAGAAACACGCCGGACCATGTCATAAAGCCCAGCAGCAATGCCGCCATTGGTGGCCCGACAATCTGCCCCGCACTGCCCGCCGCAGTCGCAATACCCAGCGCCATGGAGCGATGCTCGGGCGCGGTGGCGCGGCCTACGACTGCCAAAATCACGCCAAAACCGGTGCCTGCAATGCCGAAACCAACGAGGACTTCCAGCATCTGCATTTGCCCCGGCGTGACCGCATAGGCCGATAGTGACAGACCGATTGCATAGGTCAACGCGCCGAGGATGATTGCCTTACGGTCGCCGAACTTCTCGGCAATGGCGGAAAAGATCGGTTGCCCGATGCCCCATGCGAGGTTTTGCACCGCAATGGCGAGGGAAAATTCGGAGCGTAGCCAGCCGAATTCATCCGCCACAGGCAGTTGGAACATGCCGAAACTGGCACGAATGCCGAAGCTGACGATCATAATCAGCGAGCCTGCAATCAGGACGGGGGTGAACAGGCGGGACTGGGTCATCATGGGCTCCGATTTCTAGCGCAGACCGTAGGGGCGGCGTGCGGTGCGGGCAAAGCAATTTTCGTTCTGTGTGGATCACCAGAATTGATGAATCTTGACCTCTGGTCGTGCGGGCTGTGTGGCGCTACTGATACGATATGACTGATGGACCCTTACCCCGATATCGCGCGCTGATCGCGGATGGCACGCTGGAGGCGGACCCCGCGCAGCGGCTGGCCGTGGAAAAGCTGCAATTGTTGCACACGCGGCTAAACGGTTATGACCCCACCGCCGGACGCAAGGTTCGTCTGGGCCTGTTCGGTTGGGGGCGTGAGCGGGTGCGCGAGGCGGACATACCCGGCCTGTATCTGTATGGCGGCGTCGGGCGCGGCAAATCCATGTTGATGGATCTGTTTTTCGACACAGCCCCCGTGGCGGCGAAGCAGCGTGTGCATTTCCATGCCTTTATGCAGGACGTGCATGACCGCATTGGTGACGCGCGCAAGGCCGGACGCGAGGACCCCGTGGAACCCGTGGCCGAGGCGATTGCGCAGGGTGCGACGCTGTTATGCTTTGACGAAATGCAGATCACTGACATCACTGATGCCATGCTGGTGGGACGCTTGTTCGAGAAGTTGTTCGAGCGGGGAACCATCGTTGTTGCCACCTCGAACCGGCATCCGGACGAGTTGTACAAGAACGGCCTGAACCGGCAGTTGTTCGTGCCATTCATCGCGCAGATCAAGGCGCGGATGGAGGTGCATCATCTGGAAAGCACCACCGACCACCGGCTTGGGCGGCTCTCAGGGCGTGACGTGTATTTCACCGGCGCGGATGCTGCGGCGCGAATGGATGATCTGTGGCATGATCTGGCGGGGGGCGACGGTGCGCCGCTGAAAATCGCCCGCAAGGGGCGTGAGATTGTGATCCCGCGTTATCGCAACGGCGTTGGCCGCGGGGATTTCGCCGCGTTTTGCAAGCTGCCCCTAGGCCCCGGTGATTATCTGGAGATCGCGAAGGCCGTGCGGACCCTGATGATCGACGATGTGCCGATGTTGCGGCGTGAGGCGGCGAACGAGGCGAAGCGCTTCGTCACGCTGATCGACGCATTATATGAGGCGAAAGTCGGCTTGGTTATGTCCGCCGCCGCAGAACCTGATGCGTTATACGAGGAGGGCGACGGCGCATTCGAATTCCAACGTACCGCCAGCCGCCTGCATGAGATGGCCAGCGATAGTTGGGGCAGCTAGGTTACTTTAACCACAACTCCACCCGACGGTTTGTGGCGCGGCCTGCATCATTGTCGTTACAGTCAGTGGGTGTCAGTTCGCCAAACCCGTAAACCTTGGTTGTGAACGTGTCAGCATAGATCGGCGGGATTTGGTCGCGCAGGGTCGCCACAGCGCAGCATAAGGGGCTATGTGACAGTCGTTTTGCGGCATTGTCTCAAGATTTTGACATGGCACGAGCCAGTGTCACAAATGCAAAACGCCGCCCGATTGTGGTCGGACGGCGTTTGAAGTGTTGGTTCGGGCGTCTGGGATTAGACCCGACGCTCGCGCATCATCTGTTTGATCGCGGCGATGGATTTTGCCGGATTCAAGCCCTTGGGGCAGGTCTTGGTGCAGTTCATGATCGTGTGGCAGCGGTACAGCTTGAACGGATCCTCAAGCTGATCCAGACGCTCACCCGTTGCCTCATCCCGGCTATCAATGATCCAGCGATAGGCGTGCAACAATGCTGCTGGGCCGAGGTAGCGATCGCCGTTCCACCAGTAGGATGGGCACGAGGTGGAGCAGGATGCGCACATCACGCATTCATACAGGCCGTCGAGTTTTTTACGATCCTCGATCGACTGACGCCATTCCTTGGCCGGACGGTTCGTCTTCGTCTCAAGCCATGGCATGATGCTGGCATGCTGCGCGTAGAAATGCGTCAGGTCGGGGATCAAATCCTTGACTACAGGCATGTGGGGCAGAGGATAAATCGCGATGTCGCCCTTTACCTCGTCCAGGCCATAGATACAGGCCAGCGTGTTGATGCCGCCGATATTCATCGCGCAGGACCCGCAGATCCCCTCACGACAGGACCGGCGGAAGGTCAGGGTGGGGTCGATCTCGTTCTTGATCTTGATCAACGCATCCAGAACCATCGGTCCGCAATCATCCAGATCGAGGAAATAGGTGTCCGTGCGCGGGTTTTCACCCGTATCGGGATCCCAGCGATAGATCTTGAACTTACGCAGATTGGTCGCGCCCTCGGGCTTCGGCCAAGTCTTACCGACAGTCACGCGGGAGTTCTTGGGGAGTGTAAATTCAACCATCAGCTGGCTCCTTTGGCATTATGGGGCGCCCCATCAAAGCTCTGTCTCGTTCGTAAATGAACGTTCGCTCGACATTATTGCCTTCCTGACCGCAGGGCGGTTCGGGAACAGGCCAATCTCGCGATTTAAATTCCGTAGAAACGCAAGCGCACCATTTGAGATCGACTCATTTTTCGGTGCAACTGGTTCCAGTGACGCGATGGCATCGTCCGGCACATTTGCAGCGCGCAGCAGCGCGGTGCCCAGTGGCGCGGGATCGTCGCTTTCAGTGTTCATATCTACAAGCTCAACCGTGCCGGAGGTCGCTTCGCGCATTTGCGAAGTGGTCGAATCCCAGTCTGGATCGTGCTCTAGTTCGGTCAGCCACTCATCATATTCGCGGGCCTCACCCTGATCCCAAATCGCCCATTTATAGGCGCTTTTGTACCAGTCATCCTGCGGCCGTGCGTATAGGACGATTGTGTGATTATAGCCTTCGCTGAGTTTTTGCAGCAACGGCGTAATGCGGACCAGTCGTTGGCGGGTTGTCAAACCCTGCGCGATAAAGGTCGGGCCGATCAGCGTTTCGTCCGAGATAATCATGCTGGGCACATCGGATTTGCGCCATGAGGCGGTCAGGCGGGCGAAGTTGCGTGTGGTTTTGCTGTTCGGCTCCGTTTCGCCCAGATCGACCTGCTGTGCCAGCGATTTGGCGAGGCGCCACGAATGCTCACGAATACAGGTGGAGGTGACCCATTGCGACAGGTGTTCCCGATTGGTCGCCAGCATCGACTGGATGCTGGTGGTGCCGGTTTTCTGTGGCCCGAGGTGCCAGATGATAGTCTTTGTATCCGTCATAAATGGCCTCCGTCTGATAAGCCCCAGTGGCTGAGATGTAGAATGTGCCGCCCCTGATCCAGTTGTCGGTCAGGGGCGGTTTGCGGATCAGTACACCCGCTTTTTCGGAGCGATCTTGGCCAGATCAATGCCGCCCTCATCCGCAGTGGACAGCGGGTCGAGGTGAACGGGGCGGGTGCGCAGCGTGACCGTGCTGTCATCAACAGTGGCCAGCGAGTGTACGCGCCAGTTTACGTCGTCGCGATCCGGGTAATCCTCATGCGCGTGGGCGCCGCGGGATTCCTTGCGCGCCTCAGCAGCGACCACGGTGGCCAATGCGTTGGGCATCAGGTTTGCCAGTTCCAGCGTTTCCATCAGGTCGGAGTTCCAGATCATCGAGCGATCCGTAACCTTCAGGTCAGACATGCGGCCCGCGATAACGGTCATTTTGTCCACGCCCTCGGCCAGCGATTTGTCTGTGCGGAACACGGCAGCGTCGGCCTGCATGGCCTTTTGCATGTCGAGGCGCAGTTCGGCGGTCGGTGTTTCGCCGCTGGCATTGCGCATCGCATCGAAGCGGTCCATCGCCTTTTCCACGCTGGCCGGGTTCATATCCGGGTTGGCCGCGTTAGGATCGACAACCTCACCCGCCTTGATCGCGGCAGCGCGGCCAAAGACCACGAGATCGATCAGCGAGTTGGAGCCGAGACGGTTCGCACCGTGAACCGAGGCACAGCCTGCCTCACCCACAGCCATCAGGCCGGGCACGATTGCGTCTGGATTTTCGGCGGTAGGGTTCAGCACCTGACCCCAATAGTTCGTTGGAATGCCGCCCATATTGTAGTGAACCGTTGGCAGAACCGGAATCGGCTCCTTGGTCACGTCAACACCGGCGAAGATGCGTGCGCTCTCGGAAATACCGGGCAGGCGTTCCGCTAGAGCCTCGGCTGGTAGGTGGTCAAGGTGCAGGTGGATGTGATCCCCCTCCTTGCCCACGCCGCGTCCCTCACGGATTTCCATCGTCATGCAGCGTGAAACCACGTCGCGCGATGCCAGATCCTTATAGGTGGGCGCGTAACGCTCCATAAAGCGTTCGCCCTCGGAGTTGGTCAGATAACCACCCTCACCGCGCGCGCCCTCGGTAATCAGGCAGCCAGCGCCGTAAATGCCGGTCGGGTGGAATTGCACAAATTCCATATCCTGTAGCGCCAGTCCCTGACGGGCAACCATGCCGCCGCCATCGCCGGTGCAGGTATGCGCGGAGGTCGCGGAGAAGAACGCACGGCCATAACCACCGGTCGCCAGAACCACAGTCTTGGCGCTGAAACGGTGCATTGTGCCGTCGTCCAGCTTCCACGCGATGACGCCCTGACAAACGCCGTCCTCGGACATGATCAGGTCGGTGGCGAAATATTCGATGTAGAATTCAGCCTGCTGTTTCAGCGACTGACCGTACAGCGTGTGCAGGATGGCGTGGCCGGTCCGGTCCGCTGCGGCGCATGTGCGCTGAACGGGGGGGCCTTCGCCGAATTCTGTGGTGTGGCCGCCGAAGGGACGCTGGTAAATCTTGCCCTCCTCGGTGCGCGAGAATGGAACGCCGTAATGCTCCAGCTCGTAAACCGCCTTGGGTGCCTCACGTGCGAGGTATTCCATTGCGTCGGTATCGCCCAGCCAGTCAGACCCCTTAACGGTGTCGTACATGTGCCATTTCCACGAATCCGGCCCCATATTGCCGAGGCTGGCCGCAATGCCGCCCTGTGCGGCAACTGTGTGGGAACGGGTTGGGAAAACCTTGGAAATACAGGCCGTGCGCAGGCCTTGTTCGGCCATGCCGAGCGTCGCGCGCAGACCCGCGCCGCCGGCACCCACGACAACAACGTCATAGACGTGATCGGTAAATTCGTAAGCAGACATGAATTATCCTCTCAGAGCGCGATGGAGACGATGGCAAAGGTGCCAGCGACCGCAGCGGCGTAGCTCAGGCAGGTAGTGATGACGATCAGTGTGGTGCGTGTGGACCCGTGTGTGTAGTCCTCGATCAGCACCTGCACGCCGCCTTTGAAATGCATCCATCCGACGACCAGTGTCAGGATGGCAACAATGGCCGGGAAGGGCCGGGAATAAACGGCAACTGCGGTCTCGTAATCCGAGCCCAGCGTGGAGCCGAAGGTAAAGATGAACAGCGGGATCAGAATCAGCAGGCCCCAGGAGGAAAGCGTCATCTTCCAGTGATGCTCGGTTCCATCCTTGGCCGAGCCAAGTCCATCAACGCGTTTGCGGTCTGTACGGAAATCCATGGTGTCTCTCCTCAAACCACGATGATTGTCAGAAGGGTCAGCACGAACGAACCGATGATGACCGCCTTGCCCAGCTTCTCGGCCGTTTCCATTTCCAGCCCGCGACCGGAATCCCAGTACAGGTGACGGATACCGGCCAGCGTGTGATACCACAGCGCCCATGCGGACCCGAGCATGATCAGATCGCCAACAAAGGAGGTGATCCACCATGTTGCGGTTGCGAATGCCTCTGGCCCGCTGGCCAGTGCAACGAACCACCATACGATCATCAGCGCGGCCAGCAGCAATGCGTTGCCGGTGATCCGTGTCAGGATGGAGGTGAGCGATGTCAGCTGAGGTTTATAGATCCCCAAATGCGGTGAAAGCGGTCGGTTGCCCCGGTTCACGTCGGCCATAGGTCCTCCAAGGAAAGTTACGGCAATATAGGTTCGGGCCCAAATGTCGGGCCATTCACTGCGCAATCTAGAACAGTTCCAGCGTAAGCCAAAGCGTCTATTACGGGCGTTACGCGCAATTGATCAAAAAATCCAGCGCGGGAATGCCAGTGTGATCACAAAATATTTGGTGTGATCACAGGTTTGGCGATTCCCTGTTACGCAGGCATCAGTGCCCAATAGTCTAGGTCGAGCAGCACGTCGGAGCGGTATTTTCCATCCTCGCCGCGCAGTGGGAACGCACCGCTATCGCCCGTGGTCGCGACCAAGCGTAGACGGATTGCGGCGACATTGGGGGCCGTGGTTGGGGCAATATCCAGCACCTCGGACCACGCACGCACGGTATCGCCGGCAAAGCACGGATTGGCATGGGCACCGCCATTTATCGCTACAATCATTTGCGCATTGGCGAGGCCATTATAGCTGAGCGCGCGGGCCATGCTGATAACGTGACCGCCATAGATCAGGCGGCGGCCATCGTCGCGATTGGTCGCGTCAAAATGGACCTTTGCCGTGTTTTGCCACAAACGGGTGGCCAGCATATGTTCGGCCTCCTCAATCGTGACGCCGTCTACGTGGTCGATCTTCTCACCGATTTCGTAATCAGCGGCGGTGTGGGTGGAGCCTGCCAACCCCGTATCATAGCGGCTGAAATCCAGACCATGCGGGATTTTCAGGTCAGCGGCGGGGACAACGGTCGTCAATTCAGGCAGGACCGCCTCAGGCGCAGGCGCGTCGAGGTTCCCCTTGCGCAGCATCACCCATCGCTTGAAGTCCAGCACCAGATCGCCGTGCTGGTTGAACCCCTCTGTATGCACCCAGACCACGCCGGTTTTGCCGTTCGAGTTTTGTTTGACCCCAATAACTGTGGATCGCGCTGTCAGCGTATCATTCGGCCAAACGGGGCGGTGAAAGCGGGCTTCGGCATAGCCAAGGTTCGCCACCGCGTTCAGGGAAATATCAGGGACCGATTTGCCAAAGACGACATGGAAGGCAACCAGATCGTCCAGCGGGCTGGTCGGCAGGCCGCAGCTTTGCGCGAAACTATCCGCAGAATGCAGCGCGTGGCGGGCAGGGTATAGCGCGTGGTACAGCGCCCGTTCCCCTGTGCCAACGGTGCGCGGAATTGCGTGGGGGATGATCTCTCCCACGCGGTAATCCTCGAAAAAGCGGCCTGCCGTGGTTTTCATAGCTGGCCGAGCTTTTTGTCAGGATCGTAATCGCCTGCGACTTCCTTGGTCACGGCCTGCGCGCACATCATAACGCCCTTTTCAGCGTCGAAGGCATAGGTCGGGCTGCCATATAGGGTCCAGCCCTTGCTGAGCGCCTCGGTCACTTTGTGGCAAAAGGCCGAGGAATCCTCGAGCGTGAGTAGTCGATAAGCAATCATGATTTACCCCGGAAATGGAGAGACAAAGAGAGAGTGAATGCCGGTAAAGACGGCAAACATAACGAGTGTGATCACAACCAGCCGGATGTCGCCCTTGGCCGGTCCGGCCTCGGGGCGTTGCCAAACCGGCTCCGCCCGATTGATGACCGCGATGGAGGTCAGCGCCCACAGGCCCAGACCGCCAAACAGGATTATCGCAGCGAGGTCACCGTTGACCAGCAAATGTGCCGACGTCCAGACGATAATGCCCATCAACATAGGGTGGCGAAACCATGTGCGGGCGCGGCCCTTTGAATGACCTGCGCCCAATAGGAATATGGCGCCCAGCATCATCAGGTTGTTCAGATGCACGGTCCATGCGGGCGGATACCAGACGGCGATGAACTCCGTCCCGCGAAAGCCGACGATCATCAGCAGCACCGATATCCCGACCAAGGCGGCAATAACCCCGCGCCCCTTATCCCCCATATTACTGCGGGCATCAGGCGCGATGCGTTTGAACAAATGTGCAGCCCACCACAGGGCAACACCGAGGATAAGGATGGCAAAGAACATGGGCTGGCTCCGGCTGGCAGGACTGATTTGCGGCAGGGTAGCCTAGCGCGCAGCAGCCTCCAATGCGGCAATTGCTTCTGCCTCGGCCAAGAGGCGTTTGGCGTTTTCCACGTGTAGGTTTTCGACGATACGCCCGTTCACAACGGCAACGCCGCCGCCGGTTTCCGCAACCTGTTCATGGGCGGCGATTTGGGCGTGTGCCTCGTCCAGTGCTTCGACCGAGGGGCCGAAAACGTCGTTTGCAACGGCCAGTTGGGCGGGGTGGATCAGGGTTTTGCCGTCAAATCCCATAGCGCGGCCCTGCTGGCATTCAGCGCGCAGGCCTTCATCATCCTTGAACGCATTATAGACGCCGTCGATAATGGCCAGATTATTGGCGCGAGCCGCCAGCATGGCCAGTCCCAGCGCGGCGAGCAGCGGTTCGCGACCAGCGACGTGGCAGGCATGCAGATCCTTCACCAGATCATTCGTGCCCATCACCATACAGGTCAGGCCGGTGGTGCCTGCGATTTGCGCGGCATTCAGCATACCTAGCGGGGTTTCCATCATCGCCCAGATCGGAATGTCACCGGCGACGGCGCGGGCGGCGGCGATGTCATCCGGGCTTTCAACCTTGGGCAACAGGATCGCATCCGGCTTCGCGGCGGCAGCGGCGGCCAGATCGGCCGCGCCCCATTCGGTATCGGCGCCATTGATGCGGATTATCACCTCACGTGGGCCAAAGGGGCGTGCTTTCACCCGCTCGGCGACCAGATCGCGTGCGGCGGACTTCTCTGCCGGAGTTACGGCATCCTCCAGATCGAGGATCAGCGCGTCGGCGGGCAGGGTTGCCGCCTTGTCCAGCGCGCGGGATTTGGAGCCGGGCATGTAAAGAACGGAGCGACGGGGGCGATGAATCATTGGGCTATCCGGACGAATTGCGTTGCGTTGCAGCATACATTTGCGGATGAGCTGCGCAAGTGGGTGCGCAACAATATTTCACAATGAGCACGTTCGGCGGCTTAATGTGAGGGTGGGATCGCTAACCTCCTGTTAACCACCTGTGGGCCAAACTGTGATCGGGCCCTGCATTTTCACGGTCCTCCCACAACAGAGTCGTTTTCAGCACCCCAATTTTCGGGGTCGATAGGATATTGCATGACCAAATTTCAGACGTTGCTTTCCAGCTCACTCATTTTGTTTTTTGCAGGCGTTTTGGCCGCAGATGCACAGGCGCAGACCGTTGAATGCGGTCCACGCAACGCGGCGATTAATGCGCTGACCGATGAATATGGCGAGGTTCGCCGTGCAATCGGCCTGGACCCGCGTGGCATTGTCGAGGTTTACGCCTCGGACGAAACCGGATCGTGGAGCGTGACCGTAACCCTGCCAGATGGGCGCACCTGTTTATTGGCGCAGGGCGAGCACTGGATCGCCGCACCCGGCCCCCTGACAACGGGGCGGATCAGCTGATCAGGTCGCAGCGTCCCAGAACAGCTTCAACGCGGTGATCGTTAGAAAGATATAGGTCAGGCCGAAAAACAGCCGCTCGGGCACTTTCTTATGCGCAACCACGCCGATCAATGTGCCGATGACGATTACCGGTGCCAGAAACAGGTTGGCAATCATGGTTTCGCGCGTGAACAGCCCGAGCGCCATATAGGGAAAAAACTTGACCAAGTTTACCCACCAAAAGGCGATCACGGTGGTTGCCTGATAGGTTTGCTTGTCCAAGCTGCGCCCCAGCAAATACACCGTCGCGGGCGGGCCGCCGGAATGGCTGACAAATGAGGTGAAGCCGGCAACGAAGCCCCAGAATCCCCCACGCTTGGCGGAAAAGGGACGGGTTGCCGAGGAGATCAGCCCGCGTCCCTTGGCCAATTGAAACAGGACGAAGGTGATTGCAATGACGCCAATCACCACCCGCACGGAATCATCATTGGTGTATTTGAATAGCACGACCCCGGTGACAACACCGGGCAGCATTCCGACCATCAGCGCACGGGCATCAGGCCACGACCATTTGCGCCAATAGGGCCGTAAATTCGTCAGGTCGGACAGCATGAATAGGGGCAGCAGCACTCCCACCGCCAGTTGCGGCGGGATAACCAGCGCTAGAAACGGAGTCGCAGCAAAGGCCGGACCGGAGCCAAAGCCACCCCTCGAAATCCCTGCAAACAGGATGGCGGGCACGGCAAAGGCAAAGAATGTCGCGTCCAGTTCCATTCAGCGCGGGCCCGGGATCATCTGAACCAATGCGCCGATGACGCTTTCCATGTGGGATGGCTTGGTAAATATGCGGGTTTCATTGCCATATCGCGCATGCAGATCGTCCGTGCTGCCCAACCCGGTGTGAAAAACAAAGGGGACGCCGCGTTCGCGCAAGGCATCGGCAATCGGATAGACGGGGTTGCCGCGCAGGTCCAGATCGAGGATTGCGGCATCAATATCAGGGTTTGCCGTTAGCAGTTCCAGTCCGTCCTGCACGTCAATAACCGGTCCCAGCACTGTGGCCCCTGCATCAATCAGCGCAAATTCCATATCGAGGGCCAGCAGCCCCTCATCCTCAGCGATTAAAATCCGACGTCCGGTAAGGGTCACGGCGAGCGGCGCACCCAGAACTTGTTCACTGTGGGAAAAGACACGCGGGCACTTCAGGGGCGCATTCGGGCGCATTCGCGGTTCCTTTCGCAGAGTTGACCGCGACAGAATGCACCACTTGTCCCGCCTGCGATAGCTGTGGATTTAGATCCCATACAGACAATGTGAACGGAACCTGCCTTGTCGTTCGCTTTCAGATGGCGGTAAGTGACGGCGGGTGGCTGAGTCCCGTGAATCGGGGAGCTCACGACCCGTAGACTAAACAGCCTTGGTGGCGTTTTCGGGCCGGATATCTGGCAAGTCGGCATTCGGGCTGATGCAAATTATAGGGACAATTCTTGCGGCGCATCATTTTTGGCGCTACGCAACAGGCGACCTTACTGGCCAAGGGAGAACGGTTATGGCGAGAGCTAAGATTGCACTTATCGGAGCGGGACAGATCGGCGGAACGCTGGCACACCTGCTGGCATTGAAAGAACTGGGCGATGTGATCCTGTTCGATATCGCCGAGGGCACCCCTCAGGGCAAGGCACTGGACATCGCGGAAAGCTCGCCTGTCGACGGCTTTGACGCAGCGATGAGCGGCGCAAACGATTACTCCGAAATCGCGGGCGCAGATGTCTGCATCGTGACTGCCGGTGTTGCACGCAAGCCGGGCATGAGCCGCGACGACCTGCTGGGCATCAACCTGAAGGTAATGAAATCCGTGGGTGAGGGCATCGCAGCCCACGCGCCAAACGCATTCGTTATCTGCATCACCAACCCGCTGGACGCCATGGTTTGGGCGCTTCAGAAATTCTCCGGTCTGCCGACAGAGAAGGTTGTGGGCATGGCTGGCGTTCTGGATTCCGCACGCTTCCGTCACTTCCTCGCTGATGAGTTCAAGGTTTCCGTCAAGGACGTTACCGCATTCGTGCTGGGCGGCCACGGCGATACCATGGTTCCGCTGACACGTTATTCCACCGTTGCTGGTATCCCTCTGCCGGATCTGGTCAACATGGGCTGGACCACACAGGACAAACTGGACGCGATTGTTCAGCGTACCCGTGATGGCGGCGCAGAAATCGTTGGTCTGCTGAAAACCGGCTCCGCGTTCTATGCTCCTGCTGCATCTGCTGTTCAGATGGCCGAGGCCTATCTGAAGGATCAGAAGCGCGTTCTGCCTGCTGCTGCATATGTTTCGGGCGCTTACGGTCTGGACGATATGTATGTTGGCGTCCCGACCGTAATCGGTGCCGGTGGTATTGAGCGTGTGGTCGAGATCCAGATGGACGACGCTGAAATGGCGATGTTCCAGAACTCGGTCGATGCCGTTAAGGGCCTGGTCAAGGCATGTCAGGACATCGACGGCTCGCTCGTCTGATTTGATCCCGACTGAAGAATGAGAAAGCCCTCGGTTCACGCCGGGGGCTTTTTTCGTTTCGGGGCGGGTATCAGGTGCCCAAACGAAAACGACCCAGTCGCGGGGTGCGGCTGGGTCGAATGTGTCGGCGTTATGCGTTGGGGATGCAGGAGCGCGTAGAATGGCGCGCTCCGCCTACAGTGCCCCGCCGCCAAGTGGCTGCACAGGGGTGTTAGATGACAACGACGTCCAGTGGAGGGAAGCCGTTGAACCCGACCGACGAATAGGTCGAGGTATAGGCGCCGCAGTTGCGGATGATGACTTTATCACCCGAACGCAGGCCCAGTGGCAGGTTCACCGGACGCTTCTCGTACAGCACATCGGCGCTGTCGCAGGATGGGCCTGCCAGAATGCAGGGGCCTGTCTGCTCATGATCGCGGCCCGTGATGAACTGGTAGCGGATCGCCTCGTCGATGGTTTCTGCCAGACCGGAGAATTTACCGATGTCCAGAAACACCCAGCGGTGCATATCGTTATCCGACTTGCGCGAGACCAGCAGAACCTCTGCTGCAATCGCGCCTGCCTCTGCCACCAGACCACGGCCCGGCTCTGCCATGATGTGTGCAACATGGCCGAAACGCTGCTCGATTTCCGCCATGACCGATGCGGCATAGGTGGTTGGGTCTTCGATCGCGTCACCATAGAACGCAGGGAAGCCGCCGCCGATGTTCAGCAAGGACAGGTCGTGGCCGGCGCGGTGTGCCTCGGCCCAAATCTCAGCGATTTGGTCGAGGGTTGTGCGCCACATGGACGATTTGCGGGTCTGCGAGCCGACATGGAACGAGAAGCCGATTGGGTTCAGGCCCAGTTCGCGCGCCATATCCAGCAGGGAAACAGCCTTGTCACGGGCGCAACCGAACTTACGGCTTAGCGGCCAGTCAGCCTCGGACGCATCCACGATCAGGCGAATGTAAACCTGCGCGCCGGGTGCGTGATCCGCGATTTTCTCCAGCTCTTCCTCGGCATCTGCGGCGAACAGGTTGATGCCTGCACCATGTGCGAATGCAATGTCGGAGGCACGTTTGACCGTGTTGCCGAAGGAAATCTGCTCTGGCGTGGCACCCAATGCGAGGCACTGCTCAATCTCGGCCCGCGAGGCGGCGTCAAAGCCGGACCCCAGCGCGACCAGACGCGACAGGATTGCACGATCAGGGTTCGCCTTTACCGCGTAGTGGATGTGGGCGTGGCCCAAACCTGCGCGCAGGGCGAGGAAATTCCGCTCAACTACATCGGTGTCCAGAACAAGCGTCGGCTTGTCGAACTGGGTATTGGCGATGAACTTCTCAACGCGGGTGGTGACTGCCATCTCCGAAAACGAAGATACAGGTGTACGGGTGCGACCGGAAAGGTCGGTTACAAAAGCGTTCATGGTCATCTCCAATAGACCCGGCCATATATGACCGCTCACTTCCAAGGGAGACGTTACCGTCGCTGCGTAACCGTGCAAAAAATGCCGTGCCAGAGGCGCGTGCGTTGGCGTCTGATCGGGGAGATAGGATGCTTTTGCCGTTGAGAAAAGAAAAAAATGCAGGGGGGATGGATTTAATTTTCTGACCTGTCTTAATTTACTGAATTTAAAGGATAAAAGTCGGATTTTTTGTGGTCGGATTTTGACGAATTTTCAGGTGCCTCTAACCGCACCACCGGAATCAGACCCCCGCAATCGGGGTGGCGCATGGTGTCGCAGGCGAATCCGCGCTGCCCAGTTAAGGATTGCGTTTTGGGCAAGAAAGCGTATCACCCCGCCTTTGAGGCCAACGGGCCTCCATTTCGATGCGGCGGCTTCCTGCTTCATCGGAAGTGTATTTTTAATTCGGAGCGCTTCTCATGACCCGCCAGAACTATCTCTTTACTTCGGAATCCGTTTCCGAGGGACATCCCGATAAGGTTTGCGATCAAATCTCGGATGCGATCCTTGATGCATTTCTAGCGGAGGAGCCGTTCTCGCGGGTTGCATGCGAAACATTCGCAACCACCAATCGCGTTGTGATCGGTGGTGAGGTGCGCGGCCCTGAATCCGTTATGCGCCGTGTTGAGGAAATCGCACGCGAAACGGTCAAGGGTATTGGCTACGAGCAGGAGGGCTTCCACTGGGAAACCATGGAGGTCACCAACCTGCTGCACGAACAGTCCAGTGAAATTGCACAGGGCGTTGATACAGACGGTGCTGGCGATCAGGGCATCATGTTCGGTTATGCATGCAGTGAAACGGACGCACTGATGCCAGCGCCGATCCAGTTCTCGCATGCGATCCTGAAGCGTTTGGCCGACGCACGTAAGTCGGGTGATGCGGCCGTACTGGGCCCTGACGCGAAATCGCAGCTCTCGGTGCGTTATGAAAACGGGATGCCGGTTGATGTGTCCTCGATCGTGCTGTCCACGCAGCACATGGACCACTCCATGACCAGCGCCGATGTGCGCGATGTGGTTGAGCCCTATATTCGTGAAGTTCTGCCCGAGGGGTGGATCACGCCGCAAACCGTTTGGCACGTTAACCCCACCGGTAAGTTCGTCATCGGCGGGCCTGATGGCGATGCTGGCCTGACGGGCCGTAAGATCATTGTGGACACGTATGGCGGTGCTGCGCCCCATGGTGGCGGTGCGTTTTCGGGCAAGGACTGGACCAAGGTGGACCGCTCCGCAGCCTATGCCGCGCGCTATCTGGCCAAGAACATCGTGGCTGCCGGTCTGGCCAGCCGCTGTACCTTGCAGTTGAGCTACGCGATTGGCGTTGCCGCACCGCTGTCGATCTATGTCGATACGCATGGCACAGGCACCGTACATGAAAGCGTGATCGAGAGCGCTGTGGCCCAAGTTATGGACCTGACGCCCAAGGGCATTCGTGAAAAGCTGAGCCTGAACCGCGCGATCTATCAGCGCACTGCGGCCTATGGTCATTTCGGGCGTGAACCCGATGCGGATGGTGGTTTCTCGTGGGAGCGCACCAACCTTGTTGACGCGTTGAAGCGCGCGGTCTGATGCCAAAGAAATCTCCGACAAAGGGTATTGGTCCCGTCCGTGAGGATGGGACCGAGTGGCGCAACTTCTATGGACGGCGCCACGGCAAAAAGCTGCGCGCGGCCCAGGCGCATGACATGGAGGTAACCCTCGGCGAGATTGCGCCGCAGGGCGTCACCCGTGAGGATAACCCGGATCGCACGCCTATGGATCTGACCGAGCTGTTCGGGCGGGATGCGCCCGTCTGGCTAGAGGTCGGGTTCGGCGCGGGTGAGCATATGTTCCATCAGGCGGGCCTGAACCCCGATGTGGGTATTATCGGGTGTGAACCGTATATGAACGGCGTCGCGCAATTGCTCAGCAAAATGCGGGATGACAAGTTGGAGAACGTGCGCATTCACGCAGGGGATGCACGCGATCTGATGGAGGTCTTGCCCGAGGACAGTCTGGACAAGGCGTTCCTGCTGTACCCCGATCCATGGCCCAAGACACGGCACCATCGTCGCCGTTTCGCCAGCATCGAGAATTTCACCGCCCTTGCACGGTGTCTGAAATCCGGCTCGCATTTGCGGGTAGCGACCGACATTCCCGATTATGTGCGCCACACGCTAGAGGTTGTGCACAATATGCCGGAATTCGAATGGCTGGCCGAGGGGCCGACCGATTGGCGTGAGCCGTGGTCCGATTGGACCCGCACCCGTTACGAGGCCAAGGCGATCCGTGAGGATCGTGTGCCCCATTACCTAACTTTCCGGCGCGTTTGAACGTTTACGCGCCGAAAAACCCCTCCTGCTGATATTTTTGGTCTGCCCCGTAACGGCGTTGCGGGCTATAGCAGGCACAAATATTCAGGAGCTCCCATGTCCCATACCGGTGAACCCCGTCCGATGAGCGCCGTACCCGGCGCGTCCCTCAACGGCACTGCCTCGATCCCAGGTGATAAGTCGGTCTCGCACCGCTCGCTGATCTTTGGCGCGATGGCGGTGGGGGAAACCAAGGTGTCTGGCTTGCTCGAAGGGGCAGATGTGCTCGACACGGCCAAGGCGATGCAGGCATTGGGCGCCGAGGTTATCCGCCACGGGCAGGGCGATTGGTCGATCCATGGCGTGGGCGTTGGCGGGTTTTCCGAACCTGAGGACGTGATCGATTGCGGTAATTCCGGCACGGGCGTGCGCCTGTTGATGGGCACCGTGGCGACTCATGGATTCTCGACGACATTTACCGGCGATGCCAGCCTGCGTTCGCGCCCTATGGGCCGCGTGACCGATCCGTTGGCGCTGTTCGGCGCGGTTGCCCATGGCCGGTCCGGTGGGCGGTTGCCGCTGACGCTGGCAGGTGCCGCAACGCCGGTGCCGGTGTATTACAAGGTTCCGGTGCCCTCCGCACAGGTGAAATCCGCTGTGCTGTTGGCCGGTCTGAACGCGCCGGGTGATACCGTGGTTGAGGAGATCGAGGCGACCCGCGATCATACGGAACGGATGCTGCGAGGTTTTGGCGCGCAGGTGGAGACGGACGGGCTGGTCATCACGCTCAAGGGGCAGCCGGAGTTGAAGCCGCAAGTTATTGCCGTGCCGCGTGATCCGTCCTCGGCTGCGTTTCCCGTCTGTGCCGCGCTGATCTGCGAGGGGTCCGACGTGCTGGTGCCCGGTATCGGCCTGAACCCGACGCGGGCGGGGCTGTACACCACTCTGCGCGAAATGGGTGCCGACCTGACATTCGAGAATGAGCGCGAGGAGGGCGGTGAGCCTGTTGCCGATCTGCGCGCCCGCTTCGGCCCGATGAAGGGGATCGAGGTTCCGCCAGAGCGCGCGGCCTCTATGATCGACGAATATCCGATCCTGTCCGTCGTTGCCGCCTTGGCCGAGGGTGTCACCGTGATGCGCGGCGTCAAGGAATTGCGGGTCAAGGAATCCGACCGCATCGACGCCATGGCCCGTGGGCTGGAGGCATGCGGCGTAAAGGTTGAGGAAACCGAGGACAGCTTCACCGTTTACGGCATGGGCGGCAAGGTTCCGGGCGGCGCGACCGTCGGCACCCGTCTGGATCACCGCATCGCGATGAGCTTTTTCTGCCTCGGCATGGCCACGCAAAACCCCGTGCGCATTGATGATGCGACGGTGGTTGAGACCAGCTTCCCGAACTTCCTGCCCCTGATGGAAGAAATGGGCGCGTCCTTCCAGCGGCATAACGGGTGATATGATGAGCGAACGTCATCGCGGCAGCTGCCTGTGCGGCGCGGTTAAATATCAGGTGCGGGGCAGCTTGCGTCCTGTGGTTGCCTGCCACTGTGTGCAATGCCGCAAAACATCGGGGCATTACGGTGCCGCGACCTCCGCCGCGCGGGGGGATCTGAAAATCGCGGGTGATGTGAAATGGTTCGCCAGTTCCGGCACTGCACGGCGCGGGTTTTGCCCTGATTGCGGGTCGTCCATGTTCTGGGATGGCGGCGGCGAGAATATCTCGATCTGGGCTGGAACGCTGGACGGGCAGACGGATTTGCAACTGCGCGGACATATCTTTGCGGCGGATAAGGGCAGCTATTACGAGATCACCGACGATCTGCCGGTCTACCCGCAGGCCGATGATGTGATGACGACGAAATAGACCTGCATTCTTGACGTGACCCTGTCGCGCACCGAAATGATGTAGGAAACAAGCGGGAGAGCGGTGTGAGCTTCACAATTGCCATCGACGGGCCAGCCGCGGCTGGAAAGGGAACGATTGCCAAGGCGGTCTCGGCCCATTTCGGCTTTGCCCATCTGGATACCGGCTTGCTGTACCGTGCAACCGGTGCGCGGGCGCTGTCCTTTGGCGCGCTGGACCTTGCGGCGGCGGAGCGTGCGGCCCGCACCCTGACCGAGGATGATCTGGAGCGGGACGACCTGCGCACCGCAGATGCGGGGCAGGCTGCATCGGTTGTTGCCGCAATGCCCGCCGTGCGTGCGGCGCTGCTGGATTGGCAACATGCCTTTGCTCGCCGCGCCGGTGGGGCTGTTCTGGATGGCCGTGATATCGGCACGGTTGTCTGTCCCGAAGCCGAGGCGAAGCTGTTTGTGACCGCCTCGGACGAGGAACGGGCAAAGCGGCGTCACGCGGAATTGGTGCGCACGCGACCTGACCTTAGCCTTGAGGACGTGCTGGAGGATCTGCGTGAACGCGACCGCCGCGATGCCTCACGCGATGCGGCGCCGATGCGTCCGGCGGATGATGCGGTGGTGTTTGACACAACGCATATGTCGATTGAGGATGCCGTGGCGCAGGCTATTCATCACATCGAGGCGCAGCGTTAAGCCCTATGCTTGCCCTCTTGCGCTAAACAGCGTATAGACCCGCCCGTCGCCCGGACTCCGTTCAGTATGCGAATCCCCGATCGAATTTCGATCGGGTGGTTTTGTGCACCGTTTGGCCGGTCCGACATCAACCTTTGAAAGACCGGCGGAACCAACCGCCAGGCCCGTGAAAATCGACCTTTAGGAGACTGCGCCAGTATGGCTACTCAAACAAGTATGGAAGATTTCGAAGCACTGTTGAACGAGAGCTTCGAGCTGACAACCCCCGAAGAGGGAACTGTTGTCAAAGGTACTGTCATCGCTATCGAAGCTGGACAGGCCATCATCGACATCGGCTACAAAATGGAAGGCCGTGTCGAGCTGAAAGAATTCGCACAGCCCGGCCAGGAAGCTGAAATCGCCCCAGGCGACGAAGTTGAGGTTTACCTCGAGCGCGTTGAAAACGCCCGTGGCGAAGCTGTCATCTCCCGCGATAAGGCCCGCCGCGAAGAGGCATGGGACCGTCTGGAGAAAGCATACGAGAAAGAGGAGCGCGTCGAGGGCGCAATCTTCGGTCGCGTCAAGGGTGGCTTCACCGTGGATCTGGGCGGCGCTGTTGCGTTCCTGCCAGGTTCGCAGGTTGATGTGCGCCCCGTGCGCGATGCCGGCCCATTGATGGGTCTGCCCCAGCCATTCCAGGTACTGAAGATGGACCGCCGTCGCGGTAACATCGTTGTATCGCGTCGTGCGGTTCTCGAAGAGTCCCGCGCCGAGCAGCGCGCCGAGATCGTTGGCAAGCTGACCGAAGGTGACGTGATCGAGGGTGTTGTTAAGAACATCACCGAGTACGGCGCATTCGTCGATCTGGGCGGCGTTGACGGGCTGTTGCACGTTACCGACATGGCATGGCGCCGTGTGAACCACCCGAACGAGATTCTGAACATCGGCGAGTCCGTCAAGGTTCAGGTCGTTAAGATCAACAAAGATACCCAGCGTATCTCGCTCGGCATGAAGCAGCTTCAGGCTGATCCATGGGATGATGTCGAGGGCAAGTTCCCAATCGACAGCCGTCACACCGGTCGCGTTACCAACATCACTGACTACGGCGCATTCGTTGAGCTGGAGCCTGGTGTTGAGGGTCTGGTACACGTCTCCGAAATGTCCTGGACGAAGAAGAACGTTCACCCGGGCAAGATTGTCTCCACCTCGCAGGAAGTGGAAGTCATGGTTCTGGAGATCGACACCGCGAAGCGTCGCGTGTCGCTCGGCCTCAAGCAAACTCAGGGTAACCCTTGGGAGAACTTCGAAGCTGCGTATCCTCCCGGCACCGAGGTCGAGGGCGAGGTCAAGAACATCACCGAATTCGGTCTGTTCATTGGTCTGGATGGCGACATCGACGGCATGGTTCACCTCAGCGATATCGACTGGGATCGCCGTGGCGAAGAGGCCATCGAGGACTACAAGAAGGGCGACATCGTTCGCGCGAAGGTCACCGAGATCGACCCGGAGCGTGAGCGTATCTCCCTGTCGATCAAGGCACTGGACGAGAGCTTCGACGGCGCGGTTGATGGTATCAAGCGTGGCCAGGTTGTGACCGTCAACGTCACCTCCATCGAAGAGGGCGGCATCGAGGTCGAGTATGATGGCATGAAGGCCTTCATCCGTCGTTCCGACCTGTCGCGTGACCGTTCCGAGCAGCGCCCCGAGCGTTTCTCCGTCGGTGACAAGGTTGATGCGCGCATCACCCAGATCGACAAGGCGTCCCGTCGTCTTGGCCTCTCGATCAAGGCACGTGAGATCGCAGAAGAGAAGGAAGCCGTTGAGCAGTACGGTTCCTCTGATTCTGGCGCGTCCTTGGGCGACATCCTCGGCGCGGCGCTGAAGGGCCGTGACGACGAGTAAGTCACGACAATAGTCGTTTTAGGGGCATCGCTGCATCGCAGCGGTGCCCTTTTCCATTCTGTGGAAAGTGTACCATTTGGTACAGAAATTCCCGACAATATAACTATATTACAACGAGTTACACCCATGGTTGAGCGAATTGTGGCGGCAGAACTCAGCTAAAAGCCTTATTTCGTTGGCATTTTCGGTTTGCCACGTAGGTTCGGGACGTGTCACAGATGTCTGAAATTGTGAACGCGGGCCAACCGCCGTACGAGGGATATTGAACCTTGATTAAATCGGAGCTTATTCAGAAAATCGCCGAAGAGAACCCACACTTATACCAACGGGATGTTGAACGTATTGTCGGAACCGTATTCGATGAGATCATTGAGGCGATGGCCTCCGGCAACCGGGTTGAGTTACGAGGTTTTGGTGCATTTTCCGTAAAACAGCGCGAAGCGCGCCTTGGACGGAACCCCAGAACAGGGGAAGCTGTTGACGTCGAGGAAAAACACGTACCTTTCTTCAAGACAGGCAAATTGCTGCGGGACCGTTTGAACGGCAAGTGATCCCGCGCTGAGGGAGACTTGATATGCGCATTTTGAAGATGACCCTGCTGGCCATTCTGGCTGTGCTGATCGTTTTGCTGATTATTGCAAACCGTGAAACGGTGACAGTGGAATTGCTGCCATCGCAGCTGGGTTTCTTGACCACATGGAATCAGCAGATGCCGCTATCGGTCGTGATGATCGTTATGGCGACCGGGGGCTTTGCCCTTGGCTGGTTCTGGGAATGGTTGCGCGATCAGCGCACCCGCACAGTTGCGAAACAGCGTCGGCGTCAGATTGTCGCGCTGGAGCGTGAGGTGACCACCCTGCGTCGTGATAGCGGCGCGGTGGAGGATGACGTGCTGGAGCTGTTGAAGTGACCACTGCAATACGTGCAAAAATCTGCGGCCTAACCACGGTTGACAGCGTTGCGGCGGCGGTTAATGCGGGGGCGGCCTATGTCGGCTTCGTGTTTTTCCCCAAGTCGCCCCGCAATATTTCCATTGAGCTAGCGCGCGAACTGGCGGCCGATGTGCCGCCGGGTGTGTGCAAAGTTGCTCTGGTGGTTGATGCCGACAACGAAACGCTTGATGCGATCAACGATGCGGTGCCGCTGGACATGTTGCAGCTACATGGCAACGAAACCCCTGAGCGCGTGGCCGAGATTCGCGCTCGGTATGGCCTGCCGGTGATGAAGGCCGTGGGCATTCGCGGGGCTGAGGATCTGGAGCAGATTGATATCTATGCCGAGGTTGCAGATCAGCTGCTGATCGACGCAAAGCCGCCCAAAGGTGCTGATCTACCCGGTGGGAACGGCGTTGCCTTTGACTGGTCGCTGCTCTCGGGGCGGCGCTGGCCCACTCCATGGATGTTGGCCGGTGGCCTGACGCCGGACAATGCATTGCGCGCAGCGAATCTGACCGGAGCGAACCAGCTGGATGTTTCCAGTGGGGTTGAGAGCGCGGCTGGCGTGAAGGATCTGGACAAGATTGACCGGTTCATTGCGCAGCTAGGGCCAATGCCGCCACGGCTGGTATAAAAAAGCGCCGCCCGTTCCCGGGGAACGAGCGGCGTATAGGGACATGCAGAAATTCCACACGCGGCAGGACGCACCACCGACCTGCCTATCGGGCGATGAGGAGCATTTCAGGGACAGATTGAAATGATCGTCATGTTTGGCCCGATATAGTAGAAACTATGTTTCAGCCGGAAAGTTTCATGCTGACCGCACTTTTTTTGTTCAGCACTGAATTCCAACCGCTTGCAGATATCGACGCAGGCCGTCGCGCACTGTAGAACGACATAGAAATCTAGCATCAGGACGACCCAAAATGACCAGCCACGCGCCTAACTCCTATTCCGCCGGTCCTGACGCACAGGGACGGTTCGGCCAGTTCGGGGGGCGTTTTGTCTCCGAAACGCTGATGCCGCTGATCCTCGATCTGGAGGCAGAGTACGAGAAGGCCAAGACGGACCCGACCTTTTGGGCGCAAATGGACGATCTGTGGAAACACTATGTCGGCCGCCCCAGCCCACTCTATTTCGCCGAGCGCCTGACCGAGAAATTCGGCGGGGCCAAGGTATACCTGAAGCGAGATGAGCTGAACCACACCGGCGCGCACAAGATTAACAACGTGCTGGGCCAAATCCTGCTGGCGCGGCGCATGGGTAAGAAGCGGATCATCGCGGAAACCGGCGCGGGTCAGCACGGCGTTGCGACAGCGACAGTTTGCGCGCGCTTCGGTCTGGAATGCATCGTGTTCATGGGCGCAACCGATGTGGAGCGGCAAAAGCCGAACGTCTTCCGCATGAACCTGCTGGGCGCGAAGGTTATTCCCGTGACCTCGGGCCGTGGTACGCTAAAGGATGCGATGAACGAGGCGTTGCGCGACTGGGTGACCAAT
Organism: Pontivivens marinum; assembly: GCF_900231835.1. GTDB lineage: Bacteria > Pseudomonadota > Alphaproteobacteria > Rhodobacterales > Rhodobacteraceae > Pontivivens > Pontivivens marinum. Next base: position 479,618 of record NZ_OCTN01000001.1, on the reverse strand, counting down.
GTGGACGATACGTTCTACTGCATCGGCACGGTTGCTGGCCCGCACCCCTATCCCGCGATGGTGCGTGATTTCCAGTCGATCATCGGCAAGGAAGTCAAAGAGCAGATCATGGAGCGTGAGGGCCGTCTGCCGGATAGCCTTGTTGCGTGTATCGGTGGTGGATCAAACGCGATGGGCTTGTTCTTCCCGTTTTTGGATGATGAGGATGTTCGGATCATCGGGGTAGAGGCCGGTGGCCACGGCGTAGATGACCGGATGGAGCATGCTGCCTCGCTAACCGGCGGGCGTCCGGGTGTACTGCACGGCAACCGGACCTATCTGTTGCAGGATGATGATGGCCAAATCCTGGAGGGGCATTCGATCTCCGCTGGTCTGGACTATCCGGGCATCGGGCCAGAGCATTCGTGGTTGAACGATATTGGCCGCGTCGAATATGTTTCCGCCACCGATCGTGAGGCACTGGACGCATTCCAGATGTGTTGCGTTACGGAAGGAATCATTCCGGCCCTTGAACCAAGCCACGCTTTGGCGCATGTAGCCAAGCTTGCACCGACTCTACCCTCGGACCATCTGCTGGTCATGAATATGTGCGGTCGGGGCGACAAGGACATCTTCACCGTGGCCGAGGCGCTGGGTGAAAATATTTGATATATGGACGGGGTTAAATGCCCCCTGTGAAGGATAGAAAAAATGGCTGACTTTCAGATCGGCGATATCGTCGTACTCACCGCAGGCTCGATGCGTATGGCAGTTGAATCCACCGATGGCGACACCGCGTCGACCGTATGGTGCAACGAGGGCGTCATCGGCCGCGACACATTCGCGACCGTTCTGCTGAAAAAGTGGGAACAGCGCGAGGACACACGCGGCGGCGGCTTCAACAAGGGCGGCGACCGTGGTGGCTTTAACAAAGGCGGCGATCGCGGCGGCTTTAACAAGGGCGGCGACCGTGGCGGCTACAAGGGCGGCGACCGTGATCGCGGCGGCGACCGTGACGACAAGCCCCGTGGCAAGCCCGGCTGGGACGGTAAGCCACGCGAGAACAAGTTTTTCCGCAAAGACTGAGTCTTCCATGCCGGTTAATTCCGGCAATCGGAATATTTCTGCATAAGATGTGACGGGGCGGGCTTGTGATCGGGCGCGCCCCGTTTGAATATCAGCGCCAAGCATAGATCGGAACCGAGGCCCCATGACCCGCATCGACACCAAATTCGCAGAGCTGGCAAAGGCCGAGCGCACCGCTTTTGTATCCTTCATCATGGCGGGCGATCCATCGCCGCAGATGAGCGCCGATGTCCTGCGTGGATTGCCCGCAGCCGGTGTGGATATCATCGAAATCGGGATGCCGTTCACCGACCCTATGGCGGATGGTCCCGCGATCCAACTGGCCGGTCAGCGCGCGCTTGAGGCGGGCATGACACTGGACAAAACACTGGCGATGGTGCGCGAATTTCGCACCGGTGATAACACCACGCCAATCGTGCTGATGGGCTATTACAACCCGATTTTCTCCAAGGGCGTGGACCTGTTTCTGGCTGAGGCATCCGAGGCAGGCGCCGACGGCCTGATCATCGTGGATCTGCCCCCTGAGGAAGATTCCGAGCTGTGCCTGCCCGCGCAGGAGGCTGGCCTGAACTTCATCCGTTTGGCCACCCCAACCACCGATGACAAGCGTTTGCCGAAGGTACTGCAAAACACCTCCGGCTTTGTGTACTACGTGTCGATCACCGGCATTACCGGCTCGGCTGAGGCATCTGCCGCCAGCGTTGGACCAGAGATTGCCCGCATTCAGGCGCAGACCGATCTGCCCGTTTGTGTTGGTTTCGGCATCAAAACACCCGAGGCAGCCGCCGAAATGGCAAAGGTTGCCGATGGCGTCGTTGTCGGTTCCGCCATAGTGGAGCGTATGGCCCGTGGTGACAGCGCTGAGCAGGTTCTGGCCTTCGTCGCGGAGCTTGCCGCAGGGGCGCATGGGTAAGGTGCCCACGCGGCCTGATAGCGGGCTGTGTTCGGGGTGATGTCGCGTGGCTGATCCTCACTCCTCCCGTTTTTTGATCGTTATTGGCCGGATTATCGTCCTCGTGTTGATCGCGGGGGCGGTTCTGCTGGCCATATCGGAATATACGGGGCTGACGCAGGTGCGTGGCGATCTGCTGGCCTATTCGGTGAAACATAACCTGCTGGCGATGCTGCTCTTTGGCTACGCCATGCTGCTGGCACTGCCATTTGTGCCGGGGGTGACGCTGGGCTTTGCCATTATGATGGTGTTCGGCCCGCAAACGGCGCCTGTCGTCTGGCTGGCCAGTGTGTGCGGCCTGACCTTTACGTTCAGCCTGGGCCGGATTGCACCGCGTGCTTGGTTTGCGCCGCTGCTGGTCAGGGTTGGCTTGCAGGAAAAGCTGCGATACCTACAGGCGGGAGCGGGTTTTTCAGAGCAGGAGCGCCTGCTGGGCCTGTTCGGTGCGCATCCATGGGTCGCGCGGCTGATCGGCTGGCGCTATGTCGCGCTGGCCGTATTGGTGGTTTTGCCGGGGAATGTGCTGATTGGCGGCGCGGGCGGAATATCGCTGTTGGCGGGGCTGTCGCGGGCCTTTCATCCGGTGAAGTTCGTGTTGGCGGTGGGGCTGCCAATGGCCCCACTGCCGTTTGCTGTATACGTTTTCGGGATCGATATTTTGCCCGCGATATCCGTACCCTAATTTCCGGCGCTGCGATGCTCCATCCGCAGGCCAACGGCGGAACGGGCGGGGAAGCCCTGCCAATAGGTGTGCTCTGCTGTCGGGGTGCCGTCCTCCTCCAGCGCGATCACACCATCCGCGGCATATTCGGTCAGGTCGAAATAGCTGGCGCGATCCTGCATCCCCTTGAGGTGCTGATCTACAAAGGCCGTGACGAAGTGCTGTGCGATATTGTTCATCCGCGTTTGGTTCCAGACCGCATCCTCGTAATGCTCAAACGGGGTGAAGCCGAGGGCCTCGGACATTTCCCAACTGTTCGCGGGGGCAGGCATGGGGGCTGCGGCGTTGTGGTTCGCGTTCTCAAAGGTCAGCAGATGCCGATCGGTGCCGGTCATTTCCTCAAAGATCGGACGCAGGCCGTTTTGATAGTCCGAGACGTCATCCACGCTGCCCGCCATGATGAGCGTGGGGATGTCGATGCCTGACAGGCCCTCAGCGTCCCAGAATGCCTGATTGCGGCCCCATGCACCGATGGTGACGATACCCTTCAACCGGTCATCCATTAGCTGCTGGTGGCTGTCAGAGCCCGCCAGATGCCGCGCCAGCAGCCCCTGCGGCGCGCCCCAGCTATAGTCAACGCTGGTTTGTGTAACGCCCGCACCGGCGGAGATCAGCGCGCCGTAGCCGCCCATCGAATAGCCGACGATGACAGTCCGATCCGTTAGAACCTGACCCGCAATCGGGCTGTCCTGACCTAGTAAGGTATCCAGTATAAAATGCTGATCCACTGGGCGGTTATACAGGGTTGAACCAAATGCGCCGAGGTCGGAATAGATCGAATCCGTGTGGTCGATGGAGGCAACGACATAGCCCTTGGATGCCAGATTATCGCCCAGGTGGCTCATCAAATAGCGGTTTCCGGGATAGCCGTGAGACAGGATGACCAAGGGGAATTCACCCTCCAGCGCCTCTGCATCGCGAACCGCTTGCCCTTGCAACTGGGCCTGTGTGGTGCCGTCGCGCAGGAATGTCGTCAGCGTCGTGTCACCATCCTGTGCGTGGGCCGGGTACCAGATTTCAACGGTCAGCGGGCGGTCGTAGCGGGGCTGTGCATCCGCCGTTACGTTGACGATGTCGATCACGTCGGGATTGGTCAATGTCACGGTGCGCACGCCAATGGCGTATTCGCCGCGTGCGGCAAGCTGTGGCGCGTCAGGGCGGACCAAGTCGATCCGGTTCTGCGCACTTGCCGTAATCGGCATCAAAAGCACCGCCAAGGCTGTCAGAATTCTCATCACGCTCTCCTCATTGTTGTGAGGGGACCGTAGCGTTCGGGCGGCTAAACGCAACCGCCCGAACAGTGTTGTTCAGGCGTGGATTGCGCCATCGCCGCAGGCCAGCGCGGCCTCACGCATCGCCTCGGAGAAGGTCGGATGCGCGTGGCAGGTACGAGCCAGATCCTCAGCCGCGGCGCCGAATTCCATGGCAACGCAAACCTCGTGGATCAGATCGCCGGCCATTGGGCCGATGACATGCGCGCCCAGAATGCGGTCTGTTTCCGCATCGACGATCATCTTCACGAAGCCTTCGCCCGCAAAATGGCTCTTGGCCCGTGCATTGCCCATGAAGGGGAATTTGCCGACCTTGTATTTACGGCCCTCTTCCTTGAGCTGTTCCTCGGTCTTGCCGACATTGGCGACCTCTGGATGGGTGTATATCACGCCGGGGATTACCCCGTAGTTAACGTGGCCCTTTTGACCGGCGATTGTTTCGGCGACGGCCATGCCCTCATCCTCGGCCTTATGGGCCAGCATCGGGCCTGCGATCACGTCGCCAATGGCGTAGATGCCTTTGACGTTGGTGCCCCAGTGACCGTCCGTTTTGATCATGCCACGCTCCATCTCAACGCCGAGCGCATCGAGGCCGAGATTATCGGTGTAGGGGCGGCGACCGGTGGCCAGCAGAACGATATCTGCGTCGATCTCGTGCTCGCTATCGTCCTTGCGCTTTTTATAGCTGACGGTCGCCTTCTTGTTTTTGATCGTAGTGCCGGAAACGGCGGCGCCCAGTTCGAATTTGAGGCCCTGTTTCTTGAGCATTTTCAGGAAGTTCTTTTGGATTTCACCATCGGCACCCGGAACGATTGCGTCCTGGAATTCGATCACTGTGACCTCTGCGCCGAGACGGGAATAGACGGAGCCAAGCTCCAGTCCGATCACGCCGCCGCCGATGACGACCATCTTGTTTGGAACCTTGCTCAGCTCCAGCGCGCCGGTCGAGGTTACGACGACCTTTTCGTCAACCTCAACGCCGGGCAGGCTGGCGGCCTCGGAGCCGGTTGCGATGACGATATGCTTGGCGGTGTGGGTGGTGTCGCCGACCGTGACCTTGCCAGCCTCGGGGATGGAACCGTAGCCCTTGATCCAATCTACCTTGTTCTTTTTGAACAGGAATTCGATGCCGCCAGTGTTCGAGTTCACCGAGTCCTGCTTGTATTCCAGCATTTTTGGCAGGTCGATTGACGGGCTTTGACCCATCAGGCCCATTTTGGTGAAGTTGGTGGTGGCCTCGTGGTACAATTCCGATGCGTGCAGCATCGCCTTGGACGGAATGCAGCCCACGTTCAGGCAAGTACCGCCGAGGGTTTCACGTCCCTCAACACAAGCGGTTTTCAGGCCCAGTTGGGCACAACGGATCGCGCAAACATAGCCGCCGGGGCCTGCTCCGATGATGATGACGTCATATTCAGCCATGGTGATTCCCTTCGGTGGTCGTTTCCGCGTTTATGCGGTCCTGTTTGTACATTTGGTCGCGTCGCGCGATAAACCAACCCTGAGCCGCTTTTTCCAGCTGCGAGAGTGTTTGGTCCGCGCGCATATCAGCAAGAACGTCTTTTGTTTCAGTTAGATGGCGTAGGGCAGTGTCGCATTTCGTGCCGCCACCACGATTGCGCTGCCACAGCTTTCCCCCAATCGCATATTTCTGATCCACGGTGCCTGCGCCGCTATCGCGCATCCCCTTTAAGCGGAAAACATCCTGTGTTTTCAGCGCGTAATGATGGATCGAGGCGTTCTGCCATGTCGCCTTTTCGGGCCCTGCGCGATAGGATTCGCGGACCGCGTGGTGAACGGAATGCGAGGGCAGGATTTGCCCTGCGGAATTCACGATTTCGATATTTGTTGTCGTCGGCTTTTTGGGCATGTGGTCGATTGCCGACTGGAATTTACTAGGCTTAAACATGGACTTATGGCGATCCAGCCGCACCGGCGGTTTGGGGCGGCTGCCAGTCCAGTTTTCGATAACCATGCTGGGGGACCATTCCAGATCCTGACCATTGCCAAGGCTGCGCCAGTGCAGTGCCAGCACGTCGGCGGTTTTGGGCATGGTTTCAAGCAGGTCGTTCAGCTTGCCCTCACCCACGGAAATGGCCAGAAATTCATCCGCCGCGATATGCAAAAGCCAATCGCGTGCGTGAATGTCAGGGCGTTTCAGCAGGTTTTCCAAGGCATTACGCTGCGCGTTCGCACCTGTCGGCACTTCGTTTCTGACGTGTTCGATCAGGCCAAGTTCGGCGAGGTGATCGCAAATCAGGTCGGTGCCGTCGCTGCATTCATGGGTGTTGATCGTGATCGCGTCAAAGCCGATGGCGCGGTGATAGGCGACCCATTCCAGCAGAAAAATGCCCTCGTTTTTCATGCATGTCACGAGGATGGGGGCAGTGGCAGCGGTCATTGGTTAACACTCGAAATAGGTGGCTGCGCTGTGGCTGCTATTAGGCTGCTCTGCGGCTGGCAGCGATCGTGATCCGTGAAAATGTTAACGGTGCGGGCGATGTTTGGGCGATGCCGAACTGCGCGTTCACGCGAAACGCCATTAGGATAGACCGAGCGGCATGTAATGGGCCGGCTAGGGCAAGATCTGTGTTCGGGGGTCATAATCGACCTTCTAGTGGGGTGGGCGGCGTAGACTGGATGCCACGCCGCCCGAAATATTACAGGTCCATCAGCAGGCGCTGCGGATCCTCGAGAGCTTCCTTCACGCGGACGAGGAAGGTTACTGCGCCTTTGCCGTCCACGATGCGGTGATCGTAGCTGAGGGCCAGATACATCATCGGGCGGATGACGATTTCGCCGTTTACCACCACGGGGCGGTCCTGAATTTTATGCATGCCGAGGATACCGGACTGCGGTGGGTTCAGGATGGGCGAGGACATCAGCGAGCCGTAAACGCCGCCATTCGAGATGGTGAACGTGCCGCCCTGCATCTCTGCCATGGACAGTTTGCCGTCGCGGGCCTTTTTGCCCATTTTGCCGATCTCTTTTTCGATGCCGGCAAAGGACATCTGGTCCGCATCGCGGATAACCGGAACGACGAGGCCCGTTGGCGTACCGGCGGCGACGCCCATATGTACGAATTTCTTGTACACAACGTCGGTGCCGTCGATCTCTGCGTTAACCTCAGGAACTTCCTTGAGCGCGTGGATACATGCCTTGGTGAAGAAGGACATGAAGCCGAGGCGGACGCCGTGCTTCTTCTCGAATTCCGCCTTGTACTTGTTGCGCAGGTCCATGACCGCCTTCATGTCCACCTCGTTATAGGTGGTCAGCATGGCGGCGGTGTTCTGCGCGTCCTTTAGGCGGCGGGCGATGGTCTGGCGCAGGCGGGTCATCTTCACCCGCTCCTCACGCACGGCATCGTCAGCGGAGACTGGCGCGCGGGGGGCTGCCGGTGCGGCTGCTGCGGGTTTCGCAACGGCGTTCATCACGTCCTCTTTCATGATGCGGCCATCGCGGCCGGAGCCGGAAACGGAGGAGGGGTCGATGCCCTTTTCCGCCATCAGCTTGTTGGCCGATGGTGCATTCTCAACATCCTTGCCCGATGCAGCAGGTGCCGCGGCAGGGGCTGCTGGTGCGGCAGCGGCAGGAGCGGCGGCCGCTCCACCCGAGGACATTGCAGCGAGGATACCGCCAGCGGCAACTGTGTCGCCCTCCGCGATGTGGATCGCGGTGATGGTGCCTGCCTGTGGTGCGGGAACCTCGACGGAAACCTTGTCGGTTTCCAGCTCGGCGATCATCTCATCCGCTTCGACGCTATCGCCGACCTTTTTGTACCATGTGGCGACTGTCGCCTCGGTCACGGATTCGCCCAGCGAGGGGACGGGAATGTCGATGCTTTCGGCGGCGGCAGGCGCAGCCTCGGCTTTGGCCGGTGCGGCAGCGGCGCCGCCTGCGGCGATTGTTGCCAGCAGGGCGTCGGGGCCGACGGTTTCGCCCTCAGCCACCACGATTTCACCCAAGGTGCCTGCGGAGGGGGAAGGAACCTCAACCGTGACCTTATCGGTCTCCAGCTCACACAGCATCTCATCGACCTCGACGGCATCGCCGGGCTTTTTGAACCATGTAGCTACGGTTGCTTCGGTTACGGACTCGCCCAGGGCGGGGACGCGGACTTCGGTGCTCATATCAGTTTCCTTTTCCGGTCAGCGCATCGTTTACGAGCGCGTCCTGTTCTTTTTTGTGTTGCGAGGCCAAGCCCGTGGCGGGCGAGGCGGCTGCGGCGCGACCGGCATAGCGCGGACGCTGGGCCTTGGAACCGGTGCGGCCCAGAACCCATTCGATGTTCGGTTCGATGAATGTCCAAGGGCCCTGATTTTTGGGCTCCTCCTGACACCAGATGATTTCCGCATCGGGGAAGCGTGCCAGCTCCTTGCTCAACGATTGAGCGGGGAACGGGTAGAACTGCTCGATCCGCAGAAGGTAGACATCGTCCAGCTCCTGCTCATCACGTGCGGCCAGCAGGTCGTAGTAAACCTTGCCCGAACACATGACGACGCGCTTGATCTTTGCGTCCTCGGCCAATTGCATCTGCGAATTGCCGTGCTGCGCATCATCCCACAAAACGCGGTGGAAGGACGAACCCTCGGACATTTCGGCAAGCGTGCTGACGGCCATCTTGTGACGCAGCAGCGATTTTGGCGTGACCAGAACCAGCGGCTTACGGAACGAGCGGTGCATCTGGCGGCGCAGGATGTGGAAGTAGTTCGCCGGTGTCGTGCAGTTCGCGACGATCCAGTTATCACCGCCACACATTTGCAGGAAGCGTTCCAGACGCGCCGACGAATGCTCCGGTCCCTGACCCTCATACCCATGGGGCAGCAGCATCACGAGGCCGGACATCCGCAGCCATTTGCTTTCACCCGAGGAGATGAACTGATCGATCATGATCTGCGCACCGTTGGCGAAGTCACCGAACTGTGCCTCCCACAGGGTCAGCGTGTTCGGTTCCGCCAGCGAGTAGCCATATTCAAAGCCAAGCACCGCATATTCGGACAGCATCGAGTCAACAACGTCATATTCCGCCTGATCGGACGAGATATGGTTGAGCGGCAGATACCGTTCCTCGGTCTGCTGGTCGATAATGCCGGAATGGCGCTGTGAGAACGTGCCGCGTGTGGAATCCTGACCGGACAGGCGGACCGGATATCCCTCGGTCAGCAGGCTGCCAAAGGCCAGAGCCTCGGCTGTGGCCCAGTCGATATTCTTGCCGCTATCGATCATCTCCTTTTTGGAGGTGAGCAGGCGCGACACTGTGCGGTGCGGGCTATAGCCATCGGGCAGGCGGGTTAGCGCGGCGCCAACGGTGCGCAACTGATCCTCGGCAACGGCAGTGGTGCCGCGCTGGTAGTTTGCCTGATTAGCCTTGCCCATGCCGGACCAGCGACCGTCCAGCCAGTCGGCCTTGTTCGGTTTGTAATCCTTGCCTGCCTCGAATTCCTCGTTCAGGCGGGCCTGGAACGCGGTTTTGGCGTCCTCGATCTCACCCTCGGGGATCAGGCCGTCGCGGACCAGACGCTCCGTATAGAGTTGCAGCGTGGTTTTCTGCTTCTTGATCGCTGTGTACATCAGAGGCTGGGTGAACATCGGTTCATCCCCCTCGTTGTGACCAAAGCGACGGTAGCAGAAGATGTCGATGACGACATCCTTGTGGAACTTCTGGCGGAACTCGGTCGCGACGCGGGCGGCGTGGACCACGGCCTCCGGATCATCGCCGTTCACGTGGAAGATCGGCGCCTCAACCATCATCGCGATATCGGTTGGATAGGGCGAGGACCGCGAGTTATGCGGCGAAGTGGTGAAGCCGATCTGGTTGTTCACAACGATATGGATCGTGCCGCCGGTGCGGTGCCCCTTGAGGCCCGACAAACCGAAACATTCCGCCACAACGCCCTGACCTGCAAAGGCGGCATCGCCGTGCAGCAGGATCGGCAGCACCTTGGTGCGCTCGATATCGTTGAGCTGTTCCTGTTTCGCGCGGACCTTGCCCAGAACGACGGGGTTTACCGCCTCAAGGTGCGAAGGGTTCGCGGTCAGCGACAGGTGGACATTGTTACCATCAAACGAACGGTCCGAGGACGCGCCGAGATGGTATTTCACATCGCCCGAGCCTTCGACCTCATCAGGTTTGTAGCTGCCGCCCTGAAATTCGTTGAAGATCGCCTGATAGGGTTTGCCCATCACGTTGGCCAGAACCGACAGGCGGCCACGGTGCGGCATGCCGACCACGATGTCCTGCACACCAAGCGCGCCACCGCGTTTGATGATCTGCTCCATCGCAGGGATCAGGCTCTCGCCGCCATCCAGACCGAAACGCTTCGTGCCCATATATTTGACGTGCAGGAATTTCTCGAAGCCCTCGGCCTCAACCAATTTGTTCAGGATCGCCTTACGCCCCTCACGGGTGAAGGCGATTTCCTTGCCGTAGCCCTCGATCCGTTCCTTGAGCCAGCCAGCCTCCTCGGCGTTCGAGATGTGCATGTACTGCATCGCGAATGTGCCGCAATAGGTGCTTTTGACGATGTCGAGGATTTCGCGCAGGGTTGCGACCTCTAGCCCCAGAACCTTGTCGAGGAAGATTTTGCGGTCGTAATCGTCCTTGGTGAAGCCATAGGTTTCGGGCTTCAGCTCCGGGTGATCCTCGGGATCCTTTAGGTTCAGCGGGTCCAGATTGGCGGCCAGATGGCCCCGAATACGGTAGGCGCGGATCAGCATGATCGCGCGGATGCTGTCGATCACCGACTGGCGAACCTGCGCGTCGTTCAGGGTCACACCCTTATCCGCCGCCTTGGTCGTTACCTTTTTGGCGATGTCCGCTGGTGCGGCCTCATCCCATTCGCCGGTCAGCGCGGCAACCATGTCGCCGGAGGGAACAGGGGGCCAGTCATTGCGCGCCCATGAGGGACCGGTCGCGGCCTTGCGCGCGGTGTCGTCCTCATCCAACTGGCGGAAAAAATCCTGCCAGCTTTCATCCACCGACGCAGGGTCGGCAGCATAATTCGCGTGGAGCTGTTCCACATATTCCGCGTTATGCCCCTGTAGAAAGGACGTAGCGCGTTGCTGGTCGTTGGAACTCTGGTCGGTCATATCGAACTCCGGGCGGGGCTATCGGGAGTGGCTACCCGTGATTTATCCGCGCGCTGAAATCGGGCGGGTGGAAGGGCTGAATCCTCAAGCCGAGGAGAATACCCCAACCCGTTAAAGGCCCAGTTGTAACGCGCACGCACGATATCCGCAGTGCGCGTATCGTAGAGGTCAGTCATATCGTAAGCGATTCCCGCTTGTTTAGAAATCTTCGTCCGCGGCAAGGTGGTCGCGTCGATCGGCAGGTCAAGTTCTGCGATCAAATCCGCCAAGTCTTCGCCCAAATGCTCAAAATGCACGAAGCGGTCAATCACCAGTTGTCCATTTATTGACACGATATGTTCATCGCCGAACCATTCCTTGCGAAGGCGGCGGCGCACCCAGTGGCGAAAGCGCAATTTGTAGAGCAGCAACGCGATGAATCCACGCGGTATGCTGCGTTTCGTGTGGTAGTTGAACAGCGAATGCACCGCGGAAAACGGGTTTCTGACGGTGGTGATTTTTAGGTAGCTGTTCCAGATATCGCAGGGCAGATTATCGCGCACATCCTGCGCAGGCATGTGGTTCCACCATATGTCATCAGCGCAGCTAAGGTCGCGTCTGCTGCCAACAATGCCGGCATCGCTGATCCGTTGTGCAGTGCGTTCCAACACATCGGCGCCATCATTCCGGCAAAACGATTCCAGCAGCATCTCAACCGAGGTTGAAGCGCTCTTTCGCGTCTTGAGAAAGATGAGCTTATGAGTGTGCGACAGCAGCATGCCCGGTCCGTGATGCGGGTGAATTAGGTCGGGCGCAGTGGTGCGCCCGACCGGTAGATTTATTTACCGATAGCTTCCAGCACGGCCTTGCCCAGATCAGCAGGGCTTTCGGCGATGGAGAAACCGGCCATGCGCATGGCTTCGATCTTGTCCTCTGCACCGCCCTTGCCGCCGGCGATGATCGCGCCAGCGTGGCCCATGCGGCGTCCGGGAGGGGCCGTGCGGCCCGCGATGAAGCCTGCGATTGGCTTACCACGGCCAGCTTTGACCTCATCCGCGTAGAACTGTGCGGCTTCTTCCTCGGCCGAGCCGCCGATCTCACCGATCATGATGATGGATTCAGTCTCTGGATCGCCCAGCAGCAATTCGAGCGCGTCGATGTGCTCCATGCCCTTGATGGGGTCGCCGCCGATACCGATACAGGTCGACTGGCCCAGACCCGCCGCTGTGGTTTGGCCAACAGCCTCGTATGTCAGGGTGCCGGAGCGGGACACAACGCCGACCGAGCCACGCTTGTGGATGTGGCCAGGCATGATGCCGATCTTGCAGGCGTCAGGTGTGATAACACCCGGGCAGTTCGGGCCGATCAGGATCGAGGACGATCCCTCAAGCGCGCGCTTTACCTTCATCATGTCGAGAACGGGGATGCCCTCGGTGATGCAGACGATCAGTTCCATCTCGGCGTCGATCGCCTCAAGGATCGCATCGGCTGCGAAGGGTGGGGGCACGTAGATCGCGGTTGCGTTCGCCTTGGTTGCCCAACGCGCCTCGGCCACTGTGTCGTATACGGGCAGGCCGATATGGGACGAACCGCCCTTACCCGGGGTGACGCCGCCGACCATTTGCGTGCCGTAGGCAATCGCTTGCTCGGAGTGGAATGTGCCCTGCGAGCCGGTGAGGCCCTGACAGATCACCTTGGTGTTTTCGTTGACGAGTACGGCCATGAGGGCCTCCTTGAAACTGGCGTAGGGTGGGGACGCGCCCCACCATATATGGAGATGGTGGGTGAAACCGGCCGTGCCGGAACCACCCACCCTACGGCTTAGCCTTTGACGGCCTTCACGATTTTCTCAGCAGCGTCGGCGAGGTTATCGGCGGCGATGACGGCGAGGCCGGAGGTGTTGATGATCTCCTTGCCCTTCTCGACATTCGTGCCCTCAAGACGGACAACCAGCGGAACTTGCAGGCCGACCTCCTGAACCGCGGCGATCACGCCCTCGGCGATGACGTCGCAGCGCATGATGCCGCCGAAGATATTGACCAGAATGCCCTTCACCTGCGGATCGGAGGTGATGATCTTGAACGCCTCGGTCACCTTTTCCTTGGTCGCACCGCCACCAACGTCGAGGAAGTTTGCAGGCTCGGCGCCGTACAGCTTGATGATGTCCATGGTTGCCATGGCCAGACCGGCGCCGTTCACCATGCAGCCGATTTCACCGTCGAGGGCGATGTAGTTCAGGTCGAACTTGGACGCGGCCAGTTCCTTGGCGTCTTCCTCGGTCTCATCGCGCAGGGCCATGACGTCGGAGTGGCGATACAGCGCGTTGCCGTCGAAGCCCATTTTGCAGTCGAGACATTTCAGGTCACCCTTGTCGGTGACGATCAGCGGGTTGATCTCGAGCATTTCGAGGTCTTTCTCAACGAACAGCTTGTACAGCTGGTTGATGAGTTTGACGCACTGCTTGACCTGACCGCCCTCAAGCCCGAGGGCGAAGGCGACGCGGCGGCCGTGGAAGCCGGACAGGCCGGATGCCGGATCGACGGAGAAGCTGATGATCTTCTCGGGGGTGGAGGCAGCAACTTCCTCGATGTCCATGCCGCCCTCGGTCGAGCAGACGAAGGAGATGCGCGAGGTTTCACGGTCAACCAGCATCGAGAGGTACAATTCACGCTCGATATCCGAGCCGTCCTCGATGTAGATGCGGTTTACTTGCTTGCCTGCCGGGCCGGTCTGATGTGTGACCAATGTGCGGCCCAGCATCTTGTGCGCTTCATCAGCGGCTTCCTCAGCCGAACGGGCGAGGCGGACGCCGCCCTTTTCGCCAGCGCTCTCTTCCTTGAAGGAACCCTTGCCGCGGCCACCTGCGTGGATCTGCGCCTTAACAACCCACAATGGGCCGTCGAGTTCGCCAGCCGCTGTCTTGGCTTCATCAGCCTTGAGCACAACGCGGCCGTCGGAAACGGGGGCGCCATAGGCCTTTAGCAGTTGCTTGGCCTGATACTCGTGAATGTTCATCGCGCAATCCTTTGTAGTGGCTGGACGGGGTCTGGCCCGATCCGATCAGTGCGAGCCGCGCCATGTGGCACGGTATGAAGCGATCGGAGGTCCGATCCTGTCGGGCGCTACGGTATGGTGGCTGAACGGTTTTTTCAAATGATTTGCGGTATGAATTGGGGAAGTTGGGTGAAATTTTCGCAATTGTGATCACACGAATTTTTCATGTGATCACAAATTAACGCTGTGAGGCGAATCGCTATGTGGCGCGACGTCTTGCCGCAGCGAATCCGGCCAATCCGGCCAGCACCAGTGTCACCCCCGGTAGGTCACCGGTTTGCGCATATAGCGGCTGGGCAATCGGTGCGGGTAGAATACCCTCCAAATACCCGTCCTCACCAATCGGAAGCGTTTGCAAAAGCCGTCCATAGGGATCGATTATTGCTGAGATGCCGGTATTGGCCGCACGGGCCAGTGGCAGCCCCTGCTCAATTGCGCGGAACCGTGCCTGCGCCAGATGTTGCCACGGGCCAGCAGTATTTCCGAACCATGCGTCATTGGTGATGTGCACAATCCATTCAGGGCGCGGGCCGGATGTGCGCAATTCATGGGGGAAGATCGCCTCGTAGCAGATCAGCGGCAACACCCGTGGCATGCCGTCAATCGCGATGGATTGCGGGCCTTCGCCGGGGACATATCCACCCGGTGTATTGGACGCGATGGCCCGCAGGCCGAGGCGCGCAAGTTGGCGTTCGAAGGGCAGGTATTCACCCGCTGGAACCAGTGAATGCTTGTCATATTGGCCGAGGATTTCGCCGCGCTGTCCCACAATCGCGAGGGAGTTGTACCAGTTGATCCAGTCCGGCTCCGGTTCTGTCCGGCGGGTGCCCACAATAGCGGGGCGGCCATCGGTTGCCTGCGAAATATCGTCCCACGCATAGATCAAACCGGCCAGTTGTACGGCGGGGGTTTCGATCCGTTGCGGGACGGCGGTTTCGGGCCAGATGACGGCGTCGTAATCACCGCCACGGCTGGCATCCAATGCGCGGTTATAGAAGGTCGGAATATGTTCAGGCAGCCATTTTTCACGTTGATTTGCATTGGGTTGCACGACGCGCACTGTGTATTCATCGGCGCGCAGGGGAACCGGCTGTGCCAGTCGTGTTGCACCGATTTGCCATATCGCCATCAGAAGGGTTGCGGCGGCAATTGTGGGCCATTGCGAACGTCCATTACAGGCCAGCAGGCCCGCGATCAGCAGCGTTAGCAGGTTCAGCATATGTGGCCCGACCGAGGCCGAGATTTGCGCCACCGGCGTGTTCATCCAGCCATAGGCGAGCATGCCCCATGGGAAGCCGGTCAGCACATAAGTCCGCGCCATTTCCAGCGCGGTCAGGCTAAGTGCGAGCACCACCACCGACAACACTCCGGGGCGGGGCGCGATCCAGCGGGCCAGTGCAAAGGCGGCCCCCCAGAACAGGGCCAAGCCAGCGGATAGTCCGCCAATCGCAAAGGGGATCATCCAGCCATGGCGGGCAATGTCGACGAGGAAAGCCTCAGCAATCCATGACAATCCGACCAGCATCATGCCGAATCCAGCGGCCCAGCCGGTTAATGCGGCCTGCCAGAAACCGGGGCGCGCCCACCACAGCCAGATGATGACGGGCAGCGCGAAAAGCAGCGCGGGCCAGAATCCCCATGGTTGCTGTGCGAATGTCAGGCAGGCCCCCGCCAGTACGATGACCAGCAATCGCCCCCAACGTTGCAGGGCCGCAAGGCTGGTTAGGGCCTGCGGGATGCTGGCAATCTGTGGGTTCATGCAGGCTCAACCCTTTGTTCCTGATCGGCGATACGCACGCGCAGACGCTTGATCCGGCGGGCATCGGCATCGACGACCTCGAAATCGTGGCCGTCAGGATGCGAGATAACCTCGGCCCGTTCCGGTACGCGCCCGATCAGCATGAAGACCAGGCCGCCGAGGGTATCGACCTCCTCATCCAGCTTGTCCGACAGCAGATCGACGCCTGCGACCTTCTCGAAATCCGTTAATTCGGCGCGGGCATTGGCGATGAAGATGCCGGGGCTTTCCTCGCGCCACATGCTGGCTTCCTCGGTGTCGTGCTCATCCTCGATATCGCCGACGATTTCCTCCAGCAGATCCTCGATCGTGACCAAGCCGTCAACGCCGCCATATTCATCAATCACCAGCGCAATATGGATGCGCGTGTTCTGCATCCGTTGCAGCAGCGCGCCCAAGGGCATGGAGGGCGGCACAAACAGGATGCGCCGGATTAGCGCCATGATGTCCATATTTGTGGTATCCGCGCCAAAGCCGTAGCGCAGTGTCAGGTCCTTGAGGTGCAAAAAGCCCTGTGGATCGTCCAAAGTGTCGTCATAGACGGGCAGGCGGGTATAGCCGCTGTCGCGGTAGACCTGCATGATTGTGTCTAGGTCATCATCCTTGGAAATCGCGACGATATCGGCACGGGGGACGGCGACGTCCTCGACACGCATGTCGCGCATCTTACCCAGATTGACGAGCATTTCACGCGCGCCTGCCTCGGACACGCGCTCCATCGCGCTTTGCCCTGATTCGTCGATTTCTTCTGCGCTGTTGCCGCTTAGAAAACGGCCCAGCTTGCCCGCCCATGTAAGGGGGGCCTGTCTCTCACTCGCCTCATCTGGCTGCGCGCTCTGCGCCGCGCCAGATTGGCCTTCGGAACTGTCGTTCATCGTCCTCGCGCTCATAGTGCAGGCGGCGTGCCTGCTGGTGCTAATATGGGTCGGCTATACCGATAGAGGCAAGAGCGCGAGTCTCGATTGCTTCCATAAGTGTCGCATCTTCGTCAGTTTCGTGGTCATAGCCGAGTAAATGCAGTGTTGCGTGCAAGATCAGGTGGGTCAAATGGTCCTCAACGGACTTACCCTGTTCGCGTGCCTCACGCACACAGGTCTCATATGCCAGTGCGATATCGCCTAGCGCGTCGTCGAACCCATCGGGTGCGGGGGGCGAGGGCGGTGTTTCACCGGCGGATAGCGGTGCGAGGTCAAAGGCAGGCCAGCTGAGCACGTTGGTCGGCGTTGGCTTGCCCCGAAATTCGGCGTTCAGTTCCGCAATCCGCGCATCACCGCAGGCCATCAGCACGATTTCGTACCCCTCGGACGCGGTGACGGCGGATAGGGCCGCGCGGGTGGCGGTATCTGCGATGCGGGTGAGAGGAAGCTGTTCCCAGCGGTCATCCTCAAGAACGATATCGAGCGTGGTCATCAGGTGGCAGGGTCGCGGTCATATGCCTCGATAATGCGCTGCACCAATTTGTGCCGCACCACGTCAGCGGAGGTGAAGTGGGTGAAGCCGATGCCCTTAACGCCGCGCAGCACGCGCTCCGCCTCGACCAGTCCACTGGTGACGCCGCGCTGCAAATCGATCTGGCTCATATCGCCATTGATCGCCATGCGGGAATTTTCGCCCAGACGGGTCAGGAACATCTTCATCTGCATGGTGGTGGCGTTTTGCGCCTCATCCAGAATAACGAAGGCGTTGGACAGCGTGCGACCGCGCATAAAGGCGAGGGGCGCGATTTCGATGCGCTTATCCTCGATCAGTTTTTCAACCTGCTTGGCCGGCATAAAGTCGTTCAGCGCATCGTAGAGCGGCTGCATATAGGGATCGACTTTTTCCTTCATATCGCCGGGCAGAAAGCCGAGCCGTTCACCAGCCTCAACCGCCGGACGCGACAGGATGATGCGGTCAACATCGCCGTCCAGAAAATATTGCATGGCGGCGGCCACGGCCAGATAGGTTTTACCCGTGCCCGCAGGGCCAAGGCCGAAGACCAGCTCATGTTCCATCAGTTGCTGGACATAGGCCTTTTGGGTCTGGGTGCGCGGCTCAACGATTTTCTTACGGGTGCGCAATTGTACGCGATCACCGGCGCCGGGGAACATTTCGACCTGATCGCCGGGCTGGGGTTCGGTGCCTACGGCGGAACGGCCCAACCGGATGGCGGCGTCTACATCACCGGATTCGACCTGTTTTCCCTGCTCCAGCCGCTCATATAACGTGCTGAGCGTTTCGGCGGTGCGGGTGACATCTGCGCCTTCACCTGTGATCGAAAATTCATTGCCGCGATGGCTGATGGCCACGCCGAGCAATTGCTCGATCTTGGCAAGGTTCACGCCATGGGGGCCGATCAGTTCGATCAGCAGCATGTTGTCAGGGAAGCTGACGATCTGCTCGATCCGGGCGTTGTCAGCGGTGGGCGGTGTGGTCACGATCTCAGACGCCAAGGGAATCCTTCCCGGTCGGAATTGCGGTGCAATAAAGGTGGCGCGCTATGGGCCGCTTCACAAGGGGTGAATGCGATGCGGCCTGTTATTTGGATTGCGCCCGCTCAGCTTTTGCGCAGGCGGATGACGACATCGACCTTTGCGATCTCCGCGCCCTCGGGCGGTTCGGGCAGGCGTTCGAATTTCACGGAATCGGTGGGGGCATCGGTGACGGTGCCGTCCTCCTCCCAATAGTAATGGGGGTGATCGTCGATGCGTGTGTCGAAATAGGACCGTGTGCCGTCCACCGTAATCTCAGTCATCAGGCCCGCATCGCAAAAGGCGCGCAGGGTGTTATAGACTGTGGCAAGGGACACCGAGACATCGGCGCGGCAGGCAGAATGGTGCAGGCTTTCAGCCGTAACGTGCCGGTTCTGGCCGTCCCCGATCAGCAGTTCGGCCAGGCTGAGCCGCTGCCGCGTTGGGCGCAGATCTGCCTGTGCCAGCCACTGATGGGCACGGCGGGGAGATAGCGTCGAGGCGGTGTTCTGGGTCATGCGATGCACTTCAATTTTGAGTTCATACCTATAGTATATGAATTTCGTCACGTATTACCAGCGCAGGCGGCGGAACGTCACATGGGAGCATAAGATTTGGCCAGGATTGACCCGGTTTCACTGTATGTTGAGCGCGCATTGGAGCGTGGATTGGACCATTCCACTGTGCGTGCGCAGTTGATCAGTGCCGGTTGGCCCGCCCGCGATATTGACGATGCGCTATCGGGTTGGGCCGATTTGGGGCCGCGTGCTGAGAATATGCCGCCGGTGCCGCAGCCGCGTGCCAGCTTCTCGGTGCTGGATCTGCTGGTCTATCTGCTATTGCTGGCGGCGCTGTCCATCACGGCATTTAATATCGTGACGTTGACCCATGGTCTGCTGGAGTTTCTGCTGCCTGAGCCGTTGGATCGTGCATCGGCAGGTCGGGCAGAGCAGGCGCGTTGGGCCTTGGCCACGTTGATCGTTGCCGCGCCGGTCTATGGCCTGCTGGTGACATGGATTGATCGCGATTTGGCGCGCAATCAGGTCAAGCGCGCGGCGAGGGTGCGCAGGGGCGCGTTGGGCCTGATGTTGATGGTCGCGGCGATAACCTTTGCCTGCGATGCCATTTACTCAATCTACGCGCTGCTGAATGGTGAGCTGACGTTGCGGTTTATCCTCAAGGCGTTGGTGGTTGCGCTGGTCGCGGGTGGGGTTTGGTGCATCGGGCGCAGTGATCTGGACCCCGCCAGCGACGGTCGGGCAAAGCGGTTGGTGCTGTGGGTTGGTGCTGCTGTGACTGCGGGCTTGGTCGTATGGACGCTGCTGGCGACGGGGGTGCCTGCCTCGGTCCGCGATCAGCGGCTGGATGAGCAGCGTTTCGCGGATATTCGCAATCTTGCCACCCATCTGCGGTGCCCTGACGCGGGTGCCCTGCCGCTGGGCCTGAATGTTGAGGAGGCGATCGCGTTTTGCCCCATGCAGGACGTCGCGCCGGTCACTTTGCGTGATCCTGAAACGGATGCACCGTATCGGTATGAACGGTTGGATGATCGCAGTTTCCGGATTTGCGCCGACTTTGCTGCATTGCACGATGATACGGAATTTCAGCGTAGCGGGCGTAGCTGGCTGTTCGATGTGCAAACCGGATGCATCACAGGGCGGATTCGTTGATTGCGAGGGCCTCTTGTCCAATGGTAAGAGGGCGTGAGCAACATTACCGAATTGTAGCAATAAGAGAGCGCACGATATGACAGACCGGCCCACCAGCATCGATTTTGACGGCCTTATGCAATGCGCGCGGGGCGAGATGTTCGGCCCGGGCAACCCGCAGCTGCCCTCGCCGCCGATGCTGATGATGGACCGCGTGACCGATATCAGCGCCGATGGTGGTGAGCATGGTAAAGGCCATGTCGTTGCCGAGTTTGATATCAAGCCTGACCTGTGGTTCTTCCAGTGCCACTTTATCGGTGATCCGGTCATGCCGGGATGCCTGGGTCTGGACGCGCTGTGGCAGCTGACGGGTTTCAACCTGGGGTGGCGCGGTATGCAGGGCAAGGGTCGTGCGCTGGGTGTGGGCGAGGTGAAGTTCACCGGCATGGTCACCCCGGACGTTAAGCTGATTACCTATCACGTCGATTTCACCCGCGTCATTGATCGCAAGCTAAAGCTGGCCGTCGCCAATGGTGTGATGAAGGCGGATGGTGAGACCATTTACACAACCACGGATATGAAGGTCGGCCTGTTCAAGGACGAGTGATCCTGCGCCGTTGGTTCAGAAAATATTAGGGGAGAGCGCCATGCGCCGTGTCGTCATTACCGGACTGGGGATTGTGTCCTCGATCGGCAATTCCGCCGAAGAAGTTGCAGCCAGCCTAAAGGCGGGACGCTCGGGCATTGCGGCCGATGCTGAAATGGCGGAGCGGGGATTCCGCAGCCAGATCAGTGGCGCGCCCCAGATCGATCTGGCCGCCCATGTCGAGAAGCGCACCCTGCGCTTTATGGGCGCCGGTGCTGCCTATGCACATATCGCCATGCAGCAGGCCATCGCGGATGCGGGGCTGGAGGAGAGCGATATCTCCAACCCGCGCACCGGTCTGATTGCCGGTTCGGGTGGCCCGTCCACGGCGAACCTGTTTGCGGCGCACCAGATCGTGCTGAAGAACAATTCGCCCAAGCGGATAGGACCATTGATGGTGCCACGGGGCATGTCCTCGACCGTCAGTGCGAACCTGTCCACGGCGTTCAAGATCAAGGGGATCAACTACTCGATCACCTCGGCGTGCTCTACCTCGCTGCATTGCATCGGGTCGGCTGCGGAGCAAATCCAGTTCGGCAAGCAGGACGTAATGTTTGCGGGCGGTGGTGAGGAACTGGACTGGACGCTGTCCTGCCTGTTCGACGCGATGGGGGCGATGTCCTCGAAATATAACGACACGCCTGAAAAGGCTTCGCGCGCGTTTGACGCAACCCGTGACGGTTTTGTGATCGCGGGCGGTGGCGGTATGCTGGTGCTCGAGGAGCTGGAGCACGCAAAGGCCCGTGGCGCGAAGATTTACGCAGAAGTAACCGGCTTTGGCGCGACATCTGACGGTGCCGATATGGTTGCGCCATCGGGTGAGGGTGGTGAGCGTGCGATGCGCTTGGCATTGGACACGATCGGTCAGCGTAAGGTCAGCTATATCAACGCGCACGGCACCTCGACCCCTGTGGGCGATGTGGGTGAGATTGAGGCGGTTCGCCGCGTGTTCGGTGATGGCTCCACGCCTGTTGTCAGCTCCACCAAATCCATGACGGGTCACAGTCAGGGTGCGACCGGCGCGCAGGAGGCGATTTACTGCCTGCTGATGCTGCGCGATGATTTCATTGCCCCCTCGATCAACGTGGAGACACTGGACCCCGCGCTGAAGCCTGAGGAAATCGCGACCTCGCTGGTTGAGAATGCAGGGCTGGATACGGTTATGACGAACTCGTTCGGGTTCGGCGGTACAAATGGTTCGATGTTGTTGAGTAAGTATAATGGTTGAGAAGATCTCGGACCTGATGGCAGGTAAACGAGGCCTGGTCATGGGCGTCGCGAATGAGAAAAGCATCGCGTGGGGCATTGCCCGCACGTTGGCCGCCCATGGCGCGGAAATGGCGTTCACCTATCAGGGTGAAGCATTCGGCAAGCGGGTTCTGCCACTGGCGCAAAGCGTCGGGTCGTCGATGATCGTTGATTGTGATGTCACAGATGAGGCGTCGATGGACGCGGCATTTGAACAGCTCAACAGCGAATGGGGCGAGCTGGATTTTGTCGTCCACGCGATTGCCTATGCGGATAAAAAGGAACTGACGGGGCGCTTTAGCGATACCTCGCGGGCGAATTTCCTGAACTCGCTGGATATCTCGTGCTATTCGCTGATCGACGTCAGCCGCCGTGCCGCGCCGATGATGAAATCGGGTGGCGCGATCTTGACGCTCAGCTATCTGGGCGCGCAGCGTGTTACGCCGAATTACAACGTGATGGGTGTGGCCAAGGCGGCGCTGGAATCCACCGTGCGCTATCTGGCGAACGATCTGGGGCGTGACGGCATCCGCGTGAACGCGGTGTCCCCCGGCCCGATGCGGACCCTAGCCGGTGCGGCGATTGGCGACGCGCGCAAGATCTACAAGCAGGCGGAGCAAAACAGCCCGCTGCGGGCCAATGCATCGCTGGATGATGTTGGTGGTGCGGCCCTGTATATGCTCAGCCCGCTTGGCGGATCGACAACGGGTGAATGCCTGTTCGTCGATGGTGGCTTCAACATTACCGGAATGCCACAGCCCGAGAATATGTAATGCGTTGCGGGGCCATGTGCCCCGCCGCGATTATTCCGATGGCGTCATAATACCAACGGGTGCGCCGCTGGGATCAGCGATGATCGCGATGCGCCCGACATGCGGTATGTCCCATGCGGGGCGTATGACCGTAGCACCCCGTTTCGCAGCTTGCGCGACCACCTGATCCACATCCTCCACACCGATATAGGTGCTCCAATGGGGTGGTAATTCAGCCATCATTGGTTCGCGTGACATATCGAAAATGCCGCAAACCATCTGCTCGCCCTTCATTGCGGTGACGTAGGTGCCGCCATCCTGCATGGTCATTTCATCATAGGTCCAGCCGCAGGTGGCAGCGTAATATTCGCGTGCTGCTGCAACGTCGCGGGTGGCCAGTTCGGTCCAGAAGATAGTGCCGTGATGATCGCTCATTGGGTCCTCCATTCGGGTGGAGGATACCACAATTTTCAGCCTGCTTGCCCGAAATAAGTTGAGGCGCTTGCCGGTCGCCATGACGTGCTGAACGATGCGCCGCGTTGCAGGAGAGGTGGCGTGCCGGGGGATGATATCGGCACCAATCGAAAGCTGGGCATGGGCTGCTCAACAGGTGCATCGGGGCCAGTGACCCATGCGATGCCTGCAACCATGATCAGCGACAGCGACATCAGGGATTTCATTGCGGCTCTCCATCATCGTGTTGCCCCAAGCACGGTGCGGATGAGGCGAAGGTTTCGCTGCTCACAATAATGTTGGGGTCACAATGCGGTGCTTGCACAGGGGGGCGGCATTCCGCAGTCTGCGGGCAAAGGAGTTCTGCCATGACGATTACGACCTGTGTCTTTGACGCCTATGGAACGCTGTTTGATGTAGCCGCCGCTGCGCGTGTCGCTGCTGCTGAACCGGGGCGTGAGGATTTCGCAAAGCACTGGCCGAGGATCGCCGCTGATTGGCGGGCAAAACAATTGGAATATACGTGGCTGCGCGCCGTTGCGGGCCATCACCGCGATTTCTGGGATGTCACGCAGGATGGTCTGGATTGGGCGCTGGAGGCCGCAGGTTTAGCTACGCCTGAGCTGCGCGAGCGGTTGTTACAGCTATATTGGGAACTGGGCGCATATCCCGAGGTTCCGGCAATGTTGGCCGCGTTGAAGCAGGCGGGCCTGTCTACGGCGATCCTGTCCAATGGCTCACCCGCGATGTTGCAGGGGGCCGTTAGCTCCGCCGGTATCGGGGACGTGCTGGACGATGTGTTGAGCGTTGAGGATGTCGGTGTGTTTAAGCCCCATCCCAGCGTTTACGACCTAGTTGGCGGGCGGTTTGGCTGTGCCAAGGAGGAGGTGCTGTTTGTCTCCTCAAACGGGTGGGATGCAGGGGCGGCGGCGGGCTATGGCTTCCGCACGGCATGGGTCAATCGCGCAGGTTTGCCAGTCGATCGGTTGTGGGGCACGCCGGATACGATCCTCAGCGATCTGACGACTATTCCCATGGTGGCGAAGTGAGCTCGTTTACCAGCAGCGACGGCCTGAACATCGCCTTTGACGATCAGGGGCAGGGTGTGCCGGTGCTATGCTTGGCCGGTCTGACCCGTAGCATGAGTGATTTCGAGCCGTTTCTGGCCGCCCGATGTGGCGCTGTGCGGATCATCCGCATGGACCTGCGCGGGCGTGGTGCCTCGGATCACGATCCCAAACCGCTGGAGGGTTACACCGTGCCGGTTGAGGGGCGGGACGTCATCGAGCTGTTGAACCATCTGGGCATTGAAAAGGCCGTGATCGTTGGCACCTCGCGCGGGGGGATCATTGCTATGCTGATCGCCGCAATGGCCAAGGATCGGCTGGCCGGTGTTTTGCTCAACGATGTTGGACCTAAAATTGAGCAGAGCGGTCTGGATGTCATCATGGACTATCTGGGTAAGCGGCCTGCGGCCAAAACCTATGATCAGGCGGCTGCCGGTTTGGCGCGGCTGAATGCGCGCAGCTTCCCCGATATTGACGCCGCCGCGTGGCGCGTTTGGGCGCAACGGTGGTATATTGAGGACGAGGACGGTCTATCGCTGCGCTATGATCCCGCGCTGCGTGATGCGGTTGCTGCGGGTGGACCTGCGCCCGATCTATGGCCGTTTTTCGACGCGCTACAGGGCGTTCCCCTCGCCGCATTGCGGGGTGCGAATTCCGAGTTGTTGAGCGTGGAAACCTTTGCCGCGATGCAGGCGGCACGCCCTGATATGATTGCGGCGACGGTGCCCAACCGTGCCCATGTTCCGTTTTTGGATGAGAGCGAAAGCCTCGACACATTTGACAAGCTGATGGAGACGATCCGATGACCACTTTGGCCCGCGTAAAACAGGCTGCGGCCGTTCTGGATGGTGTTGCACGGCGCACGCCTTTGCTTAGCTCTCCATTTCTGGATGAAATCGCAGGGCGGCGGGTTTTCGTTAAGGCGGAATGCTTGCAACATACAGGCTCGTTCAAATTGCGCGGGGCATGGTTTGCGATTTCGCAATTGCCTGAGGAGGAGCGAGCGCGTGGCGTCATCGCGTTTTCGTCCGGCAACCACGCACAGGGCGTTGCCTATGCGGCGCGCGCTGCGGGGATTCCATCGGTTATCATTATGCCAGAGGACGCGCCCAAGCTGAAGATCGCCAACACCCGCGCCTTGGGTGCCGAGGTGGTTCTGTATGATCGCGCGACCGAGGATCGTGACGCCATCGGCGCGGAGCTATCTGCGGCGCGGGGGCTTTCCTTGGTCAAGCCGTTCGACAATCCCGATGTGGTCGCAGGGCAGGGCACCGTCGGGTTGGAGATCGCACAGGATGCTGCTGCGCTGGGGATTGAGAGCGCAGATGTGCTGGTTTGCTGCGGCGGTGGTGGCCTGACGGGTGGCGTGTCGCTGGGCGTTAGCGAAACCGCGCTGCGGGTGCGGCCGGTGGAGCCTGCGGGCTTTGACGATGTGGCGCGGTCCTTGCGGTCGGGTAAGATTGAGCGGAACGCGGCGCTGACCGGCTCCATCTGCGATGCGGTGATCACGCCACAGGCGGGGGACATTCCGTTCCCGATCATGGCGCAGCGATGTGGCCCGGGTATGTGCGTGAGTGACGAGGATGCCCTACGCGCCGTCGGGCTGGCCTTTCAGCGGTTGAAAATTGTGGTCGAACCGGGGGGCGCTGTCGCCTTGGCCGCGGCGCTGTTTCAGGGCGATCAGTTGCAGGGTGATACGGTGATTTGCGTGGCAACCGGTGGCAATGTCGATGCGGCGATGTTCACGCGGGCATTGGGCACCTTGGAGGGGTAAATTATGGCGCAGGCGGATGTTATCATCATCGGTGCGGGCATTGCGGGCCTGTCAGCCGCCGCTGAAATCGCGCCACACCGCCATGTGATCGTGCTGGAGCGTGAGGCCCATCCGGGCATGCACGCCACGGGCCGATCAGCCGCGCTATTCGTTGAAAACTACGGGAACGCCGCTGTTCGGGAAATGTCGCGCGCCAGTCGTGCCGCGCTAACACCCTATCTGACGCAACGTGGCGTTTTGATTGTTGCTGCCAGTGGTGAGGATGCCGCCCTTGAGGCGCATCTGGCTGGATCAAAGGGGATGGAGGAAATCAGTGCCGAGGAGGCGTGTCGTCGTTTTCCCATCCTGCGCCCCGATTACGTGAATCGCGCCGCCTATGAGGTGGATGCCAGCGATATCGACGTGGATCGGCGTATGGGCGATCTGCGCGCTACCTTGCGCAGCCATGGCGGTGAGGTGGTTACAGGGGCCGAGGTTACGGCGTTGCAGCAGGGCTGGACCGTGCAGACCAGCAAGGGGGCATTTGCGGCCCCGATTGTTGTGAATGCGGCGGGTGCATGGGCGGATCAGATTGCGGTTCTGGCCGGTGTCGTGCCGCTGGGCCTGCGCCCGTGCCGACGGTCCGCCGCGATTCTGCCTGCGCCTGCGGGGCACGACATTTCCGCATGGCCGATGCTGCTATCCGCGAGTGAGACGTTCTATGCCAAGCCCGAGGCGGGCCGCATGATGGTTTCGCCTGCTGAGGAGGACGAGGTCGCGCCGATGGATGCATGGCCCGATGATATGGTGCTGGCGGAGGGGTTGGACCGCTACGAGCAGGCAGTCACCGAACCGGTCACACGGGTGGAGCGGTCATGGGCCGGTTTGCGGACCTTTGCGCCCGACCGCACCCCGGTTTGTAACTGGGGCGCGGAGGGCTTTTTATGGCTCGCCGGTCAGGGGGGATACGGCGTGCAGACCTCTCCAGCGATGGCGGCGAGGGCTGCTGAGCTGGTCCTGAATCGTTAGATTGCGGACGGGGCGCGACGGCTGAAATTGGTGCAGTCATTGCGCACTGCCGCCTGATCGATCGCGTCAAACTGCCCTTTTAGTTGAGCAATTTCAGGGGCTAGATCGTCACCCTCAATAAAGAAAGCAGCAGGCCAGAACAGGATAATTGCAACACCAGTGGCAACTGCGTCACTGCTTGCGCGATCGTCCTGTTCACCCGTCAAATGGTTCAAGCGACTGGCGATGCGGTTATTTTCCTGTGCAAGCTGGCTGCACGAATAGCTATCATATTGAATAGGTGAAACATAGGCGGGCATAATTTCGTCAGAACTGCTTGCACAGCCGGAAATAGTGGCGAGCAAAATTGCTGCGCCGACGTATAGTTTGGTATTCAAGGGAGGGACTCCTAGTTTTTATACCCCCCTTGTTTGCAGTAACAATCGTTAATGCAGCGTGTATTTTGATACGTTGATAGCTTTGTTTTAAAGCATACTCGGCACGACCAAATCCGGTGGGCGGTGCCCGTCGGCGAAGGTCTTGATATTCAGCAGAACTTTCTCACCCATCTCCAACCGGCCCTCAACAGTGGCGGAGCCCATGTGTGGTAATAGCAACACATTTGGCAGGTCACGCAGGCGAGGGTTAACGCTGGCGCCATGTTCGAACACGTCCAGCGCGGCGCCGGCCAGTTCGCCATTGCGCAGCGCGCGCGTCAGGGCGTTTTCGTCGATAACCTCACCACGGCTGGTGTTCACGACAAAGGCTGTCGGCTTCATCAATTTCAGGCGACGTGCGTTCAGCAAGTGGAATGTGGCAGGCGTGTGGGGGGCATTCACGCTGAGGATATCAACCCGTGCGAGCATCTGATCAAGGCTATCCCACCAGCGGGCACCGATCTCCTCCTCCGCCTCGGGGCGCAGGCGGCGGCGATTGTGGTAGTGGACGGACATGCCAAAGGCCTGCGCACGTTTGGCAACGGCCTGACCGATACGCCCCATGCCCAGAATGCCCAGACGTTTGCCACCTAGGCGGTTGCCCATCAGGGCCATCGGGCTCCATCCATGCCAGTCGCCGGATTGCATCAGGGTGACGCCCTCCTTCAACCGACGTGATACGCCGAGAATCAGCGCCATGGTCATGTCGGCGGTATCCTCGGTCAAAACGCCGGGCGTGTTGCTGACCGCGATGCCGCGCGCACGGGCGGTTTCCACGTCGATATGGTCCACGCCAGCGCCGTAATTTGCGATCAGCTTTAGCCGCTCACCCGCACCGGATAGCAGCTTGGCGTCGATGCGGTCGCCCAAGGTCGGGATCAGAACATCAACTTCTGCCATGCGGGCGGCCAGCTCCTCCCGCGGGAGGGCGGTGTCGCTGTCGCACAGGGTAACGTCAAAGAGTTCGGCCAGCCGAGTCTCGACCGGTTCAGGCAGGCGGCGCGTGATCGCGACCTTTAGCTTTTGCGCTGGCATTATGTTCCCTTTCGGCGTGATTTCCCCGTTTGCGCAGCTTATGGTCAGCGGACCGCGAACTGAACCGGAAATCCACAAAGATGCACCTGACCCGACGTGCTTTCTGTCTAGCTGCTGCATGTTTCGCGTCGCCATTGGCGGCGCAAAGCATCGGGCATGAGACGGGATTGCCCCTGCCGCGATTTGTCAGCCTAAAGGCAGGGCAGGCAAATGTCCGGCGTGGCCCGGGCGTGGAATACCGGATAGACTGGCGGTTTGTCCGGCGTGGTATGCCGCTGCGCGTGATTTCGGAATATGAAAACTGGCGCAACGTGCGGGATCGCGATGGTGAGGGCGGCTGGATTCACTTCGCCCTGCTGTCAGGCGTGCGGACCGTAATCATCGACGGTGAAAATGCGCGGCTGCACCGTGAGCCGAATATCGAGGCCCCCTTGGCCGCGATCGCCGAGGTGGGCGTGATTGCGCAACTCGGCGAATGCGTCGATGGCTGGTGTCAGGTCGAGACAGGTGGCCATGACGGTTGGGTCCGCGAAAGCGGGCTGTGGGGGTTGGACCAGAACTTGCCGGAATAGGTCTAGATCGCGCGGGCGGATAGGGAGTTGGTGTTCGAGCCGATGATCTCAACCTCAACCACGTTACCCTGCGTTGTTTGTGGCCCGTCGAAATGAGCGGCGTGCAGCCATGGGGTTTTGCCGATCATTTGACCCGGCTCACGCCCCGCCTTTTCCACAAGCAAGGACATGCGCTTACCCACCTGCGCGCGTTGGAAGCTGCGCTGATGATCGGTGATTAGCGCCTGCAATCGGCCCAGCCGTTCCGAGGCGACATCATCCCCGACAAAGGTACGCCCCGCCGCCGGCGTTCCGGGGCGCGCGGAATATTTGAACGAGAATGCGGAGGCGTAGCGGACCTCCTCACATAATGCGATTGTATCTGCGAAGTCAGCCTCGGTTTCACCGGGGAAGCCAACAATGAAATCACCGGACATGGCGATGTCTGGCCGAGCGGCGCGGATGCGCTCAATCAGGCGCAAATATTCCTCAGCGGTGTGGCGACGGTTCATTCCGGCCAGTACCGCGTCACTGCCTGATTGTACGGGCAGGTGCAGGTAAGGCATCAGTTTTTCAACCTCGCCATGTGCGTCGATCAGGTCATCGGTCATGTCGTTGGGGTGCGACGTTGTGTAGCGAATCCGCTCCAAACCGTCGATTTTGGCGAGCTCACGAATCAATCGGGCAAGGGTCCAGTCGCCATCGATGCCAGCACCGTGATATCCGTTAACGTTCTGACCTAGAAGGGTAATATCGGCTACGCCACGTTCAACCAGATCACGTGCCTCGGCCAAAAGGCGGGCACCGGGGCGGCTGACCTCGGCCCCGCGCGTGTAGGGAACAACGCAGAAGGCGCAGAATTTATCGCAGCCCTCCTGCACGGTCAGGAACGCGGTTGGGGCGCGGCTCGCCTTGGGCCCGCGCGGCGCGGGCAGGTGATCGAATTTGTCTTCCTCGGGAAAATCGGTGTCCAGCGCGGTTTCGCCGGCCTGCACCTTTGCCTCCATCGCGGGTAGGCGGTGATAGGCCTGCGGACCAACGACCAGATCGACCATAGGCTGTCGGCGCATGATTTCTGCGCCCTCGGCCTGTGCCACACAGCCGGCTACGCCGATTTTCAGGTCGGGTTTTGCATCCTTTAGCGGGCGCATCCGGCCCAACTCGGAGTAAACCTTCTCCGCCGCCTTTTCACGAATATGGCAGGTGTTGAGCAGGATCATGTCAGCCTCGGCCGGATCCTGTACCTGTTCATAGCCCGCAGTTCCCAATGCGCCGACCATGCGTTCACTGTCATAGACGTTCATCTGACAGCCATAAGTCTTAACAAACAGCTTTTTGGGAGCGGACATAATACGACCTTTGCAAAAGAAAACGGCGCAACCCCGTCCCGGAGGTCACGCCGTCATTTAGCCAGATGCGGGCGTCCCCGCAACCGCATCACTTTTTTGGTTTGCGACCAAGGCCAATTTTTTTGGCCAATTCCTGACGTTTTTGTGCGTAAGCAGGTGCAACCATCGGGTAATCCGAAGGCAGGTTCCACTTTGCACGGTAATCATCAGGCGTCATGCCAAATGCAGTTGCCAGATGGCGCTTGAGCATCTTGAGTTTACGTCCGTCCTCAAGACAAATGATGTATTCATTTGTTACCGATTTCTTGACCGGAACGGCAGGAACCAGTTCGATCTCTTCTTCGGCAGTACCTTGTGCGAGATCGTGCAGCTTTCCGAATACTGATTCGATAAAGCCGGGAAGCTCGCTCATAGCGACCGGATTATTTGCGACATGGGAGGATACGATTTCTGACGTCAGTGCCAGAATCTCCGTTTTGTCGATTTGCATTGCCTCGGACATTTGAAAGCCCTTTCAACTAGTATGTTGCCCCCCCGACTTTGACTTAACGTCAGGCCGAGAACCCTTTCAGGTTCGGAGGTTCTCTCACAAGATGTCAATGTGCGCAATGCTAACTGGATGTAATTACACGAACTGTTCAATAAATGAGGGCGCTTTGCTTTAACAAATACGTTATTCCAGTTGAGTGAGCGGATAACTGCCATCAAATGGTTGCGTGCACGGTAATTTGCGATATTGGAGCAGTATGATCTTCGCCAGTGTATCCCAGTTCCTCGCTGAATCCGGTAGCCTACCCGGGCGTGAGCCGGTGGCGATCATTTTTGTCGAAGATGTTTCCGAAGTTGCCGCCACGGTCTCGCACCATTTACGCCTTGGATTCGTTCAGGTTTTGCTGGTCGGTCGACTCGCTGTCGATGCGGCTATTCCTGATGGCGAGGCGATTACCAGAATCGATGAGCCCGTTCGATCCCGTGATGACGCCATTGCGATTCTGAACCGTTTGATTGATCGCCTTGCCGGACGCTGGGTTTATTGGGGCTTCAACGCAGAATTTCTATTCTACCCCTATATGGAGAGTAGAAAGATTAGCGACCTCACAACTTTCATGACCGAGGAGCGGCGCGATCATGTGTTCGGCTATTCGGTTGACCTATATGCCGCTGATCTAGATCGCGCGCAGGATGGTGTTTCACGCCAGAACGCGCATTTTGATGGATCGGGCTATTACGGTTTTCACCGGTATCGCGATGGGCAGGAGCTGGATCGGCAATTCGATATTTTTGGTGGTTTAACATGGCGATACGAGGAATTCGTGCCGTGGGAACGCCGCCGGATTGACCGCGTTTCATTATTTCGCGCAATTGAGGGGCTGCGCATATCGGATGATTTGATCCTGAGCGTGCCGGAGATGAATACTCTGTCCTGTCCATGGCATCATAACGTTACCGTTGCTGTTGCTTCGTTTCGGGTGGCAAAGAGTTTGAAGCGTAATCCTGGCTCAATGTTTGAGATCGAGACATTTATGTGGCGACGCTCCACCCCGTTTGAATGGCGTTCTGAACAGTTATTGGAGCTGGGTATTATTGAACCGGGCCAGTGGTTCTAAGTAAAATCGATGAAAAGCGCGGCTGGGTTTCCCCAGCCGCAATTAAAAAGCTTAACCTGTCAGGCCGCGACCCTGTAGCAGAGCCTCCGGTCCCGGCATGCGCCCGCGAAATGCGGTGTACAATTCCTCGGGCGGGCGGGTGCCGCCGGCAGAATAGATATAGGTGGCCAGTTTTTCCGCCATTTCGGGATTGAAGCTATCGCCGGTTTCGCGGAACGCGGCGAAGGCATCCGCATCCATAACCTCGGACCACATATAGCTGTAGTAACCCGCGGAATATCCATCACCGGCAAAGATATGCGCGAATTGCGGCGTTGCGTGGCGCATCGGAATTGCGGCAGGCATGCCGATGCGTTCCAGCGTTTCCGCCTGCGCGGCCATCGGATCTGTTGGCGGTGTGCCGGTGTGGAAATCCAGATCGACCAGCGCGGAGGCGACATATTCCACCGTGGCAAAACCCTGTCCGAAGGTCTCCGCCGCCAGCAATTTGTCCAGCAGGTCCTGCGGGATGGGTTCCCCCGTGCGATAATGACGGGCATGTTTGCGCAGGATTTCCGGCTCGCTCAACCAGTGTTCATATAGCTGGCTGGGCAGTTCGACGAAATCGCGGGCGACGGAGGTGCCCGATACCATCGGGTAAGTCGCTTCGCTCAGCAGGTGGTGCAGCGCGTGGCCGAATTCGTGGAACAGCGTGCGCGCATCGTCAAAGGTCAGCAGGGCTGGATCGCCCTTGGCGAAATTGCACACATTGGTCACGATTGGGCGAACAGGACCGGCCTGTGCGCGCAGGCGTGAACACCATGCGCCGGACCGTTTGCCAGCGCGGGCAAAGTAATCACCGATGAAAACGCCGACATGTTCTTCGCCGCGCAGAACCTCCCACGCCATTGCATCGGGATGGGGCAGCGCGATGTCGAGCTTGCGGAAGCTCAACCCGAACAGGCGGGCTGATACGTCGAAGGCTGCCTCGATCATGCCGCCCAATGTGAAGTACGGCTTTAACGCGGCGGCGTCGAAATTATGCTCAATGGCACGCTGACGTTCGGCGTATAGGCGCCAATCCCAACCGGCAAGGTCGTGATTCTGGCCATCCGCCGCGATCAACCCGCGCAGTTGTTCCGCATCCGTCGTCGCCTTGGCCTGCGCACGGGTCCAGACATCCATCAACAGCGCGCGGACATTATCCGGCGTCTTGGCCATTTCGGTGTCAAGTTTGTAGGATGCGAAATCCGCGAAGCCCAGCAATTGCGCGCGTTCGTGCCGTAGGGCGAGGATTTCAGCCGCCACGTCACGGTTATCCGTAGGGCCACCATTTGCGCCGCGTGCGGTCCATGCCTTCCACGCGGTTTCGCGCAGGTCACGGCAGGTCGAGCTTTCCAGAAACGGCACCACGACGGAGCGGGAGAGCGTCAGGTTCCAGCCATCATCACTGCGCATGGTGTTGCGTAGATCGTCGGGCAGGCCGGTCAGATCATCCTCGGTCAGGGTGACGGACCAATCACGCTCATCCGCCAGCAGGTTCTGGGTGAAGCTGGTGCCCAGTTCCGCCAGCCGCTGCATGATCGCGCTGAGGCGTTTGCGCCCGTCCTCGTCCAATGCGGCACCGGCGCGGATGAACATGCGGTGGTACAGGTCCAGCACGCGGGCTTCCTCAGGCGCGAGGTCAAAGCGGTCACGCTGCTGCCACAAGGCATCGACGCGGGCGAACAGGGCCTGATCCTGCAACATCTCGCTGGAGAAGGCGGCCATGCGCGGGGATAGGGCGCGCATCAGCTCCTCAATCGCGGGATCGGATTGCGTTCCGGCAAGGTGGTAGAAAATCGACGCGACACGGTCCAGCAAGGCGCTGCCGAACTCCATGCCAACGATGGTGTTGCTAAAGGTGGGGGCGTCGGGATTGGCGGCGATCTGTGCGCAGGTTGCGCGGGCCTCGTCCAATGCGGCGTCAAAGGCGGGCGCGAAATGCGCGACCTCGATCTGGTCGAAGGGCGGGATGTCGTGCGGTGTGGACCATTGGGTCAGTAGCGGGTTGTTTGTCATGGGGTGCGCCTTCGATTGCTTACCCCGCTATTTGTGACGCCTTATCGTACAGACAAGACCCCGTGACAGTACAGCAGGTCGGAATTGTTTGATTATCTGTCGCACAGCCCGTGTGTCATGGCGCCGTCACAGGCTAAACCAGATGTAACGCAAGTCAGCTCAAGGGTCTGTCGGATGAGAACGCATGCACGCGCAGTCGTCGTTGGAGGAGGGGCCGTTGGTGCCTCCATCGCCTATCACATGGCAAAGGCGGGCTGGACTGACACCTTGCTGTTGGAACGGGATGAGCTGACCTCAGGCTCCACATGGCACGCCGCTGGCCTGCTGCCATATTTCAACATGAGCTACGCAACGACGTGGATTCACGACTACTCGATCAAGTTCTACAAGGAGCTTGAGGCCGAAACCGGCCTGAACGCCGGATTTTCGGTCGTGGGGAACCTGCGCATGGCCCAGTCCAAGGCGCGCATGGACGAATACATGACCTACGCCACCACGGCGGAATCGGTTGGTGTGCCGTTTGAGTGGATGACACCCGCGCAAATTCAGGAGCGCTGGCCGCTGGTGCGGACCGATGACCTGGAGGGCGCGATTTACCATCCCACCGATGGCTACATTAACCCCGCTGACGTCACGCAGGCCATGGCCAAGGGCGCACGCCAGCGCGGGGTGGAGGTGATCCGCCGCGTGCAGGTTGATGGCTTTACCCGTCGCGGCGATGAATGGGTCGTGCATTGCCGCCGCATGGTGGAAAAGGGCGGCAACCTGATCGGGGGTGAGGAACTGTTCGACATCACCTGCGAGCATGTCATCACCGCCACTGGCAACCACGCGCAGCGCACCGCCGCGATGATCAACACCTACATTCCCGCGATCCCCGTCGAGCATCAGTTCATCGTGACCGAGGCTGACCCTGCGCTGGAGGCCTACCGAAAAACCAATGGCGAGCATCCCGTTCTGCGCGATGCCGACGCCAAATGGTACGTGCGTGAGGAGCGCGGCGGCTGGATCATGGGCCCGTATGAGCGGAACGCGCCTGCGTGCTTCAAGTTCGGCGTGCCAGATAGCTTCCGCGCTGATCTGTTCCCGCTGGATCTGGACCGGATCGAGGAAGAATACATGTCGATGATCCACCGGATTCCATCCTCGGAAACCGCGGGTCTCAAGGACGATTTCAACGGGCCGATTTGTTATACGCCCGACGGCAACCCCCTGATCGGCCCCGCGCCGGGGGTGGAGAATTTCTGGTTTGCCGAAGGATTCTCGTTCGGGATTACTGCTGCTGGTGGTGCTGGCCACTACCTCAGCCAACTGATCACCGAGGGCGAGGCCGAGATCGACATGTGGTCGCTGGACCCGCGCCGTTTTGGCAAATGGGTGAACCGCGAATACGCGACCAAGAAAAACGAGGAATCCTACGAACACGTCTATATCCTGCATCATCCGGATGAGGAGCGCCCCGCCGCGCGCGCTCTGCGAACTGCGCCGTGCTACGATCGTATGGCCGCCGCTGGCGCGCAATTCGGGCAGGTGAACGGGTGGGAACGTCCGAACTATTTCGCACCGATGGGATTTGACGACCACGCCGCGCGATCCTTCCGTCGTGGCGGCTGGTGGCAATATGCCGAGGCCGAGGCAAAGGCCGTGCGCGAAACCGCAGGCTTGTTCGACGCGACCGCCTTTACTAAGCATCGGATCACCGGACCAGGCGCGACGCAGTTCCTCGACTGGTTAACCTGTAACAAGCTGCCCCGTGTGGGCCGCATCAACCTGACCTATGGCCTGACGGATGCGGGCACGATCCGCACCGAATTCACCATCGTGCGTGAGGCAGAGGACGAGTATTACGTCGTCACCGCCGGTGCCGCGCAGGCCTATGACCACGACTATATGGTCAAGGAAGCCGCGAAGAAGCGTGAGCAGTTCGGCTGGATCGAGGTGCAGGACGTTTCAACCCAATGGGGCGTGTTTGCAATTGCCGGTCCTGCCAGCCGCGATATCCTCAAGGAAATCATCTCGGACGCGGACCCGGCCAATGCCTTGACCAACAAGGCGTTCCCGTGGTTGTCGGCTAAAAACATCGATCTGGGGATGTGTCCGGTCAAGGCGATCCGCGTGGCCTATACGGGGGAGCTAGGCTGGGAGTTGCACCACCCGATCGAAATGCAGAACTACCTGTTCGATCTGCTGACGCAAGCGGGTGAGAAGCACGGCCTGAAACTCTGCGGCGCACGGGCGCAAAACTGGCTGCGGCAGGAAAAAAGCTATCGGGCGTTCGGGTCCGATCTGGGGCGCGATGCAACGCCGCTGGAGGCAGGGCTGGATCGCTTCGTCGATATGGACAAGGACTATCGCGGCAAGCAGGCGATGCTGGACACCGGCATCCGTGCGAAATGCGTCACCGTGCTGATCGACGGCCCTGCCGATGCGGATCCATGGGGGCGTGAGGCGCTGCTGCATGATGGTGAGGTGATCGGTCGCCTAACCTCGGGCGGGTATTCCGTCGCCTTCGGTAAATCCATCGGCATCGGTTATATCAAGCCCGCCTTGGCACAGGTCGGCACCAAGCTACAGGTGCGGATG
This sequence comes from Pontivivens marinum, assembly GCF_900231835.1. Taxonomy (GTDB): domain Bacteria; phylum Pseudomonadota; class Alphaproteobacteria; order Rhodobacterales; family Rhodobacteraceae; genus Pontivivens; species Pontivivens marinum. The sequence goes on along the minus strand of NZ_OCTN01000001.1, from coordinate 443,061 downwards.
TTCAAGGAGTTGTGGAACGCCGAGGTGGTTGAGGACAGCCCCTATGACCCCACCAACGTCACGATCCGCGCCAACGGCTAGGCGCAGATTGAACAGGCCGGATTGCGGGAAATCGCGATCCGGCGGCTATCGGCATATAGCGCATCATATAGCATCAGCGCACCGGACAGGGTCTGACCTGCGCCGGTGATGTGCTTGATCGCCTCCATCGCCATCATCGACCCCATGATCCCGCCAAGCGCGCCGACGATCCCTGCCTCCGCACAACTGAGGGCGAGGCCATCGGCGGGCACCTGTGGAAACACGCAGGCATAGCAGGGCGCGCCCGCTGCCGGATGATACAGGCTGATCTGCCCCTCCCACTGCGTCATGGCGGCTGAAATCAGTGGTTTGCCAGCGGCGACGCATAGGGCGTTGACCAGATAGCGGGTTTCGAAACTGTCCGATCCGTCGAGGATCAGGTCGTAGCCATCGATCAACTCAGGACCGGTTTCGGCGGTCAGGCGTTCGGCGTGACCCTCCACCGCGATATTGGGATTGATGCGGTGCAGGGAACGGGCGGCGCTTTCCACCTTAGGCGTGTTGATGCTGGCCGTATCGTGGACGATCTGCCGTTGCAGATTGGACAGCGACACGTGGTCATCATCGACGATGCCGATCGTGCCAACGCCTGCCGCCGCCAGATACATCGATGCAGGCGCGCCCAGCCCGCCGGCACCGACCAGCAGAACACGGGCGGCTGACAGCTTCATCTGCCCCGCACCGCCGATTTCACGCAGGACGATATGGCGGGCGTAGCGGTCCAATTCATCAGGGGTGAGGGTCATAGGGGCCTCTCGAAATGATGCCGTATCGGGCCGGCAGGATATGCGGTTTGGCCGGTTTCGTGCCAGCCAAGGTGGCGGTAAAATTCAGGCACCTGCCAGTCAAAGGTATGTAGCGCCGCACGGGTTGCACCGCGTGATTTTGCCTCATCCAAGGCGGCGTTCAGCACGTCGCGCCCCAATCCGCGCCCACGGGCAGTTGGCTCCACAAATAATGCGCGAATTTCGGCCAACCCCATCAGCATCTCACAGCGCACACTGGCCAGAACGGTGCCGTCCTGTTCACGCCACGCGATGGAGAAGCTGTCGCGCGAATAGCTCGGTTGTTGCGCGTTTTCGGCCCGCAACTTGGTCAGGGTTTCGGCAAATAGCGCATCGTCCCGTTCGATCAGGCGTAACCCTGCGGGCCGTGTATCCTGTGGTGCATTCCGTCGCCGGATGCGGCGCAGGATATAGGCGTAGAACAGCACCGGCGACGCAAACAGGCACAGCAATAGCAGCGCGGATAAAGATCCCGCCATATTTGCGCGAAAGACAGGGCTGGCCGACAGGATAGCACCCACCGCCAGCGCGCATAGGCCGCCGATCAGCGCCGCCCGCTGCCGCCCCTGATCCGCAACCAGTGCAAAGGCAAAGCCGAACCCGCCCGCGATCAGTAAAGTTAGCAGCCCCCCTGCGGATAGGGTGCCGAGCAGGTCGCTCATACGGTGTCGTCGCGTCCGGTGGAGCCAAAGCCGCCCTCGCCACGTTCCGTCTGGCTCAATTGCTTTGTTTCAACCCAACTGATTTGCGTAACGGGCGCCAGCACGATTTGTGCGATGCGGTCGCCGTGGTTGACGTCGAACAGCTCATGCCCCTGATTGATCAGGATCACACCGATTTCGCCGCGATAATCGCTATCAATCGTGCCCGGCGCATTCGCCACCGTAACACCGTGCCGCAGGGCAAGGCCCGAGCGGGGGCGGACCTGCAACTCGTATCCACGGGGGATATCAACCATCAGGCCCGTCGGGATCAAGGCGCGGCCATTTGGCATCAGGGTCACGCCGCGCCCGCGTTTGTTCATGCCGAAATTGGCGTATAGGTCCATGCCCGCCGCGCCTGTAGTGGCATAGCGTGGCAGCGGGATTTCGGCGTCGCTGCCCTCGGTCCGGGTGACATGCACATCCCGATCCGGGACAGAGAGTTTCAGGCCGTTCATTGCAAAGCCTCCGCAATTCGGGTGGCGAGCTTATGGGCGGTGTCCGCCTTGCTCATCAGGGGCCACGGGTCTGCACCATCGGCGCTGATCAGAACGGCCGCGTTTTGCGCGCCGCCCATGATGCCGGTGGCGGGGCTGACATCATTGGCAACGATCCAGTCGCATCCCTTGCGTAGGCGCTTGGCCGTTGCATTGGCGATGACGTCATCGGTTTCGGCGGCAAAGCCAACCACCAGCGCGGGGCGCTTATCCCCTTGCGATACAGTGGCGAGGATATCAGGGTTTTCGGCAAGGGCGAAGCTGGGCAACGTGCCCGCCGCGTCCTTTTTGATCTTGGAATCGCCCGCATCCACCACATGCCAATCGGCGACAGCGGCGCAGAAAACGGCGGCATCGCAGGGCAGGGCGGCATCAACGGCGGCGGCCATCTGGCGGGCGGTTTCAACCTCCACCACCTCAGCACCAATCGGGCGGGGGGCGTCGGCGGGGCCGGTGACAAAGACCACTTCGGCCCCCAGCGACATCAACGCCTCGGCTATAGCAGTGCCCTGCGTGCCCGAGGATCGGTTGGCGATATAGCGCACGGGATCAATCGGCTCATGCGTCGGGCCGGATGTCACGAGGATACGCCGCCCCAGTAGAGGCCCATCGCGCAGCATCGCCTTGGCCGCAGCGAAAATCACCTTTGGCTCGGACATGCGGCCGGGGCCGAACTCGCCACAGGCCATGTCGCCATCATCCGGGCCGATCACGGTGATACCATCGCCGCGCAGGGTCGCCAGATTGCGCTGGGTCGCCGCATGGGTCCACATTCGCACATTCATCGCGGGTGCAATCAGCACAGGCGTATCGGTCGCCAGCAGCAAAGTGGTAGCCATATCCGTTGCCGCGCCATTGGCCATATTTGCCATCAGGTTCGCGGTCGCAGGCACCACAACGATCAGATCAGCCGAGCGCGACAGTTGGATATGCCCCATCTCCGCCTCGGATGTCAGGTCGAACAGGTCGCGATGCACGGGGGAACCGGCCAATGCGGCCACGCTGAGCGGCGTTACGAATTGCTCCGCCGCACGGGTCATCACGGGGCTGACCTCGATTCCATCGGCGCGAAACAACCGGATCAGTTCGAGGCTTTTATAAGCCGCGATTCCGCCTGAGATAATCAGAAGTACGCGTTTTGCGGTCATGGTTCTGTCCCTGTTCTGGATCAGAGCTAACTGCCCCTGCCACCTGCATCAAGAGCCTGATATAGTGAAGCCCTCGCAGGGATCATCCCCCTCAGGCAGCGTTGCGATGTGAACCTCGTTAAACGGTGTTGTGTCGCCAATGCCAACCTGTCCGATGCTGAACACGCTGAGGTCTGGTTCCGCAATGGCCAGCAATGCCGGAACACCCCAGTCAACACGCGCATGTCCGTTCCCGGTGATCAGCACGATCACACCGCCATTTGTCCGTTCCCGGGCCAGCAATACGGTTTGCGCCAGCACGGCGTCGCGATAGCGCTGCGCCTCCACAAATCCGGCGGCGGCGTTGCGGGGCAGGACGCCGCAATGGGCCTCAACCTGCGCCAATTCACGCTCCGCCCGTTGGGCCGGTGGCAGGGGCTGGTTTAGCGCGAAATCAGCGCCCTGCGTGCCAAAGGCAACGGTTGCTCCCTCACGACTGGCCAGCCGTACATTGCTGCGGGCCGCCCCACCGCCCAGGATTTGCGCATCTGGGGCCGCAAGCATGATGTCATGATAGAACGAGAATCCGGGCCAGCCGCTATTTTCCCAATCCAATGCATTGGCCAGAACGACCGGATCGGTTTCTGTCTGCAACAATCCATTCAGACGTGCGGTTTGCGAGCCGGAGATTTGCTCGAACACGATTGCGGCGGGCTGTAGTTCCGCCACGACCTGCGCCTGTCGTGCGTGATGCGCGGGGGTGCCGTGCACCTCACCCACAATCACAACATCTGCCTGCGCGCGAAAATCCGGTGGCGGCGGCGCGCATGCTGCCAGCACGAGGAGCAAGGCAGGGGCGAGGAAGTGTAGTGGTTGTGGCATAGGATTTCCGGTCATTCATGCTGAAACGCCCGGCTCTTTCGAACCGGGCGTGTACATCTTCGCGTTAATGGGGGGTATCAGGCAAGGGCAAGCATGCCCGCCGATGCACCATCATTGATTTCCAGACGGGAGCGCAGTTTCTTCAGCGCCTGTGCCTCAAGCTGCCGGATGCGTTCCTTGGACAATCCCAACTGGTTGCCGAGGCTCTCCAAGGTACGTGGATCATCGCGCATCTTACGCTCCACCACGATCATGCGTTCGCGGGTGGTCAGTGCCTCCATCGCCTCTGCGATCCAGCCGCGCACGCGGATCAGGTCCACGTCATTGCTGACGGTTTCCTCGGCGCGGGGGCCGTCATCCTCTAGCGCTTCGACCCATTCGCGGCCCTCATCACCGGCCTGCTGCGCGTTGAGCGAATAATCGGAACCGCTGAGGCGGGCCTCCATCATCTCGACATCACGCACGGGGACGCCAACCTCGGTCGCGATCAGCTCGCGCATCTCATGGCCGGAAACGGGGTCCATGCCCTGTCCCTCACGCTCCAACTTAGCCTTAACGCGGCGCAGGTTGAAAAACAGGGCCTTCTGGCTGGAGGTGGAGCCGGTGCGCACCATGGACCAGTTGCGCATGACGTAATCCTGAATGGATGCCTTGATCCACCAGACGGCATAGGTCGAGAAGCGGACACCGCGATCGGGGTCGAATTTCTCCGCCGCCTTCATCAGGCCGACGCCTGCCTCCTGAATCAGGTCAGGCATCGAGGCGCCATAGCGGCGATATTTCGAGGCCATAGACACGGCGAGGCGCATATAGGCGTTGACCAACCGGTGCAGCGACCGCTCACACCCGTCATCGCGCCATGCGCGGGCCAGTGTCAGTTCGGTTTCAGCATCCAGCATTTCGGCGCTCATCGCGTGGCGAGTTACCGAGCGTGCGATGGATTCTTCCATAGCCATGTCATTCTCCAGCTGTTGCGATTGCAGGTTTGATCCTGCTTTGGATATGGTTGATACGGTGGGGGACGCAGATCGGATCAACCAAGGATGCACGCCATGTCTGGCGCAGAAGTCTTAACAAACCTGCAAGTGGTGCTTGGCGGTGCCCGATCAGGGAAATCGCGTTTCGCCGAGCGGCTGGCGCAACATGCGGCGCGCGCTGGCGGACCGCTGACATATGTTGCAACTGCTCAAGCATTCGATGCAGAGATGCAGGCGCGGATTGCGCAGCACGTTGAGGATAGGGGCGCAGGTTGGACCACGATCGAGGCGCCACTGGACCTAGTGGACGTCATTTCTAGCCGTGTGGCCGGTGAAGTTGTGCTCATCGACTGTCTCACCCTATGGCTGTCCAACATTCTGCTGGCTCAACGTGACGTAGAGGCGGCATGCCGCGACTTGGTGGCTGCATTGGCTGCCTGTGACGCGCATGTCATCTGCGTATCCAACGAGACAGGAATGGGTTTGGTTCCAGAAAATAAGCTCGGACGTGCGTTCAGGGACGCACAGGGGCGCCTAAACCAGATGGTTGCGGCGGAATCTCGCCTAGCTGTTTTTGTCGCTGCGGGGCTGCCATTGGTGCTCAAGGGCGAATTGCCGGCGGACCTGATTTGACGGAGTGGTGGTGGGTCCGTCACGGCCCGACCCACGCGGCGCGCATGGTCGGTCACACCGATATTCCGGCGGATTTATCCGATGTAGCGGCGCTGAGTCGGCTGGCGAAAACCTTACCAAAAGCGGCGACTGTGCTGTCCTCGGACCTGATGCGTGCCCGTTGCACTGCACAAAAAATCGGTCTGAAGCCGCATCAGGACCCGCGGTTGCGTGAACTGAATTACGGCGCGTGGGAGGATCTGGCCTTTGACGATCCGGCTGTTGATGCCGCCCGCGCCCGTGCCTTTTGGGAGCAGCCGGGCGATACGCGCCCACCACAGGGTGAGAGCTGGAATGACCTGACTTCACGAATACGTGAGGTCATCTCCGCACACCCGACCGGCCCTGTTATCGCGGTGGCCCATATGGGTGTCATCCTCGCCGCGCTGTCCATCGCCACTGGGATGCCCGCGAAATCCGCGCTGTCCTTTCGCATCGAACCGCTGTCCCTGACGCGGCTGAAATGGTTCGGCGGGCAGGATTGGGCGGTGGAATGTGTTAATCACCAACCCTGAACACATTCAGTGCGAATACTGATTGGACGCGGCACGGCTGCGCCTGCATCGTAAATCAGGAGGATTTCGCATGATATGGACGCTGATAATCGGGGATCGCACATATTCCAGCTGGTCACTGCGCGGCTGGCTGCTGTTCGCCGCATTCGACATACCTGTGCAGGTACAACAGCACCCAATGTATTCGCCTGAATTAAAGGGCGCGTTGCAGGGCCTGTCCAGTGGCAGCATGCTGGTCCCGCAGATGGTATCCGGCGGGCATGCGGTCTGGGACACGCTGGCCATGGCCGAAACACTGGCCGAGGCGCATCCGCATATGTGGCCCGCAGATCCAGTTGCCCGTGCGCGGGCGCGGTCCATGGTGGCGGAGCTGCATTCAGGCTTTACCGCCTTGCGTGGGACCTGTGGCATGAACCTGCGCCACGTTTATGACGGGTTCGAAGTTACCGATGCCGTGCAGCGCGATCTGGACCGGTTGGCGGTCCTGTGGGCCGATGCGGATGGCTGGCTGTTCGGGGGCTACTCCATTGCGGACGTGTTCTTTGCCCCCGTGGCCACGCGGATTGTGACCTACGGCCTGCCAGTTTCGGATGCTATGCGGGCCTATGTACAGAAACATCTGGAGCATTTGCCCATGCGGCAATGGCGTGCGCAGGGGCTGGCCGAGAGCTTCGTGCAGCCCGGATATGATCTGGATTTACCGACCCGCGATTGGCCGGGGCAGCGTATCGCCGCCCGTGCCGTTGCATTGGGAACACCGATCAATCAGACGTGCCCCTATTCGGGAAAGCCGGTGCGCGCGAATTCCCTCGCGGAAATTGACGGGCGCATCATCGGGTTCTGCAACACGTTCTGTCGTGACAAGAGCGTGGCCGATGCGGGTGCGTGGCCGTTGCTTCAGCCTCTTTTAGTGTAAGTCGGGCGGGGCCCCTCGGTCAGATTTGCAAAGGGGTCCTGCTCGTAACCGACGCTCATCATATACAAACCGCAGGCGGGTGCGACGGTGCCGCATTCCTTGCGATCCCGTGCTTCCAATGCGCGGGTGACGTCATCCACGCTCCACGCACCTGCGCCCACACGCTCTAACGTACCGGCAAAGCTGCGGACCTGATTGTGCAGGAATGATCTGGCGGAAACATGCAGGTGAATTTCCTCACCCACGCGCTCCACGTCTAACCGGTCCAGCGTTTTAACGGGGCTGGCGGCCTGACAGGCGGTGGACCTGAACGTCGTGAAGTCGTGCTTTCCCAACATCCGGTTCGCGCCTAGCTGCATCGCGCCCTCATCCATGCGCTGACGAACCTGCCAGACAAGACCCGCATCAATTGCGGCGGGTGAACGGCGTGACAGGATGCGGTACAGATAGGTTCGGTTCAGCGCCGAAAACCGCGCGTGCCATTCATCATCCACACGTGCCACAGCGGTAATCGCGATGGGATGCGGGCGCAGATGCTGGTTGATGGCTTGGCTAAGGCGATAGGTATCCCATTCCCGATCCAGATCGACATGCGCGACCTGTCCACGGGCATGCACACCGGAATCGGTACGACCGGCCCCTGTAACCAAGGGCGCATCGCGCACGAATTTGGCCAGCGCCGCCTCGATCGTGGCCTGAACCGACGGTGCGTTTTCCTGACGTTGCCATCCGCTGAACGGTTGGCCGTGATATTCGATGCGTAGGGCGTATCTGGGCATGTGCTGGCCCTACCCTGCGCGCCGCCTTTTGCCAAGACCCTCGCAACTACGTGCGCGACACTCCATATTGAACACGAACGCTTTCGGAGGACATTTTGGGACTGACCGATATTGCCGCAGATATCACCGGCGGATTGCTGCGCGGTGTCGAGGATGCGCAAAGCAATGCCCGCGAGGCGCTGATTGATCCGGTGATCCGACTGGGCGTGACGGGGTTGAGCCGCTCTGGCAAAACCGTGTTTATCACGTCGCTGGTGGCGAACCTGCTGAACAGGGGCCGGATGCCGCAATTGCAGGCGCAGGCCGATGGCCGGATCGAGGTCGCGTTCCTGCAACCACAGCCCGACGACACCATGCCACGATTTGAATTTGAGCGTCACCTCGCCGCGCTCAGCGGACCGCAGCCGCATTGGCCCGACAGCACCCGCGCGATCAGCCAGCTGCGCCTGTCGTTCAAGGTACGGCGCGGCAGTTGGATCAGCGGGCTTAGCGGGCCGCGCACGGTGCATCTGGATATCGTGGATTACCCTGGCGAATGGTTGCTGGACCTGCCGCTGATGGGGATGACCTATGCGCAATGGTCGCAATCGGTGCTGGACGGGGCAAAGCAGCCCGCCCGTATGGCACTGGCCGCGCCGTGGTTGGGCGCGCTGGAAACCGTGGTGCCCGATGCGCCGCTGGATGAGGGGGCAGCCCAGCAACAGGCGCGGGCCTTTACCGAGTATCTAGCGGCGGTGCGGAGTGCCGGCCTGTCGGGTTTTGCCCCCGGCAGGTTTCTGATGCCCGGTGAGCTGGAGGGCTCACCCGCGCTGACCTTTGCCCCGCTGCCCGTTGGGAAATATCGCTCGGGATCGCTGGGGCGGGAGTTCGAGCGCAGGTTCGAGGCCTATAAACGCCTGGTTGTGAAGCCGTTTTTCCGCGATCATTTCTCTCGTATTGATCGCCAAGTGGTATTGGTGGACGCCTTGGGCGCCATTCATTCCGGCCCGCAAGCTGTCGAGGATTTGCGTCAGTCCATGGCCGATATTTTGCAGGCCTTCCGCCCGGGTCCCAATTCATGGCTAACCGCACTGTTGGGCCGACGGGTAGAGCGGATTTTATTTGCCGCGACCAAGGCGGATCACCTGCACCACACGCAACATGACCGGCTGGCGGCGATCATGTCTGCGCTGGTATCTGACGCCCAAACCCGTGCCGATTTTCGTGGGGCCAAAACGGCGGCACTGGCCATTGCATCGCTGCGCGCCACGGTGGAACAACAGGTACAGCATGAGGGCGCGCCGGTGGATCTAGTGCGCGGTCGCTTGCTGGAAACGGGGCGTGAGGCGGCAATGCATGCGGGCGATCTGCCGCGTGATCCGGGGCGCTTGCTTGCCCCTGCGCGGACCGGTGCGGAACGCTGGTTGGATGACAGCTATTCGGTGATGCAATTTGCGCCACCTGTATTGGACCTATTGCCCGGTGAGGGGCCGCCCCATATCCGGCTGGACCGCGCCGCTGAATTCCTGATCGGAGATCGCCTGCGATGAGCGATGAGACAGAAAACCAACCCCGCCGCCCGATCCTGATCGAGGATGACCTGCCGAAACTGGACCTGACCCCGACCAGCGCACCCCCAGTGCCCGATGCGACAGGCGTGGCGATGGTGCGCGCGACCAAGGTTGCAGCACGGCGGCCATCATGGTTTTCGCGCATCTTCTGGGGGGCGATCAGTTCTCTGCTGGTGATTATAATTGGTGAGGCGGCGTGGACCTTTGCTATGGACCTGATCGCGCGCAACCTGTGGTTGGGCCGTATCGTGATCGGCCTGATCGCTATTGTCGGGGTCGGGGTTGTTGTGGCGCTGGTGCGTGAACTGACCGCGCTGGCCCGCCTTGGCCGTGTTGATGCATTGCGGATGCAGGCCGAGCAGGCGAAAACCACTGCTGATCGGGCGCAAGCGGTTAAGGTGGTGGACAGCATCTCCACCCTGTATTCCAACCGCGATGAATTGGCCGAGGCCCGCGCCACCCTAAAGCGCAGCGCGCAGGACGTGCTGGACGCGGATGCATTGCTGGAGCTGGCAGAGCGTACATATCTGACCCCGCTAGACGCCGCCGCACGGTTGGAGATTGAGGCCGCCAGCCGCACGGTTGCTGGTGTAACGGCTTTGCTGCCCTTGGCCTTGGCCGATGTGGCGACGGCGTTGACCTCGAACCTGCGCATGATCCGGCGGATTGCCGAGATTTATGGCGGTCGGGCGGGGTTCCTGGGCTCGTGGCGGTTGTTCAAAACGGTTGCCGCGCATCTGATCGCCACCGGCGCGGTTGCGGTGGGGGATGACCTGATCGGAGCCGTTGCAGGCGGTGGATTGCTGTCCAAACTGTCCCGGCGCTTTGGCGAGGGGGTGGTAAACGGCGCGCTGACCGCCCGTGTTGGTGTTGCAGCGATGGATGTTTGCCGCCCATTGCCCTTCACCGCCTTGCGCAAGCCATCAGTGACGAACATATTGCAGCGCTCGCTGACGGGGCTGATCCCGTCGCGTGACAAGAGCTGAGGGGCGAATATGAGCGAGACCATCCAATTTCTGAACGGCGATGCCGATTTGACCGCTTGCTGCGCGCTGCGCCATCAGGTGTTCGTGGTTGAGCAAGGCGTCAGTGTTGCGGATGAGGTGGACGGCCTCGACCCAGAATGCCTGCATTTGCTGGCCACAGTGGACGCGCAACCGGTCGGCACGGCGCGTATCCTGATCCGCGATGGCGTGGCAAAAATCGGCCGCGTTTGTGTTTTGCCCTCAATGCGCGGCACCGGTTTGGGCGGGCGCATGGTGGATGCGATGCTGACCCATTTGCGCGAAATGCCTGAGGTGCGCAGCGCGAAGCTCGGCTCGCAGGTGGCGGCGATCACCCTATATGCGCGGGCCGGTTTCACGCCGGTGGGTGAGCGTTACATGGAGGCGGGATTGCCGCATCAGGACATGGTGCACTCACTCCACAGCTAAGCTTTACCCGGGCGGTGATAGTAGATGTCGTGCTGATCCTGATAGGTCGGTACGAAACCATGGCGCAGATAAAACCGGTTCACTGGGCTGGCCTTTAGCGCGCCCAACGTGATGTCCCCGCCTGCCTGCGCGATGATCCGCGCCATCACCTGCGCCCCGCAGCCGTGGCCGCTATGGTCCGGATGCAGGTAGAAATGATCCAAGTGGCTGCCGTCTGGCACCGGCCGCAGCACATAGAACCCGATCAGGTCGCCCCCGCGTAGGACGCAGGTCGTTAGCGTAGGGTCAAACCCATCCAGCAATCGTGCGCGGGCGCGGTCCTCATCAAATCGCCCCGCAGCGATCAGGCTGTCGCGCATGGCGGCAACCCGCAGATCGGCCAGCGGTCCTGCATCCGCCTGTGTTGCCAGCCGATAGCGCAGGGTGGTCATCGCACGGCCAGTGCGCGCTCCAACCCGGCTCCGACACGCAGCAGAGCTTCCTCCTGCATCGGGCCGCGCATGGCGGTAATGCCGCACATCGGCGTGCCTGTGGGCAATTGTAACGCGCATGTTCCCATCAGGTTGCCAATGCGCGTATTGCGCAGCGCCATCAGGTTTTCCGCACGGTAATAGTCGTTATCAGCGGCCAGTTTTGCGACCTCGGGCGCTGTGATCGGGGCCGTGGGGATCAGAACCGCATCATAGGCCGCTGTCGCCGCCATATATTCTGCGCGCAGCTCGGCCAAACTTGCCCGCGCCCGCAGATATTGGACCGCGCTAACCTCGGCCCCCGCGCGGAAACGGTCCAGAATTTCGGGGAACATCAGGTGGGGCGCGCTCTCGATCAACTCACCCTGTGTGGCATAGGCATCGGGTGAAAAGAGCAAGGCGGATAGGAGCATTGCGTGTGAAACCGCCTCAACACTGCCGCGGACAATCTGACCCCCGGCGGCGGCGATGCGGTTGATTGCATCCTCGAACGCGTCGCGTGGCGCGTCGCGGATATCCTCTAACGCGACATTTTCCAGCACGAGGAACCGCTGCCCGCGCACATCCGCCCCCGTCAAATCAGGTGCGGTGGTGCCATCCAGCAGGGCGAGCAGGGCTGCGGCATCCTCAACCGTGCGGCAGAGCGGGCCGACCGTGTCGAAAAACCTGCATAGCGGAACGGCTCCCTTCAGCGACAGACGCGGCGCCGTAGTTTTCAGGCCAACCAGATTGTTCCACGCCGATGGAACACGAACCGATCCGCCCGTATCAGATCCGATTCCCGCGGCTGCCAGACCAAAGGCAACGGATGTCGCCGCCCCCGAGGATGATCCACCCGGCGCCAGTTTCGGATCATTCACATTGGGCGGGGTTGCCGTGATCGGGTTATAGCCAAGCCCCGCAAAGGCGAGTTCTGTCATATGGGTTTTGCCCAAACAAATCGATCCGCCTAGCGTGGCATTGCGCAAAACCTGTGCGTCGGTTGTTGGGATATTGCCCTTTAGCAGGTCTGTCCCGGCCTCTGTTTCGGTGCCTGCCGTGTTGAACAGATCCTTCCACGATAGGGGAACGCCGTCCAAAATACCCTTGCGCGTATTGGTTCGGGCGCGATGGCGGGCGGCGTCAGCCTCGGCCATAGCGCGATCGCGGGTGGCGCGGACATAGATGCGGGGTGTGTCGGCATGGGTGTCCATCGCATCCAGAAACGCATCCGTGACCTCACGCGCGTCCACAGTGCCATCGCCAATGGCGCGGCCCAAATCACAGGCGGTGCGGTGGGTTAGTTCGTTGGTCATGAAATGCTCTCCGGATACGCTTTGCCGCAGGCTAACCAAGGTGGACGTGATGGACAATTGCTGCCGAGCGGCACTACATATTTGAATATGGAAAATCACACCGATATCGCCATCGTCGGGGGCGGCCTGAACGGCCCGATCCTTGGCCTCGCACTGGCCTCCGCTGGATTTAGCGTCACGATTCTGGACGCGCTGCCGGTTGAGGCACAGGCACAGCCGGATTTCGACGGACGCTCCTACGCCATCGCGCTGGGCTCGCAAAACCTGTTGCGTGCGGTAGAGCTGTGGGACGGCTTGGCGGCGGATGCCCAGCCGATCAACGATATCGTGGTTGCCGATGGGCGCGCCGGTTTGGGCGCCAGCCCCCACCATGTGCATTTCGATCACCGTGAGATGGAGGAAGGCCCCTTTGGCGCGATGATTGAGGATCGCCACCTGCGCGCGGCCTTAATCGCGGCGGTTGCCGATAATCCCAGGATCACGATGCGCGCACCGGCTCGCGTGGTTGCGCAGGAAACCGGGGCGCAGGGTGCTGTTCTGACCTTGCAGGATGGTGAGGAACTGCGCTGCAAGCTGATCGTCGGCTGCGATGGGCGGCGCTCTGGCACCGCGCAGCGTGCAGGCATTCGCCGGATGGAAACCGATTACGGACAAACCAGTCTGGTTTGCGCGCTAGAGCATGATTTGCCCCATGACGGCATCGCGCATCAAATGTTCTTTGCCGAGGGGCCGCTGGCGATTTTGCCGCTGCGGGGCAATCGCGTGTCCATCGTCTGGACCGAAAGCCGCGATCGCGCCGAGGCGATTCAGGCCATGGGTGACGCGGAATACCTTGCCGCCCTTGCCCCCCGTTTTGGCGATTTTCTAGGAGAGATTCGTCTGACCGGTGCGCGTTATGCCTATCCGCTGGGGCTAAGCTTGGCCGAGCATTGGACCGCGCGGCGCGTGGTGCTGGTCGGGGACGCCGCACATGGCATTCACCCGCTGGCGGGGCAGGGGCTGAATCTCGGCCTACGCGATGTTGCCGCGCTGGCCGAAGTTCTGGCCGACTCAAAGCGGCGGGGCGAGGATTGGACCCGTGGGCCGGTTCTGCAACGCTATGCCCAATGGCGGCGGTTTGACACGGCGGGGCTGGCGCTGGCCACGGATGGGTTGAACCGCCTATTCTCGAACGACAACCCGCTATTGCGTGGATTGCGCGATCTGGGGCTGGGTGCGGTGAATGCGGCAGGGCCGGTTCGGCGGACCTTTATGCGTGAGGCAGCCGGGCTGGGCGGTGATTTGCCACGCCTGATGCGGGGGCGTCCGTTATAGGGCTATGCCTCCGGCGGGGATATTTTGCGAATGCGATAGGGCGGGGATGCGTGGCGGACTGGACCGGCGGGCAGTTTCGCGGCTATAATGGCGGGTGAAACGGGGCGCAATGATCCCGATCACGAGGCCCATATGCAGTATCCCCAGCGGTTTTCCAATCTACCGGAATATGCCTTTCCACGCCTGCGCGCGCTACTCGACCCATTGACGCCGGGGGGGGATCCCTTACCGATGTCGATTGGTGAGCCGATGCACCCCTTGCCGCCAATGTTGGGAGAGGAACTGGCGCGCCATGCTGCGGGCTATGCCAAATATCCGCCAAATGACGGGGCGCCTGCCTTGCGTGAATCGATCAGCGCATGGGTTGCGCGCCGATATGGCGTGACGCCTGATCCGCAGACCGAGGTTTTGCCGTTAAACGGCACGCGAGAGGGGCTGTTTTCCGCCTGTATCGCTCTGATCGCGGAACGTAAGAATGGTGAGCGTCCGGTGGTTCTGCTGCCCAACCCGTTCTATCAATGCTACGCCGTTGCTGCGCTGACTGCGGGGGCGGAGCCGGTTTACGTGCCTGCCTTGACCGAGAACGGGTTCCTGCCCGATTTTGCCGCTGTACCTGCTGACCTATTGGCGCGCACGGCTGCTGTTTATATGTGCTCACCAGCCAATCCGCAGGGCGCTGTTGCCGATGCTGCATATTGGACGCAGTTGTTGGCGCTGGCCGAACAGCACGATTTCCGCATTTTAGCGGATGAATGCTATGCCGAGATTTACCGCGACACGCCGCCGGTTGGTGCGCTGGAAACTGTGCATGCGATCGGTGCTGATCCAGAGCGGGTGATGATTTTCCACAGCTTGTCCAAGCGCTCGAACTTGCCCGGATTGCGGTCCGGCTTTTGCGTTGGTGGGCCGCGCAGTATCGCCGCGATGAAGCAGTTGCGGTCCTATGCCGGTGCGCCACTGCCGCTGCCTGCGCAAATGGCAGCTGCGGCGGTTTGGGCGGATGAGGAGCACGTCATCGCCAACCGCGCACTATATGCCGAGAAATTCGCGCTGGCGGATGACATCCTCGGGAATATGCCCGGATATACTTCGCCCCAAGCTGGATTTTTCCTGTGGGTCGCGGTGAACGATGATGAGGATATGACGAAGCGTTTGTGGTCAGAGGACGGTGTCAAGGTGCTGCCCGGCTCGTATCTAAGCCGCGATACCGATCCGCGCCTTGGTGGAGGAAACCCGGGGGCGGGTTATATCCGCGTCGCGCTGGTCGCGCCGGCGGCGGAGGTCTCGCGTGGTTTGCATGCGATCCGCGCACAGGTCGAAAAAGAGCGGGAGAGCGGGGCATGACCCATCTCAGCTCGAACCGAGCGCGTGATCCGTTCATTCCGTCGGGGTTGCAGGCTACCTTGGGCAAGGGGGCAGGCCGTGCGCTGGGCCTGTTGCTGATTGTTTTGGCCCTGTTGATCAGCGCGATGCTGTGGACATGGAGCCCCGATGATCCCAGCTTTTTCAATGCTGTAGAGCGCGTGCCGCAAAACGCGCTGGGCCATGTCGGTGCCAGCTTGGCCGAGGTGCTGATGCGTGCAATCGGTTGGGCCGCATGGGCGCTGCCTGTCAGTTTGGGCGTGTGGGGTTACCGTTTGGCGTTGCGCCGTGGTGAGGGGCGGTTCGTGCCCGGTATCGTGCTGCTGCTGCCAATGATCGCGCTGACCTCGGTCTTTGCCGCGATGCACTTGCCGCCGGTACGCTGGCTGCCTGATTACGGGCTGGGCGGGCAATTTGGTGACGGTGTCGGGGGGCTGGTTCTGGGGATTTTGCCGCTGGCCACATCGCTGGCGGTGCCGGTGGTTGCGTTGGTGTTGGGGCTGGGGCTGATCGTGCTGGGGTCTATCGCACTGGGTGTGACCCGTGCGGAATGGCGTGTTTTAATGCGGTTCTTGCGCACCGGTATTGTTGCGATGCTGGGCCTTATGACTGTTATTGCAGGGCTGCTGTGGTCGCAGCGGGGCCGTTTTGCACGGGCTGAGGCCGCGCCAGTTGCCACACCGACCAGAGTTGCCCGCGCCGAGCCTAGCTTTGATGATGATGAACAGGATGAATTGCCGCTCGCCGATACTGCCAGCCTGATGGAGCGTTTGCGCGCCTCGCAGGATGTGGTGGTTGATGATGATGACGAGGAAGATGACGACCCGCTGGATGCGCCGATTCCTGTTACGGCCCCCGTTGCGCGCCGCGCTGATCCGACCTTCCGCCCTGTGGTTGAGCATAAGACAGCGCCGGTTAAGGTGGAAAGCCGTGCGGTTGAGCCGGAGGAAAAGTCAAATCTGGCTCCGGTTGCTGGGGAGGAGGAGGTCTATGACCGGCCCCCGCTTTCCCTGCTGGAGAGCACCACTGGTATGGTTCGGCAACAGCTCAGCGATGATGCACTGGAGCAGAATGCGCGCCTGCTGGAGAGCGTTCTGGATGATTACGGCATTCGCGGTGAAATCGTTTCGGTCAAGCCCGGTCCGGTTGTCACCATGTATGAGCTGGAGCCAGCGCCGGGCCTGAAGGCCAGCCGTGTTATTGGCCTGGCCGATGATATTGCGCGTTCAATGTCTGCACTGGCTGCGCGGGTTTCAACTGTGCCCGGTCGGTCCATCATTGGTATCGAATTGCCCAATGAAAATCGTGAGAAGGTTCTGCTGCGCGAAATTCTATCCTCCGGCCCCTATGGTGATAGTAAGCATAAGCTGCCCCTTGCCCTAGGTAAGGATATTGGTGGTGAGCCGATTGTGACCAATTTGGCCCGAATGCCACACCTGTTGATCGCGGGTACGACGGGTTCGGGTAAGTCGGTTGCTATCAACACCATGATTTTGAGCCTGTTATACCGGTTGGGTCCGGACGATTGCCGGATGATTATGATCGATCCAAAGATGCTGGAACTCAGCGTCTATGACGGTATTCCCCACCTGCTTAGCCCGGTCGTCACCGATCCTAAAAAGGCAGTTGTTGCCCTGAAATGGACCGTTGCGGAGATGGAGGAACGTTACCGCAAGATGTCCAAGATGGGCGTCCGTAACATTGATGGATATAATAGTCGGGTTGCTGATGCGTTAACGCAGGGCGAAAATTTCTCACGGACGGTTCAAACCGGCTTTGACGAGGATACTGGCGAACCGATTTTCGAGACGGAAGAATTCGCGCCCGAGAAGATGCCCTATATCGTCGTTATCGTCGATGAAATGGCCGACTTGATGATGGTCGCGGGTAAGGAGATTGAGGCGTGTATTCAGCGGCTTGCGCAGATGGCGCGGGCGTCTGGTATCCACTTGATCATGGCGACGCAGCGTCCGTCGGTTGACGTGATTACGGGTACGATCAAGGCGAACTTCCCCACGCGAATCTCGTTCCAGGTGACGTCGAAAATCGACTCGCGGACCATCTTGGGCGAAATGGGTGCGGAGCAACTGCTGGGCATGGGTGACATGCTGTATATGGCCGGCGGCGGGCGCGTTACCCGTGTCCACGGCCCGTTCGTTTCGGACGAGGAAGTCGAGGATGTTGTCAATCATCTCAAGGCGTTGGGCGCACCGGAATATATTTCCGGCGTGGTCGAGGGGCCGGATGATGGCACGGAGAGCGATATCGACCTTGTTCTGGGGCTGGGCGGCAATACCGGATCGGAAGATGCCCTTTACGATCAAGCAGTTGCCATTGTTGCACGGGACCGGAAATGCTCCACCAGCTATATCCAACGCAAGCTGGCGATCGGCTATAACAAGGCCGCTCGCTTGGTTGAGCAGATGGAGGATAACGGCGTGGTTTCCGCCGCTAACAAGGTCGGAAAGCGCGACATTCTAGTGCCGGAAATGGGCGATGGACGCGGTTGATTTTGCCATCACTGCAGGGCTGCTTGTCGCCTATTTTGCGTGGATGAATTACTGGACATATCAAGGGTTTGCGCAGGATAAGGCGCGATCCTTGAATGGTGAATGGCGCATTCCTGAACATGTGTTGTTGTGGTGGGCGGCCTATGGTGGCGCGCCTGCCGCGTTCTATGCGCGCAAACGGTTGCGCCATAAGACCCGCAAGGAGCCGTTTTCCAGTGATCTGAGGAAGATAGCCGTTTGGCAGGCTATCTGGGTGCCCTGTCTGCTGGCGTTTATCTTTTGGGTGAACCCTGTGGGTCTCGTTCGGCAGTCGAACCTGTTCGCGATGGGGCTGGAAACCTTTGCCGCATCGCCGTCCGAGGTGGAGCAAGTTGAACGCCCTGTGCCGGTTATGGTGCTACGCCGTAGTGAATAAATCGTTGGCTGCGCTATGGCTGCTATGCGGCTGCTTTCTGGCTGCGCAGTAAAACACTCGGGAATTTGTGCGTTAACGAACTGTCAGGAAATTCGAGGTACTCCCTATCCATCGGAATTGAATAGGGAGTGCTGCGCGATCAGGCTTGTTTCTTGACGAACTGGGTTAGGATGACGATCCGCTCTCCGTTCACGCGGCCCTCGATCTGATCGCCATTATCGGCGACGAGGGAAATGCCGCGCACGGCTGTGCCACGCTTCGCGGTTTGGCTGGAGCCCTTAACGTTTAGGTCCTTGATCAGCGTCACCGTGTCACCATCGGCCAGGGCAGCGCCGTTGCTGTCGCGGTGGGTTGGTTCCTGTACGGCGGCAGGGGCGCGCATCTGGGCCCATGCCTGGGTTTCCTCGTCCAGCCAGAGCTGGGATTTCAGGTCGGCGGCCCAGTCGAGGCGGGAAAGCCCGCTGAGGATACGCCACGCCACGACCTGCACCGGTGGGATCGGGGTCCACATGGTGTTTTCCAGCGCGCGCCAGTGATCCGGATCGGACAGGTCGCGGTCGGTCAGGCGACGATTGCATTCGGCGCAGGTCAGCACCTCGGCGCTATCTGCGTAGCCATCAGGCGGGGTCAGGGCGAAGGGGGTCAGGTCGGTGGTGCTGCGGCAAAGCTCGCATGCGCCGTCAGCGCGGGCGAGCAGATCGTCGATGAGGGCCATGAGCATTCCTTTCGGGGTTGGGGGCGCTGTAGCACCTGCGCGGCGGGCGCTCCAGTCGGGACTCGCATGAAAGTTATGTCGGGGGCATGGAACCGAAGGGGGGGGCAGCGCATATGTACCCTATGGAAAGACGTATCTTCATAGCGGGGCTGACGGCCCTTGGTGCAAGTGGCCTCGCGACGGCAGGCCATGCGCAGGGAGCGGAGGAACTTGCGCGGATCGACGCATATCTGAATGCGATGCGGTCTGCACAGGGGACGTTCGTGCAATATAACAGCGACGGGTCCACGTCGGAGGGCGAGTACTGGATCAAAAAACCGGGCCTGATGAAGTTTGAATATGCGCAGCCACATCCACATATCATCGTCGCAGATGGTGTTTGGGTGGCGGTGATTGACCGGTCCTCGAACGATGCGCCGCAGCAATACCCGATCAGAAGCACGCCGTTGAATCTGATTTTGCGTGATGAGACGGATCTGCTTGCCTCGGGCGTGGTGCGCCGGATTACGCGCAGTGATGGGCGCACGACGATTATGGCATCGGATGATGAGGAAGATGGCTCGCTGGAGATGGTGTTCGACGACAACCCCATCGCCCTGCGCCAATGGGTGACGATCAACCCGCAGGGGCAGCGCACGACCATTGAACTGACATCGATGGAGCAGAACGTTGAGCTGCCCCGCCGGATGTTCTCGATTCAGGCGGCGGCGCGTTTGCGCTGATTGATCTGGACTGACGGGAAATTCCCACTGGCGGGTTGTGCGCTGCATTGCAACCCGCCAATATGGCGACAACGCACTCGCCAGTGCCCGGAAAGGGCCTCTATGCAGCTGTATCTGCCTATCGCCGAGGTATCGGTCAATTTGTTCCTGCTTTTAGGGCTGGGCACGATTGTGGGTGTTTTATCGGGTATGTTTGGCGTTGGCGGTGGGTTTCTGCTGACCCCCCTGTTGATTTTTATCGGCATTCCGCCTGCGGTTGCTGTGGCCACGCAGGCCCCGCAAATCACCGGTCTGAGCTTTTCGGGAACTCTGGCGCATTTGCGACGACGTACTGTGGATATCAAGATGGGGTTGGTGCTGCTGGCGGGCGGCTTGCTCGGCTCACTGATCGGCGTTCGAATCTTTAAATGGTTGAGCGAAATGGGGCAGGTCGAGCTGCTGGTTTCGCTCTGCTATGTTGTGTTTCTGGGCGTGATCGGCGGGCTGATGTTCATCGAGAGCCTGAACACGCTGCGCAAATCGCGCAAGCCGGGCACGGTAAAACGGCGGCAGCGGCATGTTTGGGTGCACCGCCTGCCGTTCAAGATGCGGTTTCGGACCTCTCACCTCTATATCTCGGCCATTCCACCATTTGCGATCGGGTTTTTCGTGGGTATTCTGTCCGCGATTATGGGCGTTGGTGGTGGCTTCATCATGGTGCCGGCGATGATCTATATTATCGGCATGCCCACGGCGGTTGTGGTGGGAACATCGCTGTTCCAGATCATGTTTGTTACGGCCTTCACCACGATTTTGCATGCTACGCAGAACTACACAGTCGATACGATGCTGGCGCTGCTGCTCTTGGTCGGTGGTGTGGTTGGCGCACAATTCGGCGCGATTATCGCTGTTAAGATGAAGGCGGAGCAGTTGCGGATCGCGCTGGCGCTGATGGTGCTCGCGGTGTGTCTAAAGTTGGCCTTTGACCTGATCGTCACGCCGGATGATCTGTACTCGCTGACGGTGGGAACGTGATGCGCGCGTGGGTTGGTGCTTTGCTATTGCTGGCATCGCTGGGCGCGGCGCGGGCGGAGGAGGTCGTTGCCTCGCTGAGCCAGAATCAGGTTTCGATCACCGCGTTTTTCGACGGATCAGAGATTTTCGTTTTTGGCGCGGTAAAGCGATATTCGCCGCCGCCTGCGGATGCGGGGCCGTTGCAGGTTCTGGTCTCGATCGTTGGGCCGATCGGGCCGGTGACGGTGCGGCGTAAGGAGCGTGTGGCCGGTATCTGGATCAACACTGACGAAGTGATCGTGGATCGCGCGCCCTATTTCTATGCCAATGCCTCGACCGTGCCGGTGCGTGAAATGCTGTCCCACACGGATCAGATGCGCAATCAGATCGGCCTGCCATGGTTGGTTGATCTGCGCGGCGCGCCCGAGGAAATCGCCGATCCGTTTGATTTTCGGGATGCGGTCGTGCGGTTGCGCAGTTCCGAGGGGTTGTACAGTGAGCTGCCCGGTGCGGTTCGACTGGTTGACGAGACGCTGTTTGATGTGTCGGTGCCGTTGCCCGCGAACTTGGTCGAGGGGGATTATACCGCGCGCGTTTTTCTGACCCGTGACCGGCAGGTTGTGGATAGTTTCGAGACGACAATTGCCGTGCGGCGCAGTGGGCTGGAGGATTGGATCTACCGGTTGGCGCAGGATCAGGCGCTGATTTACGGTCTGCTGTCCGTCGCGCTGGCGCTGGCGCTGGGATGGGCGGCGGCGGCGTTGTTCCGTTATTTACGGCCCTGAATCCAAGTAATCGTATGGACACAATTTAACGCCGTGAAAACGACGTCTGGGGTCGCAACTGCCCTTGCTGATGGTCGCGTGTCGGGGTCTTCTCACCCTAGGTAAGGGGACGAGCATGGGTTATTCAGGCTTTAAGGTGTTTCTGGAGGGGTTGCGCGGTAATACCGGATGGAAACCAGTCTGGCGCGATCCCGCGCCAAAGGCACATTACGATGTTATTATTATCGGCGGCGGCGGGCACGGCCTGACCACGGCCTATTATCTGGCCAAAAACCACGGCATCACCAATGTCGCGGTGTTGGAGCGTGGATATCTGGGCGGTGGCAATGTGGGCCGCAACACAACCATTGTGCGGGCGAACTATCTGCTGCCCGGAAATTCCGAGTTCTATTCCCACTCGCTGAAATTGTGGGAGGGGATGGAGCAGGAGCTGAACTACAACACGATGATGTCGCAGCGGGGTATCCTGAACCTTGCGCATTCTGACGGGCAGATGGATGCCTTTGCGCGGCGCGGCAATCAGATGCGATTGCAGGGCGATGATGCGGTGCTGCTGGATGCGCAGGGTGTGCGCGATCATGCAAGTTTCCTGAATTTCGACAGCCAGCGGTTCCCAATTCGCGGTGGGCTGCTGCATGGGCGCGGTGGTACGGCGCGGCACGATGCGGTTGCGTGGGGATATGCGCGCGGTGCTGACCAGTTCGGCGTTGATCTGATCCAGAACTGCGAGGTCACGGGGTTCAAGATTGAGGCGGGCGTGGTCAAGGGTGTTGAGACGACGCGCGGGTCTATCAGCGCGGGCAAGGTGGGCATGGCTGTGGCCGGTCGCACCTCGCAAGTGGCGGCGATGGCGGGGTTGCGCCTGCCGGTGGAAAGCCACGCCTTGCAGGCCTTTGTTTCCGAGGGGCTGAAGCCGGTGGTGCCCGGTGTCGTGACCTTTGGCATGGGGCATTTCTATGTCAGCCAGTCGGATAAGGGCGGCTTGGTTTTCGGCGGCGATCTGGATTTTTATAACTCCTATGCCGCGCGCGGAAATATGCCCGCGATGGAGCATGTGATGGAGGCTGGCATGGCTATGATGCCAATGCTGGGCAACGCAAAGCTGCTGCGCGGGTGGGGTGGTATCATGGATATGAGCATGGATGGTTCGCCCATCATTGACCGCACGCCGGTGCAAAACCTCTATCTGAACGGGGGGTGGTGCTATGGCGGGTTCAAGGCAACGCCTGCCTCTGGTTGGTGCTATGCGCATCTGCTGGCCACGGATCAGCCACATCCGGTTGCATCGCGGTTCACGCTGAACCGGTTCGAGACGGGGCAGTTGCTGGACGAAGAAGGGACGGGCCCGCGTCCGAACCGGCATTGAGACAGGTGGCAATGTATTGGATTGAGGGAGCGGACGCATGAGGATCAATTGTCCCCTATGTGGCGCGCGTGATTTGCGTGAATTCAGCTATCTGGGCGATGCGCGTCTGGCTGATCGGCCGGCGGCTGATGCCTCGGCGCAGGACTGGCAGGACTATGTTTACCTGCGCGACAATCCCGCCGGACCCCATGCGGAGCTATGGCAGCACGCGCAGGGATGCCGTGCGTGGTTACGTGTCCGGCGCAATACGGTTACCCACGAAATTCTATCGGTGGAGCGCACACGATGAGGGTCGAAACTGGGGGCAATCGCCTGAACCGTGATCGGGCCGTGCGGTTCACGCTGAACGGGGTTTCGCGTGCTGGTCTGGCTGGCGATACGTTGAGCGCAGCATTGCTGGCCGATGGTCAGGTCTTGCAGGGGCGCTCGTTCAAATATCACCGCCCGCGTGGCCCTGTTACCGCTGGCTCCGAGGAGCCGAATGCGCTGTTCACACTGGGGCAGGGCGGGGCGCAGATGCCCAATATGCGCGGCACAACGCAGGAGATTTTCGACGGCTTGCAGGCGGCCACGCAAAACCATGTGGGGTCGTTGCGGCATGATGCGATGGCGGTCAACGATCTGTTCAGCCGGTTCTTGAGTGCGGGATTTTACTACAAAACCTTCATGTGGCCGCGCGCGTTTTGGGAGCGGGTTTACGAGCCGATTATTCGCGCCGCTGCCGGTCTGGGCGCATTGTCCGGTGAGGATAGCGTTGAGCGGTATGATCGGGCATGGGCGCATTGCGATCTGCTGATCATCGGCAGTGGTCCTGCCGGATTGATGGCGGCCCTAACCGCAGGGCGACGCGGCGAGCGTGTGCTGTTGGTTGAGGAGGATATGCGGCTGGGCGGACGCCTGGACGCGGAGAGTTTTGCCATTGGTGATGATACCGGTGCCGTTTGGGCGGCTGGCATCGCGGCGGAGCTGGCAAGCCTGCCCAATGTGCGCGTCATGACGCGAACCACGGTGACGGGTGCCTATGATGGTGGCACCTATGGCGCGTATGAGCGGGTGGGTGAGCATCTGGGCACGATCCCCGACGGTGCGCCACGCGGTTGTTTCTGGCGCATTGTCGCGGGGCGGGCCATTTTGGCAGGTGGCGCGCATGAGCGGATGATAGGTTTCCCCAATAATGATCGCCCGGGGATCATGCAGGCCAGCGCGGTGCGGGCCTATTTGCATCGCTATGGTGTGGCGCCGGCGCGGCGAATTGCTGTCTTTGGCAATAATGACAACGCTTGGCGCACGGTCACGGATTTGCAGGCGGCCGGGGTTGAGGTTACGGCCCTGATCGACACACGCGATGGCGTGACGCCGACGGTGGATTGCCCCGTTTATACGGGCGCGCAGGTTGTGGAAACACGCGGGCGGCTGGGCTTGCGCAATCTGGATGTGCGCGATGCAAACGGCGTGCATCGGGTTGAGGCGGAATGTCTGGCCGTGTCCGGCGGCTGGAACCCCTCGGTGCACCTAACCTGCCACATGAACGGGCGGCCGATCTGGCGCGATGATATTGCGGCATTTGTGTCGGTGGCGGGATCGGTTCCGAACTTGCAGGCGATTGGTGCGGCGAACGGTGATTTCAGCACGGCGGCGGCGTTGCGTGCAGGGGTTGAGGCAGGTGGCGGTGGTGAGGTTCCGAAGGCCGAGGATGGTCCGGTGAACATCACCCCGTTCTGGCATGTAACCGGCGTTAAGGGGCGTCAGTGGCTGGATTTCCAGAACGACGTGACGGTCAAGGATGTGACGCTGGCCCATCGCGAGAACTTCCGATCTGTCGAGCATATGAAACGCTACACCACGCTGGGCATGGCGACGGATCAGGGTAAGCTGAGCAATGTTGGCGGGCTGGCGGTCTTGGCCGAGCTGGCGGGGCGTGAAATCCCTGATGTTGGAACCACCACGTTCCGTCCGCCCTATACTCCGGTTCCGGTGGCGGCATTGGCGGGGCGCACGGCGCGGGGGCAGTTCCAGCCGCATCGCCTGACGCCCTCGGACGGGTTGAGCCGTGAGCGGAACGCCTCGTTTGTTGAAGCGGGCCAATGGCACCGTGCCGCATGGTTCCCTGAGGGAGAGGAAACCACGTGGAAGCAAAGCGCGGATCGTGAGGTTGGCTGGGTCCGCAACGCGGTTGGCGTGTGTGACGTGACAACTTTGGGTAAGATCGACGTGCAGGGACCGGATGCGGTCAGGCTGCTGGACCTGATCTATGCTGGTAAGATGTCCACGCTAAAGCCGGGCAAGGTGCGGTATGGGCTGATGCTGCGCGAGGATGGTTTGGTCATGGATGACGGCACCTGCGCGCGGCTGGGCGATGATCGCTATGTCATCACAACCACCACCGCTGCGGCGGGTGAGGTGATGGCCCATGTTGAGTTCTGCACACAGGCTCTGCACCCCGAATGGCAGGTCAGCGCGGTGAGCGTCACCGACCAATGGGCGCAATTCGCCGTGGCGGGGCCGCAATCGAGTGCCTTGTTACAGGGATTGCTGGGGCATGAACTGACCGACGCCGAGTGGCCCTTTATGGGCTGTGGTCCGGTGCAAATCGGGGGAGTTGCAGGGCGGTTGTTCCGTATCTCGTTTTCCGGCGAGATGGCCTATGAAATCGCGGTTCCGGCGCGTTATGGCGATGCCTTGGCGCGTGAGCTGACGGCGCGGGCGCAGGCGTTGGGCGGCGGGCTGTACGGGATGGAGGCGTTGAACATCCTGCGGGTTGAAAAGGGGTTCATCACCCATGCCGAAATTGACGGTCGCATCAGCGCAGATGATCTGGGCATGGGCCGGATGGTCAGCCCTAGCAAGGATTGCATAGGTAAGGTGATGAGCCAACGCGACGGTTTGCACGGGCCGCAGCGTAAGCAGTTGGTCGGATTGCGCGCCGTGGGTGAGGGACGCTTGCTGTCCGGTGCGCATCTGTTTGATGTGGGGGTGGAGCCTGCGCCGGATGCGGATTGGGGGCATGTTTCCTCGGCCTGTGTTTCGCCAAGCTTGGGCGCGATTGCGCTGGGCTTTGTGGTGAACGGGCGCGCGCGGCATGGGGAACAGATACGGGCGCTGGACCTGCTGCGCGGCAATGATGTGATCTGCGAGATTTGCGATCCCGTCTTTATGGACCCTGAGGGAGGGCGGATGCGTGGTTGATCTGATCGAGAAGTCGGCTTTTTCCGGCGCAGAACTGCCGTTTGTCGCGGGGGGGCTGACGTTGGACGAGGCCCCGATCGACGCATTGTGGTCCGTCAGCCCCTATGCCGGTGCGCAGGTGCCGCTGGATTTACAGGTCGGACGTTGCGGGCAGAACACGATCTGGGCGGGGGCGGATATGTGGTTCACCACGCAGGCCCCGCCGGACCTGACAGGGATTGCTGCGGTGACGGAGCAGGGCGATGGATGGGTCGCGCTGGACCTGACAGGTGATGGTTGGGGCCATGTTCTGGCCCGCATTTGCCCCGTTGATCCGATGCTGATCTCGCAAGGTGTTTGTGTGCGCACCGATCTGGGGCATATGTTTGCGCTGATTATCGGGCTGGGACGGGGCGTGCGCATTATGGGCATGCGCTCCTTCGCGCACAGCCTGCACCACGAACTGGTTGAGGCGATGCAGTCTCAGGCCGCACGACAAAGGATGTGAGATTATGACAGACGCGCCAACCCTGCTGCGCCAGATGTTTGATGCGGCGGTTGCTGCGGCATTGCCCTCGCAGGTTTTGGCGGGGCATCTACCGGCCAAGCCTGCGGGCCGTGTGGTTGTGGTCGGGGCGGGCAAAGCCTCCGCCGCGATGGGGGCCGCGTTGGAGGCCGCTTGGGGCCCGTGCGAGGGGCTGATCGTCACCCGTTACGACCATGCCGTGCCCTGCGAAGGGATCGAGATTGTCGAGGCATCTCACCCCGTTCCCGATGCGGCGGGTGAGGACGCGGCGCGGCGTATCCTGAGCTTGGCCGAGGGTTTGGGCGAGGGCGATTTGTTGGTCGCGCTGATTTCGGGCGGTGGATCGTCGCTGCTGTCACTGGGCGCTGATGGGGTTTCGTTGCGGGACAAGCAGGCGTTGAACCGTGTGCTGCTGGCCTCCGGTGCGTCGATTGATGAGATGAATTGCGTGCGCAAGCATGTTTCGGCGGTAAAGGGCGGGCGCTTGGCAGCGGCGGCGTGGCCTGCGCGGGTTCTGAGTCTGGTGATTTCGGATGTGCCGGGGGATGACCCCTCGCATATCGCATCCGGCCCGACGGTGGCGGATGCAACGACCCTGCAAGATGCGCGTGAAATTGTGGCGCGTTACGGCATGGATCTACCCGATTCTGTTGTTGCTGCGCTGGCTGATCCGGCGAATGAGACGCCAAAGACCCTCGATCGGGCGGAGCTGCGGATGATTGCCGCACCGATGGCGTCCCTGCGTGCGGCGCAGGCGATTTGCCCGGTGCCGTGCTTGGTTCTGGGTGATGCGATTGAGGGGGAGGCCCGCGAGGTTGGTCGCGCAATGGCCGGTATGGCGTTGAGCGTTCGGCAGCACGGCCTGCCAATTGCGCCGCCCTGCATTCTGTTGTCAGGCGGCGAAACCACCGTGACCCTGCCCGCCGATGCCACGGGGCGCGGGGGGCGTAACGTGGAATTCCTGATGGGACTGCTGGACGGGCTGGATGGTGCATCGGGTATTCATGCGATTGCATGCGATACGGATGGCGTTGATGGCGCGGCGGAGGTTGCGGGCGCATTGATCGGGCCGCAAACGGATCGATCCGGTCTGAATGGCGCCATGGCGAATTACGACGGCCACGGCCTGTTTGCGCGGCTAAACGCGCAGGTTATCACCGGACCCACATTGACGAATGTGAACGATTTCCGCGCGATATATATCGAATGAGGAATAATGGTACCGACACCCCGGCTCGAACGGGGGACCTCTTGATCCACAATCAAGCGCTCTAACCTACTGAGCTATGACGGCACTGCGGGGGGAATACCGCCCGTTTCCGGCGAATGCAAGGGGTGATCTGGACAGAAGCGAACTTGCGGGGTAGGGCAACGCAAAAGGAGAACGAAAATGGGCATTAATAGCGAGAGCGAGATCGCGGCCAACATCCAGATCGGACCAACCGATTTGGGCATGGTTCGGTTATATGTTGAGGCAGCAGGCATTGACCTGCCACTGGACTTCGATGCGGACGAAGCCGAGGAAATTGCAGAAGAACTGCGCGCAGCAGCGGCACAAGCCCGTGTTGTGGCTGAGCGGATTGCCAAGAAAAAGCGCTGATCTGCTGATCGGAATTTTCTCGGCGCGGATCGGGGTGGGTGCGCGTTATGTGAACATAGGAGGTTCACATGACCGATGATACAAGGACCGAAACCGCACGCCGTCAGGCGCAGATCAACGCGAAAACGCCGGGAATTTATGCGGCTGGCGGGCAGGCAATGACCGCTGCACAGGCCGATACGCTGCAAAATTTATGCGAGATGGCAGGTGAGTCGTTTGATGGATCGCTGAGTCAGGCAGATGCTGCGATTCGGATTGCGCAGTTACAGCGTGAGATGAATGGCTGAGAGTTAACGGCCCCTGAGCAAGCTCGGGGGCCGTCTGCGTTTCAGGACATCAGGCCTTCGGATTTTGCCCAGTGCAGGGTTGCGTTCAGGCAGTTTTCGATTGGGGCGAACAGCTCCTCCACCTCATCGGCAGTGATGGTCATTGGGGGGCAGAACACGATGGAATCGCCTGCCGCGCGCAGAATCACGCCGTTTTTCAATAGCTCGGCGGCCATGAACGCGCCAACCTTGCCCACCGGATCAAAGGTGCCGCGCCCTCCCGGGGTTAGTTCCAGCGCGCCCAGCAGGCCGACGCCTCTGGCCTCACCCACCAGCGGGTTGTCGGAATAGGTGCGCAGGCGGCGCTGAAATTCACCCTCAAGCGATCTGACATGGGCCGGAATATCGCGGCGGCGCATGATGTCGATGGCAGCGGAACCCACGGCGCAGCCCAGCGGGTGGCCGCCATAGGTAAAGCCGTGGCCCAGCGTGCCAATCTCGCCGGAATATCCCTCAATCACGGATGCCATATCGGCGTTGATGGCGACGGCGGAGAGGGGGACGTAGCCGCCGGTCAGCTGCTTTGCCATGCTCATCGAGGTGGGTTGCATGCCCAGCCGTTGCGAGCCGAACCATTCGCCGGTGCGACCAAAGCCGCAGATGACCTCATCCGCGATGCACAGGATATCGTATTTGGCCAAAACCGGTCCGATCGCTTCGAAATAGCCACTGGGGGGCACAATCACCCCGCCTGCGCCCATGACGGGTTCAGCGATGAAGGCAGCGACGGTGTCTGGCCCCTCAGCCAGAATCATCTGCTCCAGCTCGTGGGCGAGGCGGGTGGAAAATTCCAGCTCGGTCTCGCCCTCATGCGCGCCACGGAAATAGTGCGGGGTCGAGGTGTGGTGGATGCGATCCACCGGCAGGTCGAACCCCTTGTGATTATAGGGCAATCCGGTCAGTGAGGCAGAGACGATGGACACGCCGTGATAGCCCTTTACGCGGCTAATGATCTTTTTCTTATCAGGGCGGCCCATGGCGTTGTTGTAATACCATGCCAGCTTGATCTGGGTCTCGTTCGCCTCGGAGCCGCTGGATTGGTAAAACACGCGGGACATGCCGGGGGCGAGGTCCTTGATCTTCTCGGCCAGCTCAATCGCGGGTTCATGGCTGCGCCCGCCGAACAGGTGGTAATAGGGCAGCTTGGCCATTTGGGCCTGCGCCACCTCGATCAACTCCTCGTCGCCAAAACCGAGGCCGCAGCACCACAGGCCGGCCATCCCCTCTAGAAACCGGTTGCCCTGATCGTCGTAAACATAGACGCCCTCGCCCCGCTCAATCACATGCGCGCCGGTCGCGCGATGGGTCACGGCGTTGGTGTAGGGGTGCAGCAGGGCCTCTACATCGCGGGTTTGGGTATTGGTTAATTGAACGGTCATGACATGTCCTCCTACGCGGAGCGTGGGGGAGTGTTGTCGCCATAGCAATGCGTTGAATCGTGATGAATCACATCACGACCTAGCGTGACATTCATGCGAAGGGTGATCTGCACCGTTGATCTTTTGGTCAACTCTTACCACGATGCCGTTATCCAACAGCCAAATGAGGTCATAAATGTCCCTGAAGCCGATTCTAGCCGCCACCGTCGCGCTGAGCGCACTGGCGACGACCGCGCATGCCGATTTCAGCATGACCGTCGTTCACACCAATGATGTGCACAGCCGCATTGAGCCGATCAGCAAATACGATTCATCGTGCAACGCCGAGGACAACACCGCTGGCGAATGCTTTGGCGGCATGGCCCGTTTGGTTAGCGCAATCGCCGAGGCACGCGCAGCCAATGAAAACGTCCTGCTGGTCGATGGTGGCGATCAGTTCCAGGGCACGTTGTTCTACACCTACTATAAGGGTCAGGCAGCCGCTGAGTTCATGAACCTGATGGAGTACGACGCGATGACCGTGGGCAACCACGAATTCGACGACGGTCCTGAGGTTCTGCGTGGATTTATGGATACGGTTAACTTCCCCGTCCTGATGTCCAACGCGGATGTTTCGGCGGAGCCGCTGCTGGACGGCGTGCTGAACAAATCCTCCATCGTGACCATCGGTGGTGAGGTGATCGGCCTGATCGGTCTGACGCCTGAGGAAACCTCGGTTCTGTCCTCGCCGGGTAACAATGTGACCTTCTCGAACCCGATCGACGCCGTGCGCGCCGAGGTTGAGCGGTTTGAGGCGCAGGGCATCAACAAGATCGTTGTGCTCAGCCATTCCGGTTACAATGTCGATCTGGAAGTCGCTGCCGCGGTTGAGGGTGTGGACGTGATCGTTGGCGGTCACTCAAACACGTTCCTGTCCAATCTGGACGAGGATGCAGATGGCCCATACCCAACTATGGTTGGAAATACGGCGGTTGTTCAGGCCTATGCCTACACCAAATATCTGGGCGAGTTGCAGATCACATTCGATGATGATGGCAACCTGATCTCCGCAACCGGTGAGCCTCGCCTACTGGATGCCAGCGTGACCGAGGATGTCGCAACTGTTGCGCGTGTTGAGGAGCTGGCAGGCCCGCTGGATGAAATCCGCAACCGTGTGATCGGCTCCACCTCTGCGTCCATTGATGGCGACCGTTCGTCCTGTCGTGCCGTTGAGTGCGAGATGGGTGCGTTGGTCACCACCGCAATGCTGGAGCGTCTTGAGGGGCAGGGCATCGACGTCGCAATCGTTAACGGTGGCGGCCTGCGTTCGTCCATTGACGCGGGTGAGGTCACCATGGGTGAGGTGCTGACGGTTCTGCCGTTCCAGAACACTTTGGCCACGTTCAACCTGACCGGTGCCGGTATTCTGACCGCGCTGGAAAACGGTGTTAGTCAGGTTGAGGATGGCGGCGGTCGCTTCCCACAGGTTGGCGGCATGCGCTTCACATGGGATCCGGCAGCCGAAGTTGGCGCACGTATCGTTTCGGTTGAGATCGAGGGCGAGGACGGTTCGTTCACCGCACTGGACCCAAGCGCGATCTACGGCGTTGCCTCCAACAACTTCATGCGTGGTGGCGGCGATGGTTACGCCGTCTTCGCTGATGAGGGCACGAATACTTACGATTACGGCCCCGGTCTGGAAGTTGTTCTTGCAGATTATCTGGCCGCAGCGGGTGATTATGTTCCGGGAATCGGTGGTCGGATCACTTCTGTCGAGTAAGGCGCACAGTAAGACCTAGCGTCACAATACAACCATGGGGCGTGTCACTGAAAAGTGGCGCGCCCTCTTCGTTGCAAAATGCACTGTTCTACGTGTTTTTACTGGACGTGACGGGGGTGCGGGCCTACTCGGATTGAGAGTGAATAGGGCTGGGTGGGCCTAATTGCGGTCACATTTAACCGATAGTTAACCACCATCAGAGAGCGTCGTGGGGGCGATCTCTCCCGACTCCATGCGATGGAGTCGCTTCAAGGGACACGCAGCAAGTGCTGCAAAAGAGGATCGAATGTATGGGCCGCAGTAGCAATTATTCCTGGAACAGTTTCACGGTTATCGATGAGAACTCGATCCGTACTGACAGCAACTTCAGCACCGGCGACAGCTTCACCTATTCGGGTGCTGATGCGACGATGTATGTCAGCGACAATGATTCCGGTCTGGCTGGCGACAGTGGTCGTAATGCGAACGAGCAGGGTTCGGACAATCAGTCCGGTTGGCTGAACGAGGACGGAAACTGGACCGATGCCGGTAACGTCTACTGGGAAGGCTACTTCGTCGTGCACGGCGATGATGGCAACACCTACTACATGATCGAGATCGAGGGCACGAACCTGCCTGACGGCGGCAACGATCACTTCGCGTTCTACGGTGCAGTTCCTGCGCAGGGCGTTGAGCTGACCGCTGCATGCTACTACGGCGATTGTGGCTCGCTGAGCTATGCCTGCCTAGACGGCGGTGAGATCGGTTCGCATGCTTCGGCGCCTGATGCGGATGACGACTTCCTTGCTGTTATGCAGGGCGAAGGCTTTGGCGATAACGACATCAACGTTCTGCTGAACGATGCGTCCAACACATCCGAGGCGCTGGTCGTCAAGGAAATCGACGGCTCCGCATCGCTGGTCGGCGTTTGGATCGATCTGGAAGATGGCGGCCGCGTTCTGGTTGCTGCTGACGGTTCCGTTGATTTCGATGCTGCTGGCGACTTCGATGCACTGGGTGCAGGCGAGACGGCAACTGTCTCCCTCGACTACACGGTTCTGAATTCCGACGGCCTGACAGATACCGCGACACTGACCATCGAAGTTACCGGCGTAAACGATGCGCCTGTTGCTGTTGATCAGGCGGTTCGCACCTCCGAGGACGAGGCCGTTACTGGCAACGTTATGGACGGCGCATTCGACGTAGACGGCGACGTTGTCACGTTGGACGGCACATCGCTGGGCGCGATCGGTGAGGCAATCGAGGTTACCACTGCGAACGGCTATACCGGTACGGTTGTTGTGAACGCAGACGGCACATACACCTATACTCCGGGTGCTGATGCGAACGACATGGCCGAGGGTGAGACGGACACGTTCAGCTTCGACTTCACTGTTAAGTCGCAGGATGGTTTCACAACCATCGACAGCACACGCACAATCGACTTCGAAGAGTTCAACACCGGTGAGACGATCACCAACCAGATCGACGGTGTTACCATCAACGTTCATGCCTATAACAAGTGCATTGACGAGGCGATGATCTTCGACTCCAACAACCCGACCGGCGGCGACTGGGATCTGGCGACTGATACGCAGGGCAACCTGCTGATCATCTCCGAGGACGGCCACGAGTGGGATCCTGATGATAACGCTGCTGGCGGCGAAATCCGCTTCTCCTTCGATGAGCCTACTGATGTCAGCTCGCTGACCATCGTAGACAACGAAGAAGGTGTCTGGATCGGTTTCTTTGATGAGAACTGGTGCAAGACTGGCGAGCAGTGGGTCAGCGGCGGCTCCAACAACTCCATCAACGAAGTTGCGCTGAACGGTGTAGACGTTTCGTACATGGTTGTTGTGCTCAAGGGGTCCGGCGGCATCGACGATCTGGTGCTGGGTTCGACTGAGGAAGTCCCTGCCTATGTTTACGACACCGCGACGGTCACTGTGACCATCGACGGCGCGTCGGACGGGCCGGTTATCTCGGTCGAGAACGACACAAACACCACTGACGAAGATACCGCTGTTTCGGGCAACATCCTGGAGAACGACGCAACGACCGAGGGGACGCTGGCCGTTTCCGCGATCGAGGGCGGCGTTGTTGGCGAGAGCTTTGAAGTGACCTCCGAGGGTGGTCTGACCGGTCTGCTGACAGTGAACGCAGACGGTTCCTACACCTTCGAGCCTAACGAAGGCTTCGAGGAGCTGAACGACGGCGACGTTGACACAATCAGCCTGAACTACACTGCAACTGCGACCACGACTGTTGCGACTCCTGATGATCGCCTGATCGTCAACGGCGACTTCGAGGGTGGCGGTTCCGAGCTGCTGTTCAACACCAGCGGCACAGACGGTCAGTGGAACTATCTCGATCAGGATCTGGTTGAGGGCTGGTCGGTTCTGGAAGGCGATATCGAACTGCAAAGCGGTAACGTTGGCGGTTCGGAAAACATCGACACCAACAACACCGTGGCTGAGCTGGACGCGCGCTTTAACAGCACGCTGTATCAGGATGTCTACGCTGGTTCCGACGGTTCCTTCGAGCTGAGCCTCGACTTCTATGCACGCGCCCTGAACGGCGAAATCGACGACACTTCGGGTGTTTCGGTTCTGGTTGACGGGGTTGTTGTTGCAACGCTGAACTCCGACGATCTGGAGAAGAAGTCCCTGACGGTCAATTTCGACCTGACTGAGGGCGATCACCGCATCGCATTCGAGGGTCTGCCAGTCAGCGACAGCTATGGCGGCCGTATCGATAACGTCGTGATGACCCGCACCTCGGGTGAGACTGCTGGTGAAACGGCCTCGGCTGACGGCACGCTGACCATCACAGTGACCGGCGTAACAGACAATGTTGCACCAGTTGTTGAGGTTGTTGCCGCGCTGACCGATGAGGCGACACCTGTTTCCGGCAACCTGCTGGACGATGCGACCGACGCGGATGGCGATGTCATCACTGTTGAGAGCATCACCGCTGGCGCATTGGGTGAGGGCGTTAGCGTCACCACCGATGGCGGCAACACCGGTACGCTGATCGTTAACGCAGACGGTTCGTTCACCTTCACGCCGGATGGTGTTGATCTGGATATGGGTCAGACAGACACAATCACCTTCGGCTATACCGCCACTGACGGTCAGGCGACGGCATCGTCCACTGCGACGATCACCATCACTGGCCTGAACGAAGGTCCTGTTGCCACGGCGCAGAGCTTCGCAATCAGCGAGCAGAACGCTGAGGGTCAGAACAGCACCGCAGCGGGCAACCTGCTGAACGGCGCGACTGATGCGGATGGCGACACGATCACAGTCTCCGGTATCTCCGCCGGTGCACTGGGTGAGACGCTGGCAGTAACCACCGCAGCGGGCGTTGCGGCGCTGCTGACAGTGGCTGCTGATGGTTCGTTCACACTGTCCTCGGCTGATGACAGCATGGATCTGGGCGAGACTGACAGCTACACCTTCGACTTCACTGTTGTGTCGTCGGGTGGTGTAACGGATCAGTTCGACACGCAGACCGCGACTGTTACCATCGCTGGTGTGAATGTTGGTCCTGCGGCGCAGAACATCGATCTGAGCATGGATGAGGCATCCACCGCCCCAACCACACCAAACGCAATCGACGGCGATCTGCTGGCCGGTGCGGTTGATGCGGATGGCGATGCGATGTCCCTGCAATCCACCACACTGGGTGCGATTGGCGGTACACGTCTGGTCACGACTGAAGGCGGCCAAAGCGGTCTTCTTCAGATCAATGATGACGGTACGTTCACCTTCACATCGACCAGCGATGCGCTGGACCTGACCGAAACCGATACCCTGACCTTCGATTACACAATCGCATCGTCGGGCGGCACCACGGTTCAGACCGACACAAAGACGGTGACGATCACCATCAACGGCCTGAACGATGCGCCGGTTGCTATCTCGCAGAGCATCACGCTGAACGAGATGAACGATCAGGGTCTGACCAGCACCGCTGCTGGCAACCTGTTGTTCGATGCAACGGATATCGACGGTGACACGCTGGTTCTGGCATCCACCACGGTTGGCACAATTGGTGATACGGTTTCCGTCACCACCGATGGCGGTCGTACCGGTGAGTTGACGATCAACACCGATGGTACATTCTCGTTCGTATCCACCGATGACAGCCTGGACCTGGGTGAGGCAGACAGCATCACCTTCGACTTCACGGTTGAATCCACCGGTGGCGTGGTTACGCAATCCGACACGGCAACGGCGACGATCAACATCAACGGCGTGAACGTGGCGCCTGTGACGGTCAACTCGACCTTCCAGATATCCGAGGCGAACGATCAGGGCCTGAGCAACGTTGTCACTGGCAACCTGCTGGACGGTGCTACGGATGCTGATGGCGATGCGATCACTGTGTTCTCGACCTCGGTCGGTGCCGTGGGGGAGACGGTTATTGTCACAACCACCAGCGGTCATGACGCTGAACTGACGATTGGTGCGGACGGTTCGTTCACATTGACCGCTCTGGACAGCTCCATGGACCTGAACGAGAGCGACATGGTGGTGATTGAATTCACCGCAGTTTCCTCGGGCGGTGTGACGCAGCAGTTCTCCTCCTCGCAGGCAACGATCAACATCAACGGCGTGAACGTTGCGCCGATTGCTGGCGATGTTGGTGTGGTGGTGTTCGAGCAGAACAACATTGGCGAAATCTCCACGGTTTCGGGCGATCTGCTTGCAAACTCCACGGATGCGGATGGCGATGCGATTTCGCTGGTCTCCACATCGTTGGGCGCAATCGGTGAGGCTGTTGCAGTCACAACCACCGAGGGTGGCACTGGCCTGCTGACGATCAACGCGGATGGCACATTCACCTATGTGTCCACCTCGACCGATCTGGATCAGGATCAGCCTGATTTCATCACCTTCGAGTTCACCGTAGAATCGACTGGCGGAACCACGGTTCAGTCCTCCACCGCGACTGCAACGATTGATATCAACGGCATCAACTCTCCGCCGATTGCTATCGATCAGGCATACACCACGGATGAGGACACCGAGCTGCTGAACGTCAACATTATGGATGGCGCAAGCGATCCAGATGGTGATGCGGTTACGTTGGCTGGTATCAGCGACGGGATGAGCCTTTCGACCTCCGGTCGCTTCGGTAATGTTGTTGCGAACAACATCATCACCGATAACGGCCTGACCGGTACGTTGACGGTCTTCGTTGATGGTTCGATGCGCTATCAGCCTAGCGCACAAGCCGCTGAGATCATGAATGCCGGTGATATCGATACGTTCACCTTCCAGTACACTGTTGAATCCAGCGATGGTGGTGTGGTCCAGACCGATACGAAGTCCGTAACGGTTACGATCACTGGCGCTGATGATGCAGCACCAAACACGCCACCGGTTGCGACTGGCCAGATCATCGAGATCCTTGAGACGGAAGTCGCCACTGGCGATCTGTCGGCTCTGGTGACCGATAATGACATCGGTGACACGATCACGATCGAAACAGTTGCGGGTCAGACGCTTGTTCCGGGTGCGGCGATTGAGCTGACCTCGGCTGGCAAGGGCTGGACCGGTACGCTGACGGTTGAGGCAGACGGTACGTTTGCCTTCGATCCTAGCGATCAGTTCCTTGCACTGAACGATGGTCAGAGCGAGATCGTCTCCTTCAACTACTCCGCATCTGACGCGGCTGGTGAGGGTGATTCCGCTACGATCGAGATCGTTGTGAATGGTGAGGGTTCGGATGCCGGCGTTTCGGCAGATGTGAACTACTACTTCCTGATCGATGCTTCGGCCTCGATGTTCGTCAATGTTGCGTCGCTCGATTGCGATTTCAACGGCGACGGCAGCACCAGCTGGATCGACCTTTCGATCGAGATGGCAGGTCAGTTGGGTGAAGTGCTGCCAACGGTTTGGGATAACTTCTCCGACCTCAGCACATCGAGCAGCTACTTCACATACGGTTCCACCGCGACGGAGATCGGCAGCCCATATGACATCGATGGCAGCCTTGCTTCCTCCTCGAACCTCAGCGGTGCACTGACATCGTTGCAGAGCGAGATGGATGAAAATGCGGATAACCGCGTGTTCATCTTCACCGGTGGTGGTTCGTCCAGCACAGGTGCCGAGGATGCGGTTGAGGCATTGGTCGATGACTACAACGCCACCATCTCCACCTATGCAATTGGTGCGGAAAGTGGTCTGGGCGGTCTGTTGGATGATCTGCTGGATGTGGTCGGTCTGGACGGCGATACGCCAACCATCGACGATTGTGACGATATCCCGCAGGAAGTTCTGGACGCTGAGCTGGCGCTGGTTGACGAACTGTTCTTCATC
The DNA here is from genome assembly GCF_900231835.1 of Pontivivens marinum. Classification (GTDB taxonomy): domain Bacteria; phylum Pseudomonadota; class Alphaproteobacteria; order Rhodobacterales; family Rhodobacteraceae; genus Pontivivens; species Pontivivens marinum. The sequence goes on along the minus strand of NZ_OCTN01000001.1, from coordinate 405,136 downwards.
ACCTGATAGGGTTTTGAGCCAAATAAAAGGGGGCGCAACCTGTCGGTTGCGCCCCCTTTTTCGTTTCGTGATTTAGGTTTTTAGCTGTTGGCGCTGATAAAGGCGACAATACCGGCAGCAATGGCACCCAGCACAACCGCGATAGCGATCTTGACCGGCGACCATGGACGCTCACCGGTGACGGCGCCGGTACGTGCATTGACGACAAAACGATAACTTTTACCGCGGAACCGATAGGCGGCGATCCAGACGGGCACGAGGATATGCTTATAGGTCACATCCGATAGCGTGACCTGCATATCGTCGATCCGCTGCCGGTCACCGCCGATATCGCGTTTGATAAGGGTTTGGACCTCACCGTCGATCATTTGCTCGGCGAGGGTTTTCGCCTCAACCACATCGATGGAATAGGCCTCGGCCCTAAAACCGGCGAGGAATTGCGGGCGATAGGGTTCCAGGGCGGACAGATCGAAATGCGAGATTTTGCGGATCTGATTCTCGGGCAAGGTACGGGAGCCTGTCACCAGCACATCGTCAAAGAAGTGTGAGACATGCCCGCTGACCGGTCGCCAGCGGATCGTGGTTTGCTTCTTCCCATCACTAACGGTGCGTTTGTGCTTGGTTCCGCGCTGACCGCGATAATCGGTTTCCGTCTGCGCGTCGAAGGTCCAGTAGGGCAGGTAGATGCCCTGTAATTTGTGATCCGAGCGCGCATATTTTTTCAGCGCATTCGGGGCAAACCATAGCCCGCGCAGCCATTTCTGCATCGCATTCTGCCCGCCACCCTGATCGATATCAAAGGGCAGGATGCCGCGTGGTTTGATGTGGCGGTTTATGCCGGTTCCGGTGACCATGGGCGAGGCGCAGAAGGGGCACTCCGCCGCGTGTTCATTCGGATCAAACTCAACCTGCGCGCCGCAGGAGGTGCACTGGACAACGCGGGTTTCCTCCATCTCCGGCTCTGCCGTGGTGGCTAGCGCGCCGCGGATATCGTTTTCCGCGACGGCTGATCGATCCCATGGCGATGCGGCGGGCATCCCCTCGGTCGCGCCGCAATGATCGCAGCGCAATAACCGCTCGCCCGGTGCGAAACGCAGGTCGGAACCGCACGTCCCGCAGGGGAAGCGGTGGGTCTCAAGCTCACCCATGGATTAAACGCCCGGCGGTGGGGGCGGCGGTGGCATGACGGTAAAGAGTTGCGCCAGCTCCTGAATGTCGCCTGCCTTGGTCCAGCCCGCAGCGCCAGCAGTCCAGACGAGGGTGTCGCGGGTCAGTCCGCCCTCCTGTACCATGCGGCCAAGGCGTGCCTTGGAGTAGGGGCCGTGGGTCGCGCCGTTTTCGGCGATGTGCCAAACGTGCTCGACCGGTGGTGGTGGGGGTGGTGCGGCTGCGGCAGGAGCGGCTGCGGCTGGTGCGCTGCCCCATGGGCCGTTTTGCGCCATCGCCATGCCCATTCCCATGCCGAGCCCTGCGCCCATACCGCCACCGGGGTTTTTCGCGGCCTCTGCCATTGCCTCGGCTGCCTGAAACTGCGTGTAGCGGCCCAGATCGCCGACAACGCCCATGGAGGTGCGGCGGTCCATTGCTTGCTCCACTGCGGCGGGCAGCGAGATGTTCTCGATCATCAGCATCGGCAATTCGATGCCGTATTCTGCGATTTCAGGCGCGATTTTCGCGGCCACGAATTTCGCCAGATCATCGGTATTCGCCGCCATATCCAGCACGGGAATTCCCGAACCCGCAATCGCGGTCGAGAAGCGGGACACGATGATATTTCGCAACTGATATGTGATCTCAGCCGTGGTGAATTCACCGTCGGTGCCCACGATTTCCTGCATGAATTTCGCAGGATCCGTGATGCGGACAGTATAGGTGCCGAATGCGCGCAGGCGAACGGGGCCGAATTCGGGGTCACGACACATGATCGGGTTTTTTGTACCCCATTTCAGGTCGGTGAACCGTGTGGTGGAAACGAAGTAGATCTCGGACTTGAACGGCGACTGGAAGGCGTGGTCCCAGTGCTGCAACGTCGTCATGATCGGCATGTTGTTCGTTTCGAGCATATACAGGCCCGGTGCGAACACGTCTGCGATCTGGCCTTCGTGCACGAAAACGGCGGCTTGCCCCTCACGCACGGTCAGTTTCGCGCCGTATTTGATGGCATGGCCTTCACGCTCGAAGCGGTGGACCATTTTGTCGCGGTTATCCTCGGTCCAGTGAATGACGTCGATAAATTCGCCGCGCAGGAAGTCGAAAATGGGCATTGGGTTCTCCTTGTGGGGCGCGGGGCCCCCTTCCTAACCCTCCCCCGTTGGTGCGAGGGAGGGGACGTGCGTGGGTTAAACCTGATCGGTAACCGGTTGTGCTACGTTTGCTGCCTTGGCGCTGGCCAGCGTTTCCTTGAGCTTTTGCTCCATGGATTGCAGCTCTACCTCGGCGGCGGCGCGTTTTGCCTTACCCTCATCCGCGATTTGCAGGCTCTCCTGAATTGTGTCGATCAGGCGCTGGTTTGCATCCTTGACCGCGTCGATGTCGAAGACGCCGCGTTCCATTTCCGTGCGGATTTCGCGGTTGGCGGTTTGCAGGTTTTCGGCGTTCTGGCGCAGCAGATCGTTGGTCAGATCGTTTGCATCGCGCACAACGGTTGCGGCCTCGCGGCTGCGATGGATGGCGATGCCCTGTGCCAACTGGTTTTCCCACAGGGGCACGGTGTTCACGAGGGTTGAGTTGATTTTTGTCACCAAGCTCTTGTCGTTTTCCTGAACCAGGCGGATCGAGGGCAGCGATTGCATCGTCACCTGACGGGTCAGTTTCAGGTCGTGGACGCGGCGTTCCAGATCATCACGGGCGGCGCGTAGGTCGCGCAGCTCCTGCGCCTTCATCACGCCCTGATCCTCGGGTGCTGCCTCAACGGCGGCAACCTTGGCGGGGATGTCGTTGGCGTCCAGATCGGCCAGCTTTGCCTCACCAGCCGCGATGTACAGCGCAAGCTCGTCATAGAAATCGAGGGTCTTTTCATAGAGCAGGTCGAGCGATTTGATGTCCTTGAGCAGGGTATGCTCATGCTCCAGCAGCTCATCGGTGATGCGGTCGATCTGGCCCTGCACTTCCTCGAACTTCGCGGTGAAGTTGGCGAGTGGCGCGGCGCGGCCCAGCAGTTTTTGCCACCAGCTACGCTCCGCGTTCGGGTCCAGTTCTGCGGCGGAAAACCCGCGCAGCGAGGATACCATGTCGCGCAGGGAATTGCCGGCGGGGCCGATATCCTTGTTGCGCACGCCTGCCAGCATTTGCTGCGAGATGACCTGCAATTCGGATTGCGCGCCTGAACCGAAGCGGATGATGGACTGTGTGTCCTCCATGTCCAGCTCCGCCACGCGGGTGTCGATCTGATCCTGTGGCACGGAACCGGCAACGACGGGCAGATTGGCGTCCGTGGGCTCGGGCAGCAGGGTAGAGGTGACGATCTCTGCCTCGCGCAATGCGGTCTCGGCTTTGGTGCGGATGGTCTCGGAAGGCATGGTTCACTCCATCTTTCTAGGGCGGACGCCCTCTTGTTGCAGTCGGTCGCGCAGCACCTCGATTTCGATGTCGAGGGCAGAGCGGTCATTTTCAATCAAGGTGGCACTTTTTGCGTTAAAGCGCATCTCGAGATCATCAAGCAGGGCGAGGTAATCCTGACGCGCCGCTGTTTCAGGGGCGCGTGCCCACAGGTCTGCGAATTGCGCTGTCGCATCCCGTGCGCCTGACAGGTACACTCCAAGGTAGCGGCGGGCACCGGCCAGATCACGGGGGTCTTCCTCAATCCGGCGGAACATATCGCGGGCGGCGGCGGCAAAGCTGTCGACACGCGCGGCGACGTTGCGGTCACGGATGCGGCTGGCCTGTGCGATTAGGTCGGCGAGCAGGGCTTCCGCCTTGTCCACGGCACCGGCAACGCGGTCGCGGTCGAAATCGGAAATGTCCGAGCTGCCCTTGGCCCGCATCGGGTCCAGACCAAATGCGGCGACATGTGCGGTGGCCGCGACAACGCCATAGACGGCGCCCTGCACTACACCGAGTTCCCATCCCACAGCCGCACCCAATGCGACGCCGATGCCCATGGCAACAGCACCTGCAATTTTGCGCGGGGCACGGGGGGCATGGGCGACGGTGCGGGCGGCATAGGCGTCCTCGGCCTTTAGCCCCTCACGGGTTAGCCAGACGCCGCCAGCCATTGCGGCAAAGGCGGCCAGTTCGCCCACCGCTTGCAATGCATCGCCCGAGCCAAGCTCAAGCAAGCCTGCGGCCAACATCGGGAATGCCGCGACCGAAACCAGTGTCAGGCGTCCGGTCCAGCGTTGCACGGTCCGGCCGGACCATGCTGATTTTTGCGGGGCCTGATTTTGTGAGGCCCGATTTTGCGGAGATTGGGGCGCGTCGGTCGCGCCGCCATTGCTGAACTGCCCGCCAAAACGACGGGCCATCAGATTGGCCCTCCGAATGCCTTGAACGCGACGACGGCGACGACGACCACCAGTATTGCGGTGGCCACGCGTCCAATGTTGCCTCGTCCCATATGATGCTCCTGATTTAATCCGTTCGCATTATTATAGGCACTCAGAGGTCTGATCGCTACTGCGCAGGGCCATTACTAACATGTTCTGGCGAAGTTTGTGTGCGGCGATGCGCACGTACGGCCTCCAGTTTGCGCCGATAGCCGGTTTGCAGGACCTGTACGACGAACAGCACCACGATCGAGAAGTAGAAGGTGGATTTGGACATGGCCAGAACCTCGTAGCCGAACAGTTTCATATGCGCCTGATGTCCGCCCTCACCCAACAGAACCACACCGACGATCAGCAGGACCATCAGGCCCAGAACCTCGTACATGCGGTTCTTCTCGATGAATTCGGACACGGTGTCGGCCAGCAGCAGCATGGCCAGACCCGAGAGCAGGATCGCAATGGCGAGGATCGGGAAGACGGTTGTGATCGCAATGGCGGACAGGATCGAATCAAAGCTGAAGATCAGGTTCATGAACACGATCATCGCAATGACAGAGGCCGCGGAGCGGCGCTGCTTGCTCTCCACCCCGTGGCCAAGGTGGTCCATCGCCAGCAGGTGCGCGATTTCCTTGACCGCTGTGTACATGATGAAGCCGCCACCAAACAGGAAGACCAGAGTGGCAAAGGTGAACTCGCCGGTGATGATCCCCTCAAAATTCAGGCTGAACAATGTTTGGGACAGGGTTTGCAGCAATTGGATCATCACGAAGAGCAGGATGATGCGCAGTGCAATGGCGATCAGAATACCCCAGCGGCGCACGCGGGCCTGATCCGCGATCGGCGCACGCTGCGATTCGATGGAGATATAGAGCAGGTTATCAAAGCCCAATACGGCCTGAAGGAAGATCAGCATCACCAGGGTGCCGAGGTTTTCGAGTGTGAGCAATTCCATGACGCTACCTTATTTCGTAAGCCTCACCGGCTTCGCTTTGCAATTGGGTTGGGTTCTACAATTTAGCACAGGGTAGTCAAAGTTTTGCTTTGGAAAAATTATGCTTGCGTTGAACGAAGGCCTGTTTTCAGCTACATTCCCAGTACCCTGAAGACTATTCAGCGCGTCATTGGCGTGCCGGGGCGGTTGAGGGGAAAGCGAAGGCAGGGCACGTTGCCCTACCACACTACTCTAAGGACCGTCAGTAATGGCCAAAGGTATCGTCAAGTGGTTCAACTCTGAAAAGGGTTATGGATTCATTCAACCGGATGACGGCGGAAAGGACATTTTCGTCCACATCTCCGCTGTTCAACAAGCTGGACTACAGTCTCTGCAGGACAATCAACCGATCGAGTATGAATTGATCGACGGTCGTGATGGCCGCAAGAGCGCGGGCGACCTGGTCGTTTAACGCACTCCACATTACCGAAATTCAAAGGGGTGCCTGCGGGTGCCCCTTTTTTATGGCTGGTATCGGACCGCAGATCGGAGCGGGACTTCACCCCGAAACTGTCCTATCTGGATGGGTGTAATTTACGAATGGATACCTGACGATGGCCACCACGCTCCTCCTGGGCCAGACCCTGAGCTTTGACGACAACCCGTTTACCGCTGGATTGGGCGCTGTGCGTCACCATTCCACCGGTGCGATCCTGCTGCGCGACGGGATGATCGTGGAGGTTGGTGATGCATCCGATCTGCGCGCGCGGCATGTGGATTGCACGGTCGTGGATCATGGCGATGCGTTGTTGATTGCCGGATTCGTCGATTCGCACGTGCACTATCCACAGACGGGAATCATCGCCAGTTGGGGCAAACGCCTGATCGATTGGCTGGAGACATATACCTTCCCCGAGGAAATGCGGTTCGGCGATGCGGATCATGCGCAACTGATCGCGGGGATGTATTTCGATTTCTCGCTGGCCAATGGCATCACCAGTGCGGCGAGTTTCTGCACCATCCATCCTGAGAGCGTGGACGCTTACTTTACCGCTGCGCAGGCGCGCGGGATGCGGATGATCGGCGGCAAGGTGATGATGGATCGCAACGCGCCCGAGGGGCTGCGCGATACGGCGCAAACGGGATATGACCAGTCCAAGGCGCTGCTGGAAAAATGGCACGGTGTAGACCGGTTGGGTTATGCGATCACGCCGCGTTTTGCCCCGACCTCAACCCCCGCGCAATTGCAGGCGGCGGGGGCGCTATGGGCCGAAAGCCCGACCTGTGCCATGCAAACGCATCTGAGCGAGCAGCGTGAGGAAATCCAGTGGATGAAGGAACTTTACCCCGATCATCCCGACTACCTGTCCGTCTATGAGCAATACGGTTTGACCGGTGCGGGCGCGATCATGGGACATTCTATCTATCTGACCGAGCGTGAGATCACAGCACTGGCCGCGACAGGATCGGGGGTGGCGCATTGCCCGACCTCGAACACCTTTATCGGATCGGGCCTATGCGATGTGCGCGGATTGATGCAGCGGGGCATTCCCATCGGCTTGGCCACGGATGTTGGCGGCGGGTCCAGCTTCTCGATGTTGCGGACCATGGCTGCGGCCTATGAGGTTGGGCAATTGCGTGGTGACAGCCTGCATGCTGCCGAACTGCTGTGGCTGGCCACGCAGGGTGCCGCCGATACGTTGCGCATCGGGGATAAGGTCGGCAATCTGGTTGCGGGGCGCGAGGCGGACATCACGGTTCTGGACCTCAGCTCAACCCCCGTGATTGCACAACGCGCCGCGCGAGCCGATGACATTTGGGGGGCGTTGTTCCCCACAATCATGCTGGGCGATGATCGCGCCGTGCGTCAGGTTTACGTCGCCGGTCGCCCGATGATGCCTGCGAAGGGGCACCAGATGTTGCCTGATGCTTGAACCCAGCCGCCACCGCCGCTACACCCTGACCGACGCCTGAGAGGGAACCCGCCAATGGCCATCGATACCGATACCGCGCGCCGCGTTGCGCATCTCGCCCGCATCCGTGTTGAGCAGGAGCGTTTGCCCGCTCTCGCGCAGGAGCTGAGCGCTGTGCTCGCCTTTATGGAACAGTTGTCCGAAGTGGACACGGATGGTGTGGAGCCGATGACCTCGGTCACGCCAATGCAGCTAAAGCGCCGTGAAGACGTGATTACCGATGGTAATCGTCAGGACGACATTCTGGCCAACGCGCCCGACGCGCGTGAGGGCTTCTTTGCAGTTCCAAAGGTGGTGGAATGACCATGACCCTAAATGCACTGACTATTGCCGATGCGCGTGATCTGCTGGCCAAGGGCGACGTAACCAGTCGCGACCTGACGCAAAGCTGTCTGGACGCGATTTCCGATGCCTCTGCGCTAAACGCTGTTGTCACCACCACCGCCGATATGGCGCTGGAAATGGCCGATAGCGCCGATGCGCGGATCAAGGCAGGCGATGCAACCGCGATGACCGGCATTCCGCTGGGCGTTAAGGATCTGTTCTGCGTCGAGGGCGTCCGCTCGCAGGCGGCGTCCAAGATTCTCGACGGATTTACCCCCCGGTACGAATCGACCGTCACGTCGAAACTGTGGGCATCCGGCGCGGTTATGCTGGGCAAGCTGAACATGGATGAGTTCGGCATGGGCTCCGCCACCGAATATTCCGTCTATGGTTCCACCGTGTCGCCTTGGCGCGCAACAGGGTCCGAGACAAAGCTGACGGCGGGCGGATCGTCCGGCGGGTCGGCTGCGGCGGTTGCGGCTGATTTGTGTCTGGGTGCAACGGGTACGGATACGGGCGGCTCGATCCGCCAGCCGGCCGCGTTTACCGGAACTGTGGGCCTGCGCCCGACCTATGGTCGCTGTTCGCGTTGGGGCATTATCGCCTATGCGTCCTCGCTGGATCAGGCGGGACCGATGACCAAAACGGTGCGCGACGCCGCGATCATGCTGGGCGCAATGGCCGGTCATGATGCAAAGGACAGCACCTCCGCCGATATTGCCGTGCCTGATTTCGAGGCCGCAATCACCGGTGACATTCGCGGCAAGAAGATCGGCATTCCGCGTGAATACCGCCTCGACGGTCTATCCGATGCGATTGCAAAGCAGTGGGACGACGGCGCCGCGATGCTGCGTGATGCAGGGGCGGAGGTTGTCGATATCTCGCTGCCGCACACGAAATATGCGCTGCCGACCTATTACGTCATCGCTCCGGCGGAGGCGTCGTCGAACCTGTCGCGTTATGACGGCGTGAAATACGGCCACCGTGCAAAGCTGGGCGCGGGTGATGGCATTGACGACATGTATGAGAAAACCCGTGCGGAAGGTTTCGGCACCGAGGTGCAGCGCCGCGTGATGCTGGGCGCTTATGTCCTCAGCGCGGGTTTCTATGACGCCTATTACCGCAAGGCGCAGCGCGTTCGCACGTTGATCAAGGGCGATTTCGAGAAGGTCTTTGCCGATGGGATCGACGCGATCCTGACGCCGGCAACCCCGTCCCCCGCATTCGCGCTGGGGGCTGCGGCGGAGATGAATCCGGTCGAGATGTATCTGAACGACGTGTTCACGGTCACGCTTAACCTTGCCGGGCTGCCGGGCATTTCGGTGCCGTCGGGACTGTCGGCGGATGGATTGCCGTTGGGCCTGCAACTGATCGGTAAGCCGTGGGAGGAGGGCGACCTGCTCAACACTGCGGCCGCATTGGAGAAGGCAGCCGGTTTCACGGCCAAGGCTGCGCGCTGGTGGTAACTGCCACCTAAGCGGACACAAAAAAGGGCGCCCCGTGGGGCGCCCTTTCGCGTTTCAGAGGGTTGGAATTACTCCCAACCAACCGTGTTGAACACCTGCTGTGCAGCAGGGATGTTTGCAGCAACGTCAGCCAGACCAACTTCGTCGGATTTGAACTCGCCCAGCGATGCGGCGTATTCGCCGACCTCAACACCGGCCACGACGGGGAATTCATCGTTGCCGTTGGCGAAGTATTCCTGTGCCGAGGGGCTGGCCAGATATTCAAGGAACGCAATCGCGTTGTCGCGGTTCGGTGCATGTGCAGCTACGCCACCGGCGGAGATGTTAACATGCGTGCCGTTGCCGTCCTGATCGGGGAAGACCCAGCCGATATTATCGGTGTCACCGCTGAGGCCATCAACGTCCTGACGCAGGGCGCGGGCGAAGTAGTAGGAGTTGGTGACAGCGATATCGCACTCGCCCGAAACCAGACCGCGCAGCTGATCAGTGTCCCCGCCCTGTGGGTCGCGCGCCATGTTGGACACGATGCCCTGTGCCCATTCGGTTCCGGCCTCAACACCCTCATGCGTGATGATGGATGCCAGCAGGGTCTGGTTATAGGTGTTGGTCGAGGAGCGGATGCAGACCATGTCAGCATAGGCTGGATCGGCCAGATCGGCATAGGTCGCAGGTGGGTTCTCAACGCGATCCTTGGCGAAGAAGATCATGCGGGCGCGCTGCGAAAAGCCGAACCAGTGGTTGTCATCATCGCGCAGGTTGGCGGGGATTGCTGCCTCCAGCGCCTCGCTCTCAACCGCTTGCAGGACGCCTGCGCTCTCGGCGCGGGTGATGCGGGATGCGTCAACGGTCAGCAGAACATCAGCGGGGGAGTTTGCGCCCTCGGCTGCCATACGCTCGATCAGCTCGTCCGCGTTACCATCGATGCGGTTGATGGTGATGCCGGTTGCTTCCTCGAATTCGGAGTACAGACGCTCATCCGTGTCGTAGTGACGCGAAGAATACAGGTTCAGCTCCTGTGCGAAGGCAGGTGCAGCAACAGCAAGCGTTGCAGTGGTAAGCAAGAGTGTACGCAGCATGGGGAATTCCTCATTATTTATCTGGCGTAAATTGCGTTGGCATGTTCACCACATTCCGACAAAAATAGTCAAGAGTCATTTCTGACTAAATTAGTTGGTTCGCATTTGCTTCACACCGGTCAAGGGGTCAGCTATGTCAGGGCATGACATTTCCAATCACCTCCATCGCTGATCTTAAGGCTGCCGGTTTCGATGATATCATCGACGTGCGGTCCCCATCCGAGTTTGCGGAGGATCATCTGCCCGGTGCCATCAACCTGCCGGTTCTATCTGATGAGCAACGGGCCGTGGTGGGCACGATTTACGTGCAAACCAGTCGGTTAGAGGCACGAAAGCTGGGTGCGGCGCTGGTTTCGCGCAATGTTGCCGACCATATCGACGCCTATTTCGCGGATAAACCGGGCAGCTATCGACCGCTGGTTTATTGCTGGCGTGGTGGGCAGCGGTCCGGCTCGATGGGACTGATCCTCAAGCAAATCGGCTGGCGGGCTGAGGTGCTGGAGGGTGGTTATCGCACCTATCGGCGGCTGGTTAGCAAGACGTTATATGAGGACACGTTTCCGTGGAAATTGGTGTTGCTGGACGGAAATACGGGCTGTGCCAAGACGGATATCCTCAAATCAATGGACGATCCGCATGTGCAGGTTGTCGATCTGGAGGGGCTGGCGCGGCATCGCGGCTCGGTCTTTGGCGGGTTTGTCGATGCACCCCAGCCCAGCCAGAAGGCGTTTGAGACGGCCCTGATGGACGCTTTTTCCGCGCTGGACCCAAGCCGCCCCGTAATGGTTGAGGCTGAATCGAGCAAGATCGGGCAATTGCTGGTGCCGCCAACCCTGTGGAAGGCTATGCAGGGCGCGCCGCGTATTCAGCTCTCCGCGCCGTTGGATGAACGCGCCGATTACCTGACCCGTGCCTATAGCGATATCGTTGCAGACCCCACGCGTCTGGACGGCATCATTGACCGCTTGCAGGGGTTGCACAGCTATGAGGTGTTGCAGAATTGGCGACAGCTGGCAGCATCCGGTGCGCTGCGCGGGTTGGCGGCGGCGTTGATGCAGGATCACTATGATGCGGCCTATAGCAGACAGCGTGCGCGCAGTGACGTGCAGGTGCATGAGCTGTCTGTTGAGCGGTTGGATGATGCGGGAATCGCGGAAACGGTGCGTGACGTCGCCGCAATCGCCACGCGGATTACTGCAACCTGATTTGGCTGGGACCGTTGGACAGCGTGCCGATTTGGCGCGCAGGGTAACCGGCATCCTGTAGGGCGCGCAGAATATCGCTAGCCCTATCCGCAGGTACTGCTGCCAGCATCCCGCCCGAGGTTTGGGGGTCGAACAACAGATCCTTTATCGGACCGGCGGGGCCTGTCACCTCGGCTATGCGCATCGTGTTTTGCGGAAAGAGTGAGGAGCGGTGACCGGCGGCGGCCAGTTCCTGCGCGCCGCGCAGCAGCGGGATGTCGCTGATATCTGCCGATAGATTGCACAGGTCGAGGATGCCAAACAGGTGTCCGGCCAGCCCAAATCCCGTCACATCCGTCATCGCATGGGCAACGGGCGCTAGAATCGCCGCCGCCTGTGCGGAGCTGTGCGACATGGAGGCCAGCGCCGCCGCAACCGCGTGGCCGGGGGCCTGTGCCTGCATATCAGCGGCAAGGATGGTTCCGGTGCCCAATGGCTTGGTCAGGATCAGCGCATCCCCTGCCTGCGCACCGCTGAGGCGAATGGGGTGGTCGACTAAACCGGTAATGCTGAACCCTACCGTCATTTCCGCACCTAGCGAGGTATGGCCACCGACAAGGTCGGCCCCTGCCTCTCGCAATGTCATCGTGGCGGCGTCCATGATTTCGCGCAGCGTATCGGCCTGCACGGTTTCTGCCATGCGGGGCAGGATGATCTGGCTCAACGCGGCCTGTGGTTGCCCGCCCATCGCCCATACATCGCCTAGCGCATGCAGCGCCGCAATCCGCGTCAGCAGCCATGGGTCATCGATAAAGGCGCGAAAATGGTCGGTGGTGAAGGTCTGAAATCCTGTGCCGTGATGTAGTAATGCCGCGTCGTCACCTGCGCCCTCAGCCACGTCGCTGCGATGCGGGGCGGGCAGGGCGCTGATCTGGTTGCGCAGGGTGGCGGCTCCGACCTTGGCCCCGCAGCCACCGCACATGGGTTGCGCGGCGATCAGTTCCGCCACGCCCTGCGCTGCCAGCTTTGGCGGCTGTGCGGGGGTGTTCATCGGGGGCAGGTCGTCAAATTTACGCATGAAGGTGGTGTCGATGTGATCCTTCCACCGCCATGCCAGTGCGCCCGTCGGGGCCAGTCCGTGCCAATCCACCACCGCCTGTTTCGTGCCAAGGCTGATGAGCTTTAGGTAATCCGCCTGCGGTTTATAGCTCCGCAAGCGCCCGCCGCTAAGCGTGGCACGCAGGTTGTCGTAGAGATACGGTGCCTGACGCACGGCGAAAACGCCGGCTTTTTCACGGGGGGCGTGCAGCATATGCGCACAATCGCCACCGGCAAAGATGGTCGGGTCGGCTGGGCTGTTCAGGTGCGGGCCGACATTGATAAATCCGTCCGTCAGCGGCAGGTCGGTTTGCGCGATCCAGTCCTGCGGTGTCGCACCGGCGGCCCCGACGGTGAAGTTTGAGTGTACCGCCCCCGTGCTGGTCAGAACGCTGTCGGCGGTGATTTGCTGAACTTGCGCGCCCTCTTGGATCACGATGCCTGCACGGTCCAGATGTTTTTTGATCGCGGCACGCGCACGGGCGCCAGTGCTTTTCAGGGCGTCCTGCGCCTCAAGTATCGTGATCTGGGGTTTGTGGGCGCGCAGACGGTGATGCATGGACAGGGCCAGTTCCGCTCCCGCAACGCCTGCGCCGATAATTGCGATTTTCGGCAGCATTTTGCCGGATTCAACATCGGCCACGAATTGCGCCCAGCGGTCGGCAAATTGGCCCAATGGCTTGGCCGGTACCGCGTAATCGGAAAATCCGGCGAGGGTGGGCAGGGTTGCGCTGATCCCTACATTGATGGACAGCGCGTCATAGGCGATGGGTGCGCGCTCCGGCACAATCACCCGCCGCGCATCACGGTCCAGACCGATAGCAGGCTGCAAGACCACACGCGCACCGGCAAAGCGGGCAAGGCGCATCAGGTCGATATCCAGCGCCTGACGGCTGTAATGGCCCGCGACATGGCCGGGCAGCATGCCGGTATAGGGCGCGGTTGGTTGCGGGGAAATCAGGGTGACGCGCACACCGGGTAGGGGCGCCATGCCCCATTTGCGTAGAACCAGCGCGTGTGAGTGCCCGCCGCCAATCAGTACGAGGTCGCGGGTCACTGGATGGCTGGGCTGCATGGAACTCTCCGATAGGGGCGGCGTCAGGATAACGTGACCGCCGCCGACCCACCAGTTACTGTTGCGTGAACCTGATCAGGTGCCCTTTGTCTTGCGTCGGCGCGCCAGCAGGTTCAGCCCCTCAATCAGGCCGGCAAAGGCCATTGCGGCGTAGATATAGCCCTTGGGGATTTTCACGTGGAAGCCCTCGGCCACCAAGGTTGTTCCGATCATCAGCAAAAAGCCGAGCGCCAACATCACCACGGTCGGGTTCTTGTTGATAAAGGCGGATAGCGGCGAGGCCAGCAACAGCATGCAGGTCACAGCAAAGATCACAGCGACAACCATGATCGGCACATGGGGCGTCATCCCAACCGCCGTGATGATCGAGTCGATGGAAAAGACCAGATCCAGCACGAGGATTTGCACGATTGCCGCACCCAGCGTCATGGTCACAGCCTTACCCACCATCATGTCGCCCTCTGGATCGGGGTCAACGTGGTGATGGATTTCCTTTGTCGCCTTCCATACGAGGAAGGTGCCGCCTGCGATCAGGATGATGTCCTTCCATGAAAAGCTGTGGTCGAACAGCGCAAAGACGGGCTCAACCAAGCCGACGATCCATGCAATCCCGGCCAGCAGGAACAGCCGCATGAACAGGGCCAGCCCGATGCCCAGGTTGCGCGCGCGGCGTCGCTGCGCCTCGGGCAATTTGTTTGTGATGATCGAGATGAACAGCAGGTTGTCGATGCCCAGCACGACCTCCATTACGATCAAGGTCAGTAAAGCCGCCCAGTTGGCTGGGTCGCTCATCAATAGTACCATCGTGTCCATCCAAGGGCTCCGCTGCTATGGCTCAACTATCAGGCGCAAGTAGGGTGGTGGGGGCCAATCGTCCAGTTTGGCGCCCAGTATCAGCCGGTATCAGGACGCGCGCGCGCGCAATCGTGCCGCGCGTGCCAGTAGGGCGCGGGCATTGGCGGACAGGCCGGGTTCGTTTGCGGCCAAGGCACCAGCGGCGTTGCGCAGGTTTCCGGCGCGTACCTCTAGCAATGCGGCCTGTTCCTGCGTGATGGCATCGGCCCGCGCGCGCAACGCGGTGGCGGCATCCTGTTCATTGGCCACATCCCCATCGCTGAGCGGCGCACGGTTACGCGCGGCGATCTGTTCCTGCGTTAACAGCTGTGGTGCAGGCGCATCGGCCAGCGCAACCGGTATGTCGTCGGGAACGTCATACATGCCTGCGGCCTCACCAAAAGTGCAGCCACACAGGGCAATTAGAGGCATTATGGAAAGTATACGCATGGGGTGTTGCCGCAGCTTTGTTTCAGTCTAGTCTAACAGCTAAAGCATCTGGCTAGCCCCGTATAGTGGCGCAAGGCGATGCATAACGGAGGAAGCTGATGAGTGATCGGGACGCCATGGAAGCATGGATGGCTGAAAGCGCCGAATTTACCCAGAATATGGCACAAGTTTCTGAGACCAGCGCAGAGATCTGGTCAACCTTTCTGGGGGCGCAGGCGGCAAAGTCCGAACACCCGACGCGGATTGATCCACTCAACACGCTGCCCTCTTTTACGAATTTCGCCAAGGTTCTGGCCGATAACCCGCAGGAACTGACCGCCGCCACAATGGCGTGGTGGCAGGCACAGGCCGATCTGTGGCAGGGCGCATGGTCGCGCTGGCTGGGTGATGCTACCGAGCCGATGGTGGAACCCGCCCGCAGCGACAAGCGATTCAAGCATGAGCAGTGGTCGGAAAACGTCCTGTTCGATTACCTCAAGCAATCCTACCTGCTGACCTCCAGCTATCTACAGGGCACGGCGCATTCCGTTGGCGATCTGCCGCCGCAGGAACGCAAGAAGATCGAGTTCTATACCCGCACCTTTGTCGAGGCGATGAGCCCTTCGAACTTCTTTGCCCTGAACCCCGAGGTGTTGGAGGCGACAGCCGCGCAAAAGGGTCAAAACCTTGTCCGTGGTCTGAAAATGATGTTGCAGGACATGGAGCGCGGCAAGGGTGAGCTGATCATCCGCCAGACCGATATGGATGCATTCGAGGTTGGTCGCGATATGGCGATTTCCCCCGGATCGGTTGTGTATCAGAACAACGTGCTGCAACTGATCCAATACGCCCCGACGACGGAACAGGTGCACGCAAAGCCGCTGATGTTCATTCCGCCATGGATCAACAAATATTATGTGCTCGATCTGAACGAGAAGAAGAGCATGATGAAGTGGCTGGTGGCGCAGGGTTTCACCGTCTTTATGGTGTCCTGGGTTAATCCCGATGAACGTCAGGCGGCGGAGACTTGGGACAGCTATATGGATGCGTTGAGCGACGCGATGGATGCCGCGCTAAAGGAAACCGGTCAGAAAAAGCTGAACTTGGCGTCCTATTGCATTGGCGGCACCATGGTTGGCAGCATTCTGGCCCATGCGGGTAAGAAGAAGGACACGCGCATCGCCTCTGCCACCTTGTTCACGGCGCAACTGGATTTCGCAGATGCGGGTGAGTTGCAGGTCTTTGTCGATGACAAGACAATCGACGCCGTAGATGCGGAGATGGAGAAGGGGTACCTGCCAGCGGAGAAGATGGCATCAGCCTTTAACATGCTGCGCTCTGCCGATCTGATCTGGGGCTATGTGGTCAATAACTACATGCTGGGCAAGGACCCGTTCCCGTTCGACCTGCTGTACTGGAACGCGGACAGCACCGCGATGCCTGCACGGGTGCACCATTTCTATCTGGAGACATTCTACCGCAACAATGCCTTCGTTAAGGGGGAATTGCCGGTCAAGGGTGAGGTCGTCAGCCTCGCCGATATTACCGGCCCCGTATATCATGTTGCCACTCGTGAGGATCACATCGCGCCCGCCCATTCCGTCTATCGCGGTGCGGGCATGATGACGAAGGCGGATGTGCGGTTTGTACTGGCCGGATCGGGCCATATTGCGGGCGTGGTCAATCCGCCCGCCGCTGAAAAGTACCAGTACTGGGTGAATGAGGATCTGGAGCCCGCGACGCTGGATGAATGGATGCTGAAAACGCAGGAGCATCCCGGATCGTGGTGGCAGGATTGGGCACCGTGGTTGGCCAGCCATTCGGGCCGTATGGTCAAGGCGCGGGAGCCGGGGCAGAAGCTGGGCGTGATTGAACCCGCACCGGGCAGTTTTGTGCGAATCCGCTTTGACCAACGCTGAACAGGATTTCGCCACGCTGCCGATATCAGCAGCGTGGCGATAGGGTTCAGGCTGCTGCTGCGATGGCGGCGATCTGTGCCTCGGCATCGGTTACGGCTTGCTCACCGCGTGCGGCCTGCTGATCCGCATTGATGATCGTTACATCTGTGATCCCGAGGAAGCCCAGAACGAAGCGCAGGTGCGGCGTGGCGAAGTCGATTTCGCCCAGCACAGGTGTGCCGCCCGAGGCGACAACCACATAGGCCCGCTTACCCTGCAACAGGCCAACGGGGCCTTTATCCGTGTACTCAAAGGTTACGCGAGCGCGGGCGATCTGATCGATCCATGCTTTCAGGCTGGCAGGCATTCCGAAGTTATAGACCGGCATACCGATGACGATGATATCTGCGTCCTGTAATTCGGCCACCAATGTATCCGAGCTGGCCATACGGCCCTGCTGATCGGCGTTGCGATTTTCGGCTGGGGTAAAGTTTGCAGCGACCCAGTTTCCGTCAATAAACTCACCCGATTGGGCAACATCGCGCAGCGTGACATCGCCGCCAAAGGTTTCGGCAAGCTCGCGGCTTAGGCGGCGTGAGGTGGAGGCATCTGTACGGGCGCTGGATTGAACCAGCAGAATTTTTGGGGCGGTCATAGGGTCAACTCTTTCTGGGGTGTGACGTGTTGACCCACAGATACTTGGTTTCAGAATTGAGAGTAGATCGGCATTTTGCAGAAAACTGTCCGCGAAATGGAAACAAAGCGGCTGGAATGCGATTGCGTGACGCAGGGGCTTGGCAGAAACGGTTTTCCGCCCGACACTGTATTCAAGAAGCAAGCCTGTTCGGATTCGATGAACAGGTAGCCAATACAGGGAGAAGACAATGACCACCATTACCATGCGGGTAAACGGCAAGGATGTAAGCGCCCCGGCAGAGGGCAATACATTGCTGGTGAATTTCCTGCGCGAAGATCTGAAACTGACCGGTACCCATGTCGGCTGCGATACCTCGCAATGCGGCGCCTGCGTTGTGCATGTAAACGGCGTTGCAGTGAAATCCTGCACCATGTTTGCCGAGGATGCCGCCGGTGCGGAGGTTTCGACGATCGAGGGGATGGCGAACGCAGATGGTTCGCTGGGCACGATCCAGCAGGCATTTCAGGACTATCACGGATTGCAGTGCGGGTTCTGTACGCCGGGCATGGTGATGATCGCGGCTGATCTGCTGCGCAGCAACCCGACCCCGTCCGAGCAGGAAATCCGGGATCATCTGGAGGGCAATATCTGCCGGTGCACGGGATACCATAACATTGTGAAGGCCATTCAGGCGGCCTCGGGTCAGGACGTTTCGGCCGTCGCTGCGGAATAAAATGACCGCCGGGACATCCCCGGCGTGATGATAGCCAGCAGGGGCAGAGCGCCGCGACAGACGGCCCGCCCCCAGCAAACCATCTGGGAGGATGACATGCCTAAAGATTCCGGTATCGGTGCCAGCTCGAAGCGGCGCGAAGACCTTCGGTTCCTGACAGGAAACGGCAAATACACTGATGATGTGAACGTCGCGGGCCAGAGCCATGCGGTGTTTGTACGTTCCGATCTGGCGCATGGCCGGATTGAGAGTATCGACGTGACCGAGGCCGAGGCAGCGCCCGGAGTGCTCAAGGTTTTCACGGCCAAGGATTTCGAGGGCGTCGGCGGCGTTCCCTGCGGCTGGTGTGTCACGGATAAGCATGGCGAACCGATGCAGGAGCCAAAGCACCCTGTCTTGGCTGAGGGCAAGGTCCGCCATGTTGGCGATCCCTACGCGGTGGTTGTCGCTGAAACGCTGGATCAGGCGCGAAATGCGGCGGAGTTGATCGACGCGGACATCACCGAACTTCCCGCCGTTGTGAATATGAAGGACGCGCTAAAGGATGGCGCGACCAAGGTGCATGACGATCTGACCTCGAACCTTTGCTACGATTGGGGTTTTGTTGAGGAGAACAAGGGCGCCGTGGACGAGGCGATCCGCAATGCCCACCACGTCACCACGCTGGAGCTGGTCAATAACCGCCTGATCGCCAACCCGATGGAGCCCCGCGTGGCCGTTGGTGAATACGATCCGTGGAAGGACGAGCACACCCTGTGGACCACGTCCCAGAATCCCCATGTCATCCGTCTGCTGATGGGTGCATTCGTTCTGGGCATTCCCGAGCATAAACTGCGCGTGATTGCCCCGGATGTTGGCGGCGGTTTCGGTACTAAAATCTTCCACTACGCTGAGGAGGCGTTCTGTACCTTCGCGGCCAAGGCGCTGAAGCGTCCGGTCAAGTGGACATGCACCCGGTCCGAGGCATTCATGTCCGACGCGCATGGCCGCGATCATGTCAGCAAGATTGAGCTGGCCATGGATGAGAGCGGCAAGTTCCTCGCCCTGCGCACCGATACCTACGCAAATATGGGCGCCTATCTGTCCACATTCGCACCGTCAGTGCCTACATGGCTGCATGGCACGTTGATGGCGGGGAACTACATCACGCCGCTGATCTATGTGAACGTAAAGGCGGTGTTCACCAACACTGTGCCTGTCGATGCCTATCGCGGTGCCGGTCGGCCAGAGGCGACATATCAGCTGGAGCGGGTGGTGGATAAGGCCGCACGTGAAATGGGCATTGATCCGGTGGAGCTGCGCCGTCGCAACTTCATCAACAAGGACCAGTTCCCCTACGACACGCCCGTCGCTGTTACTTATGATACCGGCGATTATCACGCGACGATGGACAAGCTGCTGGAAATCTCGGACCGCGACGGGTTCGCTGCGCGCAAGGCAGAGAGCGCCGCGCGGGGCAAGCTGCGTGGTTACGGAGTCGCTCATTACATCGAGGCTTGCGGCATCGCTCCGTCAAACCTCGTCGGGCAGCTTGGCGCGCGGGCTGGTCTGTATGAGAGCGCCACCGTGCGGGTCAACGCCACCGGCTCGATCAGCGTGATGACCGGCAGCCACAGCCACGGGCAGGGGCATGAAACGTCCTTCGCCCAAGTGGTCGCCGATATGCTGGGCATTCCCGAGGAGCAGATCGACATCATCCACGGCGATACGGCACGCACACCGATGGGCATGGGCACCTATGGCTCCCGCTCCATCGCGGTGGGCGGCTCGGCCATGGTGCGTGCGACCGAGAAAATCATCGCCAAGGCCAAGAAGATCGCCAGCCACCTGATGGAGGCCAGCGAGTCCGATGTGGAATTCGCCAATGGTCAGTTCACCGTGGCGGGTACTGATAAATCGGTCGCGTGGGGCGATGTCTGCCTTGCCGCCTATGTGCCGCATAACTACCCGCTGGAGGATATCGAGCCGGGCCTGGAGGAAACCTCGTTCTACGATCCGGCCAACTTTACCTATCCATCGGGCGGCTATTGCTGCGAGGTTGAGGTGGACCCGGATACCGGCAAGGTGGACGTGGTTGCGTTCAGCGCGGCGGATGATTTCGGCAACGTCATCAACCCGATGATTGTTGAGGGACAGGTCCATGGCGGTGTTGCGCAGGGTATCGGGCAGGCGGTTTTGGAAAACTGCGTCTATGATGAGAACGGCCAATTGCTGACCGGCTCCTACATGGATTACGCGATGCCTCGGGCCTATGATGTGCCGATGTTTACGGTGGACCATTCCTGCCAGACGCCGTGCACCCATAACCCGCTAGGCGTTAAGGGTTGTGGTGAGGCAGGGGCAATCGGTTCGCCCCCTGCGATCGTCAATGCGGTTCTGGATGCGCTGAACGATTTCGGCATTGATCATATCGATATGCCGTTGTCGCCGCAGCGTGTGTGGGCCGCGATGCAGGATGCAAAATCCGGCGCGTAAATTGGGTGGGGGTGTGGCCCCCATCATCCCCTCGGCCATGTTGCGGTTGAGGGGCGTTATTCTGAGAGGGCCCCTAGGGCTCACCCGACAGGAGATAAAACATGTACGCATTTGACTTCGTAAAGGCGGCCAGCGTTGAGGAGGCCGTGTCCGCATTGGCCAGCGGCGAGGCACAGGCGCTGGGCGGCGGGCAAACCCTGATTCCGACGCTAAAGGCACGTCTGGCCGATCCGGGCACGCTGATCAGTCTGGCCCATATCGACAGCCTGAAATTCGTCCGCGCAGGCGATGGCATGGTTGAGATCGGCGGCGGTACAACACACGCAACCGTCGCGGCCGAGACTGCGCAAACCTATCCCGGCCTTGCCGATTTGGCGGGGCGTATCGGTGATCCATCCGTGCGCAACCGTGGCACTATTGGCGGCAGTCTGGCCAATAACGACCCGTCCGCGTGCTATCCGGCGGCGGCGCTGGGATCAGGCGCGACCATCGTGACGAATAGTCGTGAGATTGCGGCCGATGACTTCTTCGAGGGCATGTTCGCCACCTCGTTGGAGGAGGGCGAGATCGTCACCGCAGTGAAGTTCCCGATCCCCGAAAAATCCCATTACGAGAAGATGGCGCAACCTGCGTCCCGCTTCCCGCTGGTTGCGGTGTTCGTTGCGAAATTCGCGGATGGTGTACGGGTTGCCGTGACCGGTGCCAGCAATGACGGCGTGTTCCGCTGGGCCGAGGCGGAGAAGGCGCTATCCGCTGATTTCTCGGTCGCGGCGGTTCAGGAGCTGAAGCATTCCGACGATGACATGATTGCCGATCTGCACGGCACCGCGGCCTATCGCGCTCATCTGATCGGTGTGATGACACGGCGCGCTGTCGCACAGATGGTCTGATCGACCTAGGCCAAAGCCCCGCGCCGGTGTCATGCCAGCGCGGGGCTTTTTGTTGAGGGTATCAGTTCCCGCCGAACATCGCGGCGACCCCTTCGGCAAAGCCGTCCAGCTGAATGTTGACCACAACAGGATCGGCGCCCGGTGCAGGGCGATAGCCAAAGCGCATGGTCCCCTCGCTTAGACGCTCAATCTCTGCATCATCCAGCGCCAATGCGCCCTCGCAGATCGAACCGAGGCACCGCTGCCAGATCATCTCGCGCTGTGGCGTGTCGTCGCCAACAACATGATACGCAACGCCCGAGGGCAGGTAGGCACCAATCGGCACATGGCCGACAATGGCGGGACCGCCCTGTAGTTCCGTCACCAAAACACGGGCGACCAGCGCGCCTGTTTCGGACAGGGTTAGCTCCTGCACCAAACTGCACTGGGTTTGTTGTACGCCGACTGCCTGACACTGGATCATCCAGTCGCCAAATTGCGTGCCGTTGGTAACGGGGGGTGTGCCCTGCGCGAGGGCCGCCGTGACTGGCAGGGTTAGGGCGAGGGCGAGGTGGGCAATACGGTGCATGGGGGGCTCCATTCATACGATGTTGCCGTAACAGTCGTGCAAGTGCCCCCCTCGATCAAGTCGTGGCGGTCAGATCTGGGCGCGTAGATCTGATAATCTGGCGGCCTCGGTCATGGGCTCGTGCCATTTGATACGCTGGATACTGGCGCGGCGTAGGGTGATACCCGATTTATGCCGCGTGCTGTGTTGGACGGATGCGTAGCTGATTTGCAAAACCAGTTCGGGTTGCACCGTGCGCACCGGCCCGAACCGCCCGACCGCATTGTCCCGCATATAGGCGTCGAGGGCGAGCGCCTCGGACGGGCTGCCCCCAAACTGTGCCGTGCCGAGCGGGATCAGACGCTGCGCCCCATCC
This sequence comes from Pontivivens marinum, assembly GCF_900231835.1. GTDB lineage: Bacteria > Pseudomonadota > Alphaproteobacteria > Rhodobacterales > Rhodobacteraceae > Pontivivens > Pontivivens marinum. The sequence goes on along the minus strand of NZ_OCTN01000001.1, from coordinate 382,706 downwards.
CACACGCCGTAGGTGAATTCGGTGTAATAGGCCGCTTGCCGCCCCTGCCCACGTTGCGCGGAGAGCAGGACGCAGTGCGCCAGTTTCGGATCGGCCAGCCAGCTATGCCACGTTTCGGTCGGGCCATAGGGCGCGTCACGACGTTTCAGCATGACCCCGCAGGCACCCTTTGCGGGTTTGTTTCGCAGGGTGCCCAACTGCGCCCAAGTGGTGAAGGGCAGCAACGGAGACGCCTGCGACCCAACGATTGCCAGCAACCGGTCACGGCGGGCGTGCCATGGCAGATCGCGCAAATCCTCGCCGTCCTGTTCCAACAGGTCATAGGGGCGCAGAATGGCGGTTGTTGCGGGCTTTTTCGGCGGGGTCTTGGCACGCAACCGGCGGCGCAGTTCCTCATGCGAGGGGGTGTCGTCACCGGTTTGAACCAGCAGCATCGCTTCGACCGTGCCGTGCCAATGCATCGCGTCGATGATTTCGGGAAACTGGTTTGAGATGTCATCACCCGCCGCTGTGTATAGCCTGCGGTTGGTCGCGTTCACGGTGACCTGAACGCGGATGCCGTCCCACTGCCATTCCGCCTCGTAATCGGTGGGGGATAGGGCGTCGGTCAACGGTTCAACGCGCATCGCAGGTTTGTAGCTGGCGTAGGGGGTGGTTTTCGGCCACGCGCCGCCATCCAGCCATGTGAACAGCGCAGCATAGGGCGGGGCCATTTGGTGCCAAAGCCGGGCAATCCCCTCAACCGGATGCGCCGCATCGGATAGCGCCGCACGCAGGGTTGCGGGCGAAACGCTGACGGCCAATCGGCCAAGGCACAGCCGGATGAATACTAACCGCGCCGTTGCATCGCATCGGTTCAACAGCCGCGTCACAATCGCCGCCTGATCCGAGCGGCTGGACCGTGACAGCGCCGTGACTACCTCATGCAATGCTGGCGGGGTCGTGTCCTGCGGTTCGGGCCATAGCAGAGCGATCGTCTCCGCCTGATCGCCAACATGGGCGCGGGACAGGTCTAGCAGAACGGGATCAACCTGCGCCTCGATCAATCCGTTCAGCAATGCGGGCTTGACCCGTGGCAATTGCAACGTGCCCGCCAATACTGCCAGCGCCCAGCCGCGGTCCTGATCTGATGCATTGGCAAAATACCGGCGCAGCAGGGTCTGCCTGTCCTGATCGTCAGGCATAAAGGAAAGCTGTTCAACAAGGTTGGCGAAGGGTGTCATAGCATGCAACTTAACGAGTGTGACCGGCGTGGCGAGCATGGATATCGCCCGCCAGCATTTTTCGGCATAATCGCGGCGCGATAGGGACGGCCTGCGTCGTATTCGGCTGATGGCTGGCGGCGGAACGCGGTACAAGTCGTTAAGGGGAGTAGCCAATGTTTCTAAGCGTTTTTGATATCTTCAAGATCGGGGTCGGTCCGTCCTCCTCGCACACGATGGGGCCAATGGTTGCGGCGGTCCGCTTTTTGGAAACGCTACGCAGTGGCACGGAAAAGGTGCCCGGTTCCGGCGCGCCTGCTCGGTTAGAGGCACGGTTGCACGGCTCGCTCGCCTTTACGGGCAAGGGGCACGCGACCGACCGCGCCGTGCATCTGGGCTTGCTGGGCCATGCGCCTGCGACCTTCGAGGTGGATAAGGCCGAGGCGGATCTGGCCGAGTTAAACGAAACCGGCGTGATCCGGCATGAGGGGCTGCCCGATCTGGCCTATAGGCCAGATGTCGATCTGATCTTTGACTATGACGAATTGCTACCCGGCCATACGAACGGCATGGTTTTGCGTGCTTGGGATGATGCGGGCAACCTGCATATGGCAGAGACGTATTATTCCGTCGGCGGCGGCTTTGTCATGACCGCGCGTGAACTGGAGCGTAAGGACGATGTCGCCACCACCGCTGGCGTACCGCACCCGTTCCGCACCGCGGCAGAGATGTTGCGCATGTCGCGTGAAAGCGGCCATTCCATCGCCCAGATGACCCGCCGGAACGAGCTGGCCACCCGCTCTGCCGCTGAACTGGATAGCGGTTTGGAGCGCATCTGGGACGTGATGGAGGATTGTATCGAGCGGGGCATCGCCACCGATGGCATCCTGCCTGGTGGTTTGAACCTGCGTCGCCGTGCGGGCAATATCCATCGTCAGCTACTGGACGAGCGGGGCCTGAACCTCGCCGCGCCGCATACCGTTAATGACTGGTTATCGGTCTATGCCATGGCCGTGAACGAGGAAAACGCCGCCGGTGGGCAGGTTGTAACCGCCCCGACCAATGGCGCGGCAGGGGTATTGCCCGGCACGATCCGCTACTGGCTGGACCATGTACCGGGGGCGCATCGCGGTCTGATCGCGGATTTCCTGCTGACCGCTGCGGCGATTGGGGGCCTGATCAAAACCAATGCCTCCATTTCCGGGGCAGAGGTCGGCTGTCAGGGTGAGGTCGGTTCCGCCGCTGCGATGGCCGCCGCCGGTCTGTGCGCCGTAATGGGCGGCACGTCCGAGCAGATCGAGAATGCTGCCGAGATCGCGTTGGAGCATCACCTCGGCATGACCTGCGATCCGATCCATGGCTTGGTGCAGGCACCATGTATTGAGCGGAACGGGCTGGGCGCGATCAAGGCGGTATCCGCCGCCTCGCTATCCCTGCGCGGCGACGGGCGGCATCTGGTCAGCCTCGATGCTTGCGTTGAAACCATGCGCCAAACCGGTCGCGATATGGATGCGCGGTACAAGGAAACCTCGCAGGGTGGTCTAGCCGTTAACGTGCCGGAGTGCTGACCCGCCCGCGCAGGCTGTGAAACAGGTGCGTATAGGCCGCAACGCCGACCAGCGGGATCAACAGGTTTAGCAACGGGATCGACAGCGGAACCGCCATCGCCACGCCCATCGCCCAAATCTGCCCCCGATTGGCGCGGCGTAAAGCCTTTGCATCCTCGGCAGACATCCGGCGCAGGGCGACTAGCTGAAAATATTCACGGCCCAGCAGGTATCCGTTCACCAGATAGAAGATGATCGGTGCCAGCGGCGCGACGAGGATATAGATCACCAGCGCGCAGATATTTGCCGCGACCAGAATGCCGAAAAAACGCACTGTATCCAGCACCGTCACGGCGAGGCTGGGCGGTGTGGCGGGGGGCAGGTGGGGGTAGTGGACCTCCTCCACCGCGTCGGCGATATCCTCCAGCAGAAAACCGATGCATAGCGAGGCAACGGGGATCATCAGGAAAATCGACGCGATCATCGCCGCGCCAATAGCCAGACCGGTCATCAACCCGCCCGGATCGACAGTGCCAATCCATGGCAGCGAAAATGGATCAATGCCAGAGATCAGATAGCCAACAACCGCATAAAGGGCGAGCAATACGCCCAGCGTCATCGCAATCGCCTTGATCAAGACATAACGGAATCGCGGGTCGGGCAGTTGGTCCAACGCCTTGAGGATGGGGGTAATCATTCTGCGACCCATTGTGTGATTGCGGATAGGTCAGGGCGGGGCCGGTCCGGTGGGGCGCTGGTTTCGGTGCCTAAATGGATGAAGCCCGCGACGAATTCGTCTTGCTTCAAAGACAATCCAGCTTGCAGCCACTCTGCATCCATCGCCATCCAGCCGGTCAGCCAGTTCGCGCCCCAGCCGGATGCCAGTGCGGCGTTGACCATGGCCAGACAAACGGCCCCTGCGGATAGATGCTGTTCAATCTGCGGCACCTTATCGCTGGGCGTTGGGCTGGCGACCACGGCGACGATTTGCGTGGCGCTGGCAAAGGCATGGACTACCTTGTCCAACTTCTCCACCAGCTCGGCCCGTGCGGCACCCAAAGTGCGGGTCAGATCGGCCAGTCGCGTCAGGGCGTCCCCCTCCAGCACGATAAAGCGCCATGGTTCCAGCTTTCCGTGATCCGGTGTGCGGGCCGCTGCCTCAAGTATCGGGCGCAGCGCGTCATGGCTGGGGGCGGGGGCTGTCAGCGTCTTGGACGGGCGTGAGCGGCGCGTCAGCAGAAAATCCATGACCTGCGGTCGGGGTTCCAGATGCATGTGATGTCCTTTTCTTTCCTAGCCATGTCGACCTACAGACGCGGCGTTTCAAGGAGGAAAGCTTGCCTGACCACCGTTTTCATCGCAGGATTTTCGAAAAACAAGGGCGCGTCCATGTACCAGATCATCCGTTATCTATCCTTTGCGACATTTATTGCAGTCGCTGTTTGGTATTTGGGCCTGCGTCCAACGGGAATTGAGCCGGTCAGCTATACCGCCTCCTCCGATCCGGGGCTGGTGGGGACATTCGCGCCAAATCAACGTTTGGCCGTGATCGACGTGCTGGATATGGGCGAGCAGGACGGGCCCGAGGATATCGCCGTGGATGCACAGGATGTGGGCTGGGTGACCAGCGCGCAAAGTGGCCTATGGCGCGTTGACGGGCGGCAAATGTCGCAGGTGGATATGCTGGGCGGGCGCCCCTTGGGGTTGGAATTCGGGCCGGATGGGGCGCTGTATATCGCGGACAGCTATCGCGGGTTACTGCGCTGGACGCAGGATAGCGGCATGCAGGTTCTGGCAGATAGCTATCAGGGGCAGCCTATCAACTATGCCAATCAGGTGGCACCTGCGCGGGATGGCTCGGTCTATTTCAGCGTTTCAACCAGCAGGCATGACCCTGAAATACTGGGCGGCACCTTGGCCGCATCCGTAGTGGATTTGTGGGAGCATCGCCGCACGGGGCATATCCTGCGCTGGACCGATGCGGGCCTGACCCAAGTGGCCGAGGGTTTCAGCTTTACCAACGGTATCGCGCTGACGCCGGAGCAGGATGCGCTGCTGATAGCCGAAACCGGTGAATATCGTATCTGGCGGCACGATCTGGCCAGCGGAACACGCGAAGTCATTTTGGACGGTTTGCCCGGCTTTCCTGACAATATTCAGGCGCAGGGCGACGGCACATACTGGGTGGGGATCGTCTCGCCGCGTCGTGCAATCGCCGATCGGCTAGCCCCCTATCCGACATTGCGCAACCTGATCTGGCGCTTGCCCGAGGCCGTTCGGCCCAAGCCTGTTCACCAAGGTATCCTGATGCGGATCGACGGTGGGGGTCGGATATTGGAGGTTTTGCAGGCGCCACAGGGGGAATATTCGCTTGTGACGGGGGCAATCACAGTAGGCGATTTGCTATATGTAACATCGCTGGGCGCGCCCGGTTTGGGCGTGATGGATGCGCCGTGATTACAGCAGCCATCCAATCGCGCAGAGCAGCAGAAACAAGGTCCATGCCCTCCACATCGCGGTAACGGCGCGGGCGATATCGCCGCGCATCGGGTCGCGACCCGTTGCGTTGAGCCACGGATCGGCGGACGGCCCCTCGGCGTAATGGCGGGGGCCGGACAGGCGAATGTTGAGCGCGCCGGCCATCGCGCCCTCTGGCCAGCCGGCATTGGGGGAGCGGTGCTTGCCCGCGTCCCGTCGCATCACATCCCATGCTCTGGGCGCTAGGCAGGCCGTGGCGATCAATGCGCCGGTCAGGCGGGCGGGAATCAGGTTGAGCAGGTCGTCGAGCCGAGCAGAGGCCCAGCCAAATGCCTCGTACTGCTCTGACCGGTGCCCGATCATGCTGTCCGCTGTGTTCACCGCCTTGTAAATCAGCAGTCCCGGTATGCCCGCGACGGCAAACCACAGGGCGGGGGCGATCACACCGTCGGACAGGTTTTCGGCGCCACTCTCAATCGCGGCGCGGGCAATGGCCGGTTCCGACAAGGTTTGCGTATTGCGCCCAACGATCATCGACACAGCGCGCCGTCCAGCGGGCAGGCTCTCGGCCAAGCCCTGTGCAACAGCCCGCACATGGGCGGTCAGGCTGTTTTGCGCCAGCAATATGGCAACGATCACAATCTGAAATGGCGTGGGCAGCAGCGCCAGAATCCAGCCAGCCACGCCCGCCACAGTGATAAGACAGGCCAGCGCAGCCACCCCCGTAATCCGTGTGCGGTTGTTCAGGCGGCGTTCCAGATAGGAGACAAAACGGCCCAGCAGAACCGCCGGATGGGGCACCCGCGACCACAGCCAGTTCGGCTCTCCGACCACCGCGTCGAGTATCAGGGCAAGGGTCAGGATCACGCCAGTGCTCGTGCAATACGCTCTAGGCCAGATGCATCCGCGGGCAGGCCCAACCTGATCCAGTTGGGATGATCCTCAAACACGCGGCTCCAGATATGTTGACGTGCGAGTCGGGTTTGCAATTGCAACGCATCCTCCACCGCGTAAAGGCGGAACAGAGTGGTGCCGCCGACGATCTGCGCGCCGCTCATTTTCAGCACGCGGTCCAGATGTTCGGACATCGACGCCAGTTGCGCGCGGGTTTCATCGGCCCAAACGTGATCCGACAGGGCGGCCGTACCGATAGCCAGCGCAGGGCCTGATGCGGCCCACGGTCCCAGATGGTTGCGCAACTTACGGGCGTTCTCCTCGGAACAAATCGCAAAGCCCAACCGCAATCCTGCTAACCCCCAGAATTTGCCAAAGCTTTTCAGCACCACGAAATCCGGTCGGGCGGTGTAATGCACATGGCTGGTCACACCGACATCGGCAAAACTTTCATCAACGATGGTCAGTTGGTGGCCGTTCGGGGACAGGTCATGCAGCCGACCGTCGGGATTATTGGGGTGAACGACAATGCGGGTTTGGGCCGTGTGGTGCGGTTCGGTCTGTTCGTGCACGTCAAAGCCCGCTGCACGAAATGCGGCGGCGTGTTCGTTATAGGTCGGCGTGGAAACGTGGATCGTGTCGCCCTGTGCCAGCGCAGGCATGGCCGCGATCAGCGCCGATGCGCCCCCGGCGATGACAATTTGCGCATCCTCCGGCACGGCCCAGAATGCGCGTGCGGCGGATTCTAGTTCGGCAAACGCAGTCCGGTCGGGCAGGTCGGTCCAGCAGGATTGCGGCAGCGCAGGCAGCGGATAGGGCGTTGGATTTATGCCCGTGGACAGGTCCAGCCACCCCGCTCGATTACCCCCATGGCGAGAGATTGCCCGATCGATATCTCCGCCATGTTCGCGCTCTGGTAGAATCATAATATATTAACTAGCCTCTTGCGTGCATTTGAGCGCGCTATCTGCGTTTGCGTCCGACAGGACCACGCGGATCAGGCAGGTTCAAGTGTAACAGCCCTGGGGGGCGTGAGTGGTGGTGAATAACAGGCCCCGATTGTGGGCAGGGTCCGATTGCAGCCGGGGGGCGCAATCGAAACTCGGGCAGCCAGATGTGTCTGGCTAGTGCGCCCTGTTTTTCATCATCCTCACTGCATGGCTTAGCTGTCGCGCCCATGCGGCTGTGCCCAGTCGATAACGGGACCAATCGGGATGATCTGTCTGGGGTTCACGTCGCGCTGGCTGAAATGGTAATGCCGCACGATATGATCGAAATTCACCGTCGCGGCGACGCCGGACCATTGGTACAGCTCACGCGTATAGGCCCACAGGTTGGGATATTCGATCAGCTTGGCGCGGTTACATTTGAAATGGCCGTGATAGACGAGATCAAACCGGAACAGAGTCACGGCTAGGCGCCAATCCGCCTCGGTCACTGTGTCGCCCATAAGGTAGCGGTTGGTGGATAGGCGTTCCTCCAGCCACTGCATAGTCTCCGTGACATCGGCGACGGCCGTATCATAGGCGCCCTGTGTTGTCGCAAAGCCGGATTTGTAGACGCCATTGTTCAACGTGTTGTAGATCCGCTCGTTCACCGGCTCAATGTCTGCGCGCAGATCGGCGGGCCAGTAATCGTCGGTGTTGCCGGTAATGCCGTCAAAGGCACTGTTAAACATGCGGATGATCTCGGAGCTTTCATTGCTGACAATGGTGTTACGCTGCTTGTCCCACAGGATCGGCACGGTCACGCGGCCTGATGCGTTGGGGTCTGCCTGCAAGTAAATCTCGCGGGCGAAGGATTTTCCGAACAGCGGATCGCCCGTGGCACCGGCGAAGCTGTCATCAAAGGTCCAGCCATCGTCCAGCATATCAGGATGCACGACCGAGATACTGATATGATCGGTCAGCCCCTTTAACGCGCGAAAGATCAGCGTGCGGTGCGCCCATGGGCAGGCATAGGAAACATATAGGTGATAGCGCCCGCTTTGCGCGGCAAAGCCACCCTGACCCGTCGGACCGGCACTGCCATCAGGGTTGATCCAGTTGTGATAGGCGGTTGGTTTGCGGCTGAACGAACCGTCCCCCTCCACATCGATGAAATCGTTGCTTGCCCAATTTCCGTCTACCAGCTTACCCATCACGCTTCCTTCCGTTTGAGCCATAGTTTGGCAAGACTTAGCCGGAAATAAACCCAAGGTTTTCGCGTAAACTGTTTACGGATTGGAAATGGTTCGGGTGTCACTTTTATTACATAAACCAAGGGTGGATTCGAATCCGAGGTTATGTTGGTATCCTAGTTGGGGGTGCGCATTGGTCCCGAACGGACCTATCACCAGCGCGCGAACGAAAGGACGGATCAGATGGATATTCACCTGCCAGACTACATCGTTGCGGAGCTGGAGATGAGCGCGCTAAAGGCCCGCAAAACGCGGCTGCGCGTGCGGGACGGCGAAACCATTGTTGATGTTCTCAGCATGGATGATAGCGGCTTCACCCTGCCAATTGATGCGCCACGCCTGCGCGGTGCCGTTGCGGTGCTGGACGGCGCACGCCACATTTCCGACTGCCTGATCGTGGCTGCGGAATGCGAGGGGCGATTCATGCGCTATGAATACAAGCGCTGCACCCCAATCACTGACAATGCACCGGTTGATTACGTGCGTGAGGACGACTCACCTGTGGCATTGCTGGGCTAATCAGGCCCGTGCGGGGCGCGGATCCATGCCGAGCCGCACCCGCAACTCCACCCCGATAAATGATCCGGCGAACCCCCAGATCAGCCACCAGACCCCATGTAGGCTGCCGCTGGTCAACCCGCCCAGATAGGCCCCGATATTGCAGCCATAGGCCAGCCGCGCACCATATCCCATCATCAGGCCTCCGATCACGGCGGTCAGCACCTCACGCTTGGTCAGGGACCAGACAGGTGACCACCGGCCAGCGAAGGCAGCGGCCACCATCGCGCCCGCGATAATCCCAAGGTTCGAAGCATTGGTCGCACTGGACAGGATGCCACCCTCTACATTGCCGCGTCGCCATCCCGCCCAATAGGTCCAGTCGGTTGGCTGCAATCCGGCCATATCCGCCGCCTGCGCGCCCCATACCGCAAACCCGTAGGTGATGCCCCATGGCCGCCCCAGCACCAGCAGGAAAGCCAGCGCGACGACCGCCAACCCCACCGCGCCTGCCCAGATCGACCAGACGGAGGTCCCGCGATCCGTTTGCAAGCTACCATGGGCGCTGCGCTCGACCCGCACAGAAATCCACCAGATTGCACTGACGGCGGCCAGCATGACGGCCACCGCGCCCTGCCAGCCAAGCAGCCGGATCAGGGATATGCCGGATCTGGTGCGCGGTAATGTTGTCCAGAAATCCCAATGCGCCGTGGCCCAAACACTGCCCGCGATAAAGAAGATCAGCACCAGCATCATCCGACTGGACCCACCGCCCGCCGTAAACAAAGTGCCTGATGCGCAGCCTGACCCCAATTGCATCCCGATGCCAAAGACAAATGCGCCAAGGGCCGACGCCACTCCCAGTGGCAGGATATAGCCCCGAACATCTTGTCCGAAGGCTCCCCCCTCCGCGATCACCGGATAGGCAACAACAACGATTAACCCGATCAGCAGCATTTGCGCCCGCAGCCCGCGCCCCCTGCGGTTCAGCACAATGTTGCGCCACCCCGCCGTGAAGCCAAAGCTGGCATTATACAGTACAACCCCCGCCGCAATGCCGATCACGACGGCCCATAAATGGTCACGCCCCTCAACCCGCCATGCAACAATAGCAAGGATGACAGAGGCGAGAACGGAGAGGAGGAAAGGAATACGGTTCATTATTCGGTGTTTACGCGAAACATTGCTCCGCTGTGATAACAGATAGGTGAATGAACTCCTCGTGATGGGTATTTCAGCGAAAGATGCGCTAGCTGTTGGAAAAGCGCACTTATCTGGATCAACCTACATGATGCATGACCTCAACGGCTTGGCAGTTACTCTCTCCGATCAGACGGCATTGTCTGCGTGGAATAATGTGCAACGCGCGTTTCTGGCGCATTCGGCGGCGACGCCGGAACATCTGGGTGTGGTGCTAACACGTGAGCCGGGATTTGCGTTGGGCCATGCGGTTAAGGGAATGTTCTACCTGTTGCTCGCACGACGTGAGCTGATGGGGGTGGTCACCGATGAGCTGGCGCTTGCCAAATCGGCTGCGGCGCAGGGTGGAGCGAACCCGCGTGAGGCCGAGTTTGTGACCGCCTTGGCCGAGGCGGTCGCGGGTCATTGGGGTTGGGCCGCTGCACGCCTGGATGTCGTGATCCAGAACTGGCCGGGGGATGCACTGGCAATGAAGCTGGTGCAGTCGCTGCGCTTTATGCTGGGTGACGCGCAGGGCATGCTGAATTCGACCCGCTTGGCGCGCACAGGATTTGCGCCGGACCATCAGTTGCATGGCTATCTATTGGGCTGTCAGGCCTTCGCGCTGGAGGAAACCGGCGATTACGCCGCTGCTGAAATCGCGGGTCGTGCGGGATTGGAGCTGTGTCCCGATGATGCATGGGGTCTGCACGCGGTGGCCCATGTTCTGGATATGACTGGCCGGAACGAGGACGGTGTGCGCTGGTTGGCTGGCCGGTCAAAGCATTGGGCACATTGTAACAATTTCGGCTATCACGTCTGGTGGCACCTTGCGCTGTTCCATCTGGATCGGGGCGCATATGGGCCGGTTCTTGAGCTATATGATCGCAAGATCAGACCGGACCAAACCGATGATTTCCGCGATATCTCGAACGCTGCATCACTATTGCTGCGGTTGGAGGTTGAGGGTGTTGATGTCGGCGACCGGTGGGAGGAGCTGGGCGCATTGAGTGCAGCACGCACCGATGATGGCTGTCTGATCTTTGCTGATCTGCACTACCTGCTGGCGCTGAACGCAACGGGTCGCACAGCGGAAAGTCAGGCGCTGGCTGCGCGTATCGCCAGCGATGCCGCGACGATCGAGCATGACCAGCATGAGGTTGGCGCCCTGTCCGGCAATGCCGCTGCGCGTGGCCTGCTATCGTTTCGTGCGGCGGATTACGGCCCTGCGGCGCGTGATCTGCGCATGGCACTGGAATTCATGCCCCGTATCGGTGGCAGTCACGCCCAGCGAGATGTTTTCTGGCGTTTGGCGGTTGAGGCGCATCTGCGCTGTGGCGATTGTTCGGGGGCTGAGGCGCTGTTAGCGCGGCGAATGCTGGAACGTGGTGCGGAGGACGGCTATACAGCGCGACGGCGCCATCAGATTGAGGTGCGCCGGTCCGATCTGGCAGATGCCGGTATCGCTGCGGAGTAAGAAAACCACCATGATCACCGCTAACCCGACCGCCCAGACAGGCATCAAGCCTGTCAAAATTCGCGATCCTCGACTGGATTTCTTTCGCGGAATGGCAATGTTCATCATCCTGCTGGCGCATACGCCGGGCAATACGTGGACATTGTGGATTCCGGCACGCTTCGGATTTTCCGATGGCGCGGATTTGTTTGTGTTCTGTTCGGGCATGGCATCGGCGCTGGCCTTTGGCGGTATCTTTGCCAAGGCAGGATGGTTTTTAGGCACCGCCCGGATTTTGCATCGCATCTGGCAGGTGTACTGGGCGCATTTCGGAATTTTCATAGTGACGGCGCTGTTGCTGTTTTCGATAGATCATTTCGGCGTGGGCAATTGGGACACGCCCTATATCCATCGCCCCTATGTCGTGCCGTTTTTCAATGAAACAGGCGAGGCGCTGCTGGGCCTGCTGACGCTGACCTATGTGCCCGGCCTGTTCGACATCCTGCCGATGTATATCGTTATTCTGGCGTTGATCCCTGCTGTGATGTTTATCCAGCGCCAATTTGGCACGCCTGCTGTTCTGACAGCAATCGGGGTGCTGTGGCTGATGGCGAACCTTGCCGGTTGGGCGGTGGAGGTTGAAGACCCCTCCACGTTGCGCGATCTGCATGTGGGGCTGTATGCGATTGGCGACAGCCTGTCCTTTCTGAACTTACCCAGCAATCCATGGGGGCAGGGGCGGTGGTTCTTTAACCCGTTTGCATGGCAGTTGATCTTCTTTACCGGCTTTGTTCTGGGCATGAAATGGGTGCCGACCCCGCCGCGCAGCAAGGCACTGCTATGGGCCGCAATCGGGTTCATCCTGCTGGTGCTGCCCTTTGCATGGTTCAAAATCCATCGCGGGTTGTATTTGCCCGGCGATTGGGCGCTGCAAAACTGGATCGAGGCCACACGTGAGGCGATCCGCCCCCTGTGGTGGAAAACCGAGCAGGGCGGCCTGCGCTATCTGCATTTCCTCGCCGTGGCCTATGTGGCGTGGATGATGGTCGGGATTGGTGGATCGCGGCTTCGCGATGGTTTCACTACGCCCCGTGTGGCGCGGCGACCTGCGCTGGTGGCTGCGGCAATCGTGCTGATCCTGACGATCCCCTATACCTATGTGGATTGGATCGCGTCCTATACGCCGTGGTTGAACGCTATCGTGGTTTGGCTGCTGGATGATGCGGCAATGGCTGTGTTCGGAACAAACCTGTTTGTCAATGGCGACCGGATTGGCCTGTTGCAAATCGCGCACCTGATTGCGGCGGTTATGCTAATCTGGGCAGCCATCGGCGCGGATCGACGTCACTGGATCACCCATGATCTGGTGCAACATGTCGTGCCTGTCGTGCGTAAGGTGGGCACGCAAAGCCTCGCCTGTTTTATGGTGTCGATCCCGCTCAGCCAGTTTGACGGCTTGTTGCTGGATAATCTGGGGCGCGAGCCATGGTCGTGGTGGTTGGTCAACTGCACCGGTATGGGGATTCTGATCGGTGTGGCGTATTTCGTCGGATGGATCAAAAGCAATCCGTGGAAACGGCCAGCACCTGCGCGTGATGTGCCTGCGACTGGCCAGATGCCGGTTGCGCGCTAGTTCATGCGAAAACGGGGAGTCGCCATGAATATCTCTGCATCGAAATCCATCACGCCGTTGCTGCCCGGTCGGTGCACCAGTGGACCTGTGGTTATTGCCCAATTGGGTCAGACGCTGGACGGGCGCATTGCGACGGTCACGGGCGCGTCGAAATATATCAACGGGCGATCTGCGCTGGATCACCTGCACCGGCTGCGGGCCGAGGTGGACGCGGTGATTGTTGGTGTGGGTACGGCCATGGCCGACAACCCGCAACTAACGGTGCGACGTGTGGATGGTGCACATCCGGCGCGGGTGGTCATTGATCCCTGTGGCAGGGTTTCGCCCGATCTGACTTTGTTCAGCGATGGTGCAGCTCCGGTTTACGTGGTGACCAAACCCGGAATACCGGTGCCCGATGGTGCAACCCGTATTGATGTCGAGCCCGAGGGCGGGCAACTGCCGCCTGCCGCAATTATCGCGGCGCTGGCCGAGGTTGGGCTGGAACGGCTGTTGATCGAGGGGGGCGCCGATACGCTTGCACGTTTTCTTGACGCGGATACAGTTGATCTGCTCCATATCTTGATGGCTCCGATGATCTTGGGGTCGGGTAAGGCTGGATTGGCGCTAAAGCCGATTGAGCGGTTGGAGCAGGCCCGACGGCCGCAGACGCGGGTTCATGTCTTCGATGACGGGGATGTTCTGTTTACCTGCGACCTGCGTGAGCATTGGGAGAGAGACGAATGAGCTATAGCTACCCGACCGCACGCAAGGCATTGCACTGGATCATCGCAATCCTTGTTCTGGCCATGCTGCCCATGGGGCTGATCTTTACCGATTTCGATAATAAGTCCGCGATTGAGGGGGCTCTTGGCGAGGGTTCATTCGATCTGGTTTACGGCATCCACAAAAGCACAGGTTTCCTGATCCTGGGGCTGATGTTGCTGCGGACCGTCATGGCATTTTTTCAGCCGAAACCACCCTATGAGGTGCCTCTGACCAAGGTGGAGAAGGCAGGCTCCGGCGCGGTTCACGGCTTGCTATATCTGCTGCTGATCGCGGTGCCGGTGCTTGGGTGGATCGGCGTCAGTGCCTACCGCGCGCCGCTGCCCTTTTACGGCCTGTTCGAGATGCCGCCAATTGTGGCGCAGGACCGTGAGTTCTCGCATACCGCGCTGGGTGCACATGGGATCGCTGCCAAAGTGGTTATGGCCCTGCTGGTTGCCCATATCGGCGCGGCGCTGTTCCATGGCTTCGTCAAGAAGGACGGCCTGCTGCGACGTATGATCGGCTGAGGATTCAGGCGCGGGGCAGGGCCAGCAGGTCGATGTGACCGACGGTCACGTTTCTTGCTACGGCCCGTCCCGCCGCCCATTCATGCAGGTCGCTATCCGATAACGCGCCCGTTTCAGCCACCGCAGCCGCCGATCCCGTGGCAAGCGGAGCGATTAGCGCGGCATCGCTGCGATCCAGAACCCATGGGCTGAGCGCGGATTGCACCTGCCAACCACGTTCCGACAACTTTTCCGCCATATAGCTGGCCGCATCCGGGCCAAGCGCGGGGCCGAACCCCTTATCCGTGCGTTGATGTGACAGGAATGCCTGGTGGGCGGTTTCCTCATGCGGGGGCTGGGGGGACCAATGCTCGATCCCGTCATAGCTCAGCGCCATATAGAATGCGGCGGTTGGTGGCAGAGCGGCGGCCAGACGGTTCAGCCATTGGGCCGAGGCGAGATCGATCAGCGCCGATCCGCAAATCAGATCGGGCTGCGTTTCTGCGATCAACTCCTCTAGATCCGCCATCAGATCGACATTGCGCGTCGTGGCAAAGCTTGGCTCATCCCCATGCCGCTGGGTCGCCTCACGCAGTAGGGCGGTATCGATATCGGTCAGCGTCCACTGCCCGCCAATATGGGGCGACAATCCGCGATAGCTGGACCCTGTGCCGCTGCCCAAATCGAGGATACGTGGCGTGCGTCCGGCGCACCATTCAGCCAGCGTTGCGATTAGGCCCTGATCCCGTGCGCGCAGGTCCGCAGGTTCGCGCAGGTCCAGCCAGTCGATCGAAAAGCTCATCGGGTCATCCTATTCATAACATCACGCACCACGGCCGCCGTATCCGGCCAACTGGGCAAGGACAGCGCGTGGGAGCGACCGCCAGTCGCCAGCCGTTCTGCCAAAATATCATCGGTCAAAACGGCGCGCAGGGATCGGGACAGCGCACCCGCATCCCCCGGCTCCGTTAGCAGTCCGGCGACGGGCGGCACCACATCGGTTACCGCGCCACCTGCGCAGCCGATGACGGGCAGGCCGCTTAGCATCGCCTCGGTAAAGGCCATGCCGTAGCCCTCGTAATGTGAGGGCAGGCAGAACAGATCGGCGTTCAGGCGTTGCTGCATCAAGTCAGGCTCGGATATCGCGCCCAGCAGGGTGATGCGATCCTGTAGGTTCGCCTGCGCGATCAAATCCAGCAGTGTTTCCGCCCATGCCGCATTCGGCGACGGCCCCGCCCAGATGGCGCGCCAATTCAGGTCGCTGATACCAGCAAGCGCGGCGATCAGGACATCATGCCCCTTGCGCGGGGTAAGTGATGCGACGGTCAAAATGACGGGGGGCGATCCGTTGCGCGGGGCCGCTGGCACAGGCATCAGGCCCGGTTCCGCGACGTGGATCTTATCCTCAGGTACATCATATCGGGTGTGCAGGGTGCGGGCCGTGGTTTCGCTGGTCACAATGACTGCGGCAGCGGCGGCGAGCGCAGCATATTCCGACGCTTGTAGCCGAACCGCATCCTCCACTCCTGTCCCCGTTTCCATTGCCAGTGGGTGGTGGCACAGGGCCACAACAGGTTGTTGCAGGCTGCGCGTCAGCTCCGCTGGCAATGCGCCATAAGCCAACCCGTCGATCAGCAGCGGGCCATCCGCCGCGTGCAGCAGGTTCGCCGCAATGTCGATTTCCGCCTGCGACGGGAATGGATAGCCACCGGGCAGGGCCAAATGGACCAGCTCCGGTAGCTCTCGTAATAGTGAGCGATCGTAAGCGTACCCGCCACTGGTGGTGGTCAGGTCGCCCGGAATCGCAAAGGTGCCGATCAAAGGGCAGCCTCGTACCACGCCTTGGCAACATGGCTTTCGTTCAGGGTGACGCGCAATGCGCTCAACCCGTCCGAGCCCGGTCCCAGCGCGCCCTTGGCGGCGGCAGCTGCGATTTCGCCGTGAATATGGCGGCACAGGAATTCGGTTGTTGTCACCTCGCCGGGGAACACTTCGTCCAGATTGCCGTAGTTCAGCGGGCCCAGAACAGCCTTGAGCACATCATGCGCGCGGCCCATATCCACCACGATATTATCGGGGGACAAGGTTTCGCGGAAAAAGGTCACATCCACGACAAAGGTCGCACCGTGCATTTTCTGCGCAGGGCCGAAAACATCGCCCTTCAGGCTGTGTGCGATCATGATGTGATCGCGAACTTCTACTGCAAACATTTGATATCCTTTCAGTAACTGATTGTGGTCGCGATGCCGTCCGCATCCGCAGCCAAACGTAGGGGCAGGTCGCGTTCGGCATTTTCGAACGCGATGTCATGGGTTAGCAGCACATCTAGTGCGGGATCATCCAATAGGCCAATCGCCGTGCGCATCCTGTCTGCATATGTGGTCGAGGCGCGGCGTGAGGGTGCGACATGCCCCACCTGCGAACACCGGATCGACAGGCGCTGTGCGTGGAATGTACCGCCCAGTGGCACGGAAACCTCGCGATCACCATACCAGCTCATTTCAATCACTTGCCCCTCAAAGTCCAGCGCGTGTATGGCATCCCTCAGGCCCTGTTCGCTGCCCGATGTGTGGAACACCGTGTGGCACGGGGATAGGCGGTTTGTTGCGGTCGCGAAGCTCACGCGAAGTTCACTCGCCGTTTTTGCACGTTCACCTATCTTGTCGATAAGCGTCACATCGGATTTTCCAATGCGATTGGCCAGATACGCCACGAGGCACCCGATCAGCCCCCCGCCGATAACGGCAACGGGGGCGCCGGTTGGAACCTCGGCATCCCAGATCGCGTTCAGCGCGGTTTCCATATTCGCGGCCAGTGTCGCGCGCCGGATCGGCAGATCGACCGGCAGAACATGTACCGCATCGCGGTGCGCACGAAAGAGGTTTTGATGCGGATGCATCGTAAAGACGAGGCGATTGAGGATGTCGGGCGGGCCCTGCACAATGCGGGCCACGCAGGCATAGCCGTATTTGATGGGCAGGGCGAAGCTGCCCTCCTGCGTGGGCAGCGCCATCCGGTCCCATTCGGAACGCGGAACCATACCCCGCGCCACCGTGCGTTCCGTCCCGCGCGACAGACCAGAGGCGACTGTTTCCAGCAGCAGTTCACCGGTGCCCATATCGGCATCGCGCAGGGCGACACCAGAACCATCACCAGTATACCAAATCGCACGTGCTTGCATGAGTACTCTCCTATACGGGTGCTGCCTAACGCCCATTTGGCGCGGAGACTAACCACATGATTCCCGACGTCCACCCAATCACGGCTACGGCCGGTCACGACCCCGTGCGCACGCCTGCCGGATTACAGGACCGGCGCGTTCTGACTCGTCGGCGCCGGACGGTGTTTGTACTTAACCTTGTGACCATGATTGCGATCCTGATCGGATTGATCGCGGTATTCGGTGCAGGCGGTTGGAATACAACCGATATTATCATCATGGCCTGCGTTTGTGTCGGCGCGCCATGGACCGTTATGGGATTCTGGAATGCGGTGATCGGTCTGTGGCTGATGCATGGCAGCGCAGGTGGGCTGGAGCGCGCCGCGCCGCAAATGGCCGATGCACAAAACTCTGCGCCCATCACGACGCGCACCGCGCTGACGCTGTTCCTGCGCAATGAACCGCCAGAGCCTGCCTTTGCCCGCTTGGTTGAGATGCGCCGCTCGCTGGATGCGACGGGATATGGTGCGCAATTCGATATCTACATCCTGTCGGATACCGATGATGCGGAAATTGTGCGGGCTGAACAGCAGGCATTTGATGCCACGCGGATGCAACTGGGTGTGAATGCTCTCTATCGTCGTCGCGATGATAATGTCGGGTACAAGACCGGCAATATCCGCGATTTCATGCGGCGTTGGGGGCGGCAATACGATTACTTCCTGCCGCTGGACACGGACAGCCTGATGTCGGGCGCAGCGATGCTGCGTATGGTGCGTATCCTACAGGCGCACCCCCGCATCGGCATTCTGCAAAGCCTCGTCGTGGGTGCGCCTGCGCGGTCAGCCTTTGCACGGACATTCCAGTTCGGAATGCGCCACGGCATGCGCAGCTTTACGTTGGGTGCTGCGTGGTGGCACGGGGATTGCGGTCCGTATTGGGGCCATAATGCCTTGGTCCGCGTGGATGCATTCCGCCGCCATTGTCGTCTGCCAAAGCTACCCGGATCGGCCCCGCTGGGCGGGCATATCCTGAGCCATGATCAGGTTGAGGCCGTTCTGATGCGCCGCGCTGGCTTTGAATGCCGCGTGATGCCGGTTGAGGGTGAAAGCTGGGAAGAAAATCCGCCAACCCTGGTTGATTTCACCAAGCGGGATTTGCGCTGGTGTCAGGGCAACATGCAATATGGCCGCATCCTGTTCTGGCGCGGGCTGAAGCCGATGAGCCGCTTTCAGATATTCTCGGCCATGATGATGTATATGGGCGCGCCGGCATGGATGATCATGACCGCTGCTGCCGCATTCAAGCTGATGAACGGGATTGAGGAGCAGGTGAACCTCGCCTTCGGTCTGTCCATGTTCTTTGTCATGATCGGTATGAGCCTGTTCCCCAAGGTTGCAGGCTGGATCGATGTGGCCCTGCGTCCCGGTGGCGTGGCCAGCTATGGCGGTGGGGCGCGCTTCGCGGCCGGCGCATTGCTGGAGACAGCGTTTTCGATGCTGCTCGCACCTCTGGTCGCATTTCGCGTGACGCTGTTCCTGATCGGGTTGCTGTTTGGCCGGTCGGTGATTTGGGGCGGTCAGAACCGTGACCCCTATGCTTTGCCTCTGCGCTTGGCGGTGAGCGGATTGTGGGGGCAAACGCTGGCGGGGCTGGGCTTGGCGGGATTGTTGCTGTGGCAATCGCCAGAGTCCCTGCCATGGGCGGCGCCTGTGCTGGCCGGTTTGGCATTCTCGATTCCATTTGCCTTGATCAGTGCGGCCCCATCCGTGGGACGTTGGATGGTGCGCAACGGAATCTGTGCAACACCGGACGAGGTCAGCTCAAATGCTGTGCTGAATGGCGCGGAGATGAGCATTCCCGTCATTGCAACGCCTGAAACCCATGCAGCCTGAGCATAACAGCTCTTACAGGGCGTTTCGCGTTTGACCGCATACGTTGTGTCGGCCTAGCGTCATGTGAATTTCATGACTGAGGGTTTCACAATGATTGAATCGCCGTATTTGCTTTTCCTGGGCGACGCGCCTGACCCCTTGGCGGCAAAGGTCGCCCAGGGTATCCGCGACTGGCGTCCAGACATGGCCATTGGCCAGTTCCGCCTGGACGGGTGTAAGGCTGATATGAAGCTGCCCGACCTGTCGATCGCTGATGCGGTTGCTGCTGGTGCGAAAACCCTTGTGATTGGTGTTGCTAACCGGGGCGGCGTGATTTCTCCCGCATGGCGTGGTGTCTTGGTTGAGGCATTGGCCGCCGGCATGGACATCGCATCCGGCCTGCACAACCTGCTTCGCGACGAACCCGATCTGGTGGCCGCAGCGGAGCAGCATGGCCGCACCTTACACGATGTGCGTGTGCCGACTGTGGATTACCCCATCGCCAATGGTGTGAAGCGTACCGGCAAGCGGTGCCTCGCCGTGGGTACAGATTGTTCCGTGGGCAAGATGTATACCGCCCTCGCCATGGATGCCGTGATGCGTGAGCGGGGCATGAAATCCACGTTCCGCGCGACCGGTCAGACGGGCATCCTGATCACTGGTGATGGTGTGCCGCTGGACGCGGTTATTGCCGATTTCATGGCGGGTGCAGTGGAATGGTTGACGCCTGATAATGACGCGGATCACTGGGATCTGATCGAGGGGCAGGGCAGCCTGTTCCATGCCTCCTATTCCGGTGTGACGATGGCGCTGGTTCATGGCGGTCAGGCGGATGCCTTGATCCTGTGTCACGAGCCGACGCGCACACACATGCGTGGCCTGCCTGATTACGATCTGCCGACGCTGGAGGATCTGCGCGATACAGCGCTGCATCTGGCGCGTCGCGTGAACCCTGATTGTCAGGTCGTGGGCATTTCCGTGAACACCGCAGGTCTGGATGATGAGGCAGCTGCGGCTTGCTTGGCCGAGATCGAAACCCGCATGGGTCTGCCAACAACCGATCCGTACCGCCATGGCGCGGGTCGTCTGGTGGATGCATTGTCGTGATTAAGGCATATGAGGAAAGCTTCCGCCTTGCGGAAGTTTTCACGATCTCGCGCGGCTCCAGAACCGAGGCGAAAATCGTAACCGTTGAGATGCATCGTGACGGGGCAGTAGGGCGCGGCGAATGCGTGCCCTATGCCCGCTACGGCGAAACGATCGAATCCGTTTTGGCGCAAATTCGCAGCCTGCCACAGGATATCGATCAGGCTGCCTTGCAGGACGCGCTGCCCTCGGGTGCGGCACGAAATGCCGTGGACTGCGCCATGTGGGATTTGCGGGCAAAGCAGGCTGGCCGTCCCGCATGGGAACTTGCAGGCATTGAGGAGCCGCAACCGGTCACCACCGCGTTTACCCTGTCCATTGCGGAACCATCTGCAATGCAGGCCAGCGCGGCAAAGAACGCGCATCGTCCGTTGCTGAAAACCAAGCTGGGCGGTGGCCCTGATGACCTCGCCCGTATCCGCGCGGTGCGTGCCGGTGCCCCCGATGCACGCATTATCGTTGATGCGAATGAGGGATGGACCGCCGAGCAATACCGCGAACTGGCCCCGCAGCTCGTCGCCCTAGGCGTTGAATTGGTTGAACAGCCCTTTCCTGCTGGCGAGGATGACGCCCTGCTGCATCTGGACCGGTTGCTGCCGGTTTGCGCCGATGAAAGCTGCCATGACCGGACCAGCCTCGCGGGACTGCACGGCAAATACGATATGGTGAATATCAAGTTGGACAAAACGGGCGGCCTGACTGAGGCGTTGGCGCTGCACGATGCTGCGCGCGCCGCAGGGTTCCGCGTGATGGTTGGTTGCATGGTCGGGTCTTCACTGGCCATGGCGCCTGCCGTTCTGGTGGCCCAAAACGCGGAGATCGTCGATCTGGACGGTCCCCTGTTATTGGCGGAGGATCGCAATCCGCCGCTGGAATTTATCGGTGCAGAGGTTCAATCCCCGCGCCCTGAACTGTGGGGATAATCCATGTCACGCATTGTATATGTAAACGGTGAGTTTGTGCCTGAGGAAGATGCGAAGATCTCGGTCTTTGATCGCGGTTTCCTGTTCGCGGATGGCGTTTACGAGGTTACCTCGATTCTGGATGGCAAGCTAGTGGATTTCCCCGGTCACATGACCCGTCTGGCGCGCTCGCTGTCAGAACTGGAAATGGACGCCCCCGTTTCGGATGAGGAGATGGAGGCGATCCACCGCCGCCTGATCGTGGAAAATGACCTGACCGAGGGGCTGATCTATCTGCAAGTCACCCGTGGCGCTGCGGATCGTGACTTTACCTATCCTGTTGGCGTTAAGCCCTCGCTGGTTCTGTTTTCGCAGGCGAAGCAGTTGGCCGATACGCCAATGGCGGAAAAGGGCCTGAAGATCGCCTTTGTCGAGGATATCCGATGGGGCCGTCGTGACATCAAGACGGTTCAGTTGCTGGCCCCGTCCATGTGCAAAATGGCGGCCAAGGCGCAGGGCTGTGACGATGCGTGGATGATCGAGGATGAGCACATCACCGAGGGCACATCCAACAACGCCTATATCGTGACCAAGGATGGGGCGATTGTGACCCGCAACCTCAGCAACTCGATCCTGCACGGTATCACCCGCGCCGCCGTGTTGCGTCTGGCGGCCGAGGCGCAGATTCGCATCGAGGAACGCCCCTTCACGCCTGAGGAGGCCCGCAATGCGCAGGAGGCCTTCGTGACCGCTGCGTCCTCATTCGTGATGCCCGTGGTCGAGGTTGACGGCGTTACCCTTGGCGATGGCACACCGGGGCCCATCGCCAAGCGTTTGCGCGAATTGTACATCGCAGAGGCACGCGCCGCCGCGATCTAAACCCTAGTGGGCCTTCGGTGCTGCATCGAAGGCCGCTTTTTGCGCATCTGATGCCTCGACCTGATGCTTTTCGACCCATTCACCGTACGGCATGCCGTAGACGATTTCACGTCCCTCGGCCTTATCCATCGGGATGTCACGGGCATTTGCCTCCTCCTGATACCAGCGGCTCAGGCAATTGCGGCAAAAACCGGTCAGGTTCATCATGTCGATATTCTGCACATCGGTGCGTGTGCGCAGATGATCGCGCAACCGGCGAAAGGCGGCGGCTTCTAGCTCAATGCGGGTTTGGTCGTCCATATCAGTCCTCCGTTTGAGCATATGTAAGCGTTGGCCCCGCGCAATTGCCAGTGCATCACGCGATTACAAATTCGAGATGATCGGCATTAGATGGGTGCTCAGGCGATCCGCCCATTCCTTCTGACCGGCCTCATCCTCGATCAGGTCATTGCGAACCTCGATCAAGACATTGGGCAAACCGGGCTGCATGGCATGCCGGTCCTGACTGTCATCGCCATAGGTACCGGGATATGGCTCGTTATCCCCCACGCAAAACCCATCCGCCCGCAGTCGATCCATTAGCGGCTGCGCAATCCGCCCGTCGATGCCGTCCCACAGGATGCCGACATGCCACGGGCGCGGCGGGCGGCCCATCATTTGCGGGGTGTAGGAGTGGATTGCGACAATGGCAGGTGTGATGCCCATTGCGCGGGTATGCGTGATCTGCTGGGTGATTGCGGTGTGATAGGGCGCGTAATAGGTTGCGATGCGGCGCGCGACCTCGGCATTGTCAGCGTGGCGGTTTCCCTCGATAACACTGCGATCATAGATGCGACGCACTAATGTCGGATCGGTTTCCGAACGGTTTGGGTCTATCACGATTCGGCTAAAGCGGGACAGGATCGCGGTGGAGTTCGTGTGCTGCGCCATGGCCAGCGTGACGCCCCGCGCCCCAACATCATATGCGATGTGGCGCGACATATCATATGCGCTCAACCCGATATCGCCGATTTCATCCGGCACACGGTTCGAGGCGTGGTCGCAGGTCAGGATCATGCCACTGGCCGGATTGCCCTCAAAAATTTCATGGCTGTTGAGGGTCATTTGCTGGGCTCCTTACGCACTTTAATAAGACATTTACCGATGGGCGGCTTACTATTCCAGCATCTGAAACCGCAAAACGACAGGATGTGTCCTACTTTTTGCGCGACATGATGGGGCTGTGCCAGTAAAGACCAATGCGACCGAACCGCTTTGGGCTTTGTACGGCCCCGGACAGAAGGAAATACAAGATGAAACGCGATCGCCGAGTTAAAATTGTGGCCACCTTGGGCCCGGCATCGTCGAGCCGCGCGATGATCAAAGCGTTGTTCGAGGCAGGGGCCGACGTGTTCCGCCTGAACATGAGCCATGGCAGCCATGAGGAAATCACCGAGCGCCATCAGTTGATTCGTGAAATTGAGCATGAGCTCAGACGGCCGATTTGCATTCTAGCCGACCTTCAGGGCCCCAAACTGCGCTGCGGCGTGTTTGCAGATGGTCCTGTTGATCTGGCTGAGGGACAGAACTTCCGCTTCGATCTGGACGATGCACCAGGCGATGCGACACGGGTTCAACTACCGCACAAGGAAATCTTTGAGGCGCTTGAGGCAGGTTCGACCCTGCTTGTGAATGACGGCAAAATCCGCGTTCGCGTTGAATCCTGCGATGCAACCAGCGCCGACTGCGTGGTTGAGGTTGGTGGAGAGATTTCGAACCGCAAGGGCGTGAACGTTCCTGACGTTGTGCTGCCCCTCGCCGCGTTGAGCGAGAAGGATCGCGCCGATCTGGAATTCGTCTGCGAACTGGGTGTTGACTGGCTGGCCCTGTCCTTCGTTCAGCGTGCCGAGGATGTTCTGGAGGCACGCAACCTTGCCAAAGGCCGCGCCGCACTGATTGCCAAGATCGAGAAGCCCGCCGCCGTGCGTGCCTTTGATGAGATCCTTGAGGTCACAGACGGCGTCATGGTTGCCCGTGGCGATCTGGGTGTGGAACTGCCGGTTCAGGCCGTGCCGCCAATCCAGAAAAAGCTGATCCGTCAGTGTCGTGAGGTTGGTAAGCCGGTTATCGTTGCGACCCAGATGATGGAGAGCATGATCTCCGCGCCGGTCCCAACACGGGCTGAGGTGTCCGACGTTGCACACGCGATTTACGAGGGCGCAGACGCAGTCATGCTGTCCGCTGAATCCGCGGCCGGCGATTACCCGATTGAGGCGGTTCAGACCATGAACAACGTCGCGGTCGAGGTGGAGCAGGACGACGTGTACCGCCAGATCATCGAATCCAGCCGCACCCGCGCCAGCCGCGGTATGGCAGATGCGATCACCACTGCTGCACGCGAAGTTGCCGAAACCATCGAGGTTAAGGCGATCTGTTGCTTTACCCAATCGGGCACGACCGCAATCTTGGCCAGCCGTGAAAAGCCTCGCGTGCCGGTGATCGCGCTGACGCCTCTGATGGGCACTGCGCGTCGCTTGTCGCTGGTTTGGGGGCTGCACTGCGTTGTGACGCCTGCTGTTGACCGCTTTAAGCTCGCCGTTGTGGCCGCTGTGCGCGCCGCCGTGGGTGAGGGCTTTGCGGATGAGAGCGACAAGATCATCGTAACTGCGGGCGTTCCATTCAACACGCCGGGCACAACCAATATCCTGCGCGTGGCACCGTGCCGCGAGTCGGAAATCTACGAAGGTGAGCAGGGGTGACCCCACTCTTCTGGCTTCTCTTTGCCTTTGGATTGGCGACGCTGGGCATGATCGGCCGCGCTGTTGAGGCAGCGGTCGGTGGCCAGCGCACGCTGATCCGCGCGACAGGTTGGGCGGCACTGGCACTGGGGATCGGTTTATATATCGAATTCCTGACGCCGGCACCGGCGAGCTTCCCTGCCGTAATGCAGGCGCTAATTCGGGTAGCAGCAGAAGTTTTCTAGGGGTGGGGCATCGGGAAACCGGTGCCTCATTCGCATTTATCTACGGCGTATATCATGCGGGCCGTGCCAATCGTGCAGTGGCTATTGCCAATACCCACCAGCCTGCATATAGAAGCCGCTCAATCACGATGCGCCCGGCGAACAAGGGCTGCCGAGTCGCATCACCACGACCTCTTCGAAAGGAGATCGAAATGCCCAAGATGAAGACGAAGTCGAGCGCGAAAAAGCGTTTCAAAATGACCGCCTCCGGTCGCGTGAAAGCTGGCCAGGCTGGCAAGCGTCACGGCATGATCAAGCGGACACGGAAATTCATCCGTAACGCACGCGGCACCACAGTCCTGTCTAAGCAGGATGAAGGTATCGTAAAAACATACATGCCTTACAACCGCTGATAGGAGGGCGCACACATGTCACGAGTTAAGTCTGGTACCGTCACCCACGCCCGCCACAAGAAGGTCCTTAAAAAGGCCAAAGGCTATTACGGCGCGCGTTCCACGAACTTCCGCACCGCCACACAGGCCGTCGATAAGGCGCAGCAATATGCGACACGCGACCGTAAGGCGCGTAAGCGGTCCTTCCGCGCGCTGTGGATCCAGCGTATCAACGCTGGTGTTCGCGCACATGATGAGGCGCTGACATATAGCCGCTTCATCAACGGCATGACCCTTGCTGGTATCGAAGTGGACCGTAAGGTTCTCGCCGACCTCGCAGTGCATGAGCCCGACGCGTTCAACGCGATTGTGGATCAGGCCAAGGCGGCACTGCCAGCTGCTGCATAATTCGCAGTTGCATTGATTTTCGAGGGGCCTCGTAGCGAAAGCTGCGGGGCCTTTTGCGTTTTGCATCGCAATCCGGAATAGCTGCCCGATATCAGGCGACATTTACCTGGACGGCGGGATACGATTGCGCATGTTGTTCGATCTTCCCGATGATGCGGTGCTATATACCGCGCTGCTTGCCCGCGATGCCGCGTGGGAGGGGCGTGCCTATGTCGGCGTGACCTCCACCGGTGTATTCTGCCGCATGACTTGCCCCGCGCGAAAGCCGAAGCGTGAGAATTGCCGGTTTCACGAAACGGTCGCGGGGTGCCTTGAGGCAGGCTTTCGCCCATGCCGTCGCTGTCATCCGCTGGCCTGTGGCAGCGGTGCGGAACCTAGCGTTGCGCCATTGGTCGCCGCGCTGGAGGCTGACCCCGCTCGGCGATGGAGCGAGGATGACGTGGTGGCCCGTGGCTTTGACCCCTCAACCGTGCGACGGGCGTTTAAACGGCAGTTCGGGATCACCTTCCTCGAAATGGCCCGCCTACGCCGATTGCGTGAAAGCGCGGGCGTGCTGGCCAAGGGCGGCAAGGTGATCGAGGCGCAGTTGGATGCAGGTTACGATTCCCCTGCTGCCTTTCGCGCCGCATTTGCTAAATTGCTCGGCCAAGCACCTGCCAAATTCGCGGAGGATGCGCTGCTGCGCGCCGATTGGATCGATACGCCGCTGGGCGCGATGGTCGCGGTCAGTGATCGCAGTGCACTGCACCTGCTGGAATTTTCGGATCGACCGGCATTGCCCAGCTCGCTTCGCCATTTGCTAAAGGCGTCAAAGGGTAGCCTTGGGTTGGGGCGTTATGCCCCCACGGATCAGGTCGAGGCGGAACTGGGTGCGTTTTTCGCAGGTCAAAACGCCACGTTCCGCACGCCCTTGGCGCTGGAGGGCAGCGAATTCACGCGCACCGTTTGGCAGGCTTTGGTCGCGATACCTGCCGGTGAAACCCGTGCCTATGCCGATATTGCGCGCGAAATTGGCAGGCCCAGTGCGGTGCGTGCCGTGGCGCGGGCCAATGGTGCAAACCGGATTGCACTGGTGGTTCCATGCCACAGGGTGATCGGATCGGACGGCGCATTGACCGGTTATGGTGGCGGTTTGTGGCGGAAACGCAATCTGATCGAGCTGGAGCGGGGCTATGCCCGCGCCTGAGCTTGCATTCGGGGGCCTATATGATACCTCCGGCACACGTTCAGACTGAGGGCAGATATGACCAATCTCGACACTTTGCGCCAAAGCTGGCTCACCCGCATCGCCGATGCTTCTGATGAGTCCACGCTTGAGGATACTCGCGTTGCCGCTATCGGCAAAAAGGGCGAGGTCAGCCTGAAAATGCGCGAGCTGGGCAAAATGACGCCTGAGCAACGCCAGACCGCTGGCCCCGCGCTAAACGCGCTGAAAAACGAACTGACCTCCGCACTGGTTGCGCGCAAGGAAAGCCTGGCCAATGCTGCGTTGGAGGAGCGTCTGCGCTCCGAGTGGATGGATGTCAGCTTGACCCCGCGCCCGATGCGTCAGGGTACGATTCACCCGATTTCGCAGGTGACGGAAGAAGTGACCGCGATCTTTGCCGATATGGGTTACGCCGTGGCCGAGGGCCCGCAGATCGAAACCGACTGGTACAATTTCGACGCGCTCAACATTCCATCGCACCACCCCGCGCGGGCCGAGATGGACACGTTCTATACCGCACGTGCGGATGGCGATGATCGCCCGCCGCATGTGTTGCGCACGCACACATCGCCGGTGCAAATCCGGCACATGCAGAAATACGGTGCGCCCTGCCGCATCATCGCACCGGGCCGCGTGTACCGCGCCGATTACGATCAGACGCACACCCCCATGTTCCACCAGATCGAAGGATTGGCTCTGGGCGAAGATATCTCCATGGCGAACCTGAAATGGACGCTTGAGGAATTCTTTACCGCGTTCTTCGGTCGTGAGGTTCGCACCCGCTTCCGCGCCTCGCATTTCCCGTTCACCGAACCCTCGGCTGAGGTGGATATCCAGTGCTCGTGGCAGGACGGTCAGGTGCGTGTGGGTGAGGGCGATAGCTGGCTCGAGGTTCTCGGCTCCGGTATGGTCCACCCGCATGTGCTGAACGCTGGCGGGATTGATACCTCGAAATATCAGGGCTTTGCGTTTGGTATGGGAATCGACCGGATGGCGATGCTGAAATACGGCATTCCCGACCTGCGCGCCTTCTTCGACAGCGATCTGCGCTGGCTGCGCCATTACGGCTTTAGCGCGCTGAACCGCCCCATGGTGCAGGCTGGACTGTAAGCAGATGACCGCCCGACCCAGCCAGATGACGACACGACCCCTTGCAGGAGACCAGCCATGAAATTCACCCTGAACTGGCTGAAGGATCACCTCGACACCGAGGCATCCCTCGACGAAATCCTTGATGCGCTGACCGATCTGGGCCTTGAGGTTGAGGGCGTGGACGATCCTGCCGATCGCCTCGGCACGTTCCGCATCGGGTATGTGAAATCGGCGGAGCAGCACCCAGACGCCGACCGTTTGCGCATCTGTACCGTGGAAACCGCAACCGGTGAGCAGCAGATCATCTGTGGTGCACCGAACGCGCGCGCGGGGATCAAGGTGGTTGTGGCGCAGCCGGGCGACTATATCCCCGGCCTCGACATTACGATTCAGGTTGGCAAAATCCGCGGCGTTGAAAGCTTCGGCATGATGGCGTCCGAGCGTGAGCTGGAACTGTCCGACGAGCATGACGGCATTATCGAACTGCCCGAAACCGCTCAGGTCGGTCAGCGCTATATCGACTTTGCGCAGATGAACGACTCCACGATTGAGATCGCGATTACGCCAAACCGGCCTGACGCGCTCGGCATTCGGGGTGTTGCGCGGGATCTGGCGGCACGTGGCATTGGCACGTTGAAGCCTGCCGATGTGCCTGAAATTGCTGGTGAGTTCGATAGCTCGATCAACGTTTCCTTGGCGGATGAGGTGGCAGACGCCGCATGTCCGCTGTTCACCGGACGTTTGATCAAGGGTGTGACCAACGGTCCATCGCCCAAGTGGATGCAGCAGCGCCTGATCGCCATCGGCCTGCGGCCTATTTCCGCGCTGGTCGATATCACCAACTATGTCACCTATGATCGCGCCCGCCCGCTGCATGTTTTCGATGCGGCCAAGGTGACAGGCGACATTCAGGTCCGCTTTGCCAAGGAGGGGGAGAGCATCCTCGCCCTTGATGGTAAGGAATACGCGCTGACCCCCGAAATGACGGTCGTGGCAGATGATGCCGGCGCCGAGGGGATTGGTGGCGTGATGGGCGGCGAGGTGTCCGGCTGCACGGCGGAAACCACGGATGTCTTTGTTGAATCCGCGTGGTTCGACCCGATCCGCACTGCCCATACTGGCCGCGCGCTAAAGATCAATTCCGATGCTCGCTACCGGTTTGAACGTGGCGTCGATCCTGCCTTTACCCGTAGCGGAATTGAGCTGGCGACACGGCTGATCCTCAACATTTGCGGGGGTACGCCGTCGAATGTTGTTCAGGCTGGGGCGGTGCCCGATACGGCGCGCAGCTTGACGTTGGACCCTGCGCGTGTTATCAGCCTCGTCGGTATGGAAATCGCGCGTGAGGAGCAGGTCCGCATCCTCGACGCCCTAGGATTTACCTGCACCGATAGCGGCACGACTGTTGAGGTGGCCGTGCCATCATGGCGCCCCGATGTGCATGGTGAGGCTGATTTGGTTGAGGAGGTCGCGCGCGTTGCGTCCCTGACCAAGCTGGAGGGCAAACCAATGCCCCGCCTGTCCGCTGGTGTGGCCGATGCGGTGCAAACCCCGATGCAAACACGCCTGATCACGGCGCGGCGCAAGGTGGCAACGCTGGGCTACAACGAATGCGTGACCTACAGCTTCATCCAGCAGGACCACGCGGCCCTGTTCGGTGGCGGTGGTGAGGACGTTCGTCTGGAAAATCCCATCAGTTCCGAGATGAGCCATATGCGCCCCGATCTGCTGCCCGGTCTGTTGACGGCAGCGGCACGAAATCAGGCCCGTGGCTTTGCTGATCTGGCGCTGTTCGAGGCAGGCATCGCGTTTTCCGGTGGCGAACCGGGGGATGAAGTTGTCAGCGTTTCCGGCGTTCTGATCGGCCAGACGGCTCCACGCAACGCGCATGAGGCACGTCGTGGCGTGGACCTGTATGATGCAAAGGCTGATGCGGAGGCGCTGCTGGCTGAGTTGGGCACGCCTGTGGATCGCCTGATGCCATTGCGCAACGCGCCGGACTGGTTCCACCCGGGCCGCTCCGCCGTGCTGGGTTTAGGGCCGAAAAACCCGCTGGCGGTGTTTGGTGAACTGCACCCCCGCATCCTGAGCGCGCTGAACATCAAGGGGCCAGCGGTCGCCTTTACCGTGTTCCCGGCCAAGATCCCGTTCCCGAAGCAGAAAACCTCCACCCGTGGCGCGCTGATCCTGTCGGATTTGCAGCCGGTTGAGCGTGATTTCGCCTTCGTTGTGGATGCGGATGTGGAGGCAGACAAGCTGGTTCGCGCGGCAAAGGGCGCGGATAAAAAACTGATCGTCGATGTCAGCGTCTTTGACGTGTTCGCGGGCGAAAAGGCAGCGGCGCAAATGGGTGAGGGGCGCAAATCCATCGCCATCGCAGTGCGTTTGCAACCTACAGATGCTACCCTGACGGACAAAGATATCGAGGCTGTCGGCGCCAAGGTCGTGGCCGCAGTGGCCAAGGCGACAGGCGGCACATTGCGCGCCTAAAAAAATGCCCCAGCTGTTAAGGCCGGGGCGTTTTACTATCGTTGTTTGACCTGCGCGGCGCGCATCAATTGGCGGGTAT
Source organism: Pontivivens marinum (assembly GCF_900231835.1). Taxonomy (GTDB): domain Bacteria; phylum Pseudomonadota; class Alphaproteobacteria; order Rhodobacterales; family Rhodobacteraceae; genus Pontivivens; species Pontivivens marinum. The sequence goes on along the minus strand of NZ_OCTN01000001.1, from coordinate 351,817 downwards.
ATTCGTGTTGAGGGCGATCAAAGATCGTCTCCACGTCGCCTTCCTCAACCACATCCCCCCGTTTCATCACCATCACGCGGTGGCTCATCGCGCGCACAACCTTCAGGTCGTGGCTGATGAAGATATAGGCCAGCCCGTAGCGCGCCTGTAGATCGCGCAGCAGGGCGACAATTTGCACCTGCACGGTCATATCCAGCGCGGAGGTCGGCTCATCGAGCACAACCACTTTGGGTCGCAGGATCATGGCACGCGCAATCGCGATGCGCTGGCGCTGTCCGCCGGAAAATTCGTGTGGGTAACGGTCCATGGCCTGCGGATCGATGCCCACTTCGTCGAGGATATCGGCAACCATCTGCCGGTGATCCTGCTTGGCGGTGGTGCCATGCACGCCCAGCCCCTCCGCCACGATCTCTGCCACGCTCATACGGGGTGAGAGGGAGCCATAGGGGTCCTGAAACACCATCTGCATATCGGCGCGCACAGGCCGCAGTGCACGGTTGCTGAGGCCCTGTATATCGCGCCCCATCAAATTGATCGGACCCTTTGAGGAGATCAGCCGCATCACCGCTAGCGCTAATGTGGTTTTACCGGAACCCGACTCCCCCACAATGCCCAGCGTTTCACCGGCGCGCAGCGAAATATTGGCTTCGTTGACTGCCTTCACATGACCAGTGGTCCGTTTGAGGAAACCCGTTTTGATCGGGAACCAGATGCGCAGGTCATCAGTGCTGATCAGTTCGGGCGCTGGATCGGGCAGGGGGGCGGGGGCGCCTGATGGCTCCGCCGCCAACAGCTTGCGTGTGTAGTCGTGCTGCGGATTGTCGAAAACCTGCTGTGTGGGGCCTGATTCAACAATCTCGCCGTCCTTCATGACGCAAACACGATCCGCGATGGACCGGACAATGGTAAGATCGTGGGTGATGAACAACATGCCCATCCCCTCATCCCGTTGCAGGTCCTTGAGCAAATCGAGGATTTGCGCCTGAATCGTAACGTCCAGCGCGGTGGTCGGCTCATCCGCCACCAACAGCTTGGGCCCGTTTGCCAGCGCCATAGCGATCATCACGCGCTGTCGCTGCCCACCGGACAGTTCGTGCGGATAGCTGGTCAGGCGCTCCTGCGCATTCACAATGCCAACACGTTCGAGCAGCTCAATGATACGGGTGCGCGCAGCATTCCCGCTTAACCCCTGATGCAGGGCGAGGCTTTCGCCCAGTTGTTTTTCCAGCGTGTGCAGCGGGTTGAGAGAGGTCAACGGCTCCTGAAAGATAAAGCTGATATCGTTGCCGCGAATGTCGCGCAGGGTTGCGTCATCGGCACCGCGAATTTCGCGTTCCTCAAATGTGACGGAGCCCTCAACCGTGGCCACATCCGGCAACAGGTCCACGGTGGACAGCGCGGTTAGCGATTTTCCGGAACCGGATTCACCGACCAAGGCAACGGCCTCGCCTGCTTCAACGGTAAAGCTGACACCCTTTACGGCCTGCATGTCGCCAAAGGAAACACGCAGATGTTTGACGTTTAGTAAGCTCATGCCAGCACCTTGCGCGGGTCGAATGCGTCGCGCACCCCTTCGAAAATGAAGACCAATAGCGATAGCAGCACTGCAAATGTGATGAACGCGGTAAAGGCCAACGACGGCATTTGCAGGTTCTCACGCGCCTGCAACGTCACCTCGCCCAAGGATGGATAGCTGGACGGCAACCCGAACCCGAGGAAATCGAGCGTCGCCAAGCCTCCAATCGCACCGGTAATCAGGAACGGCATCAGCGTCAGTGTGGCAACCATCGCGTTTGGCAGGATGTGCCGGAACATGATGACGCGGTCCGATACGCCGAGCGCGCGTGCCGCCCGTACATATTCAAAATTCCGCGCGCGCAGGAACTCCGCCCTGACCACGCCGACCAATGCGGTCCAGGAAAATGCTGACATCAGCGCCACCAGTAACCAGAAGTTCATGGTGAAAACGGCCGCTGTGATGATGATGACATATAGGAACGGCACGCCGCCCCAAATCTCGATAAAGCGCTGGAATAACAGGTCAACCCAGCCGCCAAAGAAGCCCTGAATGGCCCCCGCAACAATCCCCACCATGGATGAAATCCCTACGGTCGCGATGGCGAATAGAAGCGAAGTGCGCACGCCATAGATGACGCGGGCCAGCACATCGCGGGTTGTATCGTCTGTGCCTAGGATATGGTTCGCGTCCGGTGCGCTCGGCGCGCGGAACACGTCGTCATTCACAGTGTCAAAGGAATAGGGGATGGGCGCCCAGATGATCCAACCTGCCTCCACCGGTTCACCCGCTACGGTGCCGCTTTCAGCCTCGGCTATGATGTCCTCAGGCTCGTAATAGCAATCCTCGATGCCACCGGTGCGGATCAAACATTGGATCGCCATATCGGTGAAATCAGCGTTCAGGCCGGGATCGCCACCAAACTCGGATTCCTCATAGGTATCTGCAAACACGGGAAAGCTAAGCTCACCGCGATAGGAGATTACCAAGGGCTTGTCATTGGCCAGCAGTTCGGCAAACAGGGACAATCCGAACAGGATCAGGAATATCCAAAGTGACCAAAACGCACGTTTATTGGCCTTGAACGCGGCAATACGCCGTTTTTGTAGGGGGTTGAGCGTCATGTGTTGCGACTCTCGAAATCAATGCGGGGATCGACGAAGACATACATCAGGTCCGACAAAATGCCGACGACCAGACCGACAAGGCCAAAGAAGAACAGCGTGCCAAAAACCACAGGATAATCGCGCCCGACCGCTGCCTCAAATGCCAACAGGCCCATACCGTCGAGCGAGAAAATCGTCTCGATAATCAGGCTGCCGGAGAAGAAAACCGACAGGAACAATCCGGGGAAACCGGCGATCACAATCAGCATCGCGTTGCGGAAAACGTGGCCGTACAGAACCTGCTTCTCGCTCAACCCCTTGGCACGTGCGGTCATCACATATTGCTTGCGAATCTCATCCAGAAACGAGTTTTTCGTCAGCAGGGTTAGCGTGGCAAAGCTGGCAATCGTCGTCGCGGTTACAGGCAGGGCGATGTGCCAGAAATAGTCCAGAACCTTACCGATCAAGCTTAGCTCATCGAAATTGGATGAGGTCAGCCCCCGTGCAGGGAAGATTTGCAGATATGATCCGCCCGCAAACAGCACCATCAGCAGAACCGCGAACAGGAAACCGGGGATCGCATAGGCCACGATGATAATCGCGGAGGTCCATGTGTCAAAGCGGCTGCCATCCTTGACCGCCTTACGAATGCCCAATGGCAGGGAGATCATATAGGCGATCAACGTGGACCATAATCCCAGTGAGATTGAGACCGGCATCTTCTCAAACACCAGATCCACGACGGAGATCGAGCGGCGATAACTCTCACCAAAGTCGAACTGCACGTAGTTCCACATCATGGTCATAAAGCGTTCTAGCGGCGGCTTATCCAGCCCGAACTGCGCCTCCAGCTCCGCGATGTAATCAGCGGGCAGGCCACGCGCGCCCTGATATTCAACATCCCCGTTCGAGATTCCGGCATCGCCAGACCCGCCGGAGATGCGATCGGTAATGCCGCCCTCGCCGTTAATTTCGGCGATGATCTGCTCGATCGGCCCACCAGGGACGAACTGCGTCAATGCGAAGTTGATAAGCATGATCCCGAACAGCGTCGGAATCACGAGGAGTAAACGTCTGAGGATATAAGCGCCCATGATGGATCAGAGCGCCCCGGCCGCACGCAGCGCGTCAGCCTTTTCCGCATCCCACCACCATGCATTTGTGCCGATGGAATAGGGGGCCTGTATTTCCGGCTGCCCGTAAACGTCCAGATAGGCGACGAAGTGACGGCCGCTATAGAATTGCGGAATCCAGATGTGCAGGCTGCGCAGAACACGGTCCAGCGCCCGTACACGTACATTCAGCTCATCACGTTTTTCAGCCTGCGCGATCTGCTCGATCAGGTAATCCACGCCCTCATTTTGCAGGCCCATCACGTTGGCCGTATCCAGCTCATTGGCTGAGGTCGAGCCGAAGATACCCACCAGCTCCTGACCGGGGGTCAGGCTCATCCGGTAACGGCGCGAGGTCAGGTCGAATTCGTAATTCTTCTCACGCTCCGCTGCCTGTGCTTGATCAACGGTGGGAGCCTCAACCCGAATGCCCAGCCGCTCAAGGTTCTGGATGAACGGGTTGATAATCCGCTCAAACGCGCGGCTATCGTTGAGGATTTCAATGACGAACGGTTCACCATTCGCATCGATCAAGGTGCCATCGCTCAATGTATATCCTGCCTCACGCAGCAACGCAGCAGCTTGGCGCAGGACGCGGCGGTCTAGCTGCACAGGCTCGGACACGATGGGGGAATAGGCGGGTTCGGTGAACACGGTTTCGGGCACCATGCCGCGAACGGGCTCCAGAATCGCCAGTTCCTGCGCGTCGGGCACCCCCTCCGCCTGTAGGTAGGAATTCTCCCAGAAGCTGTCAGTCCGTGCATATAGGTCATAGAACAGCGCGTCATTGGACCATTCAAAGTTGAACATCATCGCAATGGCTTGGCGGACACGGGGGTCCTGAAACTTCTCACGGCGCAGGTTGAACCACCAACCCTGCGTGCCGGTGGGTGTGCCGTCGATCAACTCCTCCGCCACGACCCAGCCATTTTCCAGCGCGGGGAATTCATAGGCCGTCGCCCATAGGCGTGAGGAGTTTTCAGCGCGGAAGGTATATCCCAGCGCCTTGAACTGCTCGAACGCCACGGTGGAATCGGCGTAATACTCAACCCGCTGCTCGTCGAAATTGTTCTGGCCGACATTGACGGGCAGATCTGCGCCCCAGTAATCCTCAACACGGCTATACACGATGGAGCGCCCGCCCTCGACGCTTTCCAACTGATAGGGGCCGGAGCCGGGGACAGGTTCCAGACCCGATTCAGCGAAGTCGTTTTCAGCCAGCCACGCGGCAGGAAAAATCGGCAAACCACCAACCATGCCGGGCATATCGCGCAGTGGTGCATCCGCGCGGAAGGTGTATTTCACGCGGTGCTCGTCCAGCACCTCAACCCCCAGCACATCGCGGAAGATGCCCAGCCGGTATGTCGGGCGGCCCTTTTCATACAGCGCCATGTAGGATGCGGCGACATCCTCAGCCGTGATCGGGCTGCCATCGTGGAATCGTGCCTCGGGGCGGATGTTAAAGATGATCCACTCGCGGCTCTCGGGATATTCGATGGTTTCCGCAACCAGACCGTATAGCGCGTCCGGCTCATCCGCTGATCCGGTCAGCAGCGAGTCGTAGAGGATACCGGCCGATCCCGCCGCATTGCCGCGCAAGATGTATGGCCGAACCGAGTCGAACGAGCCAAAGCCCCATGTCGTGAAATAACCGCCGCGCGGTGCATCGGGATTTACGTAGTCGAAATGCTCGAAATCCGGCCCGTATTTCAGATCACCGAACGAGGAGATGCCATGCGCGGTGATGATCGTTTCATCGTCTTGCGCATATAGCGGCTGCACGATCATGGCGGTCGCGATGACCAATCCGGATAGGCCTAACATTAAACGTCGTGTCAGCGGGACTTCACTGGACAGGGCCTGTGTCGTGCTTTGCTTCATCCGACGTCGTGTCATGCTTGCCGCCTCCGGTTTCGAAAAGGTTCCTTGTCTATAATGGTTAGGTCGGCACAGGGGGGAGAGCAAGGCGCGAAACCCTCATGAAAACGTGATCATGGGGCGTTGGATGCTCTGAATTGGTTAACCTAACGAAAAAGGGCCGCCACTGGGGCGACCCTTTGTAAATTCAATAGCTGGACGGCTTATTGTCCAGATGTTTCCAGGAACGCGATCAGGTTGGCGCGGTCCTGTTGGCTGCGCACTCCGGCAAATGCCATGCGCGTACCGGGAACAGTGCTGCGAGGTGCCTCAAGATATGTGTTGAGCTTCTCATAGGTCCAGTTGCCCTCCAGTTCCGCCATTGCGGAGGAGTATCGGAAGCCCTCTACCGACGCGATGTCATTATTCACGACGTTGTAAAGGGACGGACCAACGCGGTTCGCACCCTCATCTAGCGTGTGGCAGGCCATGCAGGGGCGGAACGCACGGCGGCCATCTTCGGCGCTGGCATTTACCATGAACTCTGGCAGGTCGGTTGCGGCTGTCTCCGTGACGGCTTCCTCAACGACTGGCTCGGCAGCGGCTTCCTCTTCTTCCTCGACAACTTCGGGTGCAGCTTCTTCGGCGGGCGCTTCCTCTACAGGAGCCTCGGTTACAGGCGCTGCCTCCTCAACAGGTGCTTCCTCAGCAGGTGCTGCTTCGGCAGGGGCCTCCTCAACAGGGGCTTCTTCAACTTCGGCGGCGGGTGCGGCCTCGGTTGCCTCAGCTTCGCCCTCAGTTGCTGGTGCTGCTTCGTCGTTGGCTTCAGCTTCCTCTACCGGAGCCTCCTCAGTGGCAGCTTCCTCGACCGGTGCTGCCTCTGGCAGAACGATGAAGTCCTCAAGGTTCTGACCTGAGGTGGAAACCAGATAGGCAATGACATCTGCCCGATCAGCGGCGCGGCGCATGCCGCTATAGCTCATGCCGGTGCCCGGTGCATATGCGCGTGGGCTTTCGATGAATGCGGACAGCGCCTCAGCCGTCCATGCACCCTCTAGCGAGGTCAGCGCGTCGGAATAGCCACCAAAGCTATCAACCGATGCGATGTCACGTCCAACGACGTTCAGCAGGTATGGACCGGTCTTGTTGGATTCGTCTGTTGCGCTGTGGCACGCAGTACAGGGGCGGAACAGGCCTTCGCCGCTTTCGGCGGATGCCGTGACCAGCAGCTCACCAATGGATGGGCCCTCATCGACCGCAACCTCGGCTACGTCGCCCTCGGGCAACTCGATCTCATATGCTAGGTGATGCTCGTCACCGTGGCCGCCTTCCTCAAGGCCGTAAACAAGGTCGCCGACCCACGTAAACAGCAACAGCGCCAGAAAGGCGCCTATAACGCTTGCGAAGATCTTCTGAAATTCCAAACTGCCCATGCGACGGTGCCTTCCTGAACATGTGTCGCGCCGATGGGCCAGATCGCAGGCCCCGCACGAAAATTCTATCTCGCGTGTACTACCCGTTCCATGACGGGCTTTTCAAGGTATAGAAGGCGCGACGATGCGCACACGTTACATTGGCGCGACACTTGAGGCAGGACAAGACAGATGACGGGCACTCAGACAAATAGCGGTAAGATCTCGTTTCAGGGTGAGCTAGGGGCATATTCGCACCAGGCATGCCGTGAAATGTACCCTGATATGGAGCCATTGCCCTGCCGCACATTTGAGGCCGCAATCGAGGCTGTGCGCTCGGGTGCAGCTGATTTGGGCATGATTGCCGTCGAAAACTCGACATATGGCCGTGTGGCCGACGTACATCAGTTGCTGCCCGAGAGCGGTCTGGGAATCGTGGGCGAGCATTTCGTGCGCGTTCACATCAATCTGCTGGCCGTTCCCGGCGCGCAGATCAGCGATGTGCGTGAGGCGATGAGTCACACCGTATTGCTAGGCCAATGCCGAGATTTTTTGAGCGAACATGGAATCGCAACGCTAATCGGTGCTGATACTGCCGGATCTGCGCGTGCAGTTGCAGAGGCAGGAAAACCGGCCCTCGCGGCCCTTGCATCCGAACTGGCAGGTGAGATTTACGGCCTGGACGTTATCGCGCGCCATATCGAGGACGCGCAGAACAACACCACACGTTTCCTTGTCATGGCACCTGAGGGGGTGATGCCGGAATCAGTTGGACGCCCGATGATGACCAGCTTCCTGTTTCGCGTACGCAACATTCCTGCCGCGCTGTACAAGGTGATGGGCGGTTTCGCGACCAATGGCGTGAACATGACCAAGCTTGAAAGCTATATGATCGACGGCTCGTTCACTGCGACGCAATTCTTTGCCGAGGTTGACGGCCACCCCGATGATCCAGCCGTCGCGCGCGCGCTGGAGGAACTGGAATATTTCACGTCCTCGCTAAAGATTCTGGGCGTTTACCCCAAGAGCCGGTTCCGTACCGAAACCTGATAAATCTCAGGTCGCCTGTTCCATTTCAGGGGGGGACCGTGTTCGGCTGTCAATTGCACGACCGTTCAGTTACGGTGCGGTTGTGTAGGGGGAATATGATGGCGCGCAAAAGCGGATCAAGCGGGGAAAAAACCCGCGCTATGGTTGAGGATGCTGCGATCAGGCTGATCGCGCGATACGGGTTCGCGGCTGTTTCTATGCGCCAAATCGCGCGTGAGGTGGGCGTGCAGGCAGGGGCGTTGTATCTGTACACGCCTGATAAGCAGAGCCTGCTATTCGACATTATGCGTGGGCACCTCGTGCATTTGTTGGACAGTTGGCAACAGCACAGTCCACCCGTTGAAACCCCCGCCGTGATCCGGTTAGAGCGTTTTGTCCGGTTTCACATCGATTACCACATCATGCGCGCCGAAAAAGTGTTCATCTCCTATATGGAACTGCGCAATCTGGAGCCTGAAAACTTCTCGGAGATTGAGCGGCTGCGCCGTGATTATGAGCATGTGATCGAGGAAATCCTGACCGCCGGTGTGGCCGAGGGGGCGTTCGAGCATACAGATTCGCGCCTGACGACGATGGCAATGATCGCAATGTTGACCGGTGTTTCGACGTGGTATCGCGATGGTGGGCGCTTGCCTGCCGGTGCAATCGCAACACGCTATGTCGATATGGCGTTTCGACTTGCAGGCGCGGAGCCACTGGCCGAAGTTGCGGAATGAGCGCTAGATATGAACTGATCGGCCTTACGGCCTCACCTTATTCCATGAAGATTCGGGCGTTGATGCGTTATCGACGCATTCCGGTCGATTGGATCGTCGAATTGCCGCAACTGACGGGGCGAAAGGTGGGGGTCTCTCCGATTCTGTTGCCTGTGCTGCGTCACCCGATGGGCCGCGACCTGACTGATTCGACGACCATCGCGACCGTGCTGGAAACAGAGATCGTCAATGATCGCGGCACGATCCCGCCCAGGGATCAAGCGTTTCTCTGTCATTTGATTGAAGATATGGCCGACGAGTGGCTGACCAAGGCGATGTTCTGGTATCGCTGGCGCGACGATAATTCCGCAAGCTTTGCAACCAGTTGGATTGCGGCGGAGGTTGCGTCCGCACTGCCAAACCAAACGGCTGAGGGCATTGGCCCAACCTTGCGCAAACGTCAATCCGGCCGCATGCCGATGATCGGGGCGACTGCGGAAAACGGACCGGTGATCGAGGCGACATACCGCGCCGTGTTGGCCGCGCTACGTCCAATTTGTGCGGGGCAGGGATACCTGTTCGGAACCCGTCCCAGCCTTGCCGATTTTGCTCTGTTCGGGCAATTGAGCCAGCTCGCCCTCGATCCAGCCGCGGCTGAGATTATGCGAGTTGAGGCGCCAGAGGTTCTGCACTGGCTGCGCCGGATCGATGATGCTTCCGGTCTGGATGGCGAATGGATACCGGAATCGCTGGAAGGTTTGGTGGCGATCCTGACCATCATTGGCACGGATTACCTGCCATTTTTGGCCGCGAATGCTGATGCCTTGCAGGATAGTGAGCAGGTTTTACAGGTCGATCTTGCCTCGGGACCATTCACGAACATGCCCTACCGTTGGCAGGGTAAGTGTTTGACGCGGCTGCGGGAAATCTTTGCTCAGGCCGAGTTGAGCGCACCGGTGCGTGACCTGCTGGCCCGCACCGGATGCCTAGACGTTTTGCAGGGCTAACCGCGGCGGCGATCTGCCCGTGCGCGGGCGCGCGGGTCGCTTTCGAATAGCGCAGCCAACTGTTCGGTCATTGCACCGGCCAATTGTTCCACATCGGTAATCGTAACGGCGCGCTGGTAATAGCGGGTGACGTCATGCCCGATTCCAATGGCCAGCAGCTCCACCTGTTTGCGCTTCTCGATCATGGCAATCACGTCGCGCAGGTGCTTTTCCAGATAGTTTGGCGGATTCGCGCTGAGCGTCGAATCATCTACCGGTGCGCCATCCGAGATTACCATCATGATGCGGCGTGCCTCGGGGCGGCTTGTTAGGCGTTTATTTGCCCATTCCAGTGCCTCACCATCGATGTTTTCCTTGAGCAGGCCTTCCTTCATCATCAGGCCCAAATTGGGTCGCACACGCCGCCATGGGGCGTCGGCGCGTTTGTAGACGATGTGGCGTAAGTCATTGAGGCGACCGGGATTTCCGTCGCGCCCGCTTTGCAACCAATTCTCACGGCTCTGCCCACCCTTCCACGCGCGGGTGGTGAAGCCTAGGATTTCGACCTTAACCTGACACCGTTCCAGCGTCTGGCTCAACACATCGGCGCAGATCGCCGCGATGGAGATCGGGCGACCGCGCATGGAGCCGGAATTGTCGATCAGCAGCGTAACCACGGTGTCGCGGAATTCGGTGTCCTGCTCGACCTTAAAGCTGAGCGGCATGGTCGGGTTGGCGACGACACGGGCGAGGCGGCCGGCGTCCAAAACGCCCTCCTCCTGATCGAAATCCCATGACCGGTTTTGCTGCGCTTGAAGCCGCCGTTGCAGGCGGTTGGCCAGTCGGCTGACGGCGCCCTTTAGCGGTTCCAATTGCTGATCGAGATAGGCGCGCAGGCGAACCAGTTCTTCCGGTCCGGCGAGGTCCTCGGCGGCGATTTCTTCATCAAAATCAGTATTGTAGACCTTGTAACCCGGGTCGGCCTCGCTGATTGGGGGGGACGGCAGATCGGCGGGAGGTTCGCCCTCCTGCATCTGTGCCTCCTCGGTCACCTCATTCTCATCCGAATCGTCCTGCGCGACCTGTGCCTCGGCGGCGTCCGGGTCTGCCTCGGATTGCTCCTCGGATGTTTCGTCCGAGCTGTCGCTATCCTGCTGGTCGTCGCCCTGATCGTCCTGCGATTCGGGGTCGTTTTCCTCCTCGACCTCGGAGCCGTCATCCTCGGGGTCCTCGGCGGCATCCGGGTCGTCGCCCAGTTCCTCACCATAGCCCAGATCATCGATGACCTGCCGCGCAAAGCGGGCGAAGGATTTTTGGTCTGACAGCACGTCATCCAGATTATCCAGCGTATCGCCGGCCTGTCCCTCCAGAAAACCGCGCCACAGCTCCATCACATTGGCCGCACCGGCGGGCAGTTCGCGGCCCGTTGCCAAATGGCGAACCAGATAGCCAGCAGCCTCGGCCAAAGGGGCCTGTGCGGCCTCCTTAATATCGCCATATCCCAGGCGCTTAGCCTCCGCCGCGATTTTCGCGTCGATATTGCCTGCGCAACCGGGCATGGCGCGGGTGCCTACAGCCTCACATCGGGCGGTTTCCATTGCCTCATATATATTGCGGGCCATTTCGCCCTGCGGAGTATAGCGCGCATGGGTTGAGGAATTATGAAAGCGGGTGCGAAGCGCGTAGGCATCGGCCACGCCGCGGGCCAGCATCACCTCATCCCGCGTCATGCGGCGGGTTACCTGCGGCAAGCGTGCGGAATCGTTGGATAATCCGGGCGGGTCAACGGAGTAGGTGACCTTCATCTCAGGCTCGTTCGCCAGAGTGCGGGTGGCGTCCGCGAGGGCCTTTTTGAATGGATCGGCGGGGTTGTCGATGGGTTTCATGGGGCCTCCGCCGGATCAAGAATTAGGGTGCTGCTATGTGGCTGCTTTCGGGCTGCTATGTGGCTGCGCAGTAAAACGGTCGAGTATTGCGGGGAAAACCCCCACCCTCTCCCTCGCCCACCAGTGGGAGAGGGGACCCGTACTGCATATGCCACGATCACCCCAAGCTGACGCTTGCTGCGCTCTCGGGCAGTTCCTCGTCAAAGCAGCGCTGGTAGAATTCGGCCACGGTCTGACGCTCCAGCTCATCACATTTGTTGAGGAAGGTCAGACGGAACGCAAAGCCGACATCGTTAAAGATGCGCGCATTTTCAGCCCATGCAATCACGGTGCGTGGGGACATGACGGTAGAGATATCGCCGTTCATGAACGCGGTCCGCGTCAGGTCGGCCACGGTGACCATCTGGCTGATGACCTTTTGTCCGGCCTCGTTCTGATAGGTCGGGCTTTTCTCGATGACGATATTCGCCTCTGCATCATGGGGCAGATAGTTCAGCGTGGCGACCAGCGACCAGCGGTCCATCTGACCCTGGTTGATCTGCTGGGTGCCGTGATACAGGCCGGTCGTATCGCCAAGGCCGACCGTGTTGGCCGTCGCGAACAGGCGGAAGTAGGGGTTCGGCGTGATGACCTGATTCTGGTCGAGCAGCGTCAGTTTGCCGTCCTTTTCCAGCACGCGCTGGATCACGAACATCACATCTGGGCGGCCAGCATCATATTCATCAAATACAATCGCGGTCGGGTTGCGCAGGGCCCATGGCAGGATGCCCTCTTGGAATTCGGTAACCTGAACGCCGTCTTTCAGCTTGATCGCGTCCTTACCGATCAAATCGATCCGGCTGATATGGCTGTCGAGGTTCACACGAACGCAGGGCCAGTGCAGGCGCGATGCGACCTGTTCGATATGGGTGGATTTACCCGTACCGTGATAACCCTGAACCATGACGCGGCGGTTATGTGCAAAACCGGCCAGAATCGCGAGAGTGGTGTCGCGGTCGAACTGATATGTCGGATCAGCCTCTGGCACGCGATCGGTCATGGCGTCAAAGCCCATTACCGTCATATCGCTGTCGATGCCGAACGCGTCGCGGACGGAAATCTCGCGGGTGGGGGTATCGTTCATCTGGGTCGCTCCGTCAGCCATGGCGTATCCTCTCGTGCGTCAAGTCAGGTCTTTGTCGAGTATTTCAACGGTTGGTGCAAGGTTGCACGCGGCAAGTCATTTTGCGTCTGGTCCGGTGTCGGGGTCAGCATCTGGATCTGCTTTGCCCACGCCTTTGAAAACATTCTTGAATGGCAATGCCCATGCGATGCCAAAGAAGGCGTAGAGCACCAGCTCCACCAGAATGGGCAGGCGGGGCAGATTGCCCATGATGGCCCAGACCACCAGAATATACAGGGGCAGGCCAACCAGCAGGAGGAAGATCGACCAGCGGCGGCGGGATTTGTACGACATGCTCATATTGTTTCAGATAGCGCCGTCCGCGCCGTTTGAACAGGGTCACTGACGCGATGTGATAGTAGAGTTTGTGATCGTTACAATCAGATCAGGTACTAGTGGGCCCGACCAATTTGCGCAAAGCCGAAAGGCGGGGGTGCGAAACCGTGGCGGCGCGATTATGTTCGGGCTCAACCCTTAGGAGGACACCCAATGGATACCGATCTGCTCAAGCGTCTATGCGAAACCCCTGGCGTTCCGGGGCGTGAAAACCGCGTGCGCGACCTGATTATGGCCGAGATCGAGGGTCTGGCCGACGAAATCACAGTTGATCCCATGGGCAGCCTGATGGCCAAGCGCAACGGACCGGGCAAGCGGGTGATGATGCTGTGCCACATGGACGAGATCGGTTTTCTGGTCAGCCATGTCAGCGAGGAAGGCTGGATTTACGTCAATCCGGTCGGTGGTTTTGATAACCGCAACCTGTTCTCGCGCCGCGTGATGATCTGCACCAAGGATGGCGACATCAAGGGCGTGATGAATCCGGGCGGCAAGCCTGTGCACATCGCTTCGCCTGAGGATCGCAAGAAAATCCCTGCGATCTCCGAGTTTTTCGTCGATATCGGTCTGGGCAAGGAAGCTGCGGAGAAGGTTCAGGTTGGCGATTACGTCGTGATGGACGAGCCGTTTCTGGAGATGGGCGACAAGGTCGTGTCCAAGGCGTTGGACAACCGCATCGCGTGCTGGCTGGGCATTGAGGCCCTGCGCGCCGCCAAGGAAAGCGGCCATGAATGTGAGCTGCACGTTGTGTTCACAGTGCAGGAGGAGGTCGGTCTGCGCGGTGCGCGCACCGCGACCCATAAAATCCAGCCTGATATCGGCTTTGGCATCGACACCACCCTGTCCTGCGACACGCCCGGCGTGCCCAAGCAGGAGGCCGTGACCGTTCAGGGCAAGGGTTTCGGAATGCATATCAAGGATGGCAGCTTTATCGCCGACATCGCCTTGGTTGAGGAAATCGAGGCCTTGGCGCGGTCCAAGGATATTCCGTTCCAGCGCACAATCCTTGCCGCTGGCGGGCAGGATGGCGCGGCGGCGCAGCAGGCTGCTTCGGGCGCGCGGGCTGTCGGAATTGTAGTTGGTACCCGCTATATCCACACCGTGACCGAGATGATCGACAAGGGCGATCTGATTGCTGCGCGCGATATCCTGTCCGCGTGGGTCGCGGCGAACTAAGCTTGGATATCACGCAGCGAGCTTCGCCGAATTACGGCGATCGGCGGGGGCATGTACCCTCGCTGATCGTGCTGCATTACACGGCGATGGACAGCGCGGAGGCGGCGATTTGTCGGCTTTGCGAGGAGGAGCATCAGGTCTCGGCGCATTATGTGATCGGGCGGGACGGGGATGTAACGCAATTGGTGCCGGAGGATCAGCGTGCTTGGCATGCGGGTGCGGGCGCATGGGGCGACATCACGGATGTGAACTCGCACTCCATCGGGGTGGAGCTGGACAATGACGGGTTTAGCGCCTTTCCCGATGTGCAGATGCGGGCGCTGGATGGGTTGCTGCGCGCGATGCGTCGGCGCTGGGATATTCCAAAGCAGAATGTAATCGGGCATTCCGATCTGGCACCGGGGCGCAAATCCGATCCGGGGGCACTGTTCGACTGGGGCCGCTTGGCCGCGCAGGGGCATGCGATCCTCGTGCCAGAGGGTGTCGCCGCGCCGGGGGATTTTCGCGCGGCGGCGCGCGCGGCGGGTTGGACGGCTGTGGCGGATGACGACGTGCTGCTGGACGCTGTGCGATTGCGGCATCGGCCTGCGGCGCGGGGGCTGCCGCTGGACGGGCGCGATATGTTTATCGTGCGCTGGCTGGGCGATTTGGCGGTGCGGCGCGGGCCCGAGGATATTTTGGCAACCTATGAACGGCAGGCGGTTTCCTTTGACGCGAGGCGGCGTCGCGGGATGGAGGAGGACTGGCTAAGCCGGTTTGCGGCGTTAATGCCCGACGGGCCGGTGCTGGATCTGGGTTGCGGCGCGGGTCAGCCGATTGCCGATTGGTTCATGCGGCGGGGACGCTCGGTGACCGGTGTGGATGGTGCGGCGGCGATGCTGGCATTGGCGCAGCAGCGGATGCCGGATCAGGACTGGGTGCAGGCGGATATGCGCGGCCTTGATCTAGGTCGGAAATTTGCGGGAATCATCGCGTGGAACAGCTTTTTCCACCTGAAGCCGACCGATCAGGCCGCGATGTTTCCGGTTTTCAGGGCACAGGCGCAATCCGGTGCACCGCTGATGTTCACATGCGGACCGTCAGCGGGCGAAGTGTGGGGGCAGGTCGGGGGTGAGGATGTGTATCATGCCAGTCTTGCCACGGATCATTACGCGCGGCTGCTGGATGAAAACGGGTTTGATTTGCTCGATTTCGTGATCGAGGATCCGACCTGCGGCGGGCACACGATTTGCTTGGCGCGGAGGCGCTAAAACCCGCCGTCGCGCTTGGCCAGAATGGTCTGGATGATGTCGGCCATATTCTTGGTCTGCTGCGGATGGGCTGTGCCGCCGATGCCCAGCTTGCGTCCCTTTTGCCACCACAGGCCCGGCACCCAGTGGCGGGGGCGCGGTTCGCGTAGGACCAGCACAAATCCGTTAGAGGGTTTCAGCGCGAAGGTTCCACGCTCGATCTGTGTGATTTCATCAAGTGTGGCGAGGACGGTGCCCTCCTCGTCAATCAGCGCATCCTCGGTCAGATGAATGGATTTCAGGCCGGCACGGGCCATGCGCCGTGCCTGCCACAGGGCAACGCCGCCCACGACCAGCAGCAAGAGTAGCGACAGGATTTGCGGCGGCGGCGAAAACATCGCAACGCCGATCAGCAATGCGCCCAAACCGGCGGTCACGGTCACGCCGGACCAGCGGCGGAATGGGGAAACCTCGATAGTGTGGATGATCTGGGGTTGGGTCATTGTCGCCTCCTGCTGCGCGGCAGGATTAGGCGGTTGTGCGCGATACGTCACCTGTTTTCGGGCGCGGCGCGGTTTGTGGGTAGGGCTGCTATGCTAGAGCAGCCATTCGTACAGCGCCGCAGGGTTGCGGATTTCCACAATACGGGTGCCCGATACGCGGCGTATCCATGCGCGATCCTCGAACGCGGTGAACAGTGCGGCCCCTAGGCCGCCCGCCAGATGGGTGCGCCGCTCGGACCAGTCGAGGCAGGCACGGCAGAGCGGGCGGCGGGCGCGTTGCAGGGCCGGTATGTCGATGCCCAATGCGTCAAATGCGGTCAGCCCCGGTGGTGTTGGTGTCAGATCAGCCGTCAGGTGGCCGATTTCGATCAAGCGGTCGTGCAGTTGCACCCCCAGCGCCCCTGCAAGGTGATCGTAGCAAATGCGGGCGTGGCGCATTTCCGGTTCCTTTGGCCCCGGTCGTGTGCGCGTGGGGCCGCGACGGTCCACGATTTCCATCAGGGCCTCCAGCGTTTCGGCCACATCACTGCCGGAGAGGCGGATGTAGTGGTGCCGCCCCTGTCGCGCCGTGCTGACCAGGCCGCCCTCGCGCAGCCGTGCAATATGGCCGGAGGCGGTTTGGCGGGTGATGCCAGCCTCCACCGCCAATTCGCTGGCCGTCAGGGCGTGCCCCGCCATCAGCGCGGTCAGCATCCGTGCGCGGGCGGGATCGCCGATCAGGGTCGCTATGCGGGCTATATCGGGTCCGTCTGCCATGGGGGCAGTTTAGGGTCAGGGCGCGCATCGGGCAATCGTGGACGCTTCGGTTTGGGCCGAACCATTAGCGTGTTGCAGTGTGCGATAACGGGGCAGCACTGAAAGGAACCAGCATGCTGACCTGCATCATTCGATACGAGATCGAGCCCTATCAACGCGATGATTTCGCGCAATATGCCCGCAATTGGGGGCGTGCCATTCCGGAATGTGGTGCCGATCTGGTCGGCTATTTCGCACCGGTGGAGGGCACAACCACTACCGCGTACGGGATTTACAACATTGCCGATCTGGCGGCTTATCAGGACTATCGGGCCACACTGAGTGCACATCCGCTGGGCCGTCAAAATTACGAGTTCGCCGCCGCGCGCCGTTTCATCCGGCGCGAGGATCGCGCGTTCTACAGAAATGAAAGCAGGGGGTAGATATGCTTGCAGTGATATTCGAGGTTCAGCCAAAGGACGGAAAGCGGCAGGCCTATCTGGACCATGCGGCAGGCATGCGTGACCTGTTTGACGGATTGGAGGGGTTCATCTCTGTCGAGCGGTTCGAGAGCCTGACCACGCCCGGCAAGCTGCTATCACTGAGCTTTTGGGAGGATGAGGCCGCGCTGGACCGTTGGCGCAATGTCGAACGACACCGTGCGGCACAGCGGGCCGGGCGCGGGGATTATTTCGCCGATTACCGCCTGCGCATCGCCGGTGTGATCCGCGATTACGGCATGGATGAGCGTGAGCAAGCCCCGGCCGATAGTCGTGCAATACACGGTTAGGGCCGGGGCAGGGGATTAGTCGAGATCAGCGGCGGAGTGACGCTCTGCCACTTGGGTCGCCTCATCCCCCCATGGGCGGTTCACACGAACGCCGCGCTTCACTGCGGGGCGTTCTGCGATCTGTTCGGCCCAGCGAAGCACGTGCTTATATTCAGTGACCGACAGGAAGGTCGCGGAATCGTACAGCTTGCCCAGCACCAGTGCGCCGTACCACGACCAGATCGCCATATCCGCGATGGTATATTCGTCGCCCGCGATAAACGGATGTTCGGCCAATTGGCGGTCCAGCACGTCGAGCTGTCGCTTTACCTCCATCGCGAAACGGTTGATCGGGTATTCGAACTTCTCTGGCGCATAGGCATAGAAGTGGCCAAAGCCGCCGCCCAGATAGGGGGCGGACCCCATTTGCCAGAACAGCCAGTTCATCACCTCGGCCCGTGCGGCAGGTTCGGTGGGCAGAAACGCCCCGAATTTATCCGCGAGGTACAGCAGGATCGAGCCGCTCTCAAACACGCGCACGGCATCATCGCCGGAGCGGTCCATCAGCGCGGGGATTTTGGAGTTGGGGTTGGCCGAAACGAAGCCGGAGCCGAACTGGTCGCCCTCACCAATATTAATCAGCCATGCATCATATTCCGCGCCCGTGTGACCGGCGGCCAGCAGTTCCTCAAGCATAACGGTGACTTTTACGCCGTTCGGTGTGCCGAGTGAGTGCAGTTGCAGCGGGTGTTCCCCGATGGGCAGGTCCTTATCATGGGTCGGGCCAGCAATGGGGCGGTTGATGCTGGCGAATTTCCCGCCGCTTTCTGTGTCCCAGGTCCATACTTCGGGTGGGGTATAGGTGTCGGTCATGGGATTTTCCTTCGCAATTGTTCCCCAGTCATGTGTGTGCAGGTAACATCAGATCAAGTTACAGGTCGCGTGGATCGTGGCTTAGGTAACGTAAATGTGCCATCGCATTCACAAAATATCCGCGCCGCAGACATCTTGACCCTGAACCGTGCTTGCACCTAGGCGCTGTGCGCGTTACATGCATGTTTTCCCCGACCACGAAACGAGTGGAGGCCACCCTATGGCACGCGTTACCGTCGAAGATTGTGTTGATAAAGTTCCCAACCGGTTCGAGCTGGTCATGCTGGCTGCGCACCGTGCGCGTGAGCTGAGCACCGGTTCTGAACTGACTGTCGATCGCGACAATGATAAGAACCCTGTTGTTGCGCTGCGTGAAATCGCGGACGAAACGCTGACAGCCAACCACCTGCGTGAGGCAGCGATCGAATCGCACCAGCGCCAGATCGAGGTTGATGAGCCTGAAGAGGACCAGATGGCCCTGCTGATGGGCGATGGCGGTGACAAGCCGTCCGAGGATGACATGTCCGAGGAATCGCTGCTGCGCGCCCTCATGGACGCACAGGGCGAGAAGTGATTATGAAAAGAGAGCATCATGGCTGACGGGGCTACCGACGGTCGCTCTCTTTTCCGGCCTACCGCGGCAGAGCTTGCCGCGCAGGCCCGTGAATATAATCCCAATTCGAACTCTGCACTGATAGAGGCGGCCTATGCCTATGCGCAGGCCGCCCATTCAGACCAGCGCCGCCGCTCAGGCGAGGCGTATTTCACCCATCCGCTGGCCGTGGCGGAGATGTTGGTGGATCAGCAGCTAGACGATTCCACCATCGTTACTGCGCTATTACATGACACTGTTGAGGATACAGGCTCCACCCATCAGGAGGTGACGCGCCTGTTCGGTCGGGAAATTGCCGATCTGGTCAACGGTGTGACCAAGCTGACAAATCTGGAGCTGTCCTCGGCCGAGACGAAGCAGGCCGAGAATTTCCATAAGCTGTTGATGGCCGTCGCCCGCGATTTGCGCGTGTTGTTGGTCAAGCTGTCGGACCGCCTGCATAATATGCGCACGATCCGCCATATGCGTGCGGATAAGCAGATTCAAAAAGCGCAGGAAACCATGGATATCTACGCACCGCTGGCCGGTCGCATGGGTATGCAATGGATGCGGGATGAGCTGGAGGACCTGAGCTTTCGGGTGCTACAGCCAGAGGCGCGATCCTCGATCATCCGGCGGTTTATCACGCTGAAGAACGAGACCGGGGACATCATCCCCAAAATTACCGATGATATCGAAAAGGCGCTGTCACAGGCGGGGATTACCGCGCATATCAGTGGCCGTGAAAAGCGACCCTTTTCTATCTGGCGGAAACTGAACGATAAAAACGATCCGGAGGGTGATTTTCACCGTCTGTCCGATATTTTCGGGTTCCGTATCATCGTCGCGACCGAGGAAGATTGCTATCGCGCGCTGGGCGTTGTGCACCGGCGCTGGACGGCGGTTCCGGGGCGGTTCAAGGATTATATCTCGCAGCCGAAATCCAACGGCTACCGCTCGTTGCACTCAACGGTTTCGGGCCGGTCTGCGCGGCGGGTGGAAATGCAGATTCGCACCCGCGAAATGCATGAGGTCAATGAAAGCGGTGTCGCCGCGCATTGGTCCTATCGCGATGGTATCCGGTTCGAAAACCCGTTCGCGGCTGATCCGGTTGCGTGGCTAAAGGACCTGTCCGAGGGCTTGGCCAATTCGGACAACCCGTCGGAATTTCTGGAACATGCCAAGTTGGAGATGTTTCAGGATCAGGTGTTCTGCTTCACGCCCAAGGGTAAGGTGGTCAAGCTGCCGCGCGGTGCGACGCCGCTGGATTTCGCCTATGCGATCCACACCAATCTGGGCAATTCCTGTGTCGGGGCCAAGGTGGATAACCGTCGCGTGCCGCTGTTCACCCGCCTGCGCAACGGCCAGTCGGTGACGATTATTGCTGCTCCGGGTCAGAAGCCGCAGGCCAGCTGGGCCGATCTGGTCGTAACGGGGCGTGCCAAAACCGCGATCCGCCGCCATGGGCGTGAGGAGGAGCGCGAGGCGCAAATCCGTTTGGGTCGTGAATTTGCCCGTGTCGCCTTTGCCAAAGTGGGCAAGAAGGCCACGGAAAAGGCGCTTGCGACGGCGGCGGAGCGGATGAACATTTCTGGCGGCGCGGATGAGTTGCTGCGTGCGCTGGGCGCGACGGAGCAATCGGGCGATGCAGTTGTTGCCGTGCTATATTCCGAGCTGGTGGATATTGGCCCGACGGAGAACGGACATAGCGACGGCGTTATAGGTCTGGACCCCGGTCAGGCGGCCCGTGCGGCGCTGTGCTGTCAGCCGCTGCCCGGCGAGCGAATCGTCGGCATTACCTTTCGCGGGCAGGGTGTTGAGGTTCACGCAATCGATTGCCCCAAGCTGAGCGAATATGAGGAGCAGCCCGAGCGTTGGGTTGATCTGAAATGGGGCGTTGGTGAAAGCCTTGGCACGCATACGGCGGTGCTGGCTGTGACTATGGCGAATGATGCGGGTGTGCTGGGGCGGCTATGCTCATTGGTGGGTGAGCATAATGCCAATATCTCGGATCTGAATATTGTGGACCCCAAGCCTGATTTTTACGTCGTGGAAATTCGCGTTGATGTGCGGGACCTGAAACATCTTTCCCGGGTCGAGACTGCAATAAAGGCCGATTCGGCGGTGACAGATGTGGCGCGTAAGCGTAACTCCAAGGCGAACTAGTCTGGCTGTACGGGCCCATGCCCGAAACACGCAGTTATGACGATGGAATGATAGCAAGGACGGCCCGAACCATGGTGTTCAAGCGCAGAAAACCGCTGAGCATTCTGCAATGGCTGCGAGAGGGCGTGCTGCCCCGCGCGGGATGGCGTCGTGTTGTCGAATATCTGGCGCATCGGGTGCGCCGCCTGCCGGATAGTCCGCACAAGATTTCACTGGGTCTGGCCTGCGGTGTCTATATCTCGTTCTCGCCATTTTTCGGGCTGCATATTCTGGTCGCCATGGGGTTGGCGTGGCTGCTGCGGGGCAATGTATTGTCGGCGGCGATTTCGACCTTTTTTGGCAATCCGATTACGTTTCCGTTCATCGCCTATATCTCGCTAGGCATCGGGCGGTGGATCACGGGGGACGGTGGTACACGCGATTTCGGGCATATTGCCGGCGCGTTTAGCCATGCAGCGATGGGGATCTGGGGGTCGATCAAAAGCTTGTTCGGCTATGGTCCGTCCTCATGGGACCTGCTGGGCGGGTTCTTTTACGATCTGTTCCTGCCCTATCTGATCGGTGGAATCGCGCCAGGGTTGATTGGCGGGACGCTGACATATTACCTTAGCCGTCCACTGGTGCGCGCCTATCAGGCCCGCCGTCGCGAGAAAAAGCTGAAGCGGATTGCTACACGCGCCGCTGCCAAGAAACGGATTGCTGACGCGAACCAGCAAACCGACTAACCTTACCCCACACGATCATTCGGAGGACCGGGCATGAGCCAGTCGCACGACCGCCTTAGACTTGGGATCAACATTGACCACGTAGCCACGGTGCGGAATGCGCGGGGGGGATATTTTCCTGATCCGCTGCGCGCCGCAAAACTGGCCGAGCGTGCGGGCGCAGACGGGATCACCGCGCATTTGCGTGAGGATCGTCGCCATATCCGTGATGCGGATATCGAAGCCTTGGTAGAGGAGCTGACCGTTCCGCTGAATTTCGAGATGGCAGCAACCGCGGAAATGCACGCCATTGCCCTGCGCCACAAACCCCATGCGGTGTGCCTCGTTCCCGAAAAACGTGAGGAGCGCACGACCGAGGGTGGGTTGGAGGTTGCCGGTGATCTGGCACGGCTGACCGATTTCATCGCGCCCTTGGCTGAGGCGGGATCGCGGGTTTCCTTGTTCGTCGCGGCGGACCCTGTGCAGATTGAGGCGTCGGTCAAAACCGGTGCGGCGGTGATTGAGCTACATACAGGCGCCTATTGCGATGCCCATAATGAGGGGCGTTTCGATGATCGTGATCTAGAGCTGGCGCGGATTTGCAATGCGGCGGAGCTGGCGCATGGATTGGGGTTGGAGGTCCATGCGGGCCATGGCCTCGCCTTTGACAGTGTCGGTCCGATTGCCGCGATCCCTGAGGTGCGAGAGCTGAATATCGGGCACTTCCTGATTGGTGAAGCGATCTTCCTCGGGCTTGATGGCGCAATTGGCCACATGCGTCGCCTTATGGACGCGGCGCGATGAACCCTGCCGATTTCGGCCTGATTATGGTTGCCGCATTGATTGCGGTGGCCAGCCCCGGGCCTGCTACCTTGGCCATTACCAGCACGTCGATGCAGCGTGGGCGGGCACATGGTGTCTCCGTGGCCAGCGGGGTTTTGACCGGCTCGCTGATGTGGTCCTGCGCGGCGGCGTTGGGGTTGGGCGGTATCATGGCGGCCCATGCGGGGCTGTTGGAGGTGCTGCGCTACGCGGCGGCATTCTATCTGCTGTGGTTGGCGTATAAATCGGCGCGGTCCGCCGTGCGTGCAGGCAATCCAGTTGCGAAACCGTCGGATGCACGGGCCTTGCGCGGCAGCTATCTGCGGGGGCTTGGCCTACACCTGACCAATCCGAAGGCGATCTTTTTCTTTGGCGCGTTATACACGGTCGGCATTCCGGCGACGGCAACGACGCTGGATGTTGTGATGGTTGTCGCCCTGATCGCAGTGCAAAGTGCGACAGTGTTTCTGGGCTATGCGGTGTTGTTCTCCTCGGCCCGTGCGCAGGCTGTTTATCTGCGCTCGCGCCGCTGGATTGAGGGGGCGGTTGCAGTCCTGTTTGCGGGCGCTGCCTTGCGTATTTTAAGGGGTGGCCTGACGTGATCTTGGGTGTTGGCACGGATATGGCGAATATCGAGCGGATCGAGGGCACCATTGCGCGGTTCGGCGAGCGGTTTTTGAACCGTTGCTATACCGACATTGAGCGCGCCCGTTCCGAGCGGGTGGCCAATCGGGTTGAAAGTTACGCAAAACGCTGGGCAGCCAAGGAGGCGTGCTCCAAGGCGCTCGGCACCGGTTTGCGCATGGGGATTGCGTGGCGCGATATGGAGGTGCGTAATTTGCGCACAGGCCAGCCCACCATGCACGTCACCGGTTGGGCGGCAGAGCGGTTGAAAACCATGACGCCTGCGGGCTGTGAGCCCTTTATCCACGTTAGTTTGACCGACGATCACCCATGGGCCAGTGCCTTTGTCGTGATCGAGGCACGCCCCGTCACATCCCCCGCGCCAGTTGACATTCCGGGGGCTTAGCGCAAGAACCCGCACTAGCATCAAAACCCACAAGGACAGTGTTTCATGGCCAGTAAGAATTCTGAGGGCGGCGTTCTGGATACGCTCAAGACCGTCATCTATGCCTTTCTGCTGGCTGGACTGATCCGAACCCTGTTTTTCCAACCGTTCTACATTCCGTCCGGCTCGATGAAGCCGACGCTGCTGATCGGTGATTTCCTGTTCGTGAACAAATTCGCCTACGGCTATTCGCGCTATTCCTGCCCGATGGCCCTGTGCGCCGTTGATGGCCGCCTGTTCTTTAGCGAGCCAGAGCGCGGCGATATCGTTGTGTTCCGGCATGAGGGGCTGGGCCAGGATTACATCAAACGCCTGATCGGTCTGCCCGGTGATACCGTGCAAATGCAGGGCGGACGCCTGATCCTGAACGGTGAGATGCTGCCGCTGGTTCCTGCGGAGCCGTTCGAGGAAATCTTTGAATATCAACAGGCCACCCGTCCGCGCTGCGCCAATGGCTCCGTATCCCTGGGTGCGACGTGTCAGAAGGAACAGTTCATTGAGAGCCTGCCAAATGGCGTGGATCACATGGTTCTGAATATCGGGGATGAGACGGGCGACAACACGCCGATCTATACCGTGCCGGATGAGCATTACTTCTTTATGGGCGATAACCGCGATAACTCGACCGACAGCCGCTATTTCACGCGCGCGCAAACCTCTGAATTCCGTGCGGAGCTGTCCGGCCCGCCGCCCTTTAGCGGGTCCGGCGTTGGATTCGTGCATCGTGATCTGCTGATCGGAAAGGCGAACCTCGTCGTGTTCTCGGCTGCTGGATCGTCCCTGTTCAAGGTCTGGAATTGGCGCATGGATCGCCTGCTGGAATGGGTGGAGTGAGCGCGAAATCTGCACGCGCCGCCCTGATGCGGGCGCTGGGGCATGAATTTGCGGACCCCGGTTTGCTGGAGCGTGCGCTGACGCATTCCTCGATCGCAAACCGTGCGCGCCCTGATAACCAGCGTCTGGAATTTCTGGGGGATCGCGTTCTGGGATTGGTGATTGCCGAGGCATTGCTGACCGAGGATAAGAATGCGGCCGAGGGCCTGATCGCGCCGCGTTTCAACGCATTGGTGCGCAAGGAAACCTGCGCCGCGATTGCCACCCATGTCGGGATTGGTGAGGCGCTGATCCTTGGCCGATCCGAGGCGCAGACCGGTGGTCGGCGCAAAACCGCATTGCTGGGCGACGCGATGGAGGCAGTGATTGCCGCCGTTTACCGCGATGCTGGTATGGAAAAGGCCCGCGCGGTTATCCTGCGCCTATGGGCCGATTATATTGCCGGAGCCGAGGAGGACGCGCGCGACGCGAAAACCCGACTTCAGGAGCTCGCACAGGCCCGGGGCGAGGCATTGCCCGTCTACAAGGTCGTTAACCGGCGTGGGCCGGATCACAAGCCGGTCTTCACCATCGAGGTACGTCTCGAATCCGGTGGCACCGCATCGGCGGAGGCGAGCAGCAAGCGCGACGCCGAACAGCAGGCCGCCCGCCGCCTGCTTGAGGAGATTTCGTCCGATGACTGAACAGCAAACCCGCGCAGGCTTCGTTGCCCTTATTGGTGAACCCAATGCCGGTAAATCCACCCTGACCAATGCGATGGTCGGGGCGAAAGTGTCGATTGTGACGCATAAGGTCCAGACCACCCGCGCCCGCATTCGCGGCGTCGCGATGGAGGGGGACAGCCAGCTGGTGCTGGTCGATACGCCTGGTCTGTTCCGCCCGCGCCGCAATCTGGATCGCGCCATGGTTAAGGCCGCATGGTCCGGTGCCGCGGATGCCGACATTGTGGTCCTGTTGATCGAGGCGCATCGCGGCAAGACTGACGGCGTGGACGCGATTATCGCCGCGCTAAAGGAACGTGATGTTGAGGGGCAGAAGGTTGCCCTCGCTATTAACAAAATCGACCGGATTCCTCGTGACCGCCTGCTGGCGCTGACGGCGGAGATGTCCAAGGAATTCGATTTTGCCCAAATCTTTATGGTTTCGGCGGAGAAGGGCTACGGCGTTGATGACCTGAAGGCGTGGCTGGCTGGTCGTGTGCCCGAGGGGCCGTGGATGTACCCTGCGGATCAGATCGCCGACCTGCCGCTGCGCATGATCGCGGCGGAGATTACACGCGAAAAGCTGACCCTGCGCCTGCATCAGGAATTGCCCTATCAGTTGACCGTTGAGACGGAAAGCTGGGAGGAGCGCAAGGATGGCTCGGTCCGGATCGATCAGATCATCTATGTCATGCGTGACGGGCATAAGGGCATCGCGCTCGGCCCGAAGGGTGAGACGATCAAGGCGGTCAGCATGGCCGCGCGCGAGGAACTGAACGAGTTTCTGGGCCAGAAGGTCCACCTGTTCCTGCAAATCAAGGTACGGCCGAACTGGCTGAGCGAGGCAGAGCGCTTTAGCGAAATGGGGCTCGACATCAAAGATGGCGGCTGAGCCGCGCCTCACCTCTGAATTCTGGGTGCATGCCTATCTGGCGCGCCTGCGGTTGAATGACATTCCGGTGTTTTTAACGGCCAAGGGTGACGCCACGGCGGGCGCTGTGATCGTCAAGCTGAACACGCTGGACGGGCAGGCGCGGGCCTTTCACCGCAGTTATGATATGGAGTTCAACCGTATCTGGGTTGAGCTGATTGCCGGTGCGGATCGCACGGTTGAGGATGAGCTGACCCGCCAGCGTATGTCCGACCCCGATCTGTGGATCGTTGAGGTCGAGGATCGCGCAGGTCGGCATCTGCTGGATGAGGAGGGCCTGGCGTGATCGAGTGGCGCGAGCAGGGCATCCTGCTGGCCGTCCGGCGTCATGGTGAGGCCAATGCAATTATCGAAGTTCTGACCCGCGATCACGGCCTGCATGCAGGTGTCGTGCGCGGGGGCGCGTCGCGCAAACAGGCGCCTCTGCTACAGGTCGGCGCGCAACTGGACCTGACTTGGCGCGCACGGATCGAGGATCATATCGGCAGTTTCGTGGTGGAGCCTGTTCGGTCGCGCGCCGTGCCGATCATGGCGGATCGGGCTGCACTGGCCGCGCTGCAATCGGTGGCGGCGCTGTTGACCACCTGTATAGCGGAGCGGCAGCCGGTAGAGGAGGTGCATGATCGCACCTACGCGTTGCTCGACACGCTGGCCCGCCAACCCGATTGGCCGCAGCTATACGCGCAATGGGAATTATCGCTGCTGGCGGATTTGGGGTTCGGCCTGGACCTAAGCTGTTGTGCGGTGACGGGGGTGACGCAGCAATTGCGCTATGTCTCACCGCGCACAGGTCGCGCCGTGTCGCAGCAGGGCGCGGGGGAATGGGCGGATCGGTTACTGCCGCTGCCACTGTTCTTGCTGATGGGTGGGGATGCCAGCGCACAGGAAACGGCGGATGCGCTGCGCCTGACGGGGCATTTCCTGCGGCAATGGCTGGGCCCGACCCTGACCCGATCCAACGCGCTGGATGCGCGGGATCAGGCGGCGCGGGCGATTGTGGGGCAGATGGTTAAAGCGGCAGGAACTCCAACCGGATAATCCCGCCCGCATCACGCATAACCAGCACGCCGTTCTCCACATGGGCGGAGCGGGCGTCGATCATGGCGATGGCGATTTCCTCTTGCAGGGTGGCACGCTCGCAATCGGGCAGGCGGGGCACGACGATGGTTTCCACCACGAAAATCTCACCCGTTCCGAAATAGTTGCCGCGAATATCCTGACAGGGGCCGGTGCCGTCGATCTGTCCGCCGGACAGGTCAACCTCCATCACGCGCCCGACCAGCCGGTCGTTCAGTACGGTCAACGCCCAATCCACGTCGCTGATCTGCGTCGGGATGATTTCGGGTGGGGCATTTGCCGCCTCAAGCGCGGCAATCTCCGCGCCCCGCGATGGGGCGGGCCGGCCGGGGGCAGGGGCCGAAACCTCACGCGGGGTGGGGTCACAGGCAGCGAGGAATAGCAGCAGCAGGGGCGCGATGCGCAACATGGGTCAGCGTCCGTCAGTTTGGGTCGCACCAGAGCTAACCCGCGTGCCCCGCTGGGGCAAGGCTACGCTTGGCGAGTATCTAGCAGGCGGCGGGCGATAACATGGGCCTGAATTTCGGCTGCGCCCTCGAATATGTTGAGGATGCGGGCATCGCACAGCACGCGGCTGATCGGGTATTCCATCGCGAAACCATTGCCACCGTGGATTTGCACGCCGTTATCCGCAGCGGCCCATGCGACGCGCGCGCCCAGCAGTTTGGCCATGCCGGCCTCCAGATCGCAGCGACGCTCGGCGTCCTTTTCGCGGGCGGAGAAATATGTGAGCTGCCGTGCGATCATGATCTCAACCGCCATCATGGCTAGTTTGGCATAAACGCGGGGTTTTTCGACCAGTGGCGCGCCAAAGGCGGTGCGGTCCAGCGCGTATTGCAGGCTAAGCTCCATCGCGCATTGCGCCACACCTATAGCGCGGGCGGCGGTCTGGATGCGGGCGCTTTCGAATGTGCGCATAAGCTGGCGGAAGCCCTGACCCTGTTTGCCACCCAACAGCGCATCGCCGGAAACGCGGTGATCGTCGAGGGCGAGAGTGTATTCCTTCATCCCGCGATAGCCGAGGACCTCGATCTCTCCACCATGGATTGTCGCATCGGGGAAGGGCTCCGCATCAGTGCCACGGGTTTTCGGGGCGAGGAACATGGACAGGCCGGAATAATCATCCGTATCGGGCACGGTGCGGGCAAGTACGGTCATCAGGTCGGTGCGGCCGCCATGGGTGATCCATGTTTTGTTGCCACGCAGCACCCAGTCATCGCCATCCTGTACGCCGCGTGTTTTCAGCGCACCAAGGTCCGATCCGGTATTGGGTTCGGTGAACACAGCGGTGGGCAGGGTTTCACCGCTGGCGAGTTTCGGCAGCCATTCCGCCTTTTGCGCGTCAGTGCCACCACCAAGGATCAGCTCCGCCGCGATTTCCGACCGTGTGCCCAGCGAGCCAACGCCGATATAGCCGCGCGACAGTTCCTCGGACACCACACATATCGCGGTTTTGCCGAGGCCGAAGCCGCCATGCTCCTCAGGTATTGTCAGGCCAAAGACGCCGAGTTCGGACATTTCCTCGATGATGCTCATCGGGATCAACTCGTCCTTTAGGTGCCATTCATGGGCGTGTGGCAGGACCTTATCATCGGCAAAGCGGCGGAACTGGTCGCGGATCATGGTGAACTCTTCGTCCAGACCCGTCGCGCCGAAGGTCGCGACGCCCTGCCGTTCGACCATCAGCGCGGCGAGGCGTTGGCGTGCCGCATCGGTATTGCCGGACATGAGCGGCGTCATGGCGTCGGGCAGGGACAGGCCCAGATCGGCAAGGCGGAACATCTCACCTTGGCTCATCGGGATGCCGCCGGAAAGCTGGCTGATATATTCGCCTAGGCCGATGGTCAGGATCAGCTCCTCCATCTCACCGAACGCGCCATCGGCATTCAGGCGTGTCGCCCAGTCGATAAGCTGCACAAGCGCCTCGCAATAGGTGGCGATCCACGCAACACCGTGGGCGTCATATTGCACTGCGTCCACGCTACGCTGCGCCGTTAGGGTGGCCAGTGCATCGACCGCATCGCCGCGCAGGGCCTGCAAGGGGGCAATAGCGGCCTGGGCCTGCTGTAGGATGCGATCATTGCTCATCGGTGTATCTTTCATCGGTCGAGCCCTCGAATGGTGCGGCGCACAAATTCCGTGCAGTTGCGAGGGACACTAGGGTGCGGATTTGGAGGGGTCAAGATGTGCTCGCAACAATCGTGCGTAATTGTGTAATTTATAGAATGTTTATTAGCATTGCGTTTGCGCCCTTTGCCGTGTGAATTCAGGCCATGTCATTTTTCGCACCTGTTTTTGCCTCCATCGACCTCGATCTGATTCTGATTGCGGTTTTGATCATGTTCATCGCCGGATTCGTGAAGGGAGCGGTCGGTTTCGCCCTGCCTATGGTGGCGATCAGCGGCATCGGGTCGTTGATGCCCGCCGCGATTGCCGTTGCTGCGATCATGTTGCCGGCGGCGCTGACCAATCTGTGGCAGGCGCTGCGGGATGGGCCGCGCGCGGCGCTTGGCAGCTTGATGGCGTTCCGATGGTATGTGCTGCTGATCGTGTGCGTGATGGGCATGGTGGCGCCGTTGGTCAGCATCCTATCGACGGAGATGTTGTTTATCGTTCTCGGTGGCGGGGTTACGTTTTTTGCTGTGCTGCAACTGGCAGGTTGGCGGCCGGGGCCGGAACTGGGCAAAACGCGCATCGCCACGATTATTTCGGGTGTGACGGCCGGGGTCTTTGGCGGTTTGGCCGCTGTGACCGGCCCCGCCGTGGTGCTGTACCTGCTGGCGCGTGAGGTACCGAAGGTGGAGCAGGTGCGCCTACAGGGCGTGATCTTCCTGCTGGGTCTGCTGGTGGTGATTACGGTTCATGGGCGGACGGGCGTGCTGAACGAGTTGACGTTGCCGCTATCGGTGATGTTGATCGTACCTGCAATTGCGGGCATGGGCGCTGGCCTGTTGGTGCAGGACCGGTTGGAGCAGGAAACCTTTCGCAAGGCGACATTGGTTGTTCTGGTTGTCGCCGGTTTGAACCTGCTGCGTCGGGGTCTGATGGGTTAGGTCTGGGCGAAACCATCGCGGCGCGGGTCGGCTACGGCCTCGATCTGACCGCGGGGGGATCGGCGCACGGCATGGACCCCGCCAAAATACATCGCACGATCTGGCCACAGGTTCAGATCGGCAGGCAGGGCGCGAATGGCGTCGTACCAACGCTCCTCCGCCGGTTCTGCGGCGACTGGCCCGTTCAGGGTATCCAGATGCAGGCGAGGGGCGAGGATTGCTTGCTCCAGCGCCATACCGTCGATCAGGTGCAATGCGGTCTGGCTGAGCGCGGTGCGGATGCGGCTGGACCCGCCTGATCCCATCATGGTGATTGATCCGTCCGGCGCGCGCAGGCTGATCGGGCACATGGCGGAGGCGAGACGGATGTCCTGCTCCCAACTGCCCGGACCGGCGGGCAGCAGATCCTCCTCACCCAACATATTGTTCGGCATGATGCCGGTGCCCGGAACGATCATTCCCGCGCCTGTGCCGTTGGATAGGGTCAGCGCCGCGCCCAGCCCCTGTTGATCCGTGACCGAGATATGGGTCGTGCCGCGCAGGCGGGCATCGTGGCGGGCCAGCGTCTTGCGCAGTTCAGCGGCCAAGGTCGGATCAAAGCGCAGCGTGGTGTCTGATTTTTCGCGCAGGTTCAGCAGCTCAATCTGTGCGAGGTGCAGCAGCGCGGGCGTAACCTGATCGGGCAGCGCGTCCAGCATCAGCGCGATTTGCGCGCCCCCGATGGAGGGGGACGGGGTTAACGATACCTGCCAGCCGCGTCGGGTCATTTGCAGGGGATCGCGCCATTTCGGAGCATAGCGGCGCAGGTCATCGGCGGTCAGCACGGTGCCGTCGAGCGAGAGCAGCGCCTGCGCGACCTCCCCCTCAGTGAACAGGCGGGGGCCCTCAATCGCGAGGACCTCCAGCACGTCGGCAAGGTCGGGGGCGGTCAGGGTATCGCCCGCTTGCATGATGCGTTCCGCGGTGCCGAACCGCTGCTGCGTGCGTGGGTCTGCGGTCAGGATCGGGGCGGCAATCTGTGCGACCTCGGCCTGTAGGGTGGTCACGACATGGCCGTTACGGGCGGTTTCGATTGCGGGTTGGGCCAGTTCACGCATCGGCGTTTTGCCAGCGCGGGCGTGGGCCTCAAACAACATCGGGATCAGGCCGGGTGTGGCGACGGTGCCTGCGCCAATGTGGAAAATCTGCGTGGTGTCGCCGAAATCCGCTTCGACCTGCTGCACATCGCCGGGAATGCGGCGGCGCGGCGTTTGGACAAAGCCGTCCAGCACACGCGGCGCGCCATGTAATGGGGCCAACATCAGGAAGCCGCCTCCCATCGGTCCGGCCAGAACCGGTTCCACCACACAGGCCATCAGGGCGGCGGCGATGCACGCATCCACGGCGGTGCCGCCCGCGCTGAGCACGTCATATGCAGCCTGAGTCGTCAGGCGGTGGCCGGTTGCGGCGGCGATGGGATGTTTGTTGGCTTTCATAGATCAGGCGATGCCAGCAGGATCAGGTCCGGTCAAGCGTTCACGCTGTCATGTTGCGCCCCGCAGGTGATGTTTGCGGTGCATCGGGGCGTGTACCGTCCATTGGGCAGGACGGGAACGGGCGCACCGGATAGCGCGCCCGTGAGTATTATGCTGCGGTAACGGCGATACGCATTACGTCGTCATCCACATGCGCCTCGTACTGGGCGAAGTTGTCGGCGAACATCGCCACCAGCTTGGCCGCTTGGGCGTCATAGGCTTCCTTGTCATCCCATGTGCGGCGCGGGTCCAGCAGCACGTCGGAAACGCCCTCAACCGCGACAGGAACGTCGAAGCCGAAATTGGCGTCCTTGCGGAATTCCACCTCGTTCAGGGTGCCTGTCAGGGCGGCGGTCAGAAGGGCGCGGGTGGCGCGGATTGGCATACGCGATCCGGTGCCATATGCGCCGCCGGTCCAGCCGGTATTGACCAGCCAGCAGGTTGCGCCATGGTCCGCGATCTTGTCCCGTAGCAATGCGCCATAGGCCTCTGGTCGACGGGGCATAAAGGGGGCGCCAAAGCAGGTGGAGAAGGTCGGTGACGGTTCGGTCACGCCCTTTTCTGTGCCTGCAACCTTGGACGTGAACCCGCTGAGGAAGTGGTACATCGCCTGTGCCGGTGTCAGACGCGCGATGGGGGGCAGTACGCCAAACGCATCACAGGTCAGCATCACGATATTGCGGGGCATACCGCCCAGCGATGTGTCGGATGCGTTCGAGATGTAGTTCAACGGATAGGCGCAACGCATGTTCGGCGTCAGGCTATCATCCTTGAAATCCAGCTCCTTGGTATGTTCGTCATAGACCATGTTTTCGATCACGGTGCCGAACATCTTGGTCGTGCCGTAGATTTCCGGCTCTGCCTCGGGGCTGAGGTCGATGGTCTTGGCGTAGCAGCCGCCCTCGAAGTTGAAGACGCCGTTATCGGACCAGCCATGTTCATCGTCACCGATCAGCGTGCGGGCCGGATCAGCGCTGAGCGTGGTTTTCCCGGTGCCCGACAGGCCAAAGAAGACAGCGACATCATCCGCGTCACCCGTCGCGTGGTTGGCCGAGCAGTGCATCGGCATCACGCCCTTTTCAGGCAGCAGATAGTTCAGCAGGGTAAAGACGCTTTTCTTGTTCTCACCCGCATAGGACGTGCCACCGATCAGGATGGTTTTCGTCTCGAAGCTCATCGCGATGACGGTTTCGGAACGACAGCCGTGACGCGCCGGATCCGCCTTGAACGTCGGGCAGTTCAGGATGGTGAATTCGGGGATGAAGCTTTCCAGCTCCTCCAGCTCGGGACGGCGCAGCAGGTGGCGGATGAACAGGTTATGCCATGCCAGTTCCGTCACGACGCGCACGTTCAGGCGATAATCAGGGTCCGCACCGGCGTACAGATCCTGTACGAACAGCTCTCCACCCTCGACATGCGCCAGCATGTCCGCATGCAAGCGGGCAAATGCCTCTGGATCCATGGGGGGGTTGTTGTCCCACCAAATGGTGTCCTTGACCGAAGGTTCCGCGACGACAAACTTATCCTTGGGCGAGCGACCGGTATGCTTGCCAGTGGAGACGAGAAATGCGCCGCCCTGACCGATCGTGCCTTCGTCACGTTTGACCGCTGCCTCGATGAGGGCGGGCTCCAGCAGGTTGTAGTGAACAGAGGCAACATTGGTGATGCCGCCCTGCGCGAGGGTGTGGTCTGGGTTGACCTTGCCAGTCTCCATTTTGGACTGTGCTCCTGAAGGTTGAGGCGCGCTAAAACCTTGGCGACGCGCCCCGCGTCTCTATCTGCATGATACCGCCGAAGGGCCAGTCCGGCAGCGCGTTCGCGCCTGCACCATGCGATGACACTTCCTCCTTACCCAGCAACTTTCAGTAATTCCAGTCCGCATTTTTTGGTATTTTATTCCGCAACCGCTTTGAATCGTGTCTAATGGCACTATGCCCAGCATTCGCGTGACACTGCCCCGCGCATAGTCGATAATCAGGTCTGGAAAACGCATGACAGTTCTGGGGGCGAGTATATGCAGCGCATTACCTTGGTTGATGATGACCGGAATATCCTGACCTCTGTATCAATGGTGCTGGAGGGTGAAGGCTTTGAAGTAACGACATTCTCGGATGGCGCGGCTGCTTTGCCTGCATTATCGCGCGGAGAGGCGGATATTGCCGTTCTGGACATCAAGATGCCCCGAATGGACGGAATGGAGCTGTTGCGCCGTTTGCGCCAGAAAAACGACATGCCGGTGATATTCCTGACATCCAAGGATGAGGAAATCGACGAGGTTCTGGGCCTGCGCATGGGCGCCGATGATTACGTGCGTAAGCCGTTTTCACAGCGCTTGTTATTGGAGCGTATCCGCGCCGTGCTGCGGCGTAGGGCCGCACGGATGGAGCCCGAGACCGAGGAAGACGCCGATACCATCATGCAGCGCGGTAAGCTGATGATGGATTCGCTGCGCCATACGGTCACGTGGGGCGGGCAATCGATATCCCTGACTGTCACCGAATTCCTGATCCTGGAGGCATTGGCGCAGCGCCCCGGTTTTGTGAAAAATCGCGATCAGTTGATGGACGCGGCCTATGACGATCAGGTCTATGTCGATGATCGTACCATCGACAGCCACATCAAGCGGGTCCGCAAGAAGTTCAAGCGCGTGGATGACAGCTTCTCCTCCATCGAAACGCTATATGGCGTTGGCTATCGCTATACCGAGGTCTGAATTGGGCAGGTGGCAACAGAGCAGACGATTGTCGCTGCCACGGTTAGAGCGTGGTCGCGGTCTGACCATCGGTGCACCGGGCGCGGCAAAGGATTCCGCGACCCTGGACGATCAGCTCTATTCCGCATCGCCAATTGCCCGCAAAATCGTGCTGTTCAACCTGCTGGCGCAGGCGGTCATGGTTATCGGCATCCTGTTCCTCAGCCAATATGAGCGTTCCTTGGTCGAACAGCGGGCACAGGGGCTAACCCGTGATGGATTGCTGATTGCGCGCACGGTTAGCAGTTTTGCCACCCAACAGGATCGTGCTGTGCTGGACAATGTCGCTGCGGATGGAATCGTGCAGGATGTCGGTGATCTGACCGGCGCGCGGGTGCGGCTGTTTGATGCGGATGGCGATCTGGTATCCGATACGCGCGGCACGTCCGAGCAGACCGTGCCCCAAGCGGCGGAGCAGCAGGGTGCCTCGGCGGGACAGGCGGCGGTCTATCTGTTTGACCTCGTGATCGACCGGATCGTTGCGTTGTTGCGACGGGTTGAGGATGCAGATCGGGCTGCGTTATCGCGTGAGGAGCTGGATGTCTTTATCGCGCAGTCGATGGGCGGAACTTCGCAGCAAATCGTGAATCGTGATGATACGGGCGATTACATCCTGTCGATCTCGATACCTGTGATTGCGCGGAATGAGCCTATCGGCGTGCTGGTTCTATCGACCCGCAGCGGTGATATTTCGCTGCTGGTGTCGAATGAACGGCGGCAGATGATGACCGTGTTTCTATTGGCGCTGACCGTGTCGATTGGTCTGTCGGTTGTGCTGGCAAATTCGATCGCGCGGCCATTGCGGGCGCTGGCCCGTGCGGCACAGCGGGCCAGCCGCTCAACCCGTGATATGGCGCCTGAACGTATTCACTTCCCCGATTTGACCGGTCGACCGGATGAGATCGGCAACCTGAGCCGCGCCCTGATTCTGATGACGCAGGCACTATATGAACGGATCGAGGCGAACGAGGAGTTCGCCGCCGATGTCGCGCATGAGATCAAGAATCCGCTGACCTCGCTGCGATCCGCCGTGGAGACGATGGAATATGCAAAGACGGACGAGCAACGGAAACGCCTGCTGGACGTGATTGCCAATGATGTGCAGCGTTTGGACCGGTTGGTCACGGATATTTCCAACGCATCGCGGCTGGATAGTGAGCTGGTGCGTGAGGAAATGGAGGCGTTCGACCTGAACCTGCTGATCGGGTCCTTGGTCGAGTATAACAGCGCCGAGGCCGCGAAGGTGGACGTGAAGCTAGTCGCGGATACGCCGGAACCTGCGGTGGTTGTTTCGGGGCTTGAGGGGCGTTTGGCACAGGTTTTCATCAACCTGATCACCAATGCAGTCAGCTTTACCCCCCCCGATGGCACTGTTTCCGTGCGTGTTTCGGTTGAGCGTGATCGGGCCATTATCGTGGTGTCTGATACGGGGCCGGGCATTCCGCCTGATAACCTGAAGGACGTGTTCAGCCGCTTCTACTCCGAGCGCCCGGGGCAGGAATTCGGGTCGCATAGCGGCTTGGGCTTGGCGATCTCGAAACAAATCGTCGAGGCGCATAATGGCCGGATCTTTGCGCGCAACATCCAGAATGCGCAGGGTGATGTAATGGGCGCGCAATTCACCGTCGAATTACCGATGTGAGCATCCATGGCTGCGTCATCTCTGGACCATCTCGCGCGGTTCTAATTCTGGGCGCGGCGGGTTCGGGCAAGAGCAGTTTGTCCCTGCACCTGCTGGCGCGTGGCGCACAGTTGGTTGCAGATGATCGAGTGGTTCTGGATGCGCAGCAGGGCCGCTTGATGGCCAGTGCTCCGTCATCGCTGCACGGGTTGATTGAGCTGCGTGGTATCGGAATCGGTCAAGTGACCCCGGCAGCCCCCGCCGCGCTGTCACTGGTGGTTGATCTGGATGTTGTGCCGTTGGAACGCCAGCCGCAGCCGTTGATGTGGCAGCATTCAGGCATCACTTTGCGGCGGATCGCGGGGCAGGGCGTCGCGCTGCTTCCCAGTTTTTTGGAATTATGGCTACGTAACCAAATCGATTTGATTGACGATATGGGGTGATTCATGACGGATAAAACGCATGAGGCAACGCCGCTGGTACTGGTAACAGGCCCATCCGGTGCGGGGCGCAGCACGGCGATTCGCGTGTTGGAGGATTTGCGGTTCGAGGTGATCGACAACCTGCCGCTCTCCTTGATCCAGCAGGTTGCGATTGGCGGTTCGGTCACGGGCCCCTTGGCCATTGGCGTTGACGTACGCACGCGGGGATTTTCGGCGAGCAATCTGCTGGATATCGTGTCGTGGATGCAGGATGAGCCGCGCGTGGCGGGGCAATTGCTATATCTCGATTGCTCGGAGGAGGTGCTGCTGCGCCGGTTTTCCGAAACACGCAGGCGTCACCCGCTGCATGATGAGGCAGCCCCCAGTGCCGTCGCGCGTGAGGTTGATTTGCTGCGCGGGCTAAAGGATCGCGCCGATATCCTGATCGATACCTCGGATTTATCGCCCCATGATCTAAAGGCGGAAATCGCGCAATGGTTCGGGCCGCAGGGCAGCACCGGCCTGTCGGTCAGCGTGCAGTCGTTTTCGTATAAGCGGGGGATTCCGCGCGGCTTGGACATGGTACTGGACTGTCGGTTTCTGCAAAATCCACACTGGCAACCGGCTCTGCGCGCATTGACGGGGCGCGATCAGGCGGTTGCGCACTATGTGCAGGCGGACCCGAACCATGATGCATTCGTCGCACAGGTGGGATCGCTGCTGGACCTGCTGATTCCGGCCTATCGGGCCGAGGGTAAAGCCTATTTCAGTCTGGGTTTCGGGTGTACCGGCGGGCAACACCGTTCTGTATATATGACAGAAGCAATCGCGAAACGCCTTGCAGAAGTCGGGACGCGGGTGTCTATTCGTCACAGGGAAATCGCCGGAATGACGACAACAGTCGCAGCTGGCACAGAAGGGTGAAACCCGGTTTTGATCGGTATTGTTATTGTAGCCCATGGTAGGCTCGCACAGGAATATCTAGCCGCGCTTGAACATGTTGTCGGGCCGCTGGAGGGTGTGCGTGCAATCTCCGTTGAGCCGAATGATCGGCTGGATACCTGTCAGGCCCAGATATGTCGTGCCTCCGAGGAGGTTAACGAGGGGCAGGGCGTGGTTCTGGTCACAGATATGTTCGGCTCCACCCCGTCCAACCTCGCGATGAAGGCCTGCACCCGCAACGGGATGGGCGTTTTATACGGCGCGAATATGCCTATGCTGGTGCAACTGGCCAAATCCCGACACCTGCCACGGCACGATGCGGTTACAGCGGCGGTTGATGCCGGACATCGCTATCTGGATGCCCGTGAGGGGCCATCCTATTCCCCTGCGGCTGCTTGCTGAGAACCCATGAAATTAACGCTCGATATTATCAACCGTAAGGGGCTGCATGCCCGCGCCTCTGCCAAGTTTGTGGAATGTGTCGAGGCACGCGACGCCACAGCCTCGGTCAGTCGCAATGGTGAAACAGTTTCCGGCGATTCGATTATGGGCCTGATGATGCTGGAGGGCGCGCAGGGTACCCAGATTCAGGTCGTCACCCACGGGCCGGAATCGGCCGCACTGGCCGATGATCTGACGAAACTACTGGCGGATAAGTTTGGTGAGGGCGAGTAGCCCTCAGCCGCCTGTCATCCGTTTCAGAATGTCATCCTTATCCACGAAGTGATGCTTTAGCGCGCCACCAACATGCGCCAGCAGGGTTAGTGCCAGAATAATCGCGGACCAATAGTGGATACCAGCGGCAAGGTTTTCGATCCACGCAACACCCGGAACCCATGGATCGGGCAGGATGAACCAGTTGAACACCTTGTTGTCGATGTTCAGCAGGTCCTGAATCGGGGCGGCGGCTGACATCACCCAACCGCTCAGCGGCATTAGGAAGATCATCAGATACAGCACTGCGTGGCTTAGATGCGCGGCGCCGATTTGCCATTTGGGCGTATCGGCTGGCAGGGTCGGACGCTTGGGGGACAGGGCCAGCCATATCACGCGGATCACGGCCAGGGCAAAGACCAGAAAACCCCAGCTTTTATGTGTCTGGGTCAATGCGAATTGTTCCAGCGGGTCGGCCACGAATTGGGTCATGTAGACCCCTAACCCCAGCGTCCACAGCAGGATGCCCGCCGTTGCCCAATGGATCAGGCGTGTGGGGATACCCCAGCGGCGTGTTGAGTTCATCACTTGCATCATGGCCTCCTGCGGCGGTTCGGGGCGGGATGTACCGCCCCGATCACGTCATTATTGCGACGTCAGTTCCAGATTCACAGTGACAGGGATCACAGCGGGAATAACTGGCGCGCCAAAGCCCATGCCAAAGGCGGTGCGGTCGATTTCACCGGTGGCAGTGAAGCCTGCGATTTGCATGTCAGGGTTGAACGGGAATGGTCCCAACTGGTTCAGCGTTGCCGCGAAAACAATCTCTTGGGTCTGGCCTAGCAATGTCAGATCGCCGGTCACATCGGCAGTATTCTCACCTGTTTCGGTAACGGAGGTGGAGACGAAGGTGATTTGCGGATGCTCACCTGTGTTCAGGAAGTTCTCACCGTTCAGGTGGCCGTCACGCTCGGCCCAGCCAGTGTCGATACTGGTGGCGTCGATGGTAAAGGAAACTTCGGTTGCTTCGATATTGTCAGGGTCAAAGCTGACGACCGGCTCAATGGTGTTAAAGCGGCCGTTCAGCGTGGAATAGCCCAGATGGCTGACCTCAAACGTGACGGAGGTGTGCGACGGGTCAACCTGCCACTCAGCAAAGGCCGCGAGCGGCGCGAGGGTCAGGGCGGAGGCAAGAACAATGGTGCGCAAAGTCATGGGATATCCTTATGTTTGCGTTATCTGTCCCCCACAGATGGCACATCGCTGTCGGAATGCACCCGTGAATCGACCCAACAAATTGTCACGAAAACGAGAACAATCACGCTTTCGTGAGATTTCTGTTGCGCAAAGTCGTGCAATTAGCGGGTCGGAACGGGGAACTCGCCGCGATAATCGTAAAAGCCACGATCGGTCTTGCGGCCCAGCCATCCGGCCTCAACATATTTGGTCAACAGCGGGCAGGGGCGATATTTGGTATCGGCCAATCCGTCATGCAGCACGTTCATAATGGCAAGGCAGGTATCCAGACCGATAAAATCAGCCAGCTCCAGCGGACCCATCGGGTGGTTGGCGCCCAGTTTCAGCGAGGTATCGATGCTTTTGACCGAACCTACGCCCTCATACAGGGTATAGATCGCCTCGTTAATCATCGGCATCAGGATGCGGTTCACGATGAAGGCGGGGAAATCCTCCGCACTGGCCGAGGTTTTGCCCAGCTTGGCCACCACAGCCTCCAACGCATCATAGGTGGCGCTGTCAGTGGCAATGCCGCGGATCAGCTCAACCAACTGCATCACCGGCACTGGGTTCATAAAGTGGAAGCCCATGAACCGCTCGGGCCGGTCGGTTTGCGAGGCGAGCCGCGTGATCGAGATGGACGACGTGTTCGAGGTCAGAATGGTTTGCGGCCCCAGATGCGGCAGTAGCTCTGCAAAGATCGCGTGCTTCACGACCTCCTTTTCGGTCGCGGCCTCGATAATCAGGTCCAGTTTGCCCAGATCGGTCAGGGTTGGGGTGGTGGAAATACGCGCCATTGCGGCGTCGCGCTCAGCCTCGGTCAGTTTTGCGCGCCCAACCTGACGGTCAAGGTTCTGCGCGATCTTTTCGACCGAAGCGGTCAGCGCATCCTGCGAGATGTCGGTCATCGTTACGTCGAATCCGGCAAGGGCAAAAACATGCGCGATCCCGTTGCCCATCTGCCCGGCGCCCACGACGCCAACTGTTCTGATATCCATCTCGAAACCCTCACGTGTTGCAGCGCGACAATAGGCTTGTCCGTGCATTGTCCGCAAGATGTTGAGGAATTGTTCAGACCTGTGCCTTAGCCCGAAAGGAAGCTGTAGAGGATTTGAGCATGAGCTTTCAGTCGGTTCTGACAACGGGTGTGGATTATCAGGAATATCGCTGGGGGCGTGCGCGACAGGTGTTTCGGGGACCAAAGCCGGACCTGCGCCGCCCCTACGTTGCCTGCATCGGCGGGTCCGAGACATATGGCAGATTCGCTCGTGAGCCATGGCCGCAGCAGCTAGATGCGCAGCTCGGGCACACCTGCGCGAATTGGGGCACCCCCGGCGCGGGGGCAAGTTTTTACCTCAAGGACCCTGTGGTGCTGGAAGCATGCTCGAACGCGCGGGCCTGTGTGATCTCGATAATGGGGGCGCATGTCGTGTCTAACAGGTTGTATTCAGTGTATAACCGCCGAAATCTGCGATTGCGCACGATCAGCCCGATGATGCAGGCCCTGTATCCGGAGGTGGAGTTCG
This sequence comes from Pontivivens marinum, assembly GCF_900231835.1. Classification (GTDB taxonomy): domain Bacteria; phylum Pseudomonadota; class Alphaproteobacteria; order Rhodobacterales; family Rhodobacteraceae; genus Pontivivens; species Pontivivens marinum. The sequence continues at coordinate 310,798 of NZ_OCTN01000001.1, read as the reverse complement.
ACCAATACCGCTTCGTTCACAATATGCTCGCAGCTCTGTATCGGATCAGCCCGCAACGCTTCGCCGTGGTGGAACTGGAAATGCGGCAGGCGTGGCTGGCGCGAATGACTGAATTGCTGGCGGATATCGAAACGCGCAAAATCCTGTTCTGGTTCTCTGACACATCACCGGATGAGGCAGGCCGCATGCAACCACTGGCCGCGCGCGATCTGCTGCCATCATTCGTTGATCGTGAGATGATTGATGCGCTGCGCCCGCATGCGGACATTTATGTCGAATATGTCGCATCCAGTGACGCCGCAAACGGCCCGCGTATTCCGGGGCGCAGGCCGCCACAGGTTGCGCGGAGAAGCCCGTCGCATATCATGCATGTGGAGGGGGCAGAGTTGCTATCAAACCCCGTTTCGCGCCTGCTAGGATTGTCCATGATGTAGATTGCTTTGGCGCGTCGGTGGGCTACCTCAGCTAAAACCCACGAAAGGTGCCGCAACATGCAAAACTCGCTCAAACTGGCCGTCCTGATCGACGCGGATAATACCAACCACAATGTCGCGCAGGCGCTGTTTGACGAGATTGCCCGACTGGGTGAGGCGAATGTGCGCCGCATCTATGGCGATTACACCCGTTCTGAAATGCAGGGCTGGGAAAAGAAGCTGGCCACCCACGCGTTGATCCCCACACATCAACCCGCCTATGTGAAGGGTAAGAATGCCTCAGATATCACCATGGTGATTGATGCGATGGACCTGCTGCATAAGGGGAATGTGGACGGTTTTTGCCTCGTCTCCTCAGATAGTGATTTCACGCGCCTTGCCCAGCGGATCAAGGAGGAGGGCGCGGTTGTGTACGGTTTTGGCGAACAAAAAACGCCCGAGGCATTTCGCGCCGCCTGCACGCGGTTCATCTATAATGAAAACCTCATGAACGGCTCCCCCGATGCGGAGGCCCCGGATCGGCGGAAAACCCAACCACCCGCCGCGGCGGTGCCGATCCTGCGATCCGCGATTGCGGAGCTGGAGGGCGATGATGATTGGGTGTCGCTGGGTGTGCTGGGCCAGCGGATCAACAATGCGCGCCCTGATTTCGATGCGCGAACCTATGGCTGCTCTAGCCTGTCCAAGCTGGTTGAGAAATGCGGTGCCTTCGATCTTAGCCGTGATGCGGGCAATCGGGTGATCGTGCGGCGCAAGGATTGACGATCAACTATTGTTTCGGCTCTAGCACGGTCACGGCCGCGTGAACATCTATTCAGATAGCCCTCGCACAACGCATCGGACGGGTTCGATTCGCGGGAAATTCTGCGTGGGACTGGGTGTAGTAAGATGTTTCATGATCGTTTTGATGGTGTGCTGATGTCTGTGTTCATCAGTATCGAATTTGCCGTGATGTTCGGCGCATCGGCATGGGTTGTCGGTGATTTGGCGGGCCTGTCCATGCCAATGCATTGGGTGGCTCTGGCCTTTGCTGCGGCGCTGACAACTGCGCTGCTTCGGCCAATTTGGCGCCGGATGTTGGCTCCCGCAAGCGGGCGCTGAAATGAAAAACGGGGCGCCGATGGGGCGCCCCGCTTCTATCTAGAACTCGGTTCGATTAGCCGAGAGCTTTTTCAAGCTCGGGGACGGCGTCGAACAGGTCGGCAACCAGACCGTAATCGGCAACCTGGAAGATTGGTGCCTCTTCGTCCTTGTTGATCGCGACGATGACCTTGGAATCCTTCATACCGGCAAGGTGCTGGATCGCGCCGGAAATGCCGACTGCGATGTACAGGTCCGGTGCCACAACCTTACCGGTCTGACCAACCTGCCAATCGTTCGGTGCATAGCCCGAATCGACCGCCGCGCGGGATGCGCCAACTGCGGCGCCCATCACGTCTGCCAGTTTTTCGATGATCGCGAAGTTTTCCTCGGAGCCGACACCACGGCCGCCGGAAACAACGATTTTCGCGGAGGTCAGGTCAGGGCGATCGCTCTCCTCAACCTTATCCTCAACCCAAGTTGACAGGGCCGGATCAGCGGCTGCTGCTGCGTCCTCAACGGATGCGGAACCTCCCTCACCAGCAGCATCGAAGGATGCTGTGCGGATGGTCATGACCTTTTTCGCGTCGCTGGACTTTACAGTCTGGATCGCGTTGCCGGCATAGATCGGGCGCTCAAACGTGTCGCCGTCAACAATCCCCATAACTTCGGAGATGACCATAACGTCGAGCAGGGCAGCCACGCGGGGCAGCACGTTTTTCGCGTTTGCGGTCGAGGCTGCAACGATGTGCTCGAAATCACCCGCGATGCCGGCAACCAGAGCGGCAACAGGCTCGGCCAGATAGTTGGCGAGCGAGGCGTCGGACACGGCCAGCACCTTTGCCACGCCGTCCAGTTTCGCGGCGGCTGCGGCGGCATCGCCAACATTGTCGCCCGCGACCAGAACGGTCACGTCGCCCAGCTTGGATGCTGCGGTCAGTGCCTTGGCTGTCGCGTCCTGCTGGAACACGTTGCCGGTCATTTCTGCCAGAAGAAGAACGGCCATATCAGATCACTCCCGCTTCGTTTTTCAGTTTGCCGACCAGTTCCTCAACGGAGCTGACCATAACACCTGCTGCCCGCTCAGGCGGCTCGGAGGTTTTGACGACGCTCAAACGGGGGGAGACATCGACGCCGTAATCGGCAGGTGTCTTTTCCTCGAGCGGCTTTTTCTTCGCCTTCATGATGTTTGGCAGCGAGGCGTAGCGAGGCTCGTTCAAACGCAGATCGACGGTCACGATGGCGGGCATCTTGACCTTGATTGTCTGAAGGCCGCCGTCAACTTCGCGGGTTACGACGGCGTTATCGCCCTCGATTGCCAGCTCGGATGCGAATGTTGCCTGCGACCAACCCAGCAGCGCGGACAGCATCTGACCGGTTGCGTTCATGTCGTTATCGATCGCCTGCTTGCCTGCGATGACCAGACCGGGCTGTTCCTCGGCCACCACTGCGGCCAGCAATTTGGCAACGGCGAGGGGTTCGATATCGGTGTGAACATCATCTGCTGCGTTGATCAGGATCGCGCGATCAGCACCCATGGCGAGGGCGGTGCGCAGCGTTTCCTGCGACTGCTTAACGCCGATGGAGACGACGACGATTTCCTCGGCCGCGCCCTTTTCACGTAGGCGAATTGCCTCTTCGACGGCAATCTCGTCAAAGGGGTTCATCGACATTTTTACGTTAGCCAGATCGACGCCGCTTCCATCCGCCTTCACACGGACTTTCACGTTATAGTCGATCACGCGCTTGACCGGTACCAGGACCTTCATTGCGTCTCTCCACTGCTATGGCCGGAATATCCGGCGAGTCTTTCGTTGCCATGTCTAACGGGGCTAGCGCCGTCCGACCATGGGAAATGCGACGTTTTCATGCGCGGTTGCGCACGAATATGTCGCGATGGTTTCTGATATGTCGCGCTGGTTTCCGAACGGGTCAATTTCGACGTCGCGTCAGCGATTCGCGCCGGGAACCCATAAAACATCGTCGCGCCCGTCATCATTTGCGATGCGGCCCGCGACGAAAAACCAATCGCTCAGGCGGTTCAGGTACTTTACCGCGTTGGGGTTCACGCCCTCATGGGTGGAAAGCTCCACCACCAGCCGTTCCGCGCGGCGCGTGACGGTGCGACACATGTGCATCTGCGCGGCCAGGGCGGACCCACCAGGCAGGATAAAGCTGCGCAACGGTTCCAAGCGGGGATTCATCGCATCGATCTCACGCTCCAACCGGTCAACCTGTTCGGCAACCATGCGCAGGGGCGGGTATTCGCGTTCGTCGTCCTGCTCCATGTCCGGCGTGCACAAATCAGCGCCCAGATCGAACAGGTCGTTCTGGATCGCGGCCAGCATCACATCCATGTCGCCCTCGGCCACTTGCCGCGCCAAGCCGACGGTGGCGTTCACCTCATCCACGGTGCCATAGGCGTTTACGCGTTCGGAATGTTTTGCCACCCGCGCGCCGTTGCCCAATGCGGTCTGACCGGAATCGCCGGTTCGGGTGTAAATCTTGTTGAGTACAACCATGTTTAGCCCCCCTGCTTTGCCAGCCAGATGCCACCAACGATGACAATCACCGCGATGAATTGCATCAAAATCCGCAGGCGCATGATTTTGTTGGCATATTTCTTATTGAATTCGCCGCCTTTGGCAAAGCCACCGACGCCGATGAGAAGGACGACAAGTACCGCCAAGCAGGCAATGCCGATCACGTAGAGTAAGGGTCCCTGTACCATACTCCATCAGTTAGCTTTCCCGCGCCAAACTGCAAAGGGACATCGCGTCGCGGGGGTGAAATTGTGGCTCTGGGCATAGGGGGCAGGGCGGGTTAGGGTTCGCATATGAACAAGAAACTGATGACCTATGCCAGTATTGGTGCTGCCACCGCCGCGATCCTCAGCTTTACGCCGCTGGGCGTTATGGGCATGGCCGCAATCGGGCTGGGTGCAATTGCGGGTTATATCGACCTGATCCTGCTGCCTGCATTGTTCATCTGTGTGATTCTGATCGGGTATGCGCGCTCCGGCTCTGCATGATCGTGGCGTTTGGCACTTTACCGTTTCGCGGGGCCGCCCTACACATTTGCTATGGCTGACATTGACGACACGACCGACGACCCGAACGGGCATATCACATCCGAGCCTTTGGCGCGGGCGATTGGTGACCGTTATCTGCAATATGCGTTGAGCACGATCATGCATCGGGCACTGCCTGATGCGCGGGACGGGTTAAAACCTGTGCACCGCCGGATTCTGTTCGCCATGCGCGGGTTGCGTCTGGACCCGAACGGCGCGTTCCGAAAATGCGCCAAGATCGTGGGTGAGGTGATGGGTAACTATCACCCCCATGGCGACCAATCGATTTACGACGCGCTGGCCCGCTTGGCGCAGGATTTCAACGTCCGCTATCCTATGGTGGACGGGCAGGGGAACTTCGGCAACGTGGATGGCGATAACCCCGCCGCTCAACGATATACCGAGGCCCGCCTGACCGCCGCCGCCGTCGCGATGATGGAGGGCTTGGCCGAGAACGCCGTTGATTTCCGCCCCAATTATGACGGGTCCGAGAGCGAGCCGGAGGTTCTGCCTGCGTCCTTCCCGAACCTGCTGGCCAACGGCTCGTCCGGTATTGCGGTGGGCATGGCGACCAACATTCCGCCCCACAACGTGGCCGAGGTGATCGACGCCGCGCTATACCTGATCAAAACGCCCAATGCCGGTGTTGAGAAGCTGGTCGAATTCATCCCCGGCCCTGATTTCCCGACAGGCGGCACGATTGTCGAACCCCCCGCCGCCATTCGTGAGGCATATGCCACCGGTCGCGGTGCCTTCCGCCTGCGCGCTGTTTGGCAGGTTGAGGAACTGGGCCGTGGAACGTGGCAGATCGTTGTCACGGAAATCCCCTATCAGGTTCAGAAATCCAAATTGATTGAGCGTGTGGCGGAGCTGATTAACTCCAAAAAACTGCCGATCCTTGCCGATATTCGCGATGAGAGCGCCGAGGATATCCGCATCGTTCTGGAGCCTCGGGCCAAGACGGTGGACGCTGCCACCCTGATGGAGGCGCTGTTCAAGCAATCCGATCTGGAGACGCGATTCTCGCTGAACATGAACGTCCTGATTGACGGGCGCACGCCACAGGTATGCAGCTTGCGCGACGTTTTGCGGGCCTATCTGGACCACCAGCGCGACGTGTTGCAACGCCGCTCACAGCACCGGTTGGAGAAGATCGACCGTCGGCTTGAGGTGCTTGAGGGCTATATCATCGCCTTCCTCAACCTTGATCGGGTGATTGAGATTATCCGCTACGAGGATGAGCCGAAAACGGTCATGATGGCCGAATTCGCGCTGACCGACGTACAGGCCGAGGCGATCCTGAATATGCGGCTACGCTCCCTGCGTAAGCTGGAGGAGATGGAACTGCGCAATGAGCGTGACGCGCTGATCGCGGAACGTGCGGGGCTGGAGGCTCTGCTTGCCTCCGAGGATCTGCAATGGTCCAAAATCGCGGAACAATTGCGCGAAACACGCAAGGCATTTGGCGCGCCACCTAAATATAAGGGCCTGACCGCCGCCGAAAGCCTGGCTGATATGAAGCGGGCCGATGGCGATGATTACCCCGTGGGCGCGCGCCGCACCGGTTTCGCAGATGCGCCGGAGACGACAGAAATCCCGCTGGAGGCCATGATAGATCGTGAGCCGATCACGGTTGTCTGCTCCGAAATGGGCTGGATTCGCGCGATGAAGGGGCACATCGCCCTCGACACCGAAATGAAGTTCAAGGACGGCGACGGCCCGCGCTTTATCTTCCACGCGGAAACCACCGACCGCCTGATTATGTTCGGCACGAATGGACGGTTCTACACCCTGTCCGCCGCGACGCTGCCGGGTGGGCGCGGAATGGGGGAACCTGTGCGCCTGATGGTGGACCTGCCAAACGAGGCGGAGGCGCTGGCGCTGTTCAAACATGACCCAGCACGCAAGCTGCTGGTCGCGTCGTCAGCCGGTGACGGTTTCGTCGTGCCGGAGGCTGAGGTGATTGCCCAAACCCGTTCGGGCAAACAGGTTCTGAACGTCCGCGATGCCAAGGCGATTGTGTGCAAACCGATATCGGGTGACCACGTGGCCGTCGTCGGTGAAAACCGCAAGGTTCTGGTATTCTCGCTTGAGGAATTGCCAGAAATGACCCGCGGTAAGGGCGTTCGCCTGCAAAAGTACAAGGATGGCGGTTTGTCCGATGCCACCACCTTTACCCTGACCGATGGTTTGCAGTGGAAGGAAAGCGGCGGACGCAACCGCACGCAATCCGATCTGGGCGACTGGATGGGCAAACGCGCAGGCACGGGCCGCATGGCCCCCCGAGGGTTCCCACGCGATAACCGGTTCTGAGGACCACAACCAACGAGGCCCAAGGAATGGAACAGCCCCCCGCTAGAGAGGCGCTCGCGCCCAGCTATCACGGTAGTGGTGGGTCGCTGTTCTGGCTGATGTTCCGCACGACGATCTATAATCTGCTGACGCTGGGCTTTTACCGGTTCTGGCAACGGACCAAGACGCGGCAGCATTTCTGGAACGGCATCCGCGTCGCGGGCAGCCCGCTGGAATATACCGGCACAGGGCTGGAGAAGTTTCTGGGCTTCCTGATCGCGGTGGTGTTTCTGGCCGTGTATCTGGGCCTGTTCCAGATCGGCTTTTTCTTTCTGGGGCTAAAGCTGACAGGCGGCGCGGAATGGGTTGGGGTGGTCAGCTCACTGCCCGTGATCCCGCTGGTATATTACGCGCAGTACCGCGCGCAGCGCTATGTCCTGTCCCGAACCCAACTGCGCGGCATCCGGTTTTCGATGTCACAGGATGCGGTCCGTTATGTGTTTGTAGCGTTATGGCATCTGCTGCTGACGGTGCTGTCATTTGGCATTTTGTACCCCCGAATGCAGTGGTATTTGGAGAAATTCCGCACTGACCGTACCTCCTATGGCACAATGCGGATGCTGCTGACCGGTAGCTGGTTCAGCCTGCTACGACCTTGGCTGCGGGTTCTGGCCTGTGTGTATTTGCCTGCCATTGTGATGGGGATCCTACTGTATCAGGACAAAAAGGTCGGTGCAGGTTTCATGGCTCTGGGCCTGATTTTCCTGCCTTTCGCATGGGTTTACTACCGCGTCGCGTCCTTTCGCATTCTGACCGAGGCCAAGAGCGTCGGCGGCGTTTCGTTCACCTCGGGCGCGCGGACGGGCAGCGTTCTGGCGATTTACATGCTGGGCTACCTGCTGATCGGCGTCATCATGACTGTCATTGCGACAATTGTCGGTAGCGTGGCGACCCTTGTCAGCGATACGCCGACAAAGGTGGTGGTCGGCTGGGAGACCCTTACCGATTTAGGGCAATTGCTGACATTCGGTTTGATTATGGCGGTGTATCTAGGGATTTTCCTAACGTGGTCCGCGATGCATGCCGTGTTTATCTCGCAACCGCTGCTCAGCCATTTTGTCACCACCCTGTTGATCCATGATGCGCAGGAGCTCGATCTGGTACGCCAGCGTGAGCAGGATGATTTCCTTGAGGCGGAGGGCTTCGCAGATGCCCTCGATGTAGGGGGCGCGTTCTGATGGGCAGTCCGGCACGCTATTTCGACGGTTATTCGGGAAAACCACGCCAGGTGACGATCGCGGTGGGCACATCCACCTTGGCGATCAGTGCGCTGGATGATGGGCGCCAGATTGAAAACTGGGCGTTTTCCGATCTGCGTGCACTGCCCGGTGGGGTCAAGGATGGCGTTTTCACCCTTGCCCGCAAACAGGGTGATGCGCGGGTCGAATGCGACGACTCGGTGTTGCTGCGGGACCTGCGCCGTCAGGTGCGTGGCCTGACCCGTGGACCAATGCGCAGGCGTGGCACGGGGCGGATCGCGCTGTGGGCTGGCGGTGCGGTCGGGGCATTGGGCGTGATGATCTTTGCGCTGATACCACGCTTGGCCGTGGGTCTGACCGATTTGATTGAGCCAAGCATCGAGATGCAGATGGGCGATCAGGTGCGCGGGCGGCTGGCCGATATCTCGCCGTTTCTGATGCAGGATCGTTCCCGCGCTTGTGTGGCTCCTGAGGGGCGCAAGGCGCTGTCGCTGATGGTCGCGCGGCTAACCGAAGATATGGATTTGCCCTATGCCTTGCAGGTGGAGGTCTGGGACGCCGATATCGTCAATGCGATTACACTTCCGGGTGGGCGGGTGATCTTCTTCAACGACCTGATCGCACAGGCGGATAGTGCGGAGGAGGTCGCAGGCGTGTTGGCACATGAAATCGGTCATGTGGCGCATCGTGACGGATTGCGGTTGAGCCTACGCGCCGCCGGTTCCGCCGGTCTGCTGGGCCTGATTGTTGGCGATGCATCGGGGGGCGCTGCGGCTATTGTTGCAGCAGAACAGTTGCTGAACGCATCCTATACTCGTGATGCGGAGGCAGCAGCGGACGAATTCGCCTTTGCCCTGCTGGACGGTGCCGATGTGGATGTGGCAGCACTGGGTGGCTTTTTTGAACGGATAGGCGCGGAGATAGGTGAGCCGAGCGGCGTCGCCCAGCATTTCGCGACGCATCCTGATCTGGCCCTGCGCGCCGATCAGGCGCGCAGTTTTGGTAATTCGGGCACGATCCACCCGATCCTGACGGATGTACAATGGCAGGATTTGCGGCAGATTTGCGATCAAACCGCGCCGCTTTAACTCTCGCTGTTCACCAGCTGGCCGTAAATTTCCGTCGTGAAAATGGCGAAGAAGGCAAAGATCAGCGACGAAATCACCGTGTTCACAATCAGCACCGCGCCGATGCTGTCACCAATGGCACCCATGATGGCTGCCGACACGATCACAATCGCGATGAGCAGTACCAGCAGGCCGACGAAGCTGCCCGCAATGTGCCAGCGCCGCCCTCGGCTCAGTTCAACACAGCGCATCATCGCTTCCCAACCGCGACCCTCGATCACGATGATGGGGACCAGAACGGCGAACATGCCGAACAGATAGATGCCGGGGATAATCAGCAGGATCACGCCAAAGCCGACGATGATGCCGACAACGATCGACAGGAAGAATAGCGGCAGGATCATCTGCGCGGACCGGTTCAGATAGGCGTTGGGCTGCGGATGGGCACCGCGCATCACATCCCATGCCGCCAGATGCAGCACGGCGGATAATGCGCTGAGCAGAACCTGGCTCATCAACCCCCATAGCAGCATTCCGGCGTTCAGACCGGGAATGGCGACATCGTTCTCAACCGTCACAGGTGCGCCGTAAACCGCGTATTCGATGCCGAATAGCAGGGATTCGATCACCGTGACCGCAACAATCCCCGCAAAGGCGAGGGTGAAGAACAGCAGGAAGTTCTCACGAAACAGCGTGAAACTGTTGCTATATGCCGCCGTTACATTCACTCGAATGCCTCCGGTTTCATCTCGCGCGCCATATGGTCCAGCACGGCGTTTACGAATTTCGCTTCTTTACCCTCGGGAAAGAATGCCTTGGCCACATCCACATATTCGGTGATCACAACCTTGGGCGGAGTGGTCGAGGATAGGATTTCAGCGCCAGCGGCACGAAACAGCGCACGCAGCGTCGGGTCGATGCGGCCTAGGGGCCAGCGTTGAACCAAAGCACGGTCGGTGGTTTTGTCGATATCACCCTGCCGGTCCAATGCATCGGACAGCGTTTTGCGAAACAGGCTGACATCGCCCTCGGAATAGGTGTCACCGTCCAGCTCCGCGCCAAAACGGTGGGTCTCGAACTGTTCGCGGACCTCTGGCATGGGCTGCGCGGATTGCTCCATCTGGAACAGGGCCTGCACGGCAAACAGGCGCGAGGCGGAGCGCATCTGGCGTTTTTCTTCGCGGTTGGGCTTTGGAACGGGTTTGGGCATGTCAGGCAGTATCCTTCGGAGCGGGCATTCCCGCCATGAGTATATCGTCGCGCGGATCGCCCACAGGGGCCGGTGCGCGGAATTCGCGGTCTAGGGCAATCAGGTGCAGCGCTGCAATAGCGGCGCCCGCGCCCTTGTTCATTTGTGCGGGATCGGCGCGTTCAACAGCTTGGTCCATATCCTCAACAGTCAGGATGCCATTGCCGATGCACAGCCCGTCCAGGCCCAGCAATGTAATCGCACGCGAGCTGTCATTACACACGGTTTCGTAATGGGTGGTCGCGCCACGGATCACACAGCCCAACGCGACATAGCCGTCATAGCGTTTCGCACGGGCGGCCAGCCGGATGGCGGTCGGGATTTCCAGCGCACCGGGCACCTCGATCGCGTCACAGGTAGCACCTGCATCGGTCAGTGCGGTTTTCGCCCCCGCGATCATCCAGTCGGCGATACCGCGATAGAACGGGGCCGTGACCAGCAATAGATGCGGCGCAGGGCTGAGGCGCGGGGCCTCCATGCTGTAATGCTCCTCATGGCTGGCCATGTCAGCTCTCCTCGCTAATGTCAGGGATCGGGCGGGTGCCGGTAATGCTGAGGCCATATCCCTCCAACCCGATCACCTTGGGCGCGGCGGAGTTGGTCAGCAGGATCAGTTCATGCAATCCCAGCGCGTTCAGGATTTCAGCGCCAGTGCCGTAATTGCGCAGGGTCTGGGGCGAAACCTCGCCGTCCATCGCCATCTTGGCAGACATATCGCGCAGCAGAACCACAACGCCACGGCCCTCCTCGGCGATCATCCGCATGGATTGCGCCAGTTGATGCGCGCGGCCGGGGACCAGCGCCAGCATATCCTCCAGCGGGTTTGCGGGGTGCATGCGGACCATTACGGGGCCGGTGGACACATCGCCCATGACCAGCGCCAGATGCTCCGCCCCGCCGGTCACGTCGGAAAACACGCGCATCGTCCACGCGCCGCCATATTCCGAGGTCACATCACGGGTCGCGATTTCACGCACGAGGTTATCGTGGCGGCGGCGATAGGCGATCAAATCGCTGATCGTGCCGATTTTCAGGCCGTGCAATTGGGCAAAGGACACCAGATCTGGCAGACGCGCCATTTCGCCGTCATCCTTCATGATCTCACAAATCACGCCGGACGGGTCCAGACCAGCAAGGCGAGAGATGTCGGTCGCCGCCTCCGTATGACCGGCGCGGACCAGCACACCACCAGCGCGGGCGCGCAGGGGGAACACGTGGCCGGGGGTCGCGATATCCTGTGCACCGCTATTGGGATCAATCGCCACCTTAACGGTTTGTGCGCGATCGGCGGCGGAGATACCGGTCGTCACACCCTCACGCGCCTCAATGGATACGGTAAAGGCGGTTTCGTGGCGCGATGAATTGCTCTGCGCCATCATGGGCAAACCCAGCGCGTCCAGCCGCTCACCGGGCAGGGTCAGGCAGATCAGGCCGCGCCCATGGGTGGCCATAAAGTTGATCGCCGCCGCATCCGCATGGATTGCAGGGATGACCAGATCGCCTTCATTCTCACGATCCTCATGATCGACGAGGATGAACATCCGGCCTGCCTTGGCGTCAGCGATGATATCCTCGATTGAGGAGATAGCATCTGCGTAATCGGTCATGTCCGGTCCTTCAATTTTTCGCCTGCATATCGTTAAGGCGGGCGACATACCGCGCCAGCGTGTCGATCTCCAGATTGATCATATCACCTATGACGACATCGCCCCATGTGGTCTGTTCCTTGGTGTGCGGGATGAAGTTTATCCCGAAATCACACCCATCTACATCATTTACCGTCAGCGAGGTGCCGTTCAGCGCCACCGAGCCCTTGGGCGCGATGAATTTCGCCAGCTCGACAGGGGCGCGCAGGGTGACGCGGGTGCTCTCACCCTCATCCACCATGGCGATCACCTCGGCCAGTCCATCGACATGGCCCGAAACGATATGACCGCCCAGCTCATCCCCGACCTTTAGCGCGCGTTCCAGATTCAGGCGCCGTCCCTCAACCCACGTGCCGGCGGTGGTCTTGCCGATACTCTCGGCGCTGATGGTCACGTCGAACCAGTTCTGGCCTGCCGCCTCACCCCGATCAACGACTGTTAGGCAGCATCCGTCGCAGGCAATAGATGCGCCCAGATCGATACCTGCCGCATCATATCCTGTTGCAATACGAACGTGTAGATCGCCACGCATTTGCACTGCTGCAACCCGTCCGATATCCGTTATAATCCCGGTAAACATTGCGCCGTGCCTCACTTCTGCCGCCTTCGGGACCGACAGCTATGCCCGGTCCGCTCAATTGGCAAGATGATAGGGCCTGAACGAGCCCGCTAATAGATGTAAAGAGGTCGCCATCCTTTGAGAGAAGTCCGACATTTCCTTCTGTTGCAGGGACCGCATGGCCCGTTCTATGCGCAACTGGCAGAAAAATTGCGCGCTGCGGGACATAAAGTTTCACGTCTGGCCTTTAATGCTGGCGATTGCGCTGAATGGCCGGATGCGGACAGCCTGCTATGCTATCGCGACATCTCAGATAATTTCGGGCCGTGGTTGCAGGCGCTGTTACAGGAACGTGGCGTCACGGATGTGGTGCTATATGGCGATCACCGCTGGATGCACCGCATTGCCGCCAATATCGCAAAGCAGACCCGGCGCCGTTTGCATTTTCTGGAGGAGGGCTATCTGCGCCCCCACTGGATCACCTATGAGCGGGACGGCGTGAATGGTGGCTCCCTTCTGATGGATATGCCGATTGAGCGTATTTGCGAACTGGCAAACCACATCCCCGAACGGGACCGCCCCGCACCGGACCAATGGGGGGCGATGGGACGGCATTTGTGGCACGGGCTGCACTATCACCGTGCCGTAGGAAAAGGCGCATCCGATTGGCCCATGGTGCCACCTGCGCGGGGCATTAGCCTCAGCAATGAGCGGGATTACGCATTGCGCGCGCTGCTGGACCTGCCGATCCGCGCCAGACGCCGCCGTCGTGCGCAGCGCAGGCTGAACAATAGCGGCGCGCCCTATCATGTGGCGCTGCTGCAATTGGGCCATGATGCCTCGGTTCAGGCGCACAGCCCCTATTCCAACATGGCCAGCTTTATGAAGGATGTGGCCGTCGGCTTTGCCAAGGGCGCGCCGACCCACCACCATCTGGTGTTCAAATTCCACCCGTTCGAGGATGGGCGCGAGGGGCTGCACCGCGTCGCTCGCAAGTTAGAATCGGAACTGGACTTGACCGGTCGTGTGCATCTGCTGGAGGGGGAACGTCTGGCCTCGTTGCTGGATACCGCGCTCAGCGTGGTGACGATCAACTCCACCGCTGCGCAACAGGCCATGTGGCGCGGATTGCCCGTGCGTGCGGCGGGGCGGGCGATTTATGCGAAGCGGGGTTTGGTTTCCGCGCAACCTATGCATGATTTCTTTGCGCGTCCCGAATTACCCGATCATGCCGCTTATCTGGCCTTTCGCAGGGTGCTGTTGGCCACATCCCAGGTAAAGGGCGGGTTCTATACCGCCACGGGGCGCGCCACGTTGTTGCGCAATCTGGTGGATATGATGCTGGCGGCCGAGGGGCCATATGCCTGTATGGATCGCGACCTTGCGGCCACAGACGCAATCATTTTGCCGTTTCGATCCGGTCGGGATTCATAAAAGTTTGGCCCCGGCGGCGGCTCAGGGTAAGAACCTCATAGGTCGGAGCTAAACCGGCAGGGACACCGGACGGGCAAGGGATACTGGCATGAAATTTTCCACATCGCGTGGCGCAATGGGGCTTGCGGCACTCATTCTACTATCGGCCTGTAGCACATTGCCGCGTTCTGGCCCGACAATCGAGGAAATCACCGCGCAGCCAACAGATGGCAGTCCAGCGGTGCAAATCGTTCCGATCACGGATGAGGTTGGCGTGCTGACCCGCGTGGTTGAGGATTTGACCTTCTCCGCCGCATTCCGCGCCCAGGATGTTGAGAATATCGAGATCATCCGCCCATTGGACGTGCTGAACATCGCCGTCTGGGAAAGCGGTGAGTTCCCCCTCTTCGGCAGCGCATCCGGTGGCCCCTCCTATCTGAACGATATGCGTGTGGGGCTGAACGGCACCTTCTTTATGCCACAGGTCGGCACGATCCGCGCGGCGGGCAAAACGATTGAGCGGTTGCGGCAGGAGCTGACCAATAGTCTGTCCCCGATGACGCCAGAACCGCAGGTCGAGATTCGGCTGGAATCCTCGGGCACCAAAACCGTCCGTATCTTCGGGAATGAGGGCGCGCTGGGCGAGGTGCCAATCGGACCGGGTACGCGCACGCTGTCCGGCCTGATCGCAAATGCCCCATCCGCCGGCGTTGATCCCAACATCTCGCAATTGTCGATCCGCCGTGGATCAATGGTGGAACGGGTCTGGATTTCGGACATTTTCACCAATCCGCAACTCGATATCGCGCTGCGTGGTGGCGACGTGATCAATATCGAACGTGACCCGCGCAGCTTCATCGCCTTGGGCGAGTTGGGTACGCAGGCTCAGGTCGAATTCCCCGGTCGCGACATTTCGTTGATGGAGGCGCTGGCCTCGATCGGTGGTCTGAATAGCAGCACCGCTGACCCCCGTGGCGTCTTTGTTCTGCGTGAGGAGGAGCCGGATATCTACGAGCGGATTACCGGCCAGCCCGCATTGGCACCCGTCCGTACAGGTTATGTGATGGATCTGACACGGCCCGCCGCGTTCTTTATCGCGTCGAACTTCTCGGTCCGTGATGGTGACATCATCTTCGTATCCGAGGCACCATACGTGCAGTTCCTCAAGATTGTGGGTTCGATTTCCCCGCCAATCAACAGCATAAACTCGACCTCGCAACTGCTGACCGGCGGGTAAGGCGGCTGGTGAATATAGTGGCTAAGGCGGGCGAACTCCCTCGCCTTGGCGTGCTGTCTCTGGGTTTTTTGCGCCAACCGTGGTTGCGCGCTGCGCTGCGGGCGCAGGGTTGGCAGGTGGTTCCGGGCTGGCAGCAATGCGACGCGGTGGCCGTCTGGGGCAGGGGCAATGTTGCGGCACGTGGCATCGCACTGGCACGCCGCCGCGATTTACCGTTGCTGACGATTGAGGACAGCTTCCTACGCTCCATCCATGCGGGGGCCGGACCCGCCGCTGGCCTGATCCTCGACCTACACGGCGTGCACTACGATCCGGATAGTAGCAGTACCGTTGCCGCCCTGCTGAATGCGCAACCGCAGCCCGATGCGGATACGCGCGATGCCTTGGCGTTGATGCAGCATCACCAGCTATCGAAATATAACCATTGGCCGACAGGGGCAGATGCATTGCCGGATCGATTCGCTCTGGTTGTGGATCAGGTAGCGGGCGATGCGGCGCTGATGGGCGCGGATGCGACGGCATTCGCCGGAATGCTGGGCGCGGCCCGTGCGCGCAATCCTGACCTTCCCATCCTGATCCGCACCCACCCGTCGGGGCAGGGCCTGCTGCCGCAAACCGACCTGCCTGCTGGCGTGTCGCTGATGCCGCAGGGCGTGAACCCATGGCATATCTGGCCGCGCGTGGCCGAGGTTCACGTCTACTCCTCGCAACTGGGGTTCGAGGCGATCCTCGCCGGTCATCGCCCGATTGTGCATGGCCAACCGATCTATGCCGGTTGGGGCCTTAGCCAAGATCTCACCCCGATCGCTATCCGCACGACTCAGCTAACCCGACTGCAACTGTTTGCAGGGCTAATGCGCGATGCCAGCATTTGGCCCGATCCGGTGACGGGGTGTGATGGGGGCGTGCTGGCGGCGGTACAGCGGCTTGCCTCGACCAGTGCGGCCCATCGGCGGACTTATGGCACAACGCAACTGGTCGGCGTGTCGGGATGGAAACGGCACCGTGTGGCGCAGATGCTCGGCGATATCGGGCCAAAAACCACCGTCGCATGGGGTAATGACCGGACCGCCGATGCACGGATCGAGGATGGATTCCTGCGCTCGCGTGGCCTGGGCGCGGCGCTGGTGCCGCCTGTCTCGCTGATCCACGACCGAACCGGCCTGCATTTCGATCCGGCACATCCCAGCGATCTGGAGCGTTTCATTGCGGACAGCCCCACTTTACCCCCCACTGCCCTGACCCGTGCCGCCAAACTGCGTGCGCGCCTGATTGCGGGGCAGTTCGACAAATACAACCTGACGGCCCCGCTACCGACGCTGCCGCAGGGGCATCGCATTCTGATTGCGGGGCAAGTTCGGGGGGATGCCTCGGTCCGGTTTGGCGGGCCGAATATCACGGATGCTGATATCGTGCAGGCCGCTCGGCGCGCATACCCAGCAGCCGTGCTGATCTACAAACCCCATCCCGATGTGGTTGCGGGCCTACGCGACGGGCATGTCGTTGACGGGGCTGATGTGGTGATCACGCAGGGCGGCCTTGCCCCGCTATTGCACCAAGTCGATGCGCTGTGGACCAATACCTCCCTCGCGGGGTTCGAGGCCTTGCTGCGCGACGTGCCTGTTACCTGCCTAGGGTGGCCGTTCTATGCGGGGTGGGGGCTGACGCAAGACCTTGGCCCTGTGCCTGATGGCCTGCTGCAACGGCGCACTGCGCGGCCGGGTATGGATATGCTAACCTACGCCGCGCTGATCGATTATCCGCTATATCTGGACCCGCGCACGAAATCACGCTGCGGACCCGAAGATATCCTGAGCTGGCTGGAGCAAGGAGGCCATGAACCCGCAATACCGCTGGCCGGTCCGGGGCGTGTGCTGTCGCGATTGCTTAGATACGCCACTCGGTCATGACATCGTCGCCGATCCGGTCGCTGCTATGCAGGCGCCAGCGTGCAACCTCATCCAAGGGCAGGTCTGCCATAGCCGCGACCGAGGCTAACCCCTCACCGCCCAGCACCAGCCCCGCATGGAAATAGACCAAGCGATCGACCACACCCGCCCGCAGCAGCGCCGCGGCCAGCTTTCCGCCGCCCTCGCACAGAACGCGCGTGATGCCGACGTCGCCTAATGCGCGCAGCATCTCAAGCGGCACTAGCGCACCGGTTTCATCCGTCGCACAGGGCAAGGTTTGCGCGCCCAGCCCACGCCATGCATCGCGCCGCGCCCGATCCGCATCGCGGCGATGCAGCAGCCAGACCGGCTGATCCGAAACGCTGCGCGCCATACGACCGGTTAGCGGCAGTGACAGCCCACCATCCGCCACAACGCGCACGGGGCCAGCATCGGTCAAACCGGCCAGCCTGACATCCAGCATCGGATCATCCGCACGCGCCGTTCCCGCGCCGATCAGCAAGGCATCGGCCTGAGCGCGCATCATATGCACGGCGGCACGGGCCTGCGGACCAGTGATCCAGCGGCTTTCGCCCCGCGCCGTTGCAATCCGTCCATCCAGCGAAGCCGCCAATTTCAGCGTGACCAAGGGGCGCCTGCTGGCCTGTCGCATCAGAAAGCCTGCATTCGCCTCCATCGCGGCACCGGCCATCTGGTCCAGAACCGTAACCTCAACACCGGCGGCGCGCAGGCGGCGCAATCCCTCACCAGCAACGCGGGGATCGGGGTCCTCCATCGTGGTGACAACGCGGGCCACACCCGCTGCGACCAGCGCGTCGCAACAGGGCGGCGTGCGGCCATGATGTGCGCAGGGTTCCAGACTGACATAGGCGGTGGCACCGCGCGCTGCCTCGCCGGCCTGTGCCAGTGCCACAGTTTCAGCATGGGGGCGTCCGCCGGGCTGGGTCCAGCCCCGACCGAGAACGCGCCCATTGGAAACGATCACGCATCCCACAGCCGGATTTGGCCAAGTGCGTCCTAGTCCACGCGCGGCAAGGCTCAGCGCATGGGCCATATGGCGGTTATCTTGGCTACTCATCCGTCTCAGGGTCCACACTTGGTGGGCGCAGCTCCTGCACGAAATCCTCGAAATCGTCGGCCTCTTGGAAGTTTTTGTAAACGCTGGCAAACCGGACATAGGCAACGGTGTCGATACGGGCCAGGGTTTCCATCACAATCTCACCAATCGTGTCAGAGGCGATGTCGCTCTCACCCATGCTCTCCAGCCGGCGCACTATTCCAGAGATCATCTGGTCTACGCGCTCCCCCTCAATCGGGCGTTTTTGCAGGGCGATGCGGATCGAGCGTTCCAGCTTATCCCGATCAAACCCCTCACGGCGGCCATTCTTTTTAACGACGACCAGATCGCGCAATTGCACCCGCTCATATGTGGTGAAACGACCTGCACAGGCAGGGCAATAGCGGCGGCGGCGGATGGCGACGTGGTCCTCGGCTGGGCGCGAGTCCTTAACCTGAGTTTCGGTATTTCCGCAAAATGGACAACGCATAGGGTGAACTCCGTCAGGTGGTGCAGATATCGCACCGCGCGCAATCGGTGGTGGTTTTCGCCACTTTGCCCGCCGTGTGTAGTGCTGGCAAGAGTCGTTAGGTCACGTATTGGCGAAACCCGTGGCGCATACGCAAAATGCCGGACCCATGGCCCGGCATTCAATGCGCTGTTCAGGTGGCGCGGATCAGGTCCGCACCTGCCAGATCAGAATGTTTCCAGCTGCAACTGGGCCGAGCAGGTGCCCGGGCCGTATGTGCCGATCCAGATGTCGTACAGGCCAGCTGCCGGATTGTTGATCCGCAGTGCCGGGTCGCCGGCGCTGTTGGAATTGCCATCATCGTCGTAGAACCAGTCGCCCTCACCATCATTGATCAGCAGAACTGAATCGCAGTCGCTGACAACGCGGATTTCGAGGCTGTAATTCGCATCCTTGCGGTAGTTCAGCTCAAAGTCAGGTGCCGTTGCAACCCAACCAACAGGTGTGACGTTATTGTAGGTGCGGATGTTGCAGTAGCTTAGGTCAGAGCTGCCGCCTGCGGTAACGTTGTAGTTGTGGGGGGAATACAACTGTGTGGCCGAGGCATTAATCGTCGCGCCGGTCTGGCCGATATTCGGGCAAGCAAAAGCTGCGCCCGCTACGAATGTTGCAGCGATAGCAACTGATAGAGTCTTAAGCATAGGTATCTCCTGTTGGCAGGTCTAACTGGCCTTGTATCATCATGCGCCGTTACGTTGCCCTGAGGCAAGCATAAGCCTGAAATTCATTTGCGAAATGCAATATTCACTGGGCCAACAGTCGTTCCAAATGCATTTGGTCTGTGGTTGGGCAGAAGCGAGGTTTCGCGAATTTCGTAACGTAAGCGGGGTACTACGTCACTCTGATGAACTGGAGTGGCAAATCACACATTCATCGTGATTTTTTGCGGTGCTTTTGACCACGATTATGGGATGTCGCATGCCTGTGCTCACGGCGACCTACAGGCTAGCGATTTTTGAGGGGGAGATTGGCCGCATTATGTGGCTGAAATGGCCGCATAAACTCGCGGGCCGATCCTGCGCCGCCAATTGTTCAGCGGCGCAGAATGTTTAATCTAGAGAGTGTCTTACTGGTCGAGGAACGACCGCAGCTTACGACTGCGCGACGGGTGCTTCAGCTTGCGCAGCGCCTTTGCCTCGATCTGCCGGATACGCTCGCGTGTAACGCTGAACTGCTGGCCGACTTCCTCCAGCGTGTGGTCGGTGTTCATGCCAATGCCAAAGCGCATCCGCAAAACACGTTCCTCACGCGGGGTGAGCGAGGCCAGAACCCGTGTCGTTGTTTCCTTGAGGTTGCCCTGAATGGCCGCCTCCAGTGGCAACATCGCGTTCTTATCCTCGATGAAGTCACCCAGCTGCGAATCCTCCTCGTCCCCGATCGGGGTTTCGAGCGAGATAGGCTCCTTGGCGATTTTCTGAACCTTGCGCACCTTCTCCAGCGGCATTTGCAGCTTCTCGGCCAATTCCTCGGGTGTTGGTTCACGGCCGATTTCATGCAGCATCTGGCGACCGGTGCGGACCAGCTTGTTGATCGTCTCGATCATGTGCACAGGAATACGGATCGTGCGCGCCTGATCGGCGATGGAGCGGGTGATGGCCTGACGGATCCACCATGTCGCATAGGTCGAGAATTTGTAACCGCGGCGATATTCAAACTTATCCACGGCCTTCATCAGGCCGATATTGCCCTCTTGAATCAGATCGAGGAACTGCAAACCACGGTTCGTATATTTCTTGGCGATGGAGATAACCAAGCGCAGGTTCGCCTCGACCATTTCCTTCTTGGCCTGACGGGCTTCTTTCTCACCCTTTTGAACCTGCTGCACGATGCGGCGGAATTCGGGGATATCAACGCCGATATAGGTGCCGACCTCGCCCATTTCCGCGCGCACGGCCTCAGCCTTTTCGCGGTGAACGGATGCCAGCGTGGACCAGCCACGACCGGTATTTTCACCCACACGGTCCAGCCAGCCGGGCTCCAGCTCCGCACCACGATATTCGTTGATGAAATCCTTGCGGTTGATGCGCGACAGGTCCGACAACTTGACCATATCACCGTCCAGCGAGACGATTTTGCGGTTGATGCCGTAGATCTGATCGACCAGTGCCTCGATCCGGTTGTTGTGCAGGTGCAGCGAGTTCACCATCTCAACAATTTCCGAGCGCAGACGCTGATACTCCAGCTCGCGCGTGGTTGAGAAGGTGTTCTCCTCGTTCAGCGCGGCGGACATCCGGTCGTCCTGCATTTCGGCCAGACGGGCATAGTCGGACGCGATGCGGTCGAGCGTTTCGAGAACTTGGGGCTTTAGCTGAGCTTCCATCGCGGCCAGCGACAGGTTGGCCTGCTCGTCCTCTTCCTCGTCATCATCATCCGAGGATTCGACCTTGTTCTCAGCGGATGCATCATCGGTGGATTCAGTCGGAGTTGTGACCTCGTCCTCCTCCTCATCCTCCAGCGTTTCGCCGAAGGTGGTTTCAAGGTCGATAACGTCGCGCAGCATGATGGCTTCTTCCATCAGCTCCTCACGCCAGATCGTGATCGCCTGGAAGGTCAGGGGGCTTTCGCACAGACCAAGGATCATAGTGTTGCGACCGGCCTCGATCCGCTTGGCGATGGCGATCTCGCCCTCGCGGCTCAGCAGTTCGACGGACCCCATTTCGCGCAGATACATCCGCACAGGATCGTCGGTGCGATCCAGTGTTTCGTTGCTGGCGGTGGTGGTCGCAATTTCACGGCTGGTCGAGGTTTCAACCTCCGCCGGTGCCTTTGCGTCCTCTTCCTCGGCTTCCTCGGGTTCGATGACGTTGATGCCCATTTCGGACAGCATCGCCATCACGTCCTCGATTTGCTCGGACGAGACTTGGTCAGGGGGCATCACCGTATTCAGTTCGTCATAGGTGATGTAGCCGCGGGCCTTGGCCGTCGTGATCATTTTCTTCACGGCTGCCTGGCTCATGTCCAGAATGGAGCCCGATCCGCTTTCCTGATCCTCGTCCTTGCGTTGTTCGAGGTCGTTTGCCGCCATGATGCACTCCGTCAAACCTGATGCCGTTCCGCGCCCGAATCAGGGCCGAATCAGCGAATTGTTTTGCACGATACTGAATCGAGAGTGATTCGGCCCGCGCTGCTTTAGCGTTTCTTTATCCAGACCTGGTCCGCGATTAAACGCGAAAGATGGTCTGACAGTTCTTGTTCACCGCCTGACGCGGTGTCTTCTTCGTCGCCAAGGCCGCGTAATGCGCGGTCCCGGGCTATACTTGCTTGCTGCAAACGCCACGTAACGCCCTCGTCCGCGACACCATGCATATCTTCCTCAGCATCGCGTACTTCGTCGCGAATGCCCATCTCCGCCGTCTGCTTTGCCATCTCTTCTAGGATAGCGGCCCGCGCTACGCTTGCATCTGCCTGTGGCAGAAGATGACGCGCAACCCGTACATTGCCCAGCGCATTTAACCGCTCCCGAGCATCATAGCCAAGCTGCGTCATTGTTGCCTCTACTGCGGTGCTAGCATCGTGATGTAGGGGGTTGGACAGATGATACAAGAGGACATCGCGCAACACAGTTAGATCGGAACAGGCCATTGGCAAGCGTTCTAACGGCGCCTCCAGCGATCGGGCGACCTCTGGATGGTTCAGGCAGCCCGCCATGATCGCGCTTTCCCGCAAGCGCTGATGGTCCTCCAGTGCCTGTGTCTCGCGCGCCAGAAAGGATGCCCGCGCACCTGCGCTGGCCGGCTCCGGCGCGCCCTTGGGCCGCCACGGCGTTCCAGTGTTGAACCCGCCGCGGGACGGACGGCTGCCGCCAAACAGCTCCTGCCGTTTGTCGCGCAGCGCCGCGCCGTAATGGGTGCGAATGGATTGATCGGTGATGTTATTGAGTAACCGCCGCAGGTCCGCATCCAGCGCGGCGCGGCGTTCAGGGCTGTCGAAAACCTTGCCCTCTGTCTCACGCTCCCACAACAGCTCCACCATGGGGCGGGCGCCGTCCAGCAGCGATTGCATGGCGGTGACGCCGCTTTCACGGATCAGATCGTCGGGGTCCTGACCGGCAGGCATGACACAAAACCGCAAGCTTTTGCCAGGTTGCAACAACGGCAGCGCCACGTCGATCAGGCGGCGGGCGGCGCGAATGCCTGCGGTATCACCGTCCAGCGCAATGACCGGCTCATCCGTGATGCGCCACATTAGCGCCAACTGCCCCTCGGTGATCGCGGTGCCTAGCGGCGCGACCGCATGGCCGATACCCGCCTGTGCTAGGGCGATAACGTCCATATATCCCTCAGCGACGACGAGCGCCTGCGTCTTGCCCGCTGCCTCACGCGCGGGGCCCTGATTGTACAGGGCGCGGCCCTTATCAAACAGTTCGGTTTCCGGCCCGTTCAGGTATTTCGCCCGCGCATTCGGGTCCATCGCCCGCCCGCCCAAGCTGATGGCGCGGCCCCGTCCGTCGCGGATGGGAAAGATGATGCGGTCCCGAAACCGGTCATAGGGCTGGCCGCTATCGGGCTGCGCCGCAACGCCCGAGGCAACGATCTCCGCAGGCTCAATCCCCTTGGCCCGCAAATGCTCGAACAGCAAAGTACGATCCGGCGGGGCATATCCGATCTCGAACCGCTCCACCGTGGCACGGGTTAGACCGCGTCGGTTGATATATTCACGTGCCGCACCCGCCCGTGCGCCGGATAGTTGCGCGCGGTAGAATTTGACCGCCATCTCCATGATATCGCTAAGGCCGGCCCGTTTTTCGGCCCGCTCTGCCGCACGTGGGTCACGCTCGGGCATTTGCATCCCTGCTTCACGGGCCAGTATCTCAACCGCCTCCATAAAGCTGACATTCTCGGTTTCCTTGACAAACCCGATGGCGTCGCCCTTTGCGTGGCAGCCAAAGCAGTAATAGAACCCCTTGCGGTCATCGACATGGAACGAGGCGCTCTTTTCCTGATGGAACGGGCAGGGGGCCCACATGTCGCCCTTACCCGGATTGGACTTGCGATTATCCCACGTCACCTTGCGCGCAACCACAGCGGCAAGGGATGTGCGCGAACGCAGATCATCAAAGAAGGAAGGTGGGAGACTCATGCCCCTAATATCGGATGTTGCGACCGGATCGGCAAGACGCCATCAGCCCTCAGTTGTGCCATGCCGATCCAGAACCAAAATCATCCAGGCCAACATGGTGCCGTTCAACAGATGCCACAGCCAATGCGTGCCCAGCGGAACGACCTCGCACAGGGCCTCATCCACGGACCGCGCGGTCAGCGATAGCGTCAGCAGCCCCGCGCCAATCAACAGCCCACGCCCCGTCGCCGGTTTACGCGGCAACAGCCACAGCCCGTAACCCGCAATCAGCAGCATGGTGGGCACATAGCCCTCGGACCCGTTCAGCCCGCCGGTGATCGCCACCACGGCAGACGACACCGCCGCCGTAAAGGGAAAGAACAGCGCCACCGCGACGAATCCCGCCCAGCGTGGCAGCTCCAGCATCCGCACCGTTGCGAGCCATAGATAGACGAGGATGAATACCATGATCGGCACCACATCCGCAGTTGAGGCCCAGCGGCTGGCCACCGTGTGAAACAGGAACGATCCGATCCCGATGGCCGTCAGGATCAGCAGCAGCGCCCGCACTCCCCAATCGGGGCGGTCCCGCACGATACGCCACACCACAAAGGCGGCGATCAGAAACGCCGCATTGCTGGCCGCATTGACCGGTTCCGCCCAAAAGCTGAAATCGGTGCGCTCGCAGTAGTTGTCCACCTGCGCTGTCCAGTCCATGTTGTCCCCCAATTCGGCTATGCCGCATCATGACCTACGCGAAGGGACCCCTCAAATGAGAATCATCTGGCTCGGCCATTCCGCCTTTCGTATCGAGATCGCAGATCAGGTCCTGTTGGTGGACCCATGGCTGGACGGAAATCCCAGCTTTGCCAGTGCGGAACGTGAACGCGCGATCACCGGCGCCACGGCGATCCTGCTCAGCCACGGGCATGGCGACCATTCCTCGGATGCAGTCGCAATCGCCAAGGAACTGGATATCCCCGTTGTCGGCATCTACGATTTGATGAGCTGGTGGGAGGATAAAGAGGGCATCGCCACCATCGGGTTTAACAAGGGCGGCACGGTTGCCCTGGGCGATGTGGCCGTGACCATGGTGAACGCGACGCATTCCTCCAGCATCTCCACCCCCGATGGCCCGCGCTATGTCGGCGGTGAGGCCGGATTCATGATCGCGGGTGAGGGTAAGACGATCTACTTCTCAGGCGATACCGACGTGATGGCGGATATGGAGGTGTTCGAGGCCCTGCACCAACCCGAAATCGGCATCCTCGCTGCGGGTGGCCACTTCACTATGGATATGAAACGCGCCACCTTCGCCGCGAAGATGTTCTTTAACTTCGAGACGGTGATCCCCTGCCACTACCAAACCTTTGGCCTGTTGGAGCAATCCGCAGATGTGATGCGCAGGGGTCTGCCCAATGTGAATGTGATTGAGCCCGAGGTGATGCGCCCGATTACTTTGTAACCGATTTGCCGCCACCGCCCTGCTGAAAACCACCACCGCTGGACTGGTGGCCGAATGCCGGTTGATGATGCCCGAAAAATTGCAGGTCGCCGCCGCAACTTGAAATCCAGACCTCGAATAACAAGTCCGTTCCCTGCACGGCGGTATTTATCAACATGGCACTGCCATGGGCGGCTCTCGGCTGTCCCATATGGTCGTAATTCGGACCGGTCGGGCAGGTTTGATCGTAGGGGGATGTGCCAACCCAGTCGCC
This sequence comes from Pontivivens marinum, assembly GCF_900231835.1. Taxonomy (GTDB): domain Bacteria; phylum Pseudomonadota; class Alphaproteobacteria; order Rhodobacterales; family Rhodobacteraceae; genus Pontivivens; species Pontivivens marinum. The sequence continues at coordinate 285,220 of NZ_OCTN01000001.1, read as the reverse complement.
GTCAAAGGGGATCTGGTTGAAGATGATCGGATTGGTCGGGTGCATATCGACATAAATCGCCTCGGGCGGGAAATAGAGCCACATTTCCTGATCCGGCATTTCGATCCAGACATAGGGACCACCCGGCGTGGCGACATCCTCGATAATGTTGAAATCGCCCATATAGCCGTTCGCACCATCATACATCGCGTATTGACCATCGGCGAGGGCAGGGGCCGCGAATAGAGCGGTGGATAAGAGTATGGCAGACGCAGTTTCGCGTGGGGTTTTCATGGCGCTTTCCTCATTTGAGTATTGGTCCACACCGCAGACAAACCCAATTTTATTAGTTTGTTGGACCTAGCGCACGTCCCCACCCGCTCTCTAACTTCCACAGTTCGTGCATAGACCCTTGCCGTAATCTGACCTCAAGGCAAGTAATTCGACATTCGCGTCATCCTGCATCCATTCCGGTGCTGGTTTCGAATTAGTTGTGGATACCGCGCCCCGGGATGCGTTCAGCCCCTTTCCCGATGCCCTAAGCCCCTGTAAACCACTCGTGAACAGACAGGAGCAGGTGCATGGCGCTGAGCAGAGGCGAACAGCTACGCTATTGGGGGGTCGGTGCTGCGATCTTCATCGGCTTCCTGTGGGTTGTCGGGGACACTTTGCTGCCATTTCTTGTGGGAATGACCATCGCCTATTTCCTCGACCCGGTGGCGGATCGGCTGGAACGGTTGGGCTTTTCGCGTGTTCTGGCAACGGTCGTCATCACGATTGGCGTGCTGCTGGGGGCGATACTGGTGCTGGTCATCCTGATCCCTGTGGCCATCGACCAAACCCAATCCCTGATCGCCGCCGCGCCCGGATATGCGGATACTTTGCAATCATTTTTGCAGGAGCGATTCCCCGAATTGCTGGTTGAGGGCAGCGTCCTGCGCGATGCTATCGACACCACAACCGAGGCGATCCGATCACGCATTCCCGACATTGCAAACTCGATCCTCGCATCGGGCATCGCGGTGCTGGATTTCGTGCTGGTGCTGGTCGTCGCTCCGGTCGTTGCCTTCTATATGCTGATGGACTGGGACCGCATGGTGGCCAAGATTGACGGCTGGCTGCCCCGCGAACATCGCAAAACGATCCGCGATCTGGCCTGTCGTGTGGACAGCGTGCTGGCGGGTTTCGTGCGGGGGCAGCTAACGGTCTGCCTGATTCTGGGCGGGTTCTATGCCATGGCGCTGACATTGATCGGCCTGCAATTCGGGCTGGTGATCGGGCTGTTTGCAGGCTTGGTCAGCTTTATCCCCTTTGTCGGCTCGATCATGGGCGGCGCGCTCAGCATTGGTGTGGCGCTGTTCCAGTTCTGGGACCAGCCGCTGTGGATCGCAGCGGTCGCTGCGATCTTTGTGGTGGGACAGGCGGTTGAGGGCAACGTGCTGACACCCAAACTGGTAGGCGGTTCCGTCGGCCTGCATCCGGTGTGGTTGATGTTCGCGCTGTCGGCATTCGGGGCGATCATGGGCTTTACCGGCCTGCTGATTGCGGTTCCGGTGGCAGCGGTGATCGGCGTGCTGGCCCGCTTTGCGATCGATAAATACATGGAGGGTCGGCTCTATCGTGGTCCGGAGGATCAGGACGGCGCGGGATGAGCCAAATTCCCCTCGATCTACCCCACCGCGCTGCGTTGGACCGTGAAGCCTTCTTCGTCTCCGCCTCGAATGCCGAGGCATTGGCGATGGTCGAGGCATGGCACGACTGGCCAGCGGGCAAGCTGGCGCTGACCGGCGCGGGCGGCAGTGGCAAAACCCATCTGGCCCATGTGTGGGCCGCGGGCACCGGCGGTGTTGTGGTAAACGCTGTGGACCTGACCGATGCCGACTTACCTGGTATGGTCGATGCAGGCGCCGTCGCGGTGGAGGATGTCGATCACCTCGCTGCCATGGCCAACCCGCGTCCGGCGGAGGCAGCCCTGTTCCACCTGCACAACATGCTGGCAGGGGCAGGGGGCAAATTGCTGGTGACCGGCAAAAACGCCCCGTCCCGTTGGCGGCTGACCACGCCTGACCTTGCCTCACGCCTACAGGCGGCGGGCATCGCCACATTGGGCGCGCCTGATGATGCGCTGATCCACGCGGTCATCGTGAAAATTGCGACGGACCGGCAGTTGGATCTGGACCCAAGGCTGCCTCCGTTCCTTGCGCTGCGGCTGGACCGGTCGCTGGCCTCCATCGCGGATGCATTGGCGGAACTGGACCGGCAGGCACTGGCCGAACAGCGGCGCGTGACGGTGCCCTTTGCCCGACAGGTGCTGTCGCTGTGATGCGCCCCCGCCGACAGTTTTTACCAACTCCCCAATAGCACCCCCACTGGCGAAGCGCGTCGCAATCAGCTAAAGACGCGCCGACCGACATGAGGAACCCCTATGGCCCGTTATCTCGTCACATCCGCTATTCCGTATATCAACGGTATCAAGCATCTGGGCAATCTGGTGGGCAGCCAACTGCCCTCGGACGTTTATGCGCGCTATCTGCGCGGGCGTGGCCATGAGGTCATGCACATTTGCGCCACGGATGAGCATGGCTCACCTGCTGAACTGGCCGCGCAAAAGGCGCAAAAGCCGGTCGCGGAATATTGCGCCGAAATGCATGATGTTCAGGCCGGTCTGGCCGATGGATTCCGCATGAATTTCGACCATTTCGGGCGGTCCTCCTCGCCGCAGAACCACGAGTTGACGCAGCATTTCGCCGCGCAATTGGCCAAGCAGGGCCTGATCGCCGAGGTCGAGGAGCATCAGATTTACTCCGTCACAGATGGCCGCTTCCTGCCGGATCGCTATGTTGAGGGGACGTGCCCCAATTGCGGTTTCGACAGCGCACGCGGCGATCAATGTGATAATTGTACCAAGCAGCTGGACCCGACCGATCTGATCAACCCCCGCTCCACCATTTCCGGCGCGACCGATCTGGAGGTCCGCGCGACCACGCACCTGCACCTGAAACAATCGCAATTGCGCTCCGAGCTATCCGACTGGATCGAGGGCAAGCATGACTGGCCCCTGCTGACCACCTCGATTGCGAAAAAGTGGCTGAACGACGGCGACGGCTTGCAGGATCGTGGCATCACCCGCGATCTGGATTGGGGCGTTCCGGTTCCCGATTTGCCGGGTAAGGTGTTCTACGTCTGGTTCGACGCCCCCATCGCCTATATCGCCGCCACGGCCGAGAAATTCGACGATTGGGAGCGTTGGTGGCGCACCGACAAGGGCGCGGATGACGTGACCTATGTGCAGTTCATGGGCAAGGATAACGTCCCGTTCCACACCCTCAGCTTCCCCGCCACGATCATCGGATCGGGTGAGCCATGGAAACTGGTGGATTATATCAAATCCTTTAACTACCTGAACTACGAGGGCGGGCAATTCTCGACCTCACGCGGGCGCGGTGTGTTCATGGATCAGGCGCTCAGCGTGCTGCCATCGGATTATTGGCGCTGGTGGTTGATGAGCAACGTGCCGGAAACCTCCGACAGCCAGTTCACATGGGAGAACTTCCAGGCGGGCTGTAACAAGGATCTGGCCGACGTGCTGGGCAACTTCGTGTCCCGCGTCACCAAATTCTGCCGCTCCAAATTCGGTGAGGAGGTCCCCGACGGCCCCCTCGGCGAGACCGAGCAAGCATTGGTTGAGGAACTGACCCGCCGCGTCACCCTGTATGAGGGCCATATGCAGGCGATGGAGTTCCGCAAGGCAACAGCCGAGCTGCGCTCCATCTGGGTCGCCGGCAATGAATACTTGCAGGAGGCCGCCCCGTGGGCCGTGTTCAAGCAGGACCCCGAACAGGCCGCCGGCATCATCCGTCTGGCACTGAACCTGTGCCGCTTCTACGCCGCGCTGTCCGTGCCGTTCATCCCCGATGCTAGCGCCATGTTGGCCACATCGCTGAATACAAATCTGGACTGGCCCGAGGATGTCGCCGCCGCGCTGGATACCCTGAAACCCGGCCATGCATTCACCGTTCCCGAAAACCTGTTCGCCAAGATTACGGATGAACAGCGCGAGGATTGGCAGGAACGTTTTCAGGGCCGCTGACCTACACGATGAAATCCCGCCGCCCCCGAAATCGGGGCGGTGGCCGCTTTGTAGCGGCACAATTCTGCCACTGACAGACCCCGCCATGGCGGATAACACTGCACGAGCGCGGCCAGAAATGTGCCAGACGCAGAGCAGCCGGAAAGCAGCCACAAAGCAGCCCCATGTTTTTGGTCCCTTTCGGGCCTGATAAAGGGCAGTTCCAGTGCAGCAATCCCCCCCCGGCGCGTCGCTACCGCAGCCTAACCAAATCGCCAATGACAATGCCCGTGGGTTGGCGTGGATGTTCTTCTCGGTCGTGACCGCATCGGCTATGTCGGTCGCTGTGCGCTTCGTTGCCGATGATCTGGATAGCCGCATGGTGGTGACCCTGCGTGCTGGCGTTACAACATTGATACTGCTCGCATTATTGCCGCTGATCTGGCGAAAACTGCGGTTTACCTCGCCCCGCGATCACTTGGTCCGTGGCGCACTGATCGGCGTTTCGACGCATATGGGGTTCTATACGATTGCCAACCTGCCGCTGGCGACCTCAACCGTGCTGTTTTTCACGGCTCCGATATTTGCCACGATCCTTGCTGCGGTGTTTCAGGGCGAACGTGTCGGCCCCCGCCGCTGGGGTGCTGTCATCGCCGGATTTCTGGGTGCTTTGGTTATTTTAAGGCCGGGAATCAACAGCTTGGAGCCCGCGATGCTAACCGCACTGACCTCCTCGCTGCTATTCGCATGCGCTCTGTCGATGAGCCGCCGCGTCGCCCGCGCGGATGGTCCGCTATCGGCATTTGCCTCCTCGGTCGTGGTGACATTGGTGATCAGCCTGCCGCTGGCCCTGCCAGTGTGGAAAATACCTGAGACAACCTCCGTCTGGATCGGTGCGGCAATTCTGGTCATTTGCGGTGCTGCGCGAAATGTTGGGGATATTCAGGCCTATCGCTATGCGGATGCAGGTCTGCTGGCCCCGATCACCTATCTGCGGTTGGTTTTGATTGGCGGGGCCGGATATTTCATGTTTGGTGAGGTAATTGATACATACACTGCCGCGGGTGCGACGCTAATCATCGCGTCCACATTATACATCGCGCATCGCGCCCGTATTGCCGCTGGTAAGGCGTGATACGCACTTGATAATAAACGGAGTTTCCATGGATATCGAGCAACTGACAGGTGGTAATATCGCAGTTCTGGCGCTGGCCGGACTGGTTATTATCCTGCTGTTTCTGGGCGTGCGGATCGTTCCGCAATCCGAGAAATACGTTGTTGAGCGCCTTGGCCGCCTGCAAAAGGTGCTTGGCCCCGGTATCAACCTGATCGTGCCGTTTCTGGACCGTGTGAAGCATCGGATCTCGATCCTTGAGCGTCAGTTGCCCACCGCGTCGCAGGATGCGATCACGGCGGATAACGTGCTGCTCAAGGTCGAAACCAGCGTGTTCTACCGTATTATCGAGCCGGAAAAGACGGTTTACCGTATCCGTGACGTTGACGCCGCAATTGCCACAACGGTCGCCGGTATTGTGCGGTCCGAGATCGGCGCGATTGAGCTGGACGCCGTGCAATCCAACCGCTCCACCCTGATTTCAAAGGTGAAAACAGCGGTGGAGGCCGTGGTCGATGATTGGGGGATCGAGGTGACGCGCGCCGAAATCCTCGACGTTGATCTGGATGAGGCGACACGCGCCGCGATGCTGCAACAGCTCAACGCCGAACGCGCCCGTCGTGCGCAGGTGACGGAGGCCGAGGGTCGCCGCCGCTCGGTTGAGCTTGCCGCAGATGCGGACCTCTACGCCGCTGAGCAGGCCGCAAAGGCCCGTCGCATCGGCGCCGATGCCGAGGCATATGCCACGCAGGTTGTTGCCGGCGCGATTGCGCAGCACGGGCTGGAGGCAGCGCAATATCAGGTCGCGCTGAAACAGGTCGAGGCACTGGCCGCTGTCGGTCAGGGTGAGGGCAACCAGACCATCGTCCTTCCCGCCAGCGCGGTTGAGGCATTTGGCGATGCGTTCTCGCTGCTCAAGGGACGCCGCTGATGTTGAGCATCTGGTGGGTTTGGTTGGTTGGCGGCGTTGGCCTGCTGATTTTAACGGCGCTGTTGCCGGAACCCATCCTGTTGGGCTTTGCGCTCGGGGCGATCACTGTTGGTATTCTGATGGCGATTGGCCTGCCGCTGGGCGCGTCAATCCCGCTGACTTTGCTGCTCTTTGGCGTGCTTTCCTTTGTCGCATGGCTGATCATGCGCCGCTGGCTGGGCGTGCGGCGGGGGCAGGTTCGGATTTGGAATCGGGATATAAACGAGAACTGAAACCGGTCTGATGTCGATTGAGCGCCCGCCCCGTGTTGCCCGATCCGCGTGGGCGGCTTAGGCTGCGCCGATTGTATTCGGAGGCCCCATGAGCGATTCCACCTATCAGGTACTGGCGCGTAAATATCGCCCGGAAACCTTTGCCGATTTGATCGGTCAGGATGCGATGGTGCGCACGCTCAAAAATGCGTTCGAGGCGGACCGCATCGCCCACGCATTTCTGATGACCGGCATTCGCGGCACGGGTAAAACCACCACTGCGCGGATCATTGCCAAGGGGCTGAACTGCATCGGAACCGACGGTCAGGGCGGGCCGACCACGGAACCTTGCGGTAAATGCGAACCCTGCGTTGCGATTGCCGAGGGGCGGCACGTTGACGTGATGGAGATGGACGCCGCATCGCGCACCGGCGTTGGCGATATTCGCGAGATTATCGATTCCGTCCGCTACCGCGCGGCCTCGGCCCGTTACAAAGTCTATATTATTGATGAGGTGCACATGCTCAGCACCTCGGCGTTCAATGCGTTGCTCAAAACGCTTGAGGAACCGCCGGAGCATGTGAAATTCATCTTTGCCACCACCGAAATTCGCAAGGTGCCCGTCACCGTGCTCAGCCGCTGTCAGCGGTTCGATTTGCGCCGGATGGAGCCTGAGCAGACCATGTCCTATCTGGCGGAAATCGCCGGTAAGGAGGGTGCGCAGGTCGCCGAGGATGCGCTGGCCCTCATCACCCGCGCTGCGGAGGGGTCGATGCGCGACGCGCTGTCCCTGCTGGATCAGGCGATTGCGCATGGGGCGGGGGAAACCACCGCCGATCAGGTGCGCGCCATGCTTGGTCTGGCCGATCGGGGCAGGGTGCTGGACCTGTTCGACATGATTATGCGCGGCGATGCGGCCAGCGCGCTGGCGGAACTGTCCTCGCAATATGCCGCGGGCGTGGACCCGCTGGCCGTGATCCGCGATTTGGCCGAGGTCACGCATTGGATCAGCGTCGTCAAAATCTCACCCGAGGCGGCGGATGATCCCACCGTTTCGCCGGATGAACGCAGTCGCGGCTTGGATATGGCGGAAAAGCTGCCGATGCGTGCGCTGTCGCGGTCATGGCAGATGTTGATCAAGGCATTGGAGGAGGTCGCCGCCGCCCCCAACGCGATGATGGCGGCTGAAATGGCGATCATCCGCCTGACCCATGTGGCCGATCTGCCCAGCCCTGATGAGCTGGTGCGTAAGCTGCAAGATGGCGGCGCAGTGAATGCCGCCGGTCGCGGTGCGCCTGCCGCAGGTGGTGGTGCCAATAACGCTAGCAATACCGGTGGCAGCATTACAGCCCGCGCCGCATTGGGTGGTACACCGATATTACGCTCGGTCGCGCAGGCCGTCGCCTTGGCAGAGCCGGAGGAAAACCCGCTCGCCCGTTATGCGATGTTCGAGGATGTCGTCGCCCTGATCCGTAAGCAGCGGGACATGCAATTGCTGGTACAGGTTGAGCGTTACGTCAGGCTGGCGAAATACAGTCCCGGCCGGATCGAGTTTCAGCCCACGGATGACGCGCCGCCACAACTGGCCGCGACCCTGTCACAACGTTTGGCATCGTGGACCGGCACCCGCTGGGCCGTCACCGTGGTATCCGAGGGTGGCGCGGAAACGCTGGCCGAGGTGAACAGCGCCCTTGCCGACACGATGGAGACGAAGGCCCGTCAGCACCCGCTGGTTCAGGCTGCGATGGAGGCATTTCCCCAGTCGCAATTGATCCGCATCCATGTGCCGCAGCCCGAGGAAGACATTAACGAGGATCTGGTTCCGATTGATCCGGATGATGTCGATGATGATTGGGCGCCCTTCGATCCGTTCGACTGATCGGCGGTGATTGGGCCTAAATGTCACATTTAGCGTGCCACCATCCCTCTGCTATTCGATCACATGCGGGCTGGTTGCGGCGGGCCCACGGGATTGTTACATCCCTATACGAAATTTACTGAAAGTGTGCAGATGGCCGACACCACCGAGGATCGCGCGCGCGCGACGCGATTGTCACCGATCCGGGGTCTGGCCCCGTTCCTTGCACCCTATAAATACTGGATCATCGGTGCCGGACTGGCGCTGACCTTTACCGCGGCGCTGACGCTGATTCTGCCGCTGGCCGGACGGCGGGTGATTGATAACTTCCTTGGCGAAGATCTGGGCGCGATGGATGCCTATTTCGGTGCTGCGCTGGGGATCGCCGCGCTGCTGGCGATCGGAACGGCCATCCGCTACATGCTGGTCACGATCATCGGGGAGCGTGTCGTCGCGGATATTCGCAAGGCGGTTTATGACCGCGCCATCGCGATGTCCCCCGTCTATTACGAGCGTTTGATGACCGGTGAGGTGCTGAGCCGCCTAACCACGGACACGACGCTGATCCTGTCGGTCATTTCCTCCAGCGTTTCGGTTGCCCTGCGCAATGTGCTGACGCTGCTGGGGGGCTTGGTGATGATGCTATATACCTCGCCCAAGCTGACCGTGGCCGTGCTGGTGCTGGTGCCACTGGTGATCCTGCCGATTGTTCTGCTAGGGCGTCGCTTGCGCGGGCTGGGCCGTGAAAATCAGGACCGCATTGCCGATAGCTCCGCACAGGCGAGCGAGACGCTGATGGCCGCGCAAACCGTACAGGCCTATACGCATGAGGCCGTCAGCCGTACTGTTTTTGGCGCGCTGACGGATGCGGCTTTTGCCTCGGCCGAGCGGCGGATCAAGGTGCGGGCGCTGATGACCGCCATCGTGATCTTCCTCGTCTTTGCGGGCGTGGTTGGGGTGCTGTGGCTGGGCGCGCGGGATGTGCGCGCTGAAACCATGTCCCCCGGAACACTGTTCCAATTCCTGATCTACGCGATCCTCGTGGCAGGTGCTGTTGGCGCATTGTCCGAGATTTGGGGTGAATTGATGCGGGCCGCCGGTGCGACCGAGCGTCTGGTTGAGTTGTTGGAGGCGCAAGACCCCGTGCGCGATCCGCAGCAACCCGCCGCATTGCCCGCCCCACGCGGCGCTGTTGCGTTCCACGATGTATCGTTTTGCTATCCTGCACGGCCCAGCATTTCGGCGCTGGACGGCGTGACATTGGACATTGCACCGGGTGAAACCGTGGCGATTGTCGGCCCGTCAGGCGCTGGGAAGACGACCCTGTTCCAGTTGTTGTTGCGGTTCTACGATCCGGCCACGGGCACGGTTTCTCTGGATGGCACGGATGTTGCCACATTGGATCGCACCCAGATGCGCAGCCGTTTCGCGCTGGTCCCGCAGGAGCCGGTTATCTTTGCCGATTCCGCGCGTGAGAATATCCGATTTGGCCGTCCTGATGCGACTGACCTTGAGGTTGAGAAGGCCGCTCGTGCCGCCGCCGCCCATGACTTCCTGACGGCACTGCCCGATGGTTACGATACCTATGTCGGTGAACGCGGCGTGATGCTGTCTGGCGGGCAAAAGCAGCGGATCGCGATTGCGCGGGCCATTCTGCGCGACGCGCCGGTTTTGTTGCTGGACGAGGCGACCTCCGCTCTGGATGCGGAGAGTGAGCGCGCCGTTCAACAGGCCGTTGATGAATTGGCTGAGGGGCGCACCACTCTGGTCATCGCGCACCGCTTGGCGACGGTGAAAAAGGCGGATCGGATCGTTGTGATGGAGGGTGGGCGCATCGCAGCCATCGGCACGCATGACGCGCTGGTTGCGCAGGGCGGGCTATATGCACGCCTTGCTCGTTTGCAATTCACAGGCAGTTTTGACGACGCGGTTTGAACGTCGCGCTAAACTACAGCACGGGTTGTACGCGACGCATCGCCGATAACATCCATCAGCCGGAATGACACGTCCAGATAACGCGGATCACCGGCTGGTCCGTGGACGCGCATGGCGTCAACATAGCGCCGCGCCAAATCGCGCGTGGTAAACAGGCAGGTCGCGGCCGCCTGACCTGTGCCCGTTTCGGCCCATAATTTCCAAATCAAGCCGGGTACATCGGAAACTGTCTGCGCGACCGTTGTCATCTCCGCCCGGAATTCGGCAGGGGACTGCGTGTAGCGCAATTGCATGTGCAGCATCACGTGACCGGCATCCTGCGGTTTACTGACCGGTGATTTGCGTGAGAACAGCCGCCCAAGTGGGGCCAGACCACCAAAGGGTGGCGGGATGAGGTACGCGGGGCGCTGCAAGGCGGAGCGGGTCATGATGCGAATCCTGTGTTGCATGTGATCGGTGATCACAATGTAAATTTATTTTACATGTGGCGGCGGGTCAATAGCTGATGTTATCACTGATCACATGAGTGATAATGAGCCAAAACATACCGATGAGGATCGTGGATCCTATCACCATGGTGACCTGCGGCGGGCGCTGCTGGATGCGATGGGCGCTGTCGTCACGCGCGAGGGCATCGATGCGGTGTCACTGCGTGGGCTGGCACGTATGGTCGGGGTCGCGCCCTCGGCGGCGTTCCGGCATTTCCGCGATAAACGCGCCTTGGTCACCGCCTATTCATGTGAGGCAATCAACGAACTGGTGGTGACGGCACGGGCAAAGCGGGATGCGGTAGAGGGCGATGCTGTTCGGTTTGAGGCGATAATTCTGGCCTTTATCGGTTTTGCCCGCGAACAACCACAACGCTTTCGGGCCCTAAACCGGCGTGAGCTGGTCGATATTGAGGATCTTGACTGGTTGCAGGCCGGTCTGGCGATGGACCAGTTGGTGTTTGAAACGCTCAACCGACCGGATGCCGACGCGAATCCGCGCCTTCAGGCGGCCCGAAACCTGTTAGCATGGGCGGCGGTTCACGGGCTGGTTACACTGGCAATGGACGGCTGGATTTCTGATGCGGACCCCGATGACCCCCTCGGCGCGCCAGAGATTTCTGACGCATATCGGCTGTTGGTCGCGCTGGTATCACAGGGTCGGGGGGCGGATGTGCGCTTTTGACGCCGCGTCTGCCTTGTGTCACCGTTGGGGCTGCGCAATCTGATTGGCAATGAACAACGAATGATGCCCGCATGAATGGGCACGTAAACACCGGAGGGAAACGGCCTATGACCGAGATGGCGACTCTTGCCCAAAAAATTGCGATTGAGCAATCAATGCCGATTGAGCAGCGTTGGACGGCGAAAACCGTTTACGAACAGCTCGCAGAAACTGCGCGCGCACATGGCAATCGGCCTGCAACGACGTTTCAGATCAAGTCCGGCCCAAAGGATAAGGCCGAAACCCTGAACTGGACGGAGCTGCTGGGTAAGGTCACGCAGGCCGCGAACCTGTTCCGCAAACTGGGCGTGGGCGATGATGATGTCGTCGCATATCTGCTGCCCAATGCAAACGAAACGGTCATCACCCTGCTGGGCGGTGCGACGGCTGGCATTGTGAATCCGGTCAACCCGCTGTTGGAGCCTGAAAAAATCGGCTCGATTCTGCGTGATACCGGCGCGAAGGTTCTGGTCACACTGGCCCCCATGCCCAAAACCAATGTGGCGGAACTGGCCGCGCTGGCCTGTGCCGAGGCCCCGAATGTTAAAACTATCCTTGAGGTTGACCTAACCCGCTATCTGTCCCCGCCGGTGTCGTGGATTGCGAAGCTGATCCGCCCAAAGGCGACCGGTGGCCACAATGCGCAGGTTCTGAACTTCAACGCTGAAATGGCCAAGATGAATGCTTCGGCGCTGGATTTTGCGGAACCGCAGGATGACGGAATTGCCGCATATTTCCACACCGGCGGCACGACGGGCATGCCGAAAATCGCGCAGCATCGCCATTCCGGGATGATCTATAACGGCTGGGTCGCGAGCGAAATTCTGTTCACGGAGCAGGACGTTCTGCTGGCCCCGATGCCGCTGTTCCACGTTTTTGCTGCCTATCCGATCCTGATGACGGCAGTTTGTTCGGGCGCGCATATGGTGATGCCAACGCCGCAGGGCTATCGCGGTGAGGGCGTGTTCGATAATTTCTGGAAGCTGGTGGAGCGGTACAAGGCGACCTTTATGGTCACGGTGCCTACCGCCGCCGCCGCGCTGATGCAGCGTAAGGTGGATGCCGACGTTTCCAGCCTGAAATACGCGCTATGTGGGTCCGCCCCCCTGCCTGTGGAACTGTTCCGCCGGTTCGAGGAGGCGACAGGCGTGCGTATTCTGGAGGGATACGGCATGACCGAGGCGACGTGCCTAGTGTCGTGCAACCCCGCGACGGGCGAGCGTAAGGTCGGCTCGGTCGGGTTGCCCTTCCCCTATACCGACGTGAAAATCCTAAGCTGTACTACTGATGGCACGATCATCAAGGAATGCGGTGTGGACGAGGTTGGAGAGATCTGCATCTCGAATCCGGGCGTTTCCTTTGGCGCGACCTATACCGACCCGACCAAGAATGTGGGCCTTTTCGCGGGTGACCACCTGCGCACCGGCGATTTGGGGCGTGTGGATGCGGATGGCTTCGTCTTTATCACAGGACGGGCCAAGGATTTGATTATCCGTGGTGGTCACAACATCGATCCCGCTCTGATCGAGGAGGCATTGGCAGGTCACGAGCAGGTCGCCTTTGTCGGTGCAATCGGCCAGCCGGATGTGCATTCGGGCGAACTGCCTGCCGCCTATGTTGAGCTAGTGGACGGTGCAACAGTGACGGAAAGCGCGTTGATCGCCTATGCTGAGGAGCATATCGGTGAGCGTGCGGCGATCCCGAAATTCCTCGAAATCATGGATGAGCTGCCCAAAACCGCGGTCGGTAAAATCTTCAAGCCTGACCTGCGCCGCTCCGCGATTACGCGGGTTTATGACAAGGCACTGCGCGATGCCGGCGTTCAGGCGCATGTGGTCGGCGTGATCGAGGACAAGAAGCTGGGCTTGGTCGCGCAACTGGTCGCGGATGACGATTCCGCAACGCAGGACGCCGTGTCGCATGTGCTGGGCGGGTTCTCGGGCCAGTGGAGATGGGCTGAGTAATCAGGCAGTTTTGAAATTCGGGGGCGGTGACAGCGATGTTGCCGCCCCCTTTCTATGTCACGCGATACACAGGGCGGGTGTGTTGGGCTGCTGCGTGGTGCTCTCCATACTCTCGGGCCATGTGATTAGCAGGACGGTGCAGCCGGTAATGGCATTCGTCACCAGCAGTGATGGCAGCGCGGCCAGCGTTGTTTGAAGCATCCGCTGATCGGGCTTCGATACATTGGCCCCAACCGTCACAGGCGCGCAGGCAGGCATGCCACGTTCCTGCAATTCCGCAACAAGGCGCGGTGCCTGTGCCACGGACATATACAGTGCGGTGGTGGTTCCGGGGCCGGTATGGCGCAGGGTTTCGGGCAGGGGCGCGCCCTCACGTGCCATGCCTGTGGTCAGGACCAGCGTGTTGGCAACACCACGTTCCGTCAGGGTTGCACCTGCGGCAGCTGCGGCAGCGCAGGCGGCGGTGATGCCGGGGACAATCTCGATATCGATACCGGCATCCTGTGCGGCGGTCATTTCCTCTGCCGCGCGCCCGAATATGCCCGGATCGCCGGATTTCAGGCGGACGACGCGGCGACCCTTGCGTGCCTCGGCCACGATTACGGCGTTGATGCGTTCCTGGGGCCATGCGTGGGCGCCGACCACCTTGCCCACGAAAACCCGCTCTGCATCGCGGCGGGCCAGTTCCAACACTTCCTCACATACGAGGCGGTCGTAAAAGATGATATCGGCCTCCTGCAAACGCTCCACCGCGCGCAGGGTTAGCAGATCACGTGCGCCGGGCCCCGCGCCGACCAGCGCGATGGAGCCTGTCGCGTCCTGCCGAAAATCACCACCGCTGGCCATAGCCGATTTGATCGCGCCGATGGCGTGATGCTGCTGCCCCGCGACCCATTTCTGGCGGGGCGTTTCCGCAAAGACCCATCGCCAAAAGGCACGGCGGTTTTCACGGGGCACATCACGGGCCACCGCGTTGCGCATGCGACCGGCAAAGGCAGCCAGCCCGCCCAGCGTGGGTGCCAGCGATTGTTCGACTTGTGTCTTGATCTGACGGGCAAGCACGGGGGCTGTTCCCTCGGTCCCGATCGCGACAACCACGGGGTCGCGATCCACGATTGAGGGGGTGGTGATGTCACACAGGTCAGGCCGGTCCACTACGTTCACAGGACAACGCGCCGCCGTGGCCAGGGCGTGCAGCGCGGCATCGTGACCCGCGCATCCCGTCGCGATAAAGGCCATGGCGGCCCCTGTGAAGGTTTCAGCCGTGACAGGCTGGGCATCCCAAATGGCACGGTTTTCCGCGACCACAGCCTGCAACTCGGCCTCCAATATCGGGGCGGCCAGCACAATTTGCGCATCCGTTTTCAGGATCAACCGCGTTTTCTGGGCGGCTTGTTCGCCCCCACCGACGATGACCACGCGGCGACCGCTGGTGCGGATAAACATCGGAAAACTCTTCATCGGGATACTCCTTTGAAACGTTACTCGGCGGCGACCTGCGCAGTGGCGCGGGCTAGCAATTCGGCGATTTCGGGGCGACACGATCCGCAATTAGTACCGGCGCCAAGGGCGGTGCCTATTGCCTCAACACTCAGCAATTGCTGTTTTTCGATGGCGGTGGTGATGGTGTTCACGCCGACGGACAGGCAGGCGCACAGGATCGGGCCGGGGTCCGGCTGATCACCGGGGCGGCGGCCTGAGAGAACCTGCGGTGCCTCGGTCCCCGGTAGGCCGGCCACATAATCGCGCATGGCAATCACTGGCGAGGGGGACAGGAACAGCGCCGCTTGCAAGATGCCCTCCTGATGAAAGGCTATGCGATGCGTGCCACGCGCAGGGTCCGAGGCGTGCTGGATTTCCGCATCCTGCAACCCGAACAGATCACGGGCCATCTGCTCCCAATCATCGGGGGCGTCCAATCCGGCTAGCTCCATCCGCCAGCCCTGTTCTGTGCGCACGCGGGCCCAATAGGTGCAATTCGGGGTGAGCGGCTGGGCAGAAACGGCAAATCCGTACCAAGCGGCGTTGAACGGCTCAACCGCGACCACGGCTGCCTTGGTTTCCGGCTGGCCTGAAATGGGGTCATTCGCGGATGGGATGACGGCATCCACACGGGCGGCGGGGGCGGTTTCGCCCGTCCAGTGGATCGGCGCGAAAACCTGTCCAGCCGCAACGGCATCGGTGTGACGTGCACGGAAAATCGCACGGCCCTGCGGGCTTCGCACTTGAACCAAGGCAGCGGGTTGCAGGCCCATCGCCGCCGCATCCGCCGGATTGATGTCGAGGAAGGGTTCCGCCAGATGTGCCGACAAACGCGGGGCGCGGGCGGTGCGGGTCATCGTATGCCACTGGTCGCGGATCCGGCCTGTATTCAGGCGGAACGGGTATTTCGGACCCGTCCGCGCAGCAGGGGCGCGTTGGGTCAGGGGCAGCATTTTCGCCTTACCATCCGTATGGAAATAACGACCATCGGCAAAGAAACGTTGCTGACTGCCCTGCGCACGGGCGGGCCAGCGGGTGGGGGGCAGTGCGTCATAGGCTGCGTCATCCATGCCCGTCAGGCCCGAAATGTCGAAGTCACGGCCATGTTGCAGCGCCGCAGTGGCCAGTGCGGCATATTCCGCAAAAATCTCGGCTGGGCTGCTCCAGCTAAAAGCATCAGCCCATCCCATCCGCTGTCCAACTTGGGTGAGGATTTGCCAGTCGGGGCGGGCTGATCCCGGTGCGGGCAGTGCTGCGCGTTGGCGACTAATGGTGCGGTCCGAATTGGTAACGGTGCCCGATTTTTCACCCCAGCCCGTCGCCGGCAGCAAAACATCGGCAAGGCGCGCCGTGTCGGTTTCGCCGGTAATATCGCTGACCACAACAAAGGGGCAATTCGCGATGGCGTCGCGCACTGCATCGGCATCGGGCATGGTGACAGCGGGGTTGGTGTGGATGACCCACAAAGCCTTGATCCGGCCATCGCCAACGGCCCTGAACATATCAACTGCTTTCAGGCCTGCCGTGTCGGGTAGGGGCGCAGCGGCGTTCCAGAATTCACCAACTGTTTTGCGATGCGCGGCGTTTTCCAGGTCCAGATGACAGGCGAGCATATTGGCCAGCCCGCCAACCTCGCGCCCGCCCATTGCGTTGGGCTGTCCGGTGACGGAGAACGGCCCCATTCCGGGGCGACCGATGCGGCCGGTTGCCAGATGGCAATTTAGGATGGCGTTGACCTTATCTGTGCCAGAACTGGACTGGTTTACCCCCTGAGAGAACACGGTGACGACTTTTTCGGTGCGGGTCCACATTTTGCAGAACGTGGCGATGTCGTCTGGCGATAGGCCGGTTTCGGATACATCACCAACCCGCGCCGCTGCCAGCGCGGCGGCAAAGCCGGTCACCGTGGCGTCTAGATCAGGTGCCACCATTCCGGCGGCGTCGATCTGTGTCAGCAGGTGGTTGAACAGGGCCACATCAGTGCCCGGCTGCAATGCGAGGTGCAGGTCAGCGGCATCGCATGTGGCGGTGCGCCGTGGGTCGATAACCACAATCCGCGTGCCATGCTTTGCCCGCGCGGTCAGCAGGCGTTGGTGCAATACGGGGTGGCACCATGCGAGGTTCGATCCAACCAGAACGACCAGATCGGCTTCCTCCAGATCCTGATAGGTGCCCGGAACCGTATCCGTGCCAAAGGCCCGTTTATGTCCCGCAACCGTTGATGCCATGCACAGGCGGGAATTCGTGTCGATATTGGCCGAGCCGACAAAACCCTTCATCAGCTTGTTCGCGACGTAGTAATCCTCGGTCAGCAATTGGCCCGAGACGTAAAAGGCAACGCTGTCGGGGCCATGCTCCGCGATGGTTGCCGTGAACCGATCCGCGACGAGGTCGAGCGTTTCATCCCACTCGGCTGCCTCACCATTGATTTGAGGGGTCAGCAGACGGCCCTGCATTCCCAGCGTTTCGCCCAAGGCGCTGCCCTTGGAACATAGCTTGCCGAAATTGGCGGGGTGGTCGGGGTCGCCGCGAACTTGCAGCCCCCCATCACCGTCAGGGCGCAACAACACGCCGCAACCGACCCCGCAATACGGACAGGTCGAGCGTATGTCGCACCCGCCGCTCATGCCGCGTTGCTCGCCATCAGGTTGGTCGCATCCAGCATGATGCGCCCGCCGTCAACGCGCACGGCGTAGGTTCTGATGGACCCCTCATCCGCGCCCTGTGCCTGACCGGTATTCAGGTCGAACACCCAGTTATGCAGGGGGCAAGTGACCTTTTGCCCATGCACGATCCCCTCGGACAATGGTCCGCCCTTATGCGGGCAGGTGTTGGAGGTGGCGAAGATTTCCTGATCGTCCGTGCGGAACACGGCCACGCAGCCCAGTTTCGTGCGGACAATGCGCGCCCCGCGCAGGGGGATGTCGTCCAATGCGCCAATATCGAGCCAGTTCATTCCGCGGCCTCCAATGTCAGATCTGCAAGGGGGGCGTAGGTGTCGGCCTTCTTGGCCTCCTCGGCCCATGGATCACGGCGGTAGATGGTTTGGGACAGTTCGAACCGCGCGACCAGTGCGGCGCGTTCGTCCAGATCGTCCACGACCCGTTCCTGCACCCAGTCCAGACCCACTTTGGCGATCCATTTATAGGCGCGGTCCAGATATTTGGCGTGCTCGCGGTACAGTTGGACAAAGGCGATGGTGACTTGCATCGCCTCCTCCTCGGTCGGGACCTCGGTCAGGCGCTGGATTTCCTTGAGGTCCATGCCCGCCGCGCCGCCAACGCCGATCTGGTATCCGCTATCGACGCAGATGATACCCAGATCCTTGCACGTTGCCTCGGCGCAGTTACGTGGGCAGCCGGAAACGCCCAGCTTTACCTTATGCGGTGTCCAACTGCCCCACAGGGCGCGCTCCAGCTTGATGCCTAAACCGGTGCTGTCCTGCGTGCCAAAGCGGCAGTGATCCGTGCCGACGCAGGTTTTCACCGTGCGCAGGCCCTTGGAATAGGCGTGGCCGGAAACCAGGCCCGCTTGGTTCAGGTCGGCCCACATGGCGGGCAGGTCCTCACCCTTTACGCCCAGCAGATCGATCCGCTGGCCGCCGGTCACCTTGACCGTCGGGACGTTGTATTTATCCGCTGCATTCGCAATTGCGCGCAGCTCATCCGCATTGGTGATGCCACCCCACATCCGAGGAACGACGCTGAATGTGCCGTCCTTTTGGATGTTGGCGTGCTTACGCTCGTTGATGAACCGGCTTTGCGGGTCATCCTGATATTCGATCGGCCAATCCGCCAGCAGGTAATAGTTCACAGCGGGGCGGCAGGTCGGGCACCCGTTTGGCGTGGTCCAGCCCAGTTCCTGCCAGACGGCGGGCTGGGATTTCAGCTCCTTGGATTTGATCAGCAGGCGCACATCCTCATGGCTGAGATCGGTACATCCGCAGATCGTCGCGGCCTCTGGTGCGGCATAGGAATCGCCCAGCGTGACCTCTAGCAACTGCTCGACCAATCCGGTGCAGGTGCCGCAGGATGCGCTGGCCTTGGTGGTGGCGCGCACGGCGCCTAGATCGGTCGCGCCTGCGCCGATTGCGTCAACGATTGTTCCCTTACAAATGCCATTGCAGCCGCAAATTTCCGCATCAAGCGGTAAGGCTGCAACGGCTGAGAGCGGGTCCGAGGGGGATCCCCCCTGAAATGCAGGGCCAAAGATCAGCGTTTCGCGCATCTCCGAGATGTCGGCCGCGTCCTTGATCAAGCCAAAGAACCAGTTTCCATCTGCCGTGTCGCCATACATCACGGCACCGATCAGGCGGTCTTCCTCAACCACCAGGCGCTTGTAGATACCGCGTGCAGGGTCGCGGAACACGATATCCTCGCGTCCGTCGCCATCGGCGAAATCGCCGGCGCTGAACAGGTCGCAGCCGGTTACCTTTAGCTTCGTGGCCAATTCCTTGCTGGTGAAGACATCAGGGTCGTCCAGCAGGGATTTGGCCACGATTTTGGCCTGATCGTATAGCGGTGCGACCAGACCGAAGAGTTGTCCCCCAAACTCTACACATTCCCCGACCGCCAGAATATCCGGGTCCGAGGTTTCCATTTGCGCGTTCACCGTGATGCCGCGAGCAACATCCAGTCCAGCAGCCGCTGCAAGGCGCGTTTCGGGGCGGATGCCAACGGCCATGACGACCAGATCGGCAGGTAGGATTTCGCCCTCGTCCACCTCAACACCCTCAACATGGGTTTCGCCCACGATCTGCTTGGTGCTGGCCTGTGTGCGGATGGTGATGCCGCGCCGTTCCAGATCCTGCCGCAGCAGGTAACCGGCGGTTTCGTCCAGTTGACGCTCCATCAGGTGCCCCATCAGGTGCACGACGGTCACCTGCATGCCACGTTCGGCCAGGCCAGCGGCGGCCTCCAGCCCCAGCAGGCCACCACCGATGACCACGGCGCGGCCACCACGGGCGGCGGCATCGATCATCGCGTTGGTATCGTCCAGATCGCGGTAGGAGATAACGCCCGCCAAGTCCTTACCCGGAACCGGAATGATAAACGGGGCAGAACCGGTGGCGATCAGCAGCTTGTCATAAGCGACCTCACCATCTGCGCCGGTGACAACTTTGCGCACGGGGTCGATGCCCTGCACCGGCTCACCAAAGCGGCAGGTCACGCCATGTGTCGCGTACCAGTTATCGTCATGGGTAACGATTTCCTCGTAGGTCTTATCGCCCGACAAAACAGGGCTGAGCATGATGCGGTTATAGTTTCCGCGCGGCTCGGCATTGAACAGGGTGATGTCCCAGCCTGCATCCGCATCGATCATGTGTTCCAGAACGCGGCCTGATGCCATGCCAGCGCCGATTACAACGAGTTTCTGTGTCATGTCGCTCACTCCGCTGCGACGGCAGGTGCCGCCGGTTTTGCGTTGGGTTTGGGACGGTTGCCGTGCTCGTATTCCTCAAGGAAATCGAGAACTTCCTGCCGGTAGGTGTAGTAATCGGGATGCTCCAGCAGCGCCTTGCGCGTACGGGGGCGGGGCAGGTCGACATTGGTGATTTTGCCGATCGTGGCCTGCGGTCCGTTGGTCATCATCACGACGCGATCCGCCATCAGAATGGCCTCATCCACATCATGGGTGACGCAGATCGCCGTGACCTTGGTGCGGGACCAGACCTCCATGAGAACCTCTTGCAGTTCCCAGCGGGTCAGGCTGTCGAGCATGCCGAACGGCTCATCCAACAGCAGCAATTTGGGGCTGAGCGCAAAGGCCCGCGCGATGCCGACGCGCTGTTTCATGCCGTTGGACATGGAGCTGGCCTGCTTATCCATCGAGTCCGCCAGTCCGACGCGCTCCAGATAATATTCGATCACATCTTGTCGTTCGGCGCGGGATGCGCGGGGGTAAACCTTGTCCACGCCAATCGCCACGTTCTCCTTGGCTGTCAGCCACGGGAACAGGTTGGGGGATTGGAACACAACGGCGCGTTCGGGATCGGCGCCCAGCACACCGCGGCCATCCAGCGCGATGACGCCCTTGGAGATCTCGTTCAAACCGGCGGCCATGGTCAACACGGTGGATTTACCGCAGCCCGAATGCCCGATGAGGGAGATGAACTCGCCCTTGCGCAGTTTCAGATTGAAGTCCTCGACCACGGTCAGTGGCCCCTTGGGCGTGGGGTAGACCTTATGAACCTGCGAGAAGTCCATGTACCGTTCCACCGCACCCGACGCACCGGCGGCGGCGATTGCGGCGGGTACGCCGTGGATCGGGGTGACGTCGGGCAATTCGCGCCCGCCTTCGATCTTTGCCTCGATCCCGACATCCATAAGGTAGGATGTCACCTTGGATCGCAGCGCCTTGAACACCTCGTCATTGTTCATCGCCATCCGGTCGCGGGGGCGCGGGATGTTGACGGTAACGGGCTCACCTAATGTGCCGTCGGGGTTCAAGGGCACGATGCGGTCGGCCAGCAGAATTGCCTCGTCCACATCATTGGTGATCAGGATGCAGGTTTTTTTGTCCTGCTCCCAGATCTCCAGGATCTCATCCGCCAGATTGGCGCGGGTCAGCGCATCAAGCGCCGAGAGCGGCTCATCCAGCAGCAGCATTTCAGGGTCCATGGCCAAGGCACGCGCCACCGAAACCCGCTGACGCATCCCGCCGGACAGTTCCGCGGGGCGGCGGGCCGCGGCGTGGCTTAGGCCAACCATCTGGATGTAATGCGCGGCCTTGGCGATCTTCTCCGCTTTGCTCAGCTTGGGGTACACCGACTCCACGGCCAGCATCACGTTGCCCTGCACGGTCAGCCACGGCATCAGCGAATAGCTTTGAAAGACCAAGCCACGCTCCGGTCCGGGGCCAGAAATTGGCGCGCCCTTGAATGTGACCGATCCGGTATCCGGCGTTTCCAACCCTGCGATCAGGTTCATCAGGGTGGATTTTCCGGTGCCGGAAAATCCCAGAATTGCCACGAATTCCCCCTCGGCCACGTCGAGGGTGATGTTCTTCAACACCTCCACCCGATATGCGCCTTGGCCGAAGCCCTTGGAGACGTTGCTAAATGTCAGAATGCTCATACCACTCACCGATTGTTCGAGAAGGTGGAGAGCGATTGCAGCGCGTACATCACCCGATCAAGCAGGAAGCCGATGATCCCGATGGTAAAGACAGCCACCATGATCTTGGCCAGGGACGAGGAGGAGCCGTTCTGGAATTCATCCCAGACGAATTTGCCCAATCCGGGGTTCTGCGCCAACATCTCTGCCGCGATCAGAACCATCCATCCAACGCCCAGACTCAACCGCAAACCGGTAAAGATCAGTGGTAGGGAGGAGGGCAGAACCAGCTTGGTAATCTTGGTCCATGTGTTCATCTTCAACACCTTGGAGACGGAGATCAGGTCCTTGTCGATGGAGGCAACACCCAGCGCGGTGTTGATCAGCGTTGGCCATAGCGAACACAGCGTTACCGTGATCGCGGAGACGAGGAACGACTTCGCGAACAGCCCGTCATTATTGGTGTAGACGGCGGAGACGATCATCGTGACGATGGGCAACCATGCCAGCGGGCTGACCGGTTTGAAAATCTGGATCAACGGGTTCAGCGCAGCATTCGCGGTGGCCGACAGACCCGCCGCGATGCCCAGTGGAACCGCGATAACCGTCGCAATCAGAAAACCAAAGAATACCGTCGTGATCGAGGTCCAGATTTGCTGATAATAGCTGGGCGCGCCGGTATAGGGCACGTTGCGCACCTGATCCTCGCGTCCTGCCTCACGCAGGCGTTCGTTGCGGGCCTCTACCTGCGCCTGAAACTGCTCGGCGCGGGCGGCCTTTGCCTGTGCATCCTCATGCAGGTTGATGGCTTCCTCCCACACGGCGGCGGGGCCGGGGATTGCGCCCAGCGATGTCTGAACCGTGGGGGCAAGGGTTGCCCACATCATCAAGAACGCCGCGATGGCCAGCAGGGGCACGCCCAGCTGACGCCAGATCTCACCGACCTGCGCGCGTGGATTGTCGCCCGCAACCGCCTTTAGGATCGGGGTCAGCCACGCTAGTCCGACGACCTGAAGCCATTTATCGACAGCGTTGATACGTGTGAAAAGGCGCGTCCGGCGGGCCTCGCGGGCGGCATCTAGTTCGAACTGGGAATCAGCGGTGCTCATCGCGGATGTTCCTTGATCATCGTAAATAAGGGGGTCGGGCCGGTCGGCATGCGGGTGCGCGTCCGGCCCGAATGTGTAGGGGGTTAGCCCTGCACTTCGTCGCCTACGACACGTTGGTCGTCATGCAGGCCAATCGGCAGGCTGTTCAGATACGCATTGGGCGTGCGGCCATCATATGGAATGCCGTCGATGATATCCTCGGCCGGTGTTGGTGCGCGGTATCCGTCGGTATCCCATGGGAAGTCAGCCTCGTTGGCCAAGCCTTCCTCGACCAGCGAACTTGCGGCCGTCAGATAGATGTCAGGGCGGTAAACGGAGCGTGCGACCTCATCATACCAGCTATCTGGCTGCTGTTCGGCGATCTGGCCCCAGCGGCGCATCTGGCTGAGATACCAAACCGCGTCAGAGTAATAGGGGTAGGTCGCGTAGTAGCGGAAGAACACATTGAAATCAGGCACATCGCGGATGTCGCCTTCCTCGTATTCAAAGGTGCCGGTCATCGAGTTGGCAATAACCTCTGCATCGGCGCCCACATATTCAGGACGAGACAGGATCTCCACCGCTTCCTCACGATTGGCGTTATCGTTTTCGTCCAGCCACATCGCGGCGCGGATCAGGGCGCGCACGATGGCCTGGGTCGTGTTGGGGTTTTCCTCGACGAATTCATGGGTCAACCCGAAGACTTTCTCGGGGTTGTTGCGCCACAATTCATAGTCGGTGATGACGGGCACGCCGATCCCCTTGGACACGGCCTGCTGGTTCCATGGCTCACCCACGGCGTAACCGTGGATTGTGCCTGCCTCCAACGTCGCGGGCATCTGGGGCGGGGGCGTTACGGACAGGTACGCCTCGGCGCCGATTTGACCGGTGATGTTGTCGGGCGAATAGTAGCCGGGATTGATGCCACCCGCGGCCAGCCAGTAGCGCAGCTCGTAATTGTGGGTCGAAACGGGGAACACCATGCCCATGTTGAACGGCTCACCACGGGTGTTGAAATCCTCGATCACGGGGATCAATGCCTCGGCGCTGATCGGGTGCTGTGGGCGGCCATCTTCCATCGAGGGGATGTGTGGGCGCATCATGTCCCAAACCTCGTTCGAGACGGTAATGCCGTTGCCGTTCAGATCCATCGAGAAGGGCGTGACGATATGTGCCTCGGTGCCATAGGCGATGGTCGCGGCCAGCGGTTGTCCGGCCAGCATATGCGCGCCCTGCAACTGCCCGTCGATCACGCCGTCCAGCAGAACCTTCCAGTTGGCCTGTGCCTCTAGCGTTACAAACAGGCCCTCATCAAAGAAATATCCCTGTTCATAGGCGATTGCCAACGGCGCCATGTCGGTCAGCTTGATAAAGCCAAAGGTCAGAATGTCGGTTTCCAGATCCAGCATATCCGCGAAAGTCGGGGATGCGAGGCCGGTTGTCGTGGCGAGAGCGAGGAGCAGTTTCTTCATGTGGAAGGTATCCCAGTCTGAGGATGTCACCCAAATTTCGGGCAATAAAAAAGCCGCCGATGTGAACCACCCAAACGGGCGGAAACATCGAGCGGCTTTGCTCATAGGTGGCCCTGTCATAGGGCGTGTTCTGTTCGGCGGACATCGTTGCCTGCCGGTAATTAGATAAGATCGGAACCGTGCTGAAATCGCAAAGAAAAAATGCCCCCTATAAGGCAACTATTTTGCGATGCACAAAAAATGCACGATTTAGGGGTGATTTTTGTCGGTTATTTGAGCAGCGGCTCGAATATTTGTCCGTCGAAAAATGCATCCCGTGGCAGAATCAAGCGGCCAGCGCGTGAGGCGACCGCCGTATCCTCGGCCAATGCGCCCTCCAGCTTGGCCGAGGCACCAGGCAAATCGGTGCTGGTTGTGGCCATGGCGGCACGGTAAATATCGCTGCGAAATGTGCTGCGCGCACGCTCCGCTGCTTGGTCGGGATCAAGGCCGACACGACGTGCCAGACGTGAGGCAATCCATTCCGCCTGACTGCGCCACGGGAAGTTTGCTGCGCCGCGATGAAATTCGATCAGGTCGGGAACGGATCGCATCTCACCACTTGGGGTAATGACCAATTTTCCGCACAGCGCACGGTCCAGCAATTCGGCTGGCAGGTTCAGCCATTTCGGACGGGCCAGCAACTCTGCGGCTAATATGCGTGAGGACGGATCGCCCAGCCACCGGTTTGCCCGCCAGATTGCGCGGATCAGTGCGTGAACAACGGTTGGCTCTGCCTCGACCCATGCATCGCGCACGGCCAGAACCTTTTCCGGCGCAAAGGCCCAGATGGCGGAGCAGGGCAGCAGCAGCTCGCCCACACCGGTCTCAACCGCTTGGCTGCCCCATGGTTCACCCACGCAAAAGGCGTCGATCTCACCCGCGCGAATGGCCTCACCCATCAGAGCGGGGGGCACCGTGCGTACGGTCAGGTTTTCAGGCGCGGGCAAACCCAGCGCGGTTAGCCAGTAGAAAACCAGCTCCGCATGCATGGAAAACGGGAAGGGCACGCCGATGCGCAGCGGTTTATCGGCTGCTGCAATGAGGGCCAGTCCGGCCGATTTCGCATCGTTAAAGGCAAAATCATGCCCGCCGCCGCGGATACGGGCCGCCAATTCGCGGCTGACCCCGATCACGTTGCCATTGATGCTGAGCACGGATACCGCAGACAGCCCGCCATTCGCACCGCCCAGCCCCAGCGCACCGGCAACCGGCACGGGGGACAGCATATGCGCCGCGTCCAGTCGCCCGATTCGCAACATATCGCGCAGTGCGGACCATGACGGCGCGGCGGAGAGGGACAGGTCGAGGCCTTCCTCAGCCGCGAACCCCATTTCAGCCGCAACGATCAGCGGTGCCGCATCCACCAACGGAATATATCCTAGCGAAACGGGGCGCAGCTTCATGATAGCAGGCCTGCCGCAGTAACCAGCGCCGAGGCGACATCGGCCACCCGCTTACCCTGATCCATCGCTGCCTTGCGCAGGATGGCATAGGCCTCGTCCTCGTTCACGTTGCGGGCCTTCATCACCATGCCCTTGGCGCGGTCGATGACTTTGCGTTCCTCCAGTGCCTTTTTCGTTTCGGCCAGTTCCGTGCGCATCCGCTGAAACATGCGGAAACGGGTAATGGCGGCATCAAGGATCGGTTTCAGGCGGGCCGGTTGCAGGCCATCCACGACATAGGCGGACACGCCTGCCTCAATCGCGGCGCCGGACAGGCCATCCGCAGACTGGTCCACAAACATCGCGACAGGGCGTTCCATCGGGCCAGAGGCCAGCGCCAGCTCCTCCAACGTATCGCGTGAGGGGTTGGCGATGTCGATCAGCACCACATCGGGTTGGTGCGCCTTGATCTGTCGCGCCAGGCCGGTATGGGTTGCGATGACCTGAATGTCAAAATCACCCGCCTCGCGCAGGCTGTCCACAATGGTTAGCGCGCGGTCGCGATCTTCCTCGACGACAATGATGGAGAGCTGTTTTGACATGGCGGTCAGCTTAGGCATGCCGCATGCGCGAAGTAAAGATGCTGCGCGTGCGAAGCCGCTGACTGCATCAAGCGATCATCAGGGGAATTGTATGTGATCTGAAATATGGTGCTGCCGGTGAGATTTGAACTCACGACCTCTCCATTACCAATGGAGTGCTCTACCCCTGAGCCACGGCAGCGTTGGCGCGTCTTTTAGCCGATTCATCAGGGTACGCAACCCCAATCTGGACCAAGAGCGATAACGTCACTATGTCACGTGACATGAGCGACAAAGATAGCAGAACCGAAGAAACAAAACGGGCGGACCGCGTAAGGGCTGAACGGCTTGCCGCGCAGCTGCGCAGCAACTTGCGCAGACGCAAGACGCAGACCCGTGCGCGTAAGGATGCTGACGAGAAAGCCCCCCTGCGGGATGATGGTTCAGCGTCCAAACAGGACTGAAAGAGGCAGAAAATGGATAAAATCATCGTTCGGGGCGGGAATCGTCTAAATGGACGCATCCCGATTGCTGGCGCGAAAAATGCGTGTTTGACGTTGATGCCTGCTGCATTGCTGTCGGCGGAACCGCTGACCCTGACCAATGCACCGCGGTTGAGCGACATCCGCACCATGACGGAATTGCTATGTTCGCTGGGATGCGAGGTTGCCAGCCTGCAAGATGGTCAGGTTCTGGCGTTGGGCTGCAAGGAAATCACGAATCACACCGCCGATTACGATATCGTTCGTAAAATGCGCGCATCGATTCTGGTGCTGGGCCCGATGCTGGCCCGTGACGGCCATGCTGTCGTCTCACTGCCCGGCGGCTGTGCTATTGGCGCGCGCCCCGTTGATATGCACCTCAAGGCGCTGGAGGCAATGGGCGCCGAGATCGAATTGAGCGACGGTTACGTCCACGCCAAGGCTCCTGATGGATTGCAGGGCGCAGATTTCGAATTCTCGGTTGTATCGGTTGGCGCGACGGAAAACGCGCTGATGGCGTCCACCTTGGCCAAGGGCACAACCGTCCTGCGCAACGCCGCGCGTGAGCCCGAGATTGTCGATCTGGCCAATTGCCTGATCGCGATGGGCGCGGATATTTCTGGCGCTGAAACCGGCACAATCACGATCAACGGGGTTGAGAAGCTGCACGGCGCGACCCACCGCGTTGTGACCGACAGGATCGAGCTGGGCACCTACATGCTGGCCCCGGTGATGACTGGCGGCTCGGTTGAGCTGTTGGGCGGTACACGCGCACTGGTCGGTGCCTTTGCCGATAAGCTGGAGGAGGCAGGCGTCACCGTTGAGGAAACGCCCGAGGGCCTGCGCGTGACCCGTGGTGATACACCGCTGAAACCACTGCATGTCGTGACGGAGCCTTATCCGGGCTTCCCTACCGATTTGCAGGCGCAGATGATGGCGATGCTGACGCTGGCCGGTGGGGAAAGCGTGCTGGAGGAGCGGATTTTCGAAAACCGCTTCATGCACGCCCCTGAATTACAACGTATGGGCGCGGATATCGTGGTTAAGGGCGGCACAGCCCATGTTCACGGACCGGTTGACCTAAAAGGTGCCAAGGTGATGGCGACCGATCTGCGGGCTTCGGTCTCGCTGATCCTCGCCGGTTTGGCGGCTGAGGGGGAAACCTCGGTCAGTCGGGTCTATCACCTCGATCGGGGTTATGAGAACGTGGTCGAGAAACTCTCCGCCTGTGGTGCGGATATCGAACGGGTGGCAGAATGACGGTAGAAGATGCAAGCTTTGCAGATGGAGGCGAAAGCCCGCTGCGTTTGATGGTCGCAGATGCTGACGACCTGCGGGTGCTGTCGGCGCTGTGTCAGGACGCGGTCGCACAAACGTCCGAAACCTCGTGGAAGGCGTCGCGCCGCGAATTCGCGCTGCTGCTGAACCGGTTCCGCTGGGAATACCATGCGGGCCGTTCGGGTCAGCCGGCAGAACGTGTTCAGTCCACGCTGGTCATCAACGATGTCACACGGGTGCGCGCCAATGGCGTTGATCCCAAACAGCGCGATCTGGTGATGTCGCTGCTGGCGCTTGAGTTTGTTGAGGGTAAGGACGGGCAGGGCGCGTTGACGCTGGTTCTGGCAGGCGACGGCGAAATCGTGCTGGAGGTTGAGAGCCTGAATCTGACCCTGACCGACGTAACACGGCCCTATCTGGCCCCGTCGCGTAAGATGCCAGATCACGATCTGTAATCGATCTGATAGGTGAAATCCCCGCCGGTTG
Source organism: Pontivivens marinum (assembly GCF_900231835.1). Classification (GTDB taxonomy): domain Bacteria; phylum Pseudomonadota; class Alphaproteobacteria; order Rhodobacterales; family Rhodobacteraceae; genus Pontivivens; species Pontivivens marinum. Next base: position 256,559 of record NZ_OCTN01000001.1, on the reverse strand, counting down.
CACCGGCGGGGACTGCGCTGCGGCGCAATGTTGGCTTGAGATACAAATCGTTGCGGGCTAAGCCGGATATGCAACTAGATGAGCGATCCATGCCCCAGTTTCTGTCTACTACCAATCCCGATTTCGAAACGGCCTTCACCGAGCTACTAGGGATGAAGCGCGAATCCGATGCGGATGTTGATGCCGCCGTCGCTGCGATTATCGCGGATGTGCGCGCACGCGGTGATGCCGCGCTGATCGAATATACCGCCCGCTTTGACCGCCTGACGCTGACGCCGGAAACCCTCGCCTTTACCGAGCAGGAGATCGACGCTGCGATTGCAACTGTTCCGCCGGCTGAGCGTGAGGCGCTGGAACTGGCCGCAGCCCGTATTCGCGCCTATCACGAACGTCAACGCCCCGATGATGCCCGCTGGGTCGATGATAGCGGTGCGGAGCTTGGCTGGCGGTGGAGCGCGGTTTCCGCTGCGGGCCTGTATGTGCCGGGCGGCTTGGCCTCGTACCCATCCTCGGTCCTGATGAACGCAATCCCCGCGCAGGTCGCAGGGGTGGAGCGGTTATGCATCTGTGCGCCAACCCCCGATGGCATCGCAAACCCCTTGGTTCTGCTGGCGGCGCGTCTGTCTGGGGTGGAAACGGTCTATCGCCTAGGCGGGGCACAGGCCGTGGCCGCAATGGCCTATGGCACCGAAACCGTTCAGGCGGTGGATAAAATCACTGGCCCCGGCAATGCATTTGTCGCGGCGGCAAAGCGGCGCGTCTTTGGCCAAGTCGGCATTGATATGATCGCGGGCCCCTCGGAAATTCTGGTTATCGCGGATGCGGATAATGACCCCGACTGGGTCGCCGTGGATCTGTTGAGCCAAGCCGAGCATGACGAAAGCGCGCAATCCATCCTGATTACCGACGATTATGACTTCGGTCAGGCGGTCGCCGCTGCGGTTAATAAACGTCTGGAAACGCTGGAGCGGCGCAAGATTGCCGGCAAAAGCTGGGATGATTTCGGCGCTGTCATCACCGTGCGCAATCTGGATGAGGCAATTGCCCTGTCCGACCGCGTCGCGCCGGAGCATCTGGAACTGGCCTGTGCCGATGCACAGGGGGTCTCCGAGCGGATTCGCCATGCCGGCGCGATCTTCATCGGCGCATGGACGCCCGAGGCGATTGGCGATTATGTCGGCGGCCCGAACCACGTGCTGCCCACGGCGCGGTCGGCGCGGTTCTCATCCGGCCTGTCCGTGCTCGACTTTATGAAACGTACAACCTTGGCCCGTATGACGCCCGAGGCACTGGCCGCGATTGGCCCAGCGGCCGAAACCCTCGCCATATCCGAGGGGTTGGAGGCGCACGGCCTGTCCGTTCGCGCCCGTTTGGAGAGGTTGAACAAATGAGATGCCTGACCAAAATCGAGCTGGACGATGCAGGCCTGCCCCCACCTACGCCGGAAATAGAGCAGGAGCGTAAGGTCGCCCTGTTCGATCTGCTGGAGGAAAACGCCTTTTCCCCCGTGGGCGCGCCTGATGGGCCGTATCACCTGTTCCTGTCGATTCAGGACCGGCGCTTGGTCTTTGATGTGCGGTCCGAGGGGGATGACGCGGTTGGCGCATTCCACCTGTCGCTCAGCCCGTTCCGGCAGGTGATCAAGGATTACTTCCAAATCTGCGAGGCCTATTTCGAGGCCGTAAAACGTCTGCCCCCCGCCCAGATCGAGGCGATCGATATGGGGCGTCGCGGCATCCATGACGAGGGCAGCCGTATTCTGGCGGAGCGGTTGGAGGGCAAGGTCGTCACCGATCACGCAACCGCACGACGTCTGTTCACGCTGATCTGCGTCCTGCATTTCAAGGGTTGATGGCGCTGCGTCCAACATCCGTTCTTTTCTGCTGTGACTACAATGCCGTCCGCTCTCCCATGGCTGAGGGGATGCTAAAACAGCGCTTTGGCACATCGATTTATGTGCAATCCGCAGGCGTGCGCCACGATCAGGAAATCGACGGTTTCGCGATTCAGGTCTGTGCTGAAATTGGCGTGGAGCTGTCGCGTCACCGCTCCCGCTCGTTCGAGGAAATGGCGGAATGGGGCGATGATCTGGGCGCGTTTGATATGATTGTCGCGCTCAGCCCTGCCAGCCTGCGCCACGCGCATGAGCTGACGCGCAGCACTGCGGTGCAGGTGGTTTACTGGCAAATCATGGACCCCACCGGCCTGGCCGAGGGGCGTGAGGAGCGGTTGGAGCATTACCGCAATGCGCGTGGCCAGATACTGAGCCGCATTACGGATGCTTTCGGCGAACCTTAAGGTTGCTTGCCGCGTGTTCCTCTGGCTTCATGATCCCCGAAACAGGAGGTTATCATGAGCTATGTTCAAGGATTTCTCGTCGCCGTTCCGGTGGAGCGTAAGGAAGAATACCGCGCAATGGCGCAGGAAATGTGGCCCTATTTCAAATCCCTAGGGGCGATTTCAACCACCGAATGCTGGCAGGATGATGTGGCCGATGGTGAGGTCACGTCCTTCCCGATGGCGGTAAAACTGGAGGAGGGCGAGGCGGTGGTTTTCTCATGGATCATCTGGCCCGATGCCGCGACCTATCAGTCGGCGTTCGAGGCGATGATGAACGATCCTGAAATGGCCGATATGGAAATGCCCTTTGATGGCAGCCGCATGTTATGGGGCGGGTTCAAACCGTTTTTCGAGGGGGCTTAAGCAGATGTTGTTTGAAACTTGGCTGGCATTTGCGATCGCATCCGCCGTTCTGGTGGCGATTCCCGGTCCTACGGTGATGTTGGTGGTCAGCTTCGCCTTGGGGCAGGGGCGGCGATCCGCTTGGGCCACGGTGCCCGGTGTGGCGCTGGGGGATTTGGTGGCGATGGTCATCTCGCTCGCAGGGGCGGGGGCGGTGCTGGCGGCATCAGCGACGGCATTCACTGTGCTGAAACTGGCCGGCGCGGTCTATCTGATCTGGCTGGGATACGGGCTGTGGCGTAGCACGCCAAAAACGCTTGAGGCAAAGCCCGCAACGGGGCGGCGATTGTTTCGCGACAGTTTTACCGTGACCGTGCTGAACCCCAAGGGGATCGTGTTTTTCATCGCCTTCGTTCCCCAATTTATAAATACGTCCGCGCCGTTATTGCCCCAAACCTCAATCCTGATTGCGACTTTTGTTGCGTTGGGGTCCCTAAATGCGCTGCTTTGGGCGCTGGCAGCGGGAACAATGCGGGATCGATTGACCTCAATTCGGGCGCAACGGATGATCGGACGGGTCGGTGGCAGCTTTCTAATCTTGGCCGGATTGGTCACAGCACTGACACGACGCGTGGCGTAGGGCTTGATTTCCCCGCATTTAAGGCCCATATCCGGCCTCGCACAGGCAACCGCCTGTTTGTGATTAACTACGCTGGAGTAAGCATGGCTAAAGAAGAGCTGCTTGAATTTCCCGGGGTCGTGATCGAACTTTTGCCGAACGCGACGTTTCGGGTGAAGCTCGAAAATGACCATGAGATCATCGCGCATACCGCAGGTAAGATGCGCAAGAACCGCATCCGCGTGCTGGCGGGTGATAAGGTTCAGGTCGAAATGACCCCCTATGACCTGACCAAGGGTCGGATCAATTACCGCTTCAAGTGATGGGGCCGCAGAAATGCGCCCCCCCGCAGCGCCGCGCCTGACATTGGCGTCGGCCTCCCCGCGCAGGCGGGAGCTGCTGGCACAGATCGGCGTCACACCTGACGCGATCATACCCGCTGATATTGACGAAAGCCCCCTGACAGGTGAGCTGCCGCGCCCCTATGCCCTGCGTTTGGCGCAGGAAAAGGCGGCGGCTGTTGACGTGCCCGGATTGGTGCTGGCTGCGGATACGGTTGTATCTGCTGGACGCCGGATCATGGGCAAACCCGTTGATGCGGCCGAGGCCGAGAAGTTTCTGACCCTGCTGGGCGGACGTCGCCACCGCGTGACGACGGGCATCGCCCTGCGCCGCGCCGATGGTTTTGTGTCGGCGAAAACGGTTGAAACCGCCGTGAAGCTCAAACGCCTGTCCGCCGCCGAACTGAACGCTTACCTCGATAGTGGTGAGTGGCAGGGCAAGGCGGGCGGTTACGCTATTCAGGGGATCGGTGCTGCCTTTGTGCCATGGATTTCCGGTAGTTATACGAATGTTGTCGGCCTTCCCCTGACGGAGGTGGCCGGTCTGCTCAACGCGGCGGGATATCCGCTGACCTATGCCGGAGTAGCCGCATGAAGGGCCGCATCATCGCCATCCAACCCCGCAGCGACGGGGCGGGCAATATGGCCGCACTGATCGAGGATGGACGGCTGGAGGACCTGATGGTCGATCCGGCCGAGGATGCAGGCCTGCAACCCGGTGCGATCTGTCGCGGCGTGATGGAGCGTCCGCTAAAGGGGCAGGGCGCCGCGATTGTGCGCCTGCCTGACGGGCAAAGGGGCTGGTTGCGGGAACCGAAGGGGATCTCCCCCGGCATGTCGATTCTGGTTCAGGTTTCCACCCATGCGGAGCCGGGTAAGGCGACGCCTGTGACCCTGCGCCTGACCTTCAAATCGCGTTACGCCATCGTGACCCCCGGTGCGCCGGGCCTGAACGTGGCCCGCTCTATTCGGGATGAGGAGGCGCGCGACCGGCTTGAATTGCTGGCGCGTGAGGGGATGGACGGCGCAGAGGGCCTCGGGCTTGTGCTGCGCACCGCCAGCGAGGGTGCATCGGATGAGGATGTCGCTGCGGATATCGAGGATATGCGCCAATTGGCGGAAGCTGTGCTGGCCGATGACGGAAAGGGGCCGGAACTGCTGGTCGATGCCCCCGATGTTGCGACCCGCGCTTGGCGCGATTGGCCTGAGCCGGAAATGGTGGCCGAGGGTGAAGCCGCCTTTGACGATCACGGCGTGTCGGATGTGCTGCACGAATTGCGCTCGATTCGCGTCAATCTGGGCGGTGCGGCATGGATGGCGGTTGAGCCAACCTCCGCATTGGTTGCCATCGACGTGAACACGGGCGGCGATACGTCGCCTGCTGCGGGCCTAAAGGCAAATATCGCAGCGGTTGAGGCATTGCCTCGTGCGCTGCGCCTGCGCGGTCTAGGCGGGCAGATCGTGGTCGATTGCGCCCCGATCTCGAAAAAACAGCGCCTTGATGTCGAGGCCGCCGCACGACGTGCGTTCAAGCGTGACACGGTGGACACCCAGCTGGTCGGTTGGACCCCGCTGGGCCACTTGGAATTCCTGCGCAAACGCGAACGGATGCCCCTTCGTGAGGTGCTTGGATGAAATGCGCCATCTGTGATCGTGAAAGGGACGAAAAATACCGCCCATTCTGTTCAAAGCGCTGCGCGGATGTCGATCTGGCCCGTTGGCTGGATGGCAGCTATTCCATTCCGGATGAGGGCTCGGATACCCATGATGCACCCCCGCCGGTGCCAATTTTTCGCGGCGATGACGTTTAATGATTCCAGAGCCCAAAAAGGCTCTGGACACCCCGCTGGACCTGTTCTAAACCCAGCGCACCCGAGGGAAACCTCACCCGATGCCCGGGTAGCTCAGGGGTAGAGCAGCGGATTGAAAATCCGCGTGTCGGTGGTTCAAATCCGCCCCCGGGCACCATTTTACCCTAGATGTGATAGTGCCTTAGCGATTGCTAATTCTGCTTCGCCAACTTCTTTTTTTCCTAGGGAATGCAGCAACATTCACGTCCGGACGATCAATATTCGTATCGCGGTATAGTGATTCTGTTTTCAGACGCTGGTTGATTGTCAGCATCGACTCCAGCGTGAAATAGGATCGCAGCATCCGGAACAGCATGTATTCGGGCAGGTACAATATTTGCCAGAAATACCCGTTGAGAACGAGCGCAGTGATTGAGGCCAGCAGCGGCGCGCCAAGCACAACAGCCAACACCGCTTGCCATTGCAAGACCTCTATCGGTTTGAAATTCCCGAAATACTCGATCATGCCAAACAGGATCAACGGAACCATCATGGATCTGCGCGCGGAGTTGACCAGCATGTAGGGTAGGATCACCTTGCCCCGAAATGTGATCTTGCTTGAAAATACCACGGTCCGACAGCGTGCTGTGACGTGGTAGACGGACCTGAACCAGCGCAGGCGTTGTTCACGCATATGGGCGTAGCTGTGCGGCACCTCGGATATATAGCGCACCTCGGGATCGATAATCAGACGATAGCCCAGCTCGCCGATGCGCAGCGACATATCGGTATCCTCACCATTCATGCCGCCCACAAAACCGCCCAGCTTGCGCGGCAGCTCGGTTCGGAAAATCACGAACATGCCGGGCACGCCGACCAGCCCGTTAATCGCGGCTAGGCTGACCGAATACATGCCGTGCTTTACCACGGATTCAACATAGCGGGCGTGATCAAAGGGCCCGTCACCGGGGGGCAGGGGCAATCCACCGACGACGCCAACCGAGGCTGATTTGAAATAGGTCATAGCCCGCGCAAACGCATTGGGACGGACCACGGTATCAGCATCAATCCGTACGAAGTAATCTGTCCGCACATTGGCGAGCGCCAGGTTCAGCGCATTCGCCTTACCGGGGCGGGGTTCCTGCAAAACGGTAACATGGGCGTTCGTCAGTTCCGCAGCGACGGCCACGGCAGCCTCGTATGTATTGTCGCTTGATGCATTGTCGACGAACAGAACCGTAACCTGCCCCTGATAAACAGCGGCGGCACCGTCGATGCCCTCCAATGTGCGGCGTACGATATGGCTCTCGTTATGGGCGGGGACAATGACGCTAATGTCGGGGTGATAGGTCTTGGACCGGAACATCATCTGATCCAGCAGGCCACCTAGGTACAGCACCAGGAAAAAGGCCGGAATGAACAGAAAAACGCCCGGCCCGATGCCCCCCATTAGCGCATGCGCTCGCAGCCAGTGCACGGTCGTGGCATCCATGTTGGTGACATAGATCGCCACACCCGCGCTCAATAGTGCGACCAGTGAGGCACGGGTGAGCGTTTCAATGTTACGGCTATTATCAATGGTCATTGGAACACTGGGCGGCATGCGGCCACGTTCCAGCAACTTGATCGAGAAGACACCGAATCCCATGATCCCCGATAGAATTTCGATAACAGATAGCGGGAATGAAATGGCGAAGGTCTTATAGGCCGCCATGCTGGCCAGATCGATAGCAAGGCAGATCAGGGCGAATGTCAGGTATAGATCCAGCCCCATGAGAAGCTTTTTCCACGGGTTTGCGTGGCAAAAAACTGCATAGGCCGCGAAGAAGGACAGGATGAAGACGCGTACGGAAATACTATGGGTTCCGTCATAGTAGCCGATCACCAAATCCCCTGATGGAAACAGCTCCCGCATTGCTGGCAGAATGGTGACGGCCAGCAGCATCGCAACGCTGATAGCTGAGAAAACCAGCAGCAATGCAGGAACATACCACAGTGGAACAGGGTGGGAGAGCCCCTTGGGCATCGAGTCAACGGATGCAAAGGCCGTAGGCGCATTCCCCTCAATCGGTTGGATCGGGTCCACTTACTCCTCCTGCACCGATATTGGTGGCTGTATCAGGGGGGTGGGCCACTGTGCCGGTACAACCAGTTCAGGGATGGCGACAATGGCGATAATGCGTGGTCCCTCGTTCAATAGAAAATCGGAAACCGACAGGGCATTCATGGCGACCTGATTATAGGGCAGTTCGCCCGGTGCCGACTGGCTGGGCCAGACCAGTCGGAAATTGTGATCGGGATGTATTGCAGTCATTTCTGAAACGCGCTGCTCTAGCTCGCGCCGGGTAACGATATGCACGAATGCACCAGTTAGGTCCGGTGTGTTGGTCGCAGTCCACTGTGTGCGCTCACCAAACGTATCGGCCAGAAATTCCACGGTGCTAGAGGCCTCCGCTGCATTCAGGTCGTTCGAGACATCTAGCTGGATTACACCGGTCAATGCATTGATGAAGTTACCGATGATTGCGTTGGGTGCAGGTACCCCCCCTTGCAGCGCGGTGGATGCATGTAGTTGCGCCATGATGGTTGAACCGCCAACACAGATACCGTCCTGATCAATATCCGAGCTGATGAGCCTGATTTCGATGTTGTTCGAGAATTGGTGCATTGATTGCGGCAGAGCAATACTTCGCTCGATCTCCAATGTGTCACCCGAGAAACGCTCTGCAAAAATTGATTGATCATTCAACGTGACCGAAACCAGCCACTCAGCATCGGGCTGCAATCCGGATACAGTCATTCCGATATCTAGATCGGTCGGATATTCGGCCTTTGGCGTAGTGCGCAGGTCGTAATCATATCGCCACGCGGTCTCATATGAGAAAAAGCGTGCCTCGCGGTTCGCGTCGTCTAACGCAAAATAGATTGGCCATGTGGGGCGGTCATATTCGCGGCGTGCATTTTGCATGATGTGATCTGCGACCAGCAAATCCTCATCGGTCATGACCACAGCAGTGGGGCAACGCTGGGCGGCAACCGGTACAAAATTGGTGCGGATATCCCGTAATCGTTGATCCACACCAAAGGCGATGAGCTGCTCGTAGTTGGTTCCCACATGGGTTTCGGGCCATTGCATTTGGTAGGGATTGCCAGTGGAGCGGAGGCGGTCGTTCAGGTCCTCTAGCGGCCCTTCAGTCACCAACTCGATGCGGCTGGAGGGTTCGATCCGTATAATCATGCCGCCATTCCAACTGGACTGGCATATCGTTGATGGAAACGCGCCAAACGCGGCCAAGTTTACCTCTAGCTGACTATGCGTCAGATCCGAGGGCAGCAGATCAACCCGAATTTCGCGTGAGGAAACGCCTTCCTCCAGAATGATCTCACCCCGCCGTTCACCATTTACGTTAACGCGCAGGCGCCCCACAGATTCGGGCTGTAGATTGGTCGCAACGTCTAGGATCAGGATGCCGGACACGACTTGGACCGATTTGGGCATATTGAACGAAACCGCATTATATCCCGGCGAACCGGCAAGCGCGGTCCAGGTGTCGCTTTCCCGCACGATAAAGGTGTGCTGGTTCACTCCTTCTGTAACCTCACAGGCCTCCGGTGGTAGTGAGGATACGAGATCATGTGAAATACGGTCCTCGCGGTTCAGCCCGACCAGCCCCTGCACATCGGGTTGCAGAAACACAAATCGCGCCAACGCGAACAGGAAAATCGTTAACAGTGCTACGCCAAGAATACGCATGTGACCCCCAGTTGCAGTGCCCTTTGCGTCCGCAATTGGGCGCAAAGGTTAACGTCGCTTCGGTGGTGGTGAGGTTAGTGTACCACACCCGGCTTTTGATCCGTGGTCCAAATAGAGCGCGCGGGCACGCGCTCCGGATCAAAGCGATCACGATACTTTTCAGCGATCTGTACTGTTTCCTCCAGGATGCCATCTGCCAGCTTGGTCGGGTTCAGGCCATCATCCATGAAGGACTGGTTGGACACGAACAGGTCGTTCTCCGCTGCTTCCTTGCGCGGGTTATCGACCAGCGCTGCCTTGGCGCCGGTCAGGCGGGCAACCAGTTGCGCCAGATCGCGGATGCGGTGGGTTTCAGTCATCTGGTTGCGAATGCGCACACGATCACCGGCGGCAGGCGGATTTTCGATGGCGATTGCCACGCATTTGACCGTATCACGAATATGAATGAACGCGCGCGTCTGCCCGCCGGTGCCATGCACCGTTAGTGGCATGCCAGAGGCCGCCTGCATTAGAAACCGGTTCAGAACCGTGCCGTAATCGCCGTCATAGTCAAAACGGTTGATCAGCCGCTCATCCATCTTTGTCTCATCGGTCTGGGTGCCCCAAACGATGCCCTGATGCAGGTCGGTCACACGGATACTGTCGTTTTTCGCATAGAACTGGAACAGCAGCTGATCCATGGATTTCGTCATGTGATAAACGCTGCCCGGATTGGTCGGGTACAGGATTTCGCGGTCGAATGTTTTACCGCTATCGTTTTCAACCTTGATGGGCAGATAGCCCTCGGGCAGTTGCAGCCCATCGCCATCATAACCGTAAACGCCCATCGTGCCTAAATGCACGACATGCGGATCAATGCCCAGTTCGGCAATGGCGCAGAGCAGGTTATGCGTAGCGGAGATGTTGTTATCGACGGTGTAGCGTTTTTCCTGCTGACCACGCATCGAATACGGGGCGGATCGTTGTTCCGCGAAATGAACCACGGCGTCAGGCTTCATTTCAGCCAAGAGCGCGCGCAGGCCGTCATAATCCTTAGCGATATCGAGCTCTTGAAAGGTTATGGATTGTCCCGAAACCTCGGTCCACGCCGCGATACGTGTTTTGACGCTGGAAATCGGGGTCAGGCTTGCCACCTGTAGCGCCGCATCAATACGCCGCCGAGACAAGTTGTCGACCATCACGACATCATGTCCCAATTTGGAAAGGTGCAGAGTTGTGGGCCAACCGCAGAAGCCGTCGCCACCTAGGATGAGTACTTTCATTCTAAATCTCCAGTTTCTAAAGACTCCTCCGCTTTTGATATTCAGGACGGTTCATACAGGTTCGCAACTTTATATCGGAAATTACTTGATAGGCTGGAATGGGGGAGACCCGACAGTGATGTTAATGATGCGATGCATAGTATGGATGGGTTCTGGACAGTTAATAACGTTAGAGTATTTCGATATTTCCTCATATCGAGGATTTTTCCTTGGTTATTAATCAGTAAGCGATTTTTTAGACGCAATGTTCTAACCATTTGTATACAACTGAACCATTATGAGTAGTGCTGGCGCCCATTGCGCATCGTGGTGAGGGTTATTTCGCCCATAAGGGTCAGCGGTGTTGACCATATTCCTCATATTACACAGCGCAAGGCTTGTTTTGGCAGGCGGGCGAATCTATACCGCGCGTTCCTATGAAGCCTTTTCATTGCAGGACACCGTGCCGGATGCAGACGCCATATTACCTGATCGACAAATCCCAACTCCTTAAAAACATGGAGCTTATTACCAAGCTGCGTCAGCAATCGGGTGCCAAGGCATTGTTGGCCCTGAAATGTTTCGCGACATGGTCGGTTTTCGATTTCATGTCGGACTATATGGACGGCACGACCTCCAGCTCGCTGTTCGAGGTAAAGCTGGGTCGCGAAAAGTTCCCCGGTGAAACCCATGCCTATTCCGTGGCATGGGCCGATCATGAAATTGCGGAGGTTCTGGTCAATTCAGACAAGGTGATTTTCAACACCACAGGTCAGTTGAGCCGCTTCGAGCAGCAATCGCGTAACCATGTGCGCGGCCTGCGGGTCAATCCCGGTGTCTCCACGTCCAGCTTCGACCTCGCCGATCCGGCGCGACCCTTTAGCCGCTTGGGTGAACATGATCCGGCGGTGATTGAACCGTTCGTCGATCAGCTCAGCGGGTTCATGTTCCACAACAATTGCGAGAACGCCGATTTCGACCGTTTCGACGCGATGCTGAACGATATCGAGGCGCGTTTCGGCCATCTTATCAAGCGTATGAATTGGGTTAGCCTTGGCGGTGGTATCCACTTTACAGGGCAGGATTACCCACTGGACCGGCTGGCAGAGCGCTTGAAACGGTTCGCTGGTGAGAACGAGATTCAGGTCTATCTGGAGCCGGGTGAGGCGGCGATCACCAATTCCACCACGCTGGAACTGACCGTGCTGGATACGCTGCATAACGGCAAAAACCTCGCCATCGTCGACAGCTCGATCGAGGCGCACATGCTGGACCTGCTGATCTATCGCGAAAACGCCAAGGTAACGCCCGATACAGGGCCCGAGGAATGGATGATCTGCGGTAAATCCTGCCTTGCCGGTGATATCTTTGGTGAGTTCCGGTTCGAAAACCCGCTGAAAGCCGGTGACCGGATCAGCATTCAGGACGCCGCTGGTTACACAATGGTCAAAAAGAACTGGTTTAACGGTGTGCAGATGCCCTCCATCGCGATCCGCGAATTGGACGGAACACAGCGGTTGGTGAGAGATTTCACATTTGACGATTTCACCGCCGCACTATCGTAAAGAAAGAAGCGCCATTGGCGCATGCAAATATGAGGACTAATGGTTTGAAAAAGAACGTTTTGATTATCGGCGCCGGTGGTGTGGCTCAGGTCGTGGCGCATAAATGCGCACAAAATAACGACGTGCTGGGGGATATTCATATCGCCAGCCGCACTTTGTCCAAATGTGACGCGATCATTGAAACTGTTCATGAAAAGAACGCGATGAAGGTCGCGGGCGTTCTGACCGCGCATCAGGTTGATGCGATGGACACCCCCGCTGTTGCCGCGCTGATCCGTGAAACGGGTGTGCAGATCGTCATCAATGTCGGCTCCGCTTTCGTTAACATGACCGTTCTGGATGCCTGCATCGAAACCGGCGTCGCCTATATCGATACCGCGATCCATGAGGAGCAGGACAAGATTTGCGAAACGCCGCCATGGTACGCGAATTATGAGTGGAAGAAGCGGGGCTTATGCGCGGAAAAGGGGATCACCGCGATCCTCGGCGCGGGCTTTGATCCGGGCGTTGTGAACGCCTTTGCCCGCTTTGCGATTGATGAGTTCATGGACGAAGTGACCTCCATCGACATCGTGGATATTAACGCTGGTTCGCATGGCAAATACTTCGCGACAAATTTCGATCCTGAAATCAACTTCCGCGAATTCACCGGCACGGTTTACTCGTGGCAAAACGGCGCATGGCAGGAAAACGCGATGTTCGAAGTGGGCCACGATTGGGACCTGCCCGTCGTCGGCACGCAGCGCGCCTATATGTCTGGCCATGATGAGGTGCATTCGCTGTCCGCGAACTATCCGCAGGCGGATGTGCGGTTCTGGATGGGCTTTGGTGAGCATTACATCAACGTCTTCACCGTACTGCAAAACCTTGGCCTGCTGTCCGAACAGCCAGTAAAGCTGGCCGATGGGGGTGAGGTTGTGCCGTTGAAGGTGGTCAAGGCTTGCCTGCCCGATCCGTCCTCGCTGGCGCCTGATTACACGGGTAAAACCTGCATCGGTGACGTGGTTAAGGGGATCAAGGACGGCGCACCGGTTGAGGTGTTCGTCTACAACGTCGCCGATCATAAGGAAGCCTATCTGGAGGTCGGCTCACAGGGCATTTCCTACACCGCAGGCGTGCCGCCAGTGGCCGCCGCGATGCTGGTCGCGACGGGTGAGTGGGACGCTAAGACCATGAAAAACGTTGAGGAAATGGACCCCAAGCCATTCTTCAGCATCCTTGACCAGATCGGCCTGCCGACCCGTGTTAAGGATGCGAACGGCGATCGGGCGTGGAACGCCTAAGGGGAAAACCCCTCGACATCGGGGCGTTCTCTGTGGCGAACTGTACGCGGCCCTCGGGCCGTGACTTTGCCGGGAGCGCCCCTTGAATATCCTGTTTATTATGTATGACCAGCTGCGGTTCGATTATCTGAGCTGCGCTGGCCACCCCCACCTACACACCCCGAACTTTGACCGCGTGGCCGCCATGGGCGTGCGATTTGATCGCGCCTATGTGCAATCGCCGGTCTGTGGTGCCAGCCGGATGAGCTTTTACACAGGGCGCTACACGTCCTCGCACGGGGCGACGTGGAACGGGTATCCGTTAAAAGTAGGGGAATTGACGCTGGGTGATCACCTGCGCGATGCGGGGATGCAGTCATGGTTGATTGGCAAAACCCACATGACGGCGGATGTGAAGGGGATGCAACGCCTTGGCATCGCTGCGGATTCTATGATCGGGGCCCGGGTTTCCGAATGCGGGTTCGATGTCTGGATCCGCGATGACGGGCTGTGGGGCGAGGGGCCGGACGGGTTCTATGACCAGCGACGTTCGCCCTATAATGAGTACCTGAAATCAAAAGGTTACGAGGCTGAAAACCCGTGGCACCACAATGCAAATTCCGGTGTGGATGAGGAGGGGCAGACGGCCTCCGGCTTCCTGATGCGTCATGCGGGTAAGCCTGCAAACGTGCATGAGGAGCACAGCGAGACACCGTGGTTAACAGATCGAACCATTGATTTTATTGAGGAAAAGCGTGGTCAGGACACGCCGTGGCTGGCCCATGTCAGCTATATCAAACCGCACTGGCCCTATATTGTGCCTGCGCCCTATCACGATATGTACGGCCCTGAACATGTGCTGCCCGCCGTGCGGGACGAGGCGGAGAAGGACGACCCGCATCCGGTGTTTGATGCCTTTATGAACGGTCGTATTGGTAAGGCTTTTCAGCGGGATGACGTGCGTGATGTTGTTATTCCCGCCTATATGGGCCTGATTAAGCAATGCGATGATCAGTTGGGTAAGCTACTGGATTACCTAGAGGATTCCGACCAGTTGGACAGCACGATGATTGTGCTGACGGCGGATCATGGCGATTATTTGGGGGATCATTGGCTGGGCGAAAAGGACTTGTTTCACGAACCCTCGGTCAAGGTTCCGATGATTATTTATGACCCGCGCGCCGAGGCGGATTCGACTCGTGGAACGGTGTGCAACGCACTGGTGGAAAGCATCGATTTGGCCGCGACCTTCGTTGAATTTGCGGGGGGTGAGGTGCCGGATCATATCCTTGAGGGGCGCTCCCTGCTACCTTGGTTGCAGGGGCAAGTCCCTGATAACTGGCGTGAATTCGCGATTAGCGAATATGATTACAGCTCGCAACCGCATGCGCAAACCTTGGGCCTGGCCGCGCGGGATTGCCGACTGTTTATGGTCACAACCGAGCGATGGAAATTCATGCATGCGGAGGGCGGATTGCGCCCGATGTTGTTTGATTTACAGGCCGATCCGGATGAGGTGAATGATCTGGCCACGGACCCAGTATATGCGCCGGTTCTATCTGAAATGTATGAACGTTTGGCCAAGTGGTCGCGCCGTATGTCGCAGCGCACGACGATGTCGGATGCGGATATTGATGCACGACGGGGTAAGTCGGGGCGGCGTGGAATCTTGCTGGGCGTTGTTGATGAAACCGACGTGTCGGAGGAGGCGCTGGTGCGTTATCGTGGACCGGCAGCGGGGCGACCCTAGGGCGTGAAAACCGCTGGCTGGAAAGTGGCTGCTTTCCGGCTGCTCTGTGGCTGCGCAGTAAAATGGTCGGGAATTTGACGCCTAATTGCGTAGGATGATCCGGTCGTTGCGGATTGATGCCTCGGTCAGGCGTTCGATGAACGACATGCCAAGCAGGCTGGAATGCAACTGATCGGGGCGGGCGACTGCGCCCTCCACATCGCGGATGACAACGCCGCCGATGCGGATTTCGTCAAAGGTGACGGGCGCAACAAAGGAGCGGCCATTCGCGGTGGTCACAGCCATGGTGTAGTCCAGCTGATAGTCGCGCATACCAATCCGCCGGGCATCGTCATAGCGCAGCAAAACCAGCGATGCGCCGGTATCAATCAGCAGGCCAACAGGCACGTCGTTTACATCGGCTACGGCACGGAAATGACCGTCCCATGCGCGCATCAACATGACCTCTGGGTTCAGGCGCGGGGTGCTGACCGGTTCGGTGACGGGTTGTTCCAGCATGGACAGGGCCAGCAGGTGGCCCTGTTCGCGAAAGCTGTAGGCGCCGATCAGCACGATTGCGCTGCACGCCCAGACAACCGGCAGGATTTGAATCTGACCGTTGCGGATATATCCGCGTGTGATCGCCATGCAGGCCGCGCAGGTGCAGATGCAGATCGCGATAACAAATTGCGTCACAGGGGACAACGCATCCAATGTGCCGGTCAAAGCAAGGGCGCTGAACAGAACAGCAAAGATCAGCGTCATCGGCCAGAACATGGTTACTCAATACACTCCGAATACGAATCAGTCACGGTGTAGTGATCTACAACTCTACTCGTGAAAGCACTTTTATAACATAGGGTTAATTTTAGGTACTTCTTCCGGCCCGACCGCCACGCCGCTTTGGCTTTGCCGCGGCGGCGCGTTCGGGAAGTTGCGCCATAATATCGGTGCGGGCCTGCGGAGTCATGCGAGACCAGTCGCCGATTTCGTCAATCGTGCGGTGGCACCCCATGCAGTGACGGGTTGCGGGATCGATCACGCATAGCTTGATGCAAGGGCTTTCGATTTCGTCGCGCCGCCAGACCTCATCCATCGGGGCGTTCCAAATGGCGCAGGCGGTCGAGGAACCCCTGCAAAATATAGGAAGCGGCGATGTTGTCGATCTTCTCGGCCCGTTTGGCGCGGGAGGTATCTGCCTCCAGCAATGCACGTTCCGCCGCGACGGTGGACAGGCGCTCATCCCAGAAGGTGATAGGCAGGGGCGTTAGCGGTGCGAGATTGCGAGCAAAGGCCCGTGTGGATTGGGCGCGCGGCCCCTCGGACCCGTCCATATTGCGGGGCAGGCCCAGAATGATGCCGACCGGTTCGCGGGCGGTGATGAAGTCGATCAGGGCCTGCGCGTCCTTTCCAAACTTGATCCGGCGCACAGTCATTTGCGGGCTGGCCACGGTGCGGAGTTGGTCGGACAGGGCTACGCCGATGGTTTTGGTGCCCAGATCAAGGCCGAGCAGCGCACCGATACGGGGTAGCGCGGCGGCCATATCCTCGGGCTGTTCAATAACGCTCATGGTCGGTCCCCCAGTAATGCGATTGCGTCGGGATCATTTGCGAAGGTTTCCAGTGCCTCGGCGTGGATTGCGTCTGCATCCTCGGTCCGGCCCAGCACGTCATAGGCGCGGATCAGTCGGTCCCATTCCTCAACAGTGCCGCCCTGTGTGGCGAGGCGTTGGGCGAGGCCGCTGACCATCCCCTCAACCAATTCGCGCTGATCGTCGGTGCTGCCTGTGGTGACGGTCAGTTCGGCCAGATCAATGCGGATTGCGCC
The DNA here is from genome assembly GCF_900231835.1 of Pontivivens marinum. GTDB lineage: Bacteria > Pseudomonadota > Alphaproteobacteria > Rhodobacterales > Rhodobacteraceae > Pontivivens > Pontivivens marinum. The sequence continues at coordinate 239,748 of NZ_OCTN01000001.1, read as the reverse complement.
CAGCAGGTCCTGCGGCGTCGCGGGATCGTCGGCCAAGGTGGTGTACATCTCGATCGCGGTTTGGGTGTCATCGGCTTGGGCGCGGATACGGGCGAGGTAATACAGGCTCCACGGATCATCGGGCGATAGGGCGAGGGTGCGGTTCACGACCTCCTCAGCCTCGGGCGAGATATAGCCGCCAGCCGCCACGATCATATATTCGGCCAGAGCTGCGATATCCGCGACATCGGCATCGGCGCCGGCGCGTTCGACCAGTTCGGTCTGGATCTGCTTGCCCTCCAAAAACCGGCCAAGCTGCATATAGCTGCGGGCCAGCAGGCGGCGGCCCTCTAGGTCATCGGGGCGCGAGGCGACAATGCCGGCGAGCTGTGTGATCAGTTCCTCATCGCGGGTGGACAATTCGGGGGCGGGCGATTGGGCGGCGAACATCGCCTCAACCACGGACTGGGGCGGGCGGCGCATGGCCTCTGCCTGTGCAATGCGCGGGGCGAGGGGGGCATCGGGCCGTCCGAACGAGCCAAGCATTAGATAGCCAGCTGCGCCGCCAACCAGCACCACCAGCAGCGTTGCCGCAATGGCCAGCCGGTTTGCGCCCGTCGGTGCCGTGCCCTGTTGTTGCGCGGTCGCTGCATCGGCGGCCAGCAGGCGGCGGGATAATTCCAGACGGGTTGTTTCTGCCTCAGCCGCATCAATCGCGCCACGGGCGATTTCGGCGTCCAGCGTGGCCAGTTGATCTCGGTACACGGACAGGTCGGCATTTTGTTCCGCAGGGGCCGATGACGTGCGCAAAAGCGGGCGCAACAGCAAGCTTGCCACCAAAAGTCCGCTTACGATGCAGATCAGCAAGAAGCTCATTTCAAATCCTCGAATTTAGACGTGTCACAGGTAAAGCGCGTTGTAGCGTACCGCAATGTGCGAATGCGACGCGGCACTTCGTCGTGAATGGAACGTAATCAGGCGCATTTTCGAGGTTGAACGTACCCCATCTTTGGCATCACGCTGGGGTCAGTCTGTACCGCGCCCCGGGGGATACCATCATGAAACGCTATTCGGCCTTCGCTATCGCCCGTGAGGCCTTTCGCCATCACACCGGATGGGAGCGCGCGTGGCGATCCCCCCAGCCAAAGGCGGAATATGATGTTGTGATCGTGGGTGCGGGCGGTCACGGGTTGGCCACGGCCTATTATCTGGCGAAAAATCACGGCATCACCAATGTTGCTGTCGTCGAAAAGGGCTGGCTGGGCGGTGGGAATACGGGGCGAAACACGACGATCATCCGCTCGAATTACCTGCAACCGTCCTCCATGGCGATTTTCGAGAAGTCGCGCGGACTGTACGAGGATCTGAGCCAGGATCTGAACTATAACATCATGTTCTCGCCCCGTGGCGTGATGATGCTGGCCCAGACCGAGCATGAATTGCGCGCATGGAAACGCACGGCCCATGCGAACCGGATCGCCGGGATCGAGAGCGAGATGGTCACCCCCCAGCAAATTCAGGAGATGATCCCGATTATCCAGACCGCCGGCCCGCGCTATCCGGTTCTGGGTGGACTGTGGCAGGCGCGTGGTGGGTCGGCGCGTCATGACGCTGTTGCGTGGGGCTATGCCCGTGCCGCCAGCAATATGGGCGTGGACATCATCCAGCAATGCGAAGTCATCGGCGTCGACCGTGACGCGAGCGGTGTGACCGGTATTCAGACGACCAAGGGTGCGATCCGTACGAAAAAGCTGTGCATCGTCGTGGCTGGTAATTCCGGCGTGCTGGCCGATATGGCAGGGTTCAAGCTGCCGGTGGAATCGGTGGCATTGCAAGCATTGGTATCTGAACCGATTAAACCGGCGCTGGATTGCGTGGTGATGGCAAACACCGTGCACGGATATATGAGCCAATCTGACAAGGGTGAGATGGTCATCGGCGGCGGCGCGGACAGTTTCAACAACTACACGCAACGCGGCTCTTTCCACCATCTGGAGGAAACGGTGCGGGCGCTGATCGAAACCTTCCCCATGGTATCGCGGCTAAAGATGCTGCGGCATTGGGGGGGGATCGTGGATATGACCGGTGACCGCTCGCCTATTATTGGCACGACCCCGGTTCCGGGCGTGTTCATCAATTGCGGCTGGGGCACCGGCGGGTTCAAGGCGATCCCCGGATCGGGCTGGGCCACGGCGGAGATGTTGGCAGATGGCGCGCCACGTGCGCTGGCCGCGCCCTTCGCGCTGGATCGCTTTACCCAAGGGCGCATGATTGACGAGAGCGTCGCAGCCGCGGTGGCGCACTGATGGCTTTCGTGACCTTGCATTCAAATTTCTGCGGAAAATCCAATTCTGGGGGCAACACATGCTTCGACTGACCTGTCCTGTTTGCGGTGCAACCGGCGAGGAAACCGAGTTTCACGCCGGTGGTGAGGCCCATCTGAAACGGTTTGGCCCCGGGTCCACCGATGAGGATTTTCGCGACTATCTGTTCCAACGGCAAAACCCGCGTGGTGTGCATTTCGAACGCTGGCGCCATCAATATGGCTGCGGCAAGTGGTTCCACGTTGCGCGCTGTACCCAGACGCTTGAGGTATTTGGCAGCTATACCGCACAAACCTCGACCGTGCCTGACCATATTCAAAGCGCCATCAAGGCGCGCCGTCCCGATTGGGAGCCTGCGCAATGAGCACCCGTATCCAATCCGGCGGTCGCCTGATCGACCGCAGCCGCAAAATCGGCTTCACCTTTAATGGACAGCGACTGACAGGCCATCCGGGGGACACGTTGGCCTCGGCGCTGCTGGGCAGTGGTCAGGTGCTGATGGGGCGTTCGTTCAAATATCACCGCCCTCGTGGGCCGGTCGGGGCGGGGTCTGAGGAACCGAACGCGCTGATGGGCTTGGGTCAGGGCGCGCATTTTGAGCCGAACCAGCGCGCCACCGTGGCCGAGTTGCATGACGGGTTGGCCGCGACCAGCCAGAACCATTGGCCCAGCTTGGATATGGATGTTGGCGCGTTGAACGCCGCGATGTCGCGCTTTTTCCCTGCCGGTTTTTACTACAAGACCTTCATGGCGCCGCGTTCCGCGTGGAAACACGTGTTCGAGCCGGTGATCCGAAAGGCAGCAGGCCTGGGCAAGGCCCCGACGCAGCCGGATGCGGATCGGTACGAGTATTTCTACGCGTATGTCGATGTGCTGGTTGTCGGCGGCGGCATGGCCGGATTGCAGGCCGCGCTGGAGGCTGGTCGCGCCGGTGCGCGTGTGTTGCTGTTGGAACAGACCGCGCATCTGGGCGGACGTTTGCTGAGCGATGAGGTGGAGATTGACGGCCAGCCCTCGGATATCTGGCTGGCTGCGGCTGTGGCTGAATTGCAGGGCATGGATAACGTCACCATCCGCACCCGCATGATGGGCGCAGGCGTCTACGATCATGGCTACGTCACCGGCTATGAGCGTCTGACGGATCATCTGGAAAATGCGACTGGCCCACGGCACCGGCTGTGGCGCATTCGCACCGACCGGATTGTAACAGCGACCGGCGCGATTGAGCGGCCGCTTTCCTTTGCGGGCAATGATGTGCCCGGGGTCATGCTGGCCGCGGCGTTGCGCGATTATGTGACGCTGTACGGCGTGACGCCGGGGGATCGCACGGTTGTTGTCACGAATAATGATGACGCCTATCGCACGGCAATCGCGCTGAAACTGGCAGGGTTGGAAGTTCCGGTTATCCTTGATGCACGGGATGCCGCCATCGGGCCGTTGCCACGACAGGCGCGTGATCTGGGTATTCGGGTCGAGGTGGGCAAGGGTGTTGCCTCGGTCAAGGGTGGCAAAAAAGTTGAAGCGGTTGAGATTTGCTCGCAGGCTGGTGAGGGGACTGTGCTGGAGACGATCCCCTGTGATGCGGTGGCGATGTCCGGCGGGTGGTCGCCCGTTGTGCACCTGTGGTCCCATTGCGGGGGCAAGCTGGTCTGGGATGTCGATCAGGCGCATTTCCGCCCCGATGCCAGCCGCCCGCCCACCGATCATAACGGTGCGGGATATGTGATCACTGCGGGCAGCGCATCGGGTGCGTTGCTCTCTGGCGATGCGATGCAGGATGCGGCGGCGGCGGGTCGCCGCGCGGCGGCTGAGGTCGGGTTCATCCCGTCCGAAGGCGACGCTCCCACCGCAATGGCGGAGCCGGAGGAACCGGTGCAACCGGTCTGGATGATGCCTGCGGGCGCGTCCTACAAGCTGCGCTCAAAGGCGTTCCTCGATTTCCAGAACGATGTGAAGGTATCCGACGTTCAACTGGCCGCGCAGGAGGGGTTCGAGAGCGTCGAGCACGCCAAACGCTATACTACGCTGGGCATGGCGACGGATCAGGGTAAGCTGAGCAACATTAACGGTCTGGCCGTGCTGGCTGATAGCCTAGGCACGACGATCCCGCAGGTGGGCACCACGACCTTCCGTCCGCCCTATACGCCGATTTCGATGGGAGCGATTGCGGGGGAGGCGCGGGGCGCGATCTTTAAGCCCACGCGCAAATCCCCGATTGATGGCTGGCACGATGAAAACGATGCGGTCTGGGAGCCGGTTGCCGATTGGCGCCGCCCCTATACCTATCGCCGCGCGGGGGAAACGACGGAGCAGGCCGTTCACCGCGAGATTCGCAACACGCGGACCAATGTTGGCCTGCTGGATGCATCCACCTTGGGCAAAATCCTGGTGAAGGGACCGGACGCGGCAAAGTTCCTCGACCTGATCTACACCAATATGATGTCCAGCCTGAAACCGGGCCGCTGTCGCTATGGCCTGATGTGTACGGAAAACGGGTTCCTGTTCGATGACGGTGTTGTGGTGCGGCTGTCCGAGGATAGCTTCCTATGCCACACCACGTCCGGCGGGTCGGATGGTGTTCATGCGTGGATGGAGGAATGGCTGCAAACGGAATGGTGGGATCTGGAGGTCTTTACCAGCAACGTGACGGAGCAATTCGCGCAGGTAGCCGTCGTTGGTCCCAAGGCGCGGCAATTGCTGGAGAGCCTCGGCGGGATGGATGTGTCCAAGGAGGCGTTGAGCTTCATGGGCTATGCCGAGGGTGAGCTGGGCGGTATTCCGGCGCGGGTTTTCCGCATCTCGTTCTCGGGCGAGCTGAGCTATGAGATCGGGGTGCCTGCCTCATACGGTCGTGCGTTCTGGGATATGTTGCTGGAAAAGGGTGCTGCGCTGGGCGTGATGCCCTACGGCACCGAGGCTTTGCATGTGATGCGGGCCGAAAAGGGCTTTATCATGATCGGGGATGAGACGGACGGAACCGTCACTCCGCATGATCTGGCGCTGGGCTGGGCCGTGTCGAAAAAGAAAGAGGACTTTATCGGCAAGCGCGCATTGCAGCGCCCCGATATGATCCGTGCGGATCGCAAGCAGTTGGTCGGCTTGGCCACGGAAGATCCGGCAACGGTTCTGCCGGACGGTGCCCACGCAGTTGCGGGTGTCAATGAATATGGCGATCCGAAAACCATTGGCCATGTCACCTCGACCTATTTCAGCCCGACGATGGAACGCTCTATCGCGATGGCGTTGATTGATGGCGGGGCTGGTCGCATGGGTGAGGTGCTGGAATTTCCGGTGGGCAAGGATTCCGTGATACGGGCGACGGTGGTCGATCCGGTCTTCTACGACAAAGCAGGGGAGCGCCAGGATGTTTGAGCCACGCACAGCGCTGCAAGGCGCACATTTCAGCGGCGATATTACCGTTACCGATGCGGGTCTGGTGGGCATGATCGCCATTCGCGGCAGCTTGACCGATCCGGCCCTATGCGCCGCCGTGGCTGAGGTTACGGGCCACCCCGTGCCCGCCACGCGCAAAATGTCCGGCGATGCGACGGATGGCTTGGCATGGATGAGCGCGGATGAGCTGATGCTGTTCTGCGCCTATGGCGATGCACCAACTGTTGCTGCACGACTGGTCGATGCATTGGGTGATGTGCACAGCATGGTGTCGGTTCTATCCGACGCGCGTGCGGTTATCCGCCTGCATGGGGATGTCGTGCGTGAGGTTCTGGCAAAGGGTGCGCCCGTTGATTTGGCCCCCGATCAGTTCGCGCAGGGCGACATCCGGCGCAGTCGTTTGGGGCAGGTTGCGGTCGCATTCTGGATGACCGGCGCGGATAGTGCGGAACTGGTCTGTTTCCGCTCCGTCGCCGGTTTTGTATTCGAATGGCTGAGCACAGCATCGCAATCGGGCAGTGCTGTCGGGTATTTCGCCACGCCGCGACGTTAAGCAGATGGGGGCGGTGGTCGCTTCGGCTTGACGCCCCCCGCCTGCTGCATGATGTTTGTCGGCAGAAATGAGACCAATAGGGACTTCGATAATGAAAAAAATCATTGCTGTGGCATTGGCCACTCTGACCGCTGGCGCTGCTGCCGCGCAGGATCTGGATATCTGTGTCGAGGGCGCATACCCTCCATTCTCGCAAACCGAGGCTGACGGTTCCGTCACCGGTTTCGATATCGATATGGCGAACGCCATGTGTGACGCGATGGGCGCAAGCTGCACCATGGTGAAAACCGATTGGGACGGCATCATCCCTGCCTTGCAGGAAGATAAGTGCGACGCGATCATCGCCTCCATGTCCATCACCGAGGAGCGGATGCAGGTCATCGACTTCTCCGCGAAATATTACAGCACGCCTGCGATCTTCCTCGCGGCTGAGGGTGCATTTGCGGATGACAGCGTCGAAACACTGGCCGATGCGACGGTTGGCGTTCAGCGTGGCACGATCCACCAGAACTTCATGGAAGGTGAGTATCCTGACGTAGAGCTGCGCTTGTACGCCTCGCAGGACGACACCTATCTGGATCTGGTTTCGGGCCGAATCGACGCGATCATGGCTGATTCCATCACCATGGATGAGGGCTTCCTGCAAACTGAGGACGGTGCGGGTTACGCATTTTTCGGCGCTGGATACTCGATCCCTGAATATCACGGTGAGGGCGTTGGCGTTGGCGTTCGTCAGTCCGACACAGAGCTGCGCGACCAGTTCACCGCAGCCATCGCTGCGATCCGCGAGAGCGGCCAGTATGATGAAATTGCGTCGCAGTATTTCGACTTTGACGTTTATGGCGGTTCCTGAAGCCTGAATTGACGTGATTGGGTGGGGCGGCAGTGTCGCCCCATTCGTGACCTGATGGATCAACTCGTCGCATATATTCCGCTGCTGCTGCGCGGCTTTGGCATCACCGTCTCAATGGCGTTGCTGGCCTTTGTGCTGTCCTGCGCATTGGGCGGGCTGGGCGCGTGGGGGCAGATGTCCAAGTGGCGCGCCGTGCGTTGGCTGGTCATGGGTTACACGGTCGTGGTGCGTGGCGTGCCCGATCTGGTGATGATCCTGATCTTCTATTACAAAATGCAGGCGTTGATGAACCTGTTCACCCGCTCCGCCGGGTTTGAGCGGATCGACGTGAACCCCTTTATCTCGGGCACGATCACCATCGGCCTGATCTATGGCGCCTATCTGACGGAGACGTTCCGTGGCGCAACATTGGCTGTGGACCGTGGACAGGGTGAGGCCGCGACGGCGCTGGGGCTAAAACCGCGTCAGACATTGCGTCTGGTCACGCTGCCGCAAATCATCCGGCAGGCGCTGCCCGGCACGATGAATGTGTGGATGGTGCTGACGAAATCCACGGCTGTGGTGTCGATCATCGGGTTGAGCGATCTGGTCGGTGTGGCGATTGATGCGGGGCGTTCTACGCGGGAATTCTTCTGGTTCCTGCTGGCGGCGTTCCTTGGCTATCTGTTGATCACATGGGTCAGCCAACAAATCTTTAACCGGTTGGAGCGGCGGTTCGACCGTGGCTTCTCCGATGCACGGTAGGGGGTTGCGATGCGCTTTGACCTACTGATCCAACGCTGGCCTCTATTCGCTGAGGGGGTGTGGCTGACCGTACAACTCACCATGTTGGCGGTGGTGATCGGGTTCTGCATTGCGGTACCCTTTGCCATTATGCGCACGCGCAAAACGCCGATCGCCAGCCCGCTGATCCGCGGCTATGTCTATGCCATTCGGGGCACGCCGCTGCTGGTGCAGCTATACTTGCTGTATTACGGCATGTCGCAATTCGAATTTATCCGCGACAGCTTCGCGTGGAGCTATCTGCGTGAGCCGTGGTGGTGTGCGCTGATCGCGTTTTCGCTGAACTCCGGTGCCTATGCGACGGAGATTGTGCGCGGCGCGATTGAGCGGACGCCCAAGGGGCAGGTCGAGGCGGCGCAGGCGCTGGGGCTGCGCACTTGGCTGGTTTACGCACTGGTGGTGCTGCCCTCGGCGCTGCGCCGTGCGATCCCGCAATATGGCAACGAGGTTGTGTTTATGATGCACGGCTCCGCCATCGTTAGCGTCATTACCCTGACCGATATTCTGGGTGCCGCGCGTGAGTTTAATGGCCGGTATTATGTCTCGGATGAGGGGTTTTATACCGCGGCGATCCTGTACGGATTGCTGACGCTGATGATCGTTCTGATCTTTCGCGGGATCGAGGGGCGCTACCTTAAACACCTCAAAATGCGGTAATATTCGGCAGGCATGCGTTTCGCGCATGGCGATCTGGCGGAGTTGTCTGCTGTCAGCATGTGATTGTGCGCCTAGGTTTATTCCAACGATACGCATCACGGTGTATCGCAGACCAAGGATAGAACCATGACCGAACGCGATCTGACTATTGCCGAGATCAATGCATATGTTGAGCGCGCCCACCACATGCGCGCCGAAGCAAGCCGCGACATGGCTGTTGCTTTTGCAAACTGGGTACGCTCGTTGTTTTCTGGTGTTGCACGCACCGCCTAATCCGGCCACAAGCCGATGCTGACAGGGTCGCCCTATGGGGCGGCCCTTTCTTGTTTCCAGACTTTCCTTTGAGCCACGAACCAGATAGCGACAGACTATGACAGATCAAAACGCCTCCCCGTCGACCGCCCGCCCTGTTGTACGCCTGCGCCCAGGTCGTGCCCGCACGGTTCGTTTTGGATTCCCGTGGGTTTACGCGGATGAGCTGGTGCTGGATCGCCGCTCGAAATCGCTGACCCCGGGCACCTTTGCCACGTTGGAGGATGCGGATCGCGTCGCCATTGGCACAGTGACCGTCAATTCGGAAAGCCGCATTCCCGCCCGCCTGATGGACCGTGATCCAGAGGCAGTGATCGATGCGGCATGGCTGGAAAGCAAATTGCGATTCGCGTTTGAGCACCGCTCGCGCCTGTTCGCGGAGCCATTCTACCGCCTGATCCATGCCGAGGCTGACGGCCTGCCCGGTGTTATCATCGACCGTTTCGGCGATGCCGCAGTGATCCAGCCAAATGCCGCATGGGCCGAGGCAATGTATGCGGAGCTGGAGGCAGCGGTCATCGCGGTGACTGGCGTTTCCAGCGTGGTAAAAAACGCATCAGGTCGTGCGCGTAAGCTGGACGGGCTGGATGAGGAAAGCGCTGTGACCACCGGTCAGATCGACGCGCCTATTCCGGTGAAAATGAACGGTGCGACCTATATGGCGGACCTGTTGGGCGGGCAGAAAACGGGCCTGTTTCTGGATCAACGGGCGAATCATGCCTTTGCGGCTGGCTTGGCCGCGGGTGGCGAGGTGCTCGACGTCTTTAGCCATGTTGGTGGCTTTGCGCTGGCGGCGCTGGCTGGTGGCGCAAAATCGGCGCTGTCTGTCGATGGGTCTGCCCCTGCGCTGGCACTGGCCGAGGAAGGCGCGCGCGCAATGGGGGCCAGCGACCGGTTCGCGACCCGTCGCGGTGATGCGTTCGACACGATGACCGCAATGGTTGAGGAGGGCGTGACCTACGATCTGGTCGTGTGTGATCCGCCTGCCTTTGCCCCGACAAAGCAGACCGCTGATAAGGGCCTGCGCGCCTATGAGCGTGTTGCGCGGATGAGTGCGGCCTTGGTCAAGCCGGGTGGCTATCTGGTGCTGTGTTCATGTTCCCATGCGGCTGATCTGGCCAAGTTCCGCGACGCATCGCTGCGCGGTGTAGCGCGGGGCGGACGTGTGGCGCAGTTGATCCACACAGGCTTTGCCGGACCGGATCACCCCACCCATGCGATGTTGGCGGAAACGGCTTACCTGAAGGCATTGTTCCTGCGGCTGGAGTGATGCGGGTCCTGCTAGACGCCTGCGTTTTATATCCAACGATCCAACGTGAAATCTTCGTGGCGGTTGCCGCGCGCGGGGATTTCGTGCCGCTATGGTCCGAGCGTATTCTGGAGGAATGGGCGCGGGCCGCGTTGCGGGCCGGGCCGGATGTTGGGGCGCAGGCGCGGGTGGAAATCGCATTGCTGCGCGACCGTTTCCCGAATGGCTGCGTTGCCGCGCCGGTGCGCGATGATCTGGACCTGCCGGACCCTGACGATGTGCATGTGCTGTCCGCTGCGATTGAGGGGCAGGCGGATATGATCGTGACCCGTAACCTCAAGGATTTTCCGAACCGGATTTTGGCGCGGGAAAACCTTTATGCTATTGGGCCGGATCCGTTTTTCCTCGCCTGTCATGCTGAGCGATCGCTGGCTGAACCGGTTGAGGAGGTTCGTGCGCGAACGCAGGCAATATCGGGGCGTGAGCAGGTGGTGCGGCCGCTGTTAAAGCGGGCGGGCCTGCCGCGATTGGGTAAGGCGCTCAGCGAATAGAGGGGCGTGTGTTCCAGTTACGGGCGAGGGCTTCGATGGCGGCGATGCGGTCCTCGGCCCTGGGGTGGCTCAACAGCCATGCGGGTGTGCCGTTTGCGGTGCCTGCAAGCTGATCCAGCTTACGAAACAGGCTGCGCTGCGGGCTGATGCCGATCCCGATTTTTGTAAGCAAAGCAGCGGCATAGGCGTCTGCCTCATATTCATCGCGACGGCTGAGGCGCGCGGCGAGCAGTTGCGTGGCGCCGCTGGCCAGCCATGGGCCAATGAACGGAACGAAGCGCCCGATGACCATCATCAGAACCACGCGGATCGCGTTTTGGCCGCTATAATCAATCATCCGCCGTTTGGCGTGTCCTAGGGCAACGTGGCCCAGTTCGTGGGCGATGACGGAGCCGATTTCCTCGGCCTGAACGTGGCCCTGCCGGTATTTCTCGATAAAACCACGGGTGATGAAGATACGCCCGTCCGGCGCGGCCAAGCCGTTGATAACTGGCGTGTTTTGTACATAAACCTTGAGGTTGGGTGCATCTAGTTCTCGCGCCATTCGCTCGGTTAGGCGCAGTAGCGCAGGGTCGGTCAGGGGGCTGGATTGGGCGCCTAGATTGCGCGCACTGGTCCAACTGGACAGGTGCATCATGATGAAGCCGCCGATCACGGCGATCAGGATTGGGATCAATAGGGCCATGTGCTGAATGTGGCGCCAGAACCGGCCCAGTGCAACGGCGGTTATCGCTGATTTGGGCGGGCTGCGCTGTGGCTGCTATGCGGCTGCTATATGGCTGGCAAAATGAAGCGGCGCCGGGGTTAGCGGGTTAGCTCGCGCATGCCGCTTTCCAGACCGGCCAATGTCATGGGGACCATGCGGTCGGGGAATAGGTCCTGAACCATGCGGATGGAATGGGTGTAGCCCCACAGCCGTTCGGGGACCGGATTGATCCATAGGGATGAGGGCCATTGTTCGCGGGCGCGGGTTAGCCAGACATGGCCTGCCTCGGGGTTCCAATGTTCGCTGGCGCCACCGGGATGGGCGATTTCGTAGGGCGACATCGAGGCATCGCCGACAAAGATGCAGCGATAATCGGACCCGTAGGTACGCAAGACCTCATGCGTGGGGATTTGTTCGGTCCAGCGGCGGGAATTGTCACGCCAGACGCCCTCATACAAACAGTTGTGGAAGTAGAAATGTTCGAGATGTTTGAATTCCGTGCGGGCGGCGGAAAACAGTTCCTCCACCACCTTGATATGCGGGTCCATGGAGCCCCCAACATCAAGGAACAGCAGTACCTTGACGGCGTTGCGCCGTTCGGGGCGGGTTTGCACGTCGATATAGCCGTGTTCGGCGGTGGCGCGGATGGTGCCGGGCAGGTCGAGTTCCTCCGCTGCGCCATCCCGTGCCCAACGGCGCAGGCGTTTTAGCGCGACCTTGATATTACGGGTGCCCAGTTCGCGAGTATCGTCGAAATCGCGGAATTCGCGTTTGTCCCAGACCTTGGTCGCCTTTTGGTGGCGCGATTCCTTTTGGCCGATGCGCACGCCCTCAGGATTATAGCCATAGGCGCCGAAGGGGGAGGTGCCTGCCGTGCCGATCCATTTATTGCCACCCTGATGGCGTTTTTCCTGTTCGGCCAGCCGTTCGCGCAGCTTCTCCATCAGCGCTTCGAAGCCGCCTGCGGCCTCAACCTCGGCCATTTCCTCAGCCGTCAGGTGTTTTTCGGCCATTTTGCGCAGCCACTCATCGGGCAGGGCCTGCGGGTCGATCATGTCGTCTAGGGTGATCTGCTCCATCCCCTTGAACGAATGGGCAAAAACCTGATCAAAGCGGTCGATATTCCGCTCATCCTTTACCAATGTCGCGCGAGCCAGATAGTAGAAGGCATCGACATCATACATCACAACGCCGGCCTGCATTGCCTCGATCAAGGTGAGGTATTCCCGCAGGGATACGGGCAGTTTGGCGGTGCGCAGATTGTCGAAAAACCGTAAAAACATCAGAGCACGTAGAACTTGCCGAAATCGTAAGCCATCAGCACCACGATCGTCACGATCACAAAGGCCAGCGCGTGGCCGATGCCCCATGTCACCATATCCCCGATCGAACCACCGCGACGTTTCGCGCGAAAGATCCCGATCGCAAGGCCGACAAGTCCGATGTAAAGGGCGTTCATGTGAGGTTCCTCGCAATTTGGCTGGGTGGCGGTGGGCCGTTGGCCCGATGCCTGCCATACTCGTCAGCTTAGCGCTGATATTTTATGAAATCTGTTTTGGTCGCGATCCGGTCATAGAGCAAGCGTGCCGTCGCGTTGTCGTTTTGCGTCATCCAGTAGACAGTTGGCGCGCCTGCTGCGTCGGCGGCGGCGTAAACAGCCTCGATCAAGGCGCGGCCTGCGCCGGTGCCACGGGCGGCGTCACTGACATAGAGATCCTGTAGGTAGCACACATTTTCCACGCGCCAGCCGTGGCGGTGGAACATGTAATGGGTCAGGCCGATTGGCGTGCCGTCCTTTACCGCGATCAGACAGGAGAAATCCTGTGGGTCATCGCCCAGTAGGCGGGCAAAGGTCGTGGTGTAAACTTCCTCGGCCACGGTTGCGTCGTAAAACGTCAGATAGGCGGTCCATAGGGTGCGCCATGCAGGTTCGTCCGTAGCAATCAGGGGGCGGATGGTCAGTGTCATGCGGTCAGCCAAGCCAGAGTAAACAGGGTAATGCCGGTTGATATCAGGATCGCGCGGGCGATTGTCTCCGTCTTTACCCCGTATTGCAGGCCAATGACAAAGGGCATCGCGCCGCAGGGGCCGGCGGCCACAAGCATGGCAATATCGGCCTTATCCGCGTCTACCTCGGTCATCGCGAACATGGTGAGCAGCAGTAGCGGGTGGATAACCGTTTTTATCCCGACAATTGACCAAGTGGCCCCGCCCGGCCTGCGAAAATCAGCGCCTGCCATGATGATGCCCAGTGCGAATAGCGAGGCGGGCGGTGCGGCATTGCCGACGAACTCAGCGAAGGTAAACAGCCCCTGTGGCGATAGCGGTTCCAGCGCATATACCACCAGACCCGCGATAATGGCCAGAAAGGCGGGATTGCGCGCCATCATTCCGGCGATCTTGGTGGGCGAGGCGGTTCCGGCTTTCATCAGATCGAGGATCAGCACAGTGCCGCAAAATAGCAGCGCGATATCCACGATGATGATGCCTGCAATGGTCGAGGCGGCTTCCTCGCCATAAATCCGTTCGGCAATGGGCAGGATATAGAAAACGTGGTTCACAAAGGCGCAGGTCATGCCCAGCAGCAATGCTTCGCGACGGTCGCGGCCAAAATAGCGGCGCATGACCCAGTAGCCCAACGCATAGACCGCAATCTCCGACACCAGATACAGGCCCAGAGCGCGGTAATCAAAGGCAGCAAACGGTGCGCGCGCCACGACGAAAAACACCAGTGCGGGTTGTGCGATGTAGAACACGAACCGGTTCAGGGTCCGCGCGAAATCCACGTCGAACAGACCGCGCCAGCCTGCGAAGACGCCAATGGCAAGAATGGCAAATATCGGGAGGATCGGGTCTGCGAGGGTGGAGAGCATGGGATGTCCGGTCAGTTGCTCTACCATATGCAGGTAAATGACGGTGTGCCGCAATGCAGAAGGGTCGGTGCGCCTGTGTCGAAATGTAAGGGGTACAACGCAAAACGCCGCCCCACTGGGACGGCGTGCAAATCGTGCTGGTGGTCAGGTCAGAGGCTGTCGATCCACTCATCGACTTCGCGCTTGGCCTCTTCCTTGGATTTTCCGTATTTCTCCTGGATCTTGCCCTCAAGCACGGCGCGGTTGCCCTGCGCCTGATCCAGTTCGTCATTGGTCAGTTCGCCCCATTTAGCCTGTGCGTTGCCTTTGAATTGCTTCCAGTTGCCTTCGAAAATATCGTTATTCATGTCAAATCTCCACCTTACTAAAATAAGTGACGGTTAATGCCGTCATCCTACTAACGTGCGGAGTGGAATAGCGTTCCGAAATTGTTACTCAATCCTTGGACTGGCTTCGCTGAATCGCCTCCAGAACGAAGCGGCGTGGCATGAGCGGCATCATCCACTGCATCACAAAGCCAAGCAGTCGATCGTTTACTGCAACCAACTTACCCTGCTGCATCGCCTTGTACCCGCATTGGGCAACGCTGTCCGCTGATGCGCCGCCTGCCTTGGTAAAGGCGGTGCCGATAATGTCGGCGCGCTTTGCGAAGTTTGTTTCAACAAAGCCGGGGGCAAGCGCGGTGCAGGTTACGCCGCGCGGGCGCAATTCCTGATCCAGAGCCTGTGAATAGGATGTCACAAAGGCCTTGCTGGCGAAATAGACCGCTTGCAGCGGGCCGGGGGCAAAGCCGGCGGTGGAGCTGACATTCAGGATTTTGCCTGAGCCGCGCCGTGCCATCGCGCCGCCAATTCGGTGGGTAACTGTGACCACGGCCTTTATGTTAAGGTCGATCATCGCCTGTTCGGTTGCCAAGTCGCGCAACACATGGGGGCCATGCCCGCCAAAGCCTGCGCTATTTATCAGAATGTCGGGAATTTCGATGGTGGCAACGATGTCTAGCAGTGCATCTATGCCCTCGGACGTGCCCAGATCGGCGGGAATGGCGTAGACTGTGATGCCGTGGGTGGCCTCAAGCTCCGCCTTCATCGCCTCAAGTTCCGCAGCGCGTCGTGCCGTGATTATCAGGTCTCCGCCCTTGTTCGCATGAAGGCGTGCAAACGCCTCTCCGATGCCGGATGTTGCGCCAGTGATAAGTGCAAGATCGGCGATAGGCATCACTCCTGAACTGTGTTAACTTGCTTATTCAATAGTTTATGTGCTGTAGTAACCTAAGTCAACGGTTGTTGACTATGCGAGGGACGGCCTGTTTATGCGTGATTTGAGTACATCCTATACCACCCGCGAGGCATTGCTGACCCATGGTCTACGCCTGTTCTGGTCGCGGGGATTTACCAATGTTTCTGTTCGGGAGGTTGCGCGGGCGGCAGGCGTCGATGTTGCGCTGATCTCGCGATATTACGGATCCAAGCTGGGATTGTTCGAGGCAACCTTGCACGAGGCCTATGGGCTGGACGGTGTTGTTATGCCTGATGGTGCCGCGCTGGTTGATGCGATTGTTCAGGTGTTTGTAACGCTGGACCGTGGGTCTGATATGCCATCGGTCACGCGCCTGATCCAAATGAATGCGGACGATGAGCAGGTCGGACATTTGGTCCGCAAGGTTTATGACGAGCTGTGGCAGAGCAAGATTGAGGGTGTTTTGGGCGACCCCTCCCGTGCGGCATTGATGTCATCCGCAATATTGGGACTGTGTGTCGCCGAAAATTCGCTGAAGCTGGATGGCTTTGCCGCGCCGCACCTGCCGCATTATGAGCAACAGGTGCGGTTTTTGCTAACGGCCGCGCTGAATTTCGAGGCTTAGCGCCCGTCGCGCCGCGCCATAAAGGCCAGACGCTCGAACAAATGCACGTCCTGTTCGTTCTTCAAAAGCGCGCCGTGCAGTTGGGGCAGGGCGTCCTTTCCGTCGCGTTTCAGATCCTCGGGGTCCAGATCCTCAACCAGGAGCAGTTTCAGCCAGTCCAGAGCCTCGGATGTGGACGGCTTTTTCTTGAGCCCCGGGGTTTCGCGGATATCGTAGAACTGGGTCAGGGCCTCCGTCATCAGGGTCTTTTTGATGTTGGGGAAGTGGACCTCAACAATCCGGGCCATGATGTCGGGGGCGGGAAACTGGATGTAGTGGAAGAAACAACGGCGCAAGAAGGCGTCGGGCAGTTCTTTTTCGTTGTTCGAGGTGATGATCACGATCGGGCGATGTTTGGCGCGAACCGTCTTTCCCGTCTCGTAGACATGAAATTCCATCCGGTCGAGTTCTTGCAGCAGATCGTTTGGAAACTCGATATCCGCCTTGTCGATTTCGTCGATCAGCAGGACCACGCGCTCATCCGCATCAAAGGCCTGCCACAACATCCCCTTGCGGATATAATTGGACACATCGTGGACCCGTTCCTCGCCCAACTGGCTGTCGCGCAGGCGGGATACGGCATCGTATTCATACAGGCCCTGCTGCGCCTTGGTCGTTGATTTTACAGTCCATTCGAGGATCGGAACCCCCAGCGCATCAGCAACCTGACGAGCCAGTTCCGTTTTACCAGTGCCCGGTTCACCCTTAACCAATAGCGGGCGTTCCAGCGCAATGGCTGCATTTACTGCAACGGTCAGGTCGCCTGTTGCGACATAGTCCTTAGTGCCTTCGAATTTCATCAAAAAACCTTTCCTGTTTGCCTTGAAACCACAGTATGCGGCCCAAAACCCAGTCCAATTCGCGCGTGACATCGGCGGATTAACGCTTTATGCCGCCCTTATACAGAGGGATAGGGCGCTTGCGCATTGCCCTGCAAGGCAATGATCGGCCGCTTCGTTTAAAACGTAGGGTGATAACGATGAAAGCTGAAACGGTTCTGGCATCGGACTATAGACCGGCCGAAAGCGAGCCTTTCATGAATGACCAGCAAGTCGAATATTTTCGTCGCAAATTGCTGGAATGGAAAGCTCAACTGCTGTCCGACAGCAAAGACACTGTGACAGATATGCAGGAGGGAACCCGCAACATTCCCGACGTTTCCGATCGCGCCAGCGAGGAAACCGATCGGGCATTGGAGCTGCGGACCCGTGACCGTCAACGTAAGCTGGTTTCGAAAATCGATTCCGCTCTGCGACGGATAGAAGATGGCTCATACGGATATTGCGATGTCACGGGTGAGCCGATTAGCCTGAAACGGCTGGATGCGCGGCCCATCGCCACGCTGAGCTTGGAGGCGCAAGAGCGTCACGAGCGTAAGGAAAAGGTTTATCGCGACGATCGCTAAGCGGTGGTGTGCGGATGACATAAAGGGGGGCGGTCCGGGGAGGGGCCGCCCCCTTTGCGTTAGGGCAACGGGTGGAGGCTGACATGCGGATCGGAATCGTCGGGGCGGGCATTGCCGGATTGGCAACTGCGCTGGCCTGTGCGCAGCGTGGGCTGGACGTAGTGGTTTACGAGCGTGCGCCTGATTTGGGCGAGGTCGGTGCCGGCTTGCAAATCGGTGCCAATGGCATGGCAGTGATGGCGGCTATGGGTCTGGGCGAGGCGGTGCGCTCCTGTGCCGTAACGCCTGTGGCGGTGCAGATGCGCAATGCCGCCGGTACGCCCCTGATGCGGATCGCGATGGGCGCGGATGCGGTGCGGCGCTGGGGTCATGCGCCGGTGAACCTGCACCGTGCGGATTTGATAATGGTTCTGGCTGAGGCGGCCCGTGCCGCAGGTGTGCAGATCGTGACGAGCGCTGCCATTAGCGGTGCTGAAGCAGCGTCAGGGGTGCTGCATCTAGGGACGCGCAGTGAGCAGTTCGATCTGGTCGTTGGGGCGGATGGTGTGCGGTCGGAATTGCGCGCGCAGGTCGTTGGTTTGACCGAGCCGCGCTATACCGGCCATGCCGCGTGGCGGGCCATTGTTCCGCATGACGGCGTCGGGCGTGTGACATCGCTGACGGTTGGCAAGGATCGGCATCTGGTGACCTATCCCCTGCGCGGCGGGACGCTGTTGAACATTGTTGCCGTGGTCAAACGGCGCGATTGGACCGGTGAGGGTTGGGCGCAGGAGGATGACGCAGACAATTTGCGGCAGGCCTTTGCCGGATGGAATGATGAGGCTGAGGCCGCCTTAGCCAAGGTTGGCCGCACCTATCTGTGGGGGCTGTTCGATCACGCGCCGTTGCAGCAGTGGTCGAATGGGAAGGTGGTTCTGGTTGGGGATGCGTGCCATCCGATGCTGCCATTTCTGGCGCAGGGCGCGACCCAGGCGTTGGAGGATGCGTGGGTACTGGCTGATACTGTGGCCAGCGGTGCTGCGTTGAATCAGTACGAGGCACTGCGCAAACCGCGTGCGACGCGGGTGCAGCGCGCCGCGCGGGCGCAGGGGCGGCTGGACCATATTGGCGGTCCGCTGCGCCCTGCGGTGCATTTGGGGATGCGGGCCGTCGGGGCGCTGGCCTCTGAATTCGCGGCGGGCCGGTTTGATTGGCTATATGCCCACGACGTGACGCGAGGGTCAGAAATCTAGCGTCACCTTGATCGGGACGTGGTCCGAGGGTTTTTCCCGATCACGCACATGGGCGTCAATCTCGCACGATTGCAGGCGGTCAGCGGTTTGCGGGCATAGCAGGAAGTGATCGATGCGGATGCCGTTGTTTTTCTGCCGTGCGCCTGCCTGATAATCCCAGAACGTATAAGTTTTATCGGCTCGCGTGGTGGCGCGCAGGGCATCGGTCAGGCCCAGATTGGTCAGGCGGCGATAGGCATTGCGGCTTTCAAGACGGTACAGCGCGTCATCGGTCCAGACCTCGGGGCGGGCGGCGTCCTCTGCCTGTGGGATGATGTTGTAATCACCGGCCATCAGGAAGGGCTGTTCGGTTGCCAGCAATTGGGTGGCGCGATTCTGTAGGCGTTGCATCCATGCCAGTTTGTAATCGTATTTAGGGCCCGGCACGGGGTTTCCGTTGGGCAGGTACAGGCCGCAGATGCGCAAGCCGTTTACGGTAGCCTCGATATAGCGGGCCTGTTCGTCGGTATCGTCACCGGGCAGGCCGCGTGTGACATCCTCCATTGGGGATTTGGACAGGATAGCGACGCCGTTAAAGCCCTTTTGACCGTGGGTTTCCAGGTTATAGCCCAGATCCTCGATCGGTTCGCGGGGGAAGCCCTCATCCACGGATTTGATTTCCTGTAGGACGGCGACATCGGGCGAGGCTTCCTTGAGCCAGTCCACCAGGGCGGGCAGGCGGGCCTTGATCCCGTTGATGTTAAAGCTTGCGACGATCATGGTCCGGCCCCTCCGCTGAATTGGTGTTCAGCTTTAAGGGGCCGTGTCGGCGGAGGGAAGGGGGGGATGCCTGCGGCGCGGATATTTGGAGAATGCGATGGGGTTAGGTTGTTACCCATGCGCGAGCGGCTGTCAGGTCATCGAAGCAGCGGATTTCCAGATTGGGGATCAGTTTCCCCTCAATCTCAGCCGCGGTGCGCAGCCAATTCTGGTTCGTAATGATTGCCGCCTTATCAATTTTGCGCAGCAGGCCCATCAGTTTGGGAAGGCGGGCGATTTCGGCGGTGATGGCGGCGCCTGCGGGCATGTTAATGTCGGTCATAACGGCAAGGTAGGTGGCGTGGTCCAGCGGTTCGCACAGGGCGATCAGTTTATCGAGGGCCGTTTCCATCTGGGGGCCCTCGATCCGGCCGGTTGCGGTGAGTTCGA
The DNA here is from genome assembly GCF_900231835.1 of Pontivivens marinum. Taxonomy (GTDB): domain Bacteria; phylum Pseudomonadota; class Alphaproteobacteria; order Rhodobacterales; family Rhodobacteraceae; genus Pontivivens; species Pontivivens marinum. Next base: position 219,787 of record NZ_OCTN01000001.1, on the reverse strand, counting down.
TGTGGTTTGGGTCTTTTAACGTGACTTCTATCATATCAATCTCCTGCGTTTTTTGCTGCTAGAGCGAGAAGGAGGTGCCGCAGCCGCAACTGGATGTGGCATTAGGGTTCTCTATCACAAACCGCGCGCCGATCAGTTCCTGCGTGTAGTCGATCACGGCATTGGTCAGGAAGGGTAGGGACACGCTGTCTACCAGCACGCGCTGTCCGTCCTTTTCCAGCACCAGATCATCGGGCGCCGGTTCTGCGTCGAGCTTGATCTCATACTGAAAACCGGAGCAGCCGCCCCCCTCGACCGCGATGCGCAGGGCCTGCGGGGCGGTTTGGTCTTCGTTAATTTCGGCCAGTCGCGCATAGGCGCGGTCGGATACTTTTGGCGGTAAGGTCAGGTCCATCATTGCGTCCCCTCGGTCGGCATGCGATTCCCTTATCGAAATAGGCGCGGATGTGCCGCCTCGCAAGGGAGAGAGACCATGCTAGCCCCCTATGCCACCACAGAACAGGAATCTCGCGGTCGTTTGCACGGTGAGGGCGGCAGCGCCCATCGCTCTGCTTTTCAACGGGATCGCGACCGGATTATCCATTGTTCCGCGTTCCGACGGCTAAAACACAAGACGCAGGTTTTTGTGGAGCATGAGGGCGATTATTTCCGCACGCGCCTGACGCATTCCATTGAGGTGGCACAGGTTGCCCGCACGATTTCGCGGACTTTGGGGCTGAACGAGGATTTGGCCGAGGCGGTCGCGCTGGCCCATGACCTGGGCCATCCGCCGTTCGGACATACGGGTGAGGATGCATTGGCCGAGGCGATGGCCCCCTATGGCGGGTTTGACCACAATGCGCAGGCGCTAAAGATCGTTACCGATCTGGAGCGGCATTATGCGGAGTGGGACGGGCTGAACCTGACATGGGAAACGCTGGAGGGGATCGCCAAACATAACGGGCCTGTGCTGGGCGAATTGCCCTTTGCCTTGGCCGATTATGATGCACGCCATGACCTGGAGCTGCACAGCCATGCGGGCGCGGAGGCGCAGGTTGCCGCGCTGTCCGATGATATCGCCTATAACAATCACGACCTGCATGATGGTTTGCGGGCGGGCCTGTTCAGCGTGGACGATATTCGCGGGCTGCCTATCGTCGGGCGATGCTTTGAGGAAGTGGACCGCAAGTGGCCCGGTCTGGACGCGGAGCGCCGACAGCATGAGGCCCTGCGCCGCGTGTTTGGCGTGATGGTTGAGGACGTGCTGGAGGAGAGCAAGCGCTTGCTGCGTGTTACGGGGCTGAGTTCAGCGGCGGAGGTGCGGGCGCATGGCGCGCCGGTTATCCAGTTTTCGCCCGCAATGTGGGCTGATCTAAAGGTGATCCGCGCGTTCCTGTTCGCCAATATGTACCGTCACTGGACCGTGCGGCGCATGCGGCGCAAGGCAGCGCGGGTGGTGCGTGAACTGTTCGAGGATTTCATGGCCGATCCCGGCATGTTGCCACCGGATTGGTCCGAGGCGGCACTGGGCGCGCGGTCTGACACGCTGCGCGCGCGGATAGTTGCGGATTACATCGCGGGCATGACGGATCGGTTCGCGATTGAGGAACACCGTGCCCTGCGGGGTGAGATGAAGCGGAGTTAGGGAGCGTTCCCGTTGACCTCTCGCCCGCTCGTGCTAAACCGCGAGTATTCCAAGGAGAGATGAGATGAACCTGTTTGCCGAGATCAAGACGCTGGTGCTGGAAACGCTTGGGGCGATGGCCGCCGAGGGTGTGCTGCCGGGGGATCTCGACTTGCGAAACGTCGCGGTGGAACCACCGCGCGATCCCTCCCACGGTGATATGGCGACCAATGCCGCGATGGTGCTGGCTAAACCGGCCAAGATGAACCCGCGGGCAATTGCGGATGATCTGGCGGCGCGCTTGGCTGTGGATGACCGGATTGCCGTGGCCGAGGTTGCTGGACCCGGTTTCCTGAACCTGCGCTTGGCTGCTGGTCAGTGGCAGCGGGTGATCCCTGCTGTTATGGCGGCGGGCACCGATTTCGGGCGTTCCACCATGGGTGGCGGGGCGAAGGTGAATGTTGAATATGTTTCGGCCAACCCTACCGGCCCGCTGCATGTGGGGCACACACGCGGTGCGGTGTTTGGGGATGCGCTGGCCAGCCTGCTGGATTTCGCGGGCTATGATGTCACGCGCGAATATTACATCAACGATGGTGGCGGGCAGGTCGATGTTTTGGCGCGCTCCGTCTACCTGCGCTATCTAGAGGCGCACGGGCAGGAAGTTGCCTTTCCTGATGGCACCTATCCCGGCGATTATCTGATCGCGGTCGGGCAGGAGTTGAAGGACAAGGTTGGCGATGCCTATGTCGATCAGCCCGAGGATATGTGGCTGCAAGATGTCCGTTTATTCGCGACCGATGCGATGCTGACCATGATCAAGGGCGATCTGGCCGCGCTGGGCGTGACCATGGACCATTGGTTCAGCGAGAAATCCCTCTATGGCACAGGCCTGATCGAGGCGTCGCTAAAGGCGCTGGACGATAAGGGCCTGATCTATCGCGGCACGTTGGAGCCACCCAAGGGCAAGTTGCCCGATGATTGGGAGGCGCGTGAGCAGACATTGTTCCGGTCCACCGATCATGGCGATGATGTTGACCGCCCGGTGCAAAAATCCGACGGGGCGTGGACCTATTTCGCGCCGGATATTGCCTATCACTATGACAAGATCGAACGCGGCTATGACCAGTTGATCGACGTGTTCGGGGCGGATCATGGTGGCTATGTCAAGCGGATGAAGGCGGCGGTTTCCGCGCTGTCCGATGGCAAGGTGCCGCTGGACGTGAAGCTGTGCCAATTGGTGAAGCTGTATAAAAACGGTGAGCCGTTCAAGATGTCCAAGCGGGCAGGTACGTTCGTCATGCTGCGCGATGTGGTGGACGAGGTTGGCCGTGATGTGACCCGCTTCATGATGCTGACGCGCAAGAACGATGCTTCGCTGGATTTCGATTTCGACAAGGCGTTGGAGCAGTCCAAGGATAACCCCGTTTTTTACGTGCAATACGCCCATGCGCGGATCAACTCGGTCAAGGGTAAGGCGGAAATCCCGTCTGATGATGCAGCATTGGCCGATGTGGATCTGTCCCTGCTGAAGCATGAGGCGGAGCTGGCCCTGATCGGTAAGATCGCGGAATGGCCGCGCCTGTTGGAAACTGCGGCACGCGTGCACGAACCGCACCGGATCGCGTTCTACCTGTATGATCTGGCATCCGAATTCCACGGCCTGTGGAATCGGGGCAAGGATGTGCCCGAGCTGCGGTTCCTACAGGATGATGTCGAGGAAACGCGCGCGCGTCTGGCCCTTATCCGGGCATGTCAGCTTGTGATTGCGGCGGGACTCGGTATCCTTGGCGTTACCCCGATGAATGAGATGCGCTAAGCGCACGAAATCGGCAGCCCGTGCCACAGAACAGCGCGGGAATTCGGGGTTGGAGCAGGGCCACTCACCAAATAGGGTGTGGTCAAAGGACATGGTATGCGCGGACAGGCACCTGAAGGCACGAAATCAACGGGGTTTTGGGGACGTTTCGGCCGTGCGGTCGCTGCGCTGGTCTCGCTCGGGCTGGTGATCGGGCTGGGCCTGTGGGTGTGGCGACTGGGCACGCAGGATGTCACGCAGGTTCCGGTCGTTCTGGCGCAATCCGGCCCGATGCGGGTGGAGCCTGAGGAGCCCGGTGGCACGCAGGTGCCGCATCAGGGACTGGAGGTAAACGACGTCGTTGCCGGCGTTGATGCCCCCCTGCTGCCGGATGAGGTAACGCTGGCCCCTGCGCCGCTGGAGCCCGAGGGCAGACCGCCCGAGGTTGAGGTGGTCGAGGAAGGCACCGAGGAGGTCGAGGAGGAGCCGGAGGTCGTAGACACCGGATCCCGTCTGGCCCCCACGACCAGTGTTGTTCCACGGGCGCGGCCAACCGATCTATCCACAGTTCTAACCGCCCCTGAGCCTGAGCAACCGGTTGAGATTGAGGACAGCGCGATCCCGCAGGGTTCGCATATGATCCAGCTCGGCGCGTTTGACAGTGAGCAGGTGGCCCTGCTGCAATGGGCGGGGCTGGCAGATTCGCAGCCGGACCTGTTGGCTGGCAAGCAGCGCTATATCGAGCAGACCAGCTCTGGCGGGCGTATATTGTTCCGGTTGCGGGCGGTCGGATATAGCTCGGCTACGGAAACACGTGCAGCCTGCGCGGCGCTGACGGCGCGTGGATTGCAGTGCATACCGGTGGTGAAATGACGCAAACGGCATTGATCATGGGCGTTTCCGGTTTGGCGCTGACCCAGTGGGAGCGTGATTTTATCCGTGATGTGCAGCCTTGGGGCTTCATCATATTTGATCGCAACATCCGTGATGCGGTGCAATTGCGCGCCCTGACGGCGGAGCTGCGTGACGTGCTCGGGTTCAATGCGCCGATCCTGATTGATCAGGAGGGTGGGCGCGTGCAGCGGCTACGACCCCCGCTGGCGGTGGAGCATTTGCCGCCGCTGGACCTGATGCGCGGATTGCCGTTGGAGTTGCAGGCCAATGCGATGGCGCTGCGCTATCGCTATATCGCGCATGAACTGCACGGTTTGGGCATCGATGTGAACTGCGCGCCGATGCTGGATGTTGCGGGCTCCGAAACCCATCCGTTTTTGTTGAACCGGTGCTATGGCGATGATCCTGGGCAGGTTGCGCGGATCGGGCAGGCGGTTGCGGATGCACATCTGGTCGGCGGTGTTCTGCCGATTGCCAAGCATATTCCCGGTCATGGGCGCGGCACGGTGGACAGCCATCTGGACCTGCCGGTTGTTACTGCCAGTGCGGCGCAGTTGGAGCGGGACTTCGCGCCCTTTGCCGCGCTGTCGGGCATCGGAATGGCGATGACGGCTCATGTTGTCTACACAGCGCTGGATGCCCAAGCCTGCGCCACGCTAAGCCCGATTGTGGTGCGCCATATTCGCGATGCAATCGGGTTTGGCGGATTGCTGATGACGGATGACCTGTCGATGCACGCGCTGGGTGGGTCCTTTGCGGGGCGTGTTCAGGGCGCACTGGATGCGGGCTGTGACATGATTTTGCACTGCAATGGCGACCCTGATGAAATGATGCAGATTGCCGCTGCCACACCGCGTCTATCGGGGCAGGCGGCGCAACGGGCGGCGGCGGCATTGGCAGAACGGCGCGTGCCGACGCCATTTGATGCGCAGGCCGGTTTGGCCGCATTGACCGCGTTGCAGGCACAGGCGCGGGATGGCTGACGAGCAGCTGATCCGCGAACGGGATGAGCGTCTGGCGGCTGAGGCGCTGGTGATCGACGTGGACGGGTTCGAGGGGCCGCTGGACCTGTTGCTGACGTTGAGTCGCACGCAAAAGGTGGACCTGCGCAAAATCTCGATGGTGGCGTTGGCGGATCAGTATTTGCGCTTTGTTGAGGCGGCGAAGCGGCTGCGAATCGAGCTGGCTGCGGATTATCTGGTGATGGCGGCGTGGCTGGCCTTCTTGAAATCCCGCCTGCTATTGCCCGCTGATCCGGCTGAGGATGGCCCCAGTGGTGAGGAGCTGGCCGCGCATCTGGCCTATCAGTTGCAGCGGCTGGAGGCGATGCGCAAGGCGGCGGCGAAGCTGATGGCGCGTGACCAGTTGGGCCGTGATTTTCTGGCCCGTGGCCTGACCGAGGATGTCAGCATGAAGCGGCGCGTGAAGTATGAGGCATCCCTTGTCGAGTTGATGCGCGCTTATGCGGGGGTTAAAACCCGTGATGATTTTGAGCCGCTGCATTTCAAACGCGATGCGATTTACACGATGGAGCAGGCGTTGGAACGGATGAAGGGGCTGATCGGCACGATGTTGAATTGGTCTGATCTGGAGGAATATTTGCCCGAGGCGTGGCGGCTGGACCCAAAAAAGCGCCGCTCGGCCACGGCATCGACATTTGCGGCGTCGCTGGAGCTGGTCAAGGCGGGCACGCTGGAGATCCGGCAGGTCGAAAGCTTTGGCCGGATTGAGTTCAAGAGGCGCGGATGAGCACGGAAACACTCTTTCAGGCCCCTCCGATCGAGGAGCAGCAGCGTATGGTTGAGGCGATTCTGTTTGCATCGTCCAAGGCGCTGAGCACTGCTGCACTGACCGCGCGCTTGCCGCATGGGTGCGATGTGCCTGCGGCGCTGCGCGCATTACGTCAGCGCTATGCGGATCGCGGCGTGCAACTGGTGCGATCCGGCGATGAATGGGCCTTTCGCACGGCTGCTGACCTGTCATTCCTGATGCAAAAAGAAGTGGTCGAAACGCGCAAGCTAAGCCGCGCCGCCATCGAAACCTTGGCCATTGTGGCTTATCACGAGCCGGTAACACGCGCCGAGATCGAAGAAATCCGTGGTGTTTCTGTCAGCCGTGGTACAGTCGATTTGTTGATGGAGCTGGATTGGATCAAGCTGGGCCGCAGGCGGCAAACACCGGGGCGGCCCGTAACGTTCACGACAACGGCCGCGTTTTTGGCGCATTTCGGCCTTGAAACGGCGCGGGATCTGCCTGATCTGAAGGAATTGCGCGCGGCGGGACTGCTGGACAATCGCCCGTCCCCCGGCGATCTGCGTGAAGGTGAGCAAGACCCGAATCGCAATCAGGACGATATGTTCGAATAGTGAGCTGAGAGAGGCCAAGATGAACCTGAATTCAATTATCAACATGGTGATGCGTCAGGTGATGCGCCGCGGCATGAACACGGCCTTTCGCAAATCGGGCGAATTGATGAACCAGGCCCGACAGCCACGCGACCGATTGAGTGAGCGTGAGCAGGCTTTGCAACGGCGCGAGGCGGCAATAGCCGAACATGATCGTGAGGAAGCCCTGCGCGCGCGTGAGGAAGAAATCGCCCGTCGTGAGGAAGAGATGCGCAACCGCTAAGCAGGTTCAGGTTTTGAAGTGTTTCGACAGCTTCAGCCCCTGTCCCTGATAGTTTGAATTCATGTCAGCGCCGTAGAGTTTCTGCGGTCGCTGCTGCATCTTCTCATAGACCAAGCGTCCGACGATCTGGCCATGTTCCAGCGCGAAGGGGGCCTCGTGACAGCGGACCTCAAGCACGCCGCGCGAACCCGCGCCGCCTGCATCGGTATTGCCAAATCCGGGGTCAAAGAACCCCGCATAGTGCACGCGGAACTCACCAACCATCGCCAGATAGGGCGCCATTTCGGCGGCGTAATCCGGCGGGACGTGGACAGCCTCACGACTGACCAAGATATAGAACGCGCCGGGGTCGAGGATAATCCGGCCATCGGTGGCGTGGACTTCCTCCCAAAACGCATCAACGGGGTAGTGGTTGAGCCGATCCAGATCGATCAGCGCCGTGTGTGGCTTCGCACGGTAGCCCACGGGCCCTGCGCCCAGCCGTAGATCCACGGAGAAGCCCAAGCCGCCGTCGATATGTGCAGGGCCGTCAACGAGCCGTGTGGCGCTGTGCAGCGCGCTGAGCGCGTCGTCATCCAGCATGGCCTGACCGTGGCGGAACCGGATCTGGTTCAGGCGCAAACCGGGGCGCACAAGGACGGAGAAGGAGCGGGGGCTAATCTCTGCCCATAGGGGGCCGGTATAGCCCGCATCGATTCGGTCGAATTCCACCCCTTGATCGGTAATCAGGCGGGTGAACAGATCAAGGCGGCCGGTTGAGCTTTTGGCATTCGCGACCGCATCGATGGTTGCGGGCAGGTTCAGTGATTCCATCAGCGGAACCAGATAGACGCAGCCCTTTTCCAGCACGGCGCCGTTCTCCAGCGAAATCTCATGCATCGCGAAATCGGCAATACGGTCCGCCACTGTCGCTGTCCCGGGTAGGAAGGATGCACGAACACGGTGTGCAACAGCGCCCAGGCGCAGGTCGAGGCTGGCAGGCTGTATCTGCTCATCAGGAATCGGCTGCGTAGCAGTGATTGCGCCCGTGGCGATCAGCGATGCGATGGCATGTGAGGGCAGAACACCGATTTCAGATGTCGCAGTCATGAGGGGCTGGTTCATACGTGTCGCCTCATAAGCAAAACGCCGGGGCTGGGGGCACCGGCGTTCAAGAATATTTTTGGTCGGGCTAGCAGGATTCGAACCTACGACCTTCCGTCCCCCAGACGGACGCGCTACCAGACTGCGCTATAGCCCGACCGTGCGCGAGGTATTGCCCCAAACCGCCAGCGGCTTCAAGCGCGTTTTCACTCATTCTGAAGTATCTGGTGCAGGATGGTTGTCCATCCGCTCCCGCAGGCTCTCCAAACGGGTCAGGATGGAGCGCATGGCAACGGCGCGTTGCGGGTCAGCAGGTTTGCGTTCGGTCTGCGTAGCAGGCATGTCGTCCTCCTGTTCGGCCAATCCTTCGGCCGGTACGTCGTTCCACAGATCTGCTTCCTCGGGATCTGATTCGGGGGAAGCGTCGGGATTTCCATAGCGTTGGGACAAGGACTTTACTCCATGTTCGCGCAGCATCTTTTGGACGCCGCGGATGGTTAGCCCCTGCGTGTAGAGCAATTCGCGGATAGCGATCAGAAGCTGCACGTCCTCTGGCCGGTAATAGCGACGGCCACCGCCGCGCTTTACCGGTTTGATCTGGGTGAATTTGCTTTCCCAGAATCGCAGCACATGCGCGGGGACGGCGACCGTCTCCGACACTTCAGATATTGTTCTGAATGCCTGCGATGATTTTTTCATGTGCCCCCGCCAATGAACTTAGGCTTTGTTGCCCGCGTCCACCCTGTCCTTCATGAGATGAGAAGGACGGAAGGTCAGGACCCGACGCGGGTCGATGGGGACCTCTTCGCCAGTCTTTGGGTTCCGTCCGATGCGGGCTGTTTTGTCCCGAACGGAGAATGTGCCGAAGGATGAAATCTTGACCTGTTCGCCGGTAACCAGTGCGTCGGACATATGCTTGAGCACGTCCTCAACCAACTGGGCAGATTCGTTTCTGCTCAACCCAACTTCACGATAGACAGCCTCACTGAGGTCCATTCGTGTCAGTGTCTTCTCGCTCATGCTGGAATCCTTCGTACCCTAAAAGTCGTTCGACGAAGGGTATTGGGATTCACGAAAGAGAGTCAATAACAGGGGCTTGCGAGGTGATGCGAAAGTGGCACCTTACCAGCGCATAAGGGCCGCACCCCAGGCCAAACCGCCGCCAATTGCCTCCATCAGGATCAGGTCATTCGCCTTAATCCGTCCATCCGCACGTGCCACCGACATGGCGAGGGGAATCGATGCGGCCGAGGTATTGCCGTGATCCTGAACCGTCACCACAATCCGCTCAATCGGTAGGGACATTTTCTGCGCAACGGCTGTAATGATGCGCAGATTCGCCTGATGGGGCACAACATAGGTCACGTCATCCGGTGCGACGCCTGCCTTTTCCATGGCGGTGTTACCAGCGGCGGAAAGCTTGGTTACAGCGTGTTTAAACACCTCACGTCCCTGCATGCGCAGCTGGCCCACGGTGCCTGTCGTGGATACGCCGCCATCGACGTAGAGCAGGTCATTAAATTTGCCGTCCGAGTGCAGATCGGTGCTGAGGATGCCCGCATCATCAGAGCTACCGTCGCCCTCACGTGCCTCGAGAATCAGTGCGCCCGCGCCGTCACCGAACAAAACGCAGGTGCCGCGGTCGGTATAGTCGAGGATGCGCGAGAAGGTTTCCGCGCCGATCACCATCACACGCTTGGCCTGACCCGCCTTGATCAACGCGTCGGCATTGGCCAGCGCGTAGATAAAGCCGGCGCAAACGGCCTGCATGTCGAAGGCAAATCCGCCTGCGCCGATGGCATGCTGTACGCGTGTCGCGGTGGAGGGGAATGTCTGGTCAGGTGTTGCTGTTGCCAGCACGATGGCGTCGATATCGGAGCCATCCAGCCCTGCATCCAGCAGCGCAGCCTTGGCCGCGGCGATCGCAAGGTCTGAGGTTTTTTGGTCATCTGCGGCGAAGTGGCGACGCTCAATCCCCGTGCGGGCGCGAATCCATTCGTCGGATGTATCCAGTGTTTTTTCGAATTCGGAATTCGGAACAATCCGGTCAGGCAAGTAATGGCCACAGCCAACGGGAACGGCGCGTAGCGTGGTCATTTAGGGTGGGCCTCCGGTTTTGCTGCATTTGCGACGCGGTCCGCTACCTTTTGCGAAAAGCCGTTCTGGGCCAGACGGAAGGCCAGCTTGATCGCGGCAGACACGCCGGTCGCATCGGCGCTGCCATGGGATTTCACAACCGCGCCATTCAATCCGAGGAACACGCCGCCATTGATTCGGCGCGGATCAACCCGTTTTTGCAGGCGCCGCAGTGAGGTCAGCGCGAATAATGCGCCGATGCGGCTGAAAATTGTGTGTTCCATTGCCTCGCGCAGGAAACCGCGAATCAGCGTGGCGGTTGCCTCGGCTGTTTTTAGCGCGACATTTCCGGTGAAACCGTCGGTCACGACCACGTCCACATTGCCGGTGCCAATATCGCTGCCCTCAACAAAACCGACAAATTCCATCCCGACATCGGGATTCGCGGCATGTGATTCGAGGAGTTCGGCGGCCTCATGCAAGGCGGCGCGGCCCTTATGTTCCTCGGTCCCGACATTCAGCAGACCCACGCGGGGTAGGGCGAGGTCGAGGCCAAGGCGGGCATATTCGGTGCCCATGATGGCGTATTGGACCAGATCGCGGGCCTCGGCCCGGATATCGGCGCCAACGTCCAGAACGATATTATGTCCGGCAGGGCCACGGGATGGCCACAGAACCGCGATGGCAGGGCGGTCAACGCCCGGCGCCCGGCGCAGGCGTAGCATCGAAATTGCCATCAGCGCGCCGGTATTTCCGCAGGACACAGCGACAGTTGCATCACCGTTTTCAACGGTTTGCAGCGTGCCCCACATGGAACTGCCCTTGCCCGAGCGCATCGCGCGGGAGGGTTTTTCTGTCATGGAGATGACATCGTCACAGTGTCGAATCTCGACAATACCGTCGAGTGTGCGCTGTTTTTCGATGAGGGGACGAAGCTCCGCCTCGTTCCCGTGAACGATATAGCGAATTTCTTCGTTCTTATTGGCGGACTTGACCATGCCACCGATAACGGCGGCAGGGCCAGCGTCGCCGCCCATAGCATCAATGGAGATCACGATGTTGCGGGCCATAATCTGGTCTGCCTCCCATGGGTGCGGCCGTACCGCACCCCGTTTGACTACCAGCTAACGTTACGCTGCGTCTTCGTCCAGATCGATTTCGTCGGCCAGTGCGACGACTTCACGATCAGCGTAGTGCCCGCAGGAGGGGCAAACGTGGTGTGGGCGGCGCAGCTCGCCGCAGTTTCCGCACTCGTTCGGGTTCGCTGCAACCAGTGCATCGTGGGAACGGCGCATACCACGCTTGGAGCGTGTGATTTTGCTCTTAGGAACAGCCATGACTAACCTCGGTCGTTTCGCGGGTCTCGCGTGACCCTGATGTTTCGTGGCGCTCGGAAGGAATATCGCGCCGCGACTCCACCCGTAAAACGTCTCTTGAATGAGAGCGGCAAAATACGCATTGGCCGCATAGGTGCAAGGGGAAACTTACTGCTTATCCGCCAGTTTGTCGCGTAATGCTGCTAATGCGGCAAAAGGTTTCTCCGGTTCGGGGTCATCTGCGCCTGTTTCCGTGATCAAATCACCTGCGCCGACGCCTTTCGCCTTGGGGTAGGGGGGCAGGGCCAGGGCGGTTGCCTCCGTCGCGACCAGACCGATGTTCAGGGTGCGGGTCAGCGGTTCCACTGCGTCCTCCTCATCACTGTCCAGATCGATATCCTCTGGGTCGATATCGGGGGAGTAGAGGCGCTCAACCACCTCATCCAGCTTGGTTTTTACATCGCGCAGGGTCACGACACAGCTTTGCACGACGGTGGCGCGCAGGCGCCCCTTGAGCCGCAGGCCGTCCTCGCCCTCACGGGTGATGGTGCCTGAAAAGCTGAGCAGGTCGATGGAGATGATTCCGAACAGTTCGGCCAGATCGGCGCGTTCCTGTGCGGTTGCTGTCTCGTTAAAGTGGGTTTGCCCGTCGCGGATCAACCGGTGGGTGGCAAGCGGGCGGGGGAACTCGATTTTCGGTCCACTGTGAGGTGCGTTGCTCATGAAGGGTCGCTCCTTGTGATCTGTTCTGCTTGCCCTGCGAGGATGTGCGGGGTAGCAACGGTTGGCAATAGCCTGACGCCTATGGGAGGCCAACCTAATGATCCGCATATCCGGTTTTCGCGTGCATGGTCTTGGCCTGGGTGGTCTTGCACTGGTCGCTACTCTCACACTCGGGGCCTGTGCGCCACTGCTGCATAGCCACGGTTATGCTCCGCCCGATATCGAACTGGACCGCATCGTCGTGGGCCAGGACAGTAAGCGGACCGTTGGCGCCGCACTGGGTCGTCCGGGCGATACAGGCATTCTGACCGATGATGCATGGTATTACGTTGCCAGCAACACCGAGACCTATCTGTACCGCGCCAAGGAGGTTGTTGGCCGCCGCGTGGTTGCGATTCAATTCGATGAAAATGACGTCGTGCGCGATGTTTCGGTTTACGGGATTGAGGATGGCCACTCTGTGCGCATCGTTTCCCGCACAACGGAAACATTCGGCAACGAGTTGTCGATCATCACGCAGGTTGTGGGCAACATCTTTAATCCGGGTAACCTGATCGCCGAGGAATAAGAGTGTTCCTTCAGCGGGTTGGGGCCCGCTGAAGGAACGTTTCACGTGTTGCGTGGCCTATTCGTCGGTAGCTGTGAACGTCATTGCGACGCCGTTCATGCAATACCGTTGACCTGTTGGTTGCGGTCCATCGGGGAATACATGGCCCAGATGGCCGTCGCAATTTGAGCAGACAACCTCCGTCCGGCGCATGAAGAAGCTACGGTCGCTATGCTCGTCCACGGCGTCGGGGGTGATGGGGCGGATAAAGCTGGGCCAGCCGGTGCCGCTCTCGAATTTATCGGCCTGTGTGAACAGGGGCTGACCGCAGCCACGGCAGTTGAATACGCCCGGCTCCTTGGGGAAATTATCGTGGCTACCGGCGCGTTCGGTCCCCTTTTTGCGCAGAACTTTATATTCCAGATCGTTGAGATCAGCGCGCCATTCGGCGTCGGGTTTTGTGAACTTTTGATGCATAACCGACCTTTTCCTTGCATTGCGGGGCAGAGCCGCCAATTTCTGACATATAGGTCATGGATAGGCGGGAGACACCCCATGAAGGTCTTCAGGAAAGGTCGTTATCGCGTGAGGTTCGCGCAAAGTGACGCCGATATAGTCGCCGCGCAGCGCCTACGCTTCCGCACCTTTCGGGGTGAGCAGGCGGGTGTGGACGCTGATGATTTCGACAAAACCTGCATCCATGTCCTGATCGAGGAGGAGCGCAGCGATACCTTGGTCTGCTGTTACCGCCTGATGCCGTTCGAGACCGGCACGCAGATCGGAAACAGCTATTCCGCCCAATATTACGAGCTGGACGCGCTGGCCGCATTCCCCGGTCCGATGGTTGAGATGGGGCGATTCTGTATCGATCCCGACCATCGCGATCCCGATATCCTGCGCATCGCGTGGGGCGCTATGGTGCGCTATGTAGATGATCATAATGTGGAATTGTTGTTCGGTTGCTCCTCGTTCCATGGGGTTGAGGCCGAGGCCTATATGGATGCGTTTGACCTGTTGCGCGAACGCCATCTGGCGCCAAAGCGATGGTTGCCACGGGTTAAGGCGCCCAGCGTGTTCCGTTTTGGTCAGCGTTTGCACCGCCCCGATTTGAAGAAGGCGATGAAGGCGATGCCGCCCCTGTTGCGCACCTATCTGTTGATGGGGGGCTGGGTGTCGGATCATGCGGTTGTGGACAAGGATATGAACACGCTGCACGTCTTTACCGGACTGGAAATAAAGGGAATTCCACCGGTTCGGCAGAAACTTTTGCGGGCAAGCTCTCTGTAAATCACGCGTTGTTGCTGGACGGTGTAGGGGGGCAGCACTAGCCTTTGTTAAAAGCGAGGGAGAGTGGCATGAGTAGTATTGAGATAGACCCGAACTGGTTTTCGGATGACGCAATCACCGATGAGACGCGGACCTTTGTCGCGGGTTTCGAGGCGGAGATTGCAGGCTTGCCCCCCACCTATAAGGTGCCGCCCGAAACGACGCGCCGTGCGCGGGATGAGGGACGCGGTGTGTTTCCCGTTATGGGGCCTGATGATGGCTCGCACTGGCATGAATTCGAGGGGGGACGCCTGCGTATTTCCCCCGGTCAGGCGGGGCGCGGGGTGTATCTGCATGTGCATGGCGGCGGTTGGACGCTGGGCCGACCAGCGCATTACGACCGGTTGAACCAGACATTGGCGGCCAAAACGGGGCTGACTGTTGCCTCGGTCGAGTATCGTTTGGCGCCGGAAAACCCATGGCCCGCTTGCCTGGAGGATTGTCGCACGGCGGCGATGCATGTGATCAAGGAGAGGCCCTTTGGCGAGGGACCGCTGTTCATTGGTGGCGAATCGGCTGGTGGGCATTTGTCGTCGCTGCTGGCGCTGGAGCTGCGCGGAATGATCGCGGGGCTTTGCCTGAATTACGGCATTTACGATCTGGATCTGACGCCCTCAGCCGCGCAATGGGGGGAACGGCAGTTGGTTCTATCGACCCCAACGATCGAGTGGTTCGTAGAGAATTTGGCGATGAGAGCGGAGGCGCGGCGGGCAGCCTCGCCGCTTTACGCGGAGCTGTCCGATTTGCCGCCTGCGCTGTTTCAGGTGGGCACGCTGGACCCGCTAAAGGATGACAGCCTGATGATGGCCGCGCGGTGGGCCGGTGCGGGGAATGAGGCGGAGCTGGCCGTTTATCCCGGTGGCATCCATGTGATGGACGCCTTTGATATTGAGATCGCAACGCAGTTTCACGCACGACAGGCGGCGTTCCTCAACCGGTTGATTGAGGGGGCAGCGTTGCCTCAACCGAGCTAAGCAGCGCGAGCAGCCCGCGTCCGTGTCGCCCCTTGCGGTTCAGTAGGGCGCGGCGGATCGCGGGACGCGAGGCACGCTTGATTTCGGCCAGCAATATATTGGTCAGCACATAGAGTTCCGTCAGCGGTTCAGTGCTGATCGGGCTGCCATAGGCGGCATCAAACGGTTCCGTCACGCTGCGCGGCAGGCCGATACGGTTCACAGGGCCAGCATCGCGCACAGACAGCGCATAGATCGCGGCGCGGGTCAGAAACTGCGCTGCATCCACATTGGGTGGGCGGTACCGCGTGTTGCGAAAGTCGATGGCGCAGATCCGATCGCCAGCGATGACCAGATTATCCGGTTTGTAATCGTTGTGAAATTTAACGTGGCGGACTGGCACTCCGGTCAGTTCTTTCGCCAGACGTGAAACCTCCGCTGACATGGTGGGGGAGGCGCCGATCAATGCGGCCCTAACCCGACCGGAAGTATCGTGCCGTGCGTCAGGACGATCCACCAAGTTATGCAGTTGCGACAGCCATTGCGCCGCTGCGGTGATACCCTGTTCGGCATGGGCCGTATCGCGCCGGATCATATCCGCGGCTGTTTGCCCCCTAACCAGTTCGGTTATGACCAGTCCCGCATCCTCGATATAGGCGATCAGGGCGGGGACTGATCCGGCGGGCAGGCGCTCGGTCAGCAGGGTGTGCGCGGCGGCGACCCCCTCGGGCCGTTGATCCAGCGATTCCGGGCCGATGAAGCTGGCCACAATCGGGCCGCGCCCGCTATCAACAGCCAGCACGGTTTTCGCGGGTTTGGCACGCAGCAGGCGCGGGTTGGCGAAGGGCATTCCCTCCGGCCAGCTTTCCGCAAGTTTTATAAGGTGCTTTCGCCGCGCCCGCCTACGTCGGATCATCCGCCCGTATGGCTCATATGGCGCAGCATCTCACCCGCGACGCGCTGACGGGAATAGTCGAAGTCGTGCCCCTTAGGCTTACGCGCGATGGCGTTGCGGATCGCGTCATGCAGGCCGGAATCATCGGGTGAGGCGCGCAGCACCTTACGCAGGTCGGCGTCGTCATCCTGTCCCAAGCACATGTAAAGCTGCCCCGTGCAGGTCAGGCGCACGCGGTTACAGCTTTCACAGAAATTATGGCTGAGTGGGGTGATGAAGCCGATGCGGCCGCCGGTTTCCTCGGCCCTCATATAGCGTGCAGGGCCGCCCGTGTTCAGCGGAATATCGGTCAGGGTCAGGTCCTGCGACAGGGTTTTGCGCACATCGTCGAGGGACCAGTAATTGTCCAACCGCTCAATATCATCGCCCATTGGCATGACCTCGATAAAGGTCAGGTCCATGCCGCGTGCGTGACACCAGCGGACCATCTCGACCGCCTCATCATCGTTCACGCCCTTTAGCGCGACGGCGTTGATTTTGACCTTTAGCCCCGCCTCAAGCGCGGCATCGATGCCGTCCATGACCTGTGCGAAGCGGCCCCAGCGGGTGACGGCGGCGAATTTCTTCTCGTCCAGCGTATCGATCGAGACGTTGACCCGTTTTACCCCTGCATCGGCCAGTGGCTGTGCAAAGCGGCGCAATTGCGAGCCGTTTGTGGTCAGCGTCAATTCCTCCAGCGCGCCGGAGGTCAGATGACGCGACATGCTGTCAAAGAAGGACATGATCCCGCGACGGACCAGTGGCTCGCCCCCTGTCACGCGCAGTTTCTTAACGCCTAGATCGACAAAGCCGGTGCACAGACGGTCCAGTTCCTCAAGGCTGAGCAGCTCTACCTTGGGCAAGAAGGTCATGTTTTCCGACATGCAATATGTGCAGCGGAAATCGCAGCGATCCGTCACACTAACCCGCAGGTAGGTGATTGCGCGCGCAAACGGATCGATCAGGGGGGCGTCATTCGTGTTCATAAAGTCAGACTATGCACCTGATACGCACGTTGCAAGACGGTGCCCCTTGCCACCGGCGCGATGGGGCTATTGTGTAGGGATCGGAGGAACTGGATGCGCATTGACTGGATAGTAGTCCCGCTGGCATTTGTTTGCGTTGGCTGTGTGCCGGTTGAACCGGTCGCGGTTTCACCTTCGATTCAGCAGCCGATCACAGCTTTGCCCGAAACGGAGCCATCCCCCGTCACCGCACGTCTGATCGGTTCCACCGTCGCCGAGGTGGATTCAGCGGCAACCGGCATGTGGTTGGCCATGGACGGTATTGATCGGGCCGTGCCCGGATGGATCACCGATCAGGAAACCGGCGTCAGTGCGCAGGTCGATTTGCGCCCGCTACAGGGGGATGGCATCGACCAGATATCGTTCGACGCGCTGTCAGGTTTGGGAATCCGCGAGGCGCGTCTGGTGATTGTTGATGTTTATTATGACGTGTCGGCACTGCGTGTTGGCAGCGACTAACTTTAGGAAAATCGAAAAATGATACTTTACGGACGCGACATGTCGCCCTTTGCCCGCCGCGTAGCGATCTGGTGTTCCCTACAGGGGCGTGAGCTGGAGCGGCGTCAGTTGCAGGTGGCAGGGCCGGAATGGGATCTGGTCAAGGCGGTGAACCCGCTGGGTCGCGTGCCCGCACTGGTGCTCGAGGATGGCGAGGTTCTGGTCGAAACATGGGCCATCATCGACCATCTGGAGGAAAGCGCGCCTGAGGGGAAGCGCCTGATCCCCGCCGGTGGTGCCGCCCGCCGCGCCATGTTGCAGGACATCGCCTATGCCACCTCCACCGGTGAGAAGGTCGTGGCGCTGGTCTATGACAAGGTGCGGCGCCCCGTCGAATTCCACTATCCTGCATGGATCGAACGTTTGGAGAGCCAGATCATCACCGGCCTGCGTGCCATGGATGGGCGCGTTCCGGTTGAGGGATGGATGTCGGGCACCGATCAGCCGGGCGGCGGTGATATTGCCACGGTGGTTTCTGCGGAAATGGCGCGCCTCGTCTTTCCGGGGATCGATGCGGGGCCATTGCCACATCTGGACCGCTTGATCGCTCAGGCAGAGGAAATCCCCTGTTTCATCGAGACGCGGCCCAAGGTTTGATCCCGACCCTGACTACCGACCGGCTGATCCTGCGCGCGCATGGTGATGCAGATATCGCTGCCAGCCGCGCCTTGTGGTCCGAGCCTGAGGTCGTCCATCGTATTGGACGGCCTGCGCCGGGCCTGCGCGATGCGCGTGAGCGGGTGATGCGGTATCTGGGCCATTGGCACTTAGAGGGCTTTGGCTATTGGGCGGCTTGTGACCGGTCCGATGGCAGCTATCTGGGCGAGGTTGGTCTGAGCCGGTTTCTGCGTGAAATGACACCCCCACTGGGCAATGCGCCTGAGGCAGGATGGGTCATGAGCACCGCCACCCACGGGCGCGGTTTGGGTGGTGAGGCGGTTGCCGCCATGCTGCAATGGGCAGACAGGCATATCGACAGCGATCATTCGGTGTGCATTCTCGATCCCGAGCATCTAGCGTCACGCAATCTGGCATTGCGTGCGGGCTATAGCGACCTGCGGGATGCCACCTATAACAATGAAAAGATCCGTGTGATGCGTCGTATGCGTCCCGCGGGGGGAGTGTGAGATGACCCTATTCGCGCCTGAACGATTGGTGCCCGCCGGTGAGAGCTGGAGCGCGATGCGCCGCGATTTCCGCTGGCCGCAACCTGCGCGCTATAACATCGCGGAGCAGGCATGTGAGCGGTGGGCGCGGGCGCAACCGGAGCGGCTGGCCATGACCTATCTGCGGCCGGATGGGCAATTGCGCGACTATACCTATATTCAGCTAAGCCGCGCGTCATCGCGTCTGGCCAATGCCTTTGCTGCGCGGGGGGTAAAGCGTGGCGACCGCGTGGCGGTTCTGCTGCCCCAAACGCCCGAAACCGTGCTGACCCATCTGGCAGCCTATAAGCTGGGCGCGATTGCGGTGCCGTTGTTCACCCTGTTTGGGGAGGATGGGCTGCAATACCGCCTTGCCAATTCAGGGGCCAAGGTGGTCGTGACCGATGGCCAGAACTTGCCCAAGGTGCTGGCGATTCAGGATCAACTACCCGATCTGGAATTTATCTACTCAATTGATGAACGCAATGCCGGCAGCTTTGGTTTCTGGCAGGAGCTGGGCAAAGCGGCTGATGCGTGTGAGGTGGCGGCTACCACGCTGAACGATCCGGCGTTTATCTCGTACACATCGGGCACGACCGGCCCGCCAAAGGGGGCATTGCACGGGCATCGCGTTTTGATGGGCCATTTACCGGGGGTTGAGACGCATCATGACGGCCTGCCCCAAGCAGGCGACAGGTTGTGGACCCCCGCCGATTGGGCGTGGATGGGCGGTTTGACCAATGTGATGCTGCCCGCATTGGCGCTGGGCGTGCCACTGGTTGCGCATCGCATGGCCAAGTTCGACCCCGATCATGCGTTCTGGGTGATGGAGCAATTGGCGATCCGCAACGTGTTCCTGCCACCAACCGCGCTAAAGCTTATGCGTCAGACCAAGGGCGCGCCTGCCAATCTGCGCTCGGTCGGATCCGGGGGGGAGGCGCTGGGCGCTGATCTGCTGGATTGGGGGCGTGAGCGTTTGGGCACCACGATCAACGAATTTTACGGCCAGACCGAATGCAATCTGGTGCTGGGCAATATGGCCAGCGTGGACGCGCCGCGCCCCGGTTCCACGGGGCGTGCGGTGCCGGGGCATGAGGTGGCGATTCTGGACAGCGCCGGCAATGTGCTGCCCGCCGGTGAGGAGGGTGAGATCGCGGTGCGCCGTCCCGATCCGGTCATGTTCCTAGAATACTGGAAAAACCCTGCAAAAACCGCCGAGAAATTTATCGGTGACTGGATGTTGACCGGTGATGTGGCGCGGATGGATGAGGAGGGCTTCGTCTATTTTGCCTCGCGCACCGATGACGTGATTACCTCTAGCGGCTATCGCATTGGGCCGAGCGAGATCGAGGATTGCCTGACCGGTGATCCCGACGTGACAATGGCCGGTGTGATCGGCGTGCCTGACCCTGTGCGAACCGAGGCCGTGCGGGCCTATGTCGTGCTACGTGACGGAGCATTGGCTGAGGGTAAGGCGGCGGAGTTGATCAAGCGTGTGCGCAGCCGGATTTCCCCCCATGTTGCCCCGCGTGACGTGATGTTTGTTGCCGACCTGCCCATGACCGCCACGGGTAAGATTATGCGGCGTGAACTGCGTGAGAAGGCGCATCGGGACGGGTGATCACCGTGCTGACTCTAATGGTGGGTTATCTGTTGCTATGCGGCGGTTTGGCTCTGTTCGGCGCGATGTGGCCATCTGCTGGTGTTGTACCGCGTGCGCAGGTCGTGATCGTACTGGGCGGCGGGGCAGGGCCGGATGGCCTGTTGCCTGTAGGACTGGCCCGCGTTGCGTCGGGCGTTGCCGCGCTGGGTGAGGGGCAGCGGCTGCACATGACCGGCGGTCTGGCTGGTAGCGGGTCCGAGGCAGCGCTGATGACAGCCGAGGCGATCCGCCTAGGTGTTGCCCCTGATCGCATCACGCAGGAGGGAACCAGCCGTACAACTCTGCAAAATGCTCTGTTCTCGCAACAGGTTGTGGGTAATGATTGCGTGGTGATCGTCAGCGACAACTTCCATCTGGCCCGTGCGACAATACTGTTTCGTGCCCTTGGTTACCGTGTTGTAGGCTGTCGTGGCACCACATATCGTCGGCCCTTGGGCCGTTCTATGTGGTTTTATGCGCGTGAGGGGCTATCTGCCTCGCTTAATCTATTCCGACTGATCGCATGGGGGCTGGCCGCTATGCTGCGTATCCCGCGCGATTGGCGTATTCGTAACTTGACGTAAGGATTGTCTATGGACACCGTGACCACCTTCGCCGTGATTGGCGCGCTCGGCATTGGCTCGCAATGGCTGGCTTGGCGGTTCCAACTGCCGGCGATTGTGTTGATGCTGGTCGCTGGCGTCGTGGCTGGCCCCGTAACAGGGTTGCTGAACCCTGAAGATAGCTTTGGCGAATTGCTCAAGCCGATTATCGCGGTTGCTGTGGCTGTAATCCTGTTCGAGGGTGGATTAACGCTGAATTTCAAGGGGCTGCGTGATGCGGGGCCATCTGTCCTACGGCTGGTGATCATCGGTGCGCCGCTGGGTTGGGTGCTGTCCGCGCTGGCCATTCGATATGGAGCAGGGTTGAGTTGGGAGAGCGCCATCGTCTTTGGCGGGATCATGATTGTCACCGGCCCCACCGTTATTACTCCGTTGTTGCGACAGGCCCGAATGCAGGCACGGCCCGCGCAAATCCTGAAATGGGAGGCCATCGTCAACGATCCCATCGGCGCGTTGGCAGCCGTGTTGGCCTATGAGGTCGTAGCCGCACTGTATACGGCGCATAGCGTGGGGGATGCGTTCTGGCATCTGGCGCAGGGTATCGTCGTGGCGGGTGTTCTGGGCTATCTGGGCGGCTGGTTCATCGCACGCACGTTTAATCGGGGTAAGGTGCCGGAATATATGAAGGTTCCGGTGCTGTTCGGATCGGTTCTGGCGATCTATGCCGCGTCGGACAATATGCTGCACGAAAGCGGCCTGTTGGCTGTAACCGTGATGGGCGTTGTTCTGGCCAACGCGCATTTACCTTCGCTGGAGGAAATCCGGCGGTTCAAGGAGCACGCGACGGTTATCCTCGTTTCCGGTGTTTTCATCCTGCTGGCGGCATCGCTGACAGTTGAGCAATTGGGCAGCATCAACCTACGCATGGTGCTGTTCGTTGCGATTGTTGTTTTGGTGGTGCGGCCGGTGACGGTGCTGACCTCGCTGATCGGGACCAAGTTGCCATGGCGGGAACGGGCGATGATCGCATGGATCGGGCCGCGCGGCGTCGTCTTGGTCGCGGTATCCGGCCTGTTCGGAACGCAATTGACCGCGCTGGGGATCGAAGACGGGCAGAACCTGACGCCGCTGGCCTTTGCGCTGGTCGCGGGAACGGTGGTGTTGCACGGGTTTTCCATGGCGCCGCTGGCGCGCCGGTTGGGTCTGACATCGAATGCCGTGCCGGGACTGATGATCGTTGGCGGGTCCCGCTGGGCGGTGAATTTGGCAACCGCGCTGAACAAGGCGGACATCCCCACCATGATCGTGGACCGCAACTGGTTCCGCCTACGCTCCGCCCGCGATGCTGGGCTGAAGGTCTATCACGGTGAGATCCTGTCCGAGACGGCGGAGCATACGCTGGACCTGACGCCCTATGGCATGGTTTTGGCCGCGACGGATAACAATGATTACAATGCGCTGGTTGGCACCGATCTGGGGCCGGAATTTGGCCGTGGGCAGGTGTTTCAGGTGGGCCGCAGTGATGAGGCCGAGGGCCGTCGTGCCTTACCTGCTACGCTGGGCGGTCGTGCCTTTGGCGATGGTATTCCCTATGAGGAATTCATGCGGCGCGAGGCAGATGGCTGGGCGTTTCGGATCACAAAGCTGACCGAGGAATTCGGCTTGGACGATTATCTGGCCGTGAACGAGGGCGCGCATATTCTGGGCCGGATCAAGGAAAGCGGCCTGCTGCTATATGATGGGAAGCTGCCGGAGACGATCCCGGCGGGCACGCGCATTCTGACATTCATGCGCAAGCAGGAGGCGCGCAACGCTGAGTGAGCGTGCGCGCCTGATATGCTCAGAGGAACTTTGAGCCTTCCTTACGCGCAACGGCGCGTAAGTCGTCACCATGCAGATACAGGAACGCGGAAACACGCTCCGGATCGTGCTGTGACAGGGTGCGCAACCACCAGCCGATGGCCTTTTGTGTGAACCATTCGTGGTCGGGAACCAGAGTGGCGATCCATGTCATCACCCGCTCACGGTTTTGCAGGTGCTCAGGATCAGGGTGCCGCCCCTTGGCCCAGTGCAGGGTCGAGACGAGGGCCGCGCGGCGGGTCCACATATTCTCATGCGTGACCCATTCGGCCACGGCGTCAAAACGGGTTTGATCGGCCAGCAGGCGTCGCTCGATCGATTTGGTGGCGGTGTCGGCGATGGACCAGCTGTCGAATTGCGGAACCCAGCGTTGCAGTTCCTGCCAAACGGGGGCGTCATCGGGCTTGATGCGGGCCTGTGTCAGCAACTTGGCCGCGGCGATGCGGGCCTCGTAAATGTCGCTATCCCATAGGCCGGCGGCCAGCTCTACCTTTGCATCGCGGTCCAGATCGGCGCGCCATTCGCGTACAAGTGTCTCAACCGTGTCATTGCCGAGGCCGAGATAGCGGCGTTCCACCTTATGATAGGCGGCCATATCTACCGCGCGAACTGCGTCCGCGCGGGTGGTTAGCGCATCAAGCGCCTGAGGTGTCGTGATCATACATCAGTCTTTGGGTTCAGGATTACATGATCCGTACCACCAACATGCCGGAAACGGGTTCCGCGTAGGTGGCCGGATTCGAAGGTATAGACAGTTGGTCCGTTTGTTCCCGGTACGATCAGGCGACCATTCCGGTCAATACGGCCCGTGCGTCGGTGGCTTTCGGCGCGTAGGCTTTCATAGGGGGCCACGGTGTCGATCACAATGACGGAGCCGTCCTGATTAACCTCGGTCACGTGGATTTCATGGCATTGGCCACCATTCCACGCACCCTCACCCCACACGCCCAGATACCGGTTCCAGCTGTCGGGCAATCCGATTTTGGCCGGTTGAACCACGTTCCGGCGAAACGGATCGTCGTATAGGTCAACGGTATAACAGCCCGGACGAACCAGTGCTGAATCGGGCAAGTTGGAACCGGGCGCGATGCATGCTGCCAGTACGGACAGCGATGCGATGCTCACAACGATGCGTTTCATTTTATCTCCTCGAACTACTCAACTGCTCCGGTCTTGAGGCCGGATGCGAGAGTTATACTACTCGACTGTGACCGATTTTGCGAGGTTGCGTGGTTGGTCCACATCTGTCCCCTTGGTCACGGCGGTATGATAGGCAATTAGTTGGGCAGGTATAGCGTAAACCATTGGTGCAAGCCGAGGATCCACGGTGGGCATCACCAGAACCTCAGCTGTGCCATGGCGTGCAATTTCTGCGCCTTCGGCGTCTGTGACCAATAGCACACGACCGCCACGGGCCATGACTTCCTGCATATTGCTGACCAGTTTTTCAAACAATGCATCGCGCGGGGCAAAAACGATGACCGGCACGTTTTCGTCGATCAGCGCGATTGGCCCATGCTTTAGCTCGCCCGAGGCATAGCCCTCGGCGTGGATATAGCTGATCTCCTTGAGCTTCAGCGCACCCTCCAGCGCCATGGGGAACATCAGGCCACGGCCAAGGAACAGGATGTCGCGCGCACCCGACAGCCATTGCGCGATGGTGGCGATTTGCGGCTCGGCGGCGATTGCCTCGTTCATCAGGCGGGGCAGTTCAAACATGCGCCCAACCAACTGCGCCTCATCCGCCGCGCTGATGTGTCCGCGCTGACGACCGGCCTGAATGGCGAGGGACAGCAGAACGGTTAGCTGGCAGGTAAATGCCTTGGTCGAGGCAACGCCGACCTCCACTCCCGCATGGATCGGCAATGCGGCGTCCGAGGCGCGCGCGATCGAGCTTTCCATAGCATTCACGACGGAGGTGATGCTGCCTGCCTTGCCCTTGCTATATTCCAGCGCGGCCAATGTATCGGCGGTTTCGCCCGATTGGGACACAAACAGCATCATGTCGGATTGGCGCAGCGGCGGGTTGCGATAGCGGAATTCGGACGCGATATCGGTTTCCACGATAATGTCGGCGATTTGCTCGAACCAGTATTTCGCAACCTGACAGGCGTAATAGGCCGTACCGCAGGCAACCATCACCAGACGGTCGGTCTGCGTGAAGTCCACAACATCCGACGCGCCCTGGACGCGGTCACGATCCGCGCTGCAATAATGCTGTAGGGCATAGGACAGGACGTCGGGCTGTTCGTGCACCTCCTTGGACATAAAGTGGCGGTGCTCGCCCTTGTCCGCGATCATGTTGTCCAGTGCTACGGTCTTGGTCTTGCGGATGGTTTTCGCGCCTGTGGCATCGAAAATTTCCGCTCCGGCGCGGGTCAGCACAACGTGGTCGCCATCATCCAGATAGGTCACGCGGCGGGTAAATGGCGCGAGGGCCAGCGCATCGGAGCCTACGAACATCTCCCCATCACCATGACCAATAGCCAAGGGCGATCCGCGACGGGCGGCGACGATCAGGTCGTCCTCACCCTCGAACAGAAAACACAGGGCGAATGCGCCGTGCAGGCGCTTCAGCGTGGCAACTGCCGCCTCAACCGGGGCAAGGCCATCGGCGCAATATTGCGCGCACAGCACCGCGACCGTTTCAGTGTCGGTCTCGGTGACAAAGGAGTGGCCCTTTGCCTCCAGCTCCAACCGCAATTCGCGGAAATTCTCGATGATGCCATTATGTACGACAGCAACGGGACCGTAGCTGTGCGGGTGGGCGTTTTCGATTGTCGGGGCGCCATGGGTCGCCCAGCGGGTGTGACCGATGCCAGAGCGGCCCGCGATGGGGTTCACCACCAGCAGATCGGCCAGCTCACCCAGTTTTCCAACGGCGCGGCGACGGTCCAGCGTGCCCTCGTGAATGGTGGCGATGCCTGCGCTGTCATAGCCGCGATATTCCAGACGCCGCAGCGCCTCAACCATCAATGGTGCTGCTGCGTGATTGCCCAGAACCCCGATAATGCCGCACATCAGCTTTTCTCCTTGAGCGCGCGCAGACGCGCCACCATTCGTGCGCCAAGGCCGGGTTTGTTCACCTGTCGGGCCCGCGCAATGGCCAGATCGCCCGCGTTGATATTCGTAGTCACGGTGGAGCCGGAGGCAACATAGCCAGCATCCGCGATGGTCAGCGGGGCCACCAGTGACGAGTTTGATCCGATGAACGCATCATCGCCAATCGTCGTCTTATGCTTGAACACGCCATCATAGTTGCAGGTGATGGTGCCCGCGCCGATATTTGCACGCTTCCCGATTTCAGCGTCGCCGATATAGGTCAGATGGTTTACCTTTGCGCCCTCATGCAGGACGGCGTTTTTCACCTCGACGAAGTTGCCGACACGCGCGCCGCCGCCGATTTCTGCGCCGGGGCGCAGGCGGGCATAGGGGCCGATCTGTGCGCCCTCGGCCACGTGGCAGCCCTCCAGATGGCAAAAGGCACGGATTTCCGCGCCGGTTTCCACGGTCACGCCGGGGCCGAAAACGACGTTGGGGGCGATGCTGACATCGCGGCCAATATGGGTGTCAAAGGCGAAGAAGACGGTTTCCGGTGCGGTCAGGGTCACGCCCTCGTCCAAGGCGCGGCCACGGCGGTTCCATTGAAACACAGCCTCGGCAGCGGCCAGATCAACGCGGGAATTGACGCCCATGGTTTCCTGTTCCGCGCAGGTGACGGCGGCGCAGGTCAGGCCGCGCGAGCGGGCGATGCCAACGATGTCTGTCAGGTAATACTCACCCTTGGCATTATCGTTGCCGACCGCGTTGACCAGATCCATCAGAGTGGCCGCATCGGCCATAACAACGCCGGAGTTGCACAGCGTGATGGCGAGTTGTTCTGGCGTGGCTTCCTTTGCCTCTACAATCGCCTCCAGCCCATCTGGCCCGACGATCAGGCGGCCATAGCCACCCGGTTGTGCGGTATCAAAGCCAAGCACAACCACAGCCGCACCTGTAGCCCGCGCCGATTGCATTGCGGCCAGCGTATCGCCCGAGATGAATGGCGTATCGCCGTATAGAACAACCGCATCGCCGTCGAACCCGTCCAGCGCAGGCGCGGCCTGTTGCACGGCATGTGCTGTGCCTAGCTGTTCATCCTGCGTGGCAAAGCTGACATCATCACGCCAGTCGCCCACGGCGTTCGCAACCTGCTGACCACCATGGCCTGTGACCACGATCATCTGCTGTGGGTCCAGCGTGTTGGCGCTGGCCATGGCGTGAATGATCATCGGGGCGCTGCCGATCTGATGCAAAACCTTGGGCAGGTCGGATTGCATCCGTGTGCCCTGACCCGCGGCGAGAATGATTGCAGCTATGTTCATTATGATCTGGTTCCTCGTGTTGGCGGGCTTATAACAACGTGACACGGTGTCGGAAAGCGCACCACGATCAGCTTTCGTTTCAGATGGTTGCATCGGTGATTACTTCAGGGGGTTCGCATGCGCACTGCAATTTTTGATCTGGACGGAACGCTGGCAGATACCAGTGCCGATTTGATCGCGGCGGCGAATGCGTGCTTTGTCGGGCGGGGGCATGCTGCGCCCTTGGATGCGGTAGGTGATGCGTTAACAGCCTTTGGTGGCGGGCGCGCGATGCTGCGGCTGGGCGTACAGCGTCTGGGCATTGATGATGTTATCATCGACGAGGAATACCAGACCCTGCTGGATCACTATGACGCCCATATCGATGTGCACACGCGCCTATATCCGGGCGTTGAGGCCGCGCTGGACAGGCTGGCCGCCGATGATTGGGTGCTGGGCGTTTGCACGAACAAGCCTGAGGCACTGGCCGAAACATTGCTGAAAAAGATCGGCATCCGTGACCGTTTCACCGCCATGCTGGGCGCGGATACATTGCCCGTGCGCAAACCGAATCCCGAGCATTTGTTCGAGACAGTCCGCCGCGCCGGTGGAAATGTGGATCGCACTGTTCTGATGGGCGACACCATCACCGACCGCGATACCGCGCGCAATGCGGGGGTTCCGATCGTGCTGGTCGGATTTGGCCCCCTGGGCGCGGATATCGTTGATATGCAGCCTGATGCGATCCTGCCCCATTATGATGATTTGCCGGACCTGTTGGACCGTCTGATCCCGCGTTAAAACACGCCTGGTTTGCGCTTGACCCTCTATGCGCGAGGTGCGAAATGCACCGGCACGCATGGGACGTTAGCTCAGTTGGTAGAGCACAGTGTTCACATCGCTGGGGTCACTGGTTCGAATCCAGTACGTCCCACCATGCATTCCAAGATAGAATAATTGCACGCCCACACTGCCGTATCGGGGCGAGCTAGCTTCGATTTCTGTCGGGTAATCAGGCAGCTTTTCGATAGGGGGTTGCATTGCAGGGCCCGCTCGCCGTCTATTGACTCATCAGTCAAGAAACCGGGAGTTACCCAAATGCGTCTCAAGACGACCCTTTCCGCCCTTGCCCTTGCAGCGATCGGTACACAGGCCGCCGCACAGTGTGAGAGCGTGACATTCTCTGATGTGGGCTGGACCGACATTACGGCAACCACTGCCGCGACAACCGTTGTTTTGCAGGCGCTGGGCTATGAGACAGACATCAAGATCCTGTCCGTTCCTGTAACATATACCTCGCTGGCCAATGGCGATATCGACGTGTTTCTGGGCAACTGGATGCCAACGATGGAGGCAGATATCGCCCCCTATCGTGAGGCAGGCACCGTTGACACCGTGCGCACAAACCTGATTGGCGCGAAGTACACATTGGCCACAAACGCGGCTGGTGCAGCGCTGGGCATTGCCGATTTTGCGGATATTGCAGGTCAGGCTGACGCGCTGGACGCGACGATTTACGGCATCGAGCCGGGCAATGACGGCAACCGCCTGATCCTCGACATGATCGAGTCCGGTGCGTTTGATTTGACCGAGTTCGAAGTTGCCGAAAGCTCGGAGCAGGGCATGTTGGCACAGGTTGCCCGTGCGACCCGTCGTGAGGAGCCTGTGATCTTCCTCGGGTGGGAACCACACCCGATGAACGCGAATTTCGACATGACCTATCTGACGGGCGGCGACGATTGGTTCGGCCCTGATCTGGGCGGTGCCAGCGTGATGACCAATACCCGCGCTGACTATGTTTCGGAATGCCCCAATGTGGGTGCGCTGCTCAACAACCTCGAATTCTCTCTCGCGATGGAGAACGAGATCATGGGCGCGATCCTGAATGACGGCACCGACCCTGATGAGGCTGCAAAGGCGTGGCTGTCTGCGAACCCTGCGGTTCTGGACGGCTGGCTGGACGGCGTGACCACGCTGGGCGGTGATGCTGACGCGAAGGCCGCAGTGCTGTCCGCGCTTGAGGGCTAATCGCAGCTAAGCGATTCGAGCGGCGCGGGGCAGTTCCCGCGCCGTTTTTGTTACACGGGACAGGAGCCTAGGATGGACTGGCTGACAGAAAACAAGATCCCGGTGGGCGACACCGCCGAGATCATGTTCGATTGGTTGCAACGAAACGGCACGCATATTTTCGATGCGATTTCCGATGGAATGGAAGCGACGATCGACCAACTGCTCTGGCTGTTCCAGACGCCGCATCCCTTGATTATCATTGCGATTTTTGTCGGAATCACATGGTGTTTGCAGCGTAGCTGGCAAACATGCGTGCTGATTTTTGCGGGCTTTCTGTTCATCCTGAATCAGGGTTATTGGGAGGAAATGACCGAGAGTATGACCCTGGTCCTATCCGCCTGTATCGTGTGTATGGCGATTGGCGTGCCTATCGGTATTGCCGCAGCGCACCGGCCCAAGCTGTATGCGGTTATGCGTCCGGTTCTGGATTTGATGCAGACGCTGCCAACCTTTGTTTACCTGATTCCCGCGGTGATCTTCTTTGGTATCGGTATGGTGCCCGGATTGCTGGCCACAGTGATCTTTGTGCTGCCCGCGCCGATCCGCCTGACGCAGCTGGGGGTTTCCTCTACACCGGACCCGCTGCTGGAGGCCGCCGATGCGTTCGGTGCTACCCCGTGGCAAAAGCTGGTGAAGGTTGAGCTGCCCTATGCCGTTCCGCAGATCATGGCGGGCCTGAACCAGACGATCATGTTGTCACTGTCCATGGTTGTGATTGCAGCGCTGGTTGGCGCCGATGGTCTGGGTGTGCCGGTCCTGCGCGCGTTGAACCGCGTGGATTCGGCGCTGGGTTTTGAAAGTGGATTTATCATCGTGGTGGTAGCAATCATGCTGGACCGGATGCTTCGGGTTAGGGGGCGCAAATGAGCGTTGCGGTATCCTTCGACGCGGTAAACATCGTCTTTGGCGATCAACCGCAAACTGCATTGCCGCTGATGGATCAGGGGCAAAGCCGTGCTGAAATTCAGGACGCAACGGGGCAGGTTCTGGGCGTGCATGACTGCTCGCTCGATGTGAATTCTGGCGAAATTCTCGTGCTGATGGGCCTGTCCGGATCGGGTAAATCAACGCTGCTGCGCGCAGTGAACGGGCTGAACCCTGTTGTGCGCGGCGCCGTAACAGTGCGTGCTGGCGACTGGTCCACGAATGTGACCACGGCCAGCAAGGCGGACTTGCTGAAGGTGCGCCGTGAATGTGTGACCATGGTGTTCCAGCAATTCGGGCTGTTGCCATGGCGCAGCGTGGCGGAGAATGTCGGCCTTGGGCTGGAGCTGTCCGGTATCAAGAAGGCGGAGCGTGCCGACCGTGTGCGCGAACAGCTCGATCTGGTTGGACTGTCCGATTGGGCGGATCGCAAGGTGGGTGAGCTGTCCGGCGGTATGCAGCAACGTGTCGGTCTGGCCCGTGCCTTTGCCACGCAGGCGCCGATCCTGCTGATGGACGAGCCGTTTTCCGCGCTGGACCCGCTGATCCGCACCCGTTTGCAGGATGAGCTTCTGGAGCTACAGGCGCGGCTAAAGCGGACCATTCTGTTTGTCAGCCACGATCTGGACGAGGCATTCCGCATCGGTGATCGCATCGCGATTATGGAGGGCGGTCGCATCGTGCAATCCGGCACCCCGCAGGACATTCACGCTAATCCGGCCAACGGCTATGTGGCTGATTTCGTGGCGCATATGAACCCGCTGGGCGTTTTGCGCGCGCGGTCGGTCATGGTGCCATTGCAGGGGGATGAGACGACAACAATCTCTGCCGATGCCAGTGTGAATGACGTGATTCACGCGCTGGACGGGGTTGAGAGCCTAGCTGTGGTTGAGGATGGCGAAACCGTCGGACGCATCACGCAAGGTGACGTGTTGAGCGGGCTGTCAAAGCCGCAGGACTGATTGCTAAATTATCACGAGCGACCAAGGTCTGGCCGCTCGTGATATAGTCTTATTGGGCGCGCTGTGCCCGTTGCCGTGCAAGGGCGCTGTCGCGATCTGAAACACCGATCAGATTGGCGACCATGCGCAGCAGGGCGTTTTCATCCTCACTGCGATCATCATCTGCCAGTACCACGAACCACATCGCCTCGATCACGGCGTCACGCTCCTCATAGGGGACGGCATCCTTGATCAAGCGGGTGAAGCGTACAGTGTCGCTGGCCTGTTCCTCCAACGCCTCAGCCTCAACCCGCAATGCCGCAGCATCGGCAGGCGTTAGCGAATAGCGGCGGGACAGAACGGAATCGATCCGCGCGATTTCATCGGGTTGATACAGGTCATCCGCCCGCGCCACGCGCACCAGCAGCGCCGCCATTGCCAACCGCGCATCCGTCGCGTCGAGGGTGTTGCCCTCGGGCGTGCCGGTCAACATGCGTAGAATGTCAGCAAACATCAGTCAGCCCCGCGATAGGGCTGAACATATTGCAGGGCCATGTCCCACGGGAAGAAGATCCACGTATCCTGACTGACGCCGGTGATAAAGGTATCGACCATCGGCTCTCCCTTCGGCTTCGCATAGACTGTTGCGAAATGCGCCTTGGGGTACAGCGAGCGGACCAGTTCCAGCGTCTTGCCGCTATCCACCAGATCATCGACGACCAGAACGCCCTCACCATCGCGCATCAGATCATCATCGGGTTTTTTCAGCACCTCGGCGCTGCCCTGATCCTGATGGGCATAGGATTTGACGCTGATCGTATCGACGGTGCGGATATCCAGTTCGCGCGCCACGATCATCGCGGGGGCCATTCCGCCCCGCGTGATCGCAACAACTGCGCGCCATTTGCCACCTGCGCCGGGGCCGTCATTCTCCAACCGCCATGCTAGCGCACGGCTGTCGCGATGAATTTGATCCCACGAAATGTGGAAGCCCTTTTCGTGGGGTAGACGGTCGGCCATGGGGCGTCCTTTCAGGTGGGGTTAGGTGGCGGCAGGCTTGCGGCCGGTTACAACGTCGATATCTGGTGCGTCTTCGGCCTTCATGCCGACAACGTGGTAACCCGCGTCAACATGGTGGTTTTCGCCGGTAACGCCCGAGGCCAGATCAGACAGCAGGTATAGCGCGGATTTGCCCACATCCATTGTCGTCACGTTGCGGCGCAGCGGCGAGTTCAGCTCGTTCCATTTCAGGATATAGCGGAAATCCCCGATGCCCGACGCGGCGAGGGTTTTGATCGGACCCGCGCTGAGCGCGTTTACGCGGATGTTTCGTGGGCCGAGGTCCATCGCCATGTATTTGACCGAAGCCTCCAGCGCCGCCTTTGCCACGCCCATGACGTTGTAATGCGGCATGACCTTTTCAGCACCGTAATAGGTCAGGGTCACAGCCGATGCGCCATCATTCATCATCTTTTCCGCGCGCTGCATGATTGCAGTGAAGGAATAGACGGAGATGTCCATCGACATGCGGAAATTCTCGGGGCTGGTATCGACATAGCGACCGCGCAGCTCGTTCTTGTCAGAAAAGCCGATCGCATGCACAACAAAGTCGAGCGAGCCCCACTGTTCCTTTAGCTCGGCAAAGACCGCGTCCATGCTGTCTGCGTCCGTAACGTCGCAGGGCAGTACGATGTTCGATCCAAGGCTTTCCGCCAATGGTTTCACGCGCTTACCCAGTGCCTCACCCTGATAGGTGAATGCCAATTCGGCCCCAGCCTCGTGCAGGGCGCGTGCGGCGCCCCATGCAATGGACTTGTCATTGGCTAGGCCCATGATGAGTCCACGTTTTCCGGCCATCAATCCAGACATGTCCGCCATTTTGCCTCAAGCTCCGCTCTTGTTCTGCAGGTCTACCCGCTTTACGTCAAAGACGGGGTGGCATCAAGAATATGTCGCCATGCTACCGACTTGGCGAAGGAGTTGACCCATGAGTGATGAGACTGGCCGCACAGGTATTTTTGCAGGCAATGATCCGTTTGTATTGGCGCGCGCATGGATGGCAGAGGCCGAAAAGGTTGAGATTAACGACCCCAACGCCATCGCGCTGGCCACAGTTGATGCGGACGGCCTGCCCAATGCACGGATGGTTTTGTTGAAGGAAGTGGAGGACGATGCCTTCGTTTTCTACACCAATTACGACAGCGCCAAGGGGCAGGAGATATCTGCAACGGGTAAGGCCGCCTTTGTCCTGCACTCCAAAAGCCTGCGTCGCCAAATCCGTGTGCGCGGTATAACGGAGCGGGTCGAGGGTACGCAGGCCGACGCCTATTACCAGTCGCGTGCGCTGCAAAGCCGGATTGGCGCATGGGCCTCCGATCAGTCACGTCCGCTGGATAGTCGTGCAACGCTGATGGGTAAGGTCGCGCGGCTTGGTCTTGAAAAGGGTCTGAACCCTGATCGCCCACCATTCTGGGGCGGGATTCGCATTCGTCCGGTTGAGATTGAGTTCTGGGCAGATGGCGCATTCCGCCTGCACGACCGGTTCCGTTGGACACAATCGGATGGCGGGTGGAGCGCACAGCGCCTGAACCCGTAAAACGCCACTTTGAGGATTTGCTATGCCTGAACGTCGTACTCTGCTGCTGACCGGTGCTTCACGCGGGATCGGCCATGCCACGGTGAAGCGGTTTTCCTCTGCCGGATGGCGGGTCATCACCTGTTCGCGTCATCCCTTCCCCGAGGATTGCCCGTGGGAGGCCGGACCCGAGGATCACATTCAGGTCGATCTGGGCAGCCCCGATGGCACGATTGCCGCCGTTGAGGAGATCAAAAGCCGCCTGATGGGCGGGCGGCTGGAGGCGTTGGTGAACAATGCCGGAATCTCACCCAAGGGGCAGGGCGGCGCGCGGCTGTCCACACTCGACACGGATCTGCGTGACTGGGGCAAGGTATTTCACGTCAACTTCTTTGCGCCAGTGGTTCTGGCCCGTGGGTTGCGGCAGGAGCTGGCGGCGGCCAAGGGCGCAATCGTGAATGTGACGTCGATTGCCGGATCGCGGGTGCATCCCTTTGCCGGTGCCGCCTATTCCACGTCTAAGGCGGCGCTGGCTGCGCTGACCCGCGAAATGGCCCATGATTTCGGCCCGTTGGGCGTGCGCGTCAACGCAATCGCCCCCGGTGAGATTGAGACAGATATCCTAAGCCCCGGTACGGAGAAGCTGGTCGAAAGCCTGCCCCTGCGCCGCTTGGGACAGCCGGAGGAGGTCGCGCGCACCGTCTATTTCCTGTGCACCGATGCCAGCGCCTATGTCACAGGGACCGAGATCGAGGTGAATGGCGGCCAGCACGTCTGATTACGGCCCGACGATAATCCGCAGGCGCCGTCCGTCCGCCTCGGTCAGGGTAAAGCTTTGCCGGATGCGCCCGCGATCATATCCGACCAGAACACGTTCGGCTGCTGCCTGTGTGCCATCCGCGAAGCTGACAATCGCCTCATCCGAGGTGCCGTCGGTAAAGCTGATCACCATCAGGCGCTGCTGGGCGACCTCGATTGTAATCGCTTCATCCCCGTTGCCGTCAGTGCCTGAGCGGCTGAAATAGGTTGTCGGGTCCAGTTGGCCGTTGCGGAACAACCTGACAGGCAGGTCAATCGCATACTCAAATTCGGCGGGGGAAGCGTGCAGCACGTTCTCATATGCCAATAGGCTGCACCCGCAATCGTCGGTGCGATCCAGCTGCGCCAGTTCCGCATGACAGGTGCTGAGTGCCTGCGAGATTGCGTCTTGTGTTGTGCCGCCCGCCAGAACCACGGTTTGCACCGGACATTGGGCTGCCGGATAACCGCGAACCATCGCCTTTGGCCCCTCACCCAGCAGGTAGGATTGCCCCTGCTGCGAGCGGAAAAAATAGGCGAGCTGATCCAGCCGGATTTCTTCGGTTCGCGTGCGCTCAGCGATTTCATCGGGCGTGTTGCGCGTTGCGCGTTGAGCGATTTCTGTAATGTCGTCAATGCTGTCCGAGACGAGCGGTTGCTGATTTGGCGTAAACAGGAACTCGCGCACGACACCGTCATTTTCGGGCAATGGTCCCACATCAATGGCCATGCAGCCGCTCAGCGCGAACAGAATAACCCAACCCAGTTGTCTAGGTTGCCGATATGACACGATTCGATACATGCGAACTCCGGTTTCTGACGCTGGTGGAGGCGCTCGCTTGACACGAGTATAGCCCGAAATCTATCCTTTTTAGGTTCCGGAGGGGGAGCGGTCCACCACGATCGCAAATTTACCGGTTCCGAGACCCGTACAATGTGGGCCGGATTTATGGTATAATCTCATTCTGCGCGGAAACGCTGCGCGTAATGGGCAATAAAAAATGGTATCTTGATGATAACGGGACAGGTGAAGTGGTACGATACCACACGCGGATTTGGCTTCTTGGTAACCGAGGACGGTGCCGGTGATGTGATGATCCACGCCAGCGTGCTAAAGGCGGCAGGCCTGCGTGATCTGGTCGAGGGCATTGCCATCACGGTTGAGGTCGAAGAAACCGACCGTGGTCGTCAGGCCAGCGCCGTGATCGAGGCAGCACAGGCCGCAGCCGAGGAGGGCGCCTCCACTGAAGTGTTGGAAAGCATTCCCGGCACGGACGAGGTGGAATACGTTGCCGCACGGGTGAAATGGTTTGACCGCGTCAAAGGTTTTGGATTTCTAAACGTATTTGGCGATGACGAGGATGTCTTCGTTCACATGGAAACATTGCGTCGTTGCGGAATCGCCGATCTTCAATCGAACGAGGCCGTTGCGGCGCATATAGGGGACGGCCCACGTGGCCGTATGGTGCTATATGTTCGCGACTGGGGCAGCGTTATTTCGTAAGTCCATTACGCTAATTGCCTTCTTGGCAGCGGTTCCGGCCGCTGCTGAACAATGCCGCGAGGATCGGGTCGATATCCGACAGGGCGGCATTCAGGTTTCCATCAATGTGGAAATCGCTGACGATGCACAGGAGCGCGCGCGCGGCCTGATGTTTGTCGAGCATATGCCGCAGCTGGACGGAATGCTGTTCGTTTATCAGGACAGTCCACGTCGGCGCAGCTTCTGGATGCGGAATACACTGATCCCGTTAGACATGCTGTTCATCGCGGCGGATGGCACAGTGCGCGACATTCACTCCAATGCGGTTCCTCTGGATGAAACCGGCATCCCATCTGCGACCGATGACATCGTTGCAGTGCTGGAAGTGAACGGCGGTTTATCCGAAATGCTGGGTTTGGAACCGGGTGCACAGGTCCGTCATCCAGTTTTTTCAAATGAAGCGGCCTGGACGTGCGATTGACCCTTTTCATCCCCGCAAACATTCGGTAATCCCTCTCTCACGGTCGGGGTGTGGCGCAGCCTGGTAGCGCACCTGTTTTGGGTACAGGGGGTCGTGAGTTCGAATCTCGCCGCCCCGACCAGTTAAGAGCTAAATTAGCTGATTTAGTTCAAGTGGATGGGCGCCTTCGGGCGCCCTTTCCATTTGTAGATTCTTTCATCCGAAATCGATGTTGATGGGCGTCTGTGCGCGCCTGCATATTTGCCTGCTGGCCGAGGTATTATGCCCCTCATGGCAGGGCGTTGTTTTGGGGTGCCGACGAATCGCGTTCCATGCCTCCAAACGCAAAACGGCGGCCAGTTTCCTGACCGCCGTTCGTATCTTTAGTAGCCGGAAGCTGTAATCAGCTTACTCGACGGACAGCGAGCCTGCGCTCTGCTTGCCATCACGGCCGGTTTCCAGCTCGTAGGAGATCTTCTGGTTCTCGTCGAGGCCGGACAGGCCAGCGCGCTCAACTGCGGAAATGTGAACGAAAACGTCCTTGCCGCCGTCAGAAGGTTGAATGAAGCCGAAGCCTTTAGTGGAGTTGAACCATTTCACGGTGCCGTTAGCCATCCGAGTATTCCTCATAGTGTGGCCCACACGACATGTGTGGGCATTAGCGCAATGCAATCCCAGAACGAAGTACCGCGGCTGCTATGAGTCGAAGAGTTCGGAGTAGATAACCTTACATCCCACCACCTAGGGCCGCTGGGTGTGGAAAGCAAGAACTATCATATGGCATTTTTGCGAATGACCCTCTCAATTTAGGGTTGTAGTTCGCGAATCGCCTTCTTGTGTACCGCGTTCCCGGTAGGGGGTGGTAGAGAAGTGTGCCCGGTAACATTTGGAGAAATGTGACGGGGATGTAAAGCCACAGGCGAGCGCGACGTTGATAACGGTCATATCCGTTTGCATCAGCAGGTTTTTCGCCTTTTGCAGGCGCAGCTCCATATAATACCGCTTGGGAGATCGGTTGAGGTATCGACGAAACAGGCGTTCGAGCTGCCGTGTGCTCATCCCGACTTCGGCTGCTAATATTGAGGGGCTGACGGGCTCCTCGATATTATCCTCCATCATACGGATGACATTGGCCAACTTTGGATGCCGCACGCCGATGCGTGTTGGAATCGACAGGCGCTGCTCCTCACGATCGGTGCGAATAGTGGTGTAGATCATCTGATCCGCCACGCGATTGGCTAATTCCTGCCCGTGCTGGTCCGAGATGAGCTTGAGCATCAAATCGGCAGATGCTGATCCACCCGCAGATGAATAGCGATTGCCGTCGATGGTGTAGATCGCTTGGCTCAGATCAATTTCGGGGAATTCCTCGACGAAGCTGTCGCGGTTATCCCAGTGGATCGTACAGCGCTTGTTATCCAGTAGACCCGCTCGCGCCATTATATAGGTGGCGTTGCACAGCCCGCCGATCACGATGCCGCGCCGTGCCTCGCGCCGCAGATATTGCAGTAGCGGCTTGGTGGTTGCGGTCTTGACGTCAATGCCCGAACAGATCATCAGGACGTCGTTGCGCCCGATCTCCTCCAGCCCCATATCAACCAGAGTGCGTTGCCCGTTCGAGCATTCGGCGTATTGCCCGCCCTCAGCGCATAGGCGCCAGCGATACAGCTCCTCACCCATCGCCCAATTGGCCAAACGCAGCGGTTCAACCGCGCATGCATAGGAGAGTAGGGAGTAATTTTCGGTCAAAAGGAAGACGAAGGTCTGCGGCGTGGTTTGCGTATATGCCATCTTGGTCCGTCTCCCCATGCTGATCGTGCCAGTTCGTCGCAATCAATGGGGGGCGTCAAGCGTCTGAAAGCGACCTGTGCCTGTCGCATGTGCATCTAAGGTGCATTTCATGGTGCGTAAAAAGTTTCGCCGCGCAGTAAAGTTGCGCATTTCGCTTGGTTTTCGGGCAACGACTTTCGTAAAACCTGATCAAAGGGGCTCAAGCTGGCTGGTCAGTTGCCAAAACCCCATGTTAGACAGGCCTCCCTAATTTTATTTCCACTACAGGAGTGACGTAAGATGTCCCCGACCTGGACCAAAGCCGGATGGCGCACAAAGTCGCGCATCCAGATGCCCGATTACCTCAACGCGGAGGCGCTGGCCTCTGTTGAGGGCCGCCTCGCATCCTATCCGCCGCTGGTCTTTGCCGGTGAGGCGCGTGCGTTGCGTAAAAAGCTTGCCGATGTGGCCGAGGGACGTGCGTTCCTGCTGCAAGGTGGTGATTGTGCTGAGAGTTTCGGCGAGTTTTCCGCTGACAACATCCGCGACACCTACCGTGTGCTGCTGCAAATGGCGATGGTTCTGACCTTCGGCGCGAAGCTGCCTGTCGTGAAGGTCAGCCGCATGGCTGGTCAGTTCGCCAAGCCGCGTTCCTCCGGCACCGAAATCAAGAACGGTGTGGAGCTGCCCAGCTACCGCGGTGACATCATCAACGATATCGAGTTCACGCCAGAGGCGCGTATCCCGAATCCTGATCGTATGTTGCAGGCCTACACGCAGTCGGCGGCGACGCTGAACCTGCTGCGCGCCTTCTCGCAGGGTGGTTTCGCGGATATGCACCGTGTGCACGAATGGACGCTGGGGTTCGCGGATGCGGCCGCGACCACGTCTTACCGTGATCTTGCCAACCGGATTTCCGAGAGCCTCGCCTTTATGGAGGCTGCGGGCATCAATTCGGGCAACACAGATGCGCTTGGCCGTGTCGATTTCTACACCTCGCATGAGGCATTGCTGCTGGAATACGAGGAGGCGCTGGCGCGCGTTGATTCGACCACAGGGCAGGTTGTTGCCGGTTCCGGCCACATGATCTGGATCGGCGACCGTACCCGTCAGCCAGACGGCGCGCATATCGAGTTCTGCCGTGGTGTTATCAACCCGATTGGCCTGAAATGTGGTCCTTCGTTGCAGCCGGATGAACTGATCGACCTGATTGACCGTCTGAACCCGAATAACGAGGCGGGTCGCCTGACCCTGATCGCACGTTTCGGCGCCGGTAAAGTTGGCGATCACCTGCCTGCGCTGATCCGCGCGGTGGAGCGTGAGGGCCGCAAGGTTGTCTGGTCCTGCGATCCAATGCACGGCAACACGATCAAGTCGGATTCGGGCTATAAGACCCGTCCGTTCGAGAGTGTTCTGGGCGAGGTTCAGGAATTCTTCGAGATCCACAAGGCCGAGGGCACCTATGCTGGCGGTGTGCATTTCGAGATGACCGGTCAGGACGTGACCGAATGTACCGGCGGCGTGCGCGCCGTAACGGATGAGGATCTGTCGGATCGTTACCACACGGCCTGCGATCCACGTCTGAATGCGAGCCAGGCTCTGGAACTGGCATTCCTCGTCGCGGAGGAGCTGGAGAAGGCCCCTCTGGCACATCGCGCAGCGGTTTAATCCACCGTCACGAATGTCCGTCCGGCCTGTAATCACGGGCCGGACGTCGCACATGGAGAGATCATGTCCCATTTTGCTGTCCTGACCGCCGCGACCGGAATTTCCGATGCGCAGGTCACTGAAGTTTTATCTGCATTGGATCAGGCGGGCGCACCGCATCGGCTTGCCGGTACTGCGGTGGAGATACCGTGTGTGTCACTGGGTGCTGCGCTGGCCCCCGATGGATGCGATCTGAACCTTGTCCCCGCACAGGGGCGTGAGAAGCAAATGCTGATCGCGGATATGGACAGCACGATGATTCCCGTCGAATGCATCGACGAGCTAGCGGATTTCGCTGGGGTAAAGGACCGCGTTGCCGACATTACGGAGCGTGCAATGCAGGGCGAACTGGATTTCGAGGCCGCTCTGCGTGAGCGTGTCGGTCTGGTCGCTGGTCTGCACCGGTCCGCACTAGATCAGTGCTACGATGAACGCATTGCATTGAACCCCGGTGCGCGGGTGCTGGTGCGCACTATGGCGCAGCGTGGTGCGCAAACGGCGCTGGTTTCCGGTGGGTTTACCTACTTCACCAGTCGCGTTGCACAGGCGGCGGGCTTTGCCATCAACCGAGCGAACACGTTGTTGTTCGAGGATGACAAGCTGACCGGCGATGTAACCGATCCGATTCTAGGGCGTCAGGCAAAGCTCGATTCGCTCAATGAACTGGCGGCCGCTGGCGGATTCGGCGCGGATGCCGTGATTGCCGTGGGCGATGGTGCGAATGATCTGGCCATGGTAGCCGCGGCGGGCCTAGGCGTTGCGTATAAGGCAAAGCAGGCACTGCGCGATGGTGCTGATGCCGTGCTGGATCATTCCGATCTGACAGCATTACTGGCACTGCAAGGCATCTCCGAGGGGCAGTGGGCGCAGGACTAACCGCGCGAACTGACAATCCGCAAATGATCGCGGCTTAGGGGCTGTCGCGTCGGCCGTGTGACAGTGCCGGTTTGGG
This sequence comes from Pontivivens marinum, assembly GCF_900231835.1. Taxonomy (GTDB): domain Bacteria; phylum Pseudomonadota; class Alphaproteobacteria; order Rhodobacterales; family Rhodobacteraceae; genus Pontivivens; species Pontivivens marinum. The sequence continues at coordinate 179,150 of NZ_OCTN01000001.1, read as the reverse complement.
GAACGCTGCGGATATGCGGCCCCTCAAACGGGGTCTGTTCCTCGGCAAAGCCTGCGGGTTCCATGCTGCTAGCGGGTTCGCCCAGCGTGTTGACGCTGGCTGAACTGATCCCGATGTCCAAATTCACCTCGAATTGCGGCGCATCCATCACGATGCAGCCCAAAACGCGGGTGACTGTTCCGAAATCATCGCAGAGCGGGCGCAGCATCATGCCGCCCTCATAAACAGCGCCGCTTTCGGATGTTGCGTTGATTGTGATGTCGATCACGGCAGGGTTGCGCACGACCTCATTTAACAAACTATCAGCGTGCCGTTGGTCAGGGGGCATAAATATGGCGCGTGCGGGCATTCCACGCGGCTCCATCCCCATCATGTCGCATAGCCGCGTTCCCGCCAGACGAATGCGCAACGGACCATCCTGCGAGGTTTCGAGAATGAACATATGTTCCAGCGCAGCACCGAACCGGTTGGGGTTTAAATCGGACCGACGCGGGGCGACGCGGTGACCGCGCAGTTCATCCCAATATGTTGAAAGATCGTTTAAGATGACCTGTCGATCCATGTCTACCTGCCTTGCCACGTCATGCGCCCACGGTTACGGGAACGCTGAATGAGTGATAACATTTTAATGGCATTTTAGACGAAGTTTTCATTCTAAAGGTTAACGGCCGGTAAACGGGGGCAAAATATGCAGTCTATGACAGGGTTCGCGCGCATTGATGGCGCGGCTGACGGGATGAGTTGGGCGTGGGAGGCGCGCAGCGTCAATTCACGCGGGCTGGACCTGCGATTGCGGCTGCCCGATGCGGCGGATGCGTTGGAGGCTGAATTGCGCAAGGCGGTTCCGGCGCGGATTGCACGCGGCTCTGTCACGATCTCGCTGCGCTATACGCGCCTGCCCGGATCGAGCGCGAGTATTGTGAATGCGGATGCACTGGCCGCCGCCTTGGCCGCGATTGCAGAGGTGGAATCAGCCGCGCAATCCGCCGGTGCGCCGCTGACCTCGCCCAATGCGACACAGATTCTGACCCTGCGCGGCGTGATGGACGGCGCGGATGTGGGCTATGCGTGGCTGGAAACCGCCCGTGCAGGGATTCCGGCGCTGGTTGAGGCCCTGTCCGCGAGTCGGGGTGAGGAGGGTGCGAAGCTGCGCGATATCCTGACCGCATCCCTTACCCAAGTCGAAACATTGGCCTTGCGTGCCAGCGACAGCGCCGCCGCCCGTGCCGCGCGTGCTGGTGAGACGCTGCGCACGCGCCTGAACGCGCTGATGGCCGCGCCGGTGGATGAGGGGCGCTTGGAGCAGGAGCTGGCCCTGATGGCCGTTAAGGCCGACGTGACCGAGGAACTGGATCGCCTGAACGCCCACATCGCCACTGGGCGCGAATTGCTGGCCGCCAGCGGTCCCATCGGGCGCAAGTTTGATTTCCTGATGCAGGAGTTCAACCGTGAGGCAAATACCCTCGCCTCCAAATCCAACGATGTGGCACTGACCTGCATAGCGCTTGATTTGAAGGTCATAATAGACCAGATGCGCGAGCAGGTTCAGAATGTCGAGTGAGGTTGCCATGACCGCAGAACGCCCAGAAATCAGTCGTCGCGGGATGCTGGTCATCCTGTCATCCCCATCCGGCGCAGGCAAATCAACGCTGTCGCGTCGTTTGCTGGTGGATGATCCACAAATCTCGTTTTCCGTTTCCGCCACCACACGTCCGCCGCGTGAGGGTGAGGTTGATGGCCGCGAGTACTTCTTCCGCGACCGGCCTGAATTCGAGCGGATGGTGGATGAAGGCGAGATGCTGGAACATGCCGAGGTTTTCGGCAATTTATACGGCACGCCCATCGGTCCGGTCCGCAAATCCTGCGCGCAGGGTCGTGATGTCCTGTTTGATGTCGATTGGCAGGGTGGTCAGCAAATCCGCAACTCCGAAATGGGGCGCGATGCGATCTCGATCTTCATTCTGCCGCCCTCGATCGAGGAGCTGGAGCGCCGCCTGCATGCCCGTGCACAGGATGCCACCGACGTGATTGAGCGCCGCATGGGCGAAGCACGGCGCGAGATGAGCCACTGGGCCGAATATCGCTACATCCTCATCAACGACGATTTGGATACGTGCTATGCTGAGCTGCGCGCAATCCTGACAGCCGAGCGTTTGCGCCGCGATCGTCGCCCTGACATTGCCGCGCGTGCGCGGATCATGTCCGGTGAAATCAAGGAGATCATCTGATGCCGCTCTATTCCCTCGATGGTGTAACGCCGAGCTGTGACGCGGATGCATGGGTCGCACCCGGTGCGCATGTTATCGGCAACGTGCATTTATCGGCGGGTGTCGGCATCTGGTTCAACTGCACCCTGCGCGGCGATAATGAGCTGTTGACCGTCGGCGAAAATTCCAACGTTCAGGAGAGCTGCGTCTTTCATTCCGACCCCGGCTTTCCGCTGACCATCGGCGCGGGCTGCACTATCGGGCATAAGGCGATGCTGCACGGGTGTACCATCGGGGATAACAGCCTGATCGGCATGGGCGCGACGGTCCTGAACGGCGCAAAGATCGGACGCAATTGCCTGATCGGCGCTGGGGCGTTGATAACCGAGGGTAAGGTGATCCCCGACAACTCCCTCGTCATGGGCGCCCCCGGTAAGGTCGTGCGCCAGATCGACGAGGCGGGTGAGAAGATGTTGCAGGCCTCGGCCCTGCATTACGTCCGCAACATGCGCCGCTTTCGCGCGGGATTGGTTGATGTGAGCTAGGCGATGTGTGGTCGCTTTGCTGTCAGCCCAGCGGTGGTTGAAAATATTGCTGTTGTTGAAGTGGGCAATCCTGGTGCCCTGCAAATCGGTGCTGATATCCGTCCGACAACGGATATATCGGCAGTCGTGGCAACGGGGGCAGGGCGTATGCTGCACCCGATGCGCTGGGGCTTTGTGCCCGATTGGTATGCGGGGCCGAATGACGGGCCGCTGCTGATCAATGCGCGGGCGGAGACGATTGCAACAAAACCTGCCTTTCGCGCGGCATGTCGGCAGCGGCGGTGCCTGATCCCGACATCCGGCTTTTACGAATGGCAATCACTGGGACGGCAGGGCAAACGCCCCTACTGGCTGCAACCGGCCCATGGTGGGGCGGCGACCTTTGCCGGGATATGGCAGGACTGGCGGGGTGCGGACGGCGCGGTCCATCACAGTTGCGCCATTGTGACCTGCGCCGCATCCGAAGATTTGGCGCATATCCATCATCGCCTGCCGGTCATCATCGAACCATCCAACCATGCCCTGTGGTTGGGCGAGGCAGGGCGCGGTGCGGCCACGCTGATGCACGCACAGCCGCAGGGCTGGTGGCAGGCTGAACCGGATCGTGGCCCGCCTGTTTCTAGCCCAAGGCTGCTGTGATCCAACGCCGTCCCGCATCCCAATCCAGCGCAACCTCCTCCGCCGCGTCCGAACGGGGCAGCGCGGCGGCGGCATAATCACAGCCGATCAGTTGCAGTCGCCGGACATCTGGCGCGCCCTTGGCCGCGCTTTGCAATTGCACATCGCTATCATCGATAAACAGCGTTGGCCCGCTGGTGCGTGCGGATAGGGCGGCCAGTGCAGCCCCCTTACCGCCCGTATTCGTCACGACGGGGTAGGGAATGCTGTGGCCGAGCAGGTTTGCAATGCGCCCGTCCCGCGCCATATGCGGCAGATTGGTCAACACGACAATCTGCGCGCGTTCACTGGCGTATCGCAGGGTCTCGGCGGCGTTTTCAATGGCAACTTGCTGGTGCACCTCAGCCTCGAAAAACGCATCTATTAACGATAGGCCGGTGGTCAAATCAGCCACTTCGCCGTTCTGCATGTGGGTCAGCGCCAGATCCAGCCGGCGCGCAGTCGGGTTAAGCGCCCATGATTTCGAGGCACTGAAATCGCGAAAGTGTCTGAGGAAATAGACCAGAACCTCATCCGCATCGACCGCGATCAGCGGGGCATCCGCCACAATGTCGAGCGCCTGAAGCTGATCATGCGTGATATCGGATAGGGTCATGTCAGGTCCAATTGGGCAGATCGCCACCGGGCAACATCATGCGGGCGCGTTGGGGTGCGTCATAGGAGCGGTTCGTGCGGTCGCAAAATTCGATCAACGCGGCCTCATCCTGCAACAGGAAATCCACCAGAAACCCCAGGAAATCAGGATCAGTGGATCGTGTGCGCAGGTCGCCAATATCGGCGCCGGTCATGCCTAAAAAGGCCATCAGGCGTTCGTCATCCTGCGCCAGCCAGCCCAGAACCTCGGCTGCCAATGCCTCGGCCGCTGCTTTGTTCATGTGATGTACTCCTCTATGTCGCAGTCATAATCGGGTTACGTCGGCTTGCCCACCAAGATTCGAAAAAGCTAATGAACGACGTTCGATGCCTTTATGTGGTCAATTTGTAGCAATATTGGGCCAAAACGCGAAGTTCGATCGCAGTCTATGCCTAGCTTACGTATCTGGTATGCCGTATGTTCATGACTTGAGGGGACAACTGCTAGGCGTAAGTTTGTTTGTCACGGAGTACACATGTCAGGCCGTATCCTACTCGTAGATGATATCGAGGCGAACCGCGCCCTGATCCGTGCGAAGCTTGCCTCAGCCTATTACGATGTCCTTGCCGCTGACACGGCTGATCAGGCCAGGAAAATTGTGCGGGATGAGCAGCCCTCGGTCGTGCTGATCAACGTGACAATGTCCACCCTCGACGCATTTGAGTTGTGCCACGATCTGAAATCCGATCCCGAGACGGTGCTAACCCCGGTCATCATGATCACTTCGGTTGATGATGCGGAGGATCGGCTGCGCGCCCTTGCCGTTGGCGCAGATGATTTTCTGGTCAAACCAATCCACGATCTGGCCCTGTTTGCACGGGTGCGCAATCTGATGCGGATGAAGTTCATCACGGATGAGCTGCAATTGCGGTCCGAGGCAACGCATGAACTGGGGTTAAGGGCAGGGCCGACGGGCATCGATGATGTCGTGTTAACACCGGCCCATTCGGTTCTGATCGCTGCGCCCAATGCGGAATACGGGGCTGCTTGGGTTAAGACGATACGCGATAAACTGGCTGTGCAGGTGGATTTCGCAACGACCGAGCAGCAAGTTGAGGCGCGGATAGAGGTGGACGTGCCGGATGCCTTTGTCGTGCATCAATCACTGGCGGAGTCAGGTGACGGTCTGCGCCTGATTTCAACAATTGCCCGCCGACTTACAACACGCCACTCGGCGCTGCTATTCCTTGCCGCAGATACGGATATGCGCAATGCGGCCAAGGCATTGGATCTGGGCGCGTGGGACTACGCATTGCCGCCCCATGATGAGACAGAGCTGACGGTGCGCCTGCGGTCCCAGTTGCGGCGTAAGCTCTATTCCGACCGGTTGCGCACCAATTTGCGGGATGGCCTGCGGATGGCGGTGATTGACCCGCTGACGGGGCTGTATAATCGACGCTATGCCGACCATCACATGGCGAACATGGTTTCCCATGCGCGGGCTGAGGGCAGCGATCTGGCCGTTCTGGTCATCGACTTGGATCGGTTCAAGCTGATTAATGACAGCTTTGGCCACGATGCCGGGGATGAGGTGCTGCAACAGGTCGCACGGCGTTTGCAGGAGCATGTGCGCGGCGTTGATGTCGTGGTGCGGTTGGGGGGCGAGGAGTTCTGCATCGCCCTACCCGGAACAGGGCGTGAGGGCGCGCGTCAGGTGGCGGAACGCATTCGCGGCGCCATTGCCGATATCCCGTTTGATCTGAAGCAGCGTGACGCGATCAATTGTACGGCCAGTATCGGTATCGCAGTGTCTAGGGGCGGCGGATGCGGGGTCGAGCAATTGCTGCGACTGGCCGATCGCGCCCTTTACGCGGCCAAGGATAATGGCCGCGATCGGATCACCTGCGCGTGGGAGGCAGCGTGACTACTCGCGCGGCGGTCGCTCGCTGTCAGGTCTAGGGCGTGTGCCATCGGCGTTATGGCTATCTGGGCCACCACGGTCGCTGTCGCCGCGACTTGAACGCGACTCCTCACGTAGCGCATTCAGGAAATCGACGCGCTGCTGCTGTGTCATTGCCTCCAATGCATCCAGTAATGCGCTCTGCGCGGAGGCACGTAGCGTTGAATCAGCATCCATTCGTTGGTTAAACATCGCCTCCACAAGCTCACGATCCATCGGGTCTGAACGGATAGCGGTCGCAAAGGTACGGCTGTTGTTCAACTGACGGATGCGTGCGGATTGCGGGTCGGGGACGGAGTTGCGCATAGCTTCACGTATCTGGTCGCGCCCTTCCTCGGGCAAGGCGGAGATAGCGGCGCGCAGATCGGGCGTCACGGCAATCCGAACGGGGGATTTGTCGCCACGCAGGAATGCACCGGCAACAACGCCGACGATGACAAAGTTCAGGCCTAGCGACAGGATGAGGGCAATGGTGATTGCCCGACGCTTTTTAGGTGCGGTGCTCATGCTCCATCCTCTGTGAGTAGATAACTAACGTCATCGCCAATGTCGCCAACGTCATAGGTGCGCACGCTTTGTCCTGCCAGCAACTCCGTGCCAGCCATCAGGGGCAGATCACCCAGACCCGCATAGCCTATCAAAATACCGCCAAGCGCACAGGTGGTCAGCGAGGCAATGCCGGGCATTCCACCGGGCACCTGATCGGCAATAACATCGCGAATGCGCGACCAGAGTGAGGGGCGCAGAACAGGCGGCGGCGCGGGGATCGGTGTCAACTCTGCCGCGTCACCCAAAATACGGGCCATCAATGCAGCATCGGGTTCAGGACGCGCGGTGCGGGCGGCGGCAAACATGTCGTCGAGCATCGGATCCAAGGAGGTCGGGTCGGTCATGTCAACGGCTCCAGATCTGTTCGGTTACTTGCCAGCATGGCGGCCAACGCCCTGCGGCCACGCGAGAGCAGGCTTTCGACCGCCTCAACGCTGGTCTCTAGTATTGCGGCAATGTCGGGGTTCGCCAGTTCTTCGATATGTCGCAAGGTGATGGCGAGTCGCTGCCGTTCAGGCAGGCGTTCAATCGCGTCGTGCAGGAGTTGGGCGCGCTGTGCGGCCTCGATCTGCTGTGGTGCGGTGGGCGCGGGATCAGCTGGTGCGTTTGTTTCGTCCAGCGGTTCCGTTCCGCCGCGACGGGCGCGCAGGCGGTCGATGCACAGGTTGGATACGACGCGGTACAGCCACGTGCTAAGCTTGGCGCGATCAGCTTGCCAGTCTGGGGCGATTTTAAACATTTTTACCATCGCTTCCTGCGTTACATCCTGTGCCTCTGCGGCATCGCTTAGCATTCGGGTGGCCACGGACAGCGCGCGTGGCGCATGGCGTGCGGCCAGCATGCGTGCGGCGGATTGATCGCCACCAGCATATTTGGCCAACAGGGCCGCATCCGTATCTTCCGCGTATTCGGGCATTAAGGCTCCGCGCCAAAATTTGGGTTTCCGGTTCGCAACGTTCCAGCCGCGAACCGGTTTGTCTAGTCAGACGGCATTAGTCGTCCGAGTTGTGGCGGTGGCCGCGCTCGTGATCCTTGCGATCACCACCGCGACGGTGGTCGCCTGCTTCTTCCAGCTCCTCGGCGCTGATGGACCCGTTGCCGTCTGCATCCAGACGCTCAAACATGTCACCACCGCGGCGGGGGGATTGCAGTTCTTCCTGGCTCAATACGCCGTCATCATTGGCATCGGCACGCTCAAGCATTTCGGCTGCGCGGTTATCGCGGCGGGCCTGCTCACGCGCTTCACCCGCGGCTTGCAGTTCAGATGCGTCTACGCTGCCATTGCCGTCAGTGTCGATACGGGCGAACTGTGCTGCGCGATGCGCGTCAAGTTCAGGCGCAGTAATCTCGCCGTCGCCATTTGTATCAACGGCAGAGAAATCAAAACCACGGCCACGATCCTGCGCTGAAACAGCAGTTGTTCCTGCCAGAAGTGCCAGAAGAACGGTTGCGCCGATTGTTTTTTTAAAGGTAGGTGTCATGCAAATTGTCCATCTATTAAAATTTATCGCCTGCGAACGTGGCCTCTTGCCGTCGTTCTGCATCTGATACGGTGTGGGTTGGTGCATTCCGTCGCTGGTTACATGAAAAAAGATTTGACGTAGCGTCGGGTATGAGGTCGCGACATCCCGACGCGGGGCGCAGTGTTTAGATGCAAAGCCTGAAAACTTGGAGTATCGACGCCATATGACCGAGACTCAAAACATATCAGTTGCGCAGGAGGGTGAGCGTGAGCTCAAGCCGGCCCTGCGTCGTGGCTGGAAACAGCGTTGCCCGAAATGCGGCTCTGGCCCGATCTTTGATGGATATCTGAAGGTCCGCCACGATTGCCCTGTCTGCAATCAGGCGCTGTACCATCAACGCGCGGATGATGGACCTGCATGGGCGACAATGTTGATCGCGGGGCACCTGATGGCGCCGCTGATGATCATTATGTTTGAGACATTCCGCCCCGACCCCTTGGTCATGATCGCAATCATCGTGATCCCGTTCGTTCTGCTGTGCCTATGGCTGCTGCCACGGATCAAGGGCGGGTTTATCGCCTTTCAGTGGGCAAAACGAATGCATGGTTTTGGTGGTGCAGGCGAGGAGTAATCCCGCCGCGCTGCTAGAATAGGCTGCCTATTGCTCGTCCGCGTTGGCGAGGTCATAGTCCGCGGATGAACGAGATCCCAATCCGCGATGCGGCCACCATCATCTTGCTGCGTAAATCCCCCGCCGGTCCCATGGTTTTAATGGGCCAGCGCGGGTCAAAGGCAGTGTTTATGCCAAACAAGTTCGTGTTTCCGGGCGGGGCCTTAGACCCAGCCGATCACGCGAACCTGCCCCATGCGACGGAGCTGCCCGATGCGGTGCAGGCTCGGCTTAGCACCCACTCGGACCCCTCGCTTTCTGTGCCGCTGGCGCGCGCAGCGATTCGGGAATTGTTTGAGGAAACCGGTCAGGCACTGGGTCAAACCGGTGTGCCGGCTGGCGATGTTCCCGCCGATTGGCAGGCTTTTTACGATTTGGGACTGGCGCCGCATCTGGCCGGATTGGACTTTGTATTCCGTGCCGTGACCCCCGCGGGACGCCCGCGCCGCTTCGATGCCCGATTCTTTGTTGCCGATGCGGCGGATCTGGCCAGCGATCCTGATGACTTTTCTAGCGCCTGTGATGAATTATCCCACCTGCACTGGGTATCCCTGCCAGAGGCCCGCAAATTGGAGCTGCCATTCATAACCGAGGTTGTGCTGGCAGAAATCGACGCGCGGCTTGCAAATGGCCCCCGTCCGGTGCCGTTCTTTTCACATGATGGGGATCGGTCGCACTTCCGTATGCTCTGAACCCTTGACACCACTAGGGGAGGGTGTAGGAAACGGGTTCAAGATTTAGGCGGTTTATGCCGCTGCCAACTGTATGGGGCCGTGCCCCGTTTTAGGAGATGGATCATGGCGAAGCCAACGACGATCAAGATCCGCCTGAACTCCACCGCGGGAACGGGCCACTTTTACGTCACTAAGAAAAACAGCCGTACGATGACCGAAAAGATGTCGGTCAACAAGTACGACCCTGTTGTGCGCAAGCACGTTGAGTACAAGGAAGGCAAGATCAAGTGATCTTGCTATCCTGATGGCTCAGCCACAGGTTTTCGAAAGGGTCGCACCACGGTGCGGCCCTTTTGCGTTGGTGCTACGCTATAGGTGATTGGGTTAAGCGGCGCTTACAGCGGCTGTAGCGGCCCATAGAAAAAGGGCCGCAGGTTTCCCCACGGCCCTAAATTCATTCTGTCGGTGCGATTACTCGCGATTGCCGAACAGCGACAGCAGCATCATGAACATGTTGATGAAGTTCAGATACAGGCTCAGCGCGCCGAGGATGGCGGACTTGCCCAGCATTTCGCCAGCACCCGGATGCGTCGCGTACATGATGTACTCGCTCTTCAGGCGCTGCGTGTCATATGCAGTCAAACCTGCGAACACCAAGACACCGATGGCAGAGATACCAAAGGCCAGCGCCGAGGAGGCGAGGAAAATATTTACGACGGACGCGATCAGGATGCCGATCACACCCATGATCAGGAACGACCCCCAACCGCTGATGTCGCGCTGCGTTGTGTAGCCGTACAGCGACAGACCGGCAAAGGCGGCAGCCGTGATAAAGAATGTCTGCACGATGCTAGCGCCCGTGTAGATCAGGAAGATCGAGCTGATCGATGCGCCCATCACTGCTGCAAAGGCATAGAACGTCAGTTGCAGTACCGGTGCCGACATCTTGTTCACGCCAGCCGAAATGCCGAAGACAAAGGCCAGAGGCGCAAACATCAGAACCCACTTCAACGGGGATGCATACAGCGCATAACCCAGATCGGTCAGATAGGTTCCCTCACGAATCGCAGCGGTCGCGTTGCTGGGGTCAGACGTGACGGCGAGCATAGACAGCGCCCACGCGACCAGTCCGGTCATAACCAGACCCACGGACATAGTGCCGTAAATCTTGTTCATATGCGCGCGCAGACCTGCGTCGATTTCCGCCGTGCGCACACCAGCCCGGGTTTGCGGCTGGACGTAATCGGATTGTGCCATCAATGACTCCTATAAAACGAGTGGCCAGAAAATTCCGACCTATTCCATACTAATATCGGTGACGTTCGGTTGCGTTTCAAGACAAACCGCACCTGTCAGTCCCGTGATCGCAGAACGCGCGCAGGTCGTGCGGCCAATGGTGCCCACGCAAATGCCAATCCAGCCAGCAAACTGGCTAGTGCGCCGCCAATAACGATCATCAGGGCGGATGCGCCTTGGAACGCGAATTCTGCCTCCATCACAAAGGTCATCACCGCCCAACCCGCCAATGCGCCCCCTGCGATGGCCACACATCCGGCGGCTATGCCCAGGATTGCACTGCGCAGGGCGAAGCTCAATAAAATGCGCGCTCGTGTCGCACCTACGGTTTTCAGAACGGCTGCCTCGAACACACGGCGTCTGGTGCCGGCAGCCGCTGCCCCGATCAGCACAACGAATCCCGTCACCAGCGTTGCCGCTGCGCCATATGAGGTTGCTGCTGCCAATCCGCCCAATGCCTCACTAACGCGGGATATCGCATCGCGTACCCCGATTGCGGTGATGTTCGGAAAGGCGCGGGACAATAGCCGCAGCAACGGCCCCTCGGCTGCCTCATCCGCATATAGCGTGGCGATATGGGTATGGGGGGCACCGGCCAATGCGCCCTCGTTCATCATGATGACGAAGTTGATGCCCAGATTGCCAAATTCGATAGCGCGAAAATTCGCTATCTCGCCCTCAATATCACGGCCCAGCACGTTGATGGTTAGTTTGTCGCCAATGGACAGACCCAGTTCTGCGCCTTCCTCAGCAGCGAAGCTTATCAGGGGCGGGCCTGCGTAATCGTCGGGCCACCATGTGCCCTCGACGATTTGGGCATCCTCGGGCTGGGCGCCGGCATAGGTCACGCCACGATCACCGCGCAGAACCCAGTGCGGGCCTGCGACCTCACTGGCTGTCTGTCCGTTGATCTGTGTCAGGATGCCGCGCAGCATGGGGGCGGTGTCGATCCGCGTGACGCCTTCCTCGGCCTGCGCGGTCGCCAGAAATTCGGGCAATTGTGCGTTTTGAATGTCGAGGAAAAAGTAAGCCGGCGCGATTTCCGGTAGGTCCTGCGAGATAGCATTGCGGGTATTCGCCTCGATCTGCCCAACAGCGGCCAGCACCGTCAGGCCAAGGCCCAGCGATAGTATGACCGAGGATGTCTCACCCCCCGGCCCACCAACCGCGCCCAGTGCAAGGCGCAGCTCAGGACGGCCTCGCATAATGCGTGCACGGGCGAGGCTGCGCGCGCCGATCCGCACCAGCCACGCCATAACGGCAAGGATAGCCAGCGCCGCCAAAATACCGCCCGCAGCGCCTAGTGACAGTTTCCAGACGCCCGAAAACCATGTTGCCAGCCCAACCAAGCCCAAGGCCAGCACAGCGATGACAATCATATATGGCACGCGGGGCAGGGTGACGCCCGCACCGGCCACATCCCGAAACAGCCCCGCCGCACGAATGTCCTGCGCACGGGCCAAGGGCCAGATCACGAAAATAGCGGCGGTCAGCAATCCGTACAGGGCCGCCTCAATCAACGGACCGGGATAGACGGTAAACACGGCGGGAACCGGCAGTTGCGCCTCGATCACCGGCCCCAATGCCAGTGGGACCAAGGCTCCTAGGATCAGGCCAAGCGTGACGCCGATCACGCTCAAAATACCGACCTGAATGAAATAGATGGCGAAAATCACGCGCCCCTCAGCGCCCAAGGTTTTCAACGTGGCAATCGTGTCGATTTTTCGGTCCAGATAGGAACGTACCGCAGCACTGACCCCCAAACCACCAACGGCCAGGCCGGACAGCCCGACCAGCACCAGAAACGCGCCCAGCCGCTCCACAAAGCGCGCAACACCCGGCGCGCCATTGCGGCTGTCACGCCAGCGCAGGCCACTATCGGCAAAGCGGTCCTCGGCTGCGGTTTCCAGCGCGTTCAGGTCCGTGCCCTGCGCCAGTCGCAACCGGTATTCCGTCTCGAACAATGTGCCGGGGGTGATTAGACCGGATGCTTCCAGCCCCTGCATGGTCACGATTGTACGCGGCCCTAGGCCGAAACCTGCACCCGCGCTGTCCGGTTCACGTTGCAACAGGGCCCGCAGCTCGAATTCCTGCTCTCCCAATTGGAAAGTATCACCAACCGTGATGTCCAGCCGCGCGGCAAGCACTGGCTGCATGACCGCGCCAGGCAGATCACGCATTTCCAACGCCTCAGCAATGTACATGGCCGGTTCCAGAATCACGGAGCCGTAGAGCGGGTACAGGTCATCCACGCCGCGCACTTGGGTCAGACCGCGTTCGTCGCCCACCACGGCCATCGAGCGGAAATCGACTGTCTCACTAACATCTAGCGCGATCTGATCCAGCCATGCGCGTTCCTCGTCCGAGGCAAAGCGATAGGTGAATTCCGCCTGCGCATCACCGCCCAGCAGGGCTGCGCCCTCCTGCGTTAGGCCCGCCTCGATCCCTGATCGCACCGACCCAACCGCCGCAATCGCCGCTACGCCAAGCGCGAGGCAGGTCAGGAAGATGTAAAACCCGCGTAGCCCGCCACGCAATTCCCGACGGGCAATCCGCCATGCGACGCTCATGCTGTGTGTCCAATTAAACGAAAGCAGTTCATTCCGCCGCCTCCGCCATTGTGTCCAGGCGCCCGTCGCGCAATCTGATCTGCCTGTCGCAGCGTGCCGCCAATTCGGGTGCGTGGGTTACCAGCACCAATGTCGCGCCGTGCCGATCACGCAGGCCGAACAGAACATCCATAATCGCCTCACCCGTTGGGCCGTCTAGATTGCCCGTCGGCTCATCCGCCAGCAGGATCGCGGGGCGTGGGGCGCTGGCACGGGCAAGCGCGACGCGCTGTTGTTCACCACCGGACATTTGTGCGGGGTAATGATCCAGTCGATGTTCCAGCCCGACGGCGCGCAGCTCATCCTCCGCCCGCTCAAACGCATTCTTGATCCCCGCCAGCTCCAGCGGAGTTGCAACGTTTTCCAAAGCTGTCATCGTCGGGATCAGGTGGAAGGATTGGAACACGACCCCCATATGTTTCAAACGGAAGCGCGCCAGCGCGTCCTCACCCAATGCGGTCAGATCGTGGCCCAATGCAGAAACAGTACCGCCCGTGGCGCGCTCTAACCCGCCCATGAGCATGAGGAGAGAAGATTTGCCAGACCCGCTCGGCCCGATCAGCCCGACTGTTTCGCCCGCTATCACGTCGATATCTATGCCGTGCAGGATATCAACCCGCCCAGCGTTTCCATCAAGCGCGAGACGCGCACCTCTCAGCGAGAGTACGGGGTCGGTCATCGTGCGGCTCCTGTCAGGTGTCGGCGCGGGGTCTATGGCTCGATATGTGGTGTCTGCGCGGATGCGCAATGCAACAATAGCAGTTTTAATGGCCTGCGGGATCACTACTGCGGCAAGTGCGGACACGATCACCGTCGCCGCGCTGGGCGACAGCTTGACGCAGGGCTACGGTTTGCCACCGCAGGACGGTTTGGTTCCGCAAATGCAGACATGGCTGGATCAGCAGGGTGAAGATGTGTCGCTGCTAAATGCCGGCGTTTCGGGGGATACAACGGCGGGCGGTCTGGCGCGTATCGACTGGACGCTATCGCCAGATGTGGATGCGCTGATCGTTGCGCTGGGGGGCAACGACGTGCTGCGCGGGATTGATCCGGCCAACTCCCTCGCGAATCTGGACGGGATCATGGCGCGCGCTGCTGCCGCCGATATCCCTGTGCTGCTGATCGGGATGCAGGCGCCGGGGAATTTCGGACCGGATTACAAGCAAAGCTTCGACGCCATATATCCTGACCTTGCCCAGCAATATGACGCCCTGCTGGTCGATGATTTCTTTGCGGGGATCGGCGTTAGCGACCTTAGCGCGGCGCGTGATCTGATGCAGGCCGACGGCATTCACCCGAATGCACAGGGCGTGGCGCAAATCGTTGCCGCGCTGGGGCCGCGGGTTCAGGAGCTGATCGCGGTGGCGGGGGAATAATGCGACTGTTTGCGGCGATCCCGCTCAATGATGAGGCTACGGACGCGCTGGACCTGATCGCGGAAACCATTCCCGTAGGCGACCCAACGCCCGAGGATCATTGGCACATCACCCTCGCTTTCGCGCAGGACGTGGAGGAGGAGGTCGCCGAGGAATTCGCGCTGAACATCGCACAGATCACCGTGCCGCGATTTGACTGGTCGATCAGCGGCTTCGGGGCATTCGGTGGGGATAGGCTGCGCCAGATCCACGCATTGGTTGCGCCGGATACTGCCCTGCTGGATGTGCATAAACGGGTGCGGCGTGCCGCGCGTGATGCGGGGTTAGAACTGCCCCATAAACGCTTCGTTCCGCACATCACGCTGTCTCGGCTGCGTGGTGCGCCGATGGACATGCGTGGTGCGGATTGGTTGGCCAAATATTCAACGCGAACATTGGGCCCATTTACGGCTGATGCCGTGGTGCTGTTCGAATCTGAGCTGTACCGCAATGCTCCGCGTTACAGCCCCATCATCACATGCCGGTTGGTCTAGTTCAGGCCCAGAAAGGCTTGGAGCATTCGTGGTGTACGTCGGCGCGGCTCAGGCCTAGATCGTCGAGCATTTTGTCGTCGAGACGCGAAAGGTGCACGCGCGAACGGCTGCATTCGTACCAGCTGACGAGGCGAGCAAACAGAGAGAGCGAGCGGGCTGCGCGGGGCAGGGTAGCGGTCATATACATCGTATGTTCCATTCAGGGGTTTGATCGTTTCGGGCGATCCCATTTCGTTCGATGATTGATTTAGGGTGCCGCATCGCCTAACACAAACGAATGAATGTGAAGTGACCCATCACGGAGATTGATGATGCCCCGGAATATAGACATGACTGCGCTACGCTCCTTTGTGACAGTTGCTGAATGTGGTGGCGTGACCCGTGCCGCGGGGCAATTACATCTGACGCAATCCGCAGTTTCGATGCAAATCAAGCGGTTAGAGGAGGCGTTGGGCCAATCCCTGTTAGACCGTTCCGGCCGTGGCGTTGCCCTGACCGCCCATGGTGAACAGTTGCTGGGCTATGGCCGACGCATGTTGCGGCTGAATGATGAGGTGTGGAGCCGGATGACTCATCACACTTACGAGGGTGAAATCGTGTTTGGTGTGCCGCATGACATCGTTTACCCGCATGTTCCCATGATTCTTCAACGCTTTGCCGTCGATTTTCCGCGGGTGAAGGTGCAGTTGATCTCATCCTATACACGCGGGCTAAAGGCACAGATGGCACGGGGTGAGGTTGATATCATCCTGACGACTGAGGCGGAGGTCGATGCCGGTGGCGAAACCTTGGCCAATCACACGCTGGACTGGGTGGGCGCGCCAAACGGTCAGGCGTGGAAGCAACGCCCCCTGCGCTTGGCATTCGAGTATGCCTGCATTTTCCGCGCTGGTGTTCAGTCCGCGCTGGATCGTGAGGATATCCCGTGGGAAATGGCGGTTGAGAGCGATTCGACCCGCACGGTTGAGGCATCGGTCAGTGCCGACCTAGCCATCCACGCCGTCGTGTCAGGTTCCACCCCACCCTATATGGAAACGATCCGCCACGCGGGGTCGCTGCCGCAATTGCCGCAGATTAATATCAATATGTATGTGGCCCCGGGCGCAAATGCCGACCTCGCGGCCAAGCTGGCCCGATCAGTGCGCGCAGCCTATGGCGCACCGGCGGCGCTCGCGGCGGAATAGGGCCCGCCGCGATTCAGGGGGGGCTAGATTTTCACCACAACCTTGCCTGTCGCCTTGCGCGTGATCAGCAGGTCTAGTGCCTGCGTCGCCTGCTCCAGCGGCAATTCATGGCTGACATGGGGCTTTAGCTTGCCCGCCAGATACCAGTTGAACAGCGTTTGGCCGCTGTTCATCAGGACTTCCGGTTTGAAGTTCGAATAAGCGCCCCAATACACGCCCAGCACGGTCAGGTTTTTCACCAGCAGGATATTCGCCGGAATTTGCGGAATATCGCCCGAGGCAAAGCCCAGCGGGATCAGCCGTGCCTCTGGATTACAGGCGCGCATGGCCTGTTTGAACAGATCGCCACCCACTGGGTCGTAAACGACGTCGGCGCCACCCAGCGCCTTAACCTGTTCGCGCAAATCACCATCATCGCTGTCGATCAGGTGGTCGGCACCGGCCTGCCGCGCGATCTCCAACTTTGCCGCACCACGGGCGCAGGCGATGACATTTGCGCCCATCAGCTTACCGATCTCGATCGCCGTCAGGCCAACACCGCCCGCCGCGCCTAGCACCAACAGGTTTTCACCCGCTTGCAGGCGTGCACGGTGGTCCAGCGCCACATGACTGGTGCCGTATACGATGGTGAAGGCAGCGGCGTGGGCATCGCTCATCCCATCGGGTACGGGGATGCAGGTGCGCGCATCAGCCAGTGCAACCTCGGCAAAGCCACCGGACCCGATCAGGGCCGAAACCCGCATTCCGACCTGTAGGTGCTTCACCCCCTCACCCACGGCGCGAATACGTCCGCAAATTTCCGCACCGGGTGCGAAGGGCAGGTCGGGTTTTTCCTGATATTTGCCGTGGACGATCAGCGTATCTGCAAAATTGACGCCACAGACCGCCACATCTATCGAAACTTGCTTGGGCCCCGGCTGCGGGATTTCCACCTCATCCATCTGCATTGGCTGGCCGAGTTCGTGGACGCGCATCGCTCTCATCGGTAATCTCCCCTGATATTTTTGAGTGAGGATAGAGGGAGGGTGCGCGTTATGCCCAGCGTGAACGCAACGTCAGACGATATTCGCGAGCATTTCAAATCGCAGGGCGCGAGCTGCACGCGGCTAGGCTCACCCTTTACCGGTCGCCTTTGCGCAGTTTTGGCTGAGCTGCTGACGCAGGAAACCGCGTTTGGCGCGCAGGTTCTGGGCTGGCAGGTGGACCCCCGCGCAGATGCACTGGCGCTGCGGGTGTGCGGTGGATTGCAGGCGTTAAGCTGGGAGGATGCGGAGTTGGCCGCCCTGTACCCGCCACATCAGGTTGCGGATGATGAGTTTACGCAGCGGCTGGGCGCATGGCTGCACGCATACGATTCTGCGCTGATCCCGTGGCTGGATAGCGCCCCCCAAACCAACGAGGTTTCACGCTCCGGCGTTCTGCTGGGCGGTTTGCTGCATTTGGCGGATAATGTGGAGATCGAGTTGTTGGAAATCGGGTCGTCCGCTGGCCTGAACCTGTTTCCCGACTGCTATGCCTATGATCTGGGCGAGGGGCGCAGCTGGGGCGACGGGCCTGTGCGGATCGTTACGCCGTGGGCGGGAAACCTGCCGCCCTTGAACCGGCAATTGCGGGTCGTGTCGCGTGCGGGTTGCGACATCGCACCAATTGACCTCAGCGATCCTGCCGCGCGGATGCGATTGCGTGCTTATGTCTGGCCCGATCAAACGGCCCGTATCGCGCGGTTCGAGGCAGCAGTCGCCCATGCTACAGCGGCGAAACCTGATATTGCTCAACAGGGCGCGGCGGAATTTCTGGAGCAGCGGTTGGCTGATCCCGTTCCGCAGGGCCGCTTGCGCGTCATCCAACACTCGATCATGTGGCAATATATGCCGTTAGCGGAACAGGAGCGGGCCGAGGCCGCAATCCGCGCCGCCGGTGCCCGCGGCGGGGCGCGCCTCGCGTGGTTGCGGTTGGAGGCGGACGCCCAGACCGGCACGGCGGCAATCCTGCTGACTCATTTCGGGCAGGGTGAAACGGTGGAGCTGGGGCGCGGTGATTTCCACGGGCGCAGCGCGCACTGGACCTAGGCGACGGGCAAATCCTTGACCGTGTCCACATCGCGTAGGCTGGCAACCAGTGCGATGGAATGATCCGGCAGCGTTGCGCGCGTATCTGCCAGCGCATGTTCTGTGGACCAACGCACATTTTCGAACAGCGTTGGCGGGATGGCGCGGGTGCGCTTTAGCCCGATCAGCCAATAGCCACCATCGGGGGCGGGGCCGAAAACGGCGTCATGGGATTTCAGCGCGGCCAGAGCCTCCGCAATGCGCGGGGGGGTGATGCCGGGGATATCTGCGCCGATAACCATCACAGGACCGGCAGGCATGTCGCGCAATGCACGGGCCATCCGGTCGCCCAGATTCCCACGGCCCTGCGCATGGCGGGGCAGGTGAACGGGCCAATTGCGGCTTTCCAACCCTTCACGATCGGGCGCGACGGCCAGCACGGTGTGCCAGCGCGGATCGGTGCTGAGCCTGCGGATCAAGCGGCGTGTTTGATGGCGAAACCACCATGCGGCGGCAACTGGTCCGATGTCAGCGCCCAGCCGCGTTTTTACCCGACCGGGGCGCGGCTCCTTAACGAATATAACCAGATGCGGCTTCACTTTACGCTCACATATCGTGCGGCCAGACGTTCGGGGGAAACGCCCACGTAATAAAGGGCCAAGGTGGTCAAATTGCGCCACCCGCGTCGCAGCCACCCGTCACGCTCGTATCGCTCTGCCGATGTGTTCGCAACAGCATCCAGCGGCGACAGGCGCAGGCGGCGGACCAAGGCGACATCTTCCATCAAGGGAACTTCGTCATAGCCACCGGCGGCGCGATACACGCTTTTGCGCACCAGCAATCCCTGATCGCCATAGGGCAGGCCGAACCACCGCGCCCGCAGGTTTGCCCAACCGGCAACCAAGCGGCCCGCAGGCGACGAGGTATTGAACCGTAGGCGGAACCAACCGGCGCAGTCAGGTTTGGTATTCATGTGATCGCGCACGGCCTGCGTCCAGTTTGCGCATAGCTGCGTGTCGGCGTGCAGGATCAGCAACCATTCGCCATGAGCGGCGGCGCATCCGGCGGCCAGTTGCGTGCCACGCCCGCGAGGTGCGGTAATCAGGCGAGCGCCTACCTCATCCGCGACCTCTGCCGTGCTGTCGGTCGATCCGCCATCGGCAAAGATCAGCTCGGCAACCAGCCCCTCGAACAGGCCGTCGCTCAATGCGGATAAAGACGGGCCTAAATTCGCAGCCGCGTTTAGTGTCGGTATAACAATGCTTATCGGTGCGGCCATATTGTGGAACGCTCCTGTGACTCTGTGTTTCAGTACCTATATGGGTCGGGGACGCTGCATGAAAGGATACAAAGATGACGCATGCTCTTGCCGATCGGCAGATACTGGGCCTGACCGGCGCAGATACGCACGACTTTTTGCAGGGTCTTATCTCGAACGATATAGCAAAGGTGGATGCGGGGCCGGTCTATGCGGCGCTGTTATCACCGCAGGGAAAGTATCTGGCTGACTTCTTTGTGCTGCGTGAGGGGGATGGCCATCTCCTTGACGTTGCGGCAGAACTGGCGCCAGCGTTGTTGCAACGGCTGAACATGTACCGCCTGCGGGCCGATGTGCAGATCGCACCGGTTGAAATGCAGGTCGCCGCGTTGGCGGATGAGGTGCCGGGCGCGGTGCGTGATCCCCGTGATGCCGGAATGGGATGGCGCAAATATGGCAGCGCAGATGGCATGAACCGCGCCGATTATGATGCCCGCCGCGTTGCAGCGCTGGTTCCTGAAACAGGCGTGGAGCTGATTCCCAACGAATCCTATCTGCTGGAGGTCGGGTTCGAGCGCCTGTCCGGCGTTGATTTTCGTAAGGGATGCTATGTCGGGCAGGAGGTCACCGCCCGTATGAAGCACAAAACCGAACTGCGCAAAGGATTGGCGCGCGTGTCGGTTGAGGGGCCTGTGCCGCCAACCGGCACCGAAATCCTGTCTGGTGATCGTGTGGCCGGAACCCTGTACACTACGGCGAACGGTCAGGGCATTGCCTATCTGCGGTTCGACCGCGCCATCGGCGCAATGCAGGCGGGTGAGGCTGTGCTGCACCGGATCGACTGAACCGCTAAAGTTCCCAGTTGCAGGCGCTGGTCAGTGGCTCAATCGCCTGCGCCAGCCCCTGCACGTTAAACACCGCGGTAATCGGGCGTTGATCGTAAGGGGTTATTTCTGCGGTCAGTTGCTGCGCCTCTGCCAATTGCCGCAGCAACGTACCACCCCATTCGGGGGTAAAGGTCGCCTCGACATCATCCGAAATCGGCCACTGGCCCGTTTCGGGCGGGCCATCATCAATGGTCAGGGTCACATGCTTGATCGCATCATCCCCCTGTGCGCCATCAGCGCCCAGATATTCATGCCACTGGATGAAAACTTCTGTGCTGTTGGCGCGGCACAGCGCGACCAGTTGTACCGGTTCGCCAAATCCGGATGTGCCGCTATCCGCTGTCAGGGTCAGCGCCTGTAATGGCGGGCCACCTGCGCTGTCGGGACGGGTGCTGTGGACCCAGCTATTATTGCTAACCACGGCAATATCGAAATTAGGTGGGATCGCGTCATAGCAATCCAGCCGGTCAAGGCGCGAGGCGATGCCCGCGCATTGGCTAATTGCCTGTTCCAGCGGCGCGCCCTGCTGCGCCTGCGCACCAAATGCGCCAAGCATTAGCAGAGCGGCCAGCCGGATCATGTATTGCGGATGATCTTTGCGAAGCGGTCAAAGACCGGCTCGTTCGCTGCAATGACCGAACCGCTTTCGATGATGCTTTCATCCAATTCGATGGGGCCGGTCAGGCCACCAGCCTCTTTAACCAGAATCAGGCCCGCTGCGATGTCCCACGAATTCAGGTTACGCTCCCAGTAACCGTCATAGCGGCCAGCAGCCACATAGGCGAGGTCCAGCGCGGCCGAACCCCAGCGGCGTACACCGGCGCAATGAGGCATCAGACGGCTCAAATCACGCAGCGTCTCGGGCAGGTCGCCGGTGCTCGCGAAGGGGATACCGGTGGCGAAAACCATCTCGATCATCTCACGACGGCCGGAAACGCGCAGACGGCGATCATTCAGCCATGCGCCGCCGCCCTTCTCCGCCACGAACATTTCGTCCTTGATCGGGTCATAGACAACGCCAGCGACGATTTCGCCCTTATGCTCCAGCGCAATAGAAATCGCCCAGTGAGGCATGCCGTGCAGGAAGTTTGTTGTGCCGTCCAGCGGATCAACGATCCAGCGACGGGTCGGGTCGGTGCCCGCGATGGAACGTGATTCTTCGCCAACCCAACCGTAATTGGGACGTGCAGACATCAATTCGTTCTGAATGGTTTCTTCGGCTTTAAAATCCGCCTTGCTGACGAAATCGCCTGCACCCTTCATAGAAACCTGAAGGTTTTCGACCTCACCGAAATCTCGGATGAGTTGCCGCGCGGCCTTGCGCGCAGCCTTGATCATGATGTTGATGTTGGCGGAAGCGACGGACATAGGGCACCTGACAGCGAATGGAACAAGGCGGCGGGGTACTCTGCCACGACACTTTATGCAATAGGGCTAACGGTGTTGCCACCTGGTCTGCATCCCGCCCCCACAAGGATGCAGACCGCCGCGCCCCCATCGCTGCACAGGTTATTGGCCCTGTGCAGTACCTGTGTAAGAGAAAATTTCGACCATAGTGTCCAGGATCATTTCCGCGGGTTGTTGCGGCATTTGCAACACAACCACCACCGCGCAAAGGATCAGCAGGCTTGCTGCGATTGCAGTCAAAACGCGCTCCACCTTGGCAAACTTTTCCACTGACATCTGTATCTCCTCGTTCAGTGCAGAAGCTACGGAGCATCTTCGAGGAAAGTTTCAGATTAATTTCGAGGTTTTTAAAAAAATACCGACGGAGCATTCCCCGCCGCTGCGTATCACCGGCAAGACATTGATTTGGGGACGCATCATGGCTGAAGTTTTGAACACAAAAATATTGGCAAAGGCCGGAATCGCCTGTGGCGCAGCGGTTTTATATTTCGCCGCCGTAGGGGCCCACTCCGCGGGTGAGGTCGTGGTGCAGGGCGATGATATCTGCATCGTTTCGGATGGTTTGCCGGATCATGAAACCGGCCAATTCCCGAATCGTGGCAATCCAAACGCCATTCGCGCCCGCGATTACACGTTCTGCGTTGATGCGACGCCCGTGAAAAACGATCAGCCCAGTACGCGCGGCACAATTGGTATCAGCCTGAATGGCGTTGCTATCCGTCCGGGCACAGCGGATTGGTACGATGCCAGTTCCCCACGCGGATTTTCGCGGGACAACTCCTCGGGCTGGAATCTTGAGGGGATCGGGGCTGCGCAAAGCTTGGGCATGGACGAGGCGAACGCCCATGTCGGGCCGGATGGCCTGTATCATTACCACGCGGTGTCCAACCTGCTGATGGCGGGAATGGACGGTACGCAACTGGGCTATGCCGCTGACGGGTTTGAAATCCACTATGTTGGCGCGGCTATGACGTCGAGCTGGCAGTTAAAGTCCGGCACGCGCCCCACAGCACCCGGTGGCGCCTATGACGGCACCTATGTGCAGGATTATCAGTATGTTGAGGGATCAGGTCTGCTGGATGAGTGTAATGGCGGTTACCTGAACGGTGACTACGTCTATTTCGCCACCGATACCTACCCGTTTTATCCGCGTTGCCTATGGGGCGATGCGGAGCCGGAAGCGCGCCCACGTGGGTAGCGGTGCGCTGGTCTGCCCCCGCCAATTATGTGGCGGGGGCATGGATGTGCTTAGGCACGCTCAACATATTCCATCGTTTCCGTAGAAACGACGATGGCCTCGTCCTGTGCGACAAAGGGCGGAACCATGACGCGCACGCCATTGTCCAGCACCGCAGGCTTGAACGAGTTTGCGGCGGTCTGGCCCTTAACGACAGGCTCCGTCTCAACGATTGTGCAGGTCACACGCTCAGGCAGGGACGCATTCAGCGGCTCGGCCTCGTGATATTCAACCTTGATGGTCATGCCGTCCTGCAAGAAGGGACGACGCTCCCCCAGGATCTCGGCTGAAATTTCGATCTGCTCGAATGTCTCATTGTCCATGAACACCAACATGCCGTCAGTTTCGTACAGGAACTGCTGGTCCTTCTGCTCCAAACGCACACGCTCGACCTTATCGGCGGAACGGAAGCGTTCGTTCAGTTTGGAACCGTTGCGCAGGTTCTTCATCTCGACCTGTGCGAATGCACCGCCCTTGCCCGGCTTTACGTGGCCGACCTTTACGGCGACCCACAGGCCACCATTATGCTCCAGCGTATAGCCGGGGCGAATCTCGTTTCCGTTGATCTTGGCCATGTCCGGCGTCCTTCAGCTCAATTCGGGTTTGCATGCGTTAGCAAGGGGCCACAATTAGCGCAAGCCTACTGCAACACCGCGATCACGCCGCATAGTTGCGCAGCAGGCTTTCCAACAGACGTGGCGTTAGGGGTTTGATCAGCACATCACGCGCGCCCAATTCGCGGGCACGGTCCATCTCCGCCTCGGTCGCGCCGGCGGTGATCATGACAATCGGTGGGGGCGGACGGCGGAACGTGCTGACCTTCTCCAACACCCACAATCCGTCCGTATCGGGCATGTGCATGTCCAGCAGCACCAGATCAAAGGCTTGGTTTCGCATCAGCTCAACCGCCTGATCGCCGCTCATCGCCTCATCCACTTGCGCGCCCAAGGCCCGTATATAAGTGGCGGCAACCATCAGATTTGTCGGGATGTCATCAACGACCAACACACGCAGGCCAATGGCAGGGGTGGCATCGCGAGGGTCACGGGGGGCCTCTGCCTGCAATGCCTTCGCGCTGATGGTCAGGGTGAAAATCGTGCCCTGACCGGCAACCGATTTAAATGTCAGGTCGCCGCCCATCATTTTGGCAAGCTGCCGCGTGATGGTCAGCCCCATGCCCGACCCGCCAAAGGTGCCCATGATGGTGTCATCAGCCTGCCCGAACGGGTCGAAAACGCGGCTTGCTGCGTCGGGGGGCATGCCGATACCGGTATCCTGAACGTCAATTACCAGTCGCGTGGGGGAGCCTGTGCGGTCATCCCAACGGGCCGAAATCCGAACGAAGCCACTGGCTGTAAATTTGATCGCATTCGACATCAGGTTGTTCATGCACTGACGGAACCGCTGGGCGTCAATCTCAATCGCCTCAGGGATATCGGGGTCGAAATCGATCAGGCATTGCAGGTTCTTATCCTCGGCAATCGGTCCCCATAGACGCTCAACCCCTGCAATCAGGTCCGAGCTATCCTGACGGGCGGGGGAGATCGGCATGCGATCTGCCTCCAACCGTGAGATGTCGAGGATATCATTGAGCATTTCCAGCAGGGTCGATCCACTCTCGGCGATGGTCTCAACCTTGCGCCGTTGATCCTCGTTCAGCTCAGTGCTGCGCAGGATTTCCGCCATGCCCAGGATGGCATTTAGCGGCGTGCGAACCTCATGACTTACATTGGCGAGGAAGCTGGTCTTGCTCTCGGACGCGCGCCGCGCCTGATCGCGGGCTGTGCGCAGCCGTTGCAACATATCATCGTAAAGGCCCATCGCAACGATCACCAGAACCGAGGTGAACAGCACGGCCATCCCGTGGCGCATTGAAATCGTTGCGATAGAACCGGGCGATTGGATTGTCCGCTCAATGGGCAGACGTGTCAGATCGGCGGTCGCAATCAGGGCGATCACCAGCAGTGAGGACCCTGTGATAACCAGCACGCCTTTGCGTTGGAACAGCATGCCCCCGATGCAGACAAATATCGGCAGATAGCCGACAAAGCCGAAGGCGATCCCCTCCTGCGGGGTCAGACCGATAGCCAGCACCACTGCAATGGTCAGTATGAAAAAGAAGTTTCTCGCCAGATTCAGACGCATGCCCAAATGCATAGCAATCGGGATCGACAGATAGGTCAGGGACCCGAACATGACCGGCAGCACAACTGCCTCTGGCTGTCCCAACGCGAAAACCAGCATTAGACAGATCACAGAGGTACTGATCGAAATGGTGATCGAGGCCAGAATCAGGATGCGACGGGCAAGCTCTACCCGCTTACCCGAATTGCGTCCCGTGCCAGTATCGGCGGAAACTAGACTGTCAAACCGTTGTACCATCAGCAAAAATATGTATCGCGAAAGGGGCCGTAATGGGGCGAGAATTGGGGTATTTCAGGCGCCCATAGGTTGTGGCCGCTCTCAGACCAATCCTCCATCGATCAGACGTCGGGCGATCTGGGCAAAGGTCTTGCTCTCCGCACTATCAGGGCGGGACGCAACGACGGGTGCGCCACCATCTCCACCCAGCCGGATGTCGATGTTCAACGGGATTTCACCCAGGAATGGCAGGCCCAGTTTCTCCGCTTCGGTGCGCGCACCGCCATGGCCGAAGATCGAGGTCTCCTCGCCACATTTCGGGCAAACGAATGTGGACATGTTTTCGATCATGCCCAGCACCGGAGTTTTCGTCTTGCGGAACATGTCCAGTGCCTTGCGCGCATCCAGCAGGGCGATGTCCTGCGGGGTGCTGACAACGATTGCGCCGGTCAGCTCCGCCTTTTGCGACAGGGTTAGCTGAACGTCGCCCGTGCCGGGGGGCAGGTCCACCAGCAGCACATCCAGCTCGCCCCACGCAACTTGCCCGAGGAACTGCTGCAAAGCGCCCATCAGCATCGGGCCACGCCAAACGACGGCCTCGTCTTCCTTGAGCATAAAGCCGATCGACATCAGCGTGACGCCATGGGCGCGCAGGGGGATAATGGTCTTGCCGTCCTCGCCTGAACCGGGGCGGCCATTGATGCCGAACATCCGCGGTTGCGAGGGGCCGTAAACGTCGGCATCCAGCAGACCAACCCGCTTCCCTTGTTGGGCCAGCGCAATGGCGAGGTTTGACGAAACGGTCGATTTCCCCACGCCCCCCTTACCTGATGCGATGGCGATGATGCGATTGATGCCTGTGATTTTCTGCGGTCCCGCCTGCGGGGTAGGGTGACGCCCGATTTTCAGGTTGGGCGGCGGGGCCTTCGCGGCCTCACCCGGTGCGGCATGGGCGGTCAGGACGACGGACACGGCGCCTGCCTCGGGCAATTCTGCCACGGCATTTTGTGCGGCCAGGCGCGTGGGTTCAGCGTTTTGCGCCAGTTCTACCGGCATTTCTAAAACGAATCGCACGTCGCCATTTGTCACGCTCAGCGCGCGAACACGGTCCGCACTGACCAGATTGCCCTGTCCAGACGGGTCGGCAATGGCGGAAAGGGTCTTGAGGATGCTGTCGCGGTCGAGGGGCATGATGCAGTCCGATCAGTCAGAAGCGGTGGAATAGTATAGATCGTTCATCCCGCCCATCGCCACAACCCCGTTCCGCAACGGTATGTCAGCGGGGCTTGCCTTCGCACGTGCAGCGGATTATGTGAGCGATACCGTAACGCGGACCATATGTCCGTGCCGTGGGTTCGGCTCCACGGATCAACCGAACGACCCACGCGATGGCTTAACTGCCCGGCCCGCCTATTCCGCCCGTTTTCGTGGCGGCACCCCGACGTTTCCGTGGGGGCGGCCCAGACCCGAACATCGCCCGATTCACACGCGCTGCGATTGTCGTGGCGATGCTGCATTTGTGCGGCACCATAGGATATACATGACCGACCTAACTTTTGCTGATTTCGGACTGGCACAACCCATCGCCGAGGCACTGGCCCGCGCGAAATTTGAAAAGCCAACCGCAATTCAGGCGCAGGCGATCAAGCCACAGCTGGAGGGCCGCGACATTCTGGGTCTGGCCCAGACCGGCACCGGTAAAACGGCCGCTTTCGCCCTGCCAATCCTGCACCACATTCTGGCCATGCCGGGTCGCGCCGCACCGGGAACTGCCCGTGCGCTGATCCTTGCCCCAACGCGGGAACTGGCAGTGCAGATCCTTGACGAATTCCGCCGCTTTGCTGGTGGTGCGCGGGTATCCACCTGCCTCGTGCTGGGCGGTGTTTCGCGCAACGTGCAGATCCGCAATCTGGGCCGTGGCGTTGACGTTCTGGTTGCGACGCCGGGCCGCCTGCTGGATCTGGTTGATGATCGTAAGGTGCGTCTGGACGAGGTACGCTTCGTTGTTCTGGATGAGGCTGACCGTATGCTGGACATGGGCTTTGTTCAGCCAGTGCGCCGCATCGTTTCCATGCTGCACCCGCGCCGCCAGTCGGCGATGTTCTCGGCCACTATGCCGTCCGAGGTTTCGGGGCTGGCGGGTAGCTTCCTGAACAATCCTGTGCGGGTCGAGGTTGCACCACAATCCACCGTCGTGACCAAGATCGAGCAAACGGCCGAGCTGCTGGACGGCACGGCCAAGCGTGCTCGTCTGGCCGAACTGATGGGCGGTACAGGGGTTGAGCGCGCAATTGTGTTCGCACGGACCAAGCGTGGCGCGGATCGCGTTGCCCAAAACCTTGAGAAAGACGGGATCAAGGCCGAAGCTATCCACGGTAACAAGGCGCAGAACGCGCGTCAGCGCGCCCTGAACAATTTCCGTCACGGCACGGTTAAGGTTCTGGTCGCAACCGACATCGCCGCGCGCGGCATTGACGTGCCGGGTATCACCCATGTCATCAACTATGACCTGCCGGATGAGCCTGAGAACTACGTACACCGCATTGGTCGCACCGCACGGAACGGCGCAGACGGTATTGCGATCACGTTGTGCGCCCCTGACGAAGTGAAAAAAATGCGCGCTGTTGAGAAAATCACCGGCGAGCGTCTGCTGGCTGGCGGCATCCCTGATGGCGAAAGCAAGCCTCGCGGCAACCGTCGCGGCGGTGGCGGTGGCAAACCCGGTGGTGGCGCTGCGAAGCAAGGCCGCCCGAACCGGCGTCGGCGCGGTCCCTCGCGGGCAAATGCTGCATAAGATTGAAGGGCCGGGGATCACTCTCCGGCCTTTTTCTTTACGGCTGGGTCTTGCAAAAAATACGCGCCGCAGATTTCTATCCGCAATATTCGCGGAAAGGCACTTTCGATGACCCTGATGCTCGGGCTGGACACTGGCGGCACCTATACGGACGCCGCGTTGATTGACGAGGCACGGCTGGACGCGCGGGGCGGCGCTATCGTGGCCAAGGCGAAATCGCTGACCACCCGTGATGACCTGTCCCGTGGCATTGGTGCCGCTGTTGATGCGGTTCTGGGCGATACTGATCCGGCGCGGGTCAGCCTCGTCGCGTTATCCACCACTTTGGCCACAAATGCATTGGTTGAGGGGCAGGGCGCCCCCGCCGCGTTGATTTTCGTGGGATTCACGGCGGCGGATCTGGCCCGTGGCGATCTGGCCCAAGTGCTGGGCGATACGCCGGTCATCTCCGCAAGCGGCGGTCATCGCAGTGGTGGCGATCTGGCGGCGCCACTGGATTTGGACGCTATCCGCACTGGCCTGCACGCCATCGCGGGGCAGATCAGTGCCGTGGCAATCTGCGCCCTGTTCGCCGTGCGCAACCCCGCGCATGAGGTAGCGATACGCGATATGGTGCGCGCTGAATTCAACCTGCCTACAACGTGCTCGCATGAGCTGAGCGCCAAGATTAATGGCCCCAAGCGTGCGGTGACGGCTCTGCTGAACGCACGGCTGATCGCGATGATCGACCGGCTGGTTGCCTCGGCTGAGGGGTTGTTGGTTGATCGCGGCATCACCGCGCCGCTGATGGTCGTGCGCGGCGATGGCGCGCTGGTTTCGGCGAATTTTGCACGGATGAAACCGATTGAGACGATCCTGTCGGGACCGGCGGCCAGCCTTGTCGGCGCGGCGTTCCTGACCGGACTACAGGCGGGCATCGTGGCGGATATCGGGGGCACGACAACGGATGTTGCGGTGCTGTCCGATGGCCGCCCCCGCATTGATCGTGACGGCGCGGCGGTCGGCGGCGTGCGCACAATGGTTGAGGCTGTTGCGATGCGGACCCACGGGCTGGGTGGTGATAGCGAGGTGACGCTGGCGCAAAGCGGCCTGATACCCGAGATTCATCTCGGCCCCCGCCGCGCCATTCCGATCTGCCTGCTGTTGCATGAACATCCAGACTTGCGCGATGTATTGCGTGCCCAATTGCACAATCCACGCCCGATGGCGACGGATGGGCGTTTTGTCGTCGGTTTACGGCCCGATCTGCTGCCAAACGGGGAGCTGCGCGATCTGGCGCAACGCTGCATTCCGCCGCGCCCCTCGGCGGAGTTCACTCTGCAACGCGGTGGTGAACGGCTGGTCGCGCGGGCTGTCGCGCAGGGGGCGGTACAGATCGCGGGCTTTACCCCGTCGGATGCAGCGCATGTTTTGGGGCTGCATTCGGCGTGGGATGTTGGCGCGGCACAACTGGCCGCTGACCTGTTCGCACGGCAGCGGGGCGGCAATGGCTTGGCGATGTTCGCGGATGGCGCAACGGCATCACGGGCGGTGCTGGACCGGCTGATCCGCCGCTCTGCCGAACTGGTTCTGGACACCGCCTTTGCCGAGGACGGGATGGGCGGCATTGACCCGGCCCGCGATGCTGTGGTCCGCGCCGCGCTGGGTGGGCATAGCGGATTGCTGCGTCCCAAATTGGACCTAACGGTGCCGCTGATCGGGCTGGGGGCGTCTGCTGCGACGCATTACCCCCATGTTGCCGCATTGCTGGATGTGCGCGACGCCACGCCCGCCGATGCGGATGTGGCAAATGCGGTGGGGGCCGTTGTCGGACAGGTCCATACCGCCTTTGAGGTGACGGTAAATGTCCCGCAGGAGGGACGGTTCGATGTACTAACCCCGGACGGGGTGCGCACTTTTACCGATGAGGGGGCTGCCCTCTCCCACGCTTCAGACATTGCCGGGCAGCACGCATTGGCACAGGCGCGACTGGCCGGAACCGACGATGTCGCCCTAACCCTACGCACCCGGCGCCGCAGCGCGCAGATCGAAGGGCGAGAGCAGTTGATCGAGGCGGTCATCCGCGCCAGCGCCAGTGGCCGCCCCCGCCGCGCTCGCTAAAGCAGGCTGGCCGCGTGGTCTGTCAGCGTGCGCAGGGCGCGCACCAGATCCTCATCCGGTAGGGTCAGCGACACACGTAAATGCCCTGCTGCGGCCTGTCCGAACCCCTCACCGGGCATGACGGCGATGTGGTGAGTGTCCAGCAGGCTTTCGGCAAAGGCATTACCGCTCAACCCCGTGGCGCGGATATCCAGCATCACATACATCGCACCCTGTGGGGCGGACATGCGGACACCATTCGCGCCCTGTAGGGTCTGCACCGCCAAATCACGGCGCCGCCGATAGCGGGCGGTGGTTTCCTCGGCAATTGCGTCGCCTTCGCGCAGGGCAAAGGCGGCGGCCTCCTGAATAAAACCGGGCACGCCATAGGTTGTGGCGATGGCCAGCTCGAACACCGCGCTCACCAGAAATTCGGGCGCGATCAGCCAGCCCAGCCGGAAGCCGGTCATCACGTGGCTCTTGGACATCGACCCAATCACGATGGTGCGCTGCGCCATGTCTGGCAGGGTGCGTGGCGAGATATGTTCACCCTCCCAAACCTGCGTGTCGTAAACCTCGTCCGAGATCAGCCAGACATCATGCTTGATGCACAGCGCGGCGATCCGTTCCATCGTTTCACGCGGGTAAATCGCACCGGTGGGATTGTTGGGGGAGTTGATCAGCAACACCTTCGCATCGTGCAAAACACGGTCCAGATCATCGAAATCCGGCTGGAAACCGGCATCGGGCAGGGCGCGCGCGATAACCGGCTGCCCACCGGCCGCGCGGATCGTAATGGGGTAGGTCGCGTAGTAGGGATCAAGGATCGCAACCTTGTCACCGGGATCAATCGTGGCCATCAGCGCCTCGAACAAAGCAAACTGACCGCCCGGCGTGACAAAGACGTTCTCAACACTCGCGCCAGCGCGATCCGCAATGGCGGCACGTAGCGGGGCCATGCCGGGGATGGAGGCGTAGCCGGTATTGCCTCGGCGTGCGGCCTGCGCCATGTGGTCGATGATCGGCTCTGGCGTGATCGTCTCATGATCGCCGATGCTCAGCATCGTGACGTCGATCCCTTGCTCACGCAGTTTTTGCGCCTTTTCAAAAATTGCCCATGCGTTGTTTCCCACCTCGGGGATTGAACGAATACGGTTTGATATCTTCATGACCCACCTCCGGCGCGGAGGGTGCAAATCGCCGCACAGATGCGCAAGGGGTTGCAGCCCACGATATTGTGTGGCTACATTCGGGCATGACCAACCAAATGCAAATTATTCGGTGCTGCATTATCCGCTGACATATCGTCCGCGCGGGGTTTCGTCGTTTTCTATCAGAACCTGACCTGTTAAGCCCGCGCTGGGTTCCCCTCTGCGCAAGGCCTAACCATGACCAAGATTGTACTTCACGACACCAAGACCAAGCTGAAGAAACCGTTGGAGCCTGTGGTTCCCGGTAAGGTGGGCATGTATGTCTGCGGACCCACGGTTTATGACCGCGCGCATATCGGCAATGCCCGTCCCGTAGTCGTGTTCGATACGCTGTACCGGCTGCTGCGGCAGGTCTATGGCACCGATAACGTGACCTATGTACGCAACTTTACCGACGTGGATGACAAGATTAACGCCCGCGCGGCCGAGAGTGGACGCAGCATCTCCGACATCACCGAGGAAACCATCGGCTGGTATCTGGACGATATGGGCGCGATGGGCGCGTTAGAGCCGGATGAGGCCCCCCGTGCCACGCAGAGCATCGACGCGATGATCAAAATGACCGAGGAGCTGATTGCCAAGGGGCACGCCTATGCCGCCGAGGGGCATGTGCTGTTCTCGGTCAAGAGCGATCCCGAATATGGCTCGCTTAGCCACCGGAATGTAGACGATATGATCGCAGGCGCACGGATCGAGGTTGCGCCTTATAAGCGGGACGCGATGGATTTCGTGCTGTGGAAACCATCCGACGCCGACACCCCCGGTTGGGACAGCCCATGGGGTCGTGGTCGCCCCGGCTGGCATATCGAATGTTCAGCCATGGCGCGCGAAGTCTTTGGCGAGCGGTTCGACATTCATGGCGGCGGTAACGATCTGATGTTCCCGCATCATGAGAACGAGGCCGCGCAAAGCCGCTGCGCCCATGGCCATGACGGTATGGCCTCGATCTGGATGCATAACGGCATGTTGCAGGTTGAGGGCGCGAAGATGTCCAAATCGCTGGGCAACTTCTTTACCGTCAAGGACCTGCTGGATAAGGGCATTCCGGGCGAGGTGATCCGCTTTGTCCTGCTGTCCACTCACTACCGCGCCCCGCTGGACTGGACCGAACGCGGCGTTAGCGAGGCGGAGAAAACCCTGCGCAAGTGGCGAACGCTGACCGTGGGCATCGAGCCCGCAGCCACTGTGCCCCCCTCCGTGATTGCCGCGCTCTCCGATGACCTGAACACAGCGGGGGCGATTGCCGCGTTGCATGGTTTGACGGGCGATCCTGCGGGCCTGCTGGCAGGGGCGTCGATGCTGGGTTTCCTCAGCGATGCGCTGGGCGAATGGGCTGATGCGCCCGAGGTTGGCGATGCTGGCGCGATGATCGAGGCGCTGATCGCAGCACGGACGGAGGCGCGAAAGGCGAAGGACTTCGCCCGCTCCGACGCGATCCGCGATGGTTTTGCAGCCGCTGGCGTGATCGTAAAGGATACTGCTGATGGCGCGACATGGGAACTCGCCCCCGACTTTGACCCCGCAAAATTGGAGGGTTTGGTATGACCCGCGAACCCCTTTCGCTATTCGACACAACCCTGCGCGACGGTCAGCAAACCCATGGCGTGGATTTCAGCCTGGATGACAAGCGACGGATCGCGCAGGCCTTGGACGATCTGGGCCTTGGCTATGTTGAGGGGGGATGGCCCGGTGCCAACCCAACCGACAGCGATTTTTTTGACGCTGCGCCCAAGTTGAAAAATGCGACCTTCACCGCCTTTGGCATGACCAAGCGGGCAGGGCGATCCGCCGCAAATGATGACGTGCTGGCCGGTGTTCTGAACGCCGGTACGCCCGCCGTTTGTCTGGTAGGTAAGAGCCATGATTTCCACGTCACCACCGCGCTGGGCATCACGCTGGACGAAAACCGCGAGAATATTCGCGAGAGCTTTGCCCATATTGTTGCGCAGGGGCGTGAGACACTGTTCGATGCCGAGCATTTCTTTGACGGGTACAAGGCCAATCCGGATTACGCG
Source organism: Pontivivens marinum (assembly GCF_900231835.1). Classification (GTDB taxonomy): domain Bacteria; phylum Pseudomonadota; class Alphaproteobacteria; order Rhodobacterales; family Rhodobacteraceae; genus Pontivivens; species Pontivivens marinum. The sequence goes on along the minus strand of NZ_OCTN01000001.1, from coordinate 145,535 downwards.
CTGGCCTGTCTGCACGAGGCATATAATGCCGGTTGCCGCTGGATCGTGCTGTGCGACACCAATGGTGGCACCTTGCCCGACGAAATCGGGCGGATCGTGGGGGCGGTAATCGCGTCGGGCATTCCCGGTGCGAACCTTGGCATCCACACCCATAACGACACCGAAAACGCGGTCGCAGGCTCGCTGGCCGCTGTTGATGCAGGTGCGCGTCAAATCCAGGGAACCCTGAACGGATTGGGGGAACGGTGCGGCAATGCCAACCTGATCTCCCTGATCCCGACCTTGCTGCTCAAGGAACCCTATGCCAGCAAATATGATATCGGCATCCCGCGCGAAAAACTGGCCAGCCTGACAACGGTCAGCCGCATGTTGGACGATATCCTGAACCGCGTGCCCAACCGCCATGCCGCCTATGTTGGTGCATCCGCGTTCACGCATAAGGCGGGCTTGCATGCATCGGCGATCCTCAAGGACCCGACGACCTATGAGCATGTCGTGCCCGAGGAAGTTGGCAATGCCCGCGTTGTTCCCATGTCCAATCAGGCGGGCCAATCCAATCTGCGCAAGCGGCTGGAGGAAGCCGGCATCGCGGTTGAGAAGGGCGATCCGCGTCTGGGCCAGATCCTGGATGAGATCAAGCGGCGCGAGGATCAAGGATACGCATATGACAGCGCCAAGGGCTCGTTCGAGCTGATCGCGCGCGGTATCCTCGGTCAATTGCCGCAATTTTTTGATGTGGAGCGCTACCGCGTGATCGTCGAAAAGCGCCGCAATGCCAAGGGCGACAAAATCACCGTGTCCGAGGCCGTGGTCGTCGTGAATATCGCGGGTGAACGTATCATCTCCGCCGCGGATAGCTTTTATGCGGATAGTGAGGCGGATCAGGGTCCGGTTCACGCCCTATCCGCCGCGTTGCAGCGCGATTTGGGCCAATATCAAAGCCTGATCGACGATATGAAGCTGGTGGACTTTAAGGTGCGTATCACCAATGGCGGAACCGAGGCTGTGACCCGCGTGTTGATCGACAGCGAGGACGGGCAGGGCCGCCGCTGGTCCACTGTCGGCGTGTCCGCCAATATCGTCGATGCCAGTTTTCAGGCGCTTAGCGACGCGGTGACGTGGAAACTGATCCGCGATGGCGCGAAAGCATGATGGGCCTGCGCGGGTATTCAAGAAGGTGACGCCGTGACCGAACCACATCCGATATTCGTACTGCATCAGGGGCTTCTGCGTGAGGCCCCCGGTTCGGACGAAACGACCCTGCGCGCGCTGACGCTGGCGCGGGCGCAGGGCGATGCGCGGATTGCGGATATGGGATGTGGACCGGGTGCGGCCAGCCTTGTGGCATTGCGCGCTTTGCCCGAGGCGCAGGTGATCGCCATTGATCACCACGCCCCGTATCTGGAGACGCTGGAACATCGTGCCGCCGCCGCTGGTTTGGCCCGCCGCCTTGAAACCCGCGTGGCTGATATGGCCGCACCGAGGATTGCGGCAGGCAGTCTGGACCTGATCCTATGCGAAGGCGCGATGTATTTCATGGGGATTGAGGCCGCGCTGCATGCGTGGCGCCCCCTGCTGGCAACAGGCGGGCGGGTCGTGTTTTCCGAGGTAGTCTGGATCAAACGCACCGTACCCGAAGAGGCCCGCCTGTTCTGGATGGAATATCCCGAAATGACAAATCGCGACGGTGTGCGTGACCGTGTCGCCGCCGCCGGTTGGCGTGTGGTGGATGATTTCGTGCAACCGCGTGAGGATTGGGAGGTCTATCTCGGCCCTCTCGGCACGCGGGTGGAGGCATTGCGCCCCGAGGCGGATGAAACCCTGCGCGGCGTGTTGGATGGCGCACGGCAGGAGGTTGATCTGTTTGCACGGCATTCAGACGCCTATGCCTATGCAGTATTTGTGGTGGAGCCGATATGAGCTGGCATGATTGTGCGTCTTTGGTTGAAAAGGCCGACCCTGATCGGTTTTTGAGCGCGATGACCGCGCCGGAGGAAGGGCGCGCCGCGCTGTTCCCGCTCTACGCCTTTAACGCCGAGGTCGCGCGTGCCCCGTGGGTCACGTCAGAACCGGCCTTGGCAGAAATTCGTCTGCAATGGTGGCGTGATGCCATCGCGGAAATCTATGCCGGCAATACTCCGCGTCGGCATGAGGTGGTTGAGCCGCTGGCCGAAATTATCCGCTCCGCCAACCTGCCCCGCTGGCCGTTTGAGGCGCTGATCGATGCGCGGGTCTTCGATATCTACGCTGACGGTCATCTGGGGCGCCCAGCATTCGATGCCTATCTGGACGCGACCAGCGGTGGCCTGATGCGACTGGCCGTTATGGCCTGCGGTGATGACGCGGCGGAGCTGTCGGGCCATATCGGGTGGGCGCAGGGGGCGGCGGGATTGATCCGTGCCTTGCCCGCATTATGGGCCGCTGGGCGCGATCCGCTGCCCATTGCAGGTGATTTGCCGCGACAGGAGTTGCTGAACGGGAAAATGCCGGATGCCGCCGCAGATGCCATTCGCGCAGTTGCGCAGGACGGCTTGCAGCGATTGGCGAATGCGCAGCGAGCGGCGATCAGCGATAGTGCCAAGGCTGCTTTGCGTGCCGGTTGGCGCAGTCAGGCGACCCTACAGGCCGTTGCGCGTGACCCTGCGGCGATCTTCTCCGGCTTGGAAACCTCGGAGTTTCGCCGCAAGGGGGGGCTGCTGCTGCGCACCATGACGGGGCGCTGGTGACTAGATCTCGCGCCGCATCACATAGGTGATCAGCACAGCACCCGCCAGCACCAGGAACGGCACCATCGCGTAGTTTACCGCCGACCAGCCCAGCAGGACATCGTCCGCGCCTACGCCATTCATCAGGCCACCGGATGCGAAGCTGGCAACTGCCACCATGCCAAAGACGAGGAAGTCGTTGATGCCCTGCACCTTGGCCCGTTCCTCGGGTGCATGGGCCGAGGTAAGCATCGCCGTCGCGCCGATAAATCCGAAGTTCCAGCCCAGTCCCAGCAACACCAATGCGATGAAGAACTGGTTCAGCTCCACCCCGTTCAGCGCGACGACTCCCGCGCCGAGCAATAGGAACAGGCCAATCGCGATGATCTTCTCCGCGCCATAACGGGCGATCAGGTTGCCGGTAAAGAAGCTGGGCGCAAACATGGCCAGCACGTGGAACTGCACCACATGCGCCGCGTCATCCGTCGTGAACCCGCATCCAACCACGGCCAGCGGGGTCGAGGTCATCATCAGGTTCATCAGGGCATAGGACACCATGGCGCAGATGATCGCGGTGTAAACGCGCGGTTGCTTGAGGATTTCCATCAGCGGGCGGCCCGTACTGTCGCCAACTTTACGTGGAGCAGGGCGTGGCGCGTCCAGGAACAGGAACAGTCCCGCGCCGATAATGTTCAATACCACAATCGCGACATATCCGCCGGCAAAGGGTACTGGGGCCAGCGCATCGCCAAAGAACACCACCAGCTGCGGGCCGATGATCGCGGACAGCAAACCGCCCGCCATGACCCACGAAATCGCCTTGGGGCGCAGATCCTCGCTGGCGACATCTGTGGCGGCGAAACGGTAAAAACCTTGCGCACTCATATAGATACCGGTCAGGGCATGGCCGACCAGCAACAGCGCAAAACTGCCCTGATATAGCGCCATTACGCTAATCGCCGCGCCAATGCCACCAGCCGTCACACCGGTTAGAAACCCTGCGCGGCGGCCATATTTGCCCATCAGCATCGACAGGACGGGCGCGGAAAACATTGAAACCAGAACCAGAATGCTGATCGGCACCGTCGCCAGCAGCTTGTTAGAGGCAAGGACCTGCCCCGCAAGCCCGCCCAGCACAAAGGTAATGGGCATTTGCGCACCCATAATCCCCTGCGCCGCGACAAGGACACGGACGTTGCGCATCGTGCGCTTATCATCGACAAGTGGGCGGGTTGGTTCGGTCATGGCTGTCATACGTGTTGTTTTGACGTGATGGCGCGTGAAGCGCAACGAATCTTGCGTATGGATACATTCAAAAGGCGGGCACATGATACAGGCCGTAATTTTCGACTGCGACGGCGTGCTGGTGGACAGTGAGCATCTGACAAACCGCGTGATTTGCGAAAACCTAGCCGCGCGCGGACTGGAATGGACCGAGGATGTCATCATGGATCGCTTCGTCGGCGGCACGATGACGGCGGTCGGGCAGGCGGCGGCGCAGGCCGGTGCGCGGATCGAGGAAAACTGGGTCAGCGCGATTTATGAGGAAATGTATGCCGTTCTGGCGAAGGAAGTGACCGAAGTCGCAGGCGTTACCGATCTGCTCAACTGGCTGGATGCGCAGGGAATCCCCTATGCTGTCGGCTCGAACGGTACGATGCGTAAGATGCTTGTCACGCTGGGCCGCTGCGGTTTGACGGACCGATTGGACGGGCGTTTGCTATCCGCGCAGGAGGTTGGGGCCTCGAAACCCGCGCCGGATGTCTACCTCGCCGCGGCGAAGTTGTTGGGCGTGGAGCCATCGCAGGCCGTGGTGGTTGAGGATAGTGCGACCGGCGCGCGCGCTGCCCGTGCCGCCGGTATGACCTGCTATGGTTACGCGCCCGAGGATGATGGCGCAAAACTGGCCGCTGTTGGTGCTGTGCCATTCCATGCAATGCGCGACTTACCCGCGCTGCTGCGGCCATGAGTGTTGGTCGGATAGTTCAGACAGATCAGGATGTTGTGGAGGGGATGGCGTGGCTATCCGCCCACGATTCCCGCTTTGCCCAGGCCTATGAACAGACAGGTCCGTTGCCCCTGCGCCTGCGCGATGACGGATATCCGGCGATGCTATCCGCGATCGTTAGTCAGCAATTATCGGTTGCCGCGGCGCGTGGTATTTGGGGCCGGTTGCAGGCTGCCGGTGCCTGCACGCCACAGGGAACCGGTGCGTTGAGCGATGAGGAGCTGCGGGCCTGTGGCCTGTCGCGGCCCAAGATTAAATATGTGCGCGGCCTGCTGGAGGCCGATGTTGATTTCGCTGCCCTACGCACCCTGCCGGATGACGAGGTTGTGGCGCGCTTGGTCGCGCTAAAGGGTGTCGGCGTTTGGACGGCCGAGATTTACGCGATGTTCTCGCTAGGGCGGGCGGATGTGTTCGCGCCCGGTGATTTGGCCCTGCAAGAGGGCGCGCGGATATTGTTCGATCTGCCCGAGCGGCCAAAGGAAAAGCCGCTGCGCGAAATGGCAGAGGCATGGTCGCCATGGCGTTCGGTGGCGGCAAGGTTGCTATGGGCCTATTATCACGTAGTGAAGTCCCGAGAGGGTATAGTCTAAATTTATGAACGAAGGGTTCACATGACCAAATTGACCGGACCACGCCGCGATGCGGCCTCGGGCGAGGCATCTGCGCTCGTTATTTTGCTGCACGGATTCGGGTCCGACGGCAACGACCTGATCGGGTTGGCTGATCCGTTGGCGCCACATTTGCCTGATGTGACCTTTGTCGCGCCGAATGCGCCACAGAAATGTTCCGTTAATCCAATGGGATATCAGTGGTTTCCGATCCCGTGGATGGATGGCTCCAGTGAGGTCGAGATGGGGCAGGGATTTGCATCCTCCACCGATATTCTGAACGCCTATCTGGATGAAATGGCTGAGGAATTTCCGGCGGAGCGCACCATTCTGATCGGGTTCAGTCAGGGTACTATGATGTCGCTGCATGTCGGGCCGCAGCGTGCGGCGCAACTCGCTGGTGTTATTGGTTTTTCCGGTCGTTTGATGCGGCCCGAAGGGCTGTCTGGTGCGGTGTCGAAGCCACCTATCCAGTTGATCCACGGTGACGCGGATGAGGTTGTTCCGCCCAGCAGCATGCCTGAGGCAGAAAAGGCGCTGAAAGCGGCCGGTTTCGACGTTTCCAGCCATGTCAGCCCCGGTGTCGGGCATGGAATCGCCCCCGATGGGCTGTCGTTGGCATTGCATCGTATTCGGGGTTGGTTGGCCTGAAACGGCGGGCTGCTTTCCGGCTGGAAAGTGGCTGCTATGTGGCTGCGCACTAAAGCAGTCGGGATTTTGCGATGTGGCGGAGCTTTGATAAGGCTCCGCCACAGGTGTATTTGCGCATAAATTATGGGTACTAAGTACAGTGTCACCATGCCGTCATGGCGGGCGACTATACGGTCGGGGACGATGCCCCGCATCTAGAGGCTTGATCGGTTTCGAGGGGTAGATATAGTTTGCGCACTGGGACGGGCTTGTCCCGTCTCCGATGCCCTGATGGGCGGGAAGGGACGGGAGCGGAGTCCGATGACCGAGACCTCATTTGCAACGAATTTTGTACGCTCGCCGGGCAATCTGCGAGAGCATCCAGCATTGGTGCTGAACGCGGATTACAGGCCGTTGAGCTATTTCCCATTATCGCTGTGGCCCTGGCAGGAGGCGGTTAAGGCCGCGTTTCTGGATCGGGTGGATATTCTGGCTGAATATGACGCGGTGGCGCACAGCCCCAGTTTCGAGATGAAGCTGCCCTCGGTCGTGGTGCTGAAGGATTATGTACAGCCTGCGCGGCGTGCCGCCTTTACCCGATTTAACCTGTTCTTACGCGACGGATTCACCTGCCAATATTGCGGCAGTCAGGGCGAGATGACCTTTGACCACGTGATCCCGCGGGCCCGTGGTGGGCGTACAACGTGGGAAAATGTGGTGGCGTCCTGTGGGCCGTGTAACCTGCACAAGGGGTCCAAGACGTTGGAGCGGGCGGGAATGGTTCTGCGCAAGGTGCCGCGTCAGCCAACACCCGGTGAATTGCAAAATGTCGGGCGGCGGTTTCAACCCAACTTCATGCATAAAAGCTGGATTGATTTTCTGTATTGGGATGCGGAGCTGGACGCCTAGTCGTCAGTATTTGACGCCGCGACCCAGATCCCGCCCAGCACCAGCGAGAACAGTGCGTTCCAACCGGCCATAGAAATGCCGAGGAAGACCCAAGCGGCCTCATCACAGCGCACAACGCCCAGCGGGCCGTCGAGGTTGAGCAGGTCGCCGCCGCCCATACCGCCAAGGGTGTTGCCGGTGCCCGCGCAGGAGGTAATCCCCTCCCACCAATTCCATTCCACGCCTGCATGGAACGCGCCGATGCCCGCGCCGATCAGAACGGCCAGTGCGGCCAGTCGTGCGGCATATTTGCGCGCGGCAGGGATAAAGGCGAACACGCCCAGCACGATCGCAATTGCGTGCGGCCAGCGCTGCCAGATGCACATCTGGCACGGCGCCAACCCGCCAACATATTGGAACAGTAGCGCACCACCCAGCAGAGCGATGGAGCCGAGAAGGCCGATAGTGACTAGAAAGCGGCTCATAGATACCTCACGGCAAAAAATCCAGCGATGAGCAGCACCATGAACAGGGTGAACATCAGGCCCAAACGCTTCTCAATAAAGGTGCGGATTGGGGGGCCGAACTTCCACAGCAGACCCGCCATAACGAAAAAGATGATCCCCCGTGCCGCGATGGAGGCAATCAGGAACGTGCTGAAATCCAGCGCCGTTGCACCCGATGCAATGGTGATAATCTTGTACGGAAATGGCGTCAGTCCCGCGAACAGGACGATCCATGCGCCGTGCTCGTTATAGTTCCCGGCAAATTCCGTGAACAGCTCGGCCTTGTGATAGAATTCGAGGATGGGCAGGGCGACGCTGTCAAACAGGGCCGCGCCGATCCAATAGCCCAGAATGCCGCCTGCAACACTGGCAACCGTGGCAATCAATGCGATGCGCCATGCGGCCTGTGGTTTGGCGATGACCATCGGGATCAGCAGCGCATGTGGCGGGATCGGAAAGAACGAGCTTTCGACAAAGGCGACAACGGCCAGCACCCACAGGGCCCAAGGGCTCTCTGCCAATGCGATGGTAAAGTTATACAGCTTACGGATCATGCGCATAGCGGTAGCAGGGCGGTTGAACCCTGTCTATCGGGCTGTTTCAAATCGTTGAAATTTCGGTGGGGTGGGCTTGCGACGGCAAAAATATTTCGAAATTTGTGCCGCAAAGCGTGGCAGGTGCTTGACGCTGCATTCAAGGTCAGGCTATCGGAAGGGCACTGGGCCCGTGTGGCGGAACTGGTAGACGCAGCGGATTCAAAATCCGCCGCCGCAAGGCTTGCCGGTTCGAGTCCGGCCACGGGTACCAGAGCTTTGTTCTACCATTCACAACGTTGAAATTTGCCGCTTATTTGTCCCAAGCGCCAATGGCGTGGGACACTTTGACTATAATCTGATGCCAGAGATTGCCTGTATTGCATCCGCTGCGAGTCGGGACCGGGCAGCACTCGATCTGAATGGGCGTTCGTGCGCATTTGGGATGTCAAAGCGGACTGTTTACCGGTGTGTCCATAGCCAGGAGCAGTTGTTCCAGACGCTGATGCATCGATATACAGGAGCAGTTGACGGATATGTGGCGTGCACAGGCACGCATATTCATGTCGCTGGATATCATGAACGCCAACTCAGCGTCATTCGAGGAAATGCTGGAGCAGGCGGCGGATGGCTTGCTGGACATGCGAAACTCATGACAGGCGGAGGGGATCGGTGCGATGATCGAAAGCACCGTCAACATGATGTTAAGCTATTACGGCCCCTCGCGGCGGGCCTAATCTGTTGGTGGTGCGTTCCAGATTGCGTCCTTGCCGATATTGTCGATCAGGAAATCGATGAATACGCGGACCTTGATCGAGACAACGTTGCTTTTGGGATAGATCAGCCACAACGCCGGATTGTTCGCCATTTCGTAATCCGGCAACACGCGCTGCAAGGTGCCGTTGGCCAGTTCCTGATGGACCAACCACAGTGAATTGACGGAAATACCTGCGCCCTGCAACGTGATCTTTTTCTGGGTTAAACCATCGTTCAACACCATTCTATGCGCGGCGCGTTTCGGGCTGAACTCTGCAACAGTCCCGTCTGATTTTAACAGCCCCTTTGGGTCGAGGTTGCTAAAAGCAATCAGCCGATGTGCGGGCAGGTCGGTGGGCGCAATCGGGGTGCCGTGCCGCTTCAGATAGTCCGCGGACGCGCACAGGATGCGCCTGTCATCGGCCAGTTTGCGCGCGGTTAGGCTGCTATCCTCCAGCACCGAGTTGCGCAGGGCGAGGTCATAGCTGCCCTCGATCAGGTCGAATTGCGTGTCTGACAGGTGCAGGTCCAGAGTCAGATCGGGATGTTTATCCATGAATGCAGGCAGCAGTGGCGCGATGTAGAGTTGCGCAAATGTGCTGGGTGCCGCGAAACGTAATGTGCCGCTGACCTTGGTTTTACCCCTGCCCAAGGCGGCGAGGGCTTCCTCCTCCTGCGCGATCATTTCCCGTGCATAGGGCAGGAAATCCTGTCCTTCTAGTGACATAGACACCTTGCGCGTAGATCGGTGCAGCAGGTCAGCGCCGACAAAGCGTTCCAGCTTTGCAATCCGCGTGCTGGCCACTGCGGGGGTCATGCCCAGCGTGCGCCCAGCCGAGCTGATGTTGAGTGTCTCACATGTCAGTACGAAAAGGCGGAGGCTTTGAATGTCCATATTTTATATTTTTTCGATATACTGAAATCAAATCTGGCCAGTTTTTATAATTTCTGAGGGTGCTAAGTCAATCTACGAGACGAAACGTGGAGAGATCGATGACCCAGATTGCGACAGTGAATTACCTTGTGCACAAAGCTGAACGCCAAGCGTTCGAGCTGGATGCAGGCGGGATCACGGGAAATCTGATTTCGCCGGAATTGGCCCCGACGCAGGTACGGGTCGCGGATGTGCGTGCGATGGCCGGTGCCACCGGTTTTGCGAATGACTCCGTGGGTTTCGCAAATTTTCCAACACAGGTGCGATCCTATGAGGGTGGGCGCGATTGGCAGCAGACCTATGATGCGGAGATTTCGCAGCTTTTGACGCAGGAAATCGGCGCGAAGGACGTTGTCGTTTTCGATCATACGGTGCGGGTTGATCGGGCTGATGCCGGCCGAAAGCCCGCTCGAAATGTGCATAGTGATTACAGTCAGCACGGGGCCGAGCAACGCTTGATCGACATATTGGGTGCTGAACAGGCCGCCATTTGGGCCAAGGGGCGATACGCCTTTGTCAATGTTTGGCGTCCGGTCGGGGCGCCGATCAACTCCGCTCCGCTGGGGTTCATTCTGCCCTCTAGCGTGATGGCGGAGGACTGGATTCTGATTGATCTGATCTATCCTGATCGCATGGGTCAGATTATGGGCGTGGCCGCGAATGCGGATCATCAGTGGATTTATATGTCCACGATGACACCGGATGAGGTCGCCTATTTCAACATTTACGACAATCAGGGGCGCGCCTCTATCGGGCATAGCGCGCTGGATATGATCGAGAATCCAGACGTTCACACCATTCGCCGCAGTATCGAAAGCCGGACCGTGGTGCGGCTGTAGCGCCGCCAGCGGATTGTTATAGCTCCGATTTCGGGGCGCACAGATTGAAGGAATATCAAATGACCAAAGCTATCCTCATCACCGGCTCCACCGACGGTATCGGGTTGCTGACCGCACAGACCTTGGCCGCGCAGGGGCACACGATTTTGCTGCATGGTCGCAGTCAGGCTAAACTGGATGCCGCGCAGGAAAAGGTCGGGGGCAACACCCACGCCTATACCGCCGATCTATCGCGGATGGCTGATGTGCACGCGTTGGCCGCGATGATCCGCAGGGATCACGCGCAGCTTGATGTCATCATCAACAATGCGGGCCTGCTGAAAAGCCCCGTAACCGTCACGCAGGATGGGTATGATGTGCGCTTTATGGTCAATACCTTTGCGCCATATGTGCTAACCCGTGCGCTGCTGCCGATCATGGCGAAGGACGGGCGCATTGTGAACCTGTCCTCGGCAGCGCAGGCACCTGTTGATCTGAAGGCTTTGCACGGCCGCAAGCAGTTGCCGGACTTTGACGCCTATGCGCAAAGCAAGCTGGCGATCACGATCTGGTCGCAGGAAATGGCCCGCGAATTGCCTGATGGTCCGGCGGTTCTGGCAGTTAATCCCGGCTCGTTGTTGGCATCCAAGATGGTCAAAGAGGGCTTTGGCATGGCGGGCAATGACCTAAATATCGGGGCGGATATTTTGCGAGAGGCAGCGCTAGGCGCATCATTTTCGGGGAAATCTGGCACTTATTTCGACAATGATAGCGGCCAGTTTTCCCAACCCCACTCAGCGGCCCAAGACGCTGGTCACATCACGGCGGTGATGCAGGGCATCACGGATGCCGTGGCCGCGTTGGGCTGATCCACACATCCATTACCGACGGCACGCCGCCCCATTAGTGCGGCCAGTGCGTGCCGTAACTCCACCGAAAATCAGCGCGGGGTTTTGACCGGCGCCCATATTGAGAGAAAAATGATGCAAGCTACCGCACTTGAAAACGCCCGCGCGATTGAACGGCCAACACGGGCTGAAATGTTGCAGCGAACGCCATCTGTGCACAGGTTCTGGGAGCAGAACCGTGAGTTGTTCCAAGAGGCATGGGCGGGATGGGAGCAGACCGATGCGGCGCGCGAACTGACCCTTGATGCCTCGCTATACGATCCGGCATTACGCACCGCTGTTGAGCAAGCATGGCAGGACCCGTCCAAGGAGGGCGCGGTTAAGGATCTGTGGCAGGAGGTATTCCCCGGTGTTTACCAGACGCAGTTCTTTGATCCGGCGCAGCTAGAGGTATTGCGCGATTACCTTGGCAAAACCGCGGATGCGCAAATTCCGCTGCGGCCGCCCTATGGCATTTCGCTGAACCGTGGCGGGGCGATGCTGGATCCACGGTCCGAGGGATATCTGGCCGCGCCGAATTTCCAGGCGTTTTATCAGGGCTTGATGGATGCATATATGCGGCCAATCTCGCGGCTGCTCTTTCCGGATATCGTTGGCTACGACACGCAGACCTTCGGGTTCTCGATCCAGTGGCAGGCTGATGCGGATACCTCGCTGCGTGCGCATACCGATGCGTCCTCGGTGACGTTGAACATCAACCTGAACCTGCCGGGTGAGGAATTTTCGGGGTCCGGCGTTCGGTTCTTTGACAGGGAAACGCGCAAGGTTAGCGAGCTGAGCTTCGCGCCCGGTACGGCCCTGATCCACCATGGCAGTGTGGCGCATGAATCCATGCCCATCACGCAGGGTGAGCGGTCCAATATCGTGCTGTGGCTATATGGCGATCATGGGCAAGTGCCCCGTCATGGCGCGCCGCATCAGGCGATTGATGCCCGCACGCGCTGGTCTGTACCGGCGGCTAAAAGCGACGGCTTCGCCCCGTTCTGAGGGCGGCGTGCCCTCTATAGGACCGTAGCTGCTAATTATATGCAAAACCGGAAAACTGAATGTCTGATTGGGTAAATTTACCTGCGATCAGAATAATATAAACCGTCCCCATCACACATTCCCAAGGATACTTCCCATGAAAGCCACGACCATTACAGCTTACGGCGAGAACGCTAAATTCGAAGCGGTGGACCTACCAAAACCCGAAGTGACACAGGGCCACGTCGTCGTTCGCGTTGCAGCCAGCAGCGTTAACACGATTGATACGATGATCCGCGCAATGGGCACCGATTTGCCGCTGTCACCTGCGCTGCCCGCGGTTTTGGGCATGGATTTCGCCGGAGTTGTCGATGCCGTGGGTGAGGGCGTAACAGGCTTCGCCGTAGGGGATGAGGTTTATGGCTGCGCTGGCGGCTTGGCCGATTTGCAGGGTGCGCTGGCCGAGTTCATGCTGGCCGATGCGAAGCTGATCGCACACAAACCAAAAAACCTGACGATGCGTGAGGCGGCTGCCATGCCTCTGGTTGGTATCACCGCTTATGAGGGCTTGCAGCGCGCAGGGATCGCGGCGGATCAAAAAGTGCTGGTTCAGGGCGGGGCAGGTGGCGTTGGTCATCTCGCCGTGCAATTGGCCAAGCATTTTGGCGCTGATGTTTATGCAACCGGCACCGGTGCTGCGCAAATGGATGTGATCACGGGATATGGCGCGACGCCGATTGATTTCGCCGTTGAGAAGGTCGCGGATTATGTTGCGGCATATACGGGCGGCAACGGTTTCGACGTTATTTTCGATACTGTTGGTGGCGGCAACATGACGAACTCGTTCGAGGCTGCGGCGCTGAATGCCAACATCGCCTCGACCGTTGCGCTGTTGGAGATTGATCTGACGCCTGCGCATTTTAAGGGGCTGTCATTGCATATCATATTCATGCTGTTGCCAATGCTGCACAATCACAAGCGGGAACAGCACGGTGCGATCTTGGCCAAGCTGGCGCAGATTGTCGATGCGGGGGCGCTGAAGCCACTATTGGACGATCAGCAATTCGACGCCAATTCGGTCGGTGCGGCCTATGATCGTCTGGCAAGTGGTCAGGCGATCGGAAAAGTGGTCGTAGACGTTTAAGCGTCACTGGCCAGGCCGTTAACGGGCGCTCCGCAACATAGCGGAGCGCCCAATGATTTAGGAGCTAGTTGCCATAGGCCACACTGGGTAGCCACGTTACCAGCGCCGGAAACTTGAACACGATGAACAGTCCCAGCAATTGCAGCAGCACAAACGGGATGATGCCGCGATAGATGTGGCCCAGCGTGATGGATGGCGGGCACACTCCCTTTAGGTAGAACAGCGCAAAGCCGACCGGTGGCGTCAGGAACGAGGTTTGTAGGGTCACCGCCACGAGGATGGCGAACCAGACGACCTCTGGGTCGCGCACTTGGTTAAAGCCCTCGATGTCCAAGCCCAGCTCCAGAATGATCGGCAGCATCAGGGGCATGATGATCAGCGTGATCTCGATCCAATCCAGCAGGAAGCCCAGCAGGAACACGATGAACAGGATGAACAGGATAACCGCGTAGGGCTCATCAAATGCACCTGTCACCAGCGCCTGCACGATCTCATCCCCGCCATAACGCCGCAGGATGAAGGCAAAGAAGTTCGCCGCCAGAAAGATACCCACGATATAGCCGGTGGAGTTCATGGTGGAACGTCCGACCTCCTTCAGCACCTTAAAGCTGAGGCGCCCATTAGCGAAGGCCAGCGCGGTTGCACCTGCTGCGCCCAGGCCTGATGCCTCGGTCGGGGTGGCGAAACCGGCAAAGATTGAGCCAAGCACCAGCAGGATCAGCAGCATTGGCGGCAGGACGGCCAGCAGGACCTCCTTGATTACCGGCCAACCCACATCGCCTGTTTTTTCAGGCACGGGCATCGCGGACGGGTTCAACAGGCCGTAAATCACGATAAACGCGATGTAGAGCACACCCAGCAGTAGCCCGGGGAACAGCGCTCCCATGAACAGATCGCCCAGCGAGATTGCTAGCTGGTCCGACATAATCACCAGCATGATCGATGGCGGGATCAGGATGCCCAACGTTCCGGCGGAGGCGATGGTGCCTGTCGCGATCGGTTTCGAATAGTTCTGCGCCATCATCGCGGGCAGGGCCATCACGCCCAGCAGTGTCACGGACGCGCCGATTACTCCGGTAGAGGCGGCGAGGATAATCCCGATCAGCAGCACCGTCAGGCTAAGCCCACCGCGCAGGCCGCCGAAGAGCTTTTGCATCGCATGCATCATCCGCTGCGCCACGCCGGACTGGTCCAGCATCAGGCCCATATAGATAAACATCGGCAGCGCGACCAACACAGGGTTCTGGATCAGGCCACCAAAGATACGCCCGCCCACCGCGCCAAGGCGGCGATAATCGATGCCGATGCGATCAAATTCGATCACATCACGGAACAGTTGCCGCGACGGGTCGAGGAACAGTTCGGCAATCAGGGTAAAGATCAGGCTGACCCCGACCAGCGCATAAGCCACAGGCACGCCGGAAAACAGCAGCCATATAAAGGTGAGGAACATTGCCAACACAGAGATCTGGTTGACGTCGAGATAGGGGGCAATTGCTTCGAGGAGGAACATGGATCAGCTCTTTCGGCGCAGGGCATAGGCCGCGCCAATCAGCAGCGGGGTGGCGATGAAGGTGAAGAGCATGGTCCACAGGACCTCGACCCCCAGAACGGTGGTGGTGTCAAAAATCGGCTCGCGCGTGATGCGGCGTGCCTCAAGCTCGTCCGACCCAAACAGGCGGATCACCCAGTATAGGGAGTAGTAGATGCCCAGATTGATCAGGAACATGGTTGAGGGCAGGGCAAACAACATTTGCTTCCACAGGTGGGGCACTGTCAGGCGGCGCAGCTCGCGGTAATAGGCGGCCCATGTGGCGATGCCGACAAATAGAAAGGTCACATTGCTGACCGACTTCAGCAGGTACAGGTGGTGCAGGCCATTGGGGCTGCTCGATCCCTCACCCGACGCGACGGAGGTCACGGCGTAGTGGAACGACACATCCCATGCGAGGATGATGAACGGCAAAAATAGCCAAGCGAGGCCGAAAACCTCGATCCTTGCCTTTTTCTCGGGCGCGAAATTGGCGTGGAAAATATCGACGCGAACATGGCTTTTCGTGGTCACGGCAAAGGCGACGCCAATGATAATTGCAACGCCGTAGATCCACCATTGCAGGTCGTCCAGCCACGCCTGATTGTGGCCTAGCGAGCGCAGGATCACCTGCGAACAGATCGCGATTACCAGAATTGGCCACATCCACGATGCAATATTGGAAACCGCTACGACAAAACGGTCGATGGGGGTTTGTTCCGCGCGCGCAATCTCGCCCGGATCGGTGATGGCGACGAAGTCATCTTCGGAGGTCATGGTTGCTGTTCCTGATCGGTAAATGCCGTTGAAAAAGGGCGGCCCCGGTGAGGCCGCCCCTGATCCGTCAATGCACTATCGGGCGATGCCGATCAGTTGCGTGGACGTGGCAGATAGATGTTGTCGCTCCAGACGGAATATCCTTCACGGAACTCACCCAGATCGGCCCAAACCTCAGCGAAGAACTCGTCCTCGGCAGCCAGATCGGCAGCAACCTCGTTCCATGTCGTCTCAAACAGGTCGAGCATTTCTGGCGACCAGTTTTCAATGGAAACGCCGTTTTCCTCGGTGTTCTCACGCATGGCGTCGAAGTTTGTCGCCTCACCCTCGGCATAGTTGTCGGTGATGTTGGCGAGGCAGGCGACCTCGATCTGGCGCTGGGCGCGATCGTCCAGATCCTCCCAGACGTCCTTGTTGATCAGCAGCTCGAACATCGTTGCGGGCTGGTGCCAGCCGGGGAAGTAGTTGTATTTCGCGATGTTATAGAAACCGAGGCGGGCATCGATCCGCGGCATGGAGAATTCGGTCGCGTCAATCGCGCCACGCTCCAATGCGGGGAAGATATCGCCACCGGCCAGCAGGGATGTGGACACGCCCAGACGCTGCATAACCTCAGCACCCAAGCCGAAGAAGCGCATGTTCAGGCCCTCAAGATCCTCAACGGATGTGATCTCGTTCTTGAACCAACCGGAGGTTTCGGGCGCAATGATGCCGCAGGGCTGAACGTGAACGTCATAGCCATTGTCGTCATACATCTGCTGGAACAGCGCCTGACCGTCATCATACAGCATCCATGCGAGGAATTCGCCTGCCTCGGGGCCGAACGGCACAGCGGCGAACAGCGACGCGGCCGTCATCTTGCCCTGCCAATAGCCGGAGGTCGTATAGGCAGCATCGATCGATCCGTTGGATACGGCGTCCAGCGCCTCCAGCGTCGGGACCAGCTCACCGGGGTTGAAGTGCTCGAACTCCACGGATTCCGAAATGCCGTTGATCTTCTCAACGAAATTTACGCCGGCCGTGCCGAGGATGGGCAGGTTTTCGGAAAAGGCAGATGTCATTTCGAGCGTTTGCTGCGCAGACACAGCAGTTGCAGCCATCGTTGCACACAGGGCTGTCCCCGCAAGAAGCCGAGTAAAGGTCATGGTGTATCCTCCCTAAGGATCTAAAGAGCGTTGTCGCTTGGTTTTTTTATTGCGACCCCAATAGGGGTAACAGCGTACCTCGTTGCGTCAAGCGTTTTGGTCAATTTGTCAGACCAAAGCGGGCTTCGTAGCGTTAACCAAATATTTTCCCTGTCCCGTGAAGGTGATTCCAGCGTTGGAGGAGAATCCCCATGGACATGTTTGAAAATGACAATCGCGCCCCCGGTGCGCGATATTCTGGAAATGTGGTCGGTATACGCTTCCGGCCTGAGCGTAACGAGCCGGTGCTGCCCCGTGTGCATAGTAGGCCGAATGTTCTGATTATTGAGGATAGTGCAGCAACCGCTGACACGACCGGCTTGCTATTGCGCGCGGCTGGCGCACGGGTGCGGTGGGCGGATTGCCTGCAATCAGCGGAACGGCATTTGCGTGGCTTTGCGCCGGAAACGGTGATCGTTGATCCGGGTTTGCCGGATGGCAGTGGGCTGGAGCTTGTCCGCCGGTTGGTGCTGCTGGGCAGTGCCCGACCGCGGATAGTTGTGATTTCGGGCGATGAAAGTTTGCATGAGGCCGCGTTGAACGCCGGCGCTGATCAGTTCTTGGCCAAGCCGGTTCCAGCAGCGGTGTTATTGCGTGAAATCGTGGTTGATCCGACCGGCCTGAAGCCCAGTATTTCGGGCGCGCAACCTGTTGCACCGTCATTGCTGGCTGATTTGCAGCGTGCGCGGTTACAGGTTTTGCGGGCGGCATTGTCGGGAAAAGCGCAGGAAATGGACTATCCGGTGCAATTTTTAACATCTCTTGCGCGCAGCGGCGAAATGGCGGAGCTTTCCCGACTGCTGGATAGGCTGTCAAACGGGCTGGATGGCCCGCGTGAGTTGGCTGCGGGCCTTGCGCGGCTGATAGATGTACAAGCCGCCAGAGAGGTGCCTGTACGGGCCTGAAATGGCCCAAAGAGCGTAGCGCAAGTCCTGCATTGGGGGCATGGCGCCATGTTGCGGTGCAATCTTTGCTGGCCATGGGCGCGAAAATGATGTTGAACGCGCGCGATAGTTTCCCGCACCGATCGGATACCCAAATGGACCTTCGCAACATCGCGATCATCGCGCACGTGGACCACGGCAAGACGACGCTCGTCGATGAGCTGCTCAAGCAGTCCGGCTCCTTCCGCGCCAATCAAGCCGTCGCCGAGCGCGCGATGGATAGTAACGACCTGGAACGTGAGCGGGGGATTACCATCCTCGCCAAGGCGACCAGCGTCGAGTGGAACAACATTCGCATCAACATCGTTGATACGCCAGGCCACGCCGATTTCGGTGGTGAGGTTGAGCGTATTCTGTCGATGGTTGACGGCGTTGTGTTGCTCGTGGACGCCGCTGAGGGGCCAATGCCCCAGACGAAATTTGTAACCTCCAAGGCGCTGGCCCTCGGCCTGCGCCCGATTGTGGTTCTGAACAAAGTAGACAAACCCGACGCGGAGCCTGACCGGGCACTGGACGAGGTTTTCGACCTGTTTGCGAACCTCGATGCTGATGAGAATCAGCTCGATTTCCCGGTTCTTTATGCTTCGGGCCGCAATGGCTGGGCCGACGATACGCTGGAAGGCGATCGTAAGGACCTGGACGCACTATATAAGATGGTCGTTAAGCACGTTCCCGCACCTGCACAGATCGCACGTCGTGAGGAGCCATTCACCATGCTGGCGACCACGCTGGGCGGTGACCCGTTCCTTGGCCGCATTCTGACCGGTCGTGTTGAGAGCGGAACCCTGCGCGCAGGTACGCAGATCAAGGCGTTGAGCCGCGACGGCAAGGAACTGGAGCGTTTCCGCGCAACCAAGATCCTCGCGTTCCGTGGCTTGGGCCAGCAACCAATCGACGTGGCAGAGGCGGGCGATATCGTTTCCATCGCGGGGATGAGCAAATCGACCGTGGCTGATACGCTATGCGACACCTCGATCACCGAGGCGATCCCGGCACAGCCAATCGATCCGCCAACTATTACTGTTACCTTCGGCATCAATGACAGCCCGCTGGCCGGTCAGGATGGCGATAAGGTTCAGTCGCGCGTTATTCGCGACCGCCTGATGAAGGAAGCTGAGTCCAACGTCGCGATCAAGATTTCGGACACGCCCGGTGGCGAAGCGTTCGAAGTTGCCGGTCGCGGCGAATTGCAGATGGGTGTTCTGATCGAGAACATGCGTCGCGAGGGCTTTGAGCTGTCCGTTTCGCGCCCGCAGGTTCTGTTCCGTGAGGAAGAGGGCAAGCGTCTGGAGCCAATCGAGGAAGTCACCGTCGACGTGGACGAGGAATATTCCGGCGTTGTGGTTGAGAAGCTGGCACAGCGTAAGGGTGAGCTTCAGGAAATGCGGACCGCCGGTGGTGGCAAGACCCGCATCGTGGCGACTGTACCGTCGCGCGGCCTGATCGGTTATCACGGCGAATTCCTGACCGACACGCGCGGTACGGGCGTTCTGAACCGCGTGTTCCATTCGTGGGCCGAGTATAAGGGTAGCATTCAGGGTCGCCGTCAGGGCGTTCTGATCTCGATGGAGACAGGAACCAGTGTACCCTACGCGATCTTCAACCTTGAGGACCGCGGCAAGTTCTTCATCGGTTCGGGTGAGAAGGTCTATCAGGGCATGATCTTGGGTGAGCACAACCGGGACAACGATCTGGAAGTGAACCCGCTCAAGGGTAAGAAGCTGAGCAACGTTCGCGCCTCGGGTAAGGATGATGCGGTTGTTCTGACCACGCCAATCCGGATGAGCCTGGAAGAAGCGATTGCGTATATCGACAATGACGAGCTGGTTGAGGTTACACCTTCGTCCATCCGTCTGCGTAAGCGCTATCTGGACCCGAACGAGCGTAAGCGGAATGCGCGCAGCGCGGGCTAAGCTAAAATTTTAGGTATTTAGGACGGGCCCGCCATGTGCGGGCCCGTTTGCATTTGGGATTAATCGCCACAAAATGGGGCCACTCAACCTGATGGGGAGTGATCTAGCGCGTCGTTTCGATTTTGAGCGCTAGATATAGTGGTGATAGGGCGATCGAGATCAATTTTCGACGGTGAGCTGATCGAACGGGATGTCAAATGTGCTAAGCAGCGTGCAATCGCATTTTGCAATAAACTTAAGGTTGTGTGCGTATTGCATTGCATATTGCGAATATGCTCTGTTTTGAATGTGGCCAAAAGGTGTTTTCCCGCTGAGCGTGTGTTAAATAATTGTCGCGCTGGCGATATTTTGCTCACTTCAATTTTGCTGATCTGCCCGATTTCGCCTTATTTTCAACTTGGCACGCTTCTTGCATATACTGTCATAAGTTTGGGTGGCGAAACAGTTAGGGCAAGGGAAGATATAATGAAACATCCCGTAGATGTGCATGTAGGCAAACGTATTCGCCACCGCCGTTGGATGGTTGGCATGACCCAGCAGCAATTGGGTGATCTGGTTGGTATTAAATTCCAGCAAATCCAGAAGTATGAAACCGGCATGAATCGCGTTAGTGCTTCGCGTCTGTGGGATATTGCGCATGCAATGAATGTAACGATCAACTTTTTCTTCGAAGGACTTGATGCTGATGCGCGCGACGCTGCAATGGCTGATATGGAAACGACCAGCGAAAAGGGTGATTTGATGGTAGATCGTGAGGCACAAGAACTGGTGCGCTCCTATTATTCCATCCCCGAGGAACAGCGCCGCCGTTTGTTCGATCTGGCCCGAGTGTTAAGCGACGTGGCCTGAGCCCATGCCCCGTGCGCGGCTTGACCGTGCGGGGGGGATGTGAAATTTCCCAGTGGTGCCACTACGGCTCCGCTAGGGGAGAACGATATGTCCGATGCCACGACACTCAATGCGAATCTGGAAATGGAGTTGCGAGAGGTCGGGCATGCGCTGGCTGATGCCGCGCGCGGTGCGATCCTGCCTTATTTCCGCTCTCTGGATATGAGCGTTGATAACAAGCTGGCCGACGGTTTTGACCCCGTTACCGCAGCGGACCGCGCTGCTGAGCGGGCGATGCGGGTTGTCCTTGCCAATCTGCGTCCTGATGACGGAGTCGAGGGTGAGGAGGAAGCGCCGACTCCCTCACGCAGTGGATTTACATGGGTTTTGGACCCGATTGACGGCACGCGGGCCTTTCTGGCCGGTACTGCCACATGGGGCGTTTTGATCGCTGTAAATGCTGGCGCGGCCCCTGTTTTTGGCATCGTGGATCAACCCTATATGGACGAGCGCTTCGTTGGCGGGTTCGGGCGGGCTGAACTGCATCACGGTGGATTTGTGCGGCCATTGAATACGCGACCAGCGCGGACGCTGGATCAGGCGCTGCTGATGACAACTTTCCCCGAGGTGGGCACCGCAGAGGAACGCGCCGCGTTTGAGCGTGTGCGCGATCAGGTGCAACTGACCCGTTACGGGCTGGATTGCTATGGCTATGCGCTGATCGCATTGGGCAGCATTGATCTGGTTATTGAGGCGGGCCTGAACTCATATGACATTCAGGGACCAATGGCCGTTATCGAGGCTGCCGGCGGCATCGTGACCGATTGGCAGGGTGGTCCGGTGCATCGTGGCGGGCAGGTCATCGCCGCCGCGAATGTTGAGATTCATGCGGCGGCGCTGGAATTGCTGCGCGGCTAAAGGGTTTCCTCAACCGTTGCGATATGGCGGCTGATGGAGGTCCAGAACGGATCGCGCAGTTCGGGACGCTCCATCCACAGCTCATGCTGGGCGTCCTGCACCTTGACGAAAACGGCGTTATTCATGCGCTCTAACTGGCTGACCACAGCGGAATAGCTGACAATGCTATCATTGGTTCCGCAACCGGCGAGGATCGGAACCTGCGGTAGGTCGGTGTCGAACAGTGAGTCCATCTCATCAAATGCGGCGGCCAGCCATCCGACCGACGGTGCGCCGAGGGCGAGTTGCGGCAATTCGCGGGTCAGCATTGTGATCCGCTCAAATTGCTGCCGGTCGGTGGTTAGGGGATTGCCCTCGAATTTGCGCAATGTCACATGCGGCGCGGTTTTGGTGCCGGGTGCGAAATCCTGACCACGGCCAAGGGTGCGCAGCGTGCGCAGCAGGTAGGGCGCGATGAATCTCTGCGCCACGGGCATGTGCAGTCCCCACATCGGCGCGGAGAAGTTGGCGGATGCGACGGGCAGTCCCTCGATCAACGCGCGCAGGCCAATGGCGCCGCCCATCGAATGCGCGAACAGATGCAGAGGGCGGGGCAGGTCGGCCACCGCGCCTAGTATGGCACTGACATCGTGTTGAAACTCGGAGAAGTGTTTGACGTGACCCAGCGCGGTTGTGTCATTGATGCGCGTCGATAGGCCCTGACCGCGCCAGTCAATGCAGGCCACGGAAAAGCCCATGCCGATCAGGTGGGCGATAACCTGCGCGTATTTCTCGATATATTCGGTGCGGCCTGGAAAGATCAGGGCCGTTCCGCGTGTTCCAGCGGACCACGTGGCGACGCGGATGCGCATCCCGTCGGTCGTGGTGTGAAACGTCGCGGTGCCCCCTGAGGGGCAACCGGACAGTTCTGAATGCAGGGGGGCGGGATCAGCCAAGAACCGAGCCCAGCTTCATTGCGAGGCCCATATCGCCCTCGACCTTCAGCTTACCACCCATAAAGGCGGAGGTCGGGTTCAATTCACCGCTGAGGATGTCCTGAAATGTGTCTGCATCCGCGATCAGGGTGCAATCTGCATCGGAATCATCAGCGTTTACGCCGCTATCATCGATGCGTACCGCGCCTTCATCCTCGATCACGAATTTGATGGAGCCGGCATCGAAACCGTCGCCGATTTTCTCACGCAGGGCGGTGACGGCCATATCAACGATTGCACTCATGTCGTTATCCTTCATCTGCTGCAAGGGAGCCCTCGCAATTGTAAATATCGGTGTTACTTTAGCTAGCATGAGACAGGTATCAATCGCTCTGACCGGCCTTGCCGTGGCGTTATGTTTGGCGGGCCCTATAACCGCACAGGATCGTTCGCTTTCTGAGCTAATGGACGAGCTTGCGCAACCCGATGCGCAGGATGTGCAGGGTTTGCAGGATGAAATCCGGCGACGGTGGGCGCGGTCGGGGTCTGCTGCCGTGGATTTTCTGGTCGTGCGTGGGGATGAAGCATTGGAGCAGGGCAACCTGATCCGCGCTGTGGAACATTTCACCGCCGCGATTGATCACGCCCCTGATTTTGCCGAGGCATGGAACGGACGTGCCGCTGCCTATTACCTGCAAGGGGAATATGGGCTGAGCATTGCGGATATTCGCATTGCGCTGGCATTGAACCCGCAGCATTACGGGGCAATGACCGGTTTGGCGCTGATCCTGGAATATATGGGGGATACTGCGCGTGCATATACGATCTATCAGATGGCCGATGCATTGAATCCGCATCAGCCGACCGTGACCGAGGCGCTGGACCGATTGGGTCGTGCCTTGGGCCGTGACGCTTAATTCTCTCGAACAAAGACCGGATTTTTATGACCCGCGACCGCACTGTTACGGCTGTTCTCGGCCCTACCAATACTGGCAAAACACATTACGCGATTGAGCGTATGCTGGGCCATCGAAACGGGATCATGGGGTTTCCCCTGCGATTGTTGGCGCGTGAGGTTTATGACCGCGTTGTGGCGGTGCGCGGCCCCTCGGTCGTGGCGCTGCTGACAGGTGAGGAGCGGATCGTGCCGCCGCGCGCGACCTATTGGATCTGCACGGTTGAGGCGATGCCGCCCATGGCGCTGGATTTTCTGGCGGTGGATGAAATCCAGCTATGTGCTGATCCTGATCGCGGATATGTCTTTACCGACCGGCTGCTGAATGCGCGCGGCCTGCATGAAACGCTGTTTCTGGGCGCGGACACGATGCGCTCGCGGATTGCCAATCTGATCCCCGATGCTCGTTTCATTCGGCGTGAGCGGATGTCAAAGCTCAGCTATGTCGGCCCGAAAAAGACCAGCCGCATGCCACCACGCTCCGCCATTGTCGGGTTTTCCGTCGATGGGGTTTACGCGATGGCGGAGCTGTTGCGCCGTCAAAAGGGTGGTGCGGCTGTCGTGATGGGCGCGCTGTCGCCGCGGACACGTAATGCGCAGGTGGAGCTGTACCAGAACGGTGATGTGGACCATCTGGTGGCCACGGATGCAATCGGGATGGGGCTGAACCTCGACATCAATCACGTTGCCTTTGCGGGCACGGCAAAATTTGACGGGCGGCGGTTTCGCCACTTGATGCCGAACGAGCTGGCGCAGATTGCTGGACGGGCAGGGCGCCACATTAATGACGGCACATTCGGCACGACCGGTGAGGCAGAGCCGCTGGACCCCGATGTCGCCGAGGCGATTGAGGAGCACCGCTTTGCCCCGATACGCAAGCTGCAATGGCGTAATTCACGGCTCGAGTTCGGCTCGGTAAAGGCGCTGTTATCCTCGCTAGAGGTGTCGCCGCAGCATCCCGACCTGCAACGCGCGCGTGAGGCGGATGATCTGGTGACGCTGCGTACATTGTGGGGCCAGCCCGAAATGCATGACAAGGTCCGGCAGGGCCCGGAGGTGCGATTGTTGTGGGATGTGTGCCAAGTTCCCGATTTTCGCAAAGTTGCCCCCGCGGAACATGCCAATCTGTTAGCAAATATTCATGAATTTCTGCATGATGGTGGTACAATCGCCGATGATTGGCTGGCACATCGCGTAAAACGCATAGATAAAACGCAGGGCGACATAGATGCGATTAGCAAAAGGCTCGCTTTTGTGCGCACTTGGACGTATGTGGCGCAGCGCAAGGGATGGTTAAGCGATCCTGAGCATTGGCGCGGGGAGACCCGTGCGGTAGAAGACCGATTGTCAGATGCGCTGCATGCAGCCCTGACACAACGATTCGTCGACCGGCGCACATCTGTGCTTATGCGCCGGTTGAAGCAGAAGGAGGGCCTCGTGGCCGACGTGAACGACAAAGGTGAAGTCAGTGTAGAGGGCCAGTTCGTGGGCCGTCTGTCTGGGTTCCGTTTCCAGCTAGACCAGACCGCAACCGCTGAAGAGGCGAAAACCTTGCGATCAGCGGCGCTGGCCGCGTTGCAGCCGCAATACAACCTGTCCTCCGACAAGTTCTACAATGCGCCTGACAAGGAAATCGACGTCACCGAACAGGGTGGGTTGATGTGGGGCGAGCATGCCGTAGGCAAGCTGGTTAAGGGCGCAGACGCGTTGAGCCCGCAGATCGAGGTCTTCGTCGATGACGAGGCTGGCGCGGATGTCGCGGAAAAGGTTAAGCGGCGTCTTGGCCACTGGCTGGACCGCAAAATCGCGGCCCTGTTCGAGCCACTGATCGCCCTGCGCGATGATGAGGCGATGACCGGCTTGGCCAAGGGTATTGCCTTCCGCATCGTTGAAAACATGGGTGTTCTGCCCCGTGGCGAGGTGGCGCAAGACGTCAAATCGCTGGAGCAGGATGCACGCGGCATGCTGCGCAAACATGGCGTTCGCTTTGGTCAGTTCACGCTGTTCCAGCCGCTATTGCTAAAGCCCGCGCCGACCCGTTTGCGGTTGGTTTTGTGGAGCCTGATGCAGGGCTTGCAGGAATTCCCCGAGGCACCTCCCCCCGGCTTGGTAACTGTACCGGCTGTTAAGGATGCGCCGCATGGCTATTACGCGATGGCGGGTTACCGTCTGGCAGGTGAGCGGGCGATCCGCATCGACATGCTGGAACGTCTGGCCGATATGATCCGTGGTCAAGACACGCGCGGTGGGTTTGAAGCCAATCCCGACATGCTGTCGATCACCGGCCTGACGCTGGAACAGTTCGCCGATCTGATGGGTGGTCTGGGCTATAAGGCTGAAAAGGCAGAGCGGGCCAAGGTTAAGCCTGCCCCTGCCACACCTGCTGATAAGCCTGCCGATGCTGTGGATCCCACAGCCGAGGTTGTAGCAGAGCCCGCAACAGAATCAGCTGAGCCTGTGGCAGATGCGATCCCCGCAGATGCCGCTCCCGCCACAGCCGAGGTTGCTGTTGAAGCAACGCCCGAGGAGATGGAGGTGTTCTACACCTTCACTTGGGCGCCAAAGCCACGCGGAAACCGCAATGCTGGTCCACGTCGCGATTCCGGTGCTGAGGGTGAGCGTTCGGGCAAGCCTGCCGGTGGGCGTCCCCAGAACAAGGGGCGTGGGCGCAAGCCGGGCGGCAAGGGTGCTGCTGGCGGCGATAAGGGGCGTGGCAACAAGCCGCAAACCCACACCTCGCGTCCACCCCGTGCGGAAAAGCCTGTCGATCCCGACAACCCGTTCGCAGCGCTGATGGCGCTCAAGGACAAGAAGTGATCCGCTGATGCGGCCGGTCTGCGTCCTATATACGGGTGGTACGATCGGAATGATTCCGGGGGCGAGCGGTCTCGCCCCCGATTTAGAATTTGAGGCGACATTCCGCGCCGCCGTACCCGAATTCGATTTCGAATGGGTGCAAATTCCCGAACCCTATGATTCTAGCGTAATGACGCAACGTGACTGGGTGGCGATTGCCGACCTGATCCGTGGGCGTGATTGCGGCGTTGTTGTGCTGCACGGCACCGACACGATGGCCTATACCGCTGCGGCATTGTCATTTCTGCTGGGCGACCTGCATGCGCCGGTCGTGCTGAGCGGATCGCAAATACCGATGCAATCGGCCGATAGCGATGCGGTGGCAAATGTCCGACTGGCACTACAGGTGGCGCGTGAAAGCCCGCGTGCCGAGGTGATGATTGCCTTTGGCGGCAAGGTTTTACGCGGCAATCGTGCGGATAAACGACATGCGCAGGATTTTGACGCTTTTGTCAGCCCCAACCTGCCACCGCTGGATTGGCGCGTCGCGGATTTGCAGGCTGTGCCACGGGTGGGCACGCAGGTTGAGCCGGTTGGTTTGATCAAATTACATCCCGGAATTGGCGGCGCAATCGTCGATAGCTTTGCTGACCTGTCGGGCTTGGTGATTGAGGCATTCGGTTCCGGAAATGTACCGGGCGAGGGGACGTCGTTCCACGCGGCCTTGTCGCGCGCGCGGGCGCGAGGGCAGGAAATTGTTGTTGTAACACAATGCGGTGCAGGCCGTTTGGCCGCTGGCGCATATCAGGCAGGGCAGGCTGTAACCGCGCTGGGGTTGATCTCCGGCGGGGATATGGTGACGCCTGCGGCGGTTGCCAAATTGGGCTGGCTGTTGGCGCAGGGATTGCGCGGGCCGGATCTGGCTGCGCAGATGGCCGCCCCCTTTGCCGGTGAATGTTCGGCATGAGCGAGACGCTGCGCATCGACAAATGGCTGTGGCACGCGCGGTTCTATAAAACGCGGACATTGGCGGCGAAGGTGGTGCAAACTTCGGGCTGTCGTGTTAATTCTACGCGGGTGAGCAAGGCCGCCAGTCCGGTGCGGGTGGGCGATGTTCTGACCTTTAGCAAAGATGATCACATTCGGATTATTCAGGTCGATGGCTTGGGCGAGCGGCGTGGACCGGCGCCCGAGGCACAGGCGCTTTACACCGATCTGGACCCGCCACAGCCCCGCGAAAAACCTGTTGTGCCCGAACGTGTCGGCGGTCGCCCGACCAAGCGGGACCGTCGCGCGACTGACGCACTATTGTCCCACGATCCAGAGAGTTGATGCGCCAGACCTTGCGCCATGCGTAAACGGGGTCTATCTCCAGCCGAACACTGACAGACTTTCTGCTGCGCCGAGGACATTCCGACAATGACATATGTCGTTACCGACAACTGCATCGCCTGCAAATACACAGATTGCGTGGAGGTTTGCCCCGTAGATTGCTTCTACGAGGGGGAAAACATGCTGGTGATTCATCCGGATGAATGCATTGATTGTGGTGTATGTGAACCGGAATGCCCGGCCGATGCGATCCGTCCGGATACTGAGCCTGACATGGAAAACTGGGTCGAGTTTAACCGGAAATATTCCGAGGCATGGCCGGTCATCATTACCAAGAAGGACCAACTGCCTGAGGCAGAGGCCCTGGACGGTACGCCTAACAAACTCGAATCGCACTTCTCCGAAGCACCGGGCGAGGGTGGCTGAGCGATTCGCCGCCGATTCGGTCTTTAAGTGTTCCGGGTTGACGTCGCAGCGTCATGCTGCAACTTTAGATTGAATATCGCGCCCTTTTGACGCGCGCGAAGCAACATCATGGGCCCGCGCAAATTGAAATTGCGCGGTAAACGTGTTATGTAAGCGTCATACAAGTGGTGAACGGCCAGTCACATGGGGCAGGCGAGCATTTCCGATCAGTATGGGTAACAGCCGAACGCGTGGCCTTCGCCGGGTGTCGCGGCTGTGACTGTCTTTTTGGACCCACGACCATTGCAAGGGATATGAGTATGACAAAGGCAAAGACGGGCTACGACTTCCACCCCAACGATTTCATCGTATATCCGGCACATGGTGTTGGCCGGATCACGGCTGTCGAAGAGCAGGAAATCGCAGGAATTTCAATGGAGTTGTTCGTCATTTCCTTCGAGAAGGACAAGATGACATTGCGCGTTCCAACGGCCAAGGCGACCTCGGTCGGCATGCGCTCGCTGTCCTCCCCGGTTGTTGTTGAAAAGGCGCTTGATACGCTCAAGGGTCGTGCACGCGTGAAAAAGGCCATGTGGTCGCGTCGCGCACAGGAATACGAGCAGAAGATCAACTCCGGCGATCTGATCTCCATCGCGGAGGTCGTGCGCGACCTGCACCGCAATGATGACCAGCGTGAGCAGTCCTATTCCGAGCGTCAGCTTTACGAAGCCGCGCTGGAGCGTCTGACACGTGAGGTTGCAGCCGTGGATGGTGTGGATGAGGGCATCGCCCAGACCAAGATCGATACCGTTCTTGAGGCACGTGCCGCCGCTGCCTAAGCATTTCGACATCGTTACGACGGGGCCGTCCTATGGGGCGGCCCTTTTTCGTTTCAGCCCAGTGCCAGCAGCAGGCCAAACAGGCACCCGATTTCGGCCAATTGCTGCACACCACCAAGGATATCGCCTGTTTGCCCGTCAATCTTGCGCATTGCCAGCGCGATCAGGGGTAGGGGTAGCAGGATCAGTGGGATCAACGCGATGGGGGCGAATATGGCGATGGGGGCAATCCCCAATGCCAGCCCCAGAGTGACGGTCATACGTTGCGGCTGACCGGTGGATGCGGACAGTCCGTCACTGCGTGCAGGTGGCATCCACGCCATTGCGGCCAGCATTGCCGCGCGCGACGCCGCACCGCTGAACATCATCGCGATAATAATCGTAGCCCCCTGAAAATCCGCCAGCGTTTGCCATCGTACCCCCAGTGCCAACATCAGGGCGACGGCGCCATAGGCACCGATGCGGCTGTCTTTCATGATGTCCAGCGCGCGGGATTTGTCGCGCCCACCGCCCAGCCCGTCAGCGCAATCTGCCAAGCCGTCCTCGTGCAATGCGCCAGTTGTCAGAGCTAAAACGGTCAGGGCTATGCCAGCGGCGACGGGGGCTGGCAATCCTATCAGCCCCGCCAGCCATGCGACTATGCCAGCCGCTGTGCCCAGAATGGCCCCCACCAGTGGCCATGCCCATCCTGCCTGCGCACCACGTTGCCCCGCACGGATGTGGTCCACCGGAACCGGCAACCGCGTCAGCAGGCTAAAGGCAGTAAGCAGGTCGTGCAGCTGAACCGCGCGGCGGGATGTGTTGTTCATGATGTTCCTGACGGCGCGGAGGGGTTTGCGTGGATTGGGTCGGGTCGTTATGCCTTGGCTGATATCGTCAGCCAAGGACTTTGCCCATGACCACGACATTCTCCGACCTTACCGCGCGGATCGCGCAACGCCCAGCCGTGGATTCGGGAGCAGTTGCCGCGGCGCAGCAGCGTAACGGGACATTGACCAAGCCCCCCGGGGCGTTGGGCCGGTTGGAGGAGTTAGCAATCTGGTATGCTGGGTGGCGCGGGCAGGCGGCCCCTAGGGTAACATCCCCGCAAGTGATTGTGTTTGCAGGCAATCACGGTGTGACCGCGCAAGGGGTTTCAGCCTTTCCACCTGAGGTTACGGTGCAGATGGTCGCGAATTTCCAGCACGGCGGCGCGGCCGTGAACCAGTTGGCCAAGGATGCAGGCGCGCGGATGGACGTGCATGCCATTGATCTGGATCGCCCGACCGCTGATTTCACCCAAGGCCCCGCGATGAGCGTCGAGGAATGCGCGGCCGCGTTCATCACCGGCTGGGATACGGTGGATGCTGAAGCGGATTTGCTGGTCGTTGGCGAGATGGGGATCGGCAACACGACCAGCGCAGCCGCGATTGCAACGGCGCTGCTGGGCGGTACTGGTGCGGATTGGGTCGGGCGTGGCACTGGCGTTGATGATGCCGGTTTGGCGCGCAAGGCGGATGCGGTGGATCGCGGTTTGGCGGCGAATTCTTCCCGTGATCCGCTGGACGTTCTGGCCGCACTAGGCGGGCGTGAGGTTGCGGCAATGGCCGGTGCGATTGCACGGGCGCGCTGCCTGAGCATCCCCGTGGTTCTGGACGGATTTATCTGCTGTTCTGCCGCCTTGGTCCTGCATTCGATTGACCCTGACGCCATCGCGCATTGTGTGGCAGGGCATTTGTCAGCCGAGGGCGCGCATGCTCGTGTGCTCGACGCAATGGACCGCCCGCCGCTACTGGATCTAGGCCTGCGATTGGGCGAGGCGTCTGGCGGCACCTTGGCGATTCACATCGTGCGTGCCGCGCTGGCCTGCCATTCGGGCATGGCAACCTTTGCCGAGGCGGGCGTTGCAGGCGGCTAAGCCACTGTCCGCAATGCCTTATGCGCCAACAGGCTTAGATCGAGGGCCTTGGCATATAGCCGTGGTGCGCGCAGCGGTGTTGGCTGGCTCAGAGGCAGGGGTAAGCTGCCCGTGCCCGTCAACATCCCCGCCATCGCCTTGCCAAAGGCCGTGCCCGGCGCGATGCCGCGTCCATTATAGCCGAATGGCGCGTAGATACCGTCGGCCAATTGCACGATGCGGGGCAGCTTATCCGGCGTGATGCCGATGCTGCCGTGCCATGCGCTGTCCCACTTTACGGGGCCAATATCGGGCAGCAGGCGTGCCAGAGTCTTGTCCGCCCATCGCTGGCTAAGGCGCGCCGTTTCAACGATGCGCCCCATTGAGCCGAGGATGATCCGCCCCGCCTGATCGCGGCGCAGGGACACCATGATGGTGCCGCAATCCCAAATCCCTTCACCCCCCGGCAGGATATGCGCAGCCCGCTCGCCAAGCGGCTCTGACGCAAGCTGGAAGTAATTGATACGGCTCTGATATTTCTGAAAGTCAGGCCATAGCGCCCCTGTATAGGTGTTGGTGGCCATCACCACGCGGCGGGCGGTTAGCGTGCCGGTTGCTGTCTCCAGCCGCCAGTTATCGCTATCGCGGGTGATTTCCGTAACGCCGCTTTGGGTTGAAATTGTCGCTCCAGCGGCCGTCGCAATGCGGGCAAGGCCACGGGCATAACCCAGCGGTTGCACTGTTCCCGCGCGGGCATCGAACAGGCCAGCGGTGAAATGCGCCGTGCCGGTGCGCTGCGCTGTTTCCTGCGCATCTAACAGGCGAACCGGTGCACCTAGTTGCTGCCACATCGCGGCGCGGTCGCGCAGGTCCGTCGTTCCGCGTGCGGTGCTTGAAACATGGATCGTGCCCGATTGCGTTGCCTCACATTGTATCTGATGTTTCTCAATCAGCGAGAATACGGTTCGGGGCGCATCGCCCAGCAGGCTGACGAGCGTGTCGCCGATGTCCGCGCCCAGCTTTGCCCGAATGGCGGCGGGGGGCAGCCATAGACCTGCATTGACCAAACCAACATTTCGCCCCGATGCGCCGGTTCCAATCTCCCCTGCCTCCAACACATGCACGCCGCTGCCCGCCTGCGCCAAATGCAGCGCGGTGGACAGGCCGGTAAAACCGCCGCCAATCACGGCGATTTCGGTTGAGATGTCGCCGTTCAACGGCGTGTGCGTGGCTGGCTCGGCGCAGGTGTCGCGCCACAGGCCGGGGGGCTTTGTCATCTAACCTCGTCTGTGCTGGAAAAGAGCAATGACAAAGCCTGACCGATCCGCTTTTCTGCGTCCAGACATGAGGGCGGATATGAACGAAATTGATCTGGTAATTTTCGATTGCGACGGCGTGCTGATCGACAGCGAGGGGTTGAGCGCGCAGGTGCTGATCAAGGCGCTGGCGAAGCTGGATATCGATGTGGATATTGACTACTTCTGCGCAAATTTCGTGGGGCGCAGTTTTCCGACGGTTGCACAGGATATCCGTAACCGCTGGAACGTAGCACTGCCTGAGGGGTTCGAGGCCAGCTATCGCGCCGATCTTTTGGCGGAGTTTGAAACGCATTTACACCCGACTGATGGCCTGGAGGAAATGCTGACCCGACTGCAAACGCCATGGTGTGTCGCGACGAGCAGCAGTCCGGAACGAGTTTCTAATTCTTTGCGTATCACGGGTTTGGCCCACTGGTTCGAGGGGCGTGTTTTCACCGCATCCGAGGTGAAAAACGGCAAGCCAGCGCCGGATTTATTCCTGCATGCAGCCCGAAAAATTGGCGTAGATCCAGCACGTTGTCTGGTTATTGAGGATTCCGTGCCGGGGGTGCAGGCTGCACTGGCGGCCAATATGCGTGTGCTGCGCTATACGGGTGGATTGCACCTGCGCGGCAGGGTTTTGAAGCATCCGGACACTGTAGTAACTTTTGACAACTGGTCTGAGCTAGGCCTATTAGCGCCTGAAATGCATTTCAGGGATGGTGGTCATGGCGGGCAAGGGCGATAGCGGCAAACTGGATGACGCTGCGCGTGCCGGCTGGCTGTATTACGTCGCCGGAAACACGCAGGATGAGATCGCGCGAAAGCTGGGCGTGTCGCGCCAATCGGCGCAGCGGCTGGTCTCAACCGCGGTGTCAGAGAAGCTGGTAAAGGTCCGTTTAGACCACCCAATCGCCCGCTGTATGGAACTGAGCCGTGCACTGAAAGAGCGATTCGGATTGCGCTTTGCCGAGGTCGTGCCAAGCGACCCCGACGCCCCCGGATTGTTGTCCGGCGTCGCGATTGCCGGCGCGGCGGAGATGGAGCGGCATCTGAAATCCAAGGAGCCAAAGATTCTGGCGCTGGGAACGGGGCGCGCGCTGCGGGCCTGTGTCGAACATTTGCCGATGATGAAATGCCCACAGCACCGGATCGTTTCGCGCCTTGGCAACATGATGTCAGACGGCTCCGCCACACCCTATAACGTGGTTATCCGATTGGCCGAACGGGTCGAGGCACGGCACTATCCGATGCCGTTACCCGTTTTGGCCCGCAATCTCGAAGAACTGCAAATTCTGCATTCGCAGGAGCCGGTGCGCAACACGCTGGATCTGTGTGAGCAGGCGGACGTGACCTTTGTCGGTGTTGGGCAGATTGATTTGGGCGCACCGCTGGTTGTGGACGGATTTATGACTTCAGATGAGGTTATCGCGCTAAAGGCGGCTGATGTTGTCGGCGAAATCACCAGCTGGGTGTTCGATCGCAGCGGCAATGTTGTGACCGGCGGGTTCAATGATCGCGTCGCCTCTGCGCCGCTGACACAGGCGCATGACCGGCAGGTTGTGGGTATCGCCAATGGACCGGCCAAGGTTTCCGCCATCCGTGGCGCGCTAACCGGTCAGTTGATCAATGCGTTGATCACGGACGAGGCCACGGCTGAGGCTGTTTTGGCCGCAGGCTAATATTCTTTCATTTACGGTATGTTTTTAGCGCGCGCTGCAAAGGCACGTGCGCAACTGTGTTGACACGAATCAAAACTAATGTGAGTAATTGCTCACGACATAAGCATTTGCCCGATCAAGGGCATTGGGAGGAAACTATGAAAACGACATTCCGCGGCCTTCTGGGCGCCACGGCTCTTTGCACTGTCGCGGGCATTGCATCCGCTGAGACACTGACCATCGCAACCGTGAATAACGGCGATATGGTTCGTATGCAGGGCCTCGCATCCGAGTTCGAAGCACAAAACCCCGGCATCGAGCTGGAGTGGGTTACGCTGGAGGAGAACATCCTGCGTCAGCGCGTCACCACTGACATCGCCACCAATGGCGGCCAGTACGACGTGATGACCATCGGCACGTACGAAGTTCCTATCTGGGGTGCTCAGGACTGGCTGCTCTCGCTGAACGACCTGCCTGCCGAGTGGGACGCAGACGACATTCTGCCAGCGATCCGCGGCGGTCTGACTGTTGATGGTGAGCTGTATGCGGCACCGTTCTACGGCGAATCCTCGATGGTTATGTACCGCGAAGACCTGATGGCTGCTGCCGGGCTGGAAATGCCTGAGGCGCCAACATGGGAGTTCATTCGTGACGCGG
The DNA here is from genome assembly GCF_900231835.1 of Pontivivens marinum. Classification (GTDB taxonomy): domain Bacteria; phylum Pseudomonadota; class Alphaproteobacteria; order Rhodobacterales; family Rhodobacteraceae; genus Pontivivens; species Pontivivens marinum. The sequence continues at coordinate 111,303 of NZ_OCTN01000001.1, read as the reverse complement.
CTGCGGCAATGACCGACCGTGACAACGAAGTGTACGGCATCTGCCTGCGCGGCAAGGCCGGCTGGGGCGAGAACATGGCGTTCCTGACTGCCATGAACAACTCGTTCGGCGGTAAGTGGTTCGACGAAGAGTGGAACGCACAGTTCGACGGCGAAGCATGGTCCAACACCCTGAACTTCTACATCGACATGATGAATGAATCGGGCCCTCCCGGTGCATCCAACAACGGCTTCAACGAAAACCTGACACTGTTCCAAACCGGCAAGTGCGGCATGTGGATCGACGCAACTGTTGCGGCGTCCTTCGTGTCTAACCCTGATGACTCGCAGGTTGCGGACTCGGTTGGTTACGCCCTGGCACCTGACAATGGCCTTGGCCGTCGTGGTAACTGGTTGTGGGCATGGTCCCTGGCAATCCCGGCAGGCACAGATTCGCCTGATGCTGCCAAGGCATTCGTTCAGTGGGCAACTTCCAAGGAGTACACCGCACTGGTGGCTGCAAACGAAGGTTGGGCAAACGTTCCTCCGGGCACACGTACATCCCTGTACGAGAACGAGAACTACGTAGACGTGCCATTCGCACAGATGACACTGGACAGCATCAACTCCGCTGACCCGACCAACCCATCTGTCGATCCGGTCCCCTACACTGGCGTTCAGTTCGTCGCTATTCCTGAATTCCAGGGCATCGCGACAGCCGTTGGTCAGCAGTTCTCTGCTGCACTCGCAGGCACCACGAGCGTTGAGGATGCACTTGCCAATGCGCAGGCGCTGACCACCAACGAAATGGAAGATGCAGGCTACTAAGCCGCACTTCCTCCCGCGCGGAGTGGCCGCTCCCGACCACTCCGCGCACATTAATCTCGTTTTGCTGCATGGTTGTCGGATGAAGGACGGGCCAACGGTCCTTTATCCGACCGACTAGGAGTACCTTTCATGTCGACTCAGCATTCACGCACAGCTGCTCGCTTCATGATCGCACCTGCCACAGTTCTGCTGTTGGGCTGGATGCTGATCCCGCTGTGTATGACCCTGTATTATTCATTCCGCCGCTACCGGTTGCTGACACCGGACCGCACCGGTTGGGTAGGGTTTCGTAACTACGAAAACTTCCTGACCAATCCCGCCTTTATGGACGCGCTGACCAATACGCTCGCGCTGGTCCTGGGGGTTCTGATCATCACTGTTGTGTTGGGTGTGTTGCTGGCGATCCTGTTGGACCAACCGATGTTTGGTCAGGGAATTGTTCGTATTCTGGTGATTGCACCGTTCTTTGTCATGCCGACTGTGTCCGCACTGGTATGGAAGAACATGTTCATGAACCCTGTAAACGGCCTGTTTGCCTATGCGGCAAAGGCGGTTGGTTTGCAGCCCTATGACTTCCTCAGCCAGGCGCCGCTACTGTCCATTATCGGGATTGTTAGCTGGCAGTGGCTGCCCTTTGCGACGCTGATCCTGCTGACGGCGATCCAGTCTCTCGACAGTGAGCAGATGGAAGCCGCCGAGATGGATGGTGCCAGCCCGTTGAGCCGCTTCTGGTTCATTACGCTGCCGCATCTTAGCCGCGCAATTACGGTTGTGATCCTGATCCAGACGATCTTCTTGCTGTCGATCTTTGCTGAGATTTTGGTGACCACAAATGGTGGCCCGGGCACGGCCAGTACCAACCTGACTTACCTCGTCTATGCAGAAAGCCTGCTGAACTATGACGTGGGCGAAGGTTCCGCCGGTGGTGTTATTGCCATCATCCTTGCCAACATCGTTGCGATCTTCCTGATGCGGATGATCGGCAAGAATCTGGACGCTTGATCATGGCACGTGCTGTTACACAAAAACGTAAGCTCATCGCCACTCTGGCGGCTTGGACTATCGGGATGGCGATCTTTTTCCCCATCCTGTGGACCATCATCACCAGCTTCAAAACCGAGGCAGAAGCGATTGCTGATCCGCCCTCGTTGTTCTGGTTCGATTGGACGTTGGAGAATTATAACGTCGTGAACGAGCGGTCGAACTATCCGCTGCACTTCATGAACTCCGTTATCATCTCTCTCGGTTCCACGTTGCTGGGTCTGATTATTGCGGTGCCTGCCGCATGGTCGATGGCCTTTGTTCCGGGGAAACGGACCAAGGATGTTCTGATGTGGATGCTGTCCACAAAGATGCTTCCACCGGTGGGTGTGCTGATCCCGATCTATCTGATCAGCCGCGACCTTGGTGTTCTGGATAGCCGCCTTGCGCTGGTGGTGATCCTGACGCTGATCAACCTGCCGATCATTGTCTGGATGTTGTACACTTACTTCAAGGAGATCCCTGGTGAGATTCTGGAGGCAGCCCGCATGGATGGCGCGACGTTGAAGTCCGAAATCCTGTACGTGCTGACGCCAATGGCGGTTCCGGGCATTGCCTCGACCGTGTTGCTGAACATCATCCTTGCCTGGAACGAAGCATTCTGGACGCTGAACCTGACAGCCGCCAAATCGGCGCCGTTGACAGCCTTCATCGCCAGCTATTCCAGCCCGGAGGGACTGTTCTACGCGAAGCTCTCCGCTGCATCCACAATGGCCATCGCGCCTATCCTGATCATGGGTTGGTTCTCTCAGAAACAGCTCGTCCGGGGCCTCACATTCGGAGCCGTAAAGTAATGGGCAATATTACTCTCAAGCAGATCACCAAAAGTTTTGGTGATGTCCAAGTCATCCCGCCGCTCGACCTTGAAATCAACGAAGGTGAGTTCGTGGTTTTTGTTGGCCCGTCGGGCTGTGGTAAGTCCACGCTGATGCGTTTGATTGCAGGTCTGGAGGATGTGACTTCCGGCAGCATCGAGATTGACGGGCGCAATGCCACGGAAACCTCGCCTGCAAAACGTGGTCTGGCGATGGTATTCCAGTCCTACGCACTGTATCCGCACATGTCGGTTCGCAAAAATATCGCGTTCCCGCTGCGCATGGCAGGCATGAGCAAGGAAGAGCAAAACGCCAAGGTCGAGGCCGCCGCAAGCGTGCTGAACCTGACCGATTATCTGGAGCGCCGTCCCGGTCAGCTCTCGGGTGGTCAGCGTCAGCGGGTTGCAATTGGCCGCGCCATTGTGCGTGAGCCTGCTGCCTTCCTGTTCGATGAGCCGCTGTCCAACCTCGACGCTGCGCTGCGTGTCGGCATGCGGATGGAAATCTCGGAGCTGCACAAAAAGCTCGCCACGACCATGATCTACGTGACGCACGATCAGGTTGAGGCGATGACCATGGCGGACAAGATCGTGGTCTTGCAGGCCGGTAATATCGAGCAGGTCGGTGGCCCGCTGGAATTGTACCACCGCCCACGCAATACCTTCGTTGCTGGCTTTATCGGTTCACCAAAAATGAACCTGTTCAGCGGTGAGGAAGCGACCAAGCTAGGCGGTGATACCGTCGGCATTCGTCCCGAGCATCTGAACGTGTCCACCGAAAGTGGCATGTGGAAGGGCCGCGTTGGCGTATCCGAGCATCTTGGCTCAGACACGTTCCTGCACGTCCACGATACGGGCCTGACCGATCTGATCACGGTTCGTGTCAGCGGTGAGATGGCCGTGCATCACGGCGACACGATCTATCTGTCGCCTGATATGGATAAGCTGCACCGCTTTGGCGCGGACGGACTGCGTCTGGCATGACACGGCTGGCAGGTAAGACCGCCCTTATTACGGGGGGGGCACGTGGTATAGGGCTCGCATTTGCGAGGGCCTATATCGCACAGGGCGCTCAGGTCGCACTTGCCGATATCGACCTCGCGGCTGCACAGCGTGCAGCCGACGAGATCGGGGCAATCGCAGTGCAGGTCGATGTCTCGGACCAAGCGAGCATTGATGCCTGTGTGAACAGCACCGCCGACCAACTTGGCGGTATCGACATCCTGATCAACAACGCAGCTTTGTTCGACATGGCCCCCATCGTGGATATCACGCGGGCCAGCTATGACCGGCTGTTTTCAGTGAATGTTGCGGGGTCGCTGTTCATGTTGCAGGCGGTGGCCAAGGTGATGATCGCGCAGGGCCGTGGTGGCCGGATCATCAACATGGCATCGCAGGCAGGGCGTCGTGGAGAGGCGTTGGTCGGCGTTTATTGCGCGACCAAGGCGGCAATCATCAGCCTGACGCAATCCGCGGGGCTGGACCTGATCAAGCACGGGATCAACGTGAACGCAATCGCACCCGGCGTGGTGGATGGTGAACATTGGACCCATGTGGATGCCCTGTTTGCCAAGGCTGAGGGCCTGCAACCGGGCGAGAAAAAGGCGCAGGTCGGCGCCGCTGTTCCATACGGGCGTATGGGCACGGCTGACGACCTGACCGGAATGGCTGTCTTTCTGGCCTCACCGGATGCCGAATATATCGTCGCTCAAACTTATAACGTCGATGGCGGGAATTGGATGAACTAATGGCGCAGAAATTATCTCTGTCTACGCTGGCAAGTTTGCCGGATCAGGTTGCAACACCTGCCTATGACCGTGACGCATTGCGCGCGGGTATCGTCCATATTGGCGTCGGGAATTTCCACCGTGCGCATATGGCAGTCTATCTGGACCAGCTGTTTTCACTGGGTGAGGGGCATGACTGGGCGTTGGTTGGCGCGGGGATCAAATCCTTCGACGCGGATCGCCGTAATATCCTGCTTGATCAGGACTGGCTGACAACCGTGGTGGAGCTTGCCCCGGGCAATCTGACGGCGCGGATCACCGGCTCCATGATTGATTTTTGCGAGATTGATCTGGCGGCAATCATTGCACGCATTTCCGATCCCGCGATCCGCATCGTGTCGATGACAATCACCGAGGGGGGCTATTTCGTAGATGCCGCAACCGGTGGTTTTGATCTGAATGCTGCGGCCATTCAGGCGGATATTGCGGCACCTGCATCGCCACAAACCGTGTTTGGTGTGCTGATCGCTGGCCTTGCTACACGTCGCGCCGCCGGTGCGCCGCCGTTTACGATCCTGTCCTGTGATAACCTGCCCGAGAACGGCCATGTCACAAAGCAGGCGGTTCTGGGACTGGCAAATGCCATGGATGCGGAACTCGGCGCGTGGATTGAGCAGAACGTCGCCTTCCCCAATTCGATGGTGGACTGCATCACGCCTGCCACCTCCGCGCGTGAGCGTGAGATGGTCGCAACGCAATTCGGCATCGAGGACGGTGCGCCCGTCGCCTGTGAGCCGTTCCGCCAGTGGGTGATGGAGGATAACTTCCCTCAAGGTCGCCCCGCATTGGAAAAGGTCGGCGTAGAATTCGTGGCAGATGTTCTGCCATTTGAAACGATGAAGCTGCGCCTGCTGAATGCTGGTCACGCGGCGCTGGCCTATCCGGCGGCGCTGTTGGGGCATACCTATGTGCATGACGCGATGGCCGATCCACTGGTACGCAACTGGCTGATCAGCCTGATGCAATCCGAGGTGATCCCCGTTCTGACACCTATTCCGGGTGTGAAGTTCGAGGACTATCTGGCGATGTGCGTTGAGCGTTTCTCGAACCCGCTGATCGGCGACACGATTGCGCGGCTATGTCAGGACGGGTCGAACCGCCAGCCTAAATTCGTGATCCCTACGATCACGGATGCGCTGGCCGCAGGCTTGCCCGTGGACGGCTTGGCGATGGAGCTGGCATTGTGGTGCAAATATTGCGCGATGACCGCTGATGTCGATTTCGGCTTCGCGCTGGAGGATGAGCGCGCGGCACAATTGCTGGCTGCGGCACAGATCGTCGAAACCGATCCGGCGCAGTTCCTGTCCATCGACGATGTGTTCGGTGATATGGGCCAGAACCCAGTGCTGCAAACAGCCTTTGCCGGTGCTGTTGCGACCTTGGCTGCGCAGGGTGTGGCGGAAACGCTGAGCAGCTTTGCCGCGGCACGTCTAGGATGATTGGTGCGGGCTGGGGGCAAACCTAGCCCGCCGCCTATTTCCCCGCGCGGATCATCTCCCGGATTTTCAGTGCCTTCTCAAAATGATCGAGAGCGTGGGTTTTGATCCACCATTCCGCAGCCTCCATCAGCAGGTCGGGATCGGTGTTTTTATTGGCAAAGAACGCATAGAAGGACAGGCCGACGGTCTCACCCTTTTTCGCGATTTTCTCATCACATATGGCGATGGCTTTGGCGCGTAGGCTGGGTCGCATCGGACGCTCCATTCGGGCCGTGGGAAACCGGGGCGCGTGGCCCCGGTTCCGGTTTTAGAAACAGTCGAGCAGCAGTGCCTTGGTGTTTTCTGCCGTCATCTCAACCGGATTTCCACCAACGCTAGGGTCGATCAGGGCTGATGCGACCAGCGCGTCGATATCGGGGTTGGTGATGCCCATCTCTGTCAGGTTGGCAGGGATGCCAAGCGATGCGTTCAGCTCACCCACAAAGGCGTAGAAGCCCTCATAGCCGCCCTCAATCCCCAGATAGCTGGCGGCAAGGGCCAAGCGGTCCTCGATCGCGGCACGGTTGAACCGCAGCACAGGCTGCATGACGACCGCGTTTGTGGTGCCGTGATGCGTGTGATGCACCGCACCGATAGGGTGGGACAGGGCATGGATCGCGCCCAGACCCTTTTGGAAGGCCGTGGCCCCCATCGCCGCAGCGGACATCATGTGCGCGCGGGCGTCGATATCTGTGCCGTCCTTGAAAACCTTGGGCAGGTTCTCCTTGACCAGACGCATCCCCTCCAGCGCGATACCTTGGCTCATCGGGTGGTAATGGGGCGAGCAGAACGCCTCCAGACAATGGGCGAACGCATCCATACCGGTGCCTGCGGTGATCATTGGCGGCATGCCAACGGTCAGCGCGGGGTCGCAGATCACGACGGCGGGCAGCAGCTTGGGGTGGAAGATGATCTTCTTCTCATGCGTCAGAGAGTTGGTGATGACGCTGGCGCGGCCCACCTCGGACCCTGTACCGGCTGTGGTCGGCACAGCAACGATGGGCGCAATGGTGTCCGCGTCGGCACGGGTCCACCAGTCGCCAATATCCTCAAAATCCCACAGGGGGCGTGTTTGGCCCGCCATAAAGGCAATAACCTTACCCAGATCGAGGCCGGAACCGCCGCCAAAGGCAATCACGCCGTCATGGTCGCCCGCACGATAGGCGGCAACGCCAGCCTCTGCATTTACCTCGGTGGGGTTTGGATCAACCTCGGCGAACATGGCACGGCCTAGGCCCGCCGCGTCCATCAGGTCGCGGGTTTGCGTGGTGATCGGCAGGTTGGCCAGACCCTTATCGGTGACCAGCAGAGGCTTCTTGATGCCCGCAGCGGCACATGCCTCTGCGATTTCGGAGATACGTCCTGCGCCAAAACGGATGGCGGTTGGGTAGGACCAGTTTGCGCTGATGCTCATGTCTCAGGCTTTCTTGAGGTGGTAGGATTTCGGACGTGTCAGGTTTTGGAAGCCGATGACGGACAGGCCGCCCCCGCGTCCGGTATTCTTGCAGCCGGTCCAGCACAGGGCAGGGTCCAGATAATCGGCGCGGTTCATAAAGACGGTGCCGGTTTCGATCTGATCGGCAATCGCCTCGGCGCGGGCGGTGTCCTGTGTCCACAGCGATGCGGTCAGGCCGAATGCGCTGTCATTCATCAGGGCGATTGCCTCTGCGTCGTCCTTCACCTTCATGATGCCAACCACAGGGCCGAAACTTTCCTCACGCATCACGCGCATGGAATGGTCCACATCGACGAGGATTTGCGGCATCAGATAGGCACCGCCATCCTGTGGGAACAGGGCAGGGTTGATCAGGGTTTTCGCGCCAGCGTCAACCGCCTCGGCGATTTGACCGCGGATCATGTCAGCAAAACGCGCCTGCGCCATCGGGCCCATGGTCGTTTCAGCGTCCAGCGGATTGCCTAGCTTGTATCCCTCAACGATTTTCACAGCCTTGGCCACGAACTCGTCATACAGGCTTTCAACAACGTAAATCCGCTCGATCCCGCAGCAGCACTGTCCCGAGTTGAACATCGCGCCGTCGATCAAGGTATCCACGGCGGCGTCCAGATTGGCGTCATCCATGACGTAGCCCGGATCCTTGCCGCCCAGCTCCAGCCCCAGACCGGTAAAGGTACCCGCAGCTGCCTGCTCCATTGCGATGCCACCACCGACGGAACCGGTGAAGTTCACGAAGTCGAACGCCCGCGCCGCAATCAGGGCGGAGGTTGTCGTATGGTCGAGGAAGACGTTCTGGAACACATCCTCAGGAATGCCAGCAGCGTGGAATGCCTTTGCCAAACGCTCACCGACCAGCGGGGTTTGCGAGGCATGTTTCAGCATCACGGTATTGCCCGCGATCAGGGCAGGGGCGATGGTGTTGATCGCGGTCATGTAGGGGTAGTTCCACGGTGCGACGACCAGAACGATGCCGTGGGGCACACGCTTGATCACACGGCGGAAACTGTCGGAATCCTCGACCTCAATCGGGGCAAGCGCATCCTCGGCGATGTCAGCCATGTGAAGGGCGCGCTGCTCGAACCCGCCAAATTCGCCGCCATAGCGCACGGGACGGCCCATTTGCTTGGCCAGCTCGGGGACGATCTCGTCGTTCATGGCGCCAATATTGGCAACGGCGGCGCGCACCAGCTCGATGCGTTCCGCCAATGGGCGGGCGGCCCATGCGGTTTGGGCGACGCGGGCGCGTGCAACGGCGCTGGCCGCGTCATCTGCGCTCAACGGTTCACGCTCGACCAGAACGGAACCGTCAATTGGTGAAATACAGGTAATCATGTTTATGCCCTTTCAAAACCGCGCGCGATTTCCCAATCGGTTACGACACGGTCAAATTCTTCCTGCTCCCATTCAGCGGCGCGCAGGTAATGCTCAACTACGCCGTCGCCTAGGGCGTCGCGCAGGAATTTAGAGCCGCGCAACGTTTCCGTCGCGGCGCGCAGGGTTTGCGGAATGTCCTGCGCCTTGCTGTCCTGATACACGTCGCCAGCGGTTGGGGCGGCCAGCTCCAGCTTTTCCTCGATCCCCTTGATGCCGGCGGCCAGCATAACGGCCTGTGCCAGATAGGGGTTCATGTCCGATCCACCGATGCGGCATTCGACGCGCACGCCCTTGGACCCCGCCGCGCATAGGCGGAAACCGGCGGTGCGGTTGTCGATGGACCAGACCGATTTTGTCGGCGCGAACGTGCCCTTGGCAAAGCGTTTGTAGCTGTTGACATAGGGGGCCAGGAAATAGGTGTATTCCGGCGCATAGGCGATCAGACCGGCCATATAGTGGCGCATCAGATCGGACATGCCCAGATCGGCATCTGGTTCAAAGAAAACGGAATTTCCGTCCTTCCACAGGGATTGATGTACATGGCTGGAGGACCCAACCTTGTTCGCATCCCATTTCGGCAGGAAGGTCACTGCGTGCCCCTTGGACCACGCGATTTCCTTGATCGCGTGTTTCGCGATGGAGTGGTGATCGGCGCAATCCAGTGCTGCCGCGTAGCGGATGTTCAGCTCCTCCTGACCGGCCTCCGCCTCGCCCTTGGACCCCTCGATCGGGATACCAGCAGCATAGAGGTGGTTGCGGATCGGGCGCATCACGCCCTCCTCCTTGGTGGTCTGAAGGATATGGTAATCCTCGTTATAGGCGCTGATCGGTTCCATATCGCGGTATCCACCACGACGGATTTCATCGAAGCTCTTGGCGAACAGGAAAAACTCCAGTTCCGTCGCCATGACAGCGTTCAGGCCCATCGCGTCCAGCTTGGCGATTTGTGCCTTTAGCATGGCGCGGGGGGAATGGGGGACGGGCGCGTGAGTGTTGTGATCCAGCACGTCGCACAGCACCATTGCCGTTCCCTCCAGCCAAGGCACGGGGCGGATGGTGGTCAGGTCGGGCTTCATAATGTAGTCGCCATAGCCCGACGCCCAGTTCGTGGCGGCAAAGCCGTCAGGCGTTGCCATTTCCAGATCGGTGGCCAGCAGGTAGTTGCAGCAATGCGTTTCCTCAAACGCGCTGTCCACAAAGGTCTGCGCGTGGAACCGTTTGCCCATCAGGCGTCCCTGCATGTCCACAAGACAGGCCAGAACCGTGTCGATGGAGCCGTCAGCGACCTGCGCCTTTAGCGCGTCAAATGTCAGGGGGGTGGGCATGTCGGGTACACTCTGTTGTCAGGGACTGGGATTTCAGGGGGTTAGCCCGGAAAATCCCAGGCGGTCTCGTATCCATCGAAGCGGTCGGTGGCCTCGGCCAGAACGCTCTCGATATCGGTAATGTCATGCACGGTTGGCACCATGCGTACGGTCAGGACGCAATCGAAATCATCGCCTGCGCCAATCACCTTTGCCCGAATGGCGCGGGAATGGGCGCGGCGGTTTAGATAGTCAGCGGCCTTTTGCGCCTGATCGCGGGTTGGAAAAGCGGCTGCAAATTCAACTTCGCGCGGCTGGTCCAGATCCAGTTCCTTGGCAAGCTTGCGCAGGATTTTCGCGTTCTCACGTTTTAGATCGGCGTATTCAGACATGCGACTCTCCGGGGTAATGGGGGCGGCGCTATGGCCGCCCCGCATTATATCAGCCGTAACGGTAGGGGCGTCCAGCCTTGACCATATCGGCATTGTACTGCTTGAAGATTTCGACAACGCGACGCTTGGTCTCGCTTTCGGCTGCGATCTCCTCCCAGAACTCAAGGGCGGCGCCCTCAACAGTTGCCCACTCCTCGTCCGGAATCGTGGTCAGCTCCAGCTTTGGTCCGTTGACGCGCAGGTCAGCCTCACCACCCCAGTACCACCACTGACGGTAGTAGTGCGACTGGTCACAGCAAACGCGGAACAGCGCCTGTAGATCCTCGGGCAGTTCGTTCCAACGCTCCATATTGGCAAAGAAGGAACCAGCCCACGCGCCGGAGATGTTGTTGGTCAGGAAGTAGTTGGTCACGTCAGCCCAACCAACGGTGTAATCCTCGGTGATGCCGGACCATGCGATGCCGTCCAGCTCGCCTGTCTGCATTGCGACCTCGATGTCCTCCCATGGCAGGGACACAGGGATCACGCCGAATTTGGACATGAAGCGGCCAGCCGTCGGGAAGGTAAAGATACGCTTGCCTTCCAGATCGGACAGCGAGCGGATCGGGTCCTTGGTCGCGAAGTGGCATGGATCCCACGCACCGGCGGAGATGTGCTTAACACCCACCGCGGAATACTGCTCGTCCCAGATCTCGTTCAGGCCGTACTGGTTGAACAGCACAGGCACGTCCAGCGAGTAGCGCGACGCGAAAGGGAAGTAGCCGCCGAACACGGTCACATCGGTCGGGGACGCCATCGAGTCATCATCCGACTGCACCGCGTCAATCGTGCCGCGCTGCATCGCCTGAAACAGCTCACCCGTCGGGACCAGCTGATCGGCGTAGAACAGTTCGATCTGCATACGGTCGCCGGCGATCTTGTTGAACATCTCAACGGCGGGGGTGATTACATGCTCGGCCAGTGCCGCGCCTGCATAGGTCTGCATCCGCCAGCGGATCGTGCCTTGGGCCAGAGCGGGGGTGGCGAGAGCAGCGGCAGCAACGGGGGCTGCGGCGGCGCCTTGGATAAACTTACGTCTTGAAGTCATATTATCTCTCCTTGGTTGGGGGATTTGGCGGGCTGGACCCGCTCTTGTGATTAATTTCCGTAGACGACCTGCGGCAGCCATGTGGCAATGCCGGGGAACGTCATGACCATGATCAATGCGCCAATCATCACCAGAACGAATGGCGTGATCGAGGAATAGATGTCGCGCAGGGTAATCTCCGGCGGGGCCATCGCACGCATCAGGAACAGGTTATAGCCGAAGGGCGGTGTCATATACGCGATCTGCGTCGTGATCGTGTACAGGATGCCGTACCAGATCAGGTCAAAGCCCAACTCACCCACCAATGGCACGTAGAGCGGCGCCACGATAACCAGCATCGCCGTATCGTCCAGAAACGTACCCATCAGGATAAAGCTGAGCTGCATCAGGATCAGGATAACCCACGGGTTCAGGCCCAGTTTTTCGGTGAACAGCGTCTCGATCGCCTTCACCGCGCCCAGCCCGTCAAACACCGCACCAAATGCCAGCGCCGCAAGGATGATCCACATGAACATGCAGGTGATGCCCAGCGTGTTGCGGACCGAGTTCTCAAACACTTCACGGTTCATCCGGCCCTTGAGCACAGCAGCGAGGAACGCCGCAATCGCGCCAATGGCAGAGCTTTCAACCAGCGAGGTCCAGCCGTTCACAAACGGGATCATCATCACCGCGAAAATACCCACCGGCAGCAGGCCCGCCCGCAGCAGGCGCATCTTTTCCGCACGCGGGATGTTGCGCTCCTCCTCGGACAATATCGGGCCGAGTGCGGGGTTAATCCGGCAGCGGATCACGATATAGGCGATGAACATCGCTGCCATCATCAGGCCCGGAACAACGCCCGCCAGCCACAATTGCCCCACAGGTTGACGCGCAATCATCGCGTATAGCACCAGCACCACCGAGGGCGGCACCAGAATACCCAGCGACGATCCGGCCTGCACCACGCCCGTCACCATGCGTTTGTCATAGCCACGTTTCAGTAGCTCGGGCAAGGCGATGGTTGACCCGATGGCCATGCCTGCAACGCTCAACCCGTTCATAGCGGAGATCAGGACCATCAAACCGATGGTCCCGATCGCGAGTCCCCCTCGCAGCCCGCCCATCCAGACATGGAACATCTTGTACAGATCGTCCGCGATCTTGGATTCCGACAGCACGTAGCCCATGAAAATGAACATCGGCAGCGTTAGCAGCGGATACCATTTCATCAGCTTCATCGCCGCAGCAAAGCCCAGATCATAGCCACCCCGATCCCCCCACAGGAGCAAGGCAGCAACCACTGCGACGAAGCCGATGGCCCCGAACACACGCTGTCCGGTTAGCAACATCAGCATCATCGATGCGAACATAAGTGTGGCAATCATCTCGTATGGCATCAGATCGCCTCACCGCGCAGTCGAAGCACGTCTTTGAAAAGTTCTGACAGGCATTGCAGCAGCATTAGGAAAATGCCGATCACCATGACTGCCTTGATTGGCCACATGTACGGACGCCATGCGGTAGGAGAGCGTTCCATCCGCCCGATCTGTTGATCGCCGGTCAGCAGACCCCCGAAAAACTCCAGCGGATTGCTGCCCCAGAACCCCAGCGAATAAGCGGTGGAGCTAAGCGCCCCCCACATCAACACGCCGAGGTAGAAGAGCAGGAATAGGACTGTAATCAGGTCCACCCACGCCTTTTTGCGCAGGGACCATTCGCCATATAGCAGGTCCATCCGCACATTAGAGCCGAGCTGGATCGAATATGGCCCGCCCAGCACGTAATAGGCCACCATGACGAATTGCGCCATTTCCAGTGTCCATAGCGAGGGCAGGAAGAATGTCTTGGAAATTGAGGACCATAGCAGGATCGCCATCAGCACGAAGATGCCATACATAACGACGCGCCCCGTGTAATAATTCACGCCGTCAATGGCGGTGATAAAGCCACGCAAAATCTTCATTTTGTGGTCTCCGCGATGCTGGCGTTCAGCCACCGGCCCAGCATATCGGCGATTTCGGCCTGTGCCTCGGGCGTGGCGATCAGATCGTTGCGGATCTCGATCATGACATTGGGGTGGCCCGACTTTACCGCATGCTCAATCAAGGTATGCGTCACCCCGTCCTCTGGACCGTAGGGCGCGTTACGCTGGATATTCAGGGTGGTGTAATCCGCGTGGTTCGCCATCATCGCATCGGCTAGGCGTGTATCGCTATCGTGCAAAATGCCGATTTCCACGTCCCGCTGCTTTCCATGATAAACAGGAGTGAAACTGTGGATCGTCACGATCATCGGCGCGGGATGCGCGGCAACGGTTTGGGCAAGCGCGGCGCGGAATGGCTCGTAAAAGCGGGAGACGCGATCGGCCTTGTCCGTGGCGCTTAGGGTTACATTGCCGGGCACTTCGATCCGCTCACTGCGGCTGGGCACTGCATCGGGCGCACTGGGCGGGCGGTTGCAATCATAGGCAAGCCGCGAGATGCCGCTGGCCACCAGTTGCGCGTTCAGCATCTGCGACAGGTGCGTCGCCACGGCCAATGCACCGGGGTCCCATGCCGCATGGCTGATCGCATCCTGCGCGGTCAGACCCAGCCCGTTCAGATCGTCGGGAATGTGGCGCGATGCATGCTCGCAAACCAACAGAGCTGGCGAATCGCCATTGGGGTTTGTGATCTGAACAACCTGTTCTGACATGTGTGTCCCATCTGCGTTTGCGGTTCCAACAGGCACAACGCTCTTGCGCTAGCGACCATATGTCAACACAATATTGTAACGGATCGAACATCCGTCGCCTGCCTGTAACAAAAAACATCAAATCCGGGGCCAGCCGTGACGAAGACCGAAATGACGATAGCCGAGCGTATTCAGTCACAACTGGACACGCTGACCCGTGCGGAGCGGCAATTGGCGCATTCGATCTTGGAAAATTATCCGGCCAGTGGCCTTGGCCCGCTTTCCGCGCTTGCCCGTGATGCGCAGGTTTCAGCACCGACCGTGGCGCGCATGGTGTTAAAGCTGGGGTTCAAGGGCTATCCCGATTTTCAGGCGGAACTGCGTGAGGAGCTGCGCGCCAAGGTGCAAAGCCCGATTGCCAAACACGACACATGGGCCGAGGGCGCGCCGTCGGGTCATGTCCTCAACAGCTTTACCGAGGCGGTGATCGACAATATTCGCCTGACCTTGGCGCAGGTGGAACCGGCCCTGTTCGACGCGGCCTGTGCCCTGATCGGCGATACCAAGCGACCCCTGTTTATCGTCGGCGGCAGGGTGACGCATACCATCGCGGAATACCTGTTCCTGCATATGCAAGTGGTGCGGCGCGGCGTGACGCATATTCAATCCACCTCAAACGCATGGCCTCATTACCTGCTGGATGCGCAGGAGGGCGACGTTTTCGTCATCTTCGATATGCGCCGATACGAGAATAACACGCTAAAGCTGGCCGAGATGGCCCATGAAAAGGGCGCGAAGATTATCCTGTTCACCGACCAGTGGCGCTCACCCATCCATAGCGTCGCGGATATCTGCTTCTCGAACCGCATCGTCGTGCCGTCAGCATGGGATTCCATGGCGACGACATTGTTGCTGGTTGAGACTGTGATCTCCGCCGTGCAGGACGTGAACTGGCAAACCACGCGGGGCCGCATGGAAACGCTTGAGGATATGTTCGATCAGACCAAGCTGTACCGGAAATTCACCTGATTATTCCGGTTCAGGGATAGGCAGCGCGGTGGTGTTCTTGATCTCCTCCATCGAGAGGGTGGAGGTCACGTTATAGACGGAAACCTCGCGGATCAGCGCGCGGTAGAAATCATCATAGGCGCGCGCACTGGCGACGCGGACCTTTAGAATATAGTCAATATCACCGGCCAGACGATGCGCCTCCATCACCTCGGGGCGGTTTTGCACGGCGTTCAGGAACCGCTCCAACCAACCTGCATCATGTTCGCTGGTGCGGATCAAAACAAAGAAACACGCCTCCAATCCCAGCTTTTCAGGGTCGAGCAACGTGGTCTGCCCCTTGATGATTCCAGCCTCACGCATTTTGCGGATTCTGTTCCAGACGGGGGTCTTGGACGCCCCCACCCGACGGGCGATTTCATCCAGTGAGCGTGAGGAATCCTCCTGCAACTCAACAAGGATTTTCCGGTCTATATCGTCCATGCGGATGTTCATTCTGCTAATTCCCCAAATCGCGGTCGAAACGTTCCGACTAGTGCGGTGTAGTGGATCAAAGTTCTTATTTCTAGCCGTATATACCATGAATCTAGGAATTATGTTCTAAGGTGCCATCTGTAGCTGAACCGTGAAGCAGGAGAACGCAATGCGCCATTTCCCAATCTTCCTCAACCTTGAGGGTCGCCGAGTGATCGTATCGGGTGCTGGTGAATGCGCGCTGGCCAAGCTGCGGCTGATCCTGAAATCGGATGCCAATATTGCCGTTTACGGCATCGATCCACACCCCAAACTGGTTGAGCTGGCCGCCGAGGGCCGCTTGACCCTGATCGAACGCTCGATTGAGCAGGGCGATGCCGTTTGCGCCGCGCTAGTTTATGGCGCGAATGAGGACGCTGTTGAGGATTCCCGCGCCGCCGCCATCGGACGGCAGGCAGGCGCGCTGACCAATATCGTTGATAACCTTGAGGACAGCCAGTTCATCACCCCTGCAATTGTGGACCGCGATCCCGTGACCATCGCCATCGGGACGGAGGGCGCGGCTCCTGTTCTGGCGCGTGATATCAAGCGGCGGGTTGAGGAAATGCTGCCCACCAATCTGGGCACACTGGCCCGCATCGGTCAGGCATTCCGCCCCGTTGCGGATGCGCTGCCCATGGGCCGCATTCGTCGCGGGTTCTGGTCGAAATTCTACTTTGAGCGCGGCCCCCGTGCCTTGGCCCAAGGGCCAGACGCCGCGCGTGAGGTTCTGGACGATCTGCTGGCCGAAACGCTGAACGCTGATGTTGATGCGGGCCATGTTGCCCTGATCGGCGCGGGCCCCGGCGACCCCGAATTGCTGACCATGAAGGCCCGCCGCCTGTTGCATGAGGCAGATGTCGTGGTTGCTGACCGCTTGGTCGGCGCGGGTATTCTGGAGCTGGCCCGTCGTGAGGCGGAAATCATCGAGGTCGGCAAAACCGGCTTTGGTCCCTCGTGGAAGCAGGAAGACATCAACGCCGTCATCGTGGCCAAAGCGGCCGAGGGGCACAAGGTTGCGCGGCTCAAGGGCGGCGATGTTGCGATTTTCGCCCGTCTGGATGAGGAGATCGAGGCGCTGGTCGCCCATGGCGTGTCATGGGAAATCGTTCCGGGCATCACCACTGCATCGGCCGCTGCGGCGTCGCTGGGGCAAAGCCTGACCAAGCGCGGGCGCAACAAATCCTTCCGCATTGTCACCGGCCACGATGTCGATGGCTTTGCCGAACAGGACTGGCGCGATCTGGCACGCGATGGCGCAACTGCCGCGATCTATATGGGGCGCAAGGCCAGCACCTTCCTGCGCGGTCGCCTGATGATGCATGGCGCGCCCGAGGATACGCCGATCACCGCGATCGAAAATGTCAGCCGCGCCGATCAGCGCGTGCTGCCCACAACCCTGATCGATTTGCCCGACATGCTGGCGCGTGAGGCCGTGAACGGCCCCGTGATCCTGATGCTGGGCCTGACACCCCGCGCGGCAGAAGCCGTGCTTCCGGCCCTTTCGGCCCCCGAACTTCAAACAGTGGAGGCATAAGATGGCCAAAGTCTTTAAGCCCAAAGTCGTGACCGCAAATGATCTGTTGCTGGGCGACGTTATCTACCTGACCGCAACTGGCACATGGGCACGCGATCACGCCGACGCGCTGGTCGCCCGCACTCAGGAGGAGGCGGACGAGCTGCTGGCACAGGCCAACGCGCAACAACTGACCATCGTCGGGCCATATCTGGCGGAGGCAACGCTGGACGTCAGCGGCACGCCCGGCCCCGTCCACTTCCGCGAGGAATTCCGCACCCGCGGACCATCGAACTACAACCACGGCAAGCAAGCCGAAGCAGGGGTCTGAACCATGTACGATTACACCGATTTTGACCGTGATTTCGTCAATGGCCGCGTGCAGGAATTCCGTGGGCAGGTCGCTCGCCGTCTGGACGGTTCCATGACCGAGGACGAGTTCAAGCCGCTGCGCCTTATGAACGGCCTGTACCTGCAATTGCACGCCTATATGCTGCGCGTGGCGATCCCCTATGGCACGCTGAATGGCGGCCAGATGCGGACGCTCGCCGATATTGCGGATAAGTGGGACAAGGGCTACGGCCACTTCACCACGCGCCAGAACATCCAGTATAACTGGCCTGCGCTGATGGATGTGCCGGACATGCTGCAAGCCTTGGCTGATGTGGGCATGCATGCGATCCAGACCTCGGGCAATACGATCCGCAACGTGACGGCGGACCACTTCGCCGGTGCCGCCGCGGATGAGATCGAGGACCCGCGCCCAACAGCAGAACTGGTGCGCCAGTGGTCCACCGATCACCCCGAATTCCAGTTCCTACCGCGCAAATTCAAGGTAGCCGTCACCGGCTCGCCCAACGATCGTGCCGTGGTAAAGGCCCATGATATCGGCCTGCGCATGGTGCGTAACGCGGCCGGTGAGCCGGGCTACGAGGTCATCGTTGGCGGTGGTCTGGGCCGTACACCAATGGTCGGCAAAGTCCTGTGCGATTACCTGCCCAAGGCGGACCTGCTGCCCTACCTTGAGGCTGTGATGCAGGTCTATAACCTGCACGGTCGCCGCGATAACAAGTATAAAGCCCGCATCAAAATCCTCGTTCACGAGGAGTCGCTGGAGACGATGCAGGCCCGCGTGGGTGAGGTTTTCGACCGCATCCGCGACGATTTTGTCGTGCCGCAGGACCTGATCGACCATATCGAGAGCGGTTTCCAACAGCCCGCATATAAGCAAGCCGACATCGCACCCGTATTTGACGGCCCGCTGCGCAGCTTTATCGATACGAACACCACCGCGCACAAGAACCCTGACTACGCGATTGTCACGATCTCGCTCAAGGGGATCGGCGAAACGCCGGGCGATGCGACATCCGAACAGATGCGCGTCATGGCAGATATGGCTGAGGAATTCGGCCATAACGAGCTGCGCATCAGCCATGAGCAGAACGTGATTCTGCCCCATGTGCATCGTGGCGATTTGCCCGCGATTTACCGCGCGCTGGCGGCGGTTGGTTTGGCGACGGCGAATGTGGGTCTGGTTTCGGATATCATCGCATGCCCGGGCATGGATTACTGTGCGCTGGCGACAGCTCGCTCGATCCCGGTTGCACAGCAGATTTCGACGGCGTTTTCCGATCTGGATGCGCAGCGCGATATCGGTCCACTCAAGATCAAGATCTCGGGCTGCATCAACGCCTGTGGTCACCACCATGTCGGTCATATCGGCATTCTGGGTCTGGATCGCGCCGGCGTGGAAAACTACCAGATCACGCTGGGCGGTGACGGCACCGAAACCGCAACCATTGGTGAGCGGGCGGGCCCCGGCTTTGCCTATGATGAGATTGTGCCCGCGGTCGAGCGTTTGATCGTGGCCTATCTGGACCTGCGCAGCAGTGACGAGGAAACCTTCCTCGAAGCATATCGACGTGTCGGAATGGGCCCGTTCAAGGCGGCGCTCTATCCAGAGAAAACGGAGAAGGCTAATGCGGCCTGAGCAGGATTTCGCCACCGTTGCTGAACGTGTCAGCGCGCTGAACGACCGTTTCCGGCATCATGCCGCAGGCGCCGTTCTGCGCGAGGCGCTGAACGCTAGGGAAACAGGCCGTGTGGCGCTGGTTTCGTCCTTTGGGGCGGAAAGCGTCGTGCTGCTGCATCTGGCCGCGATTGTACGGCCAGACATCCCCGTATTGTTCATCGATACGGAGATGCTGTTCCCCGAAACTCTGCAATATCAGGTGGATGTGGCGGAAAAGCTGGGCATGACCAATGTGCAGATCATTCGGGCCAGTCGCACACAATTGGCCGCGCAGGACCCTGATGGCACGTTGAATCAACGTGATACCGATGCGTGCTGTGCCCTGCGCAAAACCATCCCGCTGGAGGCCGCGTTGACCCCCTATGACGCGTGGATCACAGGACGCAAACGGTTCCAGTCGGGCACCCGCGCCGCCTTGCAGTTTTTTGAGGCTGAAGGCGACCGCCGGATCAAGATCAATCCGCTGGCCCATTGGGATCCGTCGGATGTGCAGGACTATATCTGGAACAACAAACTGCCCCGGCATCCGCTGGTCGCGCAGGGCTATCCGTCCATCGGTTGCGCCCCATGCACGTCCAAGGTGGCCGAGGGCGAAGACCCCCGCGCAGGACGTTGGCGCGGCGCGGAAAAAGAGGAATGCGGTATCCACTTCATCGACGGAAAGATGGTGCGTGGACCGCTCAAGGAGACAGTAGCATGAGCGTGATTGTAACCGATGCGGGCTTTGGCCCCGATGGCTTCAATGCCGGTTTCGCAGCTCCGGGTGAGCAATTGCCGGGGCAGGGTGTGGATGTGCCGAACGACGCCGATGTTGTCGCGATCTTTGACACGGTCAAGGACGCGGCGGTGATCCGTATTCCGTTCCCGTCCAGCGCCGATGGACGTGGGTTCTCCATCGCATCGCGTCTGCGCGATCTGGGGTACAAGGGCACTTTGCGGGCGCAGGGTCATGTAATCGCTGAACAATATCGTAAGGCACGCGGATCGGGCTTCGACGAGGTTGAGATCGACGACACCCTAGCCGCACGTCAGCCCGAACCACAGTGGAAGCCGGTTCAAACCCAGCGCTACCAGTCCAAATTCCGCCGTTCCGCGTAAGGATTTCCCCAGATGACCATTCAACAAGCCGTCAAAGTCATGCCTGATGCGCAGACCGTAACCGAGGTAAAACACTGGAGCGATACGCTTTTTTCGTTTCGCGTAACCCGCCCTGCATCGCTGCGATTCCGGTCGGGTGAGTTTGTGATGATCGGTTTGCTAAAGGATGACGGCAAGCCGCTATTGCGCGCCTATTCCATCGCCTCGCCATCATGGGATGAGACGCTGGAATTCTACTCGATCAAGGTGCCTGACGGGCCGTTGACCTCGAAGTTGCAGAAAATATCCGTTGGGGATCAAGTGATTGTACGGCCCAAGCCTGTCGGAACGCTGGTCACCGATGCGCTGTTGCCGGGTAAACGTCTGTGGCTGCTGGCAACAGGTACTGGTCTGGCGCCATTTGCGTCCCTGATCCGTGATCCCGATATTTACGAGCGTTATGAACAGGTTATCCTGACCCATACCTGCCGCACGGTTGAGGAGCTGGCCTATGGTCAGGAACTGGTTGAGCATCTGCCCGAGGATCCACTGGTGGGTGAGGAAGTCGCGGCCAAGCTACATTACTACCCTACTGCCACGCAGGAAGAGTTTGTAAACAAAGGGCGAATTACCGATTTGATGCGCTCGGGTGAGTTGTATCAGGCGCTTGGCACGGGGCCGCTGAACCCTGCCGAGGATCGCGTAATGATTTGTGGCTCGATGGGCCTGAATCTGGACGTGAAGGAGATTTTGGAGGAGGCCGGTTTCAAGGAGGGCTCCAATTCTTCGCCCGCAGATTTCGTGCTGGAAAAGGCCTTTGTCGGCTGATTTTTACAGGCTGCGAAGTGGCTGCTATGCGGCTGCTTTATGGCTGGCAGATTTGGAGCGGCGGCAGGGGACCCTGCCGCCGTTTCTGTTTCAGGATTGGGCGCGCATGCGCCCGACCATCTCGCCCATATCGCGGCTTACGCCATCGGTGCTGGCGATGCGTTCCAATTGATCGAGGATCAGGGTCTGTCGGTCCTGATCGTAACGGCGCCACGTCTCGAACGCGGCGGACATGCGGGCGGCAAGCATCGGGTTCAGCTTGTCGATCTGGATCAGCCAATCTGCCAGCCAGACATAGCTGGCCCCGTCCGCACGATGGAACGCGGCGGTGTTGCCGATCAAACCACCGACCAAGGAGCGGAAGCGGTTCGGCACCTTCCACGTGAAATCATCGTGGTTCTGGAGTCGCTTGGCCACGTCCAGCGCTTGATCCGCAGGGGCCAGTCCGGTCTGCATGGCGAACCACTTGTCGATCACCAGATCGGTGCCGGACCATTCGGCGTGGAACGCGGCCAGTTCCTGTTTCGCCTGACCGGCACGGACCAGCGGCGCAAGTGCGGCAAGCCGGTCGGTCATGTTGGTCGCGGCGTTCAATGCATCCCGCGCCAGTCCCGTATCGCGGCGTGCAGCGAGCGAGAGCAACCGATTGGCCAAGGTACGCTGCCCCGGTGCATCGCCATCGGGGGAGTAGTCGCCCGTAGGCCGGATCGTGTTGGAAATCCGCATCGCATCAGGGCCAAGGCGCGAGGTCAGCGCCTCCTCCAGCGATTGGTGGCGGACGTAAACCAGATCGGGGTCAACGACTTGCCCACGCTGCGCCATTTGCTGCGCGATCCCCTCCTGCGTGGGCAGGCTGAGGACCAGCGCGCGAAAGGCAGCATCCAGCGTGTCATCGGCCAGCACCGCCTGCACGCCGTCCAGCCACGGGGCCGGATCGCCATCACCGGCCAGCACGTCCAGCGCGAGGGTGCGGCCTGCCTCCCAGCGGTTGAACGCATCGGTGTCATGGGCAAGGCGCACGGCCGCATCACCGGCCTGTCCCTGCTGTTCTAGGATCACCGGCGCGGAGAAGCTGCGCAGCACCGACGGCACCGTGCGGGCCGCGGTTTTGACACGCAATTCCTGCTCGGCCTCGGTCAGGATCAGGGTGCCGTTTGCGACCTCGCCGCTATCATCCAGCAAGCCCCAGCGGATCGGGATCGGCACGGGCAGTTTATCCGGCTGACCCGGTGTCGGGGGCGTGTTCTGGCGGAAGGTCAGGATCGTCTCGCCCCCCTCGAACCGATCCTCAACTGTGACGCGCGGGGTGCCTGCCTGCTGATACCAGCGGCGGAACTGGGTGAAATCATGCCCCGTCGCATCGGTGAACACGGATAGCCAATGTTTAATCGTGCAGGCCTGACCGTCATGACGCTCGAAATACAGCGCCAGCGCGGCATCATACCCATCCGGCCCGACGATTTCGCGCAGCATGCGGATCAGCTCCGCACCTTTTTCGTACACGGTGGCGGTGTAGAAGTTGTTAATCTCCACATAGCTTTCAGGGCGCACCGGATGGGCGAGGGGGCCTGCATCCTCGCGGAATTGACCGGCGCGCAGGCGCAGCACGTCATCGATCCGCTTGACCGGTGCAGAGCGCATATCGGCGCTGAAGCACTGATCGCGGAAAACGGTCAATCCTTCCTTTAGCGACAGTTGGAACCAGTCGCGGCAGGTGATCCGGTTGCCGGTCCAGTTGTGGAAATATTCGTGAGCAATCACGCTCTCGACGCCATCAAAGTCGGCATCCGTCGCGGTTTCCGCACTGGCCAGCACGTATTTGGAGTTGAAGATGTTGAGGCCCTTGTTCTCCATCGCGCCAGCGTTGAAATCATCGACGGCGACGATCTGAAACAGGTCCAGGTCATATTCGCGACCGTATTTTTCCTCGTCCCATTTCATGGATCGGATCAGGCTGTCCATCGCATAGGCACAGCGGTTTTGGTCGCCGTCGCGGACCCAGATTTTCAGGGCAACATCGCGGCCCGACATAGTGGTAAAGTTGTCCTCGACACATTGCAGATCACCGGCGACCAGCGCGAACAGATAGCAGGGTTTTGGCCACGGATCGTGCCATTCGGCCCAGCCATCGCCCTGTGCCGTCAGGTCGCCATTGGACAGTAGGACGGGGTGATCCCCCTCGATCCGCACGGTGTAGACAGCCATCACATCGGGGCGGTCAGGGAAGTAGGTGATGCGGCGAAAGCCCTCGGCTTCGCATTGGGTGATGAATAGATCGCGGCGGTGGTACAGCCCCTCTAGTGTGGAGTTGCCGTCGGGGTCGATCTGCGTTTCGGTAACCCATGTGAACGGGCCATCGGGCAAGGCGGCGGCGGGAACGGTCAGGCCATCCTCGTCCAACACCGGCGTCACTGGGGTGCCGTTTATCGTCGCGCTAAGCAGTTTCAGCGCGGCCCCGTCTAGGCGCAGATCACCAGTGCCGCCGTCAAACGCAATCTCGGCCCGCACGGTGGTGGCTGTCGGGTGCAAACGGAATGTCAGGTGGACGGATTTCACGGGGTGCGAAAACGGTGTGTAATCCTCAAGCCGGATAACGGATGGCTGGCTCATAATGCGTCCCTTCATGAATTTTGCGCATCCTGAGGGGGACGTGGGTTAAGTGCAAGGAGCGGAGATTTCCGCACAGTGAAATCGCGTCCCATTTATGTTGTGTTGGTCGCGAACTGCGTTATCTCAGGTGAAAAGGTAGCTTGGGAGAAGATCATGACCGCACGGATTGAGATTGATGGCCTGCACGTTGCGCAGGAAATGAAGGACTTCATCAGCACGCAGGCCCTACCAGGCACCGGCGTGGATGAGGCAAGCTTCTGGAAGGGTCTGTCCGACCTGATCCACACAATGGGCCCGCGCAACCGCGCATTACTGGCCGTGCGGCAGGACATGCAGGACAAGATTGATAGCTGGCACCGCGACCATCGCGGGCAGGCGCATGATGCAGCAGCCTATACCGCATTCCTGCGCGAAATCGGCTATCTGGTGCCAGAGGGCGCGCCCTTTGCCGTTGAAACCCAAAACGTAGATGCCGAGATCGCCAGCACCCCCGGCCCGCAATTGGTCGTGCCGGTTATGAATGCGCGCTATGCGCTGAACGCGGTGAATGCCCGTTGGGGCAGCCTGTATGACGCGCTCTACGGCACGGATGCTATGGGCGACTTGCCAACGGGTAAGAGTTATGACGCGGCACGCGGTGCGCGTGTGATCGCATGGGCCAAGACGTTTATGGATGATGTGGCCCCGCTGGCGACAGGTTCCCATGCGGATGTCACCAGCTACACGGTCACGGCGGAGGGATTGTCGGCGCAGACCGCTGGCGGTGCTGTTGCCCTGCGCGACGCGGCGCAGTTCGTCGGATGGCGTGGTGAGCAGGCGGCTCCATCCGCGATTTTGCTGGGCAATAACAACCTGCACATCGAAATTCAGGTAAACCGTGACAGCGATATCGGTGCTGCGGACAGCGCTGGCGTGTCGGATATTCTGATGGAATCCGCAATCTCGACCATCATGGATTGTGAGGATTCTGTCGCCGCCGTTGATGCCGAGGACAAGGTTCTGGCATGGGGCAACTGGCTGGGCCTGATGAAGGGCGACCTGAAGGAGGAGGTCTCCAAGGGCGGTAAAACCTTCACCCGTCAGATGAACGCGGACCGCAGCTATCAGACATTGACGGGTGAGGTGACGCTGAAGGGTCGCTCGCTGATGCTGGTGCGCAATGTTGGCCACCTGATGACCAACCCTGCCGTGCTGGACCGTGACGGGCTGGAGGCAGGCGAGGGTCTGCTGGACGCCATGGTTACGACACTTTGCGCCATGCATGATTTGCAGCGCGAGGGCGGAAACTCGCTGCATGGCTCCGTCTATGTGGTGAAGCCGAAAATGCACGGGCCAGAGGAAGTTGCTTTTGCCGACGAGATTTTCTCGTTTGTTGAGAAGGCGTTGGGCCTACCGCAAAATACCGTCAAGCTGGGAATCATGGATGAGGAGCGTCGCACCTCGGTCAACCTGATGGAATGTATCCGCGCGGCTAAAAACCGTGTGGCCTTCATCAATACCGGCTTCCTCGACCGGACCGGTGATGAGATGCACACCTCGATGGAGGCAGGTCCGATGATGCGCAAGGGCGACATCAAAACGACGCCATGGATTACCTCCTACGAGGATCGCAATGTCGATATCGGTCTGGCCTGCGGGCTAAAGGGTAAGGCCCAGATAGGTAAAGGCATGTGGGCCATGCCTGACCTGATGCAGGACATGCTGGAGCAGAAAATCGGCCATCTGAAGGCAGGTGCGACCTGTGCGTGGGTGCCATCACCTACCGCCGCGACCCTGCACGCCACGCATTACCACAAGCTGAACGTGCTGGACCGTCAGGACGAAATTGCCGCCGGTGGCGCGCGCGGCACGTTGCAGGATCTGCTGACCTATCCGGTGGCAGAGGGCCAGAATTGGTCCGATGCGGATGTGCGGGCAGAGCTGGAAAACAATGCGCAGGGTATCCTCGGCTATGTTGTGCGCTGGGTGGATCAGGGTGTCGGCTGCTCGAAAGTGCCCGATATCAACGATGTTGGCCTGATGGAGGATCGCGCGACCTGCCGTATTTCCTCGCAACACATGGCCAACTGGTTGCACCACGGCGTGGTCACACGGGAACAGGTCGAGGAAGTCCTGCAACGTATGGCGGCCAAGGTGGACGGCCAGAATGCAGGCGATCCGGCCTATATCCCGATGGCGCCGAGTTTTGACACCATCGCGTACAAGGCCGCGCAGGAGCTGATCTATGAGGGCACCTCGCAACCCTCCGGCTATACCGAGCCGGTTTTGCACCGTCGCCGCTTGGAGCTGAAGGCGTCCCTGTAAACGCATCGCATTCTTAAAATATCCCCGCCGGAGGCACCTTAAACCTGCCTCCGGCCAACATTCGAGGAAAACCATGAACGAGATTTCACACCGTAAGGCACGGACAATTATCGCTAAAACACTCGCCAAGGGGCGCGAGATGGAGCTGAAACCGCTCTCCGTTGTGGTTCTGGACGCGGGTGGCCATGTTAAGGCGTTCGAGCGTGAGGACGGCGCGGCCCCCGGTCGTTTCGACATCGCGCGTGGTAAGGCATTCGGCGCGGTCATGCTGGGCATGGGCGGTCAAGCGCAGATGGCGCGGGCGGAACAGCAGGCGTATTTCATGGCGGCGGTAAACGGCGTGTATGACGGTAAGGTTGTGCCGGTTCCCGGTGGCATTCTGGTCATGGGTCGCAAGGGCGAAGTGATCGGCGCGATCGGCGTGACCGGCGATACATCCGACAACGATCAGGTTGCAGGTGTTGCCGGAATCGAGGCAGCAGGCTTTGATGCGCAGCCGTAATTATTTCGGGCTGGCAATAGCTTAGGAAATAGTCAAAGGGTTCCCATCGGGAGCCCTTTTTCATGGAGTGTTACAGTGACACGGCAGCTATTTTCGCAAGGTTCGGCATTTGAGGATACTATCGGCTATAGCCGCGCGGTGCGCGATGGCCGTTGGGTTCATGTGTCCGGCACCACCGGTTTCAACTACGCGGATATGACCATTTCGGACGATCCCGCGCAGCAGGCGGATCAGACGTTCCGCAATATTGACAGCGCGCTGCGGGCTGTTGGAGCGTCGATTTCTGACATTGTTCGCGTCACCTATATCGTGCCGAACCGTGATGATTTCGAGCCGTGCTTTCCGGTCTTGTCCAGCTGGCTGGGCGATGTTCGGCCGGCGGCCACGATGTTCATGGCGGGGCTGTATGATCCGCGTATGAAGATCGAGATCGAGGTCACGGCGCGCATCGCCAATGACTGAGGTTTGAGGCCAAAATAGCAGGCTGGAAAGCGGCTGCTTTCCGGCTGCTATGTGGCTGGCAGATTTTGGGCGATTATAGGACGCAATGTTTCGCGATCCGCATCTCGACGCGCTTGGGTCGGGCGGCTATGCTGCGGCGCATCCAATCCAGTGCAGGCCCAATGCAGGAGCGCCCATGTCTCGTCCGGTTATCGGAATTCTCGGCAATAGCCATTTGATTAACGATCAGTACGAGGTGCAGGGCGTCGGCGCGATGAACATTGCCGCCGTGGCCGAGGTTTGCGACGCGATCCCGATGATGCTGCCCGCCGACCCGTCGATGGTCAGTGTTCAGGATGCGCTGCAAGTATGTAGTGGCTTCGTTTTTCCGGGTGCACGGGCCAATGTGCATCCTGATGAATATGGCCACCCCGAAACCGAGGCGCATGGCACATTTGATCGCGCGCGTGACGGGCTGGCCCTGCCGTTGATCCGTGAATCTGTGGCCCGTGGCATTCCGGTTCTGGGTCTGTGCCGTGGCTTTCAGGAGCTGGCGGTTGCCTTTGGCTCAACCCTGCATCCTGAAATTCGCGACATTCCGGGTCGGCTGAACCACCGGATGCCCCCCGATGGCACGGTGGAGGAGAAGTTCGAGAAACGTCACTGGGTCACGCTGAACGCGGATGGTCCCTTTGCGCGGCTGTTCGGTGCAGCGGAGGTGTTTACCAACACTCTGCACGGGCAGGGGATTGAGGATGCAGGCGCACGGGTTGTCGTGGATGGCCGCGCCCCTGATGGAACGGCCGAGGCGATTTATATCGAAGGCGCACCCGGATTTGCCGTGGGCGTGCAGTGGCACCCTGAATATGAGGCAGGGCAGGACCCCGTTTCGCGACCATTATTCGAGGCGTTCGGGCGGGCTGCGGCCGGTCTGCGCCGCGTCGCCTGATCTGATCGCGAAGCATGGCACGTCGTAAGCGGATTGCACCGCCGCCGGTCTGGCTCGCGCCTATGTTGGGCGCGTTGCTGGTTATTTTCATCACCATTGGCGGGTTGTTGCCTGCAGTTCCGCTTTCCTTGGGCGAGGCGGCGGAATGGCGTCGTGCGCTGGGCGGGCCGATCCTGCCGTTGGACGCGCCGCCGCTGGGCAGTTGGCTGATGCGGGTTGCGCTGTTCATAGGTGGGGATGCTATGGCGTCGCTGCGGATTTCGGCCTTGGTCATGGCGGGGGTTCTGCTGGGCTGTCTGGGCCTGCGCAGTCATGTCGCGTTGATCGCTGGGTTGAGCGCGCCGCTGTTCTGGTGGCTGATCCTGTCAGGGTTGAGCACCGGTGTTTTGCTGGCCGCCGCCGCGCCGTTTGCTTTGCTGCTGGAACGTGCCGCCGCGCCGCGCCCCAAGCGTGAGAAGGTCGCCCCGTTGGCGCCGTGGCTATGGTTGGGTCTGTCCGGTGCGTTACTCCTATATGCCGAGCCGCTGCTGATCGCGCCCATGGTTGCGCTGTTCGGGTTGCTGTACTGGCGGGGTACGGCGTGGCGTGGGCCGGTTCTGTCGCTGGGCACGATGGCGTTGATGATGCTGCCCTTTGGCATTTGGTGTGCGGCCACTGGTGGCGCGCCGTTGCTGGGGCTTATCGCGGATCGTGGATCGGTTGCGTGGTGGGAAATCGCCTTGGCCGCCATTGCGCTGGGTCCGTTTTTGTTGAGCGGGTTGCGCGGGGCCACCGATGCGTTGGCGGTGTGGATTTGGAGCGTCATCGCACTGGCGCTGCTGTTGGCGTTGCTGGAGCGGGGCGATCCTATGTTGATGGCGGTGCTGATCGCGCCGCTGGCCCTGCGTCAGGCGGATAGCACGCTACGCGGGCCTGCCTTGATCGCGTTGAGCGGTATCGGGGCCTTTACCGGATGGGCGCTGATGGTCGTGTCGCTGCTATATGCGGGATATGGCGCGGGATTGCCTGCGGTGACGGACCCCCATGCAGCGCGCCGTGCGGATGCGGCGTTTTGCGAGGATATTCTGCTGACATTGGAGGAGGAGGGCGCATCGGCCATGATTGCCGCACAGCGTGCGCCCCTGCTGCCCTGCGCATGGCAGGGTGGTTTGGCTGAGATGCCTGTAATCGGCCTGTCCGTGTGGGATCAGCCGCTGCCGCTGCGTCAAATGCAGGGGCCGCTGGCGCTGGACGATTACGGCGTTTTGGTTGCGTTCTGGCCGGATGATGGCGCCGCATTGGCCGCTGAATTTGCCGAGCGGATTGATCTGGGCGAACGTGCTGTGGCGGATCATGCGGATAGCGAACGGCGCTATTCCCTGTGGTTGGTGCGCAACTGGACCGGTAGGTGACGCGGCTATCGCGTCGCGATAGGGTCACGTTATGAAATTGCGCGCGACATCGTTGCTAGGGCCGGTTGCGGGGGTCGTTCTGGCCGCCGTCATGGTCATGGGGGGCGTGTTTGTCACGGCGGAGCGGTATTACCTGAACCAGTTGGCTGAGGAGGCGGGGGCCTCGATCGAGTTGCAGCGCGAAAACCTGGCCGGTTGGTTGGGGCGGTTTCGCGCCTTGCCTTCGGTTTATTCGCGGCATCCTGCGCTGCTGGCCGCATTGGATGCGCCCGATGATGGGGCGCTGCGCGATCGCCTGAATATCTTGCTGGAGAGCTGGACCTATTCCACCGGTGCCGAGGAAAGCTATCTGCTGGGCATTGATGGGCGGGTTTTGGCGAGCTCTAGCGGGGATACGCGCGCGGGGCGTAATATGGGCCATCGTCCCCATCATTTCGAGGCGATGCAGGGGCGATTGGGGCGCTGGTTCGAGGTGGACGCCCGGACCCGTTTGCGCGGATACCATTTCAGCTTTCCTGTTTGGCGGGGCAGTGAGGTTGCCGGTGTTGTCGTTGTGACCGCGAATGTCGGGGATATGGAGGACGAGCTGCGCCTTAGCCCTGATGAGGTGTTCGTCACCGATGCGCGCGGGTTGGTAGTGCTGTCAGGGCATCCCGATTTGCGCCTGACCCAGATTGGATCGTCGCGCGACGGGTTGGTTGTGCCGGTGGCGGGGCTGACGACTGACCTGTCCGAGGGGGAATTTGAGCTGGTGCGCGGGCGGGCTGATCGCTCGGACCGCAAGGAGCAGGAATTTGTGCATCTGGTCCGGCCCGTCGCGACCGAGGGTTGGATGCTGCATCTGCTGGCGGCCAGCGCGCAGGCCCACACAAAGGCTTATGTCGTTGTCGCGTTGAGTGGTCTGATCGCCACGGTCATTGCCTTGGCCGGATTGCTGGTCGGGGCGCGGGGCCGCTTGCTGCACGACCGGTTGCTGGCGGGTGAGCGTGAGGGCCGGTTGTTGGAGCGTAAGGTTGCGATGCGCACCGCGGATTTGTCAGCGGCCAACCAATCCTTGGCCCGCGAGGTGCGTGATCGCAGCGCGGCCGAGGCGGAGCTGCGCCAGACGCAAAACGATCTGGTACAGGCGGGAAAGCTGGCCGTGCTGGGGCAAATGTCCACGGCGTTGAGCCATGAGTTCAACCAGCCGCTGACTGCCATCCGCTCCTACGCTGAAAACGCCACCGCTTTTGTGGAGCAGGGGCGTGAGGACCGCGCGCGCGAAAATCTGGAGCGGATCATGCGTTTGACCGCCCGCATGGCGCAATTGTCGCGGCGGCTGTCCAACTTTGCCCGTAAGCCGGCGGAGGGAATGCAGGACGTTGCCCTGACGGATGTATTTGACGAGGCGCTGGGCCTGATGGCCGCCCGTTTGACCCGTGCGGGGGTAAAGCCGCGCATCACCGGATTGCGCAATGGGTTGACCGTGCGGGCGGGGGCCATTCGGTTGCAACATGTTTTGATGAACCTGATCGGCAATGCCTTGGACGCGACGGAGGACACGCTAAACCCCGCAATTGATATCGACATTCGTGAGGATGAGAACGGGGTCAACATTACCGTCAGCGATAATGGCCCCGGTGTGCCCGAGGAATTGCGCGAGTCGATCTTTGACCCGTTTTTCACGACCAAGGAAGTCGGGCGTGGTGTGGGTTTGGGGCTGTCGATCAGTTACAATATCATTCGTGATTTCGGCGGGCGCATTCGTGTGGGTGTATCCGATCAGGGTGGGGCGCGGTTCTGTATCCGGCTTGCCTCGACCGATGAGCAGGTGGCGGTGGAATGATGGGCTTTCAAAATCGCGGTATAAGGGGACCGGCATGAGCGAGCGTGTGATACTGGTCGATGATGAAGCCGATGTGCGCGAGGCGATCGCGCAGAGTCTGGAGCTGAAGGGCTATGACGTTTTGGCGTTGCCCAACGCGATGCGCGCCTTGGAGGTCATCAGTGAGGATTTCGAGGGCTGCATCATCAGTGACATTCGGATGCCGCGCATGGACGGCTTGGCCTTTCTGGATGCGATACGCGAACGGGATGCGGAGCTGCCGGTCATTCTGATTACCGGCCACGGGGATGTGCCCTTGGCGGTCAGTGCGCTGCATGCTGGTGCCTTTGATTTCATCGAGAAACCATTTGAGACGGACCGGCTGGCCGATGCGGTGGCGCGCGCGCTGGGCGTGCGGCGCTTGGCGTTGGAGAACCGTGTGCTGCGATCCGAGCTGGAATCGCGTGATTGGTTGGAGAGTAACTTGGTCGGGCGCGCGCCGGTGATGACCAGCCTGCGCCAGCGATTGCGGACCATTGCGGGCAGTGGCGCGGATGTGTTGCTGCTGGGTGAAACCGGATCGGGCAAGGAGCTGGCGGCGCGCGCCGTCCATCGGTTGAGCGATCGGTCGGAGAAGCCCTTTGTAGCGATCAACATGGCCGCCTTGCCCGAAACCCTGATCGAAAGTGAGCTGTTCGGGCATGAGGCTGGTGCCTTTGCCGGTGCGCACCGGGCCCGCTATGGCCGGTTTGAGCATGCACGGGGCGGCACCGTTTTTCTGGATGAGATTGACGCGCTGCCCGTTGCATTGCAGGCCAAGCTGTTGCGCGTGATCGAGGAGCGCAGCATTGAGCGTATCGGGTCAAACGAGGCGGTGCCGCTGGATGTCCGCTTTGTCGCGGCGAGCAAGGCGAACCTGTCGGCGCGGGTTGATGGGGGCGAATTTCGGGCCGACCTGTATTACCGCTTGGCCGTGGTCACGGTGGAAATGCCGCCGCTATCCGCACGGATGGAGGATGTGCCGCGGCTGTTCCAGCATTTGGTCAATCAATCGGCGCTGCGTCACCGGCGCACGCCCGCGCCTATCAATGGTGAGCTGTTTACCCTGATGGCCGCCCGCGATTGGCCCGGTAATGTGCGTGAGCTGCGCAATGCGGCGGACCGGTTTGTTTTGGGGCTGGATGTGTTGACCTCGGACACGCCACGGCTGGCAAAAAACCTGCCCGACCGGATCGAGAAATTCGAGCGTGCCGCCATTGCCGCCGAGCTGACGGGGCAGGGTGGCAACGTCAAGGCGACCTATGAGGCGCTGGGGATCAGTCGCAAAACGCTCTACGATAAAATGCAGCGACACGGGTTGGAGCGGGAACAGTTCCTCAACACCGGCGAGGACTGAGCGCAGTGTCACCCACGCTACACGCGGCGATTGCCCAGATGGGTAGCGGATTGCCCAGCGGCGCGAAAAGTGGCGAAATTACGCCGAAAATCCTGGATGACTGGTTGACGGAATGACCGTCTGAATGTCCGATTGGCTCACGGTCTTGTGAAGGACCCAGGGCACTTTGCGTGACCTGCCTAAAAATGCGTTGGCGGGCAATGACCCGCCGGACAAATTCTATCCGGGAGGATGACCATGAAATTCCTGATGACCGCCGCAGTGCTTGCGGCCACGACGATGACTGCTCTGCCCGCGCTTGCGAGCTGCGAAGAGGGCGAGATCGTCATCAAGTTTAGCCATGTTACCAACACCGACCGTCACCCCAAGGGCATCGCAGCATCGCTGCTGGCCGAGCGTGTGAACGCTGAAATGGATGGCGTTGCGTGTATGGAAGTATACCCGTCCAGCCAGCTGTATAACGACGATCAGGTTCTGGAAGCGATGCTACAGGGCGACGTTCAGATGGCGGCGCCTTCGCTGTCCAAGTTCGAGCAGTTCACCCGCGTTTTCCGCATCTTCGATCTGCCCTTCATGTTCACCAACATCGAAGCTGTTGACGCATTCCAGGCATCCGAGTCCGGCGAAGCGATGAAGGAAAGCATGGTCCGTCGCGGTCTGCGCGGTCTGGAATTCTGGCACAATGGTATGAAGCAGATGTCTGCAAACGTACCTTTGGTTGCGCCGACCGATGCTGACGGATTGAAGTTCCGCGTTCAGGCATCCGACGTTCTGGTTGCCCAGATGGAAGCAATGGGTGCAAGCCCGCAGCCGATGGCCTTCTCCGAGGTTTACGGTGCATTGCAGACCGGCGTTGTTGACGGTCAGGAAAATACCTGGTCCAACGTTTACGGCCAGAAGTTCTTTGAAGTGCAGGACGGCACCACTGAAACCAACCACGGCGTGCTCGACTATATGGTCGTGACATCCGAGGAGTGGTGGCAGGGTCTGGACGCGCCTGTGCGTGATCAGCTGGCAACCATCCTGCGTGAAGTGACCGAGACACGTAACGCTGAATCCTATGCTGTAAACCAAGCTGCACGCGCAGCAATCGTCGAAGCTGGCGGCACCATCCGTGAGCTGACACCCGAGCAGCGTCAGGTTTGGGTTGATGTGATGCGCCCTGTTTGGGATCAGTTCGTGGGTGATGTCGGTCAGGACAACATCGACGCGGCACAGGCGATCAACGAAGCGCTGTGATCCAACGCGACGTTTCTAACTGAGTGGCGGCCCTTCGGAACACTCCGAAGGGCCGTTTTCAGAAGATGGGTCGCCCTATCCCTTTCATTTCGGAGGATGGACCATGAATATGGTTCCGCAAAGCGGTACGCCAGCAGGGCGTGCGACACGCTTCGTCAGCGCCTTTGAGGAAAACGCGATTGCGCTGATCCTCGGTCTGATGACCATGATTACGTTTGTGAATGTCGTGCTGCGATACGGCTTCGGCTCGTCCCTGCTATGGGGGCTGGAGGTCGTGACCTATCTGTTCGCATGGCTGGTGTTGTTCGGTATGAGCTATGCCGTGAAAATCACCGCGCATTTGGGCGTGGATGCCCTGACCAATGTTTTACCGTCGCGGGGCAAGCGGATTGCGGCCATCGTCACCGCCATTATCTGCGTTGCCTATGCGTTTCTGTTGTTCAAGGGCGCATGGGATTACTGGGCGCCCTTTGCCAATCTGGACCAAACCACGGGTCGCTGGTTCCCCACAGGGTTCAATGAAAACACACGTGAGAACGGCTGGTACGAAACGCAGTTCATCCCGATGCTGGAGTTCCTGCGGTTTCTGGAACCAACGCTGCTGATCGAGGGCGATCCGCCCTATTCCAAGCTGCCACGGGTTATCCCCTATATCATCCTGCCCATCGGCACGGCGCTGTTGCTGTTCCGGTTTATCCAGGCCGCCATTCGGGTTGTGCAGGGCAAGCAGGATAGCCTGATCGTTAGCCACGAGGCCGAAGACGCCGTCGAGGAAGCCGCCGAGAAAATGGCGCGTGAGGAGCGGAACTGATGGAAGTCATTATCCTGTTTTTGGGCATTATCGCCCTGCTGATGATCGGTGTGCCGATCGCGATCGCGCTGGGGATGTGCTCGATCATGTTCCTGCTGGCGTTCAGTGATACGTCGCTGGCATCCATCGCGCAGTCGCTGTTTCAGGCGATGGCGGGGCATTACACGCTGCTGGCGATCCCGTTCTTTATTCTGGCGTCCTCGTTCATGTCGACGGGCGGTGTGGCCAAGCGGATCATCCGTTTTTCCATCGCCTGTGTGGGCCATATGCGCGGCGGTTTGGCCATTGCGGGTGTGTTTGCCTGCATGATCTTTGCTGCGCTGTCCGGTTCATCGCCTGCGACGGTGGTTGCTATCGGTTCCATCGTTATCACCGCGATGCAGAAGGTCGGCTATACCAAGGAATTCGCAGCGGGCGTTATCTGTAACGCGGGTACGCTGGGCATTTTGATCCCGCCCTCCATCGTGATGGTGGTCTATGCATCGGCGACCGATGTGTCGGTTGGTCGTATGTTCTTGGCTGGTGTTATTCCGGGCTTGATGGCTGGCGGTATGTTGATGGTCGCGATCTATGTGGTTGCGCGAATCAAGAACATGCCAAAGGGCGAGTGGCTGGGTTGGGGCGAGGTTCAGGACAGTTTTCGTGATGCGTTCTGGGGCTTGCTGTTGATCGTAATCATTATGGTCGGCATTTACGGCATTCCGGGCATAACCAAGGCACTGTTCACGCCAACGGAGGCGGCTGCGGTTGCGGCGCTGTATGCGTTCCTTGTCGCTAGCTTTATCTACCGCGATATGGGGCCGCTTTCGGCGGCTGAGGAGGGCGGGCGCCCGACGCCGCTGCTGTCGAAGCCATATGCCCTGCTGACCGCGTTTTTCCATGCAGATACCCGTCGGGTTCTGTTTGATGCGGGTAAGTTGACCATCACGCTGATGTTCATCATCGCAAACGCTCTGATCCTGAAGCACGTTTTGACGGATGAGCAGATCCCGCAGCAGATCGCGGAATCGATGCTTGGCCTCGGCCTTGGCCCTGTGACGTTCCTGATTATGGTGAACGTGATCCTGCTGATCGGTGGTCAGTTTATGGAGCCATCGGGCCTGCTGGTTATCGTGGCACCGCTGGTGTTCCCGATTGCCATCGCGCTGGGGATTGATCCGATCCATCTGGGCATCATCATGGTGGTGAACATGGAAATCGGGATGATTACGCCTCCGGTCGGATTGAACCTGTTCGTGACCTCGGGTGTGGCGCGGATGCCGATGATGGGTGTTGTTCGGGCGGCGCTGCCATTCCTGGGCGTGCTGTTCATCTTCCTGATTATCGTGACCTATGTGCCGTGGATTTCCACCTGGCTGCCGACATTGATGTTGGGGCCGGAGATCATAACGAACTAGCGCTGTTGCGATTGAGTGAAACGAGGGGGCGTGCCGCAGGGTGCGCCCCTTTTCCGTTGTCGGAACCATTACACCATGCTGACCGTTTTGCGTATAAAGGAGAACATGGATGGGACAGCAAAATCACCACGCGTTGAGCGAGGTTCTCGATCAACTGGATGCGTCGATTGAGGGGGACCAGATCGCGATTGCCGATGTGATCGAGGCACTGGGCGGGCGGTCCTTTGCGTCGCTGATCCTGGTGTTTTCCCTGATCTCGACCTCTCCGGCCAGTGCGATACCGGGGATCACGGCGATGGTCGCGGTGATCGTGTTCACATTGCTGGTGCAGATGATGGCGGGACGTGATGCGGTTTGGCTGCCTGACTTCATCACCCGTCGGCAGTTGGAAACGGAAAAGCTGCGCACGGGCATTCGCTGGCTGCGCAAGCCGGTGAAATTTGTGGAGCGGTTTCTGAAGGTGCGCCTGACATTCCTGTTCCACCGGCCTTGGCTGTGGTTGCCGCAGGTGCTGATCCTGTGCCTGACCCTGTTCATGCCGTTTCTGGAGTTGATCCCCGCATCAGGCTCTATCGCATCGGCGGTGATCGCATTGTTCGCAGCGGGGCTGTTGACGCGGGATGGTGCGATGGTGATCGCGTCCTTTGTTGTATTGTCCGGCGTGGTGGTTCTGGTTTGGCAGATCGGGTTCTAGGAGGTGATCTGCGGCGTGCCCTTGCTCGGAGCAGGCTGTGCAGGATCAGTCCATGAAACGCGCAGGTTGAACTGGTTTTGACCGTCCTCGCGTTGCGCCTTGATCCGCACGGTCATCAGGCCGCCAGTGTCCAGCACCAACTCCTTATCCCCATCGCCAAGGGTCATTTGCCCCTTTGAAAACCCCTTGGAAAGGGCGGTCAGCAGGGTCTTGATGGTTTTGGCGTCCTCTAGCGATTCATGCGTAAAGCGTGACGTGTCATCAGCCATCTTAGTCACCTTCGTCATATGTAGCGTTCGGGGGCGAAATGTTTGGCCCGTGGGTAATCGCGGCTGAGGCCGATGACATCCCCTGACGGGAAGATCAACGTGGCACCCGCGCCGATGCCGTCCAGCCCCTCTAGCCGCCGCGATGTGCGGTCCAGCGTGACATCGCCCTCCAGATGCAGCAAGCCGCGTTTGGCCAGCAGGCGCTGCCCCGAGTGATTGTTGACATGCCCCTGCACAACCATGTGGATGCCGATCCGGTGCAGGCGGTCCACACCGCGATTGGTCAGCTTACAATCCGAGGGCCGGTATTTTGTCCGCACGAGGTTCGCCAGCGGGCCAAAGTAGAAACCCAGCGAGGCGTTTTTGGCGCCGTTGCGGTAGCGTTCGTTCAGGGCCTGCGTGCCGCCCTTGGCCAGTAGCTTACACATATTATCGCAAAGGCCGGCATGGACGAACAGCATTGAGCCGCTGCGCGCGATCACGTCCATATTCTCGTAAAACCACGCATAGGGGCCGTTGGGGGTAAAGAAGATGTCATGGCATTTCAGCGCCGCCGCCATTAGCTGCCGGTTGGTTAGGCCAGTGATTGCGGCCTCACGATCGAACTGCTCGCGTTTTTCGGCCAGCTTGCGGATTTCCTTGGTGATAACCTTGGGGCGCAATTGGTCGCGGGCGGCGATGGCAAAGCGTTCGGACCAGTCGGGCAGGGGGTGCAGGCGGGCGGAGCAGGCGTCCTCGGACGGTAGGTCGATCATATCCTCGGGGGTGACGTAGCGATCGTAAACCTCGCGCAGGGCAGGCAGGATTTTGCGGCCCATCCGCACGAATAGGTGGTCGGTCAAGGGGGATCGGGGGCCGCGCAGTGCGCCGATGGCCAGCTTCATTCGCAGGTCGTGGTTACCGGCAAGGATGTGCAAATCCGCGCCCGAGCGGTGCAATTCCCCCAGCGCGTCCAGCATGGCGAGGTTGCTAGGCCCCTTATCAAGGCAATCACCGCCCAGAATGATTTTTGCCTGTTGGCCAAATGGCGTCAGGGCAAAGCCGTTGCGATCCGCATTCCGCTGGATCACGCCGGACGCGACGAGGGATCGCAGGAACCCCTCGGCATCGGCATGGGGGTCGGACAGGAAAACCAGCGGCTTTTCCGGCCACTCCCAGCCGCCATGGGCGCGGGCCTTTTTCAGGCAGGCGGTAATCAGTGGGCGGGCGGATGATCCGGCGGAAACGTGCCATGGCTCCAACTGTCGCGGCAGGTCCGTCAGATCAGCGGCGGTGTCGAAAACAGGGGGCAGTAGGCGGGTTGCCGCGTCTGAGGAATAGCTGAGATGATCCACGATGTTGCCCCCGTTGGTGCGGTGCGGATCAGTCCAGCGGCTCCTGCTTTTCAGGTCGGACCTTCCAGTCACCTGCAAAGTGGGACCAATTATCATGCGGACTGTAACAGAACTGTAACGGCCGCGCGTGAAACATGGAAAGTTGTGCAACTTGTGCGCGTTGCAGAACGCCCAGATGATAGGCGGCGTGCCGGAATGATGCGCCGTGCCCGACAAATATGGTCATGCCGCCGGTTTTGCGCGCCTGCATTACGTCGCGCAGAATGTTGGCCACGCGCTGACCCGCCTGCATCAAGCTTTCGGCACCCTCAAGAGGTAGGGTGTAGTAGCTGTCGGATTTCCAGCCTGCGGGCAGGGCGGCGTGGCGTGGATCGGCGGCGATGACTTGCTCAATCTCCGCGACGGTCAGGTTTGCCGCGCTGCCAAGACCACGTTCGGCAAGGTCTGAGCTTTCGCGTATTTCGGCAACGATATGGCCATGGGCGCGCAGGCGGTCCGCGATTTGGGATGCGGTTTGCCAAGCGCGCAATTGGCGTGAGCAGTGGATCACGGGGTTTAGGGCAACGTCTTGCGACCACAGGGCCTCGGCCAACTCATCACCGCAGGCGCGTGCCTGTGACAGGCCTGTGTCGGTCAGGGCATAGGGTTGCCGCGCAGATGGTGCCCCCGCGCGTTGGTGATATTCCCCGTGCCGGACCAGTGTAGCGATATGGCGCGCGTCACCCATCCAGCAAGCGCCGTCCGATTTCGCTGAGCGCATCGAAATCTACGCGACCGGAAACCTCGCTGACGCGGACGTTTCGTAGTGCATCGAGGAAGGGGGCCGCAGTGGGGGTGTTTCCGTTCGGCTCGAACCGGCCATCGGCATGTTGGTGGAACGCTCCCGGGCTTTTCATAATCGCCGAAAGCAGGTCGGGGCGTCGATCCAGATTAACTTCGGTCACGGTGGTTGGCGTTGTCGCCGTGCGCGACCAGTTCAGCACCCAGAAATCGGTCAGCGGCGCGGCCAGTTGCATGCGGTTGGGGCCGTAGATATCTGCAATGAACAGGTCGTATTTATCCTCAAGCGTCCACAGATCGTCGGCGGGCATTGCCTCTAGCTCAGCACGTCGCGCGGGTGTCAGCATGGCGTGCAGGCGTGGATTGCCCAGGATTGTGCCGGGGTTGATCCGTGGATGCTTCGGAATGCCCAAGGCCTGTGCGGGGGTGCCGTCGCGCACCAGCAGCCGGTCATTGGACACGAAGCGGCTATCTGGATGTTCCATCATTTTCAGGACGGAGGTGGATTTACCGCCACCGGACAGCCCCGATATGGCGAGGCTGCGTGTTGGCCCCGCAATGGCCGCCGCATGGCACAGTTGCCACCCGTCGCGCAGGCAGGTGCTGAGGATTTGTGTGTTGATGAAGTTGATGACCGTGCTGACATTTTCGTTCAGCGGGCCAAAGGCAATGGCAACCTCGGGCGATTGAACGAAGGTCACGCCGCTGCGGACCTTTTTGATCATGCGCGCGCCGTCAATATCGGCCACCGCGTCCTTGCGGCCCATTTTGCCGGCATCGCGCGCCCATTCGACCCAATCGGGTTCATTGGGCAAAGTTTGGTCGGGCAGCAGGTGCACGGTGATTTGTCCGGCTGTATCGCTAAGCGTTTCAGCGAAATAATCCGTCAATTCTGTGCGCAATGGCTGCGGGCACAGTACCGTCATGCCGATATCCCCTGCACGCAGGTGAAATGGCGTCGCAGTCGTGGCCGGTGTCAGGTCGAGCTGGGCGATGATGTCTTGGACTGTGGTCATGCGGATACCTTGCGCAAGACATGATCAGATACAAGGGTTGAGGCATCGATGCCGCACCCCTGTAACGCGCCGCGATATCCGCCAAAGGCTGAAACCTCGAACACGATCGGGCCGGTGGGGGTCAGCGCGACATCCACGGTGGTAAAGGTCAGGTCGAATGGTTCCTGGGCCCGTTGGCCCAGCGCGATCAGGTCTGCATCCGGTTCAAAGGGCGCGTATTTTCCGCCGCTATGGATGGTTGTGTTCCAACTGCCCGCCTGCCCAACGCGGCTATAGGTGCATAGATATTCGCCGTTCAAGAACACCATGCCCAGATCCTGTCCCGACAGGTCCATTTTTTGCTGGATATACATCACCGGATTGGCGGAGTGGAATCCGTCGATTTGCGCGGCGGCGTCGGGGCCATTATCCAGCAGCATCATGCCGCGTGCTTTGGTGGAAAACAGTGGCTTGAACACAGCGGAGCCAAAGCGACGTAATGCATCGGCGGCGGCGGCCTTATCCTCGGTTATGATGGTGGGGGGCATGGGGATATCGGCATTGGCCAGCGTGATCGTACAGGCGAGGCGATCCACTAGGCGCAGGATTGCCTCCGGTCTGCTGAAGATGCGCACGCCCTTTGCCTCGGCTATGCGCAGCATCTCCAACCGGTCCAGCGCGTGGGGGGTGTAATTCTCGGATATCTTTTTGATTATCAGGCCGTCCAGCGTGCACAGGTCCACGCCGTCATGCATCAGCGCGCCGGTGGACAGGTCCAGTGTAACATCGCCCATATCGATAACGCGGCGGTATCCGGTCCGCTCGTACAGCGCATCCGCCAATGTTTCGGTGGACCATTTGCCGGGCGTGCCGATGACGCCAATTCGTTTAGTCACTAAACAACATCCTTATGGGAAGCCTGAACCGCGGTTCCTTGCCCTCGGGCACGGCGAGCGCGGATTCCAGTATATATCGGGCGCGCAGGATCATCCGGCGCGCATGGCCGTGATCCATCACGAACCGTGTGGAGCTGGCGAAGGATCGGGCCAAGCCCAGTGCCAGACGGTATTCGAAGGTCGTATCCTTGTGCCGCCGCGCATATTGCGCCGCCATTTTATGCATATCGCCAGCGACCAGTGCGATCCGTGCGCGGGCGCCGGCGTCCAGAATTTGCAGGCGGTAATTCGACACCATAAAGACGGACACGTCCTGCACGTAATCCATATAGCGTGAGCGGTGCAGATCGATGAACCTGATTTTGCGCTCAACCGGATCGTAGATGACGTTGTCGAGGTTGAAATCCCCGTGAATCCAGACAGAGAAGGTGGCGCTTAGCTGGTGTTCCCGTTCGGCGGCGGCGGCGATCAGCCGGTCCAGGCTGTTCACATGCATGCCCTGCACATGTTTGCTTTGCGTCGCATAGGTGGGGTGCAGGCGGTAAACGTCTGGCATCCGCTTTGCCATCTGTTGCATCGCGTGCATCTGCGCGGGCTCATCGGTACGGGTTTGGCGCCAGATGTCGCGCACGGTTTTGTGCAGCATGGATTGCGCATCGGCCAGTTGGGCATCCGATCCGCCCAGCACGATATCCTCGAATGTTTCGCCGTTGAGGTGTTCAATCAGCAGCGCGGCAGAGTCCCCGCGTTTTTCATAGGACAGGATTTTAGGAGCCAGACCGGGATAGACGGAATTCCAGCTTTTAACACCGACGCGCTCCTCCTTAACCTTTTTGCGGTCACCATCCTTGAACACGGCGTCAATCGGCTTGCCCTTGGCGTTGCGCATATTCACGCTGGAAATGGCACTGCCGGAACGGGTATCGGCCAAGGGTTGCAGTGAGATATCCTGATCGTCGCCGCCCACCCCTGCCAGCACGCTACGCAGGGTGAAGTAGCGGTCGAATTGCACGGTTTGGCCAATATTGATCGACAGGATCGCCTCACTAATCGCCTGTAGGGCCTCTCCCATCCGGTAAATCTCATTCGCGGCCAGCAGTGCATGGGCCAGATCGCCCGTATGTTTGCTGTCCTGCATGTCGCGGGTATAGGTTCGGAACAGCTGCTCGTAAAAGCCGTCCAGATCGTTGCGGATTTGGCCGATCTGCACGG
The DNA here is from genome assembly GCF_900231835.1 of Pontivivens marinum. Taxonomy (GTDB): domain Bacteria; phylum Pseudomonadota; class Alphaproteobacteria; order Rhodobacterales; family Rhodobacteraceae; genus Pontivivens; species Pontivivens marinum. The sequence goes on along the minus strand of NZ_OCTN01000001.1, from coordinate 69,114 downwards.
CGAGGCGGCTATCGCGGCTGTGCAGGGCGTCATTCACGCGGGTCAGGGTTTCCTGCACCTGCTGGATCGGTTCCACATAGGCGTCGGGGCGCAGCAGCTTGGCCCGCTCTACATTTTCAGCATGTTGCACGGATCGCCGTGCAAGGCGTGAGATCAGGTCCACATTGCGCGCAATCGTATCGACGCCCTGTAGGTGCAATTGGCGGGTCTGGTTGCTTTTACCGCGCAGCATTCCGGCCAGACAGGCCCTGCGCACGCGGGCGGACAGGTTTTGAGAATAGCCTGCACGTTGGACCAGACCCTGTGCTACCTCGGTCCGTGGACATGCGAAGTAATCGCCCAGTCGGGTGATCTGTCCGTCCAGCTCTGCCAATAGGAATGACAGGTTTTCCGAGACCGCCTCAGGCAATTTCATCGTGAACGCTCCGGTTCGGTTGTAGCCTGTGCAAAATGGCAGTGAGCATGCCCAATTTGATGACAGGTTGTAGGTTCACACGTATGGAGGGGGGCGGCAACATGGGGGCCTTATCCCCGACTCGGGTGACAGTTCTAAGACATAGCGCAGCCTGCGCATCGGAAAGGGCCGACATATCATGGTGAAGATCGTGATCGAGCGTCAGATTGAGCTGCCCGACGCCCTGCGCGTGTCGCGTGCGTTGAGCGCACCACATTTGGGGCCGCGCATCCTGTTCTTTAGCGGGGGCAGCGCGCTGAACGATATCTCGCGTCAGTTAAAGCGGTATACGTTCAACTCCATCCACCTGATCACGCCCTTTGACAGTGGCGGCAGCTCGCAAATTCTGCGCGAGGCATTCGACATGCCCGCGGTCGGGGATTTGCGAAGTCGCCTGATGGCATTGGCGGATGAGACCGTGCTGGGTCAGCCCGACATCTATGCGCTGTTCACCCATCGCCTGCCCAAGGACGCCACGCAATCCTCCCTGCGGGCCGAGGTGGCGGCGATGATCAAGGGCGCTCATCCTCTGGTGAAGGCGATTTCACGCCCCATGCGCACCCTGATCCAGTCGTTCCTACAGGATTTCGCGGATGATGCGCCGGACGGGTTTGATTACCGCAATGCCAGCATCGGCAATCTGATTATCGCAGGGGGATACTTGAGCAATGATCGCGCCTTGGAGCCGGTTCTGTTCCTGATGTCCAAGATGGTGGATGTTCGCGGCACTGTGCGCGCCGTCGTGGATGAGAATTTGCAGCTAGGTGTTGAATTGCGGGGCGGGCGGCGCGTTATCGGGCAGCGGCACATCACGGGTAAGGAGGTCGCGCCACTGGAGACGCGCATTACCCGTGCGTTCCTAAGCGACGGAACCGCTGAAATCCCCGCCGTCGATATGCCCCTGCCCAAGCGGAACAGGAAGCTGATCGCGCAGGCCGATGTGATTTGCTATCCGCCGGGCAGTTTGTATTCCAGCGTCATCGCCAATCTGCTGCCCGCAGGTGTGGGGCGGGCTATCGCGGCGCGGAATGTGCCAAAGCTGTATTTGCCCAGCCTAGGCACCGATCCTGAGGCGCTGGGCCATAGCCTGTCCGATCAGGTTGCGGCACTGCTGGCCCCATTGCGGGCGGATGCGGGTGGGGATTTACCGGCGCATCATTTCATCACCCATGTGCTGTGCGATTTGTCGTGGAGCGTGGAGGATTGCGTCGAGGTGACAGCGCAGCACGGCATTCCCTGTTTGCGCTTGCCGCTGATCGGGGATCGTGCGGATCGCTATGCGTCACAGCGGGTTTGCGAGATTTTGATCTCAACCGATTGAGGGGGCCATCCACCGACTGGCAGATGGCCCTGTTTTCTTAGGCGCGCAGCATAACCTTACCCGCGCGGCCCGGTGTCAGGGCGGCGGTCAGGGCATCGGTCAGGTTGTCCAGCGGATAGATGCCGCCATCCTCCAGCTTCATCGCGCCGGTGGCGGCCAGTGTGACCAGTTCAACGATCAGTGCTTTACGCTTTTCGGGCTGCATGTCGCGGCTAACGCGGGAACCCCAGAAGCCCTTGACCGTGATGTGCTTCATGATCAGCGCGCCCGAGGACAGTGGCATCGGCGCACCGGTGGCGGTGCCAAAGACGACCAGCTCACCATCCACACCCAGCAGATCCACCAGATCGCTGGACAGGTCACCGCCCACGGAATCGATGGCGGAGGTTGCACCGGCCTCTCCGATCAGGGCGCGTGCCTGATCCAGCCAATCGGCATCGGCGGTGGACAGGACATTTTCGATGCCCAGTGCCTCCAATTCGGCCACGGCCTCGGGGCGGCGCACGAGGTTTAGCAGGTTGATGCCGCGTGCCTTGGCCAGCACGGCCATAATCTTACCCACTGCGCCGTTTGATGCGGTCTGGATGATCCAGTCGCCCTTGGTCGCCTGTAGCGTTTCAAGCAGGGATATCGCGCTGAACGGCATGGCGATCAATTGCGCGCCTGCAACGTCGGAAATCGTGTCGGGCAGGGGCAGGATCGTGGCGGCGGGGGCGGTGAAATATTCAGCCCAGCTGCCGTGCATTCCTGCGGCCGTGACGCGCTGACCAACCAGTGCTGCATCAACACCGTCGCCCACAGCCTCCACAATGCCCACGGCCTCGGACCCGCCGATGGCGCCGGGCAGTTCAGGCTTGTAGCCGTAATCGCCGCGCACGGTCCACAGGTCATGGTTGTGGATCGGGGACAGGATCATCTTGACCAGCACCTCACCCGCATTCGCGGTGGGCTGTGCCACATCAGAGGTGGTCATGACGTTAACGGGTTCGCCGAATGTATCGTGTGTTGCAGCTTTCATATTGAAAATCCTTTAATTATTAGGGGTCAAAAGTGTGGCCGTATCGGCCAATGCGTTTTCCAGCGGGCGCTGATCCTGCGCCAACTTCGCCAAAATCGCCGCGCCCAGCCATTTGGCGTAAAGCATTTGCGCGGTGATTTGCGGGTCGGGGAATGAGCGCAGCGAACCATCGACAGCGCCCTGTTGCAGCAGGGTTGCGATGCGATCCACCAGCTCACCCACGCCGTTATTCAGGATCACCCGCATGTTTTCTGACAGGTCGGCAACTTCCGCACCCAGTTTGACGACGAGGCACTGGCTGGCAATCCCCTCGGCCCCTGCCTGTGCCAGCCAAGCGGACCAAAATTTATCCAGCTTATCGCGGGCCAAGCCCGTACTGGCGATCAGGTCATCAACGCGGGTCAGGTAGTCATCGACGTAGTCCTGTAGCAGGGCCTGACCGAAGGCCTCCTTGGACGCGAAATAGTAATAGAATGAGCCCTTTGGAACATTGCTTTCGGCCAAGATGCGCGAGATGCCAACGCCGCCAAATCCATGTTTCAGGATCAGCCCCCGACCAGCGGTCAGGATGTTCTGGCGTGTCAGATCGGATTTGGTTTGCTCTGTCATAGATGGCAGATAGGAAGTAATAGACCGGTCGTCTAGTGGTGCTGCGTGGAAAATCCCGAGGGCGCATGTCCCCCTAATTCAGGACGAGGGCGCCGGACTGTTTCGACTTATGCTCAGGCTCCACATGGATCGTGACCCGCGCGCCGTCAAATGCGTGCTCAAGGGCGTTTTCGATCTCGTCGCAAATCTCATGCGCCTCGAACACAGTCATGTCGCCTGCCACGATCAGGTGGAATTCGATGAAGATGGCGGGTCCGGCATGGCGGGTCAGCAGGTCATGTACCTCGCTGGCGCCATGGGCATGGGCGGTGATGATATCGCGGATTCGGGTCAGGGTTTCGGGTGGCACTGCCTCATCCATCAGGCCGCTCAGCGATTCCTTGATCAGTTTCGAGCCGGACCACAGGATATTCACGGCGACAAAGGCCGCGAGGATCGGATCGAGGATCCACCATCCCGTGCCAAGCGCCAGCAGGATGCCCGCCACCACGCCGACCGAGGTGACAACATCGGTTAGCAGGTGCCGCCCATCCGCGACGAGGGCAGGGGATTTATGCCGTCGACCATAGGTGATCAGGATATAGGCCCAGATGCTGTTCACCACCGTCGCGGCAAAGTTCACCACGATACCGGTAAGGGGCAGGTCCAATTCAGCAGGGTTCATCAGGCCGAAATAAGCCTCGCGCAGGATCAGTAGCGCGGCGATGACGATCATCACGCCCTCTAGCACGGCGCTGAAAAACTCTGCCTTATGATGGCCATAGGGGTGGGTTTCGTCCGCAGGCTTTGCCGCGATATGCACCGCGATCAGCGCGGCAAAGGCAGTCACGACGTTAACCGTGCTTTCCAAGGCGTCAGAATACAGCGCGATGGAGCCAGTCATCCGGTAGGCGAGGATTTTCATCGCCAGCACGGCAAAGCCAACGGCCAAGCTTCCCAAGGCCAGTTTCATGGTTGTGGACATGCTGCTTCCCCCGCGCAGATTCTGGTGTCTGATAGTGCGGTGCCGCGCACAGTTAAACGCCTCATTCGGATAGGCGCTGATTTGACATGGTGTGGGTGCTGCCGCAGAGTTCCGGCTTTCCCAAAACAATAGGGGCGCGGATTTGTCACTTCCACGGGTTTCCTTGCAGGCATTGGATGCGTTTGAGCGTGTGGCGCAATCGGGATCGATGCAGGTTGCGGCCCGTGAAATGGGGCTGTCGATTTCATCCGTCTCGCACCAGATTGCGCGGCTGGAGGAACAACTGGGCGCCACATTGTTTGACCGGTCGTCGCGGCCCTTTACCCTAACACGAGAGGGAGCGCAGGCGGCGCAGCATTTGTCCAAGGGCCTGATCCATTTACGCCGTGCCACCAGCGAAACAGTGATTTCGGGCCTGCTGGGCACACGGTCCCTGCGGCTGGGTATTGTCGAGGATTTCGAGAGCAGCGTAACGCCAGAGCTGGCGGTGATACTCGCCCGCCAGATGCCCCATGCGGCGCTATCCATTGGCAATATTCTGAGCCACGAGGCGGATGACATGCTGCGGCGGGGGGGAATTGATGTTGCTGTTTCCTCGAATATTGCGGGGCGCAGTACGGGCGTTTCTAGCCTGAAATTGGTGCATGATCCCTTTGTCATGGCGCTGCCCAAGGATTTGGACGTGGTGCCTGCGGGTTTGTTGAAGGGTAGCGATCTGCCCTTTATCCGGTTCAGCGGGCGGCATTTGATTGGCAAGCAGGTGGAGGCCCATCTGGCGCGCAACCGGATTGATCTGGCGAACCGGTTTTCGTTCGATAGCGTGCAATCCATGATGGCTGTCATCGCAGGGGGCGAGGGATGGGCCGTTGTCACGCCCATCGGGTTCATGCGCGCCCAGCGGTTTGCCGACAGGGTCCGGTTGCACCCCCTGCCGATTGCGGCATTTGCGCGAACCTTGACCGTTAGCGCACGGGCGGATTTTGACGATCAGACCTTGCAGGCCATCACCGGTTTGCTGCGCCAGATTGTGCGGCGTGAGGCGGTTGAACCCGCCTGTGCGATGTATCCGTGGTTATCAGAGCAATTCACCGTTTTGGGTGAGGGCGATTGAGCGCTGCCGATATGATTTTGCAAAGACAGTTTCGAAAATACAGGAACTGATTCGTTCACATTGACCGAACTGCTGCTTGTGCGGATGCATGTTCGCAGGGTTATTTTCAAGTCGGGATAGATGTCATGCGGGATCAGGTTCGTGTTGTTGTGATTGGGGGTGGCATCGCAGGATGTTCCGCATTGTACCACCTGACGCAGGAGGGCTGGACCGATGTGATGTTGATCGAGCGGGATGAGCTGACCTCCGGCACGACATGGCATTCGGCAGCGCAGGTCACGAATTTTGGTATGACGCAAACCATGGTCGGGCTGAAAACGCATTCGATCAACCTGTACAAGGAATTGCGCGACGATCTGGATTATCCGGTCGGCTATAATTACGGCGATGGCGGCATTCGTTTGGCCAATACCGAGGCGCAGATGGATGGCTATCGCCATTTCGCCTCGATGGCAGCGGGGATGGGCGTTGATTTTGAGGTGATCGGTGCGGAAGAATGCGCGCGGCGGCACCCTCTGATCTCAACCGATAACCTGTTGGGCGGGCTATGGGACCCGACGGATGGTGATGTTGACCCCGCGCAATTGTGCCAAGCATTGGCCCGTCGCGCCCGTCTGGCCGGTGCCGAGGTTAACCGCCACACGCCTGTCACTGGCCTGACTCAGCATGCAGACAGCACATGGACCGTTCACACCGAAAAGGGCGATGTGAAATGTGAGATTGTCGTGAATGCTGGCGGCTATCGTTGTAACGAGATTGGCGCGATGATGGGGGTGCAGCATCCTGTCGCCTCGATGGAGCATCAGTATTTCCTGACCGAGGATATTCCGTCAATTGCGGAGGCGGGCCATCGGATGCCGCTGCTGCGCTGCCCGATCAGCGATTATTATTGCCGTCAGGAAAAGGGTGGCTTGCTGCTAGGATTTTATGAGCAGGATTGTCGCACTTGGGGCATGGACGGGATCGATCCGAAATTCACCAACGCCCTGTGCCCCGATGATCTGGACCGCATCACCGATGTGTTGGAGGGCGCGTTCGAGCGGATGCCAGCCCTGATGGAAACCGGTATCAGGCACGTCGTTAACGGCCCGATCACCTATACAATCGACGGTGCGCCGCTGGTTGGTCCGATCCCCGGTAAACGGAACGCCTATTGCATCATCGGCCTGCGCGCAGGTCTGGGTGAGGGCGGTGGCCATGGTTGGATGTTGGCGCAGCAGATTGTGCATGGTGAGGCGCAATACGATACGTGGGTGATCGATCCACGACGCTTTACCGGTCATGCGACGGTTGAACTGACGGCGCTAAAGGCGATTGAGGATTACCAGAACGAATTCCGGTTCCACTTCCCCCACGAACACCGCCCCGCTGCCCGCCCGATGAAGACGACCCCGCTGACGCAGGTTTTCGTCGCTGAGGGTGCCGAGATGGGCATCGTCAACGGGTGGGAGCGCATCGACTATATCAAGCCGTCGCCGGATTTTGAGGAGACGCTGGGCTTCCGCTTTAACGAGGTGCACGACGTTGTTGCGGCGGAGGTGCAGAACGTCATGACCGGCGTTGGCATGACCGAGGTATCAGGCTTTAACCGGTTCGAGCTGACGGGTGGTGACGTGCACAGCTTCCTCGACCGGATGATGTGCGGCACGGTGACGAAACGCTGGGGGCGTGTCGGATTGGGCTATCTGCTCAACGAACATGGAATGCTAAAGGGTGAGGCGACGATTGCGAATATCCCTGCCTCGGACCGTGGACCGAACCGTGTCTGGTACGGGTCGGCTGCTGCGTCGGAATTCCATGACATGGATTGGTTGCAAACCCATTTGCGCGCGGATGAGGATGTGCAGATCAAATCGCTGACCAATGCGCAGACGATCCTGGTTCTGGCCGGGCCGAAATCGCGGGACGTTCTTGCCGCCGCCGCGCGGGGCGATTGGTCGCGTGAGGCATTCTCGTGGCTGTCGGTGCGTGAAACCCATATCGGCATTGCGCCTGCAACTGTGCTGGGCATCAGCTTCTCAGGCGAGCTGGCCTATGAGATCCACGTGCCCAACGAAAACCTGCATGCGGCCTATGCCGCGCTGCGCAAGGCGGGGCAGGCGCATGGTCTGCAATTATTCGGCGCACGGGCCGTGGATTCGATGCGGGTGGAAAAGGGCTTCCTGCATTGGAAGGCCGATATCCTGACCGAATTTGATCCGTTTGAGACAAGCCTGAACCGCTTCATCAAGATGGAAAAGGATGATTTCGTGGGCAAGGAAGCCTTGCAAAAACGGGTCGAGGCCGGACCGCAGCGACTGCTGGTCACGATGACCGTCGATACCACTGATGCGCCCGCGCATGGTGGTGCATCCGTTCGGTCCAACGGTCAGATTGTCGGGACTGTTACCTCGGGCGATTGGGGGCATCGCACGGGTTTGAACATCGCCTATGCCTTTGTTGATCCGGCATATGCGACCGCTACGGGCCTGACCATTGATGTGATTGGCGCGCCTGTTGCTGCGGAAATCATTGAGAGCGGCCCGTATGATCCCGATTACAGCCGCATGCGCGCCTGACGTAATGCTGTCGGCCTGCTGTATCGCAGGCCGACGCTGATCCTAGGCCGCGACCGGTTGTTTTGCGGTGTCCAGCTTAGACATCACAAACCCCATCAGAGCGGCCATGCCGACATGCCCGATGAACGAGGATTGGGTGTAGACGCCGAAATCCATCATGAAGCTGCGCCCGACCAGTTGGGCGAGAAACCCTTGGGCGATGAACCACAGGACGAACCCTGCAATCGCGCCCGACACGATCAGCTTGGTGCGTGTGACCAAATGCGTTGCCAGCACAAAGCCTGAAAAGGCGAATATCCCCACCGCGAAATGGATCAGGAAGGCGACCATATAGGACAGGCTGATCCCCAGATAGATGTTAAACAAGCCGGCCACCAGATTGGCGGGTTGTAGGGCCACGCCGAACAGCAGTGGGGATAGCAGATGTGCGTAGGCTTCGAAGGCGAGTTCTCCGATCAGGCCGGCAATGAATAGATTTCTAAGGGTCAGGCGGTTCAACATCCGGGTCGAATCCTTATGTAAATGAATAACTTGAATGCCGGACATATGGGTTTTCGCCAATGGAATAAGGGCCTGTGCGTGAACGTGAACCCCTGTGATCGCAACTATATTGCGCGGTGGATTTTGAGAATTTTGCGCGCAGAAATGTGCCGCTATTTCTACGCCCGACGACATAAAAATAGGGCGCAATCAGGTGTGCCGATTGCGCCCTGATCCGTCGGATCTGTGCGTGCCTTACAGGATTTCGGATGCTTGCAAAATTCGGCGTGGTGTTTTGGTCAGCAACTGGCATCCGTCCTGCGTAACGACCACGGTTTCCGACAGGGCCAGGCCCCACGCCGTGGTGTACAGGTGAAAAATCTGGCCCTGTGCAAATTGCCAATTCGCGGCGGGATGCAGGCTGAGCGAGGTATCGGATGAGCGGGGCGTTTTTGCGTATAGGCCCAGTTGATAGCCGGTGATGTTGGGGTAGGTCTCGCGCAGGCCCTCGGCCAGCATTGCGTCGCGCAGCACGGCATCGGCATCTGCTGCTTTGACCCCCGGACGGATCGCCGCGAATTGCGCGTCTTGCAGGGTCTGCATCCGCGCCATGGTTGCGATATCCTCGTCCCGTGGGGCTCCAATCGCGATTGAGCGCATGAAGCGGGCGGAGTAGTTCGCGATACGTGGCACCAGCTCCACATGCAGGATGTCGCCATCTGCCAGCCGGTTTTCGGTGAAGGTGGCGTGCAAAAATCCCATTCCGTGCCCGCCCGCACTGGCCCGACGCGAGATGGAGATCGGCCCGACCCAATAATCATCGGACCCGTTTGTCAGGTAGTGATGCGCCGCGATTACGGCGGCGTCCCGTGGGCGCATTCCCGGTTCTAGCGCAGCTGTGATCGCGGCCATCGCGCCATCTGCAATTGTAGCGGCGCGGGTGGTGTTTTCGATCTCGCCCGCATCCTTGACTGCGCGAATTTGGTTCGACACGTCGTGCAGATTGGTAAACCGAGCTTCGGGCAATAGCTCACCCAACCGGTCGCGCGTATAGGCCGTGAACCCGAATGAGGTAAAATCTGCGCCGATATTGGCAGGGGCGAAGCGTCCGATCACCTCGGCCATCACGGCGTGGGCGTCGGCGTGATCGGCATAGCCCAGGACCGTGCCGACCCATGTCGCGGCACGACAGGGAACAACGTCGATTTCGCGTAGAACCCAGACCGGATCACCGTCCAGCGGCACAACAACGCCCCGATAGAAGGTTTCGGACACCGTGTAGCCCGTCAACCATGCCAGCATTTCGGCATGGTCGCACAGGAAAACATCCGCCCCCACGGCGCGCATTTGGGTGCGCAGCCGTTCGACGCGGTCGAAATAGGGGGCGGGGATGGTCATGCTTCCTCCAGCCCGCAGATTTCAGCGATGGTCAGGATGTAGACCTTTACGCAATCAATGAACTGGGTCAGGCGCACACGCTCATCCGGCATGGTGTTGAATTCGCCACCCGGTCCGCAGACCACTCCCTCGATGCCTGCGGCGGCCAGGTGGGCCGCGTCGGTGCCGTAAAAGCAGGATGGTGCGATGGGGCCGGTTGGCTGTGGGGCGCCGCGCACGGCCTCATATGCCTTGTTCACGGCCTTTACGATTGTGGCGTCGCGTGAAACCTCGAACGGAGGCATTTGTGGTTTGCCCTTGCGCTGATCGTAGCTGTCCACGGACCATTTCAGGCCGGGATATTCCAGTTCCAGCGCGCGCAGCAGGGTACGCATATCCTCCATCACGCTGTCGATGGTTTGCGAGGGGGCGTAGCGGCATGTGCCGAGGATTTTGGCGCGGTCGGCAACCTGTGGAGGGCGCCATTCCTCGAATGTGTCACCCAGACCAGCGCGAACAACGCCGACATGGCCGCGATTTACCTTGCGGTGATCGTCGGATTTGGACCCCTTGAACGTCAGGTTGTTAATGCGCGGGACTAGGGCGGCGGCGGCGGCCAATGCATCGCAGGCTTGCTCACGCTTGGACAAATGGCGGGTGTCGCCTGTCAGCTCGATCTGGAACGAGAACGCGCCGGCGTGTAGTGTCATTGCCGCAATATCTGTGGGTTCGGAATTCACGAAGTAATCCGCCGTGACGCCCTGTTCCAGCATGCGAACCGTACCAATTCCGCCCTGCAATTCGCCAACCACAAAGGACAGGATGACATCGCCGCGGGGGCGCAGGCCTGCCTTGAGAATGGTTTCCATGGCACACAGATAGGCGGCGTCGCCTGCCTTCATGTTCGACACACCGATACCGTAGATGAATTCGTCATCCACAACGCCGCCCCATGGATCCACGGTCCAGCCGGCTGTTACGGGATTGGTGTCGAGGTGGCCGTTAAACAGGATGCTCTTGCCGCCACCTGTCCCCTTGAACCGGCCGATGGCGTTTACGCGCTCACCCTCAACGGGTTGCAGTTCAGCCTCCAGCCCGATTTCGCGCAGGATGTCGGCCATATGCGCGGCCAGGGCGCGCTCACCCTCGGTTTCGGAGAAGCTCTTGTGCTGCACCATATCCTGTAGGCGCGCGATGCAGGCCTGTTCGTCAACAGATGCGATCAGATCTTCGGGGGTCATTGCTGGGTCTCCAATTGGTCGGAAAAGCGCCAGATCGGCGGCACGGCGGATAGCGTGCTGGCGTCGATATGGCAGAGGATTTCATGGTCCGGCGCGGGATGGCGACGGGGTGGTTGCTGGCTGTCGCAAATCGCGCCCACATGGCGGGGGCAGCGGGATGCAAAGGGACAACCGGCGAGATCTTCGGTGCGTTTGGGCAGGCTTCCGGTCAGGCGCACGCGGCGCGTTTCGCTGTCCGGATCAACGGAGTGCGACGAGGATAACAGCGCCTCGGTATAGGGGTGCCATGGCGCGGTATCGAGTGAGGCAACCTCGCCCATTTCGACCATCTCACCCAGATACATCACGGCAACGCGGTCCGCGATGTGGCGCAACATGCCCAGATCATGCGTGATAAAGACGAGGGCGGTTCCGCTCTCGGCCTGAATTTCGCGTAGCAGTCGTGCAATTGCCGCCTGAACCGCCGCGTCGAGGCCGGAGGTGATCTCATCACAGATAATGACATCGGGTCGCGCGGCCAGCGCACGGGCAATCGCCACCCGTTGCTTTTCGCCGCCCGACAATTGGTGCGGATACCGTTCGGCATAATCGGCGGGCAGGCGAACGCGGGTTAACAGGCGCGCAACCTCCGCCGCGCGATCCTGTGGTGCCAGATCGGTTCGGATCAGCTTTAGCGGACGGCCGAGGATCGTTCCGATGGAGTGGCGCGGGTTCAGCGAACTGTCAGGGTTCTGGAAGATCGTCTGGACCCGTGCACGCCATGCGGGGCTGTTCGAGGGTATAATTTCGTTCCCCAAACGGGTCACGCCGTCATGGGCGTACAGGCCGGAAAGCGCGCGGGCCAGCGAGGATTTACCGCAGCCGGATTCGCCCACCAGTGCCAGTGTTTCACCGCGCCGTACCTTGAACGACACGTTGTTAACCGCCCGAACATGGGGGCTGATCCGATTGCGCAGCGAGTCGATCAGCCGCTGCGAGCCATAGGACACCGTTAGCGACTCCACCTGTAGCAATGCATCGTCGCCACGGGGCGAGGGGGCAGGGTTCGGTGCCGCAGGCGTGTGTAATATCTGCCCCTTGGCCACGCGGGCGCAGGCGGTGCGCCGGTCATCGCTATCGGTCAGGCGAACCTGCTGCGCATCACAGATGGCCGCGTCATGATGCGGGCACGAGGCGGAGAAGATGCAGGGCGGTATTTCCCCACGCCGTGGTGCAGGCAGGGCCGCCGTACCGGCAAGCCCGCGATTTGTGCGACCATCAGATGGGCGCGGCAGGCTGGCCATGAGTGCCTGAGTGTAGGGGTGTTTCGGGTCGGAGAAGACGGTTTCGACCGCGCCCTCCTCAACGATACGCCCGCCATAGATGACTGCAACGCGGTGTGCGATATCCGACACCGTGCCCAGATCATGGCTGATAAACAGCGCCGAAACGCCGGTGCGTGCCTGCAAATCCCGAAACAGGTCCAGCAGCGTTGCCGCCGTGGTTGCATCCAGCGCCGAGGTTGGTTCATCAAACAGGATCAGTTCGGGTTCGCATGCAAAGGCCAGCGCCAGCACAACGCGCTGTTTTTCACCGCCCGAAATCTCATGCGGGAAACGGGTCAGCATGGCCTGCGGATCGGGCAGGCCGACCATCTCGATCAGCTCCACCGCGCGGGCGGTGGCGGCCTGACCCTGGGCAGTTGTGTGGCGCTCCAACGTTTCAATCAGGTGGTTGCCCACGGTTTGCACGGGGTCCAGCGTGGTGGCGGCGTTCTGGAAAACCATCGCGATGCGTTGCCCGCGCAGCTTTTCCAAAATCGCACCGCTGGCCGCAGTGATGTCCTGATCGCCCAGCAGGATAGTGCCCTGTTCGGCATGCACCTTACCGGGCAAATCGCGGATGATGGCATTGGCCAGCGAGGATTTGGCAGAGCCGCTTTCGCCCACCAGTCCTAGCACCTCACCCTTGGCAATCCGCAGCGAGATGTCGTCGAGGATACGCACGGGGCCGGACGGGGTGTCGTACCACAGGCCGTAATCGTTCAGTGTCAGCGTGTCTGTCATGATCAATCCGCCGTCTTTGGGTTGAGGACATCGCGCAATCCGTCACCGAGTAGGTTGAAGCCGATCGCGACCAGCGCAATTGCAATGCCCGGTGCGATGACGGGCCATGGGCTGCGGAACAGGTGGTCGCGTGCTTCGGCGATCATCAGGCCCCATTCGGGCGAGGGGGGTTGCGCGCCAAGGCCCAGAAAGGACAGTGTGGCCAATGTCATGATGGCGAATGCGACGCGGATTGTTGCCTCTATAATCACGGGGGCGATGGTGTTCGGCAAGATCTCGGCCAGAACGATCCAGCCCAACTTCTCACCCCGTGCCTGTGCGGCAGCAACGTAATCCAGCGCGCGAACCTGCAATGTGACGGAGCGTGCAATGCGCGCCATTCCGGGGGCAAAGGCGATGCCGATAGCCAACACCGCGTTCAAGGCTGAGGAACCGAGCGCCGCAAGGATCATCAGCGCGAACAGCAGTGACGGGATTGCCATGATCGCATCGGTCAGGCGCATAATCACCTCATCCGCCCAGCCGCCTAGATAGCCGGACAACACGCCGATAATCGCGCCTAGTCCGGTTCCGATCACGGTGGCGAGGATGGCTAGCAGCACCGTGGAGCGTGCCCCGATCAGGATGCGTGAAAACAGGTCACGGCCATACCAGTCGGTTCCAAACGGAAATTCCATTGAGGGCGCGGCAAAGCGTGATCCGAAGTTGAACGATTCAGGGTCATTCGGGGCAATTACAGGGCCAAAGATAGCGACGATCAGCAGGATCGTGACAATCAACAGGCCAAGGGCACCCTGCGGGTTGCGCAAGAGGGCGTAAAACGTGCTCATTTGAACTGGATCCTCTTGTCGAGTGCGGCATAGGCAAGGTCGGCCATCAGGTTGGCGAGGGCATAGGTCAGCGCCATAATCAACGCGCCCGCTTGCAGCATGGGCAGGTCACGGTTCTGGATGGCGAGGATCAGCTGGCGGCCAATGCCGGGAAAGGCGAAGACCTCCTCAACCACGATCACGCCGCCGATCAGATAGCCGACATCAAGTGCGATAACGGTAATCGCGGGCAGCATGGAGTTGCGCAGCGCGTGACCATAGATCACCTGCCGCTTGGACAATCCGCGCAGGCGGGCGGCGCGCACGAAATCGCTTTGCAATGTGTCCACCATTTCAGACCGGACCATGCGGCTGATATGCGCGATCAGGATGATCGTCAGCGTTATGACGGGCAGGGCGATGTGGTGCAGGGCGTCGCCGAAATCCTCGGAAAACGGGGTGTAGCCGGATGCGGGAAACATCCCGATTGCCGGACCGGCCAGCCATGCCAGCAGCAGCGTTGCCAGCACGAATTCGGGCAGGGACACGCCCAGATAGCTGACGACGGACAGGCCCAGATCGGCGGGCCCACCGCGGCGGCTGCCTGCGATAACGCCCAGCGGGATGGCGATGACGCACACCAGCAGCAGCGAGAACACGGCCAGAATGGCGGAGCGTCCCAGCGCATCCAGAATGGTGGGGCCTACCGGTTGTCCGGTGCGCAGCGAGGTGCCGAAATCACCTTGCAGCACCCCGCCCAGCCAGCGTCCGTATTGCACCAAGGCCGGATCATCCAGACCGAGTTTCGCATTCAGCGCCGTCAGCGCCTCGTCCGTTGCATACTCGCCTAGGATCATTGTGGCTGCGTTTGCGGGCAGCAACTGCGTAACGCTGAATACAATCAGCGAGACCAGCAGTGCCGTAAGAGCCAGATAGGCAATACGGCGCAAAAGGAAGGTGGCCGACATGGGTGCTCCTCAGTCGTCGGTGGGGCCAAGAAAAACGCGGCGAGGGAGGCCCCCGCCGCGTCTTTTGCAAATCAGCGCGTTGGTGCATCCGCAGCTAACGCGACAGTGTGCAGAGCATAATTCGCACCACGCGGGTTCTGGACGTAGTTCTCGACATAATCGGCCTGTGCGCCGAGCAGATCGAAGAAGCACGGCACCAGTGCCGGCACCTCGTCGCGCATCAGTTTTTGCGCCTGTGCGTATAGATCGGCGCGGGTTGCCTCATCCGTGGTTTGATCTGCCTCGAGCACGAGTTGATCGAATTCGGCGTTGTTCCAGCGGGTTTCGTTCCAGTTCGCACCGGAGGTGAACAGCAGGTTGAAGATCGTCCCCTCGGTTGGCTGCATGTTGTAGAAACCAACGTAGAACTTACCCTTTTTCCAGACCTGATCCAGATAGGAGGGGTGGTCCATCGTCTGAACCGAGATATCGAACCCACCGGGGCGCGCCATTTCGCGCAGAACCACCGCCATAGCGGAACGGTAACCGGGGCGGGTGGAGGCGATCAGCTCGATCTCGATCCCGTCCGGATACCCTGCTTCGGCCAGCAATGTTTTTGCCCGCTCTGGATCATAGGATTTCAGGGGTGCATCGTCGTTATAGCGATAGGCGCTGTTCACGGGGGAATCGTTGCCGGGGGTGCCGTAGCCCTCTGCGACCAACTCGACCATTGCCTCACGATCGACGCAATAGGACAGGGCCTCGCGTACCTTGGGGTTGTTGAATGGCTCCACAGTGCAATCCATCACAACGTCGAGGAAACGGCCCGAGGGGGAACGCAGACCGGTCACACCGTCGCTATCGGCGATGCGGGCGTAATCTGTTGGCTGGATCTCGGTCAGGATATCGACCTCTCCGGCCAGCATGGCGGCGGCGGCACCGGCGGCATCGGGGAAGCTCTTAACCTCGACACGATCCAGATAGGGCTGGCCCTCGATGAAGTAATCCGGGTTCCGCTCAACAATGGCGACATCATCGGGGCGGTATTCTGCCATGCGGAACGGGCCGGAGCCGACGGGCGTTTGCATCAGGCTGTCGAAATCGCCCTCAACAATGCTGGCGGGCAGGATTTTTGCCGTTGGATAGGTCAGCGCGACTGGCAGGTCGGCATAGGGGGATGCGGTGCGGATGATGACGGCAAAGTCGCCATCTGCGACAACCTCGGAAATCGGGCCAAGGTTGCGGCTGCCCGGTGCAGCGGTTGCAGGGTCCAGCAGCTTGGCAAAGGAGGCAGCAACATCAGCGGAGGTGACAGGCTGCCCGTTCGAGAACACAGCATTTTCACGCAGGGTAAAGCGCCATTCGGTGGCGTCCTCGTTCGCGCTCCATTCCGTGGCCAGATCGGGTTGGGCGGACATGTCGGGCGCCAGAACGGTCAGGCCGGAATATAGCAGCTCGCCCAGCAGGTATTCGGAGTTCAGCCGCGACAGCATCGGGTTCAGAACCGATGGTGTGATATTCAGCGCCAGACGCAGCGTACCGCCAGGCTGGATGTTTTGCGCCTGTGCCATTTGCACAAGGCCGGGCATGGTGGCCAATGTGGCGCCTGCTGCGGTGGCTTTCAGAAAGCCGCGACGGTTAAATGGAGAAGTCATTGGGGAGGTCCTTCTGTTGGGTTGGGTATAGCAATCCTGTCTCTGCTCTTGATGGCGGATATCAGGGTAGTTCAGACAGAAAATATGCAACTGCATCAGACAGTTCACATAAATCCTGAATGGTCGTGAATTCATCTGGTCCGTGGACATTGCGATCCGGTCGCATCAGGCCGCCCAGCAGCATGTGACGCAATCCGGCCCGTTGTACCCAGCCGAAATCAGATGATGTGCCAGACCCGTATCGCGTGAACGCGGATACTGGCAGGTTAAAGGCGCGGGCGCGGGCCTGCGTCCAGCGCTCGGTGGCGGGGCCGTCGGGATCTGCAACAGGCGGCAAGTGGCCGGTGATTTGCATGCCCCAATCCAGCGCGGCGCTGTTATCCAAGGCATTGGCAAGGGCGTTGCGGATTTCGGCAATCACCTCTGCTTCGGTTTCCTCGGCTATATAGCGACGATTGATGGTCATCGTGCACGAACCGGGGATGGCCGATCCCTTGTCGCCGCCATGGATCGCGGTGACGTTCAGGCGTGCGCGCAGTGGGCCGGTGGCCCATGGCGGTGGGGGCAGGGTGGTTTCGCGTGCCTCAACCGTGGATTTCAACAGTTGCATGGCCATCATTGCCGGCAGGGCAATCTCTACTGCGTTTACGCCGCGCTGAGGCTCACCCGAATGACAGGCCTGACCGGTAATCGTAACGGTAATATCTAGCGATCCGACGCAGCCCGCCCAGATGCGGGGTTCGGCGGTGCCGTTCAGGTTTAGGAGAACCTCGGGCAGGGGTTGTGTTTCGGCAAGGTAGCGGATGCCCGGATAGGTGCCGCCCTCCTCATCCGTGCAAAAGGCCAGAACGGGTTTGAACGCCATCTTTGCGTCGCCCTGCGCGGAAAGCCGCAGCAGCGCATCGCGCACGGCGACGATTGTTCCCTTCATATCGGCGGTGCCGCGACCGATCAGTTTGCCGTCGCGCTGGGTCACCTGAAACGGGGGCACGGACCAGCCGTCGCCAGCGGGCGCGGTGTCGGTGTGGAAGTAGATCATCGCCTCAGGCAGGTCATGCGTGCCCGGGATATCCGGCGTCAGCAGCAGGTTCACCCGTGCGCCTGATAGGCCCGGCCCCTGCCATAACTCATCCGGAACAGTAACCCGCATGGCGGTGCAGCCGAGCGGGGCGAAAAGTTCCTCAACCAAATCCGCGAAGCCCGCATAGTTATCGGCGGGCGGCATCGGTGTCGCCAATTCCACTAGGCGCG
The DNA here is from genome assembly GCF_900231835.1 of Pontivivens marinum. GTDB lineage: Bacteria > Pseudomonadota > Alphaproteobacteria > Rhodobacterales > Rhodobacteraceae > Pontivivens > Pontivivens marinum. The sequence continues at coordinate 51,274 of NZ_OCTN01000001.1, read as the reverse complement.
ACAGGGCGGCAACCATGGAACCTGCATCCGGGGCAGGTAGGGCGGAGAGCTGGGAATTTGATTCTTCATTTCTCATACCTATATAGAAATACGGATAGACCTCAGGATGCAAGTGTGGTTTCAAGTTATTTGTCGAACAGCATGTGAACGGAGATTGCGATGACGGACAGAGCCAGCACCGCCGAACAGCTGCAAGATGACGCAGAGTTGACCGATACCTTGGTCAAGGCGCCGCTGCATGAGCAGGTCAAGGACCGGATCATGCGCCGGATCATTCTGGGCACATGGGGGGAAGGTTTTGTCCTGCCGCCTGAAACAGAATTGGCCAAGCAGTTCAGTGTTTCATATGGGACGATCCGTCGAGCGATGGCTGATCTAACCGCGCAGGGCGTTATCATGCGTCGGCGCAAAACGGGTACGGTGGTAACAGGGCGCACCCCGCATCATTCAATGTCGCAGTTTTATCGGTATTACCGGCTGCATTCGAACGAGGGTCAGTTGATGACCTCTGAAACCCGTTTGATTGACACCTGCCATCGCCCTGCAACCGCAGCGGAGGCGCAGCGGTTGGAGATTCAGGTCGGGGCGCCTGTTGCCTTTATGCTGCGGGAACGTCTGTATCAGGGCCGTGTTGTTATGATTGATCGGGTGACGCTGCCATTATCGCGGGCGCCTGACTTTCCTGCGGATGTAAAGGACGCGCCTGTTTTGCTGTATAAGTGGCTGCTGCAAAACCACCGCCTGCAAATCGCCGCCGTTCGGGAGCGTCTGGCCGCCCGTATCGCCACGGCTGAGGATTTGCGGCTGATGCATCTGGATTTAACCGAGGTGCGCGCCTTGCTGGATATCGACGCTGTGTCCTACGATTCAATGAACCGCCCTCTGGTGGCCATGCGTCATGCGGCTCTTACGGAAGATCACTGCTATATCAATGAGATAAGGTGATTTTGATGAGTGTCAGATCTAGAGTGGTGCTTTGACTGCTCCCCTCTAGTTGGAGTTGGGGCGCTATTATATCTTGTTAGGGTTTGAAGATAGGTATACCGGTCTACCTATCGTGGAGATGCTTTGATGACCGAACAGAAAAAAATACCGACACAATCTGCATATGACCGTTTGATGCAGGCGGCCATGATCCTGTTTTACAATCACGGCATTAGCGGCACGGGCATCGATGCGATTGTTGAGCGGGCAGGCGTCGCAAAGAAGAGTCTTTACAATAATTTCGCCTCCAAGGCCGACCTCGTGAACCAATATATCGAGGCGCGTCATGCGGAATGGCTGGCGCTCTATGATGACCGCTTGGTGGCTGCAAAAAATCCGCAGCAACGTATTCTTGCGGTTTTCGACGCCTATCAGGATCACGCAGAATTCGCCTATGAGCGAGGGTTTCGCGGTTGTGGTCTGCTAAATGCCGCGGCTGAGTTAGAGGTGGGTGACATCGGGCGGATTGCTGTCAAACGGCATAAAGAACAGGTCGAGAGCATCCTCGCAGGGCATTTGTCGGAGCTGCTGCCCAATGATCCCGCGCGCGTGATTATACTGGCAGCCCAGATTTCGTTTCTATTGGAGGGTGCAATGTCCCGGGCTGGGCTGGAGGGCAGCAGTGCGCGGGTTGTCATGGCAAGGGTGATGGTCGTCGACATGTTGCAGGGGCTTTGATGTGATGCGGGGGCAAATCGGGGGTGTCTTGGCCATCCTGTTTTCAGCTTTTGTCTGGGGAACAACCGGCACGGCAGCAACCTTTGCCCCTGATGTCAGCGCTGCGGCGATTGGCGCAGCGGCAATGGGTGTGGGTGGTGTCGCACAAGCCCTCGTCGCGGGACGTGGCATTGTGCGATCATGCGCCGCGCTGTGGAATCAGCGTCATCTGGTGCTGCTTGGCGCGGTTTCCGTCGCGATTTACCCGTTGGCCTTTTATGGTTCGATGCGGTTAGCCGGCGTAACCGTTGGGACCGTCATTACAATTGGCTCCGCGCCATTGCTGTCAGCGCTGATCGAGTATGTTCTGGATCGCAGTAAGCTGACCTTGCAGTGGTCCGTTGGGGCGCTTGTCGGGTTGATCGGCATGGGGTTGATCTGCGCAGCGGAAAACGTGTCCCATGGTGACGTAGGCGGCGGTGCATCTGTGCCACTAGGTGTGTTCTTGGGCCTGATCGGTGGCCTGACCTATGCACTGTATTCATGGAGCGCGCGCAAAATGATGTTGCAGGGGACGCGCTCATCGGTGGCAATGGGGGCTACGTTTGGTATCGGCGGTCTGTTGCTGATGCCGGTGCTGGTCGTTACGGGTGGGCCGTTCCTGACCTCGTGGAACAATGCGGCGGTCGGAATTTATATGGCCGCTGTGCCGATGTTTCTGGGCTACCTTACCTTTGGCTACGGGCTTTCGCGCGTGCAGGCGAGCATGGCAACGGTAATCACACTTCTGGAGCCGGTGGTGGCGGCTGTTTTGGCCGTTTTGATCGTCGGGGAGCGTTTGCCTAGCCTCGGATGGGTTGGCGTTGGCATGGTGGTTGGGTGCCTTGCGATTATTACGCTACCTATTGGTTTGGCGCGCAGGCCGGTTGCGCAGCCCCGTTTTGAGCAGCCGTAGTCATGGGGTTCTAAGCGTGCAGTTCAGGAAAGCTGAACCGTTAGCGCGAGTGCAAAGATCGCAGTTGTGATTGGTCCCCACAGCGTTCGCTCCGCAGATGATGGCGTGATCCAGTTCAGCACCATCATGATTGCGTTTATCGCGACGGCGACCCATCCCGTCCATGACGGCCACTGGGGCCAGTGGCCGCTAGTGGATAATATGGCGAGCGCCATTCCCGCCAGCAGAACAATTGATATGGCTGCTACGATACGGCCGGAGCGCGGCAATGGTCCCTCAACCTGTCCGCCCTGCGTAATCCGGCCCCACGGGGCGCCGATTATCAGTGCGATCTGAAAGCCGATAACACCAAGGATCAGCATGCAGTAGATATAGGACATGTGAACCTCTCTGGATTAACAGCATGATTTTGGGGCATCAAATCGGAACGTCCATGTGGTTGCGAAACGCAGTATCAGCTTGGCACTGTTACGATAATAGGCCCACGATCTGTCGCGACAACGGTATGCTCATATTGAACAACAGGTGCGGCGGGGGCGCTATATAGCGTCCAACCATCATCGCCGTCAGTTGCCCACAGGCCGCCTTTCGACAGGAATGGTTCGACAGTCAAAACCAGCCCCTTGTTAATGCGGCGCTTGTCGCCGCGTGTGGGCCAGGTCGCAATCTCCTCGGGGTATTCATGGATGGTTCGGCCAACACCGTGGCTGCACAAGTTCTGTATCAGTGTATAGCCACGATCAGACGCAAATTTGCCAATGGCCTTGCCAATTCCGGCAATAGGTTTGTTGCTGGCCACTTGATTGACGCCAATCTGCATTGCGCGTTTTCCGTCCCTGCAAAGGCGGTCCAGTGACGGCTTTACCGGTCCAACACGGAATGTCGCGCCATTATCAGCGAAATAGCCGTTCTTTGAGGCTGATACGTCTATATTGACCAAGTCACCCGCCCGAATGATGCGATTGCCGGGAATGCCGTGGGCAATTTCCTCGTTTATGCTGATGCACGTTGCGCCAGGGAAATCATATGTCGATTGCGGGGCAGATACTGCGCCCTCGCGCTGTAATAGAGCGCGGCCAATCTCATCAAGCTCACCGGTTGTCATGCCCGGCTCCATGGCTCTGGCCATTGCATGCATCGTGTTTGCAACGATACGTCCGATTTCCTTTAGAGCATCGAGTTCATCTTCATGTGTAATCGTCATTCGCTGCCCTTGGCTGTTCGCTGCCGGGACATTCTAAGGGTGAGCATACGACATGTCTCGCCTCAAATTGCTGCCGGTAGATCGACCGTAATTATTCGGTTTCGCCCGGCTGCGTTGCGGGTGCTGTAGGCAGCCGCCCTAGAGCATTCCGGGGTGCGTGGCTTTCCCTGTTTCGCCATATCCGCCGCATTGATGTGAAATGCATTTTGACAGGTGACTTGAATCACTTTATTGAGTAGTACAAATTTGTTCTAACATATATGTCGGGATAAGAGCGCGAATGGCACAGCCGCATCACAGCAACGACCAAGCCCGCTATGTGCGCGCGCACGGCGCTGCGCAGTTGCTGTTCTGGAGCGGTTTTTACTATTTGCTGCCCGCGCTTTCCGCCAATATCGCGGCTGAGACGGGGTGGCCGGTGCTGCACATCTCAACCACATACACGCTGGCCTTTATCTTCTGGGCGCTGTGCGCGCCGGTGGTTGGTGGTTTGATTGATGCAGGGCACGGGGCGCGGGTCATGCGGGGCGGTGCCATTGCCGCGATCATCCTGCTGGTCGCCGTGTCGCAAGTGTCCGACCGCATGATCTTTAGTGCTTTGGTCGTGCTGCTGGGGGCCTGTATGGCGGCCACGCTTTATGAGCCGTGCTTTGCCGTAATGATGCGACGATTGCAGCCTGCCGGCTCAGATGCTGTCGCGACGGTGACGTTGATCGCAGGGTTTGCGACTTTGCTGACATTTCCGCTGGTGATCGGGCTGTCATCGGTGATGGGCTGGCAGCATATCGTGCTGGTCTTTGCCGGGCTGGCCAGTATCGGGCTGATGTTTCTACCGGTTGAGGGCGCACCTGCGACCCAGATCGTGCGTGATGCCTCCAAATTGCCGTTGGATCGGGGGCCGGTGCTGATCGCGCTGTCCTTTGGTCTGGTGATGATGGGGCACTCAATTCTGCTATTCCTGCTGCCCGTCGCGTTGAGCGCGGCCCATAGCGATGCGACTGCTGCAATGTTGGCATTGGCGATTTTGGGGCCTGCCCAGATAGCAGGTCGGACATTGTGGAAGTACTACGGCGGTGCCTTTAGCCCCCAAAATTGCGCGATGGTTATGTTCATCTGCCTCTGCGTTCCGGCGGCATTGCTGCTGGTGTTAGGGACGGGGTCCATTGCGGTATACGTCGCGCTGATTATTCAGGGCGCGTGCTACGGCGTTCACACAATTTTGCGTCCCAGTTTGGCACAGATCTACCTAAAACCCTCGCATATGGGGCGCGGTTTGGGGGCAATTGCGATGGTCGGTTTGCTGATGATGGCGACGGGACCGGCTGTCGGAGGGTTGATCTGGACCCTATCGGGGCTGTCGGGACTGATGCTGGCGATACTGGTGTTGAACGCGATTGCTCTGCTGCTGGGAATTGCCCTGCGCAGGACACCACCACGTGAGGGGACGCTATGATTTCGGATGTTTCATTTGCGGGCGGTGCGATGACGCCATTCAACCGGCGCAAGGATGGCAGCTCGTTCCGCGATTGGGCGCGACGTGCGACCCGTGATGCGCTGACGGATGCGGGCTTGCAAGCGTCCGATATCGATAGCCTGATCGTCGCATCCGAGAGCGACTTTTTCACCCTACAGCTAAACCCCGCAGCACTGCTGGCGGATGAATGCGGTCTGACCGGCGTTGCGGCAAAGCGGGTTGAGGGGGGCGGTGCCTCGGGCCATTTGGCGGTCCATGCCGCTGTGGCAGATGTGGCCAGCGGTATGGCGCGGCGCGTGCTGGTTTTGGGGGTGGAGCCATCTGCCTCGCACCTGCGCGGAGCGGATGTTGGTGCGCTGTACAGCCTGTCCTTTGATGCGTGGACTGATGGGATGACGGGGGTGGATTCAACCTCGCTATATGCATTATCGGCGCAGGCGTTTATGGCGCGCACCGGTGCAACCGTTGATGATTTCGCTGCTGTTGCAGTGCGCAACAGGGCGCATGCGCGGGCCAACGCGAACGCGCATTTGCAGCTGGATATTACGGCGCAGGATGTTGCTGCCTCACCGGTTGTGGCCTCACCCTATCGGCGGTTGGATTGCTCGCCGCTTAGCGATGGGGCGGCTGCGATTATTCTGGCGCGGACCGCAGATTTGCCTGCGCGATCGGGGCGTGCGCGGTTTCGGGCGGCGGCCAGTGCGACGGATACCGTGCGACTGGGTGAGCGGCACGATCCCGGATTTTTCGCGGGCAAACAGCGTGCGGCGCAACTTGCATATGCAATGGCAGGGGTCACGGCTGCGGATATCGGCGTGGCCGAGGTATATGACAGCTATTCCGGCGCACAGCTTCAGGCGTTGCAGGCCTTGGGGCTGGCGAATTCACGTGCACTAGCGGCGGAGCGTGACGGCTATTTTGCGGCGGATGGCATGGTGCCGGTGAATCTGTCCGGCGGATTGCTGGGGCAGGGCGCGCCGGTTGGGGCGACAGGGGTCGCGCAAATTCTGGCGGCGGCATTGCAGCTTGAGGGCCGCTATTTTGGCAGGCAAGCGCAGAACCAGCCTCGATTTGCACTCGTCGATACGCATGGCGGCATCGCGACATCAAATGCGGTCAGCATTCTGGAGGCCCCATGAAACATCACCTTGGTCTGGATTACACGATACCGGTGGGCGATCTGGCCCCCTATTTCGAGGCGTTGCAGGCCGGAAATGCGCTGGCCAGCGCATGCGGTAAGTGCGGTCATGTGGCCTTTCCAGCTCGAGCCCAATGCGGTGCCTGTGGTGCAACGGACCTGAGATGGAAGCCGCTAACGGGCAGGGCGCAAATCCTGTTCCGCACGGATGCTGCCAGCAGCAGCTATGCCTTGGTCAAATTCGACGGGGCAGACAGCAGCAGCACCGTCGGGCTGTGCAATCCAGAACAAAAAACATCGTCTGGCCGCTTGGCTGTTCCGATTGGGGACGCTGCGGGGCTGTGGCTGACACTGACAGATAATAAAGGGGAAGAAGATGAACGTTGAGGTTTTTGAGGCGTGGTCCGCAGATGATCTGGCAAAGATTGGCCTGATCCGGCAGGACGGCGCGATTGCGATCGACATCGCACCGGATGCAAACATCTACCACATGACCGTCGGCGCGCAGATCGCGGCAGGGCGGCAGGATGCACGCGCTATGACGTTCGAGGGGGTCGATGGCTCCTTGCAGAATTGGACCTTTGGTGAGATTGACGCACAAGCCTCGGCATTGGCGAGTGAGCTGCGCGCGCGGGGCTATGGTCGCGGCGATCTGATCGGCTTGCACACCGGTATGCGCCCTGAAACCGCAATCGCGCATATGGCCGTGTGCAAGCTGGGCGCGACCGCCGTGACCCTGTCGCAGCTATACGGGCCGGATGCGCTGGCGCATGCGATGAACCATAGCGAGGCGCGTTGTTTGCTGAGCGTTGAGGGCGCGTGGGCCCCGTTGCGCGCCGAGGCAGCGACCTTGTTCCCGCACCTGACCGATGTATTCGTGTCGGGCACCACCGGTGATGAACCGGATCTTACCGTGATCCTAAACACGCCGGCGGCGGATGATTTCACGCCGGATTATACCGGTGCCGATGATCCGGCCCTGCTGATGTACACATCCGGTTCGACCGGCATGCCCAAGGGGATTTTGCACGGGCATCGTGTGCTTGCCTCCTATCGTCCGTCGATCAGCCTGTTTTTCGACCTGTCCATGCATGATGAGGATGCGGTGTTCTGGTCCCCGTCCGATTGGGCGTGGGTTGGCGGATTGCTCGACATGCTGTTCCCCGCATGGCTGGCTGGCCGCCCCGTTGTCACATCCGAGGCGCGGTTCAAGGCGGCATGGGTCTATGACTTTATGGCGCGGCACAAGATCACGCATACTTTCCTAGCCCCAACCGCGATCAAGCGTTTAGCCGAAACAGCGCAGCCACGTGATGAATATGATCTGTCCTTGCGCGTGATCTGTACCGGTGGGGAAGCATTGGCCGCTGAAACGCTGGCATGGGCCGAAAATAACCTGAAGGTCGTGTGTAACGAGTTCTATGGCATGACCGAGGTGAACCATCTGATCGGCAATTGTGCGGCGCTGTATCCACGCCGTCCGGGGTCCATGGGCGTTGCCTATCCGGGGCATGATGTGCGCCTTGTCGATGCGGATGGGAACGACGTTGCCGATGGTGAGCAGGGCGAGATTGTAACGCCGAACACCGCGCCAACACGTTATCTGGGCTATCTGAAAAACGCGGAGAAGGATGCGGAGCTGCGGCTTGGCGATTTCATGCGGACCAATGATTTGGCTGTGCGCGATGCAGACGGGTATTTCTGGTACAAGGGACGTTCGGACGATCTGATCAAATCCTCGGGTTTCCGCATCGGTCCGGCAGAGATTGAAGAATGCCTGCTGGCCCATCCCTCGGTGGCCGAGGCTGGCGTGATCGGCAAACCGGATGCGGATCGTGGTAGCATTGTTAAGGCGTTCATCCGCCTGAGCGTCGGCGCAATCGGGGATGATGCCCTGATCGCGGAGCTGAAAACCCACGTGCGTGAGCGGTTGGCCCCCTATAAGGCACCGCGCGAGATCGCCTTTGTCACTGATTTCGAGATGACATCGTCGGGTAAAATCAATCGCCGCGCGTTGCGGGCCAGCGAAACCGCGTGATAGGCGGTTGACCTGCGTGATTTGTTAGTACTAATATGTAGTAACAATAAGAAGCATCGGGGATGGTGATGAAGTTTGGAATTCATGCAGGGCTTTGGATGAAGACCTGGGCCGATGATCCGGCCCCGATCTTCAAGACTGCGGCGGATATCGGATTTGACGGGGTTGAGGTTTCGCTGCTGGGCATTGGCATGGATCGTGCCGAGCTGATCGGAAAACAGGCTGCGGATTGCGGGTTGGAGCTGACATGCTCTACCGGCCTAGGCCCTGATGCGGACCCGACATCGCCTGATGCGGATGTGCGTGCAAATGCTGTCGCGACCCTGACCGAAGCGGTCGCGATCACGCAGAAGCTAGGCGCGCGCGGTCTGGCTGGCGTCGTTGCTGCCCCTTGGGGTGTTTTCGATCCAGCTAACAAGATCGCGCGGGCCGAGCGCGCGGCCAAGACATTGAACTCCCTGGACGATGTCTTGGCCGACGCCGGCGTAAAGCTGGGGATCGAGGCGCTGAACCGGTTCGAGGGCGACCTGACCTCAAACGCTGCGGAAACCTGTGCAATTGCGCGGGCGGCAGGGTCGGATCATATCGGCGTCCTGCTCGACAGTTTTCACATGAATATCGAGGAAAAAGACCCGCCAGCAGCCCTGCGCGCGGCGGGTGATACCTTGGTCCATTACCACGTATCCGACAATGATCGCGGTGTGCCGGGCAGCGGGCGTTACGACTTCCCCGCTGATGCCGCCGCGCTGCGTGACATCGGCTATGACGGCTGGGTTGTGGCGGAGATGTTCGTGATGGCGGGCAATCCTGCCAGTGCCGACCTGAACATCTGGCGCGATATCGAACCCGATCCAACACAGGCCGCGATCCAAACGCTCAAATATCTGAGGGAGGTTTTTGACCATGTCAGCTGAGCTATTTTTCACCCAACTGCACCAGAAATTCTCGGATCAAATGGCGCATCTGAATGCGTTGGATGCGGCTGTCGGGGATGGCGATCATGGCTCGACCATGTTGCGCGGTTTGACCAAGGCAGCCGGTGCTGCGGATGGCCTGCGCGCCAAGGCATTTATGCGCGCATCGGGTGGCGCATCCGGCACGCTGTTCGGGCTGATCCTGATCGCGATTGAGTCTCATTTGGACACCGGCGCCGATCTGGCGCAGGGCCTGCAAACCGCCTGTGACCGCATTTGCGACTTGGGTGAGGTAAAGGTCGGCGACAAGAGCATGGTTGATGCGCTGTCCCCCGCCGTTGATGCGCTGAAGGTCGGCGATCTGAATGCCGCCATTGCTGCGGCCGCCGCAGGGCGTGATAGCACCAAACCGCTCGTCGCACGGCGTGGACGTTCGCAATATGTTGAGGAGGGGGGCAAAGGCCATATCGACCCCGGTTCCGTTTCGGTTGTGATCTTCCTGCAAACTCTGGCCGAGGTGGGAGCCACCGCATGAAAAAGCTGTTTAACACCCCGGAAACAATGGTCGACGATATGCTCGACGGTTTCGTCACGGCCTATCCACAGGTCAAGCGTGGCACCAGCGATCCGCGTGTCATCGTGCGCGATAGCAATGCGAAAAACGCGGATGAGAAGGTCACGCTGCTGATCGGCAATGGCTCCGGCCACGAACCTATTGCGATGGGTTTTGTTGGGCAGGGCCTGCTGGACGCGAATGTGGTGGGCGATGTGTTTGCCGCACCCTCCGCCGATCTGGTGCTGGATGGCATTGCCGAGGTTTCGGGCAAGGCGGGCACGATCCTGCTGATCTCGCAGCATTCCGGCGACATGATTAACGGGCGCGCGGCCACGATGATGGCGCAGGACGAGGGCATTAACGTGCTGCACCTGCCGATGTATGACGACATATCCGCTGCGCCGCCCGAGCGTAAGAAGGATCGTCGCGGCGCCCCCGGTACGATGTTCATCTACAAAATTCTTGGTGCGGCAGCCGAGGAGGGCATGCCCCTGCAAGAGCTGTTCGATCTGGGTGAGGCAGTGCGTGACCGCATCGTCACCTTGGCTGCGGCTGTGTCGCCGGGTGTTTCACCACTGACCGGCCAGCCGATGTTCAGCCTGCCGGATGATGAGATTTTCCTGGGCATGGGCGTACATGGTGAACCCGGTGTGGGTCGGGTCAAGGTGGGGCCGATTGCGGATCTGGTTGATCTGATGGTGGACAAACTACTGGCCGACCGCCCCATCGCGGATGGCGGGCGTGCCTGCGTTATCATCAACGGCATGGGCGGCACCACAATGATGGAGCAGCTGACCATCTGGAACGAAACCCGTGACAAGTTGGCGCGCCATGGCATCACCGCCATTGCCCCGATGATCGGTAGCTATGTGACGACACAGGAAATGGGCGGGTTCTCGATCTCACTCATGGAACCGACCGATGCGATGCTGACCTATTGGCGTGCAGGTTCCGACACGCCCTCCTTCCCCTCAATCAATTGATCCCAAAAGGAATTGACCTAATGAGCACAGATATCTTGAAACTCGATGGCTCGGTCTTTGGCGTGGCTGTGGATCAGGGCAGCGGGCTGGAGGCGGCAATCAAAGCTGCACGTGGTGCTGCCGCGCAGGATGATGACCTGCTGCAATTCAAACGCATCGTGGTTGAGGTGCTAAGCCCCGACGCGACGACCCTGTTGGTGGATGCCAATTACGGGCGTGAGTTGCTGCCGCATTACGACGCGAACTGCACCAAAATGCTGGCCTTTGAGGCGGATGTTTACAAAATCTCCGACGAGGATCGCATCACCGCACTGCCCTCAAATCTAGAGGTTTCCGACTTTCCCGATCTGGGCGCTGAGATCCTGAAATTCTTCCTCTACTTCGGCCCGAATGACACCGCTGAACTGAACCAGCGTAAGTTTGACTTGGTTGAGGATATCGGCCAGCGCTGCCGTGCCAATGGCGTGACCTATTTGTTCGAGCCTATCGTTTATGATCGCGCGATCCCCGATGGTACGTCCGCGGAGTTTGCGGCGATCAAGCCGGGCTTGGTGCAATCCGCCACCCGTTCCTTTGCTGATCCGAAATTCAATATCGATATCCTCAAGGTTGAGGTGCCCGTCAATTTCGACTTCGTTGAGGGTGCCGGAACCGCGCAAATGTCCCGCGCCGATGCCGAGCGTGCCTTTGTTGAGGCGGCGGAGGCGGCAGGCGATGTGCCGCTGCTATATCTCAGCGCGGGCGTTACGTTTGAGCAGTTCCGCGACACGCTGAAATTCGCGCGCAAGGCTGGCGTAAACCCGCTCGGCTTTATGTGTGGCCGTGCCATCTGGAACGATGCAATCGGCATTTTCGGTGCTGAAGGCCCCGCCGCGATGGAGCGTTGGATGCAAAGCGTCGGACGTCAGCGTTTGGCCGCGTTGAAAGAGGCGATCGGATGAAACTGCTAGACATGCATCGGGACGTCGCCGCGTTCCTTGATAAGGTTCAGGGTTTGCGCATTGCTGATGCGCAGATTACGACCTCAGCCGTGTTTGACGTTGTCGACCCCTCGTTCGACACGGTTGCTGCACAGGTTTCGATGGGAACTGCGGCTGATATTGATCACGCGGTTTCGGCCGCGCGTGCGGCGCTGTCCGGCCCATGGGGCACAATGACGGCCCATGATCGCGGTCAGTTGCTGTGGAAGCTCGCCGACGCGATTGAGGCGAACAAGCAGATTTTTGGTGAGCTGGACGCAATCGATAACGGTAAGCCGATGCATGTCGCGCGTGATGTGGATGCGGTCTATTCCGCCCGCCACTTCCGCTACTTCGCTGGCTGGCCGAGCAAGTTTGAGGGGCGGACGATTCCGGTCTCCTCACCCGGTAAGATGAACTTCACCAAAGTGGAGCCGGTGGGCGTTTGCGGTTTGATTACGCCGTGGAATTACCCAACGCTGATGGTTGCGTGGAAGCTGGCTCCGGCCCTTGCCGCGGGCAATACTATCGTGCTGAAGCCGGCAGAGCAAACGCCGCTAACCGCGCTGTATCTGGCTGATTTGGCGCGTCAGGTTGGTTTTCCAGCAGGTGTTCTGAACGTCGTGCCGGGGCTGGGCCGTGATGCAGGGGCCGCGCTGGCCGCGCATCCGGGTGTGGACAAGGTGGGCTTTACCGGTTCCACCGAAACCGGGCGGCGCATTGTTGAGGGGTCTGTTGGCAACCTCAAGAAAGTGTCTCTGGAATTGGGCGGAAAGGCAGCGAATATCCTGTTCGCGGATGCTGATCTGGATAAGGCGGTCGCTGGTTCGTTCTGGGCGTTGTTCGGCAATAACGGCCAATCCTGTACGGCAGGTGCGCGGTTGTTTGTGCATCGCTCGATCAAGGATCAGGTGGTCGAGCGTTTGGCCGAAATGGCCAAGGGACTGTCCGTTGGTCCCGGTATGGATGCAAAACCGCACGATCTGGGCCCGGTGATCTCACGCCCCCAGATGGAAAAGGTGCTCGGCTATATTGATGCCGGTCGCGCACAGGGAGCGGAGGTTGTCGCGGGTGGTGCCCGGCAGGGTAAGACCGGCTATTTCGTCGCGCCAACCGTGATGCAATCCGTGACCGACAATATGACCGTCGCGCGCGAGGAAATCTTTGGCCCTGTTCTGTGTGTTCTGGATTTCGATGATGAGGAAGAAGTCATCGCACGGGCAAATGATACCGAGTTCGGATTGGCTGCTGGCGGCTGGACACAGGATTTGGCACGCGCAATGCGCCTGTCCGAGCAGCTAAAGGCCGGAACTTTGTGGATCAATACATGGGGCGATACCGATCCGGCCTCACCATTTGGTGGCATGAAGCAAAGCGGCTACGGGCGTGAAATGGGTGAGGAAGCCATGGCACTATACTCGCAGACCAAAAGTGTCTGGCTAGGATAGAGAATTTCTGATTGGATAGTATCAATTGAAGTTATCCATAAGATGGACCCCATGAAAACCAGCACGCCTCCAAAATATCAGGTCGTTCACGACGCTATATTGTCCCGCCTGATGGCGGGGCACTATTCGATCGGTACACGGTTGCCGACAGAGGAATTGCTGTCCAAAACCTTTGACGTCAGCCGTGTCACAATCCGTAAAGCGTTGGAGATGCTGGTCCGTGCCGGTTATCTGACAGCACGGCAGGGCAGTGGTTATGTTGTGGCGACGCTGTCGCCGCCCTCGTCCACCTGCATGGCCTCGTTCACTGATCAGGTCCTGAATGAGGGGCGTATCCCCGGGGCAAAGTTGCTGGGCGTCGATAATCCGACGACTGAAATCAGCGCGCCTGTTCGGGAATTGTTTGACGAGCCTTTGGTGTTGGTCCAGCGCCTGCGCACGGTCGATGGCCTACCGCGGATGTTTACGCAAACGTGGATACCGGTGCGTCTTGCGCCGAATATGGCAGCCTCGGATTTCCCTGAAACGGGGCAGGAACAATCAATTTTACGGATTTTACGGCGGAACTTCGGCGTGGAATGGACGACAGCTTGCGAAACGCTGGACTCTGTCATCGCCAACCCTGAAATCGCCACGCGATTGGATGTCGCGCCTAATACGCCGATCCTGTCACAGGCCTGCACGGCCTTTGATCCATCGGGCCAGCCGGTCTTTTTTGATCAGGTTTATCGTCAGGGCCCGATCAATTTCGACCTTTCGGGCGGTGCCGCCCAACAAACCAGCGCTTAGCAATCGGAACAGCTTTATGTCTTTGACCATCGGCCTCATCAACGCATCCTTGCCCAGCTATTTCCCGCAACGCCACGGTGTGTTCGAGGCAGCGCGCCAGATGTTGGACGAGGTTGCGCAGCAGGGCGGGTATACCATTGCCGAGGCATCGAGCATTCCGATGGATGCGGCGCAGGCACGCGACGCAATGGCCGAGGTTAAGGCCGCTGGTGCCGATTTCATTCTGTTGCTGCATGGTGGTTTCACCATGGGCGATGTGGTGCGAGAAATTGCGCGGGACAGCCTGCCATTAGGTGTTTGGGCAACGCCAGAGCCGGTGCTGACAGGTGATGTGCAGCTCAACAACTTTGTATCGCTGAACATGTCGATGTCGATTGCCCGTGGCGTGCGCGACTTGGCGAAAAATCCGGTGCAATGGTATCTGGGCGCGCCTGAGGATACGGCTCTGACCGCGCGGTTGATCCAAACCCTGCGCGCATTATCGGCGCGTAAGGCGCTGAGCGGTGCACGGGTCGGGGTTGTGGGCGGACTTGCCCCGACATTCTATAATATGGAAGTGTCCAGCGATACGCTGCTAGGTGCGCTTGGCGTGTGGGTCGAGCATGTCGATATGCATAAAATGACCGACTTGATGTCCGCGCAAACGGATGCGGATGTCGCGGCGGAGCTGTCGGCAATGGCGCAGGCAGCCACGGTTCAGGGCGTGTCTGATGTGCAGATGGGCCTGACCGCACGTGCGGTTTTGGCATTGCGCGCAATTGCGGCTGAGGGTGGATATGACGCGCTGGCCGTTTCGGACTGGCCCGCACTTCAGGAAAATCCGGGTATGCATCCCGGCGCGGCGTTTAGCTGGCTGGAGGAGCAGGACCAACTGCCCGTCGCGTCCGAGGGCGATGTGCTAGGCGCGGTGACGCAATTGGCGGTCAAGGCGCTGACAGGGCGGGTTGGATGCTTGCTGGATATGACATCTCCTGATCTGGCTGCGGATCAAATCCTGATGTGGCATGGCGGCGGCGGGCCACTTTATATGGCCAAGGATGATGTCGCGTGGATCAATCACCCGATGATTGGGCGCGGAACCGAAGCAAGCCCGATTTTCGGTGCCATCGCAGATTACGAATTCGCCCATGGCCCCGTGACCGTTGTGCGTGTCGCACGCCATGGCACAGCGCAGTTTGTGGTCGAGGGCGAGGTTCAGCAGGGCTCAGCAGCGGGCTTTACCGGGTGTCGCGGCTGGGTCGGGAACTTCACCGGGAATCAGGGGCCATGCACGGCCAGTGACATCGTAACGACGGTTATGGAGCAGGGGTTGGAGCACCATTTCGTGCTGGTCCCCGGTCATGAAGCAAATGTGTTTGGTGAGTTTGCCGCATGGTGCGGTATGCAGTCGCTGGACGTCATTTCATCACATTCCGGACTGCCCAAGCAGTCGTGAGGATACATCTTAATTGTTGACAGACATGCTGGTTTCCACTTTATTTGTACTAACAAATTGAATGGAATAATTCCACGCAGCGAGGGGAGGCCTAGGTGACAAAAGTTCAGCTCAAGGGCGTACGGAAAGAATTCGGAGCGTTCACCGCTATTTCGCAGATCGATCTGGAGATTGCCTCTGGTGAGCTGGTCGCGCTTCTGGGGCCTTCTGGCTGTGGTAAAACAACGACGCTGCGCATGATGGCCGGTTTGGAAGTACCTACACTCGGTCAGATCCTGTTCGATGATGAGGACGTTTCCGAGGTGCGCGTTCAGGACCGCAATGTCGGTATGGTGTTCCAGCGTTACGCCCTGTTCCCCCACATGACGGTTGAGAAAAACGTGATGTTCGGGCTCAAGGTTCGCGGCACTCCCAGCGACGAGATCAAGCGCCGGTTGGAGGAAATCCTCGACGTGGTGCAGTTGGATCAGTTCCGTCATCGGTTCCCGGCGCAGCTATCGGGTGGGCAAATGCAGCGGGTTGCGATTGCCCGTACATTGATCACCAACCCCTCGGTTCTGATGATGGATGAACCGCTGGCCAATCTGGATACCAAGCTGCGCGGTGAAATGCGGCGCTTTATCCGCGACTTGCAACAACGCCTTGGCATCACGACTGTTTTCGTGACCCACGATCAGGTTGAGGCGATGGAACTGGCCGACCGCGTCGCCGTCATCTTCAACGGCGAACTTGCTCAATATGATGCCCCAGATGCGCTGTACCAACGCCCCAACAGCATTGAAATCGCGGATTTCATGGGTGCCAGCAATATCTTTAAGGCGCAGATCACCGGCGGGATTGCCCGCACAGCCTTTGGCGATTTGCAGTTGGATCAGACGGTTTGTCAGGTGCGTGATGGCAGTGGGCATGTCCTGCTGCGGGCCGAGGCGATCGATCTGCTGCTCAGCGATGCCGACGCCGATCAGAACCTTATAGCGGGCAAGGTAACGGGCCGCGAATTCTTTGGCGCGACTGTGAACTACACCGTTGATTGCAACGGTGAGGCGATCACCGTGAACGAACAATCCCGACGCATGGTCGATGTCGGGCAGGACGTGTGGCTGACAATCCAGCCGCAACGCATCTGGGTCATTCAGAACCCAGTCTAATAACGATCAACTGTAATGGGAGGAAAAGTAATGAAAAAAACACTAATAAGCTTGTCTGTTACCGCCACTCTGTTGGCAAACACAGCAATGGCGCAGGATGCTGATGCCGTCGCATTCCGCGATGCGTTCCTAGCTGGAACCGCAACGTGGGAGGATGTTCAGGCGCGCGCGGCTGAGGAAGGCGCCGTTAACCTGTACTACTGGGGCGGCAGCGATCCGATCAACATCTGGATGGACCGCGTTGTCACGCCTGACCTTGCTGAACTGGGCGTCACGCTGAACCCTGTGCGGATCACCGGCACGAAGGACGCGATTGATCTGGTTCTGGCCGAAATGGGCTCGGGCCGTGGCTTGGGCGAGGGTAGCGTTGATGCGATCTGGCTGAACGGCGAGAATTTCGCGACACTGCAACGGCAGGACGCCTTGTTCGGTTCGTTCGCTGGCATGCTACCGAATAGCGGTAATGTTGAGTGGAACGAGGAAGATCCACGCTCGCTGCTGAACCTGCGTGATTTCGGTGTTGAAACCAATCAGGCCGAGATGCCGTGGTCGGGTGAGCAATATGTCTGCGCGACAAACACCAACCGCTTGGCCAGCGAGGATGTGCCCCACACCTTTGCGGAGCTGTTGACCTATCTACAGGAAAACCCCGGTAAATTCACCTATGTGAAGCCTCCGCACTATGTCGGTAACACCTTCGTTCAGGCCGCAGTTTATGCGCATAACCCAGATGGCACCGGCGCTGAACCGTTCCAGAGCTCGATTGAGGATATGGGTGCAGAGGAACTGGCGCGTCTGATCGCACCGGGTCTGGAATATCTCAAGGAGCTCGACCCCTATCTGCTGGGCGCGCAAAGCGGAAACGCGCTTTATGCAGAGGATAACGCAGCACTGGACGGGATGTTCCTGAACGGTGAGGTTGATATCGCCTGTAAATTCGGTCTGTACGCTGTGGCAACTGGCCTGAATAACGGCACCTACCCTGAGGGCGCCGAGGCATTTGTCTTCCCCGAAGGCAACATGATCAAGAACAAGAACTATCTGGCCATTCCGGCAAATGCACCAAACCCCGCCGCGACCCTGATCATGGTTGATTACATGACCTCGGTTCAGGCGCAGGTGACCAAGCTGCAATTCACCGGTATGCCCCCGGGCGTTGATCCATGGACGCTGACAGATGAGGAAGTGCAGGCGCTGACCGATGCCTCCCCGGGTTTGATCGGCGTAACACAGGCCGAGCTGGACGCGAACACAGCCCCCGATACCAACGCATCGCTGGTCGATGTGATCGAGGCGACTTGGCTGGAATATATCGAGCGTGACAGCACCGACAGCATCGACGTGATCGTTGCGCGCGCGGTCGAAAACCTCGCACAGTAACCTCGGTTCCTGAGTTGATACGCTAGGATCCCGCCCCCGGTCGGGGCCCTGGTTGTCTATCGCCATAAAGGACAAACTATGCCCAGCCCCAGAACAACGGAATTGGCCCGCCACCGCAAAGAACGCATGTGGATGTGGGTACAGCTATCACCCGTCCTTGCCGTATTGACCGTTTTGTTCGGCGGCGCATTGGTATTGGCGGTGATGCAATCGCTCGGCTTTGCGCCATGGTTCGGCGTGAATACCTTCCCTGATTTCAGCTATTTCGGCGCGCTATGGGGCGATTGGTCGTTCTGGCAGTCGCTAGGGCTGACGCTGTATTACGCGACGGTTTCGACCGTTATCGCGCTGATATTGGGCACGCTGCTGGCGCTGGCCTTGGTCCGTACGTTCCCCAGCAAGAAGCTGTATAAGTACCTGTATAAGCTGCCGCTGATGATCCCCTACACGGTGGGTATCGCGCTGGCGGTTATCATGCTGGGCAATGGCGGTATGATCTCACGCATCTTTGCCTTTGTCGGCTTGATTGGTGATCCGTCCGAATTTCCGCAGATTTTGAAAACCCATTATGGCTGGGGCATCATCGCGGTTTACGTTTGGAAGCAGACCCCCTTTGTCACGCTGACCCTCTATGCGGTTCTGCTGGGAGTAGGGCGTGAGACTGAGGAAGCGGCCGCCATTCTGGGCGCGAATAAACGCCAGATTTTCTTTCAGGTGACGCTGCCGCAAATCCTGCCGGGTATCGTGTCATCCACGCTGATCATCTTTGCCTTTAACATCGGCGCGTTTGAGGCTCCGTTTATTCTGGGCGGTGGTTTCCCGGATACTCTGCCAGTGGTCGCATGGCGTTATTTCAACGATGCGGATTACACATTGCAGCTGCAAGGCATGGCAACAGTTGTGTCCATCGCATTGATCGCAAGCGGTATTTTGTACAGCTACCTTGCCTTCTATCGCCGCTATGAACGCCGCATCGGGAGAAACTAATATGGCTCGTCGTCAAATGAAAAGCGCCCTGAACACCCGGCTTTCTTCGTTTCAGAAGATCTATCTGCTGCTGATTGCGGGCTTCATCCTTGGGCCGTTTATCCCACTGATTATTCAAAGCTTCGCGTTCCGCTGGGCGTGGCCGGATATGTTGCCTAGCACATGGTGGCTGGAGCAACGCGACCGCTCGATCCTGCCGCTGGCATGGGATTACGTGCTGTCCCCCTATAGCCGCGTGTGGGAGGCGACGCTGAACACCGTCTTTATCGGGACAGTTGTTACGGCCATTTGCCTTGCCATCTGCCTGCCAGCCGCACGGGTGCTGGCGCGTGAGAAGTTCAAGGGCAAGGCTGCGTTCGAATTCTTCCTGTCTATGCCCCTGATCGTGCCCGAGGCGGCAATCGGTATTTCGCTGCTGATGATCTTTATCAAACTTGGGCTGGCTGGCAGTTATCTGGGCATCATCATCGTGCACCTGATCCCGACGATCCCCTATATGATCCGTATGTTGACGGCGGTGTATCAGGGCCTTGGCCGTGATTTCGAGGAGCAGGCAATGATCCTTGGCGCGTCCAAGTGGCAGGTCATGCGGCTGGTCACATTGCCAATGCTGCTGCCCGGTGTGGTTGCGGGGGCGCTGTTTACGTTCCTTGTGTCTACGAACATCTTCTTGCTGACGTTCTTTATGGGGCAGGGGCAAATCATCACGCTGCCGACCTTGCTGTTCTCGAAAATCGCGGGTGGCACATTGGATGCGTCCGCCGCCGGGATCACGCTGGTCGTTACCATTCCGGGTATCATCCTGCTGCTGATCACCGAACGTTTCATTAAAGAAGAGGCCTTCGGTAAGGGCTTTGGAAATTAAGGATTTATCATGACTTCGTTGAAAGATATCGCCGCCCGTTTCCCGACACTGGATGCCGACCTGATGCGTAGCCGCTTGGCCCGTCCTGCGGCTGGCGCACGGGTGATCATCGACACCGATACCGCGAACGAGATTGACGACCAATACGCGTTGGCATGGGCGTTGCTATCACCGGAACGGGTGAATGTGATCGGTGTGACGGCGGTTCCGTTCTCGTTTCAGCATCATAAGGAGGGGCTGATCAAATCTGTGGAAATCCTACAGAATGGCGGCCCGCAGAATGATGTTGAGGAAAAGTTCATGGGCGGCCTTGGCGGCTGGGCGCAGCGGATCGTCGATGCGGGCAGGACCGGGCATGACGTGAAGTTCGTAACGCCTGAGCAGGGTGTTGAGCTGTCCTATCAGGAAATCCTGACCATCTACGATAAATGCGGTGTCGCGTCCGAGGGTAAGGTTTTCCGTGGATCGCCTGCTTATCTGAGCGATTATGACACGCCGATTGAATCGGACTCGACCCGCTTTATCATTGAGCAGGCGCGCAACCGTGCGGATGGTCCTGTCTATATTCTGGCCATGGGCGCACTGACGAATATCGCGTCGGCACTGCTGCTGGCGCCGGATATTATCGACAATATCGTGGTGATCTGGACGGCGTCCTTCCCCAGCTATGCGCCGTTCTGTAACGAGCCGTCGCTGAACTTGGTACAGGATCGCCTTGCCTCACGCTTGCTGTTTGAATGTGGTGTGCCGCATGTCTATCTGCCCGGCTATCACGTTGGCGCGCAGTTGAGCATTTCGCACCCCGAGATGGAGCAGTTTGTGAAGCCCAAGGGCGCGATTGGCGCCTATCTGTGGCACCTGTACACGAACAACCCGCTGCATGAGATGTTCGCGATCACCCAGCCTGAAACGAAAACATGGGTGATTTGGGACATCATCAATGTGGCATGGTTGTTTGATGAGAAATACGTCTCGATGCATATGACGACCTCGCCCGCTTTGAACGAGAAGCTGTATTGGGAAACCGACCCCAGCCGTCATCTGATGGCAGAGGCTTACGATCTGGATCGGGATGCTATTTTCGAGGATCTGTTTGAAACACTGTCGCGCGCGCCGGGCCTATAAGCGCGCAGCACAGTTGCAACGGCTCCTGATCGGGCCGTTGCAGTTACACCCCGAGGGCTCACTATCTGCGTGCCGTGCTGCCCCTGACAACCAGTTCCACGGGCAGGGGGGCGGCATCTGCGCCTGCGGTGTTTTCATGGCGGATCAGCCTGATAACAGTCTCGGCCGCGCGGGCGCCCATGCGTCGTCGCGGCTGATGGATCGTGGTCAGGGATGGCAGGAAATGTTCCGATAAATCAATGTCATCAAAGCCAACGACGCTGACATCATCAGGCACGCGCAACCCTTGCCGAGTGACGTGGCCGATGAAACCCATTGCGCATTCATCACTGGCACAAAAAACCGCTGTTGCACGCTGATCCGCCGGTTGGGCCAACCATTGCCGCGCGGCAGAAACGCCTGAGCCCAGCGTGAAATCCCCAGCGAAATAATCGTTCTGCTCAATGCGATGATCCAGTGCCTGCATCGCACTGCGCCAGCCATCGTGGCGGGCGGTGCTCAACACATTGCCCACCGGTCCGGCGATATGCGCGATCCGGTGATGGTTTAGCGCGCTGAGGTGCTCCACTGCCAACCTTGCGCCCTGCACATTGTCGATGGCGATGGTGGGCAGAGTGCTGTCCTCGATCCATTCACAGGCCATGACCAGCGGCAGGTCGGTATTCGTCACGCGCAGCGGGTCCAGTGCACCATCCAGCAGGATGATCCCGTCGGCACGGCCATCACCGGACAGGTCCATCACATCCAGATCGTGATCGCCCAGCGGGGCTGAATCCGCGATCAACACGCCGAAACCATGCGATGCAGCAACTTCGGTAACTGCTGATAAAATGCGGCTAAAGAAGGTGTTGGCCAGATTTGG
This sequence comes from Pontivivens marinum, assembly GCF_900231835.1. Classification (GTDB taxonomy): domain Bacteria; phylum Pseudomonadota; class Alphaproteobacteria; order Rhodobacterales; family Rhodobacteraceae; genus Pontivivens; species Pontivivens marinum. Next base: position 29,373 of record NZ_OCTN01000001.1, on the reverse strand, counting down.
TGCCAGAACCAAGATCACATTTGTGCGCTGCGTTCGTAAATTACGTGCGACAGGATTTACGCGATATCCGGTCTTTCGCACGGCGGACATAACGCGGTCGCGGGTCGCCTGTTGCACGCGGTCGGGATGAGCCAATGCGCGGCTGACCGTCGCCGTCGAAACGCCTGCAATCCGCGCCACATCCAGAATTGTCGATTTGCCAGTCACCATGCGGGTCCTTTGACATGAGAAGCGGGTTGACGGAATCGCGAATGGCCTACACTCTACATGTAAACGATTACATGGGCGATTCCGATCGACCCATACGCCCCGACAAGAGGGCACTGGGAGGATATTATGAAGACCATCAAGGGCCCCGCGCTCTTCCTTGCGCAATTCGCAAGTGACGAAGCACCGTTCAATTCTTGGGATTCCATTACAAAATGGGCCGCCGATTGCGGGTATGAGGGTGTGCAGGTTCCCAGCTGGGATGCGCGCCTGATTGATCTGGACAAGGCAGCCGACAGCAAAACCTATTGCGACGAATGGAAGGGGCAGGCCGCCGAAAACGGCGTTGCCGTGACCGAGCTTGCAACCCATTTGCAGGGCCAGTTAGTTGCGGTCCACCCCGCCTATGACGCCGGATTTGACGGCTTCGCGCATCCATCCGTTCATGGTGATCCAAAGGCCCGTCAGGAATGGGCCGTCGATCAGATGTTCAAATCGATCACGGCGTCGCGCAATCTTGGCATTGGTGCCCATGCGACATTTTCGGGCGCGTTGGCGTGGCCCTATATGTACCCGTGGCCCCAGCGCCCTGCCGGTTTGGTTGAGCAAGCCTTTGATGAGCTGGCCCGCCGTTGGCGTCCTATTCTGGACCATGCTGAGGATAACGGCGTCGATATTTGCTACGAGATTCACCCCGGTGAGGATCTGCACGATGGCGTTACGTTCGAGATGTTCTTGGAGCGTGTGAACAATCACGCACGGGCCAAGATGCTGTACGATCCGTCCCACTACGTTCTGCAATGCCTTGATTACCTGGACAACATCGACATCTACGCCGAACGTATCGGGATGTTCCACGTCAAGGATGCGGAATTTAATCCGACTGGCCGACAGGGCGTTTATGGCGGTTATCAGCCATGGGTGAACCGCGCGGGGCGCTTCCGGTCCTTGGGCGATGGGCAAGTTGATTTCGGGGCTGTCTTCTCAAAAATGGCGGCACTAGATTTCGACGGCTGGGCCGTTGTTGAGTGGGAATGCTGTCTAAAGCACCCCGAGGATGGCGCGCGTGAGGGCGCTGCCTTTGTCCGCGATCACATCATTCGCGTAACAGATCGTGCCTTTGACGACTTCGCTGATGGTGGCGCTGATGAGGCGGCCAACCGCGCAATGCTGGGTCTGGACCGCTAAGCATCGGCGGCGACAAACAAAAAACTAGGAGGAACGCGGCATGAGTGATCGCATCAGGCTAGGTATGGTCGGTGGTGGTGAGGGCGCATTTATCGGCGCTGTGCACCGCATCGCGGCCCGTATGGATGACCATTTCGAACTGGTCGCAGGCGCATTTTCATCGGATGCAGAACGTGCGGAACGGTCGGCGGAAACGCTGCGCGTTGCCCGTTCCTATAGCGATTATGTGGAAATGGCCAAACGTGAGGCCCGCCTGAAAAGCGGGGCGGAGGCTGTGGCCATCGTCACTCCAAACCACTTGCACTGGCCCGTGGCGAGGGAGTTCCTGAAACGCGGCATCCACGTGATTTGCGATAAGCCGCTGACCTCGACCCTTGCCGATGCGCGTAAGCTGGCAAAGGCGGCGGAAAGCTCTGGCGCGATGTTCATCCTGACGCATAACTATTCCGGCTACCCGATGATCCGGCAGGCCCGCGCAATGGTTGAGGCAGGTGATCTGGGCAAAATCCGGGTTGTGCAGGTGGAATACTCGCAGGATTGGTTGAGCCGCACCGTCGATAATAAACAGGCTGCGTGGCGCACAGACCCCGAAAAATCCGGTGCGGGCGGGTCCACTGGCGATATCGGAACCCACGCGCATCACCTCGCCGGATATGTGACCGGTTTGCAGGTGGAGGAACTGGCCGCCGATCTGCACACCTTTGTTGATGGTCGCGCGCTGGACGACAATGCGCATGTGATGATGCGCTATCAGGGCGGGGCGAAGGGGATGCTGTGGTGCTCCCAAGTCGCCGCCGGCAACGAAAACGGCTTGCGGTTGCGCGTCTATGGTGAAAATGGCGGTCTGGAATGGGATCAGGAAAATCCGAACCAGCTGTGGTACACGCCGCTGGGTGAACCGAAACGGCTGCTAACCCGCGCCGGTGCAGGCATCGGTGATGCGGCTGCGCGGTTGTCGCGGACGCCAGCGGGCCATCCTGAGGGATATCTGGAGGGCTTCGCGAATATCTATTCCGACGCGGCCGCGCTGATCACTGCTGCGCGGGATGGGTCCACGCCGGATGCAGGGGCGCATGTCCCGGGCATTGCGGATGGTCTGGCTGGTGTTGGTTTCGTTGATGCCTGCGTGCGTTCATCCAAGCGTAATGGCGCATGGGTCTCGATGTGAGTGGCGATCCGGTTCTATCCCTGAACGGTGTCTGCCGTGATTTCGGGCAGGTGCGGGTTTTGCATAGCGTGGATTTCGCGCTGCATGCAGGGGCGGTGCATGCGCTGATTGGAGAGAATGGCGCAGGCAAATCCACCTGCATGAAGATCCTTGGCGGTTATCTGTCTGCCTCGGACGGGGCGGTTCGGCATAACGGGCAGGACACCGTTTTCGCCAGCGCCCAACAGGCTGAATCCGATGGCGTCGTGATGATCCATCAGGAATTCAATCTGGCTGAGCAGTTGAGCGTGGAGCAAAACATCTTTCTAGGGCGTGAACTGCGCAAAGGGGTGTTTCTGGACCACGCCCAAATGCGTAAGCAAACGCAGGACTTGCTGGACCGTTTGGAAACCAGGGTTGATCCGGCTGCGCGGGTTGAGGATATCTCCGTCTCTGACAAGCAGATGGTTGAGATTGCAAAAGCCCTCAGCCGCAATGCGCGCGTGCTGATTATGGATGAGCCGACTGCCGTTCTAACCAATCGCGAGGCCGCCGTTCTGTTCCGGCAGATCGAGCGCCTGCGCGCCGATGGCGTGGCAATTCTGTACACCTCGCATAAGCTGGATGAGATTGCGCGTCTGGCCGACATGATCACCGTTTTGCGCGATGGTCGTGTTGTGGCGCATGGGGCAGGTGCGGAATTTGACGAGGATCGCATGGCGCGTGATATGGTTGGCCGCGATCTGACCAACCTGTACCCCGACCATGACGGACCGGTCGGGCAGGAACCTGTTTTAGAAGTTGAGAACCTGACGGTTCCGGGTTTGGTTGAGGGGCTAAGTTTTAATCTGGCACCGGGGGAGGTGCTAGGTTTCGCGGGATTGGTCGGGTCAGGCCGGACCGAGGCGATGGAGGGGCTGATGGGCCTGCGGGCCGCAACGGGCACCATCCGCCGCAACGGTCAGCCCGTAACGATCCGCCGGATGAGCGACGCAACGCAGGTAGGGCTGGGTTACCTGACCGAGGACCGTAAGGGCCGTGGTCTGATCCTGTCACAGGGCATGCGCCCGAACCTGACGTTGCTGGCATTACGCAAATTCGTTCGCCGCCTGATTGACCGGCGGGCGGAGGAAGCGGCGCTGGACACCGCAATCACCGAATTCGACATTCGCGCCCCGCATCGCGATGTGGCGGTTGGCAATCTGTCCGGTGGCAACCAGCAAAAGCTGCTCTTGGCCAAAACCATGCTGAACGCGCCAGAGATCGTCATCATCGACGAACCCACGCGGGGCATCGATATCGGCACAAAGCAGCAGATCTACGCCTTTATCCGAACCTTGGCCGAGCAGGGGCGTGCGGTGATCGTGATCAGCTCCGAGATGGCAGAGGTGATCGGGTTGGCGGATCGCGTCGTGGTGATGCGGCAGGGGCGCAAGGCAGGTGAGCTGACCCGCGCAGAAATTTCAGAGGACTCAATTGTCCGCCTCGCCATGGGGCTGGATGGCAAGGATTACGCAGCATGACCGAACAAACCAAACCCCGTCGGCCACGGCTGGACCTACAGGTATTAGGCCCGATTATCGCATTGGCCGTGCTGATCGTGATCGGCGCGCTGATGAACGAGAACTTCTTGGGCTACGGCAACATCACCAACGTGCTGTCCCGCTCCGCCTTTATCGGGATCATTGCGGTTGGCATGACCTTTGTAATCACGGCGGGCGGGCTGGACCTGTCGGTCGGGTCCATGGCGGCGTTTATTGCGGGGTGCATGATCCTGGCCATGAATGCGCTGGTGCCGATGATGGGTACGGGCTGGAGCACGATTTTCGCGGGAATGGCGATTGCGCTGGCTCTGGGCCTTGTCGCTGGCCTTGCTAACGGATTGCTGATTACCCGCGCGCGGATCGAGGCATTTATCGTCACGCTGGGCACGATGGGGATATTCCGCAGCCTCGTGACTTGGCTGGCGGATGGGGGCACCATTAGCCTCGATTTCACGCTGCGTGGGGTTTATCGGCCGATGTATTACGGCGGTATCCTTGGGGTTAGCTGGCCGATTATCGTGTTCGCGGTGGTTGCCATCGCCGGTGAGATTGCAATGCGCCACACCAGCTTTGGCCGTCATTGCGCTGCCATCGGCTCGAACGAGCAGGTTGCGCGCTATTCCGCCATTCCCGTCGATCGGGTGCGGGCGTGGACCTATGTCCTGCTGGGCATTCTGGTTGGTATTGCCACCATCATGTACGTGCCGCGACTGGGCAGCGCGTCCTCCTCCACCGGTGTGTTGTGGGAACTGGAGGCGATTGCAGCCGTGATTATTGGCGGAACCATGCTCAAGGGCGGCTTCGGTCGTGTTTGGGGCACTGTTGTCGGCGTGCTGATCCTCGGCCTGATCGACAACCTGCTGAATCTGACCGATCTGGTCAGCCCCTATCTGAACGGCGCTATTCAGGGGGTGATCATCATCCTCGCTGTAGTGCTGCAACGTCAGAAAAAGGCCGAGCGTTAACGGCCACAATTTTTTGCGGGCAACGACCCGTTTAACGAAAGGGAGAAATACCATGAAGATGATTACAACTTTGGCGCTGGCCACCATGATGACCGTGCCGGCCTTCGCGCAGGACACAACGGTTATCGGCGTGTCCATTCCTGCGGCGACCCATGGCTGGGCCGGCGGCATGAACTTCCACGCGCGTGAGGCGATTGAGCGGTTGGAGGAAACCTATCCGCAGCTTGATTTCGTGCTGGCTACGGCCTCCGATCCGGGCAAGCAGGTTTCGGATGTCGAGGATATGATGGCCACGCGCAATATCGACGCGCTGGTGATCCTGCCATTCGAGAGCGATCCACTGACTGGCCCTGTTGCCGCTGTTGCGGATAGCGGTGCGTGGGTGACGGTTGTTGACCGCGGTCTGGCGGTTGAGGGGATCGAGGACCTGTATGTTGCAGGCGACAACCCCGGCTTTGGCCGCGTTTCGGGCGAATTTTTCGTCAGCCAGATGCCAGAGGGCGGCAATATCGTCGCGCTGCGCGGTATTCCGACCAGCATCGATAACGAGCGTGTAGCCGGTTTCGAGGCTGCGATTGAGGGTTCGGGCATCGAAATCCTCGATATGGAGCACGGCAACTGGAACCGTGATGACAGCTTCGAAGTGATGCAGGATTTCCTGTCCAAGCATGCTGATATCGACGCTGTCTGGGCCTCGGATGATGATATGGCCATTGGTGCGCTCGCCGCGATCGAGGCGGCTGGCCGTACGGATGAGATGTGGGTACTTGGCGGTGCCGGTATGAAGGAAATGATCGCCCGCGTGCGCGATGGTGACACCATCGTTCCGGCTGACGTGACCTACCCACCAGCAATGATCGCAACGGCGATTGAGCTGACCGCGCTGAACTTCGTTTCCAGCGCACCGGTTTCTGGCGATTTCATCATCGGTTCGGTGCTGATCACACAGGACAATGCAGAGCGTTTCTACTTCCCTGAATCGCCGTTCTGATCCAGCCGGTTATCCTAAACGCGAAAGCCCCGCAGTTTTTACTGCGGGGCTTTTTTGTATTCAGCCTCAGCTCAGGCAGAGTGGGCAAAGCGCGGCGGTAATTCCCACGCTCTGAGTGTTTCGCGCGATGACGGTCCATAGCCCTGCGGGCCGCTGACGGCCAGTTCGGGGAACAAGGAGAACAGCTCGCTGCGCCCTGCGGGATCCAGCGCATCATAGGCCATCTCACCCGGGTGGAAGCTCTCAGACTCGATCCCCTCAGCAAAGATAATCGCGTGGCGGTCGAACATCAGGTGCACATATTCAATCGTGCCGCCGCTGACCTGCCGGATCGTGGTGCCGTTGACCATATGCTTGGCCGCGACCAGCATTTCATCCACGCCATGGCTCAGCCGCAATGCACTGTCACGGATCAGCATGCGGTGCTGCGGGGACACTCGCAGCGCGTTGCGATTATCGAAAACGCCCGCGTCAAATTCGATAGGGGCTAGCAAGCCAGTTGCCTTAACCGTGCGCTGTCCGATCCAGCGGATCGGTTGCAGGCCGTGGTCGCGCGTCACAACCAGATCGCCCGGCTTTAGCTGACCCGCGGCACGGGGGCCGGTGGGGGTCATGATACGCGCATTGGCATCGAAGCAGATGATCCGCTCAATCTCGCTGAAGGTGACAACGGTACCGTCCTCCAGCGTGAATGTGCCGTCCTCTAGCCCGCCAAATGTAATGTCGGCCTGTGTTAGCTTTTCACCAGCTAGGTTGGTTAGTCCTGCCAGCGACAGTGTATCGATGTCGACATCGCCGGGATCCTCACCACCGGTGACGCTGATCGTATCACCACCCGCACCGGTGGAGGCACCAGCCACAAAGTTGAACAGATCGTCGTTCAGGCCACCGGTCGCTGTGTCATTCTCAAACAGGCTGATCGTGTCCTCACCATCACCACCGTTTAGTGTGTCGCTGCCCGCATTACCCTGAAGGCTATCACTGCCCGTGCCGCCATCGATGCTGTCATCGCCCGAACCGGTAACAATCGTATCGTTGCCGCTGCCGCCACTGACGTCACGATCGCCAGAGCTGCCGCTGGCTGCATAGCTGTCATCGCCGCCAGCAAGGTCATGATCGCGATTGTTCGACGTAATTGCATCTGCGTTTACGTTGTCAGCCTGATCCGAGAAGATGACGTCTCTGATCGACGAGAAGGAGCCGTCAGCATTCGTCTGATCGTTGATCGTACCGTTGTTATTGTTGCTGAAGGTGACATCGATACCGTGTGCCGTCAGGCCCGACGCATCAATGACATCAGTTCCAAGGCCACCGGAAATCGTGTCCGTGCCGAAATTATCCAGCAACTGGAATGTATCCGCGCCACCGTCACCGCTAATGCTGTCATTCCCCTGACCGGCCGAAATCAGGTCAGCGCCGTCGCCGCCTGAAATCGTGTCTGCGCCCGATCCGGTTGTGATGGTGTCATCACCGTCCAGGCCTGCGACTGTGATCGCACCAACCGCGCTGGAATCGTAAGAATCATTGTTATTGGATAGGACGAGGGTCTCGATCTCCGTGAAATCGGTAATCTCACCAGTTCCGCTTTCCTCGATCGTTCCTGTTAGGTTGCCGCCGGTGTAATTGGTGATGATCGCATCAACGCCGTTTGTCGTCAGGCCGATGGCGGATAGTGTATCCAGATCGGTTCCGCCCTCGGAACCTAGGATTGTATCTGCACCAAAGCTATCCGTTAGCAGGATAAGGTCGGCATCATCGCCCGCATCGATCAGATCGTCGCCGGTGCCACCATCCAGCGTGTCGTTGCCCGATGAGCCGTACAGCGTATCATTACCTGCACCACCGCTGACGGAGTCATCGCCCTCGTCACTGGCATCGCCGATGATGGTCGCGCTGGAGAAATTCTCGGTGTCGAAGGTAAATCCCGAATTCACCTCACGTGAGGTCAGCGTCACGGTAAAGCTGGACCGGTTCACAAAGTCGAGCGCGACCTGGTTCTCCTCCTGCTCCAGTGCTGTCAGGGTGGTTTGGTCGTTATCGCGGCTGCCAGAGAAGCTGAAGCTGTTCCCGTTATCCACCACGGTGACGGATGAGGGGTCTGCGATCTCATAGCTGGTGAACTCGGATGTTGCGACGGTAACACGCTCAACATCGGTCGTTGAGCCGCCAACGAACGTTTCATCCAGATCGCGGAACACGAATGTACCGTTCAGGGTGATCGGCTGTCCGACATCCGGTCCGGATGCGGCGAAAAACTCGACAACAATCTGGGCTTTATGACCACCAAAGGAGTTTGCAGTATTCGCGCCCAGGTTCAAAACTACGATGTTGGGATCGGCCGCGTCGGCGTTGTTCAAATCGACCTGCATGGCCGAGGCAGTGATGCCGTCTGCCTCGGTGATCGAGAGAATGGTGAAGCGGGCATCAATTACGACGCCATCCGCTGTTGTCGCAACGTTCTCATAGATGATCGACTCACCTACGGTTTCGTTGCTGGCACCGCCGTCGGATGTACCGCTTGCGTCAATATTCGCGCGGTTGAAGTTAAAGGCCGCAGTATCCTGTGTCGGATCGCGCACGTCGGAACCATCGCCGTAAACGATGTCATCGCCGTCGCCGCCCTCAACGGTGTCGTTATCCTCGGCGCCTAGTAGGGAATCGTTTCCGATGCCGCCCAGCAGGCTGTCATTACCTGTTCCGCCGTCCAGACTGTCATCGCCATCGCCGCCATCCAGCGTGTCGTTACCCGCTTGACCGCGCAGCGAGTCATTATCTGCGCCACCGATCAGGCTGTCATTGCCGGCACCGCCATCCAGGCTGTCATCACCAGCTTCACCCTCAATCGTGTCTGCACCGGCCTGACCACGCAGCGAGTCATCGCCGTCGCCGCCAAAAATATGGTCGTCATTGCCAAGGTTCGGACCGCCAGTTGCGCCGGGCAATGTCTCGTTCGAGCTGGGCATCGTGTCGTAATCGATGCTCGATGGGGTCGCGTCCGAGGAATAGGTCGCCGTATCTCCAGCATAGGCCTGCTGATCGCTATCCGCGATGATTGTGTAGTTAATACCATTGATTTCAATGGAGTAGATAGTGATGAAGTTTCCGCCCGAAACCTCCCACACGTCCACTGCCAGCAAGCGGGCGGAGTTGGAGGAGGAGCTTTGATAGGTATTGGTCGTCGAGTCGAAGATGTACCCCAACGCATTCTCTGTGCCCGACCCCTGCGCCCTGAGCGATGTATCATCGTCCGAGATATGCAGTTGCAGTGTTGGCGGATCGGTTGGAACCTCAAAGAAGAAATCGCCGCCAGAGGAGCCAAAATTCAGATCGTCATCGGTATAGACCGAATAAGTAAAGATATTGGCCATTGCTCGTCCCCGTAGACAATCTGATTCATGTCGCCTTTTTGCCTAAGGCTATATCGCGGCGAAACCATGGCGGATGGTTGGAAAACGACGCAAATTTTAGCATTCGTCTATAGCAGCGATACGATTTTTGTCAAAGAAAGCTGTGGTCTGGGTGTGTTTAGATCACCACCACACGTTGTGCGTGTATTGGTGTAGGGATACGCCAAATTGCTTCCAAGTTCCACGCGGATAGGGCAAACATGTATACCAGCCTTTGTAGCGCGCTAACATGGCGGGATGCTGGGGCGAAATGAGCTTTGGGGGCTGCCGACGTGATTTCCGATTGGAACGACGCCTATGCAAATGGGGCCTATATTCAGGGGGCTGAGCAGTTTCCTGAGCAGTGGATACAACAGGCCGCACAGTTTCGTGAGGGGTTGATCGCCGCAAATAGAGCGCGCCTTGACCTTGGTTACGGTGCGTCAGAGCGTGAGCGCTTCGATCTATTCATGCCAGAGGGTCCGGCAATTGGTCTGGCTGTGTTTGTTCATGGTGGCTATTGGCGGATGTTCGACAAATCGTCATGGTCACATCTGGCGCGAGGCGCGGTTGAGCGGGGCTATGCCGTCCTGATCCCGTCCTACACCCTATGCCCACAGGCCACGATTGCGGAGATTACGGGGCAAATCGCACGCGCAATTTCGCAAGCGGCAGGCATGGTCAGTGGTCCGATCCACCTTAGCGGCCATTCCGCGGGCGGGCATCTGGTGTCACGCATGGCTTGCGCGCTCAGCCCACTGGGACAGGGGGCAGCATCGCGGTTGGGGCATGTTCTGTCGATCAGTGGCCTGCACGACCTGCGCCCCTTGTTAAAGACGGATTTGAACCGAGAGTTGCGTCTGGATTGGGCCACGGCAACAGCCGAGAGCGCGGCGTTACAGGCCCCCCGATCCGGAACGCGCCTAACCGCATGGGTTGGCGGGGATGAACGGCCCGAATTTATCCGGCAGTCAGAGTTGATTGCGAATATCTGGACCGGATGTGCAGTTGATACCTCGCTGGTGGTGGAAGCGGGCCGCCACCATTTCGACGTGATCGACGGATTGGCGGATGCGAACAGTGCCATGGTGGACCATTGGCTTTCGCAATGATCTCCTGCACGGTGGCGCCACCTTTGACACGCTGAAATCTGGAGAAGACCATGACCCGCGCCGTTCACATCCTCAACGGGCCGAACCTGAACCTGCTGGGGCAGCGTGAACCTGAGATTTACGGCGCGGATACCCTCGCCCAGATTGAGGAGCAGTGTCAGGCATTGGCGGGGGAATTGGGGGTTGTCCTGACCTTTCGCCAGACAAATTCCGAGGGTGGATTGGTCGATTTCATCCATCAGGCCCGGTCCGAGGGCGCGCAGATTGTCATCAATGCAGCCGCCTATACCCACACCTCTGTCGCGGTTTTGGATGCGCTGAAAACCTGTGACGGATTGCAGGTTATTGAGCTGCATTTGTCGAATCCGCACCGGCGCGAGGCGTTCCGGCATCACTCCTATGTGGCGCTTGCTGCGACGGGCGTCATCGCCGGCTTTGGCGCGGGGGGCTATTTGATGGCGCTTCGGGCTGCTGCTGGTTGAGGTCAATCGGCCTGATTGGGCGATTCTGACGGGAAAAATGATCTGTTTCGGTTGGTTTCGCCGCTTAATTCGCCTGTTTTGAAGTGTCTGCCTCTGTGGCGTTGCATCTTGGGAAAACACCGTTAGGCTCGTTTGTGTACTGGCATGACTGCTGGGTAGGGACAACAAACAGGGAATTCCAATTTGGCCGATACTCCAGCGAACGACGGCTTCGTAACATTTGATAGGGTGCAAAAAAGCTACGACGGCGAAGCGCTTGTTGTGAAAGACCTGAACCTCTCTATTGGTAAGGGTGAGTTTTTAACCATGCTTGGACCATCAGGTTCTGGCAAAACGACTTGCCTGATGATGCTCGCAGGTTTTGAAAGCGCTACGCACGGCGAAATTAAGCTAGACGGCGTTTCAATCAACAACATCCCACCGCACAAACGTGGAATTGGGATGGTTTTTCAAAACTATGCTTTGTTCCCACATATGACCGTGGCTGAGAATTTGGCCTTTCCACTCGAAGTCCGTAAAATGGGCAAGTCCGAGCGTGAGATGAAGGTTAAGCGCGCCTTGGACATGGTCCAGATGGGTGAGTTTGGCGGACGCCGCCCCGCACAGCTTTCAGGTGGTCAGCAGCAGCGCATCGCCTTGGCCCGCGCACTGGTTTTCGACGCAGAGCTGGTCCTGATGGATGAGCCGCTGGGCGCCTTGGACAAGCAGTTGCGTGAGCATATGCAGTTCGAGATTAAGCACTTGCACGAACAGCTTGGCATTACAGTTGTTTACGTCACCCACGATCAGGGCGAGGCATTGACCATGTCGGACCGTGTCGCGGTGTTTAATGATGGTCGCATTCAGCAACTGGCCCCGCCAGAGGATCTGTATGAACGGCCCGAAAACAGCTTCGTTGCGCAGTTCATCGGTGAAAACAACACCTTGGCTGGCACGGTTGAGCGGATCATCGACGGCGTGGCCGAGGTACGTCTGTCCTCGGGTGAGATTATCAACGCCGAGCCTGTAAATGTCAGCCAGCCGGGCGAAAGCACGCTGATCTCCATTCGGCCTGAGCGGGTCGAGATTGACCACACCCGCTTGCCTGCCGACGCACATCTGATCGACGCGGAAGTGCTGGAATGGATTTATATGGGCGACATCTTCCGCACCCGCTTGCGGGTTGCCGGAAACGATCAATTCGTCATCAAATCTCGGAACTCGGGCGATCAGCGTAAGCTGGTTCCGGGGGAACGCATCAAGATCGGCTGGGCCCCTGGCGACGCCCGCGCGCTTGAAGTGACCGAGTGAGAATAGCCGCGTGAGCGTGCACGTCTCGCGCGGCGATCACCGCATCTACCGGACGCCCGGATCGATAGATGTGGAAACAAATCTAACCGGGACAGGGAATTTGAACATGAAACTCAAGACAATGATGATCGGTGCGACTTCTGCACTGGCTCTCACTGGCGCGGCTCATGCAGATGGCCATATGGCTGACAGCATGACGGTCGTTAGCTGGGGTGGCGCATATCAAACTTCGCAGCAGAAGGCCTATTCCGAGCCTTACGCCGAGGAAAACGGTGTCGAGTTCACTTGGGACGAAAGCTCGGGTGAGGCTGTTGCCCGTCTGCGCGCCATGTCCGAGGCAGATAACATCACTTGGGATCTGGTCGATGTTGTTGCAGCAGACGCGATGCGCCTTTGCGACGAAGGCATCGCAATGGAAATCGACCATGATGAACTGCTCGCCCCCGGCGATGACGGCTCGTCCGCATCCGAAGATTTCGGCGACCTGATCGTTTCCAACTGCTTTATCCCGCAGATCGTATACTCGACAACATTCGGCTACCGCACCGATGTTGCAGAGTGGGGCGGCGCAGAGCCAACCTCCGTTTGTGACGTTTGGGATATGGAAGCATTCCCGGGCCAGCGCGCGCTGGAAAAGCGCCCAATCGGCAACGTAGAATGGGCCCTGATCTGTGACGGCGTCGCATATGAGGACGTTTACGACCTGCTCGAAACACCTGAAGGTGTTGCACGCGCATTGGCCAAGCTGGATGAGATCAAGGACGATACCGTCTGGTGGTCCGCTGGCGCAGAAACACCTCAGCTCCTTGCAGACGGTGAAATCGTGATCGGCTCGACCTATAACGGTCGCCTGTTCTCGGTCATCGAAGAGCAGCAGCAGCCTGTCGGCATGTTGTGGGATTACCAGATGTTCGATCTGGACGGTTGGATCGTTCCAGCTGGCCTGCCTGAGGATCGTCTGGCCCGTACGCTCGACTTCCTGCGCTATGCGACTGACACGCAGCGTCTGGCCGATCAGGCGAAATACATCGCTTACGGTCCTGCACGTGCATCCTCTGCACCGCTGGTCAGCACACATGCCGAGCTGGGTATCGACATGGCGCCACATATGCCAACCGACCCTGCAAACTCGGTGAACACGTTCCTGTTCAACTACGAGTGGTGGGCTGATAACCGCGACGATATCGACGCACAGTTCCAGTCCTGGTTGCTGCAGTAATTGTAGCTATGTGACTATGGATGCGGCGCTATTGGTGCCGCATCCACCCCGATCACGCCACGGATCGGGACATTGCGGGATGTTGAGACGCGACCTCCATATCCCTCAATGTATGTCGAGCCTGAGATGATTTCGGTCCGCCATTGGCGTTCAGGGACATACGGCAAAATCAGAAGTCAGCACGCGCACGCGCGGAGGAAAATGCCTGATGACCACCTCTACCGAACCTGTTGTTGCTGCTGATGGGCTGCCGCTAAAGCGATCGCTGGCACGCGCCCTGCGCCGTCAGAAAATCAGAGCGCTGCTGCTGATTGCGCCACTATTGTTGTTCATCGTGCTGACCTTTCTCGTGCCGATCGGCAACATGCTGCTACGTTCGGTTGATAATGCTATCGTTGAGGAGACGATCCCCCGCACGGTTGAGGCCCTGCGCGGCTGGGATGAGGCCGGCGATGTTCCTCCGGGTGAAGATGTTTTCGAGGCACTCTACGCCGACATGCTGATCGCAACGGATGCGAAGCGGCATACTCGGCTCGGCTCGCGGCTTAACTATGAATCCTCGGGCATGTCATCGCTTTTCCGCAAAACGAACGAGCGTCGCCTAGGGCGGTTTGAGCTAGAGCAACCGCTCGCCCCACAATTCGAGGATATCGACGAGGATTGGATCACGCTCGAAACATGGCGCGTCATTAAGTCGAATTCAGATCCTGTAACGGCGGGCTATTTCCTTGCTGCGATGGATTTGCGGGCCACCCCCACGGGGATTGAGCCGGTTTCCGATCTGCAAGCGATCTATGTAAAGCTGTTCGTCCGCACGATGATCCTGTCGGTCACGATTACGGCGATGTGCTTTCTGCTCGGCTATCCAATTGCATGGATTTTGGCCAACTTGCCGTCGCGCAGTGCGAATATGCTGCTGATCCTAGTGCTGCTGCCCTTCTGGACATCGCTGTTGGTTCGGACCTCTGCATGGAAGGTGTTGCTGCAACAGCAGGGGGTTATCAACGATCTGCTGGTGTGGGTCGGTGTGCTGGCCGATGATAATCGTCTGGCGATGATCAACAATGCGACGGGCACGGTGATTGCGATGACGCATATCCTGCTGCCGTTCATGATCCTGCCGCTGTATTCGGTGATGAAGACGATTTCGCCAACATATCTGCGTGCAGCTAAATCGCTGGGCGCAACGGATTGGACGGCGTTCTGGCGCGTGTACTTCCCGCAAAGTGTGCCTGGTATCGGTGCGGGCGCGATCCTCGTGTTCATCCTCGCCATTGGTTACTACATCACGCCGGAACTGGTGGGTGGTACGGATGGTACGTTCATTTCGAACCGGATCTATTACCACATTTCGTCGAGCCTGAACTGGGGCCTCGCAGCCGCACTGGCGACGATCCTCCTCGCGATGGTTCTGGCCCTGTACTGGGTTTATGATCGCCTCGTGGGCATCGACAACGTGAAGCTGGGGTAAACCATGTCACTTCCATCATACGCCTCCACCGGTCAAACCGTCTGGTATTATAGCTTCCGCGTGATTTGCGGGCTGATCTTCGCCTTTCTAATCATTCCGATCCTGGTGATTATCCCGCTCAGCTTTAACGCGCAGGACTTCTTTACCTTCACGCCAGAGATGCTGCGGCTTGATCCGGCTGGGTTCAGTCTCAAGCATTATCAGGATTTCCTGAGCGATAGCGGATGGCAGCAAGCGCTACGCAACTCGTTTATCATCGCACCTATCGCAACTGTGATCGCGGTTAGTTTTGGCACCTTGGCGGCGATTGGTTTGAGCCAGAGCCACGTTCCGTTCCGCGGAACGATCATGGCGATCCTGATTTCTCCGATGATTGTGCCGCTGATTATCTCGGCGACTGGCATGTTTTTCTTCTACTCGAAGATGGGTAATTTTCTGGAGGATCAGTTAGGCTGGGATCAGAATTTCGTTGGGTATATCAAGATTATTCTGGCCCACGCTGCACTGGGTATTCCCTTTGTTATCATCACTGTAACGGCAACTCTGGTCGGGTTTGACAAGTCACTGACACGTGCGTCCGCCAATATGGGGGCAGGGCCGGTTCGGACCTTCTTCAAGATCCAGATGCCGTTGATCCTGCCCGGTGTGATCTCTGGCGGACTGTTCGCCTTTATCACTTCGTTTGATGAGGTGGTGGTCGTGATCTTTATCGGATCTGCGAATCAGCAGACCCTGCCTTGGCAAATGTTTACCGGCCTGCGTGAGCAAATCAGCCCGACGATCCTCGCAGTTGCAACAATTCTGGTGGCCATTTCCATCGTTCTGCTTACAACTGTGGAACTGTTGCGGCGCCGTTCCGAGCGCCTGCGAGGGATGTCGCCTGGATGAAGCTAACTGCTTTAACTGCTGCTACTTTACTCGCCTCGGCCCAACTGGCTGGGGCGTGTACGTCTGATGGTATGCTCTTTTTTGATGAGAGCCCCTATATCAGCCTGATCGTCGCCCCCGATGACATGCCGTTAAGTGATAGCGCAGGCATCACCGTCACGGGTGCCTATACCGGTACGGAGCCTCGGGCCGCCGGTGGTCCTGCACCGGTCGGGTTCTTTCTGCGTGAGGGTGAGATCATCAACCGCAACGGGGCCCGCATGGATGGTGTGCTGCTGATTGATGAGGATGGTGCACGGATCACGCGACGCGATCTGGCCGGTATCGATAGCGCAGAGGGCCGCCTCGAAATGGCCGACCGTGCGCAGGCGGAGGGGATTTCCCTGTTGCAATCGCACCTGCTTATCTCGGACGGACAATTGGATATTCATGAGGTTGAGGACGCCCCACGTTTTACCCGCCGTGTATTGATCGAAACGGATGAGGGTATGGGCATCTGGCAAAGTGCACAGCCGTTAACGCTATACGCCGCCGCCGTGGCTGTGGAGCGTGCCTGTGCACCGCGTATGGCGCTGAACCTCGATATGGGATCGTATGATTACTGTGTTTCCGACGGCCGGTTCTGTGGCCTGCGCCGCGACACCGACCGCCTGTCCAACCTGATCCGGTTAGAGCGTGGACAGCGCCCATAGCCAGAATGACACGCTGAGGACGGACATCGCAGTTCCCAGCAGCACGATTGAGGCGGCGACGCCCTTTGCCCGGTCATACATATTCGCGAACACGTAAACACTGATGCCCGGCGCCATCGCTGCGGTGATCACTGCAGCGCGCACGAATTCAAAGGGCAAGCCGAACACCTCGACCGAGATAAACCACGCGATCGACGGATGAACCAGCAGCGACAGCGCACTAATCATCAGTGCTTGGGGCAGTTGGGCCGAGAATTTGTAGCGTGTCAAAACCGCGCCAAGGCCGAACAGGGCCGCAGGCAGGGCTGCACGCACGATCAAATCAACCGCTGCCCAAACAGGTTCGGGCAGGGTAATGCCGCTAAGGTTGACGATAAATCCGCAGGCAAGGCCGATCATCAGCGCATTGCGGAACATCGCATGTAAAACAGCATTAACCGTACCAGCGACACCACGCCCATCAGCACGCGATACCTCCATCGCGGTGATGCCTAGCAGATAGCAAAACGGGGCGTGGATCGCGATAATGGCAAAGTTGGCATCGACCGAACCGGGACCATAAGCGCGCTCCATAATCGGAATGCCCAGTAGAACCGAGTTTGAAAACAGTGCGCCGAAACCCACTGCAACCGCCTCACCCGGGCGGCGCTTGAATATCCAACGTGCGCCTAGAACGCCGAGAGCGAAGGAGATCGTCGCGCCCGTATAAAAGCTGATCAGCAGCCGTATATCGAAAAACGTCCCCAGATCCAGTCGGGCCAGCGCCGAGAACAGCAAGCATGGGATCGCGAAATTCTGCGTGAATAACATCAGGCCGTCAGCACCGGCATTGTTAAACATTTTCAGGCGGGTAGCGATGTAGCCCGCGCCCATGACGAGGAATACAGGAAGGACGATTTCAAGCAGGCCTAGCATGCGCTAGTGGCCGGGATACACTTATAAGTCATAGGTGATTTTCATACCATCATAGGCTGCGGTGACGTGGTCTGGAGTATCGCGACATACAGTCGCGTAATCTAAATCGATATGCATATTGGTCAGAACGGCGCGTTTTGGCGCGGCGCGTGCGATCCAGTCCAACGTCTGTGCGTAGTGGCTATGCGTGGGGTGCGGCTTGTAGCGCAGGGCATCGACAAGCCAGCAATCTAGCCCCTCAACCGCCTGCCATGCGGCATCGTTCATTTCCGCAACATCTGGTAGATAAGCAAAATCACCGATGCGCACGCCCTGCGCGTCAATGCTGCCATGGTTCACGGTAAAGGGTGTGATTTCGATGGTGCCACCTGCGCCGGTAATCTCAATCGGGCCATCTAGGGGCTTCAGATACAGGATCGGCGGATAGGGGCTGCCCTCGGGCGTTTGAAATGCGTAGCCGAAGCGATCCATCAGCGCGCGCCGTGTTGGCGCATCGGCCCAAACCGGCAGCCGTGCGCGCAGGTTGAACACGATCATCCGCAGGTCATCCAGCCCATGTACGTGATCGGCATGTTCGTGAGTGTAGACAACACCATTTAACGTGCCGACACCGGCATCCAGCAGCTGACTGCGCATATCGGGTGAGGTATCGACCAGAACGCGGGTGACATCCTCACCCTCGAACCGCTCAATCAACAGCGAGCAGCGTCGGCGTGTGTTGCGCGGTTCATCCGGGTCACAGGCCCCCCAAATTCCACCAAGACGAGGAACGCCACCAGACGATCCGCAACCCAATATGGTGAAAACCATCTTTGCCATCAGTTGCTGCCCGCTGCGCGTGTGAACAAGCGTTCGAAGTTCGCCTCGGTCTGGGCGGCGAATGCATCCGGTTCGACACCAAAAACATCCGCACCGACGCAGGCGGTGTGCGCCGTATAGGCAGGTTCGTTCCGTTTTCCACGATAGGGGACAGGCGCGAGGTAGGGGCTGTCCGTTTCAACCAAAATGCGGTCCATGGGGGCGGTGGCAAAAATCTCACGCACTTCCTTGGATTTGGGGAAAGTCGCGATGCCTGACATGCTCAGGTAAAAGCCCAGCTCCAACGCGGTCGCGGCCAATTCAGGGCCGGAGGAGAAGCAGTGCATGACGCAATTGAATGAGCCGTTTGCGTGTTCCTCGCGCAGAATTCTGGCCATATCCTCATCCGCGGCGCGGGAATGGATAATCAGGGGCAGGCCGGTCTGGCGGCATGCCTCGATATGACGGCGCAGGCTGAGCTGCTGCATATCTGCGCTTTCAGCGGTGTAGTGGTAGTCCAGCCCCGTTTCGCCAATGCCGACCATGCGCGGGTGCTGCGCAGCCTGAAGCAACTCATCCACCTCGATCAGGGTATCGCTGGCCACGCTCATCGGGTGGATGCCATAGGCGAACCACACTTGGGGGTGCTGTTCCGCGATCCGAATGACGTTTTCCAGACCTGAGCGCTTGGTACAGATGGTGACCATACGGTTAACGCCAGCCTGCTGCGCACGGTCGATGACCTGCTGCAAGTCGTCGTTGAAATCGGGAAAATCGAGGTGGCAGTGACTATCGGTGAGCATGGGGCCTACTGGAGTTGTCGTCTGGCTGTAGCATCTATCGCAAGAAAGGTATCAAGGATGACCTGCGCAGGGTCAAGGTTGACCAGCCGCCCATGACCGATCCGTGCGCTACTTGTTTCAGCTAATTGGGCCCAATCCTGCGCAGCTATGACGCTAGGTGAAAGCCGCTCTAACAATTCCGCCTCACCTGCCACAGCGGCGGGCGGGGCGGCACCTGTTGCACCGGTTCGGGCAAGGCGGGCCAGCAGCAGGGCAATCAGGCGTAGGGTCAGGTCGTACCGCTCCTCCGCGCCGCGTCCCGCACAGGCATCGGCCATACGTGCAATCAACGCACGGTCCAGACGCGGGGCGGCAGACAGGATCGCGATCAGGTTGCCATAGATCACCAGCCCCTCATCCGCGATTAGGCGCACGGCTTCTCCCACGCTACCGCCGCTTAAACTGGCTAGTGCTTCAGTGTCCTGATCTGGTGCGAAACCGGCATCCATCATCGCACTGCCCAGCGAAGCGGGGTCCAGCGCGCCCAGTCGCAATTCGCGGCAGCGTGACCGGATCGTGGGCAGCAATCGGCCGGGTTGATGGCAAACCATCAGGAACAGAACCTTCTCGGGCGGTTCCTCAAGGATTTTGAGCAAAGCGTTCTGCGCCGGCACGTTCAGATCATCCATCGCGTCGATAATCGCGACACGCCAGCCGCCATCGGCCGCGCTCATGGTAAAGAACGTCTTGAGCTTGCGAATTTCCTCGACCGTGATTTGCTTGCGCAGCTTCTTGGTTTTGTCATCCCATGGGCGGCGGCACAGCAGAACGCGCGGCTCGCCCAACGCGGCGATGCGGCGAAATTCGGGGGTGTCCGGCTCGATATACAGCCCAGCATCGCCCTGCGGCATATCGGCGATCATCCAGCGGGCGATGCGCCACGCCAACGTCGCCTTTCCCACACCACGGGGACCGGTCAGCATCCACCCGTGATGCAGGCGTCCGCCGCGCACCACGTCGAGAAAGGCATCCTCGGCCTGATGTTGACCGTGCAATGCTGCGGTTTCACGGGGATGGGGCGCGCCCTCAATCCGGTCCGGTTCTGGGATTTCGTCGCTCACAACAGGGTCTCAATTCGGGTGGCGATATCCTGCGCGACATCGGCAACAGGGCGGTCGCCATTAATCAGGGTGCAGCGTTGCGGGTTTGCGGCGGCCAGTTCGGTAAAGCCCGCGCGCAGGGCATGCTGAAAACTTGCGCCCATATCCTCGAACCGATCCTCACCGGATTTTCGAGCCAGCCCACGGGCAAGCGCGGCATCTGGGTCAGTATCCAGGATCAGCGTCACGTCGGGTTCCATCCCGATCATCAGGTCATGCAGTCTGTCCACGGTGTCGCGCAAATTGCTGCGCGCGGCCCCCTGATAAACACGGGTGCTATCGGCGAACCGGTCGCTAATCACAATCGTACCGGCGGCAAGGGCAGGGCGGATCGTGCGCTCCAGATGATCGCGGCGGGCGGCTGTGAACAACAGGATTTCCGTTTCCGCCGACCAGCGGCCCGGATCCCCCTCAACCAGTAGGCGCCGAATATCCTCGGCACCTGCTGATCCTCCGGGCTCACGGGTCAGGATTACCTGCTTGCCCTGCGCGGTCAGATGCGCGGCCAATAGGCGTGCCTGAGTGGACTTTCCTGACCCGTCTATGCCCTCGAAGGTAATGAACATCGTCCCTCAGTCCGATCCGAACATGCTGTCAAAGGCATGTGAGGCCAGCAATCCGGCGGAGGATACGATGCGCGTCATCGGTCCACCCTCTGCCACATCGGTTTCTGCCAGCAACGGGATGGTCATGGTGCCAACGCCCGGCGTCTCGATCAGCAGATCGGCAATATGTTGACCGGCGGCGATTGGTGCCGCGATTGGTCCGTCATAAACCACCCGGGCCGTTGCATCGGCTGCGCGACCACGGGGCAGAGTGGCGAGGATTTCCTCATCCGCGACCAGACCCACCTGTTGCTCCGCCCCCAGCCAAACATCTGCCTGCGCGACGACTGTGTCGGCATCAAAGAAGGTCACATTCTCAAATTCCCGGAATGCCCATGCTGCGATGCGCTCGCTCTCATTCGTGCGATCAGCGGTGCTTTGCAGGCCGGTAATCATGAACACAATCCGGCGTCCATCACGCACAGCGGACCCGACGAGGCCGTATCCTGCCTCCTCAGTATGTCCTGTTTTCAGGCCATCCCCGGCAATCGAGCTGTATAGAAGCGGGTTGCGGTTGGGCTGCGTAATGCCATTCCATGTGAATTCACGCTCGGCGAAAAAGGAGTAATGCTCGCCAAACTCACCCAACATACGCTGCGCGAGGAATACGAGGTCACGTGCGCTCATCCGATGCGACTCAGCGGGCCATCCGGTGGAGTTGGCAAAGGTCGATCCCGTCATGCCCAGCTCACGCGCACGCTCGGTCATTTGATAGGCGAATGCGCCCTCGGAACCGGCCAGATGTTCGGCGACCACGATGCAGGCATCATTACCGGACAGAACGACGATGCCGCGGATCAGATCGCGCACAGTCGGGTTATGCCGTGTTTCGAGGAACATCGTGGACCCCGGATAGCCATGCGCATTTTCACTAACGGGGAATGTATCGTCGAGCGAGACGCGCTCCTCCTGAATTGCCTCGAACAACATGTTCAGGGTCATCAGCTTGGACATAGAGGCCGGCGGAATCGGCTCATCCGCATTTTTTTCCAGCAGAACCGCACCAGTATCATAGTCGATAACCAAAGCGGCTGTTGCCGCCGTATCAATGGTTTGCGCCGAAAGCGGCAGCGAAAACATGACTGAAATTATGATCAGAAAACGCAAAATCATCAGAGAAACTCCTCTGTTTTAATACTTAAAGTGCGACGGCGAGGGCGTCGGTGAAGCCCATCTCTCGTAGCGTGTCGCGGATCACGGCTTGCTCCGCTGTGGTGCTCGCAGGGCCAACAACCACACGGGTCAATGCGCCCGCCGCGACGGTTTTCGCGTTCAATCCCTCAGCCTGTAAACGCTCGACTAGCGCCGCTGCATTGGCTGCTACGCCAAAGGTGCCGACCTGCATATAGGGTCGCTCAGGTGCTGCATCGGTGGTTGGTGCGGATGTTGGGGCAGGGGGCGGTGTTGGCTCCGGGCGTGGTTCAGGCACTGTTGTTGCGACCGTCTCAACTGGCGTCACCTGTTCAACCGGTTCGGGAGTTGGGCTGTCGGCCTCGGCAACCGCATGCTCAACCGTTGGTTCTGCAATGGGGGTGGGCTGTGGTGCTGTTACAGTGGTCATGCGCACAGCCACAACATCCAGCTCGACCGAGACACCGGGCTGAATGCCAAGCTGTTGCGCCGCGTCGGCTGATAATTGGAATGGCGGGCCCGGAATTGATGGATCGCGGCGGAACAGCGCGGCCGTAATCGTGCGGCCTGTTGCAACCTCGGTAATGCTGGCCCGCTCCGCCGATGCCACATCAGGGTGCGCAATCCACGCCCCGCCCAGCGAGGGGCGACCGTCCCACGCAGCCAGCGCGCGAACCGAATACAGATCAGGCCGTGGGGTCGCGACCTCCACCTCGGTCGCCTGCGGTGTTGCGGCTACAGGTGTTTCGCTGGGGGCTTGCGCCTGTTGCGAGTCGACGACAGGCTCACACGCAGCGATCGCCAGCAGCGCGCATGCAGTTCCAGTCGCACGCATGTGCCATATCGAAAATTTCATGATGTCCGCCTCATTGCCTGTGATCGCAGCCCTCTATGTGGCCATCGCTCAGGCGGAACTCTAACGCAGCACGACGAATGAGGAAAGTCTGGTACTGGACGTTCTCTGTCAACTTCGTGTAGGAACATTTTTGCTGGAGGTGTGGCCGAGCGGTTTAAGGCACCGGTCTTGAAAACCGGCGTGCGTGAGAGCGTACCGTGGGTTCGAATCCCACCGCCTCCGCCATTTAATCTGGCGAACATACTGGAATTCCTTGTTTATTTGTGTTCCATGATGCGTGGGGTACATTTCAAGGTACAGTTTTGTGTAGCCTTGGCGCGGTTCCACGTTTCAAATCTAGCCGCTTCGGCGATGTTTTGCCATCAGGTCTAGCTAGCCTTCTTTGGCAGAGAGTCGTTTTCGCTTTTCTCGCTGGGCACGCATGATTTTAACTCTGATCGCCTGCAGGCCTATTGTTGGTTCCGGCCTATTCTGTTGAAAAACTCCTGTTGATTTGGGTCTTTGCTGCTGATTCAATTGCCTTATTGATGTCGGAGATTGATCGCGATGATGGGACCACGTCAGGAAGCACAATCTGCTCTGTTCTATGATTTCTCGATAGAAGGTCACGTCCCCACGGATCACGTGTTGCGAGCGATTGATGGCGTTGTTGATCTGTCCAGCGTCCGGACACATCTGACTGAGTTTTACAGCTTCACTGGGCGGCCCTCGATTGATCCAGAATTGATGATGCGGATGTTGTTGGTTGGATACGTCATGGGCATTCGATCAGAACGGCGTCTGTGCGAAGAGGTCCATCTGAACCTCGCCTATCGTTGGTTCTGCAAGATGGATTTGTCGGATCCAATTCCAGATCACTCGACATTTTCCAAGAACCGGCACGGGCGTTTCCGTGACAGCGATGTGTTGCGCCATGTGTTCGAGACGGTGGTCGCCCAATGTATTGAGGTAGGCCTAGCAAGCGGTCACCGGTTTGCGGCCGATGCCAGCATTATTGCAGCGGATGCCAACCGTCAAAAGTCCACACCCAAGGCAGATTGGAACCCAGAGGCCATTGATCCTGCTGATGCACCCCGCGCAGTTCGCGAGTACCTCGACACACTGGACGACGCCGCTTTTGGCGCAGCCAGCCCAGTTGTGCCCAAGTTCATCTCACACTCAGATCCGGCATCTCAATGGACAGGTGCCCGTGGCGGTCCGGCATATTTTGCATATTCTACGAACTATCTGATCGATACAGATAACGCTGTGATCCTTGATGTCGAACCCAGCCGATCCATTCGGCAAGCCGAGGTTGGGGTCGTAAGAACCATGATTGATCGCGTTCGCAAAACGCATGACCTCAAGCCTGAACGTTTGATAGCTGACACCGCTTATGGCTCAGGCCCAATGCTGGATTGGTTGGTTGAGAAACGCGGGATCGCGCCACATATCCCTGTAATCGATAAATCAGGCCGCAAGGATGGTACGTTTGAACGGGCTGAGTTTACATTTGATGCTGAGAACGATCTCTATATCTGCTCCAGCGGCAAAGAGCTGAGGCAATACAGGCGTGCCTTCACAAAACCGAGGTCTGGTCCCAATAAAGATGCAACCATCCGCTACCGTGCCCGGAAATCTGATTGTGATGAATGTCAGCTCAAACAACGTTGCACACCCAAAGAGCCACAACGCAAAGTTACTCGCTCAATTTACGAACCTTCCCGTGATGTCGCACGCGCCCTATCGCAAACACAGCAATATGCCATCTCGCGAAAGCTACGCAAAAAGGTCGAAATGTCGTTCGCCCATCTAAAACGTATTCACGGCTTAAGTCGGCTTCGATTACGTGGACCATGTGGCGCTCACGACGAATTTATCCTCGCCGCAACCGCTCAAAACCTCAAAAAGTTAGCCAAACTAGCCCCGAACCCAATTCGGGCCAACACCGTTCAGTGAAATCAAGGCGGGAACCAGTCGCCCCGTGATACAGGCTGGGAAACCATGAGTTTTTCAACAGAATAAGCCCTTACCAGACTTTGGCCTTGCCCTGAAACGCTGCGATGCGGCTTCCCGAGAGCGGACATTCGTGCATTCCGCAGCAATTCAGAGCCATCAATGATCTCACTGTGGGACTTCGTCCACCTGCCGGATCCTCGCTCTATGTGGGCGCACTGCAGTTTGCGATCCAAAACCGTCGCAATGAGCAGACAAACCAAAGAAGTGAGGCTTGACACCTATGCCGATTAAAAAATACCTGCAGTTTCAATGTATGATTAAAAAGGCTCTCCCGTTTGAAATTTATCGATTATCGGCTCTGGGGCTCGATTTTCCTCGTTGCGTTCTTCCCTGTGATCTATTCGACTGCCCGAATTTTCTTCCTTAACTCAATGCCAGAAACTTGGAACCTTAGTATTGCCGCTCAGTCTGCTTGGCTTCACTTAGCGTATGAGGTCCTACAAGAGGCGCTTCTTTTGCCACTCTATTTTCTGTTCGGACAGGTAATTCGTGACCTTCCAGCATTACGTGAGCGCATTAGCAGCGCCTTCACTGTAACACTTGCTGCGTATGCCGTTTTAACGATTATTATCTTGTTAGTGGCTGATCAGTTTACGGCAGCAATGTCTCAGCAAGCAGAGCTCCAAGAACTAACCGCAAAGTACATTCGGATGGAATCCGTGGGGATTATGGTTGGCTTGCTGAATGATGTATGCATTGTTGTTCTTGTTGCTCTCGGTTTACATCATCTAGTGCTTCTGCTGGTTGTCATACGGGCGTTCACAACTATCGCACTCGATGCTTTCTTTGTAGGCCAGCTGTCATGGTCGTTGGATCTTGGGGTAACAGGTGTCGCTTTGACAAACATTGGCGTAGGAGCGCTCTTGTTAATACCTTCGGCGATTATTCTGCATCGGCTTGAGCTGATAGGAAAGATTAAAGAGCGATCACCCAAACGTTGGATGCGGAACTGGTTCCGCGTTGCGTTTAGATCCGGTCTTGAGTCTGGTGTGCGGAATTTGGCATTTTCGCTTATGATTTTACGCCTAATGAATGAGGTCGAAGAAGCCGGGCTGTTTTGGGTTACGAACGGGTTCATCTGGGGTTGGCTACTCTTGCCAGTTCTAACGCTCGGAACACTGGTGCGACAAGATGCAGGCAATCATGACGGAAGGCTGGGCCCGCGCTTCATAGGGTATATTTGGCTTACCTTGGTGATCACCGTGGTGTGGGCCCTAACGATCCCAGGCTGGACATGGTTTATCGCTTCCGCAATGGGTTCACCCGAGGCCGACAGGGTTGCTTCGCTGGCCTTGCTCATGCTGGGCTTTTATGTCGTATTTGCGTTCAACCATATGCTCGACAGCTATTTCTACGGCGTTGGCCGGACAGATTTGATGCTTTATCAGTCATTGTTTGTGAGCATATGCTACTATGGATCAGCTTTCATTTTCTACAGAGTTGGTTTTTTTGAACCAGACCTCCAACAAATAGCATTTCTTTTTGGCGGCGGCATCTTGATCGACTCAATCCTCACTCTTTGGCAATTTAAGCGGTCGGGGTATTTTGTTGTTGCTCGCCAAAATGCTGGTGGTGCTGAGGTGGCAACGAATGGGCAGTTAGGGGAACACCGCCAGGGCGTTTGATCAGCTCCTAGAAGATCTTAATGGGTCGTCTAATGCGATTTCAGTCATGCACTACTAGCAAGGGCCTTTGTGTAGACTACTGTCGTTTTGGGCTCGGAACGAACTTCTGCGGTGCAGCGCGGCGACCATGATCTGACCAGGTATCTGCGACACTAGCGGCCCAAAGCTGTCGTCCACTTACTTTGCGCCAAACAGCCGCTTCGAGCCCAGATCGACCAATACTGCACGAGGCACCAATGTCTGCGAACACGATAAAGCGTGAGCGCTGCTTCAGCCTCTAAACTCCCAAACTAGCAAATTGCCTATGTGTTTCTGCTTATGTCCGCTGCCTATGGCCGTGAGGACACTGGTTGAAATATTACCCAAACAGTGGTTTAATGTTCGCATCAAAATATTTCGTACGAAATATATTGCTAAGCCATCATCTTTTTAAACGAAACAAGATTTAGAAAAAATTGCACTACAAATTTGAGGCGGTCCATTGAATAGCACGAAAATTTCATTTCTATGCCCAGAAACGGCAGCAATAATAGAGTGTATCTACATGCATTCGCCAAAGCATCGAGATGGTAGTACTGGAAAATCTCAGTGGACTATTTCACAGGAAGAAGAATCTGGTTCGTTCAAGAATACTTGTGAAAAAAACTGGACGGAGGGAAGGGACGGCTGGGGAATACACACAGTCGGGAATAAAATAGCTTATCTTGGCTATGACAGAGAGGTCGGCAAAGTCTTTCTCGCTAAATATGATAACCACGCAGAGGGTGAGTGGCGCGGATATCCATGCAACTATAGAATCAACAATCAGGTGCCTCCCCGGGAGATACTTACCGATTGGCTTTCAGAAGGCATTCTAACGCGCTCGAAAGTTCGCAAAATTACGCGAGGGCAGAGATGCGCGATTTAAATATTACAATCGAGGGGTCTTGGTGGGACACTCTGCTTTACAAGGGGAAGCTTCACGCCCTAACTCCCGAAGGAGATTGGGCCGTTTTTGACTGGGACGCTCTTACTTCTGACTTAGAGGAAGCAATTGAAGCAGCTGCGCGACCTGCGCTTCAGTTTTCTTTCCGAGCAAGCAATGCAATTAGCAATGGAACTTTGACAAGAGACACCGTAACAAGAGCCTTCGAACAATTGACCGTTTTCGATTTTGACCTCTCGTCAAAAAAGATGGCAAAATACCTGCTGGCAAAGTCAGACGTTTCTGGAGCATTCCCTAATACATCAATGAATATGCACTATGATCGAATGATAATGTCATCGCATAACGGCGTTCACATCGAATACGTAAACTCCGATCACATAGGCGTTCATATCCTTAAGAAAATATCTTCGGTAGCAACGCGTCAGATCGCTGCCGCTTATGGTCGCATTGCTTGCGCTTCAGGTGATGCTGGACTACGTCAATTGGATCTCAATCTGGAGCATGGCTTCAAGCCATCTGAAAGCGATGGCCTTGAACTAAATAGCCAACCCTGTGACGCTTGTGATTGGATGTATCAAAACATCTCGGCCCTCTCATACAGCGGAGGCAGCTATCTGGCGAAATTCATAAAAACCGGAGAATTTTTTAGGCCAACAAAAACAGATGACACATTCAGTGATGGCGATGGCGCTGAAATCGAAAGAATTAAGTTTGAGGAAAACATCGATCTCAATGATGGGATCGATGACGAAAGCTCGGAGCAAGATCATGCGCTATCTTGGGGATCGCACGACAAGATTTACAAGGTATCTGGAAGCAGAATCAGTGCTTATCGCTTCGCGGCTTCGGGGGAGAGGCGGCTCCTAGGACATAGGCAACTACCAGCCGATGCAAGCGAAATTGTATCGGTTAGGTCCGCGCTGTTTGGTGTCATTGTAGAGTTTGATGAAGCAGTAGTGGTCATAAAAGGTGACGGCACACTTGTTGATTTCAAAGGAGAGCCTGTTAATATCTCCACATTTTCGAGATCTCGGCGTTATGAAAACCAGCTACATTTAATAGCGGACGACAGTATACAAGTAAAATCGATCAATAATAAATTCGAAAACGAGTATTTTCTTAAAAAAGCATTTGGTTCGAAAGCACCACATGAATGGTTTGGCTGAAAACTCCGACCATTTAAGTGCTTCTCAGTAGGAAGTTTCATGTGATCGCGTGCCGGAACCGGATTCACCTAACCACTCAAGGCCCACTTCAGGGTAGGGGCGAACGACTTCAAGGTGGGACACTCCATTTTGAAAGCGGAGATTCCATATTCGCCCGCAGAGCCACGCAATAAGCCGACCTTTGGATTGACGTATTCAAGGACAGCTTCGTCCGCATAAAAGACCTTGGCGCAGAGCACAGCGGATGTCCGGTTTCCGCCCTCACCGCACCAAGCTCGTGGCCGTGCAAGAGCCCCCTTTCAAGGCAAGAGTCGAAGGATAGCCCGCCGAGCTCAACGGGTCATTTACTGCATCCCCGGTTCATCGTCCGCGACATCGTTTATGATCTGTTGCGCGTCCCGCTTCTGCTGCCGCTCGATATCGTTCCGCGTCAGAAACGCCCGCACCCTACGGATCTGTTCGTCCAATCGGAAGATGCGCGCGAAGAGTCTGCTCTCCACGAAAGCCAGCCGTTTGGCGAGTTTCACGATCTGTGTCCGCAGTTTTGGTGGCGCGTTCTTCACAAGCGTGGGGTCCTGCATCGTTGTCTTGCCTGTGTCCGGATCGTAGGCGAGCGTTTCGTTTTCGGCCTCAACCAGGACGGCCTCGATCGCGGTGACGCCCAGATCAAAGGACTCTTTGGCGCGTCGCGCCGCTGCCGTTTGTTCCTGCGCCTGTTGCCGCTCCGCCCTGACAGCCTGCTTTTCTTTCTCAATGGCCTCCGCTTCCTGCGCCATTGCTGTTTCCAGACTGGCCTGCCGCGTCTCCAGCCTCTTCATATCCTCGGC